>NZ_MQVY01000001.1:0-31832 GCF_002954385.1 Tenacibaculum sp. SG-28
TTTTGGCTAAGCTGCGTTTTAATGCAGTTTAGCTATTGTTATATTTGAGAAGCGACACGTAATGCTGAGCGGAAAGTACAAACATAACTTCTGTTAATTTTTATTAATAAGCCTTGCATAAATACCAAAGCCTAAACTTGGCAAATGCAAAACTACTCTGACCAAAGATAGAAAATTAGTGTTTTTACACAACCCTTGATTTTCGACTACAGTCATTCGTTTTTATACCCTTAAATGCTTACGAAATCATCTTCCTTTTCATATTCGTAGTAAGCAATTTTCTTTCTTCTTTTCCATCCAACTCCGCAATACTTGCAGCAATTTACACGCAAGACCACTCGGAGCGGTTCAATATAACGTTCTTGTGTATGGCTCGTTGCGTGTAAATTAGACATTATTTTTCGGTTGAGCCACAAGCCAGTTTTTTAAATTTTACTACTTATCTTACTTTTTGGAAATCGTCAAATTTAAAATTTGGCGACTTACCAAATACTCCTTTACTTTGATTAAGCAACAGAATAGCAGTGAGCTATACACGTTGTTACCTGTAGTTTTTATTCAGCAATTCTTTTTAATAATTCAGCAGTTTTTGGTTCTATTTCCCCAATATATTTTAAATCAATAGCTTTTTGACTCGATAAAATTTGATAGAACTCACAAGCATTTAAAAATGAACCATATTTAGAAGGATGAAATGAATCATCGAAAAGCTCAATTTCTGGATGTTTTTCACGAGTTTTAAAAAATAAATTTCCATTATTTGATTTTTCGATGTTGTTGTTATCAGCTAGTTTTTGATAGGATAAGTTTACAACGTCATTATGTTGTTTCAAATTTTTTATATTCTCAGAACAATATTTTTTGTTTTTTTCTAGTGAGTCGTCTATTAAAAACCCTGGATGACAGTATTCTTTAGGATATTCAATTTTCGATGCCCAAGTATTAAATAAGATAAATCGACAGTTTGGATTATTAACGAATTCCTTTATTTTTCTAATTGAAGAATCTACCACTAAATTTCTCAATTCAGGTATCAGTACCCTTATTGTTCCTTCTTGTAAGATAATAATATCCCACTTTTTTTCAGATAGTTTTTTTTCAGTTTCAGTAATTTCAGTTTCTGATTTTTCACGAACGCTTATACTTTCTTCATCTTGGGTTACAATTATTTTGTCCAAATGCCAGCCAAGAAACATTCCGGGAAAAGTACTTTGATGAATTTTAATATTCGGATTTGTTTCATTCAGCATTTTTTGAACCATTTGAGGCATATCGTGGTAAAAAGTCAAACTATTTCCTATAAAAAGGACATTTAGTTCTTCTGTAGATTCTTGACTTTGGGATTTACAACTAACTGTTATAAAAGCTAAAATGATAAGTAGTGCGTTTTTCATAAATTACAGGTAACTATTGAATATGCGCAATTGCACATATTTACCTTTCAAATATAGTTAAATAGCTTTTATAAAAAGTGAATTTTTGATTTGGAAAAATAATTGCATTTTTAGGGGTCATACTTTTTAGTTTTATAAGCTGTACGCCCTTAATAGAATGGGAGATGTTGAATTTTAGTTTCTTACATATGATACTTTTAGTACGTGTTTAAATTAAGTATAATTATGTTATTAACCATTTTTTTAACGTTTAAATACATTTCTAAACGTTTATAAATACTTTTTTTATTTCTTATAAATTTCACCGAAATTTTACTTTTTACAAAACAAATAAGAATTGGAAATGCTATTTATAAATATCCAACTGTTATCATTTTTTTTACTTTTAAACAGCTAAAAATGACACCTTTATGCTAGTTGAAACACTTTTTACAAAAAAAGCAAAATTAACCGTAAAAATCTTCTCATGATTTGAGGGGAATTAAGTATCACTAACGTAAATAATAATTTCATGTAATTATTAGATAAGTCGAGAATCATAATCTTAATCATCCAGATAGGAGTCGATTATAACCACCTCATTCTTTTTATTAGTACTAGGAATTAAAAAAAATAATTAGTATTTTAGACTAAGCATGTGTTTATAGTTCTGGACTTTCTAAATTCTTGAAAAACAGACTTTTTCAATTATGTAAAATCTGTTTTTAAGTGTGTTTTTCATAGGAAGAAAATTTATTTTACCTCTGCTCTTTTGTTTTAGCTAATTATTTTATTCGATTTATTGTCTTATCTACTCCTTGGCTTTCTTGAATTACTCTATATTTTTCAACTTGTCCCTCATCGTTCACTATAAAAGTATACGAGACTTCGGGCGACCAACCATCAACAATAAACTTAGTTTTTGAAACAGGTACAAGTTCCATTTTATAGTCTTCGCTCATAACAACGTAAAGTTTATCATTTTCAAAGGTAATTTCCCTTTCTTTTTGATTTTCCCTTAGGTATCTTCCTGAATAGGATTTCAAAATATCTGTATCTAATTTAATTGGTTTTTCGACTTCTTGATTGTAAAGTATTCTTCTTGTATTTTTTATCGGAATTTGCGTTTCAGATAATGAATTGTTCTGTAAAACGATTATGGTTTTGTCATTGTCGAGGTTTCTCTCGATGTAAGAAATGTAGCCTGCCCAACCTCCAGAATGAGATGCGACTTTTCCGTATGTTTTAGTACTGTCAATCACCCAGCCGAAACCGTAATCGGTTGGTAAGCTGTCTTTAGTTATCGATGAGGAAAATATTAAATTAAGGTCTTTATCGTTTACAAATTTGTTATCGTAAAGCGCTCTATCCCATTTTAGTAAATCAATTGGATTCGAGTTTACCATTCCATCTCCAACAATACCGTCGAGATAAACAACATAAAAATCCTTTCCAATCTCATCTGGTAAAATCTTTTTTTGCAAACTGTCTGAATAAATATATCCATTAGCATAGTTTTCAATCTCTTTTGGCTCAAATCTTATTCTGTAAACAAATGTATTTTGCATATCTAAAGGCTTAAATATTTTATCGTTTAGATAATCTCCAAATTCTTTTCCACTGCTTCTTTCGATTATCGTTCCTAAAATTAAGTAGCCTGTGTTGCTATAATCCCATTTTTCATTGGGTTCAAAGAGTATTTTTGGTTTTACTTTTCTGAACATCTCAAGAATATCATCATTTGTTGCTATTTTAGATTTTTCCCAAATTTTATTGGCAAGTTCCATATAGTCGGGAAGCCCTCCTGTATGATGTAATAAATTTCTAATGGTAATACCTTTATAGTCGATTAATTCTGGAATGAATTTAGTAATGTCATCCTCATAAGATAGTTTGCCTTCTTTTTCAAGTTGAACAATTCCCATGGCTGTAAATTGTTTTGAAACAGAAGCTAATTCAAAAACGGTACTGTCGTTTAACTTTCGATTAGTTTCCTTATCAGCTAATCCATAACTTTTTTCAAAAATTATTTGCCCATTTTCAGCTACTAATACACTTCCATTAAAGGCGCCTTTATTGTAGAGTTCAGAATATAGTGTGTCAAGTTTTAGTGCTTTTGGATTTATGTTGGTTTGAGATTTTGCAATTTCAGATTTCTCTTTGCATGAAGTCAAGAAAACTGATCCAATTAGTAAGGTCAAAAAAAGATTTTTCATTAGCAGTTTAATTTTTATAATTAAGGTTAATTCATGTATCTAATGGATTTTTCTGGAGATAATTGCCCAAGTTTTGTGTATGATTATTTGCTTTGTTTTCACTAGTCTTTTAGGAAATAAAAACGAATGGTGAAAACTGAAGGGTTTTCTAAATACTTTAAAACCAGTAATTTATTACATATGGTGTTAAACGAGGTATTTTATTCAGGTTCTTCATCATAAATTTCAAATGAATATTCTCTTTCAACCGCATCTTTTTTATTTGCCTTGGAGTTAAAGCAAAAGGTAATGAACCAAAATATCTGGTCACGTTGGCACAACATAATTCAAATGTTTGATTCCAGTGATTTTATTAGGCCTATCATCAGTTAATTTAGTACGTACAAATTGATTATAAGTTCGTGAATTTTTTCTCTAGTAGGCTAGTAATAGCAATGAATTATACAATGTTTCAAATAGTGTTTTAATCTATAAATTTAGATGCAGATCCTTCAGGAATTACAATAAGGTAATCAAAACCGATTAAGGTGTTGCGCAATACTTTATCATCGATTTCAATCTTATTATTTTTGACCTCTTTCATTATTTCCTTGGTATTAAACAATACCCAATTATCTCCCTTTGCAATATTAAAAAACTGGGTATAATGTTTTAACTCTTTACTCAATGGATTTACGTTTTTAGTGTCCATACCTTTAAAGGGAACACCTTGAATACCTTTTTTTACTATAATCATAATATGTAAAGAGGATTTAAAATTGGCATCAGTTATATTAAATATTAAATTACCAATGTCATATCCACCCAATATACTCTCTGACTTATTCATATGAATAGCTCCATATTTAAATAAATTCTTACTGCCACTTAATAAGTCGATATTATTTAAAATATTACTTTTCATTAATTGAATTCTCAGATGGTGATTTTGAGTCATATATATTTTTCGGGATAATTTTAAATTTTCTAGTATTGATCTTTCTTCTGAGTTCAACTTAAGACCCTCAAGTTTTTTTAAATCTTGTGCAAATTCATCAGTAAAAAAATATGGGCTTCCTTTTCCATTTATAAATAAATTAAAGTATTTCGTTGAACTTTTTTTAATTTTGGTATATATTTCTTTTGCGCTATTATTATTTGTTATTTCAAGTAGTTTTGTCGCCATTAATTTATCTGCGGTTAGTACAATTTGATCCGTGCCAATTATTTTTGTTTTTGTCTGGACTAAACCTTTTATTAAATTGAACTCAGGAGAAAGAGCATAAAAAGAAAATGTACTACTCAAATCGTTTAAATATTCCGTAAGTTCAGTTTCTGTTAAATCACTTATTTTTTTCTCAATTATCTGTGCAGAATAAGGATCTACCTCACAAAAAAATTATCAAATCTAATTTCAGATGTTATTTTGGAAATGAATAATGGAATTTCATTAAAAAAATGATCTTCGCCTACTAGTATATTATTATGTTTATTAATTTGTCTTAAGACAGTTTCCCATCCTTTTCCTTCAAAATTATTGTTTTTGTAGCGAAAAGTTTCACTACTTTTTTTTAGGATCTCAGAAAATGTATCTTGGGATGAAACTTTATGTAAGAAAAATAAGGTAATGATGGTAATATAAAAATATCTCATATTTGTTTTTTTATAAGACGCTTGTTCATGGGAATATGTTACATTGTAATATCTACTATAATTTTAGTTTATAGATTGTTTAGTGGGCTTAGGCTGCTTTTTGTCGATTAAGATTTAACCTTGCAATTCCGAGTGACTTACTGATATAGTCGAAACTCCAGTAATTGCGGTTATAAATTATTGACAAACGTTATTCTTTTTCATAATTTAAAATTTCATTTAGTTTTGTTTCAGCTTCGTTTAATTCTATGTCCCATTTTTTATATATGTCAAAAGGAAAAATTTTTAGCAATAATACGCAGCTAACAATAATTAGTATAAAAATGAAAAAATGATTTGGGTTAGAAAAAATTGAGATTCTGAAATATAATTTTAAATAAATAGGACTTATTGTTAAAAACCATAAAGCGACAATTCCTTTGTCAAATTTCGCATATTTCGAAGTGTGAATACGAAATCGTTGAATTGTTTTTTGTAATTCAATAATACTCATGGTGTTATAATTGGCTCTTTTTAGAGTTATATGTTGAAAGAAAGAAAATAGCATAGCAAACCCACCTATTATTGCTGGTATACTATAAAAGACATCGTTAAATGCTTTTGAAGCAAACCAAATTGAAATTATAAAATACAATAATGCTAAATTTCTGCCAATAATTGAAATACTAATAAATTTATCATACTTATTTTTAGAATTTTGAACAGTAATTTCATTTAACCTATTTTCATTTATTTCAAGTCGATTCAAGATCTTGTTATTTTCATTTTTCCATGTTTCTTTAAAATCATTTAATTCCATTGTTATAAGTCTTTTTTAATTTATTTTTAATTCTATTAATTTTAGTAGCTACATTAGTTTTTGTAATACCAATAATTTCACTTATTTCTTTATAGTTATAATTGTCTAAGTATAACAGAATAATCGCTTTGTCGAGTTTATTTAATTTATCAATAAAAAAATGTAGAATTCGACTTTTTTCGTGAAAATCATCATTTTTTTCTTCGTATTTGTGTTCGATAAAAATTGAATCAATAGATAGTTTTGAAGGTGTATTTTTATTTTTTCTATAGAATGAAATTGAAACATTCATAGCTATTCTGTAAATCCAAGTAGAGATTTTATATTCATTATTATATTTTTCAAGCGATTTCCATAATTGTATTAGGATTTCTTGTTCAAGATCTTTTTTGTCTGCAACGTCTTTACAATATGAATTTATAACTTTATAAAGGATTCCTTTATTTTCCTTTATGATTTTCTTAAACCTTCGCGTTTTTTCCTTTTGATTCAAAATCGTTATTGTTTTTTACATTATTCGCAAATGTTTTTTAAAAATCACACTTTAATAAGTTTTTTAGAAAATAAGTTTAAGATTACTTTTATTAAATAGATTTAAAAGTGTTTAGTTTTTTATCTTCCATAATCTATTTCTATTGTGATGTATTTGGCAATTGTTATTTCGTGTTAATTCTAGTTTTCAATCTAATAGCTATTGAATGCGGTACTTTCTGTTTTATATTACTGCCATCTGTTGTAAATTCATCTGCCCAGACATCAAAACTACTTTTTCGTGCATAAGTTTTCCCTTCTTCAGAATTTTCGCCAAACCATTCTCCGCCAAAAAGAAATTCACCATTTCCCTCTACATCAACTGCTTCTAGAGAAATAAAAAAGTCAGAATCTAAAATGATATTATAGTTTTTTAAATTAAATTTTAATCTACCTTGGTGATGTTTAGTTTCAATGAATATATCCTCTATATTTAATTTTTCATTTGGCTTTCCATTAACAATATCATAAAAGTTAACCCTCAATTTTAAATTCTTTAACTCATTTTTATTTACTTGAAATATTAACTTATCAATTATTAAGATATTTTTATTCTCAAAGTATCTGCAAATTTCAGAACCAGACCTAAAATTTTTAAAACTCCAATTAACTCTAGGATGTCTAAAGTCATATCCATAGATCATCTTTTTTGAGAATTTATAATTTTCTATTTTAACATCATCTAGAACAATAGAACTGCTGCTTAAAAATAGTGTGTCTTTGGTTTTTAATTTTTCTTTTAACTTTTTAAAACTTACTTTAAAATTTTTGTATCCTAGATGCGAAAATAAAATTGTATCATTTTTAGCTATCTGACTAGTATCTAATGAAAATTCTCCATTTGAATTTGACAAACTACCTAAATCTTTGTTTTCAACACCTATGTTACAGTACTCTATAGGTATAACTCTTTCAAAATCATAAATTTTCCCTTTTAATAATTTCTGCGAGAAAGAAAAATTGTATGTTGATAAAAATGTTATTATAAATAGTATATTTTTCATAATTGTGTCAAACGGTTTGTTTACGAAACGCAATGTATTTTATGAACTAAATTAGCAAATAAATCACAAATAGAATTTCCGCGAAGACTTTTGTGAGTAGTCTAGAACAACTAATTAAATTTACACGTTGTTGGGGTTAGTTTTTTGTTTTCAAGTGCCCACTTAGCTGAAAAACTGTTAGAGTTTTCAGAAGAAGGCAAGGGCAAGTAATTATTTATAGGCACTTTTGTGAACAGTCTTTATATTCCTTTCTGTTACTGTACTATTAGCTTGTTTCATTGTTATTTTTCCTCAATAAGGTTTTCCAAAAGTAGATTGTTCCTTTCTTTTCATTTTTACAAGTGTTATCAAAATAGAAACCGTTCAATTTATATACTGAATGATTCGCTTCAACATAATTTTTTGTATCCATTATTGCTTTTAATGTAATATCGGATTGACAAGCCTTATAATCTGTTTGAATCAATGTTTTTTGATTGACGGTAATGCTCCTTGATTAGACTAGATTAGAATGAAAAGCTCCATATTTCAATTTTATCTAATTTGGAGTATTAGGTAACAGTTTTTAATACCGTTTAATTGTATATGTAAATCTTATTTTTCTTTCTTAAGTAATGCTTCAACACGTTCTATATCTGCATAAAAATCAGATTTATTTACAATTTCATCTCCCAATTTTTTATACCCTTTTTTATAATATTTTAATGCTACAGATAAATTGTTTTTTTTCTCTTCTGAAAGTGCAACCATAAAATATCCATATACGCTCTCAGGGAAAAGGTCAATCTCAATTTCTCCTAATTGTTTTAGTTTATCCCAGTTTTCTTTTTCCTCAATAATCCATGAAATAGAATTAATATCGTCCTCTCTAAATGGAATAGATAAACCATAAGTCGTTTCAATATTCTTGTACCTTTTAGTTAAGTATAAGATTAAGTCATCTTCTTTTACTAATTCGTTTTCCATTTCGAGAGTATACAGTGGTGAGTAATCCAAATATATTTGAGATAAAGCGTCGGAAATACCTCTTGTTGTTAATGACATATGAGATTCGCCTATATAGTCTTTAATCTTATAATGGAAATTTGGATTTTTTGTTTTACTAAAAATGGTAGAATCTTGTTTCTTTATCTGTGCAATATGCCCCGATAAATCATTTTCTCCTGTGCAAACAAAATAATAAATATTCTTATCTGCATTTTTGATAGATTTCTCAATATAACTCTCTAGCGATGATGGAATATAAGGGCTAATAGCAATGAAACCATTAAAAATTGAACTGTCAAGAAAGTAATTAATATAGTTTGCAGTAAAAGAATGTCCTGCAATAGTTCGGAACTTGCCAACTTTATAGTTTTTAATAAGAAATGGAAGTAACTCCTTTACGATAAATGTTTGAAACTTTTTACCTTTCTCACTAATTTCTCCAGACTTTTGATCATAGGAACAGTCTATCCATCTGGCACTATATGGTTTTTTAACGATATAATTTTGATCAATTCCTACAACAATTGATTCGGGAATAATTTTACGGGTTGTTAGAACTTCACCTACTCCCATTATTGAATAAAATAAATACTCTCCATCCAAAACCAATGTAAGTGGGTATTTGTTTTTTTCCGATAAATCAAATGATTTAGGTAGATGTATCCGAATATTTCGATCTTCATTTAATATCTCCGAATGAAATGTTAATGAGGTTGTTGTTTGAGCGAACATTATATTAAATATCGCCAAAAATAAAATCAGGATTATATTTTTCATTTTTTTTGATTTTACCCAATTATTTTTTGGTTATTATTATTAATCTCATAAATATAATCTATTGATTCCTTGTGATTGATATTTTTTATAGTAAATACAGTGCGGATTTCCGTTTATGAACTTGCGGGTTTTTGCAAACTGAAATTATTACTATGTTACAGAACATAATTATAAATTATCAAATCGAATAAATTATATTATCCTAAATTTTTATATATGCTCATAAGTATTTTAAAAGTTATTTATATATTTCCAACTTCCATATTATTTTTTACTCTAAACCAGCTAAAAATGATACCTTCATTAGTTGAAATACTTTTTACAAAAAATATAAAATTAATCGTATTAATATTTTTATTCTTAATAGTAATTTTAGTGTAACAACCAAAAGCATAGTTAAAAACCATACCATACCTAAAATAGAAAAAAATCAAGAGTAGATATCATATTGCGGCACTTCAAAAACTTGCTTTAATAGCAGTTTCAAAGAAGTTATTAAAGCAGGTTTTCTAGCGTTTTAAATGGTGTTCAATTTAGAGGATATAAAAGTAGTTTTAGTTGCATGTAGATTATAGAATTTCAACTTTTATACCTCAGTTCATCGGTGACAATAGTTGCAATTCTAATTTTTGTTTAATTCTAATAGCTTTTTCTGTGAGTCTTTATACCCTAATTCAATTGCTTTTTGATAGCTATTTATGGCTTCCTTTTTTAAATTGTTTGCTTTATATCCATCACCTAATGAATCCCAAAGATTACCATCGTTTGGATATAGTTGAACATTAATTTTGAAAAGCTCTATGGCCCAATTTATATTTTCATTATATCGTATTAGTAGATTGCCAACTGTGTTTAAACTCCTTGGATTTGTAAATTCATCAGCATAATTTTCTCTGAGTAAACTAATAAGTTCCTTCGATTTATTTATTGGATTTTTTTGCAAATACTGCATTATGAATGAATAAATATTATTCTCAATAGGTTTTGGAGTGTAGTTCTCCTCCAAGATTATTTTTGCAACAACATATGCAACATTCTCTAATTTTTCACTATTTGCGTTTGTCGCATATGTTATGAAAATATCTTTTTCAGGATACCAAATCAATGTATGCCAATATGCGCCATTAGACCCGCTATGTGATAACCTTAATGCCTTAGATATAGATGTATTGACAATCCAACCATAACCATAGCTATGTGTACTTTTAGAGTTCATAGGTACATAAGGAGTTGCTAGTTTTTTACTTAACTTTTCAGACAAAATTTTGTTTGTTTTTAAAGCTTTGTGCCAAAGTAGCATATCGTTTTGATTAGAATTAATTCCTCCATTTCCTTTTAAGTGCCAATTAACGCTACCCACTTCTTGATAAAGCGCAACGGTTGGAACTGTTTTTAGGATATTTCTATTGTAACCATATGCGAATTGTTCTGTATTCCAACTAGGCAATAGGTAACCTGTTTTTGTCATTCCAGCTTTTGAAAAAAGGTATTTACTTAAGAAAGCTTCATAAGATTGTTTAGAAGCTACCTCTATTATTCGTCCTAAGATACTATACCCAACATTGGAGTAAGAATATTTTTCTCCAGGTACAGATAATAATGAACTTGTAAAGAGTCTTTCAAAAAAGTCCTTTTGTGAAATTCCCGATAACTTTTCAAACGATGAATACTCACTACCTATGGATTCCGGAAAACCAGAGGAATGTGTTAATAATTGATGTATTGTGATGTTTCTTTTATCTATTGGTAGTTTCGTAAAATAGGAATGCAAAGAATCCGTTACCTTTAACTTGCCTAACTCAACTAGCTTTAAAATTGCTATTGCAGTAAATTGTTTTGTGTTAGAACCAATATCAAAAATAGTATTTGGATTATTTATTGTTTTCCTATCCTTATTGGCAAAACCATAGCCCTTGTTAATAATGATATTACCGTTTTTGACTACAGCGATGGCTCCAGAAAAACCATTTTTAGAACCAGCGGTTAAGTAGTTGTCTATTTTACTATATAAGTCTTTGGAATTTGTTTGCTCTTGAGCATTTGATTTGAAAGATGTAAATAATAAAATTGCGATTATCGAAAAAGTAAGTAGTGATTTATTCATCCTTGATTTGTGATTTGTTCTTGCACAAAAATCTAAAAAGACGATCGTAGAATTATGAAAAGAAGCCTGACAATAACACGACAATGTCACGACATTAGTCTTAAAACACTAGTAATGAGTTATATAATGCTAAGTTTAAAGAACAGTTCTTTCTTTTTATTTAGACTATTAGCGTTGATGAATATTACAGCGAGGTTAATGCTTATCATAGCAATAATAACCCAGAGTGGAAAACGACGATCCAAAGATAGTGGGTCTTTGAGAGACGCTGCGAATACAAAAATTATAAAAGAAGTAATTGACCAAAATATTTGAAGCGATAAAATTTGTTTTGTTATAGTATTGATTTGTTTCTGCAAATACATTATGGCGAGAGGCACAATAATATTAAATAATGGAATGAAGCAAACGAATGCCGAGGATAGATTAATGATTTTGATCCATGAATAATTTTTGTTTACTGAGGGTATTTGACTAATAGTATTCAATTTTAAATCAAGTGCTTTTGCAAGTGCTTTTGCAGTATGTCCTTTTGGCTCTTGCCCTGCCTCTATACGCTGGATAGTTCTAATTGAAATCCCAGATTTTTGAGCGAGCTCATCTTGCGTAAGATGTTTTTGTGTTCTTAGGTATTTAATATTCATATAGATTTTGTTTGCACTTGATAAAAGTATTGCTAAAGTTTTAGCCAACCTGCATTTTAATACATTTTAACTTTTGCTGTATTTGAGAAGCGGCACATAAAATGCTAAGATGAAAGTGTAAAGATAACTTATATTAACTTTTAAAAATAATGTCAATAAATCTATATAATAAATCTAATTGATAAAATTGTTGCAGTTATTCCTCCAGAAATAAAAATATAATAATACCATTTAATTTTATCTCTTCACTAAAAGATTTTCCATTTTTTTGGTTTTTGTTAAATAAAAAAATATTATACTTCATAAATTAATGGTAATGTGATGTGAAATTATTTATCCATTATTCCGGAATTTTAATAATTCAATTCCAAGCAATAAGCTATCAGATTCATTTACAGGCAGGTTCATATTGATAAATTTTATCTAAATCTGATTTTTTTCAAAACAATTACATCGGTAAATTTTTTCTGAAATAATTATTCTATCAGAGTTACTTTCATTAACTCTGCGATATCTTTAATGATTTGAGTGGGGGAATGGCAATCGCAATTACTTAGCCCCAAAATATAAATGTCTACAGTTGGAATATAAATTCCCATTGATTTATACCCAAAAATACTTCCACCGTGTTCCCTTGTTAAAATGTCTTTGTTATTTTTTAAGTACCATCCGTATCCATAATCAATTTTTTGGCCGTTATTTAGTGTGGTTTTCTGAAAAGCTTTTAAAAGATTTTCGGGCTTTAATAATATATTATCGTTCAATGCGTTTTGCCATTTTAACATATCGCCAATGGTAGACATCAGTGCACCGGAAGAAAAAGGAATACTAAAACTAATACTTGTTTTATTTACAAAGCCTTTACTTTTCTCGTGATAACCATAAGCTCGATTTTTAATTACAGTCCTATCACTCGCATAATAGGAGTTTCTCATTGATACCTTGTCAAAGATGTTTGTTTGAATGAATTTTTCATAAGACTTGCCTGATATTAATTCTATTAGGTAGCCAAGTAAAACATAGCCCGAGTTATTGTACTGAAACTTTTCTCCAGGATTAAAACTCACTGGTTCGTCTTTAAAAAATTCGACCATCTCTTTTGGTGACATTTTTTTGTGCAATTTTGAAAATACTTTTCATTTTCGTAAAATTCTTTATTCCCGAGGTGTGATTTAGTAACTGATATATTTTAATGCTGTTACCGTTTGGATAATCGGGAATGAATTTGGAAATAGGGTCTTGTAAACTAAGTTTTCCTCGTTCCTCTAAAATTAGAATAGCCACGGCAGTAAATTGTTTTGTCATCGACCCAATTTGAAAAACATTCTCAGTAGTCATTTTTTCTGAAAGCTCTAGATTCGCCATACCAAAAGCTTTTGCATATATAGCTCTACCATTTTTTGATACCATAAATACACCACCAGGTTTGTTAGGATTCTTGAATTTAGTTGTAATGATGGCATCTATTTTATTTTCTAAATTTTGGCTGAAAGAAAGATAAGATACTAGACAAAGTACTAAAAGAGTTGAAATTTTTCTCATGTGTAATTTTTTATAGTATTACTTTTGAAGTTAAAGACAATAGTTTGTGAAATTTGTTACAAATTTATTTCGGTTCTAGCGGGAGTAAATTTCACTAGCTTTTTCTATTCAAATCTTTATACTTGCCTACTTACTTCACTATTGGTTAACTATTACCATTTAAGTAATTTTGATATTGTGCTGAGTTTTGTAAATTTGCGACACTAACAACTTATATAAATGGTTGTTAGTGTCTTTATATTTTAACTTGTAAATTTTACCCATGAAACATTTATTAGTATTATTCTTAGTGGTGCCTTCGTTTTTTATGGCCCAAGAAAAAATTGGTAACAAAATCTATAAATATGGTGACTTGTATCATGCCATAGAAGGACCTACGTTAATTTCATTCAAGGATGCAAAAGCGAAAACGATGAGTAAAACTCTTGAATACTTTTCAGATGCTGGAGCAAATGTAAAATCCTTAAGTTCACTTTTTATGCCGGGTGTTGAGGTATCTGAAGAAGATTTTGCAAACACCCTTCAAAAAAATAATATTGAAACCCTAATTGTATTCGATCTTATAGATTCTTCAAGTGCAACGATGAACAGAAGCACGTCTAGTGCGTTCTCCACGGTGAACGAATCTTCTAGTACTGAGTTTAATAGATCTAGCACCAATGCTATGTCGTACAGAGGCAATACCAATAGTTATAATGCGAGCAGTAAAGGTAAGGCAAAATCCACTTCTTCAAGTAGTTCAGTAAATACCCAAAAAGTACAAGATTTCGTTACCGAAATGAGTATGCGTTTGACCATTTTTTCTAAAAAAGACGGTTTTAAAACTCCTGTTGGTGTAGTAGAGGGAAGAGTTACTAATGGTAGTCCAGACACTACTGCAGATCAACTCGCTAGGAGAATTGTTAGAAGAATGGCTAAAGCTTTAGATAAGCAAAATGCTTTTTAAATTATTTTAGGAGTTATTTGACTAAAAATATATTTTAACTTTTTTGTAGTTGTTGCTCTTTACTCGTTTTCTCCATTAAATCAAATGAAATTATGATATTCTAATGGTTTAAGTCAAATCATAGTGCCATTCCGTGACACTAGATTTTTAAAGATAGGAGTAATTACCCACTAAAAAGCAAAATATAAACGATAAATAGCTCTTATAGTGTTCACATCAGTAAATGGTGCATGGTTGTCTTCAAGACAACCATGCACCATTTATATTGTTAGTTACTTCTCTAGTTCTGTTTCCAATTATTGTGTCGTACAACAGGAACATTTACATACTATACTTTCATGGAAAGGTAATTATTACTTATGGTATACAAGAATTTTTGTGAATACCTTGAACGTTTGATATTTAATTGATTAGAGAGTATATCCTAACGTTTACCCTTAAGTATTGAAACCTTTTAAGAAGTTGTTTTCCAAAAAAAATAGTTTTTTTAGAGGTAATGTATAGCCCCATTAGGGATATAGTCTTTTGTCACCTATTGTATGCCCCTAGAAGATGAGTTTTTTTGTGTTTCAAAGAATATTGTATTTTGATGAAGGTACAATGGCAATTTTTTATCGGTTCTTTATTTCGTCTTCTATTAATTTTGTAATTATTTCGATATTTTCAATCGCTTTATTATATGCATATTGCTTTTTTATACTAATACCATATGCAGAAAGAAAATAATTCTGAAAATCGGTTCCGTACAGTTTTTCAGGTTTTCGAACGGTGACATCATAAAATTTGATAGCTTTTTGCACGTCATGGCCAAAATTATTAATAATCTCAAAATGGATTTTTTCAATTCTATTTACAAATATATATGCTTCTTCTAATTTTTGGATGTGCTCTAGAATCTCTCTATTTTTTATTAGTTTTGATTCACCGCTATTGATTAAATTTTGATAAATAGTGCTACTTCTATCAATATCCGAATACTCAAAAAGTTCTCTTGTTATTTTCGCTAGTGTGTCGCTCTTAGAACGATTCTTTTGTTCAATAATACCAGCCGCATACAAATACTTTTGATATAGATCTTTATTTTGATTATAACTTTTGTTAATTGCTCTTTTATCATCGTTAATCTGACGTTTGATATTCTTATAAGTAGCAATCGCCGCTTTTTTGTCAATGCGTGCACTGTTCGAATTATTAATATAAAGTGCTATCAAAATACCCATAACCACAAGAAAAATTTCTCCAACTGCATACTTTACATAATCTATTGTTTTTCCTTTAGCAATTGAATTTTCTCTGTTTTTTCTATATAATTTACTCATTGATAAGTTTTTTTAAAATTAAGGATATCTTCTTAGAATTATGATTTAAAAATAACACATTCTTTTGTAGAAACATTCTAGTTCAAATACACTAATTTTTATACTTACTCTTTTTTACTAGCCTAATTTTCGTACTTGCTCATTGGAGTTGTTCAAGTAAAAATAACAAATACCTAGATCCTACCGTTAGTAAGATCATGTCTAACCTATTTTAGCTGTAAGTTATTATCGCTATTTTAAAATCCTGTTGAAAAATGCTATCGTTCTTTTCCAGGATAGTGTAGCAGCAGCTTCGTTGTATCTTGGAGTGGTATTGTTGTGAAATCCGTGATTAACCTTCGGGTAAATGTGCGCTTCATAACATATATTATTACTTTTTAAAATGTTTTCAAAAGCGGACCATCCTGCATTTACCCTAGTGTCTAATTCTGCATACTGCAGAAGAAGTGGTGTTTTTATTTTTTCGGCGTCTTGGTCTGTTGGTTGTCTTCCATAATATGGAACTGCCGCTCCAAGATCTGGTATTTTCACTGCCATCATATTAGAGATCCAACCGCCAAAACAAAATCCAACTACGCCAACTTTTCCGTTGCAGTCTTTATGTTTTTTAAGGTAGTTGTATGCAGCAATGAAATCCTCAAGCATTTCATTTCTATCTCTCTTTTTTTGCAGAGCTCTTCCATCGTCATCATTCCCTGGGTAACCTCCCAAAGGAGATAATGCATCTGGTGCCAGACTAATAAAATTTTCTAGTGCAGTTCTCCTTCCAACATCTTCAATGTAGGGATTTAACCCTCTATTTTCGTGTACAACGATTATTCCAGGTAATTTGTTTTTTGGAGACTTCGGTTTTGATAATAGTCCTTTTATTGTTCCCCCTCCCTTTGCGGATGTATACGTAATAAAGCTTGAATTTATTCTAGAGTCGTTTTCCTTTATTACTGCCGTATCATTGTAATTCGGTGACATAAAACTTAACAAAGAAGAAACAGTTAAACCGCCTATGGCATAGAGAGATAGCCTTTCGACAAACTGTCTCCGGTCTAGCTTATTATGTGCATAATCGTCATATAAATCGAAAACTTCTTGCTGTATATCTTTTTTTGTTAAGGGTTTCATTTTTTTTAGTTTTATCTTGGTTAGTGGATATTTATCTTTTTAGGATACATCTTACAAATTCTATTTCAGTTCTAATATACGGGTTTCTTCTATATTTTTAAAATGCAGGGCTTTATGTAAGTAAGATGGTTTCTAAATTGTAATGTATGGATTTAGTCTTCGTATAAATTTATGAGATTTGCTTTGTTTTTTTACTTCTTCATTTATAGTATATTCTCGAGGTATAATTCTATAGAGTAATTACTATTTCAAATATTGTTAATGTAATGCAACTTTAAAAATCAGTTTAATTAAGACTTCTAAAAAACTAAATTTTACCCCACAAAATATGTTTTTAATGTATTAAATTGAAATATTTTATCTTAGTTTTATGTAAATGTGTTATTGATTTTGTTGTTATAAGTATAATTTTTATGTTGAAAATAATGTAAACCTTATTACATTTGCAAACGTAACAAACATCAATAATAATCTCAAATTGTCTCTCTAATGTCAATTTTAGTGTCTTTTTTTATGCTTTTTTTTTATGCTGAGGTATCGGATACTACCCCCGTAAAACAAATCGACACTATTAAAGCAAACCAAGCCCTTTCTAGAAGTAAAAAATTGTTTTTTAGAGATGCGCTAGCTGCAAGAGATATTACTTACGATTGGAGCAATCAATTACACTATTCTAACAATTATAAAATACGTGCCAAATTTAACTTACAACATGCAAGAAATGATGAGGTTTGTGGTTCTATAGAGGCTGCTATTGAAGTGTATTCGAGAGCCATAAATGACGGAGTTTTATTTGATAAGAATTCTCTTGTATTGGCAGAGTCGTACGCTAGAAGAGGGAATGCATTTAATGCAAAAGGAGAATCACAACTAGCCATAGCCGATATTCTAAATGCTAAGAGAATATACGAACACCACAAAAAAGTGAAGGAATTAATTTGGTGTGAAGCCTTAATTGCAAACTCCTATCTGCACCAACAGTCTTTAGTAAAAGCCCAAAAAAAAATTATAAAGGCTATTGGAGATTTAGAACAGTACGAAACATCTCTATTTTTAATGGATGCGTATTTTATTTACGCAAAAATTATATGGAAAGAAAAAATAGACAACGAAGATTTGCCTTTTGTACCAGTAAGAGCCATTCGCTATCTTGATACTGCACTACTTTACCTAGAAAGAGTAAATAATAAACCCTACAAAGGAATGGCTTTAAAATTATTAGCGGATATTAAGAATTTAGAAACCAAGTACGAGGAGTCTTTAAAGCTGGCAAGAAGAGCAAATGCTTTATTTGAGGAAAGTAATTTTTTGGTGAATGGTGGGCTCTAAAATTACAGAGAGTTTAAATTTACTTAATCTAGGGAGGCACGAAGAAGTTGTTGTGAACCTACAAAAACCTATTGAATTAGCTGCTAAAAGTGGTTGGTTGATAGAGCTCAATCAAATGTATTCTTGGTTAGCAGTTTCACATGCGACGCTGGGGAATAATAGGGAAGGAGCAATAAATGGCTCTAGAGCGTTTACCATTTACAAACATATTGTGAAGCAAGAAAGAGAGCTTCAAATGGAGGCCTTAGAAGCTAATTACGAAAAAGAAAAACAGAAAAGAATTGCTACTGAAGCCCTTGTAAGAGCAGAAGAAAAAGTAAAACAGCGAAATATCGTACTTGTTTTCCTCTTTTTTTTAAGTGTTTCTGTTTTAATCATAACACTTGCTTACCGAAAAATCGCGAAACAAAATAAAGAGTTGTATCAGGCTTTAGAGGAAAAGGAGAGGCTAGCAAAGGAAAAACAAGGAGTTAAAAAAACTAATTTAACGGTTTTAAAAAGTTTATTGTTCTAGAGGGTAAGTAAGAAGTTTCTAACTAAGTTTTCTTTTTTAAACTTACTTTACCTAATAGATATTTCATGTAAAAGTATCTAAATAATATAAAAAAGCCATCCTTTTCGATTACTAGTTCAAAAGTTAGCAAAATGTGTTCGAATTTTAATTATAAAGTCGCATTAAGATATGAAGTGTGCATAACTGTAATTTTTACATTACAAGCGCAACAAGCCCTACTTTTTCTTTTTTTCCTCGGAGAGTAATGTCACCTACCGATTTTGTTTTTTGTTTTAAAAAATGTAAATCCATTCGTTCCATTAAGTTCTTGGATAGGAGTATATTTGTTCCCATTTCATTACAAAGTGATTGAATTCTCGAAGCTGTATTTAAAACATCTCCCGAATACACAATTTCTCTTTTTACGATTCCCATTTCTCCAGCAATTACATTGCCATAGTGTAAACCTGCTTTGAATTGCGGTTGTATTGCGTATTTTTTTTCAAAATACTCCGATTTCGCCCTTAGAAGAGTTACCATTTCAAGATAACATTTGATGCAGTTAGCATTTTGCAGTCCTTTTTTTGTCGACCAACTAATAACTATTTCATCCCCGACGTATTGGTATATTTCTCCTTTGGTAAGTAATATTCCTGGTGTTGCAATACTAAAGGTGTCGTTTAAAAAATTAAAATATTGTTCCTCTCCGAGTTTTTCTGCTATTGTCGTAGATGCTTTTAAATCCATAAACATAAAAATTCGTTCTTCTCGTTTTGGTCTGAGGTATTTGCCTTTTAAAAAGTTAATAAAATGAATTGGGCCAAAGGTATCCCGTATCAATAATAAGAATATAGTTAATATGGTAACTGCTAACCAAAATAGATACGTAGGAATTACACTAATTTTAAAAACCCGATGTAGTATGGTTTCAGTTATGTTGTTATTTATGAGAAGGTTTTGGTTATAGGTGACTTGAATGAAATATTCAATAGGATAAATACTAAAAAATACGAACGTATAAAATAGTAGAATGAAAAATATAGCTTTGGGTAAAATCATTTTCCGCAACCAACGTTCCCAAAGAAACACTAAACTAGAACCAATCAATATTCCTGCAGGAATTATGGCCAATAGACTTGCAAGTATTCCTTCTCTTAATGCAATAGTTTGTTCTAGGCATTCTGTGGTAATAACACTGGTATAGCCCTCAAAAAAGCGAAGCATTCCTATTACCGTCCAGAGTAAGGTTATCCATAAAACCGTAACTATTTTTCCTCTAATACTGAAATGCGAAAATTGTTTTTTTAGATGCGAGAATAAATTCATCGTGGTATGGCTTTTAAGGAAGTAAAGGGTTTATCGTATTTACAAGGTTATCGTTACACTATTTTAAGATTTTAAAAATACTAATAATAGACAAACAATACTCGAAGATAAATTAAATTCTAAAAGTAATAATGCAGTATTTTTTAATCGGATTAAAAGTATAACCATATGGTTAGACGATAATTAGATCTTCTACAAATGTAAAAAAGCCACCTATAAAAGGTGACTTTTTTATATTTATTCCTGCTAAATTTTAGATATGTATAGCAAATCCTATTTTAAATTGAAATACACTTAATGCAGCCTCTTCATCTGTTGAAATATCGTAACGAATTCCTGGTTCAACACTTACATTATCTCCTAAAAACCATGCATATCCAGCTTGTAAACCAATATATGATGGATTATCAGCAGCTTGAATATATGCACCGTTGAAATCTAATTGCACTGGAATTACATTTGATATATAATATTTAGCTCCAATTTTGTAAGAGAAAACCTCCGGAGAAAGAGATCCAGATTCTAATGCTGGACTATAACCTAAACCAGCTTTAATCGCAAGATTATCCTTTATAAAATATCCTCCTTCAGCTCCAATATTCCAAACAGTTTCACCATCTGTTGAGTTCAAAGAAAATCCAGTATTTGAAGCATGTGCATTTCCAAAATTGGTATTAGCTTCAATTAACCATCTTCCCTCTTCTGTCTGAGATTGTGCCATTGCGTTAGACACACCAAGAGCCAAAAATACTACATAAATAATGTTTTTCATTTTTTATTGTTTTGGTTTAATTCGATTGTAAAAATAGGAAGTTTTTAATTGATATTTTAAGTTTAACATAGGGTCTGGGTTTACTTTTCATAAATATCAACCAATGAGTATTTGAATTTTGTTTTTTTATTTTTCGACTAGTATAACTTTTTGTTCAGAAGTATAAAATGGCACGAATATTGAAACTAACCCCGAATCAAGTTGGAGTTCCACAAAATACATGGATGTACAAAATTAAAAATAATTTTTGTAGGTAGGATGTGTTGCGAAGGAAACCATACATAACAGAACTTTAAAAAGAATATTTATTTACAGAAAAAATGAAGGATAATTACTTTAAACTAGAGAGAGCAACTCAGGTAGCAGGGCTATTATTTGTTGCTTTATTTGGTGCTATTGTTATCGATAGCACTGGGGCATTATTTGCAAAAATCTATAATTCTGGACCATTTTATTCGGGGTACCAAGGATTAGGAAGGTATATCCTTACGATGTTTCACGGGGGAGTTTCCTTTCCTGATCCAAATTTTTCTGAAATACCTAAGGTAGAGGGGGAGACATTTGTGGGGGTTACAGCACACCTATTGGTATGTGTGTTTGATACATTTATGTATTTTATACTAACCTTTAAAGTTTTAAAGTCAACTCCAAAAATAATGCCTGCTCTTATAATGATGTGGGTGTTTATTTTTATGCCTTTTTTCATTCAGATGCCTGCATTAGGGATGGGTTGGGCAGGAGATGCAAGTCCTCTAAAAAATATAATTCATTGGAGAACTTTTGTATGCCATTCTGTTTTTGGATTAGGGCTCTACCTAGGGACCATACTTTTTTTTAAGTATATCCATAGAAAAAACATTACATAAATGTCGCTGTAAATAACAGAAAAATACTTTTAAGAATTGGAAGAACTATTGCGGTGCTTGTTGCCTTTTCTCTAGAAGCGAATATGCTTTCTGTAACCTTGGCCAGGTAAATATTTTAAAAGGTAGTACTACTGTTTTTGTTTTATTAAGGTTATTATTTCATATTCAAACCTATAAGTGTGGTTTTCTAGTTTATTTTATTCCGTAATAAATATTTCGTATGTTTATGAAGAAGAAAAGGAATAGTGCTATGGTAAAATTTAGACCTTCTTTAAACAATATTAGGTATGTTTTGTATCGCATACCAAAGTTGTTCTTCGTTGGTATTGTTTTTTTACAGTACTAAAATTGCTTTGCATTCGAAAAAAAATAGCTAGAGAAAAAATAACTAATCAATAAATTAAAATTATTATGCAAAACAAATGGTGGATACCACTTTTAAAGGGTATCGTTTTTATTATTTTAGGGATATTATCATTGATGCACCCTTTAAACGCTTTATTAACGTTAGGGGCTTACATAGGATATGTTTCTATATTCACAGGGATATTGTACTTTATATATTACTTTACCAACAAAAATGAACAAGAGTTTACTAGTTGGTTTTTATTAGAAGGGTTATTGGATATTGTATTTGGTATTGTAATACTTTCTAACCCCACTCGAACTGCTGAGGTCTTGCCTTTATTGCTAGGTTTTTGGATTATTCTTTTAGGGATAGTACAAATATCTGGAGGTTTCGCCCTCGGTAAAATATATCCAAAAGGAAAAATTTGGTTACTAATTTTAGGAGTGCTTTCTATTATTTTTGGGTTTATGATTGTTAACAGCCCAGTAATTTCAGGAATGGCGATTACTACAATGCTTGGTATCTTCTTTCTGGCCTATGGCGGAATTCAGATCTATTCCTCATTTAAATTAAAAGACTAATTAGATATATCGCAGAAAAATCCATACGTATAACTGAATGCGTAATTTTATACTACACAATTAGCAAGCTGGTTGCCATTTTTTGAATGCTTCATTAGGTATTTATTTGGAACAGTAATCATTAGTGTTACGATAAAACCGCGTAGAAGACTTTCGCATAAAATAGCGATAACAAGCATTGATACAAATGTTAAATTGTGCAGTATGAAAATTTAAATTATTGCCTTATAAGTTCTAAATGGATTTTTCATAGCCTAACCATACCTAATACTACATTCTAAAATCAAACTCTATTGGTTAAAGTCTGTAGTATTAGATTTTTTGCTTAATGCTGCTGTGTTTTTTTAAGATTCTATCTTGAAAGTTAATAGTAAAAAGTTATATGTAAGGCTCTTTGCGAAATTGTGCATTGTGTAATTAAGTTCCCTTAGAATTTTTGCTTTTTGATTTTTTGAAGTTTTATAGCAAGAATTATAATCAAAAAACCATCATTTAGAAGCACCGTTTAGCCAATCCAATATCCATAATATACCGAGCGCCCCTTTGATATTAAAAAAAGTATTTGGTGCAGTTAAAGCCAACCATTTAGAGTTTTTAAATCTTTACCCACCATCGCGCTAACAATAAATAGTAACATATTGGTTCGATAGGACTCAATTTTGATAGTCTTGATTCCACCATGTGACAACCCTTTTAAAATCTATGTGTCATATAAATACTATTGCTGTAAAACCCAATACTATTATCCTGCTATAGCAGGTGATTTATTCGACAATGGTATACGAAGTCCTTTCCAACTGACTGAGTCTAAAATACCCTAAAACTTCCTCTTCTGGATTAGCAATATTAATACAGTTTCCTTTTAATTGTGCCGGTGGAGCTTGAAATGGTCCACCACCTGCACCAGCTTGCGAAATTAATTCTTCGATGTAGAAATAATACTGTTTAGAGATTCCAAAAACTCGAATGTCTACGGAGGTACCTACGGTATTGTTTTCATTGAAGTGTAAAATAAAGGCCTCGTTACCATTTACAAATTCATCTCGAACTGCCCGTAACGAAGGTAAGGCAACGTTTTCTTGAATAAATTCTCCTAAATAATAGTTTTCCTCTTCTTCAGGATCGTTAAAAGATACGCGAACACGGTATTCATCTTCCGTAAAACCATCTTCTTGACTTACTTTCGTAATTTCCGTAAAGCCTATTAAGGTCTCTTTAGCCTCATACGACTCTCCATTTGACACAATATTCAAGGTATAGGAAGTACCTATTTCTGGAATAAAATTGGAAGTAGTATAACTCCCATCGTTTTGATCAGTAAATTCAAAAACCGTACCGTCGTTGTCTTTGGTAATTGTTACCGAAGCACCTGTGACAACCGGGCTAGGGCTAGAGTCAAAATAAGGTTTAGAGGTTTTTAAATATATGGTTTGGTTATTGCCGGGAGTTCCTTTCTCCCAATCGATAGAGGCCTGAACTATAAGTCTTGGTCCGGCATCCGGTACATCTACATCAATAACATCGGTGCATGAGCTGAGAAAAGAGAGGAAAATTACTAGGTATAGGTTGCTTTTTAAGTTTATAGTTTTCATATGCTTAAAATTTAAAGTTGTAGGTTATGGAAGGAGTAACTCCAAAAATAGCAGTTCTTTCTGCTTCATTTTCTCCGGTCTCTTGATTTGCTCCAAAGGTAATAGATGCTGCGTTTTTTCTTCCATAGGCATTATAAATGCCAAAAACCCATTCCGATTGCCACTTTCTTCTCCTGTTTTTCTTAGGGGTCAGCGTCGCAGCAATATCCAAACGGTGGTAGGCAGGCAGCCTATCTTCATTTCTTCCTGCATAGGTTGGCACGAATAAATTTGGTAGGTACTCAAATTGTCCGTTTGGATAGGTTACAGGCCTTCCTGTTTGAAAAACAAAATTTGCATTGAAAGTCCATTTTTCGGTGTGTTTATAGTTTCCTGTTATCGATATATCATGAGTTCTATCGTATGCTGCTCGATACCAATTGCCATTATTTATACCTGGTCCTCCAGCCTTTCCTCCAGGAGTTTGTTGTTCTGCTTTAGAAACTGTGTAAGCAACCCAGCCTGTAAAATCTCCTTTATTTTTACGTAATAATAATTCTAATCCGTAGGCGCGAGATTGCCCATTTAGTATTTCGGTTTCGATCGTGTTTTGTGCAATCAATTCTGCTCCATTGATATAATCTACTCTATTTTTTACTGTTTTGTAATAGGTTTCCGCTTCGATAGAATAGGTGTTTTCTTTAAAGTTTCTAAAGTATCCAAAGGCGTATTGATTTGCTATTTGTGGCTTTAAATAAGTACCACTTGGTGCCCATATATCGAGAGGAGTTGCAGAGGCAGTATTGGAAATTAAGTGCAAATACTGGGCTATTTTGTTGAAGCTTGTTTTTATGGAAGATTTGTCGTTAAGCTGGTATGAAAGCGCAAAACGAGGTTCAAAATTACCAAAATTGGCAATGCTTTCTCCTTTAGCATAGGTCTTTTCTCCAATAGGATTTGTTCTTTGGTAAATGCCTAATGCATCGTTATATACCAAAGGAGCTTCATTTTCATAAACAAATAGCGTCTGGTTACCTAATCGGTTAAAATAGCTATATCGAAGCCCATACATAGCGGTGAGTTTATCAGATATCTTATGTTCTAGGCTTCCGTATAAACCTGCTTCAAAGGCATATTTTTTATCTAAATTTTCTGGATTTATTTGAGATTCTGGAGTTAATTTTCGAATCTCTCCTGGATTAAATTTATAGTAAATACCACTTGTTCCAAAGTTGAATTTCAATTTGTCATTTAGGTAGTAGTCGATGTCGTATTTTAAGTTGAAATTATCAATACGAGAGCTCCAATCCAAACCAACAAAATCTAACTCTAAATCATAATTATAGCGGCTATAAATAGCAGATAGATTAGAAAATAGTTTGTTGTTAAAAATATGATTCCAACGTAAATTACCCGATAAGTTACCAAAAGAATTTACAAAAGAATTGCTAAAACCTACGTCATCATTTCCAAAGTAACCCGACAAATAAAGGCGATTTTTCGCGTTAATTTGATAGTTTGTTTTTAGATTTAAATCATAAAAACCAGCGCGATTTTCGTTTTTAGCTAAAGCAAGAAAGATGTTTGCATACGAGGCGCGTCCTGCAACCAAAAAAGAACCTTTATCGCCAAATAATGGCGCTTCTGCTGTAAGCCTACTAGATATTAGGCCTATTCCACCAGAGAGTTTAAACTCTTTATTGTTTCCATCTTTTTGCCGCACGTCTAAAACCGAAGAAACACGACCTCCAAATTTAGCGGGAATACCTCCTTTGTAAAGTTTCACGTCTTTTATCGCATCGTTATTGAAAACAGAAAAAAATCCGAATAAATGCGAGGCATTATAAATGATTGCCTCGTCGAGTAGTATAAGGTTTTGATCTTCTGCGCCACCGCGAACATTGAATCCGGAAGCACCTTCACCTGCATTGGTTACTCCAGGCAATAGTTGTATAGATTTTATTACATCTACTTCCCCTAAAACAACAGGGATTTGTTTTATGGTTTGTGCGCTAAATTTAGCAACACTCATTTGCGGACTGCGCAAGTTTACTTTTTTACTTTCCTCTGCAGTAATTTCTACTTCATCCAATACATCCCCATCCTCTCTCAGTTCTGTACTAAAGGTAATATTTTTGTTCAAGCGTATCTCTTTTTCAATAGCGGCATATCCTATGTAGGATATAACTAGGGTGTATTCGCCCTCAGGAGCGGTTAGTGAATAAAAACCATATTCGTTTGTAGTAGTTCCTAGGGTAGTATTTTGCATGTATACCGTTGCTCCAAATAGCGTTTCCCCATTGTTTACATCTTTTAGTGTACCACTAATTGTATATTTTTTTTGTTGTGCAAAAAGAACACTTGTTACAAGTAGCAGTAGTATTAGGTATAGTTTTTTCATCTTTTTAAGATAAGCTTGTAATTGTATAACAAAGGGTGAGTCGTAAAATTACAATAGATTTTTGCCATACTCTTGTTAAAGTTATCTTAACAAATTGTTTTGAATAAAGAATAATAGGACCATATATTTACTTTTATTTTTGCTATCGTATTGGTTGAACAAATAAATACTTTAAAATCTTAGTGGTTAAACTTTTTTTATGAAAAATACTTTACTTATTTTTTCTTATCTCTTTCTATTGTCTTCAGGACTGCGTTCTCAGAATTTAGAAGGTATACGATCAAAGATCGATAGCCTACTTGCCCTTAAGAAGGCTACTGTAGGTATTGCTATTTCGGGAGTTGGGAAAGGGGATACGTTAAGTTATAATGGGCATAAGCATTTTCCTATGCAAAGTGTGTTTAAATTTCCTGTTGCTTTGGCGGTGCTCCATGAAGTGCAGTGCGGGAGGCTTTCCTTAGCACAAAAGGTGCATATAAACAAAGACGATTTACTGCCAGGTTTGTGGAGCCCTTTACAGAAAAAATACCCTAAAGGAGTCACGCTTTCTCTAGCAGAAATTTTGCAGTATACCGTAGCTTGGAGTGACAATGTAGGGTGCGATGTTCTATTGAAACTCCTCGGAGGGCCATTAACCGTAGAGAAGTATTTTCATAGGCTTGGTTTTACGGATATTGCTGTAAAGATAAATGAGGAAACAATGCAATCTAATTGGGATTTACAGTTTTTGAATTGGACAACACCAAAAGAGGCAAATACTATTTTAAAACAATTTTTCACCAATGCGAATGGTTTGCTTTCGGCCCCTAATTACACTTTTATTTGGGATCTCATGAAGGCAACTAAAACCGGTAAAAATAGGCTAAAAGGAAAATTGCCAACAGGAACTATAGTGGCGCATAAAACAGGTTCTTCAGGAAAGCATACAAAAACTAACGTAATAGCAGCGGTGAATGATATCGGAATTGTTTTTTTACCTAATGGAAACTACTATCTATTAAGTGTTTTTGTGGCAAATTCAAAGGAAAGTTTTAAAACGAATGAGAAAATTATAGCCGATATCTCTAAAGTAGTTTGGAACTATTTTTCAAAAAATAAGTAGTGTTTTTGATTTCTTTATTTAAAGAAGGTGTTACTAATGTTATACCCAACCCCGAATCCAATCCAAGGTCTTTTGTTGTAATCCCATTTCTCAGCGATACTTCCAAAACCTACTTCAAATCCACCGAAAAGGCCAAAGTTAAAATTATATATTGAGGTCATTATACCAATACCTGGCGAAAGTGAAGCTCTTGTTTCCGATTCGTCTTCGGTGAGTGGTACTTTCGCACTTGTTGTTGAATCCTCATCAAAGGTAGTTGCAGATAGGCTTAAAAAGATTCCTACAGTAAGGGATAAGTTGGAAAGTTTTTTTAATTCATCCGACTCGTACTTAACGCGATACCTTCCCCAACTTTTCCCGCCGAATAAGCCAGCATTGAAGTCTGCTGAAAAATCAGCACTGATATCTACGCCATTTTTGGTGTGTCCAAATCGGTATTTAAAAGGAATGATGATAGGGCCAAAAACGATACTCTCTTCTTTTAAGTTTAAATAAGACCTGTTGTCTAGCTTTATGTAAAAGTCCGCATTTTGGTCAAAATTATTTATGAGATAGTGATCAATATTTTGGTCCTTATATACCTCAATTATATTTTTACTACTCGTATACCAGTCACTTTTGGAAAAAATAAAATCTTCTTTATTAATTCGCTTGTAGTTGTAATACTCGTCTTGTTCAAGGGTGTCTTTTTTACTAGTTCTTTCGTAGTCGCCTTTGCAGGTAATAATCTGTGAAATACGGTTTACGATAGTGCCACTATCTATTTTTTGTTTGATACCCAACAGTGGATTTATATTTAACTTTGATTTGTCATTTGCATCCGATTTAATATTTACCCAACCACTAAAATCTTTAATGGATAAAATATGTGCTCTGTCAAAAGCAATCATGGTGTCTTTTTGTACCGTGTCTAATTTAATAACCGTATAGGTTTTTCCGTCACTATTTTTTACTTCTTCTTGTTTAAGTATGGTGTTTTTGGTGAGTTTTTCTATACATTTTTTGGCAGTTTGCTTCTTTTTAATAACCAATCCTTTCGGAATATAAACCTTGTTGTTCGTTTTGTATTCTTGGCAAAATAAAAAGCCAGTAGAAAATAGTACATAGAGCACTATGTAAATTTTACTAACTTTTATACTTTCAGGATGACTAGAGGTATTCAACTTTTTTCTTTTTAGTAAACTAAAATAATAGATTTTTTTCAATTGCGATTTTATATTTTAAATATTGTAATTCTTGCCGGTTCGTTTTCTATGGATTACCGAATCCAAGTAAGGTATAGTCTATTCGATTTTAAAGCATAAGGTGTTGTTTTTTCTCATGGATAATATTGCTAAATAGTTTATTTTTATGGTGTAAAATTTGCAGAAAAGATGTCGGGAGAATGCAATTTAGAAATACTTTTAAAAAATATGACGCCTCGTTTGAACGAAGGAGCGTATGTTTTTGTTTCGTTAAAAGATACTGCATTAATCCCCAGAGAGGAAACGGTATTCGAGTTTAAAGAAGCGGAAGGAGTTACCGTTGTTCTCTCTAAGATAAAGGCAGATGAATTGCACTTACACTATGATTTTGTTGCCGCTTGGATTACCTTAATGGTGCATTCTTCTTTGCATGCTGTTGGTTTAACAGCCGCTTTTTCCTCCGTATTAGCAGAGCAGGGTATCAGCTGTAATGTTGTCGCAGGATTTTATCACGATCATCTTTTTGTGCCCGAGTGCGATACGAAAATTGCAATTTCAGTATTGAATGCTTTATCTCAAAAATAAATTTAGCAGCGTGCTCCAAGCACTGCGATTATTTGAAGTGTAGTATTTAAAATACATATTTCTATATTACATCAGTACTCGGTAAGTATTGAATTTCTAGGATATAGTTTGCTGGGTACTTTTCAATTGGTCTAGCAGTGTTTTGGTCATGGAATTTTTAGGGTCTAAAAATCGCTTGGTCACGTAGGTGAGATGGTTATACCCTAAATTGTCTTGCTTAAAATTTAGGATTACCCCTGGTTTTGCCCGAAAATAGCTAGCCATCCATCTACCTATTTCAGGAGGACACCATGTGTCGTCCGCAGCATGCCAAATACAGATATTTCTACAGGTAATTTCTCTCGGGTCAAACCCCCATTCGTAACACACATCTAGTGCAGTTTCCCAAACATTTACACCTCTTACAACGGAGCGTTTCATACTCGCGCCGAATTCTTTAATAGTGGCTGCCTCTTTAGAGTCTTTCATTCCCTTTTTCAGAATTAAAACAGGTAAAAACGGACTAAGAGTTACGGTGGTTAGGTGAATTAGAGTCCAATACCATCCCATTCTATTTTTCTTCAGACTAGTCGTTCTGTATAAGCCACTAGATCCAATAGCACCTTTTAGGCCTAATTCATTCGATAACGCTAACGATAATAAAGGAGCATTTAATCCCATGCCCATACATCTTTCTGGATACTGATAAGCAGCTGCCATTGCGTGAACAGTGCCTTGAGAATGTCCCATAATCATAAAGGTATTTACTTTTTCTTGCGCCAATACAGGTTCTAAATCTTCCATGGGCCAATTTCTTACAATTCTACCAGGGTTTTCGTCGGTAAAACCATAGCCAGGTAAACTAATTGCAATTCCCTTTACTTTGAGAGATAAAAATTCTTTATGATGAAAATTTACCTCACTCAATGCCTCTGGCCCAGAACCGTGTATGGTTATCATTACAGGGGCCATAGCAGAGAGGTCTCCAAAAACAAAGTAGGCAATAGTTCTTCCTGAGGTGTTTGTTACGAACTTCCTGCCATCGATTGTTGCTAGATCTTTTCGAAAAGGTTTTTGACCTCTATTTTTTAAATAAATACCAAAACACAACACGATTAGGTATATTGCTAATACTACAAATATCAAATAAAAAGTTACTTTCATTGGTTTGCCTATTAGTGAAAAGGTTACCCGAAAAAGTTTTTATACTTTAAAACTGGTTAGATTCTAAATATAAGGTATTTTTATTTAATGTATTGTTATATGAAGTCTTTAGTGCGTAAATCTATTTATTTTTTTAATGCCGACGTATGATTTCGTTACTAGTTTTAACAAGACGTCATACAAATAAATCTGCCATTCTTTTTATTTATTGCATATGAATTTGGAACATGTCCTATGCTTTTTTTAGTTCTTTTAAATTGTTGTTCTATTTCTGTAAAGACATGTTTCGGTACGCATATTACATTTCAAAAAGTAAGACAAAACTTATCGCTTTATCATTTTCATTGATCAGATTATTACTGTATTCTTCAAATCGGACACCAAAAGTTAATAAATATTCCTCGTATACCTCTTTAGAGAGTAAAATACTGTATTCTCTGGAATTAATAAATCTTTCATTGATTTCCTCATTTCTCAAGAAATACCATTCTATTTCACCAGCAAGAACCCAGTCTTCTTTTTCTTCAATTTTCTCTAAAGGGTATTCTAAGGCAATATTATATCTCGTTCTAAAATTAAAATCATAGGAGTTGTCGTTAAAAAAGAAGTTTCTGAATTCTCCTTTTAATTCTTGTCTGAATAGCAGTCGTTCGGTTAGATTATTTTTAAGTTCAACTCCAATCCAAGGACGGATTTCCCAAAAATTGACAATATCTTCATCAAAGGTATAATTGTTTTTTAATCCTCCCATGAAGGATAAAATTCCTGCTTCCCTAGTCGCGTATAAATCTAAACTCATTCTGCTCCATCCCTCTTCACCGTATAGGTGTTTCCACTCTAATTCACTGTCGAATTTCCATTTTTCTGATTCTTTTATACCATACAAAAGCGATATGTCATGAAATACCTCTGTTTGTGCTGTTACAGAAAGTATTTGCAGGAATAAAAGTAGGCTAAGTATATATTTCATAATTTTTTTTAAGCGATAAAGCCAACTTAAGTGTGTACAATTAAGTTGGCTTTTGTTAGTATTATAATTGTTTTTAGTTATTTCCTGCGGTAAGAATTTTAGTTATTGCTTTATTAATATCTAAAGAAGCTGATTCTTGCCTAGGAGGGAACTCAGCGAATGTTTCT
>NZ_MQVY01000001.1:33411-35138 GCF_002954385.1 Tenacibaculum sp. SG-28
CTGTTGTGCAAATGTAGCACTGATTGCTAGAATAAAAATGGCTAGCGTCCATTTGTAGTTAAAGTTTTTCATATTCATGATTTTTAATTAAGTGCAAAATAGTAAATTTCTAAAAATTAAGTTAATTTAGTTTTGATAAACATTATTTATTTAAAAATAATTATGCTATGGTAAATAGATATACAGGCTTTAGTTAGCCCTTCTAATATAGTTATTAAATTTTATTTAGATGTTAATTTTTAAAATAAATAGCTGGTAATGAGTAGCAAAGGGTCTTTTGTTGTTGTAAAGTTAAATTATGAATCGCCTTTCATGTGAATTATTAGCAAACGTAATGCAACATAATGTATGTAAAGTTTTAAAAGATTACAGGAACTTAGTTAGGTCGATTTATTTAATTAATTTATATCTCTAACCAGTCTAAAGCCAAGATGTTCCATTCCAGAATCTGGACTTAAGCGCATTCTTCTCGCATTTCTGTATCCAGAGCACCAGGAATCATTACATAAAAACGATCCTCCTCTTACTACCTTATGAATTGCATTTGTGTTGTATACTTCATAGGTTTGATCGGGGCCTTGTGGATTGTTAGTTATGGTATTGTTTTGTAAATCGGTGTAGTATTTTGCACTATACCAGTCCATGGTCCATTCCCAAACATTTCCTGAAATATCGTAAAGCCCGTAACCATTAGCAGAAAACGACATTACTGGCGCTACTCTTTCATACCCATCTTCCGAGGTGTTTCGATACGGAAATTTTCCTTGGAAAAAATTTCCTCGATATTGTAGCGTATCTAATTTTTCATTTCCCCATGGATACATCGTGTTATTTGCGCCACCACGCATTGCGTATTCGTATTCTGCTTCGGTTGGCAAACGTTTACCAACCCATTTCGCGTAGGCTAATGCGTCATACCAAGAAACATGGGTTACAGGATTGTTTTTAATGGTTTCTAAACTTGGGTGTAAGCCATTTGGGTTTCGCCATGAAATTCCTTTTTGAAATGTCCACCAACTTTCCTGATTGTTTTTTGCTACTGTCTCTTCAATATAATTGAAAATAAGACTTCCAGCTTTTAAGTCTTCCTCTAGTGGCTTTGGAGTTCCCTCAGGCAATTGTTTTTTTAGTTCCTCCCAATTAATATCCATTTCTGCAACTGTGATGTAGTTGGTAGCTTTTACAAATTCCTCAAACTCACCAACTGTTACTTCATGGGTGTCCATATAGAAACCGCTAACCATTACCTGGTGTTTTGGAAATTCATCATTTTGCGGAAGTGCTGTGGCTTGCATTGTATTGTGTTGTGCAGGGGTATCTGCTCCCATTGCAAAATTTCCACCTTTTAAGTAAACCATACCCTCGAGACTTTCTTTTTTCGTTGGATTGGTTTGTATGTTGGCTATAGTAGTTAAAAACTTCTCCGATAAATATTGCTTCCCCGGAATGTCGGGGGAAGTTAGATAGCAGTATTTATTTTCGGATACTACAACAGGGGGCTTATTGGATGATCGCGAACACGATAGCGTAAATAATACCCCTAAAATTATCAAGCTATTTTTTCCTAATTGCATACCTCTGTAAATTAAATACAGTTCAAATTCAATTTGAACTGTATTTATTATAATTGTTTTTAGTTATTTCCTGCGGTAAGAATTTTAGTTATTGCTTTATTAATATCTAAAGAAGCTGATTCTTGCCTAGGAGGAAACTCAGCGAATGTTTCC
>NZ_MQVY01000001.1:35266-36666 GCF_002954385.1 Tenacibaculum sp. SG-28
AGGTGTTTTGTAAGTATACCAATCGCTGGTTGCATCACCCAAGATTTTTCCATTATTTGGTGGAATCCGTTAATACCATCGTATTTTTCAAACGGGTCTTTTCTTAGGTTATATAACTGAGGCATGGTATGGAACACCATGTCGTCATAGTATTTATCTTTGGTAGCAAAGTGCATTTTCCACGGTCCAATTCTCACTGCTGTAAGATTGCTTTCGTAGTAGTAAAAGATGTGGTTTCTTTCCGATGTATCACTTTTACCCATCCAATAGTCTAGGTTGTTGTATCCGTCGATATATACCTTGTAGTTTTCTCCATTAATACGTTTTCCTTTTTTCAACTCGTCTTTAATGTTAGCATTTCCAACCGCAGCCATAATAGTAGGCAATACGTCTTCGTGTGCAGAGATTCCATTTCTTACTAAACCAGCAGGTATTTTATTGGGCCACCTTACCATGAAAGGAGAACGAAGTCCGCCTTCCCAAGTAGTCATTTTCTCTCCTCTAAACATAGTTACACCTGCATGCGGCCATGAGCTTTGTTCTGGTCCGTTATCGGTAGTGTAAATAACGATAGTGTTTTCATCAATACCAAGTTCTTTCATATAATCTAATAACTGCCCAACATGTCCGTCGTGCTCCATTAATCCGTGTCCGAAATAATCGTTATCTGTACTGATATGGGTAGCAAGGTTAGCAGATTCTTCTTTTAAACGTGTGTATACGTGCATTCTACTAGTTGCATGCCAGATAAAGAAAGGTTTGTTGGCATCTTTAGCTCTTTTCATAAAATCCTTAGAACGCACTACTAATTCGTCATCAAAAGTTTTCATACGCTCTCTTGTTAAAGGACCTGTATCTTTAATTCTTTGTTTTCCAATTACGCCAAATCTTGGGTCTTCGGTTTTATCAAAAGAAGTAGTAGCAAAGGATTCGATTACCCCTCTAGGACCATAAGTGTTTTTGAACTTTTCACTTTTTGGATAGTCTGCTTGTTCTGGTTCTTCCGAAACGTTTAAGTGGTATAGGTTACCATAGAACTCATCAAAACCGTGAACGGTTGGTAAGTGTTCGTTTCTGTCTCCTAAGTGATTTTTACCAAATTGCCCTGTCATGTACCCTAGAGGTTTTAACAAGTTCGCAATGGTTGGATCTTCTTTTTTAAGACCGAGCGGATTTCCTGGTTGTCCAACGGTCGTAAGACCTGTTCGAATTGGTTTTTGCCCCGTAATAAAAGCGGCTCTACCAGCGGTACAACTAGGCTGTGAATAGTGGTCTGTAAATAAAACCCCTTCTTTTGCAATTCTGTCGATGTTCGGTGTTGGGTATTGCATTCCCATGGTGTAACAACCAAGGGCGTTTGGTGCAACATCATCTACCATAATTACCAAAATGTTGGGTTT
>NZ_MQVY01000001.1:38891-991482 GCF_002954385.1 Tenacibaculum sp. SG-28
GTAGTTTGTCTTTTCTTTTGCGCTATTGTACTAGTACATACAAAAAGCAATAGTACGACTGTAAGTCGTAGGCTATTTTTAAACATAATTTAAGATAGTTTAGTTAGTAATTTTTTATAAAACTATAAAAAAAATACAGTAAATACAAATAGATTTAATGAGCTTAAGTGTTGCTTTTATTAAGGGTAATTATTTTGTTTACTATTTTGGATATTATTTAAAACAAACATGTAGTGTTACTGAATAACTTATTAAGATATTAACGAGAATACCGCCTGAAAACCAATAGTTTTTTTTGTGAAAATCATCAAAATTACTTCATGCTGTTTTACTTTTTTTTAAAATTATTTAACAATTATATTAATAAAAAAAATGATTTATTATTGCTTTTTTAAATTTTACAGGATACCGTGATTTTACCAATCCATAAACATTAAGTAACTATTACTTTAAGAGGAAACATCTTTTTTGTTTTATTATTACAGTGTTATTCCATCATAAAAGTATGTTATAATTAGTTGTGTTAGAAACCATGTTGTATAGCATGGTTTTTTTATTTTTACTATTATATACCAGTGACTTTAATTTAGAATATTATTTTTTAAACAAGAGCTTTCCATCTTGGTATACTGTTATTTCTTTACCTTTTCCTCGAACTTCAAAATTTTCTCCTTTATACCAAATGCCTGACCCCGGTTTTTGATTTTCTAAAATATAGTCTTCACTTTGGAATTGTAGAACCATTTCTTCTTTTTCGTTGTAGAATTTCAAAATTAACTCTTGTCCTGTGCTAATGTTAATGGTATCTACACGTATTATTGGAGTTGGTAATGGTTTACTTTTTTTGATTCCGATGTACACAAGATACAGGTTGAAATAAGTAAAATAGAACCCAGGAGATATCGTAGCATGATGATTGATTTTTATTTGGTTCAAGATACCATTATTGTTGTTAAATTGCATTTGTTTACATCATAAAAATATTAGAAATTAAATCTTTTTATCAAAGTTTGCCTTCTTTAGTTCAACGAAATGATTTTTCAGTTTAAATTCTTCTTTCTATTGCTACAAATATTATTATATTCGTACTACAATTCCCCTCAGTGTACTGTTTATTTTAAAATTGTTAATGCTTTGTATTCTATGATTTCTAGAAAAGAGAGATTTAAGGTAGTTGTTTTTGTTCTTTTTTTATATTTATCAACTTTTACTATTAATGCTCAGAATTGTTCTGTAAACGCCGGTGTGGATTTTACTATATGTGAAACAGAAACACTTACGCTAAACGGTGTTTTGGGAGGGCAAATTGCCTCCTCTTTGTGGGTGCAAACTAGCGGTCCTTCTACCATTATACAAAATCCGAACAATGCAGTTACCGATGTAACCGGTATTGTTGGAGGTAATGTGTATACCTTTGAACTAACTGCAGTTTGTGGGGACACTGTCGCAGCAAATTCTCAGTCTATTTCAGTTACTGTAAATCCTATACCCATAGCTAATGCTGGAGCAGATATTGAAGGTTGCCCTGGGACCTACAATTTACAGGCTAACTCCTTTGATACTAGTTCGGGTGATGTCATTGGATATTGGATGGTGCTCGGTAGTAATCAGGCAGGAGTAACTTTTAGTGACAAAAGTTCTCCGACATCTAGTATTACCTTGTCGGATACTTCTGTAGGGACCACCACACTGCGCTGGACCATTGAAAATACTAAAACAAATTGTATAACCGAAGATACGATGGTCGTAACAAATTTTGGGGGAGAGCCTATAGCAATTGCTGGTCCTGATAAGACCTTGTCAAATTGTTACATGACAACAACCTCCACAGAATTAGATGGATCTATAGGTGGGGATGGAACTGGTTCGCAAATTGGTACCTGGTCTTTTGTTTCTGGTCCTAATGTGCCTAATATTTTAGACCCAAATGATGAAAAGACACGAGTTACTGGTCTTATCGAAGGTGTATACGTTTTTCGTTGGACGGTTACAGGGCCCTGTGCGACAGGAAAAGACGAAGTAACGATTACTGTTCCTCCAGCCACACAAGATATTACCGATGCAGTGGTTAAAAGAAGAAATATTAGATTTTGCGATCCTACTGTAACTACGGCTGTTTTAAAAGGAAATGTTCCAGAATTTGCAGGAGAAACTGTGCAATGGACACAGGTGGGAGGACCAACTTTGCCGCCAGGCTCGATTGTTAGCCCTAACAGTCCTACAACACAGGTAATTAATTTGGATGGCTCCTCTCCAAAGGTATATACCTTTAGGTATAGTATTATTGGAGGTGCTTCCAATTCAAATTGTATTTCGAGAAGTGAAACTAAAATTCATTTCAATAAACCATCGGTTACCATTGCGATTAATAATGGAAACGACATGGTGTTAAATTTAGACCAAACGGTAGTTAATGTTCCCTATTCGATAAAAGGAGGAAACCGTACTCGTTATGAAATTATTGCGGCACCCGATCCTTCTGGGTTAGTTTCTCTACAAAATGCAGGACAAAGTCCTTTGCGATTGGATTTAAATGCAGGGCCAGGTGTATATACCCTAAGAATGGTGCGAGATTCCCAAGGCGATGTGTTAACAGGTTGTAACCTAGCTTCTGATGAAATAAACATCACGGTGTCGCTTTCTCCCACAGATTCGAATGCAGGTTCTGATTCGGTACTCGATTGTGGGCAGTCTTCCACTTCCCTTGCCGGAAATCCAGTAAGTGTAGGAATCGCTACGTGGTCTCAGGTTAGTGGACCCAATACAGCAGTTATATCCGATATCAATATCCCGAATCCTACTGTAACTGGTTTAATTCCGGGAGAGTATGTGTTTAGATATGTAGTTTTTGCAGGGCCTAACGCACCAGTTTCTTCGTCTGATACAAAAGTAACCTATGCAACGCCACCGGTAGCAGATGCTGGCCCAGACGATTCCATATGTGCAGGAACCTATCAACTTCAAGGAAATACTCCAGAGCCAGGACAAACTGGTAAATGGACGGTAAATCCAAGTGCTGGGATTGTTTTTTAGACGATGCCCTGCCCAATACTTCGGTTTCTGGATTACAAAAAAATCAAACGTATGTATTTACATGGACCGTTAGTACTTTAAAATGTGGTAATGCCTCGGATGACGTAACTATCGACACTAAAGTCGTAGAAGCTCCTTCAAGAGCTGATGCAGGACCAGACCAATGTTTAAACACCGGCAGCTCTGCGATAGTTTTAACAGCAGTAGAAACGGAGACGCCATTTCGAGGAAAAGGAGAGTGGACCTTCGTTTCCGGGCCTTCCGTTCCAATAATTGTAGCAACAGGAGATTTTACAGCCAATGTGTCAAGTATGACTAGTGATGGAACTTACGAATTCAAATGGACGGTAAATGCTCTGTTTTGTTCTGCGTCTACAGAGGATACTGTTTTAGTTACCATAGGGCCAGATACTAGTATTGGTATCGATGCAGGTCCGGATCAAGAGGTTTGTTCGGATAGGGTAGTTATGGATGCGAATGTCCCTGCTGCAGGACTTTCCGGAAAATGGGAGCAAGTTTCAGGAAATGCGGGTTGGACGGTAGACGATATCCATAACCCAAAAGCTACTTTTACCAATTTAATCGAAGGAAAGTATAGTTTTAAATGGGTAGTTTCGAAAGGCAGTTGCGAGTCTTCGGAAGATCAGATTGATTTTTCAATTAGCCAAGGACCTACTCCTGCAGTTGCAGGCCCAATAGCAGATGTTTGTAATGCTGCTACCTTAACGCTTACGGGAAATATAATTACGCAAGGAACAGGAACTTGGACGGTAGTCTCTGGTCCGAATAACCCAACAATTGTTGATCCAAATGATCCTACCTCTGAAGTGAGAAATTTAATTAGTGGTCGTTATGAGTTTAAATGGACTAGTAGAAATGGTTTTAATTGCCCAGATTCGGAAGCTACAACTACAGCCGAAGTGGTTGCAGAAATTAATTTGGATGGTAAAGACCAAGAATTATGTGCAGCAACACAAGTTTTATTGGAAGCGAACAAAGGAGCTATTGGAGTTTGGACACAAACAGCACCTATAAATACTGCTGTGGTTTCTTTAACCACCACTTCAGATAATACTGCTATTGCAGAGCTAGATCCATTGGTGACCGATACGTATGTTTTTACTTTTACTGCGGGAACAACCTGTACGAGTTCCGATTCGCTAGAGATAAAGAATACAAAATTACCAGATACGCCATATGCTGGCCCAGACCAAGAAATTTGTACCGACACTACAAGCAGTGTAATCATGGCCGCTACGGGAGAACCTGGAAATTGGATTTTAGTAAGTGGTCCAAACACCCCAACGATTTCAGACGATACCGATAAAAATGCTACGATATCTAACCTTATCCAAGGGCTTTATATTTATGAGTGGAATGTCGGGTCTGCACCGTGCACAGAAATTAAAGATGTGGTTAGAATTAATGTGTATGATACACCGTCAATAGCAGATGCAGGTCCTGATCAAACAGGAGGTGCATCTGCTTGTCAAGTTTTACCGCAGTTAGATGCCGTGCCACCAACAACTGGTATTGGTACCTGGACGTTAACTGCGGATCCCTCGGGAGGAACTGGAATTATTATTGATAGCCCGAACGATCCGAAATCAACTCTTACAGTTAATAATCCTTTTACCTTACCGCTGGGTAGTTATGAGTTTACATGGACAGTTTCCAATGGAAACCCTGTATGTTCTGATTCTGTAGATACAGTTATTGTAGAATTTAATGAGCCTCCTGCCTCTGATGCCAATGCAGGACCAGATCAGGAGCTTTGTGATGCGGATACTACTACCTTATTTGGTAATACTATCAGCGTTGGGACTGGAACTTGGACACAAGATTCCGGACCAAGTTCTGCAGTAATTGCTAATCAATTTGCTCCTGAAACAGCAATTTCAGGCTTGCAATCGGGAACTTACGTTTTCCGATGGACCGTAACCAGTGGCGGTTGTAGTACTTTCGATACAGTAGAAATTAAAATATACGACGATTCTACCATAGCTACTATAGATGCAGGACCCGACCAAACTGTAGGACAGTTTGATAATATTTTTATGAGTGCTTCTGATGTCACTCCTCTAGTAGGGGAATGGTTGTTTAAGAATGGTCCATCCACACCTGTAATTATCAATAAGAATGATCCAAACACCCAAATTACTGGGGTTATTCCAGGAACCTATGAATTTACTTGGAATGTTTCTTTTGGCGTTTGTCCACCAAAAGAAGATACGGTGATTATTACCGTTACAGGAGTTACAGATATTAGTGTAGCAAAATCGGTAAGTGTACCAAATCCAATAATAGGATCTACGGTTACCTATTCGATAGCGGTTAAAAATGAAGGAATAAATGATGCTACTGGAATTGTTATTTTAGACGAGCTACCTGTTGGTATTTCGGTAGTAACAGGTTCTGTAAGCGATAACGGAGTTTTAAATCCAGGAAACAGAACCATTGAATGGTCTAATCTTGCTATTGATGTCGCTAATTCGCAAGTACTAACCTATGAGGCTACTGTTCTCGATCCTACCAATGTAGCAGACGAGTATAAAAATACCGTTAGCCTTCAATCTTTAAATGAAATTGATGAGAATCCAGATAATAATGAAGATAGTGTCGAATTAACGCCAGTATCTTTGGTAGATGTAATACTGACAAAAACAGTGAATAATTCGGCACCGAATGAAGGAGAAAATATTTTCTTCAGAATAACGGTAGAAAATAATTCTTTAAGTTCGATTACCAATACTGTTATTACAGACCTATTACCAACAGGTTTAACCTATGTGAATGCAACAACTACAACACCAAATTGGAATTATCCAAATTGGAATATTGGAACTATGTTGCCAGGAGCAAAAGAACAATTGATTATTGAGGCAACGGTCGATACTGGAACTGCCGGACAATCTATCACGAATGTTGTTTCGAATTCTCAAGACCAAGAAGATAAAAATTTAACGATAGATGACGACACTGAGACCATTCAGGTGACAAGTACAAATTTAGTTACTAAGAAAACAGTACAAAAACAATTAGTTGAAGAAGGAGAGACCATTTGGTTTACGATAAATGTAGCGAATAAAGGACCTGGGTTAGCCACCAATATATCGCTAACCGATGTTTTGCCTACTGGTTTAGACTATGTCGTCGATGTTGCAAGTCAAGGAACCTATAATTCTGGAACAGGTTTATGGAATATCGGAGATATCAAAAATGGAAGTGATGCCTCTCTGCGCTTATTTACTAAAGTGGGTGCTGGGACGCAAGGACAACGAATCACCAATACTACCACAGCAGCAAAGGGAGATCAATCCGATCCAATAACCGATGAAGATATTTTACAAGCTACCGTTTTCGTAAATACTTTTACAGACATTGTAGTAAACAAAGTAGCAGATAACCCAACGCCAAACGTTGGTGATATCGTGAACTATACAATAAGTGTTACCAATGCAGGTAATATTGCAGTGACCAATCTCGTCTTAACCGATTTGCTACCAAACGGATTAACCCATGTTTCTGGAAACACCTCTGTTGGCGTATGGTCTCCACCTAATTGGAGTGTTGCTGTAATTCAACCTGGAGTTACCGAAGTTTTAACATTAGAGGTTCTCGTAGGACCAGGGACAGAAGGACAATCCTTAACTAATGTGGTAACACACCAACAAGATCAATTTGACTTAAATCAGAGAGCAGACGATCTAGAGGAAACAGTAACCGTGACATTATCTGATTTGGTAACGGTTAAAACTGTTGACAATACTCTGGTTGGAGAGGGGGATGTGATTACGTATTCGATTGCGGTAACCAATAACGGCACAAGTGATGCTACTAATGTTAGTTTAATAGATGTTTTACCTAGTGAAGTAACCTATATTAGTGACAATAGCGCCGGAAACTATAATATTGGTTCTGGTCTTTGGAATATTGGTGATATTAGTTCAGGAGATACAGAAGTGTTAACAATTCTCGCTCGCACCAATACCGGTACTGCAGGGTCAAAAATTACCAATACTACCACTGCAGCGATTGGAGATCAATCTGACCCTAGTACCAAGGGTGATGTTTTAGACGCAGAGGTATATGTAGATAACGGAACGGATATCGTATTGCGTAAGGTAGTAAACAACAAAACGCCAAATGAGGGCGATACGGTTTTATATGAAGTGTCGGTGACAAACAATGGTACAATAGCCGCCACAAATGTAGTAATTACAGATGTTTTAGATGCAGGTTTAGTTCCTGTTGGAGGTGTCCCTTCAGAGGGTATTTGGTCGTATCCAACTTGGAATATTGGAACCATTGCTCCGGGCGTTACCGAAAATTTAGTTTTACAAGTTTTTGTTGCCAACGGAACTGCTGGACAAACTTTAGTAAACAGAATTTCAAATACACAAGACCAATTCGATCAAAATATAACGCCAGATGATACTGAGGAGTCTCTCACTGTTAATAGCTCGGATTTGATTACTGTTAAATCTGTAAATAATAGTAGACCAACTATTGGAGATACTGTTATTTATACTATCGCTGTAACTAATAACGGACCTAATGATGCCACTCGAGTTTCTTTAATAGACAAATTACCAAATGGCGTTACCTATATAAGAGATGATGCAAATGGTTCGTATAATGTGGGTTCAGGTGTTTGGTTTGCAGGTAATTTGGTAAATGGTGCTACCAAATTACTTAATATAGAGGTTAGTGTTGATAATGTTGCGGGTGGAACAACCATTGTTAATAAAACCACTGCAGCCGTGTCAGACCAAACAGATTTATCTACCAACGGGGATGTATTGGAAGCATCTTTATTTATCGATAATGAAACCGATATTGTGCTAGCAAAAACTGTAGATAACTCCAATCCAAATGAAGGAGATAGAATATCTTACACGATAACGGTTACCAATAACGGACCAATTGATGCGACAAACATTAGCGTTGCTGATATTCTTCCTTCCGGTTTAATTTACGTATCTAGCCTTGCTACTAATGGTGCCTATTTGAATTCGAATTGGGAACTACCTTCTTTATCAAAGGGTGCTACAGAAACCCTAATTTTGGAAGTTTTAGTGGATGGAGGAACCGCAGGTCAATCAATAACAAATACTATTTCTAATACACAAGATCAATTTGACACAAACATTACCACAGATGATTCGGAAGAAACCATACGAGTTACTTCGGCAGATTTGGTAACGGTGAAAACAGTTGATATTTCGGAACCATCAGAAGGAGAAAGTATCACATATACCATAACAGTTACCAATAATGGACCAGATGATGCTACCAATATTGTTTTAGTAGATAATTTACCAAATGGGGTGACGTATCAAAGTGACGATTCAAACGGTACTTATAATAGTGCCACTGGAGAATGGAAATTCCCAACACTTACAAACGGTGCTATTGCAGTATTAAATATTGTGGCATCGGTAGATGTGGGAACTTCGGGAAGCTTTATAAAAAACCATACCACAGCTGCACAATCGGATCAGACCGATACAACCACGAACGGTGATGTATTGGATGCTACCATTCACATAGACAACGCCGCAGATATTGTTATTTCCAAAACAGTTAATAATGCAACTCCAAATGAAAATGAGATCATCGAGTATACCATTAGTGTAGTAAATAATGGCCCTGTTCAGGTAACAGGATTATCAATTAAAGATATTTTACCAAATGGATTAACTTTTGTCTCTGCCACTCCATCTGCAGGTTTTTGGAATAATGCAGTGTGGAATGTAGGAACACTTGCCAATGGAGCTAATGCATCACTTTCTTTAAAAGTACGCACGAACCAAGGAACAGCAGGCTTATCGATTACCAATACGATTAACAACAGTCAGGATCAGTTAGATACAAATCTTACTTTAGATGATAATACCGAAACCATTGTTGTTTCAAGTGTAGATTTAATAACTACTAAAATTGTAGATATTACAAATCCAGAGGAAGGAGATACGATAACATATACAATTACTGTAACCAATAATGGACCTAGTGATGCAACTAATGTACGTTTAACAGATAACCTTCCTTTCGGAGTGAATTATAGCAGTGATAATAGTTCCGGACGATACAACAGTAGCACCGGAATATGGGATATTGGTTCACTTGCAAAAAGTAGTAGTGCTTCTCTCCAAATTCAGGCGCTGGTTGCCCCAGGAACAGCAGGAAAATCGATAACTAACAGAACTACTGCAGCTGCTGGAGACCAATCTGATTCGCAAACTACAGGCGATAGTTTAGAAGCAACCATTTTGGTTAAAAATGAGGCAGATGTTGTCATCGCAAAAGCAGTAAATACTAATACTCCTAGTGAGGGTGAAGAAATAATATACACTATTACAGTGACTAATAACGGTCCTATACCAGTAACTAACTTAGTGGTTGAAGATGTGTTGCCTTCGGGCTTAAGTTATATTCAAGGAATCGCCTCTGAGGGAACATGGATTGCACCAAAATGGAATGTTGGTACCTTAGCATCAGGAAACAGTGAAACCTTGCGATTAAGGGTACTTGTAAATTCCGGAACAGCAGGAACTGTATTAACCAATACCATTACCAATACACAAGATCAAATAGATACCAACCTAACACCAGATGACGCAAGCGAAACCATACGAGTTTCTTCTGCAAATTTGGTAACTATTAAATCAGTAGATAATAACACGCCGAGTGAGGGAGATACGATACAGTATACTATTGCTGTAACTAATAAAGGACCAAACAACGCAACCAACGTAGTCTTGACAGATATTTTACCAAATGGAGTTACCTATATTAGTGATACGAGTGGCGGAGCTTACAATAGTGGTTCCGGAATTTGGAATATTGGTGATGTTTCCAACGGTTCCTCTGTTGCATTAACAATTGTCGCTGAGGTTGACGCTGGCACCGCAGGAACTAGTATAACAAATACTACTTCCGCAGCAAAAGGAGAGCAATCGGATACAACCATCCAGGGCGATGTTTTAGATGCAACGATAACTATTTACAATACTACAGATATCGTCCTTTCTAAAACTGTAGATAATAACCTACCCAATGAAGGAGATATAATAGAGTACCAAATTACAGTGACTAACAATGGTGCGATTGCTGCAACCAATTTAATAGTGGAAGACGCATTACCATTAGGTTTAACTTTCGTGCAAGCAATACCTTCGGAAGGATTGTGGTCTTCTTCACAATGGAATATTGGAACACTAAATGCTGGGGCTAGTGAAACTTTATTACTTCGTGCTGTCGTTAATACTGGCACAGCAGGACAAACTATCGTCAATTCAATTTCCAATACACAAGACCAAATAGATGGGAATGTAACTCCTGACGACTTAGAAGAATCAATACAAGTTGCTAGCATAGATTTGGCTGTTACGAAAACGGTAGATAATGCAATTCCTATTGAATTAAGCACTGTTAATTACACGATAACAGTAACTAATAATGGAGTAAACCGTGCCACCAATGTGCGTATAACCGATGCTTTGCCAAATGGCGTAACGTATGTAAGCGATGATAGTTCGGGTGCCTATAATAGCGGTTCAGGAATTTGGACTATTGGTACTTTGCAAAGTGGAGAAACCGCTACACTCGTTATTGAAGCTAGGGTTAATATTGGTACCATTGGACAAACCATTACAAATACAACATCTAATTTATCTGCGGATCAAACAGATATGGACGTATCGAATAATGTAGGCAGTGTTTCTATTGTTCCCGATCGAGGGGTTGATTTGAGCTTGACCAAACAATTTGTAGATAATGATGGGGCACCAGTGAACGGAAATATTAAGACTTTTGAAATAATAATTTCTAATTCAGGAGCTTCCATTGCGACAGGAGTTGAGGTTACCGATGTATTACCATCAGGTTATAAGTTTGTCAATTACAGTTCTACAAGTGGTACCTATGACGAAACAACTGGAATTTGGAATATCGGAACCGTAGTACCTTCTGTAAATATCGTACTTTTAATAGATGTCGAAGTTCTAGGATCAGGGAATTACCAAAATTGTGCCGAGATTACCAAAATGAATGAAGACGATTTAGATTCTATTCCGGGTAATTCGGATCCAAATGAAGATGATTACGCTTGTGCTTCCATATCTTTTGGTTCAGACCTCGATTTAGGCCTTGAAAAAACCGTGCAAGGAAGTGCCAATGGATTTACCATTGGAAGTGAAGTTACCTTTCAAATCGAGTTAACTAATTACGGGTTATTAGATGTTAGAGAGGTAGTCGTTGAAGATATCGTACCAAACGGATATACGTTTACCAGGTATCAGGCAACCTCAGGAGTATATGATACCTCTACTGGATTCTGGACTATTACCAATATGATGAAAGACACTAGTGAGGTACTAACAATTATTGCCACGGTAAATAGTACCGGGAACTATGAGAATTGTGCTTCCATAGTTAGTTCTACCATTACGGATAAAGACCCTAGCAATGATCAAAGTTGTGCATCGATTAGTCTTACAGATCTAATCGACTTGGAGTTGGTAAAAATAGTAAGTACCAATAATTCGTATGCGCTAGATCAAGTAGATTTTACCATTCAAGTTTCTAACGAAGGTCCAAGCACTGCAACAGGTGTAACGATTCTTGATGTACTTCCTACTGGTTACGAATTTATATCCTACACCGCTAGTGTAGGAGTATACGATGCAACTACTGGTATATGGGATTTGAATACTAGTTTGAATTCAGGTGCTGTAGAAACTCTCGACATTACTGTAAAAGTTTTACCGTCTGGAAATTGGAAAAATACTGCGGAAGTTCTTACTGCAGGCCAACAGGATGCAGATTCTACTCCGGGGAATGGAAATCCTAATGAAGACGATTTCGATTCTGCAGATTTGGACGTAGATGTACGAGTAATTGCTCCAGAAGAATTTACACCTAATGGGGATAATATCAACGATACCTTTGTTATCCAAAATTTACAGATAGTATACCCTAATTTTAAAATCGTTATCGTTAATCGATGGGGAAATAAAGTTTACGAATACCAGCACAATGGAAATCCTAACAAAGAGCCTCTGTGGTGGAACGGTATTTCACAGGGAAGAATGAATACGGGTGATGGCATTATGCCAGATGGCTCCTATTTTTATTCTATTGAGTTTAACAATGGAGATCGCAAACCTATCACAGGGTGGGTTTATTTAAGACAATAAAATGCTAATTGATTGAAAATAATGAATAAAATCAAATTTATAGTTATACTGTGTGTTTTTGGTATTACCAGCGTATTCGCGCAGCAAAATACACAAATAACACAATATATGTATGCCATGCCGGTATTGAATCCTGCATATTCAGGTTCCAATGGAGTTCCGGTGGTTCGAGTATTAGGAAGAACCCAATGGGTTGATGTTGTTGGCGCTCCGAGAACTGCAGTTCTCAGTTTTGATACTCCTATCGGAAGATCTTTAGGATTGGGGGTATCGGTACTTCACGATAGGATAGGTCCAGTACGAGAAAATAGAATTACCACTGATTTATCTTATACCGTTTTTACGGGTTCAGAGGGGAGATTAGCTTTTGGTTTGAAAGCAGGATTAAATACCTTTGATTTAGGAACGTTAACTACCATTGATCCCGATCCAATAAATGTTCCCATTAATAAAACATCTGCTATCCTTGGTGCGGGAATTTTTTATTATACCGATAAATTTTATGCAGGCTTTTCTTCACCGAATTTACTAAAACTAAAATATGATGACTTAGATGTAGACGATAATATAAATACCGATGATACGGCACCATTTTATATTACTTCAGGATATGTTTTTGAAATATCCGATAATATTAAATTAAAGCCATCAACGATGTTGAAAATGGCCTCTGGGTCGCCTATTTCCATTGATTTGTCTACGAATTTATTGCTTAATGATAATTTAGAATTTGGTCTTTCCTACAGAGTAGATGATTCTCTTGCGGCAATGATGGGAATTCAAGCTACTCAAAAATTTAGAGTTAGTTATGCCTATGAGTATTCGTTATCCGATTTTGGTCGTTTTAATTCTGGTACCCATGAGCTTTTACTTATATATCAATTTAACAGAAGAGACATGAAAAGTCCTCGATTTTTTTAACCTAAATAGATATGCAGAAGCCTTATATTTTTACAGTATTTATTTTTCTAGCAGCTAGCAATCTTCTTTTTTCACAAGAGGATAAGTGCTCCGTTAAAAATTTAAATCTGAATTCCAAATACCAAGATTTTGATTTGTTTTCCTATACAGACTCTACAGTCATATTTTCTTCTTCTAGGAAAGAGAGGTCGATTCGTCAGCCTAAATGGAGTGGGAATAACCAACCTTTTTTAGAATTGTATACCGCGACGCTAGGAAAAAATGGAGAATTCTATGGCACAAAGAAGTTTTCTAAATCGATTAATACAAAATTCCATGATGCTGATGTAGAATTCACCAATGATTTAAATACCATCTATTTTTCTAGAAGTAATTATTTTAAAAAGAAATATGTGAAAGATTCTCTTGGAAGAAATTTAATTCAGTTGTACAAAGCCGTTCGCGATACCCAGGGAAAATGGGTGGAGCAGGAAATGCCTTTTTCCAACAAAAATTACCAAACTGGGCATCCCGCATTAAATGCAGACGAAACAAAATTATATTTTGTTTCGGATATGCCGGGCGGATATGGAGAGACTGATATCTATATGGTAACTATTTATCCGGATGGCAGTTATGGAAGCCCCATTAATTTAGGACCTAAAGTAAACACCAAAGGAAAAGAAGTTTTTCCTACAGTTTGGAAAAATAACGAATTGTATTTTTCAAGTGATGGTTATGTTTCTGGCCAGGGAGGCTTGGATATTTTTTCGGTTTCTTTAAACGAGGATGGCCTTCCTACTGCAGAAGCAAAAAATTTGCCTCGACCATTAAACAGTTACAGTGATGACTTTTCCATCTCTTTCCGAGATACCAAAAATAGTGGGTACTTCTCTTCTAATAGACCTGGGGGTAAAGGAGATGATGATATATATTCTTTTGAATGCAGTTGTATGCAATACATCAAAGGGATTACCTATAAAGAACCTAAACGATTAGATTCGATTCAGGCGATGGAGTATTATTTTCATGATGAAATGAAAAGAATACGTGATTCTATTCAGGGCGTCTCTACAAAAAGTTCTATTGCTATAGCGAATAATACGATCACAGAATCGAACACTAAATCTTTCATTGATAGTATATTACAGACAAAAACAGCCGGGAAAACTATATTACCGAATGTAAAAGTGAATTTATATCAAGAAAATACGGGTAAAGTAGATAGTGTTTTTAGTAATGCCAAAGGAGAGTTTTTGTTCAGCGTAAACTGTTTTGAAAAACTCGATCTCATTGCAGAAAAACCCCAATTTTCAAAAGATAGTATCCAAATTAGTTCTACCGAGCAAAATGCAGATACAATTTATGTAGCACTTACTCTTAAAGAGAAAGATATCTTAATTGAAAATAACGAACATGTCTTAAATATTGCACCCTTTTACTATGATTTTGACAGGGCGGATATCTCTACCCAATCGGTACTTAATATCTTAACCATTGTGGATATAATGCGAAAATATCCTAGTTTACACATTGAAATTAATTCGCATACAGATAGCCGAGGAAGTGATTCGTACAATATGGAATTGTCACAGAAGCGTTCTGCTGTAATGAAACAATGGATTCTCGCTAGAGGAATAAAAGAAGATAGAATTTCGACCAATGGATATGGGGAGTCAAGACTTACGAATAAATGTTCGGATGGAGTACCTTGTTCGGAAGACGAACATGCCATGAATCGCAGAAGTGAATTTATAATTACAAAATACACGCCACAGAAGTAAGAATAATATTTTTATTTGGTGTTCAGGGGTAACAAATGATAACTATTAATTTACGTTGGTTAGGCGTAAAAAGGTTAATTTTGCCTCGTATTAGGGAGATACAATATAAAAACTTTGAATTAGTTAGAACAAAACACCATGGTTTGCCCATGGTGTTTTTTATTGTATTTGCTAAGATTTATAAAAATGATAGCAAGGGGTTCTACACTATTTTTATACATTAGCCTCTAACAATTGTAAATTATTCATTTTTTCAATTAGGGCACCTGTAATCGCTACTACGGTAGGTTTGGGTATCTCATCGTCATCAAAAGGGAATTTACTTGTCGGATTTAGAATATCTTTTGTTTGCTCGCCAGGGTGTTGTACACTTAAAAATAATGTTTTTCCATCTGGGGAGAACCAAGGCCCTGTAAGTTCTGCGTCTGTTGGAGCAGAAGCCACACGAATAACTCTACCTTCGTCTTTGCCATACCTGGGAATTACGAATAAACTATTGTTTTTAAAGGGCATGTATGGCCTGTCTATTCTATTCATAGAACTTCCAGATATATCTGATGTAAACCATAAATTACCAGCCATATCAAAAGCCATATTATCCGGACACGAAAAACCATTTTCTTCCCCTCCAGCAATATAGGTAGAAGCTTTAAAAGTTAAAGCATCAAACGCACCTCTGTGTTCTTCAATTTTTAGAATAGACCCATGATAATCATTTTTTCTTTTATTGTTGGTTAAGGTGATTAGAATATTTCCGGTAATCGGATCAATTTCAATATCTTCCGGTCTATTAAGCGGGGTAGCACCCAATATTTTAGCAGCTTCTCTAGCTCGGATTAAAACTTCTGTTTGATTTTTAAACCTCTTCTGTAAGCTTGGTTGTGTTTCCCAATCTAAGGCTAGCCATTTTCCGTTTAAGGTATCTGCAACATATAAAGTTCCCTCTTTTAACGATCTTGGTTTCGAGGACACAAATTTATAAAGATGCTCATCGTTAGCATCATCCCCTGTGTACGCTACAACATGCTTATTAGGTAATTCGTATAGCGTACAACATTCATGCGCAAATCGTCCAAGCGCAATGTGCTTTTGCGCGGTTCCATCTTTTGGGTCGATTTCAACGACCCATCCATAATGTTCCGGGGGATAGTTATAAAATTTTTCCCATCCATAAGAGCTGGCTCTGTGCGAAGGATTATTATTGGCATCGTATACGGTTTCCCCAAAACAATCATCGTAATTTTCTTCACAAGTTATAAAAGTTCGCCAAGGCGTTAAACCACCGGAACAATTACTATTAGTTCCAATTACTGTGTTCTTACCCATAATAGCTTCGTCCCAGTTTAATGCTATTGGTGTTGAACCATTTATTCTTCTATTATGCGGATCATTTTCTACAATAGTCCAAGTGCCATTTGTCTCTTTAATTCGAACAATACTACCACCAACATTATACATTTCTTTGGTTACTTGTTCTTTAGTTCTGTGTGCCTCCGGATTCGTAAATTCTCGGTGGTTAAATCCAGATACAAACAATGGGTTTACCGATTCGTGATTCACCCATAGCAAACCATCTTTAGGATTCGTATCGTCAAGAGGAATAAAGCAGGTGAAATCATTATTAAAACCAAAGGTGTCTTTATCGTTAATTTTATCTCCCCATTTAAGTACTGTATGATAGTGTAAACCTTCTGTAAGTACTAAATCATCCCTGTCGGTAGGCGCAAGGTGTTTTAAAGCAATGGTTTTAAGTTTTTCTAGTGTCCTCTTGGATATTGTTCCCTTTTCAAAAGGACTAGTTGTGCTACTACAATTCACCAAAAACGGAGGAACGAATACTGCTCCTATGCTCGCTTTTCCTAAAAATGAAATAAATTTTCTTCTGTTATACGTCATTTGAACTTTTTAATAAATATTTTGAAATATCATAGAATTTATATGGGTTTCTTTGACCTAAGCAATTTGTAATATAATCCTATACCCATAGGATAAGGTTTGAAAAATAGCTATTTAATTTTAAAAATAATATTTCGTGAATGTTAAATTATTTTAAAATCCGCACCAGTAATCCTTGAATTGTATTGTCGTGCATGTTTAAAATAATAAAACCTGTAATTTTAAGGTAAGTAATTAGTATACAGAGCTAACATCAAATAACGTATGATTTAAATATTACTGGGTAAATTATCAGGGCTCTAAAACCCATTTTTTTGCTGCTTCAAATTCAGAAAAATCGAAAGCTTTTATCGAAACGCCAGGAAGTAAAAGGTCAGTAGTTTTGGCAAGCGTATCCATATATGCTACTTCGGAGACAATGGCATATTTGTGAAGTCTACCAAATATTTTTAAATCTACTTTTAAACCTTCTATGAGAGTTTTGAAATTTTCAATCGATGGGATTTCTAGAAATTTTATAACTAAATTGATTTTACTTCCCTTCTCTAAGTTTTCTAAAATTGAGGATAAGGCTGTCATTGCAGCATGATCTATTTTTTCATTATTTAGTTCTATCAAATAACACCGTGTGCCAAGCTTATCTATTGTTATACCCGTTAAGTAATCTTCTGGTAAGTATTCTTTGTTTTCTTTTTTTTCTAACCATGCAATCGCCGCTTCTTTGTCACTTTTAGGGAATGACTTAACTTCAAAAGAAGGAGTAAAAAAGTTAGCTATAGGAATGAGTTCCTTTAAACGTTTTTCGTCAGCGAGAATCGCATACTTTCGAATAATACCAAAACCCTTAAACTTGAGTTTAAAAAAACCACTAAGAGTAACAAGGTTACTAAAGGTAGGGAAGCTATCAAAAATGGCCAGTAAATTTATTTTCTCTCCTCTATCGTGAAATTCCTGAAAGGTACATGCCATTATATCAAAATCTTCTTCGGTTATTTCTTTGTGAATATTAAATTCGTAGGTACGGTCTGCAATTCTATATAATCTCATAGGTATGGATTTTAGGATACTTTTTCACTTTTTAGTACAATAATTTGGAGAAAAAACAAGTTGACACGCAGTTCCCAAAAGGTAAAGCTTTTGCTTGAAATTCTTAATCTTTACGATTCTTTACAGCCGGTAATAATAACAACTTTTGAGAAACATTTATGGGTTTTTTAAAGATACAAAAAAATTAACGTAGTAGAATTACAGAGCCAATATTTTACGATGTAAATATCTCTTTTTATCATATAAAAAAGACAGTTTTACACTATTAGAAGTCATTAAGCTTAGATTTACGAATGGAATCTTTTTGGGAATCGCTCCAACTTTTTTTGTTTTCATAGATGCCTTTGGATTCCCAGTCTCCATACATTGGATTTGGAAAAACAATAAATTTAGTGCCAAAATCATTGCGTAAACTGTCCACTATTTTATTTCTTTGCATGGTGCTTTTAAGGTCAAATTGCGCTGAGAAATCAGATAAGTTATCCCCTAAAAACAATGCTACTTTGTAATTTTTTAAAACTTCATCCCTTCTTTTTTGTTTGGCGCTAGTTTCTTTTTTTAAAAAACATGTTTTGCATCACAATTTGGAAGTTGCCATTTTTTAAGATTGTTTATTGTTTCTTGAAGTTGTTCATTCGATCGATTGGAAATATAAAATACAGAAAAACCTAAAGAATCTGCTAGGGTAAAGAATTCTACTGCGCCAGGAAGTGCTTTTGCTTTTTCCAATTTCCCCCATGTGATCCAATCTTTACTATTAAAATCAACATCTTTTTTTATTTGCATAGCACTGTAAGGACTATTATCTAGAACGGTTTCGTCGATATCGGTTATTACAGCATATTTAAACCCTTTTTCAAGTTTCATTTCTTTTAACTTTAAAGCGGCAATATTAAAAGCTTGATGCACAATGCTTTATATTCTGCAGCATTTTGTTGCCATAAAACTGCTAGCGAAGTATGCTCTTTTATCTTTTGAATGTCTGCTATCTCTTTTTTTTCATTTACCGTTGGTTTTGTTTTCGAACAACCATTTAATAGTAATATAACCACTATTAAAAGTTTAGTAATAGTATCTTTTGCGTTCATTGATTTTCATTTTTAACAATCTCACTTACTGTAAATATAGATATTTTAAATTTTTAAAATTACTTTTTACTTTCCTTAGAAATAGCCTATATCCCTTGTAAGTGCTATTTTACTTTTTACAAAATTTCCTGTACCAAAAGCTATTGGGTTTCCTTCCTCATTGTACAAAATCGATTCTGCGATAAAGAGATTTTTCGATTGGTGCTTTAATTTGCCGGTTGCCCTAAGTTTTCCTTGGTTTTCTGGTTTTGTTAAATTTACGTGAAACGATGTAGTAAGAACAAATACATCTTCCACGATAGAGTTAACTGCGAAAAAAGCGGCGTCATCTAACAATTTAAAGTATACGCTGCCATGAATAGCTCCGAGTGAATGAAAGTACTTTTCAGAAATAGTTAATCCTATTTCGGCACTTTCTTTTGCGATTTTGCATGTTGTGGTATTGTAGAGCATGGCGTTTACGTTTGCTCTAAGGTACATATTTTCTAGTTTTTCAAAATGTGATGCCATGTGGTAATGATTGTGATATTCTGTGCTAAAAAGTCTACTATTATAAAATGAGATTTTGTATTAAAATTGTGTCGGCTTCATAAAACGAAATGAAATTATTTTAAATAATTAGTAATCAAGTAGTTGTTTTTTATGATTATCAAGTAAATTTTTAATATTTAACATTTTTATAAGAGCATTACTAATTTTTATTTTCGAAAATTAATTAATTTTGCAATAGGATTTTAAATTATTGCGTATTAGTTTGAGTCCTTTTATGAACCCGTTATTTTTAACGGGTTTTTTCGTCTGAAAACTCTGGTTATTATCTTCATCGTATACACTGCATTGGGTCTGGAAATTTATAGCTATATTCTAAATATTGTTTACTTTTTTCATTACATACCTTTTTATAAGCTGTTGTTGCTGTATTTTTAAATTCTGGAGGAGTAAGGCCCAAGTTTTTGCTAGCCAAGCGGTAAAATTTTTCCCGTAAGGGATGTTTGTCTGCACAGCCATTTATGATTTCTCCCCAAATATTTTTATGAAGTATCGCTTGAATTAATCCAATGCAGTCGTCTCTGTGAATAAGGTTAACAGGAGCCATTGCATTGTCTAGGTTTTTTTATTTGCCAAAAATCGACCTGGTTGCCGATCATTTCCAATAAGGCCTGCAAAACGTACTATTGTTAGTCGTTCGCTAAAGGCTTTAGAGAGGATATTTTCTACTGCAAGAATAGCTTTTCCAGACTGTTTTTTAGGAGTACAAATCAAGTTCTCATCTACCCAAGAGTTTGTGTTGGGATATACGGAGGTAGAACTAATGAAAATTACCTTCTGCGTATTGTTTATAAATGGCAAAACACTCTCAATTTGCCTCTGGTATAGCGCTACTATATTCTCAGATCTCTTTGGAGGAAAGCTAATAATTATACTTTCACTGTCTTTTAAAAATAAGGCTAAAGAATCGTTTAAATCTTCATTTCCTAAGGCAAATGTAAAAGGTATTATTCCGTTATTTTTAAATAGAATTTCTTTGGATTTTGATGTAGAAGAGCCTTTAACTTTATATCCCGCACTGACCAGAGATTTCGCAAGTGGAAAACCAAGCCATCCACAGCCTAATATGCTTATTTGTTTATTTCCCAATTTACCATTTTTTATGTCGCTGTTAACTGTTAGTAGAAACAGCCTGTCTATTTTCTTTATTATACGTGGTATTATCAAAGATACGTTAGGATTTATTAAATCAAACAGATGGTTGGTCTTTTTTTGTGACAATCGATCTCTGTAAGTTAATCTACTTTAGTAAATTAAGAAACTGTTAACATGACTTACTTATCTTTGGACATATGAATTTTAGTAACACCTCAAACATTTTCACTGAAATTCTATTATTTTTACCACTTTAAAAAACTAAACATGCTTTATTTTATTACTGGAGGCGAACGATCTGGGAAATCAACTTATGGGGAGAAGTTAGCACTTTCTTTATCAAAATCTCCGGTTTACTTGGCAACTTCAAGAATTTGGGACGCTAACTTTAAACAACGAATAGAGTACCACAGAAATACTAGATCGGAGGCTTTTATCAATAGAGAGGAGGAAAAGAATTTAGCCACTGCAATTTTTGAGGATGAAGTGGTTTTGATAGATTGCGTTACTTTGTGGTTAACTAATTATTTTAGTGACTTAAATTCTAATCTGGAAGCCTGTTTAGCACTAGCAAAGGCAGAAATAGATAAAGTAGTTTCTATAAACGCTACGGTAATATTTATATCCAATGAAATAGGAATGGGGATGCATGCAAGTACTCCAGAAGGAAGAAAATTCACTGAACTTCAGGGTTGGGTAAATCAGTATATCGCAGAAAAAGCAACGAAAGCTACGGTGTTAATTTCTGGTTTACCATTGCATTTAAAATAATATAAAATGATAAAAAGTACTTCCAATCATCCATTAGAACTCGAGTTACAAAACAAAATAAATTCAAAAACCAAACCACAAGGAGCACTTGGAAAGTTAGAAACCATTGCTTTGCGATTGGGAAAAATTCAACATACTTTAACTCCAGAAATAACACAACCAACAGTAGTGGTGTTTGCGGGTGATCACGGTATAGCAGAGGAGGGTGAAGTGAACCCTTTTCCTCAGGAAGTTACCAGCCAAATGGTATATAATTTTTTATCTGGAGGTGCTGCTATTAATGTTTTCAGTAAAACCAATGCCATCGCTTTAAAAATTGTAGATGCAGGGGTAAAACACGATTTCACCTTTCATTCAAATTTATGGGACCAAAAAGTAGCTATGGGAACCAAGAATTATCGGTATGAGAAAGCAATGACAAAAAAGGAATGTAGTATTGCCATGGAAAGAGGAGCTATCATTGTTCAGAAGGTGTTTGATAATGGTTGTAATACCATTGGTTTTGGGGAAATGGGGATTGGAAATACTTCAGCAGCAGCTTTACTTATGAGTTATGTCACTAAAATTCCTATTGAAGATTGTGTTGGTGCAGGTACAGGTTTACATTCGGAGGGGATTCTAAGGAAAAAGGAGATTTTAAAGGAGGTGTTCGCAAAACACGCACCTGCGTCAGCTTTAGAAGCGTTACAGTGTTTTGGCGGTTTTGAAATAGCCATGATGTGTGGTGCTATGTTAAAAGCAGCTGCCCTTCAAATGGTTTTACTCATTGACGGTTTTATTGTGAATGCAGCTTTGTTGGTAGCTAAAGAATTGCATGTAGAAGTTCTCGATTATTGCTTTTTCTCGCATTGTTCTAATGAACAAGGGCACCGTAAGGTTTTAGAGTATTTAAACGTCAAGCCGATACTTGAATTGGATTTACGATTAGGAGAAGGAACAGGAGCCGCACTAGCCGTTCCTATCGTAAAAGCATCTTGTGATTTTTTGAACCATATGGCAAGTTTTGAAAGTGCGAAAGTATCGGATAAAACGTAAATCACATCGACCCTTCTTTTTTGAAGAATTCAATATTAGCGATTTAGTATATATAGCTTCCAAGACCTTAATTTTACTAAGATTTATCTAGTTTACTTTTGTTTTAAAAGTGAAATTTAATAATTTTACACAAAAAGAATGAGCTTAACTAGAAAAGACCAAACTTTAAAAGTTTTAATTGTTGAGGATGAGGTAACTATAGCCAGAAATTTGTTTTCCATAGTGTCTCAATATGCAACTGTAAAGATGGTGCATACCTACGAAGATGCGGTTGCGATTTTACCAGATTATAAACCTTCCCTGATATTATTGGATGTAAACCTTGAGGCAGTTCTAAAAATGGAATTGATTTTGCGGCGGAATACAAAGAAAAATACCAATTCGAAGTTATTTTTATCACAGCCTATTTTGATGGCCTAACTTTTTCTAACGCCAGTAAATTGACTCCTTTAAATTACATTATTAAACCATTCAAAAAATCACAATTAGTTATCACTTTAAAATTGATAATTGCAAAAATATGGATGGAAGAAACTAAAAGAGAAGATATTTCCAAGCATTTAGAGGAACTCACCCCGAATGAGAAGAGAATTCTTTACCTTGTGAGCTTAGGATTGTCTCCAAAACTTATTGCGCTAGAATCTAAAAAATCCACCAAATCTATATTTGACGCACAAAAATTAATAGAGTCTAAACTAGGATTGGAAAACTCGGAAACATCACTTCTAGAGTGGTCTATCGCACAAAGGGATCACATCTTACAGGTTTTGCAATAGAAATTAAATTTTGTAATCTTCTATCGGTACCTTTCTACGTTAAAGGGGGAAAGGTTTAAACTTGTTTGTTTATCCATCAGTAATTCTGATATCAATTTACCGGTTGCAGGAGCTAGGCTCCATCCCATCATAGCGTGCCCAGTTGCAACGGTTACATTATTGTACTCGGATAATCTTCCGAGGTAAGGAAGGCCATCGGGTGAGCAGGGGCGAAAACCAGATTGTGCCTTTTTAATTTCTGTATGGCTTAATTTTAGGTTTTTAAAATAAGATTCGGAAGTATTTACCATTCCATTGATTTTAGTCAATTTTATTTTTGTATTGTATCCACCTATTTCCATAGTTCCGGCAAATCTAGTAAATCCACGCATTGGTGTTACGGCCACTTTCGCCTCTGTTAAAATGGATGGAATTGTTATTCCTGTTTTCTGCATTGTATCAATAGCATATCCTTTTCCTGGTTGAATTGGAATCGTGATACCTAATGTTTTTATCAATTGTGCAGTCCAAGCACCACCTGCTACTATAATTTCGTCTCCTTGAATGCATTTTTCGTTGGTTTCTATTCCAGTGATTTTAGTACCTTTTTTGATAAATCTTTCTGCCTTTGTCTGTTCGATAAAAAGAACGCCTTTTTTTTGCAGATATGCCTTCATTTTAGCCATAAATTCGATGGGGCTCGAATGGGCATCGCAGTCATAGTGAATAGCGCCATCTACCTGTAGTTGCGCATTGGGTTCTATTTTTTTAACCTCGGATGAAGATAGTCTTGTAACCTGTAATCCTTCCTGTATTGCTCTTTGTGCAATAGACCATTCTTGATCTCCTTTTCTTTCTGATTTAAAGTACATTAGTAGTCCTTTTTTTTCAAAGTGAAAGTCAAAATCTTTGGAAGTCCTTAGATCTTCATATAGTTCTTTGCTAAAAAGATTTATGTCTTTTAAAATAGGGATAGCGGTAGCTACTTTTTTAGCATTTGCTGCCTTTTTAAACAAGTATAACCATCTAAAAAATTCAGTATTGAGTTTTGGTTGAATGGCGAAAGGACTGCTCGAATCTAACATCCATTGTATGCCTTTTGAAATTACTCCTGGTGCTGCTAAGGGAATAATATGACTTGGTGTAATTATTCCTGCATTAACATAGGAGGCCCCTGACGATAGGTTAGATTTATCTATAATGGTAACTTTATGCCCTTCTTTTTCAAGGTAGTACGCACTACATAATCCTATGATACCTGCTCCAACTATTAAAATTTCTTTTGCCATTAGTTAAATTACTTGAAATCCGTAAGCATAAGGATCTTCGGTGTCTATCGTTATGGTATTATGACCATAAACTCTAGCCCATCCTTGGATGCTTGGAACTATTGCTTTGTATTTTCCTACTTTAGTTTCTTGCGTTACTCTTCCAATAAACTTACTTCCAATATAACTTTCGTGAACATAATCTTCATTTAAGGAAAGCAGCCCTTTTGTGTAGAGTTGCGCCATTCTTGCAGAAGTTCCTGTGCCACAAGGACTTCTGTCAATAGCTTTGTCGCCATAAAACACAGCATTTCTACCAGAGGAACCTTCATGTACTGTTTTACCGGTCCAAAGGATATGCGATACATCTTTAATGGTAGCATCCTCGGGATGCATAAAATTATTCGGATATTTTTTAGCAATTGCACTTCGAATAATTGGAGAATATTGAATCAGTTTCGCAGCAGTATAGTTTTCCACTCCTTTGTAGTTTTTTTGAGGGTCAATAATGGCATAATAATTCCCGCCATATGCGACGTCAAAATGAATTTCTCCTAATTCAGGACATGTGATCGATAGGTTTTCTGCGGCCAAATAACTTTTTACATTTGTTAAGCGCACCCAGTCTACCTTGTTACCAGTTTGTTGGTATATTGCTTGTACAATTCCAGCCGGAGTTTCCATGCTTATTTTACCCGGGTATTTAGGCGTTATGAGGCCTTCCTCAATAGCTATCGTTATACTTCCAATACTTCCGTGACCACACATGGGTAAACAACCAGATGTTTCAATAAATACAATAGCAAAATCGTTATTTGGATTCTCTGGAGGATATAAAATTGAACCACTCATCATGTCATGTCCGCGAGGTTCAAACATTAATCCTTTTCTTATCCAGTCAAATTCAGTAATAAAGTGTTTTCGCTTTTCGTGAATACTTTTTCCTTTTAATTCTGGAGCTCCTCCAGCAATTACTCTTACAGGATTACCACAGGTATGGCCATCGATACAAAAAAATGTTTTTTTCATTGGTGAACTATACTACCAACCCACCATCTCCATGTTAGAAAAAATACCCTTCTACATTTTTTCAGTTCGGAGAGGTGAAGTTAGTTTACTATATTTTTGAATTGGTGAATTGGTTGTTAACTAATCTTTTAATCTTCAGCGTGTTTTCATTTTGCAGTGCCACCGGTAAGAGCGAATCTGGCCAATTTTGAAAACTAAAAGGTCTCACCCATCTTTTTATAGAGTTTGCACCAACAGCAGTGAATCTAGAATCTGTTGACGCGGGGTAAGGTCCACCATGAACCATGGCATTACACACTTCAACCCCGGTAGGGACACCATTAAAAATAAGACGACCCACTATAGAAGATAAGACGGTTATGATATTTTTATACTCTTTTATTTCAGAATTATTTCCAATTATAGTTCCGGTAAGCTGTCCTTGTAAACTTTGCAATACCGCTGCAATTTGGTTTTTATCTTTACATATAACCACAAGAGAAAATGGGCCAAAAACTTCTTCTTGAAATCTTTGATTTTTAAGGAAGTTCGTTGCAGTAATAGAGGCTATACTCGGTTGTCCGTAATTATCGTCGCAGTGATTTGTTGCAGTAATGGAAGAAACATGCTTCTGTTCTACAATTTTTTCTCTATTTTTTTCAAAGGCTCCTTTAATCTTAGGATGTAACATACAGCTGGGTTCCACAGCTATTATTTCTCTTTTTAGTTTTTTTAGAAATAGCTGGAGTGCTGCATCATCAATAGCTAATAATAAGCCAGGTTTAGTACAAAACTGGCCGCTACCGGTTGTTATCGAATTAGCAAATGATACGGCAAGTTCTTCTCCTCTTGTTTTTAATGCCTCCGGAAGTAATACTACAGGATTAATACTTCCCATCTCTGCAAAAACTGGTATGGGAATATCTCTTTTTGCAGCAATATCTAGTAAGGCTCTTCCTCCGGTAATACTACCGGTAAATCCAACCCCACAGGTAGCGGGGTGTTGTACTAGTTTTTGCCCTACCGCAATTCCTTTGGAATTCAGGTTAGAAAAAACTCCGTTGGGCATATTTGTTTTTTTTGCTGCTGTAACAATCGCTGAGGCAATTAATGTTCCTGTACCGGAATGCATAGGGTGTGATTTTACAATGACAGGGCATCCTGCAGCCAATGCTGACGCTGTATCACCACCGGCAGTGGAATATGCCAAAGGAAAGTTACTAGCTCCAAAAACCACTACCGGACCAATAGGTATGTTCATTTTTCTAATATCCGGTTTGGGAATTGGTTTGCGTTCTGGAATTGATGTCTCGATGCAAGCCTCTATCCATGAATATTCTTCAACAACATCTGCAAAAAGACGTAATTGTAACAAGGTTCTGGCTTTTTCTCCATGAGCTCTATTCTTTGAGAGTCCTGTCTCATTGCAATACATGTTAATTAGTGTCTCCCCTAAGTTTTCAATTTCCTCGGCAATTGTTCTTAAAAAATTAGCTCTTTGTTTCGCAGACGTTTCCTTGTAGAATGGAAATGCTTTTTGTGCTAACGATAACGCATCTTCTATTTCCTGATCACAAGCTTCATAAAAGATAGTAGTATTGTCGACTTTAGTTGCCGGATTATGGGTCTTAAAGGTTATAGTACCATTAGATGATTTTTGAAATCCAATATAGTTTTCTCCAGTTATTTTTACAGTGTTTGCTATTGTCATAAAATTGGTTCGTTTTGAATTTTTATAAACTACCTCTGATTGTCCGTTTCCTAAAACTAGTATTATAATTCTAAAATTACTGCTAACGAATCGAGACAGGGACGACTTTTGATACCTTTTTCGATGATTTGCAATACCTGTGCTCTTTCTTCCCCTATTAATTGCAGTCTTGGCTCTCTTACGTATGGAGTTCCAATACCTGTGGCAACCTCTGCTAGTTTTATGTTTTGTACTAATTTAGTACTTATATCTAATTCTAACAATGGTAAAAACCATCTGTAAATCTCTAGCGCTTTTTCAATGTTTCCTTTCTTAATTAAATTATAAATTGCTACGGTTTCCTGCGGGAAAGCACAAACTAGCCCGGCGACCCATCCGTCTGCACCAAGGACCAAACTCTCAAGAGCTAGTGTATCTACACCACTTAAAATCGATAATTTTTTTCCAAATTTACTTTTGAGTCTTGTGATATTAGAAATATCTCTGGTAGACTCTTTTACGGCTTTGATATTGGGGCAAGATGTTACTAATTCCTCCAACATATCGATAGTTACTTCGATACCATAGTCAATAGGATTATTGTATATCATTACAGGTAAATCAGTTGCATTTGCAACTTTTTTGAAGTAGGTAATTGTTTCTCTTCGGTCTGCTTTGTATCGCATTGGAGGTAACAGCATTAATCCGTTTACACCATTTTTTTTTGCATTTACAGCAGCTTTGATTGCTCCTTGGGTTGTCTGTTCTGCTATATTCATGATAACGGGAATTGTTCTGTTTACAATTCTAAGGGTTTCTCTACTTAAAATTTCCTTTTCTTTGGTACTTAACGTAGAGGCCTCCCCGAGGGTTCCTCCTAATATGATTCCATGAACTCCAGCATTCATTTGTGCTTTAATGTTCACTTCAAACATGGTAAGATCTAATGTATCTTCTCTTGTGAATTTTGTGGTTACTGCAGGCATTACACCTTTCCAATCTATGTGCATGGTTCTTTATTTTATTGCCAAAATTAATGGTATCAAGTATGTGTTATTTAGATACAATTACCCTAAATTGATATTATATTATCAATTTTATATAAATATATGTGTATAATAAGTATATATACTATATATTTCCGCTATGAAAGTATATCCTTTTAAAATTCCAAAAGCACAAAATATTGGTTTAATTTACCAAGAAGATAAAGAGATTGTGTTCTACGACAAGTTGCATCAACACGATGAAATTCAAATTAGTTACATAGCTCGCGGTGAAGGAACATTAATTGTCGGAGATGCTGTTAAAGATTATTCTTGTGGTGATATAATTGTTGTTGGGGCAAATCAACCACATTTGTTTAAATCAGATCTAAGGTTTTCAGAGGAGTCCTACATGATTTCTTTATTTTTTACCAAAGAATCTTTCGGTGAATTATTTTTTGAATTAGATGATTTTAAAATATTAAAAACCTTTTTCCAATGGGCCGCAGTAAGCTTTAAGGTAATCCAACCAGAAACCAGATTGCGTGCTTATTTTTCCGAATTGTCCTATCGAAGTTCCTTTGAAAGATTCATCATTTTTATGAAAATTCTAGAATTTATTACCTTCTGTGAGAAGGAAAAACTTTCTTCTATGTCTTATGCAAATGAACTTTCGGATAGAGAAGGGAAGAGGATGCGTAACATCATAGACTATACTTTAAATAATTTTCATCTCCCAACAAACCTTGCTACTATTGCTAGTATAGCCAACTTATCAACCAATTCTTTTTGTCGCTATTTCAAACAAAGAACCAATAAAACCTACACGGTATTTTTGAATGAAATTAGAGTAGAGTACGCATGTAAATTACTGCGTTCTTCTGATGCCTTAGTTTTAGAAATTTCGGAACGTTGTGGATTTAACAATATTTCAAACTTTAACAGGAAGTTTAAGGAATTAAAGGGGGTGCCACCATCCCAATATAGAATTGCACAGCCTAATTGAAAAAACAGATAATTTTTTGATAAAAATTAACAGTCATTAATTTCCTGTTAAGTATCTTTGGTACCGTTATTTTAGAATGCATGAAAAAATTACGTTTTTTAACCCTGCTATTTCTTGTCAGTGTTTATTGTAAATCCACGGCGCAAGAGACCTTACCTATTTACTTTGATTATCTATCCGATAACGTGTTTTTGCTACATCCTGCTGCTGCGGGAATTGGGGAATGTGCAAAGCTAAGATTTACAGCGCGTCAGCAATGGGTTGGACTTCAAGATGCTCCGGAACTACAAACCTTAAGTTACCATTCTAAAACAGGAACGGACTCCAAGGCAGGATTTGGTGTAGTCTTATTTAATGATAAAAATGGATACCATTCTCAAAAAGCCATACAGGGTACCTACGCTTATCATCTAGACTTTGGTAGTGAAAATTTATTTAACCAATTATCTTTTGGTCTGTCTATGTCCGCAGTGCAAAATCAAGTAGATCAAACTGGCTTTATAAACGACCCAACTATTAGTCAGGTGATAGAAAGTAGTGCCTACTTTAATGCTGACTTTGGAATGGCCTATCACTATGGAGGCTTTGCCTCTTATCTTACCGTAAAAAATCTATTTCTATCGGCTAAAGATAATCTGAATTCGAATTTTGAATCGTTTAACCTTAGAAATTATATTTTTGGTGCGAGTTACTTTTTTGGAAAAGAAGATTTCCTACAGTTTGAACCGTCTATTATGTTCCAATTTAAAGAGCAAACCAAGGAAAAAATAGGAGATTTAAACTTTAAAGTCTATAAGAAATTTGACAAAACGCAATTATGGGCAGCACTTTCTTATAGAAGAAGTTTTGATGGGCAAGTTTTTGGAGATGCCTCTTATGTATCGCCTATTCTGGGGATTAATTATAAAAAAATCATGTTCTCTTACACGTATACAAAACAAACAGGAGATATTGTTTTTTCTAACGGTAACTTTCATCAAGTCACTCTTGGTGTAGATGTTTTTTGCAGAAAAAGACGTGCCTCAGCGTGTCCTAATATAAGCAATGGATTTTAGAAGTTTGTAGTTGATATCGTAACGTTTTTGTATTCCTTTACGATCTCTTTTATCAGAGCGCTGTTTTTGTTGCATAGAAATGTATAGCTTGGTTTTGTATTGGTAAACCTGTTGAGTTTTTGTTCGGTAAGTATTTTTTTGGTTTGGTTTGCTACCGCATATCCTGAATCTATAATGCGTATTTCTCCTCCTGTAATTTGTTCGATTTGTTTTTTAAGATACGGATAATGCGAACAACCCAAGACAATACAATCTACATTTGCTGCTTGCATTGGAGCAAGATAGGTTTTTAAAAGACGATTCATTTCAGGAGTCTCTATCTTTCCGGCTTCAATTAATTCTACCAATCCTTCACCAATTTGTTCAGTAACGCTAATAGTACTCTTTAAAGTAGCTGCGGTTTTTTCAAATAGCGCACTGTTTAGCGTCCCTTTGGTAGCCAATACTCCTATAGAATTTGTTTTTGTATGTAATGCTGCAGGTTTGATAGCAGGTTCAATTCCGATGAAGGATATCGAGGGGTATTTTTTTCGCAAGGTTTGTATGGCATTTGTCGTAGCAGTATTACACGCTACCACAATTAGTTTACAACCTTTAGCTAATAAATAATCTGTATTTTTTACAGAAAATTGTATAATGGTTTCCCGATTTTTTTGCCCGTAGGGAGCATTTGCACTGTCGGATAAATAAATGGTGTCTTCCAGTGGTAATACCTTTTGAATTTCTTTCCAAATGGATATTCCACCTATTCCAGAATCAAATATACCAATAGGAGCCTCTCTTTGTTTTGTCATAGTAACAAAAATAAAAAACCTACTAGTATAAGTAGGTTTTTTGTAATAAAGGATATTTTGTCTTAAAATCCTAATTTTGATTTAACAGCATCGTAAATATCGTCTCCCTTGTCGTAAACGATTAAACCTTTACCTGGAGATGCGTCAAAAACATAAATAATTCCTTTTTCTGCTGCTACTGCTTTTATTGCATCCTCAGCTTTCTTTAATATAGGAAGAGTTTTTGCTTGGTATTTTGCTTGCATATCCTTACTAGCTGCTTGTTCCGCTTGTTGGATTTTTAATCGGTCTTGTTGCACTTCTGCTGCTCTTTTTTGATTTTCTTCTTGCGTTTGCGCTTTTCCTTCTGCTTCGTATTTCTTTACTTTAGCTTCTAGTTTTTTAAACATTGCCTCTATATCATCACGATAGGTTTTATTTAACTTTTCCAAATCAGCTTTCATTGCTTGTGTATCTGGCATTTCCGCTAATAATTTGTCAGTGTTAATATGTGCAGTTTTTTGTGCGTTTACAACACCGTTCATTCCCATCGTAAAAATTGCAACTAATAATAACGTTTTTAAATGTTTCATCTTTGTCGTTTTGATTTAATTTATTGTCTCTATTTTTTATTTATTTACTTTCGTTTTTCTTTTCTTCTTCTAATTTATTCTTTTCTTCTTTAGCTTTTTTTAATGCTTCTCGTTTTTCTTGTAATAATTTTCTCTTGTCTGCTTTGGCTTTCAGTGCTGCCTGTCTTTTTTCTTCTATCCTTTTAATTCTTTCTTCTCTTTCGGTAAGCTTTTTTTGTTTTAATGCTTCTTTTTTCGCTTTAGCTTCTTTTTGTTGTTCGGTTAAATTATCATCTTTTAACAATTCTTTTTTTGCTGCTATTTTTTCTTTCTTCGCTTGTTGTCTCTGATCTATATTAATCATTTTTACAATTAGGTCGCTAATATCGTGTTTTTTATTAGAATATAGCATTACTAATTCAGAAGATTTATCAAAAACAAAATCATATTTTTTTCTTGTTGCTATAGTTTGAACTGCATTATAAACCTGGTCTTGAACTGGCTGCACTAATTGCTTCCTTAGGTTAAACAGATCTCCCCTAGGGCCAAAGTATAAGGATTCTAATCTTCGCAGGGCTTCTTGTTTAATTTGAATATCTTCTTCACGTTCTTCGATTAAATCTTTGGTTAAAATTGCTTTTTCTGTGGCGAGATCACTTTTTATTAGTTCAATATTTCTCGCTTCTTTATCTAATTGATTTCTCCATTTCGTAACCTTGGCATTTAATGATTTTTGGGCTTCTGTATATTCAGGTATGTTTTGCAATATATATTCCATATCAATGTATGCAATACGTTGTGTTTTTTGACTAAACAACGTTGAAACTGTAAGTAAAAGAACGAAGGCGTATACGTTTTTTTTCATCATTATATAATGTGTTAAGGAAAAACCGTGCCAAAAAAACCTGACACCTTACAAATGTAAGGTTTTAGAACTGTCTTCCAATAATAAAATGTGTTTGCCAGCCAGATTTTTGAGGGTTAATTGTATTTTCAAGACCAGGTAACGGATCAAAGCCATGAGCAAAGTCGATACCTAGTAAACCAAAAGCGGGCATAAAAATACGAACCCCGAGTCCTGCCGAACGTTTTAACTTAAACGGATTAAAATCGCTAAAATTGTCATAAGAGTTACCAGCTTCTAAAAACCCTAATGTATAGATAGAAGCAGATGGTTTATCGGTTATGGAGTAGCGTAATTCTAACTGAAACTTATTGTAAATTGCACCTCCGTCAATATCACTAAGACTATTGTTTTCATATCCTCTTAAACCTACTACCTCTCTACCATCTAATTGTCCTTGCGCAATCCCATCTCCACCAACAAAATATCTTTCAACGGGGGTAAGACCTAATTCGCTATTGTAATATCCTAAGAAACCAATTTCAAAGTTAGACATTAGTACTAATTTTTTTGCTAATTCAGTATACCATTTTCCTTTGGCGGATATTTTATAATATTCTAGCCATTTGTATTTGTCGGCAAATAATCTTGTTCCTCCGGTGATCCTGGGTATGCATCATCAGGTCTTGAATAATCTTTATTGTTCAAGAGAGAGTATGGTATTGTAGCTTTGGCGCGTAGCGTAAAATCCGATCCATAGGTGGGGAATATCAAACCAGGACCAGCATCTTTTCTATTTAACGCTATGGTATACGCTAAATTATTTAAGTCACCTTGGCTTAATATGTCATTTGATGAACCCACGCGATACCCATAGTTGTTTAATTCAATTCGTTGGAAACTTATTGATTGTGATAACGAAAAATAATCATCCGGCCAACGCAATCGTTTACCAAGCCCTATTTGTGCACCAATAATACCTAAATTTTCATCTCTTATAACATTATTGGTTTGAAAATCAAAGCGATACTGATTCGAGTAATATACAGAGAAAGACAAGGATTGTGGCTTTCTTCCACCTAACCAAGGTTCTGTAAAGGAAAAACTATAGGTGCTGTAGGTTCTACTAGCTTGCAGACGAAGTGATAAACTTTGTCCATCTCCCATGGGAAGCGGTTTGTAAGCTTCCTTATTGAATAAGTTTCTTACAGAAAAATTGTTAAAAGAAAGACCAAGTGTTCCGATAAAAGATCCTCCACCGTATCCACCTTGTAATTCTATTTGACTTCCACCTTTTTCTACTACAGAGAATTCTATGTCGGTAGTTTTGTCTTGATAGTTTGGGTTAACATCTGGAGTAACATTCGCGTCAAAAAAGCCCAATTGCCCTATTTCTCGGATCGATCGGATGATGTTTTGACGACTAAATAAATCTCCTGGCTTTACTCGCAATTCTCTGTATATTACATGGTCGTTTGTTTTATCATTACCAACCACAGTTACTTTTTTAATAGTTGCCTGCTCGTCTTCACGAATTCTAATTTCTAAGGTAATCGAATCGTTTTCAACCTTGGTTTCTATTGGGTTGATTTGTGAAAATAAATAACCGTTGTTTTGGTAAAAACTTTGTAAATCTTGTGAGGTCGGTGTACCATCTCCAGAAATTCGTTCTTTGAGTACTTTTCCGTTGTAGACGTCTCCTTTTTCAATGCGTAACAAACTTTGAAGTTGTTTGTCTGTATAATTTTTGTTTCCAACAAACAATATATCTCCAAATCTGTACTGACGTCCTTCCTCTAGTCTAATACTTAAATTGATGGTGTTATCATTATTCCACGTTACATTATCGGATAATATTCTTGCATCTCTATACCCATTTTCACTATACTTTTCTAAAATTGCCTCCAAGTCTTCCTTGTAGTCTTCTTGTATATATTTAGAACTCTTCCAAAAACGACCTAACATTTTTTGTTTGGTGTTTTTCATGGCAGATCGAAGGGTTCTGTCAGACAATGCTTCATTCCCTTCAAAATTTATTTCTCTAATTTTTATTCGATTCCCGCGATCGATAAAAATACTCATACTTACAGTATTAACATCTGAGCTATCTTTTTTAGTATCTAGGTTTACTTTTGTTTTGAGAAATCCTTTATCGGTATATTTTTTGGTTATGTAGTTTTTGGTGGTTACAATAAGATTTTCTGTAACCATCATTCCTTTTTTTAGTTCTGTCTCTTTTAGAATTTCTTTTTTCTTCGATTTACTTATTCCTGAGATTGTCACATCGGTAAGCTGTGGAAGTTCTAAAACATCAAATTGAAGATATACTGTTTCGCCATCTAATTTTGAAATGTAAACATCTACTTGGCTGAACTGTTTACTTTCATATAATTTCTTTATGGCGCTAGTAAGTTTATCTCCAGGAAGTTTAATGGCTTGTCCGTTGATAAGGCCGGTGTATACTCTAACAGTTTCTTCGCTAAATTTTTGAAGACCGGTAACCGTTATACCTCCCAATATATAATCCTTTCCTTTTTCGTATTGGATAACATTGTTGTTTACAGCAGTAGTATCTTTAACTGTTTCTTGTGCTTGCGTATTTCCTATAGTTAAGGCACTAACTAGTAGTACTACTAAAAATGAAATCTTATTCATTGGTTTCAATCTGTTCACTTGTTTTTCCAAATCTTCTCTCCCTGTTTTGATAATCTAATATGGCGTCGTAAAGATGTTCTTTTCTAAAGTCTGGCCATAGTAAATCTGTAAAGTAAAATTCTGCATATGCCATTTGCCAAAGTAAAAAATTACTTATTCTTTGCTCTCCACTTGTACGTATCATTAAATCAACGTCAGGCAAATTAAATGTATATAAATGATTATTTATAATATTATTGTCAATTTTTTCAATTTCGATTTCATTATTAACAACTTTTTTAGATATGTTTCTAATAGCGTTAACAATTTCTTCCCTAGAACCATAGCTCAGCGCAAAGGTTAAGGTGATTTTGGTGTTGTTTTTTGTTTTTTCGATTACATTGTTTAGAACTTTTTGCGCTCTTTTTGGTAAGTTTTCCGTATTTCCAATAGCATTTACCTTCACATTTTTTCTAATAAATTCTGGTAATTCTTTCTGTAGGTTAATAATTAAAAGATTCATTAAGGCTTCTACTTCCAGTTTTGGTCTATTCCAATTTTCGGTAGAAAATGCATAAAGTGTTAGGTATTCAATGCCTAAATCGCTTGCAGTATCTGCCGATTCTCTGATTGCTTTTAGGGCGTTCCTGTGACCAAAAACCCTTTGCATCCCTTTCTTCTTCGCCCAACGACCATTTCCATCCATTATGATGGCAATGTGATTAGGTTTTTTGTGTGAATTAATACTAAGTAGTTTTTTGTCCATCTTTTATTTCGTTAGTCCACTGTAACACTGCGGTTTGCCAAAGGTATAAACTATTGCTAAACCAGAAAAGACATACCAATCATTTCCATTACCCGTAAAATTAAGGGCGGAGATTTCTGCAGTGCTGTAATCCAATTCATCGGTAAATGTGTATCTAGCGCCTATCTCAAAGGATATGGCTATATTGTTTATCAATTGTCCTTTAAACCCTACACCAACGGGTATACCGTATGAAAAATCGCTCCTAAAGAGCACATTATTATCGGGAGTTAAACTTTCAGGAGCTCTGTAGTTAAATGCAGCAAATTCAACAAAGAGATAAGGGGTGTATCTCGTTTTGTAGTTCGCAATGTTGTAGTCAAAATAATTTATTTCTATTCCAACCGCAATCTCATGAATCGTATTGCTAAAGCTTCTTCCTTGGTTTTTTCTATAGGCATTATCCGAGTCGATATCATTTCCTTTAATAGGAAGGTACGTATAAGTTCCTCTTGCTACTATTCTAGGATTAATGTTGTATTTGTATACAAGCCCACCAGCAAATTGGTTGGGATAAATATAATTTGTCCTACCAATATCCCCAATGTAATTAGACCCACCAAAAGAGAATCCAATTTCATGGCTTTGTGCCACGGAAACAAAAGTTACGAGTGTAAATAATATGCTTGAAATAAATTTTTTCATTGTAAAAATAGCTGGCAAATATAAGGATTTGTATTCGCTTTAAAAAGTTAATAATAGGTCTTTTTTGATTAACTTTTTTTTACATTTTTATTGTAGAATGCGCAACTTATAGTGACTCGTTTCTAGTATCTTCACCCCATAGTAATTTGCTTCTTAATGTTTTTAAATAGGATTCATTATTTGGTAAAATGCTTTTAATTGTAAAAGGCGCTTTTCGAATTTTAATCTTAATTTTTTTATTTGCAGTAGCAATTCTAGAGTCTAAGGTGATTAGAAAATCTTTTTCACGAGCACTTACCTCTAATTCAATAATCGTTTCGTCCGGAATTACAATTGGTCTTGCGTTCAGGTTGTGTGGCGCAATCGGGGTAATTACGATGCTTTTAGAATCGGGTAATATTACCGGTCCTTCGCAGCTTAAGGAGTATCCGGTAGATCCTGTAGGTGTACTGATAATTAGGCCGTCAGCCCAATAGTTTGTTAAGTATTCGCCATTCAAATAGGTTTTAACTCCGATCATGGAAGTGGTATTTCTTCTGGCTATGGTGATTTCATTTAACGCAAAGTCTATTTCCTCAAATGCTTTAATTTTGGGATCTGTTTCAATTTCTAGTAAAGTTCTCTCTTGGATGCTGTAATCGTTATTGAGTAGTAATTCGATTGCTTGTTCAATTTCGTTTTTTTGTACAATAGCTAAAAATCCTAATCTCCCTGTGTTAATTCCCATAATAGGATGTTGAGGTCTCTAACATAGGTAACTGCTCTTAAAATTGTTCCGTCTCCACCAATTGTAAATAAAACGTCGAAAGAAGAGGACAGATCATTAAAATGTGCGAAAGTTGGATATTTTTTATCCAATATGTCATGTTCTATGAGCAAGTCGTAAAAGGCTTTTTCAAAAAATACGACTATCTGTTTATTTCTTAGAATATCCAATAAAATCAATAATTCTTTCTCTGAAGATATGGTGTAAGCTTGTCCGTATATGGCTACTTTTTTCAAGATATGTAAATTTTAGGTGATATAATAATTGGATTACATGTCTAGATATTTCTTTAGATATCGAGCTCTGTCTTTAAGTTCTTCTAGGTAGTTGTCGTCATCGTGTTGTGTTAACACGGTATAGTCATACCTTCTGAAAGTTTGAATAATTTCATTAATGATACTCGTGGATACTTTTAATGTGATTTGAACAATATCTTGCCCTGCATGAGAGATATACATTCCTAAAAGCTTACTGTTATTGCTTTCGATTATTTGTGCTATTTCACTCATGGAATAGTCATCCTTGTTTTTTTGTATCATTAACGTTTCGCTTTCAATATGTAAAAAAGGACTGTCTGCAAAAGCATCGAGAATGTCACCTAATTCGTAGTAACCAACATAATTTAAATCTTTGTCTATTACAGGGATAAAATTACTATCGTTATCTGCAAAAAGTGCCACTAAGTCTAATAGTGTGGTATTCAGATGCGTGTAAAAGTGATCTAATAAATAGTCTAATTCTTTAATACTGTCTTCCTTGTTTTCGATGGTTTGAATGTCTCTTTTTGGCAGGCATCCAACTAATTTACCTTTTTTGAGTATTGGTAAATGCGTTAAAGGCAACTCCTCAAACAGTTGCTGCGCCGAAAGAATAGAAAAATCTAAACCAAGCTCTTGAATATCATTGGATATGAAATCATTAATTTTCATTAGTATCTATATAGGTTAAAATGATTTAATGAATTACTTTTGTAAGGTATTAATTAGTCGTTTTGTAATGACGTAAAATAGACTGAAACACCCATGACAAAGTTAAGTGTAAATATAAACAAAATAGCAACGCTAAGGAATTCAAGAGGAGGGAATGTTCCTAATTTGATAAAGGTAGCTGAAGATGTACAACACTTTGGTGGAGAAGGTATAACAATACATCCAAGGCCTGATGAACGGCATATTCGGTATCAAGATGCATACGATTTAAAACCTGTTGTTTATACAGAGTACAATATTGAAGGCAATCCGATACCACAATTTATGGATTTAGTCTTAGCAATAAAGCCAACACAAGTGACGCTTGTTCCAGACGGTGAAAACGTATTGACTTCCAATGCTGGATGGGATACCGTTAAACACCAATCTTATCTAAAAGAAGTTATTGCCGAGTTTAAAAAGGAAGGTATTAGAACCTCTATTTTTATTGATACAGATAAAAAATTAATAGCAGCAGCAGCCACAACAGGTACCGATAGAATTGAGTTGTATACAGAAAAATATGCTAGAGAGTATGAATTAGGAAACCAGGAGGCTGTTAATGCATATAAGGAAGCTGCAATATTGGCAAGTGATCTAGGGCTAGGGGTAAATGCTGGGCATGATTTAAATCTTGATAATATTAAGTTTTTTAAAGATAATGTACCGGGATTAGCTGAAGTTTCGATTGGGCATGCTCTTATTTCAGAGAGCTTATATCTCGGGATTGAAAACGTAGTTAATATGTATTTACATAGATTAAAATACTAACGAAGAAGTAAAAGGTTTCATGTAATGCAAGAACTGTATTCAAAAATTATAGGAGAAGGAAAGCCTCTGTTGATTTTACACGGCTATTTTGGAATGGGCGATAATTGGAAAAGTTTAGCTACTAAATTTTCGCAAATGAACTTTGAAGTTCATTTGATAGATCTCAGAAATCACGGTAGAAGTTTTCATTCGGAAGTTTTTAATTATGAGGTTATGGTTGCTGATATACACAATTATATTACCGCAAATAATCTTGAAAAGGTTTCTGTTATAGGGCATTCTATGGGAGGAAAGCTAGCGATGGCTTTTGCAGCCCAATATCCAAGCATAGTTAAAAAATTAGTTGTTGTGGATATCTCCCCAAAATACTACGTTCCGCATCACAATGAAATTCTTGCAGCACTCAATGCCGTTGATTTTTCAAAACAAAATACAAGAAAGTTGGTCGATGGTAAACTTGCGGAGTATATTGAAGAAGTTGGTGTGCGACAATTTTTGTTAAAATCAGTATTTTGGAAGGAGAAAGGGGTTTTAGATTTTCGCTTTAACGTAAAAGCACTTACAGTGAATAACAAAGAAGTTGGAAAAGAACTTGCTGCAAAAGCTTTTTATCTTGGTCCAACACTTTTTTTATCGGGAGAAAACTCTGCCTACATTAAAGAGGAGGATGTTTTGCTAATTAAAAAACATTTTTCAAACGCAGCCATAATTACTATACCTCGCGCAGGTCATTGGTTACATGCTGAAAATCCGGGCATTTTTTTTGACGAGGTTTCTAGATTTTTGCAATAGAAAATATATGGTAATTTGATGTTTTCGTTTTTTTGGTAAGTTCTTGATTTCTAACATCTCTTTATTACAGAAAGAACTGACAAAAATGCAGTATTATGGTTTTTGGTACAGTTATGGTATTGGTTATCTCTGAATGAAAAAAAATTAACAATGAAATTTTTATTGAAACTATTATTAACCGCTGTAGCTGTTATTTTTTTATCTAATATTTTACCCGGTATCTTGGTAGATAATTACACTACTGCAGTAGTTGTGGCTTTTACGATTGCATTATTAAATATGTTTGTAAGGCCTTTATTGGTATTCTTTACCTTGCCGGCAACAATACTTACATTTGGCTTGTTTTTATTTGTTATTAATGCAGTCATTGTACTTTTAGCAGGGAAACTAGTAACAGGTTTTGCCGTTAGTGGTTTTTTTACGGCACTATTGTTTAGTTTGTTACTATCCGTATTTAGATCTATGTTATTTGCATTGATCAAAGAAGAGTCATAGCGTAAATACAGAATAACAAACTCATAACCAGAGTTGAACCAAGTTATCGAATATATAAATGTGTTAAATACTACTTGTTGTCAAAAGTCTTGGTTCTCAATAAGAAAAGTAGTAATTTTGCACCCGATTTTAAAGAAACAGAATTTAAGATGAACATAACAAAAGAAAACGTAGATGCATTAAATGCAATTGTAAAAGTAGATATTGTTGCAGAGGATTATAAAGAAAAAGTAACAAAAGTACTTAACGATTATCGTAAAACTGCAAATATACCAGGATTCAGAAAAGGGCATGTGCCAATGGGAATGGTAAAAAAACAGTACGGTAAAGCGGTGATGATTGATGAAGTAAATAAACTTTTGCAAGAATCGTTGAATAACTTTTTAGTAGAGGAGAAGTTGGATATTTTAGGGAATCCATTACCAAAAGTTTCTAATGATTTTTCATGGGATAAAGATCAATTTTCTTTTGAGTTTGAATTAGGTTTGGCTCCTGAGTTTGATGTGGATTTAAAAGCTAGTAAGGTAAAGCAATACAATATAGTTGCCACCGAAGAATTAATCGACAAAGAGGTTGAAAACATTAAAGATCGTTACGGTAAATTGGTTTCTCAAGAAGAAGCAACGGAGGAATCTAGCTTAACAGCAACGTTTGTAAATGAGGAGAAAGACATCAATAATAAGGCGACCTTTGCTATATCGGATGTTAAAGGTAAGGTGAACAAGAAAAAATTAGTAGGTAGTAAAGTTGGCGATAGCATTGAACTAAATACCAAAAAGCTATTTGAAGACGAGACCAAATTACAACAAGTACTTGGGTTGTCTAAGGAAGAAATAGATGGGTTAGAGATAAAAGTAGTACTTACCATAGAGGAAGTTAATATTACCGAGCAAGCAGAGTTAGATCAAGAATTGTTTGATAAGTTATTTGCTGATGGAAGTGTAAAAACAGTAACCGATCTAAAAGAGAAGATAAAAGAAGATGCAGAAAAACAATTCCAACAACAGGCAGACCAACAATTGTTAAATTCGATTACAGAGTCTTTAGTTGAAAACACAAAATTTGACCTTCCAAGAGAATTCCTAGAGAAATGGTTGCAAACTGCAGGAGAAAAGGAGTTAAATGCTGAAGAAGCTGCAGCTGAATTTGAAAAGTCTGAAAAAGGGTTGCGCTATCAATTGATTGAAGGGAAGTTAATGAAGGAAAATAGTACTCTTGCCATAGATTATAAGGAGTTGTCCGATTATGCTAAAGGTTTTATCAAGTCGCAAATGGCCCAATTCGGGAATATGAATCCAGAAGAAAAAGAATTGGAGGATATAGCTGGAAGAATTTTATCGAACCAAGAAGAAGCAAAACGTCTTCAGGATCAATTGATGTCTCAAAAGCTTATTACATTTTTCAAAGAAAACATGAAATTTGATACGAAAGAGGTGTCCTACGAAGACTTCATCAAAGAGGTTTACAAGGTAGACGAAAAGTAATACATTATTTGTTTAAAAGCCTGAACAATTGTTCAGGCTTTTTTGCTTTCTACTTAACGTTACTTTTATTTTATACTTCTTATATTTACATATTAATAACTTGAAATAACTTTACAAATGGATTACGGAAAAGAGTTCGAAAAATATGCCACTAAACATCACGGAATAAGTAGTACCTATTTTGGAGAAATAACAAGCAGTCTTACTCCATACATTATGGAGGAACGCCAATTAAACATAACACAAATGGATGTTTTTTCTCGTTTAATGATGGATAGAATAATATTTTTGGGAACGGGAATTAATGACCAAGTTGCTAATATTATCCAGGCACAATTATTGTTTTTAGAAAGTGTTGATGCTAACAAAGATATTTCCATCTACATCAACTCTCCAGGAGGAGGAGTGTATGCAGGTTTGGGTATTTACGATACGATGCAATTTATAAAACCTGATGTTGCAACTATTTGTACTGGTATGGCAGCCTCTATGGGAGCTGTGTTAATGTGCGCAGGAGAGAAAGGGAAGCGCTCTGCGTTACCACATTCTCGAATCATGATTCACCAACCACTTGGAGGAGCCCAAGGACAGGCCTCAGATATGGAGATTACAGTGAAAGAAATTGGGAAGTTGAAAAAAGAACTTTACGATATTATAGCATTACATTCAGGGCAATCTTATGAAAAAGTTCACGAAGATTCGGATAGAGATTATTGGATGAAAGCAGAAGAAGCGAAAGCTTATGGTATGGTGGATGAAATCCTTGCCAGAAAATAAAACAGAAACTAATGCTGGTGAAATTAGTTCATCAGATAAATGAGGATATCATGTCGAAAGAAGAAAATTTACAATGTTCCTTTTGTGGTAGAAAAAAGTCAGAGACAAATTTATTAATTGCTGGATTAGATGCGCATATTTGTGATAAATGTATCGAACAAGCTTATGGTATAGTGCAAGAAGAAATAGCAGAGTCTAAAACGAGCACTTTGTCTAAAGATTTGACATTAAAAAAGCCTAAAGAAATAAAAGAATTTCTAGATAGTTATATTATCGGACAGGTGCCCACAAAAAAAGCGATGTCTGTGGCTGTATACAATCATTACAAACGATTATTACAACCTGTAGATGACGAAAATAATGTAGAAATTGAAAAGTCTAATATCGTTTTGGTTGGAGAAACAGGTACCGGAAAAACTCTTGTAGCTAGGACTATCGCTAAAATGTTGAATGTTCCTTTTTCTATTGTTGATGCTACTGTATTAACACAAGCGGGTTATGTTGGAGAAGATGTAGAAAGTATTCTAAGCAGGTTACTGCAAGCCGCTGATTACGATGTAGAAAAAGCAGAGAGAGGTATTGTTTTTATTGATGAAATTGATAAAATTGCGCGAAAAGGTGACAACCCGTCTATTACAAGAGATGTTTCCGGAGAAGGTGTGCAGCAGGCCTTATTAAAACTTTTAGAGGGTTCTGTTGTAAACGTAGCCCCCAAAGGTGGTAGAAAACACCCAGAACAAAAATTCATTGAAGTAAATACCAAAGATATTTTGTTTATTGCAGGAGGAGCATTTTCCGGAATAGACAGAATAATTAGTAAGCGTTTAAACATGCAAGCTGTTGGTTATAGTGCAAGTATAGACGAGGATAAAATTGACGAAAATAATCTATTGCAATACATTATTCCATCAGATTTAAAAAGCTTCGGGTTGATTCCAGAGATTATTGGAAGGTTGCCTGTTTTAAGCTACATGAATCCGTTGGATGCAAAAACGCTACGAGCAATTTTAACAGAACCGAAAAATTCTATCATTAAGCAATACCAAAAGCTATTTTCTATGGATGGTGTGGAGTTTTCTATGGAAGAAGAAGCATTACAATATGTAGTTGATAAGGCAGTTGAGTACAAGTTAGGTGCCCGAGGGCTACGTTCTCTTTGTGAGGCAATTTTAATGGATGCTATGTTTGATTTACCAAGTTCTCAAGAAAAAACCTTTGTTGTTGATAAGGCATATGCAGAAAGTAAATTAACTAAGAATGCGTTGGCAAAATTAAAAGCTGCTTCTTAATAACAGCAGTTTATTTAGTATAGTAAAAAAGTCTCGTTTGTAAACGGGGCTTTTTTTTCAAGTATTTTAATGTATGATACTATTTTTGAAAGGTAAGAAACGGTTGTATAAAGAAAGAGAAAAGAAATAGTCCCCTAAAAATATTTCTTTTCTCTTGTTGTCTATAATAAATTATGATGAATAATTATACTCAAATTTAATAAAGAAGCTTAAAAAAAAGAATACAATTAGATAACTAGCAAAATTTCATCGATTAGTGGTATGCTTTCTAGTGTTAGATACTTAGTGTCTTACGTCCCGATTAATGTAAGGTGCTAATTTACTCATTTAGTGATTTCTGACTTTTATTCAAGCGATGGTAGGGTGCTAAATTTTTGAATCCATATGTTTAATTCCTCGTTGCTGAGATTGTATTTTTTTACTAGTTTACTTTGCTCTGTTTGCAGGTGTTTTTTGTTGAGAATATTTTTTTCATACTCAGCAACTACTTTTTTTTGAAAGTTTTCCTCATAATTTTTTACTGTACTGCTTTTTTTCTTCTGTTCACTTGTTTTCACTGCATTGTTTTTTATGGAGTTTTCCATGTCCTTGTCACTCAAATAAGAGGTGTTTGCATCTTTGTACCAAATATCTTTATTTTCTTGGTATGCAAACTTGTTTACAGTGATAAAACGAAGTGCATTATCACTTGCGTCTAAGTTTTCAAGCGATGCACAATTCGATATGTCTAGTTCTTGCAATCTGTTGGTATTACAAAATAAATCAGTTAGAGCGGTATGTTTTCCTAAAATTAAGGTTTCTAATTGGTTGTTGTCGCAACTTACTGTGGTAAGGAGTGTATTGTCTCTTATATTAAGTTCTTTTAGCTGGTTGTAGGAGCAATTTAGAAACGTTAGATTTTTATTTTTTGAGAGATTTAAGTTTTGAATTTTATTATTACTACAGTCTAACCTTTTTAAATTGGAGAAGTGTTCAATACCCGAGAGGCTTTTAATGGCAGAAAATACATTTGGTAAGTTTTTATTATTCTCAGGATTGTTGATGTTTAAATTGATTATCGTTTCTGCATCACTTCGCAAAATATTGCCATTTAAGCCGTTAGAATCAAGGTTTAAATCAATGAGTGCTTCTTCAAATCCAATATCCGGAATTGGAATAGTTTCTTGCGAATAAATATAGGATAAGTGACTTACTAATACTATTATTATATAGTGTTTGCTGAATTTCATAATAAGGGGATTTGCCAACAAATTTATAGAATTTTATTCTTGTTTTCAATTTAAATAAGTGCTGCAATAATCCGTTATATTTGTAACCAATAGTTTTTGCAATTATGATTACACAAAGTACCATTGATAAAGTTTTTGAAGCTGCTCGCGTAGAGGAAGTTATTGGAGAATTTGTTCAGTTAAAAAAGGCTGGTAGTAATTTTAAAGGGTTAAGTCCGTTTACCGACGAAAAAACACCTTCTTTCGTGGTTTCTCCTGTAAAACAAATTTGGAAAGACTTTAGTACAGGTAAAGGAGGTAATTCTATTTCGTTTTTAATGGAACACGAGCATTATACCTATCCTGAAGCCATACGTTGGCTTGCAAAAAAATATAATGTAGAAATTGAAGAGACAGAGCAGTCGGATGCGCAAAAGCAACAAATGAATGAAAGAGAAAGTTTGTTTTTGGTTTCAAAATTTGCAAAGGATTATTGGCATGATCTTTTAATGAATAGTCAAATCGGAAGAGCAGTAGGGTTGTCTTATTTCAAGGAAAGAGGTTTTCGAGAGGAAGTAATTGAAAAATTTGATTTAGGATACTGCAAAGACGAATGGGATAATTTTACCAAAGCAGCACTTGCAAAAGGTTATGATTTAAAATATCTGAAAGAGACTGGGTTAACCATTGTAAAAGAGGGTGGAGCTGAGGTTAAGAAGTTTGATCGATTTAAAGGGCGTGTATTGTTTCCTATACACAGTATGTCGGGTCGAATATTAGGTTTTGGGGGCCGTATACTAACGAATGAAAAAAAGCGGCGAAGTATTTAAATTCTCCTGAAAGTAAAATTTATCACAAGAGTAAAATCTTATACGGTCTTTACCAAGCCAAAAAAGAAATCGCAAAACAAGATAATTGTTTTTTAGTAGAGGGGTATACAGATGTTATTTCTTTTCATCAGTCAGGGGTTGAAAATGTAGTTGCATCATCAGGAACTGCCTTAACACCCGACCAAATACGCTTAATTAATCGACTTACAAAAAACATCACTGTTCTTTTTGATGGAGACGCCGCTGGAATACGGGCTTCTATTCGAGGAATTGATCTCATTCTTGAGCAGGGAATGAATGTTAAAGTTGTTTCCTTCCCAGAAGGCGAAGACCCGGATAGTTTTGCTAAAGCACATTCTAATGAGCAACTTAAAGTCTATTTAGAGGAGAACGCATTAGATTTTATCGAATTTAAAGTATCGCTTTTAATGCGAGAGGCTAAAAACGATCCCGTAAAAAAAGCTGGTTTAATACGTGACATCGTGACGAGTATTTCTAAAATACCTGATGGGATTCAAAGAGAGGTATATGTCCAAGAGTGTGCTAGGATCATGGATATCTCCGAACGAGTTTTGTTTAGTGAATTAGCTCAATTGGTGCAAAAAGGAATACAGAGTAAGAATACTACCTCTATGGGGCAGGCAGAAATTCTCTCTAAAACCGAAAACCCACAGGGTTTAGTTAAAATTCCTGGAGATGGAAGTAAAGCGCCAAAAATTGATCAGCTAAGTATATTAGAGAAAGAGATTCTGCGAATTTTATTGTTGTACGGAAATGAAATTATTCATTTCGAAAACTGGGTAGATTCGCATGATAAACACGGAAGGCCTGTTTTAGAAAAAGAAGAGTACGAAAATACAGTGTCTAACGAATTGTATTTAAATCTGCAAGAGGATGAAATTGAATTTTCTAACGAATTGTTTAGATTGACGTATTTTGAGTTAGTACATCAATTAAATCAGAAAGAAAAAATTGTTATTGAGCATTTGGTGATGCATGAGAATACAGAGATTTCAAATTTAGTTACAAATATTCTAATGGATGAAGAAAGGTATACGTTGAGCAGTTGGGAGAGAAAAGAAGTCTTTGTTACCGATACGATAAAAATTCTACCCAAGCTTGTTACCGATGCAATCTTAAATCTTCGACGCGTTCTTATCGATAAAAAAATACAAGGAATTATGTTAGAGTTAAAAAATAATTCCACACCTGCAGATCTCGAAGAAATTGGAAATTACACCGAATTAAAAAAAATGTTATTTGACAAATTAAACAGAGTTGTTTAATTTTTATATTGTTTTCTCTTAGGTGTTTTTCTTGTTTTGCTAACTTATTTTTTTTTACTATATTCGCGCTGAAAAGAATAAGGAAAAAGTAATTATGATGATTAAGTTAAAGCAGTTCTTCGAACTTATAGCCCTACTAATAATGTTACCTTTTAATATTTCAAAAGGACACAAGAAAAAAGCTTACAAAAAAATAAAGCAACAGATGGTATCTGTTAATTTACTTTAAATTTTTCGGTATTTCACAAACGGGAATAGGGAGCATTTTATGTTGATTTATTCGGTTTAACCTGGTGTATATTTTAAAAACCTCTAGGTGTCTCCCTGTAAAATCTTCATTGGTTTTTTGTTGCGCTTGCATTTTCATAGCCCATTCCAATTCATCGTAGGAAGCTCCAATTTGATCTTCATCGGTTCTACTGTCTCCAAATAAACCGTCGGTAGGTTGCGCTTTTAAAATAGATTCAGGAACTTCTAAAAATTCTCCAAGTTGGTAAACTTCTGACTTTAAAAGATCGGCTATTGGACTTAAATCTACACCTCCATCACCGTATTTTGTGTAAAATCCAACGCCAAAATCTTCCACTTTGTTTCCGGTTCCTGCAACTATGCTTCCATGTATTCCTGCAAGATAGTACAATGTCGTCATTCGCAATCGGGCTCTAGTGTTAGCTAATGATAGATCTTTTTTGGGAGAGTCTTTTTCAGCTGGAATCACTTGTTTAAAATTCTCGAAAGTACTGGTTAAATCCACCTCTGTTTCTGAGACATTCTCAAAGCGACTTCTTAATTGTTTTATGTGTTCGTTAGCTCTATTAACCTGATTTATGTGTTGATGAATAGGCATTTCTACACACAGCGTAGGAAGCCCAGTTTTTGCACATAGTGTGGAGGTTACAGCGCTGTCTATACCACCAGAAACTCCAACGACAAAACCGGTAACCTTTGCATTTTCAGCATACTCTTTTAACCATTTTACTATATGCTCTGCTACTTTAGGTACATTCATTTTATACAATTATTAGGTGTTCAATAAAACTATTTTATTACTTTCGACGTTAAATCACATGTAAAGATACTAAAGTTAATGAAAAATATTTTACTTCTTGCAATGCTAATTTTTCTTTGTTTTTCTTGTGAAAAGAAGAAAAAAAATACGGCAATAGTTCCTGTATTTAGCCAAGATCTACAATTGCAAAGATTTGACGTTGATTTTTATAAAAATCAAACCAAAAGTTTAATGGATTTAAAAAAACAATATCCATATCTATTTCCAAAGCAAATAGAGGATTCTGTCTGGGTAAATAAACGAGTAAATCCCGAAGAATTGGAATTGTTTGCGGAAACACAAAATTTATATGCAAATGATGTATTTTTGCAAAAAGAATTGGTCTCTTTGTTTGCGCATATTCAGTATTACTTCCCTAAGTTTTTGCCACCAAAAATTGTAACCTTACTTACTGATATAGACTACGATAGTAGAATTATATACAACCAAGAACTTTTACTAATATCTTTAGATTGTTATTTGGGAGCTTCGCACGATTATTACTTTGATTATCCAGACTACATAAAACAAAATGCTACTAAAGAACACCTTATTGTGGACATAGCATCTACAATCATTACTAACCAGTATCCAGATTCTAGGGCTAGAACTTTTGTAGATAAAATGATTGATAAAGGGAAAAAAATGTACCTTTTAGAAAAGTATCTGCCAAATGTATCGACCCGTGAACTATTTGGATGTTCGGAGGAGAAATACCAGTGGGCAGTCGCAAATGAGGAGCAAATTTGGAAGTATTTCATTGAAAAAGAGTTGTTGTTTGATACAGATAAAAATTTAGACCGTAGGTTTTTAGATGTTGCGCCATTTTCTAAATTTTACTTAGAAGAAGATCGCTTTTCCCCTGGGAGAATTGGAGTATGGGTTGGTTGGCAAATTGTTACCTCTTTTATGAAAAATAATGACGTATCTTTGCAGAAATTACTAACGACTAGTAATGATGTTGTTTTTAAAAAATCTTTATATAAACCAAAGCGATAATGGGTGTAGTACATAAATCAGAAATTACATTTACGGTAGAATTAGACGAAAATAAAGTTCCAGAATACATAGCTTGGAATGCAGAAGATGGAGGCGTACACAATGAGCCCTCTAAAGCTATTATGTTATCGGTTTGGGACCATAAGAAAAAAGATACTTTGCGAATGGATTTATGGACCAAAGACATGCCTGTTGATGAAATGAAACAGTTTTTTCATCAAACTTTGGTCTCTATGGCAAATACGTTCGAAAGGGCAACCGACGATCAAAAAATGAGTGCGACCATGCGCGATTTTTGTGATTATTTTGCAGAGAAATTGGAGCTTATTAATAAAAACTAATTGGTAAAGCTATCTATGTACAGATAGCTTTTTTAATGTGTTTTTATGCGATGTAAGATGTGTTCATAATCGTTTTTGTTGTTTACAAAATCAAGATTTGAAACATCAATAACTAAAATATTTAGCTTTTCTTGCTGTGTTTGTATAAAGTTACTGTAGCCATCGTGAATTTGTTGTAAGTAGCTAGCCTCAATATTTTGTTCGTAAGTTCTCCCTCTTTTCTTAATGTTTTCAAGTAGTCGCTCAGTGTTTTGGTATAGGTAGACGTATAAGTCTGGTTTGGTAATTTCCTTGTACATTAAATCAAACATTTTTCGGTAAATCGAATACTCGTCGTTTGCAAGGTGATTTGTGCAAAAATTAAAGACTTGAATATGTAGTAATCGGATATTAAAAAGTTTTTGAATAGGTCAAATTGTGCAAGGTCATCGGATAACTGCTGGTACCGGTCTGCTAAAAAACTCATCTCCAACGGAAATGCAAATCTTTCCTGATCTGCATAGAACTTTGGTAAAAAGGGATTGTCAGCAAAACGTTCGAGTACTATCTTTGCGTTAAACTCATCTTCCATTAGTTTTGTTAAGGATGTCTTACCCGCCCCAATATTACCTTCAATTGCAATATAATTATACTTTTCAGTGATTGGAATTGGTCTTATGAGCTCCTCTTCTACTTTATGAATGCTGGTCTTGTCTTCGCAATTTTTTAAACAGTGGATTATTTTATTTTTTGATATGGGATGAATTTTATCAGCAGCTATATCCGCTAAAGGGATAAGTACAAATTTACGGTCTAAAATTTTTGGATGTGGTACAACCAGATCTTTTGAAAATATAATTTCATCATCAAATAAGAGAATATCGATATCTATACTTCTATCCGAATATTTCTTTGAATTACTTCTTGTTCTTCCTAGTTTTTTTTCAATTTTCAACAGACAGTTTAATAAAACTTCTGGTGGATGGTAGGTAGATACTTGTATACAGATATTGTAAAAATTAGCACTTTGAAATCCCCAAGATTCCGTTTCATAGATATTTGAAATTTTTAAGATAGCTCCGGCTTTTTCTGCAATCAAGTCAATCGCATCTTGCAAATTTGATAGCTTATTTCCTTGGTTTGTTCCTAAGGAGAGGTATGTAATTCGTTGTATTTTCATTGTCGATACAAAGAAAAATAAAAAATATTACTCCGACTATGAATCGGGAATTTTTTATTGGTATAATGTTTTATTGGTTGCCGATGTGTAAATTAATTGTAAACCTCTATCGATAGTGATTGGTTCCTGTAGTGAATGTTGAAAATAAAAAAGCTACCTGTGTTAGGTAGCTTTTCAAGTTTATTTTAACAAAAGATTACGCTTCTTTTTTAGGTTGTCGTGGTTTTCTATCATCACGCCTTTGGTCTCTTCTGTTGTCTTTATTTCTATCGTTATTTCTCGGTTTAGAAACATAGCCTTCCGGTTTTGGTAATAACGCTTTTCTTGAAACTTTCTCTTTTCTAGTTTTTGGGTCGATACCAAAGTATTTTACTTCTAAGATATCTCCCATATTAACTACATCTGTTACGTTGTTCGTGCGCTCCCATGCTAGTTCACTTACGTGTAATAAAACTTCGTTCCCTGGTGCTTGTGTATATTCGACAACCGCTCCAAAGTCTAAAATTTTAATTACTTTAACCTCGTAGGTATTACCTCTCTCTGGTTTAAATAGCATTGATTCTATACGATCTATAACTTTATCGATACCTTCCTGACTAACTCCTAAGATTTCCACAATTCCCTCCTCAGTTACAGGGTCTTCATTAATAACAATGGTAGTTTCCGTTTCTTTTTGAAGTTCTTGAATATGCTTCCCTCCAGGTCCAATGAAAGCTCCAATAAGTTCATTTGGAATAACTCTTGTTACCATTTTTGGAGCATGCGGTTTCACATCTGCTTGCGGACTTTCAATTGTGTCGGTTAATTTTTCCAAGATATGAAGTCTTCCATCCCTTGCTTGTTTAAGCGCTTTTACTAATATCTCGTACGAGAGTCCTTTGATTTTAATATCCATCTGGCAGGCAGTGATACCGTCTGCAGTTCCAGTCACTTTAAAATCCATGTCACCTAAGTGATCTTCATCTCCTAAAATATCCGATAAAACGGCAAAACGATCTCCATCAGTAATCAATCCCATGGCAATACCTGAAACTGGTTTTTTTAGCTGTACTCCAGCGTCCATAAGTGCCATCGTACCAGAACACACGGTAGCCATAGAAGAAGAACCATTTGATTCTAGTACTTCTGCTACCACTCTAACGGTATATGGGCAATCTTCAGGAATCATTCCTTTTAGAGCTCTTTGCGCAAGATTTCCATGACCTATCTCACGTCTTGAAGTTCCGCGTAAAGGTCTTGCTTCTCCTGTTGAAAATGGTGGGAAATTATAGTGTAAATAGAATTTTTCTTCACCTTGAACCGTTGGAGAATCAATCATGTTAGCGTCTCTTGAGGTACCAAGAGTAACCGTTGCTAAAGCTTGTGTTTCTCCTCTTGTAAAGATAGAAGAACCATGTGTTTTAGGTAAATAATCAACCTCACACCATATTGGTCTAATATCCGTGGTAGTTCTACCATCTAAACGAAGGCCTTCACTCAAGGTTAGGTCTCTTACTGCTGCTTTATGGGCTTTAGAGAAATACTTCTTAATTAAATCTCCGTAGTCTTCAATTTCTTCCTCTGTAAATGTCGCTATAATAGCATCCTTTACTTCAGAAAAAGCTTGCCCTCTTTCTTGTTTTGAGGTACCTTTTTTTGCAATATCGTAGCATTTTTGATACGCCGCTTCATGTATTTTCTTGGCTAATTCTTCGTCTTCTCTCTCTCCTTCGTATTCTCTTGTTTCTTTTTTACCAACTGCTTCTGCTAGGGCAACTTGCGCAGCACATTGTACTTTAATAGCTTCGTGCGCGAATTTAATTGCATCCGCCATTTCTTCCTCAGAAACTTCGTCCATTTCTCCTTCCACCATGGCAACAGAATCTGCAGATGCTCCGATCATCATGTCAATATCTGCTTCTTCCAATTGTTTAAAACTCGGATTGATAATAAACTCACCGTTAATTCTAGCAACACGAACCTCTGAAATAGGTGTTTCAAAAGGTATGTCTGATAATTGAATTGCGGTAGATGCTGCTAAACCGGCAAGTGCATCTGGCATTACATTTTCATCATGAGACATTAATTGAATCATAACTTGTGTTTCCGCGTGATAATCTTTTGGGAATAGTGGTCGTAGTACACGATCTACTAGTCGCATGGTCAATATTTCATCATTGCTTGGTCTTGCCTCACGCTTCATAAAGCCACCAGGGTAACGACCTGCAGCTGCAAATTTTTCTCTATAATCTACCGTTAGCGGTAAAAAGTCAATGTCTGGATTCGATGTTCTTGCAGATACAACTGTAGCAAGTAACATGGTGTCACCCATTCTAACAACAACAGAACCGTCTGCTTGTTTCGCTAATTTTCCAGTTTCTAATGTGATGGTTCTTCCATCTCCAAGATCTATAACTTGGCTAAATACTTTTGGAATCATAAAATGTTTTTTCTAATTTTCTGTAATTCGTTTTGTGTTGTTGTGTTGTGTATGTTGTTGTTTCAATGGAAGTATATAAGCATACTTTGTATTTACATCTTTTGTAAAGAATGATGTAAAAATAATGAATTTAATGTAATTATTTTAAAATAAAAAAGAGGCAGGAATTTCCTGCCTCTTTTTTGTTAAGGAATTATTTTCTAATACCTAGTTCTTTAATAATCGCACGATATCTGCTGATATCTTTCTTCTTTAAATAGTCTAGTAACTTCTACGTTTACCTACCATTTTAACAAGCGAACGCTCCGTGTTAAAATCTTTACGATTTTTCTTTAAGTGCTCTGTTAAGTGGTTTATTCTAAAAGTGAATAAGGCGATTTGTCCTTCTGCTGTCCCAGTATCGTTATTTCCTTTACCGTGTTTAGCAAAAATTTCTTGTTTTACTTCTTTTGTTAAATACATGCCAATATTATTTAAATGATTATTATGTATACAATGCTATTTACATTGAAGGTGCAAATATACAATGATTTTTTTTGTTGCTGCTGTTTTTGTTTAAAAAATATGCGAGGTTCGCTCGGTTTTACTTTTTAACATGTAGAATGAAAATTACCTTTTATAAAACTAGTTTCATTCCATATTTAAGGCGCTCTGTCTCTCGATGGTTTACGCTCTTATTGGTAAGTTTTGAATTAAGTCAATGTATAAGTTAATTTGCTTTTTTAGATCTTTTCTCTCGTAAATACCATCTAAAAATCCATGCTCTAAAACGAATTCAGATCTTTGGAATCCTTTAGGTAAATCTTTTCCTGTAGTATCTTTTACTACCCTAGGGCCTGCAAATGCAATTAACGCATTTGGTTCGGCTATATTTATATCTCCGAGCATCGCAAAGGAGGCAGTAGTTCCACCAGTAGTAGGGTCGGTACATAAAGAGATATACGGTATTTTAGCATCTGCAAGCTGTGCTAATTTTGCAGAGGTCTTTACCAATTGCATAAGAGATAAGGAAGCTTCCATCATACGAGCCCCTCCTGATTTTGACACCATTAAAAAAGGAATGTTATTTTTGATAGCGTAATCTATGGCACGAGCAATTTTCTCACCAACAACACTTCCCATTGAGCCTCCAATGAAAGCAAAGTCCATACAAGCAATAACGAGATCTTTTCCCATAGATTTACCTATGGCAGTGCGAACAGCATCTTTCAATCCTGTTTTTTCCTGTGCTTCTTTTAAGCGTTCTGGATATTTTTTAGTGTCTTCAAATTTTAGAGGATCCTTTGCAGATAACTTAGGGTTTAATTCCTCAAATTCATTATTATCAAAAAGTAATTCGAAATATTCTTTACTGCCAATACGAACATGATATCCATCTTCAGGACTAACATAAAGATTTTTCTTTAACTCTTCGGTATCGATAATTTTTCCACTAGGCGTTTTGTACCACAGGCCTTTTGGAGTGTCTTTTTTTTCTTCTGTTGGGGTATGAATACCCTTGTCTTTTCGTTTAAACCAAGCCATAATAAAATGCTTTTTTAGTTATCAGTATTTGGTTTTCTCTTTCACTGTTTTTTTGTGCGAAAACTACTATAATGTATTTACATTGTTAAGATCCTCAAAAGCTTGCTTTAATCTACTTTTAAAGGTTTGCTCTCCTTCACGTAACCATTTTCTTGGATCGTAATATTTCTTGTTTGGAATATCATCTCCATCAGGATTACCGATTTGAGACTGCAAATATGCAGATTTTTCCGTAATATAATCGCGAATTCCCTCTGTAAATGCATATTGCAAATCGGTATCTATATTCATTTTTATAACTCCGTAACCAATTGCCTCTCTTATTTCTTCCAAAGTAGACCCCGAACCACCGTGAAAAACGAAGTCTATTGTGTTTTCTGGAACATCGAATTTTTTAGAAATAAATTCTTGTGAATTTTTTAAAATTTTAGGGGTTAATTTAACATTGCCAGGTTTGTAAACTCCATGTACATTTCCGAATGCAGCTGCTATAGTAAACTGATCACTTACTTTTGATAATTCTTCATAAGCATAAGCGACCTCTTCTGGTTGTGTGTATAATTTTGAACTGTCTACATCGGTGTTATCAACTCCATCTTCTTCTCCTCCTGTAATTCCTAGTTCAATTTCTAAAGTCATTCCCATCTTGCTCATACGAGCAAGGTACTTCTTACAAATTTCTATATTTTCCTCAATAGGTTCTTCGCTCAAATCAATCATATGCGAACTGTATAAAGATTTACCAGTTTCTGCATAGAATTGTTCACTTGCATCTAATAAACCGTCTATCCAAGGAAGTAGTTTTTTAGCCGCATGATCGGTGTGTAGTATCACTGGTACTCCATAAGCCTCTGCTAATAAGTGAATATGTTTTGCCCCTGCTACAGCACCAGCAATAGCAGCCTTTTGGTTTTCATTTGATAAACCTTTACCAGCGTTAAATTGTGCTCCTCCGTTAGAAAATTGAATAATAACGGGTGCGTTTACTTCTTTTGCAGCCTCCAATACTGTGTTTATAGTGTTGGAACCTACTACATTCACCGCAGGTAATGCGAAACTTTTTTCTTTTGCTAATTTAAAAATCTCTTGAACTTCTTTACCAGTGGCAACTCCAGGCTTAATCATTTTGTGAAAATTATTTATAGTTGTTATCAAAAACAAATCTACACTTTTTTACTAAAGTAGGGTTAATTTTTTACGATAACGTTTTTCTTAAAAAGGGTAATTAATACCTATATTAAGTATGGAATCAGAGAAGTTGAAACTCCTAAACCATCGATTCTCCACCTCATATGGTTCGTGCATTTTAAATGCCAAATCTAGTCTTAGAATTAAAAAACTTAGGTCATATCGCGCTCCAAAGCCAGTGCCAATGGCAATGTCTTTTAGAGAGGATAAGCCATTAAAAGCATCTAAATCTCTATCTATTTCAGAGTTAGAGATATCCCAAATATTACCAACGTCTACAAATAAAGCGCCTTTAAAAGAGCCTAATATGTCAAATCGATATTCCAAACTACTTAAAAATTTAAGACTCCCGATGTTGTATTCTAAACCCGAGGTCTTCTTCCTGGTCCTAGTTCATAGGTTCTCCATGCTCTTATGTCGTTCGATCCTCCTGCAAAATAACTAACAGAAAACGGAATTTCAGAATTGTTGTAGTTAAAAATAGCACCGAGAAAAGTACGGTGTGCTAAAGTTGAATTTCCTCTTAAATTCCAATACTTTTTATATTCGATATCGGTTTTAAAATACTGGGCAAGCGGAATGTTTAAGATGGTTGTCTTACCTAAGTCATTTGTTTTATTCGATATAAGGCCTAAAATATTTCCTGAATTGGCGATTCGAAATTTAAAACTTGAAAATTCTTGGTCTTTAATGTTCTCTTGATTGTTGTAGGTAAAGCCATAGGCAATTTCAGGAATTAAAAAGTCTGAAGTGATAATATTTAGCCTTTCGTCTATGTTTAAAGCATCTACATAAGCATCTGGATTTGTTAGCCTAAATTCATCGCTGTCTTCTATTTCGGTTAAGATATCTTTAATGTCGTAGTATTCATCTGGGGTGTTTTCTGGGAAGACTAAATTCTCATCGTAGAGGTTAGCGATACTTTTAAGTTTTTCATATTCAGAGGCATAAACTAGAAAGTAATTTTCCACATTTAAATTTTTAATATACTGCCCGTTTATCAGTTCTAATTGAATGGTTTTCTGTTTATTGAATTTCCATTTATAGTCAATTCCAAGATTTATATTCTGTCGGTCTAAACCGATGTTTTTTTGGATATTGATACCCGTGTAAAATCTCGTTTTAGGAAACATTCGTTTCGGAACAAATTTATTTAACCCAAAAGGGGCAAGAAATCTTGGTACCTCCAGAGAAATGTCAGTTCCAAATTCCCATCCAGGACCATTATTAGAGTTAAAATAAGAACCAAGTAAGGAAACCTGAAAAACTTCGGCTCCTTTAAAAGTATTCCGATTCGTGAGAGAAAATCTTCCTGAAATATCAAAATTCCTGATATTAGAACGAGATAATTCCGTGTCAAATCCTAGCGTGTATTTTTCTATTGGAGTTAAATATATGTTGGCTTCTAGCTCTTCGTCATTCAGTTCTGTAAAGCGGATAGCGGTAGACTTAAAATTGTTTAATCCTCTTAGGTGGGTTCTTGTTAAATCAACAAGCGTATCACTATAAATGGTATTTGGCGAAATAAAAACAGATTGAGAAAGATATTTTGGGTTGTAACGAAGTTTTTGGTATGCTAAAAAATTTATGTCTTCGTAAGAAATAGAATCCGCAATTGGTTTGTCTTTTCTACTGTAACTGTAATCACTATACACATTGATAGATTTAATTTTTTGAACTCTGTAGGGTTTTGCCGAGTAGATACCATTATTTTCTATTATTCTGTCGGATATAACAAGCTCTACATCTGTCTTTAAATCGGTAGTGTCTGCATAAAATGCAATACTTTCGTTCTTCGTAAAGTGATAGATTCCATTGTTGCGGAATAATTTTGTTAACCTATCTGCTTCCTTGATAAAATTGGCATCATTGTATTGTTGTTTTGGTTTCAAATGCGTTTCTATCGTATTCAGTTTATAGATAGAGTCTAAAACAGGAGAATTGATTTCTCTATAAATAGAGTCGATAAATAAAGGATCTCCCTTATTAATGTTATAGGTAATAGTACCAGTCTTTTTTTCTATGGAATCGGTAGTAGCATTTATCGTAGCTCTGAAGTATCCTTGATTTTGAAAGTATGTTTTTAAATTCGCTACCGTTTTTTTTGTTTTTTTATTGTCAATTATCACGGGTGCCTCTCCACTTTTAAGAAACCAATTGTTAATTCCTATAGACGATTTTGCAACAGAGATACTTTGTTTTTCAGAAAAAGCATTTTTAAAAAACGCATATGTTTTTGGGTTTTTCTCTCCCCACTCACTTGGCGATTTTGGCCCGTCGGGGTCTCCTAAGTTGTAAAAGTTTAGTGCAAGTGGTATTCCAAATGCTTTTACATTTGGTCTTTGTAAGATTAATTCGTCAATATTTTTGTTTTTGTTTTTAACACTATCAATATATATGGTATTTTCTTTGAGTAAAAGCTCGTTCTCTTTAACGTATTTCACAGTGCTACATGAAAATAGCACTGACATTAAAACGAAATAGAAAGAAAGTTTTTTCATTAACTTTACGCCACGATTAATAATCAAAAATACATTTTTTTTGGTGTTAAAAGATAGTAAATATAAATTAATGAGTTTGTCTAAAAGCAATAGTAAACTAATAAAAAGTTTACAGCAAAAAAAGTATCGTCAAAAACATAAATTATTTATTGCAGAAGGGGTAAAGGTGGTTACAGAATTACTACAGTCGAACTTAGAATTGCATAGTGTTTTTATGACTAGTGAGGTTCTAAATATTCCTGATTCTTTTCCAATAACTATGGTCTCAGAAGCTGAATTAAAAAAATTAGCGTTTTAAAATCACCTAACAAAGTCGTTGCATTATTTAAAATTCCTTCTAATTTTTTTACGGAACCTACACAATTTACATTGGTTCTAGATGGGGTAAATGATCCGGGTAATCTCGGAACCATAATTCGTTTGTGCGATTGGTTTGGCGTTAAACAGCTTTTGTGTTCGAAGAATACAGTTGACTGTTATAATCCGAAAGTAGTGCAGTCTACAATGGGGTCTATAACCAGAGTATCTGTACAATACTTAGATATAGTACCATTTTTATCACAGACAAAACTACCGGTATTTACTGCAGATATGGAGGGAGTAAATGTATATAAAGCTACTTTGCCAGAGCAAGCAGTTTTAGTAATGGGTAATGAGGCTAATGGTATTTCTGAGGAAGTTAAAGCTGTCGTACAAAAAAAGCTCACCATACCTCGTTTTGGTCCAGATAATGTAACCGAGAGCCTTAATGTGGCTACAGCTACTTCCATTTTATTAAGTGAGTTTAAAAGAAGCTTAGAATAAGCCGTTTATTTGTGCGTCAATTTTATCAATAATGCTACCTAAATCTTCAGGATTCTCGACGAAATCAATATCATCTACATCAATGATAAGTAAATTGCCTTTGTTGTATTTGGTTATAAATGCTTCGTATCGTTCATTTAGTCGACTCAGGTAATCAATACTAATAGAGTTTTCATATTCACGCCCTCTTTTGTGAATTTGACCAACTAAAGTGGAAATATCTGCACGCAAGTATATTAGTAAATCGGGTGGTGTTACTAGATTCTCCATGAGCTCAAACAAAGAGCTGTAATTGCTGTAATCTCTATTGGTCATTAGTCCCATGGCATGTAGGTTGGGCGCAAAAATATGGGCATCTTCATAAATTGTCCTATCCTGAATTATTTTCTTTCCCGTCTTCCGTAAATCAAGAATTTGTCGAAACCTACTGTTTAGAAAATATACTTGTAAATTGAAAGACCATCGTTCCATCTCTGCATAAAAATCATCCAAGTAAGGATTTTCATCTACAGATTCATAGTGCGGTTCCCAGCTATAATGTTTTGCTAATAATTTAGTTAAGGTAGTTTTACCAGCACCGATATTTCCTGCGATTGCTACATGCATGATTTATAATTTTCTGGATGTAAACTTACACAAAAAAATAGAATTTTAAGAGGTTTAACATGTCAATTTATACCCATATCCGCGAACGTTTAGTATTTCAATACTTTTATCATGGCACAATTTTTTACGAAGTTTAGAAATAAAAACATCCATGCTTCGGGCACTAAAATAATCGTCATTTTTCCATAGTTTATTTAAAATATAAGATCTGTCTAATATTTCATTTCTTTTTTGACACAAATGATAAAGCAAGGAAGATTCTCGATGGGTTAAAGGAATTAGATCACCGTTGAATGTTAAGTGCTGCTTGGTGGCATTAAATGTATATTTTCCTAGCGTAATGTTTTCGGTATCCAGGCGCATGACTTGCCTATTTAGTAACGCATTAATTCTTACGATCAGCTCCTCTATCGAAAATGGTTTTTTAAGGTAATCGTTTCCACCAACGCTAAAACCTTCTATTACATCTTTTGTTTGTGATTTGGCAGTTAAAAATACAATCGGGACATACTTATTTTCTTTTCTTATTTCTTGCGCAAGTGAAAAACCGTCTTTTTGAGGCATCATAACATCTAAAACCAAAATATTTGGTGTATCACGGTGATATAATTCTAGTGCCTCTTGTCCGTTTTTAGCATAAATTACATGAAAATCTCTACTCTCTAAACTTTCCTTAACAATTTGTCCTAAACTAGGTTCATCTTCGGCAAATAGTATTTTTACTTTTTTTTTCATTTTGGAAGCAATATTTTAAATATAGTTAGCGATGGTTTTGAGTTTAATTCCACAGTTCCGTTATGCTTTTCTATAATTTTTTGAACGTAGTATAATCCTATTCCAAAGCCTTTTACATTATGGGTATTTCCTTTAGGAACTCTATAAAATTTTTCAAAAATTTTCTGTTGTTGATTTTTATCAATTCCTTTTCCATTATCGGTTACAATTAATTGAATAGCTTTAGGTAAGGGGTTCATTGTCAATTCAATACTGCTTCCGCCGTATTTTATAGCATTGTCTAAGAGGTTAGATACTACATTCTCCATATGAAAACGATCTATATTGATAGTTAGTTCTTTAGTATGCGATGTATACAGAATTTGTTTTTGGGTAAGATGTTTATGACGCTGTACTATCTTTTCTACAAATTCAACTATATCCGTAGGCTCCTTTTGCAACAGCAATTTTTCACTGTCTAACAATGCGGTCTCCAGTAATTTTTCGACCATAGTTTGTAGCTTCAAAATTTGATTGGAGGAAATAGCAAGGTATTTATTTGTCTTTTCTTTATCGTTAATAGCGTTAAAGTTGGTAATGCCCTCTATGGCTGCAGATATAGTAGTAATTGGAGTTTTAAATTCATGAGTTATGTTACTAATAAGGTCATTTTTGATAAGGGCTAGTTCTTTTTGTTTTTTAATAATTGCTACCAAATAAAAGATACTACCAATAATTACTATAGATAGTAATAGGGAAAGTAAAATTCCAAAAGAACTCCTTTTAATTGCCAAGCCATTTGGTTTTTGATAGTATACTGTAATCTTATCTTCAAGTTTTAAAAAAGTTGATTTTGCAATAGTACTCGCATTTAGTTTTTTATTACTTAGTGTTCTTTCTACATTATTTAGGATACTATCGTTTCTTTTATGTTCTATATAAAAATCAGTGTTGATGCCTTTTATTCCTAATTGATTTTTAAATAAAGAATCTAACTTTTGGTAGTTAATACTTTTATTATTTAGACTTATCATTAAAGAGGTAATATCATTAATTTCTCTTTGAATTCGCAAACTGTCTGCTTTACTCTTACCGAAATACACTTTTAAATTGGAGTTCTTGTTTGTGTTTTCTGTCTTTTTTTGGAGGTAGAATTTATCTCTGATTTCAGTTTCAAGTTTATCCTCTAAAGTAGTAGATATAGAATCTAATAGCGCCTTTGATTGTTCATAGTTTTTATCATCGGAAGATATTTCAATTGATTCAATTTTGAAAGATATTGTGTCTTCATTTTTTGTAGGAAGACCAAGAAGTGATTTTGATATTTTAGATACTGTTTTTTTATAGTCCTTAGACTTTTCCGGTTCTTCTACAATAGTATAAATAGTCTCTTTTTGTTCTCTGCTGAAATATTCTTCACAAGCACCATCTATACTTTCTTGTATCTCCGTATGGATATATTGCTGGTTTTGTTGGTAATTTTTTAAATTCCAAAACAACTGCACCGCAATAATTATCAGTACGGTTATAGATATAAGAACTAATGTTACTCTTTCATTTTTAAAATTCATGTATCAAATATAGAAAGTAAGTAGTTACATTTTTCACTGTTAACAATCGTTAACGTTGGTTAACTAGGAATATAAATAAGATATCCAAACTTTGTAATACTAAAATAAAAATACTATTAAATTAATATATCATGAATGTAAAAATTATCGTAACAATTGTTTTGTTTTTTATCTATTGTATTGCAAATGCGCAACAAAAACCGCAAAAATATGCGGTAGATTCTATACAAGCCGTAGTGACTAAATTGGAGCTAAAAATTGAAAGTATACAAGAATTACAAAGTATAGATTGGAATATAATAGAAGAGATGTTTAAGGATAACCTGCCAAGTAAAGAGATTGCTATTGTACTAGAATATCAACCTAAACAAAACGAGATTAAAACATATAAGAAAGTAGATAATTTCAGAGTAGAACTCAAGGGTAAATCCTCAGATACTTCATGGATAGTAACTAAAATGAAGGCAATTGTTAAGAGAATAGTAAAGCTTTAGTGAACAAGATAGCAGAACATACTTTCCCTAATTTATTTTTTAGATGTTTTGTTGTGCTCTATTATAGTTTATAGTCTCAGAATTTATGAACTTTTTAGAAAGCAAGTTATAAAAAGCGAGTCGATTAGACTCGCTTTTTCTACTTTATGATTAGCTTTGAGATTGTTTGTTTACTACCGTTTTGAACTTGTAATAAGTACATACCTGCTTTAACCGAATCAAAATTTAAGTTTTCTGAAAATACTCCTAATGCCTCTGGAAAATGCAAATCCTGAAGCACTCTTCCTCTTATATCGTATAGCTTTACGGTAACTCCTTTCTCATTTTTGAGTAGAAAAGATAGTTGAAATGCTCCATCAGAGGGGTTTGGATATATTTTAAAATTTTCAAAAACAGTAGTATTGGTTGATGCTACAGCATCTATAACTACAGTGTAATCCTCTACTTCTCCATCGAAGTTTGTTTCGCATGCCGCAGGGTCTCCATCGTTTAAATACTTCGTAGAAATTCTTAACAATGTATTTCCGAGTTCAGCATTTTCAGGAATAGTAATTTGTAATGGGCTATTACTTGTAATTCCATTAGAATTAGAATTCACAATACCTAAATCATATTCTTCCTCGGGGTCTAGTTTGCAATTCTGATTCCAATCAAACCATGCGAAGGTTTTCGTTTGAAAAGCACCATCGGTATTTGCATATACAGTAAGTGGTATAGATTCCCCTTGTTGCACAAGAGTTGAAATGGCAGTGAAGTCATTATATCCCTGCGTTTTGTTGGGAGTAGCGTTGTCAATGGTATTAAATCTTACTAAAGTTGTACTAGTGTTGTATTGTGTAGTTCCTGAAGAAGTACAAATACCATCAATAATATTTAGCCTAATAGGGATATTTTGTGTAAACGAAGTGCTTTGTGCATTCAATGTGATTTCATAAGAGTCAGATAACACGTTTTCCAGATTCGAAATATCTAGATAAAAGTTTCCGTTTTCACTGATATTTTCTGCGCTCAAATTACTCGTTGCTCCCGGGGGTAGATCTTGTATGCTTAACGATACGTTTTCAGTGTAATTAGAAGATTTTAGAAAATCAAAATTAAATCGAATTTCTGTGGTAACCTCATTGCAGATTTCAGTGTCTCCGGTGGTATTAGTAATTGCGAAATTCGGTGTTGTATTAATTCCAAAAGAGGAGGTAATGTTATAAAAAATATTATCGGCTGCTTCCACCATTATATAAGCACTAGTACTGGTTGTGACCGTATTTGGTAAAGTGATAGTTTCCTGGCCATCATTATCAGTATTTGTTGCTAAGGTAACAGGAAATGTACTTCCTCCATCTGTAGATAATTTAATATTTACTTTTTTACAGTTTATTGGTGTTTCATTTGTTTTACCAACTACCCAAGCTACATCTATCGTTTCATTTTGCTCTAAATTAGGAAGGTTAGTTACCGTAAAAATAGGAGCATTCACTACATTTACAGTAACATCATCTCTGGAGTTGGCACCTCCATTAGTGTTGTTATCTCGAACTGTTAGCGCAAAATTTAGTTCTCTGGCGACACTTGGTAAAACTTCCCATGTAGAACCCGTATTTCCGGATATTACAGTATTAATTGCAGGGAAATAGCGATCAGGACTATTTGATGGTGCTAACGATCGGAACAAAGGACCTCCGATATTGGTTGCTTCCGGTGGCATCGATGCAGCAATTTCATTATCTATTTGTTCCCAAGTATACGTTAAAGCATTTACTCCATTATCGTCAGAGGCATTTGCTTTCATTACGAAAGGAGTGAGTTTAGGAATGCTATATGATCCACCTGAAACTACTGTTGGAGCTATATTGTTGGTATCTTCCAATGTGGCACAGGTAGCAGATGTCTGTATAATCTCCCACATTTGAGCTATGCTTACAGCATGGAAATAGTCATCGCTTACCGATTGTATATTTGGACTACATATACCTGCATATGCCATTATTGTAGATCCACTTCCGGGTTCCACAGCAGTTGATCCAGTTCTATTTCCGTTACAGAAATTATTAAAGGTATGGGTAGCTCCAAACTGATGTCCTATTTCATGTGCTACATAATCTATGTCAAATGGATCTCCAATAGGTTGTTGCCTTCCTGTTATACCTCTAGCTTTTTGATTTGAGATACAAACTACTCCCAATCCTGCAAGTCCACCACCACCGGTACTAAATGTGTGACCGATGTCGTAATTTGAGGGAGTTATTATATTATCACAAACACTTTGGCTTTCATTGATTAAAAGGCTCGCATTGTCGTTTGATAAGTTGTCTGTGCTTGGGTCTAAAAAAATAATTTTATCATTGTCGTTTACTAGCACCATACGAACAGCCATGTCTCTTTGATATACAGCGTTTACTCTAGTCATCGTTGTATTCATGGCTGAAAGTACTGCTGCTTTTTTTACCTGATCTGTTGCAGTAGATGGTATATTCTGTCTACTGAGGTGAAATAAGGAATATTCGCCTGTACATGCTATGGCAATTCTAAAAGTTCTCAATTTTCCATCGTCAACGGTTTTATAGGAATTTTGTCTAGCAGCATTATTTTCTTGTTTAGAATCATTTGTCAAACAGATAAAATCCTCTTTGTCATGGTTTATGTCTTCCTTTTTGTATGCAAGATACTTATCAAGATTTTTAGTTAAAGGGTCAATATAGATTGTCTTTTTACTTCCAGAAGTTATCATTACATGAACACCATCGGATCCAATACTGATATATGCATGCTTATCAGGATTCTTTATACATTTACCCGAATAGGAAGTGATGCTGCTGAATTTCCTAGCAATCTCCTTCTCAAAATTAGAAATTTTTCGTATTTTGAAAATAGAGAAAATACCATTACTGTCGGGTAATACAATTGTAATTGCATTACTTTTAGTTGCGGTTCTTAGGTGGGTAACAAACGCCTTTTTATCCAAAGAATAGCCTTCGAAATCTTTGGGCATAATATTCCTTTCAAGAAGTGTACTTTTGTTTTGTAAATTATAGGATTCTAATTTTTTCCAGTAATTTTGTGCATTAGCTAAAAATGTACTAAATAAAAAAAGTGAAAATAGAAGGTAGTATTTTTTCATAAATAAATTATTTAACGCAGTTATCAACCAAAACTATTTAATTGATATTTTTTTAACAAGATTTATAAAATTATGAATAAAAAAATTAAGATTGATGATTTAACCCAAAAAGATTTCAAAGAAACTTGGGATTTGCAAACACAATTGCTAGACTCTATAATAACACTTAAAAGAGCAAAACGCAACGGCGAGACCACAGAGGAAACACCGAATTATTTTTTGTTTGTAGAGCATCCTCACGTGTATACTTTGGGAAAATCTGGGGATCTTAAAAATCTATTAATTTCAAAAGAACAACTACAACAAAAAGGGGCTTCTTTTTATAAAATAAATAGAGGAGGTGATATTACTTACCACGGACCTGGACAAATAGTTGGGTATCCTATTTTAGATCTTGAAAACTTTTTTACCGATATTCATAAGTATCTTCGACTTTTAGAGGAAACCATTATTCTTACCCTTGCAGAATACGGAATTGAATCGGGCAGAAGTAAAGGCGAGACAGGGGTTTGGCTAGATGTAGGTACTCCTTTTGCCAGAAAGATATGTGCCATGGGAATACGAGCAAGTAGGTGGGTTACAATGCATGGTTTTGCTTTGAATGTAAATGCAGATCTTGGTTACTTTGACAATATCATACCCTGCGGTATCCGTGGAAAACAGGTTACTTCGATGCAAGCAGAATTAGGAAGAGAAATTGACGAACAAGAGATAAAAGAAAAGATTCTAAAGCATTTTAAAGAACTGTTTGCAGTAGAACAATACATGTAAACTAAAAAAGTGATTGGTTTCCAATCACTTTTTTAGTTTAATTCAAAAGAACAACTTAGTTTTTCGCTTTTACATCGAATGAAATTTCAATTAAATCGTCAATAAATTTATCTTTTAAATTTTCAAAAATCTTTTTTGATTTATATTCAATACCGAATTCTGTTCTATCAATACTAAAGGTATCACTTTTAAAGGCCATTAACCCATTTTCGTTATAAATTATCGCAGGAATGGTAATACTTTTAGTAACATCTTTTATCGTAAGATTTCCTGTAATGTGTAATTTTTCGCCTTTCATTTCAGAGGAAGCTACTTCAAATTTTGCAGCCGGAAATTTTTCAACATCAAAAAAATCAGCAGCTTTTAAGTGCTTCTCTAGATTCTCTTTTCCCTGACCCTCTAAATCGGTACAAACGATTGAATTCATATTAACTACGAATTTTCCAGCTTTAATAATTCCATTTTCAACTTCGAATGCTCCGTACTCCATTGCGATATTTCCATTGTGCGAACCCGTTGGTTTTGATCCTTTCCACAGCATTGTAGACTCTTCAATGTTTACTTCGTAGGAATTTGCAAGATTTTCTACTTTTTGTACATCTTTAACCTCTTCACCCGTAGTAACTTTATTTTTTTCTGTCTTACAAGAAACTGCGGTTAAGGCTACAAATGCTATTGCTAAAATTGATTTTTTCATGGTATTGTTTTAAAAAATTGATTAAGTTAAGTACTACAAATTTAATTAAAATTTATTTTCCTTGGAAATTATTTTCTTTTTAATAACTGATTAATAACATAAGATGCTGCTTGAAGTCCAAATGCAGCAGGCATGTAACTAATGGTACCGTAGTATGATTTTTTAAAGTTTTTCCCATCCGTAAGTTGTAAGCTATTAGGAATTTGAATTTCTTCAGAATATACCGCTTTAACTCCTTTGTCTACTTTTCGTTCTGCTAGTCTTTTTCGCAGTGTTTTAGCCATTTTGCAATGTTTTGTCTTCGAGATATCTTTTACCTTTACTTTGGAGGCATCGAGTTTCCCTCCAGCACCCATAGAACTGACTATTTTTACTTTTTTTCTTCTTGCAGCAACTAATAAGTTTACTTTAGGGGTAATGCTATCAATACAATCTATGACATAATCATACTGTGGGTCTATGATTTCATAGGCACGCTCTGGTGATAAGAACTCTTCCAAAACCGTAAGGTGAATATCTGGATTGATATCTACTATTCTCTCGGCCATTACTTTGGCTTTAGATTTTCCTATAGTGCTATCTAAAGCTGGAAGTTGTCTGTTTTTATTTGTAATATCAAAAGCATCACCATCAACAATTGTCATTTTTTGCACGCCAGCTCTCGCGATAAATTCTGCGGCAAAAGAGCCAACTCCACCTAGTCCGACAATTAAAATATTGGCTTTTTTAATTTTAAGTATACCTTCCTTTTGTACCAACAGTTCGGTGCGTTCTAACCATTTCATAAAGTAAATATGTTGTTAAAATTGTAATTAATTTCTGTTTGAATTTCTGTGATATTTTTTCCTTTTAAAGCAGCAAATTTATAATAAATGTCTTGTATAGAATAGGCTGTGTTATCCGTTTCTAATAAAAAATTCTCCGTATCTATACTACGAACTACCTCTTGCAAATTTTTATTTTTTAACAAAGATGCACCAACAGATAAAACGATTCCATTGCGGAGAAGCTCTCGCGCCAGGTGTATGTTTTTATGGTACCCATGTACAATCCATTTCTGCTTCGGTTTTCGTTGTTTTTTGATAGCTAATAGCTCATTGTAACTTTTAACACAATGAAGAAGTACAGGTTTTTCATATTTTTCTGAAATTTCTATTTGTTGTTGCAAAACCTCTACTTGCAATTCAAAGTTTATATCAATTTTTTTATCCAAACCACATTCTCCAATAGCAAGGCATTTTTTGGAAGAAATATTCTTGTGTATGCACTGGAGATCGTTTTCGATTTGTCCCTGATTAATATACCATGGATGGATGCCAATAGAAAAATAAGTACTATTTATTTTAGAGTTTGGGTACTGGTTGTAAATCGAAATGATTGCCGGATCCTCTTGTACAGTATGCGTATGCGTATCATAAAATTGAGGTTCCATGTTTACTCTTTATTTTTTGTATCTATAATGATGGTAACCGGGCCGTCGTTACACAAAGCTACTTGCATGTCGGCACCAAATTCTCCAGTTTGTATTTTCTTTCCTACATCTTGCTCAATTTGCGAAATGAATTTTTTATATAATGGAAGTGCAATTTCTGGTTTAGCAGCTTTTATATAGCTTGGTCTATTTCCTTTTTTTGTTGCAGCTTGAAGCGTGAATTGGCTCACCACTAGGAGATCTGCATGAATATCCTTCACCGATTTATTCATGATGTTATTTTCATCGTTAAAGATTCTTAGGTTTACAATTTTTTTAGATAACCATCGTATATCTTCTTCAGTATCGCTCTCCGTGATACCTATTAATACGACAATACCATTTTTAATAATGGCAACTTTATTGTTCGCAATAGTTACGCTAGCTTCCGTAACTCTCTGTAGTACTGCTCTCATGTTTGTAATCTCCTAGCTAATATGTTGTTATCTCCAAATATCCGTTCTGTAATTTTCCTCCTCGTCTTCTAAAATTTGCAAGTAACTCTTATAACGTGACCAAGATATCTCTTCATTTTCTAAGGCTTCCTTAACGGCACATTTTGGCTCGTTTATATGAATACAATTGTTGAATTTACAATCTTTCTTCAATTTGAAAAACTCGGGAAAGTAGTCTCCTAATTCGTCTTTATCCATATCAACAACTCCAAATCCCTTTATTCCCGGCGTATCAATAATTTGGGCATTAAAACTCAAGTCAAACATTTCTGCGAATGTAGTGGTGTGCTGTCCTTGTTTATGCTGCTCTGAAATCTCCTTAGTCTTAAGATTAAGGGATGGTTCAATTGCATTTACTAATGTTGTTTTTCCAACCCCAGAATGTCCTGCAAACATACTTACTTTACCTTCCATAATTTTTTTTACAGAAGAAATATTTATGTCTTGTATTGCGGAAACTTCAATGCAAGTGTATCCAATATTCTCGTAAATATCTTTTAGATAAAGAATTTCAGCTCTTTCGTCTACGGAATAGGAATCAATTTTATTAAAAACTAAAATGGTCTCAATGGAGTAGGCTTCTGCAGTAACTAAAAAACGATCTATAAATGTAGTTAAAGTTGGTGGGTTATTGATGGTAATTAAAAGAAAAACTTGGTCAATATTAGCGGCAATAACATGGGTTTGTTTCGATAAGTTAACCGATTTTCGAACGATACAGTTTTTACGTTCTTTGATGGTAGATATAACCCCAGTTTCAGCATCTGTTTTGGATTCTAGTTCAAATTCGACAACATCTCCAACTGCTATTGGATTTGTACTCTTAATTCCTTTTATTCTAAACTTTCCTTTTATTCTACACTTGTATAATGTAGTGCCTGTTTTTACCCAGTACCAGCTTCCTGTAGATTTATAGACAGTTCCAATCATCTAACAAAGATGCAAATAAAAAATGAAAAAGATGGCAGAGAAAGGCTGGGAATTAGCATTTGTAAATAGTGGTGAAGCGAGTTATTCTGGTAGGGGAAATAGTAATGGTATTTTTATCACACGATACGGGTTTAAAAGAAAAAGAAAGACACCTGTTGCTCAATCTTCCAATTAAAAAAAACGCCCATTAGGGCGCTTTTTCTTATCCGTTTATAATTTTCTTTTGATGGTTAATACTTTCTTGATGAATTGCTTTAAACATTTTCAAAACAAATTCTTCACTTAAACCTCTTTGCTCACCTTCTAAAATCATATTCCCCAAAATTTCATTCCATCTTTTGGATTGCAAGACGGCAACGTTCTTTTCTTTTTTTAATGCTCCAATTTTATCTGCTATTTTCATTCGCTTCCCTAGGGTATCGATAAGCTGATTATCCGTGATGTTAATTTGAGCTCTTAAATTATCTAGCGAGTCTCTATAGGTTTGGTCAGAGGTTGTTTCTTTTCGCACTTTTAAGTCTATCATCATTTGTTTAAGGGTGTCTGGTGTTACTTGTTGTGCAGCATCACTCCAAGCATTGTCTGGATCTATGTGTGTTTCAATCATTAAACCGTCAAAATTTAAATCAAGAGCGGTTTGTGAAACTTCAAATACCATGTCTCTCTTACCAGTAATATGAGATGGATCACAAATTAAGGGCAAATCTGGGAATTTATTTTGAAACTCTATAGCTAGCTGCCATTCTGGAATGTTTCTGTATTTAGATTTTTCATAAGTAGAAAATCCTCTGTGAATTGCTCCTAATTTTTTAATCCCCTTAGAGTACAATCGCTCTATTCCTCCAAGCCAAAGTGCAAGATCAGGATTTACTGGGTTTTTAACCAAAACAATTTTATCGGTACCCTCTAAGGCATCCGCAATTTCTTGCATGATAAATGGGCTCACGGTAGAGCGTGCTCCAATCCATAATAAATCAATGTCGTGTTCTAATGCTAATTTTACATGATTAGCATTGGCAACTTCTGTACAAGTTTTCATCCCCGTTTCTTCTTTTACCTTTTGAAGCCATTTTAGACCTAATGCTCCAACACCTTCAAAGTTTCCGGGTCTTGTTCTCGGTTTCCAAATACCAGCGCGAAAATAATTCACATCAGAATCCTTTAGCTCGTGTGCAATTTTAAGCACTTGTTCCTCTGTTTCGGCACTGCATGGTCCTGCGATTACCAATGGGTGAGACAAACTCATGTCTTCCAACCATGTTTTTAATTCTTTAGAATTTTCCATATGTATTTCTGTTAGTTGGTCTCCTCAACGAGAATTCCATTTAATATTTGTTTTATATAGTTTGTATTTTCCATCTCTTGGTAAATCTCAGTGAATCTAGCGTCTTGTAATAGTTCTTTAAAATGAATTAGATTTAAGATATATTCCTCAAGAGTTTCCATAATGTTTTCTCTGTTTTGTTCAAAAATAGGGGTCCACATGGCGGGTGAACTTTTCGCTAGTCTTACTGTAGAGGCAAATCCACTGCCAGCCATGTCAAAGATGTCCCGCTCATTTTTTTCTTTTTCAATAACAGTTTTCCCCAGCATAAAAGCACTTATATGTGATAAATGAGAAACATAAGCAATGTGTTTGTCATGCGATTTAGCATCCATATAGCGAATCCGCATTCCAAGAGCAGAAAATAGTTCTAATGCCTTTTCTTGTAATTTGAATGCTGTTTTTTCTACTTCACAAATTATATTTGTCTTCTCTTGATATAAGGTGCTTGTGGCTGCCTTTGGTCCTGAGAATTCTGTGCCTGCTATAGGGTGTGTCGCTAAAAAATTTCGTCTGTTTTTGTGCTTTTCAATAGCCTTGCATATATCTACTTTAGTTGAGCCTACGTCAAAGACTAGTGTGTTTTCTTGAATCGAATTTAAAACCTCCAAAGTTAGCTCTAATGCAACATTTACCGGAACTGCAACGATAACCACATCCGCATTTTTTAATTCTTTTAGCGTTGCTTTTTCATGAATTATTCCTAGGTCTAGGGCTTCTTGTAGGTGGTTTTCATTGCTGTCTATTCCGTATATGGTACACGATGCATATGCTTTTTGAATTCCCAAGGCTAAACTACCTCCAATTAATCCAATGCCAATTACATATATATTCATTTAAAATCGTTTTATTGCTTCCGTAATTTTTTCTTCTGGAACACACAACGAAAAGCGTATGTATCCTTCTCCTTGACTCCCAAAGATGGTTCCTGGTGCCACGAATATATTTTTCTCATAGAGTAGTTTGTCTACCATATCTTCCGATTTTTGATCTCCGGGTAATTTAGCCCAAACAAACATTCCACTTGTATTTTTATCGTAAACACAATGTAGTTTATCTGCCAGTTCAAATATCAATTGTTGTCTCTTTTTATAAATTTCATTTTGTTCTTCAAACCATTTATCGGATAATTCTAATGCTTTAATGGCCCCTTTTTGAATACCATAGAACATTCCAGAATCCATTTGTGTTTTTACTTTTAAGACTTCCTGTATAAATGTCTTGTTTCCCAATAACTTCCCTACTCTCCAGCCTGCCATATTAAATGACTTACTCAAAGAGTTTAATTCTAGTGCAATATCTTTAGCGCCTTCGATTTGTAAAATACTCTTTGGAGCCTTATTCAAAATAAAACTATACGGGTTGTCATTAACAATAAGAATATTGTTTCTTTTCCCAAAAGCTATAAGTTTTTTATAGGTGTCTTCGGTTGCTTTTGTACCTGTTGGCATATGTGGATAATTTACCCACATTATTTTAACTCTAGATAGGTCTTGTTTTTCAAGTGCTTCAAAATCGGGTTGCCAGTTTGTTTTGGCATCCAATGCATAGAACACTGAAGTTGCTCCAAGTAGGTTCGTAACAGAGCTGTAAGTTGGATACCCCGGATTAGATGAGTACGGCATCTCCCTCGTTTAAAAAAGCCAAAGAGATGTGCATAATACCTTCCTTACTTCCCATTAACGGTAAAATTTCATTCTCTGGATCTACAGTAACCTTATACTTTTCTTTATAAAATTGGGCAACCGCATTTCTGAATTCTGGTAAGCCTTGGTAACTCTGGTATTTGTGAGCTCCAATATCTAATACGCTTTTTTGAATCGCTTCAATTACAGGGCTTGGCGGAGCTAAGTCTGGGCTACCGATACCTATATTTATTATCGGTCTTCCTGTTGCTACGAGGTTTCGAACTTCTTTAAGTTTTTTAGAGAAGTAATATTCCTGAACCGTTTCTAATCTTTTTGCAAAAGTAATCATGCTCTTCCGTTTTTATATTCTCCGAGTACTTTTAAATTGTTGGCCATAATTTCTAAAATGGCTTTTGCTTTTTTATAATCTTCATAGGTATTGAAGGTTACATCGATAAAAAAAGCATATTTCCATGGTGTTTCAATGATGGGAAGTGATTGTATTTTTGTTAAATTTAGTTTACAATCGCTCATCACATTAAGAACTGTGGCTAAGCTGCCTCTTTTGTGGTCTAATTCAAAGCGAAGTGATGCTTTGTTTATGTTCTCTACCCCATTTTCAGGCTTTTCTGTTTGTAGAACTACAAATCTAGTTTCGTTATTTTTTATGGTCTGAATTTCATCTTCGATAATTTCTAAATTGAAAATCTCTGCTGCGATTTTTGGAGCAATAGCAGCAACACCCTGCAGTTTTTCTTCGGAAATTGTTTTTGCAACGGCTGAGGTGTCTACGTCTTCTACTAATTTTATGGAAGGATATTTTTTGAAAAATTCTTTACACTGAAGCAACGCCATAGGGTGGGAGCAAACCTCTTTTATATCTTCTATTTTTTGACCAGGTAAAGCCATTAAATGATGGTGTATTGGTAAATAGTACTCTCCTGATATATGCAAGTTGTTTTTGTCTATTAATGCATAGTTAGGGATAATTGAACCTGCGATGGTATTTTCAATAGCCATTACAGCCTCGTCGGAAGTGCTACATAACAAACTATTACTTAAAATGTCAAAAGATAAACACTCGTTTATTGTAATATCTTTGCCATAATATTTTTTTGCAACGATATGATGATTGCTACCTTGTATTCCTTGAATCGCTATTTTTTTCATTTTGGTGTAAAAAAAAAGCCTCGATACAATCGAGACTTTAGGTTTATATTATTTTTTGTTACTTAACAATATGGTATAAAGTCTCTTCTTTTACTAAAAAAGTAAAAGTAAAAATAGAAACCTTGCCATACGTTTTGTAACATTCTTTGTGTTTTTGTTTTCTAATACAAATCTTAGAAATTAATTTAATACTACCAAATATTTTTTGTAAAAAATTATTTAACCCCTGAAATCAAGGGTAAAGCATCGGGTAGTTTTCTTTTAGGGAGCTTACAAGTACCATTGGTACAAACATAAATTAGTGTTTGACCTGAAACATATTTACTTTTCAGCAAAGGAATTGTACTAGTAGTATCGGAAGTACCACTGAATATTATATTTGGTATATACAGCTTGTACATCTCTTTTGCAAGCTCAGATACGTTTTCTCCTACTATGGCAACTTCGTAATATGGTAGAGTATAACTCATTAACAAGTGAAGCCAATTGGTGAAATTCTGGGGTGATGTTGTTACGCTATTAATCACGTTATTTAGCATTAAAATTGCGAGTTCATTCATTTTTTTATCAGAGAAATAAAGGCTTAGCTTATGAAGATTTCTCGCCATCTGAGAATTTGAAGAAGGAATCACTCCATCGATTATTGCTGTTTTTTTAGAGATTAGATCTTTGTCCTCTTTAGAGCTGAAATTAAACATTTTAGTGTTCTCGTCATAAAAGTACTGCATAGCATACTCCATTAATTCTTTTGCAGCCTGCAACCATTTTTCCTCTAAGGTAACTTCATACAAAGCAATAAAGGCATCAATAACAGCCGCATAATCTTCTGCATAAGCATTAATGGTACTTTTATTGTCTTTGTAATTTCGGTACAACCCACCGTCTTTTTTGAATTGATTTTTTACGATAAACTCCGCATTTTTTATAGCGGTATTTAAATACACTTCTTGGTCAAAAGCACGATATGCATCTATAAACCCTTTAAGCATCATGGCGTTCCATGAGGTAAGTACTTTTTTGTCTGTGGCAGGGCGAGATCTTTTACCTCTTATTTCTAGTAATGCTTTTTTCCAGTTATTTACCTTTTGTTCTAGTTGTGCTTCAGAAATGTTAGCAGCAATCGCCAGCTTATTTTTAGAAGTTGTTCTTTGTAATATGTATTTGTCGTCTTCCCAATATCCTTTTTTGTCAATACTAAAATAACGTGAAAAAAGAGCAAAATCCTCTTGTAAAATAGCTTCTAGTTCTTCTTTTTTCCATACGTAAAATGCGCCCTCTTCCATGTCTCCATTTCTATCTTTACTGTCTGCATCAATGGAGGTGTAAAAAGCACCATTACTGCTAGTCATTTCCTGTAAGATAAAATCCAAGGTCTCTACTGCAACGTTTTTGTATAGTGTTTTCTTTTCTTTTTGATATGCTTTTGCATAGAGGCTAACCAATTGTGCATTATCATACAGCATTTTTTCAAAGTGAGGAATCCGCCATTCTTCCTCGATAGTATATCTAGAAAATCCACCTCTAATATGGTCATAAATTCCACCATAAGCCATTTTTGTAAGACTAGTGTTTAGGTATTTTTGAAGAACAGTATCTTTGTATTGGTGTTCAAAACGCATTAAAAAATCAAGTGCATTGGGTAATGGGAATTTTTGTTTTCTTAGGAATCCACCATTGGTATAATCTAGATTTATTTTTAAACTATCTACCGAAGCAGCTAAGATATTTTCGGTGAACTTTGTGGGGGTGTTGTTTGGTTTAATGATATTATTTTCTCGGATACCTTTTGTTATTTTTTCTGCGAATTCTTTAAGTTTCCTTGGGTTTTCTTTATACAAAGCAGAAACCTCTTCTAAGATATTTTTCCATTGTTTTTTGGTGAAGTAGGTTCCTCCAAATATTGGCTTCCCATTTGGCAGTGCAATACAGTTTAGTGGCCAGCCTCCACTTCCAGTCATTAATTGTACAGCAGTCATATAGGTGTTGTCTACATCTGGTCGTTCTTCTCTATCTACCTTTATATTTATGAAATTTTCATTCATAATTTTTGCAATAGAATCATTTTCAAAACTTTCTTCCTCCATTACATGACACCAATGGCATGCTGCATACCCTATCGAAATAATGATTAGTTTGTTTTCATTTTTAGCCTGTTCTAATGTTTTGGGGTTCCAAGCTTTCCAATTCACGGGGTTGTAGGCGTGTTGTAAGAGGTATGGGCTTGTTTCTTGGAGTAATTCGTTCGACTTTTTCGACGGTGATGTGGTGCAACATAAAAGAGTAAAGTTAATAGCAATTCCTATAAAAAGTTGCTGTAAATATCGCATGGTATCGATCGTTTAGGTTGTAGCATCAAAAGTAACGAATACGTTTTAATTTACTTCAAACATACTCTACTATAAAAAAACCTCGAAATATCGAGGTTTTTTGGTTCAGGTTAGATTGTGTATTTTTAATTTACACGAACAGTCTCGTAAGTTCTCGGAGTTTCTGCTTTAATAACAGTCATTTTACCTTTCACTTGTTTTAAAACATCCTTTAGTATTAATTTTTTAACAGCCTGATTTTTGTAGGTCTTGTAGTAGTATATAGAGTTTTGTGTGTCCACTACCGAGGTCCAAACGGTATAATCTGTTAATAAACCGTTTTTGGTATTTTCTTTGATAACTCCTTTGGGAATATCAAAGGCGTTTAAAATATGAAAAGCTCGAAAAATTCCTTCCTCTGTATTTTTACTTTGTAAAGAAGTATTAGCAAACGCTGTCGCTCTAACAAATCGAGAAGGAGAGGTGTAATCTCCTGGTAATCCTAGCATACCTGTTCCCTCACCAAGTGAGCCGTACTTTACTCCATTGATTTCAAAACCGTGTTTGTTTTGAGCTCCTAAATTTACATAATTTCTCAAGTTGGTAAGGTGCCAATCGTAGGTAGGATTATTACAAATAGCATTTACTGTATTTTCATATATTTGAAGACCATCTTTGGTGTATTCAATAACTACAGATCTACCAGATTTATCTGTTACTGCATAGTGAAATGGCGCTTCACCTTGAATATCTTCTATAAAAGATCCAACAACAGAAACGTTTTTTAATCCTTTTATAACCTCATCTACGGTTGCAAAACTGCCAAGTATATAATTTCCCATTTCTTCACTTGACACAGCTCTTGACTGGTTTTGCGGAGTCAAAGGTTCATAAGAAGCGAATCCTGCAAAATAAAAACATCCTAAATATAGCCCTGCTTCATTTACACCATCTACCACAATCATTTTTTCAACAGCATTCATTCCTGCAAAACCGTATTTTGCTTTCATCGTATAGCCATCTTTTCCTTCAACAGAACTTAAGAATTTTATAGGAGTTCCTTTTGGAACTACTAGTAAATTAGACCTAACATCGAATCCAAATTCCATGGTTCTGGCCGGTATGGTTACACCGTTAAGTGTTTTGATAATAATTCCTGTACATGCAAATGTACTTGGAATGCTTATGATAGAACATAGCATAAGCATGATAAAAAGTTTGTTTAGTTTCATAATTTTTATTTTAATTCTTAAAAATAAAGAAATAATAACAAAGGTCAAATAAATTTTACAGTTTCTGAAAAGGTAAATAGTAGCGAGATAAAAAACACAAAAAAGCCTTCAAATTATTTTGAAGGCTTTTGCGGTCTGGACGGGACTCGAACCCGCGACCCCATGCGTGACAGGCATGTATTCTAACCAGCTGAACTACCAAACCGTTGCTTTTAGAGCGAGCACAAATATAAAATTGTTTTTTGTATTTGCACTATTTTTATGTGTGTTTTCTCGTTTAAAAGAGAAGCTTCTAGCGGTCTGGACGGGACTCGAACCCGCGACCCCATGCGTGACAGGCATGTATTCTAACCAGCTGAACTACCAAACCGTTGCTCTAAGCGGATGCAAATATATAACTTTTTTTAATTAAAAAAGTAAGTTATTATAAAAATTTCCTTCTGCTAACAAGGTATGAAGTGAGGATTTCGTTGTATCCTTTTGCTCTGTTTACTGGAACATAATCAATTTTATATTGTAAGCATTTGTTTTTAAGATTATTGAAAAAGTTAGCAGCCAATTCTCTATATTGTTTTTGAATATTTTCAGCGTATATATTAATTTCTTTCCCAGTTTCTAGGTCTGTAAATTTTTTGGGAGTATTGTCGAAGTTAAACGAGAATTCAAGTTCCTTATCATAGGTGTGAAATAAAATTACTTCGTGCTTATTGTGTTTTAAATGCCGCAGTGCGTCAAAAAGTTCTTCCTCCTCTTTTGAGGTTTGGAGCATGTCTGTGAATAAAAAAATTAAAGACCTTCTGTGAATTTTTTCTGCAATCTCATGCAAATATTCATAAGTTCTTGTGCTTTTCTTAGAGGGATTAGAAAGTAATTTTTCCAACTGATTTAGAATCATTTTACGATGACGTTCGCTTCCTTTTTCTGGGGCATAGTATTCATAAGAATCGGAATATACACTCAAACCTATTGCATCTCGTTGTTTTTTTAAAATCTCCATGAGACAGGCAGAGGCAACTGCCGCAAATCCTATTTTATTTAGGTTATTTAAATCGGTGTTTTTTATTACTGGATAATGCATCGAAGCTGAATTGTCAATAATAATATGGCATCTTAGATTTGTTTCTTCTTCATATTTTTTGGTGTATAATTTTTCGGTTTTGCAAAAGTTTCCAATCTATGTGTCTTGTACTTTCTCCTTTATTATACAATTTGTGCTCTGAGAATTCAACAGAAAAACCATGAAAGGGACTTTTGTGCATTCCCGTTATAAATCCTTCCACAACTTGTTTTGCAAAAAATTCAAGGTTTTTTATCTCAGATCCTAAAGAATTATTTAAATCAATCATATACTCCGAAATTACTAAAAGCACAAGCAATAAACAAAATTTTGTTCTTGTAGAAATTTCATACTTTGCTTCTAAAAATAAAAAAGGTTTAGCCGCAACTAAACCTTTTTAAATTGTATATCTTTAATTTGAAATATATCTATAAAGCAGCATCAATTTTGTCTGTGTACGCTTTTTTAGGCGCAGCACCAACTTGCTTGTCTACAACTTCCCCATTTTTGAAAATTAACACCGTTGGAATATTTCTTACACCGTATTTAGCAGCAAATTCTTGATTAGCATCTACATCTACCTTACCAACAACTGCTTTACCATTATATTCCGAGCTAATTTCATCAACGATTGGAGCGACCATTCTACAAGGACCACACCAAGCTGCCCAAAAGTCAACTAATACAGGTTTATCTGATTTTAATACTACCTCTTCAAAAGAAGCATCTGTTATTTCTAAAGCCATCTTATTTTATGTTTTATTTAAATTAAATTCGTTTTTGCAGATACAAATGTAATCAAATATTTTTCCATGGCAATTTTATAGAAATTAGTTTTAATTATAACTACATCAATACTTTTTATTACATGTATGTTGTATAATGTTTAAAATAATCTTTATTTTTGCAAGCTCAAAACATGAGGAAAAATTTGTCTGATTGCAACCTCCATAAAAAATGCTAAAGCAGTATTCTACTTCTTTTTGCAGCAATCGTAGCAAGTTTTTTGGGTATTAAATAAAAAGAAATAAATTATGCCATATTTTTTTACTTCGGAAAGTGTTTCTGAAGGTCATCCAGATAAAGTAGCAGATCAAATATCAGACGCATTAATTGATAATTTTTTGGCTTTTGACGCATCTTCTAAAGTTGCTTGTGAAACCTTAGTAACAACCGGTCAGGTAGTGCTTGCTGGAGAAGTGAAATCTAATACGTATTTAGATGTTCAGAAAATTGCCAGAGATGTGATTAACAAGATAGGATATACCAAAGGAGAGTATATGTTTGATGGAAATTCTTGTGGTGTTCTATCTGCTATACACGAACAATCAGACGATATAAATAGGGGAGTAGACAAGGGAATTCAAGAGGAACAAGGAGCAGGAGATCAAGGAATGATGTTTGGTTATGCTACTAGAGAAACTGAAAATTACATGCCACTTGCTTTAGATCTTTCCCATCTATTACTAAAAGAATTAGCCGCGCTTAGGAGAGAGTCTGACCAAATTACTTATTTGCGACCTGATGCTAAAAGTCAGGTTACTATTGAGTACTCTGACGATAACATTCCATTGCGTATAGAAGCAATTGTTTTATCGACACAACACGATGATTTTGCCTCGGAAAAGGAAATGCTTGAAACGATTGCAAAGGACGTTCAAAATATTTTGATTCCAAGAGTTATTGCAAAGCTAAACCCTCAAATTCAAAAACTTTTTAATGCCGATATCAAATATCATATCAACCCTACAGGAAAATTTGTAATCGGAGGACCTCACGGGGATACCGGGTTAACAGGGAGAAAAATTATTGTGGATACCTACGGTGGTAAAGGAGCGCATGGCGGTGGTGCTTTCTCTGGAAAAGATCCTAGTAAGGTAGATCGTTCCGCAGCATATGCAACTAGACATATTGCTAAAAATCTTGTGGCTGCTGGAGTAGCCGATGAGATTTTGGTACAAGTTTCTTATGCCATAGGTGTTGCAGAGCCAATGGGGATTTTTGTAGATACCTATGGAACCGCAAAAGTTGGGCTACAGGACGGAGAAATAGCTCAAAAAGTAGCTGCTATTTTCGACATGCGCCCCCATGCTATCGAAACGCGATTAAAACTGCGAACACCAATGTATAGCGAAACTGCTGCCTATGGTCATATGGGTAGGAAAAATGAAATTGTAACAAAAACGTTTATCCAGCCAAACGGAGAAATCAAAACTTTAGATGTAGAGTTGTTTACATGGGAAAAGTTGAATTACGTAGAAGAAGTGAAGGCTGCGTTTGCAATTTAAAATTAATATTCAAAGTAAATTTATCAAGTGTACTTGTTGTATCAAGTACACTTTTTTTACATTATGACTTGTTTTTTTATATAATTGACACAATTTTATTTTATGTTTGTCACTTAAAAGGAAAAAAGGACTAAGAAATGGACATATTTTTTATCATCACGATACTGATAGTTTTATCCGCAATCTTCGGATACATTAATATACGATTTTTGAAATTACCATCCACCATTGGTTTAATGGCGGTAAGTATTTTATTTACGCTTGGAGTTATTGGTTTGAGTAGGTTTGATGATGCTTTGTTAGAAAAAGAAAAATTACTTCTCGCCTCCATTGATTTTAAAACAGTACTCTTGGATGTTATGTTAAGTTTTTTATTGTTTGCAGGGGCATTACATACCAATTTTCAGCAATTAAAAGTGCAGCGAAAACCAATTCTAGTTTTTGCAACAATAGGTACTTTTTTGTCTACATTTATCGTTGGTACTTTTATCTATTTTCTACTCGATATTATTGGTCTTGAAGTCGCTTACATCTATTGTTTGCTATTTGGAGCACTAATTTCACCAACCGATCCAATTGCTGTTCTAGGGATTTTAAAGAAGGTAGGAGCTCCAAAACAGCTAGAGACAAATATAGTTGGAGAGTCTTTGTTTAATGATGGGGTAGGCGTAGTTATCTTTATGACTATTTTTGAGATAGCATCAGGAGAAGAAAGCTTTTCTTTTGTAGGTGTTGGAGAACTTTTTTTAGTAGAGGTCTTAGGAGGTTTATTCCTTGGTCTTACGCTTGGGTACATAACTTTTAAATTATTAAAATCTATTGACAATTACGAGACTGAAGTGATTATTACAATTGCTACTGTAATGGGAGGGACGCTATTGGCGCAAAGACTTCACGTCTCAGCTCCTTTGGCAATGGTCACTGCTGGTTTAATGGTAGGACACGATACTACCAGAAAAGCAGCGATGAGTTCACTTTCCGAACAATATGTAGATAAGTTTTGGGAGTTAGTGGATGTTCTTTTAAATGCCATTCTTTTTGTCATTATCGGAATGGAATTGTTAGCGTTAACGTTCAAAGGAGCTTATTTAATGGCTGGATTATTTGCTATTCCTTTGTTGATTATAGCGAGGTATCTATCCTTAATGTTTCCGATAGCTTTTTATGCTAAAAAGTTAAATTTCGTGCCACATACCAATATTATTATGTCTTGGGGCGGTCTTAGAGGTGGTATTTCTATCGCTTTGGCATTAAGCTTTCCGCTTCCATGCACAGAGATTTATTTCTTGTGATGACCTACGTCATTGTAATTTTTTCTATCCTATTTCAAGGTTTAACCCTAGAAAAATTAATTCAAAGGATGGGATTGAAAGAGAAGGCAATGCAGGCGAAGTAATTTTTAAGTACATAAAACTGAAGTAAGTACTGTTGGTATTCGTGGTTATTATTTTGAATTAAGTTATATTTTTCTTTCCACAACATAGTGTATCATCTGTTGCAGTGATTTTTTATATGGAGAGTCTGGAAAATTCTCAAGTATGGCAAGGGCCTTATCTTTATAGTCGTTCATTTTTTTGGTGGTATATTCTATCCCACCATTATTTTTTACAAAAGCTATAACTTCTTTTACTCTTTTTTTGTCTTTGTTGTATTTTTTTACCGAATTAATCAACCAGCTTTTTTCTTTTTTCGAACAGTTGTTTAAAGTATGTATAAGTGGCAATGTCATCTTCTGTTCTTTGATGTCTATTCCTGTTGGTTTTCCTATCTTTTCCTCGGTGTAGTCGAATAAATCGTCTTTGATTTGGAAAGCAATACCAATATATTCACCAAACTTGCGCATTTGCTGTACCGTTTTATTGTTTGCGCCAACAGATGCCGCTCCAATACCGCAACACGCCGCAATTAGGGTGGCGGTTTTTTGCCGAATGATTTCAAAATAAATGGTCTCTGTTATATCAAGTTTTCGAGCTTTTTCGATTTGCAATAACTCTCCCTCACTCATCTCTCGTACGGCAATAGATATGAGCTTTAAAATATCAAAATCTTCGTTGTCAATGGATAAAAGTAAACCTTTAGATAGCAAAAAATCTCCTACTAAAACGGCAATTTTATTTTTCCAAAGCGCATTAATGGAGAAAAATCCTCTTCTACGATTGCTGTCGTCTACAACATCATCGTGCACTAAAGTAGCAGTATGTATTAATTCCACGACAGAAGCTCCGCGATACGTCCGTTCATCAAAGCCTCCATTGGAAACCATTTTTGCTACTAAAAAAACAAACATTGGACGCATTTGTTTTCCCTTTCTTCGCACGATATAATAGGTGATTCTGTTGAGCAGAGGTACTTTGGATAGCATGGCATCTTTGAATTTGTTTTCAAAGAGTTCCATCTCTTTTGCAATGGGAATTTTGATTTGCTCTACGGGCTTCATATACGCAGTAAAAATACGAATAATTTGAGTTTTTTAATCTAAATAAAAGTAAAGTTTTGGCTTTAGAGGTCTTTTGTTTTTTTGCTTAAAGCATCTTTTTTTGGTGTGAATTTAGGCTTTGGAAAAGCGCCCTGGGATATTTTTGAACTTGGATTAGGATTTATTAGCTAATTGACCACAGGCAGCATCGATGTCTTTACCTCTTGATCGACGAACATTCACTACAATATCGTGCATTTCTAAATTTGAGATGTAGTTGTTTAGTGCTCTAGCTGATGCCTGTTGAAATTCGCCATCGTCAATAGGGTTATATTCAATCAAATTCACTTTGCAAGGAAGGTATTTACAAAAACTTACCAATGCATCAATATCTTCTTTACGATCGTTAATTCCATTCCAAACAACGTATTCGTAGGTGATTTTTCTCTTTGTCTTTTCGTACCAATACTCTAGAGATTCTCGTAGGTCTTTTAGCGGGAATCTCGTATTGAAAGGCATAATCGATGTTCTTACTTCATCGATTGCAGAGTGCAGTGAAACTGCGAGGTTAAAGCGAACCTCGTCATCTGCCAACTTGCGTATCATCCTTGGAACACCAGAGGTGGAAACCGTAATTCTCCTCGCTGCCATTCCTAGTCCTTCAGGAGATGTTATTTTTTCAATAGCTTTAAGAACATTGTTGTAGTTCATAAGAGGTTCTCCCATTCCCATGAATACAATATTGGATAATTTATGGTTGTGATATAACCTACTCTGTTTGTCAATTGCTACAACCTGGTCGTAAATTTCATCAGGATTCAAGTTTCGCATGCGTTTTAGGCGAGCTGTTGCGCAAAATTTGCAGTCTAAACTACAACCTACCTGACTTGAAACACATGCAGTAGTTCTTGTTTCTGTTGGAATCAGTACAGATTCAACAATCAAACCATCGTGTAATTTAATGGCGTTTTTGATGGTGCCATCACTACTTCGCTGCATCGCGTCTACCTGCACGTGATTAATGACAAAGTTTTCATCCAACATTTCCCGTGTTTCTTTCGATAAATTTGTCATATCCTCAAAAGAATGTGCTGCTTTATGCCAAAGCCACTCGTATACTTGATTTCCTCGAAAAGCCTTGTCATTGTTTCCGATAAAAAAGTTGCGAAGTTCTTCTTTAGAAAGTGCTCGTATGTCTTTTTTCTTGTTCAAGTGAAATTGAAATTACAGAATTGCAAAGGTATAATAAAAAACTGGTAATCTTTTGTAGAGTACCAGTTTAGTATATGGTTGTGTAATACGAATTCTTATAAGATAAGCATGGCATCACCGTACGAGTAAAACTTGTACTTTTCTTTGATTGCTTCTTGGTAGGCCTCCATCATAAAATCGTGCCCTGCAAAAGCCGAAACCATCATTAATAGTGTAGATTTTGGCGTGTGGAAATTAGTTACCATACAATTGGCGATACTAAAATCATAAGGAGGAAAAATAAATTTATTCGTCCAACCATCGAAGGCATTTAATTTATTACTCGATGATACGGAAGACTCTACCGTTCGCATAACAGTGGTACCAATGGCACATATTTTGCGTTTGTCTTGAATGGCTTGGTTAATTCGTGTAGAACTCTCCTCAGGAATTATTATTCTTTCTGAATCCATTTTGTGTTTTGAGAGATCTTCTACTTCTACTGGATTAAAGGTGCCAAGACCAACGTGTAAGGTCATTTCAGCAAAATCTACTCCTTTAATTTCTAAACGCTTCATTAAGTGTTTCGAAAAATGCAAACCTGCAGTTGGCGCTGCAACTGCTCCTTCGTGTTTAGCAAATATGGTTTGGTATCTTTCTTCATCTTCTGGTTCGACGTCTCTCTTGATATATTTTGGTAGTGGTGTTTCTCCTAATTGGATGAGTTTTTTTCGAAACTCTTCATAAGATCCATCAAACAAAAAGCGCAATGTTCTTCCTCTTGAAGTAGTGTTGTCTATAACTTCTGCTACTAAACTATCATCCTCTCCAAAAAATAATTTATTACCAATTCTAATTTTTCTTGCAGGGTCTACTAATACATCCCAAAGTCTATTTTCCGCATTTAATTCGCGCAGTAAAAATACCTCTATACGAGCTCCTGTTTTTTCTTTATTTCCAAACATACGAGCAGGAAAAACTTTCGTATTGTTTAACATCATTACATCCCCCTCGTCAAAATAATTGATCAAATCTTTAAATAGTTTGTGTTCTATTTTTTGAGAGTCTCTGTGTAATACCATTAAACGAGCTTCATCTCTGTGCTCTGAAGGATATTCCGCTAATAGTTCCTTTGGTAAATCAAAATCAAAATTCGATAATTTCATATTTTTTATTTTCTAAACGAGGGCAAATATACAATATTGCAATAGGCGTTGTCAAGAGATTGGGGTAATATTTTATATCTCTGTTACCTGAAAACCAATTTTTTTTAGGTCCTTCCAAAAATTTCTGTACGATTTCGTTACTACGTTTGCATCTTCAATTCTGATGCTGGTTTTTAGCGCAAGAGGGGCAAAAGCCATTGCCATTCTATGGTCGTTATAGGTGGCGATAGCAACCTCTTTATTCATCTTGTTTTGGGATTCTAAATGCAAGCTTTTGTCGGTAACCGATATAGTTGCTCCTAGTTTAGTTAATTCTTCTCGGAGGGCCTCTAAGCGATCTGTTTCCTTAATTTTTAAAGTGTGCAAGCCAGTCAAATCACAAGCGATACCTAAACCAAAGCAAGTAACTGCAATGGTTTGTGCAATATCGGGAGCATTTTTTAGATCTCTGATTAATTTCTCTTTACTCGTTCCTGTGTTTTTTGTTATCGTAATATGGTTGCCCTCAAAAGTAGTTGTTACGCCGAAATGTTGGTAGATTTGTGCCAATACACTGTCTCCTTGTAAACTGCTTTTTTATAGGCAGATAATCTAACGGAACTGCCGATGTCACTGAGTGCAATAATGGAATAAAAATAAGAAGCAGAGCTCCAGTCCGATTCGACAACAATTGTAGTATCGACAATTTCTTTTTGTTTTTCTATGCGGATTATTTGCTGTTCAAAAGTAGCTTTGATACCCAGTTGATGAAGCAGCGATAAGGTCATTTCGATATACGGTACAGAAGTAATTGCTCCGACCAATTCAATTTCTAGTCCAGTTTCCAGTTTTGCTGCTATAAGCATAAGTGCTGAAATATACTGACTACTCACATTTCCATTGATTTTTACGGAGTTTTTTTGCAACTTTTTGCCATGAATCTCAAGCGGTGGGTACCCATTTTTTCTAAGTACTTTATTTCCGCTCCTAAGCTGCTAAGTGCATCGACTAAAATTGCAATAGGTCTATTGTGCATCCTCTCCGAACCTTGTAGTATTTTACAACCTTTTTCTTGGGAAGCAAAATAAGCAGTTAAAAAGCGCATCGCAGTTCCTGCATGACCAATATCTGCCACATTACTTTTTCCTGAAAGAGCTTCTTTAAGATGTAAAGAGTCATCGGAATCTGATAAGTTTTCTATAGTTAAATTTGGGTAGAGTTTTTGTAATATTAACAAACGGTTCGATTCACTTTTTGAACCAGATATAAGAATATCAGCAGAAATTTTTGTTAGGTTAGTGCTAAGTTTAATATTCATTACTTAAGGCATTTTTTTATTGGTAATCCATAATCCATAAAACAGACTGATAATTATTTTAGACGTCCAAAATTGCATCCATTTTCCGTCGGAGAACAAGGTGTTATTTACGGCTTCAAAATTACCTGCGAATACATCAGACCAATTGTTCATTAGAATACTTATTACTACTACAATACCTAAAAAAGGAACGGAAATTTTTAAGGTATTAATCCAGAATAGTGGTTGTCGAATTTTTTTTAGGAATTGCATTTATTTAAGTTTATCGTTGTTGTGGTGCCTATCGTGATCTCGCTTAGTTTTGAGGTCTAGTTTTTTGTCAAAAGCCTCTTGTAAGTTAACACCAGTTTGGTTTGCTAAACATAAAACTACGAAAACAACATCTGCCAGTTCTTCTCCTAGATCTTTATTTTTATCACTTTCTTTCTCACTTTGTTCTCCGTAGCGTCTGGCAATTATTCGAGCTACCTCACCAACCTCTTCTGTTAATTGAGCCATATTAGTAAGCTCATTGAAATAGCGAACACCATGGGTTTTAATCCAGTGATCAACTTGTTTTTGAGCGTCTTGTATATTCATTTGAATTCTTGTTTTTTAAAACTATTTGAACTGTCCAAAGATAAAGCATATTGTGATTAATTAATTCGCCAAGGCGGATTTTTTCTGTTCTTTCCTGCGGTGTATAGTATTAATTTATTGCCGTCAGGATCAAGTAATCTTGCCTCTCTCCAAAGCCAAGGTTGATCGGTTGGGAACATTGTAAATTGCATGCCTTTCTCTTGTAATGCGTCTACCAATGCATCTAAATTTTCATTTTCAAAATAGATACTTGTTTTGCTTTCTTCAGGAATATCCTTTACCGCATGAATAGAAAAAGTACTATCGCCTTCGGGCAAAGCGAAACGTGCATATTTTGGGCTTGCATCAACGATGAGTTGCAAGCCGAGGGTAGTGTAAAATACTATGGATTGTTTTACATTTTTAGACGGTACGGTAACTTGATTTAATCGCATTTTTCTCTGTTTTTAATTGAATAATTAGTAGTAAAAAGACAAACATTCCTAGTACAGCTAGTAGTGTCATGATATTCCATGTGATGCCATATCCATAGGTGTTTATCAATTGCATTCCTGAATTATGTCCGAATATATGTGCTATTGAAAACGCAATGCTGTAGTATGCCATATATTCTCCTTGTTTTCCCTTTTTTGCTCTGCTGATTACAAAAGCATTGGAAAAAGGAAAGGCAATCATTTCTCCGATAGTCATTAGCAACATTCCAACTATTACTATACCGATGTAACCGCCAATGTTCAATATTAAAAAACTCACCCCCGTTAATAGTATTCCAAAGAAAATTAATTTCACTGGAGATACTTTAGTGGTCTCCAACCATTTGATTAAAGGCATTTCTAGGAGGAAAATTAAGAATCCATTCATTCCCATGAGGAGTCCTATTTCAAACTCTGAAAGTGTACATATTTCTTTGTAATATAGAGGTATCGTTGAAAAATACTGCAAGAAAATAAAACCAAAAAGAAACATCCCTACAAAGAAGATCCAGAATGCCTTATCTGAAAAAATTGAAATTGGATCTTTTGTTTCTATGTCGTCTAAAACTTTTACTTTTTTAGGATGCAATACTTTCTTCAACAGAAGTGTAGCCAGTAAACAAGTTACTCCATCAATCCAAAATAGGCCGTCGTAGCCAATACTAGTTATTATGAGCCCACCAATTGCGGGTCCTGCAGAAAAACCAAGATTTATAGCCAAACGGATTAACGTTACTGATCGGGTTTTATTTTCTGGCTTACTGTAGGTATTTAAGGCCACAAACATTGCTGGTCTAAAGGTATCTGCGACCAGCATTACTAAGAATATTCCAATACAAAACCCCAGAACTGAATGTACAAATTGAAGGCCAATAAATAGTATTCCTGTTAGGAGTAAACTTGTATTCATTACTTTGTAGAATCCTATTTTGTCGGTTAATTTTCCACCCAACCAAGAGCCAATTACCGAACCAAGTCCAAAACAGGTCATGATCCACCCGACATTTTTGATAGTGAAGTTTAAATTTTCGATAAGATAAAGTGATAAAAATGGTATTACCATAGTTCCCGCTCTATTGATTAGAGTAATTAAGGCTAGCCACCATACCTCCTCAGAAAGTCCTTTGAAGGTATTTGTATAGTTTTGGTATAGTGTTTTCATTTCGTTTGTTGGTTAGTTTTCTAAAAATAAAAAGTCCGACAGTAACGTCGGACTTTTAAGAATTGTTATAATTTATTTTTTTATAGTTAAAATATATCAACAGCCCGGATGTGTTTCATTCTATATGAAAAACATCTGTACTGTTTGCTATATGTATTTAAAATCGTCATTGTATTTATTAGTGTATCAAAACTACTAAAAAAAACTTTTCATTTACAAAAATATTGTCAAAATATTCTGAAAATCAAAATGTGTCGTCTTTTAAGTGCTTCGATTTATATGTTCTTGTACTTCCCAGACAGGATTTATACTAGTATTTTATACAAAATCGGCTTACTTGGTGTCGCATCGTTTGCAAAAGGTGCTATCATAATATTAATCATGTAGTTGCCATCTTCTACAGTGTTGGGTACATAGATGAATTCGGTAATGGTTGCATCAAGTCTTATTTTTTCAGAAGTATTCCAAAATGCATGGTGTGCTAAAAGTTTCCCCTCATCCTTTTCTTTGTCTACGGAGGGTAAATCTATTAAAAGGTGTTTTACGTTAATTTCTTTAAGGTATTGTGCAGCCTCTTCTGTGAGGTATGGCGGATTGGTGTTTGAGTACCTTGCCGATGTTTTTTGTTCATTGTTTGGTAAAGTCCTGATAACAATGGCTTCTATGTTTTTATTTGTGATTTGTTCTTTCACCTGTTTCTTTGTGATTACCGCATCATCACCAACTTTTTTAGGAGTAACACTAATCAGTTCGGCAAGAAAAAAATAACGTTGTAAATGATTGTTAATAGAATAGAATTCCTCTGTAATATGACCCACGCACTCGGTATGGGTAATATGTGCATGTGGGTTAAAATTTATGGTATTAAAATTAACATCTGCCCCAGCAGAGACACTACCGATCCATTCGCCCAAGGAAACTGGTTTTATAGTTGGGTCATCAACGTACCATGCGTTAATATTTTGTTTCTTCGTATCGATAGGTATCGAGATATCTATTGGTTTAGCAAGATCAATAGTTATCTTAGTATTGTTGCAATCTATGGTAGTTATCATGGGGTAAAAATACCTAAATTATAAATAAATCACTAGCGATTCCGTCTGCTAAAAATTTTCCTTTTTCTGTAGTCTTTAGGCAGCTACTCTTAGCCTCCTCTTCCGATATATATTCCATCTGCAATAAGCCATTTTCAATATATTTTTTAGAATTAACTAAAAGTTCATTTTCTATTTTAGTGCCAAATTCCTTTTTTATTTTGTGAAGAGATACGCCCCATATCGTTCTTAAGCCCGTCATTAAATATTCGTTGAATTGGTCTTTTTTAGTCAATTTTTCTATTTCAAAAGGGAGTTGATTTTCTTGTATAGCTTTTATGTATTTTGGATTGCTGGCTAGATTCCAACTGCGGTGCGTTTTGTTGAAGGAATGTGCAGAAGGTCCTATACCAATATATCTCTTTCCTTGCCAATAACTAGTATTGTGTTTCGAGAAGAAACCAGGTTTACCAAAATTTGAAATTTCATAATGAACAAAACCATTCTTTTTTGTTTCCTCTACCAAAATATCAAAATGTGCCTTAGTCTCGTCTTCATTAGTGTTTGGATAGCTACCATTTTTAACAAAAGTTGCAAGTGCTGTTTTTGGTTCAACAGTTAAGGCATAGGAAGATATGTGGTTAATGTTAAGGTCAAAGGCGTATTGTAAATTCTCCTTCCATCTTTTTTTACTCATTTTTGGAATTCCATAGATCAAATCTATGGTGACGTTATCGAATAATTTCGTGGCTAATTTTAGAGATTCAAGAGCTTCCTTAGCGCTGTGTGCTCTGTTCATTACCTGTAAATCTTCGTCAAAAAAAGATTGCACTCCAATGCTTAGTCTATTAACTTTTGATGTGGCTAACTTTTGCAAAGTTTCCCTGGATAGATCGTCAGGGTTTGCCTCTAGAGTAATTTCAGCAGTATCCGTTACATGATAATATTTTTGTATTTTTTCTAGAATGGATTTTATTTCAGAAACGGAAAGTAGGCTAGGGGTTCCACCCCCAAAATAGATCGTTGTAACGCTTTCATCTTTTAACTCTGTGTTTCGCATGACAAGTTCTTTTTCAAGGCAGCTAATGAGAAGTTCCTTCTTCTTTAAGGAGGTAGAAAAATGAAAGTCACAATAGTGGCAAGCTTGCTTGCAAAAGGGGATGTGTAGATAGATTCCTGCCATTCGAGTTGTCTTTTTATTTTTTTACAATTCTATCATTTCGATTAAAAAATAAAAGAACCTTAATTGGTTTATTTTACTTTTTTTGGGTTTTGTTTTACAAAAGCAGCCCATCCCGAATAATTTTTACCGCCAATTTTACTTCCCGAATTATAGTAGTGACATACCGCTGCGGCCAGTCCATCTGTTGCATCTAGATTTTTCGGTAAGACTTTAAGATTTAACAAGGATTTAAGCATTAGTGCAACTTGCTCTTTACTTGCGTTTCCATTACCAGTAATGGCCATTTTTATTTTTTTGGCAAGTATTCTGTCACAGGAATTTGACGTGAAAGTCCCGCAGCCATCGCAACGCCTTGAGCTCTACCTAGTTTTAGCATCGACTGCACATTCTTTCCGAAAAACGGCGCTTCTAATGCGATTTCGTCGGGATGGTAGGTGTCAATCAATTCAATAGTCCTCTCAAAAATAAGCTTTAGCTTTATATAAGGGTCTTCGTATTTTTTAAGGAGTAGTTCATTCATTTGAATAAACTCCATTTTTTTACCAACTACCTTTATAATTCCAAAACCCATTATCGTAGTACCAGGATCTACCCCTAAAATTATTCGTTCTGTTTTCAAATGACTTGATTTGTTACTTACAAAATTACTCATTTATCTTGGGATACCTGAATGTTTAACAACGCGATTACATTTTATTATTTTATCTCTAAAGAAGTAAATTTAAATTTTTCACCATTGAATAATCCTTTGTCGGATAATTTTATCGATGGAATTACCAATAGTCCCATAAAAGATAAGGTCATAAACGGTGCACTTAACGTACTCCCCATTTTTTTAGCCAAAAGATCTAGCGCTGCATATTGTTTCCCTATTATCTCGGCAGGTTGATCGCTCATGATACCTGCAATTGGTAATGGGATAACATTTTCGGTCTTTTCGGTAACCGCGCAAATACCACCTTTTTTCTCTATTAGTAGGTTTACTGCTTTACAAAGCATAGCGTCGGATACCCCTACAGCAATTATATTATGTGAATCATGTCCTACAGAGCTCGCGATTGCTCCTTCTTTCAAATTGAAGTTTTTGATAAATCCTATTGCTGGCTCGCTATTGGCATACCGATTAACCACCGTGATTTTTAAAATATCTTCTTCCACATTAGAGATGAGGTTGCCGTTGTCTTGTAACGCGTTTACTTCTATTTCTTCTGTAATCAGAGCTCCATCTATTGCTGCAATAGCTCTAATTTTTTCTGAGGAAGAATGGTATTCAAATTCAGAAATATTTTTTTTGAGGTACAAAAGTTGTTCATGATTTCAAAAGGAACATCTGTAACTTTGGTTTTTCCATTTGCAGCGACTAATATCCCATCGATATAGGTTTGGATAACCTTAAAATCAGTTAGGTCTTCAACGATAACAAAATCTCCGGCATCTCCAACTTGTAACATGCCAACATCCAAGTTATAATGTGTAATCGGATTGATGCAAGCAACTTGCAATACTTTAAAAAGGTCAATTCCTTTTGCAACCGCTCTTGCACAGAGTTTATTGATATGTCCTTCTAATAAATCATCGGGATGTTTATCGTCTGAACAAAACATCATATTCTCATAATTAGTGCGAACTAAGTCAATTAAGGCTTCAAAGTTTTTAGCGGCACTTCCTTCACGAATGATTATCTTCATTCCTTTTTCGAGTTTTTCTTTTGCCTCTGCACTACTAAAACATTCGTGATCGGTATGTATTCCGGCTGCTATATATTTGGTTAGGTCGTTTCCTTTTAACCCAGGAGCATGTCCGTCCACTGGTTTTTGAAAATACTTTGCCCAACTTATTTTTTTTAGAATTTCTTCATCCTCGTGAATCACCCCAGGATAATTCATCATCTCTGCTAAATATTTAATATCTGGATTTGCCATTAGGCGTTTGATGCCTGCTGCATCAATAGTAGCTCCTGCATTTTCATAAGAAGTTGCAGGGACACAGGAGGGAGCACCAAAATTGAACTTTAAAGGTACTTTTTTTCCATTTTGTATCATAAACTCAATGCCGGGAATGCCAAGAACATTTGCTATTTCATGCGGGTCAGAAACCGTAGCAACAGTGCCATGGGTTACTGCAATTTTAGCAAATTCAGAAGGCACTAGCATGGAGCTTTCAATGTGAATATGTGCATCAATAAATCCCGGAATTATATAATGTTCCTTTTCGTGCATTGCTTCTTTAATAGCAGTGATTTTTCCATCTGTTATCTGAAGTTCTCCTTTGAATATTCTTCTATTGGGGATATCTACAATATTACCTTGTATGGTCATGATACTTTTTAAGCTAATGTAGGTATTATTGTGCTAATATTATCAACATATTTTTGGTTAGGGTTACACCAAGAGCTAAAAAAAGCATCCGAAAAGGATGCTTTTATTTGTGCTTATTTTTTGATAATAGGAGGTCCTCCTGCAAGAATTTCTTCGTTAGCGTACTCTTCAAACTTTTTAAAGTTTTCTCTAAAAGAATCGGCTAATTTGTGGGCAGTTTTGTAATATTCCTCATCGTTGTTCCATGCAATGCGTTGACTTAATAATTCGGTTGGAACTCCTGGGCATTGTCTTGGTTGTGCTAAACCAAAAACTGAATGGATATGATAGTCTCGTAGTTTATTTCTCCAAGTTTACCACTTAATGCAGCATTAATCATCGCACGAGTATATTTTAATTTCATACGGTCTCCAACGCCGTAAGGTCCAGCAAACCAACCTGTATTAATTAACCAAACGCTAACACCGGTTTCCTTCATTTTTTCACTCAACATTTCTGCGTATTTTGTTGGGTGTAAAGGCATAAAAGGTGCACCGAAACAAGCGGAAAAACTAGGTACAGGTTCTGTTACTCCTGCTTCAGTTCCTGCTACTTTTGCAGTGTATCCTGAAATAAAGTGATACGCAGCCTGACCAGGTGTTAATTTAGATATTGGAGGTAACACTCCAAAGGCATCGGCGGTTAGGAAAAATATATTTTTAGGGTTATTTCCTGTTGATGGAGTTCTTATGTTTTCAATGTGGTGAATTGGATAACTTACACGAGTATTTTGTGTAATTGATGTATCGGCAAAGTCTACTTTACCATTCTCATCCATCACAATATTTTCGAGAATAGCCCCTCGTTTAATGGCTGCAAAAATTTCAGGTTCTTTTTCTTGCGATAGATCTATAACTTTTGCATAACAACCTCCTTCAAAATTAAATACCGAGTTTTCAGCAGTCCATCCATGTTCGTCATCGCCAATTAAGCTTCTATTTGGATCTGTTGAAAGTGTAGTTTTTCCTGTTCCTGACAAGCCAAAAAATATGGCAGTATCTCCTTCTTTACCTACATTAGCAGAACAGTGCATAGGTAACGTGTTTTTGAATACTGGCAAAATAAAGTTAAGTGCAGAGAAAATTCCTTTTTTAATTTCTCCTGTATATCCAGTTCCTCCAATTAAGGCGATTTTTCTTTTAAAATTTAAGATTGCAAAGTTGTGTTGGCGAGTTCCATCTTCTTTAGGATCTGCCATAAACCCTGGCGCATTAACAACGGTCCATTCCGGATTAAAATCTTTTAGTTCTTCTTTTGTTGGTCGTAAGAACATGTTGTAGGCAAACATGTTGCTCCAAGGATATTCATTAACCACTCGAATGTTTAACTTGTAATTCTCATCTGCGCATGCGTAGCTGTCTCGAACAAATACTTCTTTACTAGACAGATAATTGGTTACTTTGTCGTATAACTTATCGAATTTAGTACTATCAAAAGGAATATTGATATCGCCCCACCAAATTTTATCTTCGGTGATGTCATCTTTTACAATAAAGCGATCCCTTGGTGATCTTCCCGTGAACTCACCAGTTTTAACTGCTATTGCACCAAAACTTGTATCTTCCCCTTGTCCTTTTTCAATTGAAATATCATGTAACTCGTCTGAACTCAATTGATAACGCACGATAGCGTTCTTAATTCCTAAGTTTTCTATCGAAATCGTTTTCGTATCAAGATTTGTCATCTTAAAATATTTTAGTTGTGTTTTATTTTTTACAAAAATAGTTCTTTTTGTGAAAACTTATAACTCCCTTGCGATTTTTATTGCACATTCTTTTTTTTCTTCTTTTGAATTAGAAATACTGCAGTCACAGCCCAGCCTAATAGTAAAAGTAATCCTCCAAACGGGGTAATAAACCATATACTTTTCGCTGGAATATTTCCTAATTGAATCGCAAAAATGGATCCGGAAAAGCATATAATTCCTAGAAAAACTATTCCTGTAATCCAGTTTTTTTGTGCTTTCGATAGCTCTAAAGATGCATTCACAATTAATAAGAACAATACATGAAACATTTGATATCGAATTGCTGTTTCAAAGCTTTTCAAACCATCTACTGTCAAAACCTCTTGTAAACTATGTGCTCCAAATGCACCAAGTAGTATCGTTAACCCACCTAAGATACAGGTTATTGTTAAATTTTTATACATATTTAAAGTTTTTGTTTAAAATTAAACTTTTTTAGCGATATTGCAATTCCAAAATAAACGACACAAAAGTACATTATATCCATGAGAAATATATTGATAATTGGTGCTGGAAGATCTAGTTCTTCCTTAATATCTTATTTGCTAGAGAAATCCCAGGAAGAGAATTTACATATAACCATTGGTGATCTGGATACCACCCACGCATCCGCACTTATAAACGGTCATAAAAATGCCTCTACAATCCTACTAGATGTTTTTAATGAAAAAGAGCGAATGGAAGCAGTTCAAAATGCAGATGTAGTAATATCGATGTTACCAGCGAGATTCCACGTAGAGGTAGCCAAAGATTGTGTTACCTATAAGAAGCACATGGTTACTGCCTCTTATATTTCTGATGAAATGCATGCCTTAGATAAAGAAGTTCGTGAGAAAGGCCTGATTTTTATGAATGAAATTGGTTTAGATCCAGGAATCGATCATATGAGTGCTATGCAAGTAATTGATAGAATCAAAGAAGACAATGGTAAAATGGTGTTATTTGAGTCTTTTTGTGGAGGTTTAGTAGCACCTGAGAGTGATACCAATTTATGGAACTATAAATTTACATGGAATCCAAGAAATGTGGTTTTGGCAGGGCAGGGAGGTGCATCTATGTTTCTGCAAGAAGGTACTTACAAATACATTCCATATCATAAACTTTTTCGAAGGACCGAGTTTCTCACCATAAACGGAAGTGGAAGATTTGAAGCATATGCCAATAGAGATTCTTTAAAATATCGCAGCATTTATGGTTTGCAAGATATTAAAACCATGTATCGTGGAACGGTTCGTAAAGTTGGTTTTTCTAGAGCATGGAATGTTTTCGTTCAGTTAGGAATGACAGATGATTCGTATACCATTCAAAACTCGGAAACCATGAGTTATCGCGATTTTACCAATTTATTTTTAGCCTACTCTCCAACAGACTCTGTAGAGCTTAAATTCAGGTCGTATTTAAAAATAGATCAAGACGATTTGATGTGGGATAAGTTTTTAGAGTTGGATATTTTAGTGCCACTAAAAAAGTGAACATAAAAAATGGAACACCTGCGCAAATTCTACAAAAAATATTGATGGATTCTTGGAGTTTGGGGCCTAATGATATTGATATGATTGTAATGCATCATATTTTTGGGTATGAAAAAGATGGTGTTACAAAGCAATTAGAGAGTAGTATGGTTATAGAAGGCGACGACGATATTTATACGGCAATGGCCAAAACGGTTGGTTTACCTGTTGCTATGGCAGCTGTGAAAATTTTAAACGGAGAGATTAAAACTCCCGGAGTACAATTGCCAATTAACAAAGAGGTGTATGAACCAATTCTTTCTGAATTACAATCATTCGGTATCCATTTTAAAGAAAAGGAAGTACCGTATTTAGGTTACAACCCCGATTCCATAAAAGGATAAACTACAACTTTAAATAAAAATCTTTAACAAGATTACGATAGGCATCTGTATATTGATGTCTATCTTTTTCTAGTGTTAATTCTTCCGATTTCACGATAGTTTCTCGAAAGGATAATTCTAACAAACTTCTTTTTATTTCGGTTTTATCGTTTCCTTTAACTCGACACCTCCTGGTGACGTGTAAATGGTACTTTTTAGCAATATTGGTAAAATACGCTTCTTCCTTGAAAGGAATAATAACGGCAAAGTTTCCGTCTTTAGCTAGCATTTTAGCCACAGAAGCAAGTAACTCTTCAAAGCTTAAATGCACTGTAAATCGCGCTTTATTTCTTGCCGAATCGTTAGACGGATAGGTATCCGAGTAGAAAGGAGGGTTAGAAATAATTAAATCATAGGTTTCTCCTTCCTCTACTATTTCAGCAGTAAATTCTTTACAAGATGCATGGTATCCATAGAGGCGATCTCCCCAGTCTGATAATTCAAAATTTTGAACAGTTTGCTCAAAAGCATCTTCATCAATTTCTATGGCATCGATAATACTAGCACTGCTCCTTTGTGCCATCATAAGCGCAAGTATTCCGGTTCCAGAACCAATATCCAAGATGGTGTCGGGGATGTTTTCTAAAGAACACCAAGCTCCTAATAAAACCCCATCTGTACCGATTTTCATCGCGCACTTGTCTTGATGAATTGTGAATTCTTTAAATTTAAATGGTTCCATTTATAAAAAAGTACCGATTATTTTTTCTGCGTTGTACCATAGTAAAATAACTACCATTAAAAGTAGTACTAAAAATAGACCTCGTTTAGGGTTTGTCTTTCTGTTTTGACCAAACTTTCTTTGAAACTTCATGTTTTATCGTGTTATTTTGTAGCTCTTAACATTTCTCTTTTTCCTGGAGGACCAGGTAATCTCTCTACGGAAAACCCAACTGCTATCATGGCTCGCCTTATAGTTCCTTTTGCGGCATAAGTGACTAGGATACCATTTTCTCGAAGCGAATTGTACATAATTGTAAATATCTTTTCTGTCCATAATTCGGGCTGCACTCTTGCCCCGAAGGCATCAAAATAAATCAAGTCATAGGTGTTTACGTCTGTAATTTCCTGAAAAAACTTCTTTTGTTTTGTCAGAGAAAACTGCTTTGAAATTTGCTGTTTTACATCCCAAGGACATGCATGAATAACTTGAAAGTAGTTGGCTTTATTTTTACCGTTTAAGTTATCGGTATAATTGAGTTTTTTAAGTTCCTCCAAAGCGACAGGATAGGCCTCTACACCGATATAGTGGATGGTTTTGTTTGATTCTAGAAGTGTAATTAAACAATTTAACCCTGTACCAAATCCTATTTCTAAAATAGCGATATTCTCTTTAGAAATCTGTTCTAAACCATTTCTGATAAATACGTGGTACGCCTCTTGTATTGCTCCATGTTTGGAGTGATACTGTTCGTTCCATTCCGGAATGTGAATGGTATTTGAGCCATCTGCAGTTGTAATTATCTCTCTTTTCAAATTAATTAATCCAAAGTTTTTTAATTTTTGGTATTGGTCCTCTACAAAAAATCTCGTGACATTGCACACAACTATTAACCGCCGTATTGAAATTTTCCTTCCTTTGTGATTTCTCTCCTGTATACGTTTTTACCATATACTGCACGTAGGTGTCGGATAACTTCCTGAAATCACTACTCTTAAAAGTGGCATTCGTTAAAGTTGCACTGTGTATGTTTTTGATATAATCCGGAAACGGACCGATATCTTTTTGATGCATAACATTTTCTTTGGTTTCTTGCATTTTTGCAAACATTTGTTGCATCAGTACTGCCATTTCAGAGGGTTCGGCATAAACAAACTCTTTGGTATTCTTATTTTCAGAGGCACAAGCACACAAAAAGCTTCCTAAAAAAACTAAAAGATACCTAGTCATTATTTTTTAACAATACACCATCTGCTAAAAACGCATAGGTATATTTTGGTTCTGTTATTGCGTTTATCTCCTCGTCTGATTTTCCTGCATCTTTAGCGTAGTGTTGTAATTCCTCCACAGGAGTAATAGTTACATATGCTTTTCCGTTAACAATTACCTTTTCATCTTCACAATTTAAAGGCATGAAAAAGCCGTAATCTTTAAAACGAACCATGGTTTCTTTACCATCACCAAGTTCTAACTTCATCCAGCATCCTTTTTTCTTACAAACACTATTAACAGTGCTGGTGAATTTTACGTTTAAAGTATCTCCTGCATTCATGTTTTCGAATTTATTTCGCATAACATCAGCAGATAAAACATTTTTCTCATTTACCTTTTTACCAAAGGAAGTATATGCGATGGTACTGGATTCTTTAGTAGCTTTGTCATTCTCCTTCTTTAAATTACAGCTTGCACAAAATATGCTTAAAATTAGTGTTATTATTGTTATTCTTTTCATCTTCAGTTTGTTGAGTAAATTATTTTTAACAAAGATAACCATATTTGTTGGATTCGTGTAGTAAGCACGTTTAATCCTACATGTTTTTGTAACTTTGCCAGCATAAAAAAAATATTATGGATATTAAAATTCAGTCGGTTGAAGTTTCTAAAATTGCTGATGTAGACTTTAACGATTTATCTTTTGGTCATGTGTTTACAGATCACATGCTCGTTTGCGATTATGAAAACGGAGAATGGAATGTGCCCGAAATTGTACCTTATGCGCCAATTACCCTAGAACCGTCGGCAAGGGTGTTTCATTATGGTCAGGCTGTTTTTGAAGGAATGAAAGCATATAAAGATGATGCAGATGGGATTTTCTTATTTCGACCCGACCAAAGTATAAAAAGACTTAACATTTCTGCTGAAAGGCTTGCTATTCCTGCCGTTCCAGAAGCTATCTTTTACAATGGGTTGAAAAAATTACTACATCTCGATACCGAATGGATCAAAAAAGGGTTTGGAAACTCTTTATACATTCGTCCTTTTATAATAGCTACCGAAGGAGCTATCGCTGCTTCCCCAGCTGAAAAATACCGATTCATGGTTATCTGTTCTCCGGCGCAATCTTATTATGCAGGTGATGTTCGAGTTTTAATAGCAGAAAAATACAGTAGATCTGCAAATGGTGGTGTTGGTTATGCCAAAGCAGCAGGTAATTATGCTGCACAATTTTACCCTACAAGTCTAGCGAATAAAGAAGGATACCAACAGATCATCTGGACGGATGCTGATACACATGAATACATGGAAGAGGCTGGAACCATGAATGTATTTTTTAGAATAGGAGACACCTTAATTACTGCTCCAACTAGCGATAGAATTTTGGATGGCATTACAAGGAAATCTATTATTCAATTAGCAAAAGATAATGGAATTTCTATTGAAGTACGAAATATCAAGGTACAAGAAATAAAAACTGCTGCAGCAAAAGGAGAACTCAAAGAAATTTTTGGTTCTGGTACTGCCGCTGTTATCAATCCTATTAAAGGGTTTAAGCACCAGGATACTGTGGTAGAATTGCCAAATATGGAAGATACTTACGCTGCATTTTTCAAAGAAAAGCTTTTAAATATTCAGTATAACAAAGAAGAAGATAAGCATCAATGGAGGGTGCAAATTTAGAGCATTAAACCCCTCTTAAAATATAATTTCAAAAGGCATCGAAATCGAAAACAACTCAAATTCGATGCCTTTTTATAGCTATTATTCCAGAACTATTTTTTCTAAATTAGGTTTAAAGTAATTCGGTCCTTTTAGAACTTTTCCATCTTCTCGGTAAATAGGCTTCCCATCTTCCCCTAATTTACTCATGTTACTGCGTTGAATTTCGTTAAAAACTGCTTCAATTTTATCTTGCATTCCATGCTCTATAATAGTACCGCATAAAATGTACAGCATATCACCTAAGGCATCTGCAACCTCTACTAGGTCATTGTTCCTTGCTGCCTCAATATATTCCTCGTTTTCTTCTTTCATTAAATTGAAACGAAGCAGGTTTCGGTCTTCTCCAATATTTGCAGTCGGTTTGTCTTTTATTCCTAACCCAAATGCTTTATGAAATTCATGAACGGCACTAATCTTTTTTTTCATTTTGGTTCTTATTTTAATGTTGTATTCCTAATTTTTTTTCTGTTTCTTTTAGCTGAAAGCTATTCCAATCTTTTATGTGGTGTTTAACTCCCATAAGGTTAAAATCCTTTTTGTTTTTATCATTAACTCCAACAAAATGAAGGTTTAGATTTGTTGCGGTAGTTAGATCCCATAATCCATCTCCGAAGGAAATAATTTCCTCAAATGCTGAGATTCCGAAGTATTTTTCCGCTTTTTTAATTGCAGAGGTAACGATCTCTTCTCTTGAAAACATGCCATTGGAGGTCGCTATTAGTTCGGGTATTACAGGTAGCTTTGCTTGTTGTAATTTTAGTATTGCCGGACGCATTAAAGATCCAGTGGCAAAACAGATACCGTAGTCGCTATGGTGAAGTAACTGATTTATTATATTCAGCGCTCCTTTAATTGCATTGCTGTCTTTGTGGGTTGCAAATCTTTCTGTCATTACTTTCTCAAATTCAGGAATAAAAGAAAGGGTAAAGTCTCTTTTAAAGGTTTTTTCGTAATTTACTTTAAAAATATAACTGTCTGAAGCATTTTTGTAGTTTTTCCAGTTGGTATCTATATTTTCAATTCCAAAGTGTTTCAAGGCAAATAATAACGCATCCTCGTGTTTATGCTGACTATCTGTTAACGTATCGTCGATATCCAAAACAGCTAACTTACTTTTTTGTATCATGGTATTGGTTTGGCTTTAAAGCTATTTAAATTAAACGAATTACAGGGTTTTAGTATTGCAGAGCACTTGCGTTATAGAAAAACATTATCCAAATAAATTTCAGAACAATAAATCATTGTTTAACTTTGCTAAAAATACAATATTATGTTTACCACAGGTAGGATTATTTTTGCAAGTTTATTTGTTGTCGTTTTTGTAACCACAATGGTTATAAGTTACAAAAAAGACGCGAAGAGGAATAAAAAGTATTACCAGAATGGAGCTTTGTATGTTGCCGTGGCAATTGTTGTAACCATTTCTTTACTATTTTTATCTAAATACTTAATTAAGGGTTAAACAAGTTCCTCTACATCATTGAGTTTTTCATGATCTAGAATGGTAAATCCTTCACTATCAAAATATATAGAAGGTTTGTATTTAGCGTGAAGTTTCAATTCAGAAAAGTCATAAGAGGTGGCTTGATAAACTGTTTGCCCAAAAGATTCTTCGTGATACTTTAATAAAATATACAGTTTAGCATCTAAACTTTTTATTTCTACTGCATTGTATTTTTGTAGTGGACTTTCTGAATCAATTTCATGCACCACAGTCCAGATTGTCGGTAAATACATTATTTTATTCCGCTCTAATTTTAAGGTGTAGAAGTTCCTCTTATACATCCCTGATTTTTCTTTTTCGTTAATAGATAGTGTAACGGTTATCTCGGGTTCTATCATTAATGTTTTTCTTCTGTTAATCAAGCGAAACATTATGGCATTTCCTTGGTTAAAGTGTCTTAAAATAAAGTTTTCGCTAAAGCGAATTGCAGCTTTAGGCCTTGAAAATCTTCCATACAAAAGACCGGTGATAAAAGAGAAAGAGAGCAAGCCAATCATCGCCTCAAAAGCAGCTATAATATTGGCGACTATACCCTGAGGTGCTATCCCTCCGTAACCTACGGTGGTTAATGTTTGTGCGCTGAAAAAAAACCATTTAAGAAATCGTCTATGAGGTTTCCTTTCGACGGAGTAATTTCCTCAATACCAATTGCTACATATAGCCCCCCAAAAAATATATTGAGCGTCAAATAGCCAAGCAATACAAATAGAAAAAATTTCCACCAAGGCAAGGCAATAAAAAAAGTGTATAAGTCTTCAATTTTGAATTTTTTATTGACGTGAATTACATTGGAAGTTCCATCTTTGTTAACAATTCCTCGAATGTTTTTCTGTGAATTATAGCCAAATCCAGGATCTTTAACTTTTTGTGCCATACGATTTATAAATAATTTTAAAGGTACAAAAATTAACTGCTACGATACTTAAAACATTCTTTGGTATGATCATTAACCATACCTATAGCTTGTAAGTAGGCGTATATTATAGTGGTTCCAACAAATTGAAAACCGTGATTTTGCAGTTCCTTAGAAATTGTATCTGAAAGTTTATTTGCAGTAGGAACTTTGTCGCTGTTTTCAAACGTATTGTAAATTGGCTTGTGGTTGCTAAATTTCCACAGAAAATCCGAAAAAGAACCATATCTATCTCGAATTTTAATAAAGTTTTGTGCATTAGATATGGCTGCTTTAATTTTTAGTTTGTTTCTTACAATTCCTTTGTCACTAACCAATGCAGTATACTTTTTAGCTTTGTATGCTGCTATTTTATGGTAATCAAAATTATCAAAGGCCCTTCTAAAATTTTCTCGTTTCTTTAGAATAGTTATCCAACTCAGTCCTGCCTGAAAAGACTCTAATAACAGCATTTCAAATAATTTCCTGTCTTCATATACTGGAATGCCCCATTCTTCATCATGATATTTTATATACAGCGGATTTGAAGTAACCCAAGCGCATCTTTTTTTCATATCTTGTATAAATTACTATAATTTTGTACTTTAAAGGTAAATATTTTTAGCATGAATTTTTCAAAATATATGGTTCCGATTATAATTTTTAGTTGTATTGTGTATGCTTGTAGTACTTCCAATCGCTATAATTCCTCTTCCGGAAAAGATGAACCGGTTGTGATAGCTAACGATAGCTTAGAGTACGAGATAATTATTATGGATGTAGGGTTTAATACTTATTTAGTGTCAAATGCCAGGCCTGTGGGTTATTACTCGCAGTCATACCTAGAATCGAGAAATAGATTATATACTACGGAGTGGAATATTAGAGTACTTAATCCCAGTCGATACAATCCTAACATTTATAACAATTCTATTGATTATAACCCAAATGTGGATTATGGATATGATGTAAACTATAAACTATTTAATTATTTTAAATTTGTCGAGCAGAAATATAGAATCAAAATTAGATAAAGCTGTCGTTAAAACTTATATTTGCTTTTGAGAATTCAATTATTATATCATGAAGTTTTTACGTAATTTATTAGCCTCTATACTTGGTTTTTTTATTTCTTTGTTTCTATTTTTTATGTTTTTTGCTCTTGTAGGTTCTCTCATGAGTTCTTCAGAAGACATAGAAGTTAAATCAAACTCAATTATCGAATTAGATCTTTCTGCAAGTGTTAAAGATTTTGCTCCAAAAGACGATAATCCTTTATCAGAGATTTTAGATTATACGGATGAAAAAGTTGGATTGAATGCTATAATCAATGCTATAGAAAATGCACAAGTTGATCCTAATATCCTAGGAATAAGTATTAAAACTTCGCAAGTCAACGCAGGGGTAGCGCAAACACAGGCAATACGCGATAAACTTTCTGATTTTAAGGAAAGCGGCAAGTTTATTTTTGCGTACAATGATTTTTACGATCAGAAAAACTATTATTTAAGTTCTGTAGCGGATAGTTTGTTTGTTAATCCTGTTGGTTCTATTGATTTTAAAGGACTATCTACCGAGATTTTATACTACAAAGATTTTGAAGACAAGTACGGCGTAAAGATGGAAGTGATTAGACATGGAAAATACAAAAGTGCTGTAGAGCCCTATTTAACCAATACAATGAGTGAAAGTAACAGAGAGCAAACCACTTCTTTTTTACAATCTATTTGGTCTGAAATGCTAAGTGATATTAGTGTAAACAGAAACATATCGGAAGACAAACTAAATAATATTGCCGATAATCTTCAAGGTAGAAATGCAACTTCTTCTAAAAATAATAGTTTAGTAGATGGTATTATTTATCAAGACGAATACGTACAAAAATTGAAAAATGCCTCTAGTGAAAAAATACACATGATTTCACTTCAAGATTATATTGCATCAGGTAAGGGACGCAGGAATGTTTCTGTGAGTAAAGATAAAATTGCAGTTATTTATGCCCAAGGAGAAATTATGTATGGTGAAGGTAACGAGGATGTTATCGGCCAGGGTATTATTAATAAAGCAATTAAAAAAGCAAAGAAAGACGCTTCTGTGAAAGCCGTTGTTTTGCGCGTAAACTCACCAGGTGGAAGTGCTTTAGCCTCTGAATTAATTTGGCGAGAGTTAGAATTATTGAAAAAAGAAAAGCCATTAGTTGTGTCTATGGGTAATGTAGCAGCCTCGGGAGGATATTATATCTCTTGTAATGCAGACAAAGTTTTTGCAGAACCAACAACCATAACTGGTTCTATTGGCGTTTTTGGAATGTTACCTAATATGGAAAAATTAGCTAGTAGAATTGGTATAAATGCAGAACAAGTTTCTACAAATAATAACCCAGAGTACAGTTTGTTTGAGCCTATGGATCCAAGATTCTATGAGGTAACTAAGGAAGGAGTAGAAGACATATACGATACTTTTCTTACACGTGTGTCGAATGGGAGAAAGCTAACTAAAGAAGCTGTCGATGCAGTAGCTCAAGGTAGAGTTTGGACCGGAAAAGAGGCTGTTAATATTGGTTTGGTAGATGCACTAGGAAATCTAGACGATGCAATTATAGCAGCAGCTAATCTTGCCGATGTTTCTGCATATAGAATTAGAAATTATCCAAATTATACTCATGATTTTAAAGATTCGTTTTCTTTTAATCCTTTTTTAAAAGCATCTAAAGAAAAACTGCTCAAAGAAACTCTTGGTGCAGAAACCTATAGGTTGTATACTACTATCAATGAATTCCAAAAATGGAAAGGAATACAAGTTCGAATGCCATATCTTTTTGAAATAAAGTAAAAATAAAAAAGGGTTCACAGAACAAGTGAACCCTTTTAGAATTTATTTTGTAAAATATTACATCATTCCTGGCATTCCACCACCCATTGGAGGCATTGCTCCTCCGGCAGGTGCGTCTTCTTTGATGTCTACTAAAGCACATTCTGTGGTTAAAATCATACCTGCAACAGAAGCAGCATTTTCTAATGCTACACGAGTTACTTTTTTAGGGTCGATAATACCAGCTTTTAGCATGTCTACATAAGCTTCAGATTTTGCATCGTAACCAAAGTCGTTTTTACCTTCTAGTACTTTGTTAATTACTACAGATCCTTCGCCACCTGCATTTTCAACGATAGTTCTTAACGGTGCTTCAATAGCTCTGTTCACAATTTGAACACCGGTTATTTCGTCTAGGTTATCGGTAGTTAAAGATTCTAAAGCCTGTTTTGCTCTAACTAAGGCAACTCCTCCACCTGCAACAATACCTTCTTCAACCGCTGCTCTTGTAGCGTGTAATGCATCGTCAACTCTGTCTTTCTTTTCTTTCATCTCTACCTCAGATGCAGCTCCCACATATAGTACTGCTACTCCTCCGGCCAACTTAGCAAGACGTTCTTGAAGTTTCTCACGATCGTAATCGGAGGTGGTAGTCTCTACTTGCGCTTTGATTTGATTAACACGAGCCTTGATTTGTGTTTCATCTCCGAATCCGTTTACGATGGTAGTGTTGTCTTTATCTATGGTTACTGTCTCTGCAGTTCCCAACAAATCTAAAGTAGCGTTTTCTAACGAAAAACCTCGTTCTTCTGAAATAACGGTTCCTCCAGTTAGAATTGCAATATCTTCTAGCATTGCTTTTCTTCTGTCTCCAAATCCAGGTGCTTTAACAGCAGCTATTTTTAATCCACCACGAAGTTTGTTTACTACTAGAGTTGCAAGGGCTTGTCCGTCTACATCCTCTGCGATAATTAATAATGGTTTCCCTGATTGCGCTACTGGCTCGAGAATAGGAAGTATTTCTTGTAGGTTAGATATTTTTTTATCGAACAATAAAATGTAAGGGTTTTCTAGGTCTGCAATCATTTTATCTGCATCCGTAACAAAATAAGGAGATAGATATCCTCTGTCAAATTGCATTCCTTCTACAACATCCACATAAGTATCTGTTCCTTTTGCTTCCTCTACGGTTATCACTCCTTCTTTACCTACTTTTCGAAAGCTTCCGAAATTAAATTTCCAATAAAAGCATCGTTATTAGCTGAAATAGAAGCTACTTGTTGTATTTTTTCTGAAGAATTACCAACTTCTTTTGCTTGTTTCGTAAGATCGCCATTTATAGCTTTTACCGCTTTGTCTATACCTCGCTTTAAGTCCATTGGATTTGCTCCAGCAGCTACATTTTTTAAGCCTTCTTTAACGATAGCTTGTGCCAATACAGTTGCTGTTGTTGTTCCATCACCGGCTAAATCGTTGGTTTTTGAAGCAACTTCTTTCACCATTTGTGCTCCCATATTTTCTAGAGCATCTTCTAATTCTACTTCTTTCGCTACAGAAACACCATCTTTTGTTACGTGAGGGGCTCCGAATGATTTTGAAACAATTACATTTCTACCTTTAGGACCTAAAGTTACTTTTACAGCGTTTGCCAATGCATCTACTCCGCGCTTTAAGCCTTCGCGAGCCTCTACATCAAATTTTATATCTTTTGCCATTTTTTCTAATTTGTTTATTTTAAATGTGTCAATTTTTTTAGATTATCGCGAAAATATCGCTCTCTCTCATAATTAGGTAGTCGTTGCCTTCTAGCTTAAGTTCTGTTCCAGCGTACTTTCCGTAAAGAACAGTGTCTCCAACTTTTACTGTTAAAGGTTCGTCTTTAGTTCCGTTTCCTACCGCAACAACAGTACCTTTTTGAGGTTTTTCTTTTGCGTTATCAGGAATAATAATTCCAGAAGCGGTCTTTGTTTCAGCTGCAGCTGGTTCTACAAGAACGCGATCTGCTAAAGGTTGTATATTTAATCCCATAATATATTTTTAAAAGTTTTTTCTTGGTAACTAATTCAGAAATTATGCCATACTCTTTAGGCTGACATTTTTACTATTCTTTTGCATAAAAATAAAAAAAATGCCAACGTGTCATCTACGTTGGCATTTTAATAATTGGTATATAGAAAACTACTGCACACTATCTTTTGTACCACTTTCTACTGGAGTACTAGTAGGTGTTGTAGTTTCAATTTCATTTAAGGTATTGTCTAAAGTTGGAGCTCCGGATGCACTATCTCTTGGAATAGCAAAATTAGCTATTAAGATTAAAGCAAACATCGTTATTGCTAGAGTCCATGTTGTTTTATCTAAAAAGGTATTGGTGTTTTGAACTCCTCCGATATTTTGAGCGCCACCACCTCCAAATGAAGAAGATAATCCACCTCCTTTTGGATTTTGAACCATTACAATTAATATCAATGCTATAGCAACTATTAAAATTAAAATCAAAAGTAAGTTATATGTAGTCATTATTTATTGTTTTGTAAAATTTTAATTCTTTTAATTTGGTCTGCAAAGAAACCACTTTTTTCTGGATATTTCAAACTTAATATTTTATAGGATTTAATCGCACTTTCATATTTCTTTTGTTCCAAATATACCTTAGCTAAGGTTTCTGTCATTAGCTGGTGTTCATTTCCTTGGTTTTCCTCTATTTTATAATGAATAGTCGTTCCTTTTGTAGGTCTCGATATTTTCGGATTGTTTTCAATAAATCTATCAATAATAGCTGCATTACTTGTGTTTATTGTTTTCGGAGTAGTTTCTTCTTTCTCTTTTGGCTTACGTTGAATTTCTTTTGCATGGGTCAATTGCAACCACTGCTGAAATGAAAAGTTTTCGTTTTTTGAAAAAGCTAAAGGAGTTCCTATCTTTAATTCTTTGGTAATGCGCTCTTGTTTAGATATTGTTTTTGGTGCAGATACTAACGATTTTATTGTGAGTTTTTCTTTTGTGACACTAGCTTTTTTTAAGTCTTTGGAGGTTATGTAATCGAAAAGCACCTCTCTGTCGGTAGTGTAAGCCGCAGTCTCTTTGAGAACTTTGTTATATTTATAACTGCTTATACTTTTTAAAATTTTTAGATGTAACGCTTTTGCTAGATGGAAATAAGGATATTTCGTAATTAAATTTTGTAGAGTTTCTAACTCTTCATGCGAAAAGGTCTCCTTCTTGAGTATAGTTTGTATGTTCGTTTTAGTTATCAAGAGTTCGTTACCATTTAGCTACAGATGCGTTAAAAATATCTTGTGTTATTCTTTCTAAAATTTCATTTAATGCGCTATCTAACACGCCTCCTGAAAGCTGTTGTGCAGCCCCATAGTCGTAGTAGAAAGAAAATTGCTTTTCAAAATTATCTTTTTCTTCTAAACTATTCGTATACCGTACGTTAACTACGATGGTTAATCGGTTTTGTGCCGCTTTTTGATCGGCCGTAGCACTCATTGGGGTAATTCTGTAGTCTATGATTTCGCCATTAAAATGCAACTCTCCATTAGATTTAACTAGTGTTAAATTTGTCTGTCTCGTGAAAAGATCTTGTAAGTCTTGTGTAAATCTTTGGCTAAGCGAGGGTTCTATGATAGGGGCCTGGTTCGGAAAAAAGTCTACTTGAATAGTTTTTGCAGCTCCAGTATTACCTCCGGTAAAAGAATAGGCGCCACAACCCAATATGAGGAGAAAAGTTACACCGATGATACCAAAATGTATAATTGATTTTTTCATTTTTTATTTTTTGGATTGTACAAACATTGCTTGGGAATGTGTTACAAGTTGTATTGTTTTATTTTTCGGTAAAGAGTTCTCTCCGAGATTCCTAATTCTTTAGCAGCCAATTTTCTTTTACCGTTATTTTTCTCTAACGATTTTTTTATCATTTCCACTTCTTTCTCTTGTAGCGATAAATTTTCATCTTCTTCAATGGTTTCAATAAAATCATAGGTATTGCTATCCGCTGGCTCTGTGTATTGTACCACCTCTACCTTAGCACTATCACTTTGCTGTTCTTGGTAAATTTTTTCAATTAGCCTGTGGTTTTCTTCTTGTACTTGAGGAGAATTACCGTCTTTTAACAAGTCTAATGTAAGTTTTTTTAAATCGTTAATGTCATTACGCATATCAAATAAAATTTTATACATAATGTCTCGTTCGTTAGAAAAATCATTTTTAGCACTAGTACCATTAATGATAGCCGGTAAATTGCCTTGTGTGTTTGGTAAATACTGCAGTAATTTTTCACTTGAGATTACTCTATTTTCCTCAACTACCGAAATTTGTTCTGCAATATTTCGAAGCTGTCTAATGTTTCCTGGGAAATTGTAGCTCAGTAATACTTTAATAGCACTATCCTCCAATCGTATGGTAGGCATGCGATATTTTTGGGCAAAATCAGATGCAAACTTTCGAAATAGCAAATGAATGTCTTCTCCTCTTTGTCGCAAAGGCGGTAATGGGATTTCAATAGTACTCAAGCGATAGTACAGGTCTTCTCTAAACTTCTCTTTCGATATCGCTTCGTGCATATTTACATTAGTAGCTGCTACAATTCGAACATTGGTTTTCTGCACTTGGGAAGACCCCACTTTAATAAATTCCCCATTTTCTAAAACACGTAGCAATCGTACCTGTGTGGTGAGCGGTAGTTCCCCTACTTCGTCTAAGAAAATAGTTCCACCATCTGCAACTTCAAAATAACCTTTTCTTGTTGCTGTTGCTCCGGTAAAGGCTCCCTTTTCATGACCAAACAATTCACTGTCTATAGTTCCCTCCGGAATGGCTCCGCAGTTTACAGCGATATATTTTGCGTGTTTTCGATGCGATAATTGATGAATAATCTTTGGAATACTCTCTTTACCAACACCACTTTCCCCGACTACTAATACAGAGATATCCGTAGGAGCAACTCTAATTGCTTTTTCTATGGCTCTGTTTAACTGTAAATCGTTACCAATAATTCCAAAACGCTGTTTAACAGTTTGTAAATTTTCCATTTTTCCTTTTTAAACGAGATTTTCGGGGAATACTCGATTACACTATTTAAGTATTTTATATTAATTATTGTCGGAATACCCTACAGCTTTACCTATTAAGGTAGTCGCAGTACAGTTTTCAATTTTTACCTCCACAAAATCTCCCATTTTATAATTTTCTTTTGGGAATACCACCACGGTATTTTGGGTGTTTCTGCCTTTCCATTGGTCTTGTGATTTTTTGGAAGTACCTTCAATAAGAACCTCTTGGATTTGTCCTACTTGTTCTTTTGCTCTGTACAAGCTATGTCTTTGTTGCAAGTCTATGATTTCTTGCAGTCGTCTCTTCTTAATGTCTAATGGGATATCATCCTCCATCTTTTTCGCAGCCAACGTACCAGGTCTTTCCGAATAAGCAAACATAAAACCAAAGCTATATTTAACTTTTTCCATAAGGTCAAGGGTGTCTTTGTGGTCTTCTTCAGTTTCTCCACAAAAGCCAGCTATCATGTCTTGACTAAGGTGCATTTCAGGAATTAGTGTATAAATATTTTTAACTAATTCTAAATATTCTTCTCGCGTATGCAATCGATTCATTGCTTTTAACATTGCATTACTTCCACTTTGGATGGGTAAATGAATGTATTTACAAATATTTCTGTGTTTTGCCATCACGTGAATGACATCTAGAGTCATGTCTTGAGGGTTGGAAGTAGAAAAACGAAAACGCATCTTGGGGAATCTAGTAGCACACATGTCTAATAGTTGTGCAAAATCTACAGCGGTAGCCTTTGCCATTTCCGAAGCCTTTTTAAAATCCTTTTTCAGCCCACCACCATACCATAAATAGGAATCTACATTCTGACCTAGAAGCGTAATCTCTTTAAAGTTTTTCTCGTGCATTGCATTTATTTCTTCCAAAATACTTTGCGGATCTCTACTTCGCTCTCTTCCTCGTGTGAACGGAACTACACAAAAAGTACACATGTTATCACATCCTCTTGTTATCGATACAAAAGCAGATACTCCATTAGAATTTAATCGAACCGGTGACACATCCGCGTAGGTTTCTTCCTTCGATAGAAGCACGTTAACGGCATCTCTTCCCGCTTCTACTTCTTCTACTAAATTTGGTAAATCTCTGTAAGCATCGGGGCCAACTACAAGATCGACAATTTTTTCTTCTTCTAAAAACTTTGCTTTTAGTCTTTCCGCCATACAACCTAAAACACCAACTTTCATCTTTGGGTTTCGTTTTTTAGCATGGTTGTATTTTTGCAGTCTATTGCGAACAGTTTGTTCCGCTTTCTCTCTAATAGAACAGGTGTTTACTAATACTAAGTCAGCTTCTTCTATGTTGCCAGTGGTATTAAAGCCCTCTTCGGAAGAATCGAAGCGACGATCTCACTGTCGTTCATGTTCATTTGGCAACCGTAACTTTCTATAAAAAGTTTTTTGCTATTGCCATCCTTTTGTTTTGTTAGTAAAGGTTTACCTTGTTTCTTCTCCTCAATTATTTTCTCAACGTGTTCCATAAGTTCCTTTAAATCTTGCTAAAAATAGACCGCAAAGATACAACCAAATTATAGAAATATGACATTATGACATAAATTAATAGAGTTTTAACCTTGTCTTTTTAGGATTTTTTTTTAAACTAAATATTAAATAAAAAAAAGTGGCTACTTTTGTAGACTGAAAAAAGCTTCTTTTCTATATATATGAAGCAAAGAACAAGAATAAAGTATGGCAAAGAATTTAGTAATAGTAGAGTCACCTGCAAAAGCAAAAACAATTGAAAAGTTTTTAGGTAAAGATTTTCAAGTGGAGTCTAGCTATGGGCACATAGCAGATTTGCCTTCGAAAGAACTTGGGGTGAATGTTGATGGTGATTTTAAGCCAAAATATATCGTTTCTTCTGATAAAAAAGCAATTGTTAAAAAATTAAAAGATTTAGCGAAAAAAGCAGATACAGTGTGGTTAGCCTCCGATGAAGATCGAGAGGGAGAGGCAATTGCATGGCATCTGGCAGAGCAATTAAAGTTAAAAGACGAAAATACCAAAAGAATTGTTTTTCACGAAATAACCAAAAAAGCAATTTTAAGAGCTGTTGAAAATCCAAGGGATATCAATTACAACCTGGTAAATGCCCAGCAGGCCAGAAGAATATTGGATCGATTGGTAGGATATGAACTGTCTCCGGTTTTATGGAGAAAGGTTAAAGGTGGCTTGTCTGCTGGAAGAGTGCAGTCTGTGGCTGTTCGACTAATCGTAGAACGAGAAAGAGAAATTGAAGCGTTTACACCGGTAGCCTCTTATCGAATTGATGCTTTGTTTATTAACGATGCAGGTAAAAAATTTAAAGCTAAAATTGCCAAGAATTTTTCTTCTAAAGAAGAAGCAGAAACATTTTTAAATTCTTGTATTGAAGGAACTTTTACTATTGCAGACCTGCAAAAGAAGCCTGCAAAAAAGACACCAGCAGCTCCTTTTACAACTTCCACGTTACAGCAAGAAGCGTCTAGAAAACTTGGTTTTCCGGTAGCAAAAACTATGATGATGGCGCAAAGGTTATACGAAGCAGGTTTGATTACGTACATGAGAACCGACAGTGTAAACCTTTCCGAGGATGCTAAAAATGCAGCAAAAGAAGAAATTTCCAATTATTATGGCGCTGAGTACAGTAAACCTCGAAATTATTCCACCAAGTCCAAAGGAGCACAAGAAGCACATGAGGCTATCCGTCCAACGGATATGAGTAAACATGACGTTGCCGTAGATTATGACCAAGACAGATTGTACAGTCTTATTTGGAAAAGAACATTGGCTTCGCAAATGAGCGATGCCCAATTGGAAAGAACTGTGGTGAAAATTGAAAACGACGCGAATGATAAGGTTTTTGTTGCCAATGGTGAGGTGATTACTTTTGAAGGTTTTCTAAAAGTTTATTTAGAAGGAACAGATAATGAAGAAGAAGAACAAGCTGGTATGTTGCCTAAAATGAACGTGGGTGAAACTTTGGAGTACGATGCTATAACTGCATCGGAAAGATATACCAGACCATTAGCGAGGTTTACCGAAGCATCTTTAGTAAAGCGCCTAGAAGAGTTAGGGATTGGAAGACCCTCTACCTATGCACCTACAATTTCTACTATTCAGCGAAGACAATATGTTGAAAAAGGCACTGTGGAGGGAAAAGATAGAAATTACGTAAAGTTAAGTCTTGAAGCCGGTAAAGTGCACGAGACGTTGTTAACTGAAAAAGTTGGTTCCGACAAAGGAAAACTTGTACCAACAGATATTGGAAATGTAGTTAACGATTTTTTAGTGAAAAATTTTGATGCCATTCTAGATTTTGGATTTACGGCTAAAGTAGAAAACGAGTTTGATGAAATTGCCTCTGGAAAAGAAGACTGGACGGCAATGATTAAAGATTTTTACAAAGATTTTCACGTTACTGTAGAAGATGTAGCTGCAAACGCAGAAAGAGCTAGCGGGCAACGTTTATTAGGAATAGATCCAGAAAGTGGTAAAAATGTCTACGTTCGTTTAGGACGCTACGGAGCTATGGTACAAATAGGTGAGGCCACGGATGAAGAAAAACCAAAATTTGCAAGTTTACAAGGAGATCAAACCATGGGCTCTATTACCTATGAGGAAGCGATGGATTTATTCAAATTACCAAAGTCCATTGGTACCTATGAAGATAACGAAGTTGTAGTGGCAAATGGTCGTTTTGGACCTTACATTAAATTTGATGGAAAGTATGTTTCTTTAGATAAGGGAGAAAATCCAATGGCTGTAGATATGGATAGAGCTATTGCACTTATTGAAGCAAAAAGAAAAGCAGATGCCCCTATTGGATATTACGAAGAAATGCCAATTCAAAAGGGAGTTGGTAGGTTTGGACCTTTTATTAAATGGAATTCTATTTTTATCAATGTTAACAAGAAATACGATTTCGATAATTTAACCCAAGAAGATCTAGAGACTTTAATTGAAGAGAAAAAGCAAAAAGAACGCGATAAACTAATTCACAATTTTGAAGATGTAGGAATTCGTGTAGAAAAAGCGCGTTGGGGTCGTTTCAATGTCATCAAGGGAAAAATTAAAGTAGAACTCCCAAAAACAACCGATATAGAAAAACTTACCCAAGAGGAGGCGGAAAAAATGATTGCAGCAAAAACACCAAAGAAAAAGGTTCGAAAAAAAAAGAAATAAAGAATTGTAACTAAAACATAGTTTTTTATATATTGCATGTTCCAAATAATCCCCTAATAAAATGAATATCGATTTCTTTTCCCCAGTAAGCGATTCGATAGTTGCGTGTATTGATGCGCAGCCATCTTCTTCATTAGGGCATGCTATCAAAATTTATTTTACCGACAGTCCCTTTCCTGATTTATCAGAAGTGCAATTAGCCATTTTAGGTGTTGAGGACGCACGCGGCGGTTCTGGTGACTCTGTCAGGGAAGGATTAGTTGATGTTCGTAAGGAACTGTATCAATTGTTTGGTGGAAATTGGAAAGCTGGTATAGCAGATTTAGGAAATATTAAAGCAGGACATACTATTGAAGATACGTATTTTGCAGTTTCTAGTGTGCTTACTTCTTTACTCAAACAAAATATTGTACCAGTAATTTTAGGGGGGAGTCAAGATATTACCTATGCCGTGTACAGAGCCTATGATGCTATGGAGCAAACCGTAAATATCGCTGCAGTAGATAGTCGTTTTGATATTGGACCCGAAGAAATGCCTCTTTCTCGATCTTTTCTGAGTAAAATCATTTTAGAAAAACCGAATAATTTATTTAACTACAGTAATATAGGTTATCAAACTTATTTGAACAGCCAAGAAGAAATTACATTGTTAGACAGCTTGTATTTTGATGCTTTCCGTTTGGGAGAGGTACAAGATATTACCCAAGTAGAGCCAATTTTACGAGATGCAGATATAGTAAGTTTAGATCTCAGTTCTATACGACAAACTGATGCTCCAGGTAATCGGAATGCTTCACCAAATGGTTTTTTTGGAAATGATGCATGTGCAATAGCAAGGTATGCTGGTATTAGTGATAAAGTTTCTTCTTTTGGTGTTTTTGAGTACTGCAGTTTTCTCGACAGTAACAAGCAAACAGCTAAACTAATAGCACAGATGCTTTGGTACTTTGTGGAAGGTTTTAATCAAAGAGCTAAAGACTATCCGTATGCAACAAAAGAAAGTTATGAAAAATACACCGTGCTGCTTGAAGATGATGATCCTTTAAATTTTTATAAAAGTGATAAGAGTGGTCGCTGGTGGATGGAAATAAATGTAATATCGAATAATAAACATAAAAGACATGCGTTAATACCATGTAGCTATCACGATTATGAGCAAGCTTTACAAAGAAAGATGCCGAATAGATGGTTCAAGGCTATGCAAAAGCTTGTGTAGAAGAATGTTGTATAAATGACATCTATTTTTTGTGACGCGAAATTGTTTTTTAATAAAAAAAATAATAGGTTTACACCTCTTTTTATAAGAAAGATTATAGTATGAAGAAAATAGCAATATTTGCATTATTAGTATCTATCCTTTATGGTTGTGGTTCCAATGGAGATAGAGGAGAATTGGTAGGAGCTCCATCAAAGCGTAAATGGTTTGCTGAAAAACCGTATGGCATGGCCAAAATACCAGGAGGTTCTTTTACCATGGGTAAGCAAGATGAAGATCCTTTAGGTGTAATGAATGCTCCCACTAAAACTGTTACTGTACAACCTTTTTACATGGATGAAACCGAGGTTACCAATAGCGAATATAAGCAGTTTGTAAACTGGGTTAGAGATTCCATTACAAGAACTAAATTGGCCAACCAAGCAGAGTTTGCTGCTTATGGAGAAGAGTCTGAAGCAGGCGCAAATGCTACAGGAATTCAATTGTACGCTTTTGCTACAAAAGATACGGTAAACGAGAGTCCTTACGATAAATACATGCGTGAAAATTATTACGAGTTAGGCGAGGGTATCGATTCCTTAAAACCTTTAAACTGGGAGGAAGAATTAATATGGGACCAGCAAGAATATCCAGATATGGATTATGTAGAGGTGATGGACTCTTTATTCATTAAAAAAGAAGAAGCGCTAAACGGTATACGAACTTTTAATACAAAGTTGTTACAATACAGATATTACTATTTCGATAACGAGAAGGCGGCACGCTCTGGTAAAGACAGAAAAGAGTTTCTTATCAATCAAGTAATTCCTATTTATCCAGATACTACTGTTTGGATAAAAGATTTTAACTACTCGTATAACGACCCAATGCATCAAGAGTATTTTGCACACAAGGCCTATGAAAATTATCCGGTAGTTGGTGTGAATTGGAACCAAGCAAAAGCATTTTGTCATTGGAGAACGCAGAATAAAAATAGATACCAAAGGTCTAAAAAGAAGTTAGGTTTAGTTCCTGCCTTTAGACTTCCAACGGAAGCAGAGTGGGAATATGCCGCACGTGGTGGATTGAATTATGCAAAGTATCCTTGGGGTGGTCCTAATACCACAAGTGATAGAGGTTGTTTCTTGGCCAATTTTAAACCAGTTCGTGGTGATTATGCTGCCGATGGTGCATTGTATACGGTTGAGGCAAATTCGTATAACGCCAACGAATACGGTTTGTACAATATGGCAGGTAATGTCGCAGAATGGACGAATACTGCCTATAACCAAATGTCATATTACATGGGCTCAACGATGAATCCAAACGTAGAAAACCGAGAAAACAGAAGAAAAATTATACGCGGCGGATCTTGGAAAGACGTAGCTTATTTTCTAGAGGTAAGTTCTAGAGATTGGGAGTACGCAGATACCGCAAGAAGTTATATTGGCTTTCGAACGGTTCAAGATTATCTAGGAACGAATAAAAGCCAATAAAGAATTAATTAAATTAATCAATAACATAAATTAAATTCCCTTAAAAAATTAAAAATTATGGCACAGTCAAAATCAACAAAGAAATTATTTAACATGGCCTATGGTCTTGGTGCAGCTATTGTAATCGTTGGAGCTTTATTTAAAATTCAGCACTATAGTATTGGATTCCTTACCGGAGGAGTTATGCTTACCATTGGAATGGCAGTAGAAGCACTTGTATTTGCAATGTCTGCATTCGAACCGGTAGAAGAAGATTTAGATTGGACAAAAGTGTATCCTGAATTAGGTGGTGGTTCTGCTCTAACAAGTAATAAAGATGCTTCTCCAGAAGAAGCGCAAAGCATGTTATCTCAAAAGTTAGACAACATCCTTAAAGAAGCGAGATTAGATGCTAATTTAATTGGTAGTTTAGGCGATAGTATTAAAAATTTCCAAGGTGCTGCAGAAGGATTAACCTCAACTGCAGAAACAGTATCTTCTACGAACCAATACAACGAACAAATGTCTATGGCGGCAGCGAAATTAGAATCTTTGAATTCTGTTTATACTACACAGGTTGAAAATGCTACCAAACAAGCAGATCTTAATTCTTCTTTAGTAGAAAACTCACAAAGATTGCAAGAACAAATGGACTCATTGGCATCAAACCTATCTTCTTTAAATGGAGTATACGGTGGAATGTTAACTGCTATGTCTAATAAATAATTAACTGTTATAGTTACTTTTAATACAAAAAAATAGAGAACATGGCAGGAGGAAAATTATCACCAAGGCAGAAGATGATTAACCTGATGTATCTAGTATTCTTAGCAATGCTAGCGATGCAAATGGATAAAAAAGTATTGTCTTCGTTTGGTTTCATGAAAGAAAAAATAGAAGATGCGAATCTAGTAGCATCCTCTAACAACAGCAACGCACTGAACAGTCTTAAAACAAAAGCTGGGGAACAACCAGAAAAGTTTGGAGAGCTCAATAAGAAAGCCCAAGAGGTAAACGCTGCTTCTAACCAACTTTTTGATTATTTAGAAAGTTTAAAGGCGAAGATGTCAGCGGATATCAAAGAGGAAGATAAAGCCAACTACGAGTCACAAAAAAGTCCAGATGTAGTAGATGAATTACTATTCAACGGAGATAAATTAACTCCAGAAGGTACTAAGTTTGTTGCAGAAATCAATACTTATAATAGCACCTTAAAGTCTATATTAGGCGATAAGGCCTCTGCGGAATTAATCACCAATATCGATAAGCGTTTTAATACCAATCCGGATATCGCAGAAGACGGTGGTCAAAAAATTGAATGGATACGCAGTAGGTACGAAGGTATGCCTTTAATTACTTCCATAGCTAACGTAAGTCAAATTCAAGGCGATGTAAAAACAACGGAAGCAGAAATTTATTCAAAGTTAGTTGGAGGTCAACTAGAATCGGAAGTTTCGATGAGCAACTACAATGGTATTGTTGCTTTAGATAAAAATGCTTTCTACCCTGGTGAAAAAGTTACCGGTTCGGTAGTTTTAGGTCGTTATGATGCTACTTTAAAACCTACACGTGTAGAGTTCAATGGTAATAAAGACTACAAAAACTTTAAAGATGGTAGTGTTGTGGTAGATATGCCTGCAGGTGCAGTAGGGGATAAGAAAATAAAAGGAACGATTTACTTCACCGAAAACGGCGAAGAAATACCAGTACCTTTTGAAAGTACGTATTCGGTAATACCAAAGCCAAACGAAGCGGTTATCTCTGCCGATAAGATGAATGTGGTATACCGCGGGTTAGACAATCCAATTACGATTTCAATGCCTGGTGTTCCAGGGAATAAAGTAACGGCGAAAGCCGCAGGTTTAAAAAGAATCAAAGGCGACAGTTACGTAATGCGTCCTGGTTCTGGAAACCAAGTAAATATTAAAGTTACCGGTATGCTAGATGGAAAACCAGTTACCTCAAGCAAGCCGTTTCGTATTAAAGATATTCCACCAGCTGTGGGAATGGTAAGAAATCAATATGGTACTGTAAAAATGCCAAAATCTAGTGTTGCAAAAATTGTAGTAGCTGCTGGTTTACCAGATTTCTTATTTGATTTAAAACTAAATGTATCTAGCTTTAAAATTAAAGTTCCAGGTCAGGTTGCAATACCTGTTACAGGTACTCGATTAAATGCTAGGGCAAAGAAAGCATTGCAAAGAGCTAGACGTAATGATGTAATCACCATTTTTGATATTAAAGCCGCAGTTTCAGGTTCTAATTACAAATTGAAAAAGGTATTACCCGTAAGTATCGAAGTTACAAACTAACAAGTAAAATAGGAATAGTATGAATTGGAAGCGTTTTTATTTGGTTGCCGTATCTCTTGTAATTACAAGCTATACAAGTGCGCAATCGAACCTTTTAAATGCTAAAAAGGTAAGTGAAGTTGGGTATAAGTCGGAGGCACAAATTGCTTCTGAAGATGATAAGCCCTTGCCTTATGGTAGAATTAGCAGCAGAGACGTATTGTGGTCTAAAGTGGTATGGGAATATATAGATCTTAACCAAAAGATAAACCTACCGTATTATTATCCTATTGATACTATTAGTGCAGGAAACAAACGAAGATCGTTGTACGATACGCTACTCAAGGGTATTCGTAACGGACAGATAACCGAAGTGTATGATGATTCTTATTTTACCACTAAAATAGGTATTGACGAGATCAAAAGCGCCACCGAAAACGAAAGAGATGATGGATATGGAAATGTAGATACCTATACCATTAACTCTAGCTTGATTAAGGGCTATATGGTAAAAGGTATTTGGTATTTTGACAAACGTCAAGGAGAGCTAAAGTATCGTATGTTTGGTATTGCGCCAATGGGACCGGATGTTCAGGTTTTAGGGGTAGACGAAATTGACGATAAAGATAATGTATATCCATTGTTTTGGGTTTTCTTCCCGGATGCCCGTGAAGTGTTACACGATTCTAAAGTTTTCAATCCTTTAAATTCGACGAATCCTATCTCTTACGATAATCTCTTAAATGCAAGAAGATTTAATGCGACCATACAAAGAGAAGAAAACTTGTATGGAGATCGAAAAATTGAAGATTATATTCGTGGTAATTCCTTGTTTCAATTGTTAGAAGCGAATAGAATTAAAGAAAGTATCCGCAACCGTGAAATGGACATGTGGAACTATTAATTCTCCTACTTTATAATAAAGAAGCGTTTGCACCTGCAAACGCTTTTTTTATGCATTACTATTTCCTTTCTTAGTACCTTTGTTGCGATGAAACAGATTGATTATATAATTGTTGGTTTGGGTTTGGCTGGTTTAGCATTTGCAGAGCAGTTACAAGCGCACAATAAAAGCTTTGTGGTTTTTGAAGACGACTCTCAAACCTCTTCTTTAGTTGCAGGTGGGGTGTATAATCCTGTCATATTGAAACGATTCACTCCAGCTTGGAACGGACACCAACAGTTGCAGTTAGCGATGCCTTTTTATGCTGCTTTAGAAGATAAATTAGCAGTCACTTTTGATACAAAGTTTTCTACAAGGAAAATTTTTACCTCTGTAAAAGATCAAAATAATTGGTTTGCTGCACTCGATAAGCCCTTTCTAGGAAATTATATGTTACCTAATATATCTACTTCCAGTATAGATGGGGTAATTGGTGAATTAGGTTTTGGAGAATTGCAAGGTACCGGACGTATTGATACCCTTTCTTTATTGGATTCCTATAAGTCTTATTTGCGAAAAGAAGGACTTTTAATTGAAAACGGTTTTGATTATGATGCTCTTAGTATTTCAGATGTAGGTCTTCACTATTTGTCATATAGTGCTAATTACATTGTTTTTAGTGAAGGTTATGGATTGAAAAGAAATCCCTTTTTTAACAATTTGCCCTTAACGGGAACCAAAGGAGAAATTATCAATATTCACGCTCCTGATTTGGCTATTGACTTTTTACTTAAGTCTTCCGTATTTGTTATGCCTTTGGGCAACCATTACTACAAGGTTGGGGCTACTTTTAATTGGACGGATAAGACCTCTACACCCACAGTAGAAGGTTTAGAAGAACTAACTAGTAAGTTAGATAAAGTGATTGCAGTACCGTATACTATCGTTAATCACTATGGTGGAATTCGTCCAACGGTAAAAGATCGTAGACCTTTGGTTGGCCTACACCCTAAATATCCAAACATGGCTGTTTTGAATGGTCTTGGTACTCGTGGTGTTATGATTGCTCCGACGGTAGCACAGCAATTATTTCAGCATATCGAAAATAAAGTAGCGCTCGATCCTGAAATTGATATTGCTAGATTTCTTTAGATTTTTTAAATTTACTTATAGCTTCCTTGTCATAACCCACGAATAGATTAATCCAAATAATTCGTGACAATCGCAAACTTACCGGTGTAAGTAATAAGGATACTATTACAATAGAAATAAAACTATGTAAAATAGATAGGTGTAAAAACACTTTACAGATGATAAATATACCTACAAACAATGCTACTGCAATTGCATAATTAACGTACATGGCCCCAAAGAAAAAAGATGGTTCCATCATGTATTTTAAATCGCATTTAGGACAGTGTTCATGGAGTTCGGTAACCTTTTTCGGATTCCATGAAATCTTATACTTAAAAAAAGCACCTTCTTGGCATCTCGGACATTTATTGTTTATAATACTGTATATTTTACTTCCCTTTCCTAACATATCTTTGTGGTATAGTCTGTAATTACTATTTCGTTTTTGTAATTTTGTGCAAAGTTCTAAGGGTAACCAATTAATTTCCTTAAAACCGTAATTACAAATTTAAGTAATTCTATACTAACTATGTTAAACGTACACAATTTAACGGTTTCCTTTATGGGAACTGATTTATTTTCGGGCATCACTTTTAAATTAAATAAAGGAGACCGAATAGGATTGATCGGTAAAAATGGAGCAGGAAAATCTACTTTATTAAAAGTGCTCTCTAAAGATATAGAAAGTAGTGGAGGTACGATGGCTTTTGACAAAGACATACGTATGGGATTTTTGCGACAAGATATTGATTTTGTACACGGAAGAACTATTCTAGAGGAGGCATACCAGGCCTTTACAGAAATTAAGGAAATTGAAGCGACACTTGATGCTATCAATACCCAACTGGCCGAAAGAACCGATTACGAATCAGAATCCTACAACCAACTCATTATTGATTTAAATGAAAAGACAGAGCGATACGAGTTATTGGGTGGTTATAACTACCAAGGAGAGACTGAAAAAATTCTACAGGGGCTAGGGTTCCAACGCGATGACTTTGACAAATTAACAGATACTTTTTCAGGTGGATGGCGAATGCGAATTGAATTAGCAAAATTATTGTTACAAAACAACGATATTTTGTTGCTAGATGAGCCAACAAATCACCTAGATATTGAATCTATTATATGGCTTGAGAATTTTTAAAAATTATTCAGGTGCAATTGTGTTGGTATCGCACGATAAGATGTTTTTAGACAATGTAACCAATCGAACTATTGAGATTTCTCTCGGACAGATTTACGATTATAAAAAGCCGTATTCTCAATTTTTAGAATTGCGAGCAGATATAAAGGAAAAGCAACTACAAGCGCAAAAAAATCAAGAGAAAGAGATTGAACAAACGCAAAAGTTAATTGAAAAGTTTAGGGCTAAAGCGAGTAAAGCATCTATGGCGCAATCGCTTATTAAAAAATTAGATAAGGTAGAGCGTATTGCCGTAGATCAAGATGACAATGCGGTGATGAATGTCCGTTTTGAAATTTCAAAAGAACCGGGTAAAATTATAGTAGAGGCTGAAGATTTAGCCAAAAGCTATGGTGACAAACAAGTATTACAAAATGTAGATTTACTAATAGAACGGAATAGTAAAATTGCTTTTGTTGGTCAGAATGGTCAAGGGAAATCTACCTTAGCTAAAATGATGGTTGGTGAAATTCCGTATGAAGGAAGTTTAAAGCTAGGGCATAACGTAGAAGTAGGATATTTTGCTCAAAATCAATCCGAATACCTTCCACCCGAAAAGACGGTTTTGGAGATTATGGAAGAGGCAGCAAACGAAACTAATAGAGTTAAAGTTCGTGATATGTTAGGGGCATTTTTATTCGGCGGTGAAGCGGTTGATAAAAAGGCCAAAGTATTATCGGGAGGAGAAAGAAATCGACTGGCGTTGTGCAAATTATTGCTTTCTCCTTTTAATGTTCTCATTATGGACGAGCCAACAAATCATTTGGATATTGCCTCTAAAAATGTTTTAAAAAAAGCACTTCAAAACTTTAATGGAACCTTGATTTTAGTCTCTCATGACCGAGAGTTTTTACAAGGTCTAACTTCCACTGTTTACGGTTTTAAAGATCGCGAAATTAAAGAGTACCTGGGGGATATAGATTATTTTTTAGAACAGCATCAATTAGAAAATTTAAGAGAGGCAGAAAAAAGAACAGTAGTTAAAGCTGGTAAAAAAGAAGCTCCTAAGGATGTTGTGAAGCTGACTAGAGAGCAGGAGAAAAAGCTCAAAAAACTAAAAAATAAATTAGGTAAAATTGAGAGTCAAATAGCTGCTCTAGAGGAGGAGATAGAGCAAATAGATATAGCACTTGCAGAGAATTACGAGGTTACTAGTTCCGAAGTAGATTTTTTTAAAAACTATAAGGCTAAAAAGGCTAAAGTAGATACACTAATGGAAGAATGGGAGGTAACGGAAGAACAGATTTCAAGCTTTAATTAATACTAAAATGATGTTTAACTGGTCTAAGCTTTCTATAAACCAACCTGTATTTTTACCGCTTTTACAAGAAAAAAATGTGTCGTTATTTGTGAAGAGGGAAGATAAAATACACCCCCATATTTCTGGAAATAAATTCAGAAAATTAAAGTACAATATAGCAGAGGCTCAAGAGCAAAATAAAAATGTCATTCTTACTTTTGGGGGTGCATACTCCAATCATATTGCAGCCACAGCTGCTTTTGGTAAATTAGCAGGTATACAAACCATTGGAGTTATTCGAGGAGAAGAGTTGGGATTAGATTTAGAGAGAACGCTACAGAAAAATAGTACCCTAGCTTTGGCGTGTAAAAACGGAATGCACTTGACCTTTATTTCTCGTACTTGTTATCGTAATAAAACTGCTACCTCTTTCTTAAAATCCTTATCCGATAGGTTTGGAGATTTTTATGTGATTCCGGAAGGTGGTACAAATGCATTAGCAGTTAAAGGTTGTGAGGAGATACTTTCGACAGACGATTCAAAATTCGATTATATTTGTACTGCAGTTGGAACAGGAGGCACCATTGCTGGTCTTATAAACGCAAAAACTACATCACAAAAAATACTTGGTTTTCCTGCATTAAAGGGCGATTTTTTAGCAAATGAAATTTTAGATTTCGTGCCAAACCAAGATGGATGGTCTTTAGAAAATACGTATCATTTTGGTGGCTATGGTAAAGTATCTGAAGAATTGATTACATTTATAAATAATTTTTTTAGAGAAACCAGCATTTTATTAGATCCGATTTATACGGGAAAGATGATGTATGGCGTTATAGATTTGATTAAAAAAGATTATTTTCCGAAAGGGAGTAAAATCCTGGCTATTCATACCGGTGGCCTACAGGGCATAGCCGGAATTAATACAAAACTGCAAAAGAGAAATTTGCCCTTAATAATTAAAGAATTATAATCGTATGAATATTAAAATATGTAGTGTCCTTTTGGTGGTTTTATATTTTTTCACAAGTTGTGGATCTTCTAAAAAAGTAACATCTACTGCGACAAGTAAAGTTACGGTAGTGGATACGGCCTCCAGATCTTCCGAGGTACCAACAGTGAAGCAAGTGGTTCCCAAGAGCACAACAACGAAAAGCCACACCGTTGCGTATATCGAAAAGTTTGCACCAATAGCTATAAAAAAATGCAAGAGTATAATATTCCTGCGAGTATTACTCTTGCACAAGGAGTTTTAGAGTCGGGTAGTGGAAGAAGCCCTTTGGCTATTCGTTCTAACAACCATTTTGGAATAAAATGTCATAAAGGATGGGAGGGGCATAGCGTTACCCATGATGATGACGAAAAGGGAGAATGTTTTAGGAAGTATAAATATCCAGAAACCTCGTATGAAGATCATTCTAAGTTTTTGATTTCTCGAAAACGATACGCTAGTTTATTTCAGTTAAAAAATACAGATTATAAAGGTTGGGCATATGGCTTAAAAAAGGCCGGATATGCAACAGATAAAAAATATCCTCAAAAGTTAATTTCAATAATTAACAAGTATAATTTAACCCAATACGACAAAATGAAAACAGCTGAAAAGGTTTCTTTTGTTCCTAGAAAATCAATTGGTAATTATTACAAGGTGCAAAAAGGAGATACTTTATATTCTATTTCTAAAAAATTTAACATATCAGTGGAGAAATTAAAAGAAGTAAACGGTCTTAAAGGAAACACCATACAAATAGGACAGCATTTATTGCTTTAATTTTAATCCCTCTTAAATAGAGTTAAATACAATGCCTATAATTCAGCCGGTGCGAGGAAAAGCACCACAAATTCCAGAGGACTGTTTTGTTGCAGATAATGCTACCATAGTAGGCGATGTTTGCCTTGGAAAAGAGTGTAGTATTTGGTTTAATGCAGTTCTGCGCGGTGATGTTCATTATCTAAAGATTGGAAATAAAGTCAATATTCAAGATGGTGCAGTCATTCATGCAACCTATAAAAAATCACCAACTACTATAGGGGATAATGTATCTATCGGTCATAATGCTATTGTGCACGGATGCACAATTCACGACAATGTTTTAATCGGTATGGGTAGTATTGTTATGGACGATTGCGTGGTTGAGTCGAATTCGATTATCGCTGCTGGCGCTGTGGTAACTAAAAATACTAGAGTTGAAAGTGGAAGTATTTATGCAGGAGTGCCTGCAAAAAAGGTGAAAGATATTTCTAAAGAATTGCTTGTAGATGAAATTGAACGAATAGCAACCAATTACGTAACCTATTCTAGTTGGTTTAAAGATTAGAGGTTCTATTGGTATGTATTACTATTTAATTCTCAATCAGAAAAGTAAAATTTAAAAGCTCGGAGGTTACTCCGAGCTTTAATTAAAACTAATCAAATAACTAATTAACCTTAAGGCCAATTAGTCCATCACTACTAATTATCTTACTTATCTTTATTTTGTAACTTTTTTCTTCTTTTCATTTTTCCTTTCTTACGCAATTGATGCATTTTTTTTGCTGCTGTCTTTTCAAATTTCGCATACTGCTCGTCTTTCAAAATGCGTTTCATCTCTCTTTTAAAAGCAATTTGCTGGTCTAGTTTCGCATTCATAGCTAGATATCGTTCTTCCGAGTTAAGCCTCTTTTTATTGGCTTTCAGTTCTTTTCTTCGTGCTATCATTTTATTCCTTGCAGCCATTCGTTGCGAAATTATCGGCTTAATTTTTTCCTGCTGCGCATCAGAAAGATCGAGGTTTAAAGTCATTTTTTTTACTGCCAATTCAGTCTGCTGCGCCAAAGTCATTTTATTTTTAGAATAGTCCTGTGCAGCAATTGAGCTGGTTAAACCAATAGCTACTATCCATAAACCAATTACGTTTTTCATCTCTTTTAAAATATTTTAGTTACAATTATAAGACCATATAGCTCTAAAAAGGTTTAAATTTGAGCTTGTTTTTAACATAGTTTTAAGTTTTTGTTTTTTGTGAATTTACACAGTTTAAGACTATAGGTGTCTAATTATTAAATCTTTACAGGTATGAAGAGTTTCGTTGCATATTTTTTGAAATTTTTACTTTTGGTAGCATTACTATTTGTTGTTTTCTATTTCTGGGCTTCTGCACCTAATTTGTCTAAAGATGAGTATACTAGCGTAATACGTCAAGAGTATTCCAATGCTACATCTAACGACTCCATCCTAACAATTGTTACCTATAATATTGGTTACTTAAGCGGAATGACTAATAATAGAGCTGTAGACAAACCAAAAGAATTGTTTACCAATAATTTGCAAACAGTAAAAGAAAATTTCAGAGCATACAATCCTGATATTATTGCATTTCAAGAGATTGACTACGGTGCGGCACGGTCTTATGAAATTAATCAAGAGCAAGAAATTGCAACCTTAGGATACAATTATATCGCCAAAGGAATTAATTGGGATGAACGTTATTTACCATTTCCATATTGGCCACCCAGGATGCATTTTGGGAAAGTAATTTCAGGGCAATCTGTACTCAGTAAATTTCCCGTAAAAGAATACCAACGAATTGTTTTAGAAAGGGTAGACGATACTCCTTTTTACAGAGATGCTTTTTATTTAGATCGTTTACTCCAAATAGTAACTCTTGATATTGCGGGAAGAGACCTCGTGGTAATGAATGTACACTTGGAAGCATTTGATATTCCAACACGACGAAAGCAACTACAAAAAGTAATGGATGTTTTTACAAAGATTGCTCGAGAAAAACCAACCATACTGCTTGGCGACTTCAATAGTGACCCACGATATGAAAATGCAGCCATTCAACAATTATTGCAAAATACAGCGGTAGGCATTGCCGCATTTTCGGAAGATTCGTATGCAATGACCTTCGATACGCAACGGCCTATGGAACGTTTAGACTATATTTTTTACACAAAAAAGGATATAAAATACATAGAAGGGGAAGTTTTAACACAATTTGGTCAGGCCTCTGATCACCTGCCCGTAGCGATGAAATTTTCCTGGAAATAAATGTCATTGCACATAGTTTTTTAAAAAAAGTAAAATTTGTTAGGTTATTAAAATTTAATTTTGAAATATTTGTACTCGTAAAAGTTCAATTACTTATTGACGATGTTATCAAGAAAGGTGGAGGGATTAGACCCTGTGAAACCTTAGCAACCCTTTGCAATTGCAAAGAAGGTGCTAAATTCTACCCAAGTACATATATTACTTTAGGATAGATAACGAAAAGATTTTTCTCGTTTCAAGAGAATTATCTACCATTTCTTTTTAACATTTTTCTGATAAGCTACATCCTTTGGGGTGTCTTTTGACTTTTAATTTAATTTTAAATTAACTTAAAAAAACAAGAAAAATGAGTGCACAAAAATTCGCAACAAACGCATTACACGCAGGACACGATGTAAAACAAACCGGAGGTACACGAGCGGTACCAATTTACCAAACTACTTCCTATGTTTTTGATAATTCGGAGCATGCAGCAAATTTATTTTCTCTAAAAGAGTTAGGGTTTATTTATACCCGTTTAAACAATCCTACCAATCAGGTTTTACAGGAGCGTCTTGCTGCTTTAGAGGGAGGAATTGGCGCCGTTGTATTTGCTTCAGGAACGGCAGCAATCGCAACGGGGCTACTTACTTTATTAAAAGCAGGAGATCACATAGTAGCTTCTAGTAGTTTATACGGAGGAACCTATAATCTATTGAATGTTACCCTACCTAGGCTTGGAATTACCACTACCTTTGTAGATGCCAATGACCCGGAAAACTTTGAAAAAGCAGTACAAGAAAATACTCGTGCTTTTTTTGTGGAGTCTCTTGGGAATCCAAAGCTCGATGTTTTAGATCTTGAAAATATTTCAAAGAAAGCTAAACTTGCAAAAGTTCCATTTATCGTAGACAACACAGTAGCAACTCCAGCCTTACTCAACCCGATTGCACACGGCGCAAATATTGTAATTCATTCACTAACGAAATACATCGGTGGGCAAGGAAATTCCCTAGGAGGGGTTATTGTAGATGCGGGAACTTTTGACTGGTCTAATGGAAAATTTCCAGAATTTACAGAACCATCTGCAGGATACCATGGCTTGGTTTACCACGAGGCTTTAGGAGCAGCCTCTTATACGTTTAAACTTATCTTAGAAGGTTTACGCGATTTTGGAGGGGCTTTGAGCCCAACCAACGCTTTTCAAATTTTACAAGGTTTAGAAACACTTGATGTACGAATAAAAAAGCACAGTGAAAATGCATTAGCATTGGCACAATGGTTAGAGCAGCAAGAGGAAGTTGCTTGGGTAAATTATCCTGGGTTAGAGAGCAGTAAGTATAAAAGTTTAGCAGATAAGTATTTGCTAAAGGGAAAAAGTGGAATTGTCACTTTCGGTGCAAAAGGTGGATATGAGGCTGCCAAAGTCATAGCTGATAATACTTCTTTATTTTCCTTACTGGCAAATATTGGAGATACGAAATCTTTAATAATTCACCCGGCAAGTACAACACACCAACAGTTAGATGGAGACGCGCAAAAAAGTTCTGGAGTAACTGAAGATTTAATTCGCTTATCGGTAGGGTTAGAGAATATTGATGATTTAAAGTCGGACTTAATTACTGCTTTTTCCAAAATTCCAAAAGAAACATTAGTGTAAAAAAATCGTATTCTAAAAAGTACTTCTCTTTTCATGAAGCAATTGCAACATATAGAAATTAAAAATTATACTACGGAGAGTGGAACTCTATATTCTAATCTATCTTTAAGTTATCAGTTGTTTGGTAAGAAGCTGGGTTCTGCTCCTGTGGTATTGATTAATCATGCGCTTACAGGGAATAGTAATGTAGCAGGAGAAGATGGATGGTGGAACGATTTGATAGGATCGAATAAGGTTATAGATACCAATGCATATTCCGTTTTATGCTTTAATATACCTGGGAATGGATATGATAATTTTGTTATCGATACCTATAAAAACTTCATTGCTCGTGACATCGCTAAACTCTTCTTAATAGGGTTAAAAAAGCTACAAGTTGCTAAGTTATTTGCTCTAATCGGAGGTTCTTTAGGTGGTGGTATAGCATGGGAAATGGCAGTTTTAGCACCGCAAATAACATCCCATTTAATCCCCATAGCCACCGATTGGAAATCAACCGATTGGTTGTTAGCCAATTGTCAAATTCAGGAACAGTTTTTATTAAACTCTAGTAATCCTGTACACGATGCAAGGATGCACGCTATGTTGTGCTACAGAACACCTGCTTCTTTTAAAAAGCGTTTTCAAAGAACTATAAACGAAGAGTCAAAGCTTTTTAATGTGGAAAGTTGGTTGTTGCACCACGGTAAAAAGTTACAAGAACGCTATCAGCTTGCCTCGTATAAATTGATGAATCAATTATTACGATCTATCGATGTAACGAGAGGAAACGGTAATGTGGCAGTTTTAGAAACTATTCAGGCGAACATCCATATAATAGGTGTAGATTCTGATTTATTCTTTACTGCTGAGGAAAATCGAGAGACCTACAAAGATCTGGCCACTGTGCATGCGAATGTAACCTATAACGAAATTAATTCAGAACATGGACATGACGCCTTTTTGATAGAATACGAACAATTAAAAAAGATAATAGAACCAATATTTCAAGAGCAATTAAAAACGAAACGAATGAAAGTAGTAAAGTTTGGCGGAAAATCGTTATCCAATGATGGTATTCATGCGGTAATTTCCATCATAGAAAAGAAAGTAATAGAAGGAGAAAAATTAGCGATTGTGGTTTCTGCAAGAGGTAATGCAACCGATATGCTTGAGGAAATACTCGAAAAAGCGGCGCAAAATGAAGCCTATATAGAACAGTTAGAGGCTTTTAAATATGAACAAACACAGATAACCCCTTTATTAGATTTCTCTGAGGAGTTTACCCGATTGGAAGAATTGTTTGCAGGCGTAAATTTGCTTGGAGATTACAGCGCAAAAACTAAAGATGAGGTCTTAGCACACGGAGAGTTGCTATCTATAAAAACAGTAACCGATTTATTAGAGCAGAAGGGAATTAATGCAAACGCTACCGATGCAAGATATTTATTGAAGACCGATGCTACTTTTGGAAATGCCCAGCCGATACTAGATTTGTCGCAAGAAAAAGTTACTGCCTATTTCAATAAATACAATGGTACTACAGTGAATGTAGTTAGCGGTTTTATCGCATCTACCGAAAATGACGAAACCACAACTTTAGGAAGAAATGGCAGTAACTATACCGCTTCTTTATTAGCAAACTATTTGGATGCAGAAGAACTTCAAAATTATACGCACGTCGATGGTATTTTTACTGCGAACCCGGATTTGGTAACCGATGCGAAAAAAATCGAGGTATTGTCGTACTCTGAGGCCAACGAGTTAGCGAATTTTGGGGCAACTATTTTACATGCTAAAACCATTATTCCGCTATTGGAGAAAAATATAAATCTGAGAATTTTAAATACGTTCAATCCGGGAGATAAAGGAACCTTAATTACAGCGAAAAGTGATGCCAAAGGAATTAAATCCTTATCCGTTTTAGACAAGGTAGCTTTATTAAATTTTGAAGGTAGAGGGCTCTTGGGTAAAGTTGGAGTAGATGCTAGAATTTTTAAAGCCTTGAGTCTTGCAGGTATCAGTGTAAGTATTATTTCACAAGGTTCTTCAGAACGTGGAATTGGTTTGGTAGTGGAAAAAGATCAAGCTACGAATGCGGTTTTGGCTTTAGAAAAAGAATTTGAGCAAGATTTTTATACGAAAGATGTAAATAAAATAACTATAGAAGAAGATGTTGCAGTGATCTCTATAATAGGACAAGATTTAAGTGAATTTCATCATCCTTACAACGCATTAATAAAGAATCAAATAATACCTTATTGTTTAATAATACCATATCGGGTAAGAATGTTTGTTTAGTGGTTAAGAAAGCGCATTTGCACAAAGCTATTAATGTAATTCACGGACAAGTTTTTGGTATTGCCAAAAAGGTTAATATAGCTATTTTTGGTAAAGGACTTGTTGGAGCTACTCTAATAAAACAAATACTCGACAATACAAATGCAATTTTAGAAAAGCGTAAAATCCAACTCCAGATTTTTGCGATTGCTGGTAAAAATCAACTAGCACTTCATAAAAACGGTCTGGATAGTTCTTGGAAAGAGCAGCTAGAAAATTACAGCGATACTAGTACTGTTGCCGATACTGTTATTGCCTTTGCTAAAGCACACCACTTGGAGAATTTAATAGCAGTAGACAACACAGCCAGTATTGATTTTATTACTGCTTACAGTAAATTGATTGCCTCTGGTTTTGACTTAGTATCTTCTAATAAAATAGCCAATACTACTTCCTTTAGTTTTTATAAAGACCTACGCAACAAACTTGCGTATTTCAATAAAAATTACTTGTATGAAACCAATGTAGGCGCTGGGTTACCACTTATTGATACCATTAAACTTTTGCACGCATCTGGAGAGAATATTACCCGAATTCGCGGGGTTTTTTCAGGTTCCTTAAGTTATATATTTAATCGTTTTTCGGCTACAGATGTTCCTTTTTCTCAGGTGTTGCAGGAGGCGATAGAAAAGGGGTATACCGAACCAGATCCAAGAGAAGACCTATGCGGAAATGACGTCGCTAGAAAACTACTCATTTTAGCAAGAGAATTAGATTTAGAAAATGAGTTCGAAGATATTCATATTGAAAATTTAATTCCGGAAGCGCTGCGCAAAGGAACTGCTGCAGAATTTTTAAATGCTTTACCTATTTTAAATCAAACTTTCGAAGAACAGAAAAGTAGCCAAAAGCCAAAGCACGTTTTGCGATACATCGGTGATTTGTATGGAGATTTACAACAAACAAAAGGGGAAATGGCAGTACAACTTGTTTCTGTTCCTGAAAACTCTCCATTGGGAAGCTTACAGGGTTCCGATGCTATTTTTGAAATATACACGGAGTCTTATGGCGCACAACCCATTGTCATTCAAGGGGCAGGAGCAGGAGCAAAGGTAACCGCTAGAGGCGTATTTGGCGATATTCTTCGGCTTGTAACATCGACCAATTACTAGTGTATTAGCACTACCCATTTTTATAAAAAACTTTATTGAAATACGATATTTTAACATGACAAATCAATTTGAAACAAATGCCATACGAACGCAAACCGAAAGAACTCAGTTTTCGGAGCATTCCACTCCTTTATACCTAACTTCTAGTTTTGTATTCGATGACGCAGAAGACATGCGAGCTTCTTTTGCAGAGGAAAAACAGAAAAACTTATACAGCAGATTTTCCAATCCTAACACAAGTGAATTTGTAGAAAAGCTGGTACAAATGGAAAAAGCAGAAGTAGGATATGCTTTTGCTACAGGTATGGCGGCTGTTTTTTCTTCTTTTGGTGCCTTATTGAATGCAGGAGATCATATTGTAGCATGTCGCTCTGTTTTTGGATCAACTCATAGCTTATTCACTAAATATTTTCCAAAATGGAATATTGAAACAAGTTATTTTAAGGTAGACGAACCAGAGAGTATTGAAGGCCTTATACAACCAAATACTAAAATTTTATACGCAGAAACTCCTACTAATCCAGCGGTAGATGTAATTGATCTTGCACTACTCGGAGAAATTGCTAAGAAACATAATTTATTGTTGCTTATCGACAATTGCTTTGCATCGCCATACTTACAAAATCCAATAGATTTTGGAGCTGATTTAGTGATTCATTCAGCTACAAAACTAATAGATGGTCAGGGAAGAGTTCTTGGAGGTGCGGTTGTGGGCAATGCAGACTTGATTCGAGAAATTTATCTTTTCTCGAGAAATACAGGTCCGGCAATGTCTCCTTTTAATGCATGGGTACTTTCTAAAAGTTTAGAGACTCTGGCGGTTCGTGTAGATAGGCATTGCGAAAATGCACTGCAGGTGGCAAAATTTTTAGAAGATCACCCAAAGGTCACTACAGTTAAATATCCTTTTTTAGAATCGCATCCCCAGTACGAGATTGCTAAAAGGCAAATGCGATTAGGAGGAAATATCGTGGCTTTTCAAATAGAAGGTGGTGTCGAAGCAGGTAGAAAATTTTTGAATGCGATACGAATGTGTTCCTTATCTGCAAATTTAGGAGATTCAAGAACTATTGTAACGCACCCTGCTTCTACAACACATAGTAAACTAAGTATTTCTGACAGAAATGAAGTAGGAATAACCGATGGTTTAGTGCGTTGTTCCGTTGGACTAGAAAGTATAAAAGATATCCTTTTTGATTTAAATCAAGCGCTAAATGCATAACATATAAATAAAGTGTATTTTTGTGATATGCTTTCTAAAAAAACGAAATACGGAATTAAAGCCCTAACGTTTATCGCTAAACAAGAAAAGGGAACTAAAGTACAAATAGCAACTATTTCCGAAGAAGAAAATATTTCCCATAAATTTTTAGAAAGTATATTACTTACACTTCGAAAAGCGGGTTTACTAGCCTCTAAAAAAGGCAAAGGTGGTGGTTATTACCTGCTAAAAGAAGCTGCGGAAATCAAAATGACGGATGTCATCAGAACTTTGGAGGGACCAATTGCAATGGTGCCATGTGTAAGTTTAAATTTTTATGAAAAATGCGACGATTGCCCGGATGAAGAAGCGTGTTCCGTACATAAATTAATGATTCAAGTACGAGATAATACGTTACAAGTTTTGCGCAATACCACACTGTCAGATTTAGTGTAGCGCTTGCATAAAATATTATCTCAGGAATTTGATTTCTTGGTGTACACAGTCTTAGTTTTTAATTTTTAGCAAATTTAAATTTATTGTTAAATTTTTAATTATTTCTTGTAGAAGTAAAAAGAGAAAGTATATTTGCACATTAATAACCTAGTAACCCGATAGGGTAAAGCTATTAAAATGATAATTGAACAATTTATAGAAAATAAAAAAACTAATCCCGCAAGTAATTCCCATGAAAAACCTCTGCGAAGTCTTTTAAAATCCATTAGCTGGCGTATCGTTGGTACCATAGATACTATTTTAATCGCCTGGATAATAACAGGACATCTAAACACGGCTTTTTCCATTGGAGCAATTGAGCTGGTAACTAAAATGCTTTTGTATTTTTTTCACGAAAGAGTTTGGAATGCTGTTAAATGGGGTAAAAAATAAATACAAGAACAATGAATATAGATGAAATTAACCAACAGCTTCAACATAAGTCTCCTCGTGAAATAGTTGCGTGGGCATTGCAGCTCGGAAAGAAGTCGGTAGTAACAACGAACTTTAGGCCATATGAAAGTGCAATTTTACATCTGGTAACCAAACAAAAGAAAGATATCCCTGTATTGTGGTGTGATACTGGATATAATACACCACAAACGTATAAGCATGCAGAGTTACTAATTGAAAGTTTAGCCCTTAACATACATCTTTATGTACCGAAGCAATCTGTAGCGCATCGCAATGTAGTCCTTGGTCTTCCAGCAGTTGATGACATAAATCACAGTTTGTTTACAGAGCAAGTGAAGTTAGAACCCTTCCAAAGAGCCATGAAGGAACACACGCCAGAGGTTTGGTTTACCAATTTAAGAAAAGGACAAACTGCTTTTAGAGATACCATTAATGTGGTTTCTATAAGTAAGGATGGAGTTTTAAAAGTTAGTCCATTTTACCACTATACGGATGACCAGTTAGAAGCGTATACTACGGTACATAAATTACCAAATGAGTTTAGCTATTTCGATCCTACCAAAGTGGCAAATAATAGAGAATGTGGTTTACATATATAAAAAATTTAATTATGAATACAAATAGTATACATGTTGGTGCTTTAGAGAGTGAAGCAATTTTTATTCTACGTGAAGTAGTAGCGCAATTTGAAAAACCTGTACTTCTATTTTCTGGAGGTAAAGACAGTATTACATTGGTTCGATTAGCGCAAAAAGCATTTTACCCCGCAAAGATTCCGTTTCCGTTATTGCATATTGATACTGGTCATAATTTTCCGGAAACTATAGCCTTTCGAGACCGCTTAGTGGAGGATTTAGAGGTAACCTTACTGGTTCGTAAAGTACAAGATACTATTGATGCAGGTAAAGTTCAAGAGGAAAAAGGAAAGTATGCGAGTAGAAACATGTTGCAAACCGAAACGCTTTTAGATGCAATCGAGGAATTTGGTTTTGATGCTTGTATTGGTGGGGCGAGAAGAGATGAAGAAAAAGCACGGGCTAAAGAGCGTATTTTTTCCGTAAGAGATGATTTCGGACAATGGGATGAAAAAAATCAAAGACCAGAGTTATTCGATATGTTAAATGGAAGAATTGATTTAGGACAAAATGTAAGAGTATTTCCAATTTCAAATTGGACAGAGCTCGATGTTTGGTCCTACATTCAACAAGAACAAATCGAAATACCATCGATTTATTTTGCTCACCCAAGAGACACATTCATTAGAGATGGTCTTATTTGGTCTGTGAATGATGAGGTTGTTTTTCGAGACGAAGAAGAACTTGTAGAAAACCGAATGGTTCGCTTTAGGACGGTAGGGGATATGAGTTGTACAGCTGCTGTCTTGTCTGATGCTACTGATATTGCAACTGTTGTAGATGAAATTCGAATGTCTAGCCTATCCGAACGAGGCGCAAGAATAGATGATAAAAGATCGGAGGCTGCAATGGAGAAACGAAAGCAACAGGGGTATTTTTAAGATACCAATTATCAAAAAATAAAAACTAATACCTGTTTGGTAGGCCAACAGCCGAATAGGAAATAAAATTCTAAAATGAACGTACTAAAAATAGCAACAGCAGGGAGTGTTGATGACGGAAAGAGCACACTAATAGGACGTATTTTATACGATACAAAATCTTTAACTGAAGACAAACTCGATGCCATAGCAGCAAAGAGTAAGCAACGCGGATTTGATTATTTAGATTTTTCTCTTGCAACCGATGGTTTGGTCGCGGAAAGAGAACAAGGAATTACAATTGATGTTGCTCATATTTATTTTTCAACCCCAAAAACCAGTTTTATAATAGCAGATACTCCGGGCCATATTGAGTACACGAGAAACATGGTTACAGGGGCATCTAATTCGCAAGTTTCTATCGTATTGGTAGATGCTAGAAACGGGGTAGTAGAGCAAACCTATCGCCATTTTTTCATCAATAATTTACTGCGTGTAAAAGATATTATAATTGCCGTAAATAAGATGGATTTGGTAGATTATTCAGAGGAAAAGTTTAATCAAATTAAAGGAGAAATTGAATATCTGGCTGCAAAAAGTGGCTATCAAAATCAAAGGATAACATTTATACCTATTGCAGCGTTGCACGGAGATAATGTGGTGAATAGAGCAGCACATATCGATTGGTATACCGGAAAGAGTTTATTGGAGTATTTGGAAGACATTGAAACAGTAGAACAATCCGAATCGACAACAGCTCGTTTCCCGATACAAACTGTAATTCGTCCTAAGACAGATGAATATCACGATTTTAGAGGATATGCCGGCAAATTATATGGAGGAGATTTAAAGATTGGTGATAGGGTCACTATACTACCGTCTAATATCACTTCTACTATTAAAAATATTCACTTTTTTAACCAAACGTACGCCATAGCAAAGAGGGGAAGTGCTATTGCAATTACGTTAGAAGATAACGTGAATATAAGTAGAGGTGATATGGTAGTAAAACAGGGAGAAGAGCCAAGACAAGTGCGAGAGTTGGAAGCTACTATTTGTTGGATGGATAAAGCACCTTTAAAAGCCTCTCAAAAATATTTTATTCGGCATGGCGTTAACGACGCTCAAGTAAAAGTTTCTGCTATATCCGCCATTATTCCAACGGATTTTTCCGAAGCTACAAAGGATCCTAAGCAACTGGAATTGAATGAAATTGGGGCGGTTAGTTTGAAAGTAAGTAAACCATTATTTATTGATAGTTACTCTGAAAATAAAGAGAATGGAGCCTTTATCCTTATTAATCCAAAAAACAATACCACTGCTGGAGTGGGGTTTGTAAACTAATCGAAATGGCAATAATTATTACAGATGAATGTATTAACTGTGGAGCTTGTGAACCCGAATGCCCTAACACAGCCATATATGAAGGAGCAGAGGATTGGACGTACAGTGAAGGAACTGAATTATCGGGGACTGTAAAGTTTACCGATGGAAATATTTTGGATACAAACGCATTAAACAAACCATTATCAGATGATTATTACTTTATAGTTCCTGATAAGTGTACCGAATGCAAAGGTTTTCACGAAGAACCCCAATGTGCCGCAGTTTGTCCGGTCGATTGTTGTGTACAAGACGACGATAGGGTAGAGACAGAAGCAGAATTAATACAAAAACAAAAATTTTTACATGGATGAACAAATTGTTCATTAAATAATAATGTAGTATGCAAAGTTTTAGAACAGAAATCGAAAATCCTGTTGTAGAAAAAGATATTCTAGAATTGGAACGAAAAATACGCTTGTTTAAAGAAGGAAAAGTAGATGAAGAACGCTTCAGAAGTCTCCGTTTAGCCAGAGGTGTCTACGGACAACGTCAACTCGGAGTACAAATGATTCGAATTAAATTGCCCTATGGTAGAGTAACAAGTGAACAACTACATCGAATCGCGAATGTTTCCGATGAATATTCAAGAGGAAGATTACATATTACTACCCGACAAGATATTCAAATTCATCACGTAAGTTTGGATAGAACCCCCGAATTATGGGCGCAACTTGAAAAGGATGATATAACACTTCGTGAGGCTTGCGGAAATGCAGTTCGAAACGTGACGGCCTCAGAAACGGCTGGTATAGATGTAAACGAGCCTTTTGATGTAACGCCATATGCACATGCAACTTTTGAGTTCTTTCTTCGAAATCCGATTTGTCAGGAAATGGGTAGGAAATTTAAAATTTCTTTCTCAGCAACAGAAGAAGACACAGCGCTCAGTTTTATGCATGACCTTGGTTTTATAGCTGCTGTTAAAAAGGTAAATGATACCTGGGTGAGAGGATTTAAAGTAATGCTGGCTGGAGGTTTAGGTTCCCAGCCACGTCAGGCGGATGTAATGTATGAATTTCTTGAGGAGGATTTGTTACTCCCAACGATAGAAGGAGTTCTTCGCGTTTTTGATCGTTATGGTGAGCGTTCTAAACGAGCAAAAGCAAGGCTTAAATTTCTTCTTAAAGAAATAAAAGTTGCGGGTTTTTTGGCTCTGGTAGAGAAAGAGCGAAAAGCACTTCGTTACCAAACTTATCTCGTTGACGTTTCTCGATTTGAGGAAGAAGTTTCCTTTGAAACAGAACAAGCTCCAATCTTGCAAATACAAGATGAAAAAGCTTTTCAAAAGTGGAGAAATAGCAATGTAATTCCACAAAAACAAGAGGGATTGTTTGCTATCGGAATAAAAGTAAAATTAGGCGATTTTTATACCGATAAAGCTAGAATATTAGCAGATTTAATTCGGAAGTACGCGGCTAATGAATTGCGATTTACCTTACGTCAGAATATTTTAATTCGCCATGTTAGGGAGGCATTTTTACCAGTTTTTTACCAAGAACTTTCCAAGTTAGGTTTTACGGAATTAGGGTATAATAGCACGGCAGATATTACTGCTTGTCCTGGAACAGATACTTGTAATTTGGGAATCGCAAGTAGTACAGGAATTGCCGCTGAATTAGAGCGTATCATTCAAAAAGAATACCCGCAATATGTAAATAATAAAAATCTAACGATTAAAATTAGCGGATGTATGAATGCTTGCGGACAGCACAATATGGCTCATATTGGTTTTCAGGGCATGTCTATTAAGGTTGGTGCACTTTTAGCACCTGCATTACAAGTTTTAATTGGTGGAGGTAGCTTGGGGAATGGGGCAGGAAGATTCTCGGATAAATTAGTTAAAATACCAAGTAAAAGAGGACCAGAAGCCTTACGAATTTTACTCGACGACTTTTCAACTAATAAAAAAGAATCGGATAGTTTTCTAAATTATTACGATACTAAAGGGAAAGGATATTTTTATGAAATATTAAAGCATTTATCAGATACGACCACACTTACATCAGACGATTTTATCGATTGGGGTCATGATGAAAATTATGTAAAAGCGATTGGCGTTGGAGAATGTGCGGGAGTTGTGATTGATTTGGTGGCGACCTTACTTTTTGAAAGTGAAGAAAAGTTAGAAAATGCCCAGCAAGCTTATAATGATAGATTATGGTCAGATAGCATTTACCATTCGTATACGGCAATTTTGAACACCGCTAAAGCTATACTAACCTCTGAAGGAGCAAAAACAAATACTCAAGCCATAATAGTAACGAATTTTCAGGAGCTCTTTACAGCGACTGGAAAAATAGTTTTATCGGAGTCGTTTTCAAAATTAGTGTATCAGATAAATCAGAATAGACCTTCTGAAGCCTTTGCAAAAAAATACCTAGCAGAGGCAAAGGAATTTTACCAAATAGTTGATGCGTATAGAAAAGCAGTAGTTGAAAATTAAACAAATAGAATGATGAAAAAGCAACCCAAATTAACTGTGGTTGGAGCTGGGCCTGGCGATACAGACTTAATAACGTTAAAAGCGATAAAAGTACTGAAACAAGCGGATGTAGTTTTATACGATGCTCTTGTAAACCCAAAACTTCTAAATTTTGTGAACCCTTTAGCAGAGCTAATTTTTGTTGGAAAACGTAAAGGCTGTTATCGCTACCAACAAGAGCAAATAAACGAATTGATCGTGCAACGTGGTTTAACGCACGGCCATGTTGTTCGGTTGAAAGGAGGAGATCCATTTATTTTTGGTCGTGGAGCAGAAGAAATGCAGTATGCAGCGGCACATGAATTAGAGGTGGCGGTAGTTCCCGGAATATCCTCCTCTCTAGCGGTTCCTGCATATCAAAATATTCCCTTGACCAAAAGAGGTAGCGCAGAGAGTTTTTGGGTCATTACGGGTACTACAAAAGAGCACCAACTATCTAATGATGTAGCCCTGGCAGCCAAATCAAATGCGACGGTGGTAATTTTAATGGGGATGGGAAAATTAGCAGAGATTGTTCGTCTTTTTCAAAGAGAAGGAAAGGATACACTTCCGGTTGCCATTATCCAAAATGGCACGACTCCGGAAGAAAAAATAGGTGTAGGAACAGTGAATACCATTACAACAATAGTACAAAAGAAAGGACTCAGTAATCCGGCAATTATTGTTCTTGGATCGGTAGTGTCACATCGCCAGGAATTACTGCAACTGCAAAGAGAAATTACTTTAAAAGCCGTGGTGTGATGATAGAAGAAAGAAATGAATTATATCCTATATTTTTAAAAGTTAATGCTTTAGAAGTATTAATTGTGGGTGGCGGCTATGTTGCTGCGGAAAAATTAACGTTCATACTGAAGTCTAGTCCGAACGCAAAGGTTACTATGGTAGCACCTTTTTTTAGAGAAGTAACTTTAGCCCTCGCCAGAGAGGCATCTGTAACCTTGCTGAAAGATAGTTATAACATAACGTATTTAAAGGGTAAAAATATTGTCATTGCTACCACCGATAAGGAGACTATTAATATTAGTGTTTACAACGATTGTAAAGCGAATAATATACTTGTTAATGTAGCAGATAATCCACCATATTGTGATTTTTATATGGGTGGTATTATTACGAAGGGACATGTGAAAATAGCGATTTCGACCAATGGAAAATCTCCAACTACAGCGAAACGATTACGTCAATTTTTTGAAGAAGTATTACCGGAGGATATTAACCAATTGGTACAGAATTTAAACGAATTTAGAAAATTGATAAAAGGAGATTTTGAAAAGAAAGTAAAAACATTAAATAAACTCACGGAAAGTTTAGTCAAACTGTAAAAAAATGATACAAACCGATATACTAATTATAGGTGCAGGACCAACAGGGTTGTTTACGGTATTCGAAGCTGGGTTATTGAAGTTGCGTTGCCATCTAATAGACGCACTTCCACAACCAGGTGGGCAGTGCTCTGAAATATATCCCAAAAAACCTATTTACGATATCCCAGCATATCCTGAAATTTTAGCTGGGGATTTAACTAAAAATTTACTGGAACAAATAAAGCAATTTGAACCCGGTTTCACCCTTGGAGAAAGAGCAGATACCATCGAGAAACTATCGGATGGAACTTTTATCGTAACGACCAATAAAGGAACGAAGCACCATGCACCGGTAGTGGCTATTGCTGGAGGATTGGGAAGTTTTGAGCCACGAAAACCAAAATTAGAAGACCTAACTAGATTTGAAGATAATGCGTTGCCTATATGATAAAAGATCCGGAGATATATAGGAATAAAAATGTGGTTATCGCTGGTGGTGGAGATTCTGCTCTAGATTGGTCTATTTACCTTACCGATGTTGCTAAGTCCGTGACACTCATTCACAGAAGAAATGAATTTCGAGGTGCTTTAGATTCTGTAGAAAAAGTACAAGAACTTAAAAACCTTGGGAAAATATCTTTAATTACACCAGCAGAGGTAATAGCATTAGTAGGTGAAACTAAACTTACCGGTATAATTGTTGAAAAGAAAGAGGAGTCTCCTAAATTACTAGACACCGATCATTTTATTCCTTTATTTGGTTTAGCACCAAAGTTAGGTCCCATAGCTAATTGGGGCTTAGAAATTGAAAAAAATGCAATTAAAGTAAACAATGCCTTAGACTATCAAACCAATATACCAGGAGTATATGCTATTGGTGATGTGAATACCTACCCCGGTAAATTGAAATTAATATTATGTGGTTTTCACGAAGCTACATTGATGTGTCAGAGTGCCTATCAAAAAATATACCCCAATAAAAAATATGTAATGAAGTATACCACCGTAGGTGGAGTAGAAGGATTTGATGGTTCTAAAAAAGAAGCGCCAAAACCAGTGGTAAAAGCTATTGAATAATGGAACAAGATGTAGTACTTAAAATAAAAGACAGAGCGGGTGTAACCCATAAGATTCTTGCGCCAACGGATATGGCAATGAATCTCATGGAGGTTATACGATCGTTCGAATTAGCACCTGAAGGAACCATCGGTATTTGTGGGGGAATGGCAATGTGTGCATCTTGTCAGTGTTATGTAACCTCGATACATGAGTTGCCAGAAAAAAGCGAGGAGGAGGATGCTATGCTAGCAGAAGCATTCGATGTGAAAGTCAATAGTAGATTAGGATGTCAAATACAAATTACGCCTTTATTACAGGGATTAGAAGTAGAATTAGCTCCAGAAAGTTAAGTAAATATGAAATTTAAAAATTTTGATTTGTCTTTAAAAGACGATGTAGCGAGTTTTACCAGCGCGCTTTTAAACCATTTATTTAAAAGTGCTATTGCTAGTGATACTGCTACTCTAGAAAAGCAATTTGTTTCGATTCTTGAAATTTTAGAGGTCTCAAATAGAGGAGGTATTTGGACTGCATATAAGAGAGAGCTTTATACGATTCGAATGATGCTAGATAAGGATGCCAAAGCTTTTCTGAATTCCGATCCTGCTTGTAAAAGTTTGCAAGAAGTATATCTTGCGTATCCGGGGTTTCATGCCATTGCTATTTATAGATTGAGTCATTTTTTATACCAAAAAAGTATTCCGATTTTACCGAGAATGATGAGTGAATATGCCCATAGTACTACCGGAGCAGATATCCATCCTGGCGCTGTAATTGGTACCTCATTTTTTATAGATCACGCTACAGGAATTGTTATTGGAGAAACTACCGTAATTGAAAATAATGTAAAAATATTTCAAGGAGTAACTCTGGGGGGAATTCAAGTTAAAAAAGAACTAGCAACAGTAAAAAGACATCCTACTATAAAAAGTAATGTTACAATTTACGCGAATGCAACCATATTGGGGGGAGACGTGGTTATTGGAAAAGATTGCATTATTGGAGCCAATGTATGTATTGTAAACTCTATCGAGCGAGGAACTATTGTTACCTGTGAATATGAAAATAAATTAACTCTGAGAAAATCTTATGCCGTATGACTTTGATGAAAACACAAACAATGAAAACTAAAACCATAACCGATAGCATAGGAAACACTCCATTAGTGGAGATTTCCTCTATATTTCAAAAAAAGGATGTAAAAATTTTATTAAAACTTGAAGGCAATAATCCTGGTGGTAGTGTAAAAGATCGCGCTGCATTTCATATGATAGCCTCTGCCATAGCTAGGAAAAATATTAAAAAAGGAGACTATTTAGTAGAAGCTACCAGTGGAAATACAGGGATAGCTTTAGCGTTAATGGCTAAGGTTCTCGGTGTTAATATGGTTTTAGTAATGCCAGAAAACGCAACCGTAGAACGCATTAAAACGATGCGGTCTTATGGTGCGGAAGTAATTTTAACCTCTGCCGATAAAGGTATAGAGGGTTCACGGGATAAAGCAATGGAACTTCGTTATAAAAAAGGCTACTTTATGCTCAATCAATTTGAAAATAACGATAACTGGAAAGCGCATTACCAAACAACAGGCCCCGAAATATGGAACGATACAGCTGGTCAGGTTACGCATTTTGTTTCCGCTATGGGTACCACTGGAACAATCATGGGTGTATCTAGTTTTTTAAAAGAAAAAAATAGTGCCATTCAAATAATAGGAGCACAACCATCCGAGGGTTCTAGAATTCCCGGTATTCGAAGATGGTCTCCCGAGTATATTCCTAAAATTTTGATCGTAATAAAGTAGATCAAATAGAAGAGGTAAGCAAAGAGCAAGCGATTCATGCCACCAGAAAATTAGCGAATGAGGAAGGGATACTTGCAGGAATGAGTAGTGGAGGTGCTTTACATATCGCTATTGAACTTGCCAAGAAAATCGATAAAGGTGTGATTGTAGCAATTGTTTGTGATCGAGGAGATCGATATTTGTCTTCTGAATTATATGCCTAAAATAAAATATATGCAAAGTATTGTAGGTTAATAAAAAATACAATATGTTTGCCACTTAGTTCATTAACTTCGTATAGTTATCAAGAAAGGTGGAGGGATTAGACCCTTTGAAACCTTAGCAACCCTTTGCGAAAGCAAAGAAGGTGCTACATTCTACTGTAATGCAGAGAGATAACGAAAAGATTATTACCTTCTCTTTTCCTGATAACTACACGTATAATTTATCAGGAATGCATACCATTTTTAAAGAAATACAAAAAAGAATATTAGTACTAGACGGTGCCATGGGAACCATGCTCCAAGAGTACAAATTTACCGAGGAAGATTTTAGAGGAGATCGATTTAAAGATTTTCCTATTGCCCTTCAAGGAAACAATGATTTACTCTCCATAACACAACCAGAAGCAGTAAAGGAAGTACACCGAAAATACTTCGCTGCAGGGGCTGATATTGTAGAAACCAATACCTTTTCAGGAACTACGATTGCCATGGCTGATTATCAAATGGAAGATTTGGTATATGAACTTAACTACACTGCCGCAAAATTAGCAAAAGAGGCAGCGGATGAATTTACCCAAAAAGAGCCACATAAGCCAAGATTTGTAGCTGGTTCAATTGGTCCTACCAACAGAACTGCGAGTATGTCACCTGATGTTAATGATCCTGGCTATCGTGCAGTTACTTTTGAGGAACTACGCGTTGCTTATAAGCAACAAATTGAAGCACTCTTAGATGGTGGTGCTGATATTTTATTGGTGGAGACAATTTTTGATACACTTAATGCAAAAGCGGCATTATTTGCTATTGAGGAGGTGAAAGATGCGCGTAATATTACTATTCCTGTTATGGTTTCTGGTACTATTACAGATGCCTCAGGAAGAACACTTTCTGGGCAAACAGCAGAAGCATTTTTAATCTCGATTTCTCATATACCACTTTTATCTGTAGGTTTTAATTGTGCACTTGGTGCTAATTTATTACAACCACATCTCGAAGCTATCGCGTTTAAAACTCCGTTTGCTGTATCTGCGCATCCAAATGCAGGTTTGCCAAATGCATTCGGGGAATATGATGAAACTCCTGAGGAGACAGCCACACAGATTGAAGAATATCTCAAAAAAGGTCTGATTAATATTATAGGAGGGTGCTGCGGAACTACTCCAAAACACATTCAAGCTATTGCTGAAGTTACCAAAAAATACGAACCAAGAAAACTAGAAACTAGTTCAAAATCTGTCAAAATTTAGAAATGATTAGTCAAAATAGATATATGAAATTGAGTGGTTTGGAACCATTACTAATTACTCCTGAAAGTAATTTTATTAATGTTGGTGAACGAACAAATGTTGCCGGTTCTCGCAAGTTTTTGAGGTTGATAAAAGAAGAAAAATACGAGGAAGCATTAGCCATTGCACGACACCAAGTAGATGGAGGTGCTCAAATTATTGATATCAATATGGACGACGGTTTGATCGATGGAAAAAAGGCTATGGTTCGTTTTTTAAATTTAATCGCTGCAGAACCAGATATTGCTCGAGTTCCCATAATGATTGATAGTTCTAAATGGGAGATTATAGAAGCTGGATTACAAGTTGTACAAGGGAAGGCGGTGGTGAACTCTATTTCTCTAAAAGAGGGAGAGGAGAACTTTATATGGGAGGCAACCCAAATTAAAAGGTATGGCGCTGCAGTAGTGGTTATGGCTTTTGATGAGGTAGGACAAGCAGATACGTTTCAAAGAAGGATTGAAATAGCAGAGCGTTCGTACCGAATACTAGTAGATAAAGTAAAGTTTCCATCGGAAGATATAATTTTCGATTTGAATATTTTTCCGGTTGCGACCGGTATGGAAGAACATCGAAGAAATGCAATTGATTTTATAGAGGCTACTCGATGGGTGCGTCAAAATTTACCTAATGTAAGTGTAAGTGGTGGAGTAAGTAATGTGTCCTTCTCATTTCGTGGAAACAATACTGTAAGAGAGGCAATGCACTCTGTATTTTTGTACTATGCGATCCAAGCAGGTATGAATATTGGAATCGTCAACCCGGCGATGCTAGAAGTTTACGATGATATTCCTCCGGCTTTATTAGAACATATTGAAGATGTAATATTAGATAGAAGAGACGATGCAACAGAACGCTTACTAGATTTCGCAGAAACCGTAAAAGGAAAGAAAAAAGAGGAGGATGGAAAAGCTCTTGCATGGAGAGAATTACCACTACAAGAACGAATTACACATGCTCTTGTTAAAGGAATAGATACCTATATTATAGAGGATGCAGAGGAAGCAAGGCTAAGTGTGTCTGCTCCTATAGCGGTTATAGAAGGTCATTTAATGATTGGTATGAATGTAGTAGGTGACTTATTTGGAGTAGGGAAAATGTTTTTACCACAAGTAGTGAAGTCTGCACGAGTAATGAAGAAAGCTGTAGGCTATTTAAATCCATTTATAGAGGCTACAAAAAGTGCATCGCAAAAGGCTTTGGGAAGAATTTTGATGGCTACCGTAAAAGGCGACGTTCACGATATTGGAAAAAATATAGTGAGTGTGGTTTTAGGATGTAACAATTATGAGATAATTGATCTAGGGGTAATGGTTCCTCCGGAAAAAATTATTGCCACTGCAAAGGAACAGAATGTAGATGCTATTGGCTCAGTGGTTTAATCACTCCCTCTTTAGATGAGATGGTTTATTTAGCAAAAGAGATGCAAAGACAAAATTTTAAGATCCCGCTATTGATTGGCGGAGCAACTACCTCAAAAGCACATACGGCTGTAAAAATAGATACCCAGTATAGAAACGCAGTAGTTCATGTAAACGATGCATCTCGAGCTGTTACTGTTGTAGGAGATTTATTAAATAAAAATACTCAGAAAGAATATGTTGGAAAACTTAAAAAAGATTATGAAACGTTTCGCGATAAGTTTTTAAAACGAGGTAAACAAAAACAATACATTACATTAGAAGCGGCAAGAGAACGTCGTTTTAAAATTGATTGGAATACGTCAAAAATACATAAACCAAAGGAGCTTGGTATTCAAAAATTAGAGCAAGTAAGCTTAAAAGAATTGGTCCCTTTTTTTGATTGGAGTCCTTTTTTTAGGTCTTGGGATTTACACGGAAAATTTCCTGAGATTTTAGAGGATGATGTCGTTGGAGAACAAGCCTCTAGTTTATACAGAGATGCACAAATTATACTACAAGAAATAGTAGATCATAAGCTATTGAAAGCCAAGTCAATTTTTGGGTTATTTGAGGCAAACAGTACTAAGGAAGACGATATAATTGTAAAAAGGAAAGGAAAAGCGATAGCAGTTTTTAGAACACTTCGACAGCAATTAAAAAAGAGAGAAGACAAGCCTAGTATTGCTTTGTCGGATTTTATTACCCCTGAAAACCTCGGAACAACAGATTACATAGGCGCTTTCTGTACTGCTATTTTTGGAGCCGATGTACTGGCACAAAAGTTTAAAGACACAGATGACGATTATAACGCGATTATGGTACAAGCGATTGCAGATCGATTTGCAGAAGCATTTGCGGAGTACCTACACCATAGAATACGAACCAAACATTGGGGGTATGCTGTGGATGAAAATCTCTCTAATGCCGCTTTAATTTCAGAAAGTTATACTGGTATTCGACCAGCACCAGGATATCCTGCTTGCCCTGATCATCTCGAAAAAGAGACCATATGGGAATTATTGGAAGTAGAAAAACAGATCGGTGTAACATTAACCGAAAGTTTAGCAATGTGGCCTGCTGCAGCTGTGTCGGGGTACTATTTCGCCAATGAAGAAGCCAAGTATTTTGGGCTAGGTAAAATAACCGATGATCAAGTTAGAGATTATGCAAATAGAAAAAATATTTCCTTGGAGAAAGCAAGAAAATGGCTGCATCCGAATATTACAGAAATTTAACACTAGAAATGAAGACATGTACATAGAATTAATGCCTAGTAGCGGTAAAATAGTACACAACTATCCTGTAACTAAAAAGGAGATTGCTAGGCAAGTTACTAAAGAATATTATTGAAAAAAATGTCAAATATTAAAAATTCAATCTGAAAGTGAAGATTGTGTTTTGATGAATTATAGGGATGCGATAGGGATGCATTGGAAGAATACAATGAGTTTTCAAACTAAGAGAAACGAATAATTTAAAACGAATTAGCCGAACATAAACTAATGAAAGTTACCGAACATTTAGAGAAAGCAAAGGGGAGTACTTTGTTTTCCTTCGAAATAGTACCGCCACAAAAGGGGCAAAATATTCAAGAGTTATACGATAATATTGATCCCCTTATGGAGTTTAAGCCTCCTTTTATCGATGTAACCACATCTAGGGAAGAGTATGTTTATATTCCCAAAGAAAATGGTTTATTGGATAAAAAAATAACCCGCATGCGTCCTGGAACTGTTGGGATATGTGCTTCGTTAAAATACAAATATAATGTAGATGCCATCCCACATGTTTTATGTGGAGGATTTACTAAAGAAGAGACAGAATATGTCTTGGTAGATTGTCATTATTTAGGTTTGGATAATGTGATGGCGCTTCGAGGTGATGCCAGAAAAGACCAACAATACTTTGAAGCTTCCAATGGGGGAAACAGGTATGCTACCGATTTGGTAAAGCAAATTAACGATTTAAATAAAGGAAAGTATTTACATGAAATCATAGAGACTCCCTATAAGGCCAACTTTTGTGTTGGGGTTGCGGGCTACCCAGAGAAGCACCTTGAATCCCCTAGTTTAGAGAGTGACTTAAAGCGACTAAAGGAAAAGGTAGCAGCAGGAGCAGACTATGTTGTAACGCAAATGTTTTTTGACAATCAGAAGTATTTTAACTTTGTTAAAAAAGCACGGGAGATGGGTATCGATGTTCCTATCATTCCGGGAATTAAGCCAATAGCGGTTAAAAGACACTTGCAAGTTTTACCACAGATTTTCAGATTAGATCTTCCACAAGATTTAGTGAATGCAATTGAAGCTTGTAGGCACAATAAAGAAATACGGCAGGTGGGAATAGAATGGGCTATTCAGCAAAGTAAGGAACTCATTGAAGCTGGGGTTCCAGTAGTGCATTATTATTCTATGGGGAAATCGAGTAATATCAAAGCTATAGCCAAAGAATTGTTTTAAGTATGCATCATTTTAGGCAATGTGTCTCTTGGCAGGAAAATAATTGAAACAGGGCTTTTACGTATGGCTAGAAACAAAAACTTCGATAAGAATATTTAAAATACCTAACACGAGGTTTAGTATAACAAAAATATCGTGTCTACATTGCGTATAGCTTTCTGTACTATTGCATCTTTTTCTAAAACTAAGCCAATGTAAAATAGGGTGTGTTTGAAAAAGTACTTGTCCACGTTGCATTCTCGCATGTTTAAGTACCTCAAGAAGTAATTGTACCATACTAATTTATCCTTAGTTTTTATAAATCTGGTTATTAACTTGTTAAAGCAAAAAGATCTTTGTATTTTTAGTATAAACAAAATATTTTTTCGCCTTAAATATGTACATTATAATTTAATACCCAATGAAGAAAATCTTTATACTTATAGCGGTATTTACCGTAACACTATTTTCCTGTAAAACGGAAAAAAATGCAGCACCAAATACAGGGCCAGAATCGAAGTCTATTACAAAGGTTACCTCAGGTAACGCCATAACTCCATTAACGGATGAAAATTTTGCACTTGCAGAGACGCAAATGATTTTTGCAAAATACGTAAAAGATATTGCTAAAGTAACCCAAACCAATGGTGTTGGTGTCTTTATGCATAATAAAAAGGCTGCAAATCCTAAAGATACCACTGTAGTGCGTATTAATTTTGATACAAAATACTCTATTGCCATTTTAGATTTAAAAGAAGATGCCATATTAACGATGCCGGAAACGAACGGGCGCTATCAGAGTGCATGGTTTATTACCGAAGAACATTATAATCCAATGGCAATAAACGCTCCAGGGACTTATAAAATTAGTCAAGATAATATAGGAGCACGATATGTCATGTTAGTGGTTCGAACACAAGTCAATATGGAAGATCCAAATGATCTTACTACAGTATCCGAATTACAAGACCAATTACGATTAAAGCAAAAAGATAGAGGAGTATATGAGGTAAGCAATAGATGGGACAGAGAAAAAGTTTTGGAAATGCGAAAAAAATACCAGGCATTAACGATCCAAAAAAATATTACCTCCGATAAGATGTTTGGGAAAAAGGGAGAAACAACGCTAGAAAATCACAATGCTGGGGTTTCAACAGGTTGGGGTGGTATGACGCCGCAACAAGCAGTATATCCAAATTTTAAGCCCAAAAACTCTAAACCTGCTATGCTAGTTTTAAAAGAGGTGCCGGTAGATGCGTTTTGGTCGATAACCGTTTATGACGCTGGAGGATTTGTGAATGGCGAAAAATTTAATATTAATAGTTCTTTCGCGAAACCTAATGATAAAGGTGAATTTATCATACATTTTGGTGGGGATACTTCTGCCGATAATTATCTCGATATTTTTGATGGATGGAATTTTATTCTGCGAATGTACGAACCAACAGATGCTTATTTTAATGGTACGTGGCAGGTTCCAGAATTAATACAGGCAGAATAGTTTTGCGAGTAAATGCAATATTTTACACTAGTTAGAATACATAAAAAACACCTGGTTTTAGGTGTTTTTATGTATAGATTCTTTACAGAAAGATAAAAGAGTGAGTGAAATTAAACAAGTATTGGGTACTCCCTCTGTTGCAATTAAATACTTTTTCGAACCAAGGAATTCTTATTTAGTTCTCTTTTTTCCCATTACGTCTACTTTACCTCTTTTGGTCACTACCATGTTTCCAACAGAGTCGTAATCAATCTCTATTTTCTTTACTTTTACATCTCCTTTTGGAATAGAAAACGGATACGATGACATACCTTTGGTGAGTACTCCTGTTCCTTTTGGCTTAAATTCTTTGGAAGTTCCGTCCGATAAGAAAACTCGAACTTTTTTAATTTTTAAAGTTCCTTGGGTGCATCGAAATTTAATCTTATCTAAATTTTGACTTTTACTCCAAAGATCTATCTTGTCTGTCTCTGCTTTGTATGATGCTGTTTTTGAGGTGATAACAAACCAGTTTTCGTCTTTGTCTTGTGCAGAAACATCATGCGTAATACAGGCAACTAAGAAAAGGGTAATAAACCATAATTTTTTCATGTTAATTAGCTATTTTATTTATTAATATATGATACCCCTAATATAGGATTAATTTTTTTACTATGTTTTTCTTTACCGAGAGAATTTTAAGAACTTGTATAGTTTATTGCTTGGTAGCTACTTGCTTTTGTGATTCCAAGAAATACACTGAATAAGGAAAGTTACCTTTAAAAAAATAGAACAAAAAAACGTACAAAAAATTGTACGTTTTTTAAGATTGTAAGTATTATTTGTGACCTCGGCAGGATTCAAACCTGCAACCTCTTGAGCCGTAATCAAGTGCACTATTCAGTTATGCTACGAGGCCATTGATTTGCGGGTGCAAATATAGAGGTAAATTTCTTTTTTGAAAAATTATTTTTCAATTTCTTTTTTAAAATTTTCTATTATTTCTTTAGATTGTTCAATATCAGTGTTAAAAATATGCAGTTCTACAGCATCTCCTGTAGTACCAAATCCAGCAAGTCTTCCTGATTCTTTTTCGTTTTTAACATGAAAAGGAATATTTGCTTGTTCTAAAAGATAACAAAGCCTGTTAACTAAAATAGATGAACCGGTAAAAACTCTAGTATATTCGTCCATAAATAGTGAATTTAATTATTTTATTGAATTAATAGTTGTAAATGCTTTCCAACCAATAATAGCCAATTGAAATTTGGAAGCTTTTGATATGTCCAACTTTTTTTTTGTGTATGAAGGAAGGATAACCTTATTTAAAATACTTATAAATTTAAATATATATATTTTCATTAAGATAAGAATTAATTATCAAAGTAACGAAAAAAAATAAGCAAAACTAATATAATTTTTGCGTCTATATTTTCATTTCATTTGTTTTTGTTCTTTCGTATATTTTTTAAAACTATACATTCCTCCTTTTTTCTTTATTCGTACTTCTATTGTTTTACCTAAATAGTTAGAGTAATTTACTTATAATTAGTATAGCAAATTCGATAATAAAATTGACAACTTCTAGTAGTATTGCAAACATTTTTTCCTTTGTTTTAAGTTAGTTAGTAGTGATTTTTGTTCAATATATATCAAAGGGAATCGTACTGCCAAACCTTTAGGTACTTATTAATGTGATTGTGTTTTAATTATAAGTCTTTATAATGTTTTATGTTTTAAAATGTAATAAATATTCCTACGTTATTGTTGTTCTTTTTAATTTTATTATTGAAAAATGTTATTTATTGTAATTAAATAAAGGAGGTTTTTTGTGTTGTTTGGTTTCGTAAAGGCTTTTTGGTTTTTGAATGGGGGTGATTTAAGTGATTTGATTTTTTTTACTAGTTATTTGCACCTACTTTTTTTTCTAAATTTTAATTTGGTTTTTTTTTTTGAGATTTATGGTTGTGTATGCCAGATAAGTTTTTTCTTTTTTTTTTTGATGGGTTTTTTTACAATCCTAGGGTTAAGATTACTTATTTACCTTCAGTAAAGAAGATTGATATTTAGAATGGTATTAATAGGATATCTATTACTTGTTTATAGCATTTCTCCTTTGATTACATTAAAATTTAGGTAACTTTTTAATTTGCTTACCAAAGTTTTATCTTCGCAATTAATTAAATAGTAACAAATGAATATTGCCTATATTATAATAGGACTAGTTTTACTAGTTGTTGGAGGGGATTGGTTGTTAAAGTCAGCAGTAGGGATTTCTTTAAAACTACAGATTCCTAAAATTGTTATCGGTTTAACTGTAGTATCTTTTGCAACTTCTTTGCCGGAATTAATTGTAAGTGTAAAATCCGCTTTGGATGGTGCCACTGGTTTAGCGGTTGGAAATGTAATCGGTTCTAATATTGCTAATATCGCTTTGGTACTTGCAATAACTATTATTTTATCTCCTATAAAGGTGGAGCGTAGTTTTTATAAAACCGATTGGCCGGTAATGATGATAGCTTCTTTTCTCTTATACTTTTTCGTGTATGACGATAAAACTATAGTATTTTACGAAGGTGTTCTGCTCTTCGTGTTATTAATCGTTTTTTTGGTGTATTTACTTCGTTTTCAAAATAATGTTACTGTAGAGGAAGTTTCCGAAAAGGAGGAGGAGATGCCTATGTATAAAATCGTTTTATTTTTATTGTTTGGGGGTGTTGGTTTGTGGGCTGGTTCGGAGTTGTTAATTGAGGGAGCAAAGTCACTAGCCACAGATTTAGGGGTAAGTGATGCCGTTATTGGAGTTACTGTGGTTTCGGTTGGTACAAGTATTCCTGAGTTGGCAGCTTCTATTATTGCAGTGTTAAAAAAAGAGAAGTCTATTTCTTTAGGGAACTTAATTGGATCTAATATATTTAATATTTTAGCTGTATTGGGTATTACTGGGATGATTACTCCTATAAAAATGTTACCGGAATCCTACAATCTAATAGAAAACGATATTTTTTGGATGCTGGCAATTTCCTTCCTTTTATTACCAATGGTTTTTATACCTAAAAAAATGCATTTAGAAAGAAGAGATGGTGTCGTATTACTAATTGCATATATTACCTTTATATACCTTGCCATATCTTGAGGAACTAAAAAAACATAGACCGCTATTAACGGTCTATATTTCAGTTACAAATTTTATACATTACGATACTTACATCTAGTGTTTAGTATCTTGGTTATTTACTTAATACGGCAGCAGATTTTACAGTACTAACAATAATTCCTGCTACTTTGTATGGGTCTGCATTAGATGCAGGTCTTCTGTCTTCTAGCCAGCCTTTCCAGCCTTTTTCTACGGTTATGATCGGGATACGAATAGAGGCACCTCTGTCTGAAATACCATAGCTGAAGTCATGAATAGATGCAGTTTCATGTAAGCCAGTTAATCGTTGGTCGTTGTATTGTCCGTACACTTCAATATGTTCTTTTGTTACCGGACGGAATGCCTCACATACTTGTTCGTAGATTTCTCTACTTCCACAAGTTCTTAATAGTGTGTTAGAGAAGTTAGCATGCATACCAGATCCATTCCAGTCTCCTTTCACAGGTTTAGGATGGTATTCAATATAGTATCCATATTTTTCTGTTAATCGGTCTAAAAGGTATCGTGCAACCCATATTTCATCACCGGCTTTTTTAGCACCTTTCGCAAACAATTGAAATTCCCATTGTCCGGACGCCACCTCTTGGTTTATTCCTTCAAAATTTAAACCTGCAGCAATACATAAATCTGCATGTTCTTCTACAAAATCTCTACCATGTGTATTTTTTCCGCCAACAGAACAATAGTACATTCCTTGTGGTCCTGGATATCCTCCGATTGGAAATCCTAAAGGTAATTGCGTATGCGTATCCATAATAAAATACTCTTGTTCGAATCCAAACCAAAAGTCATTATCATCATCATCGATAGTAGCACGAGCATTTGTTGGATGCGGTGTTCCATCGGCACTTAAAACCTCCGTCATTACCAAAAATCCATTTTCACGAGCTGGGTCTGGATATATAGCTACTGGTTTTAGAAGACAGTCAGAATCTCCTCCGGAAGCTTGTTTGGTAGATGATCCGTCGAAAGACCAGATCGGACAATCTTCTAATTTACCACTAAAGTCTTCTACCACTTTAGTTTTACTTCTCATGTTTTGAGTTGGATAATAGCCGTCAAGCCATATATACTCTAATTTAGATCTACTCATGATATTTTTATTTTTAATATTTTGTTGTATTGCTTGGTACAAAAATCAAAAAATTTTAATTCACCCCCAAATTTTTTAGGGTTAATTTTTAATTTTTATTACAATTTTAGTTTTGAGGGTTATTTTTTAGGGGGTATATATGATTATTGTTATTTTTGTTTAAATTTTTTAAAATTATTTATATGTCTGCTTTTCGTTTTAATGCTTTGCAAGAAACCCTGAATAGGAATATGGCTGCTATTGAAGAAACAAAAAAACGTTCTGCACTTTTTGGAACTAATGTTTTTAATGAAAATACCATGCGACAATACATGACCAAAGAGGCCTACATAAGTGTAATTAATGCGGTTGAATTTGGCGAGAAAATTGATCGAAAAATAGCAGATCAAATTGCAGTAAGTATGAAAGATTGGGCTCTGTCTAAGGGTGCTACACATTATACCCATTGGTTTCAGCCCTTAACAGGGGCAACGGCAGAAAAGCATGATGCATTCTTTGATATAACCGATGGAGGGGCAGCAATCGAACGTTTCGATGGAAGCCAATTGGTGCAACAAGAGCCAGACGCCTCTTCCTTTCCTCATGGAGGTATTCGAAATATGTTTGAAGCACGCGGGTATACTGCTTGGGATCCAACCTCTCCTGCATTTGTATATGGTACAACGCTATGTATTCCGACAGTGTTTGTTTCTTACACCGGTGATGCATTAGATAATAAGGCACCTTTGCTCCGAGCCCTACAAGCTGTAGATGAAGCGGCAACCGCAGTGTGTAAATATTTTGACAAAAATGTTGCCAAGGTAACTGCTACATTAGGATGGGAGCAAGAATATTTTCTCATCGATAAAGCATTAGCCGCGACAAGACCAGATATCATGATGACGGGTAGAACACTCCTTGGTCATTCATCCGCAAAAGGACAACAATTAGACGATCACTATTTTGGTACCATACCAATACGTGTGATGAACTTCATGCGTGATTTAGAACAAGAATGCATGCTTTTGGGTATCCCTGTAAAAACAAGGCATAATGAGGTGGCTCCGAATCAGTTTGAACTTGCTCCGATTTTTGAAGAGGCAAATTTAGCAGTAGATCATAACTCATTACTTATGGATGTGATGGAGAAGGTAGCGCAAAGACATCACTTTAAAGTTCTTTTTCATGAGAAACCTTTTGAAGGAATTAATGGTTCCGGAAAGCATAATAATTGGAGTTTATTGTCTAATACGGGTACTAATTTATTGAGCCTGGTAAAACTCCGATGAAAAATTTACAATTCCTTACCTTTTTTGTTAACACCATAAAAGCAGTACACGATTATGAAGAGTTAATTCGTGCTTCTATTGTAAGCGCTAGTAACGATTATAGATTAGGAGCTAATGAAGCACCTCCAGCAATTATTTCGGTATTTATAGGTTCACAACTTTCCGCAGTTTTAGACGAATTAGAAAACGTAACCAAAGGGAAGTTATCTCCCCAGGAAAAAACAGATTTAAAGCTCAATATTGTGGGAAAGATTCCGGAGATTCTAGTAGATAATACCGATAGAAACCGTACCTCTCCATTTGCATTTACCGGGAATAAATTTGAGCTAAGAGCGGTTGGTTCTTCGGCAAATTGCGCTGGGCCAATGACGGTGTTGAATACCATTATCGCTAAACAATTAAAGGATTTTAAAAAGGAGGTTGACGCATTAATTGCGTCGAAAAACCTCAAGAAAGACGAGGCTATTTTTAATATTTTACGAGAGTATATCAAAGCCTCTAAAAAGATTCGATTTGAAGGAGATGGGTATGGAGATCTATGGGAAAAAGAGGCTAAGAAAAGAGGATTGAGTAATTTTAAAAACACGCCAGAAGCTCTAAAGGCTAATATTTCTCCTGATGCAATTGCCGTATATGAAGAGATGAAGGTTATGAATAAGGTGGAAATAGAGGCGCGTCATGACATTGCGTTAGAGGCGTATACAAATTGTGTTCAAATTGAAAGCAGGGTTTTAGCAGATGTAGCAAGAAATCATATTATACCCACTGCAATTCAATACCAAAATACTTTAATTGAAAATGTTAAAGGTTTAAAAGAGATTTTTGAGGAACATTATGAAGGTTATGCCAAAGAGCAAATAGCATTAATTAAGAAAATTTCCAAGCATATAGCAGAAATCAATTCTAAAATTGAAGAAATGACTGGCGAACGTAAAGCTGCAAATAAATTACAGGGTTATAAAAATGCGACTGCATACTGTAAAAAAGTAAAACCGTATTTGGAAGAAATCCGGTACCATGCCGATAAGCTTGAATTATTGGTAGATGATAATCTATGGCCATTGACCAAATATCGAGAATTGTTATTTACTCGATAATATTTTGACTTATTTTTAACTACTTGCAAAAAGGTATATCTAGAGCTATGTTTACCCATTTTTTTAGGGAAAAGTTTTGTTGCATATAAAATTTTGGCATGATTTATGCCATGATTTTTTATGAATTGAAATCTTGTTGTTATTATCTAACTTATTGTTTTGTAGTTTCTTTTATTTTGCTAATAAGTTTATTTAAACTGAAGTATAGCGAATTGTAGATCTTTTATCCTATAAGTAATGTTAGCAGGTATTCTTTACCGCCCCCTCTTCCCCTGATTTATAATCCATATTCACTATTTAAAATTTGATAAATATGAAAGTTGTACATTTATTTTTATGTTGTATTTGTTGTTTAGGAGAATTGTTTGCCTCTGATCCAATAAAGTTTTCCATATATTTTGATACTGATTCTTCGAGTATTGTTTTGCAGCAACAGGAGAGTTTAAAGAAAATTATACACGATATTGCTGCTAATAGTATTCAAGAAATACAAATTGAGGCCTTTTGTGATGATAGAGGGAGAGCAGTTTATAATCAAAAACTTTCTTTGGCCAGAGCTAAATCGATAAAAAATATTTTGTTATCGAATTGGAATATAGATAGTACTGTAATAAAAATGTCGGGTAAAGGAGAGGTCTCTCTGGAAAACTCCTCTGTACTTACCGTCCAAAAACAACGTTATGAAAATCGCAGAGCCGATGTTAGTATTTACATCACCAATGCGAAAGACAATCAAAAAGTAGATGATTTAGAACTTCATACATTAGACGAAGGAGCTGTTTTTACTTTCCACCATATTTTATTCGAAGGAGGGAAATCGACACTATTACAAGAATCAAAAGCTTCCTTATTGGCGTTACTACATAATATGCAACGAAACCCCACTTATCAAATTCAAATTATAGGTCACATACATTTAACTGATGAAAAAAGAAAAACAATATTCGATACGAAAGACATAGTTACAGGTAATATGCTTTCTGAAGAACGATCTCATGTGGTATACCGATATCTTATTGAGAACGGTATAGCAGCCAATAGGTTGTCATACTTGGGGAAAGGTGGGTCTGAGCCTCTTCGAAAAGACCCTAAATACGATCGAAGGGTAGAATTTAAAGTAGTAAAAAAGTAAAATATTATTTAAAGTATATAATTTTTTTAAGAAAATAATTAACAATTGTTTATAAAAATTAATCTCACTATAGCAAGTGTATTTATGCGGTTTTTTGAAAATTTTTAAATTATTCTATGCTATTTTTTCTTTTTAAGTTCTTGTTTTAAAGCGAAGTAAGTTTGTTATTTTTATAAAAGTTAACTATTTTAGTTGTGGAGAGATTACAAAATAAATATGTTTTTAAGAAAATAAATTTCTTAATATTTGATCTTCTAATAGTTTTTTAGAAATGTAATTTTTCCAAATAGGGGAAAAGTAAATACATCCAATTTCAAATTTTTTTTAACCCCTTATGAAGGTTTGAGGGAGGTATTAGGTTCTGTATTAAATTGCAGGTTATTGTTTTTTAAAAACAATTTAACTCGTTGTAAAAATTAAGTAACCGATTATGATTAAAGTAAAAAGTAGTTACCAACCATTAGAAAGAAGACACGACAATGTGTATGAGTGGTTGGATTATTTAAGGGAAGAATTAAAACACGCACGAATTACCGGTTTTAATGGAATGAAAAAATTTCGGGTATAAAAATAAGCAAACCCTAAAAATTTAAAAGCCACTTTGATTTATTGCAACTAAAAGTTAGAATAATCAAGTGGTTTTATTTTTTTGAAAAAATTAAAGATGACATGATAGCAGATACAAATAAATCAGATTGATATTTTGATATTTCGTTGTAAAAAAAATCTATTTTTAACTATTAAATAAAAAAACTACTTTAAAAAAGTAGTTTTATATTGGTGAAAAGTATTGGTTTACTTTTTTTCTACCGCTTTTATTTTATCAATAAACTCTTGCAATCTTACTCCGTATACCGATTTTTTCACACGATCGGTCAAACTGTTATTTACGGTGTCTAATAACTGAATATTGGCATCGTATAATTTTGTTAAAGCTATGTATGGCGCAGCTTCTGTATTTGCATTTCCAATTGCAAAATTTGTGGCAAATAATAATTTGCGACGTGTCATTTTTTTATAATCTGCTGCTACCTCTTTTAAAGCCACTGTATCATTTTGCTGTTTTGCTTCTAATTCTTTTTTAATGAGTTCTAGGTTCTGATTGGTAAATCTGTTTTCTACTTTTTGAAATTTATCCAGTACTTCTTGATTTTTTGAACCAGTAATTTCAGGTTTGTATCCAAACTCCTCTAATTTGTCATTAATCGTTATTTCTCCTTTTTCCCCAAAAAACAGCAATCTTTTATCTTCGGTATTTCCGTTAAAGGTTAAGTAATACATTACCGGTGATGTAACATTGTCGGTAAGTGTAAAGGTGTCCTTTCCTAATAAAGATACAGAGTCTACAGTTACAAGTAAAGTATCTTTCATTTTTTGAAGGTATAGTGTCCCTTTTTTTAGTCCTTTAATTTGTCCTTTCACAATCATGTTTCTTTCATTTTCAGAAGAACAAGCAAGGAAAAACATTGTTGTTAGTAGGGTATAAAACACTTTTTTCATATGACTATCTTGAGATTTTAAGCGTAATGCTGGGGGTTTTATTGTATTTTAAGATTGCAAATATGCAGATTTATATTATAAAGTAGCTGCTATTTCCATTAAAATTGTACAAATAATTGCTCCAACCGTACCAACAGCATACCCAAATACTGCCAAAAGTACGCCAACAGTTGCAAGTGAAGGATGGAATGCTGAGGCTACAATCGGTGCTGATGCAGCTCCTCCTACATTCGCTTGACTTCCTACGGCAAGAAAGAAATATGGTGCTTTGATTATTTTGGCTACAAAAATTAACAGTCCTGCATGAATTGTCATCCAAACCAAACCAATTGCGATTAGTCCTTTGTTGTCAAAAATTAAGGTTAAATCCATTTTCATTCCAATAGTAGCTACAAGTATATATATAAAAACACTTCCTAATTTGCTAGCTCCAGCACCCTCGTAGTTTCGTGCTTTGGTGAAAGATAAAACAATAGCAATTACAGTTGCTATACTAATCAACCAAAAGAAGCTGGAGCCAAGAAATGAAAATATGTTTTTTGTTGTTTCGGATTCGATTCCATTCACGAGACTACCAAAGCCTGCACTTAGTTGTTTTCCCAGAAGATGACCTAAACCAACAGTTCCAAAAGCAATGGCAAGCATAATCATGGTATCGGTTAGTGTAGGATTTCGGTGTACACTAGAGGAAAATTGTGTCACCTTTTCTTTTAGTTCTTCGATGGCAGTTGTATCTGCTTTTAACCATTTGTTTATTTTTTCTTTCTTTCCTATTCCTATCAGAATTATAGCCATCCATATGTTTGCTATTACAATATCTACAAAAACCATTCCTCCATATTTAGAAGGATTGTATTGGTAGATCTCCAGCATTGCAGTTTGGTTTGCGCCTCCACCAATCCAGCTTCCAGCTAAAGTGGATAGCCCTCTCCATACGGCATCAAAACCAGCCCCTCCTACCGTTTCTGGGGAGAAGATTGAGATGATTAAAATTGCTAAAGGACCACCGATAATAATACCTATCGTTCCGGTAAAGAACATTATTAAGGCTTTGGAGCCTAGATTAAATACCGCTTTCAAATCGATACTTAATGTCATTAATACCAAAGCCGCTGGAAGTAAAAATCTACTAGCTACATAATAAAGTTGTGATTTGCCAATGACGAGGTCTCCAGATGAGGTTGTTATTTCCCAAGGTTCGGCGGATATAACTCCGAGAGTGGTGAAAATTGCTGGAATTAAATAGGCCATGAAAAGGCCTGGTACTATTTTATAAAATTTATGCCAAAATCCTGTTTTTCTTGATTCTGTATAGAATACAAATCCTAGCGATATCATAAGTATACCAAATACAATAGCATCATTTGTAAATAGGGGTGCGTCCATAACTTTTATTTCGTTTCCGGTTAATTTATGAAAAAATTAGTTGTTTTTTCTATGGTCTGTTGTGATAACGATGCCTATTTGAAGTCGGTCAAAGTTGGCATTGTTTTGCGCAATGTTCATGTAGCCTGCTTTTACTTTCACTTCCTTAGATAGTTTGTATGCTAGCCCGGCACCAAGCCAATTTTGTGCAAACGTGTCGCCTTGAAAATTAAGAAATACTTCATCAAAAATATAGGTAGACCATTTGCTGCTTAACGGGTAACTTGCTGTAAGCTGGTAACGAATCCAATGTTGGGTATCCGTTTCAAAAAATCGATGTTCAAGTCTAAAACGATGGTTTAATTTTAGTTTTTCTGCTAGGTGATCAATAATGAAATCCTCGTAAATTCGGTGCTCACCAAAAGTACCACCTTCTTGTTTGTAGGTAGCATCAGTATCCAAATAGGCATATCCAGCGGTTACACTTAGTGTTTTGTTAATTTTATAATTAGCCCCAAAACGAAGTAATGATTGTTGTAATTCGCTAACAGGTTCAAACATTCTAAAATGTGCTAAAGATTTTATGCTCCAGTTTTCTGAAAGGGTATGACTGCCACCGTACATATACCAGGTGCCTAATTTTTTTTCTGGATTTTGTTGTGCCGTAATACCGGTACTGCAAGCTAAAAGTAAAATATAAATAATTTTAGAGGCATGCTTTTGGAAATGTACTCTTGTCATTAGTTTTAATTTTTAATTTGGTGAAATCCAGCTTAAATATGTTCGAAAGCGAAAAATAGTTGTACCAGATTTTAGAAAGTCGCTCTTAATTAGAACGTTTTTGTTTTTTTAAAAGGTGAGATTTTTATACTTTGCATAGTAGCTTTGTAGGATTTCCAGTCGTTTTCGAAAAATGTATTCGTATTTCCTACTGCCTTTTCCAATGCACTTTGAAATTGTTGTATTAAAACTTTTTCCGTTTTAGTCTGTTTTCCAAATCTACTTCCAACATAATACTTTGCAGTGCGCAGACGTTGGTTAACGGAAACTTCAGGATTTCTGGTGATTCCTTGTCTCTTATCTACTTTTCCAAGGTATTCATCTAGTAGTTTGTCTATCTTACTTACGATACTGTCTGACTTTTGAATTGCAATCTCATAAGCTTCCTTATCTTTTTTAGTAAGTTGATCTTTATAATCTTGGGCTATAATTCTACTTTCTACAAGTTGTCGAACCGCATCTGTTATTGTTTCTTGTTGTTTTTCTAGCATTTTAGATACCTGATATTTCTCCTCGATTGCCGCTTCTGATATGCGAAGTCTTGGGTCGAATTTAACCGTAATTTCTGTAGAAGAAGTTTGTTCTTTGTAGTTGGCTGTAATTTTGAAAGTACCTGGCTTTACCGAAACTCCTGATGGTTCTCTTTTTAATTTTCTAATTTTTCTTCCTGCTCTTGCAACTCCTTTTTCGTCCATATACCATGTTAGCAAATGAAGTCCATTTTCTTTTGGTGCTTTAAATTTTAAAGTTCGAATTAATGTAGATCCACTGTAGATGTCGAATTGAATAGAATCTTTTTCCTTTTTTTTGTTATTACCTGTTTTTTCACTGGAAAGAGATGCTTGATTTGTTTCTTGCTTTTTAAAATAATAAGCAATTCGTGCTCCTTGTTTTCTGTTTTCTCCGTTAAACATGGCGTCTCCTCCAAATCTACTCCCAGAGGGTTGTTGATAAGCTGCTTGGTAAGCAGTAGGAGTAGGGAATAGTTGTACGTTATTGTTTAGAATCTTACTGTTTTTCGCAATTTCCCGTAATGGTCTTAAATCATCTAGTATCCATGCAGCTCTACCAAAAGTTCCGATAATTAAATCGTGTTCTCTCGGATGAATGACTAGGTCTTTAACTGGTACTGTAGGGAATCCGTTGGTCCATTTCGTCCATTTTTTTCCCGCGTCTATCGATACGTATAATCCATCATCCGTGCCAAGGAATAATAAATTGGCGTGAATTGGGTCTTCTACGATTGAGAGTGCATAACTTTTTACATCATTTTTATCTACAATTCTCTCCCAAGTTTTGCCATAATTTTTCGTTCTATATGCATAGGGTTCATAATTAAATCTTCTATAGTCATTCGCTACCAATAGAGCTTCTCCTTTGTTCTTATTTGAGGCTTTTATTTGTGTAATCCAACTATTTTCTGGTAATCCTTTGATGGTCTTGGATACATTTTTCCAGTTTGCTCCACCATCTTTCGTGAAGTGTACCTGACCATCATCGGTAGCGACCCATAACATATTTTTTTCGATAGGCGATGGTTCAATTACTAAAATGGTACAATGGTTTTCGGCACCTGTTGCATCCATAGTAAGCCCCCCACTTTCTGATTGTTTTTGTTTTTCTTTATTATTTGTTGTTAAATCTGGAGATACAATTTCCCATGTGAGTCCTTTATCCGTAGATTTATGTACAAATTGACTACCGAAATAGATAGTTGCATTATCAAATGGGTCTATGTTTATTGCCGAGTTCCAATTGAATCGAAGTTTAACATTAGCATCTGGATGTACAGGTCTTACCGTATAGTTATTCCCTGTTTTGTAATCGTAGCGCGATACAAACCCTTGTTGGCTCATAGACCATCCATATCGCGAATCATCTTTGTCTGGGACCACATCAAATCCGTCTCCAAAACTTATTTCTTGCCAATATGAATTTCGAATACCTTGATCTTTCCAAACGTAAGCTGGTCCTCTCCAGGAACCATTGTCCTGCATTCCACCGTAAACATTATATGGAAACTCATTGTCTGTATTTATATGATAAAATTGTGCTACGGGAAGATTGCCAATAAATCGCCAAGATTTACCTTTGTCACGCGTGATATTTAAACCTCCATCATTTCCGTCAATCATAAACGAACCATCTTTTGGGTGTATCCACCAGGCATGATGATCGGGGTGTACTCCATTAGAAACGCCATAAGCAGGCATTAGTTCTTTAAAATTTTTTCCGCCATCGTCGGAAACGTTTACATAGGTGAAGATCGTGTATACTCGATTTTCATTTTGTGGGTCTACATAAATTTCAGAGTAATAGAAAGGTCGGTTTCCTATGCCGCTTTTTTGGTTGATCATTTTCCATGTAAAACCGCCATCTAAACTTTTGTAAAGCGCATTTTTTTTAGCCTCTACCAAAGCATAAATAACATCCGGATTACTCGGTGCAATAGCAACGCCAATTCTTCCTAGTTCCCCTCTGGGGAATCCCTCTTTATCCGTGATTTTTTTCCAATTTTCTCCTCCATCATGTGTAATGTACATGCCACTTCCTTGTCCTCCAGATTTGAAAAACCATGGGTCTCTTTTGTGTTCCCACATCGCTGCAATAAGTTTGTTGGGGTTTGTAGGGTCCATTACTAAGTCTGCAGCCCCCGTCCTTATATTGTTGAAAAGTATTTGTTTCCAATTCTTTCCGCCATCGGTTGTTTTGTAAACCCCTCTTTCTTTATGTTCCCCCCATGGAGATCCAATAGCTGCTACATAAACGATATCAGGGTTTGTAGGATCGATGACAACTCTATGGATATGTCTTGTCTTTTCTAAGCCCATTGATTTCCATGTTTTTCCAGCGTCTAAAGATTTGAAAATACCATAGCCTCCATTTAAACTATTTCTAGGATTGCCTTCTCCTGTTCCAACCCAAATTACACTGGGATTAGATTGCTGAATTGCCACTGCTCCTATTGAAGCGGTTACTTCTTTTTCAAAAATTGGTTCCCATTTAATGCCTCCTGAAGTAGATTTCCATACGCCACCGGATGCAGTCCCAGCATAGATTATATCGGTGTTTTTTTCTACAACATCGATACTTGTTACGCGACCACTCATTCCTCCAGGACCTATGTTTCTTGGTTGCATATTTTTAACTAAGTCCATCGAAAATTCTTGAGAGAAAGAAGTTAAAGTCAAGAATATAAACAAAAAAGCAAGTACTTGTCTCATTTAATTTTAAAGTTTAATCCTGGTAAAATTATGAATTTAACTTGTTAAAAAAATGTTAAGTTGTTCTGTGCCACTTCACACTTTAGTTTACTTAATCATAACTATTCAAAAGGTGTAAAGTAGTCCAGTAGTCTCAATTTAAATTAGATTGCGTATGAATCATTCTTTTTTGGGTGCTCTTCCTGAATTTTTTAAAGCCTGCATGAGCATCCATTCAATTTGTCCATTGGTAGAGCGAAATTCATCATTTGCCCATTTTTCAATAGACTTTAACATATTTTCATTAATACGCAATGCAAATGCTTTCTTTTTTGCCATGTTACTCTATTGTGAATTTATATATGGAACTAACGAGTTCCTTCGAGATTTCAAAATCTTTTGATAGGTACGATTGTAAATTATCCGCATCATTTTCTATATTTTTAAGAACGTGATTCATGTTTTTTATAATTAATAATTTACTGTTTGCTTTAGTTTTATGCAGTTTTTCAGCATCGGATATTGTCACTTGTAAATCTTTATCGCCATTTATGATTAATGTTGGTATTTTAACTTTTTTAATTTCTTCAAGAGGATCTAATTTTACCCATGACAATAAAAATGCTTGATTATTTTTGGCGAATAAGGAGAGTAATAGTGGATTAACTTCTTTTATACTACCCGTTTTTCTGAGTTCCTCAAGGTGATTTTTTGTTGCTTTTCCCAATGCTATATTTTGCTTGGAAATTTGCTTAACTAGTGTTTTGTCTATCGTTTCTCCAACCCCAGCCAAAGAAATGTACTTGTCTACATTAGCGAGAGCCATCATCGCGACTAAAGATCCTTGGCTATGACCTACAAGAATTATTTTTGAAAACCGATTGTCATTTTTAAAATGATTTACCACACTATTTACATCAGCTACAAGGTCTGAAATATCTAAGCCCTTTTCCATAATCAGTTTGCTATTAGCAGGGGTTACAATTCTTTTGTCATAACTAAAAAAGGCAATGTTATTTTTTGTAGTTATCGCCTCCCTAAATTGTTTGATATACTGAGATTGATTTCCATCTCTAGTAACTCCTCCTGAACCGTGGACCCATATTATTAAAGGGCTACTATTTGATGTATACGTTAACGTTCCAGGTAATTGAATGGTGTTGTTATAGATGGTAATCTCCTCTTTTTTAATCTGTGCGATAGAGCTTATTATGCTGGAAGTAAATACTATTAATGATATTGAAAATTTAAACATCCTTTAAAAATTTTAATTTGTATTGTTCGAGTATGATTTCAGCTTCTTTCTTTTTTTGTGTCCCTATTAATAATTTTTTTCCATCCTTTAATTCAAGTTGTATGCCTATGTCTCCTGCCACATTAATAGCTTTTCCTTTTGCGGTGCTCCAAAAAGCACCACCTTTTAATCCCCAACCACCATATTCTCCGATTGGATCATAGTTTCTAACAAAGGCGTTTGCAATATGGCTCCATCTAATAGTTCTGTAAGAAAGGTGAAAAGGAAAAATTTATAATGAATTCCAAATACATCAATTCTTGTAGAAAGTTTAAAAAAAAATACTGGTGAAATAGTAACAATCATAATGGAAATTAAAGTCAAAAATGCCGTGGTTGTGAATTTCGAATTTTCTTTTAGAAATTCGTATAACATAAGTACCAAAGGTATGATCACACTTATAACCATTACTACAATAAACCATGTTTGTGTAAATCTTTGTTGTTCTTTAAAAACTTTCATTATATATTTTTTTTCTCTCTCTAAGATAACATTATTCCAGCCGTAGGGGATACTTTTAAAGTTCCACCCTTCTCTTGCATGCTAGTTAAGAAGGTCTTCTAAATTTTCTGTTCTATTTCTGAGTCCTAATTTTAATGGCACTACTTTATTTTCTTTAATATATTACTCTAAATGTTTAATTGTTATTCTTGAGTTTCTCTTTTTAATATGATCTAAAAAAGATTCGAGTTTACAATTTTTCTTTTTTAATTGGACTGATTTCATCCTACCATTATTTTTATAAAAAGTAATCTCTATTTTATTGTCTTCATCTATATCTTTTTCATTTTCTTCATTTTCAATTTCTATTTTAATTAAATCATTAATTTCAATAGTATTTCTCCAATTTTTTTAAAATATAATTATGAGTAATGAGTAAATTAAATAGCTTAATACAATTAAAAGAATCCAAAATTTTATATTTTCATATATCCCAATAATATTTTCATAATTATTAAGTTTTTTTAAGAATGAAAAAATTAAAGCTATGCTTGCTACTATTTTCATAAATTCTCTAAAATATTTTTTAATAGAATATTTAATTTATAAAATAGAATCATTGATAATTAATTCTCCATCTGTTAATTGAAAATATTTTAAGGCTTCCATTTTAATTTAAGTATTCAATTTTAATTCTTGAGTTTCTTTTCTTTAGGGATTCAATAAATGGATTAATTTGATTTTCGAGATTTCTAAAATTTAAAGCTATCTCTTTTTTATCTGAAAATGTTAACGTTAATTCTGTTTCAAATTCATTTTTAGATAACTCAATTGATTCAATTTCATTAATAATTAAGTTCTTTTTAGATTTTTTTTTAAAAATTAAATAAAACAAAGCTATAATTATGGTAATAATACCAAGAATTCTCAATCCGAAGTCAAAAAAACTAAATAGTTTCTCAAAGTATTTCACATTCTTTAAATTATGATGTATAGTTATAATTAAGAATCCTAAAAATATACCAAGCAATCCTCCTCGATTTTTTACTTCTTGTTTAAACTCGTCAATATACAATTGAGAGTTGTCTAAATTTATGTATCCATTAACTAGAACAAACCTTTCCATTTTTACTTTTTATTAATGACTTAAAGTTCCTGTATTTAACACCGGAGAAGCTTCTTTATCTCCACAAAGAATTACCAATAAGTTGCTTACCATGGCAGCTTTACGCTCTTCATCTAACTCTACGATTTCTTTTTTGCTTAATTCCTCTAATGCCATATCTACCATATCAACAGCACCTTGAACAATTTTATGCCTTGCAGCAACAATAGCAGTTGCTTGTTGTCTTTTTAACATGGCACTTGCAATTTCTTGTGCATATGCCAAGTAACCAATTCTAGCTTCAAGCACTTCTATACCTGCTATAGAAAGACGTTCTTCTATTTCTTTCTCGAGCGCATCGCTTACATCGTTAATGCTCGATCGTAAAGTGATGTCTTCTTCATGTCCTTCGTCAGCGAAGTTATCGTAAGGATACATACTAGCTAGCTTTCTAACTGCGGCGTCTGTTTGAACACGAACAAAATTCTCGTAATTATCAACATCAAATGCTGCTTTGTAGGTTTCAGTAACTCTCCAAACAAGAATTGTACTAATCATTACCGGGTTTCCTAGTTTGTCGTTTACCTTGAGTCGCTCACTGTCAAAGTTGCTAGCTCTTAAGGAAATGGTTTTTTTCTTGTATAATGGATTTGCCCAGTACAAACCATTTTGCTTTACAGTTCCAACGTATTTTCCAAACAAAAGAATCACCTTAGAAGAGTTTGGGTTTACCAGTATGAAGCCAAACATTAGTATGAATCCAAGAAGGGTACCAAATAAATAGATAGGGGTGTTTTTTAGGATGGATAGCACTATTCCTGCGAAAAAAAGAGCGATTACAAAAAACAACATGAGGTAGCCATTTGTTGGCTTGAAAATTTTTTCTGATTTCATTGTATAATTAATTAATATCATTATGATATCATAAATATATTATTTTTATTTCAATTTACCAAATCTATTTCAATTCGCAAGGCCTACGTATTTTGTATTAATTTAACAGAGAATTTAGTTGTTACGTTTCAAACTATGCTTAATTTAGCGAAAATTACAGCACATGAAAACCACAAGACTAGTATTTTTAACCTTGTTTTTAGGTATTCCACTTTCTCTATTTTCTATAGATCTAGACTGGGGGGCAACGGGGCATCGCGTTACGGGAAAGATTGCAGAAAAGCACCTAACGAATAAAGCTAAGAAAAAAATAGAGAAATTGTTAGCGGGTGAAAGTTTAGCGTTTGTCTCCACCTTTGCAGATGAGATTAAGGCCGACAAAAAGTATAAAATGTATTCGGTGTGGCACTATGTGAATATGGCACTAGATGAAACTTATGAGGGGTCTGTTAAAAACCCAACAGGAGATATTGTTACAGGTATTTCTAATTGTATTAATGTTTTAAAAGATGAAAATAGCGATGCGGAAAAGAAGCGCTTTCATCTAAAAATGTTGGTGCATTTAATGGGAGATTTACACCAGCCAATGCATATTGGTCAAAGAGAAGATAAAGGAGGTAATACCATTCAGGTACAGTGGCATGGAAAAGGGTCTAATTTGCACAGAGTTTGGGATTCGAATATTATAAACGAATGGGGAATGAGTTATGTAGAGTTATCGAATAATGCGAAAAGATTATCAGCATCACAAGTTAAAGAAATTCAAAAAGGGAATGTTCTAGAGTGGATGAGAGACACACATGAACTCACAAAAGAGGTGTACGCTTCCGCAAAAAAAGGAGATAATTTACGTTATGGGTATTCGTATAAATTTTTACCAATAGTAAGAGAGCAATTGCAAAAAGGTGGTTTGCGTTTGGCAAAACTATTGAACGAAATTTTTTCTTGAATACGTATGTTATTCCTAAAAAATACGACAACAATAAAAGTGTACATTTAAAGTTGTATCTATTGTAATGTAAAAGTCGAATTTATGAATAAGCGAATTCATTTTATTTTAACCATCCTATTGCTAGCTATTTCTTGTCAACAGAAAAAAGACGCTACAAAAAATACGATTGTTGAGAATACCAAAGAGATTGAGGTTGTCACTTTAGATTATAAGGCGTTAAAACCCTACTTGTCGAGAAAAGACGATAAAACATATGTGGTTAACTTTTGGGCTACCTGGTGTGTTCCTTGTGTAAAAGAGCTTCCTGCTTTTGAGAAGTTGTATGCCAATTATAAAGATAACAACGTGGAGGTATTGTTGGTTAGTCTTGATTTTCCGAAACAAGTTGAGGAGAGTCTGATTCCTTTCATGCGAAAACATAATTTGCAAGCAACCGTACTACATTTTGTCGATAATGACGAACAGTTTTGGATTAAAGACATTGCAGAATCTTGGACGGGTTCTATTCCAGCAACTCTAATTTACAATACAAAAGAGAGAAAGTTCTTCGAGCATACATTCAACTACGAGGAACTTCAAAAAGAATTACAAACCTTTTTAAATTAAAAACTCATGAGAAAATTTTATTCTATCATTACCCTAGTTCTTGTTTTATTTTTAGCAGCTTTTACGACCGACAAAACCAAAGGATATAAGGTCGGTGATGTTGCAACAGATTTTAGTCTTAAAAATGTAGATGGTTCGATGGTGTCTCTCGCAGACTTTTCCGATGCAAAAGGATTTATCGTCATTTTTACCTGTAACATGTGTCCTTATTCTGTTGCAAATGAAGATCGTATTATTGCTTTGGATACAAAATATAAATCTAAAGGATACCCTGTGATTGCAATTAATCCTAACGATCCTGCTGTTGTAGCAGGGGATAGTTTTGCAGGAATGCAAAAAAGAGCTAAACAGAAAGGTTTTACCTTTCCCTACTTATTTGATGAAGAGCAAAAAGTATATCCTGCTTATGGGGCAACGAAGACCCCACACGTCTATGTTCTCAATAAAGAGGCGGGTAAATTAATCGTTTCGTATATTGGGGCGATTGACGATAGCTCGAGAGATGAAAATAATGTAAAAGAACGTTTTGTTGAAAAAGCAGTGGATGCTTTAATAGCAGGAGAAAAGCCTGCGGTTACCTATACTAGAGCTATAGGATGCTCTATTAAGGATAAAAGAAAATAAAATACCGTATTTTTATTGTTAAAAGTGGTCTCGTTATTACAGAGGCCGCTTTTTTTATTGTTACTCTGTTACTTTTAATCGCGCTTTTGCACTTGTAGACATTGGTGAATATTCGTTCTGTAAGAATTTTAAGTATCCTGTAATGGCAATCATTGCGGCATTATCCGTGGTGTATTCAAATTTTGGGATGTACGTAGTCCAGCCCCAATGTTTTTCAGCAAGAACTAATCTTTTTCGTATTTCTGAATTGGCAGAGACACCTCCGGCGATAGCAATGTGTTTTATGTTTGTTATTTGTACCGTATTTTTAAGCTTATCCATTAAAATTTCTACAATAGTATGCTGAATAGAGGCGCAAACATCATATAAGTTCTCTTCAATAAACTCGGGATTTTCTTTTACTTTTTTTTGGATAAAATATAAAATTCCAGTTTTTAAACCACTAAAACTAAAGTCTAGATCTCCAACTTTTGGTTTGCTGAACCGAAACGCTTTGGGGTTTCCAAGTTTTGCATACTTATCTATCAATGGTCCTCCTGGATATGGTAAACCTAAAATTTTTGCAGACTTGTCGAAGGCTTCCCCAACAGCATCGTCAATTGTTTCTCCTAAAATCTCCATTTTGAAATGATTGTCTATTTTTACAATTTGCGTATGTCCTCCGCTAATAGTTAGGCATACAAACGGAAAGGGTGGTTGTTTGCTTTCAGGATCCTTGATGTAATGTGCAAGAATATGTGCTTGCATGTGGTTTACTCCGATGATTGGGATGTTTAATCCAAGGGCTAGTGATTTTGCAAAAGAGGTGCCAACAAGTAAAGAGCCCATTAATCCGGGTCCTTTTGTAAATGCAATGGCACTTAAGTCTTCTTTCTCAATTCCGGCTCGAGAAAGTGCCTGGTCTACAACAGGAACAATGTTTTGTTGGTGTGCTCGAGATGCTAGTTCCGGAACTACGCCTCCATATTTAGCATGCACCTCTTGGTTTGCAATTACATTGCTTAAAACAACACCATCACATATTATCGCAGCACTTGTATCGTCACAAGAGCTTTCTATACCCAAAATGTATATTTTTTTGTTTCCAAAACATCCATAATTATCTAGCAAAAATATTGATAAAGTGTTAGAAATTCGTTATTTTTTCATTTTCTTTGGCACAGGGCAAGATTTTGTAAGCTATCTACTTATTTTTGTGTCACAATTAGTTAAGAAATAGGGGTATTAAAAGGGTAAAGAAAATAGCGGTACGAATTATTAAGTTCACAGTTGTATGTGTTGTGCTGCTGGTAATTCTGCTTTCTCTTCCAGCAGTGCAAACTAAATTAGCTAGATATGCAACAAAGTCTATTAATGAAAGTTTCGGGACGAATATTGTAATCAAAAAAGTAGACCTATCATGGCTGCTTGCTGTACAATTAAAAGAAATTGAAATTAGAGACCATCATCAGGATACACTTATTTTTGTTAATAATTTAAGAACTTCCATACTGAATGCCAAAAATATCCTCGAAAATCAAATTGATCTTGGACCTGCTTCACTTGAAGGGTTAACGATTCGAATTAAAACCTATAAAGGAGAGACAGAAGATAATATGTCTGTTTTTTCTGAGACTTTACGGAAAAATAAGCCTGAAGAAAGAACGGAAACGCCTTTTATTTTAAAAAGTGAAAATATAAGATTACACGACGTTACATTCCGATTGTACGATTGTAATAAATTGGATACACTACGTTTCTCTGCAGAGGAGTTGGGGGTTAGTCTAAAAGATTTTTATGTAGAGGGGCCTAATGTATCTACCAAGATAGATAGGATGTTTTTTGTCGAAAACCACGGTGTTTCCGTGTCCGATTTATCCGCCAAATTTGCATACTCAAGATCGAGAATGTCTTTTGATGATCTCTATCTTAAAACCGATAATCAAACTACGATTGCAGCTTCCTTAAATTTTAAATATAAGAGAGAGGAGTTAAAGGAATTTAACGATAAGGTAAATGTGAAAGCTGTCTTCAAAAAAAGTAATATATCTGCCAGAGATTTGAATAAATTTTACGGAGAATTGGGTGGTGACGACATGCTTTATTTATCGGGTGTTGCAGATGGTGTTTTAAATAATTTTAGTCTCACTAATTTAGACTTACGTTCTAAAAATGGGATGAAAATAATTGGAGATTTTGGTTTTGTAAACGTTTTAAACAAAGAAAGAGGCTTTGTGTTTGATGCAAATCTTAAAAATGTTACTTCGAATTATTTTCAATTGCGTAATGTATTGCCAAATTTAATAGGGAAATCGCTTCCATCAGAATTTAAGCGACTCGGGTATTTTACCATGACAGGACTACTGAAGGTAACTCCAGTGCAGATGGATGCAACTTTATCTGTTACCTCTGAGATTGGCGCTATCGTTTCTGATTTACAATTGATCAATGTTAATTCTGTAGACAATGCATCGTATTCTGGTGAGGTTGAGTTTGATGGATTTGATGTTGGTGTTTTTACCAACGATCCAAAGTTTGGTAAGCTTTCCCTTAAAGCTGATGTAAATGGTAGTGGATTTAAAATTGAAAATATTAATACAACTATTATTGGAAATGTAGAGTCTTTAGATTTTAATGGATATACCTACAACGACATAGCAGTTAACGGACAATTTCAAAATAAGAGATTCGACGGTGCTTTGTTTTCAGAAGACAAATACTTTAAATTACAATTTCAAGGTTTAGCAGACTTTTCCTCTGAGATTTATAAGTTTGATTTTAAGTCTGATATTGAAAAAGTTGACCTGCGAAACACCAATTTATTTACCCGAGATAGTACTGCAATTTTAAAGGGAAATATCAGTGTTAATATTTCCGGAAACAACCTCGATAATTTAATAGGAAAAGCGTCTTTTAAAAAATTGGTGTATAGAAATCAGAAAAAAGCCTATACGTTTAAAAATTTTACTATTAACTCCTCTTTAAAAGATAGTGTAAAAACAATTGAGGTAAATTCCGAGGATATCGTGCAAGGAAAAATACAGGGTAAGTTTTTGTTTGATGAGCTTGTTAGCGTTGGTAAAAATGCATTGGGAAAAGTCTATTCTAATTATGTACTATCCCAGTTACGCCACACCAGTATCTCGATTTTGATTTTACTGTATACAATCAAATTATTGATGTTTTTCTGCCACAGATTTCTATAGGGAATAATACCCGGTTACGCGGTCGAATCGATGCTGATGACCATGCTTTTAAACTTACTTTTGTCTCACCTAAGCTCAATGCTTACCAAAACGAAATGGCAGAAGTTTTACTTCGTTTAGACAATAACAATCCTTTATATACCACCTATTTTACCGCAAACGAAATTAATACCAAATTCACAAATCTGCGAAAAGTTAACCTTATCAATAGGATAAAAAATGACACCTTATTTTTTAAATCCACCTCGAGAAGAGAGCGTGATGTGGAAGATAGTTTTAGTTTGGATTTCTTCTATACCATTAATCCAGACAAAAAAAATGTGGTCGGACTTCTAAAGTCTGAAATTAAACACAAGGATTATGATTGGGTAATCAATCCGAACAATGATACTGCTAATAAAGTAACTTTTGTTCTTAAGGATAAAGATTTTTTAATCAGCCCTTTTACTATGGTATCTAACGAGCAAAAGATAGAATTTAAAGGGGCGATGAAGGGAGAGGATTACAAAGATTTTCAGGCAACTTTTGATCAGGTAAAACTACAAAGTTTTTTACCACCAATCGATAGTTTACATTTGAGTGGAAAAATTAATGGAGCAATTAGTTTAAAAGAACAAAATGCCAAATTAGAACCAAAAGCAAATGTAACAGTCGAAAATTTTAAAATAAATGATTTTGAGCAAGGCTTTTTAGCATTAAATATTAACGGTAAAGACTCCTATGAAAACTACGACGTGAGTTTGGTGTTAGAAAATAGCATTTCTAAAAGTATTAACGCTGTAGGAGAATTAGATTTTAGTCCTGAAAGACCAGTAATGGACTTAAGCGTGGGCATTGAAGATTATGAGATTGCTGCATTTAGTCCATTGGGGAAGCAGGTCCTTTCGAAACTAAGGGGAAGTGTTTCTGGAGAATTTAATGCCAAGGGGTTTATTGGGAATCCTGATTTAAATGGCGCTTTAGAGTTTAAAGATGCAGGGTTAACCTTTCCCTATTTAAATATTGATATGAATCTAGAAGGGAATACTAAAATTGCTTTAAAAGGGCAGCAGTTTTTGTTAGATGGAGTCATTTTAGAGGATACTAAATACCAAACCAAAGGAAACTTATCTGGTTATATTGCGCATCAGGATTTTAAATTATGGGTAATGGATCTTGGAATTCGAACGGATAACTTACTGGTTTTGGATACCGAAGAAAATGAAGAAGTACCTTACTATGGAACTGGTTTTTTACAAGGAACTGCTGAAATTACAGGTGCAACTAGTAATTTGGATATTTTGGTAGAAGGTCGAACGCAACCCGGAACAAAATTTGTCATTCCGTTAAGTGATGTCAAAATGATAGACAATTATAAGCTCATTCATTTTGAGAAAAGGGTAAAAGAAGAAAAAGAAGAAGAAAAAATAATGGAGGATATCAAAGGTTTAGATCTTGATATTCGTTTAGAGGTTACTAAAGATGCTGTCGCACAAGTGGTTATAGATAAAGTCTCTGGTAGTGAGTTAACAGGAAGTGGTACTGGAAATTTGGCTATTGAAATTAACACTAGAGGGAAGTTTAACATGTACGGTGACTTTAAAGTAGAAAAAGGAAAATATAATTTTAAATATGCAAATTTACCAGGGATCAGCAAACCGTTTATCGTGCAGAAAGGTGGAACCATATCATGGAATGGTAGCCTTATGATGCCGAGTTAGACATAACAGCTATTTATAGAACCAAAGCGAATCCATCTCAAATTTTAGACAATATAAATTCTACAAGAAAAATACCTGTTGATTTGTATACCAAAATTACCGGAGGGCTTTTCAGTTCCAAACAAGAGTTTGATATTAAAATTCCAAATGCCAATTCTACGGTAGCCTCGGAGTTAGAATTTGTTTTGAATGAAAACGATTTAAATTCTAAAATGCAGCATTTTACATTTTTATTGGCCTTTGGTACTTTTTATAATGAAGATGCAATAGGAAGCAGCGCTACCTCTGGAATTACCGGAACTGCCTCTGATATCGCTTCTAGCATAATAACCGATATTTTAAACAAAGAAAATAATAATTTTCAGGTGGGCGTCGGGTATGTACAGGGCGATAGGAGTGATGTCGATAATTTTAATAGCGATGATCAGTTAGACGTTTCTGTTAGTGGGCGAATCAGTGATCGTGTTTTGATTAATGGAAAAGTAGGAGTGCCTGTTGGTGCAGAAACACAAAACAGTATTATTGGCGAGTTTAATGTGGAATTTTTATTGAACGAAGAAGGTAATTTAAGAGGTACGGTATTTAATCGTCAAAACGATATACAGTATTCCATAGATGACGAAGGCTATACCCAAGGAATAGGACTTTCTTATTCCGTTAACTTTAATAGTTTGTCCGATCTAAAGAAAAAATTAGTCACAAGAAAAAAACTGGAGAAAAATACCAAAGACACCTTACTTATTTCCAAGAGTAAGAATGTTAAATTTAGACCAGTACGTAAAAAAAATAATCAAAAACTAAACAAGTAGTACATATAAAAATGAAAAGAACAATTAAAGACTATTTCGTAATAGGTTTTAAAGGTATGGCAATGGGCGCTGCTGACGTAGTTCCCGGAGTTTCAGGCGGAACTATTGCTTTTATTTCAGGTATTTATGAAGAGTTGTTAAATTCTATAAGCTCTATAAATTTGGATGCTTTCAAGACTCTAAAAAACCAAGGTTTTTCGGTAGCTTGGAAACAAATAAATGGAAATTTTCTTCTTTCTTTATTTACAGGGATTTTACTAAGCGTTCTCACGTTAGCAAAAATTATATCGTGGCTTTTAGAAGCATATCCTATTTTGCTTTGGTCGTTTTTCTTCGGTTTAGTAGTGGCGAGTATTTGGTATATAGCAAAACAGATTTCCCAATGGAACATACTCGGTATTTTTTTATTTATACTCGGAGCAGTTTTAGCGTTTTACATCACCACACTCAATCCTTTAGTTTCTCAAAATTCATCTCCTTTATTTTTGTTTTTAGCAGGAGCTTTAGCAATTTGTGCTATGATTTTGCCTGGAATTTCTGGATCATTTATTTTAGTACTGCTCGGGGCATATAAGCCAATTTTAGAAGCATTAAACTCTAGAGATATTGGTATAATCGCACTAGTTGGAATAGGAGCTGTCTTTGGGTTGGTGTCTTTTTCGAGGGTATTAAAATGGTTGTTTACCAATTACAAGAATTATACTTTAATGCTACTAACAGGCTTTATATTGGGTTCTTTAAATAAGATATGGCCATGGAAAAAGGTACTAACCTACAGAACTAATTCACATGGAGAACAAGTTCCGTTTAAGGAAATGTCTGTTTCTCCTTTTTCTTTTGAAGGAGATCCGCAAATATTCCATGCCATAGTTTTGTGTAGTATTGGATTTGGTTTGCTTATAGGATTGGAAAAACTGGCTGTAAAAAAGAGGTAGAAAATAGTTAACTTCGTTATTTATAAAATCTTCATGTACAAACAGCGATCTTTACTACAGAATTTGTCACTTTTTTTAAAAGGTCTTGTGATGGGAGGTGCCAATAAAGTTCCCGGAGTTTCTGGGGGTATGGTAGCTTTTGTGATGGGTTTTTACGAGGAGTTAATATTTTCCTTTCAACGCGTAAATCTAAAAGCATTTAAATTACTTATCAATGGACGCTTTAGAAGTTTTGCTCAATATATTAATCTACAGTTCTTATTGTTGGTTATGCTCGGTAGTATGTGCAGTTATTTTAGTATTTCTTTACTTTTAGATTTCTTTCTCAAAAATTATGAACTCTATGTTTGGGCATGGTTTTTTGGCTTAATAATCGGTTCTATTTACTATATATCTAAAGATTTTGGTACTTGGAAATCTTCGCATAGGATAGCATTAGTGTTTGGAGCTGCTGCTGGTATTGCGATTAGTTTAATGGTTCCTGCCAAAGAAAATGACAATTTATGGTTTGTTTTTTTATGCGGCATTGTAGGTGTTTCCGGAATGACATTACCTGGGCTCTCAGGTTCTTTTATTTTAATTCTTTTGGGTAATTATGTGTTGCTTTTGGTAGATAGTGTTAATGTTCTTGCGGAAGTTTTAACCAGTCTACTTAGAGGTGATTTTAGCGTACTTAAAGACCCGTTTAAAATAAAGTATTTGAAAATAATGACGGTATTTACCGCTGGTTCCGCTTTTGGTTTGGTTTCTGTTTCTCATTTTTTAGGGTATGTTTTAAAGCGTTGGCATCAACTAGTATCTGCCATTATAATCGGGTTTATAACCGGATCTCTAGGTATCGTATGGCCATGGAAGAAAACCATTTATAAGACCAACGGAGCAGATTTTTCACGCGATATTAACGGCAATAAAATTATAGAAAATTACCAACGTTATATACCAGATATAAATAGCTCCGAAACCTGGTTTGCAATTGGATTTATAGTTTTAGGTATACTACTAATTCTTTGGATAGATAAATATGAGAAAAGACGAAAATAAAAACCTCTTTGCATTAGTGGGTAAAAATATATCTTACTCATTTTCGAGAAAGTATTTTACCGATAAATTTTTAAAATTAGATTTAAAGGGTTACGAATATGTGAATTTCGACATTCAACATATTGATGAATTTGAATCGAAGCTAGCTTCACATAAAAAGGTGTTGCGAGGAATGAATGTTACGATTCCTTACAAGCTTGAAATTTTTAAGTTTTTAGATTTGATTGATGAAGAGGCAAAGAAAATAGGAGCAGTAAACACCATTAAAATTACCAAGGAAGGAATTTTAAAGGGTTTTAATACCGATGTTTATGGTTTTAAAGTATCTTTAGAACCTTTGTTGCAGTCGTATCATAAAAGCGCTTTGATTCTGGGTACAGGTGGTGCCTCTAGGGCTGTAGCTTATGCATTACAAAGCCTCGGAATTTCCTATACATACGTATCTAGGAAAGAAAATTTGGAAAAAGGTATTTTGGCTTACAGTGCAATTTCTCAAGAGGTGATAGAATCTAATTTACTCATTATAAATTGTACACCATTGGGCACGTACCCTGATACAAATCAGTGTCCGAATATTCCGTATCACTACATCACCAAACAGCATTTACTTTATGATCTAATTTACAACCCCTTAGAAACTACCTTTTTGAAAAGGGGGAATGAGCGTGGAGCACTTGTTAAAAACGGGCTTGAAATGTTAGAGCAACAAGCAGAAAGAGCATGGCAAATTTGGAGGTATTAATTTTCTTTTCCATATAAAAATATTACGTGCATTATTGTAATTATTCTTATCTTTAATGACTAATAAAAAGGAACCTAAACATTGTAGACATGTTAGAAAATAACCAAGAAAATTTAAAAGAGACTAACGAAGTACAAAAATCACCTTCCCAAGAAACTCAAGATGCTGTTAATGAAGTTGAGAACCAGGTGGCACAGAGTGCTGAAAATGACGACTCCAAATCACAAATACCAATGCTTGATTATGCAGCAATGGAGTTGGAACAATTGGCAGAAGAGCTTCAAAAATTGTTAAAATCTCACCCAGTACAACATTTGAAAAATAATGTAGATGCTATCAAAAGCTCCTTCAATTCAAAATTCGGAAAATTGTTAGCAGAAAAAAAAGAAGCCTTTTTGGCCGAAGGAGGCGAATCTATAGATTTTCAATTTTCTAGTCCTGTCAAAACATCCTATAATAAGCTTTTAGGCGAGTATAAAAAACAGAGAGATCACTATTATTCGCAATTAGAAACGCAATTAAAGGAGAATCTTGAAAAGCGAAATTCAATAATAGAAGAATTAAAATCGCTTATTCAATTTGGGGATGTGAAATCTATGTATAATGACTTTCAAGAAATTCAGAAAAAATGGCGTGCAGTTGGTCCAGTGTCTAAAACAAAATACAATGATACTTGGAAAATATACCATCATCACGTAGAAAGGTTTTACGATTTATTGCACTTAAATAAAGATTTTAGAGAGCTTGATTTCAAGCATAATTTAGAGGAAAAATTAAAATTAGTAGAAAGAGCAGAAGCTCTAAACGAAAAGAAAGATGTAAATGAAGCATTCAAAGAGCTTCAAGATCTACATCGTTTATGGAAGGAAGAAGTTGGTCCTGTAGGTAAGGAGCATCGCGAGGAAATTTGGAGAAAATTTAGTGAGGCAACAAAGAAAATTCACGACAAGCGTCATGTATACTTTAAAGAGTTAAAATCGAAATATCAAGAAATGATCGACGCTAAATTAAAAGTCGTAGCGGAGATTGACGCATTTGATGTATCCAATAATAAAACCCACAACGATTGGCAAAAAAGTATTGCAGAAATCGAGCAATTGCGAAAAAAGTATTTTGACATAGGTAAACTTCCATACAGCAAAAGTGAAGCAGTTTGGCAACAATTTAAAGCTGCCACCAAAAAATTTAATGCGGCAAAAAATATTTTTTACAAAAATGAAAAAAGTGCACAAAGTGAAAATTTAAAGAAAAAAATCGCTTTGGTCGAGTTAGCAGAGAGTTTGAAAGATAGTGAAGATTGGGACGACACTACAAACACAATGAAACGTATCCAATCCGACTGGAAAAAAATTGGACATGTACCAAGGAAATTTTCAGACGATATATGGAAACGTTTTAAAGCTGCTTGTAATCATTACTTCGATAGATTACACGATAGAAAGAATGCGCTTAATAAAGAGCAACTCATTATCGTAGAAAGTAAGAAAAAATTCATTGAAACAATAAAGGAGAAAGCAGAACTTTCCTTAGAGGAAGTTCAAGAATTAATTGGCCAATGGAAAGCATTAGGTTTTTTGCCTAAAAATGCAAGACATTTGAACGAGAAGTTTAATAAAGTAGTTGATGCTCATTTGAATAAATTAAATATGAGTAAGGCAGATATTGAATTTCTGAAATTTAAAAATGTAATTGATTCCTATTTGGCACAAGAAGATTTTAGAAAGTTAGATAGCGAACAATTATTTGTGCGAAGGAAGATTGATGATAACGTGCGCGAGATGCAACAATTAGAAAATAATCTCAGTTTTATTTCGAACGCTACCGAAGACAATCCATTGGTTCAAAATGTACGAAAGGGAATTCAGAAGTTTAAGGATGATTTAGATATTTGGCAAATGAAATTAGAATATTTAAAGAAACTTGATTATTAGAAAGTTAGCTTACTCTAAAACATAAAAGCTCCGATGTATCGGAGCTTTTTTAGTTTTTAGTAAAAGGGACTAATTATTGTACTGCTTTTAAAGCGTCAATGTTTCCATATCCATAAGCTGTGTTTTTATTCGGGTAAAAATCGGCAGCCTCTTTCATTTTTTGAAGTACTTGTGTTCTAGACCATGATGGGTTTTTAGACCAAACAAGTGCCGCTATTCCTGCAGTTGTTGCAGTTGCTACAGAAGATCCGCCAACATAACTTTCTTTACCGTTATAATAGCTCAAAACAGGAATTTTATTATCCGTGCCATTTGTTCTCTGCATTTGAACGGTAAAGTCAATTTTAGATCCAGTATGGCATACGTCACAATTATCATACTGTTCTTCTTTCACACCTGTAACAGCAATAGTTTCACTCATTGAGGCAGGAAATATAACACCGTACCAAGTGGTAAAAGAGGTTGAGGTTCCTCCAGCTGCTATTATCATTTTTCCACGGTTATAAGCATATCGCACCGCATCTTTTACTTTTCCAATGCTAAAAGGAGACCCAATAGACATGGATATTATCTTTACATCGCTCCTATTTCCCAATGCAGTTAATGCTTCAGAAACACCCCTTTTTTCATGATAATCATCAATAATTACATTTTCAACAGCGCGATAACTCACTAGGTTAGCATTGTAGGCAACACCAACAGGTAAATTATCGTTATTCCTTGGTGCGGTAGCAACGGATGCCATGCTAGTTCCATGACCACATTTGTCATTCACACCATCATAGTTATTAGACCAAGACCACCAAGAATCTACAAATGTTCCGTATTTTTGAACTCTTCTCCCAGAAGAATCTCCATCATTAAAATACTGATTCATCCATTTTTGTTCCTCCGATAACCCCGTATCAACCACGGCAATTGTTATTCCTGTACCTGTACTGTAATTCCAAGCAGCTGGTATATTGTGTTGGTCGAAAGACCACGGTACTTTAGCTGCAGGAGAAATTGTTCTATAATCATTGGTGTTTAAGGTAGTTTGATCATATCCACACCCAGAAGAAGAGGAAGATCGTGCTTGGTCTTCTGAATCGGAAGTGAAAAAAGTATAACTTCCAGGTTCTATATATCGTACCCTTTGATCTTTTAAAAGTGCCACAATTGTTTCTTTCTTTGTTACTTTTAAGTCGATAATATTTATAAAATCGTCTGTATGTAATTCAGATTTCGACAACGACGTTTTATTTTCTAACTCTTGTATATAGGCGATCAAGTCGTTTTTGATGTTTGTTGATTTAGCATTTTTTTCAAAACTATTTTTAGTAGTACCATATCCTATGGTGAGCATATTATCACTGTGTTCAAGTGCACTCCATATGACATTAGCATCCTGTTTAAACCACAAATAATCGCCTGTAGTCTTCAATGATTTTTCAATAATGGTATTAATTTCTGCTTTAGATAGTAGTTCTTGGCCTTCTTGCTGGTTATCTGGTAGGACTAATTCATCTTTGCTACAAGAAGCCATTATTAGGAATACACCTAATATTGTAAGTTTTTTTTTCATGTTTGGTTTGTTTTTTATAGTTAATTTTAGCGAATGTATTAAAAAATTAGTAAAATTTTAACGCTATATTTAATATTTTAGGTAAAATTTTAAATTAAATATATTATTGATGTTTGTTGTGGAGATGCTAGTATTTATGTTCTGCCTGCCTTTTATTTTTTGAAAAAGATCTTTTACTTTATTTTTTTAACTTTTTTTATTCATAAATAAGTGAATAAATGTTGCGAGTATATATTACTTGTTTAGAGTTCTTTGTAGCCTTATTCCAATCCATTGGGTCTTTCCTAAAATTTGATTTGTATTCTTTATGATTTTAGCTAATCAATAGGTGTTTTGTTTTTGGCTGTGCTGAAGTTTAGGATTGTTTTTTATGACTTTCAATTACGGTTAATAGTTAAGTATAGCTAATTTTATTTCTTACTTTTGCATAAAATAATAATGAACATGTATTTATCTGAGATACCTAAAATTAAGCATGCTACATCTAACAACTTTTCCTTTTAGCTGGGCCATGTGCTATTGAGAGTGAAGATATGGCGCTGCGAATAGCGGAAAAAGTAATTACTATTACAGATAAGCTGAAAATACCGTATGTTTTTAAGGGTAGTTTTAAGAAAGCAAATAGAAGCAGAGTAGATAGTTTTACAGGAATTGGAGATCTTAAAGCTCTGGAGATTCTAAAGAAAGTTTCTGAGACTTTTGCCGTGCCAACAGTTACAGATATTCACGAGGTTTCCGATGCAGCGAAAGCTGCAGCATATGTAGATGTCCTTCAAATCCCTGCTTTTTTGGTACGTCAAACGGATTTGGTTGTGGCAGCTGCAAAAACTGGAAAAGTTGTTAATCTTAAAAAAGGACAATTTATGAGTCCTGAGGCAATGCAGCACGCAGTGAAAAAAGTACATGATTCTGGTAATCCCAAAGCATGGATAACAGATCGTGGAACTATGTTTGGTTACCAAGACATGATTGTTGATTTTAGAGGAATTCCTACTATGCGTCAATATGCGCCAACCGTTCTGGATGTTACGCATTCTTTACAACAGCCAAACCAATCTAGCGGGGTAACCGGTGGAAGACCTGAGATGATAGAAACTATTGCAAGAGCAGGAGTGGTTAACAACGTAGATGGTTTGTTTATTGAAACACATTTTGATCCTGCCAATGCAAAGTCGGATGGAGCAAATATGTTAGATTTAGAACATTTAGAACCCTTACTTTCTAATCTTGTTGCTATTAGAAAGACAATTCAGACCTTGTAAAAAAGATGTAGTTACCATAACTAAAATACCCTTGGTCTTACCAAGGGTATTTTTTTCATGCAACCTTTCTCCTTTTCAATTATTATTTATCGATAAACGCTTCTTTCGTTAATTCCTTGGTAAAAGGAATGTTTTGTTTTATAAGAGATTTTTCAATTTTTATAATTTTTTTATTTTTGATTTTGGCATACTCTTGCTGTGCTTGTTTTAGATTAGTCTCTAAAACCTCCTTATTTTCCAATTGTGAGCGAGAGGGTTTTTCAAATTGATTTGCTACTTCTGCATATAATTTAGACAACTTCTCACGTAACTGAGGTTCCGCTTCACCAACGTAGTTATCCCCCGTGGTAACCACGAGTTTTTCTTTTAAAGTTTGCAGGGTAGAAAGTACTGCTGATGCACTCTTTGCCGAAATGCTGTTTTCCTTTTTACTTTTTTCCGTTAATTTTATGTTCTCGTCAATTTGATACACTAAATACGCAAGCTCTTCCATGTCATCAAATAATTCTTTGGTAGTTTTTTCTTGAGCAATTCTATCAGATTGAGAAATAATAGAATTGGGGTCATTTATAATCTCTACAGTACTGCTATATTCTTTTTTTCCTTTTTTTAGTACCACTTTATAGGTTCCAGCTGCAACTCTTGGAGAGGTAAAGCCTCCTGAGGTAAAGGATTTACCGGCTGCAACTTTAGGTGGTGTTTTTCTGAAATTCCAAGTAACGATATTAATTCCTTTTGCCTTGCCAGGAACCAAAGTAGCAATTTCTTCACCATTTGCGTCTTGGATGCTTAAGCTCATTTTACCAAAGGTGTGTCGCTTTTTAAGATAGTAGATTATCTTAGCATTTGAACTTGGATTTTGCCCTACAAATTGTAATTCTGTACTTCCACCTCCAAAGCCGCCTTGTTCTTTTATTACAGCTGCATCGGATGTAAAAAAGTGTACATCCTTTGCAAGAATTTCACTGTTTATTTGGCGCAGTGGGGAAATGTCATCAATGATGATAACTCCTCTACCATGGGTTCCTAATACCAAATCATTTGTTTTCTTTTGTAAATCGATAAAATGAACTGCTGTTGCTGGCATATTATTGGTAAATCGCGACCATGATTTACCACCATTTATGGTTACGAATAAACCAAATTCGGTGCCTAAAAAAAGTAAATCTTTGTTCACGTAATCTTCTTGAATATTTCTTGCAAAACCAATTATATCAGCGGTTACAATGGAATTCCACGTCTCTCCGTAATTCGAAGTTTTGTAAACATAGGTATTCATATCTCCAGCGGCGTGTCCGTCGAATACCGCATAGGCTGTTCCTTTTTCGTGTGAACTTGCCTCGATGTGGTACACCCAAGTATTTTTTGGAAGTCCTGGAATATTCGCTACCGTATTGGTCCAGGTTTTTCCTCCATTTTTTGTAACCTGAACATTACCGTCGTCAGTACCAACCCAAATAACATTTTCGTCTAGCGGCGATTCCGCAATGGTAAAAATGGTAGTGTGTGTTTCAGCGCCTGATTTATCGGTTGAAATACCTCCTGATTCTTTGTCTTGTTTTACAGGATCATTTGTGGTTAAGTCTGGAGATATTACTTTCCAGTTGTTTCCCATATCTTCACTTACGTGTAAAAACTGACTACCCATGTAAAATCGATCCGGTTGGTTGGCACTTATCGCCATGGGTGCATTCCAGTTAAAACGTAATTCAGCCTCTCCTTTTATTGCTAGTGGTTGTATGCTTTTTGTATAATCTTTGTCGATGTCATATCGCCATACTTGCTGCGCACCTTGCATTTCAGAATAGATGATGTTTTTGTTTGGGTGTCTTAACACTCTAAAGCCGTCTCCTTGTCCTACGCGTTTCCAATCTCTGGCCTCAATTCCGCCCGGTGAAGAAGACGGACCCCACCAAGAACCGTTATCTTGTAGCCCGCCATAAATATTATACGGTTCCTCATTGTCTACACTTATATGATAAAACTGTGATAGTGGTAGATTGTCTACCATATCCATGGTAGCGCCACCATCCCAACTGCGATACACACCTCCATCTGTTCCTACGTACATAGCATCTTCATTCTCAATATCAAATACTATATCGTGGATGTCTGCATGCATGTTTCCAAGATTTTTAAAGGTCTTTCCTCCATCTCTAGAAATGGAACCAAATAAACCTCCTTTAACTAAAATGTCTGGATTTGTTGGGTGAACCACCAATCTTGAAAAGTAGAAAGGTCTTACTACCAATCCAAAATCATTGTTCAATAACTTCCAATTTGCTCCTGCATCATCTGAACGATATAGTCCTTTATCCTTTTTACTTTCTACTACAGCAAACACTGTATTTGGTTGCGATGGTGCAATGGCTATTGCAAATCTTCCCAAATCTCCCTGCGGGAATCCGTTGTGAATTTTATTCCAAGTAGCACCACCATCTGTTGATTTATACAAAGCGCTACCTTTTCCTCCCGAATTAAAGCCCCATGCCGTTCTTCTAAACTGCCACATAGCAGCGTAAAGAATATTTGGGTTTTTAGGATCCATTAGTAAGCCGCTGGCTCCTGTAGTTTGATCTACATAAAGAATTTTCTTCCAAGTTTTTCCACCATCGATCGTTTTATAAATACCTCTTTCGTCGCTATCACTCCATAATGCACCTAGTACTGCAACATAAACTTCATTCGGGTTTTTAGGGTTTACCTTAATACTGCTAATACGTTCTGATTTTTCAAAACCTATTTTTTTCCAATTCGATCCTCCATCGGTAGTTTTATACAAACCATCTCCAATAGAAACACTATTTCTTGTCCATATTTCTCCGGTTCCTACCCACACAGTATTATCGGGATCGGAGGGGTCAATTTCTATAGCTCCTATCGATTGTGCATAATCATCAAAAATAGCGGTAAAAGAGGCACCAGCATTTTCAGATTTCCAAACACCACCACCGGCAGTTCCTGCATAGATCACTTTTTTATCGGTAGGATGGTTTTCTAAGTCAATAATTCGGCCACTCATTAAGGCAGGGCCAATATGTCTTGCTTTAAGGTCGCCAAACAGTTGTTTGCCTTTTAAAGTATTTTCCTGAGCGAGCGTAGCTGTCCCTGCTAGAAGGCAACTAGCTAACAATAGTTTTAATTTATACATAAGTTCGGTTAGTTTATAGTAAATTTAAATCTATCAGATCAATTTAGCGATCATTTTATTTTTGCGGCATTACAAATTCACTAGCGTCTATCTCTGGATTAATAGTAACCTCTTTGAATTGTATAGTTTGCATTTTGTTACTGATGGTTAATGGGAAATATAAACCGTTTACCTCTTCATAATCACTCAATGCATTGCGCATTACTTGCCCTTGCATTGGTCCTTGCGATACTTCTGATTCTAATATAATTGGCACATAGTTTTCGGTATCAAAATAGTAATGTCTAATGTTTGGCTTTTCTTCGCCATTTACTAAAATTGGCTTTTTTGTTAGCTTGATTTTAAAAGTTTCTGTACCATCTACGGTTTCTTTTCCTATCAATTCTACTTTGTAGCCTTTTTCTTTGTAGTCTATAAATGGGTCTGGGAATTCTTTTAACTCGTTTTTAAGGTTTTCTGTAGCTTCATTGTCGCTTTTCTCCGCTTCCATAGTCATTTGATTTCTTTGCCAAGCAACTTTCCCATCAAAACCAGACCACGTCATTTTATTTCCCTGTAATTCAATAGCAACTAATTGTTTTCCATCTTTGGTGGTCATTTGCTCGAATGGAATTTCCATTCCCTGCATTTTCATCATGCCTACCATTTTGAGGCCTTTTACCTTTTTCCAATTTTCCTTTCCACCAGTATTTTCAAGATATGTATCTATAATTTCCTCTGCTGTTTGTGCAGTAGTCATTGTCGAAGCAACCAAAAGCATGGTAAGTAATAAAGATTTAAAGATTTTCATTTTTAAAGTTTTAGATTAGTAATTATCAATTAGACTTTAAAATATGGAAAATGTTACATTAATAGTACAACAAATCTTTATTTTTTAATTGAACTCCGTTTGTTAGGTTTTACTGCATAAACAAGTGCGATCATTTTGCCTAATTTTCCTTGAGAAAATCCCTTGTTTTTGTACCAAATAATATAAAATTCAGAAATCTTTGATAAATAGCTGTCTTTGTATTTACCAAATGGCATTTTCATGTTTGCTGTTGGTACTACAAAATTATAATCTGGTAGCATTTTGTTTCCCTAAATTTTGAGGTTTTTATTCTTTACCATCTACAAAGTCTTGTAAGTACTTGTATTTTGAAGTTAAGGCTCCCATGCTATTGGTCATTTTTGCACGTTCTAGAATTCCGTGTTTATCGTTGTTGTAAAATGCCGGGATTACATGTTCTAAAAACATATCGCCAAACCCTTCGCTTGCATCCTTTGGTAGCTCACATGGTAAATTATCTACAGCCATAACCAAAATAGAATTAGCTCGGTTATAGGCAACCTCACATTCGTTTTGTGGATCATATCCGTAAATTGGGTTTGCTATTGTTGAGGCTCGGATTGTGGTAGCGACCGGCCCGTCTACATCACAAGATATATCGGCTACATACTTGATGTTGAAATTATCAGATCTCACATCTTCTCTAGTGAACAAATAAGGTGCCCCATCACCGAAAAAATGTCCGGCAATAAAGAAATCCGTTTCTTTCGCGTATGGCATAAAATTACTCTCGTATCCTGTGGGGTTTTTGTAGAATTCAAACTTGTTACCAACTTTCCCATCTTTACGTTTGGCATATTCCATTACATCTACCAAGCAATATACAGGTTCTGTGAATTTTGAAGTCAGATATAGAGCATCGCTTACTTGCTTAATGTTTAGGTGATCGAGAATTTCTTGTGCACCTTTCGACACTTTTCCAGTTCCTGATAGTAAAATTTTTAGGTTGGGAACTTGTATTTTGTCAAGTTCTGCCTTAACCTCTTCCAAATCCTTTAGTGTCGCTACTTTTGGAAGCGTAAAATATCCTTCTTTCAAGCCAATTGCTCTTAGTCCATTGTAAGCTCCCACCAAACCAGCATATCGACCAAATCCTATTAAACGAGCACCATTGGGTTTGGTAATCGTTTCATGGTCGTACATTTCAATTTTTTTTGCTAAAATTTCTCGTAGCAATTTTCTGTTGTACGGTTGTTTTTTTATAGTATGACTAAAAAAGAAATATTTTTTATCGGGAATTAAATTAGCTACAGGAACTTCTTTTACCCCCAGTAAAACATCACAGTCTGTCATGTCTTCAACGACTTGAAATCCTGCATCTTCGTATTCTTTATCGGAAAAAACTCTAATATCTGAACTTTCTACAACGATTTCTGACTCTGGGAATTTATCTTGAAATTCTTGTAGCTTTGAAGGAGAAAATACTACTCTTTTATCGGGTGGATTTTTACGTTCTTTAATAATTCCGAATTTCATTTCTTTTGTATTAAAATTTAACAAATTAGAGGTAAATGTTGTAGTTTATTACAATCATGGCGAAATTACTTTTTTTAAAAGTAATTTACAAGTAGTATTTTTTTATATTTGCATCCGCTATAATGCAAGCTGCATTATTTGCATGAAAATAATTTCCAGCGTGTAAACTTTTTTATTTTTGGCGGAAAAATGGCATTATTTTCTGTTGGTATACTTTTTGAAGTGTAGCTATTATTCTTTGACATATTGGGGACGACTGGTTTTGACAGCAAGGTCAGTAAAAATGTAAGCATACCGAGGAGTGAGATGACAACTCGTAAAACTTATTTCAAACTTTTAAACGGCGAAGATAACTACGCTTTAGCTGCATAATCTGAATTTATAGTAAGATTAGCCTCGGCGCACAAGGTGCGCAAGCTTTATGTCCACGAAAAGCCTTGGTTTGCGGCGTTTCATTTTTGGGCATCGTAAAAGTAAACATAGAAAATCTAAAACTTCGATAGGTTTTTGAAATTAAAGAAGATAAGCCAATAGTAGCTAGTTTTTGAGCAGCTATTGGTCGAAAAATAAACAAAAACTAAGTATGTAGAAAGCCTTTGCGCTGCTTGTTTGGACCCGAGTTCGATTCTCGGCGTCTCCACTTATAGCCCTGTAATCAAATGTTTTACAGGGTTTTGTTTTTTTAGATGTCAATGTAGGTGTCAGTTTTTGTATTAGATTTTATAATATTTACGTTTAGAAGAATAACATTTAAAGCATTAGCGTTTAAGTACATTACATTTTATTGCATTTCACATTGGTATACACAGCAACTTATTGGTAGTGTAAATGCTGTATTATCCGTGCTCCTATTCTCAAACAACCTCATTATAATGGCATGCATTTTCTCTAGGTATACTTTTATTTTTTAAGGAGTGCCTTTTAAATGCTTCGTATTTGATCTGATTTTTTCTTTTTTTGGAGGTATTTCGATTTTATGTAATTAAACCTTATTTTTAAGAACTATTTTTTAGTTGTAGATCTGCTAATGCAAAAAGTAAAAACATATAACGACATAAACGCCACCAATGCACACGAAAGTTTTGCTATTGCTAAAATGGAAGCGATTTACCAGAAAAGAAATGGTCGTTCTGATGATCCACATCGTCATGATTATTTCACGATACTATTAGTAAGAAAGGCAAAGGGAATACACAAAATTGATTTTAATTCGTATGTATTGGATAATTTTCAAATTTATTTTGTTTCACCAGGCCAGGTTCATCAAGTTTTAGAAGAGGAAATGTCTATTGGGTATGTCATGACTTTTTCCTCACAATTTATTTTGGAAAATAACATTCCAATATCTTTTATCGAAAGTCTTAATTTATTCAATGATTATGGAGAAACGCCTCCATTGTTGCCCAGTCAAAATTCCTTTGCCAAAGTGCTACATTTCGTAACAGAGATATTTCAAATCTACCATAGTAAAGCTGTAATGAAATATCTTTCCATAGGGGCGTATTTAAAGTTATTTCTCATAGAATGTAATGCGATATGTGAAGTCAATCCTGTACCTTCTATTTCTGATATTTCGGAGAACACCATTATCTCCAAATTTAAACATTTGGTTAATGATAATTTTTCTAAGGAACATTCTACTTCTTTTTATGCTGAGCTATTACACATAACCCCCGATCATTTAAATAGGGTCATTAAGCAAGCTATCGGTAAAACAGCAAAGGAATACATACAGTCGAGAATTCTTATTGAAGCCAAGCGACTTCTCTATTTTACCCAGTTTTCCAATAAAGAGATTGCTTACCAACTTGGTTTTAGTGAACCAGCCAATTTTAGTGCTTATTTTAAAAAGCTTTCCGGGTTTTCTCCGTTACACTTTAGAAAGAGAGAGGCGGAAAGATAATATCGGATTTTCATATATATATACCGATTTTTTACAAGTGATATTGGGAATAAATGTTGCAACTTTGTATCAAACCTAAAACCTAAAATTTAATATGCAGCAAGTAATTCATAAAGCAGAAACACGAGGAGAAGCAAACCACGGATGGTTGCATTCTTTTCATTCCTTTAGTTTTGCAAATTATCACAACCCTGATCGAATGAGTTTTGGAGCACTACGGGTTTTAAATGATGATCAGGTGTATCCTGGAAAAGGCTTTGGTAGTCATCCACATGATAATATGGAAATTATTTCAATTCCGCTTGAGGGAGATTTAGAGCACAAGGATAGTATGGGAAACGAGGCTGTAATTCGAGAGGGAGATGTTCAGGTAATGAGTGCAGGAACAGGTGTTTTTCATAGTGAATTGAATAAAAATCATGATAAAGACGTTAAGTTTTTACAAATATGGATAGTTCCCAATAAAAAGGATGTAGCACCTCGTTATGATCAAATTTCGCTAAAAGATATTGCGGTAAATAATAAGTTTTTTCAGTTTTTATCGCCATCTGAAAAAGATCAAGGGGTCTGGATACATCAGGATGCATGGTTTAGTCTCGGTAATTTTGAAGAAGGACTTTCCGACAGTTATACCTTAAAAAATAGAGAAAATGGGGTTTATATTTTTATTTTAGAGGGGGAAACCACCATAAATGGTGAAAAGTTTACCAGACGTGATGGTATTGGTTTGTGGAATTTAGATAAATTTGAAATTACCGCAGTAAGCAAAGCTAGTGTACTACTAATGGAGGTACCACTGTTCCTAAAAAATTAAAAATAATCTACCCATTTTAAAATACGAGCATACCAATATAACGATGTGAAAGAAATTTCAGATCGTTTTTTTATACCAATGCATCGTTAATTTAAATACTTTTACAATTAAAAGGTTGTTTGTAAAAAAACTGTCTTTAATAATGATAACCTCTTTGTGAGAATGAATGTATCGAAATCAATATTGCCAATAATTGTACTATCTCAATTTTTGTGTACTTCCTTATGGTTTGCCGGAAATGCTATTATTGGTAATTTATCAGAAAGTTTTACATTAGGAGATAACGCATTAGCAAATTTAACTTCTGCAGTACAATTTGGGTTTATTGTAGGGACCTTAATGTTTGCTTTTTTTATGTTTGCAGATAGATTTTCTCCCTCCAAGGTTTTTGGGATTTGTGCATTCTTTGGGGCTATTTTTAACTTGGGGTTACTGTATCGTGGAAATACCACAGAAACGATAGTTTTTTTTCGATTTGTTACTGGTATTTTTTTAGCAGGTATCTATCCAGTAGGAATGAAAATTGCTTCCGATTATTATGCTCAGGGTCTGGGTAAATCTTTAGGTTTTTTAGTGGGGGCCTTAGTTCTTGGAACAGCACTTCCGCATTTATTGAAAGACATTACGGTAGGCCTTTCCTGGGAAGTTATTGTGGTTTTAATCTCTTTTCTTTCCCTATTGGGAGGCACATTAATTTTTTTTAGGGTACCAGATGGTCCGTATCGAAAGCGAAATCAAAAGATTGCATTAACCTCCTTTTCTACGGTATTCAAGGAAGTAAAATTCCGTCAGGCTGCTTTCGGTTATTTTGGACATATGTGGGAATTATACGCGTTTTGGACTTTTATTCCTCTGTTATTACAAATGTATATTGACGATCGCCAAAGGTTACCCATGAATATTGCATTTTGCTCTTTCATTGTCATCGCTATAGGTTCTGTTTCTTGTGTTCTTGGTGGGTATCTGTCGCAATATTTTGGTGTAAAAAATGTAGCAAAATACAGTCTTTTTATGTCTTGTCTTTGTTGCTGTTGTTTCCCTTTTGTATTTTATCTATCAACGCCATCTTTATTTTTAGTCTTTCTTTTATTTTGGGGTATGGTTGTAATTGCCGACTCTCCTCTTTTTTCAACCTTAGTCGCAAATAGTACACCTTCATCACTAAAAGGGACAGCACTAACACTTGTAAATTGTATGGGATTTTCGATAACTATACTCAGCATACAATGCCTTCAAATATGCTATAACAGTCTAGACTCTATTTATGCATTTTTATTTTTAGCGATTGGTCCAATTTTTGGGTTGTTTGCGATGGGAAAAAATAGTTAGGCCCATCCAATTATAATAAAGTTTTTCTGTGGATAGTAAAAGTATCACAACTTTGAAATATTTTATTTGAGTAGACGAAAAACCATCATAAGAAGTGAAAAAAGTAGTTTTAAACAAAAGTATAACGCTACAAAAAACAAACAACCTAATATCCATATTTTTAGTATTTCGGGAATTCTGTTCGAGCGTTTCATTAGTGCTTATTTAACCTTGGTTTAAAGGTAAAACAAAATAGTTACTTTTGGTATAGAATTTCACTTTGTTTAAAAACGAACCAACGGTTCCTTGTAATTTTTATTTACTTTCCTTGATTAGTAGCCATAACGAAAAAGCAATTTCTCCTATTATCATAATGATTGCAATGCATGCGCTTAAAACAGAGGCAGTATCTATTTCCGATAGGATAAGTTTTAAGGTGTATAATACAACGTATATACAACCCATTATGAACATCACAATTTGCAGTAGTTTAGGAGTGTTTTTATTCCACTGTAGTAAAACACTCATTAAAACTAAATGGATACCATACATTATCAAACCGAAGTGCCATGTGGAGAGAAACAAGTAATAATTATGCTTTACAATAGCAATATTTAAATCCTCTGTAGCAAAATTACTATAGAGGTAATAACTTGCTAAAGCAACAACCAACGTATACATTAGTCTACAAATGCTGCTAACTAAAGCAGTCATTTGCTGCATGCCTTTAAAATAGTGATACAGAGAATACGACACTGTGAAATTGCCTAAAAGTATAATCACAATTCCCAAAATCATTTTTTTGTACAAGGGTGGGTTTTTGGGTATAAACAATTCTTTTTGATCCTCTACGTACCAATTGTAAATGTCAGGAAACCAATGATAAAGCGTACAACAAGTAATTATACTTATGATAAGTATCCCCCAGCCAGATATAGTAGCCGCTCTCGTCTTATGCATTGCTATTGTTATTAATTTTTAAGGATTTTGCTACCTAGATTTTTAAAAGGTAAGCTACATGAGGGATATAATCAAAAATAATTAAAAATTATAAATCAGATGTTGTTTTTGCAATGTTTTTTTTATTGCATTCAGAGAATTCACCTTTGAAAAAAATATAGGATAATTTTATAATCCTAAAATTATAAACGTTTATTTACTTTGATAGTTTCCTGTTTTTAAAGTAATTTCGCAGCACACAATACAATTCAAATACACATGAGTCAAGAAGTTTCTAAACGGTATGCACAAAGAGGTGTATCTGCATCAAAAGAAGATGTGCATAATGCCATAAAAAACATAGACAAAGGTTTGTTTCCTAAGGCATTTTGTAAAATAATTCCAGATCACTTAACCAATGATGATTCCTATTGCATTATCATGCATGCTGATGGAGCAGGCACAAAAAGCTCTTTGGCGTATATGTATTGGAAAGAAACTGGAGATGTTTCTGTTTGGAAAGGAATTGCGCAAGACGCGCTAATTATGAACATCGATGATTTGCTGTGTGTTGGTGCTACAGATAATATTTTACTTTCTTCTACAATTGGTAGAAATAAAAGCGTAATACCAGGGGAGGTGCTATCTGCAATTATCAATGGTACAGAAGAGTTAATTGAGGAGTTAAAAGGATTTGGAGTTACCATTCATTCTACAGGCGGAGAGACTGCAGATGTTGGAGATTTAGTTCGCACCATTATTGTAGATTCCACGGTAACTGCCAGAATGAAGCGTTCCGATGTTATTGATAATGCAAACATTAAAGCGGGTGATGTTATTGTTGGATTGGCATCTTTTGGACAGGCAACTTACGAAAAGGAATACAATGGTGGTATGGGGAGTAATGGACTTACTTCAGCCAGACACGATGTTTTTCATAACTATTTAGCAACCAAATATCCAGAGAGTTTTGATGCAGCAGTTCCAAAAGAATTAGTGTATTCTGGGAACACCAAATTAACTGAAGAGGTTAAAAATGCTCCCTTAGATGCAGGTAAACTAGTCTTGTCACCCACGCGAACCTATGCGCCCATTATAAAGTCTATTTTATCAAAGTATACTGCGGAAACTATTCACGGAATGGTGCATTGCTCTGGAGGAGCACAAACAAAAATTTTACATTTCATAGAGGAGAACCACATCGTTAAGGATACGATGTTTCCGGTGCCACCTTTATTCCAATTAATTCAAGAGCAATCTAAGACCGATTGGAAAGAAATGTATCAGGTTTTTAATTGTGGACACAGAATGGAGTTGTACGTTTCTCCGGAAGTAGCAAACGACATCATAGCGATATCGAAGTCATTTAATGTAGATGCTCAAGTTATAGGAAAAGTATTACCATCTACTACTAAAAAACTTACTATAAAAAGTGAATATGGTACTTTTGAATACCAGTAAATTATTTAACATATCTATAAATTTAAAAAAGGCTACTTACTGTAAGTAGCCTTTTTTTGATAGATAACGGTACAGAAAATATTACCGTATCATTTTTATTCGTAACGAAAAATAACTGTAAAGCTTAAAATTAGTATTTTAGAAATCTAATTATTAAACCTTACCATGAAGTTTTCGCATGTATTTTTTCTTTTTGTATTTTTTTTATTCATATTTCCAATGGGCAAAAACTTGCAAGCACTTGGACGGACGGAGAGCAACTATTTTATCCACAGATTATATCCACGGAGTATATACAATTCGATGGTGGTACACTTCACGAGGGAGGCTCCATGTTCTACACCAGAATTTTAGGTCCTGAAAGGATGCAAATCATCGGAAGGACCTCCGGTAGTGATATTGGTATCTCTTATGGAAAAAAAGGAGATGTATTAGAATATAAAATCTTAAATGGATTTGAGGTTTTACTTTTGAAAGATGCTAAGAACAGCATCCTTGGGCTTTTGCAAAAGAGAAAGGACCTTTATAATTTTCAGGTACAAAACAAAATTAATTTTGAACTTGCCGGAAAATACAGAGTAAAGGGCAAAAATTATTTTATTTCTTTTATGCCAAATAAAGCAGAGGTGAAGGGCATGGGTAGCGAAGAGTCCTATAATTTCATCATGGAATACGATGCTCCCATAAATGCTTTTTCTATTGGAGGAAAACTATACCGATATCTAAAAACTTACAGGGGACTTTTGTTATACGAAGGAACATTGGAAGCAGCGCTTGAAGATATAAAACCAATCGAGTTAGAGCTGGTAAATGGATTTCCTTTTGCTAGTACAAACCTGTTCGGTGATTATACCTTTGCCTCAAGTATTCCGTTAACCAACGCAATGCTAGCAAAGTATTCTTCCAAGGAATTACGTTTGATACGAAATGAAATATTTGCTCGGTACGGATTTGTTTTTAAAAGTGCAGATTTACAAGCACATTTTGATACTATGGATTGGTATGTTTCCATAAAAAATAGTCAGAAGGTTGCTCTCACACCCTTAGAGAAAGTCAACATCCAATTGCTGCTAAATATGGAAGCAATAAAAAAAATGAAGAAATAACTACTTACGATTTATTGCAAGGGAAGTGGAAATCCATAGACGATGCAAACAATGTATTGTGGTTTCAGGATACTTGGAGAAAGGAATCTACAGGTTCAAATAAGCCCTGGAGTAAAGACGCATTTATTCTAGCTGATGCATGTAATAGTAAGGTTCAGAATACTAGTGGGTCATATCTAGTCTGTCCTAATATAGACCTGTGCTGGTATATCATTTCTATTAACGCTACAACACTGCAATTGTCTTATATCGGTAGGGGAAATACTTTAATGTATAAACGAATACGATAAGCTTTTTTAAAAAAAAATCTAAAAATAATGAGAGTTATGGAATGAAACCATCAAGATTGTATGCAGATAAAAAATTCCAAAGCAAGTCGTTTGTATTAAATCCGTTAAAATTCATATCAAACCAAACGTGACCTCCTCCTATGATTTTATAGTGTACTACAGAGATTTGTGTAGTACTATCTGAGTATATGTATTGTTCTGTAGTTGTTCCATTATTGAGTTGTGAATTAATCTCTGGATTATTTTCGATACCATTAAAATTCACCCAATAAGTAATTACATCTGGGATTGCTTTTAACCCATTCCCCCCTTGGTACGGAACAATTACGTCAGAAGTTCCGTGGATATTTATCACAGGAGTAGGGTGCGATGGATTGCATTCTCTATACGTTTCTTCTAACATGGTACCAGAAACAGAACCTACAGCAGCAATTTTATCACTAAGGTAGCACGCTAATGCATAACTAAAAAAGCCGCCATTAGAGTATCCACAGGCATAAATACGTTTGCTATCGATAGAATAATTGTCGGATAATTCAGATAATAAAGATGCTACAAAACCAAAATCATCTGCATCGCTTTTGTTGTTAGAGGTATCTAAGCCTGCATTCCAATGGGTTGCACCGTTTAAAAGCGTTCCTTCTGGGTATAGCAATATAAAATTCTCCTTGTCCGCTAAAGATCGCATATCGGCATATGTCATGTGCTCCTCTGCAGTACTGCCAAAACCATGGAAATTAAAAACAACAGGGAATACAGTGCTAGAAGTATATCCTTTTGGTAGGTACAATAAGTATTTTCTTGCCACGCCATCGTGCAAAAGACTTTGGTCGTATAATCCACTTGTCGCAGGATTTTTATCGACTTCTATTTTTGAATTTTCCGCACAAGAAATTAGAAATAGAATAACACTATACAGGCATAAGGCTAAAAATTTAGCTTTTATTTTTGAAGACTTTGTTTTTATCAAATGGTATTTCATAATTGGAAAAGGGTTGCTATAATATCTTTAAAAATAAGGAAACTTTCGGGTAATACCTTTTGAAAAAAAGTTTAATTATTTAATTTTTGTATCAGAAAAATTCTGATATACTGCTCTAGAAACTCGTATTGGCTATAGTATGAAATGTGAGTATGCGCTTAAGCACCGATACCATAGTTTACCGTTAAGGCATGGTATCGATATATCTCAAGGCAAATTGCATTACGTTAATGTTACTTTTGAGCTTGTATTTAGATATGTTTTCAATTCATCGTAGGAAGAAATTGGAATAGATTTTTTTTCTTTTGGTAATATGGCTTTGATTTGTTCTGGAATTACAAGTTTAGTTTGTAGCGTATCTTCCACAACAGGAAGAAATTTTACGGGATGTGCAGTCTCTAAAAATATATAAAAACTATTTGGCTGTGTTTTCTGGAATGCTTTGCATCCGAGGTAACCAACTGCTCCATGTGGATCGGCGATGTAATGTCGGGTTGTGTATATATGGCGCATTGCAGCAATAGTTTCCGTATCGTTGAAGGCAAACGAAGAAAAAACTTTTTTAAGTGACGCTAAATCATTTTGAAACAGTTCTTGAATTCGAATGAAATTACTCGGATTACCAACATCCATAGCATTAGAAATTGTTGCTTTAGAAGGATTGGGGAGGTATTTCCCATTCTCTAAGTATCTAGAAATAGTGTCATTACTATTGGTGGAAGCGATAAAATGTTGGATAGGTAAACCTAGTCTTTGGGCCATGACACCAGCACAAATATTTCCAAAATTACCACTAGGAACGGAGAAGACTATTTCTTTATTTTTTTTATACACTTGTTTATACGCGAAGAAAAAGTAAAACATTTGTGGCAACCACCTTGCAATATTTATGGAGTTAGCGGAGGTTAAGATAGGTTCAATGTCTTGGTCTAAAAATGCAGTTTTCACCATTTCTTGGCAGTCGTCAAAAACACCATCTACCTCCAAAGCGGTAATATTTTGTCCTAGGGTTGTTAATTGTTTTTCCTGAATAGTACTCACCTTCCCACTCGGGTACAAAATCACGACTTCTACACCTTCTACGCCGAGAAAACCATTAGCAACAGCGCCACCCGTATCCCCAGAGGTAGCTACAAGAACGGTCACTTTTTCTTGTGAATTTTCATAAAAATGGGCCAAACATCGCGCCATAAACCTAGCACCAACATCTTTAAAGGCCATGGTTGGCCCATGAAATAATTCTAAAGTTCCAATGTTGTCTTCAATAGGAACTACTGGGAATTCGAAAGATAAAGTGTCTGCTATTATCTTTTTTAGTTCGTTTTTAGGAATGTCATTACCGACAAATTGTTGGATTACTTTAAAGGCAATTTCTTCCTCAGAGTAGTTCTCTAAATTTTGGATAAAGTCTTTGGGAAGCGGTTCTATGTGTTCTGGGAAGTATAGACCTCTGTCTGGAGCCAAACCTTTTACAACCGCCTCTTTAAAGCTAACGGATGGTGATTTTTTATGTAAACTGTAATAATGCATATGCTGATTTTGTTTTGTGTAGTTAATGTCGTTCGAGTATCTGTACCCCTTTTGTGCTAATCTTAGAAGTAAAAACATGAAAGGGAATTCCTGTAGTAGAATAGGAGTTTTCTATAGCTTGTTTTACTTTTTTAGTAGATTCATCTCCTTTGCAAAGTGCGAAGATTGTTGGGCCAGAACCGGAGATACCTGCTCCTAAAGCACCAGCATCAATAGCAGTGCTTTTAACTGTGTCAAAATGTGGTATCAAGTGTTTTCTAACAGGCTCTACGATAATATCGCATAAAGAATTTCGTATGCATTCATAATCATTACTATACAAGCCACTTATGAGGCCACCAACATTAGCCCATTGTGTAACTGCATCTTTTAGTGTAATTTTTTCAGGTAGGACCTCTCTGGCGTCCTTAGTTTTTATTTCAATCTGTGGATGAATTGCCACAAGACGCAACGCATCGGGTACTGGAAGTTTAATAATATCTAGTGGTTCGTAACTTCTAATTAGTACAAAACCTCCATAAATCGCGGCTGAAACATTGTCTGCTATAGCAGATCCACAAGCTGCAACTTCTCCAAGCATGGCAAACTTTGTTAGTTCTAAAGCTGTGTAAGGATTTCCGAGTAAAACATTCATGCCATAGGCTGTTCCGCTTGCACTAGCAGCACTGCTGCCCAAACCACTTCCCGGAGTGAAGCCTTTGTGTATGGTTATAGCAACACCAAAATTTACATTCTCTGCCTCTAACATGGCAAGAGCAACTACACCCGCTACATTTTCTTTTGGATCTAAGCTTAATCCTGTAGCACCCGTAATTTTGGTAATACGAACACCTCTTTCACTTGTTTTTATAAAGGTCATTTCATCGCCGATAGTCTCTACCGCAAAACCTAAAGAGTCAAAACCACAAGAAACATTTGCGACTGTTGCCGGAGCGAATATTTTTAAATACGTCATTGTTTTGATTATTTGTTACCAACTCGAATTACATCTGCAAAAATTCCGGATGCGGTAACTTCTGCACCAGCACCAGCTCCTTTAATCAAAAGCGGTTGCTCTTGGTACCTATCGGTGAAAAATAAAACAATATTATCACTTCCCTCAAGGTTATAGAAGGGGTGGTCTGGAGCAATTTGTTGCAAGCCTACTTTAGCATTACCATTTTCAAATTCAGCAACATATTTCAAACGACTATTATTTTTGTTTGCTGCACTAAATAGGTTTTGAAAATGATTTTCAAATTTCACTAAACTGTTGTAAAATTCTTTATTGTTAGTACTTTGTAAACTCTCCACCGGCAAGAAGGAATTGTTTTCGATAGCATTTAATTCTAAGTTATGGCCACTCTCTCTTGCTAGGATTAAAATTTTTCTCGCAACATCTACACCACTTAAATCAATTTTAGGATCTGGCTCAGTGTATCCTTCATGTTGCGCTTGCTGTACTACATCGTGAAAAGTTGTTTTTTCATTAAAATTATTGAACACATAATTCAAGCTTCCCGATAAAACTGCCTGAATTTTCTGTATTCGATCTCCTGATGCAATTAAGTTCTTTAGGGTGTCAATAATTGGTAACCCTGCACCGACATTAGTTTCATATAAAAATGGAGCATTATATTTATTCGAAACTTTTTTCAGGGCCTTGTAGTTATCGAGTTTTGAGGAACACGCTATTTTATTACAGGTAACCACTGCAATACTTTGTTCTAAGTATTTTTGATAAATCTCCGAAACTTTTTTGTCGGCAGTGTTATCAATAAATACAGAATTGCGAATGTTAAATTTTTTTACCTGATGAAAAAATCTTCTATAGAAGCTTTTTGACCATTCTCTAATGCATAGCCCCAATTGTTAAGATCTATACCTTCGGTATTAAAAATCATTTTTTTAGAATTGGATAAACCAACCACACGAATATTCATTTTTAGATGTTCTTTTAGATAATCGTTTTGTTGGTTAATCTGTGCCAAGAACTTTTTACCAACATTTCCAACCCCCGAAACAAAGAGATTTATTTGCTTTATTTTTTCTTCAAAAAATTGTTCGTGTAGGGTATTGAGTCCTTTTTTGGCATCCATACTATCAATAACAGCGGAGATGTTTTTTTGAGACGCTCCTTGAGCTATTGCTCTTATGTTTACGTTGTTTTTACCTAATGCGCTAAACATTTGACCACTTAATCCTTGGTGATTTCTCATGTTGTCTCCTACCAAGGCTATGATGGATAAATCTTTTTCTACAATAACCGGTTTTACTTTTCTACGTTCAATTTCAACTTCAAAAGTTTTGTTGATAGCAGATACAGCTTTGTCGGTGTCTTCCTCATAAATAGCTACACATATGGAGTGTTCGGATGAGGCTTGCGTAATAAGAACTACATTAATATCTGCATTGGACAAAGTCTCAAATAGGCGTTTTGAGGTTCCTGAAACACCGACCATTCCACTTCCTTCTATGGTTAATAAAGTAATATTTTCTATATGACTTATTCCTTTTACAGGTGCTGTATTGTTTGGGGTATTTGAAATTAGTGTTCCTTCTTCGTAAGGTTCAAAAGTGTTTTTTATAACAATAGGTATATTTTTCTCTAAAACTGGTTGAATGGTAGGAGGGTAAATAACTTTCGCACCGAAATGGGATAATTCCATGGCTTCTTGGTAAGAAATTTCTGCAATTGGAAATGCTTGTCTTACAATACTTGGATTTGCCGTATACATGCCACTCACGTCAGTCCAGATTTGTAATTCATCCGCATCTAAAGCTGCTGCATAAATTGCTGCTGTATAATCTGAACCTCCCCTTCCCAAAGTTGTGGCAACACCACTTTCGGTTTGCGCAATAAATCCTGGTAATACCGTAACCTTGTAATTATTCTCTGCAAAGTATGTAATACAGTTGTTATTAGTGGTTTTAAAATTCACCTGTGCTTTATCAAATACATTTGATGTCGTAATTAGTTCTCTACTATCTTTATACACTGCTTTATTACTAATCTTGACAACTTCAGAAATGATATAGGAAGATAATAGTTCCCCAAAACCACTTATGGTTGCCATGGCTTTTGGTGTAATTTCTCGCAAAAGAAAGCAACCTTCTAAAAGAGTTTCCAACTGCTTAAAAAGTGTGGTAACTCTGTTTTGCACCTGCTCTTTTTTGTCGGTAGTTATTAGATTTTGAACCACATTGTCATGCTGTTCTTTGACCTCCGAAAAACGCTTCATGTAGCTGCTGTCATTAGATGCGGCAAGCGTTGCTGCCTCAATTAATTTATTGGTAGTCTTTCCAAAAGCGGATACAATTACTGCTACTTTTTCTGTTTCTGCGGCTTTGTGAACGATTTTAACTACTTTTTTAATGTTATTGCTGTTGGCTACTGAGGAGCCACCAAATTTTAAAACTTTCATTTTAAAGGTTTGTAAGGTTTTGACGTATAGAAAATTATATATTATTTATCTTTTTTCAAAATGTTTGAAAATATAAATAGGACGAAATAGATAATATGTGAAAACAGAACCCCCTAAAGGTAATAATAATGGTAGTAGTGATATTGCCAACAAATGCCTTAGCGAATGCCATGGTTGCGGTGTAAGTTTTATATGTTTGCGTGGCTAACATTATTCCAAAGGTATAATTAATTTTATATTAATGCTTTATTTTTTGAAATTTTTCTTGAATTATTTGTGCAACGCTCTTATTTCTAATCTTACTTTCTAGCCATGACATTATATCTAGGTATAAAAAAGCTCTTTTTTCATATGGATGATTTTCATAGGTCTTTAAGCGATTATAGATCTTTTTAAACTCATTTTTTATTTGATGCGGAAATACATCACCAAGAGTTTTAATAGACGAAATAAATTCCTTTTGAACTTCTTGCAGGTTTTCCATTTTCAATAAAAATCTGTAGGTATCTTTAAATTGTACCTCCAAATGATAATCTAAACCAGATTCATAGTGCGCAATTAAACTTAATACTCTTGCAAAACATTGTAGATCTTCTGCAACATGTAAGTTTTTTGATTTGATAATTTTATTGAGATATGCAATACATTCTCTATTTTTGCCCATACCAAAATACAAACAAGCAATTTTATAATAAAGCACTACGATGTGATGGTTGTCTAGTAGCGTTCGATAGTTTTCAATTTTTTGCGTAATTATGGCAACCAAATATTCCCCCTCTTCAAAAGTGCCTTCCAAAAAATGTAAATGTAGCTTGTTCGCGTAGTAATATTGAAAGATTAATATTTCCGTATTGCTATTATTTGGAATTTTTTGCGATTCGATATTTTGTTCTAAATATTTGAATTCTATTTTAAATTTTTCGTAATGTTTTATAAAAAAAAGACTCTCTAAGAGGTAATTCATTCCTTTTAAATAAAAAACTGGATGTAAATAAATTGTTCTTGAGTCATTTTTGAAGAGATCAATCCACTTGTTCGCATATTTATAACTTTGTAAAAAGTTTTGCGTTAAAAAACTATGCCATAAATTGGCTTTGTACAGCCATAATTTTTCTCGAAAACCAAGCTTATCAAAGTCGTACTTTGGCAGTTTAGAAAAAAAATAATCATCTACTTTTTTGAGTTCTGCATCATTTCTTACATATCCTTTTTGCAGTAGAATTCCATAGAGTTGTAAGGATAAATTAGATAGCTTACTGGTGATTACATTTTGTTGGCTTAATTCTTTTGCTTGTACTGTAAGTGCATCTGCTCTGTTGTGAATACTTCGCGTTATGTATTGACTTTCAATAAGTTTTTCAAACTCTACTATTTCATATGCGATATTTTTTTCTTCGCTGTCAATAGCCATGTTTTTTGCTTTGTCTAAAAGTTTTAAACTCTGTTTATATAGTCCTTTCAAATATAAAACCGTAGCAAAATCTAATTGTTCTCGAATCTGTATTCTAATGTTTTTGTGCGCCGGGTTCAATCGCAAACTTGTTAGTATTTGCTTGTATAGATGGGCTTTTAAATTAGAAAGTTGTTGTTTGCTTACAATACCACTTTTAATAATAGCTCGTTCATCGTAATTCTTTTGTTTTTCTAAAATTTTAAACAGAGCATAAAATTTTGCATCAACATTTCCACCAAGTCTACCAATATAGAGGTTGAATTGTCGCTTTTCAGATTTAGATAAAGACTTTATTAGAATAAATAAAGCATCATTTTGTTGGTTGGTTGATGTAATTGTTTTACTCATATTTATCTAGCAATCAGTATTTTGTGTTTTTATTTTAGCGTTTAAATTTCGTAAACTTTTTTTTTTAAACTCATTCTTTAGCGTTTCCAATATATACATTTGATTTTATAATTTGATAAAAGTTTTACGGTTATGCCAAATGATAAAGTCCAAATTTTTGATACTACTCTTAGAGATGGCGAACAAGTTCCTGGTTGTAAATTAGATGCAAAGCAAAAATTAATTATTGCAGAACGATTAGATTTTATTGGAGTCGATATAATAGAAGCTGGTTTTCCGGTATCGAGTCCGGGCGATTTTACTTCTGTTAGCCAAATCGCAAAAATAGTTAAGAATGCAACAGTTTGCGGTTTAACTAGAGCGGTAGAAAAAGATATTGAAGTTGCTGCTGAAGCTTTAAAATTCGCAAAAACACCAAGAATTCACACTGGGATTGGAACCAGTGATTCCCATATAAAATATAAGTTTAATGCCTCAAAAGATGAGGTCATTGAGCGTGCTAAAAATGCAGTTGCCTACGCGAAAAAATATGTAGAGGACGTAGAGTTTTATGCAGAGGATGCAGGAAGAACTGATAATGCATTTCTCGCTAAAGTTTGTGAAGCGGTAATACAATCAGGCGCTACTGTTCTAAATATTCCAGATACGACAGGGTACTGCTTACCAGAGGAATACGGTAAAAAAATTAAGTATCTAAAAGAAAATGTAAAAGGAATCGATAAAGTAACCATATCCTGTCATTGCCATAACGACCTTGGATTAGCAACTGCAAATTCTATAGCAGGTGTTATGCATGGTGCACGACAAATAGAATGTACTATCAATGGAATAGGTGAGCGTGCAGGAAATACTGCTTTGGAAGAGGTAGTAATGATTTTAAAACAGCATCCCTATTTAAATCTACAAACCGATATCAATACAAAACTATTATATGACACAAGTATCATGGTGCGTGAAAAAATGGGTATGTTAGTACAACCTAATAAAGCAATTGTTGGAGCAAATGCTTTTGCCCATAGTTCAGGTATTCATCAAGACGGAGTCATTAAAAATAGAGAAACTTATGAAATCATTAACCCGGAAGATGTTGGGGTTACTGAAAGTGCGATTGTATTAACCGCAAGAAGCGGAAGAGCCGCATTAGCGTATCGAGCAAAAAAAATTGGCTATGAATTAACAAAGCTTCAACTAGATGCCGCCTACAGAACCTTTTTACAGTTTGCAGACAAACAAAAAGAAGTTATTGACGAAGACTTGCATGTAATCATGAAAAAAGTGAACAAAATATCTAAAATAGCAATAGCCTAATGGGAAAAACATTATTTGATAAAGTGTGGGATGCTCATGTAGTGGAAACAGTGCCACAAGGACCACAAATTTTATACATAGACCAGCATTTAATTCACGAAGTAACCAGTCCTCAGGCTTTTAATGAATTAAAAGAACGTGGCATTCCGATAGCAAGGCCCGATAAAACAATAGCTACCGCCGATCACAACACACCAACATTAAACCAACATTTACCGGTAAAAGATGATTTATCTAGAAATCAATTGGAGCAATTAACCAAGAATTGCAAAGAAAATAATATCACTTTATATGGGTTAGGACATCCAAATAATGGAATCGTACACGTTATTGCTCCTGAATTAGGAATTACCCAACCAGGAATGACTATGGTTTGTGGAGATAGCCATACGTCAACCCATGGGGCTTTTGGAACTATAGCATTCGGTATTGGTACTAGTCAAGTAGCGCAGGTATTTGCAAGCCAATGTTTGTTGTTAGAAAAACCCAAAAGTTTGCGAGTGAATGTTAATGGGACCCTCAAAAAAGGAGTTTTGCCAAAGGATGTAATCCTGTATTTAATTGCAAAATTGGGCACCAATTCCGGAACAGGGTATTTCTGTGAATACGCAGGAAACGTGTTCGAAGAAATGTCTATGGAGGGAAGAATGACAGTATGTAATATGAGCATAGAGATGGGGCTAGAGGCGGAATGATAGCGCCAGATGATGTTACTTTTGCATATCTAAAAGATCGAGATTTTGCTCCAAAAGGAAAAGCCCTTGAGGATAAAGTTGCCTATTGGAAAACTTTGAAAACAGATAGCGATGCGGAATTCCACAAAGAGTACTTTTTTGACGCAAGTGATATTGAGCCAATGCTTACTTATGGAACAAATCCTGGGATGGGCATTAAAATATCAGAGGTAATACCAGAAACAAATGAAGCCTCATTTAACAAGGCTTTAAACTATATGAATTTTGAGAAAGGAGAAAGCCTCATCAATAAGAGCGTTAATTATGTTTTCATTGGAAGCTGCACAAACTCGAGGATTGAAGATTTTAGAGTGGCTGCAAATTACGTTCAAGGAAAACAAAAGGCTCCCAATGTAAACGCGTGGTTAGTTCCCGGTTCACAAAAAGTTGCCAAACAAATTGAAGAAGAAGGATTGCAGGATATTTTTGAAAAGGCAGGCTTTCAAATGCGACAACCTGGTTGTTCTGCTTGTTTAGCAATGAATGATGATAAAATACCCGAGGGAGAATACTGCGTTTCAACTTCTAATCGAAATTTTGAAGGGAGACAAGGACAAGGTGCTCGAACTATATTGGCAAGTCCATTGATGGCAGCGGCAACTGCAGTGGAGGGTAAAATTATAAACTTTATAGAATATCTTAACTAATGGAAAAATTTGTAAAACTCATAGATACTGCGATTCCTTTAGCAACGGAGAATATCGATACAGATCAGATTATTCCTGCAAGATTTTTAAAGGCTACCGATAAAAAAGGTTTTGGGGATAATGTTTTTAGAGACTGGAGGTATCGAAAGGATGGGCAGTTAGAGGAAACCTTTATTTTAAATAATCCGATGTACCAGGGCAGTATTCTTATTGCTGGCGATAATTTTGGTTGTGGCTCCAGCAGAGAACATGCAGCGTGGGCATTACACGGCTATGGCTTTCGAGTTGTAATCAGTAGTTTTTTTGCCGATATTTTCAAAGGTAATGCACTCAATAATGGGATATTACCAATTCAGGTTACCGAAACATTCTTATCGGAACTATTAAGCCTGACAAAAATGAATCCATCTACAAGGATTATAGTTGATTTGGAGGAACAAATGTTACGAACTCCTGTTGGAAATACGAAGTTCAAAATAGATCCTTACAAAAAGATGTGCTTGTTAAATGGGTATGATGACATTGACTTTTTGGTAAGTAAAAAAGAGGCCATAATAGAATTTGAAGCAACAAAGTAAGTTATTCTAATAGCTACTGTACTAGTAAAAAATATAAAAGATGAAATTAAAAATAGCGGTAATACCAGGAGATGGAATAGGACCAGAAGTTACTACACAAGCAAAAAAAGCATTAGACGCAATTGCTGTTGCTTTTGATCATATTTTTTATACGAGGAGGGGGCAATGGGAGCCTGCGCAATAGATGCTACAGGAGAACCTTTGCCAGAGAGTACTTTAAACCTGTGCAAACATTCTGATGCCATTTTGTTTGGTGCAATTGGAAATCCAAAGTATGACAACAATCCAAATGCTAAAGTTCGTCCGGAACAAGGACTACTAAAATTACGAAAAGAGTTAGGTTTATTTTGTAATGTCAGACCAGTTAAAGCCTATGATAATTTAATTGAAAATTCGCCTCTAAAAAAGGAAGTTATTCAGGGTACTGATATTTCTATTTACAGAGAATTAACCGGTGGGATATATTTTGGAGATAAACGAGTAAGCGAGGATGGTAAAACTGCCTTTGACGATTGCGCTTATTCCGAATCAGAAATTACTAGAATTGCGCATTTAGCTTTTCAGGCAGCGCAAAAAAGATCGCAAAAACTTACTTTGGTAGACAAGGCAAATGTGTTAGAAACCTCAAGATTATGGCGAAAAACTGTAGGTGAAATAGCTATTAATTACCCAGATGTAGCTTAGATTTTCTTTTTGTAGATAACGCAGCAATGCAATTAATTTTAAATCCTAAACAGTTTGATGTAATTCTTACAGAAAATTTATTTGGCGATATACTATCCGATGAAGCAAGTGTAATTGGCGGTTCTATAGGACTGTTGGCTTCTGCTTCTATTGGAGCGCAAAATGCGCTGTTTGAACCAATACACGGTTCCTTTCCCCAAGCAACAGGTAAAGATATCGCTAATCCAATCGCATCCATATTGTCTGCAGCTATGTTGTTGGAGCACGTTGGTTTACTCGAGGAAGCAAAAGTAGTTGAGAATGCAGTGCAAAAATCTTTAGACTTAGGCATTACTACAGAAGATATTAATACTAAAAGATCTTTTTCTACTAGTAAAGTTGGTGATTTTATAGCAGATTATATACAACACCAATACGATAGTGATGTTAATTTTCAAAATATACATGTGGGACAAAGTACTATCATATAATAGTGTAGCATAGTGATTTTTAGTAAATAAACCCGGAGAGCCTATCTTCGGGTTTTCAATGTTTAAAACAGAGAACTTTTTATTATTGTGATGTTTGATATGGTACTTTTAATTCAATTTAAGATAAATATTTAACAAATTGATTATTTTTTTAACATTGTAGATTAGTATTTCTTTCTATGATATTTATTTTTTTTCATTTTAAATTATTTCTACATCTCTTGATTTTATTAAGTTTTTAATTATTTTAACTGTATTGATTTGTTTCTTTTTTAAAGAAATCGTAATTAATTTTGGTTTTTTTTGCATAATGTGTAATTTTGGCTTGATTTAAAAACCCATTCTAAACAATTAAAACTAATATTATGACAAAAGCGAAAATGGTCGTTCTTGCGGCCCTGTCATGCGGTGTATTCTACACCTCTTGTTCATCTGAAAACGAATTGAACGATGCAACAGATCAAAATTCTTTAAACAAACCAATTCCTGAAAACATTATTGACGCTGCCACTAGTTTGGAATTAAATACAGACTACATGCGTTATGATACCTTCTATTTTCCCGACGGGACTTCTGAGGAGCGTATTTTTGTAGAACAGGATATTGTAATGACAGAAAAAGAAATTTTAGATTTAGCAGATTTAAAAGCATCTGCAAAAAATGCGGATACCTCTGGAAGACAGTATGCAACCAACAGTTTGGTTTCTCAGGGAAGAAATATTTCTATCATTGGTTACACCGGTGGTGGTGGTTTTGGTCTTTCCAATAAGGAACGTACAGCACTTCAGTGGGCTGTAAATAACTACAACAGGTTAAGCGGTGTTTCTATTCGTTTTACCCTAACGTTTGGGACCAATTACCAAGATAAAGATATGGTAGTATACAACAATCCAAACTCTGCTGGAGCTGGTGGTAGTGCAGGTTTTCCAAGTGCGGGAAGACCCTTTAAATTTGTTCAAATTTATGGTCTAGCGGCTTATGATACCAATGTAAACGAGCATGTCATTACCCATGAAATTGGGCATTCCGTTGGTTTTAGACACACAGACTGGTTTAGTCGTCAGAGCTGTGGACAAAATACCAATGAGGGAACTGCTGGTGTTGGCGCAAATCTTGTATCGGGTACTCCTTCCGGTTATGACCCGACTTCTGTAATGTTAGCTTGTTTTAGTTCTACAGAAGATGGAGAATTTAATAATAATGATATTATTGCCTTACAAAACATGTACTAATCGAATGGTATTAAATTCTTAATGAAAAACCGCCAATTCGTTGGTGGTTTTTTGTTTACAATTCTTTTATTTTTCGAAATACGTCTTGCTTATAACTTATCCCAATCGGGATTTCAATATCTCCTATTTCCACGTCATTAGCTGTAAAGGCTGTAATTTTTGATGTGTTTACAATGTAAGATCGATGTGTTCTTATAAAATAAGGAGGGAGTTTTTTTTCAAAATCACTTATTTTATCTTTGGTGGTGATATTTCCTGTGTTCGTATGAATTCTTATATAATCTTTTAAGCTTTCCGCATATAAAATATCCTTACAAAAAACTTTATAGTATTTTTTGTTCATGTTGATTAGTATGGATTCGGAAATCGAGATATCTTGGTGATTCATCTTCGTGTCTACCGTAACTTTTGTTTCAAAATATTTATCTATTGCCTTAAAAAAGCGAGTAAATGAAATAGGTTTTAATAAATAATCAACTACCTCTAATTCATAGCTTTCGGGAGCATAGTCGCGATAAGCAGTAGTTAGAATTACTTTAGGAGGATTTTGTAGCGAGTTTAAAAACTCGATGCCTGTAAGTAGGGGCATTTGGATGTCTAAGAAAATTAAATCAATGCTTTGTTTTTTTAAAATTTCAAATCCCTCTATGGCATTAGAACACCGTGCTGCAATATCTAAGTTTGGTATTTTTGCTATGTACGATTCGATAAGTTGTAACGCCAATGGTTCATCGTCTATAATCATGCACTTTGTTTTCATCACTTTTTTATATGAGATTTAAATTTAACGATAGTTCTACCAAAAAGCTATTCTTTTTTTCAGTAATTACCATAGAATGTTTGTTAGGGTATAACAGTCGTAACTGGTTTTTCGTATTCGATAAGCCAATTCCGTGTACTATATTTGTGTTTTTATCACGGGTTTTAATAGGTTTTGAATTGTAAATACTAAAGAATAATTTTTTAGCAATGACCCTGATATTAATTTTTATTTCTGCTTTTCCCGTACTTCCACTTGCTCCGTGTTTAAAGGCGTTTTCGAGTAAAGAAATTAAAAGTAATGGCGCTATAGAAGTATGCGGATTATCTATTTCTTTTTCAAAAACTAAAGATAATCTATCTCCGTATCGTAACTTTTCTAAGTCGATATAATTTTGGAATAACTCTATTTCTTGAGCAATAGTTACGTTACTTTTGCTTCCTTTATATAATATATAGTCTAGCATTTCAGAAAGTTTTAAAACTGTTTCTGGCGCTTTTTCAGACTTTTGAAGTGTTAAAACGTATAGGTTATTCAGGGTGTTAAATAAAAAGTGCGGGTGTATTTGCGTTTTTAGAAAGTTTAGTTCGGCAGTTACTTTTTCTTTTTCGAGAATTATATTTTTCCTTTTAACTTCTGCACGATCTTTCCATAGTTTTAAACTTAAAAATAAAAACACAGGCAGATATACGATATAAAAAAAATCTTCATACAGTCTTTGTATGTCGGTCGCAATTTCATAAATAGACTCTTTTGTAAATGGAGGTTCTCTAAACAGTTCCTCAACGACGTAAACCACTAGGAACCTCGCAAGAAATGAAAACACATAGGTGCTGAGAAAAAATAAGATACTAAATGTTAGGTATTTTTTTTGGTTTAAAAATTTTGGATTGAGATAATAAGCGATGAAATAGAAAGCCAAAATTTGTGGCACGATAAGTATGAGGTATTTAACGATAGATTTGTCTAACGTATAAATAGCATTCTGTTTTATTACAGCATATACCACTAGCAGTATAACCCAAAAAAGAATATCGTTTATCCATTTGTTTTTACTGTCGATTTTAGCCTTGATTTTATCTATAATTCGCATGTATCCAAAGATACATATTGAAATGGTCATTTTTGTTTTTTTAGACCGATTCGATTTAAATACCTCTGAATAGTCTATATCATAGGGTTAGTTTTATTAAGGATTACCTCCAGGCTATATATCCCTATACAAAAGCTTGTTTGTCGATTTTATACAGTACCCTTCGTTAATTAGTTGACTTTTGCTGCATCAATTTTAATCGTTAAACTATATTATTATGAATTTTAAAATTATATCTATCGTAATTAACTTCTTATTGTTACTTTTTACTACACTACTTTTTGGGCAAGAACATCAGCTTCCTCCTGTAAAACTAAACTTTGGTTCAGGACATTTTTACATGGTTGGTGGACAAGGACACGAAACAGATACCATTACTATTTACTATCATAAACCGAAAACTTTTTCTGCAAAAACTAGAGTTTTACTGGTTATTCCTGGTTCTGGACGAAATGGTGATGATTATCGAGACGCCTGGACGGAAACATCCGAGCGTTACGATGTTCTTATACTGTCACCGTCTTATCCGGAAGAGAAATATCCTTACAGTAACTATCATTTAGGGAGCACAGTTAAAGACGTTAATATTTACAAAGGAATTACTTTTAAAAGAAATTCCAATCAGGTTTTTATGGATGAGAAAGCAATTAGTTTCAAGGTTAATAACAATACCGAAGAATGGCTTTACAATGATTTTGATAGAATTTTTGAAACGGTGAAACTAAATTTGCGACTCGAGCAAGAACAATACGATATGTTTGGTCATTCTGCAGGAGGACAAATTTTACACCGTTTTGCTTTGTTGTTTCCACATTCAAAAGCAAATCGTATTCTTGCTTCCAACGCTGGTTCGTATACCGTGCCTGATACTAATGTATCCTTCCCTTTTGGACTCAAAAACATAGAAATATCAAAAGCATCTCTGTCTAAATCTTTTCAAAAAAAGCTAGTGATATTTTTAGGGGAACAAGACGATGAAAATGAAAGAGGTGGTTTGCTACTTCGTTCTAAAACTGTAGACAAACAAGGGTTACATCGACTAGCACGAGGACACTATTTCTATACCAAAAGTACCGAATTCGCAAAGCGACATAAGTATAATTCAAAATGGAAGTTAGTAAGCATTCCTAACGTAGGGCATAACCAACGAAAAATGGCCGCCGCTGCCGCCGCTTATTTGTACAAAATGTAGTAGTGTTAATTTTTTTGGTACCGATACTTTCTTGAAAAAATTATGAAAAGGAGAAAAATACAAGTCGAAAGATGTTAGGTCTTAGACTTGTATTTTGGTAAGGTTTATATTAGATCAATTTTTTTCATCTTAGCAGCAATCTCCTGCAATGACAAGTTCCCAATACTGCCACTGTGTGTGTGTACTTTACTTCTATCTGGTTTGTAAGTACCATTTTCGACCTCCATACCTATCTTTTGATATGCCTCTCTGAAGCTAACTCCTTGCTCAACCAGTGTGTTTATATTGTCGACGGTAAATAAATACGTGTATTTTTCGTCATTCAGATCAATGTCTTTAACTTTTATTTGCTGTATGGAATAGTTAAAAATATCAAGGATGTTTTTCATTTCCTCCATTCCTGAGATCATGTTTTCTTTTAAAAGTTGGTAATCTCTATGATACCCACTTGGTAAATTATTGGTAAGTAGTACCATTTCACTGTGTAGCGCTTGAATTTTATTGGCCTTACCTCGTATAAGTTCAAATACATCAGGATTTTTTTTGTGAGGCATAATACTACTTCCTGTAGTTAATTCGGTTGGAAAGGAAATAAAATCAAAATTCTGACTCATATACAAACATATATCCATTGCGAAACGACTTAATGTATTTCCAAGAGAACCCAATACCGTTGCAATAGTACGTTCGCTTTTACCTCTGCTCATTTGTGCAGCTACTACGTTATATTTTAAAGTTTCAAATTCTAGTTCTTTCGTGGTGAATTCTCTATCGATAGGAAAAGAACTACCATATCCAGCTGCGGAGCCAAGTGGGTTCTGATCGACTATCTTCAGAGCGGCGTGGAGCATATAGGAGTCGTCTATTAACAACTCTGCATAGGCTGAAAACCATAATCCGAACGAGGAAGGCATTGCAACTTGCAGGTGAGTATATCCTGGTAAAATACTGTTTTTATGAGATTCCGATAGTTCTAATAACGTGTCAAAAAGTATGGAAACTTTGTTTGTTATTTTCTTGAGATTTTCCTTGTAATACAATTGCAAAGCCACTAAAACTTGATCGTTTCTAGACCTAGCAGTATGTATTTTTTTACCTACGGCACCAAACTGTTTTGTCAGTTCAAATTCTATTTTTGAATGTACATCTTCAAATTCTTCTTCAATGACAAATGTACCTTGTTTAATTTGTTTTTTTAGTTTTTCTAATCCTTCCGTTAGTTGCTCTAATTCTTCGTTGGTAAGTATTCCTATTTTCTTTAACATTTTTGCATGTGCCAAGGAAGCTTGAATGTCATATTTGGCAATGTACGTATCTATTTCTCTATCCTTGCCAATAGTGAAGTTCTCTATTTTTTTATCTATGTTTAATCCTTTATCCCAAAGTTTCATCGTTTTATGATTTAATTTTTTATTAGTACTTTTTTGAGTAGTTCAATGTATATTGTGATACCCTCTTTGATTTCGTCAAGGTAAATATATTCGTCTGCTGTATGCGATCTTTTGCTATTCCCAGGACCTAGTTTTAACGAAGGACAAGTTAATACTACCTGATCGGATAAGGTTGGAGAACCATAGGTTTGCCTCCCAATAGCAATTCCACTCTTTACTAATGGATGGTCTTTTGCAATCGAAGAAGAATTTAAATGTAAACTTCTAGGGGTAATTTTACACGGTGCATTTTTGCTGAAATAATCGCTGATTTCTTTATTCGTATACCTGTCATTTATCCTAACATCCACAACTAATTGTACATTTGCAGGAACAGCATTGTGTTGTTTGCCAGCGTGTATTTGTGTAACTGTTACTTTAACTTCACCAAGGGTTTCTGAGGTTTTTTCAAAGTGAAGATCTTTAAACCACTCTAGCGTTTGAATAGTTTTGTAAATCGCATTATCATCGTTTGGGTGTGCTGCGTGACTTGGAGTTCCAATAACCTCAGCATCCAAAACTAATAGGCCTTTTTCTGCAATAGCCAATTGCATTTCTGTAGGTTCGCCAACGATAGCTACTGCAATTTTAGGTAGTATGGGAAGTAAACTGTTTAGTCCATCCGGACCACTATTTTCCTCTTCTGCAGTACCTGCAAATACCAGGTTATACAGCATGTCTTTTTGGTTGTAATAGTAGGTGAAAGTTGCTAATAAGGAAACTAAACAACCTCCAGCATCATTACTTCCTAAACCGTATAATTTTCCATCTTCAACGACTGCTTCAAAAGGATTTCTAGTATATCCATTGTTTGGTTTTACCGTATCATGATGGGAATTTAGAAGAAGCGTTGGTTTCGATGGGTCAAAATATTTATTTGTGGCCCAAACGTTATTTTTCGTCCTCGTAAATGGTATGTTAATAGCTCTAAACCAATCCTCTAGAAGTGTTGCAGTTTCCTTTTCTTCTGATGAAATAGATGGAGTCTCAATTAGTTTTTTTAGCAATTCTATTGCATCGTCTGTAAGCTTTGTTTTCATTGTATTAGAAGTGTTGTGTGTTTTTCTTCGCTATTGAACAGCATCTCTGTATTTCCTATGCAAACTTTATTAACATTAGCATGCAGTGCGTGATAGCAATTATCTAACTTAGGTAGCATACCGTCGTAAATTAAATTTTGTGCTTTTAATGTATGATAGTCTTCTAGGGATAGCTCCTCTACAACAGAGTTTCATCCTTGATATCGGCCAATACTCCTGGTTTTTCAAAGCAGTAGTATAGTTCTGTCGTTATTTTTTCGGTCATACGTATCGCTATTTCACTAGCAATAGTATCTGCATTCGTATTTAAAAGTTGGCCGCTACCATCGTGGGTAATTGCAGAAAATATTGGTGTGATATTGTTTTGAATTAACAAGCTTAGTACCTCGGTATTTACAAGGGTTATATCTCCCGCAAATCCGTAATCTATCTCAGAGACTGCTCTTTTTTTGCCTGTATTGTATTTCCATCAGCTCCAGTAAATCCAATTGCATTACAGGAATATTTTTGGAGTATAGCCACGATGTTCTTGTTAATTTTTCCTCCGTAAACCATGGTAACAATGTCTAAGGTTTTCGCGTCTGTAATTCTTCTACCATCTATCATTTGCACCGGTATGTTCATCGTTTGAGCGACTTCTGTAGCTAGTTTACCTCCACCGTGTACTAAAATTTTTGGACCTTCTAATTGTGAAAAATTTTGTAAAAACGCATTTAAATGGTTGGTGTCGTTAATTATATTTCCACCTATTTTAACAATTTTTAGTGTTTTCATATATTTTCAAGTATTTTTTTTAATACTACCTGTGCAGCATACGTTCTATTATTAGCTTGTTCCATCACGATAGATTGTGGGCTATCGAGCACTGCGTCTTCTACTACTATATTTCTTCTCAAGGGGAGGCAATGCATAAACTTTGCATTTCCTAGTTTGTCTTTGGTAATTTTCCAGTTTTCATCTTCATGTAATTTTTTTCCATAATTCGTAAAGGAGCTCCAGTTTTTGTGTACACAATCAGCATCTTTAAAGGCAAGTTCCTGATCGTATTCAATAGGGGTTTCTTTGGTGATTTCTGGGTTCAATTCGTAGCCTTTGGGGTGCGTAATTGTAAGATCCATCTCCATGCTTTGCATTATATTAATGAAAGAATTGGCAACAGAGTGGGGCAGGGCTTTTGGGTGCGGTGCCCAAGATAAAACTACTTTTGGTTTTCTTACAGCGCTTTGCTCTGTTATGGTAATTGCATCTGCTAACGCTTGCATCGGATGTGCTGTAGCACTTTCCATATTAATTACAGGTACTGTGGCATATGTAGCAAAACTTTGAAGTATCAATTCAGAGGTGTCTTTTGCTTTATCTGTTAAACTAGGAAAGGATCTAACAGCTATAATGTCTGCATATTGCGATATTACTTTAGCTGCTTCTTTTATGTGCTCCGCTTTATCTAAGTTCATAATTGCACCATTTTCAAACTCTAAATTCCAAGCGTTAGAAATATTGATAATACTAACTTCCATTCCTAGATTTTTAGCTGCTTTTTCAGTACTTAATCTAGTTCTTAAACTCGCATTAAAGAACAACATAACTATAGTTTTACGTTTGCCTAATTCTTCAAAATGATAAGGATTTTTTTTAAGTTGTAAAGCTTCCTCTAGTAGGCTTGGAAGATCTATTATATCGTGTATGGTATGGTATTGCTTCATGATAATTTTGTTTGGATTGCGTTTATAGTAAATTAGTTAGTTTTTCTTTTTCGGAAAAAGTTATGTCGTTTACTGCCAATAGTAGGCTGCCAATAAATTTGTCAATATGTTTTTTGTTAATGGTTAAGGGAGGAAGTATTCTAAGGATGTTAGGATGCTTTGCATTTCCGGTAAAAATTTTATGTTCGAATAGTAGTTTTTCACGTAATTCTTTGATTGGAAAATTAAATTCTAGCCCGAGCATAAGTCCTCTGCCTTTAATAGATTTTATTCCCGGAATTGTATGTACGCTATCCATAAAATAATTTTCTATACTACTTGCATTTTCTAGTAAATTTTCGTCTTCTAAAACAGATAAAACCGCTAAAGAAGCTGCACATGCTAGATGGTTTCCACCAAAAGTTGTACCTAACAGCCCATAGGATGCTTTGATTTTAGGACTTATTAAAATACCGCCAATTGGAAAACCATTCCCCATACCTTTTGCCATCGAAATAATGTCGGGAGTTATTCCGTGTTTTTGGAAAGCAAAAAAATCACCCGTTCTTCCAAACCCACTTTGTACTTCATCTGCGATCAATAAGGCATTGTATTTTTTACATACTATTTCTAAATTTTTATAAAAATTACTAGATGCTTCCGCTAAACCACCAACCCCTTGAATAGTTTCCATAATAACGGCACAAACATCTCCATTTTTTAATGTTTTTTCGAGAGTTTTGCTATCTCCTAATTCAATAAATACGACCTCCTGTTGCGAATTTATTGGAGCAATTATTTTAGGATTGTCTGTTGCCGCTACAGCAGCAGAGGTTCTTCCATGGAAACTGTTTTTAAAGGCAATAACCTTTTTCTTTTTGGTGTGAAAGGATGCTAGTTTTAGTGCATTTTCATTGGCCTCCGCACCCGAATTACATAAAAATAATTGGTAATTTTTACATCCCGATAATTCCATAATTTTAGATGCTAGTTTTTTTTGAAGCGGATTTTTTATGGAATTACTATAAAAGCCTACTCGCTTTATTTGCGCACTGATTTGCGCAATGTAAACAGGGTGGGAATGTCCTATTGATATTACGGCGTGTCCACCATAAAGGTCAAGGTATTTGTTGCCTTTATCGTCATATACGTATACGTCTTTTGCATGTTCTGGAGTAATATCAAATACAGGGTATACATTAAATAAACTCATATTTGTTCTTTTTTTATGCTGTTAATTTTTTCGAATGAGGTTACCATTCCCTGAATTAGAGCAGCGCTAAGGCCGAAATTTTCCATGGCATTTAGCCCAGCAATGGTACATCCTTTCGGTGTAGTTACTTTATCAATTTCTTCTTCTGGATGATTTCCATTTGCAATTAAAAGACTAGCCGTGCCTTCACAGGTGAACATCGCTAGGTCTTGTGCTTCTTTTGCATCAAATCCCAATTGTATTGCTGCTTGTGAAGAAGCGCGAATCAAACGCATCCAAAAGGCAATACCGCTAGCACAAACTACTGTAGCCGCTTGCATTTTGTTTTCAGGGATAATAACAGTATGACCAAGTAGTTTAAAAACAGCTTCTACTTTTGCTATTTGAGGTGAAGCTATAGAATTAGCACTGATACAGGTCATTGACTTTTCTACGGCAATTGCAGTATTTGGCATTACTCTAAAAATTGGAAATCCTGTGCCAATTATCGCCTCTATTTTTGCAATAGAAAAACCTGTTATGGTAGAGATGACGCAATGTCTCTCCGATAAAACTTCGCAGGTGCTTGCGAGTATATTTTCAAAATGTCTCGGTTGTACTGCGAATATTATAATCGCTGAATTTTGAACTGCTTCCAGATTGTTTTCAGTTACCACTACACCGTTTAATTTCTTAAATTCTCGCAGATCGTCAAGATTTCTTTTTGTTAAATACAAACTGGTAAAAGCCTTTTGTTTTAAAAGCCCCATAGCGATAGATTTTCCTAAATTTCCTGTACCTATAATTGCAATTTTCATACCTGCTATTATTAAAAATAAGTTGCTTTTAATTCGATTCCACAAGTTTCTGGAAGTGCAAACATTAAATTCATATTTTGAACTGCTTGTCCGGATGCTCCTTTCAGAAGATTATCAATAACACTTGTTATTAGTAAATTGTCTTTGTGTTTATGCAAATGAATTAGGCACTTGTTCGTGTTGACAACTTGTTTTAAGTGCAGCGGTGTATCTGTTAAAACAGTAAATGGCGAATTGCTGTAAAACGTTTTATATATTTTTTTTGCATCGTCAATAGATCCTTTAAACTTGGTATAGCTAGTGGCAAATATCCCTCTTGAAAAATCTCCTCTATTTGGGAGAAATAAAATTTCCGATTTAAAGTTTTTTTGAAGTAAGTGTACAGACGCTTCGATTTCACTTAGGTGCTGATGCGTAAATGGCTTGTAATACGAAAAATTATTATCTCTCCAGGTAAAATGTGTTGTTGGAGAGAGCGAAGTTCCAGCTCCTGTAGCACCAGTAACTGCATTAATATGAATCGAGTCGATCAATGTATTTGCTTTGGCTAACGGTAAAAGGCCAAGTTGTATTGCTGTTGCAAAACAACCTGGATTCGCGATGTATTGCGCCGATGAAATACTGGTTTTATGCAATTCAGGAAGACCGTATACAAAATGTTTACCTTGGAATTCATACTGTTGTTGTGCTCTAAAATCATTTCCGAGATCTATAATTTTCGTCTTTTGTGAAAAGGAGTTTTCCATCAAAAATTTTTTTGAATTGCCATGTCCAAGACAAAGAAAGAGAACATCTACCTTCGGGTTTATACTGTTTGTGAAATGTAGTTCTGTTACGCCAACAAGATCCTGATGCACTGCTGCAATTTTATTGCCAGCGTTGGAAGTACTGTATACAAAATTAATAGTAGCCTCCGGGTGATGCAGTAAAATTCTAATGAGTTCTCCAGCGGTATAGCCTGCCCCACCAATTATTCCTACTTGTATCATATTTCGTTATTTATTTGTTGGTAAATTTTTTGTTGATTGCCAAAAATCTTTATGAAACCTTTTGCTTCTTCTGCATTCCATTTGGTGTTGGTTTCTCCATAACTTCCGAATTTTGTATCCATCAAGTCGTTTGGGGAACTTATTCCATCTAAGGTGAAGTGGTAAGGTTTAAGTGTGGCATAAACAGTTCCGCTAACTTTTTCTTGACTGTTTTGGAAATAAGCTTCCATATCTCTCATTACAGGATCTAAATATTGTCCTTCGTGTAAATGCATCCCGTAAAAATTTGCGAGATAGTCTTTGTGTTGTAGTTGCCATTTTGTTAGGGTGTGTTTTTCAAGAAGGTGGTGCGCTTTTATTATCAATAGTGCTGCTGCTGCCTCAAATCCAACTCTTCCTTTAATCCCTACAATAGTGTCTCCGACATGTATGTCTCTTCCAATGCCATATTTGGATGCCAAGGCATTAATATTTTCAATATTTTCAATAGAGTTTTTAAAAACCCCATCAACAGCTACTACCTCTCCCTTTTCAAAAGTGATGCTTACTTTCTTGGGTTTTGTTGCCTCCACTTGCGACGGAAATGCTTCCTCAGGTAGTGGATTTTTAGAATGCAAGGTTTCTTCGCCACCTACACTAGTACCCCATAATCCTTTGTTTATAGAGTATTTAGCTTTTTCCCAAGCCATGTGTATACCGTTATCTTTTAAGTAACTGATTTCATCTTGCCTAGATAATTTATTATCTCTTATCGGTGTAATAATTTCAATCTCCGGTGCTAGTGTCTGGAAAATCATATCAAAACGTACCTGATCGTTTCCAGCACCGGTACTTCCATGAGCAATATAAGACGCATTAATATGCCTCGCATAATTGACAATTTCTATGGCTTGAACTATTCTTTCGGCACTAACGGATAACGGATAGGTGTTATTTTTTAGCACATTGCCAAAAATTAAATATTTTACCACTTTGGTATAATAATTTTCTATTGCATTGATATTCTTGTAGGTTTTAACACCCATTTTATAGGCGTTTTTTTCTATGGTGTTTATTTCCTCAATGGAAAATCCTCCGGTATTAACACTTACGGCATGTACTTCATAATTTTGTTTGGAAAGATGCAAAGCACAATACGAAGTGTCAAGACCACCACTGTAAGCAATTACTAGTTTTTTCATTTTTTATTCTTTTTTAGATAAATACTTTCTTTAATTTGTTTTAATCGGTTGAAAACCTTGTCTTTTACAACACTTTTTTTGATGTTTTCTGCAGGGTCATATAACATTCCGGTGCACAAGCACATTTTTCTATTAGTTCTTTTTAGAACATCGTAATTCACACAGGTTTGACAGCCATTCCAAAAAGATTGATCCTCTGTTAGTTCTGAAAAAGTTACCGGTTTATATCCAAGATTGCTATTCATTTTTATTACGGGTAATCCTGTAGTAATACTAAATATTTTAGCTTTTGGGAATTTAGTTTTAGACAAAATAAATACTTGCTTTTTTATTTTTTTAGCAAGTCCAATACCTCTATAATTCGGGTGAACAATTAATCCTGAGTTGGCGACGTACTTTCCGTGTTCCCAGGATTCTATGTAGCAAAATCCTGCAAAAGTATTTTTGTCTAGTGCAATAACTGCGTGACCTTTTACAATTTTAGCAGTAAGGTATTCCGGACTTCGTTTTGCAATTCCAGTGCCTCTTTTTTTAGCTGCTTCCTCAATAGTACTGCATATTTTTTCAGCGTATACAGTATGTGCTTTGTTAGCAATAACAATTTTCATGCTTGTTATTAATTCGGTGAAAAATAGTAATGTAATCGTGTTGTATTAGTAAAGAACCGGGCGCACCTAAGTTCCTAAATAAAAATAGTACCCCTAAGGGCGTCGTGTGGTGAAAGAGTGAATAGAGAATATCCGTGCTTTCGTATATTTTACGATAGCTGATGATAGTTTAAAAAAGGTGAAATTTGTGGTAATCAAAATAAAAAATAAAAAATAATACAATGTCTAAAGTATAGAAAAGAAACTAGTACCGGCATTACCGCACTAGAAGACTGGGTGTTGTATTATGTTTTTTATTTATTTGCATACGCCGCAAAAGTATGCAATAAAAATTAATTAAACGAGCTAATTTATTTTTTTTATTTTTTTTTGTCAGATAGACATAACTTTTAAATTATAATTATATATTTGTCACGAAAATAACAAAATGAATAAAAATATTTTAAATATTATTTCTGTAATTATTATTGTGATCTTCTCGCAATAGTCAGGAAAGGTATTGAAATAAATAATATATTAAAAGCTTCCTGAGAAATCAGGAAGTTTTTTTTGAAGCATATGAATCTAATTTTTCACATAGAAGTAATTGCCATTATTATTGTCATTATTAGCTTATGGACAAGTTGATGTAGATTACTTATGTTACCACTTAAGGCCTATATCAAAACGTTGATATAGGCTTTTTTTTGTATGACTATCATTTTAGTTTCTGGGTTAAAAACCTGTAAATTAGGTTTTTAGATTTTTTTGAACTGCTTTAGGAATCATTTTGAATTAAATATAGTATAAGAATTAATAAAACAATAAAATAATTTCGAATAGAAAATAGTACGGAAATGTATTACAACGATAAAACAGTAATTTTTTATAACGGTCAATTTGTAAAGGCAAATAATGCTTCCATGGGTTTGTACAATCAGACGTTACACTATGGAAATGGTGTGTTTGAAGGAATTAGAGCCTATGCTACAGAGCAAGGAACTCGAATATTTAAACCACAAGCTCATTTTGAACGATTACAATTTGGCGCGGAAGTCATGGGTATTGAATTTAAATATTCTGTAGAAGAGTTAACTGCAATTACCTACGAGTTGCTACAAAAAAATAATCTCAGCAATGCCTACATAAGACCGCTGGTGATTTCTGGTGTAAACATGGGGGTTTTCTCGGCAAAGGATTCCGATTTGGTAATACAATGTTGGGAATGGGGAAAGTTAATGGGAAGTAAATTGTTGCGAGTGAAAACCTCTACTTTTCAACGACCAAATCCTAAATCATGTGTTGTAGAAGCAAAAGTTACCGGTCATTACATTAATTCCATTTTAGCAAGTAATGAGGCCAAAAAAGAAGGGTTTGATGAAGCCTTACTTCTCGATATGAATGACAATGTAGCGGAATGTTCTGGAGCAAATATATTTATGGAAAAAGACGGTAAACTAATTACCCCTCCTAAAGGTCACATTATGGCAGGAATAACACGAACTACCATTATTGAACTATGCCAACAAGAAGGTATTGAAGTAGTAGAACGAGATTTTAAAATAGAAGAATTAAAAACTGCTGATTCTGCATTTTTTACAGGAACTGCTGCTGAGGTGGTAGGACTTGCATCTATTGATTCGTATACTTTTCCACAAATATGGGAGCAATCACTGGGATATCGATTAATGAAATTATATAAACAAGAAGTTCTTGGGCTTCGCAATAAAAGAGCAGTATACTAACATGGAATTGAATAAATTTAGTAAACGAGTAACACAAGACGATACCCAACCAGCTGCCCAAGCAATGCTACATGCTATCGGACTCTCAAAGTCAGATTTGGAAAAACCATTTGTTGGTATTGCAAGCACTGGTTATGAGGGAAATCCGTGTAACATGCACTTGAATAGTCTTGCCAAATTAGTTAAAAAAGGAACTTTAAATGAAAACCTAGTAGGTTTGATTTTTAATACTATTGGTGTGTCGGATGGTATTTCAATGGGAACACCAGGTATGCGATTTTCATTACCGTCTAGAGATGTTATTGCAGATTCTATGGAAACTGTTGTGCAGGCAATGTCTTATGATGGTTTAGTTACGGTTGTTGGTTGTGATAAAAATATGCCTGGTGCCTTAATGGCTATGATCAGGTTAAATAGACCCTCTGTATTGGTTTATGGCGGTACCATAGCATCAGGATGTCATGATGGGAAAAAACTAGATGTTGTTTCTGCTTTCGAAGCTTGGGGGGAGAAAGTAGCTGGGAAAATTAACGAAAAGCAATACCAAAATGTAATTGAAAAGGCCTGTCCAGGCGCAGGTGCTTGCGGAGGGATGTACACCGCTAATACAATGGCCTCTGCTATTGAGGCATTAGGGATGAGTTTACCCTACAATTCTTCAAACCCTGCTATCAGCTCTAACAAAGAAGAAGAATGTATTCGTGCGGGAGAGGTTTTACGAGTTTTATTGGAAAAAGATATAAAACCTTCCGATATCGTTACTAGAAAATCTCTCGAAAACGCCGTGCGTTTAGTGACGGTAATGGGAGGATCTACCAATGCAGTGTTGCACTTTTTAGCAATAGCAAAAGCAGCAGGTGTTGCTTTTACCCTAAAAGATTTTCAAAGGATTTCAGATACTACACCATTTTTAGCAGATTTAAAGCCAAGTGGGAAATTTTTAATGGAAGATGTGCATAGGGTAGGAGGAACTCCAGCGGTACTTAAATACTTGTTGGAAAAAGGATTATTACACGGAGATTGTTTAACAGTAACTGGTAAGACCTTGGCCGAGAATTTAATAGAAGTTCCAAGCTTAACAGAGGGACAAGAGGTAATCAAGCCAATTGAAAAGCCAATAAAAAATACAGGACATCTCAGGATGTTATACGGCAATTTAGCCCGAGAAGGTTCTGTAGCGAAAATTACGGGTAAAGAAGGATTGTTATTTCGAGGAAAGGCGATAGTTTTCGAAGGAGAATACGAGGCTAACGCTGGGATTAGAGATGGAAAAGTGAAGAAAGGAGATGTTGTAGTTATTCGCTATGAAGGTCCTAAAGGAGGTCCGGGAATGCCAGAGATGTTAAAGCCAACAGCGGCAATTATGGGTGCAGGTTTAGGAAAAGATGTTGCTTTAATAACCGATGGTAGATTTTCCGGAGGAACGCATGGATTTGTCGTGGGGCATATTACACCAGAGGCACAAGAGGGAGGGGTTCTAGCCTTGGTACAAAACGATGATATCATCGCATTGAATGCCGAAACAAATACCATAACACTAGAGGTTTCTGAGGAAGAATTGGCAAAGAGAAAAAAGAACTGGCAAGCTCCTGAATTAAAAGTTAGTAAGGGGGTTTTGTATAAATATGCAAAGACTGTTTCTTCTGCATCTAACGGATGTGTTACGGATGAATTTTAATACTAATAACGAAACAAAAGCCTAAAGCTACGAACACAAAGTAAAATATTATGGCAACAAAGACAAAATCAAAAACTAAAGAACATCAAGAACAAACACTGAGAATATCTGGGGCTGAGGCAGTAATTAAGTGTTTGTTGGCAGAAGGAGTGGAGGTTTTATACGGATATCCAGGGGGTGCTATTATGCCGGTATACGATGAATTATACAAGTATCAAGACCAATTAAATCATGTACTTACAAGGCATGAGCAAGGAGCAACACATGCTGCTCAGGGATATGCTCGAGCTACAGGTAAGGTTGGGGTTGCCATTGCAACATCGGGCCCTGGAGCCACTAATTTAATTACCGGTATTGCAGATGCGCAAATAGACTCTACACCAATGGTATGCATTACAGGACAGGTAGGAGCACATTTACTAGGAACGGATGCTTTTCAGGAAACGGACATTGTTGGTATTTCAACCCCGGTTACCAAGTGGAATTACCAAGTCACAAAAGCATCAGAGATACCGGAAGTTTTAGCCAAGGCATTTTATATTGCTAGATCGGGTCGTCCGGGTCCTGTATTAATCGATATTACAAAGAATGCACAATTTGACGATTTGGATTTTTCATACAAAGCATGTACTTCAGTTCGAAGTTATGTTCCAAAAACAAAAGTGTTAAAAGCAAGTTTAGCAGCAGCAGCAGTACTAATTAATAGCGCTAAAAAACCGTTAGTTGTATTTGGACAAGGAGTTATTTTAGGGCAAGCAGAAGAGGAGTTTAAAGCTTTCATTGAAAAAACTGGAATACCTGCAGCTTGGACTATTCTAGGGCTTTCAGCACTCCCATCTTCACACCATTTAAATGTTGGTATGGTTGGTATGCACGGAAATTATGGTCCGAATATTTTAACCAATGAGTGCGATGTTTTAATTGCTGTTGGAATGCGTTTTGATGACCGAGTTACCGGAGATTTAAATCGATATGCAAAACAGGCACAAGTTATTCATTTTGAAATTGATCCTGCAGAAATAGACAAAAATGTTCTTACTGATGTAGCCGTTTTAGGAGATGCAAAAGAAAGTTTGAGGGCTATTTTGCCATTACTTAAAAATAACTCACATACTTCTTGGTTGCAAGAGTTTAAGAGACACGATGCGATAGAGTTCGATAAAGTTATCAAAGATGTGTTGTATCCTGAAAAAGAAGGGTTAACCATGGGAGAAGTAATGAAAGAAATAAACAAAGCCTCTGGTGGGGATGCCATAATTGTGTCCGATGTGGGACAACACCAAATGTTCGCTTGTCGCTATGCAGAATTTAATAAAACCAAGAGTAACATAACCTCAGGAGGATTAGGTACTATGGGGTTTGCACTACCAGCAGCTATAGGAGCTAAAATGGGAGCTCCAACTCGAGAAGTTGTTGCGGTAATAGGCGATGGAGGATACCAAATGACCATTCAAGAACTAGGGACCATTTTACAGACAAAGGCGGCTGTTAAAATAGTGGTATTGAACAATGAATTTCTTGGGATGGTTCGCCAATGGCAACAATTATTTTTTGATAAAAGGTATGCATCTACTGAGATGGTAAACCCCGATTTTATTGCCATTGCAAAAGGATATCATTTACAGGCAAAGCGGGTAACAAAAAGAGACGAATTAGAAATGTCTGTAAAAGAAATGATGGCATCGAAAGAGGCCTATTTTTTGGAGGTTTGTGTAGAAAAGGAGGATAATATTTTCCCGATGATTCCAACAGGAGCCTCGGTTTCAGATATAAGATTACAATAATTATGAAGAGAAATCAAACCTACACCATATCGATATATACAGAAAATAATATCGGTTTATTAAATAGAATCTCATCGATTTTTCAAAGGAGACACATTAATATAGAAAGTGTTAATGTTTCAAAATCTGAGATTAAGTCCGTATCTAGGTTTACTATTTTGGTAAAGCTTCGTGAGGATGAAGTGAAAAGGATTTTAGGACAAATAGAAAAGCAAGTCGAGGTAATAAAAGCTTTTTATCACAAAGATGAAGAAACTATTTATCAAGAGTCTTGCTTATTTAAACTAAGTAGCGATCTTTTGATTGATAATGATGAAATTCAAAGGGTAATTAATAGTAGTAAATCAAGAGTAATAAATATTAATAAAGACTTTTTTGTGCTTGAGAAGTCCGGAACTAAGGAGGAAGTTGAAGAACTGTATCACATTCTTGATAAGCACGGTATTATGCAGTTTGTTCGGTCGGGTAGAATTGCAATTACAAAATCTGAGATGCGAGTTTCCACTATGCTTAAAGAACTCGAAAACTAATAAAAAAAATAAATACACATAAAAATGAAAAATTATTTCAACCAATTATCATTAAGAGAACAATTAGCGCAATTGGGTAAATGTAGGCTTATGGAGTCTGCAGAGTTTAAGGAAGGAGTAGCGGTATTAGATGGGATGAAAATTGTAATTGTTGGTTGTGGAGCGCAAGGCTTGAATCAAGGACTAAACATGCGTGATTCTGGTTTAGATGTCGCTTATGCACTTCGTGAAAAAGCTATTCAAGAGCAGCGTCAGTCTTATCGCAATGCGACAAAAAATGGTTTTGAAGTAGGTACCTTTGAAGAGTTGATTCCTACGGCAGATATAGTGTGTAATTTAACACCAGATAAGCAACATACTAAGGTAGTACATGCCATTATGCCACTTATGAAACACGGAGCTACATTGTCGTATTCGCACGGTTTTAATATCGTAGAGGAAGGCATGCAAATTCGAAAAGATATTACGGTTATTATGGTAGCGCCAAAATGTCCTGGATCAGAAGTAAGAGAAGAGTATAAAAGAGGGTTTGGTGTTCCTACATTAATTGCGGTACATCCTGAAAATGATCCTGAAAACAAAGGGTTTGCCCAAGCAAAAGCATATGCGTATGCAACAGGCGGTCATAGAGCAGGGGTTTTGGAATCTTCTTTTGTAGCAGAGGTTAAATCGGATTTAATGGGAGAACAAACCATACTTTGCGGGGTTTTGCAAACAGGATCTATACTTGCGTTCGAGAAAATGGTTGCCGAAGGAATAGAACCTTCTTATGCTGCTAAATTAATTCAGTATGGTTGGGAAACGATTACCGAGGCATTAAAACATGGTGGTATCACTAATATGATGGATCGCTTGTCAAATCCTGCAAAACTAAAAGCATATACACTGTCTGAAGCTCTCAAAGAAATCATGCGTCCGCTTTTTCAAAAGCACATGGATGATATTATGTCTGGCCATTTCTCTAAAACCATGATGGATGATTGGGCGAATAACGATAAAGATTTATTAGAATGGAGAGCTGCTACAGGAGAAACTAGTTTTGAAAAAACAAATGCAACGGATGCAATCATAGAGGAGCAAACATACTTTGATCAAGGAGTGTTATTGGTTGCCTTTGTTAGAGCAGGAGTAGAACTAGCTTTTGAAACCATGACAGATGCAGGAATTATAGCGGCATCAGCCTATTACGAATCTTTACACGAAACACCGTTAATTGCAAATACTATTGCAAGAAAGAAGTTATATGAGATGAATAGAATCATATCAGATACAGCAGAATATGGTTGTTATTTATTTGATCATGCATGTAGACCATTGCTTGTAGAGTTTATGGAAACAATAACAACAGAAGTTATAGGGCACTCTTTTTTAGGATCTACTGCAGTAAATAATCAGGAATTGATTGCGGTAAATGATGCTCTTAGAAGTCATCCTGTAGAAATCACCGGTAAACAATTACGAACTGCAATGACTGCCATGAAGTCTATTAAAACCAAAGTAGAGGAACCTGTTTTACAATAAGATGAAAGTACAAGTACAATCCTATTATCCCAAACTATCCGATATCAAAAGTGCAGTAACTACCTTGCAAGCAGTTGTTTCGGAAACACCTTTGTCTTTAAACTATTCGTATACGAATAAATTTGAAGCTAATATTTATTTTAAAAGAGAAGATTTAAACCAAGTACGTTCTTATAAAATTAGAGGAGCGTACAATAAAATAGCTTCTTTACCGGAAGAGGATTTAGTAAATGGAATTGTTTGTGCTAGTGCGGGTAATCATGCACAAGGTGTAGCACTTGCCTGTAGTATTAAGAAAATCCATGGTACCATTTTTATGCCCACTACTACCCCTAAACAAAAGGTCGAACAGGTGAAGATGTTTGGTGGTGAATTTGTAGACATCGAGTTGAGTGGTGATACATTTGATGATGCTTTTAATACTGCAATATACGTTTCCAATAGCTTACAGAAAACATTTGTGCATCCTTTTGATGATCAAAAATAATAGAAGGGCAAGGCACTATAGGATTGGAAATCTTAGAACAAAGTAATGCGACAATCGATTACTTGTTTTTACCCGTTGGGGGTGGTGGGTTAGCAGCAGGAGTTTCCAGTGTTTTTAAATATTTATCACCTCACACCAAAATAATAGGGGTGGAGCCTGAGGGAGCACCTTCAATGTCTACTGCGATGCGACAAGGTGATATCGTAAAGTTAGCCACTATAGATAAGTTTGTAGATGGTGCAGCGGTTCAAAAGGTAGGAGATTTCACCTTTCCAATATGTAGAGAAAATCTTTACGATATGATAACTGTTTCAGAGGGTAAGATCTGCCAAACTATTTTAGATATGTATAACAAAGATGCAATTGTTGTAGAGCCAGCTGGCGCATTAACTATAGCTGCATTAGATACCTATAAAAATAAAATCATAGGAAAAAATGTTGTCTGCATCGTAAGTGGAAGTAACAACGACATCACTAGAACGGCAGAGATTAAAGAAAGAGCCTTGTTGCACGGAGGATTAAAACACTATTTTATCGTTCGTTTTCCACAGCGCTCTGGAGCTTTAAAAGAGTTTGTAATTGATGTTTTGGGAGAAAATGACGATATTACATTTTTCGAATATTCTAAAAAAACCAGTAGAGAGAATGGTCCTGCCGTTGTTGGGGTTGAATTAGAAAATGAAGAAGATTTAAAACCATTAATTTCCAGAATGCAAGAGAGAAATTTTTTCGGAGAGTATTTAAATAATAAACCCAATTTATTTGAGTTTCTAGTATAGTGCTGTCAAGAGATGATGAAGCTATTTTGCTTTTAAACTAAAAAACCCGAACGAGAGTTCGGGTTTTTTATGTGGTGCCTCCAGGAATCGAACCAGGGACACAAGGATTTTCAGTCCTTTGCTCTACCAACTGAGCTAAGGCACCATTGGAGCTTAATTAAGTAGCGTTTAAAATATGAAAATCGCAATTAAAGCGATTTGATACTTTTGTGGTGCCTCCAGGAATCGAACCAGGGACACAAGGATTTTCAGTCCTTTGCTCTACCAACTGAGCTAAGGCACCAGTTGCTACTTTCATTAAGCGGATGCAAATATACAATCGTTTTTCGATTTACCAAAAGAATTAAAATAAAAAAATGAATTGTAACTTTGCTCTGTACTAAATACGTAATATGCTTCTAATAATTGATGTTGGTAACACTAGGGTAAAGCTTGCTGTTTTTGAGCGAGATAGCATTGTTGAAAAATTTATTTTTGATAAAAGTGAAATTGTAACTGCTATAGAGAGTGTTATTTTAAAATTTCCAATTTCAAAAAGTATTATTTCATCCGTGGCTTCAATACCAGAGAAAGATGTTGCGACAATTTCTACATTGATATCTCCTTTATTTTTAAATCACGCTACAAAAGTACCTTTTGTTAATTTATATGATACACCAACAACCTTAGGGGTAGATAGAATCGCTTTAGCTGCGGCTGCAGTTCGAAAATACGAAAATAAAAATTGTTTGGTAATTGATGCGGGAACTTGTATAACGTATGATTTTATCTCTAGTAAAAAAGAGTATTTTGGAGGAGCTATTTCTCCTGGTATTGCAATGCGCTTCAGAGCCTTACACGAATTTACTTCCAAATTACCTTTAGTATCCGATACGGAATCATTTGAGTTAATTGGAAATAACACCAACGCTTCCATTCTCTCTGGTGTTTTAAATGGGGTATGTTTTGAGATTTCTGGTCTTATAGATAAATATAAGTCAGAGTATCAAGATTTAACAGTTGTTTTAACAGGAGGAGACACAAAATTCTTGTCAAAACAATTAAAAAGTGGCATATTTGCCAATCCAAATTTTGTTTTGGAAGGTTTACATACGATTTTGATATACAATTCAAAGGATGATTAAAAAAATTACAGTTACAATATTGCTGTTGAGTTCCTTGGCTATACTGGCCCAGAGAAATAGTACTTCCCCGTATTCTTATTTTGGAATAGGTGAAAATTTTGATCCATTAACCGTAGAACAAGCTTCTATGGGTGGAATTGGAGTGGCACTTAAAGATGTATATCATTTAAACTTCACCAATCCGGCTTCTCTTGCAGATTTAAAAGTAGCAACTTATGCCATGGGTGGAAGTATGTCTTTTATTACCATTAAAGAAGAAGGAATTAGTGATTCTGGAAGTTCAACAAGTCTTCGCTATGTTTCTTTGGCCTTCCCAATTTCCAAAAATATGGGTTTTTCTGTCGGACTTCAACCTTTTTCCTCAGTAGGTTATGCCTTACTAAACACCGAGTACAATGGAGAAGATATATCTAAAGTAAGTAGATATTCTGGCTCAGGTGGTACCAATAGACTATATGCTGGTTTTGGGGTGTATCTGTTCAAAGGTTTTTCCTTAGGTGGTGAGGCAAGTTTCATATTTGGTTCAATTGATAAAAATATTTTAGAAATCTTAAATGAAGTTTCCAGAGGGACACAAGTTGAGGAAAATTTAAATATTCGAGGAGGATTATACAAAGTAGGTGCTCAATACCAAAAGATCTTGAAAAACGACTTGCAATTGAGTACTGGTGCATCTGTAACTTTCGGGGCAGATCTTTCTGCGAAAGGAAGCGAACGTATTTACTCTATTGGTGCAATAGATAGCAGAATTAGAGAGTTGTTAGATGATTCCGCTGTGCAAGGAACAGTCACTATTCCTTTAAATTATACCATTGGAGTTGGTTTAGGAAGAGCAAATAAATGGTATGCGGGTCTTAACCAAGAATTTAGCGAAGCTGCCTCTGTGTCAAGTAATGTAGATATACCCGATGCCTTATACCAATATGAAAAAGGTTCTAAGTTTTCAATAGGTGGTTATTACATTCCCAAATTTAATTCAATATCAAGTTACTGGGATAGAATAACCTACCGTGCTGGTTTCCGTATGGAAAATATAGGGGTAGCAGTAGATGGTCTCGGTACGGGGCAAGATTATACCTCAATTAAAGACTTTGGCATAAATGTTGGGGTTGGATTACCATTGCCAAAGCAATTATCTAATTTAAATCTAGGATTTGAATACGGACAAAGAGGAACTACAGATAACAATTTAGTTAAGGAGGAATATTTTAATATTAAATTAAGTTTATCCTTAAATAGCCGTAACTGGTTTAAACAAAGAAAAATAGATTAAATATAATAACTGACAAATGATGAAAAAAATACGTATTTTCTTGCAGCCATGTTTTTGTTTGTTGCCGTGAGTACCGTTCATGCACAAGCAAGCCAAGAATGTGCTATGAAGTACAATCTTTTTAAACAGAAAGCGATTACCAAAAAATATGCAGAAGCGAAGCCTGACTTAGAATATTTAATAGCAAATTGTCCAAAATTATCTGTGAATATATATAAATACGGTGCTAAAGTTGCTGAAAAAAGTCAAGATCCTGATTTAGCAAAACGCATCTATGAAACAAGATTAGTAAACTTTCCAGATAAAGGAGCTGCTAAAGCACATAGTGATTATGCTACGTATCTGATAAATAATAAACTCGCTTCGGATGCGGAAGTATTCGCTATTTTACAAAAAGCATATACCATTTCTCCAAAAGAAATGAGTGTTAAAAATATTTTCAGATACTTTAAGGCAGTTACGGAACAAAATAAAGATTCCAATCCTCAGTTAGTTTTCGATACTTACGATGATGTTATTGAGTCTGTGCAAGAGAAGTTAGATGATTATAATGTAAAAATAGCAAAACTTCAAGCCAAAGAAGAGGCTGGTACCATTGACGCTAAAGAAAAGAAACTTTTAAATGCTTACACTATCAACTCTACATCTTTAGGAAAAGTTGAAGGTGGGTTAGATGCCATGATTTCAGAAATTGCAACATGTGAACGATTAATTCCAATATATTCTAGAGATTTTGAGGCTAACAAAACCGATGGTGTTTGGTTGAAAAGAGCGGTTTCAAGAATGTATAATAAAGGGTGTCAATCGGATCCATTATTCGAGAAATTGGCAGTTGCCTATGCGGATGTTACACAGTCTGCTGATGCATTTAATTTTGTTGCTGGTATAATGGATAGAAATGGGGATAGTAGTGGAGCAGCAAGCATGCGAAAAAAGGCCTTCGATTTAGAAACAGATCCTCTAAAGAAAGCTAGACTTAAGCTTCGTGAAGCACAAGGTTCAAGTGGAAGTAGGGCGAGAGCTCTGGCCAATGAGGCACTTCGTTACAACCCTAATATGGGTAAAGCTTATCTATTTATCGCGAGTTTGTATGCAAAGAGTGCTAATTCATGCGGTACGGATGAATTTGAAAAAAGAATGGTTTACGTAGCTGCTCTTAACAAAGCGCAAAAAGCTGCTAGAGTTGATCCTGGTTGTGGTGCTGGAAGATATATATCAAATTATAAAAGGAATATTCCTTCTAAAAAATTAATCTTTCAGAAAGGATTAGCATCAGGTTCTTCACATAAAATTGGATGTTGGATTGGAGAAACTGTTCGCATACCATAGAGGATATGAAACACATACTAAGTAAAAATTGTAAAAACATTGTTGTCATTTTATTGATAACAATGTTTTTTCTTGTGTGAACAATCCTAAAGAAGTACGAGATTTTCTTGCCGACCGAAACCTTCCTATTGCCGTAGGAAAAAACATACGCCATTCCTATAGAGATTCGGGTGTGGTTACTTCTAAATTAATCACCCCTATTTTAAACGACTATACCAATAGAAAAAAACATCCCTTTAATGAGTTTCCTCAGGGCATAAAAATTATTACTTTTGATGCTACAAAAGGAGACTCTACAACCGTAACTGGTAATTATGCTTTAACCTTTACAAATACAAAAATTTCGGATATAAGAGATGATGTAGTAATTGTTAATCATAGTGGAGATACCAAATTAGAGACTAATCAGTTATATTGGGATCAAAAGGAGAAAGTAGTTTTTACAGAGGATGGTTTCCGGCTAACCACTGCAACGGACACCATTACTGGTTTTGGATTTGAATCGCTGCAAGATTTATCCAAATGGGTAGCTAAAGACATCACTGGAGAAATTATAACAAAAGAAGATTTATAATGAATACACTTTGGAAATATTTGCAATATGGTTATCTTGTTGTAGCTGTAATCTTTTTAGTGGAGGGGATAGTCCGAATTAATTCAGATCTTCCACAAGCATTAATTATGTTTGGTTTATCGCTATTTATTGCTTTTATATTTTTTTTCAAACGACGTTTTAGAAAAAAGTTCAAAAGAGAAATAAACAAAAGTAAATACAAGGCTAATGCAGTTTGAAATTATTGTTATTTTAGTTTCTATTTTATTTTCTGCTTTTTTTTCAGGAATGGAAATTGCCTTTATCTCTGCGAATAGACTTCATATTGAATTAGAGAAAAAGAGTGAGGGCATAGTGGCTGCAGTTTTGGCCAAGTTAACGCAGAAATCCTCTAAATTCATCACTACTATGTTAGTTGGCAATAATATTGCTTAGTGGTCTACAGCTACTTTATGGGTGATCTTTTAATGAATTGGTTTCAAAATTTTTTACCCTCTAATAGTGCTTTTGTTACGTACTTATTAAAAGATGTTAGTTTACTCACACAAACTTTAATTTCCACCCTTATTATACTGGTGACTGCTGAATTTTTACCGAAAGCTATATTTAGGATCTATTCGAATAAACTTCTCAAGATTTTCGCCATTCCTGCGTATTTCTTTTTTTTGCTTTTTTACTTTATAACCTCTGTTCTTACTATAATTACTGATTTTTTTCTTCGTGTCTTTTTTAAAGCTGCCGAAAAAGAAGCAAATACAGCTTTTAGTAGAGAAGAGTTAGGTAATTTTATTTCCGAGCACCTAGACGGAGGGAATGAAGAAGAAGAGGTGGATTCTGAGATTCAGATTTTTCAAAATGCCTTGGAGTTTCACAAAGTTAAAGCGAGGGAAATAATGGTGCCGAGAACAGAGCTTATGGCTGTTGATATTCACGAGTCTGTAACTACCTTAAGAAATCTTTTTATAGAGACAGGATTTTCAAAAATTTTAGTTTACAAAAATTCATTAGACGATATTTTAGGATATGTAAGCGCTTTTGAGCTCTTTAAAAAACCAAAGTCTATAAAGTCTTTATTACTGCCAGTGGAGTTTGTTCCAGAGTCTATGATAATTAAGGATATTTTAAATACACTTATCAAGAAAAGAAAAAGTATTGCTGTGGTCGTTGACGAGTATGGTGGAACTTCAGGAATTATTACGGTAGAGGACGTAGTCGAAGAACTATTTGGGGAAATTGAAGATGAACATGATACCCTAGATTTGTTTGAAGCAAAATTAGATGCTAATGAGTTTCAATTTTCAGCCCGTTTGGAAATTGATTATTTAAACGAAGAGTACGGCTTAGATATTCCAAAAGAAGAGGCATACGAAACACTTGGAGGTTTTATTATCGAGCATACAGAAACTATTCCTGTGCAAGACGAAGTTATAACAATAGATAAGTTTGAAATTAAAATATTGCGTGTAAGTGCCTCTAAAATCGATGTCATTTACCTCAAAGTCTTAACGAACCAAGAGTAACAGAATACCTGCTTAATTCTCCGAGTGAAAACCACTAAAAAACATTGCATTATTAAATGTGAAATTGTATTTTCGCACACTGTTAATAAATTAAAATGACGTATGGCAATTTTATCTAAAATTAGAGAACGATCAATGTTCTTAATTCTTGTTATTGGTTTAGCACTTTTTGCGTTTGTTCTAGATCCATCAACTATTTCAGATTTTTTTAATTCCAACAAAGTAAATGAGATTGGTGAAGTAAATGGAGAGGTAATTTCTCGTCAAGATTTTGCGGAAGCTTTAGAGGCGTATAAAAAGCAAACTGGAAATAGAGTTTCTGAAATGCAAGCTGCAAAAACAGTGTGGAATAATTTAGTACGTCAAAAGTTATACAAAGCGCAATTAGAGGAAGCAGGAATAACGGTAGGGGAATCGGATATTTTAAATGCATTGATAGAATCCTCAGGAGTTCAAAACCAAGAAAGATTCCAAACAGAAGGTATTTTTGATAAAACTAAATTTAAAGAGTTTTTAGCAACTACCAGAGCCTCTGGTTCACAAGAATGGGAAGCTTGGCAAAATTACATGGCCTCTCTACAGAATAATATTGAGAAATCAACTTACGACAACTTGGTAGGGGCTGGTTTGGGAGCTTCTTTGAAGGAAGGAGAAATGCAGTATCTATCGGAGGGAACCAAAGCATCTGGAAAATTTGTGTATGCTCCATATACCGCTATAGCAGATAGCTTAGTTACTGTTAGCAAAAGCGAAATCAAAAAATATATTGAAAACCATGCTGCTGCATATGAAGTAGACGCAAGTCGCGATATTAAGTTTGTGAAGTTTCCTATTTTACCAACAGTAGAAGACGAAGAAGCAATAAAACGCGAAGTTGCAGGTTTTGTTCCGGATGCAAAGGGCTTTACAGGATTAAAAAAGGCAACAGACTACGAGCTTTTAGCCGAAGATGTAAAGTCGGACGTTGTGATGAATAGCAATTATCGTTTTAAAGTCGGTGTGCCTCAAGTAATAGCTGAAGATCTTTTTAAAGGTGAGGTGGGCGATGTATTCGGCCCTTATAAAGATAATAATCAATTTAAGGTTTCTAAGATAACAGAAATAACTACTATCCCTGATTCTGTAAAGGCTAGTCACGTTTTAATTCCTTTTGTTGGGTCACGCTCTGCAACTCCAGAGACTACAGATTCAGACATACTTGCAAAAAAGAAAGCAGACAGTTTAATGGGGGTTATTAAAAAGTCACCTTCTGCTATTATTGCAATAGCAAAAGCGTATTCAGCAGACCAATCTAATGCAGATAAAGGAGGAGAACTTGGATGGTTCACATATAATAGAATGGTACCTGAATTTAGAGATTACTGCTTTACGAGTAAAAAAGGAGATGTTGGTGTGGTTAAAACTGCTTTTGGATACCATGTTATTTTGATTGAAGATCAGAAAAACTTTCAACCGGTAGTTAAATTAGCAACTGTTGGTCGTGATATCGTTGCTTCTGAGGCAACTGAAAATCAAATTTTTCAAAATGCCGAAACTTTCGCATTAGAATTATCTAATGGCAAAAAATATGAAGACTTGGTGAAAGAATCTAATCTAAACTCTTTACCAGCAGTCGGTTTGAAAGCTTTGGATGATAATGTTCCTGGAATCGGAAATGAGAGAGATATCATTGTGTGGGCCTTTGACAAAGAGGTGAACGTAGGTGACTTTAAACGATTTGATATTGATGGAGGATATGCTGTTGCAGTAGTTACAGATAAAACGGCTAAAGGATTAATGCCTGTTGACAAAGCCATAACGAAAGTTCGTCCGATTTTATTAAATGAAAAGAAAGCGGCCATAATCAAAGATAAAATGGCTGGCGCAACACTTAAAGAAATTGCTGCAAATGTAAATGATCGTGAACGTAACTTTACTGATGTGAACTTACAATCTCCTACGATTTCTGGTGTAGGTTATGAGCCTAAAGTTGTTGGCGCTATGTTAACAGCAGAGGAAAATAAAGTGTTTTCGAAAGTAGTAGGAGATAGAGGCGTGTATGCTTTTGTGGTAGAAAAGAAAGTATTGCCTGCGGCATTACCTAATTATGATACCTACAGAAAAAGAATAGCCAATGATAGAAAAAATAAGTCGTTCCAAATGTACGAGGCGGTAAAGGAAGCTTCTAAAATTGAAGATCGCGTTAGTTCATTTTACGGCATCGAGGAATAATTGTCTTCCTATTAATGTATTGTAAAAAAAGCCTAGGTGTAATCCTAGGCTTTTTTTCTGTTTTAGAAAATGGGTTGTGATAAAGTTATGGATTCCTGTTCAATAGTAAATTTTGTTACTTCCTATAGTTTAAATACAAAAAAACAACTCCTTTTGAGAGTTGTTTTTATTTAAATGAGTATGTTTTTTAAGCGTTTAATGGTTTACCGTCCCATGCTGCTTTCGCAGCTTCCTTAACAGCCTCTGCATAGGTTGGATGACCATGGCATATTCTTGCTATATCCTCTGCAGATGCTCTGAATTCCATCGCAACAGCCATTTCCATAATTAAATCTGCAGCACGTGCCCCTACGATATGAACTCCTAAAACTTCATCGGTATGTTTGTCTGCTATAACTTTAACAAAACCATCTATGTCTCCACTTGCTCTTGATCTTCCCAAGGCACGCATGGAAAATTTACCTGTTTTGATATCTTTTCCAGCGTCTTTTAACTCGAGTTCAGTTTTACCAACAGATGCAACTTCTGGCCACGTATAAACAATTCCTGGTATCAAGTTATAATCGATATGTGGTTTTTGACCTGCTAAATATTCAGCGACAACAACGCCCTCTTCTTCGGCTTTATGCGCTAACATCGCCCCTCTAACCACATCACCAATTGCAAAAATGTTTGCGATGTTTGTTTGTAGGTGGTCGTTTACTTCTATCTGACCTCTTTCATTTACTTTAATTCCAGCTTTTTCTAAATCTAATCCTTGTGTGTAGGCTTTTCTACCAACGGATACCAAACAATAATCACCCGTAAAGTTTACTTCTTCACCTTTTTTGTTAGTAGCAGTAATTTTAATTTCCTCTCCATTTCTCTCTACTGCTGTTACGGCATGATTTAGATTAAATTTCATACCCTGTTTCTTTAGAACTTTGGTAAGTTCTTTCGAAACATCTTTATCCATGGTTGGTGTTATGGTTGGGGCGTATTCAATTACCGTAACTTGTGCCCCTAAGCGTTTGTATACCGAGCCCAATTCTAATCCTATAACGCCGCCACCAATCACTAACAAATGCTTTGGTACTTCCTGTAATTTTAGCGCTTCTGTAGAGGTTATGATTCGCTCTTTATCTATATTTATAAATGGCAAGCTAGCTGGTTTAGAGCCTGTTGCAATAATCACGTGAATTCCTTCAATTATTTCCGTGCTTCCGTCACTTTTAGTAATCTTTACATGCGTAGCATCTTCAAAAGAACCTAAACCTTCAAACACGGTAATGTTATTTTTATCCATTAGATATTTGATACCTCCTGTAGTTTGCTCTACAACAGATGCTTTACGCGCTATCATTTTACTAAAATCATAGGTCGGTTTTTCTACAGATATTCCGTGCTCTTCAAAATGATGTACTGCATCGTAGTAATGATGTGAGGAATCTAATAATGCTTTGGACGGAATACAACCAACATTTAAACAAGTACCTCCTAGTGTAGAATATTTTTCAATAATAGCGACTTTTTTACCTAATTGAGCAGCTCGGATAGCAGAAATATATCCTCCAGGTCCTGAGCCTATAACGATTACATCGTATTTCATTGTTATTTGTTTTTCTAAGCGTTATGCTTGTATTATTTAGTTCTTATTTAAGCCACAAAGTTACAATTATTTGTGATAAATAGCATTACAACCATCCAAATACTAACATCTAACGCAATAAAAAATGATGTTTCTTAGTTTGCTTATTCTATTTTTTCTTTTGCTATACCAACTCAGGAATTTTTACAACAAACTCTTTATCTTTGATTGTTGTACATACAGTAATTTTATTAAAGAAGAGTAGTGGTGAGAAAATCAATTTTAATTATAGGGTATGTTTGGGTAGAACCAACGACATCTGCTGCAGGAATGAGGATGTTGCAGCTAATAGATTTTTTCTTAGCAGCAAATTATTCGGTAATTTTTGCCTCACCCGCACAAAAAAGTTCTAAAACTTTAATTTTAGAGAATCCAAACTACTCAGAAGCAAGTATTGTTTTAAATTCTTCTTGCTTTGATACTTTTGTAACTAAAGTAAATCCTTCCGTGGTATTGTTCGACCGTTTTATGATGGAGGAACAATTTGGGTGGCGAGTAGCCAAATGTTGTCCGAACGCACTCCGTATTCTAGACACTGAAGATTTACATTTTCTTAGAAAAGTTCGGCAAGAACAAGTACAAAAGAACATTCCTTTTTCAGAAAATGCATTGCTTCGTTCTGATTATGCCAAACGAGAGATTGCTGCTATTTTACGTTGTGATTTAAGTCTTATTATTTCTTCTTATGAAATGGCGCTTTTAACTACCTCTTTTAACATTGCTTCAGACTTACTGTTGTATTTGCCATTTTTTATTCCTGAAATTACTAAAAGCGATAGTGCTGCTTGGCTTCCTTTCGAAGAAAGAAAAGATTTTATTTTTGTAGGGAATTTTCTGCATGCACCAAATGTAGATGCTGCGGTTCAATTGAAAAAACAACATTGGGATAAAATTCGCAAGAAAAATCCCCAAGCTAAACTACACATTTATGGTGCCTATGGGACACAACAAATACAAGAGTTTCACAAACCCAAACAAGGTTTTTTGGTACACGGTTACGTTAATGATATTAAAACTGAAGTTGGTAAGGCTAGAGTTGTATTAGCGCCATTGCGTTTTGGCGCTGGTATCAAAGGAAAGTTAACCGAGGCTATGACATGTGGTACCCCAAGTGTAACTACAGAAATTGGCGCTGAAGGCATGCATAAAGATCTTGCATGGAATGGGTTTGTATCGATAACAGAAAATGATTTTATCGACGATGCTACAACCTTGTATACGGATAAAAAAAATTGGGAAATAGCCCAGAAAAATGGAATTTCAATAGTTAATACCATATACAATGAAACGGCATTAGCTGCTGTCTTTTTAGAGAAATTAAACGCACTAGAGACGGATTTGAGTGCACACAGAAGACGTAATTTTATGGGTGCATTGTTACAATATCAAACATTGCAATCTACCAAATACATGAGCAAGTGGATTGAGGAGAAGAACAAACGCTAAAAAAATTAGTACAGGCATATCTTGGTATTATTTTTATTGGAAACAATATATGTAAAAGTAAAAATATAGGTTTCTAGATATCTTTGTCTTCAGGTAATCTCTATGCTTTTGAAGATTTGGTGCAATACTAGTACCATTTCGCTGCTGCATATTATTATTATTATAGTAGTAATAGTAAAATATTCTAGATCTACAGTTTGGCCAAGTTTTTCACCAATTATATATCTCTCTTGAACGGTTTTATTTCCTTTGGAAAAATTCTGTTTTATGTAAGTATGTTTCCCCTCCGTTGTAATAGCATTTCATTATACATAAAACAGTACCCTAATATCATGGTGTTTTGTGTATTATACGATTTTATTATGCATTCAGTAGTCCTGCTCTTTTCAGCAAAGCTTCTGGTTTTGGTTCTTGTCCGCGGAAGCGCTTGTATAAAATCATTGGTTTTTCTGTACCTCCTTTAGATAGTATATTGTCCTTAAACCTAGCGGCCACTTCTGTGTTAAATATTCCTTTCTCTAAGAAATATTCAAAAGCATCTGCATCTAGTACCTCTGCCCATTTGTAGGAATAGTATCCAGCAGAATACCCACCCTGAAATATATGAGAGAAAGAAGTACTCATACAGTTTTCCGCTACGTCTGGATATAAACTGGTATTCTCAAAAGCTTGTTTTTCGAAATCTTTAACAGAAATTATTTCCTCTATATTGCCAGAATGCCACTGCATGTCTAACAGTCCAAAACTTAATTGTCGTAAGGTTTGCATTCCTTCATGAAAGGTTGCAGAAGCTTTTATTTTGCGAATAAATTCCATAGGAATTGTTTCCCCAGTGCTGTAGTGTTTTGCAAATAATTCTAAAGCTTCTTTTTCATAACACCAGTTTTCTAAAATTTGGCTTGGTAATTCCACAAAATCCCATGAAACAGAGGTTCCTGACAAACTCTTAAAGGTAGTATTAGCCAACATACCGTGCAAGGCATGACCAAATTCATGAAACAGGGTAGTAACTTCATTAAAGGTTAGTAAAGAGGGTTTGCTTTCGGTTGGTTTTGTGAAATTACAAACAATAGAGACTTGTGGGCGATGATTAATATCGTCTTGAATTTGTTGTGATTTATAGGAAGTCATCCAAGCGCCATTTCGTTTTCCTGCTCTCGGATGAAAATCTGCGTAAAAATGAGAAACAAAATTTCCATCAGCATCTGTAACCTTATAGGTCCTTACATCTTCATGGTACTTATCGATCGAATCTATTTCCTCAAAGTGGATAGCAAATAATTTATTTGCAATTTCAAAAACCCCTAAAATCACATTGTCTAATTTAAAATAGGGTTTTAAAATTTCTTGATCTAAATCGAATAATTCCATCTTTAGTTTTTCAGAATAATAAGCAGCATCCCATTTCTCCAATCGATTAATCATCTTGTTTTTTGGCATAATTTTCCAAATTTTGGAATTCTCGTTCGGCAGCAGGTTTTGCTTTCTTTAATAAATCATTTAGAAAGCTAAGTACCTTTTCCGGTGATTCAGCCATTCGTTCTTCCAAAACAAAATTTGCATGTGTTTTGTACCCTAATAAATTTGCTCGTTCTCGTCTCAGAGCTACAATTTCTAAAACGATACTTTCATTATTGTTTTCGTTATTCTGAAAGCCTTTTTTACCAAATGCTAGGGCTAATTTTTTCTGAGAGTTCTATTTTTAGCGTAAGTCATGAAAGGGATATAACTAGGGTAGTCGAGGGTAATTATCCAGCCTTTTTTTTCTCTTTGTTCTGCCAGTATTTTTGCAGCTTCCTTTGCCCCTTCAGGAAGCCCGTCTAGATCTTTTATATCGGTTAAAAGTAGCTCAAAATCATTGGTGTCTGCCAAGACATTTTCTCCAAACTGCAATGCCAAATTAGCAAGTTTTGTGTCGATTTCGCGAAGTTTATTTTTATCGCTATTTTTTAGATTAGCACCATTGCGAGAAAAACTTTTGTATTGTTTTTCTAATAAAGTGTGTTCTTCAGCGGTTAATGAAAGTGTTTTTATTTGCTCGTAAACTTTTTTTATTCTTTCAAATAAGGTTTGGTTAAGTGTTATATCATTTTTGAATTCACTGAGCCAAGGAGCTATTTCTTTTGCTATTTTTTGAATGGTAGGATTGGTTTCCGCTGCATTTAAGTTAAAGAAAATAGCAGTAATTCGATCTAATTTGCTTCCTACTTCTTCTAATTTTACAATAGTATTTGCAAATGTGGGTTTTTCTAAACTATTTACAATGTCTTGAATTTCTTTTTTTGCCATACCAATGGCTGCTTTAATAGCTGGTGTAAAGTCTTTTTCTGAAATTTTTGAAAATGGGGCAGTATCAAATTCTTCAAGTAATGCATTCATAAATAGTGTTTTTTAGTAGGTATTTAGGTATTTTTTTTCTATTAACTAGGGGCTAAAAACAAAATTATTCTTATTGTGAAAATAAGAATAATTTTAGTTTTATAGGAAAAGCTCTGGAGTCTTTATTTTTTAACTCGCTCGGATGCTTTTTCTACCTTTAACTTAAGTCCTTCTTTATAGGCAATCACTTTATCAAGTACACAGGTATCCGAAGCACCAATTATTTGTGCCGCCAAAATCCCTGCATTTTTTGCACCATCTAAGGCAACGGTTGCTACTGGAACACCGCCGGGCATTTGCAATATGGAAAGTACAGAGTCCCAGCCGTCTATAGAATTCCTACTCTTCACAGGAACTCCAATAACTGGCAAAGGGCTCATACTAGCGACCATACCTGGTAGATGTGCAGCGCCCCCTGCACCAGCAATAATAACTTTAATGCCTCTTTTATGCGCATTACTCGCATAATCAAATAGCTTTTCTGGAGTTCTGTGAGCAGAAACTATATCTACCTCTATTTTGATATCAAAACTTTCTAAAGCATCAATTGCTTCTTGCATTATTGGGAGATCGGAATCACTTCCCATTATTATTCCTACCATAATTTTTTATAATCGTTATTTTATTTACTAATTACTTTTATTATTTCTTTGACCTCCTGAGCAATATTTCTAGCAATATTAATATCTTCATTTACAATGGTTACATGTCCCATTTTACGAAATGGTTTGGTTAGTTTTTTACCATATATGTGGGGTGTTACTCCATTAATTTTTAGTATTTCGGCAATGTTTTCGTATACCACAGGACCAGAATATCCCTCTGCACCAACAAGATTTACCATAATACCTGCTACTTTACTTTCGGTATTTCCTAATGGTAAATTTAGGATACTTCTTAAATGTTGTTCGAATTGGTTAGTGTAACTTGCTCAATAGAATAGTGACCAGAGTTATGTGTTCTCGGAGCTACTTCGTTTACAAGGATGTCATCGGATTCGGTTTGAAACATTTCTACCGCTAACAATCCGATGAAGTCGAATGCTTTGGCAACATCTAAAGCTACCTGACGAGCTTTTTCAGCAACGCTAGAACTTATTCTCGCAGGGCAAATAACATATTCTACCTGATTAGCCTCTGGATGAAATTCCATTTCAACAACAGGATATGTAGTGATGTCTCCTTGTGGATTTCGAGCAACAATTACTGCGAGTTCATTTTTAAAGGGTACTAATTTTTCAGCAATACATTCGTTGTTCGGAAGATTTTCAAGATCCGTAATATTTCGTACAATTTTGACCCCATTTCCATCGTAACCAAATCTTGCAGATTTCCATACAAATGGGAAAGTAACTGCCTCTCTTGTAATCGAATGCCTTAACTCTTCTAGAGAAGAAAATCGAACAAAATCTGCTGTCGGTATAGCATTGTCTTTATAGAATAATTTTTGCTGTGCCTTGTTTTGAATTATTTTTAAATTTTTTGGTTTGGGATATATGGTTAGTCCCTCAGCCTCTAGTTTTTCTAAAGCAGTAATGTTTACATTTTCAATTTCTATAGTTAAAAGATCTACCTTTTTACCAAAGTTGTAAACGGTTTCGAAATCTTGTAAATCTCCTTGATGAAATTCATTACAAATTGCCGCTGATGGTGCATCTTTACTAGGGTCTAATATAGCGGTATAGATATCAAATTTTTGGGATTCTGTAAGCAACATTCTTCCAAGCTGTCCTCCACCAAGAACGCCTAGTTTGAAATCTGAAGAGAAGTAATTTTTCACGTTAAAATTGTTAGTGTGTGTTGTAAGTGCAAAAGTAACAATCTATTTCATAGATTATTCAATTTAGTTTGTAATTTGTATGGAAGTACCATTTAGAAATACGTTATAGACTCTTGCTCCTCCATCACAGTTGTTTTCTCCTGAAACCAAACGACCGTCTAACATGCTGTATTTACTTTCGTCGCAAGGGCAAACAAGAAAAGGAACTTCAATGCGCATGGGCGTTTCACAATCTCTATTTGGAGATTGTCTGTCTAAAGCAATGAATTGTCCAAAAGAACCACCTGTGCCTTTGTTAAAGAGAACAATGCCATTGATACCTCCGTTTATTTCAGCGACTCCATTTGGGGTCAGTACACCATTTAATTGCGGATTGTTGACATCCAGAAAAATCGGTTGAATAGTATTGTTAAAACAGCTGTTAATCACGTCATTATCGGAGCAACTTAAGTTTAAAAAAAGGACAACGGCAAAAACTATTTTTTTCATTTGATTCTGGAATGGGTCTACAATCGAGCCACGAATTTACGAAAATTTTGTACATTTGTATCTGATCTCATTCCTAATGGTGTGAGATTTTTAAATTTAAGTAAACAATGGGAAATGTATCGTATTATTCTGCGGAAGGCCTAAAAAAGCTGAAAGAAGAATTAGCACAATTAGAGCAAGTGGAGAGACCTCGAGTGTCACAGGAGATAGCGGATGCCCGAGACAAAGGAGATTTAAGTGAAAATGCTGAATATCATGCAGCAAAAGAAGAGCAATCTTTATTAGAGACGAAAATAGCAAAACTAAAGAACGTAGTAGCAAATGCAAGGATTCTTGACGAGAGCCAACTAGATGCCTCTAAGGCATTAATTCACTCTATTGTAAAGATTAAGAATACAGCAAATGCCATGGAATTTACCTATACCTTAGTAGCAGACAGCGAAAGTGATGTGAGAAATGGTAAATTATCTGTTAATTCACCAATAGGTAAAGGTCTTCTTGGAAAAAAGGTTGGTGATGTAGCCGAAATTAAAGTGCCTAATGGTATTATGAATTTCGAAATTATTGATATATCTCGATAGTAATAGGGTATAACTGTTTGTTTTACAGTCTCTAAAACTTTTTTTAGTTTAAATATATTTATATGGCAAGCATATTTTCAAAAATTATTTCGGGGGAAATACCCTGTTATAAAATCGCTGAAAATGACATTTTTTTGGCTTTTTTAGACATCAACCCTAATGCGAAAGGGCATACTTTGGTTATTCCAAAAAAGGAAGAGAACAAAATATTTGATTTGTCTGAAGAGGCATACAATGATCTCATGTCTTTTTCGTATCGCGTGGCTAAAGCATTAGAAAAAAGTATTCCTTGTAAGCGCATTGGCATGAGTGTAATAGGCTTGGAAGTACCACACGTTCACGTACATCTTATTCCAATTCAAACTATGGCAGATATGCAGTTTGTACAAAAGGAAGTCATGTCTGAGGAAGAGTTTCAAGCATTAGCGAAAACAATAGCAAGAAATTTTACGTAAATTCTTCTAAAACGCTTGCGTTTTATGCAATTTGATTTCAAAAGTGGTTCCCTTGCCAAGCTCGGAATCTAATACAGCTATTTTTCCTTTATGATATTCCTCAATAATTCGCTTCGATAGCGATAGTCCTAAACCCCATCCTCGTTTTTTTGAAGTAAAGCCAGGATTGAAAATACTTTTGAATTGGGACTTTGGTATTCCTTTACCAGTATGCTTACGCGAATACTTACTCCTTTACTTTTTTCTGTAATAAACACTGAAATTTTTCCTTTTCCCTGCACAGCATCTATTGCATTTTTGAGAAGATTTTCAATAACCCAGCCAAAAAGTTCCTCATTTATACTTGATTTGAGTTTTTCATTCTCGCTTTCGAATACAAAGGTTATTTTCTTTGAACTTCTAGATTCTATATACTTAAAAACGGTATGTGTGATTTTAGTAATATTACTATGTTGTAGTTCGGGTAAAGATCCAATTTTAGAAAATCTATTGGCAATAACGCTTAAGCGGTCTACATCTTTTTCAATTTCATTGACATACATTTCATTTATTTGCTCTGAACGAAGTATCGTTACCCATCCTAATAAAGAGGAAAGTGGCGTACCAATTTGATGTGCAGTTTCTTTTGCCATTCCTGTCCAAAGTTTGTTCTGTTCGGCAATCTTTCCAGATTGAAACATCATGTAAACAATTAGAAGAAATAATCCTAAAATGAGCAAAAGAGCCAATGGATAATAGGTAAGCTTGTAGAGCAGGTCTGAATTTCTGTAGTAAATATATTGTTTTTGGGTGTTCTTATAGCTGATTTCGATTGGGTCATTTTCAGTTTGCATAATTTGTAATTGTTTTTCCAAATATCTTGGATTCAACGATTTAATGCTATCCAAGTTATGACTTTCTAAAATAGTACCATTACTATCCGTTAAAATTACCGGAATGCTTTTCGTGTCTTCAATAATTTTTAGCTCTACGTTAAATTCATCATCAAGATTTGTATTGGTCCCAAATTCTTTCATAGCAGCTGCGAGTAATTCCATTTTGGTTCGTTCCTCTTCCTTAAATTTTTGAAAAATATATAGGTATTCCAAAGGATTAAAGACACTATTATAATAGATATTACAATGGCTATTCTACGTAACCAAAAAGTGTTTTGAAAAAATCTCATAAGTCAAATATAAACTATTCTCTCCTATAACTAAATATCTAAAACTATAGTATCTTTACAAAAAAAATAAACGATGTTATCTATAGATCCTAAAAATATACCAACCGCTAAATTACATGGATATTTGTTGGGTGCAGTTGCACCTCGTCCCATAGCATTTGCGAGTACTTTAGATGAAGAGGGAAACCCTAATTTATCTCCTTTTAGTTTTTTTAATGTTTTTGGAGCCAACCCTCCGATTATGATTTTCTCTCCAGCTCGAAGTGTTCGATCAAATACAACCAAACATACCTTAGACAATGTTGAGTTAACCAAAGAAGTGGTTATCAATATTGTTAATTACGATATAGTGCAACAAATGTCTTTGAGTAGTACCATGTATCCAAAGGGAGTAAATGAGTTTGAAAAATCAGGACTAACCATGTTGTCTTCGGATGTAGTTAAGCCTTTCGTGTAGCAGAATCTCCTGTGCAGTTTGAATGTAAAGTTACCGATATAATATATACCGGAAATGAGGGTGGCGCCGGAAATTTAATTGTTTGTGAAGTAGTAAAAATTCATGTTAAGGAACACATTTTAGATGCCAAAGGTGGTATAGATCAGTATAAAATTGATTTGGTGGCTAGGGCTGGAGGAAACTATTACACTCGTGCTAGAGATGGATTTTTTGAGATTCCAAAGCCGCTTACTTCTCTGGGTATTGGCGTAGATCAAATTCCAGATAGTATTAAAAATAGTACCGTTTTGACCGGGAATAATTTAGGGGTTTTAGGTAATGTTGATGCCTTACCTTCTGAAAATGATGTTGATAACTTTGCAAAAGAACATTCGAAATTTGTTGGCTTATCTGAAGAAAAAAACATATTTTTGCAAAAGAGTTTTTAGAACTTAATGATGTAGATAGTGCTTGGAAAGTACTTTTAATAAAATAAAACGACAATGGAAGTAATTGGAAAAATTAAATTAATTAACGAGACACAAACTTTTGGAACTAATGGTTTTAGAAAACGTGAATTGGTAGTAACTACTGATGAGCAATACCCGCAGATGATTTTAATTGAGTTTATACAAGATAAGTGTGATTTACTAAATAGTTATCAAGTAGGACAAGATGTTAAAGTGTCTATTAATTTAAGAGGTAGAGAATGGATTAACCCGCAAGGAGAGGCAAAGTATTTTAATTCTGTTCAAGGATGGAGAATTGAGAACCTAGCCCAAGCTGCTTCTCAAAATATTCCACCAGCAGACCAATTTTCTCCTGCACCAGACTTGGCAGATAACGAGCCGGATGATTTACCATTTTAATACAGGAACACGCATTAATTGCACACCAATAAAAGAGCGATTTATCGCTCTTTTTATTGGTATACTATGGGTACTATTTTTTTGATTCTTTCTTACCTGGCATAGGACCGCGAAGATGAATGATAAGACCGTTTAAAAAGTTTCTTAATATTTGATCGCCACACTCTTTATACTTTGGATGGTCTTCACTTCTAAAAAAGGCTCCTAATTCTGCTTTAGAAACTTTAAAATCGACCAAACTACATATTTCAATAATGTCGGTGTCTCTTAATTTATGTGCTACTCGTAATTTTTTGAATACATCGTTATTTGATAATCCTCCCATATTTTTAGTATTTAATTAACCATATTAAATATGGCCCATGCATATAAAGCAAAACGTAAAAATCTAAATAATCCAAAGGTGACAACACCTTTTAAAGGATATTTAATCATGCCTGCCGTCATGCAACTTATTGAAAATGGCAATGGTAGCAGGGCACCTACTAAAATTAAAAATCCGCCCCACTTACTTGTGTTTTTTAGGTGTTTTGCCATCTTAACCTCTAGATAGTCTTTCACAGATTTAATTTTTAAGGTTAATCTACCTATAAAGTACGATAGGATACCACCAGAATACGAAAGTACGGCTAAAAGTGAAAGGTTAAGTAATGGGTCACTTGTTTTTTTAGACCACGCAATAAATATTTCCGGTGGAATTAAGCCCAGTAAGGTCTCCGAAATAAAAAAGGTAACTAGAACTCCAACACGAGAGAAGTTCTCTGTCATGGCCTGTAAACCATCGTTGATATTGTACACATATTTATTGAATAGATACAAGCCAACAACTGTTCCTAAAATTGGCCAAAATGCTTTTTTTAAGCTTTCCCAAATAAATATGTAAAACCCTGTGCGCTGGTAATAATTATGCAAGCGTTTTGCTTTCGGAGTTGTGTTTTTTTTATTTCGTTTTTTATTTTGTTCCATTGTACTCTACTACTTTATTCTGCATCTCTTGGAGCCTGCAAAAATACGAGGTAATTACAGATAAATCAAAGAAATATTTGGAATTATAAATTAGCAATGGCAGCCTCTGCACATCGCTCACCGTCCATAGCAGCAGATACAATTCCACCTGCGTAACCACCGCCTTCTCCACAAGGAAACAGACCTTTTATTTGTGGGTGCTCTAAACTGTCTTTTCTTGGGATATTTACAGGAGAAGAGGTACGTGATTCTACCCCAACTATATTTGCTTCCTCCGTATAATAGCCATGCATTTTCTTGCCAAATGCTGTAAATCCTTTTCGCAGTCTTCCTCCAATAGATTTTGGAAGCAAGGAATGCATCGGTGAGGAGTTTAAACCAGGCTGATACGAAGTTTCATTTAAAGTAGAAGACAATCTTCCCTCCACAAAATCCGTCAATCTTTGGGCAGGAGCGGTTTGGCTTCTTCCTCCTGCATTAAATGCTAGTTTTTCCAAATCTTTTTGAAATTGTAATCCTTTTAAAGCTCCGAATTGTTCGTATTTTGGAAGATCCTTTTCGACGTTAATTTCTACAACGATTCCCGAGTTTGCAAATTTGTTGTTTCTCCTTGAAGGGGACATCCCGTTAACGACCACCTCACCATTTGCAGTAGCAGCAGGTACAATAAATCCTCCAGGACACATGCAAAAGGAATATACCCCTCTGTTGTTAACCTGATGAACCAAGCTGTAGGCTGCGGCAGGTAAAAGTTCATCTCTAACCCCGGTACAGCTGTATTGAATTTGATCAATAAGTTGTTGGGGGTGCTCCACTCGAACCCCCATAGCAAAAGATTTTGCTTTTATTGCAATCTTTTTTTTGTGTAATAATTCGTAAATATCTCGTGCAGAGTGACCTGTGGCTAGTATTACAGAGGAAACATTAAATGTTCTGCCATCTTTTAAATGAAGGGCCTGTAATACGTTATTCTTTATTGCGAAATCTGTTACTCTTGCCTCAAAGTGAATTTCTCCCCCATAGTTGCGTATTGTTTCTCGTATGTTTTGAATTATTTTGGGGAGTTTATTGGTGCCGATATGAGGATGGGCATCTATTAAAATTTGATCGGTTGCACCGTGAGAGACTAAGTTTTCAAATATTCTTCTAACATCACCACGCTTCAAACTTCGCGTGTAAAGCTTTCCATCAGAATAAGTTCCTGCACCACCTTCTCCAAAACAATAATTAGAATCTTCGTGTACTTGATGGTACTGATTAATAGCCTTTAAATCTCTCCTTCGTTCTTGTACATTTTTTCCTCTCTCGAGTACAACTGGTTTATACCCGAGCTCAATACAACGCAAAGCAGCATACATACCAGCTGGTCCGAACCCTACGATATGAATTTCTTTTGCTTTGGAGACGTCCTTATAGTCGTATTTATAAGTAGAGGTTTGCGGTATGCTTTCTTTAATATAAACCGCTACATTGTAATGAAATACAATTTCTTTTTTACGAGCGTCGATAGATTTACGTAAGATTTTAATGTCGGTAATTTCTGTAAAAGGAACTTTTAAAGCCCTACTGGCTTTCTTTTTTAGAATGTTTTCTATATGCGCTTCCTTTAAAGCAACTCGTAATTGCACTTCTTTAACCATAAGGCAAAGTTAGGTAAAATAAGATTTAGTCTATTTGTTTATTTTAGCATTTCAAAATTTATCCAATGAGAATCACCAAGCTAATTGAAGATGTTTTTCGAAAATATTTACCTTCTCCATTTACCATTGCCGTACTTCTAACCTTGTGTACGTTTTTAATGGCCTATTTTAGTACCAAACCCGCTTCTGTGTCGTCTTTTTCATATGCAAAGCAAATCCTAATTTTTTGGGAACAAGGAATATGGTCTAATGGATTATTGGTTTTTGCTTTTCAAATGATGTTGATACTTGTATTAGGGCATGTATTAGTATTGAGTAAACCGGTTAGCCAATGGATTTTAAAGGTTACAAAATATTGTACATCAACAGCTACAAGTGCCGCTATTGTTAGTTGTACTACGATGTTTGTTGCCTTTTTTAATTGGGGATTAGGATTAATATTTGGAGCCTTATTGGCAAGAAAAGTTGCCGAACATGCCCAAAAAAATAGTATACCATTAAATTATCCTATAATTGGGGCTGCTGGTTATACAGGGCTTATGGTTTGGCACGGCGGTATTTCGGGTTCTGCTCCTATTAAAATTAATGAGAGTGGTCATGTTAAAAGTATTATGAATGCTGTTTCTTCCGATGAAATTCTGCAGCAAATTCCTGAGACTATTACCTATGCAGAAACTATTTTTTCTTGGTGGAATGTCCTTATTTTTTTATTGGTTGTCATTGCAGTATCCACTACCTTGTTTTTTTAGGTAAAAAGTCTTCCCCAACCGCTTTACATCTTTCAGAATATCAAATGCAAAAAGAACATACAGCAATCACGCAAGCCGAAAAACTCGATAGCTCAAAAGGGTTGTCGAATGTATTTGGTTTTTTGGTACTACTAGCCTTTGGTTTTCGATATGCTGAGGATATTGCGGTACTAAAAATTACACCAAATCTAATAAACTTTTTGATGCTTGGCTTGGCAATTATTGTACATGGAAGTTTTAGAAGCTTTATTAATGCTGTTTCGGAATCTATTGCAGACGTATCAGGCATTTTAATACAATTCCCATTGTATTTTGGTATTATGGGGGTTATGAAAAACACAGGTATGGTTTCGTTTATAGCAGATTTTTTTGTTTCTATTTCTACAGCTACTACACTACCGATCTTTACTTTCTTTAGTGCAGGATTGGTTAATATCTTTGTGCCAAGTGGAGGAGGGCAGTGGGTTGTACAAGGTCCTATCGTAGTGGAAAGTGCTATTAAATTAGGGGTTCCTTTACCAAAAGCAATTATGGCATTAGCCTATGGAGATCAAATAACCAATATGCTGCAGCCTTTTTGGGCACTGCCATTATTAGGAATAACAAAACTTAAAGCAAAAGAAATTTTACCCTACACTTTAATCGTTATGGTGGTAGCAAGCGCAGTATATCTTTTGGGACTTTTACTCCTATAAAAAAGCATAGTTAACATAAAGTATTCTTATAGATTTACCTACTTTTTTATAATTTTGTCATTCCCAATTAGTATACTTTTTTAATGGTTTGGTTAGATGATAGTACGGATTTTCCCTCCCAAGAATTAGCTTCTGAGGAAGGTATTTTAGCTCTTGGCGGTGATTTATCTGTAGCAAGACTTAAGGATGCCTACAGCAAAGGTATTTTCCCTTGGTTTAATGAGGGAGATCCAATTATTTGGTATTGTCCTTTGGAGCGAATGGTTTTGTATCCGGATGAAATTCGAATATCGAAGTCTATGCGACAAATTTTAGGTAAAAATAATTTTAAAATTACAGAAAATAAAGCTTTTTCAGAGGTTCTTTATCATTGTAAATACATCCATAGAAAAGACCAATTAGGAACATGGATTACCAATTCTATGGAAACAGCGTATCTTGCAATGTACAATCATGGGTATGCCAAATCTATTGAAGTTTGGCAAGGAGATGATTTAGTTGGTGGCTTGTACGGGGTAGATCTAGGAAATGGAGTATTTTGTGGCGAAAGTATGTTTAGTAAGCGCAGTAATATGAGCAAAGTAGCTTTATTCATTTGGCAAAAAAGGGAGGTTATCGATTAATAGACTGTCAGGTGCACAATGCACATTTAGAGAGTTTAGGTGCGCGAGAAATTGAGCGAACGAAATTCCTAAAACTTCTCTAATTCATCATATATTCCCAACAAATGGTATGCCTGTAACTTATTGTACCATGCTTTTTAGCAACTCTGGATTTGTAAAATATACTATTATTCCAGCGACGATTCCTATGATTGCTGTTACGATACCCGTAAGTATTAAAATGATAGAAAGTACTACTAAAAAGCGTAAAATTTTAGTGAAAGTTTTTGCAACACTATCTCCATATAGCTTTCTAAAAACGTAGGTGTAGTATAGAATCATGCCAAAAATACTGAACATAAACATTTTAGGGTAGATATATATAGCTACGAGAAAAAGAAATATACTAATGTACATGGTAGTACCTAAAATATAGGCATTCATAATGATATGTTCCCCAAAATTGTATGGTTTGCGATATGTCCAGAAACTAATAAGGGCATAAAATGGTAAAAGTAAAAAAGTGGTAATGTTTAAGTATTTAACAAAAAAGATATTGGTTTTTCGTTGAATATTCAATGTAAGTTTAGCCGATTGCTGCGCCTTTTGAAGCGAAGCTAGTTCTGTGGCGGAAATGTTTTTTAGTTTCGATAAATCTCTAGATGCAGTTTCTCGAAGAGCAGCGTTTTGTTCTGCGTATAAACTATCTTGAAGTTCTAGATATTGCTCAAAAAATAAATTAAAAACCAAAAGTGAAATTGCCGCTCCAACTGCCAAAAAGGTTAAGGGAGCCATATATCGTTTGCGAACCCCATGAAGATATTCATACAATACTTCATGAGGTGCAACGATCATTTTTTTTAAGGTGGTAAAATAGGCATTGTCTAAACCGAAAACAGCGAATAATTCTCCCATTAGAAAACGAAATGTTATTCTGTTAACGATAACTTTTGCCCCACAATGATTACAAAATTGGGCGTCTTTTTCTAAAGACTCATGACAGTTTTTACAATGCATATTTTAAACGAAGTTATTTTAATACTGTAAACTCAATATTAGAATCGGCAAATACACTATGTGTTTGCGTTTTAAAATCTTCCTTGTCAGCCTTGTATATATTCTCAACGTAGGTTTGTGGATTTAAATCAATTAAAGGAAACCAGGTACTTTGTATTTGAATTTGTAATTTGTGTCCTTTTTTGAACGTATGAAATACATCTTGTAATTTTATGTTTACTGCTGTTTTTTTATTCGGTACAAATGGTTCTGGGTTTTCAAAGCTATTTCGGAAACGCCCGCGCATCACTTCACTTCTAACCATCATGTGGTAATTACTTAATTTTAAATGCGGTTGCATTTTGTCATAATTGTTTTCAAGATCACCAGGGTGTACATCTATTACCTTAACTACCCAATCTGCTGCTGTACCTGTAGTAGCAACATTTAATTTTGCTAAAATATCTCCAGCTAAGGTATAATCTTCTGATAAAACCTCTGTTTCAAAAACCAAAACATCTGGTCTTCGAGCGGCAAAACGTTGATCATCCGTCATGTATTTTCTCGGGGTGAAAACAGTCTTGATATCTTCAGAATAAGGAACAGGTTTTTTAACATCGCTAATAAATTTTACGGCACTATTTGTTTTTTTAGTGGCACTTAGTTCTTGGTCTTTCGAAAGGAACATACTTTCTTTAACTGTATTTTTTGGAGGCCATGTATCATATGACTTCCATTCCTTTTTTCCTGTATCGTAAACATATGCCTCTGGTAATCCGCTCTGATTACTACCATCCCCTTTTAAAAAATGGTTAAAGAATTTAGTCTCGATATTTTTTTGAAATTTAAGAGAGATGGAATCCCCAAAATAGTAATTTCCTACTGCATTTGTAACACCGTTTCTAGACCATCCTCCGTGATCCCACGGGCCAAAAACCATGGTGTTGTAGTTGTTTGGTTGATTTTTCTCAATTCCTTTATATGTTTCTAAAGGTCCATATAGATCTTCGGCATCGAACCATCCTCCAACAACCATAGTTGCTACAGTAGAAGGTACCTTGTTTAAGTGTTGTATTATTCCTTTACTCTGCCAAGTAGCGTCATAATTTGGGTGCTCTACTATTTCTTTCCAAAAGAAGTCATCAATAGCATATGGATCTCTTTCTTTGCCGGCTATTTCCTTTTGGTATTGGAAATAGGAGTTTAGATTTTTAATAGGTCCCGCATCTAAAAAGAATTGGTACTGATCCTTTGTTTTCATATCTGGGAATTTATACCATGCTGTATCGGTAGGCTGATCTTTGTAGGTACCAAATAATGATATTGCTCTAAAATAACTCAATAAAAATGCGCCATTATGGCGAAAATCATCGAAAAAGAAATCTCCTATACACGCCTGTGGTGAAGCTGCTTTTAAGGCAGGGTGGGCATCAATGGTAGACACTGTTGCATAATGACCAGGATAAGAAATACCCCAGGTTCCAACCTTACCATTGTTGTGGGGAGTGTTTTTAACCAGCCAATCTATGGTGTCATAAGTATCTGAAGTTTCATCTGCTTGTTTTTCTGTTTTGTTGGGGATATATGCACGCATATTATCGTATACTCCTTCACTCATCCATCGTCCTCGTACATCTTGGTGCACGAATATATTTCCTTCTTCCATTAATATCGGATTTGGAGCAATTCTTGTTGCATACTTATCTTCTCCATAAGGTCTGCAGCTGTATGGTGTCCTTTTTAAGAGTATCGGATATGTTTTGCTGGTGTCTTTGGGCGTGTAAATGGTAGTGTGTAACTTGGTTCCATCTCGCATTTCAATTAGCACCTCTTTTTTCGTGTAATTTTCTTTTACATAATTCTTTTTTGGACCTTCCTTACTAGCGCTGTTATTTTGTTTTGAGCAACTAGTTATGCTAAAAAGCAAAATGAAAATAATTCTAAAATAAGATTTCATTTAGTAGTTTTTTAAATTTTTCAAAATTTTGATTACCTAAGTAGGAAAATAGATGTTCGTTTGTTTTTGTACGTTGAAGGGGGGAGCTTTCAAAATACGCAAGGCAAGATAAAAAAATAAAAGCAACCTGATACAGGTTGCTTTTATTTTTAGTACTAGATTATTTTATTGGATTTAAGGCTTTTTCAATTCTGTTTATTATATCCTGTAGATGGTATTTGGTGATGGTGTTTGTAACATTTGGTAGATTTCTCTTTAACCTGCTTTGTAAACTTATAAGTTCTCCGCGAACTACAGGTTTAATATCCGACTGATTTATGGTAACTGCCGTTTGTTTTAAATAACCACCTTCATTTCTTGGAGCACGCTGATTTTTGGCTTCGTTTAAAAGAAAGTTTAGCTGTTCTATATATGCTCTTTGTAGATTTCTTCGATAGGGATCAATACTTTTTTTAGTATATAACTCTTTCCAAATTCCTTGACGTAAATCGTTCATCATTTCGAGAATGGTAAATGCCTCTGCACCGTATAAACTCTCTTGTTCAATGAGTCTTGTTAGACGACCAGGTTTCAAGATTCTTTCCAAAGTTCGCACTTGTAAATTTCGCAACCTTTCCACAGAACCAGAATATTGTGTTTTACTGATAATGTTCTCATCAATGAGCCATTTCGGTGTTTCGAACAATTCCGAATTGATAAAAGATAACGCTTTCTTTTGATGTGCTTTAGGAACAGGAACATATACAGCACCCTCCTGATCGGAGGTTTTGTAGTATTCATATACACCCCCTATGTTAGAACTAACATGACCCATGTAGCGATTAAACTGCCCCATAAGTTGGTTGTACATTGTTTTTAATTCTTTGTAGTCCTTACCTTCTTCCGTGGTCCATTCTTCAAGCCTTGGTAAAATTCGTTTCAAGTTAAGAATTCCATAAGCACTCGCTTTTACAGCATCATCTCCCAAGTCTTCTGTTTGTGAACTCGGATCAATTATATTCCGAACTTGTTGGTGTCCGAATCTATACATTGGGTCTCCTTCTTTTTCTTTTATCCAACGGTTTAGAATTTCTTTTTCTTCTTTTTCACTTTTATTTAGAATAGGACGATATCCCCAATTGAGTGCATATTTATCATACGGTCCAATATTTGGCATTAAAGCAACGTTTTTATCCTCAGGTTGTGCTACGTAATTAAAACGTGCATAATCCATAATAGAAGGAGCAGTACCGTATTTTTGTGTAAACGAAGCAGATCGCAATGAATCTACTGGGTAGGCAACAGAACTTCCCATATTGTGTGGTAATCCAAGGGTGTGTCCTACCTCATGTGATGAGACAAATCGTATTAACCTTCCCATAATTTCATCTTTAAACTTATTGCCTCTAGCTTCCGGATTAATAGCAGCTGTTTGGATAAAATACCAGTTGTGAAGAAGTGTCATTACATTGTGGTACCAATTGATGTCTGATTCTAATATTTCTCCAGATCTAGGGTCACTAACATGTGGTCCGTTTGCGTTTGGTATGGGAGAAGCAAGATATCTAACAACTGAATAGCGCACGTCTTCCGGACTCCACTCCGGATTTTCTTCAACAGTAGGTGGATCTTTTGCAAGTATCGCGTTTTTAAATCCAGCGGCTTCAAAACCAACCTGCCAGTCTTCAATTCCTTGCTTAATATATTTTCTCCATTTTTTGGGAGTTGCTCTATCAATGTAATATACGATAGGTTTTTTCGGTTCTACTAATTCACCACGCATGAACTTTTCCATATCTTCCTCTTTTACCTCTAACCTCCAACGATCTAAAAAAGTTACCGATTTACTTTTTTGGGCATCCAAGCCATAATCCGTTTGCGAGCTCGTAAACCAACCTACTCTTTCGTCAAAATACCTTCTTTTCATTGGCTCTTTAGGCAATAATATCATAGAATTACTCAATTCCATAGAGATAGATCCAACACTGCTATTCGATGGGGGAGCTGCCGAAACATAGGTTTTTACATGACGAATTTCTATGTTTTGAGGATAACTGCTCATACGTTCGACATACGATCTAGTTTTATCCATTTTCGATATTTTATATTGTTTTCGTCTAGCTTGCGGAAATCCAATAGCTTTTACATCTGTTTCAAAAAGAGGCGAAGCATCAATAACTGTTGTGGTAGAATCTTTCCCGTATGCTTTCACATCAAAGGCGTAAAGAATTGGTTCAAAATTAGAATTAACTACTGCCTCGTGAATAGGTAGTATTGTATCCGCAACCACATTATGAGACACTACTCTTAAAAGTATTTTATTTTGTTTTTTTTCCCAGCGTAATACCTGCGTATTCTGCTTGCCACCACCAAATCCAATGCCGTTTGCAGTTTTTGCTATACGAGTTACCATTAGCATTTCTCTGTGCAAAAGGGAATCGGGTATTTCGAAAAGATAGTTGTTGTTTTTTGCGTGTATTGTAAATAAGCCTTGGTCAGTTTTGTGTGCTGCGGTAACTATCTCGCTGTATGGCTTGATTGCATTTTTAGTAGGTTTTGCTTTTTTTGTTGTTTGAACTTCTGCTTTTTTTGACTTTTTTTTTCTTTCGCTGTGCCTCTGCACTAAAGGAAAACGCCAATATCAAACTGAAAGTTAAAATAAAGGATAGTATATTTTTTAGCATGATTTGTAGTTTCCATTAAGGGTCACTTTTTTTTGGTTTTCCTTACCCAAATTATCTTAATTAAATGTTAAAGACCTATATTTTTGATAGCGTATACGTATTATATTACGTTTTATTTTTTGCTTATGATCGATGAAAACTTTCTTCGTTTTGTAAGGTTGTTTTATCATTTTCTAACTTTGTAAATGGCAGTATGCTTAATCGCTTAATTTTAAAATTTATATAGGTTTTAACACAATAACTATGATTTATTGTTTCATATTTGATAATATTGCATCGTATTTACTTTTCTATTACAAGTAGATTTATTAACCAATACTGTATTATGAAGTTTTTAACAAACGCTCCATTTATATCTAGAGTAATTTTCTTTTTTACGCTACTTTTTATTCAATTTTCATTCCAAGGAAATGCACAAATTTATAATCCAGTAAAATGGACTACCTCAGTAGAGAAACTATCCGATACAGAATATACTCTAGTAGCTACTGCGGTAATTGAAAACGAATGGCATATATATTCTCAATTTGTAAAACCAGGAGGCCCAATTCCTACCTCTTTTTTCTTTACTCAGAACGATAATTATGTAGTAGAGGGGAAAGTAGTTGAAGAGAAAGGTAAAACGATTCAAGATGCTACTTTTGGTATGGAGGTGAAATCGTTTAGCAATAAAACTAGTTTTCGACAAAAAGTGATAGTAAAAGACGCTTCCCAACCAATTATGGCTTCTGTTGAGTTTATGGTTTGTAGAGATACACGATGTTTACCGCCAACGGAAATAGATTTAAAATTTGAGGTTGCAAATGCAAAATTAGTAGATGCCTCACTTCAAAAAAAGGATGTCCTTAAAAATAATACCGATAAGAAAGGCTTACTCAAAACTTTTTTTATTGCGTTTTTATTTGGGTTTACAGCACTTTTAACCCCGTGTGTTTTTCCTATGATACCAATGACAGTTAGTTTTTTTACGAAGCAAAGTAAAAATAAATCACAGGGGATTAGAAATGCAATTATTTTTGGTGTCGCTATTGTTTTAATTTATGTAATACTTGGTATTGCAGTAACCTTAGCCTTTGGACCAAGTGCTTTAAATGAATTATCGACCAATGTATGGTTCAATATCATTTTCTTTTTCCTTCTCCTAATTTTTGCGATTTCTTTCTTAGGAGCTTTTGAAATTACACTGCCAAGTTCTTGGGGAACCAAGGTAGATTCACAGGCAGATCGAGGAGGGCTAGTCGGAATCTTTTTTATGGCACTAGCACTAGCTATCGTTTCCTTCTCTTGTACAGGTCCTATCGTTGGAACTATTTTAGTAGAAGCAGCAGTTGGAGGCGAAACAATTGGCCCAATTGTGGGTATGTTTGGGTTTTCGCTTGCCATAGCCTTACCGTTTACTTTGTTTGCAGCATTTCCAGGTTGGATGAACTCTTTACCAAAGTCAGGAGGTTGGTTAAATACGGTTAAAGTTGTTCTTGGCTTTTTAGAATTAGCTTTTGCATTTAAGTTTTTGTCGAATGCTGATTTGGTTTTGCAACTGCATTGGCTCGAAAGAGAGGTGTTTTTAGCAATATGGATTGCAATATTTGGCGCTCTTTCGTTGTATTTATTTGGTAAAATTAGACTTCCTCATGACTCTCCTGCAAGTCATATTTCTGTTGGTAGATTAAGTTTGGGCTTACTTTCACTAACCTTTACGATATATATGCTGCCAGGTTTATGGGGAGCACCATTAAACTTAATCAGTGCTTTTCCTCCAGCACAACATTACAGTGAGTCTCCTTATGGAGTTGGATATCAAAAGTTAGGTACAGTCACACAAACTAATGCCGGTAATGCATCATCGTTAAGTTCTGAGAAATTACCAGAGGGAGCACATGTTTTACCACCACATAATATCGTTGCCTTTCACGATTACGATAAGGGATTGGCCTATGCGAAAAAAGTGAACAAACCAGTTATGCTCGATTTCACTGGACATGCGTGCGTGAATTGCAGAAAGATGGAACAAAATGTTTGGGCGAAGGATAAAGTTTTATCGATACTTAAAAATGAGGTTGTTCTTATTTCTTTGTACGTAGACGATAGAAGAGAGTTAAAGGAAGATGAAGTTGTAGAGTCTAAGTTACGTCCGGGGAAGAAGCTGCGATATATCGGTCAAAAGTGGAGTGAATTTCAAACCATAAAGTACAAAACAAACTCTCAGCCGTATTATGTATTAATGGATTTAGAGGAGAATAATTTGATAGCGCCTGTAGCGTATACACCAGACGTTGACGAATATTACCAATGGCTTCAAAATGGTATTAAAGCTTTTCAGTAAATATAGATACTTTGAAAAAAATCAACGTCACGTTTCTAGGAAAAATTGAGGTATAGAAAACGAATGTGATTAACTTATTCAAGTATTTATAGAAAACGTCGTACCTTTGCACACGGTATGAGAATTAGACGACTTTCAGATTGGTTACCTACCACAAACAAAGAGGTGAAGTTACGAGGATGGGATGAATTAGACGTTATTCTTTTCAGTGGTGATGCCTATGTAGACCATCCAGCCTTCGGTCCAGCTGTTATTGGGCGTATTTTAGAAAGCTATGGATTGCGTGTTGCCATAGTTCCGCAACCTAGCGTTCATGATAATTTACAAGATTTTGAAAAATTAGGAAGACCAAGATTATTTTTTGGAATAACTGCTGGATGTATGGATTCCATGGTAAGTAACTACACTGCAAGTAAGAAACGAAGGGATAAAGATGCATACACTCCCAATGGAGACAAAGGATTCCGGCCCGATTATGCAACTACTGTCTACACCAAAATTTTAAAAGAAAAATTTCCAGACGTTCCAGTGCTTATTGGAGGTATTGAAGCTTCTTTAAGGCGTGTTACACATTATGATTATTGGTCCAATAAATTAATGCCAACTATTCTGGAAACTTCAGGGGCTGATATGTTGGTTTATGGAATGGGGGAACAACGCTTCGCGAGGTTGTTGAACTTTTGCAAAAAGGGGTTCCTTTTTCAAGTTTAAAAACCATTAAGCAAACTGCCGTTCTATTAAACGAAGGAGAGAAAATACCTAAGAATAAGAATTGGCAGGATGTAGAGATAGCCTCTCATGCTACCTGTTTAAAAGATAAAAAGGCCTATGCAAGTAATTTTAAAGTCATAGAGCAGGAGTCTAACAAATTATATGCTCGAAGGATTTTTCAACAAACTGGGGAAAAACTGCTAATGATAAACCCGCCTTATCCAACCATGACGGAAAAGGAAATAGATGGTTCTTTTGATTTGCCGTACACTAGAATGCCCCATCCAAAATACAATAAACGTGGGCCAATTCCTGCGTATGAGATGATTAAATTCTCCGTAAATGTACATCGTGGTTGTTTTGGAGGATGTAGTTTTTGCACTATTTCAGCACATCAAGGAAAATTTATAGCAAGTAGAAGTCAAGAGTCGGTTTTAAAGGAAGTGGATGAACTTACCAAAATGGAAGACTTTAAAGGATATCTATCCGATATCGGAGGTCCATCTGCGAATATGTATCAAATGAAAGGAAAGGTACAATCGATATGCGATAAATGTGTAGCACCTTCTTGTATTTCTCCCGTAATATGTAGTAATTTAGATACCTCGCATAAACCTTTAACAGAGTTATATCAGGCGGTTGACGCCCATCCAAAAGTTAAAAAGTCTTTTATAGGAAGTGGAATTCGACATGATATGTTAGTTCCCGAATTCAATAAAAACGCCGATCCAAAAGAGTTAGATGCTTACACAGAAGAGGTAATGACCAAACATGTTTCTGGTAGATTAAAGGTTGCTCCGGAACACACATCTGATCCTGTTTTAAAATTAATGCGTAAACCATCTTTTACTTATTTTCATAAGTTTAAAGATCGCTTTGACAAGATTAACAAAAAAAAGAAATTAAATCTTCAGTTAATCCCTTATTTTATCTCGAGTCATCCTGCATGCGAGCCAGAAGATATGGCGAATTTAGCAGCCGAAACAAAAGATATGGGGTTTCAGTTAGAGCAAGTTCAAGATTTTACCCCAACACCAATGACGGTAGCAACGGTAATTTATTACAGCGGTTACCATCCGTATACCTTAAAAGAGGTCAATACTCCAAAGACAAAACAAGAAAAGTTAGAACAGCATAAGTTTTTCTTTTGGTATAAGAAAGAAAATAGAAAGTGGATAAAAGATAAATTAACGAAAGTCGGAAGAACGGATTTGCTTACCAAGTTATTACCAGAAGATGTTAGTTGGCGTAAAAACAAACCAGGAAAAACAAAAAACACTTTTGATGATGCGATAACTTTTAAGCCTCGTTCCAAAAGTCCAAGAAATAAGTCAAGGCGTTTAAAGAAAAAAAGAAGGTGAAATTAGTCTAAAATTTTTTTATAGTAATTGTTTGCTTTATTTGGTGGCACAAACCTTGCAATCTTCTCGGTCTTTGGTTTCTCCAATTAATTTTCCCTCTGCATTTAACACATAACCACAACAGTCCATGTACCCTTTTGCAATTAATTTTCTCCCTCTTTGAATTTGAGATTTAGTCGTAGATAAGGTTTGTCCTAGCTCTTTCGCAACTTCCTGTTGCTTAAGCCCCTTTATATCCGATAGAAATATAGGGTCGCGATATTTTTTCGGTAAGTTTTTAATAATTCCAGCCAAGCAATCTTTTTCAGTATGCATCGGTTCCTCTGTATCTATGTCTTCTTCTAAAAGGTTTGCCTCTACTGCATAATTGTTGCTTTTATAATAAGTAAACACGGTATTTCTAGCCACGCTAAATAACCAGGGCTTTAACTTTTTTGGATCTTTTAGGGTGTCTAGTTTGGTGTGTATTTTAATAAAAGTATCTTGAAGAATATCTTCTGTTATGGCACTGTTTTTTACTTTACTTTGAATAAAGCTTCGTAATTCTGAAGAATAATCCAACCAAATATTTTGTGTATTCATAGTTTTAAATATACAAAAAAAATACTGCGGTATTTCACAAAACCATAGCTGTTTCATCAGTCTTAGAGTAAAAATTGAGAACAACTATGGTTTTGGAAAAATTACTGGTAATAGTTTAACAAGTACAATTTGTACACGCACAATCAACACATGTACACTTGTTGCAATTTCCTGCTTTACATTCTTTACAATTGCAATTACATTCCGTTTTAGTTTTCATATTAAGAAATTTTAATGTTCATATAGTAGACTGTATAAGATCGAAAAAGATGCAAAAATTATAATATATTTTTTCCCTTTTGCTTTTGTGGGCTGCATGTGTTCACACAAAAAAATGACACACAAAACTAAAAAGTTTATGGTGTCATTTTTGGAACCATAATACCCATAGTCCCTAAAGTTCTAATAGAATTTTCTAGTACACTTTTTCTCCATTTATAAAGGTTGCGATAACTTTGGTATTTGGTATTGCATCACCAGGGATTGTCATGAGATCCTTTTCTAAAAGTATAAAATCAGCAACCTTTCCAATTTCAATACTTCCTTTTTCCTCTTCTTCGAAATTAGCGTAGGCATTCCATATGGTCATTCCCTTTAATGTATTTTCTCTAGAAAGTGCATTGCCAGTCTGGAATCCTTCTTCTGGATATCCTTGTAAATCTTTTCGAATGGCAGCAGCGTAAAAAGTATGTAATGGACTTACTTTTTCGACAGGAAAATCTGTCCCTAAAGCTACTTTTCCATACTGTTGTAGTAACTTTTTGTACGCGTAAGCTCCCTTCATTCGTTCTGCACCAACCCGATCTTCAGCAATACATATCCGATGTTGCATGGGTTGGTTGAATAGATGGTAATACATTTTTAAACATACTAAAGTCCTTTTGATCTACAATTTGCGCATGCTCAATACGCCATCTTCTGTCCGTGGAGTTCTTCAATACATTTTCATAGGTTTTTAACATCACATAATTTGCCGAGTCTCCAATTGCGTGCGTATTCATTTGGTATGGAGAGGCTGCGATTCTAGTTGCTAATTTCTGCAGGTTATCGTAAGAGTTTACCAAAGCTCCAAAATGTCCTTTTTTATCCGAGTAAGGATCTTTTAAAGTGGCTCCTCTAGATCCTAAAGCCCCATCGGCATATACCTTTACCGAGCGAACATGTAACCTATCGGTTTTTACGATGCCTTTGTTGAGGTAATAGTTAAGATTCTTTTCTTTATTGGATATCATTGCGTAAATACGCATTTTTAATTGATTTTCTCTCTGTAAACTATCGATTAACTCTATTACTTCTTTGTCAAGACCAGCATCGTCTACCGTAGTTAATCCAAGAGAAAAACAAATTTTTTGTGCATCCATTAAGGCCTGTATTTGTTCTGATTTGGATGGTTCTGGAATTTTTATAAAATCCATAGCATTATCAATTAAAACACCGGTCAACTTTCCGTTTTTTTGAATGAAATCACCACCTTCAACTTTCGATGCTACTGTTATTCCTGCTAAGTCCATTGCTGCTTGATTAACTAGCATAGCGTGTCCGTCAACTCGAGTAATGGCTACCGGTGTTTTTGGAAAAGCTTTATCTAGTTTTTCTTTGGTAGGGAACTCTTTTACTTCCCAATCATTTTGATCCCAACCCCGTCCGGTGATGTAGGATGTGTTTTTACTTTTTTGAAATGCAACTAATTTTTCAAGTACATCGTTATAACTTGTTGTTCCTCTTAAATTTACTTTTTGCTGCTGTAATCCCAAACCGTAGAAGTGGCAATGACCATCGATAAAACCTGGATAAATAGCATGTTTTTTTGCATCCACTATATTATTTGCATCGTATTTATTTAGGATGTCCTTTGAACCTCCAATATCTAAAAATTTGCCATCGCTAATAGCAAAACTTTCCGCTTTTTCAAAACTTTCGTTTACCGTATATACATTTGCATTAGTAACGATTAAATCTACTTGCTGCTTTGAGGAACAGCTTAGTAATACACTTACTAATAATGCTGCTAATACGTTATTTTTTAATGGTTTCATATAATTGATTTTTTGTATATGTAATATGGCCATGCAATGAAAATAAATTGCACTATTATTCTGATATTTGCTGCTATTTTCGACCCAATAACAGGGGTGTCTTTTAAGGCATCCCAAATATGAATTGGTAGAAAAATTAACATTAATAGCACACAGCCAATTGCAGCATTTTTTTGGTGTCTTTTTATAAGTAGACCAAGGCCCAAAATAATTTCCAAAATACCACTCCCATAATTAACCATGTTTTCAGGGAAAATACTCGGTATAAAAGGACTGTATAGCTCAGGTTTGTAGAAGTGATTGATGCCTCCTAAAATCAGAAATGCTGCAAAAATATATTTTGCAATGTTTGGTGCGTGTTTCATTTTTTTGGTATCGTTAATAGCAGAGAAAGCTAGAAAGTTATGCCATCTCGTACTTATAATTTAATAGATTCCGTTGTGTATAGATATTTGTCCATAAGGTATACGATACTTGCCATAGAAGCACTACCTAGCTCTAATTCTCTTTTGTTTACTTTGTCAAAAGTATCAATTACGGTATGATGGTAGTCAAAGTAACGTTGCGAATCTGGTTTGTATCCAACTAAGGTAACATGGTCTTCTTTTAAAGGACTTATATCAGCGCCACCGCTTCCTTCATAAATGTCGTGAAGACCATATGGTGCAAGTAATTTTTTCCAACTTTGTAAAAGTTTCACGTTTTTTTCATTAGCGTCAATAGAGAATCCTCTTGGCGTATGCCCACCAGAATCCGATTCTAAAGCACTGATGTGAATTTCACCATTTTCTTTTGCTAATCGCTCGTACTCTTTTGCACCGCGTAAACCATTTTCCTCGTTCATAAAGAATACAATACGAATTGTGTTTTTAGGTTTGATGTTATTTTTCTTAAATAAATATGCCACCTCCAATGATTGCACCACGCCAGTACCGTCGTCATGCGCACCATCGCCGAGGTCCCAAGAGTCTAAATGTCCGCCAACTACCATTATTTTATCTGGGTTTTCACTACCTTTTATTTCTCCAACTACATTAAAAGATGGTGCATCAGGAAGGGTTTTGCAGTTTTGTTTAAAGTAAAATTCTAGATTTGGTTGTTTCTTTAGATGTTTGCTTAAATTTTCTGCAGCTCTTGAACTTATAGCTGCAGCTGGTATATATTGTTCTTTCGGCAAGTCACCATATCCCATTGATCCTGTGTGTGGGTAATCGTTTATTCCATTAGTCATCGATCTTACAATAACCCCAACAGCCCCATATTTCCCAACTGTTGCAGCGCCAGAAAATCGCTGTCCGACACAACCTCCATAAGCTTCTCCGGTGTTTATTAAGGTATTGTCGAAGGCCCCATTGTAAAAAACAATTTTACCTTTGGCCTTTGTACCAAGTGCTTCTGCTTCTTCTAAACTTTTCACCTCAATTACTTCTGCGCTAATTCCATCTCTTGGTGTTGCAACGGAGAATCCTAGTGCACAAATTGGAACTTGAATTTGGTTTCCATTAAAAGAGTAGTTGGCAACTTCTTTTGCACCACGAACCCAATGTGGGACCATAACCGGTTGCAACCAAACCGAATCTAAACCAACTTCTTGCATTATTTTTTCTCCCCAAATAACAGCTTGTTCTGCTTCTTTTGAGCCGGAAAGGCGTCCTCCGATGTTGGTGGTTAAATCTCGGAGCCATTCGTAAGACTTCCCTTCGGTTAAGGCAGTATTAAAAAGACCTTTAATGTTAGTAGAATCTAATTTTTCTTCTTTTAAAGATAAATTGAATGCTTTTTTTTGGGTTTTATTTTCTTTTGAGCAGGACAGTAATGTTAGCACGCTTAGTAGCAGCGTTACATATATTTTATTCATTAGTTTGAGGTTTTGTTTGCTGTAAAGCTACAAAATTCATTCAAAAATTACTATTTTGTTGTTTTATTTATAATAAATCTTTTGTTTTGTTGAGAATAAAACAATTGTTTTGTTTTTAATCTTGACAGAATTTCTTGCTATGGAACTAATTTTTTAAATCATTTGATTTTATCCCTGTTTTAATAGTACATTGTAAACGCAAATTATAATTAGAGTTCTTATGTATTTTTACTTGGGTAGCAGCCTCCTTGTCTGGAGACATACTTTTTGTCTTTTCCTATTGATAAGTGGTAATTCGCTAGCACAAAATATCAGTGCAAAAAAATGGAAGAATCGAATATTAATCGTGGAGACTTCTTCATTACAAAATGATAAATATATTGCACAATTAGAGGAATTTAATGGGCTAGCAAATGCATTTCAAGAGAGAAAACTGATTCTTTATTTAATGCATGATAATACATATACCTTGTTTACTTTTAACGAGGATGTAAATTCGGAGCAATGGAGGGAGATAACCAATACAAAGGGCTTTATAGTAAGTCCAGAAACCTCCTTTAAAATAAGTCTTATAGGTTTAGATGGCGGCATCAAACGAACGCAAAACAAGATCTTAACCAAAGAGGAGTTGTTTTTAGAAATAGATAGTATGCCCATGCGAATGCGGGAAAGACGATTTTAAATTTGTTGGAGTTATGCGTAAAATTTTAAAATTCCTTCTTAGTCTAACTATCGTGGTATTCGTCCTGGTTTATTTTGTGCAAAAGGATTTTACAAAACCGGGTCCGGTTTTGTATACGAATGCAAATATCATTACCTTAAATGAAAAACAACCTTATGCCCAATCTATGTATGTAGTAGATGGTAAGATTCAAGACATTGGAGTAGTAAGTGCGTCTCGATCGAACCTTGCAAAAGAGACAACTATTGTCGATTTAAAAGGGAAGACTGTCTTACCTGGATTTATTGATCCGCACACACATTTTTCTATCAGTATGTTTTTGGCTGAAATGCACGACCTATCCGGATTCCGATTCGATTCTAACGAACAAATATGGCATGCGTTTAAAAATATTGTTGCCAATACAAAACCCGGAGATTGGATTATTTGTAAAGGGCTAGATCCGGTTTTAGTTTCTGATTTAGAGATTCCCTCAATAGAATATTTGGATGCAATAGCTCCAAATAATCCGACGTTATTTTTTAGTCAAAGTTTACATAATTATTGGGCAAATTCTAAAGCTTTTGCTCTGGTTGGGATTAGTGATAGTACACCAAATCCGTCTACACATAGTTACTATGGAAGAGATACAGCAGGAAAACTTGATGGCAGCATTGTAGAACAAGAGGCAGTAAAGCCTTTTTTTGACATCTTAAAAGAAGAGGTGTTAACAACAAACCGTTTAAGTGATGCGGCTACTTTGGTAATGGAAGAATATGCCAAAAATGGTAATACAACCATAGTATCAACAGGAATTACGATTCAAGATGCAAAACCACTTTTACTTTTTGAGCATCTTTCTAGAGAACATGTATCTTTTTTTGGCGGGGTATTAGAAAAATTAGGATTTCTTCCAAAGCGAAAACCATATCCAAGACATTTTATCTACATGCGACACGATATGGAACATTTGTTGCCAAAAATTTAACTGCCAATGATTTTTACAATGTTATTGGACTGAAGCATTGGTATGATGGTTCACCCTACATCGGATCTATGTATCTAAAGCAGCCTTATCAGGATTCAAAATTAACCAACGCTGTTTTACACATACCAAAAAAACATAGAGGAGAGGCTTTATTAGAGGCCGATGTGTTAAAAGATTTTATTAGAAAACACCATAAAAACGGTTGGCAGATAGCGATACATACCCAAGGAGATGCTGCTATTAGCGAGGTCGTTAGTGTTTTTGAAGAGCTGAACAATGAATTGGATTTTAGTACTTCTAGACACCGCTTGGAACATTGTTTACTTTTACCCAAAAAAGATTTATTGCGAATGCAAAAACTGCAGCTTACCCCTAGTTTTCACATTAATCATTTGTATTATTATGGAGATGCATTAAAAACTGAAATATTAGGTGAGGAGCGCGTTGAAAAAATGTTACCGGTGCAATCTGCTTTGTCGATGGGGATTAAAATGTCACTTCACGCCGACCAACCAATGTTTCAAAGTAAACCATTCCGGTTAATCCAAACTGCTGTAGAACGAAAAACGATAACCGGTGATACGATTGCAAAACATGAACAAATATCTGTGATGAATGGTTTAAAAGCGATGACAATTGATGCCGCGTGGCAAATTCATATGGAAGATAAAATAGGTTCCCTTGAAATAGGAAAATATGCCGATTTCATTGTGTAAATAAAAATCCGCTAGAGATACCGGTCGCTGAGCTACACGCCATAAAATGTTTACAAACCTATGTAAATGGTGCTATAGTAAAGTAATGTTTTTGTTGTAATAATTTACTCTTAAATTAGCACTCCAAGGATTTCAGTTTTTTTCTTATACTACTCTGCTATTGGTTTAAAAAAGGCTGTCGAATTTCCAAGTAACCCCACCAAACACTTGAAATCCTTGTACGTTAAAATTAGTAAAACGTTGGTATTCTTGGTTTAACATATTCTTTAGGTTTAGATACACTGAAAAATCGTCTGAAAAGTTATATCCTCCGTGCATGTTTACATCGATATAACTGTCTAAATCTACAGCAGTAAATGGTGATGGAGCATTGGTTGCATAAGCAACTCCTTTTCTTTTTCCGACGAAAAATACGTTCGCACCAGCATACCATTTTTTCATTTTATACTCTCCAAATAATTCTCCTTTCATTGTAGGAGCGTTCCAAGGGTGTTGTAGGTTGTTTAAGGTATAGCTATGATAGGTAAACGTTGCACCTAAAGTAGAATTTTTAAAACCTTCATAGCTTATCTCTCCAAAAATAGTGGTACGTTTTATATCGTCATAAATAACTCGAAATGAATTTCCAAACTCAAAACCATTCAAAATAAATCCATTATCACCAGTTGCTTTGCTTCCGTCTGTTTTGGAGTAATTAAGGGTGTAAAATGGATTGTCTTCAATGCTGGAGAAACTTCCTTTGAAGTGGTAGCTAAACTGTTTGTGGAGCATTCCTTGAACACCGCCAAAAAATTGATACATTTCATTGGTTTGGGTGATGTTAAGTGTTGGTGAAACAAATGGATTTTCATCCGTAAACTCTTTAAAGTTATTCGTTGTTAGGTCTCCTCCCGCACCAATGTATATCTTGGCGAAGTCTTTTATTATGGGATAGGATATTTCTACATCTGGATACAGTAGAAAATTATTGATGTCATTTTCTAAGTCTATGGAGAAATACGCTTTACCACCTAATTTTACGTATAAATCGGATGCTATAAAAGCATAACTAGGTTGCACTCCTAAGGTAAAAAAGGAATATGGGAATTTCTTTTGATCTTCGTAGGAGGTAGCAAAACTTCCACCTAAAAAGTTAATAGAAGAGGAAACTGAAAGTGCATTTAAATCGTTGTGAATTAGATCTAATGGAAGGCTGAAATCTGCGTCCAAATCGAAATTGAATTCACTACTACCTAAACCATCTGTTAAAAAATACGCCGATGTGTTCGCGGTAGAAATATAGGAATCGTCAAAGTCTATGGCACCGTATACCTTGTAAAAACCGTAAGTTATACCTTCTTCAATAGCCTCAATTACATTATCATTAAATGTGATTTGTGATGGTAAACCATACCAATTGTATCCATCCCTTTCTAAATTTATCCCTGCTTCCCAAGTAAAATAGCGTTCCGTTTTTTTATGGCTCATATCGATATCCATATTGTAGTATGTGCTATTTAGTTCGGTATTGGCTACCGGATCCATGGATAAATTAAAATTCGCATAAATTCCCAATTCACTATCACGACTTGTACTCTGTCTAAAGTACCCTTGAAGTGCGGGTGCAATGTTGTTACCAAAACCCAAGGAAAGAAAATTATCGTACAAACGTTCTCGTTCTCCTAGGTCTATTTTTTTTAGCGTACCGCTTTTTGGGACAAAAGTAGAGGCCACCGGAATGGATCTAATGGTGTAGGATAATTTTTTCTTTTCGGTTTCTTTGTTTGAGGAAACCATAGGTTTTTGCTTAATTTTAAATGCATCAGTAATTTTAGGGACATAAGATGTAACCACGTTTATTACTTCTGTTTTGATGGTATCGTTAGCTCGTTTTGTTTTTTCTTGTGCTTTGACATCAACGGCCAATAACAGCACAAATAACCACACATAATTTTTCATTAATTTCAAAGTGTTTAACTTTTGTTAGTTACCGATTCGTTGGTTTTTGCTTCTTTATTTTTTATGGTATTCAATTCGTTCTTAGCTGCCTCTACAAGGTCTTTGTATTGGCTAAAGTTTTTGATTACATTGTCTAAAATATAGGTCGCCTGGTACGCGTCTTTTAACGCATAGTAATTTTTAGCCATAATAATATAGCTCTTTACGCCCCAATAGGTATAGCTGGAATAGTTGGCAATTAAATTTTCAATAGCTTTATTAGAGGATTCATATTCTTTCTGTTCGTGCAAGAACAAGCTATTGTAATACAGGCACTCTGCCTTGACAGCACCGGTTGCCTTGTTACTAGTATCCTCAAAATATGCTGCTGCATTTTCATAATCATTTGTTTTGAAATACGATCTTGCTAGGATAAGTTTTGCATCTTCCGCGATAACATTTTCTATCTTTCCTGTACTTAAAATCTTATCCCCGTAGACTATAGCTTTTTCATAATTTTCATTTAAGTAGTATCCTTTCATTAAATTACTTTGGGCGAATATGCGGTTTTGAGGATAATTTGCGTCCTGTTCGAGTTGCTGCAGTACCGCAATTGCCTCTTTCCATTTTTCTTTGTCAAGGTATATTTTGGATAGGTTTACTAGGGCTTCTTCGGTATATTCACTTTTTTGTTGTAGGGTAACATATTGGTAGTATGGAACAGCACTAGATAGATTTTCTACTTTTTTTAAGGATTGCGCTAGGAAAAAGTTTGCTTTGAGCGAATGAATTCCTGCTGGGAATCGCGATAAATAATTTTCAAATCCTTTTATGGCTGCGTTTGTGTCATTTTCTAAAAACTTATTTTCTGCTGCTTGATAGGTTGCATTATCTAACTCTGCATTGGTAACATTGATAAATTTTATGTTTTTTGCCCAAACAGCATATTCTTCTACTTTTCCAAGATCTATATATACATTTTTTAGGTTGGTTACAGCTTGTTTTGCCTCACTTGAATTAGGGTATTCCTTTACTACTGATTTGTATTTTTCTATGGCTTTTTGATTATCGTTAGCCGTATAGTACAATAACCCTTGACGCAATAAAACACTTGGGATATAATTGCTGTTTGGGTGTTTTAATAAAATTTTGTCGTAGGTTTTTAACGCCTCTTTTACCTGCTTTTGGGTTGTGTAAGTGTTTCCAATTTGAAATAAAGCATCGTCTACCAATTGGGAGTTTTGAAAAGTACTAACAAGTGTTTCAAGATTTGTTATTTTGGAACTATTGTCTCCTAAAAACCCCTTACTCATAGCAATTTGATATTGTGCGTAATCTGCACCAATTCCACCATCGTCGATTACTTTTGTATAGGCTTTAACTGCTTTTTCGTATTGTCTTTCGGCATAATACGAATCGCCTAATCTATTCGCAGTATCGTCTTTTAAATCTGAATTTTCAATATCACTTTTCAGGAAGCTTTCAAAGTACACTGCAGCATCTCTGTAATTTTGTAGTTTAAAATGAGCATATCCTATGTTATAATTTATTTGTTGGAATTCTTTATTACTAGGGTTTTTAACCAAAAAAAATCTTTCCAACGCAGCTTCATAATCCCCTAACAAATAGTGTGTTTCTCCTAACCAATAATTAGCGGTGTCAGCCACCGCTATATTTGACGAACCGGAAGCGGTTTTGAAATAGGCTTGTGCTTCTTTAATTTTTTGTTCGTTAAATAGCTGTATTCCTCTATACATTGAAATTTCCTGAATAATCACTTTCGTGTTTTGTTGTGCAGGGTTGTTTTTAAGATAGGCAAGTGCCCCTTGGTAGTCTTGTTGGTTTACATAAGAGGATATTAGTAGATTTTGTATTTCGTTATGTTCCGTAGCTAAAGGATATTTTGTGAGGTAAGTCTTTAAAACTTCCGGTACACTTTGGTAAGGATTTCCTTGTTCATAGCTTAATTTTGCATAATTTAGCCAAGCACTCTCTGTAATCTTGGAGTCAAAATCCATTTCACTTGCGTTTTTAAATGCATTTAAAGCTTCTCCCTTTTTATCGAGTTCTAAATAGCATTCTCCAAGATGATAATAGGCATTTTGAGCTACTTTATTAGTCCCTTCAATAATTTTATTGAAGTTGGTTATTGCATTGTCATATTCCTTTTTTTTGTAATACGCGTAACCAAGGTAGTAATAGTCGGTATTGTTCCATTTACCATTAGTTCCTTTGTAGGCTCTTAAATACGGAATTGCTTTTTCGTATTTTCCTAAATTAAAGTAACTCTCTCCAATAATTTTAGCTATTTGAGAAGCTTCATTTTCTTTTTTGGTGGTCTCTAAAAGTTTCTCCCCAATTTCAATAGACTTGTCAAATCGTCCTGCTTTAAAGCTAATATCTAGGATGTAGTAGTTTGCCTTGGTTTGGTAAGTTGCATCGTCTGCTAGTTGGCTCAGGTTGTCTTCTGCTTCTCCAAAATTCTCTTGTTTGTATGAAATATAACCATAGTAATATCGTGCGTCGTTTCCATAGATAGGGTTACCTAATAAAACCTTAAACCTAGCTTTCGCATCTTTGAGATAATTGGAGACCAGTAAAGCATACCCCATTTTATAGTTAAATTCATCTTTTTCCTCTTGCGATAAAAAATCTTCATTTACTTTTTGGTACCATTTTAATGCATGGGATGCTTTTCTATTGGCAAAATAATAATCTGCCACAGTTAAGTATGCCTTTTCTTTTTTATTGTGATATGGATGTTTTTCTACAAACTGTTCTACTTTTTTATTTGCATCTATTTGATTTAATTTAACAGCGCAGATAGCATCGTAATACAACGCATCTCCGCGTAAGTTTTGGGATTTATTTTTACTATTTATAACTTTTTCAAATAACCGTTGGGCAGCGGCATAAGATTTATTTTCAAATAAGGTATACGCTTCATTATAATCTCTATCGTCAGCGATGTCATATGCTGTTTTTGGCCAAAATTTGGGGTATAAAACCCATTAAAAGTAATAATATAATGCCCCTTAGGTAAAAATTAATTCCCATATTCTTTTTATATCTAGAAACTATAACGTTAATTTTGTTATTTTGTTGGAGAGTTAAAAGTCAAAAGTAACAAATGTTATAAAATAACCTACGAAAAACTTTAGTTTTGTAAAAATCATCCTTTATATGAGTACACCTGTCTTACATCTTGAAAATGCCGATATATACCAAAAAGACAATTTGGTTCTTTCAAAAGTTAATTTCACACTGCAAAAAGGAGATTTCTTTTATCTGATAGGAAAAACAGGTAGTGGAAAGAGTAGTTTACTAAAAACGCTATATGGTGATTTGCGATTGCAACGAGGATTAGGAAGTGTTGTTGGGTTTGACTTGAAAAAAATGAAGGAAAAAGACATCCCTTTTTTACGACGTAAATTAGGAATTGTTTTTCAGGATTTTAAGTTGCTAAACGATAGAAATGTATTTGAGAACTTAGAGTTTGTTTTGAAAGCGACTGGTTGGAAAAATAAAGTCGAAATGAAGGAAAAAATCCACGAAGTGCTAGATAAGGTCGGTATGAAAGAAAAATACTACAAAAAAACCTTCGAGCTTTCTGGTGGAGAGCAACAGCGTGTCGCAATTGCACGGGCGCTTTTGAACGATCCTGAGTTGATTTTAGCAGACGAGCCAACAGGTAATTTAGATCCTAAAACTTCTTTGGAGGTAATGGAACTCTTAAATGCAATTCACCAAAGTGGTAAGACTATATTGATGGCAACCCACGATTACCAATTGATTGTTAAATTTAAGCAGCATACGGTAAAATGTGAGGGAGGAGAGTTGTTTGAGGTAGTGCAACAATCTGTTTAATATGTTATCCGTTCTTATTCCAAGCTATAATTGGGATACCTATTCTTTAGTCGAGACGCTCTTTGTTGCGCTTCAAAAAGAAAATATTGCCTTCGAAATTCTTGTTTTGGATGATGCCTCTCCATTTTTAAGTACTTCAAGCAGTGAAAAAATCAATAGTCTTCCAAATTGCAGCCTTGTCTCTTTGCCAAAAAATATAGGTAGGAGTAAAATTAGGAATTTACTCGTGGAAAAAGCGACTTATGACTGGTTGTTGTTTTTGGATAGTGATGTAATGCCTAAACACACTAATTTTATTGCACGCTACATTGCTACAATGCATGTTGCAAATACTGTTGTTGTGGGTGGGATATGTTATGAGGATACTACAAGGAAAAAAACGATTCGTTGGCAGGTAGGTAAAAAGAATGAGGAAAAATCTGTAACCATTAGAAATGCACAGCCCTATAACTTTTTTTTTACTGGTAATTTTTTAATTCGAAAAGCAGTTTTTGATACTATTAGATTTGCAAATGATTTGGCAAAGTACGGTTATGAAGATTTACTTTTTGCAAAGCAGTTACAAAAGCATTCTGTAGTTGTTACTCACATAGAAAATGAAGTATATCACTTAGGAATAGATTCGGATATAGAATATGTAGCGAAGACCAAAGATGCTCTCAAAAATTTGGCGTTACTATTGGCACAGAAACAAATTTCGTTTCCGGATACTAAACTATCGAAATATTACAAAATGATAGCATGGACAGGTATCCCTTCTTTACTGGAAAAATTCACTGATTTTCTCGAAGAAAAGGCAATCAACTCTTCTTCTTTTTTTTATTACAATACATTTCGAATTGGGTATTTATCGAAGGTTTTTAAAGAGACTTTGTAATATAATTTCTTCCTTTTCCCAAATAAGTTCTGCTCGAGCTCTCTCTAAATTGTTACCATAATCACTATTTGCAATTTGTTGAACGGTAGTAGCAAATTGCTCTGGAGTTCTTTTGGTTAATACTTCACCAATTGCATACTGCTCTATAATTTTTTTCATCTCTGGAAGGTCAGAGGTTAGCACCGGTACCCTGGCTTGAATGTAGTCAAAAACTTTATTCGGGAGTGCATATCGATAGCTTAACCCCATATCTTCTTCTAGGCTTATTCCAATTGTAGCCATCGGGGTAACTTTCCGAAGTTCCTCGGGAGAAAGTTTACCCAGAAGCAGCACTTGTTGTTGTAGGTTTTTCGTTGAAATCTCATTTTGAATCTTTGAAATAATGTCACCACTACCAATAATAAGAAATATCCACTCTGGTAATAAATGCATACTCTCTAATACTAATTCTATACCTCTTCCTTTATTTACAGCACCTTGATAAATAATGGTATTCTTATTTTTTGCCTTTTGGAAAGTATCTAATGCTATCGCTTCATTTTCTTTCCTTGGTACGTTTTTTACAACAGAGAATTTGGTTTTGTATTTGCTGTAATAATACCCAGCAATACTATCGCATACCGTATAACAATTTGCCAATTTTGGTACGATAATAGCCTCTATGCATTCCCAAATTTTTTTGATTCTTGGACGATTTGTTAGCTCTGGAATTTCAGGGAATAATTCGTGACTATCATATACTATTGTTTTTCTTTGAAGCACGCTTGCTAGGTAACAAGCAGGTAAGGTGTCTAGGTCGTTTGCGAGAATAATGTCTTTCCTAGTAAAAAGGAGTAAAATAATTAAACGAATATTGTATTCTGCATAAAATAACGGGCCTTGTTCGAACCATAATTTTAAGCGCAGCGTACTGTATGATCTTTGTAAAGGTACGCTATCGGAACGCAGTCTTCCAACGAGTAAAATTTCATAGCCAGATTTTTCTAGTGAGGAACAAACTTTCGCGACCCGTTGGTCTGTTGTAATATCATTGGTTACAGAAACTAATATTCGTTGCAAAAGTAGTAGGTTTAGAAACCAAAGATAAAAAAAACCCACTCTAAAGAGTGGGAAAATTGCTATGAAAAACTATGAAAAGAAACATATAAATGTTCCATGTTTTATGAGTCGAGGAGAATTTTTATTACTTACAAAAAAATATTTTTTAACATTTTTTAACATATTTTACAAAAAAAGCCTGAACAGAAGATCTATTCAGACTTTTAATATTTTCAATGATATCGTTATTTAAAAAGACAAAAGTGCCTCATTGTTTTTTGCCACTGCTGCTGCAGAAGAACTAAGGTGTTCCTTTTCTGCATCATTTAAATTAATCTCTACGATTTTTTCTATTCCATTTTTTCCAAGAACTACTGGGACACCAATGCATAAATCCGATAAACCATATTCTCCTTCTAATAAGGCAGAACAAGGAAATATTTTCTTTTGATCACAAGCAATTGCTTGCACTAAACCTGAAACAGCTGCTCCTGGTGCATACCAAGCTGATGTACCTAGTAACTTTGTTAAAGTAGCACCACCAACTTTAGTATCTTCTTTTACTTGATCTAATCTTTCTTCGGATAAAAATTCTGAAACAGGGACAGAGTTTCGTGTAGCTAAACGCGTTAAAGGAACCATTCCTTTGTCGGAATGTCCTCCAATTACCATTCCATCTACATCAGATATTGGTGCTTCTAATGCTTCTGCTAAACGATACTTGAATCTCGCTGAGTCTAGAGCACCACCCATACCAATAATTCTATTCTTTGGAAGGCCTGTTGTTTTATGCACTAAATAAGTCATCGTATCCATTGGGTTCGAAACAACAATAATAATTGTATTTGGTGAATGTTCAATCAAACTTGCTGCAACGGATTTTACAATACCTGCATTAATCCCCAACAATTCATCACGAGACATACCTGGTTTTCGAGCAATTCCAGAAGTAATAACGCAAATATCAGAGTTGGCTGTTTTGCTGTAATCTCCAGTTGTTCCAACAATTTTAGTGTCGAAACCATTCAATGAGGCAGTTTGCATTAAGTCCATAGCTTTTCCCTCTGCAAAACCTTCTTTGATGTCTACTAAAACAACTTCTGAAGCGAAATCTTTGATAGCAATGTACTCTGCACAACTTGCACCTACAGCACCTGCTCCTACAACTGTTACTTTCATTTTATATATATTTTTTTGAAAATTATTAATAAGATGCACAAAAATAGCGATTTGCCTAAGGATAAAAAAGTAAATTAAGACCGAAGTTATTCTTTTAACTAATTATAAGTTTTTGTTAACTCTTCTTTATTGTAGCGAGTAAAACAAATTCAAGTGTCCTTGTTTTTTAACGTACTACTTGCTTTTACAGTATAGTGTGTATAGCAAAGCGCTTCAAATACGACTATATCTTTTGTAGGTTATCGAAAACTAAATGCAATTCCTCCATTAATGGTGGTGTATTCTTGAAAGGAACACCTTCCAAATATTTTGAAAAATCCAATATTAAAACGTAATCCTAAGGTTGCATTAATACCACCTACATTCTGTTTCAGTGCTAATGGGTCTATCACTGTTTCTTCAACGATAGTGCCAGTAGTCTCTGTATCGTATATTAAGGTGTACCTACCTAGCATTTCTAAACGAGAATTGCCACCCACATATCCAACACCCCCAAATACATTAACAATAGGAAAATTTAAGGATGCAATAGCTTTAAATGTGTAGGTGTTTAAATTAAATTCTGTGGTTGCATTATCTGTTAAAACAGCTCCTGTACTTGCGTCATCAATGGTATAAATAACCTCCATATTAGAATATGCGGCTAATAAAGCAATATGTAAAGGAGTTTTGTCTAATGGACCTAACCAATCTGTAATTTCTTTTTTAAATCCAATACCAAATAGCCCTCCTTTTACGTCATCCGTTCCAACTTTAGGGGCATATCGTATTATAGCATCTAATTTAAAAGGTAATCCTACACCTATTTGTACAGCAGGTGCAGGTATAATACTTAGTGGTAAATCTTCTTTAATACCTTTGGGAAGGTCGAAGTCTGCAGATACCTCTCTACCGTCAATGGTTCGTGTGTATCGCAAACGCGCAGGAATTTCGTTCTCACTACCTGCCACCGTAGGAGAATTTGTATTGCTGCTTAATATTGTTGTTTTATCGGATAAATTCAAATGTGCAACATCAAATAACTCATCTTTGGTTGGGATAAAAGACCCGTTTGCTCCGATAGTTATGTCAAACCCAAACTTTTTATGTACTTTGGCCGTATGATACCAACCATTACTCATACTGTAGATTAGTCCTTTAAAGGCAGGTTTTAAATAACCATTTGTAAGTTTTACTGCGTCCTCCTTTGCTAGCAGTATTGTTTCTATTTCTTGTGCTTTACCAATTATTGCCGTAAGGAGAAAAAGTAATAAAAGGGTAATTTTTTTAATTTTCATCATTTTTTATTTGGATAGCGCTTCTTTGTTTTGTTGCTACATTTTCAATTAAAGATAAAATATTTTCAAAAAGAAAGCACTTGTAAAGCAAAAAAAATCCCGGTGAAGGGATTTTTTAAGCTATTTTAAGCATCGATATTTGCATATTTAGCATTTTTTTCGATGAAATCTCTACGAGGCGGAACTTCATCTCCCATTAGCATGGAGAAGACACGATCTGCTTCTGTTAGGTTGTCGATGGTTACCTGACGCAGGGTTCTAAACTCCGGATTCATCGTAGTGTCCCATAATTGCTCTGCATTCATCTCTCCTAAACCTTTGTATCGCTGAATGTTTGCACCATTACCAAATTTTTGTACGATAACATCACGTTGGTTGTCATCCCAGGCGTATTCTCTTTTTTGTCCTTTTTTAACAAGGTATAGAGGTGGAGTTGCTATGTAAATATAGCCTTGTTCTACCATTTCTCGCATGTATCGGAAAAAGAAGGTTAAAATTAACGTTGCAATATGCGAGCCATCTACGTCGGCATCACACATGATAACTACCTTGTGATAACGAAGTTTCGATAAGTTCAAGGCTCTAGGATCTTCCTCTGTTCCGATGGATATACCTAGTGCAGTAAACATGTTTTTAATTTCTTCATTTTCAAAAACCTTGTGCTGCATTGCTTTTTCTACATTCAGGATTTTACCTCTTAAAGGAAGAATAGCTTGGAAGTTTCGATCTCTTCCCTGTTTGGCAGTTCCTCCTGCAGAGTCTCCCTCTACCAGAAATATTTCGCATTCCGCTGGGTCTGTTTCCGAACAATCGGATAATTTTCCGGGTAACCCACCAATACTCATTACTGTCTTGCGCTGCACCATTTCACGAGCTTTTCTAGCAGCATGACGCGCTTGCGCGGCGAGGATTACCTTTTGCACAATAGTTTTGGCGTCGTTTGGATTCTCTTCCAAATAATCGGTTAACATCTCAGCAACAGCTTGTGATACTGCTGAGGTTACCTCTCTATTACCTAGTTTTGTTTTAGTTTGTCCTTCAAATTGTGGTTCTGCAACTTTAACAGATACAATTGCGGTTAGTCCCTCTCGAAAATCGTCTCCGGAGATTTCAAATTTTACATTTTTCAACAAGCCAGACTCGTCTGCATATTTTTTTAAGGTATGCGTTAGTCCTCTTCGGAAACCAGACAAATGTGTTCCTCCTTCATGGGTATTAATATTATTTACATACGAATGTAAATTTTCAGAATAGGAGGTATTGTAAACCATGGCTACTTCCACTGGAATACCATTTTTTTCTCCCTCCATGGCAATTACGCCAGCAGTTAATTGCTCTCTTGTAGCATCTAAATACTTAACAAATTCCGATAGTCCTTCTGTACTGTGAAATGTTTCCGAAATAAAATTACCTTCATCGTCTTTATTTCTTTTGTCCGTTAAAGTAACGGTAATACCCTTATTTAGGTATGCTAACTCTCGCATACGAGTAGCAAGCGTATCGTAATTGTATTCTACAGTCTGTAAGAATATGGTAGTGTCTGGCTTAAAGGTAACCTCAGTACCATTAGTATCTGTATCTCCAACGGTTTTAACAGGGTACATAGTTTTACCTCGCTCATATTCTTGCTGCCAGATTTTTCCATCTCTGTAAACTGTTGCTTTAAGGTGATCGGACAAAGCATTCACACATGAAACACCTACTCCGTGTAATCCTCCTGAAACTTTATAGGAATCTTTGTCGAATTTTCCACCAGCACCAATCTTTGTCATCACTACTTCCAATGCCGATACTCCTTCTTTTTTGTGCAGCCCTACCGGAATTCCACGGCCGTTATCACGAACAGTAATACTATTATCTTCATTGATAAATACCGAAATCTCATCACAATGTCCTGCAAGAGCTTCATCAATAGAGTTATCTACGACTTCATAAACTAAATGGTGTAAACCACGAACACCAACATCACCTATATACATCGAAGGACGCATTCGTACATGCTCCATTCCTTCTAAGGCCTGAATACTATCGGCTGAATAATTATGCTTTTTTTCTTCGCTCATATTTGTTGCGTATTATTTCTGTTAGTCTCTTACTTTAAATACTGCACCTTGTTATTAATTATTATGATCGTGCAGACATTCCAAAAAAATAACCGCATCAAGCGATTACTTCTATTACAAATTTACATTTTTTTGGTGTTAAAATAAAGTTTTTAACAGGTTTTGTTTCAAAATAAACAAAAACAAAAAATCGTCAAAAGTGTCTTAAATCGCTTAAAAAAGGGTTTATTCGGTTAGTTTTTTATTTATGATCATTCTGTGAAATTTAAATTCTAGAAATCGGCTTAAACCATCGATTTAGCTCTACTAAGTGTGTTGAATTTTCTTTAGTATCGACTTTTTTATAATTGATTTGTTTATCGGCATGACTTTTGATTTGTTTTTTTAAAATACTTTTAATGTACTTCAACTTTAAAACTTACATGAAAAGATAACCTAAAACTAAATCTATACTATGAAAAAGAACACGTATGTAATTATTGCTTTATTATTTGTGGTTTTCAATTTTACAAATTGTAATGAATCGGATACTACCGAATACCATTTGGAACAAGACCTATTGGGAGAGTGGCAAATGACTTCCTTTCTGTATAATGGAAATACGAAGATGGTAATGTCGGGAAATACAGTAGCGATTACTTTTGTAGGAGAAGGTAAAAATATCCATTCCACCATGACTTTTACAGAGAGTCCAAACAAGGTTTTTACTTCTGGATCTTATGATATTGAATTAACAACAACTAGTGAGGAGAACTCCGAAACGGAATTACTGGCTATTACAAGTATACAAGAAGAGGCTAATTGGCAAGCAGATGGCTCCGTTTTAACCATTGGAGAGATACTTTCAAGATCCCTTACTTATGACGGAAATATTTTAGATTTTTTTCAAAATAGGGATGCAATAGATTTTACGGTTGAAGAAATAACTGCTACCTCTTTACGGATTAGATATTCGTTCCAAGAGCTTTCTGAAGATTCAGTCATGGTAAAAGAGCTTTCTGCTGATCTTGTTATGGAATTTAAACGATAATTTAATTTCGTTATAAAATTAAAAGCTACTTACTAAAAATAAGTAGCTTTTAATCGTATTTGACTATTTTTTACAGCATCTATAAAAGTTACCCTAAAGCTTTACAGGGTTGCCCACTACCGTTGTTACATATTTCTCCTGTATTGTCCTCCGACTTCAAATAAAGCACTTGTAATTTCACCAAGGGAACATACTTTAGTAGCCTCCATGAGCTTTTCAAAAATATTTTCATTTTGAATTGCCGCATTTTGCAGAATGTTAAGTTCTTCTTTTACTTTGTTTACATTAGCAGCATTTAAATTTTCTTTCGTTTTTATTTGAAAGAGTTTTTCCTCCTCTGTTGCTCGAATTACCTCTTGAGGTGTAACCGTTGGTGATCCTTTCGAACTCAAGAACGTATTTACCCCAATAATCGGAAATTCTCCAGTGTGTTTCAGCGTTTCGTAATACAAACTCTCTTCTTGAATTTTCGAACGTTGGTACATGGTTTCCATAGCTCCTAAAACACCACCTCTTTCGGTAATTCTATCAAATTCAGTCAGTACAGCTTCCTCCACTAAATCGGTTAATTCTTCGATAATGAAAGAGCCCTGGATAGGATTTTCATTTTTGGCCAAACCTAACTCTTTATTTATGATTAATTGAATTGCCATAGCTCTGCGCACACTTTCTTCTGTTGGTGTGGTAATTGCTTCATCATATGCATTTGTATGCAGAGAGTTACAATTATCGTAGATAGCGTACAATGCCTGTAAGGTAGTTCGAATATCATTAAAGTCTATTTCTTGTGCGTGTAAGGATCTACCAGATGTTTGAATGTGGTATTTTAACATCTGTGCACGAGGGTTCGCATTGTATTTATATTTCAGCGCTTTAGCCCATATTTTTCGGGCAACTCGTCCAATAACAGCGTATTCTGGATCTATACCATTAGAGAAAAAGAAGGATAAGTTTGGACCAAACTTATTAATGTCCATTCCTCTGGAAAGATAGTACTCCACGTAGGTAAAACCATTTGCAAGCGTTAATGCTAACTGGGTGATGGGGTTTGCACCAGCTTCCGCAATATGGTAACCAGATATTGAAACCGAGTAAAAGTTTCTAACATTTTTTTCAATAAAATACTCTTGTACATCTCCCATTAAACGCAACGCAAATTCCGTAGAAAAAATACAGGTATTTTGCGCTTGGTCTTCTTTCAAAATATCTGCCTGTACAGTACCACGAACTTGGGCTAATGTACTCGCTTTAATAGTTGCATATACCTCTGCAGGTAGAACTTGGTCACCCGTTAGTCCTAACAGCATTAATCCCAAGCCGTCATTACCCTCTGGTAAATCACCATTGTATGATGGGCGGTCTAAACCTTTGGCATCGTATCGTTCTTTTAATGTATCTTCTACCGTACTCTCTAAACCGTGTTCTTTAATATATTTTTCACAATTTTGATCAATTGCTGCATTCATGAAAAAACCAAGAAGCATAGGAGCAGGACCGTTAATAGTCATGGAAACAGAAGTCATTGCATGGCTTAGGTCGAAGCCAGAATACAATTTTTTAGCATCATCTAGACAACATATAGAAACTCCCGCATTACCAATTTTACCGTATATATCTGGTCGGTGTCCTGGATCGTTACCGTATAGCGTAACGCTATCAAAAGCTGTAGACAATCGCTTGGCAGGCATTCCTAAACTCACGTAGTGAAAACGTCGATTCGTTCGTTCTGGGCCTCCCTCTCCAGCAAACATTCGTGTTGGGTCCTCTCCAGTTCGCTTAAATGGATATAAACCCGAAGCATACGGAAATTCACCTGGAACGTTTTCCTGTAAGTTCCATCGTAATAAATCTCCCCAAGCCTTGTATTTTGGCAGGGCAACTTTCGGAATTTGAGTATGAGAAAGAGATTCTGTGTGCGTTTCGATTTTAATTTCCTTGTCCCGTACTTTAAAACTGTATATAGGACTTTTATATTTCTGTACTTTTGAATTCCAGTTTAAAATAATTTCCCAATTATAGGGATCTAAATCCATTTTAGCACGGTCAAATTCTGCAAGTAAAAGTTTAAGGAATTCCTTGTTTTCTTCTGTTGTAAGAATTGAGTTCGCTTCGATTCCACTTTTATCGAGTTCGATAGTGGAACCAGAAACACTCTCTAAAGTTTTGTAAATCCCGTATAGTTTTTGCGCTACTTTTTCTTGCGTATCGACTTTTTTATCATAAGCCCTATTACTTTCGGCAATCTCCGATAGGTATCTTGTTCTTGCCGGAGGAATGACAAATATTTTCTCCGACATTTCCTCCGTAATCGTAAACGATGATTGTAAATCAGCTCCGGTTTTCGCTACTATTTTATCCATGATTGCCTTGTATAATGAATTCATACCAGGGTCATTAAATTGCGAGGCTATAGTTCCAAAAACAGGAAGTTGGTCTTGTGGAATATCCCATAAATTGTTATTGCGCATGTATTGTTTACGCACATCACGTAGTGCGTCTAAAGCACCGCGTTTATCAAATTTATTGATAGCTACTAGATCTGCAAAATCGAGCATGTCAATTTTCTCTAATTGTGTAGCAGCACCAAATTCTGGTGTCATCACATATAGAGAGGTGTCAGAATGCTCAATAATTTCTGTATCCGATTGACCAATACCAGAGGTTTCCAAAATGATTAAATCAAAAGCAGCTGCTTTTAAAACTTCTACAGCCTCATTTACGTATTTAGACAATGCCAAATTCGATTGTCGAGTGGCAAGAGATCGCATGTAAACGCGATCATTATTAATTGCATTCATCCGTATGCGATCTCCCAACAAGGCTCCTCCGGTTTTTCTTTTAGAAGGATCTACAGAAATAAGCCCAATCGTTTTTTCTGGAAAATCAATTAAAAATCGCCTTACTAATTCATCTACTAAACTTGATTTACCAGCGCCACCTGTTCCCGTAATACCAAGCACAGGAGTGGAAGCTTTTTTATTATTTTCATGAATTTTTTTTAGGGTGTCTTTTGCTATCTCAGGGAAGTTTTCTGCGGCAGAAATAACTCTGGCAATGCTTCCAGTTTCTTTCTTAGAAAGTTTGTCAACTTCACCGTTTAATGTGTCTCCGATAGGATAATCAGATTGCTGAACTAAATCATTAATCATTCCTTGCAAACCCAATTCACGACCATCGTCAGGTGAATATATCCGAGTAATTCCATAGTCCATTAGCTCTTTAATCTCCTCGGGAAGAATTACTCCTCCACCACCACCAAAAATTTTGATATGGCCAGCACCTCTTTCTTGCAGTAAATCAAACATGTATTTAAAGTACTCGTTATGTCCTCCTTGGTAAGAAGTCATCGCAATTGCATTAGCATCCTCTTGTATCGCACAGTTTACAACCTCTTCCACACTTCGGTCGTGTCCTAAGTGAATAACCTCGACTCCAGTAGATTGAATAATCCTCCTCATAATATTAATGGCAGCATCGTGTCCATCGAAAAGAGAGGCAGCAGTTACAATTCGTACTTTGTAGGTAGGTTTATAGGGAGTTATTTGTTCCATTCGTAATTTAACTTGAATTAATGGTTTGCAATTTACGAAAATCTTAAAAAAAAGAAGGATTTTATATAAATTATATATATCTAATGAATGACCAAGATTTACGGGTTTCCAAGTAGTTTAAATTATTTTCGTTGGTATACGCCTCTCGCTCAAAACTTATATTCACATAGGCTAATGCTGTATTTTTATACAGAAGCAACTTTATCAGCCATTCAATACCGTAAATTAAATAGAATAGCAAAAGCAATGTTTCTCGTTGCTGTTGCAAATGAATTTTCTCGTGATTAATTAAATAGAGATTGTTTTTAAGTTCCTTCCTTTTTAGAAATATGAAAGGATAGATGGCAAGACCAACAAAACCTTTGGGTATTATATGTTTTGTAATTAAAATCAATTGTTAAAAATACAAATTTTAAGTTAAAAACACATTTAATATTCTCATTTGATTTTTTAAAATAACTATACATTTTACCATTAAAATGGTATTATTTTGTCAATTTTGATGTAATTCGGAAGATTTTTTGATCATTTCCATTGAATTAACATTTAAATAATATTACCCAAGTATCATTTTATAAATTTATAAAAAGTACATGTTTTTAGGGGAAGAAATATATGTATTGTTATCTTGGATGTAAGTCTTAACAACTTTCATCGTTATTAATTTTTCGAACAGTATTTTAATACTAATTTTTGGGTGCAGTTTTAATTGCATCCTAAAGCTTTTATTACCTATCCTATCTCTTTTCCTAAGACTTTAAAAAATGCGAGTGCCATGAAATTAAGGAAAGAAAAGATTATTTTTGTTTTTTTATTTTTAATTCTCTGTTTTTATGCTTCGGTAAGGAGAATTACAACAATGAAACAAAAAAGAGTGGGAAATCAAGTATCAAAAGTACATTTGCGCAATTAATTGTGCCAAAAATGAGCAGCGGAATTTTGACAACAAAAATTTATTGATAGATTCCTACATTCAAATGGGAACTTTTCTGAATAATAGAAACTCAATTTACAGCGACTATGAAAAAGCAATCGAGTTTTTTGAGATGGGATTAGAGGTTTCAACCACCGCACATATTTTACAAAGAGCTTCTTGTTTTGAGGGTATTGGTGATGCAGGGAGGTATTTACAAAATGTAATTATAGCCACTGAAAATTATGCAAAAGCCGAACTTTTATATCGAAAACTAGAAAATTACAATAAAATAGCAACTTGTTTACATCGCACAGGGGATTTGTTATTGGATCAAAAAAATTATACATTGTCTAAAAGCCATTATGAAAAAGCTTTAGAGTTTTACACTAAAGAAAAGAATTGGCTATTTGTGGCTTCTTGTTTATCTAATATAGGAGAAATATATGTTCTTCAGGGAAGAAAAGAAGATGGTCTCCATAATTTCAACAAAGCTTTAGCGCTCCATGAAAATCACAAAACAGATCCAAAACACAGTGCCTTCACATTGTTTGAAGTTGGAAAATTATACCTAGATAGCCTACATATACCAAATCGCGATAAATATTTTAACAAGGCATTACAAATAGTCGAACAAGATAACTTATTAGACGGTATTGCCTATGGGAATATTTTAATGGCAAACCTGAAATATAACGACGGAGAGTATGTGGAAGCTAAAAATTATGCAAAGAAAGGTTTGCGTATTGCTCTTTCCTACGGTCATAAAATTAAAATTCGAATGGCATATCTTATTGCCTCAAAGATATATGAAAAGATGGGGGCCTACGACGAGGCACTACAAAATTATAAATCTTACAGAGAAATTGATACCCAAGTTCAGCAAAAAGAGAATAACGAATTTAGTGCAGAGTTAGAGACAAAGCATCAGGTAGAAAAGCAGAATACTATATTGCTGCAAACCGAAAAAGAAAAAAATATTGCGAAAAACCAACGAAACTTAATTATAGTATTCTTATTTATCTTCCTTTTTCTAGTACTGATTTTAATTCGATATCAAATTAAGTTGAAAAAGAGTAACAAGATGTTATTTCAAAAAAAAGAAGAAATTCAAAATATGAATACGTCATTGGTAAAAACAGTAAATTATAAAAATATCCTTCTCAAGGAAGTACATCATAGGGTAAAAAACAATTTGCAGATAATTTGCAGTATTCTTGAGATGCAAATAGACTCAAGTGGTAATTCTAAGCTTCAAGAAAAACTTCAAACGAGTATTGATAGAATATTTTCTATGGCTTTAGTACACGAACAATTGTATTCTGACGGTAAAGACGAGACCATTGATGCACAGGGTTATTTTTACGATATCATTAATTCGATTAAGTCTTCACAAAAATTTACCAACAAGAAAATCTTGGTACGATTGCAAATTGAAGCCATCCATGTAAATCTACAAAGGGCATTACCATTGGGTATGATACTAAACGAGTTAATAACCAATGCCTATAAATATGCCTTTGATTATCAATCTGATGGTTTTATCAATGTTTCATTAAAATCAGATGGGAGTTATGTGTTTTTAGATATCAGCGACAATGGATCTGGGATTGATCTTTCAAAAGCAAGAACAAATAGTATAGGGTTACAATTAGCGAAAGATTTTACCACACAAATACGTGGTACATTTACTTGTTTTGTCAAAAATGGCACGCACTATAAAATTGCCTTTCCAATGATGATTAACACTGCTAAAATATCTTGATTTTATTTGGCATATTATTTGTTGTATTTTTATGGATAATAATACATTTCCAAAGCAAAAAACTTTTCTCTTTTAAGGTTGTTTTACTATTTGTCTTTGGAAAATTTCTAACTTTTCGGAATCGTAACATTTCTGTTACTTTTGAAATAAAAATATAAATAAATGAAACGATTAAATTCACTTTTTGTACTGTTTTTTTTGGGATTATTCTTTTTGTCGTGTAGTTCTGTAAGAGTTTCTACCGATTATGATACACAGGTAGATTTTGGTGCTTTAAAAACATTTGCTTTCTACAAAACAGGAGTCGATAAGGCTGCTATATCTGATTTGGATAAAAAAAGAATCATGCGTGCCATAGAGGCTGAACTTCTTGCAAAGGGAATGACTAAATCTGCAACCCCGGATGTTCTAGTTAATATTTTTACCAAATCGCGAGAAAGAGTTGATGTTAATGATAATAGCTTCGGAGGCTATTGGTATCCTTGGTATTACGGCCCATCACAAGTTACAGTATCTACGCAAACGGAAGGTACACTATTTATTGACTTGTTAGATACTAATGGAAAAAATCTACTTTGGCAAGGCATAGGAACCGGTGTCTTACAGATGCGATCTATGGAAAAAAAGGAAGAACGAATCAAAGAATTTGTACATGAGATCATGGAACAGTATCCTCCTCAAACCAAATAATAAGCTACTTTAGAGAGGAATTACAGAAATACAATTCCTCTCTTTTTTAGAATTAAATTTTAAAAGCCTTCTCCAGGATTTTCTGGGCTTTGTGCTTGTGCTTGTTTCGGATGTAATAGGAGGTAAGTTCCCAATGCTGTCAGCACAGTATACTTTCCATATTCTCCAATTTTTTTTACGGCTTCTTTTCTACAGATTAATTTTTTGTCCTTGTTTTGCATGGCTAATCGATTTTTTTAATAATAAATTTTTTATATCTGTCTCCTTTTTTGGTGGTTATCTTTAAAAAATACATTCCAGTAGAAAGTTTAGGAATGGATATTTTACACGTTCCATCTATATCTAATATTTGTGTTTGTATCTGTGAACCAAGTTCTGAATACAGGCTAAATTTTACTCTTCCTTTTTCTACATTTGTTAAGGTCAATTCTCTTGGAGCAGAAATGTATATTTGTATTGCTTTTGCATTGCTGTTGGGTTCTTCTGAAACTAATATTCTTGAGGTGATATGTAGGTAAAATCTACCAAGGTCTTTTGTATTCTCTTTTAGTCTGATGCGGTAGTTTTCATTCCTTAGGTTTGTATAGGTATTATTTCGTTTATCTTCTAGGAAAACTTTAATAGTCTTTGGGATATTACGTGTCGAAGCACCGAAGGAAATGGTTTGGTCTTTTATCGTTGTAACTCCTAAAGGAATAGTAATGTTTTTCATACTAGAATACGGTACACTTTGAATCCCTAGTTTTTTATTATTTTCTCGGCTTACAAGCTGGGTGTACAAAATTCCTTGGTTGTTCATTCCTGCAAATACGGTGCCATCATAACCATTGTCAAATCCTGTGGTACATCCCTTCTTAAATATAATTTTAGTAGTTGTTTTATAAGAGTCATTACCAAAGGTAACAAGTACTTCAGCACTGTTTTTTTTTCATAAGTATCACTGAGATGGCTCTGATTTTCCCTTTCAAAAGTTATGGTGCCTTGGGTATTCGTCTTTATGAAAAAGCCTTTTGAAGGAGCAATTTGAAAGGAGCTGTCTGTTCCTGCCATTTTCAATTCGTATTTAGATGCTGTTGGATTCCATATCCATATGGTTTGTTCCTCTAAAATCTTTTTATTATCCTTTAGGAAGGTTCCCAAATTTAAATACGATGTATACGGGTTACCAAGGAGGTGAAAAGCAATAGAGTCTGAAGTTATTCTTTGCGTTACCGAAGCTGTCGAGACACTACCGGATAATGTAAGCTTCCCTGGGCTCGCTAGTTTTACAGCAAACCCCTCCGCTTGCTTTATTTCTTTATTCGAGTTTACAGTTTGGTAATCCCATTTGTTTTTCGTTTTGTCATATAAAGCAATGCCAATATTTCCATTCTTTCCTGTGGCCAAAATATGGTTTCGTATTACATTTTTAATTTTTTCTCCCTGCACAGGAAGTGTTGCTAAATACCAATTTGTACGCTCTAAATTTTGCTCGAAATTCACGATACCTTTACTATCTTTTTTGGCGATAAAACTCGCTCCTGATTTAATATTTAAGGAATTAAATTCTATAGATTCACTTGCGGTTGGATAATGGTTTAATCCTGAAGGAATTTCCACAATGTCATCGTGTTGAGGTACTGTACTATCCAACCAATTACTTGCGGTATTCCAATTTTCATCTGTGTTTCCTGTCCATTTTATAGTTGGTGAAAAGGAACGATTGGTTGTGTTGTATCTCCCAGGAGAAAAGTTTTCAGGATTGGAAGCTATTTCTGAATGTTTCTGAAATGTACCAATCAAATCTAATTCTCTAGCGATGGATTGATCTATATTTCCTGCAACGCTATATTCTTGCCTTAAGATTTCTGTACCAAATTTATTTTTTAAAACGATAGTGTCACTACCATTATTTAATCCTAAATTACCCGAACTTGCAACTTGTACCATACCGGGAACAGTTATTGGTGTTCCACCACCAAAAATAACGATGGTTTCTTCTACAGGAATAATAGTACCAGCAGGAAAAATATGTCGTTCACGAACAGCGTCTGCAAGGACCCAGTTGGATATATCAATAGCAGTTCCACTTGCATTGTATATTTCTATAAATTCATCTTCACTAGTATCCGATATACCGTCACCATTTGCATCCCCTTTACTACTTGATGGATCTGCTAATATTTCATTAATTAGCAATGGTCTTTCTCTGTCTATTATGTGTATGTAATGGTTTTTTTTTCTAACTTCTACAGTTCCTGAAGTTACAGTAATGACAAGACCTAGTGTTTCACTTTCAATATCGCTATCAGGATGCAATGCAATTTTTACATATTGTGTTCCATTTGCAGTGAAAGTAAGTTCTGTGGTGAGAATTTCGAAGTCTTCTCTATTTACTGTGCTATTTGCCTCTGCTGCAATCCCTACCGTTATTTCAGAACTGAAATTTGTCATAGAAATTGGTACGCTAGTGATAAAATTAGTGTTTGGTTCTGTTAGGTAGGTGTTTTCTGATAGAAAACCTAGTATTGGATTTGTCGTATTAGAAATTGTAGAGCCTTGTACTACTATATCATTTCCTGGACCTTCAAAGCCAGCACTTCCTGCGGTACTTTCTGCATAATACATATAGATTCTGTAGTGTATTGGTATTGAAGATACAGCATGATTGATTGCAAAAGTAAGTTGTTGTGTATTTGTTACATCTTGTAAGTCTTGAGCATCACCTACAGAGGTGCTGTAATTGTCTAAAGAACTTCTTATGGCAATAGTGCGTGGTCCGGTTACAGATTTTTGTATGTTCACAGTAATAGAGGAAACACTATAGGTGCATCGGTTCTCAGGACTAATGGATAATTCTATATAATCATTTTCTGCGATAGCCTGTGCTATATCTCCGGTACTCCAATGCTTGGCATTAAATCGATTTTTATTTTTTGATCCGATTAGTCCAGATCCTCTTTGCAGTATTGCCTTCTTAAGATTTGGGTGATTGGTGGTCGAGGAAACGGTAGATTCATTACCAGTTAATCCATTACAATCAAAGGTAATTAGTTCTTGGGCAGCTACATTAATTTTTACCAAAAGCAGCGCCAAGAACAAAGTTTTTGTTCTTAAAATTTTCATAACTTTTTTTTTCAAAAGTAGAAAATATAATTATAACTTCTTAGTAATTAAGGTTTTATTTTTTTTTCGTGTTTAAGTATCGGGTAGGTGCTTATTCTATTTTTTTGGAGTAAATCAAAGTACGCTTTACAATTTATTAAGCCATAACATTTCTGGAGCGTTTCCTTACTTCAGCTTGTGCCTAAATTTATTATACTATAGTGAAAAGAATAAAAACAGCTTTAGTTTTTTCTCCAAAATAAAGGGGTTAACAGTATTAAAACGGTAAATAGCTCTAAACGGCCGATAAGCATAAGGAAAGAGCAAAACCATTTTGCACTTGCCGTTAAATGAGAAAAATTATCCACAGGACTTACACTGCCAATAGCAGGTCCTATATTTCCGAGGGAGGATGCAGAAGCGCCTAGCGCCGATGCAAAATCTAATCCGAGAAAAGAGAGTACTACTGTCCCTACAATAAAAATGAGCATATAAATAATAAAGAAGGATATGATATTGAAAACAATAGTTTGGTTTACAGCTTTTCCGTCATATCGCACTGGGATTATAGCATTTGGGTGTAACGATTTTTTAAACTCTAAAAAACTATTTTTAAGCATAATGATATGACGAACAATCTTTACACCTCCAGAGGTTGAACCTGCCGAGCCACCGAGAAAAAATAGGGCAAAGAAAATAGCGGTAATAAAATAATTCCACATGGTGAAATCAGCAGTGACAAAGCCGGTGGTCGTCATTACCGATAAAACCGAAAATAAACTGTGGCGTATCGCACTTTCTACCTCTCCAAAAGGCATTGGATGTTCTATAGTGGTTTGCAATCTAGAATCTTGATAAAAGACAATATTAACTGCTACAATAGCAGCAATACACAGTATACTAAAAAGGTAGTATTTGAATTCTTCGTTCTGAATAACCTTTTGAATTTTACCTTTTAAAGCAAAATAGGTAAGTACAAAATTGGTTCCTGCGATGAACATGAAGAAAATGATGATATATTGAATGGCAGGAAGATGGTTCCAATAGGCTATACTTGCATTTTTGGTGGAAAAACCTCCAGTACTAACGGTTGCCATTGCATGGTTTAGTGCGTCGAACCAAGACATCCCTGCTATTTTCAAAAGAAGGAATTCTACAAACGTTAAAAGTACATAGATTAACCACAAACGTTTTGCGGTATCTGTTATTCTTGGATGAAGTTTGTCTGCTGATGGGCCAGGGGCTTCCGCCATAAATAATTGCATCCCTCCAATGCCTAAGAGTGGTAAAATTGCAATCGTAAGTACAATAATCCCCATACCGCCAATCCAATGTGTTGCACTGCGCCAAAATAAAATACCTTTGGGCATTGCTTCAATGTCATTGATAATGGAAGAACCGGTAGTAGAGTATCCGGAAATAGTCTCAAAAAAAGCATCTGTTATACTGGGGATAGCACCAGAGAGAACGTATGGTAGCATTCCGGTTACGGATAGGGTAAGCCATCCGAGGGTAACAATTAAATACCCCTCTTTTTTTTGTATATTTTTTGATGTAGGCTTGTTAAAGAAAAAAAGTAATAATCCGGCGGTTATGGTTATAATTCCCGCATTCAAAATTCCTAATGCAGCGTCTTCATCATGGTATAAACTGAACGGAATTGCTAGCCACATAAATACACCATTTAGCGCGGCAGTAATCCCGAGGAAACGATATATTTGTTTGAAATTTAGCTGGTTCATTAATTGAATAAATCTTCTACAGTTGTAATAGCCTCCGACAAACAAAAAACAATAGCTTTATCACCGCTTTGTAATTGAAAGTCACCAAATGACATCAATGGTTTTCCTCTTCTAATTACACCGCCGATGACTGCTTCTCTTGGAAAACGTAATTCTTTTATTATTTTATGCGTTACTTTCGCATTAGGTTGCACTTCAAACTCCATAACTTCTGCATCCACATTATGCAGATTTGCCAAGGCTAATAAACCACCTTTTCGGATATGTCTGAAAATATTACTTGCTGCTATTAGTTTTTTATTGATTAAAGTGTCAATACCAATCGTTTGCGATATATTAATGTAATCCATGTTTTCAACTAGAGCGATGGTTCTTTGAACTCCTTTTGATTTAGCCACCAAACACGACATTATGTTTGTTTCTGAATTTCCAGTTACAGCCACAAAAGCATCCATAGATCTAATGTTCTCTTCCTCGAGTAATTCTAAATCTCTTCCGTCTCCAAATATTACTAAGGTATTTCTTAAATCTTCAGCAATTTGTAATGCTTTTTCTTTTTTACGTTCTATTAATTTTACATTAAAATTAGCTTTACATAGATTACGAGCTGTTTTTCTTCCAATGCTACTTCCGCCAAGAATCATTACATTTTTGATATCAATGTGTTCTTTCCCTATGATGGGGTTAAGCTTATTTATACTGTAATTGGGAACGGAAAAATAGACCTGATCATTTAACTTATACACAACATCACCACGTGGAATTATAGTTTCGGTAGCTCCTTCTCTTTTGATAGCGATGGTTATAAAGTCTACGTGCGAAAATTTGTCCTTGGCTTCTTTTACGGTTAGATCTAGAATAGGAGATTTGTACCCTAGTGTGGTTCCCATGATATTGAATACACCTTTTTCAAAGGCAACCGTATCGTTAAAAGACGATTGATCCAATAGCATTTTAATTTCATCTGCGGCTAATTCTTCCGGAGAAATCATGAAGTCTACACCGTAATCTTCAAATTTTATAGTATCATTTTTTAAAAATTCTGGATTGTGAATACGTGCAATAGTTTTATTCACACCCAATGCTTTACCAATTACAGAGATTGTAAAATTAGTGTTTTGGCTTTCGGTCACTGCGAGTAGCAGGTCTGCATCTTCCATGCCTACCTCTTTCAGTAACGATACGGATGTCGCATCTCCTTTTCTAGTGATAACATCCAGATGATTGTTAATATAGTTTAGCTTTTCACCGTCGAGGTCTATAATGTAAGTGTCCTGAGATTCATAGGATAAAAGTTTGGCTAAATGAAAACCAACGTCTCCAGCCCCGGCTATGATAATCTTCATATTTTATTAAAAAGATAGTAAACAAAGATACTATCCTTGTTTGGGTTGTGCAAAAAATTATATATTTATCCGTAATTACTAAAAATTGCAAGATGAAAAACGTATCTATTAAATCTTGGTCTTCGATGGATAGGCCAAGAGAAAAGTTAATTCTAAATGGGAAAAACGCGCTTTCTGATGCCGAATTAATGGCAATATTACTCGGCTCCGGAAGTAAAGAAGAAAGTGCCCTGGCGCTTTCCAAACGCATTTTACATACCGTAGGAAATAATTTAAATAACTTAGCAAAGCTTCCGATTTCACAACTCATGAAATTTAAAGGTATTGGAAAGGTTAAGGCAATAACCATAATTACCGCTTTAGAATTCGGAAAAAGAAAACAGTACGAATCAGAAATAGCAGTTTCAAGAATTTCCTGTTCTAAAGATGTTTTTAACGCATTTCACTCGCATATTGCGACCATAGAACACGAAGAGTTTTGGGTTATGTATCTCAATAATTCCAATGTAGTTCTTAGCAAACAACAGATAAGCAAGGGAGGAATCACGGCAACATTAGTAGATGTTCGTTTGGTATTGAAAAAAGCTTTAGAACTTTCGGCTATTGGGATAATTTTGTGTCATAATCACCCTTCGGGAATTGTAAAACCTAGTCATGCAGATCGCAACCTTACGGAAAAAATTAGAACCGCAGCAACCACAATGGATATTGCGTTGTTAGATCATTTAATAATAACTGAAAAAGCGTATTTTAGCTTTGCCGATGAGGGATTGTTGTAAATGCAATTTTTGGTATATAAATACTGTTTCATGCTTTTAATTTACACGCATAAAATTACGCCAAGAGTACGATATATATGCAAACATATACTTACTCGTATTCTGCAAATTCCAATAAGTTTTACCACAAAAGTAGAGGATTTCGTTGCGCATAATGGTCCTAAATTTTCCTATACGAAAGTTGCTTTAGGGAAAGAGTTTTTTGTTAAAAGTCATGATTTATTATTCCAACAAGGCATTCAAGACATTGAAATAATCGTTGAAGATTGGGATACAGTTCCATGCTTTTTTGTTACTGGAGAAAAGTCTGGGGTTCCTTATGATATATTTTCTGCCAGCTTTTATCTCATCACTCGTTACGAAGAATACTTACCTCACATTAAAGATAAATACGATCGTTTTGAAGCTTCTGAAAGTATAGCTTTTAAGAGTAACTTTTTAGAAAAGCCTGTCATTGATATATGGGCATATCGTTTCTTACAAGAGCTGCAAGCGAGATTTCCTGATTATGCATATACCTATCGAAGTTATCAGTTTATCTCCACCATCGATGTAGATAATGCATATGCATATAAACATAAAAGTTTGGTCCGAACTGTTGGAGGTTTTTTCAAAGATGCCTACGGATTAAAGATCTTTAACTTATGGGATCGGTTTGCGGTATTGTTTAATATTAAAAAAGATCCATTTGATACGTTCAAGAAAATTTTGAAACTCAAAAAAGAGCACGATGTTCGTACTATTTTCTTTTTTTAATTGGAGATTATACTTCCTTCGACACCAATGTTTCTGCCGCTAAAACTAAATTCAAGTTACTCATAAAAGATATGGTAGATTATGCAAGGGTAGGCCTTCATCCTTCGTACTATACAATGAAAGATTTAGCATTATTAAAAAAAGAAAAAGAACGGCTTGAATCCATAACAAATTTACCTATTAAAAGATCCCGACAACATTATTTGAGGTTTTCTTTACCAGATACGTACCAAAAGTTAATCGATTTAGAAATAGAAGAGGATTACTCTATGGGGTATGCGAGTCAAGCAGGGTTTAGAGCAAGTACCTGTACTCCTTTTTACTTTTACGATTTAGATTTTGAAATCCAAACTCCGTTAAAAATATTTCCATTTGCAGTTATGGATACTACTTTAAATGATTACATGAAACTAACACCCAAACAATCTTTGGGAAAGATCAGAGATTTAAAAAATGAGGTAAAGAAGGTTAATGGTACTTTTATAACGCTTTTCCATAATGAAAGTTTAAGTGCCTATCAACGATGGAGAGGGTGGAGTAGGTTGTATGGTTCGATGTTGAAAATATCTAAGAGTTCATGATCGTATATACAAAACGAGCGCAAGTAAACGAACAAAAATACAACCACTGTATTAAAAATGCAGTGCAATCTAATATTTTTGGATTTTCGTGGTACCTAGATATTGTTGCAGATTCTTGGGATGTACTTGTCTTGAATGATTATGAGGCAGTAATGCCACTTCCGAAACGGGAAAAATATTTTTTTAAGTATGTATATCCACCACTATGGCTGGTTCATTTAGGAATTTATTCGCTTAATATAGAGGATGAAAATGAATTTTTAATCGAATTGCTAGACGATTTTTCTTTTGTGGAACTTCGTTTAAACCCTGAGAATTCCTTTACCGTTTTTTCGAATGTATTGCAGGAGAGAAAAACCCAAATCTTATACTTGAATTCTTCGTATTCCGATATTCGAGCAGCATATAATAGAAATAGAAAGCGAGAGCTGAAAAAAGCAAAAGGCAAAGATTTGACAGAATGTTGGAATGACGCTCCAATTAAATTATTACATCTTTTTAAAGAAAATATAGGTAATAGGTTAAAGAAAGTTAGAACTAAAGATTATGATAATTTGCTACATTTAATGCAATATTGTTTGGAGAGAAAAGTAGGCGAAATGCTTACAGTATACGATGCGAAAAATAAACTGGTATCCGGTGCTTTTTTTTTAAAATATAAGGATAGAGTAACTGAATTAGTTTGTGCTTCCGATTTGGAGAATAGAAACAACGGAGCAAATACTTTTATGAACGATCGTGCTATTTGTAAATACCAAAGAAATTTTAGCGTTTTTGATTTTGGTGGTTCAAGCATGCAAAACATAGCCAAATATTATTATAGTTTTGGGGCTACCGATGCGGTATATATGCAAATAGTTTATAATAATCTTCCAGCATTTTTTAAATTTTTGAAGCGGTAATGTTTTTTATGAAATAAAAGTAAAAGAAACACAAAAAGGAACTCAATCCTGTAAACCACATTAAAATTGCAGAAGTGATGCATGCACCAAGAATACCTAATTTAGGTATTAACCAATAATTTAAAATAACGTTACCTATTAAGGCTATCACGGTAATGTAGTAATTTGCTTTAATTTTACCAATTGCCGATAATAGATTTCCGAATAATCCTTTGAAAATTAGTACGCCACAAACGCCGATATTTAATATTAAAAAGCTTTTAGCGTATGCCACAAATTCTTTGTCGAAAATTGCTAATATGTACGAGTCAAAAATATAAAAAATAAGACAAAAAATACACTGATACTGGTAAACAAATAGAGGTAACTCTTTATGTAGCGCTGAATGTATTTTCGGTCGCGAATTTTTTCAGTAAAAGCTACAAAATCGGTAGTTATAAAAACTCTTGGTAAGAATAAAATACTAAAAGGTATTATGGAGATATATCTGTAAATTGTAACTTTTTCAGTAGAATCTAATAACAGACCAACCAAAAGTAGGTCTATGGTAAAAAGAAGTATCGATGCTACATTAGAAAGGCCACCAAAAAAACCGTACTTCCAAAATTCTTTGTCGATGATTTCGATTTTTTTTTGCTTTTTAAATGGAACCTTTGCCGAACTACGAAATAGTAATATTGTAAAGACTGGTGTGAAAATTAAGGCAATTACATAACCAAATTCTTCAAAAAAATAGCTTAAACCACCAACCATAGCTACCAATATTAGATTGTAGGTTATTTCAATGATACCAACCTTTTTATTATTGTGCTCTAAACGATTTTTAATTTTTAGAACTTCTAATAGGTATACCGGAATAAATATGAAAGATAAAGACATTAAATAAATACCCGAATTACTATTAGTAAATGGTAGAATAGCACCTAATACGAAAACTATAATAGTTATCAGTAAGGAAGCAAGTATCCCATTTCTTACTATGTAATTCAAAACTATTTTTTTATCGGAAGAACTGGTAATTAAAGCGCCGTATCTAATGTAGCTTTGGTGCAAACCAAATCCAACAAATGGCATAATAAATACGATAATATTCCATGAAAATAATACTTCACCAAGTGCCTTTTTAGTTATAAATTGTAACACTAGCCACGAACTTATAAAGGATAAAATGCGTGCTGTAATGGTAGCAATAAAGATGTAACCACCAGACCTTTGTAAAAAATTGGATATATACGACGAAATTAATTGCAATCTAAAGCTTCTTTATATAGTTGGTCAAATGAATTTGCTATTTTTTTACAGCTAAAGTTTGCCGCAGCATAAGCATGCATTTTCGCTTCTAACTGAATTGGGTTTTGTTGTATTTGTAGTAATTTATCTACTAAGGCATTGTTATTTTTCACTTCGATTAGGTATCCATATTCTTTAGGGAAAAATTCAGAAATTCCACCAACGTCGGTACTAATTACGGGTAAACCACAAGCAAAACTCTCTAAAATAACACAAGGCAAGTTTTCATAATTGCTAAATAAAACAAAAACATCAGACGTTTGCATAAGTTGTATCACTTTTTTGTGTGCTATGTGTTCTTTAAAAGTGATGCGCTGCTCCACCCCTAATTCTTTTGCTAGATCTTTGTATTGATGTGAGTTGGCCCCCACTAAAATCAACTCAAAGTTACTACACCTATTTTTTAATAGTCGCATAGACTTTATGATTCCTGAAATATTTTTATGTGTGTCTTGCATGCTGGAGATGTGGAGAATTTTAAATGTAGTCTTAGCATGTCTTTTGGGGACGAAAATTTCTGTGTTTACTACGTTTGGAACACGAACATAGTTGCCAGTAATACCGATAGATTCCATCGATTTTTGAAGGTGAACAGAAACCGGACACACATATTTTGCTCTCTTGGCAATTTGTTTTGATATTTTAATTTCAACAGGAGATAAATTTTTATTTTGAGGTGCATGGTACCCCGTCCAATGTTCTGAAATTATATATGGTTTTTTTAAAAAGAGATTTGCATGCAAAGCAAATATTCCAAAAGGAAAAAGTTTATTTAGATGTACGATGTCGTAGTTTCCAATCGCTTTTATGAGCCTTAGATAGGCCTTAAAAAATAGTATAGTTTTTGCTAGTTTACTTGAAGTTGGTTTCACATAGGCGATATACGTAGATAGCTGCTTTGATTTTTGAATTGAAACCTCTATAGCACTATTTAATAAAGGGTCTGTTACAATATGTAAAACACTAACACTGTGTAATTTTGAAACTGCTTGCGCGTGTCTTGCTATAAAATCTCCATTGTTAGGAAAAACTCTTGAAGGATACCAACCACATAAAAAAAGGATGTGAAGATTTTCTTGACACACTGTAATAAAAATATTTTTGCTAAAATAGAGTTTATAATTTATATTTCTATTTAAATTTGAAAGATGAAGCATATTAAACACCTTTTCTTTGACCTAGATCACACGTTATGGGACTTTGAAAAAAATTCTGAACTTACCTTTAAAAGAATTTTCGAAGAACAGCATATCTCCATTCATTTTAAAGATTTTATAAAAGTGTATTCTCCAATAAATATTCGTTATTGGAAGCTGTATCGAGAGAATGAAATAACGAAAGAGAACCTTCGTTACAAGCGATTAAAAGACACTTTTGATATTCTTAATTTTTCTATCACCGACGGTTTGATACATGAGATTTCAGAGGCTTATATACAATACTTACCATATTTTAATCATTTGTTTTTAGGAGCTGAGGATATTCTTAGCTATTTAAAAGATAAGTATTCGTTGCACATAATTACTAATGGATTCGAGGAGGTGCAAAAAATAAAAATGGACACTTCAAAAATTTCAAAATATTTCGATGTTATTGTTACTTCCGAAAGCGTTGGTGTTAAAAAACCGAATCCTAAGGTTTTTGAATTTGCGCTAGCACAAGCGAAGGCAACACCAAAAGAGTCTTTAATGATTGGTGATAGTTATGAAGCAGATATTTTAGGGGCTCTAAATGTAGGCATGGAGGCGATACATTTTGCAGAAATTGATTCGGATACCAATGGTGTTTTACGCATTAAAAATTTAGAGGAATTGAAACAATATTTATAAAATACAGTTATGAAAAAGAGCACTGTTTCTCCTACTTTTTTTATTTTTCTATTGTTTACAAGTATCTCCTGTGTAAAAGATATTGATTTTGGTCAGGCAGAAGATCTCATTCTCCGTCCAGAATATTTAATTTCCTTAGTCTATACAAATCTTGATCAGACAAATTTTACAGATTCCTCGGGTAATGAAATATCCGAAATTACTGATCGTACAAGAGTGGATTTTTTTGGTAGTTTTACAGAAGATTACTTACAAAAAATTGATGTAGATATTCAAATATCCAACACTTTTAATAGGAGTTTTATATTAGAATTTAGGTTTGTAGACGAAAATAATATGGAAACCTATACGTTTCCCTCTCTTTCTATTTCGGCAAATTCGGCAGATTTTAGATATACGGAAGAAATTGATGTGGCTGTCAACCCTGCTATCCTCCTCACCGAAAGCATAGACATGACACTAACTTTATTACCAAGTCCTGATGGTTCGGTAATTGATAGTACCCAACAAGCAAATTTTATATTTAAATCAGCAGGAACCTTTTATCTTCAAATAAACTAATGAAAAAGTTAGTACTAATTACCCTCATACTTCTTTGCTATTACCCGATTATTTTTTCTCAAAATAAACAGGTATTATTCGGTTTTGATGAAATTCCCCAAACTTTGTTACTAAATCCTGGGTCTCCAGTTACTTACAAATATCATATTGGCATACCAATGCTATCGGGTATTTCCGTTCAGGCAGGCATTACTGGATTTACTATGGCAGATTTATTTAACATGGATAATATCGATTTTACTACCAAGTTTAATACTGTATTAGCACAAATTGATTCGGAGGATTACGTCAGTAGCCATGCCCAAATAGAAATTTTAAATGGAGGGTACAAACTGAATTCTAAAGATTATCTTTCTGGCGGTTTTTACCTAGAAATGGATATATTTAGTACTTATCCAAAAGATGTATTAACCCTATTTAATGAAGGGAATTCTGCGTACTTAAACACCTCTTTTTCCTTAGCACAACCTTCTGTTAAAGGCGATGGGGTAGGAGTGTTACATTTTGGATTGACGCGAAACTGGAATCCTAGGCTAACGGCTGGTGCAAGATTAAAAGTATATTCCGGGGTTTTAAATGTAACCTCTTCCTATAATTCTGGTAGCTTTACCACAAGATTAGGAAACGATAATTTATACACACATTATCTTAATAATTTGAATGTAAGGGGGTACTCTTCTGGTATTTTTTATGAAGAAGATACCGATGTAGTAGCAACACTTATGCGTAACATTTTCTTAGGTGGAAATTTGGGGCTAGGTTTTGATATAGGCCTTACCTACAACATAAACACTAAAACGCAACTAGCCGCTAGCATTCTTGATGTAGGATTTATATCCTACACCAGAAATATTAAGAATGCTTCTATCAGTGGAAATTATTCTATTGCTGGAATCGAATTACAATACGACGGTACAAATCCTGATTATTGGTCAGCTATTGAAGATGAATTCCGTGAAAGTATTCCTAGTGAAGAAAACGAAAATTCCTATTCCGTAGCACGTCCTATTAAGTTTAATGCTTCTATAAGTCATAATTGGGGTAGGTCTAGAAAGAATGACAATTGTCACGACACCTCTTATAATAGCTATTATGACAATGCTATTGGAGGACATGTCTTTACAGTAATTCGCCCTACCGGTCCTAAATTTGCTATAACCGGATTTTACGAAAAACGACTTTTAGAAGTATTAAAAGCAAGAGTTACTTATACTGTAGATGACTTTTCATATAGCAATATTGGTTTAGGTCTATCGGCAAAGATGGGAATTGTAAATGTATACGGTATCTTTGATAATCTTCTACATATTTCCGATATTGCAGCTGCTAATGCTACCGCTCTTCAAGTAGGGGTTAATTTAATTTTTAAATAATTATGATTCGAATTCTTAGTGTTTTACTTTTTTTAGTTTGGAATGGTTATGGTCAAAAAACCATAAATAATTATAAATATATTATAATTCCAAAACAGTTTAATTTTGTAAACAAGCCTGATAAGTATCAAACTAGTTCGTTAACCAAGTTTTTATTCAATAAATATGGATTTACGGCTTTCATAGAATCGGATAACTTACCCCCAGATTTAGTTCAAAATCGATGTATAGCGCTATACGTAGATATATTAGAAGATTCAGGAATGTTTAAAACTAAAAATACAATTCAATTAAAAGATTGTTATGGGGAAATTATTTTTATTTCAAAAGTTGGTGAAAGTAGAGAAAAAGAATATAAAAAGGCCTATAATGAGGCAATTAGAGATGCATTTTCGTCTATAAAGACTTTAGGTTATCAATATACAATACCAAGTCAGATACAAAAGGAAAAGAAAGATGAAGAGGTTTTGTTACCCGTTGCTAGCCTAAACAAAGCTTCTGTAATAAATGATGTATCGATGGCAAATAATTCTAAAGGTAATGCAAGACAATTGCTCTATGCGCAAGCTATCGAAAATGGTTACCAGCTCATAGATAAGGAGCCTAAAAAAGTTTTTGAGATACTTGAAACGTCTCTTAATGATGTTTTTATTTTAAAAGATAAAACAGGAATCGTATATAAAAATCAAGGATTTTGGATTGCTGAATTTTATAAACAAGGAAACCTAGTGGTTGAAAAATTAGACATAAAGTTTTAACAAATTTTAATACGAATATTTATTTTTCCAGAGCTTTTTCAATCGCTCTCTAAAGGAATTTTCCCTACTATTATTTCCCGGTTCATATAGGGTAGTGTTTTGAATCGTATCCGGCATATATTCCTGTGCTATAAAATTATTCTCATAATTATGGGCATATTTATAGTCTTCACCATAATCCAAATCTGACATTAATTTTGTCGGAGCATTTCGCAGGGATAATGGTACAGATAAATCTCCTGTTTTTTCTACAAGTTTTAGTGCTTTCCCAATAGCGGTATACGATGCATTACTTTTTGGAGAATTGGCTAAATATATAGCACATTGGCTCAATATAATCCTGGATTCTGGATTCCCAATAACAGCTACTGCCTGAAAGGTGTTATTTGCCATGATTAGAGCTGTAGGATTGGCATTTCCTATATCCTCAGAAGCTAGAATTAGCAGTCTTCTTGCGATAAATTTTACATCTTCACCTCCAGCAATCATTCTTGCTAACCAATATACAGCTGCATTCGGATCGCTTCCTCGAATAGATTTGATAAATGCTGATATGATATCGTAGTGTTGTTCTCCTGTTTTATCGTACCTACTTACATTTTTTTGAATTTTTTGAAGTACTAGAGCATCGGTTATTTCTATGGTTTGTTCTGTATTTACTAATAGTTCAAAAATATTTAATAATTTCCGAGCATCTCCTCCTGAAACCCGTAATAATGCATCGGTTTCTTTTAATGTAATTTGCTTTGACGCCATATTGCTATCTTCCCGCATTGCTCTGTGTAATAAGGCTATTAAATCCGTTTTATCAAATGCATGTAATACATACACTTGGCATCTTGATAACAGTGCAGGGATGACTTCGAAACTCGGGTTTTCTGTAGTTGCACCAATTAGAGTAATCCATCCTTTTTCCACAGCAGCCAATAAGGAGTCTTGTTGGGATTTACTAAAACGATGAATCTCATCAATAAATACGATTGGATTCCTATTGGTAAATAGACCTGAATTCTTTTTGGCTTTTTCTATAATTTCTCTAACATCCTTTACCCCCGAATTTATGGCACTTAAGGCATAAAAAGGTCTTTTAGATTCGCTAGCAATAATTGTCGCTAAGGTTGTTTTACCAATGCCAGGAGGCCCCCAAAAAATTAAAGATGGAATTATTCCTCGTTGAATTAGGTTGGTTAATATTCCATGTTTTCCAACAAGGTGTCTTTGACTAATATAATCTTCTAGTTTTTTAGGTCGAATTCTCTCTGCTAATGGCGCTGTCATTTTCGTAGTATTGCGTTTTCAAATTTACTAATAATATCAATTTCTTTTATTGTAACTTTTATTTATGGTTTTGTTTTATGCAATTTTAGTACATTTATAATATGAAGGAAAAAAGTTCTATAAATTTTTCAAAACAGGTATTTTTTATTCCTCTTTGTATGGTGTTTGTGATATGGTTTGTTTATATGTTTGAACTCAAATTTTCACTAAACTTTAATGTATTTGGTATCCTTCCCAGAACCATAAAAGGATTACGTGGAATAGTTTTTTCTCCTTTTATTCATGCCAATGTAACGCACTTATTTAACAATTCTGTACCCTTATTTGTTCTTGGTTCTATTCTGTTTATGTTCTACAATAAAGTTTCGTTTAAGGTTTTAGTATATGGTACACTACTTACTGGTTTGCTTACTTGGTTTATCGGTAGAGAATCTTACCATATAGGTGCTAGTGGTGTAGTGTATTTATTATTTAGTTTTATTTTTTTCAGTGGGGTATTAAAAAAACATTTTCGTTTAATAGCGGTTTCTTTAGTTACGATATTTCTTTATGGAGGAATGGTTTGGTATGTTTTACCCATAGCAAAAGGAATTTCTTGGGAAGGACATTTATCTGGTTTTATTGTAGGTACTGTTTTTGCGTATTTTTACAAAAACGTTGGAATTGTAAAGGAAGAATATACGTTTTCAAAAACAGATTTCGACGTCATGTTTGATTCTCATGGTAATTATATTCCTCCGCAAGAGGAAGAAACCCAACTTAACGATATAAACTATACCTATATCTATAAATCTGAAGAAGAATAATTACTCATGTAATTTAAGAGTTACGTTGTCGGACTGTTTCGTATAAGAACACACCACAGGCTACCGATACATTTAAGGAATCAATTGTACCTAGTAAGGGAAGTTTCGCCTTGTAATCGGATAATTTTTGTATAGAATTTGTTACTCCTTTATGTTCTGATCCCATAACAATTGCAAGAGGTTGTTTTAGGTCAATGTTATACAATGATTCCTCTGTTTTTTCTGTAGCAGATATTAATTTAATATTGTGTGCTTGCATCTGAAATACAGCATCCTTTATATGATCGACCTTGCATATTGGTATTTTAAATGCAGCACCTGCAGATGTTTTAATGGTTTCTGCGTTTACTGGAGCACTACCACTTTTCTGAATGATAATACCATCAACACCGGTACATTCGGCAGTTCTTATGATGGCACCAAAATTGCGAACGTCCGATACCTGGTCTAATAATAAAAATAGAGGAAGTTCTTTTTTTTCTAAGGTTTCTTCTAATAAATTTTCAAGTTCATAAAACGAAATTGGCGAAATTTTAGCAACTGCACCCTGATGATTGTTGTGTTTAGAAAGTCGATCTAATTTTTCTGTAGGAACAACACTTGTTGAAATTTTATTTTTTTTAAGTAGTTTGTCTAATTCAAAATATAAATCCCCTCGTAATCCTTTTTGAAGATACACTTTGTTTAATGAAGACCCACTTTCTATAGCTTCTATAATTGATCTTATACCGAATATTACTGTACTTTGTTCCATGTTGCAAATGTAGTGAATTTGAGGGCATAAAAAAACCACCTCAAAAGAGGTGGCTTAATTTATATATCTAATGAATTATAGTTGTCTAAATACGTAACTTACTTCACCATCATCATCAGTTCCAACTATTCCATCTTCTCCAGGATCTGTAGTTTTTTCAAAAGTTACAACATTTGCAAAACCAGTAGTTATATCATCACTACTAAAGGTCCCTGAGAAAGAGTCAATTGTGATTTGATTTGGATGCACAAAAAATAATCTCCAAGGAATTTCATTATCAGTTGCAATCCAAAAACCAATTTGAACTATATAATTTCCATCTGGCCACTCATTATTCATAATATCAGTTTCATATCGGTTTGCTGATTCAGAAACTTCATAAGTAACTCCAGTATCATCATTGAATACGTACATATCCAAATCGTTAATATCAGGATTAGCCCAATCTGCCAACATTGTCATCCTTCCGTCTATTACATCAGCACCATAATCGAATTGTACACTGTCGTAATATGTTAAGTTAAATACATCGGAAGTCATACCAGTTCTGTCATTTGGATCAAATGTAAATGATTCACTTCCATCTGCTGCTGTTACTATAGTTCCAAATGCAACACCATCAATTTGTAATTTACCATAACCTACATTTCCATTAACTCCAAATGTACCACCAGCAGATTCTGCAAGCGAAATAGTACCTGTACCAGAAGTTTGTCCTGCAGGTAGGAATACAAATGAATAATCAGTATTATCATCTGTTACATCGATATTATCTGGTATAAAAGATTTAACTCCGATTCTTGCGTCTTGGTCAAAAGCGCTAGGTATGGTTACAGTGTATTCTATTGTTCGGCCACTTGCTGCTATACCTGCTTCAACAGTTCCAGTTAGTGTATTTTCAATATCTGGAATTATTGGTGTTCTATCAAAATCTTCGCTACATGAAGCAAGAAATGTTGCTGTGGTGATTGCGAATGCATATAATATTTTTTTCATTATTTTAAAGTTTAAAATTATCTACTTAATTCAAATGGATGTGGATTAGCACTAAATGGACTGAAATTCATTGTTAAATTGATTTTATTTACACAAGGTAAAAGTAGTCCATTTTCAAGAAGATACGTATTAGGAGTTAATCCTGCATTGTTTCCTGGTCCAAAAGCAAATCCGTCTTCGTTTACAGCAGTTACTATACCAGAAGCATCGAATGTAAGAATTAAGTCATCTACAGCACCTCCTGCTGTTGGATACTCTCCACCTACAATTGTAATTTGATTTTCTCCTGGTCCTGCTATTATCTCTCTTGTAGTTTGTGTTTCACCGAAGAAAGTCGCGAAGCCAAGGGCGTCCACATTCCACGTACCAACAAAATCCTCAGGTGTAAAAGCTGGACAGGCAAAAGTAAAGTCAAAATTCATTGCATTTCTGTAAACAGGCAATAGTAAGTTAGCTTCTGTACCACCAGTTGTAACACTACCATCGTCATTTAAACCAGGAGCACTACCAGAAAATATTGTGCCATCATTTCTGACAGCTTTAGCGATAAATTGAAAATTGTCTCCAAAGTCTAATTCTGAAATCTCTTTACCTAGAGCAGCTGCAATATTTTCAGCTGTCACATTAAGTGTAGCAGGAAAAGTATCGGTACTGAAATAGTCTTCCACAGTTTGTGTCGTACCATTCGCAAATGTCGCGGTAAAATCAAGAGAATATGATTCTAAATTATTATTTGCATCTTCAATTGTTCGCGTAAAACCTGCGGTACTAGGGTCAACAAAACTTACCACATTAGGCGCTACACCTTCTTGGAATTGAGCAAACCCTCCTCTTTCGAGTGCGTAGGTTGCTGGGTTAGCGAATTTTGATTCATCAGTACAAGAGTAAAACATTGTAACTAAAGAAAATGTCGCTAAAATATATAATGATAATTTAAATATTTTTTTCATTTTTTATTGTTTTAATTATTCGATGAATCCTGCAGGGTTAGTATCCCAGAAAATTTGAACCACTCTTGTGATTTGCTCTAAGTCTGGATTATCATTTGAATTTAATTCCGATTCTGGAATTAAGAAGTTTCTTGGGAAATCAGTTTGGTTAATAACCGAACCTCCTAAATCATTAGGATATCCAGTTCTTCTATAGCCATTATAAGACTCTATACTATTTCCAAAAGATGCTAAGTACAATTCCTTCATGATGATAGATAGTCTAGCCTCATCTGATGTTGCAGCATTAAATAAAGCTGTTACCTCGTCGTAATAGGTTGTTAAATCAGCAGCATCCATCGGTTTACCTGCAAAATTTGCTACTTTGGTGAAAGAATCACTCATCCCTGCTTCTAGGTAGCTTAGTGTATTTCCAGTTGCTCCTAAACCAACAGGAGATGGTAATGTTGCTTCTGCTATTAAAAAGTTTACAAATGAAGAAGTTAATATTGGATAAATACCAGCTCCTCCTATACCTGCATTTACAAGTGTTGATGTATTGTTGATACCTTCATCGAATGCTCCTCCTGCTGGATAAACACCGAAAGTACTTCTACCCTGATTATCATTAGGAATTCCCTCGTCATCGGCATGCATTCTTCCCCAGTATCCTTCTCCTATATAACATAAAGTGTAAACAGGATTTCCTTCACATGGTAAAATTACATTATCATCTGTGTTTACTGGATCTTCTAATTGCTGACGGTATATATAATATCTAAGTCTTGGGTCTGCGATTGATTTTTCATTGAGCATTATATTCATAAACTCGTTACTCATGTATGTGTTAGCACCAGTTACATAATTAGCTATATAATCAGGATGTCTTGCATCTGGTCTAGCATTTTGAGATCCATACTGGAAAATAAAATCATCTTCGCTTGACTTGATGTAGTTACCACTAGCAAGTATACTATTTACTGATGCTGTTGCGCTTGAATTTCCAACTAATTTAGTTTGAACATACATTCTCAGTTTTAAAGTGTTTGCTAATTTAATCCACTTATTCAAGTCTCCATTATAGAAAATGTCTTCAAATGGGTCTTGTCCTGTAACACTTAAATTGCTTATAGCAGAATCTATTTTATTGTAAAGATCATTGTAAATCTCTTCTCCCGAGTCTAACTTCGGTGCGTTTATTTCAGGGTTATTAGCTTCTGAATAAGCCGCAGTTCCAATAAAGTCTACTAGATTCACAAAAGCATATGCTTCAAGTAGTTGAGCAACCCCTACATGGTTTGCAATACTAGACGTCTCATTAAGTCTTTCTAAAAATTGTCTGTTTGCAGTTATTTGATAAGTACTTGACCATGCAAAATTCATTGCTGCTGGTACAGAGTTTGCTGCATATGTATCACGCATGTTGATATGACGCATGATTCCTCTTGAATTTGCACTTAAGTTAAAACTTTGATTCGCAAATCCTAATTGTATATCGTTTAATACAAAATTCTTATCTGCCGATTCAGGTGATAGTTGATTTGGATCGATATTAATATCTAAATCTGTTGTTTCACAAGATGTAAATATTGTTGCGCAAATACTGAGAAACAATACTAATGTTCCAAAGTATTTTGTATTTATTATTTTGTTATATTTCATAATTGTAAATATTTTAGAAAGAAACTTTTACACTTAAAGAATAAGTAGAGTAAGAAGGGTCATTTTGGAAATCTAACCCTCTTGCGTTTGAATTACCACTACTAATTACTTCAGGGTCATAATTTAATCCATCTGGTACATTAAATGCTTTGAACCATATGTTATTTCCTGTTGCAGAGAATGTCACTGAACCAAAAGGACTTTTTTCTAAATGTTTTGATGGTAGTGAATAACTTAATGTAACGTCTCTTAACCTCAAAGTAGTTGCGTCATAAACTAGGTTTTCGTCAACATCTTGTAGATTGATAAAATATAGATCGTTTGCTCCTATTTGAATGTTATTTCTTATTGGTTGTCCATTTGCGTCTCTTATAGCTTCACCGGTATTTGGGTCACCTAACACACCAGGAATTACATATGATCCTTCTCTATCTTCGGTATCTGTTGTTACCCCTCTTCTTAATAGGTTAGAAGCTGTCGTTGAGTATACATCACCACCGTGAACATAATCCCACTGCATTGATAATGAAATGTTCTTGTATGAGAAGTTGTTTATATTAGATAAAGTCCAATCTTCATTTGGATCCCCAATAATCTCATCTTGTAATCCTAAATCTGAACTTGGTATAATTTTTCCTGTGTTAGGATCTATTAATAGGTTACCGTTTTCATCTTTTACAGCATATGTACCTCTGAGTACACCATAGGCTTGACCTTCAATTCCCCAGTTTAATCCTTCTGCAATGTTAACTCTGTCTACAGGTAAATCTTTGATAATTGTTTCGTATGCTGTAAAGTTATTATCCATTGTCCAGTTAAATCCACCTTCTTCATCACTTGTAAAAATATTGAATGAAATTCTTGCTTCAAGACCGTCAGTATCCACACGACCAGCGTTTATAACAGTTTGAGTTGTACCTGTTGAAGCTGCTCTTGAAGAGAATAATATCTGGTTATCTACAATTCTTTTATACGCTGAAATATCAAAGTCTAAGAAATTATTAAATAATTTACCTTCAACTCCAACTTCAAATTCTTTTAAAAGTTCTGGTTTTAAATCAGGATTTGGAAGAAAAGAGTTAACTGAATTTGATCCTGTTACCGCATTTGTAAATGGATTTACATACGCGAATATATTTGAATCTAATGTTTCCGTTGTCAAATATGCACCAGGGAAATTTGCCGATGTACCGTAACCTGCTCTTAATTTTAAATAATTATTAGAGCTACCTTTCAATCCAGACCAAACTTCTGTTGGAATAAATGATAATGATACTGATGGGTAGAATATAGATCTGTAATCTTGTTCCACTGTTGAACCCCAATCATTTCTTGCTTGTAATGTTAAGTACAAATATTTATCGTAATCAAATTCTGCAGAACCATAAACACCAATTGTATTTAATGTTCTATTTCTACTATCGATTGCTGCGTTGTTTCTAAAGTTATTATGGTTTAAAAAATTAAAAACTACCTGATCGGTACTTGAAAGTCCGTAATCGCTACTAATTACTTGTTTTAATTCTCCACCTAATACCCAATTAAATCCTATTTTATCACTAAGATTATAGTTGTTTCCATTTAAACTTAACCTGTGGTTAGTTGTTCTATCATAATCTGTAAAAGTCTGTAAAAAACCTAATGGATTAACTACACCACCTTTGTTTTCATAATTGTTATTAAGCTCATTAACGATGTCTAAACTATATAAATATCTTAGAGCTAATCTATCATTAAAGGTGTAATTACCACCAAGGTTAACATAAGTTCTATCTACGTCTGTATTAAATCTAGAATTCTTTTGTGTCCATCTTGGATTATTTATAGTAGTTCTATAATACACATTTGATCCGTCAAAAGGATCTTCGAAAGGTAATCTATGAATATCTAAGTTTCTTGGAATCCAAGTAACTAATTGGAAAAAGTTTCTTGAAGGTCTCGTTGTTACGTTTTTTACATACTGAATGTTTGAAGTGAATTCGAAATTATTTGATAATTCCATAGCTCCACCAACAGCAATGTTATATCTATTAAACGTATTTTCTTTTAAATAACCTGTCTGAGAAGTTCTACCAACAGATAAACTCACACGACCTTTATCAAATCTTTGTCTTCCAATGAAAGATATAGTGTTTAATAAGCCAGTATTAAAGAAATCAGAAACGTTGTCTGGTACTGCTCTATAGATGTCTGTTGCCCCCTGATATTCTGGGAAACTGTCTGCATATGCATCAATGTCTAAATGATGTGGTACAACTTGATCGTTAAATCTTGCACCCCAGTTTCCGAAGAAGGTAGTGTTGATACTGTTATCAGCTCCTTGCCCATAAGTGTTTTGATAATCTGGCAAGTTTGAAACTTCTAAGATACCTGTTGTAACCGATAAATCCACCTCAAATTTGGCGTTCGCATTTCTACCAGCACCTCCAGTTTTAGTATTAATGATGATTACACCATTTCTACCGTCCTGTCCATAAAGAGTAGATGCAGCAAGACCTTTTAATACAGTCGTGCTTTCAATGTTATTGGCATCGATATCAAACGTTCTATCTCCTGATATTGGAGCACCATCAATAATATATAATGGTTGGTTATTACCAGAAATAGAATTTTTAGATCTAATAATTACATTTGTTTGAGTTCCTAAAAACCCTCCTCCTGTATTAACTTGCACCCCAGCAACTCTACCGGTTAGTAATTTTGTAACATCTGCTTCTGGCTTAGCTTCCAAAACATCTGATTTGATGGTTGATACCGCATAACCTAAAGCTTTAGCTTCTCTTTTAATACCTTGAGCAGTAACAACAACTTCTTCAAGTACGTTGTCTCCTTCCAAGATAACATTAATTTGATTCGCATTTCCTACGACTCTTTCAACAGTTTTCATTCCCACAAAACTAAATACAAGCACGTCACCTGATTTAGCTTTCAACGAATAATTTCCATCAAAGTCAGTTTCAGTACCTGAAGTAGTACCTTTAATTAAAACTGTAACTGTTGGGAGTGGCCCTGTTTCATCAGAAACAGTACCGGAAATTGTCCTGTCTTGCGCAAATGAAACCTGCACAACCAACGCTAATAAAAGCGTTAAAATTCCATTAAACTTTGTTCTCATTATATAATTATTTGAATTAATTAAGCGCTAAATTCCTAAATAAATCTTAAAGAACCAATTTTTTATTAAAAAAAAACATTTTTGTTGTTTAATTCCTAATGAATTCTCTATTTATTTGAAATGTTTTGATTCTTAGGTTTTTTATTATTCAATTTTTTCGTTACCTATGTAGTTGCGAACTAGGTATTTGCGTACAATGATAAAATTTTAACGGAATGATTTGTTTTTTTTGATTCTCTTATTTAGATTCTGTTAAAATAATCACAAATAAAATTTAATTCTTTCTTAAAAATAATTTTAAGACTTCAGTACAATATAATACTTGTTAGTTACTTTATTATATGCTATTTTAGGTATTAAAGTCTAGTTTTGGGAGGTTTAAATGCAATACCCTTTTTCTTGGGGTATTAATCTATATATTGGTAGGCGCCACTATCGATTCTGTTGTCTCTTGTATTGTTCAGTATATCTCTTGATACTGCGGTTCTAATTCCTGCATTTATGGCATCACTTTCTTTTCCTATTTTCAAATTATTTTGTAATGGGGATTTAAAGTTTACGAAACCGTTTTGTATGTTGTTTTGATAGTGCTGTTGGTTGCTAAAGTCTAATTCTGGAATGTTGGAATAGTTGTTATTTACATCATTAAATTTGAATAGTGTATTTTTTACGTTATAGTTAAATGTTGTGCCATCTATTTTATCCAATAAGAATTCTACATTATTATTACCTGTAATAATACAGTTAGTGAAGTTAGCTTCTAAAAGATCACCAAGAATTGTTGTTTTTACTTGGCTATTATTTTCTAAGGTTATGTAATTGTTTATAATTACCGCAGGGAGTGTTCTTATACTTGTGTTCCAGAAGTTGCCAATTGTGGCATGTGTGAATCTATAACTTCCGCCAATGGTACAGGCAAGTGATGCTTGGCCATTGTTCCCGATAACAATATTTTCTGCTTCTATAGCTGCACTTCTTGCAAATATACCATAGTTACTGTTGTTGTATATTTCGGAGTTTTGTATCTGTAGCGTTGGAGTAGTATTTGATCCAATACTATCTACAAGAATACCGATTATATTGTTTTTAATTACTGTATGATTAATATAGTTTTCCATACTACCCGCCCGCATCCAAATGGTTCCCCATTGGCCTGGGGTATTGTTAAATCGATTTTCTAGTCGATCCCCTTCAAAAATGATTTTATCCTCTAAGGTCCCGTTGGCTTTTAAGGATGCATTTTTGTCTACAATAATACCTGAATTTTGATGGAAATAAATTTTAGTTCCAGCAGCAATATCCAATGTGTTTCCATCTGCAATAGCTGCATATCCATAGATAACATATGGTTTGTCATTAGTAAAATTCAGTTCTGAATTTTTGAGAAACCTACCTTTAATGGACGTAGGGCTACCATCAAGTGTTAAGCTATCTATTTTCATGGTAATAGGATCTTTTCCCGGATATATAAAAACAGCGTCTTGTACTAAAGTAACCAAATCGACGTCTTGCTGGTTGTTTCCATTATCAAATAAAATTCGATCGGTATATAGGGGATTGTTTAAAGTGTTATAATCTATGGTAGTTTCGATAAAAACAAAGATGCTGTCTTTGGCACGAATTTCTACGTTTTCAAAATCCTTCCCCGGGATACCATCCACGTTTAAGCGATAGTTTGAGCCAATCCCATTTTCTAATTTTATTTCAGGAATAGTAATGTCGTTTGCGCTAGTGTTGTATACTTTAAGGTTATAGGTGGCAGAACCAATTGAACTGAAAATTGTATCTAAAAATACCGTATCCTTAGAAAATTTTAATGCACCAAAGCTAGGGATTGTTTCAAAATCTTTCCTACAAGAGCCAATTAATACACAAAGAATTAAAATAGTTATGCTAGTTGAGACTCTCATATTTTTATAAGATTAGAAAGGTTGTTACAACAAAAACTGTTGTGAATAAAGATTATTGTTTCTGTATTTTTATTTCAAATAATTTTCCCCAATGTTTCCCTGTTACAAATATGCGATTGTTTTCCGCGTCATAAGCAATTCCGTTGAGAACGTCATCTTCATCTACCAATCGCTGTGTTTTTTGCATTTCTTTAACGAGTCCTTTAAGGTTAATTATACCCTCTACGATACCAGATTTTGGGTTAATTATGGCAATAAGTGGTTTTTTCCAATAATTCGCATATAATTTTCCGTTAATTAGTTCTAACTCGTTCAATTCTTTAAGAGCAAGTTTATTCGTGTAGGCTTGAATGTTTCTCTTTTCTTTTAGAGTAGTTGGGTCTAAAAACCATATTTTATTGGATCCATCAGATTTTATTAATTCTGTGTCATCATGAGTTAGACCCCATCCTTCTTTACTTTTTTCATAGGTAAATTCTCCTTGCTCCTCAAAGGTGTCTAGGTTGTAGATAAAACCCTTTCTAGATTGCCATGTAAGCCAATATATTTGCTTGTTAAATATGGTCATTCCTTCGCCAAAGTAACGGTCTTCTAAAGCTGTTTTTTGTAGTACTTCTCCAGTTTCAATAGCAACTTTTCTTAGAGTAGATTTTCCTCTTTTGCCGGTGGTTTCATATAAGAAACCATTGTGGTATTCTAAACCCTGCGTGTACGCTTTCGAATCGTGCGGGTAGGTATTTATTATTTCGTATTGGTATAGGCTAGGAGAGGTGTTCGCGTAAACTTCGATAGCATTGTTTATTTTTTTAGAATTATCCGGGTAGAACGCAATAGCGGAAACTAAATGCTTACCAACGCCAAAGTCTGCAGTGTTAATAGTTATGTTTTTTTCTTTATTATTAACTCTTTTTCCGCTAACATAGAGATGTACGGAATCAATAGCATTTCCTTCTACCTGTTGGAAATTTATACTAGCTTTTTCTCCAAAAATGGCTTTTTTTGTTGTCTCTAGTTTGAATTTATAGTTGGTATCGCTACAAGACGCTAGCATTGTAAGAGCGATAAAAATACTTCCTTTTAAAAACTTTTTATACATGGTGTTTTTTTTGAAATCTCTTTTAGGTATTCTTTTACAAATTAAAACAATTTATTTGTTTGCAAATAAAAAAAAAGAGTTAAATTTGCACCTTCAAATAGCCATTGCAGGTTTTTGATTTGTATTGATGCGTTTAGAGCTTTACCAATTTTAAACATATTCATATAAAACTTAAAGTATTTAAAAGATGAAAAAAGGTATACACCCAGAAAATTATAGAATGGTAGCGTTTAAAGATATGTCAAATGGAGATGTTTTTTTAACGCGCTCTACAGCCAACACAAAAGAGACTCTAGAAGTTGACGGTACGGAGTATCCATTAGTAAAATTAGAAATTTCAAGAACTTCACATCCATTTTACACTGGTAAGTCTAAATTAGTAGATACCGCTGGTAGAATCGATAAGTTTAAAAACAAATATTCAAAATTTAAAAAGTAATTTTTATTTTGAAACCAAAGTAAAAGCTCTGATAATTGTCAGAGCTTTTTTTGTGCAAAATTTCTTGTATTTTAGCTTTTTTAGAATTTGAAAAGATGAGAAAAACAATTTTAGGAATTATTTTTTCCTTTAATATACTTTGTGGTGTTTTGGTGTATTTCATACCAGACATTGGTAATTTTATTCTATTAGGTATCGCAACACTGTTATCTCTTGTTGCTTTTTACGATGCTTTTCTCCAAAAAAAGCATTCTTTATTACGGGTGTTTCCTCTAGTAGCAAGGTTGCGATGGATATTTGAAGAGGAACGCGAAAAAATACAGCAGTATTTTATTGAAAATGATTTGAATGGTACTCCTATTAATAGAGAGAAACGAAGTATCGTTTACCAAAGAGCAAAGCAAGATGTAGATACCGTTCCCTTTGGAACGCAACATAATGTATACGAGAAAGGTTATGAGTTTGTGCGACACTCTTTATTTCCCAAACACTATAATGATGTTACCGGGGAAAGAGTGCTATTTGGTTCCGATAAGTGTATGCAACGTTATACTGGATCTATAATTAACATATCTGCGATGTCTTTTGGATCTCTGAGTAAAAATGCAATTATGGCACTGAATCAAGGAGCTAAAAAAGGAGATTTTGCACACAACACAGGAGAAGGTGGTATTTCTCCTTATCACCTGCAAGGAGGTGATCTTATTTTTCAGGTAGGTACCGGCTATTTTGGAGCTGGAAAAACAATTAATGGTATTCGAGTTTTTGAGGAAGAAATTTTCGCTAAAAATGCCCAACGCCCTGAGGTAAAAATGATTGAAATTAAGTTTTCACAAGGGGCAAAACCAGGTCATGGTGGTATTCTTCCAGCGTTGAAAAATACCCCTGAAATTGCTGAAATACGCTCTGTAGAACCTTTTACCAGGGTAGATTCACCACCAGGGCATACTACTTTTTCCGATTTTAATTCTATGACTACATTTATACAGAAAGTTCGTGATTTAAGTGGTGGTAAACCAGTTGGTATTAAACTTTGTGTTGGTAATACAGAGGAGATAGAGCAAATGATAGTACATTTTGCGAAAGTTAATAATTATCCTGATTTTATTACCGTTGATGGAGGGGAAGGAGGAACAGGTTCAGCACCGTTAGAATTTTCCAATTATATTGGTTCTCCTTTACTAGAAGGGTTATCTTTTATTCATAAGACTTTAAAGAAATACAACCTTCGAAAACAAGTTAAGATAATTGCTAGCGGAAAGGCCATTGATGCTTTTGATGTGCTTAAATTACTAGCTTTAGGTGCAGATTCTATAAATATGGCCCGAAGTTTTATGTTGAGTTTAGGTTGTATACAGGCGAGAGAATGTAATTTAGATACGTGTCCGGTAGGAGTGGCTACACAAAACAAAGATTTGGTAAAAGCCTTGGTAGTAGAAGATAAAAATACAAGGGTATACCAATACCACAAAAATACAATAGAAGCATTAAAAGAAATGACAGCCGCTATGGGGCATAGTTCTATTGGTGATGTTCGTCCAAATCATATTTTCAGAAGGAAAGAAAACGGAAGTATTGTATCTTTTTCCTCTGCCTATGATGTACATTAATTTATTTAAATTTTGATAAGGTTTTACTTTGAACACACTTGAAGATTTACATTTAGAACGCTACCCAAGTACTTCAAATAAGAGTTTACGACCATATAGCACTGCGGAGCTTCTTGCCCTAGAATATATTGGTGGTCATAATATTGAGAAGGTATATTTATATAACGATCGTTTTGGTTTTTGGAATTGTATGTTGTATCCTCTTCAAACGGTTACTGTATGGACTTATGCTAGTCAAAAAAAAGCCATTGTACAGAATTTAAAACGCAATAATTTTTCAACGGAAATAAATTATTTTACACCATTAGATTCTTTAGAAAAGGTATCGTTAGTTTTATTGAAAGTCCCTAAATCACTAGAGTTGTTTGATTTGTTCCTGTACCAAATTCACCAAGCAGCTACTGCAGATATTGAGGTGGTGTGTTGTTTTATGACGAAATATTTTTCAAAGTCTTTACAGCAAATTGCTGAAAAATATTTTTACGAAACCTCACAATCCAAAGCATGGAAAAAAGCGAGACTTTTTATCTTAAAAGGGCCAAAAAAAGATGTAGCTAGCGAAGAGTTCAAAAAAATCATTTCCTTTAAAGGCAAAGAATTTAAACAGTATTTTGGTGTGTTTTCTTCTAGTAATATCGATATAGGAACCCAGTTTTTACTCCAAAACTTTCATGTTACGCAAGAGGAGCTAATGGTTTTAGATTTAGCCTCGGGTAATGGTGTTATTGCTAATTTTGTTCAAGAACAAAATAAAAATGCTTCGGTTACATTAGTAGATGATTTTAATCTAGCTGTTGCCTCATCAAAATGCAATGTGAACCCTTTAAATAGTGTTTTTATTTGTGATAATTCGCTTTCCTCTTTTAACAAGGAGCATTTTGATCTTATTGTTTCCAATCCGCCATTCCATTTTGAACACGAAAACAATATTGAGGTAACCTTACATTTATTTCAGGAAGTTTTTTATTGTTTAAAAGATACAGGTAGGTTTGTAGTAGTATGTAATAATCATCTTAATTATGCTACTCATTTGTCAAAAATTTTCCCGTCCGTAATCTTGCATGCCAAAAACACAAAGTTTAGTGTTTACGAGTGTGTAAAATTGGGGTAGATAGCTGGTATCATTATTTTAATATGTTATGTCCTCTCTTACTTGTAAGTTTGTCTACCAATACAAGTCGCATAGTATATCCAGTTAATTATAGTATAGAATAAAAAAAAACGTCTAAAAAAAATTTAGACGTTTTACAAGTTAGATTATTATGTTTTAAACTTCTGCTTCTACATAATCTTCAATAGGATTACAAGAACAAATCAAGTTTCTGTCTCCATAAGCATCATCCACCCTTCTAACAGCAGGCCAAAATTTATTTTCTCTTGTATATGCTAAAGGAAAAGCAGCTTCTTTACGAGAATAGGGTAAATCCCATTCGTCAGCAGTTAGCATTTCTTGAGTATGTGGTGCATTTTTTAGAATATTGTTGGCGTCGTCTTTGGTAGTGTTGTCTATTTCTTTACGAATAGCAATCATGGCATCACAAAAACGATCTAGTTCCGCAATACTTTCCGATTCCGTAGGTTCTACCATCATTGTTCCAGCTACAGGAAAAGAAACGGTTGGCGCATGGAACCCATAATCCATTAGGCGTTTTGCTATATCTACTACCTCAATTCCATTTTGTTTAAATTCTCTACAATCTAAGATCATTTCATGTGCTGCTCTTCCCATTTCTCCGGTGTAAAGCGTTGCAAAATGACCTTGTAAACGTTCCTTCATGTAGTTGGCATTCAAGATTGCTATTTTTGTAGCGTTTGTAAGTCCTTCACTACCTAACATAGTTATATAACCGTAAGAGATGAGGCAAGCCAAAGCACTTCCCCATGGCGCTGCCGATATTGACGTTATTGCAGAAGCACCTCCAGTTTCAATTATTGGATTGGTTGGTAAAAATGGTACCAATTGAGGAGCAACACATATTGGTCCAACCCCTGGACCACCACCTCCATGCGGTATTGCAAATGTCTTGTGAAGGTTTAAGTGGCATACATCCGCACCAATTGCTGCAGGATTTGTCAATCCAACTTGTGCATTCATGTTTGCACCATCCATGTATACCTGTCCTCCATTATCATGTATAATTTGCGTGATTTCTTTTATGGCCTTTTCAAATACCCCATGTGTAGATGGATAGGTAACCATTAATGCAGCTAAGTTATCTTTGTGAAGTGTTGCTTTGGCACGAAGATCTTCAACGTCTATATTTCCTTTATCATCTGTTTTGGTAACCACAACTTTCATTCCAGCCATAACAGCTGAAGCTGGGTTTGTTCCGTGGGCTGAAGAAGGAATTAAACAAATATTTCTGTTGGAGTTACCATTTGCCGCATGGTACGCTCTAATTACCATTAAACCAGCAAATTCTCCTTGTGCTCCTGAATTCGGTTGTAAGGAAGTTCCTGCAAATCCCGTAACAACGTTCAATTGCTTTTCTAGATTTTGTAGCATTTCTTGATAACCTTGTGCCTGATCTAATGGCGCAAAAGGATGGATATTACCCCATTGTGGATTACTTAATGGTAACATTTCTGAAGCAGCATTTAACTTCATAGTACATGAACCAAGAGAAATCATCGAATGATTTAAGGCTAAATCTTTACGCTCAAGCTTCTTGATGTAGCGCATCATATCCGTTTCAGACTGGTAAGTGTTGAATATGTCATTTTCTAAAAATGATGTATTTCTCTCCAGATTTGTCGGAATGATAGTGTCAGTATCTAATGCCGTAATGTTTGTGTTTTGAAGGTTAAAAGCTTCAACAAAACAAGATACGATGTTGTTCAAATCATCTAAAGTAACGGTTTCATTTATAGATATGGATACACTATCAGCATCAATGTAGTTAAAGTTTATTTCTTTTTTTTCTGCTACAGGCCGCAGTTTACTGACTTCAGTTTTCACTAAAATCGTATCAAAAAAACAGCATTAGTCTGGGTGAATCCAAGACTCTCAAGTGCTTTAGCTAATGTTTTAGTGGTATTGTGTACTTTATCAGCAATGTAAACTAATCCATCTTTTCCGTGGTAAACGGCGTACATACCCGCCATAACAGCTAACAAAACTTGCGCTGTACATATGTTTGAGGTAGCTCTTTCTCGTTTTATGTGTTGTTCGCGAGTTTGCAGTGCCATTCGAAGGGCGCGATTGCCGTTTTTATCTTTTGTTACTCCGATAATTCTTCCTGGAATACTTCGCTTATATGCTTCTTTTGTAGCAAAATATCCTGCATGAGGACCTCCATACCCTAAAGGAATTCCAAAACGTTGCGTAGTACCAACAACTACGTCTGCACCAAACTCGCCTGGTGCTTTTAGCTTCGTTAGTGATAAAATATCTGCAGCGATAGCGACTTTTATGTTGTGGTCGTTTGCTCTGGCTACAAATTCTGCATAGTCACAAATTTCTCCATGTTTTCCTGGATACTGCAAAATAGCACCATAAAAGTCATCTGAAAAACTAAAGTTCTGGTGGTCATCAATCACTAATTCAATTCCAATTGGAATGGCTCTAGTTTTTAAAACAGATAAGGTTTGTGGTAATATTTCTTTAGAAACAAAAAATTTGTTAGCCCCTGCTTTTTTCTTTGCTCTTTCTCTTACATCAAATAACAAAGCCATTGCTTCCGCAGCAGCTGTACCTTCGTCTAGTAATGATGCATTAGCAAGCTCCATGCCAGTTAAATCACAAATCATTGTTTGGTAATTTAACAACGCTTCTAACCTTCCTTGTGCAATTTCTGCTTGGTATGGTGTGTATGCAGTATACCAACCTGGGTTTTCAAGTATGTTTCGTTGGATAACACTGGGTAAAATCGCTTCGTGATATCCCAAACCAATATAGCTCTTGAAGACTTTGTTTTTTGCAGCCAATTGATGGATGTGCTTTAAGTATTCGTATTCACTTTTAGCTGGCTCTAAATCAAGCTCTTCGGTTAATCGAATATCATCCGGAATGGTCTCATATATTAATTGCTCTACAGATTCTACACCTATCAAATCAAGCATTTGTTTTTGCTCCTTTTCTCTAGGTCCAATATGTCGTAATTGAAAAGAATTCGTGTTCATTTGTGTTGTTGTTTTAATGTGTTGCAAAATTAATGAAAAAACATGATAAATTATACATGTTTATTACCGCCAAATTAAATGCTAAAGTTACACAGGTTTTCCTGATAAGAAATGTTATTTTTGTGTAATGGCTTATTTAAAATCATTCTTAAATTTTTATTTAAATGCAAGTATTCACGTTGCGTTATCGATGTATTCTTTTGTTAAAATTACAGAGTTTTACTTTGGTGTCCCCCGAGATAATACCTTAGATTTTTTTCTTTTTTTGGTACTTTAACTGGGTATAATTTCGTGAAGTATGCAGGGATAGCGAAACTACATCACGCAAGTCTTACCAAGAATTTGAAATCGATTCAAGTTTTTTCTTTTTTTTGTTTTTTGTTTTTGTGTTATTTCACAGTTCAAATAGATTTGAAAAACATTTGGGTTATTGCTCCTTTTGCGCTACTTACTTTACTATACGCAATTCCGTTTCTAAGTGGATTTCAAAAGAGTTTGCGGGCAGTGAGTTATTTAAAAATCATTATTGTTGCTATGGTTTGGTCAGGTACTACGGTTTTACTCCCGATTTACAATGCAAATTATCCGATAGACTCCCCAGTGTTTTTTATGTTTTTGCAAAGGTTTCTTTTAGTCCTTGTTTTAATACTCCCGTTTGATATAAGAGACATGCAATATGATGCTATTTCCTTGCAAACAATTCCGAGAAAGATAGGGGTAGCAAATACTAAAAAACTTGGATTTGTAATTTTGATGGTGTGTTTACTTTTAGAGTTTTTTATTACCGATAAACCTATAGAGAAACGAGTTTTTTTTATCGTTTTTATGATAATTTTAGTCTTCTTAATGAGAGCCAAACAAGAACAATCTAAATACTACAGCTCGTTTTGGGTAGAGGCTATTCCTATATGTTGGTATCTTTTACTGCTTTTTTAAGGTTTTCGTAAATTTCACTTCTTTTTTTTGAGCAATTCATTTTTATGCGCAAAACATTACTAGTTTCTATTTATATTTAAGATATCATTTGTACTTTGCAAGCGACAACACAACGAACAAAAAAAATGAGTACCATAGGAACTAAAAAACGAAATTATATCTTTGATTTTGACAGCACTTTAACACGCGTTGAAGCTTTAGACGTCTTGGCCGAGATCACCCTTGCGAACAATCCAAAAAGACAAGAAATAATCGATGGCATTGTCGCTATCACCAACAAAGGTATCGATGGAGATATTTCGTTTCCGGAATCTCTAGAGAATCGAATTAAACTACTCAATGCTAATAAATCAGATCTAAAGCTTTTAATTCAAGAGCTGCAGAAAAAAGTTTCTAAATCTATAGAGAGTAATAGAGATTTTTTTGAGGCATATTCAGACGATATATACGTTATCTCTGCCGGATTTAAAGAGTTTATTGATCCGATTGTGGCAACCTATAATATTCCATCTGAACGCGTTTTTGCCAATACATTTGAGTTCGACGAGAAAGATGTGATTGTGGGGTTTGACCGATCTAATGTACTTTCAACCCACAATGGTAAAATACAATGCTTGAAAGATTTAAACCTGGAAGGAGAGATTCAAGTTATTGGAGACGGTTATAGTGATTACGTCACTAGAGAGGCCGGGGTGGCAGACAAGTTCTTTGCTTACACAGAAAATGTAACGCGAGATAAAACTATTGCCAATGCAGACCATATCACACCAAATTTAGATGAATTTTTATACATAAACGATTTGCCAAGAAAAATATCTTATCCAAAAAATAGAATTAAAATTCTGCTACTTGAAAATATTCATTCCGATGCCTTTACCAAACTTTCTGAGGATGGATTTACTGTAGAAACGGTATCTAGTAGTCTTTCTGAAGAGGAACTTATTGAAAAATTAAAAGGAGTACATGTTCTGGGTGTTCGTTCTAAAACGCAAGTTACTAAGAATGTCATCGAGGCTGCGGATAAGTTAATGGTTGTTTCTGCCTTTTGTATTGGAACAAAACAAATAGATTTAGAGGCGTGTAAGGAAAATGGTATCGTTGTATTTAACGCGCCTTACAGCAATACGAGATCGGTAGTAGAGCTAGCAATTGGTGAAATTATAATGCTAATGCGAAGTGTTTTCTTGCGAAGTACTGAGCTGCATCAGGGGCAGTGGAACAAAACAGCACAGGGTTCTCGTGAGGTAAGAGGTAAAAAGTTGGGTATTGTTGGTTATGGAAACATAGGTAAACAATTGTCTATTCTTGCAGAGGGCTTAGGAATGGATGTGTATTATTTTGATGTCGAGGATAAATTGGCACTTGGAAATGCTACAAAGCTAAATTCTTTAGAGGAATTATTACAAATTTCAGATGTCGTGACCTTACATATTGATGATAATGCTGCGAATAAAAATTTTATTGGTGCAAAAGAAATAGCACTTATGAAAGATGGTGCTCATTTGGTAAATTTATCGAGAGGTTTTGTCGTAGATATTGAAGCGCTTGTTAGCGCGCTAAAGTCTAGAAAATTAGCAGGAGCAGCAGTAGATGTGTACCCTGAAGAACCTCGTAAAAACGGAGAGTTTTATACAGAATTAAAGGGGTTAGATAATGTTATTTTAACACCACATGTAGGGGGTAGTACGGAAGAAGCACAAAGAGATATCGCTGATTTTGTTCCCAATAAAATAATGGCATATATAAATGCAGGAAATACTGTCGATTCAGTAAATTTTCCAAATATTCGTTTGCCAAAGCACAATAACGCCCATAGATTTTTACACATCCACAAAAATATTCCCGGGGTAATGGCCAAGATTAATGAGGTATTGGCAAAGTTCCAGTTGAATATTACTGGTCAGTATTTGTCTACCGATGAAAAGGTCGGGTATGTTATTACAGATGTCGATAAGCAATACAACCAAGAGGTAATTGCAGAGCTTAAAAAAGTTTCCGGAACGATAAAGTTTAGAGTTTTATATTAAGGAATAGTGTTCCATGTATCATCTAAAAAAAAGTGATGTTCTAGGATTGTTTATGGTATCGTGCAGTGGAGAATGGTGTTAAGTAATTACATAGTTAAGAGTACTTCATTTTTGTTGACGAGTTACTTAGGGCTATTAGTAAATTTTTAGTAAATCGTTATTTTGACGATGTTTTATATTTCAAAAATAAGAGATTGATACAATTTTATAAATTGTCAAAATCTTGAAGTTTCGACGCTATAATGCTTTGTCCCTTTTTTAACGTATTGATATATTTGGATACATTTTCCATTTTAAACCTACTCAGAGGCCCGGAGGCACTTAAACTAGCTATGACTTTGTTTTTTTTATTTTTGATTGGGATTGCAATACATACCAAGCCATTTTCTAATTCTTCTAAATCGAGTGCATAGCCTAAGTCTTTTATTTTCTTTAATTCGTCAGTTAAAATTACAAGGTCGATTATGGTGTTTTTGGTGAATTTTTTTAGAGTTTGTTGTTTTAGGATTCTTTGTTGTGATGTCTCCGAGGAGAAAGCGAGTAGTAATTTTCCAGAGGCAGTAGCGTGTAATGCTTGGTAAGCGCCAATAGAAGTGTTTATTTGCAAACCGTACAAACTGTCTGCCTTGTCGATATGGAAAACCTTATCCTCTTTGACGATACTCAAAAGAACGGTTTCCTGAATTTCTAAAGCTACTTGTTTTAGAGGCTCTTGTGTGATATTTCGAATTGCGTTGTAAATGGAAACCCTATTGCCAAGCGCAAATAGTTTGCTACCTAATTGGTATTTTTCGTTCGAATCTTGGTGAACGATATTTAGGTGGTTTAAGGTATTGAGCAAGCGATATACAGTGCTTTTGTTATACCCCGTTTTGTTGGCTAACTCTCGAACTCCATAGGTAGCGTTTTCTGCGGAGAATGCCTCGAGAAGTTCAAAAGCCTTTAGAACAGATAAATTTAGTTTTTTATCACTCATGTTTTTATGGTAAAATACTTGTATTTCCACTTGCTAAAATAAGTAAATTATTATAACTTTATAAAACACCGTTTTAAATAGTGAAACATTACGAGTTTTTTCAAATCATTTTGAATAGGTATCTTTATATATTTTATAAAAAAGGTGTTTAATAAATATTTATGTACAAGACAACATACGATTTTGCAACGCAATTAGACAACGAAGACGAACTTTCTCATATTCGCAATAATTTTCATATTCCTAAAGATAATAACGGAAAGGAATGGCTATACTTTACAGGGAATTCCTTGGGATTACAGCCCAAAACAACAAAAGCCTATTTGCAACAAGAATTGGATGATTGGGCGAATTATGGTGTCGAAGGACATTTTGAAGGAGAAACACCGTGGTTACCATACCATGAGTTTTTAACCGAAAAAATGGCAAAGATTGTTGGAGCAAAACCTCTTGAGGTGGTCGTAATGAATACCCTAACTACAAATTTACATCTCTTAATGGTTTCTTTTTACCAACCAACTAAAAGGAAATATAAAATTATAATTGAAAGTGATGCTTTTCCATCCGACAGGTATGCGGTGCAATCGCAATTACAATTTCACGGTTTTGATGCTGATGAGGGCTTATAGAATGGAAACCAAGAGCAGGAGAGGAACTTGTCCGAATCGAGGATTTAGCTCATATTTTAGAAGCGCATGGAGATGAAGTAGCAATGTTATTAATCGGAGGAGTCAATTATTACACTGGGCAATATTTGGATATAAAAAAAATAGCAGCACTTGGGCATGCAAAATCGTGTATCGTGGGAATAGATTTGGCACATGGAGCTGGAAATGTCTCTCCAGAATTACACGATAGTGGTGTTGACTTTGCGGCATGGTGTACGTATAAATATCTAAATTCTGGACCGGGAAGTCTGGCGGGTTTATTCGTTCATGAGAGACATGCAAAAAATAGAAATTTACCACGATTCGCTGGTTGGTGGAATCACAATAAAGAAACTCGATTTAACATGCGACAACCATTTGATGTAATGCCGGGTGCAGAAGGTTGGCAGCTCAGTAATCCACCGATTTTGTCCATGGCAGCGATCAAGGCGTCTTTAGATATGTTTGATCTTGTTGGTATGAAAGCCCTACGCAAAAAATCAGAAAAACTAACGGGGTATTTCGAATTTCTCATCCAACAAATTGATACCGATCGAATTAAAATTATTACGCCGAGTAATCCAAAAGAGCGCGGTTGTCAACTTTCCATTCAGGTAAAAGATGCCGATAAAAGTTTACATCAAAAATTAATGGATAAAAATGTAATTACCGATTGGAGGGAGCCAGATGTTATTCGTTGTGCACCGGTTCCAATGTATAATAGTTTCAAAGATGTATATGAAATGGTAGCGATTTTAAAAACACTATTGTAATGGTAAAAAAAGATAACGTAGTAATCATAGGTGCAGGATTGTGTGGAAGTTTATTGGCACTTCGCTTGGCACAAAGAGGTTATAAAGTAAGGGTTTTTGAAAGCAGACCGGATCTTAGAAAAGTGGATATTTCGGCAGGACGTTCTATAAATTTATCGCTCTCAGATCGAGGTTTTAAAGCATTGCGTTTGGCAGGTATTGCAGAAAAAGCAAGAAAAATTTGTATCCCAATGTTTGGCAGGTTAATGCACGATACGTCAGGAAATACTTTTGCTTCCAATTATTCTGGTCGAGATGGTGAGTTTATTAATTCAATATCTAGAGGAGATTTGAACGGAATTTTATTAACCGAAGCAGAAAAGCATCAAAACGTAACGATCCACTTTAATAAAAAATGTACGTCTATTGACATAGAAAATACCATTGCGCATTTCAGCGATTATGAAACTGAAGAAACATTTTCTGTAGATGCAGACGTTATTTTTGGGGCAGATGGGGCAGGCTCTATCCTCCGTAAAAATTATTATTTAGAAAAGAAATTTTTATTTAGTCATAGCCAAGAATTTTTAACCCATGGATACAAAGAACTGGAAATACCTGCAGACGAAAATGGTAAGCATCGAATAAGTAAAGATCACCTTCATATATGGCCTAGAGGAGATTATATGTTAATCGCCTTACCAAACATGGATGGAAGTTTTACTGTTACCTTATTTTTAAGTCATGAAGAGGGTACATATAACTTCAAAGACTTGTCTTCGGAGGAAAAAATCAAATCGTTTTTCCAAGAACAATTTCCAGATGCACTGGCCTTAATACCAAATATAGCGGAGGAGTTTGCAAACAACCCTACCGGTCCGTTAGGAACTGTTCGATGTTCTCCTTGGTTTTATAAAGGAAACACCTTGCTTATGGGAGATGCTGCCCATGCGATTGTTCCTTTTTACGGACAAGGAATGAACGCCTCTTTTGAAGACGTTTATGTATTGGATAGTATATTGAACGAATTTGAGGGAGATTGGTCTGCAGTATTTAAGGCATATCAAGAGCGGCGAAAAAAAGATGCCGATGCAATAGGAAGATTGGCAGTAGAAAATTATTACGAAATGCGAGATCATGTGGCAAACCCAATATTTAAGGAAAAACGAAAAATCGAAATGGCTTTTGAAAAGACTTTTCCAGAAATATATTTTTCTAAGTACTCCTTAGTTACGTTTAATGAAGATATTGGGTACAACGACGCTAGAAATAAGGGGAATGCACAAGACAAAGCCTTATTAAATATGATTGTAGAGCACCAATTAGATACACATAAAGAATGGTCTCGAAAAGAACTAAAGGAGATGCTTAAACGAGTTCAAGAAGAGACTAACGAAATTCTTGAAGAAGATAAAATAGCAGGATTACAAGAATGAAAACCTACATTATTCTTCTTCGTGGCATTAACGTATCAGGAAAAAACAAACTTCCAATGGTAGCATTGCGAAAGCTACTGGAAACCTTAGGTTTCGAAAATATCAGTACCTATATTCAAAGTGGTAACATCGCACTCAGTGCTAGTATGGCAAAAGAAGAAATAGCCACAACGATTGCCGATGGAATTCGGAATTCCTTTGCTTATGAGGTGCCAGTTTTTGTATATAGCGTAGAAGAATGGAAAGATCTTATTCAAAGGAGTCCTTTTCGAGATAAAGAAGAAAAGCAACAGTATTTTACTTTTTTATCACAAAATATAACGATGTCCGAAATGGAAGGTTTCGCAAAGAATGATACGTTTTTAATTATCGAAGATGTGGTCTATGTAAATGTAATAGATGGGTACGGGAATTCTAAATTAAGCACGCTGTTTTTTGAAAATAAATTAAATGTAAAAGCAACAACTAGAAACTTTAACACTACTATAAAGTTGCTAGAGTTGGCAACTAATATTAACGAATAAAGTAATTAAAGATATGGATGGAAAAGTAATTAAAGGGAAAGCAACACCAAGAGGTAAATTTCCACATGTAAAGCAAGTTGGAGATTTTATTTTTGTATCAGGTACTAGTTCTCGTAAACCCGATAATACTTTTGAAGGCGTTGCGGTAGATGCGTTCGGTACTACAAACCTTGACATTAGAAAGCAGACCCAAGCTGTTATCGAAAATATTAAAGATATCTTAAACGAGGTTGGAGCAGATTTAAACGATGTTGTAGAGGTATCTTCCTTTTTGGTAAATATGAATGATTTTGGTGGGTATAACGAGGTTTATGCACAGTATTTCGATTACGATGGCCCAACAAGAACTACTGTTGCAGTACATCAGTTACCACACCCACATTTGTTGATAGAGATGAAAGTAGTAGCCTATAAGAAGCAATAAGAATGAAACTTCAAAATTTTATAAATGGAGCGTTTTGTGATCCAATTCAAAAGGATTGGATAGATAATTACAATCCTTCTACCGGTGCTGTATATGGCAGTATTCCAAATTCTTCCCAAGCTGACGTGGCTGCAGCATACAAAGCTGCTGCTGGTGCTTTTCCGTCGTGGTCTAGTACAACTGTAGAAGAAAGAAGTCAGCTACTATCTAAAATTTCAAATTTAATTACAGCAAAACTAGCCATTTTGGCGAAAGCAGAAGCAAAAGATAATGGAAAGCCCTTAAGTTTAGCTACTGCTATTGATATACCGAGAGCTGCAGCTAACTTTCAGTTTTTTGCAAACGCAATAACACAGTTTTCTTCCGAGGCGCATGAAAGCCTTGGCAAGAACGCTATTAATTTTACGCTTCGACAACCTATTGGTGTGGTGGGGTGTATTTCACCGTGGAATCTTCCATTGTATCTATTTACATGGAAAATAGCACCTGCCATCGCCGCTGGAAATTGCGTGGTGGCAAAACCAAGTGAAGTAACACCTTTAACTGCTTACTTGTTGGGCGAGATATGCCAGGAGGCGGGGCTCCCAAATGGAGTGTTAAATATTGTTCATGGCTTAGGTAAAACAACAGGACAAGCTATTGTTGAGCACCCTCAAATAAAAGCTATTTCTTTTACGGGAGGTACACAAACAGGTGCACATATTGCAAGAGTTGCAGCGCCGATGTTTAAAAAACTATCTCTAGAGTTAGGAGGTAAAAATCCAAATATTATTTTTGCTGATTGCGATTATGAAAAGATGCTCGATACTACAGTTCGCTCCTCGTTCGCAAATCAGGGGCAAATTTGTTTATGTGGAAGTAGAATTTTTGTAGAGCAATCGATTTACACTAAATTTAAAAAAGATTTTATTCAAAAAGTTTCCGAGTTAAAAGTAGGGAATCCGTTCTCCGAGAATACAAACGTAGGTGCTTTAGTTTCTAAAGAACATTTAGCAAAAGTAAAGTCTTACATCAATACTTCAGAAGAGCAAGGAGCAAGGGTTTTATTTGGAGGGAAAGAGGTAAGCGTAAAAGGGTGCGAAAACGGATACTATTTGTCGCCCACTATTATTGAAGTTTCTACTAATGATTGTGTTTTAAACCAAGAAGAAATTTTTGGACCTGTGGTCACTATTATGCCTTTTTCAACAGAAAAAGAAGTTTTGCAGTATGCCAATAATGTAAAGTATGGGCTATCTGCCACATTATGGACCAATAACTTGAATAGATCCATGTTGTTTAGTAAACAATTGCAAGCAGGAATTGTATGGGTGAATACCTGGTTATTACGCGATTTACGAACACCTTTTGGAGGAATGAAAGAAAGTGGTGTAGGAAGAGAAGGAGGAAACGAAGCGTTGCGCTTTTTCACAGAACCCAAAAATGTATGTATTCAATATTAAATTGCTTTGGCCCCTTTGGGTATACTCTAGCAATTAAAACGTAAAGATATTTCTATTAGCAATAGATAAAAAATATAAATAGTATTAAGAAAGATGAACTTAGACTTAAAAAATAAAAATGCTTTGGTATGTGGAAGTACCCAAGGAATTGGAAAAGCGACTGCAATACTTTTGGCGACAGAAGGAGCTAATATAACGCTTGTTGCACGTAATGAAACAAAACTGAAAAGCGTGTTGCAAGAACTACCTAATACAAATCAAAATCACAATTATATTGTGGCAGATTTCTCTAATCCAGAGCTGTTGCAATCAAAACTTAAAGAGTTGCCAGTAGCGTATCATATTCTGATAAATAATACAGGAGGGCCTGCAGGAGGTCCTGTATTTGATGCAACCCTAAGTGCTTTTGAAAGTGCTTTTACACAACATCTTAAATGCAATCACGTTTTAGTTCAAACAGTTGTTCCGTATATGAAAGCGGTATCTTATGGTCGTATTATCAATATTATATCTACTTCTGTAAAACAACCTTTAGATGGTTTGGGTGTTTCCAATACCATCCGAGGTGCTGTTGCTAATTGGTCTAAAACTTTAGCAAATGAGCTAGGCCAGTTTGGGATCACCGTAAATAATGTGTTACCGGGTGCAACTGCAACAGAACGATTAAACGAGATTATTAATAACAAAGCCAATAAAATCGGGAAATCTGTGGAGGAGGTTGCACAAATGATGAAAAATGCCTCACCTGCAAAACGTTTTGCTTCTCCAGAAGAAATTGCCAATGCGGTAGTTTTCTTGGCAAGTGATAAGGCAAGTTTTATCAATGGAATTAATGTTCCTGTGGATGGAGGAAGAACAAAAAGTCTTTAAGTAAAATACTTAAATTGTATACTTGTAAAAAACACCTTAACTTAGAAACAATAATTTACTAAAATCTTTATTATGAGCAATCTTGTACAGCCTTTGAATTTTAAAAAATGGATTGAGGAACACAGACATTTATTAAAACCACCGGTGGGAAACAAACAGGTATGGCAAAATGGAGAATATATTGTAATGGTTGTTGGAGGTCCAAACAATAGAAAAGATTATCACTACAATGAAACCCCAGAATTTTTTTATCAAGTAGAGGGGGATATGTGCTTAAAATCATAAACGAGGAGGGTAAAATGATAGATGTTCCCATTAACGAAGGAGATATTTATTTACTTCCTGCAAAGGTGCCGCATTCGCCACAGCGAAAGGAAAATACAGTAGGGTTAGTTATCGAATATCCTAGACCTAAGGGAGTTATGGATGCCTTAGAGTGGTATTGTGAAAAATGTAGTACTCCGTTATATAGACAAGAATTTGCCTTGGATAATATCGAGACCGATATGCCAATCATTTTTGATAGTTATTATTCCGATCAGCAAAAATGTACCTGTTCCAATTGCGGGCACGTAATGCAGGCACCATCAAAAATAGCTAACTAAGATATTATTTTCCAAAATATTTCAAATGAAAAACAGAAAATTAAGAATCAACGGCCATTCTCATTTATTGCCATATCCAGAGGAGATTCCTCAATTCATGAAAGATAAAGGTATTTTTGGGTAGATAAAGATCGAAAATACATGCTTCAAAAAGATTGGAGCAGACCAGTTACAGATTCTAGTTTCTTTTTAGAGGAGAAGTTGGAGTGGATGGAGCATTTTAAAATTGACCATGCAGTGGTTTTAAACTTATCCCAATTATATGGGAATGGTTTGCGTTTGGAGGAAATGAAACAGGCATTGCGTTTTCAGAATGATTTCAATGCCAAAGTACAACACGACAACCCATCAAAGTTTACTTGTGGTTTCGTAGTGCATCCAGGTTTTGTAAGAGGTGCTTGTTGGGAGATAGAACGCTGTGTAGAACAGCTAGGAATGCGACTTCTCTGTTTGCCGACGCATTACATGGATACTATAGGTACTTGGCGTTGTATTTTTGATGAAGAAAATGAACCAATATTTGAATTGGCTAATAAGTATAATTTGGCGGTAGAAATTCATCCTTATGACGGGGAGAAATTTATTAAATTAGAAAATACAAGTTGGCGCTTTCACCTAATTTGGATGCTTGCTCAGTGTGCTGATGCCTATCACTTTTTGACCTTAAACGGATATTATCAAAAATATCCAAATATGCGTGTATGTTTCGCACATGGAGGACAGTTAGCACAGATGAATCTTGGTAGAAGAATTCAAGGTTTTGATGGACGTTCCGATTTGTTTGAAGGTAAAGTTCATCCGAGAAAAGCAGTAGGACATAAAAATATCTTTTTTGATACGCTAGTACACGATACTGGTTCTTTAGATTTGTTAATCAAAAACCAAGGGGCATCACAAATTGTTATGGGTTTAGATGATCCTTATCCTTTGGGAGAAATGGAAAGTGATAAGCAGTCGTCTTATCCTGGAAAAATATTAGATCTTGCCATTCGTAGAGATATCATAAACGAAACGGAGCGAGATAATATTTGGGAAGGTAATGTTTTGCAATGGTTATTTGGAGAGGATCAGAAGGCTAAGATCGAACTCATAAAAAAAATAATATCCTAGGGCAGTATGCCCCAATACTTTTTGTTACCTATTTTACCGCACACTATGGAGAATTACAAACATTATTTCGATACTAATAAAACTACTTGGAACAAAAGGATCTCTGTGCATCTCAAAAGTCCGTTCTATAATGTAGAGGCCTTTAAATCTGGTCAAACCTCTTTGAATAGTTATGAGTTAGATGCTTTAGGTGATGTTACAGGTAAAAAGCTTTTACACCTGCAGTGTCATTTTGGGCAGGATACTTTAAGTTGGAGTAGATTGGGAGCAAATTGTACAGGTATCGATCTTTCCGATCAGGCAATCGCTAAAGCTCAAGAGCTTGCAGAAGAAATAAACGTTTCTGCCAATTTTATCGCTTGTAATTTATATGATGTTAATCAATATGTTACAGATTTATACGATATTGTCTTTACAAGTTACGGTGTAATTGGTTGGTTACCAAATCTTACTAAATGGGCTCAAATTATTGCTTCCAGATTAAAGGAAGGTGGTGTCTTTTACATGGTAGAATTTCACCCTATTGTATGGATGTTTGATTATTTAAAAAATCCTCCAGAATTAGCATACGGATATGAACAAAAGGATGTCATATATGAAGAATACAGCGGTACCTATGCGGATGAAGATGCGACGATAGTTTCGAAAGAGTATGGTTGGAATCACGGATTGGGTTCTATTGTTACTGCCTTGATTTCTGCCGGGTTACAAATTGAATATTTGAAAGAGTATTCCGATTCTCCGTACAATGTTCTTCCCGGATTGGAAAAGACAGAAACAGGTATGTTTGCTCCTAAAAAATCCTTATATCCGTTAATTTTTTCTATAAAAGCAACAAAACCATAGGAATGCTATGGTTTTGCTAGTTTTGGCAATTATTTGTGTTGCTTAGAAGTTTGCTGTAATGTTTAAGGCTACTTCGTCCCAAGTTTTAGAGATTCCGTCTGCACCTTTGTGTAAGTCTTTGCATACAGTGTTCAGAGATTCTAAGGCTTTTTCAGCTTTCCAATCTGTAATTTTCATAGTTCCTGCAAACTGGAATACCTTACCTTTAAGAGAGTACCTGAAGGGTAACTTTTTGGTGATACCATTCATGGTTATGTCTGAATAGCCCATCGAATCATTTTCAATAATGAATTTCCCAGACAATAACTCTGTTTTATCCATAACTCCAAAAAAGAATTTTTTTATTTTGTAATCTCTTCCAGAGTCATTGGTAAAAAGACTACTTACAGGAACCGAGAATTCTGCTCCATCTATCGCTTCTTTAATACTTTCTCCTATTCCTCCAGAAGTAATTTTTACTTTATTAAATCTTCCCTTTACCGGAATTTTTTCTGTTGTTTTATAGGCTGTCCAATTAATTTCACTTTTTGCTTCCTGTAAATTATAAGCCGCGTTTTTAGTAGTAGTTGTATTTTCTTGTTTCAGTACTTCTTTTTTTGTTTCCGTTTTACAGGATGTTGTAAAATAAGTAAAGCTTAAAACGATTAAATATACTATCGATTTTTTCATGGGAGTTTTGTGGTATTTATAAGGTTAAAGTATGTACTAATTTTATATATTCTCTCTTGGCCTCTTCAGGAGTCATACCCCTTAATTGAATCCAAGCATTAAATTTAAAAGCTCCACGTAAACTTTTGGTATTGGCATTCATTGAAAAGTGATCTCCTTCGACTCCTTGTTTGTAAAATGCATATAACTTTAGCATTACATCCGGGGGAAGTTTTGTTTCCAAGTTAGATGCAATTTTGTAGGCTTTCCGAAATTGTATGTCCAAATCATGATCCATGTGAATAGGTTTAAGACGAACTATCGAATTAAAATATGTATGTACAAATATACAAAAGGAGCAATAAAGTAAAGACTGTCTAAACGATCTAGAAGCCCCCCATGACCTGGCATAATAGTTCCACTATCCTTTACCTTTGCTGTACGTTTAAATTTTGATTCTACGAGATCGCCAAAAGAACCCAAAACCGAAACAAGAATTGCGATAACTATCCAATGCTCTATACTTAATAGGGGAGAAAAATAACCTATAAGTACCCCAGCCAGAACAGAACATAATAACCCACCTAGGAAACCCTCGATAGTTTTTTTGGGCGAAACAGTTTCCAGTAATTTTCTTTTTCCGAAGTTTTTACCAAGGATAAAAGCAAAGCTGTCGTTGGTCCAAATAAGTACTATAATAAATATCATAATTAAGGGAGTATAGTTTCCTTTGTAATTGGGTAAGAGAATTAAAAAGGTAAACGGCAATATAATATAGCTTACAGTAAGATTAAGTTTTTTTATAAAACTGTTTGTTTTTACACTTTTTGTTTTGGGTAAAAAGACCAATAGTTTAACGGAACAAAGTATTGTGTAAAATAATAGAAAGAGTATGCTTATTTCGTTGGCAAAATATTTAGTGGTAAAAATCACTAAGGGAAGTACCGCATAAGGAATGTTATTTTTGAAAGCGATTAGCTTATTAAATTCATATAAACAAATCGCAGCAAATACTGAAATTAGTGCTACGTATGATGCTTCTCTGTATAGGATTGCAGAAATAAAGATAATAGCGTATACCGTGCCTGAAATACCACGCGTAATTAGATTTTGCATATTTTAAAGGTCTTCAAAAAGAAGCAAATATAAATTTTTTGAATTACTATTACCATAATTTAAAAAATCATCACTGTTATTTTGCAACGTATATTTAGTTACCGAACTGATATTGTTGGGGATATTACCGCTAAAATGTGTTTTAATACCAGTTAAACCTTGGTTAGTGTTTTTTACAACCTGACTCATTGTTGCATAGACAATAAAATTATCAGTTACCTCTGATATCTTTTTACTGCCTAGTTGATTAGAGGTAAATAATATGGCTCCTTTATCCGAAATTAAGTACTCACAAGAAGTGAAAAATGGTAGGTCTTTGGCGTGGTCATTTTGGACAGAAACCTTTAATTGATCACAAATTTTTAACAAGTTGTAATCTTTGCATATTAACCTATCCCAATTGTTTTCATTTATAATACTCTCTAGATTAAAAAGAACCTCGTTGATATTTGTACAGTATAAGAATTTACCACCTTTGTTAATGAAGTTATGCACAAACAAATCATCTAAGGACAGATTAACCGGCTGGTGATTAACCTCTTCCTTAGATGATTTATTGTTAGATTTGAATAATTTTTTTAAAAAATTCATGTATTGAAAAACTTATTCCTCTTCCGATGATTTTAAAATTTCTTGATTTTTTTCTTTATCAAAGGGTCTTTCTCCGAAAATCTTAACTAAGTCATCTTTAAAGATAACCTCTTTTTCTAACAAGCGCTCCGCTAAAATAGATAATTTATCTTTGTGCGTATCCAAAATACTAATTGCTCTATTGTATTGGCCTTCAATTATTTTCGAAATTTCTTCGTCAATTATTTTAGCGGTGTCGCCACTGTACGGCTTTACAAAAGAATCATTACCGGTAGAATCGTAATAGGTGACATTTCCAATTTTTTCGTTTAATCCGTAAACGGTAACCATTGCTCTTGCCTGCTTCGTTACTTTTTCTAAGTCACTTAATGCTCCGGTAGAAATTTTATCAAAGATTAGTTTTTCCGCAGCTCTACCTCCCATAGTTGCACACATTTCATCTAGCATTTGCTCCGACTGAACTATTTTTCTTTCCTCCGGTAAATACCACGCTGCTCCTAACGATTGTCCTCGTGGAACTATGGTTACTTTTACTAATGGTGCAGCATGTTCGAGCATCCAACTAACAGTTGCGTGTCCTGCTTCATGAAATGCAATAACCTCTTTTTCTTTTGGAGTGATTACTTTGTTTTTCTTTTCTAGTCCGCCTACAATTCTGTCAACAGCATCTAAAAAATCCTGATGGTGTATTGCTTCTTTATTATTTCTCGCGGCGATTAAGGCCGCTTCGTTACAAAGATTTGCAATATCCGCTCCAGAAAAGCCTGGCGTTTGTTGTGATAAAAACTCTAGTTTAACATCTTCAGCAAGTTTTAAAGGTTTAATATGAACCTCAAAAATTTCTCTTCTTTCGTGTAGGTCTGGTAAGTCGACATAAATTTGTCGGTCAAATCTTCCTGCTCGCATCAAAGCTTTGTCAAGCACATCTGCTCGGTTCGTTGCTGCCAATACTATAACATTAGTATCTGTTCCAAATCCATCCATTTCGGTTAGTAATTGGTTCAATGTGTTTTCACGCTCATCATTACCACCAGTCATGCTATTTTTTCCTCTTGCTCTTCCAATAGCATCAATTTCATCAATAAATATTATGGAAGGAGATTTTTGTTGTGCCTGTTTAAACAAATCTCTCACACGTGATGCACCTACACCAACGAACATTTCAACAAAATCAGAACCGGATAGTGAGAAAAAAGGAACGCCAGCCTCTCCAGCAACCGCTTTAGCTAAAAGTGTTTTACCAGTACCAGGAGGTCCTACTAATAGAGCTCCTTTAGGTATTTTACCTCCTAATTTAGTATACTTTTCCGGGCTTTTTAAGAAATCTACAATTTCTTGTACTTCTTCCTTTGCCCCCTCTAAACCTGCAACATTTTTGAAAGTGGTTTTTACCTTTGTGTCTTTGTCAAATAATTTTGCTTTTGATTTTCCAATATTGAATATTTGACCGCCACCTCCGGCACCAGCTCCTCCTCCAGACATTCTTCGCATAAAGTACAACCATATCGCTATTAGAAGTATGATTGGTAAAAAGCCAATGATACTATCCATAATACTAGTTCTTGCTTCGTTTCTTTTATCAAAATCTAGATTAAGTGAATCTTGTTTTTCTTTTAGTTCTTTTTCAAAATTTTGTAGATCTCCAAAATTATAGGTGTAAAGAGGAGAGCCTTTTCGATAGAAAGGAGAATTTACCTGTTTTTTAAATGGCTCTTTTGTCATTGCCTCATCTTTAATGTAGATTTCAGCATATGATTTGTTTACAACCATTATTTTTTCAATGTCATTCTCTCTAAGGATTTTCATAAACTCATTATCGGAAAGTTTGGAAGTTCCCATATCTCCAGAATTAAGAAAACTCAGTCCAATAAATATTACTGCAATTGGTACGTAGATCCAAAGGGAGTTAAAACTTAATTTCGGTGTGTTTTTTTTCTTATCACTCATAAAAAAATATTTATTATTTAGGCAGGATTTATATTGGTGATTTGAGCATCACCCCATAGGCTTTCGATATCGTAGTAATCTCTTACATGCTTCTGAAAAATATGTACGACAACATTCACATAATCCATCAAAACCCATTCTGCGTTTCCTTGCCCTTCGACATGCCAAGGTTTATCTTTTAGTTCTTTACTTACAGTTTTATGTATGGAACCAGAGATTGCATTTACTTGCGTGTTGGAGTTACCAGAACAAACCACGAAATAATCGCAAACGGTATTTTCTATTTCTCTTAAATCAAGTAATTGGATATTTTCTCCTTTAACATCATCAATTCCTTTGATAATCACAGATAATAATTCGTCTGTACTTGCTTGCTTTTTTGTCATTAAAAAAAAATTATATTTTAGCAAAGTTATTATTTTTTTGCGAGTAAATTACTTAATATCACAACTAGTTTTACCCCTTTGTTATATGAAAATTATCAAATTTGATGCCATTGATTCTACAAATACATTTTTGAAAGATATGGCAGACAATATGCCTGTGGAGAATTACACCGTAATTCTCGCAAAGCATCAAACTTCTGGCAGGGGACAGATGCATACTAGTTGGGAATCAGAGCCTGGAAAAAATATTACATGTAGCGTTTTTGTAAGACAAGATAGGCTGTCAATAAGTAAACAAAAATATCTAAATTTTGCTGTTGCAATTTCCATTTATAATACTTTAGATCAATATTCGATTCCTAACCTAGCTATAAAATGGCCAAACGACATTATGGCAGATGGCTTAAAAATATGTGGCGTATTAATTGAAAACACACTAAAAGGAGCATCTATAGCGGCCTCCATAATCGGTATTGGTATCAATGTAAATCAAGCCTTTCTGAATAATGGCGTCCTAAAGGCTGTGTCGATGAAAGATATTTTACATGCTAATTTTAATCTTGAGGATATAGTTGTTGCATTGATTCAGGAGTTAAAAGTAAATATCCAAAGGCTTCAGCAACATTATTTTCAAGATATAGAAAACGAGTATCTTGCGGTGTTGTATAAAAAAAATGTTCCTTGCATGTTTAAAACAGCAAGGAACAATATTTTTATGGGTAAAATTATTGGTATTTCTTCTGATGGAAAACTTCAAGTTGCATTACCTGATGAAACTGTAAAAGAATTTGGTGTAAAAGAAGTTTCTTTACTAATGCCGTAAATGAAATTTATAATTTGGCAATATTCTCTGTTAGGGTATCTATAAATTTCGTTAACGGTTTTTTTACCATCATCGCCATCATTGGGTTAAACTCTCCGTTGAAATTTAAGGTAACTTTAGATTCATTTTCTGCAATTTGTTCTATGCCTGAGCTCAATGTAAAGGGTAGTTTACTACTTGCAGCTCCTAAAATTACTTTAGAAAATTCTGTCTTTTCTTTTAAGACCAATCTAATTTCAGGCATCCCTTTTAAACCAAAGATAAAGCTTTCTCCATCTACTTCAAATTTCTCTGCATTTTCAGGCATCAGTTGCTCGTAGTTTTGTAGCGTAGAGAAAAAAGTAAAAAGTTCTTCTGAAGACTTTTTAACGGTTACAGTTGTTCCTTCGATATTCATTTTTTATGTTGTCTTAGTATTAATTTTGTTTCCATGTGCTTGGCGATACTCTCCAGTCTTCGAGTGTTCTAAGTTCTTCACTGGTAATGTATTTGCTATCCAACGCTTGCTCTAGTAAATATTCATAGTTACTCAGGGTACTTAGTTCGATATCACTTTTGGTAAAATTTTCTTTTGCAAGGTCGAAACCATAAGAAAATATGGCTACCATACCTTTAACCTTTACATCTGCTTCTTTCAAGGCTTTTACCGCATCCAAACTACTTTTTCCGGTACTTATTAAATCTTCAATAACTACTACGTTGTTACCACTTTCAAGATGCCCCTCAATTTGATTTTTTCTGCCGTGTTTTTTCGGCTCAGGTCTTACGTATACGAAGGGTACACCCAATTCTTGAGCTACTAGCACACCTATTGCTATGGCACCTGTAGCCACGCCCGCAATTGCATCTGGTTTACCGTGCTTTTGTTCCACAATTTTAGCAATCTCTTCTTTAATGAAATTTCTAACTGTTGGAAACGATAGTGTAATTCTGTTGTCACAGTAAATCGGTGATTTCCAACCTGAAGCCCATGTAAAAGGTTCTTGTGGATTAAGTTTTATAGCTTTTACTTGTAAAAGGAGTTCAGCTGTTTTTTTTGCTGTATCTTTGTTAAAATCCATACCGCAAATGTATAAAGTTTTTGTGAATGACAAGCCATTAATACTAACAACTTCTGTTAAAAAACAACATAATTATCCCGTTTACATGTTTGCGGCTGTAAGTGTTGATGCGATTATTCACAAGTTAGCGAATACATCTATTTCCGGACTGTATCTTTTTTCCAATGCTCTAGATAAGGATTGGGTTGTTTTTCGGGAAAAAATTGCACCAGTCATCGCTGGTGGAGGTTTAGTATTAAATGAAAAAGAGGAAATACTCTTTATATATCGTGGAGGTAAATGGGATTTACCCAAAGGGAGAACTGAAATAGGAGAGAACATTGAACAAACTGCGATTCGTGAAGTAGAGGAAGAGTGTGGTATACAAAATCTAACCCTCAAAAATTTTCTAACAATAACCTATCATGTTTATTTTCAAGATGGTCAATACAAACTAAAAGAGACCCATTGGTTTTTAATGTTTTCCAACTACAAAGGAGCTCTTTCTCCCCAAACAGAAGAGGGTATTACCCAAGTTTCTTTTAAAAATTCCACACAAATCAAGGCATTACTTCCAAACACCTATGCAAATATTCGATTAGTATATGAAAATTATCAGAAATTGGCAGAAAAATGACACTATGGCATTAAATTTATGCGCAAATCTTTCTTTTACTGACAAAAAACATTAAATAAATCATTGGCATACACTTTGAGTTAATCAACCTGTAAAATTGAATTAAAAATTTAAACTGAAAATAAAATTATGAGTAAAATTATAGGTATAGATTTAGGGACAACAAATTCGTGTGTTTCTGTAATGGAAGGAAACGAGCCTGTAGTAATTCCTAACTCAGAAGGAAAAAGAACTACGCCATCAGTTGTGGCATTTGTAGAAGGAGGAGAGCGTAAAGTTGGTGATCCTGCTAAAAGACAAGCAGTAACTAACCCAACAAAAACTGTCTACTCTATCAAGCGTTTTATGGGTAACAAATATTCAGAATCTCAAAAAGAAGCACAAAGAGTGCCTTATGAAGTAACTAAAGGAGATAATGATACGCCTCGTGTTAAAATCGATGATCGCATGTACACACCACAAGAAATTTCGGCAATGGTGTTACAAAAAATGAAGAAAACGGCTGAAGATTATTTGGGGCAAGGAGTATCAGAAGCTGTAATTACAGTACCTGCCTACTTTAACGATGCACAAAGACAAGCTACAAAAGAGGCAGGAGAAATTGCTGGTTTAAAAGTTCGTCGAATTATCAACGAACCAACAGCTGCAGCCTTAGCATATGGATTGGATAAAGCAAATGACGATAAAAAAATAGTAGTTTTTGATTTTGGAGGGGGTACACACGATGTATCTATTTTAGAATTAGGAGATGGCGTATTTGAGGTATTGGCTACCGATGGAGATACACATCTTGGTGGTGATGATGTCGATGAAAAAATCATTAACTGGTTGGCAGAGGAATTTAAGAGTACAGAAGGAGACGGTATGGATTTACGTAAAGATCCTATGGCCTTACAACGTCTTAAAGAAGCTGCAGAAAAAGCAAAGATAGAATTATCTAGTACTACTTCAACAGAAATTAATTTACCGTACATCACGGCTACTGCCTCAGGACCTAAACACCTAGTTAGAACTTTGAGTAGAGCTAAATTTGAGCAGTTAATTGACGATTTAGTAAAGAGAACTATCAATCCATGTCAAACAGCTTTAAAAAATGCAGATCTTACCACAGCAGATATTGATGAAATTATTTTAGTAGGAGGATCAACTCGTATTCCAGCGATTCAAGAAGCAGTTGAAAAGTTCTTTGGAAAAGCACCAAGTAAAGGAGTTAACCCGGATGAGGTGGTGTCTTTAGGAGCTGCAATTCAAGGAGGGGTCTTAACTGGTGATGTTAAAGACGTTCTTTTACTAGATGTTACACCGTTGTCACTAGGAATTGAAACCATGGGTAATGTATTTACCAAATTAATTGACGCAAATACAACCATTCCTACTAAAAAATCACAAGTTTTCTCTACCGCTGTAGACAATCAGCCATCTGTAGATATTCACGTATTACAAGGTGAAAGAGCTATGGCAGCAGATAATAAAACTATAGGTAGATTCCAATTGACAGATATTCCACCTGCACCAAGAGGAATTCCTCAAATTGAAGTAACTTTTGATATCGATGCAAATGGTATTATCAATGTTTCTGCTGCAGATAAAGCGACAGGAAAGTCTCAAAATATTCGCATTGAAGCTTCTTCGGGTTTAACGGAAGAAGAAATTCAAAAGATGAAAGCTGATGCAGAAGCTAACGCAGATGCAGACGCAAAAGCAAAAGAGACTGCAGACAAGGTAAACGGCGCTGACTCTATGATTTTTCAAACAGAAAAGCAATTAAAAGAGTTTGGGGATAAATTATCAGCAGATAAGAAGGAACCAATTGAAACTGCCCTAGCGGAATTAAAATCGGCACACGAGTCGAAGGATTTAGCACAAATTGATAGTGCAATGGAGAAAATTAATGAAGCTTGGAAAGTAGCATCTGAAGAAATGTATGCAGCACAGCAACAGGCAGGCGGAGCAGGAGCTAATGAAGCACAAGAAGCACAGTCGGAGACTTCAGATTCTCAAACAGATAATGTTGAAGATGTAGACTTCGAAGAAGTGAAATAATTGACAGTAATTATATTTATAAAAAAGCTCATTGTAGAATTACAATGAGCTTTTTTATTTTTTGATGCTTTGTTTTACATTTGTTTTAATTAATGTAGTTTTGAAGTGTATTGACACGTAATATTGTTCATATTATAATTCTTGTTTTATTGTTTATCCCACGGGTAAATGCACAACAGCCTGTTTATAACGAATTAACGGAGAAAGATGGGTTGCCAGATTTTGTTTTCTACAGCTTACTTGAAGATAGAGAAGGATATATATGGTTAGCCGCAAACAAAGGTTTGTATCGTTACGATGGAAGAGAGTTTAAACTATATTCAAGTAAAGAGAAAAGAGGTTTATCTGTATTTGGCCTTAAATTAGATTCGCATGGTCGCGTTTGGTGCAATAATTTATCCGGACAATATTTTTACATCGAAGATGATAGCTTAAAATTATTTTGTGATCTAAAAGATGTCACAAAAGGACAGCCCTCAAAATTTATTTTTTTCGATCGATATTTAGTAACCTCAAATTTTGACTTTTTTGCAAAGATTGATATGGAAACTAAAAAAATATCATTCGAAGAAAAGGTTGATTATTTTTCGGATATCTTTAAAAAAAGGACACCTTATTTTATGCGGATAATAAATCGATTCGATATAGTACAGATGGTGAGATTTTTAAGAATTACTTGCCGATTTCCATAGACAAAAAGATAAGGAAAACTCCAAAATCAACTTTTATATTCGAAGGAAAAACTTTTCATTATCGTCTCAATTATTATAATACTCCAAGTTTAAAAAATGACTACAAAACTAGTTTGTTTTATGAAAAAAATGGGGTATTAAGTCCGGTTAAACTTCCCGAAAAATTAAAAAGTATCGTAATACTCGATACTTACGTTACCGATGAAGAGATATGGTTCGGAACCGATAATGGGTTATACATATGCAATTTTAGAGAAGGAGAAATAAATTGTTATAATAATTTTTTGAGACAAAAAAAATTACAAATATCATAAAAGATAGAAGCAACAACTTTTGGTTTTCTACCTTATGAGTGGTGTATTTATAGTTCCCAATATGCATTTATTTAATATCGATTTTAAGGAATATAATTCTAATATTAGTGTAATCGAAAATATTGGTAATGACCGATTATTGTTTGGCTCGGAAAACGGAGATTTATTTTTATATGACGCTAATAAAAAGACCCCCATTAAAATTAAGTTAAAGAATAAAGAGAAAGTTTTTTCCATTCTCAAGATAAATACAAATCAAGTATTGATAGGTTTTTCTACCTACTCAATTATTTTAAACTTATCCGATTACTCTTATAAGAAAACTAACTACTACGGAAATATTAAAGATTTTACTTTAATTAATGCCAATACAATTGTTATTGCAGGACACGATAGAAGTTATGTTTCACAATTAAACAATAATAAAGAGAGGCTCTTGTATAATGAAAGAAGTTTTGCAGTTCATTACAGTAAAAAACAAAACTCCTTTTATATTGCCTATATAAATGGTATTAAAAAGTTTGATGCTGCTTTTAAGCCTAGAGATATTAAATTCAAGGAGCAATCTATTTATGCGCAGGATATTGCAGAAACATCTAACGGTATAGTTTGGTTTTCGACGACAAAAGATGGGCTTGTAGGTGTTAAAAATGATGAGATTATTTACCACTATACCGATCAAAACGGTTTGTTATCTAACTTGACAAATGTTTTGAAAAGTGATGGAGATTTACTTTGGGTAGTAACCAGTAAAGGAATACAAGTTTTAGATACCGTTACTGGAGAGTTCCAAAATTTAACTAAAAAAGATGGGTTGGTTTCCTATAATATTTCTGATATTGAGATCCTTGACAATACGCTCTACTTTAGTACCAACACAGGAGTTTTTGTGGTGGATAAACGAAAAATTTTTAAAAAAGGAGTTGTTTCTGATTTTTCTTTTACCGAAATACTAATTAATGGTAAGAAAGTTCCGATTCAGGAAAAGTTTGAGTTTCTATATGGGGATAATACCATACAATTTAAGTTTCATACCAATGGGTATCTTTCTAGCGATCACATGCAGTATCAATACCAATTATTGGAAAATGAAGACTCGAAAAGTTGGATTACGCTAGACCAAGGCGATAGCCAATTAACGTTTAATAATTTGGCTTCTGGGCAATATGATTTAAAGGTAAGAGGGGTTGAAATCGACGGCAAAAACGAAACTCCAATAAAAAGAGCTATAATTGAAGTGCGACTCCCTTTTTACAAATCTCTATGGTTTACCATTCTTATTTTTTTATTGATTTTAATGCTTGTTTGGTACGGATTTACTAAACAAATTCAAGATATTGAAAACAAGCAGATTAGGGTGTTAGAACAAGAGCGAATCCAGAAACAACTCGTTTTCTCCAAACTTGAAAGTCTTCAGGCGCAAATGAATCCGCATTTTATTTTTAATGCCTTAAATTCCATTCAGAATTTGGTTTTGAAAGAGAACAAATTTTCAGCGTATAATTACTTAACCAAGTTCTCTCTTTTTATTCGAGAAAATTTGAATATGAGTAGAAAAAGTTTTGTTGATTTCCAGGAAGAGTTGGATTTGATCTATAAATACTTAGAACTTGAAAATTTACGTTTTGGAGACGAGTTTAGTTATGTGATTAATGTGCAAGATGAGGTACACAATATTAAAATTCCAACAATGATTATTCAGCCCTTTATCGAAAATGCTATCAAACATGGTTTACTGCATAAAACAAAAGGGGATAAAAGGTTAGTTTTGGATTTTTATAAACTAGATGTTTTGGTTTGTGTAATTACAGATAACGGTATAGGAATGAAAGCATCGAAGGAGCTTAATAAAGCAAATATACTCAAACCAAATTCTTTTTCAACGACTGCTATTCAGGATAGATTAAAATTACTGAAGGATTTTTATACCATCGATGTTGGTGTGTCATATAAAGAACTTGAAGAAGGTACAAGAGTTATTATTAAAATTCCTTATAAAGTATAATATACTGGATTTTAGAGGCTTAATTTTAAGAAAAAAAAAGTACCAGATAAAATTGTAGATTGCCGCCAACCTTAAGTTAAATATTTTTATGATATTTGTTGTATAAAAAATTACGTTACTATGAATACAGTGGAGGCAATAATTGTTGATGATGAGCAAAATGCTCGGGAAAATTTAAGGTATTTATTGCAAACATTTTGTCCGAATATAATTATTGTAAATGAATCTTCAAATGTAGATCAAGCCTACGAGGCAATACAAAAATACAAGCCCAAATTAGTTTTTCTAGATATTGAAATGCCTCGTAAAAATGGTTTTCAACTATTGGAAATGTTTACAGACATTACTTTTCAAGTAATATTTATAACCGCTTATGATAGCTACGCCATTAAAGCTTTTGAGGTATCTGCAATTGATTACCTTTTAAAACCAATTGATATTTCTCGCCTTGAAACAGCTGTTCTTAAAGCCTCCAAAAATTTGTTAGGAGATAGTGGCAATATGGATGCGCTTAAATCCAATACAAAAGAGATTAAAAAATTAGCAATACCATATAAATCCGATTATGTCATAATAGATATAAATGATCTTCTATGCATTGAGGCAGATAGAATGTACTCTGTACTGCATACCAAAGATGATAATCATTATTTGGTATCCAAAAAGCTAAGTTATTATGAAGAAATACTTTGCCAAGACAAAAACTTCATTCGAGTGCATCGATCGTGGATTGTAAATTCTAACTTAATTCAAAATTATTCAAAAAAGAACAAAGAATTAACCTTAGAAACGCAGCTCAAAATCCCGGTTAGTAGAGGGTATAAAGACAATTTTGAAAGTTTATTGTACAATTAAATACTTAAAAAATATAAATGTCTTTTGCTACAAAACTAGTAGTTTTCCCTTGAAGGAACTCCCTTGTCGTTGTTTGGAAGTAAATATAGTTCGTTTAGAAGTTTTTTTATTCAATACAAGAGATATTTTGTATATTAGCTGTTGGGAAGAAATAATTTGAAAAACTAAAGAGAGTAACTCTATTTATGATTTACTAAAATTTTTATTTTATCATTTTATAAATAGATAAAAATCCAGACAAATGTGTCTGGATTTTTTATGCGTTCTCTTCTAAATATTGGTTTGTATGGAAATACCAACAAGAAATAGTGTTTTTCCTATTTTTAAAACAGTCTTTTTTTCATTCGGAAGTATTTACTTGCATTTTGGAAGTAATATTGTGGAAAGTATTGTACAAGTATGTTTATTTGTACAGAAGGGAAGAATAGCAATTTTTGAAAGAAAAAGAAAGGAATATGTTTTGTAAAATATTATATAATTGTATTTAAATAATACGGTAATAATCTTTGTTTTTAACATTGTTTTTGCAATGTTGTTTTTATTGAGGTTTTAGTTTTTTCAAAGAGAATTACATTTTTTGTATAACGATTCACAGTAACATTTTCAGCTAACCAAAGCTTTTTTATCCGACACTAAATTTTTGAAATATTTTATTAGTAAAAAAAATACTACGTATTCTTTCAGGCTAATAAGGGGTTTTATAAAAAAGAGTTTTTTTATTTTGAAGGGGAAACCTGAATTTTGATTATTTAGCAAAAACCGAATAGAGCATAGCTCTTTTCGGTTTTTTTATAATGTATTTATTGGAAATAGGTAAAAATCTTACTTATATTTTTTGGTGTATCGCTTCCATAATTTTGTTTGATGCGTTTCTAAACTTATATTCCTTCCTTGAATAAAAGCTTTTCTTACAATATTTCCTCGCATATCCAAAGCATCACCATCCGATATAAATAGTGTAGCGTCTTTCCCAACTTCTAGAGACCCTGTAAAAGTATCAATACCTAAAATTTTTGCGTTATTAAGTGTTATCAAACTCACTGCAACTTCTTTTGCTAAACCATAAGCAGCATAAGTTCCTGCATAAAATGGTAAGTTTCTGGCACTCATACGTTCCATTTCACCATCCATTCCTAATCCTACTGTGATACCTGCATCAAAGAGTATTTTCGCAGTTCTATAGGGAAGGTCATAGTCTTCGTCTTCATTAGAAGGTAATCGATGTGACCGTTCTAGGATCACAGGAATAGTATGTTGCTTTAAAATGGATGCAATTTTTTCTGCTTGAAATCCACCGACAATTACTAGATTACTTATAGCTAATTCTCTAAACATGGTAATTGCATCTTGTATTTGAGAAGCTCCATTTACATGAACATAAACTTTTTGTGTGCCTTCAAACACATTTTTTAAAGCTTCATAAGGCAGATTTTTAGATTTCTTTTCTCCTGTTAAATATCTCTTTGCATCCCTAAAAAAATCTTTAATTTTTGCTGTATTTTTGGTGTAGTTTTTATTGGGTTTTAAAGACGGATCTTCACCTAGCCACCATCTACCTCTAGCGAATAAACTTGGCCAATTAACATGGATTCCATCATTTGTTTTAATTGCAGCATCCTCCCAGTTCCAAGCATCAAATTGTACAATAGAAGAAGTTCCAGAAATCGTTCCACCTCGGGGTGTTATTTGTCCTAATAAAACACCATTTGGACGCATAGTTTCAATAATTTTACTTTCAGCATTGTACGCAATAAGACTTCTTATGTGGGGTAACATGCTACCAACCTCATCATCATCAACAGTAGCTCTAACAGCATCAATTTCTGCTAGCCCAAGGGATGTGTTTGCAGCAATAAATCCTGGATAGAGATGTTTTCCTTTTGCATTTATAACTTCTCCTTTACGCGCAATTTTCATATTCGCGCTACCTACAAAGGTTATTTTTCCTTCGGAAAACATGAGTAAAGAGTTTTCTATAATCTTCCCGTTACCAATATGTGCAGTTGCACCTTCAATAGTAAAATCTTTGGTTTGTTTTCGGCCTGGTGTTTGTTGTGCAATGCTATTTCCAACTAAAAAGAAATAAAACAAAGTATATATAGTTATATGTTTCATGAATCTTAGGTTTTTATTCGGTATCACAGTGAAATAAGGTCTTAGATTTTTTAATTGGAGCTTGTGTTTTTACTCCTTTAATTTTTTCTTTCAGCATCATGTTAATTAATTTCGAACGTTCTGCTTTGATTGCTTTTCGCTTTTGGGTATCTGTATCGATATCAAAATAAATGGCACCGTCTACTATTGTTTTTTCTGGTTTCGCATAAATAGATAAGGGGTTTTCGTTCCAGAGAACTAAATCTGCATCTTTCCCAATCTTAATGCTTCCAGTTCGATCATTTAAATGAAGTAGTTTGGCAGGGTTTATTGTTACCGTACTCCATGCTTCTTGCTCTGATAATCCGCCGTATTTAATTGTTTTCGCTGCTTCTTGGTTTAATCTACGAGACATCTCAGCATCGTCAGAATTTATGGCTACTACTAAACCTTGACGTTGCATTATTGCTGCATTATAAGGAATCGCATCATTCACCTCATATTTATACGCCCACCAATCTGAAAATGTCGATGCACCAACTCCGTGTTCTTTCATTTTATCCGCAACCTTATAGCCCTCTAAAATATGGGTGAAGGTATTTATGTTAAAGTTAAATTGTTCAGCAACTTTCATTAACATGTTTATTTCTGACTGCACATAAGAATGGCAAGAAATAAAACGCTCTTTATTGATGATTTCCGCTAATATTTCTAATTCAATATCTTTTCGAAAGGGTTCTCCGCTTTTTTTAGCGGTATCGTATTCTTTGGCTCTTTGGAAATAATCGATATACACTTGTTCGACACCCATTCTCGTTTGTGGGAACCTGATGGTGTTTGTTTCTCCCCAATTGGATTGTTTCACATTTTCGCCAAGGGCAAATTTTATGAATTTTGGAGAATTATCATAAAGCAGTCCTTCTGCATTCTCCCCCCATTTCAATTTAATAATTGCCGATTGTCCTCCAATTGGATTGGCGGAACCGTGTAAAATTTGGATAGAAGTCACACCTCCGGCAAGGTTTCTGTAAATGTTGATGTCATTCGGGTCAACTACATCTTCTATACTTACTTCTGCAGTAGAATTATGTCCGGCTTCATTAATCGCTGAGGCGGCTATGTGCGAGTGCTCGTCAATAATTCCAGCAGTCAAAAATTTATTGGTACCATCAATTATTTTCGCTCCTCTCGAGGATATATTTTTACCAATATTTTTAATTTTTCCCGCTTCAACTAATACATCGGTATTTAACAATACCTCTTGATTTTCTGAGGTCCATACCGTTGCATTTGTTATGAGTAGTTTTTCTTGTTTTGGAATACTAGCATTACCGTATCCGATGTTCGGAAAACTTACGGGTACAACTTCCATATTTTTTGTTTGCGTTTCTTCGTTTTTCTTCTTTTTTTCTCTGGGGTTCTCTTTGGTTACTTTTTTAGACGCCGACCAATTGATAGCATTGCCGTTAGCATCCACTCCAATTCCTTGCATTACATTAGCGCTATTAATAATACTACCCGATAAACGTATAAATTTATCAGCATCGTTAATAGTTAATGCTATTTTATTATTGGTGTAATTAAACTTAGCGTTTAATTGCTTATCTCCTTTTTTTATGGTTGCCTTTTGTTTAGAACCAACCCCACTGATACGCATAGAGTAATTATTATTACCTGCATACAACATGTATTCTCCGGATAGGTCTTTACTATTAATGTCTTGAATAACATTTTTCTTACCTTGTACCCAGTTTTCATAAAGGATTGTTTTTTTGTCGAAAATCTCTCCTGAGGTTATTAGTAAATTTGCATAGCTACCTACTTTTAAATTTCCGATTTTTTCATTTTTTAGAATTTGTGCAGGTATAGTGGTTAATGCTTCTAACGCTTTTGTTTTGTCTAATCCGTACGCAATTGCCTTTTGCAAATTTGGTAGAAAGTCTTTTGCCGCTTTTAATTGGTGTAGCGTAAGCGCAAAAGAAATGTTGTTTTTTGCCATAACACCTGGATTTGTCGGTTCCTGATTCCATCGACGCATATCACTCAATGCTATGTTATTCGCTAAATCTATATTGCTAACATCGTATGCTTTTCTGAAATTTATTGGAAGTACAAATGTTGCGTTTGTATTTTTTATATCCATTACTCTTTCGTATTCGTCTCCACCACCAACAATGATGTATTGTATGCCGAAGGCATCTCCTATTTTGTCTGCACGGATATCATTTAAATTATCTCCTGCTCGGAAGATTTGTGGTAAATCTTTTTTCGCATTTAGTGCTTCTAGGGCTAAATCTTTATTTTTTGCATTTCCTTTTGCATACCATTCCGCATCCATGTAGGTCTGTTTTAATAATGCTATAGCACCCATTCTAGAGGTTGGGTAACTTTGTTTAGAGGTATTACTTTTAGAAAAGGATAGGTAATTACCCGATCTTCGATTAAGAATTCTATAAGCGTCTGTTTCCTCTGTGTTGAGCGCTACTAATAAACCATTTCCTTGCATAATTCCATCATCGACATGCGTATTTACAGTACCAAATCCTATATTGAGATATTCTTTTGCTTTTTTGTTATCAAACTTGAATACATCGAAAGCATCTATATCTGGTCTGATATGATCATTCCAATAATATCCTTTTCTGCTAGCATCGTATTGTGGTGCAGAGCTGTAGGCACTGCTGCTGCGCTTTACCTTAGCAACTCCAAAATTGGAATAAACGTCAATAAAAGATGGGTAAATAGTTTTACCTAATAGGTCGATCACTAATGCTTCTTTTGGAATCGAAATAGATTTTCCTACCGAAATAATTTTTCCGTCTTTAATTAAAAGAGTTCCTTTCTTTATTTGTTCGGTTGGGGTTACCCAAATAGTTGCATTTTGGAAAGCAATTATTGTGTTTTTTCTGGTTTTTACGCCAGTATTTGTCGGAAAATACTCTTGTGCATGCAGATTTGAAAAATAAATGCACAAAAGTATTATTAAGTATTTTTTCATTTTGGGAAATTGAATTTGATTGTTAATTTTAGGTCGATAAAAGTATAAAAACCTTAATTTTTTGAATATCTCTTTAACAAAAAATTAAGATTATTTTATAATGAGCTTTCCAATGCAATTGTTGCCTCCAAGCCATGCGATATTTTCATTTATAAATTGTATGGTGTAAAAAGAAGAATCACTTACTTGTTTCCAGGTTAAGCCGCCATCGTTGGAATAAGAAATTCCTGTTTTTCCAACGGCAAAAATTTCTACACCATCGGTATTAGGAACGAATTGAATGCAGCTTTTATAACCAGGTGCCTTATTTTTCGCAACAAGTGTCCAGGTTTTTCCACCATCTTTAGTGATTGCTTTGTTAGCTTGATTCCTTTCCGGATATGCATAGTCGCCACCGATAGTTATACCGTATAGTTCGTTGTAAAAATCAACCGAATACATTCCCTCTGCGCCCTTTCCTTGAATAATTGGAGTCTCGTATATTTCCCAAGTTCTACCTTTGTCTTTCGATTTAAGTACTCTTGCTTTTGTTCCTCCAGACACCATCCAAACGGTTTCGTCTATAATTTTTATATTGGTGTTGCTTGCGGCAAAGAAAGCTTCTCCCTCTCCAAACTTAGGAAGTTGATCACATGGTATTTTATACCAAGAATTACCGTAATCCGAAGTAAGGAGTATTGAAGGACAATCTTCTGTTGGATCACCAACTGCTATACCGTGTTTTCCATCGCTAAAAAATTGTAATGCATCGTAAAATACATTTGGATGCTCTTCTTTGTACACCAAATTAACCTGATTTTTAAATACCTTAAAGAGTAATCCTGGATTTCCAATAGATAAAACAAAAACGGTATCTTTTACAACAGCAATACTTCTAAAATTTGGAGTTGTTTTTTCATTGTGTTTTACAGGAGTAACTTCCCAGGTTTTTCCACTATCTATTGTTTTACCGATATTCCCTTTTGCATCTGCAAAATAAAGAGTATTTTCATCTATGGCTTTTATGGCTCTTATGTTTGAGCTATCTATGGTAAAATGAGTTATATGGACATTATTAATGATTCTTGGATTGTACGGTGTATTGCAGGCGATAAGCATAATTCCAAGTAGCAATGATAAAAAGACATACTTCATTTTTTATATTTTTAAACAACTAAATTAGACAATTTAAATGAAAAAGGCATTGGTTATCTCAGGAGGTGGAAGCAAAGGAGCTTTTGCTGGTGGTGTTGCAGAATTTTTAATGAAAGAAAAAAATCAAACTTACGATTTATTTTTAGGAGCTTCTACCGGAAGTCTTATGGTAAGCCATCTAGCACTTGGTAAAATACTAGAATTAAAAAAGCTTTACACTAGTGTTAACCAAAATTCTATCTTTAGCAACAACCCGTTTCGAATCAAAACTGTGCACGGAGAAAAGGTGATTTCTATAAGACACCTCAATACTTTTTGGAACTTTCTAAACGGTAGAAAAACCTTTGGAGAAAGTAAAAATTTGCGTCGTCTAATTCGACGAAATATCACTGAAGCAATGTATACTGCTATTCGAGAACAACATAAGGATGTGGTGATAACAGTTTCAAACATAACAACGAATACTATAGAATACAAGTCTATTTTAGATTGTTCCTACGATGATTTTTGCGATTGGATTTGGGGGTCTTGCAACTACATCCCTTTTATGAGTTTGTTGGAAAAAAACCACTGCCAATATGCCGATGGAGGATTTGGTTGTTTGGTGCCAATAAGACAAGCTATCTTGAGAGGTGCAAAAGAAATTGATGCCATTATTTTAGAAACTGAGATTCCAAAGTTAAATAGGTTGCCTGCAAAAAATCCTTTTTCATTAATGTTGAATGTTTTTGATTTTATGTTAGAGCATGTAGAAAAACACAACGTAACCATTGGAAAGTTATCTGCCAAACACAATGATGTTAAACTAAATTTATATTATACACCTACTGTTTTAACTACCAATTCTCTTGTTTTTGATAAAAAATTGATGACAAAATGGTGGCAATACGGCTATGAACATGCAAAGTTTAAAAACGATTCTTTCCGTAGCACCGAATTTAGAGCAGAGTTAATTGATAAATAGAGGATTTTAAATATTAAAACAAAAAAGAGAGGGTTGCCTCCTCTCTTTTATTTGTGTTTTATTTCGATTGCAAGTTTACATACATATTGTTATACAATGGATAGTTAGCCTTAGAACTGCTAATAGTTTTTAGTACAATTGGAGTATTACCAGATTTAGCAGCTCTATTTCCTGTTGTAATCAATTGCAGTGTCCTCGCTAGTAAAGGTTCTTCACGATTTCCCAATACACCTAAATTACCAAAGTCTTCTAGTATTTCTACGGTAGGTTCAATGCCATCTTTATCATTTTTGTCATTTTTGTTTACGATTTCTAAAACAATAGGTTGCATGGCCCAATTATGGTTTGGGTTGATATCTTCTTTAGTATATAGATTCGGAGAATCGTATAAAGTTACTGACCCAACGTATTTACCAACAGTTTTTTCTCCTACTGTGAAAACATTAATGTAAGGTTCAAGACTGTTTATTACAAGTTCAGATGCAGATGCTGAACTACTTGTTGTTATGAAGTAAATGTTTTCTAGGTTTAGAGAATTTATATTTTCAGAGGATTCTATTTTGTTCTTGAATCTATCGATTAGAATTTCTTGATTCTCTATAATATTCATATATTTTTCATTCCATCGTTGTTTAGAAAAAACATCTCCCGTAAATTGTCCGGTAATCATACTTCCTAAATAACTTGCAGTTCTAACGGAGCCTCCACCATTATAGCGAAGATCTATAATAAGTTCTGTAACACCATCTGATTTGAATTGAGAGAAAACTTGGTTTAGTTGAGAGTCAAAAGTAGAGGTAAATCCGTTGTACATTAGATATCCTATATTTTTTCCCCCTTCATTGATCGTTTTTGCCAAATGTATTGGGTTTTCAGTGTAAGAGTTTTTAGTTAGGTTTATGGATGTGCCATTTGTGATAGGATCTCCATTATTGTAATTGGATAAATTAATAGTTAACGAGGTGTTCTCGGAAAATAATAAGTTTCTGTAATTATCAATGGTTATTTGAGTGCCATTTACAGAACTAAACAGCATGCCTCGCTCAACTCCTTGACTAGCAGCATCTGTATTCGGTACAACATATCGTACATATCCAAAAACGTTATTCATTTCGTTTCGATATCTAACTAAACCAAACTCCATTCCTGTTGTTTGTGTTGTGCCTTGAAATTGCTGCTCTAAAGCAATATAATCATCTACAATCCAAGACCATTTATCTATGGTTCCTCTCTGGTATAATAAAGATTCAAAAAGTAGGTTAGGATCATCAAAATCATCTAAGTATTCATTGAGTTGCTGCTGTGACGAAAATCTTCTATCCGATAAATCTGGGATATCGTTTTGCCATAAATAGTAGCGTTTAGCCCTTTCCATATAAAATCTTGAATTTCAACATTGTCTGGTGCGTCTTCTTTTTTACTGCATGAGGAAACAATTGAAAAAAGAAATATTAAAATAAATATATTAGTAAATCTCATGAAAATATAGGTTTTGTTAAGCCAACGCAATTTAAGCAATATTATTATTTTTCAATACAACTTGTAACAAACTTTAACATGTGTCGTCGTAATATTGTAAACGCATAATTAAAAGTGATTTTGAGCTTGCTAGATTAACTAATGAAACAATGAATCAATCCGAATTTTTAAAATCTGTTTTACCGTTTAAAGACAAAGTTTTTCGTTTGGCGAAAAGATTTTTAGTGTCGACCGAAGAGGCAGAAGATGCCACACAAGAATTATTTTTAAAGTTGTGGAAGAATAAGAATAAATTGGGGGAGTACAGAAATGTAGAGGCTTTCGCAATGACGATGACAAAAAATTATTGTTTTGATAGATTGAAATCGAAACAGGCAAGTAATTTAACTTTGGTGCACAGTAATTACAAGGAGAATAATACGTCTTTAGATAAAAGGGTGGAAGATGATGATACTGTTACTTTAGTGCACAAACTAATGGAAAACCTCCCTGAACAGCAAAAGTTAATTATGCAGTTACGAGATATTGAACAATACGATTTTGAGGAGATATGTAAAATGGTACATATGAAACCAACTGCTGTTCGAGTAGCGCTATCAAGAGCCAGGAAAACAATACGATTAGAACTAATAAAACAACAAAACTATGGAGTTAGCTAACATAGAAAAATTAGTAGAGAAATACCTAAATGCAGAAACAACATTACGAGAAGAGCAAGTATTACAAGATTACTTTTCTTCTAATAACATTGCGCCACACTTGCAAGAGTATGCTTTTATGTTTGGGTATTTCAGACAGAGTAGAGATGAAACCTTCAACAAAACCATTCAGTTAAAACCGGAAACTACATTGAGAAAGAACTGGAAATGGTTGTCGGTGGCTGCATCTTTCGCATTACTAGTGAGCACCTACATTGGCGTACAGAAGCAAGAAAATCGTCTAAAAAGACAACAATTAGCACAAATCACAGAGGCTTTAGAGATGGTTTCGGTTAATTTAAATAGAGGGAATAATGCATTGTATGCTGTTTCCAATTCTATGCAAAAAGGACAAGACGCCATCCAGCGCTTAAACACTTACGAGAAATCTGTAAACAATGTATTGCAAAAATTAAATTATTAATAAAAAAACCAAGTAAAATTAAATATTCAAATTATGAAAAAAGTAGTATATATTCTAGCTTTTCTTTTTGTTTCCAATGTCACATTTGGACAATCACTTTTCGATGAATTAGAAGATTTGGAAGAGGTATCTTCTGTGGTAATAACAAAAGATATGTTTGATTTGTTGAAGCAATTTCCAGATGCTAAATCAGAAGATATGGAGGTTTTTAATACCGCAAAGGGATTAGATGAATTGAAAATGTTTTCTACCGATGATCTATCCATAGCAACTAAAATGGAGCAAATGGTGAATAGAGCTATCAAAAACTCGAATTTAACACAATTAATGCGTGTTAAAGATAAAGGTTCAAGAGTGAAGATTTATGTTAAGACAACGCCAAATAAAGAGATTGTTAGTGAGGTTTTAATGTTTGTTAAAAGTGCTGGCGACAATCAGGACGGAAAAAGCTCTACTGTCGTTTCTTTAACAGGAGATATTAATTTAAAAGATCTCTCTAAAATAACAAATAAATATTCAGAGAGTAACTAATAATTAGCGAAGTGCTAGTGTTGTGAACACACCTCTAGCACTTTCTTTAGATATTTTTACCGTTTAACCTTAAAATATGAATTTATTTATGAAAAATATAGTTATGTATGCTTTGGTTATGTTAACTGCTTTTTTTGTCTCTTGTAAAAAAGAGTCTTTGCAAACTTTCATAGTCGAATCTCACGATAAAAAGGGATATGTGAATATGGATATACCGATTAGTGTTTTAGAAATTGCTAATGATGCCATAAATGACGACGACAAAAGTGCGTACGAGAGTATCCGAAAAATTAACATCACTGGATTACCAATGAGTAATACAGATGCAGAGACATACACCAACGAAAAAGCAACACTGCAAAGAATTCTTAAAGAGCCTACTTTCAAGAAGTTGATGAACTTCAAAGATAAAGGGATGCATATAACAGTATATTACACTGGAGAATCTGATGCGATTGACGAAATTGTAGCCTTTGGTTATGGAGAAAAATACGGTGTTGGCGTTGCTCGTTTGCTGGGAGAAAATATGAATCCAGCAAAAGTTATTAAAATGATTCAAAATACCAAGATTGATGAAGATAAGATGAATCTTTCTCAATTATCTAAGTTCTTTGAAGGAAAATAAAAACGAGAAGCATTCTTAAAAAGAGAGAGATATCAATTAATATGATATCTCTTTTTTAATTCTGCACATTTGCAAGGTATAGTATTATAAATACCGGATAATAATCACTGGAATATTTAAATTGTCTTGCTAGTATTGTCACTAGTATACTATTTATTCAGTTGTTGATAGTGTAAATGAACTATATGTCACATCGATTTATGATATTTTAAACAATAGAAAAACATGCCGTATTTTGGCAAACTTCTGTAGAAAGAAACTAGAAAAACAAAAAAGTACATGATGAAAGGCTATTCCTTCAAAACTGTTTTGTAATTGCATTCCAAATAACGAGAAATCTTTCTATATTGCCCTACTAAAATGCCAATCTAAAAACTGAATAGAATTATTATTTATGGGCTTACCAACTACCAACCCTACCACTACAAAATCATGGACGGAATTACAAAGACATTTTGAAATTATCCAAGCAGAGGAAATGAAAGTGTGGTTTCGAGAAAATCCAAAGAGAGCTAAGGAATTAAGTATTGAAATTGAGGATGTATATCTCGATTATTCCAAGAATAGAATAACCAAAGAGACCATGTCTATTTTGTATAGTTTAGCAGAGGAAGTAGGGTTGAAAACAGCAATAGAGGCACAGTTTAAAGGAGTGCAAATTAATAAAACGGAGGAGAGATCTGTTCTGCATACGGCCCTTAGAGGAGGGGAAGAGCTAGAGGTAAATGGTATTCCTATTCATAAAGAAATCACGGATAGTTTATCCAAAATTAAAGCATTTAGTTCTAAAATTCATTCCGGAAAATGGAAGGGATATACTGGAAAACCCATTGATACGGTTGTAAATATTGGTATAGGAGGTTCTGATTTAGGACCGAAAATGGTGGTAGACGCTTTATTGTATTATAAAAGTTCCATAAAATCTCACTTTATCTCTAATGTAGATGGCGATCACGTACATCATATTTTACAACAATTAGATCCGGAAACAACACTGTTTATTGTAGTTTCTAAATCTTTTACCACACAAGAAACGCTTGCAAATGCCGAAACTGCGAGAGCTTGGTTTTTAGAAGGTGCAGCAGAAAAAGACATAGCAAAACACTTTGTAGCGGTGTCTACTAATATGAAAGCGATCAAAACTTTCGGTATCGCTACCGAAAATACATTTCCATTATGGGATTGGGTAGGAGGTAGATTTTCACTTTGGAGTAGTGTAGGACTTTCTATTGCTTGTGTTTTGGGCTACGATCATTTTGAGCAGCTTTTAGAGGGAGCTTTCTCTATGGATGAACATTTTAGAAAGGCCTCTTTTGAAGATAATATCCCTGTTACCCTTGCACTGATAAGCGTTTGGTATAATAATTTTTTCAACAGTGAAACAGAGGCTATAATACCATACAACCAAGCCTTAAATTCTTTAGTTCCTTATTTACAACAAGCCATAATGGAGAGTAACGGGAAGCATATCGATAGAGAAGGCAATTCTGTTGCCTATCAAACAGGAACCATTGTTTGGGGATCTACCGGAACGAATGCGCAACATGCATTTTTTCAATTGCTGCATCAGGGAACTAAGTTTATTCCTGCAGATTTTATAGGATTTAAACAGTCATTTTACAACGATAAAAGTCACGATTTTAAATTAATGTCTAATTTCTTTGCACAAACCGAAGCTTTATTGGTAGGAAAAACCAAAGAAGAAGTTCGAGAGAGTTTACTGCAACAAAATATACCAACTACTAAATTAGAAAGTTTGGTAGCCTACAAATCCTTTGAAGGAAACAGGCCAACCAATACTTTATTGTTCTCTAAATTAACTCCAAAAGTTTTAGGAAAATTAATAGCCATGTATGAGCATAAGTTATTTGTGCAAGGTGTCATATGGAATATTTTTAGTTATGACCAAATGGGCGTAGAATTGGGAAAAGAGTTATCTTCATCTGTATTACAGGAAATACAAAGTTCCTCTGTAAACTCGGAACATGATGCTTCCACAAAGACATTATTAGATACCTATTTGCAAGCACAATAATAAGTTTTCAATTGCTTCAGAACTTTAGATTTAAGGTTTTTTGTTTTTTATAAAGAGAGCTGTAGTTACCAATTTGAGACTATAGGTATCCTGTTTTTTATGGTTTTTACAAATTCGCAAAAAGGAAATGTAATTCTAAATTTTTGAGTTTGGTGCAGTATGTATCTTGGAAAATATCATGATTTTAGGGAAGAATTCCTGGATTGAGCTACCCTTTAAAAGAGTTAGACTGTTGATTCGTTGCTGTTTTTAGTGTGTTCTTATATCTTGTGTCTCCAAGTAGCCTACAAATTGGTTCATGTTCATGTTTTCTAGAAATAAAAGTTTTTTTAAAAGAAAACAATTGATTTTTAAATGATTAATTGTTAAATTTAAAAGAATTAAAAATTTTTATTATGAAAATACTCAACAAGTTTCTTTTTTTTACGGCTGCTTTGTTTCTTTTTTCTTGTGCCTCGGATAAGAATAAAGCCGATACAAATGCATCCGCATCGCTAACTCCCGAAGATTCCACTAAGATAGCATTGGTTACCCAAGCATATATTTTCGGATACCCCATGATGACTATGGAGTATACACATTTAATCTCTTCGAATGTAAAGTCGGATAACGGTATGGGTAAAGGCCCTATAAACCAGTGGGGAAATATGCATAAATTTCCGAAAGCTGGTTTTACCGATGTTGTTCGACCAAATTTAGATACCTATTACAGCGTAATTTATGCCGATTTATCCAAAACACCGCTTTACTTGCACATTCCAGCGACAGAACGATATTACCTAATGCCAATTTTGAATGCGCATGGTGATGTCATTAAATCTTTAGGGACTAGAACTACCGGTCAAAAAGCTTTAGACATTGCTTTGGTAGGACCGTCTTTCAAAGGAGAGATAGATGACGATTTAATGGTTATCCGATCTTCCACAAGTTTGAATTGGATGTTAGGAAGGGTTGCCGTAAAAAACGATGAAGATGGAAAGGCCGAAATTGCAAATTTTCAGTCTAAATTAATTGCTAAACCTCTTGCAGAGAGAAATAATAAAGATTATGCATTACCCAAAGGAGTTGTTAATCCTGATTTAGTGAATTTGGTTCCTATGGATTTGGTTGATGATATGGATATAACTACTTACTTAAATAAAGTAATGCAATTGTTAGTAACCAATCCCCCTTATAAAGCCGATCAGCCGCTGTTTACAGCATTGAAAACTGTTGGAATTACGCCAGGAGGGTCTTTTGATATGAGCCAATTTAGTCCTAATGTACAACAGAAAATCAAAAACATTCCATTTTTTGTGCAAGCACAATTTTCTAAAATGACAGCTAATCCTCCTGTAGAGAATCTACAAAATGGCTGGAATGTCATTACTTCAGGTTTGGGAGAGTATGGCACTAATTATTTTTTACGAGCTTATGTTACCAAAATTGGCTATGGGGCAAACCAATCGGTAGACGCGATATATCCAAATGCTGCCGTAGATGCTAATGGAGATAATTTTAACGGATCTAACCAATACATTTTGCACTTTGATGCAGACAAGATGCCGCCAGCAAAAGGGTTTTGGTCGTTAACGATGTACGATAAAAAAGGCTTTTTAGTGGATAATGCTATCAATCGATATAATTTAGGAAACATGAAAGACCTTACCTATAATAAAGATGGTTCTGTAGATATATACATTCAGTTTGATGCACCAGTTGGTAAAGAATCTAATTGGTTGCCAAGTCCTAAAACAGGAGAGGAGTTTGAATTAACTTTCCGAATGTATTATCCTGGTCCTTCTGTATTAGATAGAACTTTTGAAATGCCTGGTGTACAAAAAGTGAAGTAGTTGTACCTTGTCTTGTTCTGATAAAAGTACTTTAAAAATACTATTTGTGTCTTGTAAATTAGGGTACTAGCGCAATCGATATCAATAGTGTTTTTAAAGTATTTTTTATACTTGTAATTGTTTTGGTAATAACAATTGTTCTTACATATTAATAAATCATTTTTCAATTTATACCTAGATATATGAAACCTATTTTAAAGCAACTTTACGGTATCGTATTATTTTTTTACTTTTTACCGCATGCAACTCTGAAGCAAAAAAAAATACTGCTTTACCAATTAAAAATAAAGAAGTAAAAGCTACCAAATCAAAGTTCGATTCGCTACTTTTTGGGAACTATGTATCGGCATCGTATGCCGATAGAAAAAAAGGATACGACTGGGTCTCGGTTGCTGTTCGAAAAGGGCAAGAAAACCAAATTCATATATCTGTTCGGTCTAGGGCAGATAAAAAAAGCCTACCTGTACTTTTGATGCCATAGCCACCAAACGAAATGATACCGTTTATGAATCTTTTATCAATGAAGCTAAAATAACCTATTTGTTCACGCAAAACTCAGTTACAATAGATACAGAAAATGAGCAGGATCTTGGAGTGCTATATTATTTTTGTAGCGGAGGCGCTTCCTTAAAAAATACCTATCAAAAATTAAACGAGCATCTAGATCTACAACAAATAGATTCTACTAGTTTTTCCGTTTCAAAGATTTTACAAGAGTAAGTATTTTTAATAGGTAATGAAAAGTATTTTTGTTCATGTAATCTCACGTTTTAAGCAACTGCTATTCGATGTTGTATTGGTAGTTGTACCGCACTAAAATATACAAGAGTTTTGTCGATTTATTCTACAAATTTAAGCCTATTAAGGTTATTGAAAAAAGTAACCCTATTAAAATGTAGGTGACGAAGTAGTAGAGTACTAATCGGAATACAATACTTGTTTTTTTTATTTTTTTAAAAAAACCGAAATAGGTGTATAGTCTATAGCCTATGGATAGTAATAATGCAAAACCTATTACATCTTCTTTTTTTGTGCCCCACGCTAGAATTGTAAATACTATGTAAAAGATGGTTTGTTGTGCAGTTATATAGAGGTTTAAAACAATATGTTCCGTGTAGTTTTCTTCTTCTTTGCGAAAACAAAGAAAGGAAGAAATAGATATAACCGGAATAAGTAACAGAATTAGGTAGGCATAATTATTGGATATCCAAACCGATAAGCTATTAACAGAGCTTATCCCGTTTTCTGAGAATTTGACTGATTCGGTAAAACCTTGAATAAATCCATTGATAATATCTGTTACAAGCAAGTTGTTCACGGGGCTAAATGTGGTAACCAAGATATATAGTGTAGTTATCACGAAGAAATATCCAATAGGTTTAAAAAAATATTTTCGTTTACCAATAAGATATTCTTTAATAGAGCCTCCTGGTGCTATGCTTAACTTTATCATGGTATAGAAAAAACCTTTGTTTAAATTAAAAAGCCCCGCCGAAAGTTCATACAACAAATTTGCTGCGTTGATTCGTTGTACGTTGCTTTTCTGACCACAGTAATTACAAAAATTACCTTTAAATGTATTCCCACAATTCTTACATTTCATTGTTAAATCGTTAATAGCGTTAATCTTTTTACTAATTTTTCCAATTTTACGTTTGGTGTTGCGATTAGAAAGAGTACTACGTTTTAGTATTTTTTTATAGTTTAAAATTAGGTTCTCTGTGGATACTAATTTCTTATATAGTATCTATGCTCGACTCTTTATTTTAAATAGCTTTTGGGTAATTCCACTATAATTTCATTTTTCCGATTAAAAAATTCATAAGGAGCATTGTACCCTAAAAAATAAAATTTGTTGGAATAAGGAATTTTAGCAACGTCTAAAGCCTTACACAGCTCTTGTTTATATTTTGTGATTTTATCATCGTTTGCCCATCCTGTAAAACGAATTGCGGCAACAGTTTTAGCAGGTTCCTCAATAAATTTAATTTGTTGTTCTAATGGTTTTGGAAGTTTCTCCTTTTGTAGCTTTCTCGGTACCATAAACATCATGGTAGTAGAGTCGGACAAAGACATGCTAACTGGAGAAGTCATTGCGATTTTCTCGTTTGTTTCGTTGTTTCCAAATATATACCCGGCTAGCATGGAGAATCCTTTTTTAGAAGATTTTTTGTACGTGTCATTAGAAATGGTAACTGATGTAAACAAACTAGCCTCATAAGCTCTAATTTCAAATGTACTTCCCTTTTTAATTAAGGTATATGGGTACATTTCAATATTTCTTTGGCTGTTTAAAGCAAATACTTGTACCACTATAAAAGCGAGAAATAGTATCCCTAAAGCAAGTAGTAGTAGTTTTATTTTTACTGGCATTAGTCGTAAATATTAGTAGTTAAAAAGTAATGTATTTCAAGTGATAAAACAGGTGCACAAATGTATTTGAAATACAATAAATACGTAAACTAAAATAGTAAATATTGATAACAATAAAAATTCAGACTATTAATACTTTATGGTACCGTTTTTAAAGCTGTATTATTTGAGTCCTCATAACACATTTGCTAAAATCATAGTAATGGCTTGGGTATTCCTTTTTTTACATATGATTAAATTTTATACCTATTTTTAGTTTTGTGTTTATTCAAACTTTTTTTGAAGTACGGCTTTAATTCCTTCTAAGTTTTCTGTAAATAATTCCATTTGACTTATAATTTGTACCATTTCATTATTGTTGCCAATACTTTTTAATCTGTTGTTTTTTGCAAATATTGTTTTGATCTCTTGCCATCGAACCATATCCTCCTCTGTTTGCTGTTGTACTAGTTCTTTGTATTTTAATAAGTTAGCTTCGGCAGAGGCAGTAAGGGTTTGTGATTCACTTTCGTAATGACTCAATAATAAACGATTTAGTTCTTTTTCATTCATAATAGGCACTAATTTGGCTACCAACTTGTTCATGTCACGGTAGGAGCCTTGAAGTTTAAAAGATGGTTCCGTTCTGTATGCATCTTCCATTGCTGCAGATTGAATGTAGGTCCTATTCACTTTAACAATCGTGTCTCTAACAGCTAATACCTTTTTTAAGATTGCCAAATAATCTTGAACTTCTTGTTTGGTATGGTTTCCTTGTAATTGTATATCTTCGTTATTGTTTTCAAGTTTTTCGATTAAAGCATACACATCCTCAAAATGTTTACTACTTAATTGGTGTAAAATAGGATTTGAGGTTAATGAGTTTTCAATTAAGCTCAATTTGAACAAATGCTCAGTATCACCAATAATATCTCCTAAGTTATAAATGTCTGCTCTATTTGCGAGCATATCTGGTATTTGGAACTTATCTCCACTCTCGGTGTATGGGTTTCCTGCCATAACAACACAAAACTTTTTTCCTCGTAAATCATAGGTTTTTGATTTGTTGTTGTAAACTCCTTCTATTTTTCGAGTACCATCCGATAAGGATATGAATTTTTGTAAGAATTCAGGATTACAGTGTTGTATGTCATCTAGATATAACATCACATTATCTCCCATTTCAAAAGCAAGATTTAACTTTTTAAGCTCTTCGCGAGTTGCGGAATTAGTAGCAGCCATTGGATCTACAGATGTAACTTCGTGACCAATTGCAGGGCCATTAATTTTCATAAAAACAAGACCTAATCTATTGGATAGATATTCCATGAGTGTAGTTTTACCATATCCCGGAGGCGAAATGAGTAATAACATTCCCATACGGTCGGTTCTTTTATTATCTCCTAAAGCTCCAAGTTGTTTCGCAAGGTTATCACCTATTATTGGAAAGTATACTTGGTCAATTAATTTGTTTCGAACGAAAGACGTAAGTACTTTTGGTTTAAACTCTTCTAGTTTTAGGGTTTCTTTTAGCGATTCGGTTAATTTTTGCTTTGTTTTTTTGTATCGTAGATAATTCGGAACCTCAATGTTGCAGAAAGCCTCAAGTTCTTTAATAAACTGATGGTAATTAAAAGAATACGCACCATTTTCTATACTTGTATGATTTCCTTTTAATCCCGAAATTTTAACCTCAGGATGTACACTAATGGTATTTTGTAAAGAAAGATCTTCAAAAAGAAGTGTTGCAACTACCTCGGCGGTGTAGTTTTTTAAGGTTGGTTCTTTAGCTAAAATATACGATTGGACCCATTGTGTTGTAAGTTGGATTCTATCAAAGTATTCTTTTTGTTTTTCAATTCCTGTTTTGAATTTGTGTAAAGCGTTTTCTTTTTTAATATTTTTTAAGAAGTTATGCTTGATGTTTGCAGCCTCTGCACTCACTTCAAACGAATTTTTGTTTTGCAATTCTCTACATAAATAATCGGCAATATCCGCAGTGTTTATGTCTGAAAAGAAATCTGTTACTTTTAAAAAATCAAGAATGGAATCTTGTAATTCATCCTTTACAAAACCATAAGATGAAGTCGTAGGGAATACCTCTAGTACCTCTCCTGTTGTTCTTATAGCAGACTGCAAACGTTTTTGTTCTTTTTCTTCTAAATAATTCCAATAATACTGAGCAAATGCTCTTGTTTCTGGAGTGTAAGTTAATAGTCCTAGTTCACTGTGTTTGTGTACCAGTGTATGTAGTATTTTTGCTGCATCAATATCATGCACTCCCTTTAAATATCCCTCAGAGTATAAGTTACTACTTTCTTGTTGAACTAGGTTAATAAGTTGGTTTTCCGATAGATTTAGTAATTCACTTTCAGAAGATTTTTTAAAAATGTTATATGCTAAATATGCAGACCTGTATACCTGCATATTTTCGGATACCAATTCTTGATTCCAGTATTTTTTCGATGCTAATAAGGTTTCGTTATTTATTTCTTGATAGAAATCAGTACTTGTTAGGTGGTAGTACAATTGTTCATTTTTAAATACAATGGTTAAATCAAGTATTTGTTTATTTACGCCAAACTTATGTTTTCCTAATTTAATTACATTGTCGCCATCCTCATATAACTCTTGCTTATCTTTTAATTTGCGTAAGGCGTCTTCTTTTGCTGATTTTAATTGGGTTTCAATAGCTTCCGCTTTTCCGATATCTTCAAGTTCTTTTAACTGCGAAACGATATCTTTGACTTTAGCAATCATTAAATCGGATGAAAAGTATCCATTGATTTCAGAAACAGAGCCTAAAGAAAGCGCTTTTTTAGTTATTCCTTTAATAATGCGTTCTGAGGCAGTTTGTAATGCAGTACTCTTTTTATTTCTTCTTTCAAGTAAGTTGTTTTTTCTATTGTCAAAAGCATTGTGTATTTCCTCTCGTTTTTCGATTATGATTGATATGAATGCTTCATAGTTTGCAAACCTGCCCTCTAATTCTTCTAATTGAATTATCGTTTTCGTTAAGATTCATCACATTTTTCTGGAGTATTGGCAATATCTATATAATTTATTATACTTTGATCTAGTAATTTCAATTGCGCAGTAAAATCGGCTTTAGCTTCAATACTCCCAAGGCTTTTAACTTTGTTTTTAATACCTGCCTTAAGCTGGTTAATACTTGAAAAAATTAAAGAGATATTAGTAATGATTTTTGTAGATTGGGAAGTGTCTTCGATATTTAGATTCGAAACAATATCGATAAGCATTTCTAAATCACTAGTAATTTGATTTACGTCTTTCTCTAATTCTTTGGCTGTGATTACCTTGTTTATAGATTGTAGTTCATTTTCTTTTTCTGCTACTCTCTTGTGATATGGTGCTAAGGCTTTTTCATCCAATAAAAATTGCACACATCTCGTTGCAATGAGGTCGTTTTGTTCAGCAACACTTTCCTCCAGGTTATCCAAATATTTTTTATCGATGTACCTAATGTCTTGTAGGCTTAAAACTTCACCTCTAATAGTTCGGAGTTGACTCAGTAGTACTACAAAATTATCTATAGATTTAAAAGAAGTACTCTTTATCTTCTGGAATAGATTCTCTGATTTGATTTTGATGTCTTTGATTTCCTCGCTAGCTTGTTTTTTTAATGCAACTACTTTTTCAAATTCATCAATGGCAGCGTTAGCCGCTGTATTTATTGCCAGTATTGGTATAGTAAGTTCGTTAGCCTCTTTTTCAGGAAGCCAATAATAGGAATCGTTTAAATCCTTAGAGGCCTTTGCTACATCATTGTACAAGCCATTGTAATTATCTTCTTTGTTTAGTAATGTAATTAGTGCTTGGCAATCGGCCATGGCTCTTACAATATCTTTGTTACCAATTTTATATAGTAGGCTATTTTTGTGTTTTGAAGGGATTGTTCCACCTTTTACATAAGGGGTTTGCCAAATCTGCACAATATGATTTTTAGTTTGCTCATTTTCATGTTTAAAGTAACAAAGCTCTCCATTTTGTAGCACCGTAAAGCCATTACAAATAATTGGTGTTTTTACTTTTTGTTCAATTATGTTGTAAGACATCAATATATATAACCCTCTGATAGTAGCATAGAATACGTAAAGAAAATCCTCTCCATTGGGGGAGACAATTTTCTCTTGAAACTTAACAGCTTTTACATCACTTTCAAATAATTTGTATTCTCCTGTTTGCAGGTAATATCCATTTGGGAAGATAATACCCTGGTCATCAGGAAGTTTTACAGCGGTGTCTTGGATGCTGTCAATTTTAATTACCTCTTGTAGTTTGTGGTTGTACACAAAGTATCTAGGAACTTCCTGAAAAGGCTTAATCTCTAGAATAATAAGATTTGCAAGATCGCCATATCGGAACTGACCATCATCTAAGGTTTGATCTGCATGAAGAACAGGTTCTTCTATAATACCTTTTCCATCGTCGGTATTATCTTCAATTTTAATGGTTAAATCGCCACCAATTGTCTCTACAAATACTTTATCTAAAATAGAAATATGTGGATGTTTTCCGTAGCGATGCATGTCTCTTTGCACTTCTTGCCACTGAAATTCATGCTGGATTGGAAATTTGTATTCATGTTCACTTCGATTATCTATGTATTTTAATTCATCCTCATCGATTAGCCACTTGAATGTTTTAATGTCACTTTTGCTTTCACTCAATTGAAATACCATATGTAGGTAGTTTCCAATTATCGCAAATTTAGAAAAGGCAGTATTTCGATAGTATTTATAGAGGTTGGTAAAATCGTCCTCAAAGCCTTGGTCATTAATTAAATCTAAAGATTTTTTCTGAAAATGATTTTCAGAATATTCATAGATGCTGAATACATCAGAGAGCGTAATATTGGTTCTTAGACCGAAGTGTACATTATAGCCAAAAATAGATGTATTCTTAAGTGATATTATATCTTTGGCAATACAATTATTTTCTGTTGAAATTCGATCATTAGCAATTAATTTTGTTTCGATTGTACCAAATACCTCTTTTCTTGCACTGTTTAATAATTGTAATTTTTCTAATAGTATTGCCTTTTCTTTTTGAAGCCTATTTTGAATTATTTCATAAGTTCCGCCATCTAGTTGTTGTGTAGTATTTTGCTTTTCCATGTGCTTTTATGTGAACGTTTAGAAAAAAGAAATTAGAGGGTAGGATGCGGTTAAATACATCGTATGCGAATGCATCCTTTTTTAAAATAAAGAACCCAACAGAAACCTGTAGGGTTCTTGTAAACTTTTTAGGATAATTTCTTATCCGCAATATTTAAACCTTTGGCAAGATTAAAAAGATTACCAAACATATTTTCTTCATTTGTGCTAGCAGCATTTTCTTTTAGGTTTAGTAATATATTTGCGATACTTAAATTTTTAATATCCTCCGAAGATATACCGTACTGATTTGCAAAATCTTTTACTTTTTCAAGTAAATTACCTTTTACATCATCACTACCTAAAATAGCATCTTTTACATCGTCAATGGTAGTACTATGTTTTACTAATCTATCTACACCTTTGGCTTTTGTTATTTGGCCGATAATTTGCTCAAAGAACATGGTTTCTCCTCCAACAATATCAATATTTGAGGCTTTCAGAGCGTCTCCGATAACTTGAGCTTGGGCATCTGCAATATCTTTTTGAATTTCAATGTGAGCAAGATCTACCTGTAATTCTTTGTCTAATTTTAACTTGAATTCTTCGTGATCTTTTCCAACGCCATCTAATTTCTTCATTGCTTCTGCTTTTTCTTCAATACCTGCAGCTTCTGCAAGGGCTATTTCTTTATTTCCGATAGCTTTGGCTAATGCTTTTTCTTTTATAACGATAGCTTCAGCACTACCTTCCTCTTTTAAAGCTTCTGCTTTTGCTAATATTCCAGCAGCCTCTGCTTTTGCCTTTTTCTCAATGATACTTGCTTCAACAAAACCTTGTCTTTCGTGCGCATCTGCTTTTGCGTGCATAACTTGTGCTTCCGACATTCCGATAGTAGCTTCTTCTTTTGCTTGCGCTTCAGCTAGTGTTTTTCTTGCTTCCGCCTCCTTTTCGCTTGCCTCTTTTTGTGCTTGCGCCTCAATATTAATTTCCTCTGCTTTTTGTTTCGCAGCTTCTTTTTGTGCTTCTGCGGCAATTGTTGTTTTGATCAAGGCTTCTTGTGCTTCTGCTTCTGCAGTGGTAATTTTTACTTGTTTTTCACGATCTGCCGTTTTAAAAGCTTCAATATCTTTCATGTTTTCTTGCTCTTCAATTACACCTTTTTCTAGCGTAACGCGGTCGCGAATAACATCTTGTATATTTTTCTTTTCTACCTCTACAACCTTCTCTTTTTCAATTTGAGCAAGTGTAACAATGCGTTCGCGTTCGGTTGCTTCCAGCATTCTATCTTTTTCAACTCGTTCTGTCTCCACAACCTCGGTTCTTTGTTTGTTTTTTGCAGCAACGATAATTTGTCGTTGCATATTTTCTTCCGCTATTTGAACTTTTTCCTCCGTGATAATTCTAGCACTTTCCGATTTGAGTCGTTCCTCTTCTGCGACTTTTAGAGTTTCGGCTTCCTCACGTGCTTTTATATTCGCGATTTCCCGTTTTTGTTGCTCCTCTTTCTCTGCTAGTTGCTTATCAAGTTCTAAAATTGCCTCCCTAGCTTCAACATCTTGCTTTCGAATAACTTTTTCTTCATCCCGTTTAATCAAGTTAGCCTTTATGTTTTGTTCTGCAGTTAATTCTGTAATTTTTTTAATTCCCTCTGCATCTAAAATATTGTCTGCTTTTAAATAAGTTACAGGAGTTTGTTCTAAATAATCAATGGCGCAATCCTCTAATGTATATCCATTTAAGTCGGTACCAATTATATCAACAATTTCGTCTCTAAATTCACGTCTTGCTTCATAGAGTTCTGTAAATTGGAACTTTTTACCAACCGTTTTAAGTGCTTCAGAGAATTTAGCCTCAAAAAGATCTTCTAGAGTACTAATGTGAGATGCTCTTTCACAACCAATAGTTTGCGCTACTTTTTTAATGTATTCTACCTCGTTATTAACTCTAACGAAAAAAGCTACTTTAATGTCTGCTCGCATGTTATCTTTACACACTAATCCATCGTTTCCTAAACGTTCAATTTGAATTTTTTTTACGGAAATGTCCATTATTTCCACTCGATGAAAAACAGGTACCACATATAAACCTTTGTCTGTTGCAACTTTGGTTCCTTTGAAGCCAGTTCTAATAAGAGCCTGTCCTTGTGGTACTTTTTTGTAAAACATTGCAACAATAGCAAAGTAAAGTATTACGAGGAATAAAAGTAAGCCGATACCTATTCCTATAATTTGAAGTAAATTATCCATAGAAATTAAATGATTTTAGTTAGTGTATTTTTGTGCGTAATAAAATGATTTGTCGGGACTTTTTTTAATGATTAAAATTTGATCTCTGAAGGCTATTTTTTCACCATTAAGAGATTTAATATTAATGCTCAAGCTGTTCCCTTCAGCTTTGACCTCAGCAGAACCTAGTTTTTTATCTTGTATGGTAGATAGCGAAATACCAGTTCTGCCAACAATTTCTGTTGGTGCATCTCCATCCTGATTAAAACCTTTGAAAAAGTTTTTAAACGGTGTGGTGAATATTTTGGTGAGAACTAACGAGGGAAAAAAACCGGCAAGCATTAAAACAAATCCAAAACTATTTTCATAACTCTGCGTTATTGTCGTGCTAACTGCGGTGCACATCCACCAGATAAATATCCATGCGGTGAATGTAAACATAAACGGTAATCCTACGAAATTAAAATAAATTAAGACTACCTGCCACCATCGCAGTGGTTTTCTTCTTTTTCCAACGACATCTTCTTTATTGATTTCTGTATTGGAAATGTCATGAAAATCGGCATTTCCCCCCTCTATACCAACATCGATATCAATATCGGCATCTACATCTACATCTACATCAATATCTACATTTAAATCGAAGTCAATACCAGATAGTAAGGTTACTATCCAGTATGCTAGAAGTAAAATAACCAATAGTGTCAATGTTATGTTGACGGATGAAAATAGTATGTCGCTTAGTGTATTCAAGTTTATTCTTCTTTAGAGTTTATACCTAATTGTTTTTTTAATTTTGCTAAATCTTCTTCTGCGGAACTTTCTTTTTCGTTAATTGCATTTCGAAGCTCATCGTCGATTGATTTTGAGGCGTTGGCCAAGTCTCCATATGCCTCTGCTAAAGCTTCCTCTTGGTTAACTTTATCTTTCATTCTTTCCAGCATACTAACAGTGCTACCACTGTCTAATTCTGCCATTTGTTTACTTAGGTTTTGTGTAGCCTTACTTACCTTAACTCTCGCTTTTAGGGTTTTTAATTCGCTTTCCCATTTGCTAATGTTATTTTTTATTTCTTGCACATTCCCTTCTAAGGTCGCAACGGAGTTTTTGTATTTTTCAGAATTACTCTGAAGTGCAGTAATTTCCTCTATGGTCTCTTCTTTTTTGACTAAGGCTTCTTTTGCAAGTCTATCTGCTTCTTGAGAGTCTAGTTCTTTTTTTTGTGTTTTTTTGAGAATTAGCATTGCTTTTTGCTGGTAGTCTTCTGCCTTCGCTGTTAGTTCATTGATCTCTGTTGTCGATCGAATGGCCAAAGCCTTAACTTGCGCTAAAGATTCGAGACTTTTTTCTAAGTCAATTTTCATGTCTCTAATTCCTTGTTCTGTCATCTTAATGGGGTCCTCCATTTTGTCAATTGCAGAATTTGCCTCTGATTGTCCTATTTTGAATAACCTTCTAAATATATTCATGCCTATTTTTTTTAGTATTTTGAAAATGTAATTATGTTTTCTGAATATTCGCTTAGTAAAAGACTAAGAGAATTTAAACTCGCCTCTAGTTCATTGATATCTAGATTTTCCAATTGTAAAGTATCTCTAAATATTACTCTTTTTCCGCTTTCATCTAGGACAAAAGCACCGTGAATAATATCTCTATTTTTCTTAAGAAGACTTTTAAATATTTCTTCGTTAGGTTGTTTAACTTTAAATATGAATTGTTCAATTATTAGTATTGGGTTTGCAACCCCAAGGATCAAATTTTTTAAACCAAAATCCTCCTTTTCAATAACAAAAACACCATCTTCTTCATTTTCCTTTAAAATATGGAAGTTAAGTTCTTGTAAAAAAGTTTTTGTCTTTTGAAAGTATGTGGTCATATGTAATTAAGTTAGGTTGGTTTTTTAGTCTCGTAATATTACAAAAAAGATGTTAATATCCAGCTTGTAATGTAAATAGTTGTTGCAATCATTTGGTGTTTTTTTTAGGATTAGTTCATTTTTTTTGATTTTTTCTAATTTTTTTAGTAATTATATGGTATATTAGCTAATATTATTAGTGTAAAGATACAAAAAAAAATTAATAATGCAAATAAAATTAGCAAAATGTCTTTTTTTGGAAAAAATATAAAAAAAATAAGAGGAGTAAAAGGCTTAAGTCAACAAGCATTCGCAGAGCTTTTTGACCTAAAAAGGGCTACACTTGGAGCATATGAGGAGGGCAGGAGTGAGCCAAAGATTGATACGATAATTAAAATTGCTAATTATTTTAGCACCTCTATAGATGATCTCTTAACCTCTGAACTCACGGTTAATGCCTTGCTTCAGTTTAAAGATGATCTAACTTTACATGCAGATGCTTTTCACAAGGTTGAAATGTCTAGTATACCACTATTACAAGGGGATGCTATAGGTGAATATCCAAATCTATATAACAACATCTCTTACATAGAGGATTTACCGCAAATACAATTTCCTTTAGCTTCCTCGCAAAAATTTAGAGCATATACCATCTCTAATTTAGAAATGACCGCAAATGACAAAGGTCTTTATCCTGGAGATATTGTTATTGGAGAACAGGTTTTACTAAAAGATATAGTTTCGATTCCCGAGGGAACTGTTGTACTAATTCTTGTTCATGACAAATTAATGGTACGTCATTTGCAGGTAAAAGAAGACATGGTTTTTTTAAAAGCTGCTCATAAAAATATAGCACCGTATAAATTTTCGTTAAATGAGGTGAAAGAGGTTTGGAAAATTTGCTATACTATATTGTTTCGTTTGCCAGAATTTGGAAATCCTTTAGAAGAAAAATTAAATTATTTAGAACGAGAATTTAGACGTTTTAAAGAGGGTTTTTAGAATAGGTTTTTGAGATAGCGCTTTATGCTGTTTTTTGGGGTGCTCTTACTGTAAAAATTCCAATAGATTTACCTTTGTCAGAATCACTTTTTGGTGCTTTTTTTGTACCTTAGTATTCTAAAAATTTTACCGAATGAATATACCGCAAAGCAGTTTCCCTAGAGTTGTAATTGTAGGAGGAGGATTTGCAGGATTGGCAGTCGCTAGGGGCTTAGAAAATGAAAAACTTCAAGTTGTTTTAATAGATAAACATAATTATCATACCTTTCAGCCATTGCTTTACCAAGTTGCAACTGGCGGTCTTGAACCCGATAGTATTGCCTATCCTTTAAGAAAGAGGTTTAATGGTGTTGCAAATTTTTATTTTCGATTAGCAGCGGTAACGGAGATTTGTTCCGATAAGGATGAAATCAACACAACGATTGGAACTATAGCGTATGATTATTTGATTTTAGCAACTGGTTCTACTACTAATTTTTTCGGAAATGCTAATATTGAGAAGTTTTCCATGGAAATGAAATCAGTGCCACAAGCACTTAATATTCGCAGTTTGGTTTTGGAGAATTTTGAAGAAGCTTTATTAGAAACCAATGTAGAAAGGCGTCTTGCTCTAATGAATTTTGTTATTGTCGGTGGTGGCCCCACTGGAGTGGAATTAGCAGGAGCTTTAGCGGAGATGAAAAAAGGTATTTTGCCGAAAGATTATCCGGATCTTGATATACGCCAAATGAAAATTAATATCATCCAAGGTTCTAACGCACTATTAGATGGGATGAGTGGGGAGGCGTCTGAGAAAGCAGAAAGTTTTCTGCGTGATCTCGGTGTGGATATATGGAAAAGTCTAATCGTTACCAATTACGATGGAGAAACCATAACCACCAATAAAGATCAAAAATTTTTCGCACAAACCGTGATTTGGGCAGCAGGAGTAAAAGGAGAGACCGTTAATGGCTTAGCCGATGAATGTATTGTTGCAAGAGCTAATAGAATTCGGGTAGACAGTTTCAATAGAGTGCAAGGGTATACTAATATTTTTGCAATTGGGGATGTTGCTGCTATGGCTACGAAAAAATACAAACATGGGCATCCAATGATGGCGCAACCAGCAATTCAACAGGGAAAGTTACTTGCACAAAATATAAAAGCAACGATAGCAAATAAAAAACTTAAGTCATTTACATACCACAATAAAGGATCCATGGCTACTATAGGAAGAAACAGAGCTGTTGTTGATTTACCAAATTGGAAATTTCAGGGCGTTTTTGCCTGGTTTGTATGGATGTTCGTACATTTGTTTTCGTTAATTGGTTTTAGAAATAGAGCAATTGTGTTTATGAACTGGGTTTATAATTATATTCGTTTTGATAGAGAGACTCGTTTGATTATTAGACCATATAGAAATAAAAATAAGTATTCTTTTGATAATGAGCGTGACGAGAACTAGTTCGAATGTAAAGTGTGGAAGCTGTGGTGTATTTACCGAGAATTCTGATTATTGCAAAAATTGTGGTGCCTTAATTTCGCATAAAAAAATTCAGGAATTGAAGGCAGAAAAAATCAAACAAGAATTTATCGAAGAAGCCAAATACGAGTTAGAAAACCCTGGTGTTGCTAAACGCTTAATGCAACATCCATTTTTTCTGTACAAAATAATTGGTTGGATCTTACATTCTGTATTTCTCGTGGTAAGTGCTATTGGTGCTTTTCTTGGGTGGTTCATTGCATGGTAGCTGCAGGATAACCTTGCCTAATAAAATTCTCACATATTATTTTTATTTTTCCTCCTGCCTTGGATGTCTCGTTTATGTGTTGAAGCGTGTTTCCATCTCCTTACCAACTTGGGTTCAAAATTATTGTAATGATTTTTTAATTATACCGATTGTATTGTATTTATGTTTGCAGACACTTCGATGGAGTAGAGGTAACACTAACTATTCTTTACCCTTGTGGTCTATTGTATATATAGTTTTATTCTTTAGTTTTTTATTTGAATATTTTTTACCAAAGTTTAAAGAACGTTATACTGCTGACGCTATTGATATTTTGCTTTACATTACAGGAGGATTAATATTTTATCTTTTACAAAAAAAATAAAATCACACTAACACTTTATGCAACCTTTGCATAAATTGGTATTAATCCTTTTAAAAATTATGTTAACAGCATCCACTATTTGGGTCACATTCATTTTTACGCTGATTGCCCAATGCGGAAATACGGATTTTAGGTTTTTCTTTAGGTGTGATTCCACATTGTTCTTCAGCTAAACAAGCAGTTGCCTTATTTCCTAAAGTAAAATTTTTTCCATTAAAACCCAGTTCGTATTTACCGATAGTTTCTCCTTGGTATTCTACCTCAATGTTTACATCTTTAATACCAAGTGTTTTTTCAGATAGTTCAATAATCTGTAGCAACTTTTCAGGGTGTAAACGATGGTTGTAATCGTTTGCACTCCACAATTGAAAATTCACTACTTCTTCTTCGCGAATAGTACCTCCACAATCTATAAAGTGTTTATGCACCTTTCCAACTTCTGTTACATGAAAATGTTTTGGAACAAGTTCTCCGTTTGGCAATTCAAAGGCGATTGTACTTAATTTTTTTAAATGATTTTTTATTTCTGATACTTTCATGATTTGTTTTATCAAGCGCTAAGTAGATAATTTAATGGACCAACGATTTGTTAAACATGTTGGTTTTGTAATACTTTAAATTTGTGTTAACTGTTGGACTATTAATTTTAACATCAAAGGTACGAAACATGTTTTATTTTTTATTAATGAAGGAAAAGTACAATAAACCTCGGGTTTTCCTGCTGTTAAATATATGTTTGACTTGTTGTCATCTATTTTTTGATGTAGGGATATTTGCTTTTGTACTAGTATACTTTTATATGCTTAACCAGTGTAAACAAATGATTTTATAGGTGTTAAATATTCCCATTTGGCAATTCTTTCATATTGTACAAAAACTTACGCGATTTGTGTAATTTGATGTAGTGCTATGTGATAGAAGAAATATTTTGTAAATCTATTCTAATTTTGAGTTTTACATCAAGGTATTTCCTGTTTTTTCTTGCTGAAATATATGGATATTTTTAATTGTGTATAATTTATTGTAAATTGTTTGAGCTATATAAAAATAAATCTATGTTTTTAGAGCTGTCATTACTTTAATTTAGTGACATAAAATTTTTCCCCTGTAATATTCAATTAAGGTTACCTAGAATTTAATAGGTATTTATTATGGTTTTAAGATTACGCTTACTATGTTTCTTTTTTTGTGGTGTATTACAAGCACAAATCAATGTACATCCTGTGGTTAAAAGTGGAATTGATAGTGCAATTGTACGTAATAAGATTTTAAAAAATAAAAAGTTAGATACAGATATTGACAAACTTAAAAAAGAAAGTGTCGCAAATTTATACCTGCCTAAAGTGGAACTTGAGGCTGCATACGGTTATATGCAAGGCGTTATTAATTTAGATTTACCAACGGAAGTTATTCCATTACCACCACCATTGAATCCAATTACTTTGTTTGATGGTTTTGGTTCTTTTGATTTTAATTCTCAGTTTTACAATGCTTCCTTAATGGCCAAATCTGTGATTTTTTCAGGGTTTCAAATTCCGAATTCAGTACGTGCACTCGAAAAAAAATAGAGGGAAATCAATTTTTAATTAATGTTGACGAAGAACAAATTATCCAAGAAGTAATTACGAGTTTTGACCAATTAATGCTTTTAAAGCAAGCTGAAATACTTATTGCTAATAGCAGAAAACGTCTAGATAAAGAACAATTACGCGTTCAAAAAGCAATACAATTAGGTCTGGGAGTCCCTTACGATAGAGATAAAATAGTGTTGGCGAAATTAGAATTGCAATCTAAAAATATAGAAGTAAAAGGCAAACAAGAAGTGCTTAAAAGTAAGATTGCTTTGTTAACTGGTTTCTCTTTAGAGGTGATAGAATCTATCTCGTTTATTCCGGAGCCTGCAATTTCATTACGGGAAGACTACACTGTTCAAAATAAAAATGAGCTAAAAGCTTTACAATCATTTAACGAAGCTCAAGAGTACTTAATTAAAAAAGAAAAAGGTTCCTATTTTCCAAAAGTTGGAGTTTCCATAGGTCTCACTTATGTCGGATTATTTGGCTCGCAGATTGAAACAGAAGTATTGCCGGTGCTCGATGAAAAACTCTCCTTAGATATTGATAATCTTGGTTTACAGCCAATATTTACTGCAGGTATTGGTTTGCAATGGGGTATTTTTGATGGTTTGGAACGGAGTCATAAAATTAAAATAGCAAAAATTGAAAAGGCACAACTGGAAAATAAATTATCGGATGCTGAAGAGAAATTAGACCTACTTCTTACCAATGCCCAACATCAATATACTGCTGAGGTTGCTAAGTTAGAAGTGGCGTATCAACAAGAACATGTGGCAAAAAATAACTTAGTAAAAGCGCAAAAACAATACGCTTTAGGTTTGATCAGTGTTACCGAACGATTGGCGTCTGAAAACGATTATGTTAAAGCAAAATTACATACTGTTGAATCTCTGGTAAATCAAAGAACCTCTGCAGTTAAATTATATATAGCTTCTGGAGCTTTACAACAAAATATACGAGTAAAATGACTAAGAAAATACCTTTACTATTCCTGTTAGTTTTGATGCTTATAACAGGCTGTTCCGATACCACCAATAATGTTTTCCAGGGTAAAACAGAACGCGAATCTTTGAGTGTGGCTGGCAAAGTTCCCGGTAGAATTTTAAAAATATTTTTAAAGAAGGGGATCAAGTTCAACAAGGAGATACGCTTGCTATCTTGGAAATTCCTGAAGTAGATGCAAAAAAAGTACAAGTGGAAGGAATGGTATCTACTGCGGATGCACAATATCAAATGGCCTTAAAAGGAGCTACTGATGCTCAAATTACCCAATTAACGGCAAAGCTAAATGCAGTAAAAGAACAGTATGATTTTGCAACAAAATCAGTTAAACGTTTGCAGGGGATGTTACAGGATTCTTTAATCCCTCAACAAAAATATGATGAAGTCTACACAAAATACCAAGGAGCTTTGGCACAATATCTAGCTACTAAATCAGCATTAAACGATGCCAAGTCTGGCGCAAGACAGGAACAAAAAAATATGGCGCTAGGGCAGAAAGAATCTGCATTAGGAGCACTTCAAGAAGTAAATACAGCTGCACATGAACGTTTTATCATTGCGCCCAAAAACATGCTTTTAGAAACGATTTCTTTGCAAGAGGGAGAGTTAGCCCTACCCGGATATCCGTTGTTCTCTGGGTTTTTGAATCACAGCATCCATTTCCGATTTACACTTCCTGAGGAAGAACTCGGACGAATAGAAAAAGGACAAGACATTACCGTAACAGTGCATTACAACAATCAAAAAATTGCAGCAAAAGTACAAACCATAAAGGCTTTATCTAGTTATGCCGATATTGCCACTGCCTATCCAGATTATGAAATGCAACAAGCACTTTTTGAGGTGAAAATTATACCAAATAATATCGAAGATACTTTTTCTATTATTACCAATACCACAGTAACTATTCCAAAATAAGATGAGAGTATTTCTAAATTTATTGAAAAGAGAATTCTCTTTGTTTTGGAAAAATAAAGTTTTAGTTGTTTTGTTTCTGGGTGCTCCAATGTTTTATGGAATATTATTAGGTTACGTTTATAGTAAAGGAAAAGTAACAGATTTACCCATCGTTGTGGTAGATCAAGATAATAGTGCCTTGAGTAAAAAGATAATTGATATGTTAAAGGACAATGAAGTGGTTTCTGTTGCCAAAATAATGCCAGACAAATTCTACTTATCGCAGAGTATGATAGCTGAAAATGCTGCATGTGCCATTATAATTTCAGAGAATTTTGAGCAAGGAGTTTACAGTAAAAAATATCCGGAAGTAACCACAATTGTCAATACCTCAAATGTGCTAACTGCTAATTATGCCTCTTCGGCTATCAATAAAGTCTTAAGTACCTTAAAGGCTGGAATAGCTATTGAAGCATTAACAAAACAAGGCATGCCAAGAACTATAGCAATGCAGCAATACGAACCATATAAAATGACTTTTATTAAGAAGAACAACAGAGGGAGTAATTACATGTATTTTTTATGGCCAGGTGTTTTAGGAACTGTATTACAACAAGTTTTATTTTTAGGTTTAGCGCTTTCCTTTTCTGCGGAGTATGAAAATAATACGTTTGGAGAACTCCTTGAGAAGAGTAGCTCTGCATTTATTTTACTAAGTTCTAAAATTTTTCCTTACTTGCTTATGAGTATTGGAGTTTGGATTTGTTATATAATATTTGCTTTCTGGTTTCGTATGCCCTTGCATTTAAATATTTTCAACTTAACGCTAGTAACTGGTCTTTTTGTGTTATCTGCAAGTTGTATTGGTGTTTTAGTAAGCGTAATTTTACCAACACAATTGAAAGCGACAGAAGTTTTGATGGTAATTGCAACTCCGAGTTTTATTTTGAGCGGATTTACTTGGCCCTTGAGTCAGATGCCTGTTTTTATTCAGGTAATTGCTAACCTAATACCAACCACACATTACCTGCATATTGTAAAAGTTTTGATTGTTGAAAATGGGACATTATCGCAAGTAGCTACCTCTATTTATGCTTTACTAGCCATAGGTATGGTGTGCGGAATTCTGGCTTATCTAATCCTTTCAAAAAGGATTAAGAAATTTAAAGTTGCAAAGAGTGGTATTGTATAGCATGCAATGCATATAGTTGTCTTTTTTTAGGGTAATTTTTGCTTTGCGTATTCTCAATCGTATCTTATTTTGTAGTGATTCAATTTTTGTAAATAAGATAACCTAAAGGAATATCGCTAACGTGTCTGTTTTTAGTTTGTACTAACCGAGTAATTTCCTAAATAAAACACCAAGGTTTTATTGTTACCTACACAATAAAGACTTAAAATATTCTACAAATTTTCGTTTCTAAATTAATACGTAATATCATTTTCAAATGTGCATCAATCGGAGTAAAATAGCCATTTTGTATCTTGTTATTTTTGTATAGAAGATCCTAAGGGTATTGCATCCTAAACTATTTTCTTGTATCGCTTTACAGAGGATGTTTAATTTCTTACTATTGTAACTAGATTTAAGAATTAATAATACCGTCTGTACCATAGGTAATACCTAGTAATAAATTGCTAATACATCGTTAAAATCAATCTACAAACGCATTTATTTTCTTATTTTTATACATCGAATGTAATATTTCTATGAAAGTAAACGATTATAAGATTTCTTCTGTTATAAAATTAGCGAATTTAGAGACAAAGCAAGAAATTCAGAGTTCCAAAGGAAAGCTTAAAAAATTAAGAAAAAAAATTAGCGAACTTCAAGATGCTATGTATGCAGAGGGTAAGTATAGTATTTTAATTTGTTTGCAAGGTATGGATACATCTGGGAAAGATAGCTTAATTCGAGAGGTGTTTAAAGATGTTAATGCCAGAGGCGTTGAGGTGCATAGTTTTAAGGTTCCAACAGCGCTTGAACAAAAGCATGATTTTTTATGGCGGCATTACCTAGCACTTCCGTCCAAAGGAAAAATTGGAGTATTTAATAGAACCCATTATGAAAATGTTTTGGTAACCAGAGTACATCCAGAATATATTTTTGCTGAAAATATACCCAATATTAAAAGCCTAGAAGATATCGATGATGCATTTTACCACAGTAGAATGGAAAGTATTTTAAATTTTGAAAAACACTTACACGATAATGGCACTATCGTTTTAAAGTTTTTTTACATCTTTCAAAGGAAGAACAAAAAAATAGATTGTTGCGAAGATTGAACATCCCAGAGAAAAACTGGAAATTTTCCGAGGGAGACTTGAAAGAAAGAAAATTGTGGGATACCTATCAAATGTGTTATGAGGATGTACTAAATAGAACTTCTAAAGAATTTGCTCCGTGGTTTGTCATTCCAGCAGATGATAAACCAACAGCACGTTATTTAGTTGCAAAAATATTATTAGAAGCAATGGAAAAGTGTAATTTTGAAGCACCTAAATTATCCGATGCTATTTTTAATAAAATCGATGATTTTAAACAGGAATTAAATAAAGAATAAAAGGTAGGTGCTGTAACAAAAGATAATTTTAGTGCTATTTGAAGCCCCTACAAAATGTATATACATGGAATTAAATTTAACAAGACCAATAATATTTTTTGATTTAGAAACAACTGGAATCAATATTGCTAAAGATCGAGTAGTTGAAATATCTATCTTAAAAATTTACCCCAACGGAAATAAAGAAAGTAAAACATGGTTAGTAAATCCCGAAATGGAAATTCCTGCAGAATCAACTGCAGTTCATGGTATAACCAATGAAAAAGTTGTTACTGAACCGACGTTTAAAGAATTAGCGCCGCAAATTAATGCGATGATTTTAGATTCGGATCTTGCAGGTTTCAATTCTAATCGTTTTGACATACCGCTTCTAGCGGAAGAGCTTTTACGAGCCGATATAGATTTTAGTATGGAGGGAAGAAAGGCGATTGATGTGCAAGTAATTTTTCATAAAAAAGAACAACGTACCCTAAGTGCAGGGTATAAGTTCTATTGTGGAAAAGATTTGACAGATGCACATTCCGCTGAGGCAGATACCATCGCAACGTATGAGATTTTAAAAGCGCAGCTAGATGCTTATGATGATTTAGAAAACTCCGTTGACAAATTAAGTGAGTTTTCAGCACATACGCTAAGAGCAGATTTTGCTGGTTTTATTTTATTTGATGACAATGGCAAAGAGATCTTTTCTTTCGGAAAATACAAAGGAAGGTTAGTCGAGGAAGTCTTAAAAGAAAATCCTGGTTATAATTCTTGGATGCAAAACGCCGACTTTCCACTATACACCAAAAAAGTGTTGCGAGAGATAAAAGCAAGAATGACAAAACCCACTAAAGTTATGTCGGACAGTGAAAAGTTGCAAGCTCTTCAAGATAAGTTTAACACAAAATAAGACGAGAAAAATGTATACAACGTATGATAATTTACCTAAAGATGCTAGAATTTGGGTGTATCAGGCAGATAGGAGTTTTACCAATGAAGAAGTGGCGGTAATAAATGCAAAAGCTAAAACATTTATCGAAAACTGGACGCGTCATGGAGATGACTTGAAAGGTTCATTTCTCCTTAAATATAACCAGTTTTTGATCTTGGCGATTGACCAAAGTTTTAACACAGCATCCGGCTGTTCTATTGATGCCTCTGTTCGTTTTGTGAAGGACTTAGAAACCGAATTGTCTGTCGACTTAATGGATAAAATGAATATTTCGTTTAAAGATGGTGCAAACATAAATGTTATTACATTGGCTGATTTTCAAGCTTACGCAAAACAAAAAAAAATACATGCAGATACCATTGTTTTTAATAACATGGTAGCAACCAAAGAAGGATTAGAACACAACTGGGAAGTTCCTGCATCTGCTAGTTGGCACAAACGATTTTTGGGGTAGATAAAAATTTGTAAAAATTAAATATGAAGAAAAAGTTATTAGCTATTTGTACCCTATTGGGTACCCTGTTATCTTTTGGACAGTACAAAAATCCTTTGCAAGCTAAAGACTCCCTATTGCAAAGCATTTGGGTGGATAGTATTCTGAAATCCATGACTGTAGAGGAGAAAATTGGACAGCTTTTTATGGTGCAGGCCTATTCCAATAAAGATGATAAGCACAAATCTGAAATACGCAATATGATTAAAAAATATCATGTTGGAAATCTCATCTTTATGCAGGGAACACCAGAGAGGCAAGTTGTTCTCAACAATGCCTACCAGAGGGAGGCAAAGATTCCTTTATTGATTGGTTTTGATGGTGAATGGGGTTTGGATATGCGTCTAAAAAATAGTTATCGCTTTCCTTGGAATATGACTTTGGGAGCCATTTCCAATAATGCGCTGCTAAAAGAAACCGGAAGAAGTATTGGAGAGCATTGTAAAAGAGTTGGAATTCATATAAATTTTGCTCCGGTAGTAGATATTAATACCAACCCAAGTAATCCAATTATAGGAAACCGTTCGTTTGGAGAAAGCAGAGAGAATGTTGCTTTTAAAGGTGTAGCATTCACAGAAGGAATGCAGAGTGTTGGCGTATTGGCTAGTGCAAAACATTTTCCAGGACATGGAGATACCGAGAAAGACTCCCACAAAACATTGCCTACAGTAGATTTTTCTCCAAAACGATTAGACTCTATTGAACTCTATCCCTATGATAAAATGTTTGCTGCTGGCGTTGCAAGTGTTATGGTAGCACACTTGAGCATGCCGCAATTAGAACCAAACAAAGAATTGCCATCCTCATTATCTAAAAATATTGTCACCGATTTACTACAAAGAAAAATGGGTTTTCGTGGCTTGGTTATAACCGATGGTTTGAATATGAAAGGTGCTGCTAACTATAGCTCCTCAGCTGCTATCAACCTAGCTGCTTTTCAAGCAGGTAATGATATTCTGCTCATACCGCAAGACATCCCTAATACTGTAAAATTATTTAAGGATAAATTAAAAGCTGGAGAATTAACAGAGGAACGAATCGATGTTTCTGTTACCAAGATATTGCAAGCGAAATATTTAGTTGGTCTTTCAAAATTTACTCCAATAAAAACGGACAGTATCCGAGAGGATATTTATCGTACAAAAGATGAATTATTACACAGGAAATTGCTTTCTAATGCTATTACTGTTTTAAAAAATGAAAAGTCTAATCTTCCATTACAACATTTAGAGAAAAAGAAGATAGCCTATGTTCCTTTGGGAGATGATACCGGGAATTCTTTTTTTAAAATGTTGAAAAATTATACCAAAGTAGATAAAGTTACTAGTGCGCAGTTGAACGATTTATTAGATAAATTAAAACCGTATACGCATGTTATTATCGGTTTTCACAAATCGAATAAACACCCGTGGAAGAGCTATAAATTTACAAACAAAGAGATGGTTTGGTTGCAAGAAATTGCTCGAGATAAAAATGTAATATTAGACGTTTTTACAAGTCCTTATTGTCTGCATCAAGTAAAATCATTCACAAATATTGAGTCGATTGTAGTGTCCTATCAAAATAGTATAGAGGCACAAGAATTGTCAGCACAAGGCCTGTTTGGGGCTATTGCCTTGCAAGGAAAGTTACCGGTAAGTATTCTCGAGGAATTTAAAGTTGGAGAGGGATTACTTATAAACAAACTAAATATTTTGGGGTATACATTGCCTGAAGAGGTTGGCTTATCTTCCTCTAAATTAGCAATTATAGACAAAAGAATTGATACTATTTTAGCAGAGAAAATGGCACCCGGAGGACAAGTTTTAGTGGCAAGACACGGAAAGGTTGTTTACAACAAGAGTTTTGGATACCACACGAACTCTAGAAAAAGAAAGGTTAAAAATTCAGATGTCTATGATCTTGCATCTTTAACAAAAATATTAGCATCTTTACCAATGGTAATGAAGGCTGAAGAGGAAAAAAAAATTAGTTTATACTCCACGCTAGGGGATGTATTGAGCAGGTATAAAGACTCTAATAAGGATACTTTAATGCTGAAGGAAATTCTATCCCATTATGCTCGGTTAAAAGCCTGGATTCCATTTTACATTGCTACGAAAGACGAAAAAACTGGCAAGGCGTCTTCCGAATTCTACAGAACTAAAAAGTCTGAGGATTTTTCCATAAAGGTAGCTTCGAATTTGTATCTAGCAAATACTTACCGGGATTCAATTTACCATAAGATAGTTGCCGCTGAGCAGCGTTCTAAAATAGGCTATAAATATAGTGACCTTGGGTATTATATGCTACAAGAAATAATTGAGCATGAATATAACGAACCATTAAATGTTTTGGTTAATGAGATGTTTTATAAACGTTTAGGAGCTAATAGAACTAGTTATTTGCCCTTAAATACCTTTTCAAAAACTGAAATAGTTCCTACCGAAAATGACACTTATTATCGAAATCAGTTGGTACACGGTTATGTTCATGATATGGGGGCCGCTATGTTGGGTGGTGTCGGCGGGCATGCAGGCTTGTTTTCCAATGCGAATGATGTCGCAAAAATAATGCAAATGTATCTGCAAAATGGTTCCTACGATGGGTATCAATTTTTACAACCAGAAACGATAGCAAAGTTCAATCAAAGATATTACGCCGATAAACAAGTTAGAAGAGGCTTAGGGTTCGATAAAGTGCAAATTAGAGTAGAGGAAAAACCAACTTGTGGCTGTGTTTCTGAAAAGAGTTTTGGTCATAGTGGTTTTACTGGAACCTATGCATGGGCAGATCCTGAAAGCGATATCGTTTATGTTTTTTTATCCAATAGAGTGTTTCCTACAATGTCGAATCGCGGATTAGTAACGAGCAATATGCGAACTAAAATTCAAGAGGATATTCAAAATGCTATTTTGGAGGAGTAGGGGCAATTTTACTATACAACATCACCAAAACCACACTTAGTATACTGTAGTACCATGCAATTTGGGAATTCAAAAAATAACAGATGATTCCTGTCTGTATTAGCAGGAAGGTAGGGTATAAAATTAAGTTGCTTCCAAACCTAAAGGTATCTATAAATTCAAATTCATTAATTTTCTTAGCTATTCTTTTCCATATAATATAAGGAATGATTCCATTTATAATAAGGAGAAATAACAACGGTTTGAAATAGTTACTTTTTATTTTTTTGGGTAATACCGTCTCTTTTTGTTGTATCATTTGATTTACAGCAGATACCTCCGTATAATCTACTTGTGCCTTGTTTAAAGATTGAACAATGCTACTGTAATTTTCATCATCTTTTATGTGAACTGTTAAACCTTCTAGTTGTTTCGATACTTCACTCTTCAAGTACTTTACGCTAGTGAATTGGTCTTGTTCGTAGGAAGAATTAGCACATATAGGCGTACCGATATTTACTGCTAGTTTTAAAGGGTATTCCGATGGGTTTTGATAGGTAATTCCTATTGGTATTACGTAAATTTTTGTCTCAGGGTTATGTTCTAAAGTTTGATGAATAATTCTTGTAAAACCTTTACTCAGTGGTCGAATGGTTCTTTTTTTATTATGACTTCCTTCCGGAAAAATTAAAATAGCTTCGTTTTTTTTAAGTAGTTTTTCACATTTGTTAAAAATTGCTTGGTTTTTGGATAGTTGCTGGATACCATCCCGAATTCTATATACCGGCATCATTCCTAGTATATCAAAAAAAGAGGAAACTATTTTGTTGTTAAATACTCCTGCTCTAACTAAAAAATTAGTCTTGCGAGAAATACTTGTGGCAATGACTAGCGGGTCAATTAGTCCATTGGGGTGGTTTGCTGCAAATACAATAGCACCGTCTTTTGGTATCGGCTGCTGAACGGTGACCTTTATTTTTTTGGTGTAAAAGAAAAGCCCAGTTTTTATAAATAGTTTGAAAAATAAATAGATAAAGTCTTGCATTACTTATTGTTTTTTCTCCCCCAGTACGTGGCGAGGGCCATGCCTGAAAATATGTCCCACACACCCCAAAAAGCAGCTAAAAGAGCCATGCCACCCAATCCATCAAAAAAACTAAAGATTAATAACAACCCTAAACCACCATTTTGAATTCCTGTTTCCACAGCTATGGTTCTTTTATCTTTCTCTGAAAGCCTAAATGATTTTGCGGTAAAATAACCAATGCAATAGGCAAATATATTATGAAAAACTACAAGGAATAAGACCAAATGGATGTAGTTTTTAAAAATATTTGCATTGTCGTATAAGGCAATAACAATCAGTAATAAAAAAAATAGTAACGAGGAAGGTCTTAGTAAAGTGTTAATTTTTTTCGCCATTTTAGGGTGGTAATGGTTTACTAGCATACCCAAAACAAGCGGGATACCTAAAATCAAGAGAACTAATTTTGTTAATTCATAGGCATCGAGTGCTACTGTTTGAAGTATTTCATTTGTCGGTGGATATAAGGAACCCCAAAATTTTAAATTAAAAGGTGTTAAGACAATACATATTAACGTAGCAAAAGCTGTTAAACTGATGGATAATGCGGCATTACCTTTTGCCATTTTACTAAAAAAATTAGATACATTTCCTCCAGGGCAAGCGGCGATCAGAATCATTCCTAAGGCAAAACTTGGGTGTGGTTTCAAAATTAAAACCAATACGAACGTTAAGGCAGGTAACAGTATAAATTGTGATAGTATTCCAACAAGTAAGATTTTAGGGTTTCTAATTAGTCGCTTAAAATCGTCTATTGTTATGTCTAGTGAAATTCCAAACATTATAATTGCTAGTGCGATATTTAGCATCCATAATGCTTCGGTATCAAAATTAATTTGAATTTCGTCTATGTTAATTGTGCTAGTTTTTAAAGGCATATTCAATAATATTGGCTCCCATTTGTAAGGCTTTTATTCTTATTTCCTTTGAATTATTATGAACCTCTTGATCTTCCCATCCGTCACTTAAGTCACTTTCATAATCGTAAAAAACAACCAAGCGACCTTCGTAAAATATACCTAAACCTTTTGGTGCTTTTTTATCGTGCTCGTGTATTTTAGGGAGTCCATTTGGAAAGGAAAAGGTTTGGTTATAAATTGGATGGGTTGTGGGTAGTTCCTGAAAATTCTTATTTGGAAATACTTTTTTCATTTCTCGTCTGATGTATTTGTCTAATCCATAATTGTCAGAAATATGCAAAAATCCGCCAGAACTGAGGTAATTTTTTAACATTGTCGCATCTTCCTCACTGAAATAAACATTACCATGTCCTGTCAAAAAAACCAGTGGATAGTGGAAGATTCCATTGTCATTTAAAGCGACCACATCGGGGTCTTTAGCTATAGCGCTTTTTATATTTTTATTGGTAAAGGCAATTAAGTTAGGCAATGCGGTAGGATTGGCATACCAGTCTCCACCTCCGTCATATTTAAGGGTTGCTATCTCTTGCGAAAAACAAAAGGACCGTATAAATAGTATCAGGAAAATTGTTGTTGTTTTCAAGAATGTTTTTTTATGTACAATATACTAACAAAATTAAAAATATCTAATTATTGTTAGATTTTAGTAGTCCTTTTCGTTCACGAAAGCTATATGTGACGCAGCTGTAATACCCGCTGTTTCTGTTCGAAGTCTATTCTCCCCTAAGCTAATAGGTTGGTAATTCATCTTTATAGCGCTTTGAATTTCAGCAGGCGAAAAATCTCCTTCAGGTCCTATTAAAATCGTATAAGAGTTTCCAGGTGTGCTGCATTTTTGTATAGTTGGTTTTTCAGTGCTCTTCTCACAATGTGCAATAAATAATTCGCCGTCTTTTTTAGAATTGATAAAATCAAGACATCTTACAGTATCGTTTAAATGTGGCAATTTATATTGCAAGGATTGCTTCATTGCTGCTTGGATTATCTTTTCCATGCGCTCTTTTTTAATTGATTTCCGCTCTGAATTAGCACATATTATTGGTGTTATTTCGTCGATGCCAATTTCAGTTGCTTTTTCTAAAAACCACTCGAAACGGTCGTTGTTTTTAGTTGGAGCAATAGCGATGTGTAGTGTATAGTTTCTGGAGGATTTTTTTTGGAAAACCTCTGCAATAGAAGCGATACACTTTTTATCACTTGCAACACGTATTTTTACCGTAAATAGAAAATTATTACCATTGGTAATATGAAGCGTATCTCCTTCCTTTTTGCGAAGCACCTTTATAATATGACGACTTTCATTTTTGTCGAAAGTAATCTCTTTGTCGTTTTCCGAGATGGAAGAATTAAAAAATAATTGCATTATAAATTTATTCTGTACGTTCTTCTTCGTTTGTGTACCACCGGATGAAATTCCTTCCAAATATTTTGAATAGCAGTGTTCTCTGCTAATTCAGGCGTACGAATACAATTTTCAATGCCTTTAGCACTGAAGGTTTTATAAAATTCTTTAAAAATTAGGGCAGTAACTCCTCTGTTTTGATATTCGGGGTCTACACCGATAAGATAAAATGTAACATCTTTGGCTTTTTTTCTCGCTTTTAAAAGATGCCATATTCCGAAAGGAAAAAGTTTGCCATTTGCCTTTTGAAGTGCCTCTGAGAACGATGGCATTACTATTGCGAAGGCTATTAATTTTTTGTTTTTATCAATAACAAACTTAATGTATTCGGGATTTATAAAACTGATATATTTTTCTTTAAAATATGTTATCTGAGCCTCTGAAATAGGAACGTAGGTAGAGAGTTTTGAATAGGTTTTGTCAAATAAACCAAACATTTCAGTAACATACGGCAGTATATCTTTGGTATTCGTGAAGTTTAGCGTTTGTAACCCGTATCTTTTCTCTATTAGTTTAGAAGCTCTTTCATATTTCGTGAAATCTACATTTTTAAAAAGGAATTTATGTTCTAAATATTCTTTTTCTTTAACAAATCCTAATTGTTCTAAATGCTTCTGATAATAGGGATGATTATACCAGGTAATCATCGTTCCAATATGGTCGAATCCTTCGGTGAGTACTCCAGTTTTATCCAGGTTATTAAACCCAATTGGCCCCTCGACATATCTTAGGTTATTTTGAATGCCTATCTCTTTAACTTTGTTTAACAGTATTCTGGATACTTCAATGTCATCGATAACGTCAAACCAACCAAAACGCATTTTTTTTATATGCTGCTTTTCAACTTCATAGGTGTTAATTATAGCTACAACTCGCCCTACAATCGTATCATTTTTATATGCAAGAAAGAATCTAGCAGTAGCATGCTCAAAAACCGGATTATTCTTTTTATCAAAATTTGCCAATTCATCTTTAATAATCGGAGGAACCCAATACTTGTTATTTTTATAAAGTGTAAAAGGAAATTTAACAAATTGTTTCATTTCCTTTGTAGAAGCTATTTCTTGAATTCGTATCATGCTATTTTAGTTGTCCTTTTTATTTTGTGCTTTTTTTTGTTTTTCTTTCTTCTCTTTTTCCTCTTCTTTTTTAATTTCCTCTTCTAGTTTTTTTATTTCTTTTTCAAGTTTTAAACGCTCTTTCTCTTTTCTTTTTGCTTCTTTTTCTTTTTCTTTCTCAATCCTTTTTTTGTTTTTCTTTAACTCTTTTTCTTTTTTTCTAGCTTCTTTTTTCGTCTGTTTAGCTACTTTTTTCTTTTCTTTTTTATCTTCTTTTGAAATAATATCAACTAGAGATTCTTTTCGTTCTCTTTTCCTACTGCTTTTATTGGTACTAGTTTCGTTCACATTTGGAGAGATATCCAAATCTACTTTCTGCTCTCTGGGATCTTTTTTGTTAAATACATTTCCAATCTTACCAAATATTCTGCCAAAGAAAGATCTGTTTTGGTCGTATTTTATGGGCTCCTCCTCTTTGATCACATTACCAAATTCATCAATTTCAGTGAATTTGTCCTTATGCCTATCTATACGATACGAAACTCCAATTCCTGCGGTTATACCGCTCTGTTCTTTTTCAAAATTAGCTCGTAAGGATGCGTTGACTTGGAGATTTAAATGTAATAGATAGGCTACCCCTGTAGCAAGGCTACTATTTTGCGGTTGTTTTCCAAAAAGTCCTTCCGTCTCGAGAAATCCAGACCAATAATTATTAAAATTATAGGTTCCGGTAAGTATATATCTGAAGGATGCAAATTCGCTACCTATATAATCGTAGTAAACATTTGTTATCACATTTAATTTGTCTGAGAATTCGTTTTGCAATAGAACCCCTATTTTCGGTGTAATCCCGCCTTTGTTAAAGTAGTCTGGAGTGACATCTCCGAAATTTACACCTGCATACACACCTACATGTGGAATCCATCGTTTGTAATCGAAAGAATGCCTTGCTTTCCAACTACGTACCTCTTTAGATTTATCTTCGTATTTTGGTGCATATATAAAATATTTTGCACCGAGAACGAGATTGTTTATCCCCGTTGTTTTATAGGTAGATTCAAAAATATTTTTAAAGCCAATCGTATTGCTTGCTATCGCAGTATTGAGATTGAATTCTAATTTATCACTTAAAAAACTCGTTCGGAACGCAAAGTCGATACCAAGAGATTTCGGATTACTGAAAGTCTCTGCCAATGGAATACTTCGATAAAACAGAGTAGATTCAAATTGATAAACACCCGACCCGACACTGTATGGGCTTTCTGATAACCCTGGTTTATTGGAGTTTATAACAGGAGTGTATTGTGCATAGGCAGCTATTGTGAATATCAAGCATAATAGTAAAGGGGATGTTTTTAACATTTTTCAAATTCCATTTTAGGCACAAATACAAACATACACTAAAATTATGAAATACGATATAGGGTAAGTTTTGTAAACTCTTAACGTTACCTTTGCTGTCAAATTGTTACTTTTGATTAATTTTTTAAAAGCATTTAAAAACGATGATGTTATATCTACTAGGCATACTTAATTTGTTAAAAACCATAGTAATCATATTGTTAATTTATTACGGATTTAAACTTTTCGTGCGATTTTTTGGACCATATTTAATCAAAAAAGCTGTAGATAAGGCGCAGAAAAACGCACAACAAAACTACGCTAATCCTAACGAAACTGCCGTAGAGGAAGGAAAGACAGTCATAGATAAAAAGCCAAAATCAAAATCGAAAAACACAAACCAAAGTTATCCATCCGATGATGAATACATCGACTTTGAAGAAATTGAATAACTATGAATAAGAAACAGATTTTACCATATATAATTGTTTTTTTTATTTTTTCCATTGCCGCCTTATTGTATTTTAATCCAGTATTAAGTGGAAAAAAAATTAAACAAAACGACATTACGCAATTTATTGGTATGTCAAAAGAGGCAACTGATTATAGAGCGGAAAAAGGGAAGGAGTCATATTGGGTTGGAAATGCTTTTAGCGGCATGCCAACGTATCAAATTGGAACGTATTTCCCATATGATTTTATTCGATATATAGATAAAGGTATACGTTTTTTACCTCGGCCTGCAGATTATTTATTCCTATACTTTTTTGGTTTTTTTATATTGTTAACTGCCTTAAAAATAGATTGGAAATTGGCTGTTTTAGGTAGTCTATCCTATGGATTCTCTACCTATTTAATTATCATTTTTGGTGCGGGTCATAACGCAAAGGCGCACGCTATTGGATATATGCCACTGGTTTTGGCAGGCGTTATTTATGTGTTTCAAAAAAGATATTTGTTGGGTTTTTTACTAACAGCCATAGCAATGGCTCTAGAAATCTGTGCAAATCACATTCAAATGACTTACTATTTGGGCTTCTGTTTACTAATTTTAGGAATAGTAGAAGCCATTCAAGCCTTTAAACAGGGAGAATTAAAGCAATTCGGAAAGCAAGTAGGGATCATACTTTCTGCCATTTTATTGGGTGTTAGTACCAATGCTACTCGGTTGTTAGCAACAAAAGAATACGCTACTTATAGCACAAGAGGAAACTCAGAATTAACCATAAACCCCGATGGTTCTGATAAGTTGCCTACTTCTGGTTTAGATAAATCGTACATCACAGAATACAGTTACGGAATATTAGAAACTTTTAATCTTTTTATTCCTCGTTTTATGGGTGGGGGTACTGTTGAAGAATTAGACGAGCGTTCCAATTTCTATGAGGTAATTAAAGTGAATACAGATAGCAGAACGGCAAGAGAGTATGCAAAAAATGTATTTACCTATTGGGGCAAACAACCAATTGTGGAAGCTCCTGCATATATAGGAGCAGTAGTATTTCTATTGTTTTTCTTGGGGGTATTTTTAGTACGTCATAAATTTAAATATTGGTTGGTTGCGGCTACTGTCTTTTCTATACTTTTAAGCTGGGGAAAGAATTTCCCTGTCATAACTGACGCATTCATAGAGTTTGTTCCTTTGTATAATAAATTTAGAGCTGTTTCCTCGATTCAAGTTATAGCAGAGCTATGTGTTCCTCTACTTGGAATTCTTGGGTTACATGCTCTTTTCTCAGGAAATAATACTAAAAAAGAAAAGGTAGATGCGCTAAAAAAAGCAGTCTATGTTACCGGAGGAATAGCTTTATTGTTTGCCCTGCTAGGTGCAAGTCTATTTACTTTTGATGGACTTCGCGATGCACAATACCAACAAATGTTACCAGAATTGGTAGATGCGGTCATAGCAGACAGAAAAGCCATGTTATTTTACGATAGTATTCGCTCTTTAATTCTAGTCCTAATTTCTGCTTCTGTGCTTTGGTTTTTTATAGAAAATAGAATACAAAAGAATATTGCTATTGTACTTCTTGGCGTGTTTCTCATCTTTGATTTAGTTTCTGTAGATATGCGTTACGTTAACAAAGAAGATTTTGTGTCGGCCAGAAAAGTAAGTAAACCTTTCCAAGCGAATAAAGCAGATATTGAAATTAGTAAGGATACTTCTCATTATCGCGTGGCTAACGTTGCAGGAAACCTACTTAACGAAGCGAGAACCTCTTATTTTCACAATTCAATTGGAGGTTATCACGCTGCAAAGATGCGACGCTACCAAGAGTTATTTGAGTACCAAGTATACAAAAATAACATGGAGGTGCTGAATATGCTCAACGCTAAATATTTTATTTTAGGAGAAGACAAAGTTGAGGTAAATACTAATGCAAACGGTAATGCTTGGTTTGTTGACGCCATTAAATTTGTAGATTCTGCCAATGCGGAAATTATGGCATTAGATAGTTTAAATACTAAGCAAGTAGCGGTAGTGAATAAACAGATGTTTAGCGACTATACCACTTTATTACAACAAAAGAGAATTCGTAAAGATTCTACTGCTAGTATAGTCTTAACAAATTATAACGTAGCAACGCTTAAGTATACTACAAATACCTCGAAGGAGCAGTTTGCTGTTTTTTCTGAGATATATTACCAAGATGGTTGGAACGCTTATCTCGATGGAAAGAAAGTTCCTCATATTGCTGTGGATTATGTTTTGAGAGGGATGTTGGTTCCTTCAGGGAACCATATCATCGAGTTTAAATTTGAACCTACTGTCATACAGAAAGGGAGTATTTTGGTTCTATTGTCGTATCTCTTGTTAGGAATACTAATTCTTTATTTTTTGTACCAGAAAAGAACATTTTGGTTATTTAAAAGTAAACAGTAAGACGATTTGCACATTAACAAAATTATAATTTACAAAAGCTGCCTATGAGAATTGGTATGATACTGGATAATGTCTTTCCGCCCGATCCTAGGGTAGAGAATGAGGCTATAGAACTTATTCGTGGTGGCAACGAGGTATTTTTATTTTGTCTTACCTATTCCGAGAGTGAAGCAGAAAAGACAGTAGAAATTAATGGAATTTCTGTGGTACGTTATCTTTCCAACCAGTTAGAGTATAAATTATCTGCATTAGCATATACCGTTCCTTTTTACACATGGTCGATGCAAAAAAAGATTAAGCATTTTATAAAAAAGTATACGATTCAGGCATTACACATTCACGATATAAAGATTGCCCAAGCTACTTTTAATGCCAACAAGAATTTTGATTTACCGGTTGTTTTAGATCTGCATGACAACTATCCTGAGGTAATGAAATTCTATCCTCACTTGCAGACGTTTCCTGGAAAATATATTATTTCACCCAAAAAATGGAAACAGAAAGAAGAGGCATTTATCCATCTTGCGGATAAGGTAATTACAGTTTCGAAGGAGTTTGTGAATGATCTACTTCATAGAATCACAATGGATAAAGATAAAGTGGTATTAGTTCCTAACACGATACGGTCTTCTTTTTTCACGGATTATACCGTAGATGAAGAAATAGTAAAAAGGTATCAAGGTAAATTTATGTTGCTTTATTTAGGCGACACGCACCTAAGAAGAGGGCTTCTTACAGCAATTCGGTCTTTACAGTATCTTACAGCACCTATACCCGCTATTAAATTGGTTATTGTAGGAAAAAGTACAACCGATACTGTTTTGAAAAGAGAAGTTGCAACTTTGGGTCTTGAGGAATATGTTGATTTTGAGGGTTGGAAAGACGTAGCTTTGTTTCAAAGTTATATCGAAGCTAGTAGCCTATGTATTTCTCCATTACGAAGGAATTTACAGCACGATGTAGCGTATGCAAATAAGTTGTTCCAATACATGAGTCTCGGAAAACCTTTATTGGTAAGTGATGCCATAGCACAAAGAGATTTGGTAGAACGCATTTCCTCTGGGCTGGTTCATCAGGAGAAAAATCCTGAGGATTTTGCCGAAAAAGTATTGCAACTCTACACAAACAAAGATTTGCAAATAGAATTAGGAAATAATGGAAGATCATTTGTCAGAAATGAATTCACCTGGGATAAAACAGCAAAAGGATTAATTGCGTTGTATAAAGATTTGTAAGTTGAAAGTACTAGTAATAACATATTATTGGGTTCCTGCTGGAGGTTCAGGGGTGCAGCGATGGTTGAAATTCGTAAAATACCTTCGCGATTTTGACATAGAACCCGTTGTTTTTACGGTAGAAAACCCAAATTACCCAATTGAAGATACTTCTCTTGAATCCGACGTACCGGAAGGAATCGAAATTCTTAGAAATCCTATTTTTGAACCAAATGATCTCTTGTTAAAACTTAAAAAGGACAGTAGAAAACCTAATGGCGGTTATTTAGACGGTAAAGCTCTATTTTTGGAAAATTCTTGGAGTACATTAGGGCAAATTATTTTATTCCGGACGCACGTAAATTTTGGGTTAGATCTTCTGTTGCGAAAATTAAAAAGTACCTAGCCGAAAATACTATTGATGTTATCCTCACGACAGGACCACCGCACAGTGTTCACTTAATTGGATTGGCTTTGAAAAAGTCACTGCAGATAAAATGGCTCGCCGATTTTCGCGATCCTTGGACATCGTTGTATTACAATGATGAATTTAATTTTAGTTCCTATGCAAAAAAGAAAAATCTAGCTTTGGAACAAGAGGTATTAAAGCAGGCAGATAAAGTTCTTACCGTAAGTAATTCATTGCGAGAAGAACTGCAATGCCCCAACGATAAAATAGCAGTAGTCACCAATGGTTTTGATGGAGAAGTACAAGGTAAGCCACTGCGAAAGAATGGAAAATTTACTATTTCTTATATTGGATTCTTACCAAAACAGAGCAATCCGACAATTTTATGGGAAGTTTTGGAGGAACTTGTAAAGACGAATGAAGATTTCAAGAAAGATCTAGAGATTCGATTAACAGGTAGCATAAGTAGAGAAGCCAATGTATCTATTGCACAACACGGTATAGATGCTTACACTAACATTACTGGATACGTGCCTCATGAAGAGGCTATACATGAACAACTAAGCGCAAGTATTTTGTTATTGTTGGTTCCTAAAACAACGAAGGCTAAAGGGATTGTAACTGGTAAAGTTTTCGAATATTTACAGGCGAAAAGACCTATCTTAGCGATAGGACCAGAAGATGGTGATTTGGCAGCGATTTTAAATGAAACCAGTGCCGGAGTTATTTCAGGATTTGAGAACAAAACAAGTTTGAAAAATAATATTTTAAATTTTTATAGGAGTTTTCAAAATAATACCTTGCTTTGTAATTCCAAAGGTATAGAAAAGTACCATAGAAGAGCCCTGACTAAAGAACTTGTAGAAATATTGAAAGTTCTTTAAAGTAGCTGACAAAAGTTATGTAATTAAAAAGTACACATTGGGAATAATATTCAAACAATCGTTTAAGAACACTTTAGTAATATATCTTGGATTTTTAATAGGAGGTATCAATACTGTAGTATTATATACGCGTTTTTTGGAGGAAGACGACTACGGTTTGGTTACTTTTGTACTAGCTGCTTCGAATTTAATTATGCCATTGACGGCATTTGGTATTCATTACACTATCGTAAAGTTTTTTTCAAGTTATACTTCCAAAAAAGAAAGGGATAGTTTTTAAGTTTTGCCTTGCTACCTCCGTTGTTTTTTTCTCTGCTTATTGGATATTTCTGGGATTATTTTCAAACTTGGATTTTACATTTGGTATCGGATGAGAATAGCATCGTAGATAATTATACAATTTATATATATATAGTAGCTGTTTGTTGTGCCTATTTTGAAATCTTTTATGCTTGGGCAAAAGTACAAATGCAATCTGTTTTTGGTAATCTTCTAAAAGAGCTATACAACAGGGTTGTTATTATGCTTTTATTATTTGCTGTATATTTTGAGTTTATTCCTAAGGAAGATTTTATAGTTTATTTATCCTTTGCCTATATTCTAAGGACGCTATTAATGATGTTTTATGCGTTGCATTTGTACTTACCAAAATTTCAATTGCAATTACCAACCAATTACAAAGAAATTTTAAAATATTCTTTCTTTATTATCTTGGCGGGAAGTGCAGGGGCAATCCTTATCGATATCGATAAAATAATGATTGGGGTAAAAGATACTTTTGATAAAGCAGCGTATTATACTGTAGCTGTATTTATTGGAACTTTTATTGATGCACCCAGTAGAGCGATGTCACAAATTCTGCAACCTATGACGTCTAAGTCAATTAACGAAGAAAATGTTGCTGAGGTACAAAGTTTATACCAAAAGAGTTCTATTAATTTACTGCTGATAGGTGGATTATTTTTTGTTTTGATTAATTGTAATGTTACCGAATTATTCAAAATAATGCCTGAGCAATATTGGGGTGGGGAATGGGTTGTGCTATTGATCTCTGGTGCCAAGCTTTTTAATATGTCTTTGGGTAATAATGGTGCTATTATAAGTAATTCAAAGTTTTATAGAATTACCTTATTTACCGGAGTTGGTATGGCTTTAATGGTGTACTTTTTAAACAAGTACTTTTATTTTAATCTAGATTTTGGGACCGAGGGCTTAGCTTTATCTACGTTCTTAACCTTTATAATATTTGGATGTTTTAAGCTTTGGTACGTTTCAAAAAAATTACATATTTTTCCGTATACCCAAAAAACAGTGGTAATCTCTTTTGTTATACTCTTTTCGTATGTAGTATTTCAGTTTTGGAACTTTGATGTTGGAACTATCCTAGTATTTAAATTTCCAATACATCCAATTATAAATATTATTCTTAAAAGTTGCATTCTAATTCCAATTTATCTCCTAATCGTATACAGGTTTAATATTTCAGAGCAAATCAATGCTATAATCGATAATTTGTTAACAAAAAAAGGTTTGCGTTAAGCAAACCTTGTGTATTAGAGAAAAATAGATTAGGGGAATTTATCTATTTTTGAGTCGGCAAAATTATAGTTCTATCTAATGTCTTCTGTTAACATATGTTATATATTAAACAGAGTATAGTTTTTTTCGGATTCTACTCAATTGAACAGGAGTTATATTCAAATAGGAGGCAATATGGTATTGTGGTATCATATTGTCTATGTTAGGGATTTGTTTTTTTACTTTTAGATACCTTTCAGTGGCAGATAAAAGGGATAGATCGTCTACTTTTCTTTCTGTTCGAATAAAGATTTGTTCTAAAACCTTATTGTAAAAGATTGCCAGTTCGTGTTTCACTCGTGTAAGATGTAAAAAATGCTCAAAGTTTGCAACGTATAGTTCGCATTCACTTAAACAATTGTAAGAAGCATTAGAGGGTTTTTTCTCAATTAGAGAAGACAGTGCACCAAACGTACTTTGTTGAGTGTACAGTGTTCGTATGTGCTCTTTGCCGTCATTGTCTTTCATGTAGCTTCGAGCAATACCACTTTTAATGATGTAAAAATTACTTGCTATTTGACCTTGTTTGATTAACATTTTTCCTTTTGGATAATGCTCTAAAGTCATTATTGAGGAAAATAATTCGATGGAATCGTCTGAGATATTCGGTAAAAAATACCTCATAAACTTTTCAATATCTTTATTCATAAACTACTTATTTTATATTAAAAGCTTTACAAAAAGCTCATTTAATATACGGGGACAAACAAGTGTTATATCAAATCTAATGAATTTTTTTCTAATATGCTAATGGAATTAGGTCCTTCCATAAAAAGTAAGTCTAATACCGATAAATTTGGAAGAAATCCATATTTGTCATCAAACATTTGAACATAGGATTCCATAGGGTATTGTTTTCCTGATTTAGCAACAGAGAGTTCTCTAAAATCCTCTTTTGTTATCTTAGTTTGGTATGTTTTGGTGGTAGTGTAGTTTTCGTCAATTTGTAGTGCATCTGCAATAAAAAGGTGCGTATCTATATTTACATCGTGAAGATATGTGTATTTTTTTTCAAAAATCTGCGCTAAATCATCTTCGTAATATTCAAAAAAAGGAGACGATCTATAAGCAGATTTTATAGATTTAAAATGCTGTTGCTGCCAAGGGAAGTTGTTTTCAACGAGCATATCTTTCGTTTTTTTTCTAGTTTCTGAAAACTTGCTTTTTACAGGTACGATTAGCGATAATTTTCCATTCGCACCATAAATATAGCATCTATTTCTGTAGGTTTGTTTTTGGAAGTTATCTTGCATTTCAAATACCACATCCGACTTAATAATAGCGGTGTATTGCAGTACAGGAGCAAAATATAATGGAATAAACAGCGCCATTATTTTGTGGTTTTTTTCTTTTTCGAAATAAATCCATACAAAAGGTATCCTACTAAAAGAGCGATAACTACCCATAAATAAGAAACGGGTTTTCCTTCACCCCCAACTGTGGTAAACATTCTTTCCCAACGAATTGATTTTATTTTATCTACTATATTACTCGTATTTGGGTCCCAACTTAACCATATCATAACTGGTTTACCAACCACATGATCAAAAGGAACATACCCCCAGTTTCTTGCATCTAAAGAGTTTTGTCTATTGTCTCCCATCATCCAATAGTAATCTTGCTGAAACGTATAGGATGTTGCTTTTTTGCCATTGATGTAGTAAGTGTCGCCTACTGTAGTTAGATTGTTGTTTTCATATCGTTCAATAATTTCTTTATAAAAGGGGAACGAATCCGAATTTAAAGCTACTGTAACTCCTTTTTTAGGAATGTAAATAGGTCCAAAATTATCGGTCGACCAATGGTACTTAGGACTGTGTGGGAATATAGATGGGTTGTAAAATCCTTTAGGCTCTATAGTTTTTACTACACTGTCAATACCAGTCTCTTTTCGCAAGGCATTCGCTTCCTCATCCGTCAAGGTAATTTGACGCACTTTGGTAGTTATTTCTCGAATGTTTAAGTTGTTGTTTTGAATTACCTGTCTCGAAATACCATCTTCATTGGTAATCAGTTCAAATTCGTTATTTCCATTTTGGTTGATACCTCGCAAACTTGGTAATCTACGAATTAAATTAAACTCTTCTTGTGTGGTAACTTTAGCGATGAATTTTCTTTGGAATTCTTTATTTACAAATCCTTTTACTCTTTTTGTAGTAAGTCCGGTTTTAGCATATACTAGAAAGTTCCATTGGGGTTTTGCTCTATCGGGTAAAACTGTTTGTTTACCGTTAATATATACATAGCCATTTCGAACTTCTAAAGAATCACCAGGTATTCCTACACAACGCTTTACGTAGTTGGTTCGTTTATCAATTGGTTTATAGGTTTGCTTTCCGGAGTAATCTCCCCACATGGTTTTTGTAGTATCTGCCGGCCAACTAAAAACTACAATATCGTTTCGTTTAATTTTTTGTAGACCCGGTAAACGCATATACGGTAGTGCCAATTTATTTTTCCAGCTGTTCTTTTTCTCCGGATTGTCTTCCGATAAAAATGATTTGGTACCTAATATTGGTATCGTATCGTGGGCCATTGGAGCCGCAACTGTCGTCATTGGAACACGAGCTCCGTAATGAAATTTACTAACAAATAAATAATCCCCTACCAACAATGTTTTTTCTAGCGATGAGGTAGGAATTGTATATGGTTGCATAAAATAGGTGTGCACAAGCGTAGCGGCAATGATTGCAAAGGCTATAGAACTCAGCCATTCATCAACTTTATTTGGTGGTTTTAGACTTCTGTCTTTGCGATAGGTGCAATTCGTAGCGTAATTTATATAATAGATGTAAAATCCTAAGGATACTATTGCTAATACGGTGTCTTTTCCTTTGTTAAATCCAAAACTTCTGCAGGTTTCTATCCATACTATAGGAAACATTAAAAGATTAATAATAGGAACAAAAAGTAAAATCACCCACCATTTAGGACGCTTTATAATTCCCATTAAAACAATGGCGTTATAAATCGGTACTGCTGCTTCCCATGCTTTTCTCTCTGCCTTAACGTAGAGTTTCCACGTTCCAAAAAAGTGAATTATTTGAATTAGAATAAAGAAAATAAACCATTCTATAAATGTCATAACTTGTATGTTTTAATATGCAATTTTGATATGCGTTTTACAAATGTGAAGAAATTAAATTAATTGAACTTGTAATTTAACCTAAGTTTAACACGTCTCTCATCGAATAAACTCCTGATTTTCCTAGAAGCCATTCTGCAGCAATAACTGCTCCTAAGGCAAAGCCTTGTCTATTATGTGCAGTGTGTTTAATTTCTATAGTATCAATGTCTGATTGGTAACTTACCGTATGTGTACCTGGTACATCAGGAGTTCGGATTGCTTTTATCGGGATACTGTTCTCATCAGAGGTCTTATCTAATTCCCATTTACTTTTGTCAGAGATTTTTATTATTTCTTCTGCCAGAGTAATCGCTGTTCCACTTGGTGCATCTAGTTTTTTAGTATGGTGGATTTCTTCAATGGAAACATCGTATTGTTCTGTTCCTTGCATCATTTTTGTCAATTGTCTGTTCAACTCAAAAAACAAGTTTACGCCCAAACTAAAATTAGAAGCATAAATAAAGCCACCTTTATTTTGTTCACATATTTTAAGGGCATTTTCGTAGTTTTTTAACCATCCTGTTGTACCGGAAATAACGGGTACGTTATTGGTTAGACAATTGGAAATATTTTCAAAGGCAGTGTGCGGCAGACTAAAGTCAATCGCTACATCTGCAAGGGTAATATCACATGGTGCTTTACCATTGTATCGGATTACAATTTCGTGGCCTCTTTGTAAAGCAATTTTTTCAATTTCTTTACCCATTCTACCATATCCTAATAAAGCTATTTTCATTATTAAAAAGAATATTTAAAATTTACACCAACTTTCGGTGCGTCTAATAACATTGGATCTAAGGAAATCGCTGGTCTTACTGATAAGTTATCATTGGTGTCAAATTGTAATAGGTGCGCGTTTACACTAGCTTCCACAATTTGCAATACGTATAGTAAGACCCCAGATAATAGGGACAGATCCCTGTTTTTACGCAATACTTTTTGGGCATTTTCTAATCCGCTAGTGGAAACAAAAACATTCCCGTTATCTCCGTTAAATTCATCTGGTAGCCCTTGTGATCTTAGTCGGAACGCTGTTCTGTACCTATCGTATTCGTCACTATTGGTAATGTAAAAGTAAACACTTGTTCCAATGGCTCCCCACACAATAGGAGCTTTCCAATATTTTTTATTATAGATTTGACCACCACCAGGAAAAATTGCAGAATAGAAAGCAGCTTTTGAAGGAGAGAGCGGATTGTATTTGTTGCTAATTTGCGGTTGTTTATTACTTACAACAATACTGTCTTTCTGTGCAAAAATATGCATACAGAAAAGTATAAAAATAACTGTAAGTATGTTTTTTTTATGGCGCAAAGTAAAACTACTTTAGTAAGTTTTTAATACGGTTAAAATCTTCTTCTGAATTAAAACTAATTGCTATTTTCCCTTTACCATTTTTGTTAACGGTGATATCAACTTTGTTTCCGAAGTAGTCTTTTATTACGGCTGCACCTTCGCTAATATATTTTGGAAGTGCTTTCTTTTTAGTAGCTTTGTCAATAGTACCTGATTTTATATTTTTAACCAATTCTTCGGTTTGACGAACAGAGAGTTTGTCTCTAAGAATTTTTTCATAAACATTTAACTGGTCTGTGGTGCTGTCTATATTAATTAAGGCCCTTCCATGTCCCATAGAGATGAAATTATCTCGCATTCCCGTTTGTATGATAGGATCTAATTTTAACAATCGAAGATAATTCGTTACCGTGGAACGTTTTTTACCCACTCTAAAACTTAATTCTTCTTGCGTGAGTTTGATTTCATCAATTAATCGCTGGTACGATAAAGCAACTTCAATTGGATCTAGATTTTTACGCTGAATGTTTTCAACGATTGCCATTTCCAGCATCTCCTGATCATCTGCCAATCGGATGTAGGCCGGTATCGTTTTGTTTCCAATTAATTTCGAAGCCCTGAAACGACGTTCACCCGATACTAACTGAAAGGTGTTACCTTCTAATTTTCGAACTGTAATTGGTTGGATTACTCCCAGTGTTTTGATTGAATTTGCCAATTCGTGTAAGGCTTCTTCATCAAAATACGTTCTTGGTTGAAATGGATTTACTGCAATAGATTTAATATCCAATTCAATGATATTCCCGACTAATTTATCCGCATTTTTATCTTCGACAGAGTTAACATCTGCTGTTTCTTTTAAAAGTGCCGATAAGCCTCTACCAAGTGCTTGCTTCTTTGTTGCTTTTGCCATTATTTTGCCACTGCGTTTTTGTTCAAAATTTCGTTTGCCAAATTTAAGTAATTTACCGCACCTTTACTGGTTGCATCGTACGAAATTATACTTTCTCCGTAACTAGGTGCTTCACTTAGGCGTATGTTTCTGTGAACTATAGTGTCAAATACCATCGAATTAAAGTGCTTTCTAACTTCTTCTACAACTTGGTTAGACAAACGTAATCTAGAGTCAAACATCGTTAATAAAAGTCCTTCAATGTCTAAATCTTTATTGTGTATTTTTTGAATACTCTTAATTGTATTTAGTAGTTTTCCTAATCCTTCTAGTGCGAAGTATTCACACTGAATTGGTATGATCACTGCATCGGCAGCAACTAGTGAATTAAGAGTAATAAGTCCTAAAGAAGGAGCACAATCAATTAAGATATAATCGTACTCGTCTTTGATAGGAGCTAAAGCCGTTTTCAACATGTATTCCCGTTCTTGTTTGTCTACTAACTCGATTTCAATAGCTACCAAATCAATGTGGGCAGGAATAAGATCAACATTAGGAGAATCCGTTTTTACAACGGTATTTTTTGCTTCTGAAGTATGCTCTAAAACTTGATAGGTTCCTTTTTCAACACTTTCAACATCAATTCCTAAACCAGAAGTTGCATTTGCTTGGGGGTCTGCATCGATTAATAAAACTTTCTTCTCTAATACCCCAAGAGCTGCTGCAAGGTTTACAGTGGTTGTTGTTTTCCCAACACCACCTTTTTGATTAGCTATTGCAATTATTTTACCCATCGTTATTTATCCTGTTTGAAAAAGGTAAATTTACAATTATTTATGGTTTTTTCTAACGAAAGATGTTAACATTAGATAAGACGAATAAAATCAATTGTTTAAATATGTTTTTATTGTCTTTTTTAACGATATTTTGCAATCTATAAAGTGTATGTGTATTTATTTGGTAACGGTGTTTCTTTTGTATTACAAACAAAAAAACAGCACGTTAAATCTAACGTGCTGTTTTTACTTTATTTGTACTTGTTTAATTGTTTAACATCACCGGCATTACTAACATGGTGATGCTTTCTCCTTCCTCCGTACCATCGATTGGAGTTAGAATTCCTGCTCGGTTAGGTAAGCTAAGTTCAATAAGGATATCATTAGAGTTTAAATTACTTAGCATTTCACTTAAAAAGCGAGAATTAAAACCAATCTGCATATCATCTCCCTGGTAGTCGCATGATAGTCTTTCGTCTGCTTTATTGGCGTAATCGATATCTTCAGCAGAGATGTTTAGTTCCGTACCTGCCATTTTTAAACGAATTTGATGTGTCGTTTTACTCGAAAAAATAGAGACACGGCGAACTGAGTTTAAAAAAGTTGCTCGATCAACAGTTAATTTATTTGGGTTTTCTTTAGGTATAACTGCTTCGTAATTTGGGTATTTTCCATCGATCAATCTACAGGTTAGAACCACATTGTCAAACGTGAATTTTGCGTTTGCATCGTTGTATTCTATCACTACATTTTCATCTGCTCCATTTAAAATTCCTTTTAATAAATTTAATGGCTTTTTAGGCATTATAAATTCTGCTGATTTATCGGCAGTAACGTCTGTTCTGGAATACTTTACTAGTTTATGTGCATCTGTTGCTATAAAGGTCAATTCTTTGGTGCTAAATTGGAAAAAGACACCACTCATTACGGGTCTTAAGTCATCATTTCCAGTAGCAAATATCGTTTTTGTTATTGCTGCAGCTAAGATGTTCGAAGGTATTTCTGTACTGCTTGGAGAAGGTAATTCTAGAGATTTTGGGAATTCATCGCCATTAAAATAAGCCATGTCGTATTTCCCTTGTTCCGATATAATTTCAATGGTGCTTTCTCCTTCTGTTTTAAACGTTAAAGGTTGGTCAGGAAATGTTTTTAGTGTGTCTAATAAGAGACGTGCATTCACTGCTATCGCTCCTATATCAGTGCTTTCAACTGCAACAACAGCACTCATGGTAGTTTCCAGATCTGAAGCAGAAATTTTCAATTCATTTTCCGATAATTCAATTAGAAAATTATCTAAAATAGGTAAGGTATTATTGCTATTAATAACCCCACCTAAAACCTGAAGCTGTTTTAATAATTGAGAGCTAGATACTATAAATTTCATTGCCTGCGTTTCTATTAGTTATAGCTACAAATATATTTTAATTTGATGATATTAAAAATTTATTTTAGTACTAATTAAATGCATAATGAAGTAAAATAGTTCCGAAAAAATTCCTGTTAGGAACCGTAACACTTTTTATTTTTTTGGAATGGTAATTAATTTGATATCCAAAGCTCCACCTGTCGTAGGTATATCGAATGCCTAGTTCTGCGAGAAGTTTAAAAGGGGCAATGGCAAAAGTTACGGGACTATCATTGTGAAATAAACTTCCTTGTATGGTAGCATCGTATGCAACATACGTAATTGATGGCTTGAGATAAATAAAAAATTCTGATTCGTTATTTGTATCTGAATTACACTTATTTAGATTGCTTTGAAAAGCGACAGAGTTATAGTTTTTTTGTAAAGGTTTTATCCCAACTCTAGCTATAAAACCCGTGGTTACTTCATTGTGAACTGTACCTATCTTAGCTGCACTAGCCCAGTTTATATCAAAGTTACTAGAGCTTAATTTATTTATTTTTTTGGTATAATAGAGGTTAGCGTTTATAGCAAACATTGTGTTTATCTGATATTTCCATCCCTCCGCGATATCAAAACCGTAGATGGCATGGACAAAATTTTGAATCTCTTGTCCTTTGGCTTCAGGACCAATTACACCAATTTCTATTTCTTTTTTAAATATATTTTCTTCGTGTCGATATGTTGCAATACCAAACTTACCGTATACATACCCGGCAAATGGTCGGTCGTGCTCGGCTACAGTGGCTACGATAGCTTTGTAAGGAGTGTAAATTTCGTGACTTACAGTTATATCGTATATTTTTTTATGGATATCTGCGTTTTCTTTTGTGTTTAAAAAACGAAAAGAAATAAAAGTTCCATTGGTATAATACCTATCTTGACTAGTAGAAGTATACAAATCATTGTCGTTTACAAAACTGAATTCTTTAGTATATTTTTTTTGAGAAACTACAGCGACAGAAAATAAAATGAATAAAAAGACTGAGATTTTTTTCATGGCAACAAATATCCTCTTATTTTAGCAATACTACTGTTAAATTAATTTTATAATTTTCTTCTATGAAACAAAAAATGAAATTGTCTTCAGAAGACTTTCATCGCATTAGCAGCAATGTGGAATTGCGATCGATTTTGAAAAACAAATCCATTACAATTGGCAAAGTAGAAGAAAAACTTCGCTATGAAAATGAATTGCGAAATCTTCAAATAGAGTTAGTAAAATTACAACAGTGGATCGCCAAAAATAATAAGCGAGTTGCTATTATTTTTGAAGGAAGAGACGCTGCAGGAAAAGGAGGTAATATTCGCAGGTTTATGGAGCATTTAAATCCTCGTTCTACGCGACTTGTAGCTCTTAACAAACCAACAGAAGTAGAGAAAGGACAATGGTATTTTCAACGATATATTAGAGAATTACCCAATCCTGGAGAGATCGTTTTTTTTGATAGAAGTTGGTACAATCGAGCGGTCGTAGAGCCCGTTATGGGTTTTTGTACTGAAAAGCAGTATAAAAAATTCCTTGTACAAGTTCCTGAGTTTGAGCATATGCTCTATGAAGACGGCGTTATTATTATTAAATTTTGGCTTTCTATTTCTAAAGAGGAACAGTTGAAAAGATTTAATGCTAGGAATACAAACCCATTAAAGCGTTGGAAATTTAGTCCGGTAGATAAAAAAGGGCAAGAACTCTGGGATACCTATACTTTTTATAAGAATGAAATGTTTAGTAAAACACATACCTCGTATAGTCCGTGGTTAGTAGTTAAAACCAACGATAAAAAAGAAGCAAGAGTAGAGTGTATTAGACATGTTTTATCTCAGTTTGATTACCATGGAAAGGAGCAGGCAAAAACGATGTTAAATCCAGATCCTAATATCGTCATGCGTTATCATCGTTCTATAATTCATCTAGATTAATTATGCAGAAAATAGCACAAAAAGACCTGAATAAATTAAATTCACCAAGAGGTTTAAAAGCAATATTATCCAAAGAGCCATATAATATTGAGCGAGCACTTCGTTACGTGAATTACGAGCGTAAACTAAAAAAATTACAGGTAGAACTTATAAAGTTGCAAACTTGGGCCATCCAAAAAGACGAGCGAATTATAGTTTTATTTGAAGGAAGAGATGCCGCCGGGAAAGGAGGCGCCATTCGCAGAATTACAGAGCGCATAAATCCAAGGCATATGCGCATAGTAGCTTTACCAAAACCTAATGAAGACGAAAGAACACAATGGTATTTTCAGCGCTATGTAAAGCGCTTTCCAAAGGCAGGAGAAATGGTTTTTTTGATAGAAGTTGGTATAATCGCGCAGTGGTAGAACCTGTAAATGGGTTTTGTACTGCGGACGACTATGCTGTTTTTATGAACCAGGTAAATGATTTTGAACGAATGATACTAGACTCTGGTATACGGTTGGTGAAAATTTACATGTCTATAACTAAAAAAGAACAAGCAAAGCGTTTTAATGACATTAAAAACGATCCTTTAAAACAATGGAAAATGACTGCTGTTGATGAAAAGGCGCAAGAATTATGGGACGATTATACTGCTTACAAGAGAAAAATGTTTTCCAAGACCAATACAGAAATTTCTCCTTGGAAAGTTATTCGTGCAAATCGAAAAACAGTAGCTAGAGTTAACGTGATTAATCACATATTAGAAAGTATTCCTTACGATAAAAATATTGAGGTGTAAAAATATACTTAATATAATGTTAGGTATTAATAATAATTACAAGTTAAGTTGTCGGTGTACTTCTTTGAAGATATAAAAAATTTCTGCTGAAATTCTCTGGTTTGTTTCGGAATATACTTCTAAAGTATTTTCTTTATCATCTGCTCTTTTTGGGTCTTTAAACGGCAAGTGGAAACGATGTATTGCATCTGGAATAAAAGGACAATTTTCATCAGCATCATCACAGGTTGTAATGGCGATATATGGAAAGCCATTTTCTGGGTTGTCAAAGATTTTAGAATAAACTTTTAAGGGAGTTTTACATCCTTTGAAATTAACTAGGTATTTTGGGTTTTGATGCGAAAAAGTTTCTACGTTAAAATTAAATCCAGAATTTTCTAGAGCATTGATAGTATTTCTATGAAATGCAGAAGCTTCTGTACCTCCTGAATAGGAGTAAATATTTTCTAAGTTAAAGTAGGAGATTGCATAAAATGCCCAAATTTGCGCAAATTGGCTTCTTCTTGAGTTGTGTGTACATATAAAATTTAGATTTAATTTTTTTCTATCTGTATACTCCTCTCTAATTTTATCTGCAATTTGAAGGAGAATTTCTTCTCTATTGCTATCAATACGTATGCTGTTTGCAGCCGATTCAAAGAAAAATTTTATTGAAGTCTCTTTAGTGTTAATCATTTTTTATTAGTTATTTTGTACAAAAAATAAATGAAAAATTTACGACAAAATTAGGGTGTTTATATCTTTTGTGATTTAAGTAAAAGTTAATTATGTGTTTTGAAATTGGAAACAAAGTAGCGGTTATTGATGATGTAATTAAAGGAAAAGTTGTTGGTTTCACTGGAAAAATGGTTGTTGTAGCCGACGATTCCGGCATGACTTTTCACTTTCTACCGCAAGAACTTGTTAAAATAAATAAAGAGCAAAATCAATTCTCGAAATACAATGCTTTGAATACTGTCCCTGCAAAGGATGAAAGTTTCACCAATCAAAAAAAAGTACGTCGGTTTGTGAAATCAAAAAATGAAATCATTTTTGAGGTAGATTTACATATTGAAAAATTATTAAAAACAAGCAAAGGTCTTGATAATTATGATATTTTAAATTATCAAATTGCAACTGCTAAACGTAAATTGGAGTATTGCATACATAAAAGGATATCTAAAATTGTTTTTATTCATGGAGTGGGAGAGGGAGTTTTGAAATCCGAATTATACCATTTATTAAAACAATATGCTGTAGACTTTTACGATGCTTCTTTCCAAAAGTATGGCGCTGGAGCAACAGAAGTATATATTTACCAAAACTCCAACTAATTTTAATCCTTTATTTCATGAAAAGAGTTTATTTAGACAATGCCGCGACAACACCTATTGCAAAAGAGGTAATTGATGTAATGCATGAATCTATGGTAGAGAATTTCGGAAACCCTTCCTCTACACATCAAAATGGAAGGATGGCGAAAGCAGCTATAGAAAAAGCAAGAAAAAATATCGCGAAACAGTTTCATGTTTCTGCAAGTGAAATTTATTTTACATGTGGAGGAACGGAGGCGGACAATTGGATATTAAATAATGCGGTATCAAATCTTGGTGTTAGAACTGTAATCACAACAGAAATTGAACATAGTGCTGTATTGGATACCCTTTTACATCTGCAGAAAAAAAAAGGGATTACTATCGTTTATTTATCCTTAGATGCGAAAGGACGAATTTCTTTGGAGGAACTACAAAAAATACTAGCTACAGGTACAGAGAAAAAACTAGTGTCTCTTATGTGGGTAAATAATGAAATTGGCAATGTATTGCCAATTAAAGAAGTTGCTGAAATTTGTAAAAAGAACGATGTTTTATTTCACTCTGATACGGTACAAGCCATAGGGTCTTACACTGTTAACTTACAAGAGTTACCCATAGATTTTATTGTGGCAAGTGCGCATAAGTTCCATGGTCCAAAAGGAGTAGGGTTTGCTTTTGTTAGAAAAGGAATACCAATGGAACCGATGTTGTACGGTGGTGGCCAAGAAAGAGGCGCTCGATCTAGTACAGAAAATTTGCACTCTATTATAGGTATGGATAGAGCATTGCAATTGTCTTATACCTCTTTAAAGGAGGAAATGAGCATGATTGCAGATTTAAAAGAATATCTTATTCAGGGTTTGTATGCTATATTTCCAAAACTGTGTTTTAATGGCGATAGTGAATCTAAAGATTTAAGTTCTCCGAAAATAGTAAATGTTAGGTTTCCTTTCTCCGACGATATGCTTATTTTCAATTTAGATCTTCTAGGTATTTCTGTATCTGGGGGGAGTGCTTGTCAGAGTGGTGCTACTAAGGGATCTCATGTGCTTTTTAAAATTTTAGACCAAGAACAATTTCAAAAGTCTTCGGTTAGAATTTCTTTTAGCAAGTTTACTACCAAAGACGAGATTGAACAATTTCTTCAAGCAGTAGAGACAAGGAATACCATTCGATAATCCATATTTCAACGTCTGTTTCTTACTGTTTCAATTTTTAAATAGAGTTGCTTTCGATTTCGGAATACTTTACTGTAAATTTAGAAAAGTACTATTTTGCATTGGTGTTTTTTCGCTTGTTACCAATAAAATAGAACTCCAAAAACGGATATTTTTGGAGTTCTATTTTTAATTTTTAATCAATTCAAGGGAAGCATATAGCTCCGGTTTATTGGCTGTAAATTCATGTAGCCAAATTTTTAATTCATTAACTTCGTGAGGTAGCAATCGTTCTAAGGCCTTCTTTAGTTCCTTGTAAAATAAATCGGCATTAAAACTTACTTTCTTAAGTATGGTTTTCGTATAATCATACATTACTCTTGCCATAGTATAGGGAAATTTGGTTACTACTATTTGAACTTAAATTTACAAAAAAAAGCGATGCATAATGTTAAAATAAATCATAAAAAAAAAGCCAGTTTTTAAACTGGCTTTTTTATAAACTATTAACTTTTTTTATAAGTTCTTTGGCTTTCGACTCTAATTCAAGACTAATTGCTTTAAAGTGGGTCTTTTTATTATCGATATTTTTCACATGTACTTTATCTAATAAAGCATCAAAAGTTTGAATAGCTTCGTCTATGATAGCTTCTGTTTTTGCCGTATCTTCCTTTGGATTTAAAAGCTCCCATACATAACACTCTTCAATAATATCTCCTAATGTATAGTTAATATCTTTTTTTAAATTTTTTATGCTTGCCATAATTATTAATTTTTTGCAAAGTTAGTTGAATAATTGGTTTTGATACTATAATATTTAAGTTTTAATAATTCTTACAGATAGTATTTTTTAGAGATAAGTAAGTATATCGGTGATCTTTTGGCAAGTAATAAAAGCATTTTCAGCCGATGTCGTGCTAACTTGTTCGTATTTCCAGGTGGTGTGAAAAGGAATGTGTATTGCTTGCGCTCCAATGCCAATAAGTGGAAGAATATCTGATTTTAACGAGTTTCCTATCATCAATAATTCTTCAGAACGAACATCCAGATGGGAGAGTAATTTTAAGTAGTCACTTTCTTTTTTATCGCTCATAACCTCTATGTGATGAAAGTATTGTAACAACCCAGATTTTTTTAATTTATTTTCTTGATCTAATAGATCCCCTTTAGTTGCGACAATCAATTTGTAGTTGTTTTGCAAAGATTCTAAGACATGGGTTACGCCATCTAGAAGAATTACAGGTTTTTCTAGCATCGTTTTGCCAATAGTTAGGATTTCATTGATGGTTTTGGCTTGCAGTGTATTATTGGATAATTCAGTAGCACATTCTATCATGGATAAAATAAAACCTTTAATGCCATAACCATATAATGGCAAATTGGCTATTTCCTTTCTAAACAACTCTTGGTTAATTTTGTTTTCGGTTTCGTATTTAGAGAGTAGTTTTGCGAATTTATTCTCGGCCTCTCTAAAGTAAGTTTCATTTACCCAAAGGGTATCATCTGCATCGAAGGCTATTACTTTTGTTTTGGTAAAATCATACATTTTTTAACAACTCTATTGCTTTAACTAGATCTTCTGGTGTGTCGATTCCTATGCTTTCTGATTTTGTTTCAATCATTTTAATTTTCTTTCCAACCTCTAAGTATCGTAAACATTCTATTTTTTCAGCCGATTCTAAAGGTGTCATGGTAGTATTGTAAAAATACAATAGAGCTTCTTTACGAAATGCATAAACCCCTTTATGTTTGAAGTAGGAAGTCGATACATCCTTATCTCTAACATATGGAATTGCACTTCTCGAAAAATACATAGCGAAATTATCAGTATCCGTAATTACCTTTACATTATTTGGATTGTTGATTTCTTTAATATCCGTCATTTTTACTTTTAACGACGCTAAGTCTATTGTTCTTTTTGTATCATCTTTAAATGTTTTTATGAGTTTTTTCAAAGATTCTGTATCGATAAAAGGTTCGTCTCCTTGCACATTTACAACGATATCTGCTTCAATATCTTGAACTGCCTCAGCAATACGATCGGATCCACATGAATGTTCTTTTTTACTTAAGATGACTTTACCTCCAATATTTTCAATGGTCTTTTTTATTTCTTGGGAATCAGTGACAACGTATACAGATGCAAAAAGACCTGCTTTAACGGCTGCTTCAAAGGTTCTTTCAATTACGGGTTTGCCAACTAAATCTTTCATTAATTTTCCAGGAAACCTGGATGCTTGATATCTCGCAGGTATCATTGCTATTACTTTCATATATTAAAATCGATAGGTTGTAAAGAATAATAGAGTAACAAATATACTATTAATTCCTTTTTAAACTTACTTGTCAATCAAGTGTAAAAATAAAAAAGTCAGAATTTTAATTTCTGACTTTTTTTATTTTTTATCTGTTGTAATTATAATTATTTAGCGCTAATTCTAAAATTAATTGGAATAGTATATTGAACATTAGTTATTTTTCCTTCGTGAAATCCAGGTTTGAACTTAGCCAATTTTTTAACCATTCTTTCAGCCTCTTTTTCTAAAAGTATTCCATTTTTAGGTCCCCTAGATTTTACATTTTTAACTTCTCCATTTTTATCAATTATAAAACTAACCCATACCTTTCCTTGAATATTTTCTTCGGCAGCTTTTTGAGGATAATTAAAGTTACGTTGAATATGGCTCATCATTCTGGTGTTAAAACACTCCATCTTTTTATCGTCTGCTACTTTTACACATGCCTTAAAAAGCGGAATAGTTTGAACTTTATTGAACTTAACAAAATCAGTGATAATCGCCTCTTTTACTACCGGTTTTTTCACAGGGGCACTTGTTGCTAATACACCAGAACTTAAATTATCTTTTTTAACCGATCCAGGTATTTTAAAACCTATAGGTATACCGTATTTTACTTTAACTATTTTACCTTGCTGTTTGCCTGGTTCGAAGGTTGGTAATTTTTTTATTATTCTCTCGGCCTCTTCTCCAAGTAATTCTCCACCTTTTGGCACTCTAGTTCTAATATCAAAAACTTTTCCTAATTCATCAATAGTAAATTGTACCAAAACTCTACCTTCAATACCAGCATCCATTGCTTTTTTAGGATAATTAAAATGTTTTTTTATGTGTGCAGACATTTGTTCTTCAAAACAGCCAACTTGTTTCACAAAAGGTACGTCTACACATTTGCTGAAAAGAGGAATTTCTTCCACGAGATTAAATGGTATTTTTTCTAAGGTGTCTTCCGAATCTTCTAACTCTAATTTACCAACAATTAAAGAGTTATTTTTGATACTTGCGATTTGTTGCTCACTTTTATTTGTTGCTAACACGGAAACTGCTGTTTTGTTTTTTCGAACAACACGTCTTCTTGTAGAGACCTCAATGGCTACTTGTTTTTTAACAGAACCATCTGCGCCTTTTACTTCTTCTACAGCACATTTGGTTATGCTATTTGGATCTGCAATTTCATCTTCTGGGGTATCGCAATGCTCTTGCGCAGAGGATATAGAAGATATTAACAAAAAAATAACTAGCAACGATGGTTGCAATAATTTAGGGAAACTCTTCATAATTTGCAAGGTATAAGGGTTATTAATTAGACAACTCTGTAAACCTATGAAAACTATTTCAATAATCAAAAAATAAATACTGTAAATATTTTTTAACTCCCTTTTTTGTTTTAGTTGTGTTATGATTTTTATTCAGCAATTAATATAATGCCAATTGTGTTTTGGTTTTTTGTTTTCAAATTATATGGTTAAGTGTAAAGGAAATACATAGGTTACCTCTATTGGAAGTCCATTTATTGTTCCTGGTTCTATATCTTTTAGTTTTCCAAAAATTCTAAATATTTCTTTGTCTAATTTTTTACTTCTCTTCTTGCTTAAAACTTCGATGTCTTTTATTTTTCCATAAATAGAGATGTTAAATTTGATTATAAATTTTCCTTTTATTTCATCGTCTATTATGTTTTCAGGATTAAAATTTTTTTCAAAATGGTTATGGATTTCATTTTTAAAACATTTTCTTTTATCTTCTATATCTGAATTTTTACAGTTGGGTACTTCTGGTACATTTTCAACTACCTCAAACAATACATTTTCTACTTGTAATTTATCATCTGTTATAATATCGGGTATCGGTGCATCAGTTGTGGGTATATTTTTATTAATTTTATTTGCTTTTGTACTTATTCTGTTGGTTACTCTTCTCCTTAAGCTCTTTTTTGTTCGTAATACATTTCTTTTTGGTGTATTGGTTTTCTTTTTTTCTTCAACCTCACATTTGTTGATTACTATTGTATTTAAATCAATCAGTTCTTCTTCTGTAGGCTCTGTACAGTTCTCTTGAGAGCAAATAGATAACACAGATAGTGAAAATAGCAATAGAAGTACAATTCGTTTTTTCATTTTTTTTTGGTTTGAACGCAATGTAAATTTCTATTTTTAAGTACCTATTCTATTTACCTAAATGTAATTTTTATTTTAACAAATGTTTTTTTGAAAGTTATGAATGTTATCGAAACGTTATCTTCCTAAATAAAAAAAACCTACCGTATGGTAGGTTTATGATATGTGAATTATTTAAACTATCTACTTAATGTCCATTAGTTCAACGTCAAAAATTAAAGTTGCATTTGGCGGAATTACGCCTCCTGCACCACTCGCTCCATAGGCTAGATTTGCTGGTATAACTAATCTTGCTTTGTCACCAACTTGCAATAATTGGATTCCTTCATCCCATCCTGCAATTACTTGACCTACTCCAATTTGAAAATCAATTGGTTGTTTTCTTTTGTAAGAAGAATCAAATACAGTTCCATCTAAAAGTTGTCCTTTATAATGCACAGAAACCATGTCACCTTTTGAAGCTTTTTTACCATCTCCTTTTTGAAGTATGTTATAACGAAGACCACTTGCAGTTTCTTCGTATCCTGCGGCTACTTCATCTAAAATTTTTTGCATTGCAGCTTTTTCTCTTTCTTCTCTCTTCTCTCTTTCTCCTTCAAAAGTTCTAAAAGCCTCTACAGCATTGAATGCCTCTGCATCGGCACCAACACGAAGAATCGAAACTGTCATTTCATCATCTTGCGCAATAGCGTCCACTACATCTTGTCCTGAAACAACACTTCCAAATACCGTATGCTTTCCATCTAACCAAGGTGTCGCCACATGCGTAATAAAGAATTGTGAACCATTAGTTCCAGGCCCTGCATTTGCCATCGATAGTTTCCCAGGGGCATCATGCTTCAAATCAGGGTGAATTTCATCATCAAATTTATAGCCAGGATTTCCTGTTCCTGTTCCTAATGGGCATCCTCCTTGTACCATAAAATCAGCAATTACTCTGTGAAACTTTAATCCATCGTAGTATGGAGTTCCTTGCGGTTTCGCTGAGTTTTCTAAATTACCTTCGGCTAAAGCAACGAAGTTACCCACAGTTCCTGGTGTTTTTTCATATTCTAAATTCACTAAAATTTCCCCTTTTGATGTAGAGAATTTTGCATAAATTCCATTGTTCATGATCTACTATTTTATATTCTATTTTAAAACGGATAAGCTCGACAAGCTAAATTTACATCCGATATTTATATTCGTTGCATTCACATTACCGAAGGGAGCAATTAACTTTCCTCCAGATGCTGTTATTGCAAAATTACTATTTATATTATAATTTATTCCTGCGGTTGGTCGAACGACTATACCTTCACCAGTGTCTACTCCAGCACCACCTGCTGCACCACCTGCTATTTCTGCGAATACATGTATTCTGTTGTTGAAAAAACTTTTACTCTGTAGCCCCAAACCAACCAGGCCGTGGGCATAGCCACCCGATCTTCCATCGTAAGCAAAACCGGCCTCTCCAAGAACGTAGACATGTTTCGAAAGATCGTAATTGTATTGTATGGAGAGCAGTTGTAAATCTACCGCTAAGATTCCTTCTGAGTCATCTGTTTTAGCAACATCTAAATAAGATTGGTTTTCTACTCGGAAAGAACTTCCTTGTATACGTAAGTTATTATTTTCATTTTTATTTGCGATATATGTTCCTCCAGAGTAATTGGTGTATTTTAATCCAAATCCAAAGGTATATGCTTCCAGATCACCAGCGATAGCCCTGTAATATCCACCATGTCCGCTCAGTGCTATTCTGTTTGTAAGTTTTATGTCTACTCCTGCAGAAGGGTATATCATTAAACCTCCTTCGGGGGCAACTCTTCCGCCTGCAGCTCCTAGTGCTAATTTTGTAAATAAACTGAACCTATTATATTGATAAGGGTAATATCCAGCGCCAAAAAAAAGATCCATAAAGCCTGCTCTTAGACCTTTATAGACAGCATCTGTATGTACAAATAAGAACGTGTTGTCCTTGAGGAATTTTTGGTATTCAAAACCAACAACATAGAGCGTTTCTGTTAGTGCTTTTCCGTTGTCTTTTCTTGAATTCCCTATGGGTTTGAAAAAATCAAATCGTAATTGCTGTGCATTCCTCGTAGCAGGTTTGTTCCAAAAAATATCTGCGTTTATATTGGACTTTTTAAATTCTTGAAAAGAATTTTTATGATTCGAGTATTTAAGTGTGCTTGGAATTTCGATGAAGAAAGATACCGAGTTACTCTTTATTTCTCCAGAATAAAAATCTATGTGACTGTATTGCACTCCAAACGAATAGTCTTTCTTTTTAAATTGTAAGCCAATATTGGGATTGATGTATCCTCCGTCATTGACAAGATATCGATAGCCACCACCGCCTCCAAAATGGAAATTAGCGTCTAGATAAAGATACTTGTATATTTTTTTTGTGACTCCTAACTCAATACCTAAAGTAAATAATCCTCCCTGATCTCCAGTCACTGCTGCATACATAGCTGCACCTCCATAGAGCCAATCCGTTATCGGAATTTGGTAATGAAGTCCCATCAAACCCATGGTTGGTTTTAAATCTGAAAATTTTTCGGTGGGCATCGCAACGGGGATAAAATTTAATCGTACTTTATTATGTAGTTCTTTTCCCATAAAGATGTTTTCCTTTTCTTGTGCTCTTAACTGGCTACACAAAATAAAAAATACAAAACAAAGCTGGAGTTTTTTTTCTTTTTTAATAGCTGCAATTATGGTTTTAAAAACAGATGATTTTGTATGGATGTTTTCTCTACTATTCATTTCTGAAACTTCAATTTTTTCTTTTCTTATTCAAATTCACTCGTAAAGTGAAGTTTTACCGTGGGATATTTGCTTTGTGTCATTTGAATGGTAAAAGGAGAATCAGCAAGAAATACCATTTGTCCTTGTTTGTCTTTGGCTAGATAGCGCTGTTTTACTCTTTTGAATTCTTTAAATTCTTCATTTTTTTCATCTTCAGGTTGCACCCAACAAGCCTTGTGTACGGAAATATTTTCATAGGTACACTTTGCACCATATTCGTGCTCTAATCGATATTGAATAACCTCGTATTGTAACGCACCAACGGTTCCAATAATTCTTCTTCCATTCATGTCTAAGGTGAACAGCTGTGCCACACCTTCATCCATTAATTGGTCAAGACCTTTGTACAATTGCTTCGCTTTCATTGGGTCTGCATTATTGACGTAACGGAAATGCTCTGGAGAAAAACTAGGAATCCCCTTGAAATTCATCTGTTCACCTTCTGTAAGTGTATCTCCAATTTTGAAATTACCGGTGTCGTGCAAGCCAACAATATCGCCTGGAAAAGATTCGTCTACGATTTGTTTTTTCTCTGCGAAAAAAGCGTTAGGACTAGAGAATTTTACTTTTTTACCGAGACGTACATGAAGATATGGCGTATTTCTTTTAAAGGTTCCTGATACAATTTTAACAAATGCTAATCGATCCCTATGCTTTGGATCCATATTGGCATGAATTTTAAAAACAAATCCTGATAATTTATTTTCTTTCGAATCTACCAAGCGTGTATTGGACATTTTTGGTTGTGGATTTGGAGCGATATCAATGAAACAATCTAAAAGTTCTTTTACTCCAAAATTATTCAAAGCAGAACCAAAAAATACAGGTTGTTGGTCTCCTGCGATATACTTTTTTTGATCGAACTCAGGATAAACTTCGTATATTAATTCTAACTCTTCTCGTAAAGTATTCGCTGCTTTTTCTCCAACTATTTTGTCAAGTTCTGGATGGTTTACATCTTTAAATTCAATACCTTCAGAAATAGTTTGTTTATTGTCTCCCGAAAAAATATTGAGTTTTTTTTCCCAAATATTATAAATACCTTTAAAATCATACCCCATGCCAATAGGAAAGCTAAGAGGAGTTACTTTTAAATTTAGTTTTTGTTCTACCTCGTCCAACAAATCAAATGCATCTTTTCCTTCTCGATCTAATTTGTTGATAAACACGATCATCGGAATTTTTCGCATTCTACAAACCTTAACTAATTTTTCGGTCTGCTCTTCGACACCTTTCGCTACGTCAATAACAACAATAACACTATCTACAGCAGTTAGCGTACGAAATGTGTCCTCTGCAAAGTCTTTGTGACCTGGCGTGTCTAGAATGTTTATTTTTCTGTCTTTATAGAGAAAAGCTAAAACAGAGGTGGCAACTGAAATACCGCGTTGACGTTCAATTTCCATAAAATCAGAAGTCGCACCTTTTTTTATTTTATTGTTTTTAACAGCACCTGCCTCTTGAATTGCGCCACCAAATAACAATAATTTTTCTGTAAGGGTTGTTTTTCCGGCATCTGGATGTGAGATGATTCCAAATGTTCTTCTTTTTTCTATCTCCTCTAAAAAACTCATCTTTAAAATTTAAAAAGGGCAAAGTTACTCTTTTAATAATCGTTGAACAATTTCAAAGATTGATTTCTCCAAAAATTGTAAAATTGTAGTTGGTACATTTAATATAGTTTACTTTAAAATGCCCCTTTTTTTACCTTTTTATTATTGTTTTTTCCTATATTGTAATAAAGATAAGAATGGGGTATTAAGGAGTCTAGTTTTAATTAACTCTAAAGGATTTACTTTTAATACATTTTCGTAAGTTTGTTGCTTCTAAATTTCAAACATGAAAGAACACGTTATTTTAGTAGATAAAAATGACAACAAAGTTGGTTTAATGGAGAAAATTGAGGCGCATGAAAAAGCGTTGCTTCATAGAGCATTTTCTGTTTTTGTTTTTAATTCAAATAAGGAATTGTTATTGCAACAAAGAGCTAAGGATAAATACCATTCTCCTTTACTCTGGACAAATACCTGTTGTTCTCATCAACGAGAGGGAGAAAGTAATATCAGTGCAGGAAAACGTAGACTACAAGAGGAAATGGGATTTGTATGCGAATTAAAAGAAGTATTTAGTTTTATATACAAAGCGCCGTTTTCAAATGGTCTTACAGAACACGAGTTAGATCATGTTATGATAGGAACCTTTGATGAGGATCCAATTGTTAACCCTGAAGAAGTAGAAGCTTTTCAATGGATGCATTTAGATCAAGTAAAAAAAGATATCGAATTACATCCGGAGTTGTATACCGAATGGTTTAAGATTATATTTAAAGAATCGTATCAAAAGATATCCAATCAATTGTAAAATGCCAATAGTAACTGTTCATAGAAAGGCGCATTTTAACGCCGCACATAGACTGTGTAATCCGAATTGGACGGAAGCTCAAAATAATGAGATTTTTGGAAAATGCAGCAACGTACATTACCATGGGCACAATTATGAATTGGTAGTTTCTATTTCGGGAGAAATTAATCCTGAAACCGGTTATGTATATGACCTCGGAAAGTTAAGAGATATCATTAAAATTGAGGTAGAGGACAGTTTTGATCATAAAAACTTAAATATTGAAGTACCGGAGTTTAAAAATTTAATTCCTACGGCAGAAAATATAAGTGTTGTTATTTACAACAAATTGAGAGAGAAAATAGAGGAGGAATTTCAGATAAAAATTACTCTATACGAAACACCAAGAAATTTTGTCACGTATTCGGGAGAATAAATCCGTGATGTTATGTAAAATCTTTTATGCAGTTAAATCAAACTTTTTTTAAGTTTACGCCAATCCTTCAAGAAAAAATTTGGGGAGGAACAAAATTAGCTACCTTACTAGGAAAAAAATCTAACAATCCTAAGATTGGAGAAAGTTGGGAAATATCTGACGTCGATGGGTTTAGTTCCGTTGTATGCAACGGCAGGTATATCGGTTGGACTTTAAAAGAATTACTAAAAAAACATAAAGAACATTTAGTAGGGGTAACGGTATATGAAAAATTCAAAGATACCTTTCCGTTATTAATTAAATTTATCGATGCTAATCAAGATTTAAGCATTCAATTACATCCCGACGATAGTATTGCAAAAAGTAGGCATAATTCTTTTGGGAAAGCCGAAATGTGGTACATTATGCAGGCTGAAGAAAATTCAAAATTAATTGTAGGTTTTGCAAATGATTCCAGCAAAGAAGAATATTTAAAGCATTTAAAGAATAATACTTTAACCGCTATATTAAATCAGGATATCGTGCAGGAAGGAGATGTTTATTTTATACCTTCGGGTAGAGTGCACGCTATTTGTAAAGGTGTGCTAATAGCAGAAATACAACAAACCTCGGATATTACCTATAGAATATACGATTGGGGCAGAAAAGATAGCACAGGTAAACCAAGAGAGTTGCATACCGAGCAGGCATTTGACGCTATTGATTTTACGTCCGAGGAAAATTATAAATCTGCTTATGAAACAAAAATGAATGCTGTTTCTCCCGTTATTAGCAGTTCTTATTTTACTACCAATATCATTTGTGTAAAAGGAAAGGTATTGCTAGAAAAACCTACGTTAGATAGCTTTAAAATTTACATGTGTGTATCTGGAAAGGTCACTTTTATGCATGGTGATGAGGAAGAAACACTGCAACAAGGGGAGACCCTGCTGGTTCCTTATATTTGTAAAAATTACGCTATTAAGGCGTCGGAAACCTCTAAAATTTTGGAGGTTTACATTGTTTAATTACGATTTACTTTTTTCTTTTTTTCTTAATTTACGCAGGAGTTTTTTATTAAAATCGTGCTCTGCAATTTCAAGAGATAAAACTTTTTTGTAGGGTAAAAAAGAACACACTTCAGAGAAAAATTTCTCTTTTAAAACAACTTTGCTCTTGGCAATCGTACTGTATTTATCGAGTATTAGTTTTGCCTCCTCTTCCTCTAATTGTGATACGCCACCTAACGCTGCAATTTTCTTTTTAATTAGATGTCTTTCTTCCTTGTGCAGGGTAAGCATATTTTCATTATACGTATTATAGAGTGGCCAAAATTTTTGTGCTTCTGATTCTGATAAATCTAGCTTTTCGGTAAGATAAGCTATTTTGTAGACGCGAATTTTTTCATGGTGATTTTTGTGTTTTTGTGCCAGAGAAATACTGCTCACGAATAATAATAATAAAATAGTAAATTTAGTTTGCTTTTTCATGTTATGGAATTTCATCTAGTATCGAGTTAGGATCAATAGAGTTGAGATAGGTCTCAACAGATTCATTATTTAAGTTTAAAGCGCTAGCTATTTCCTCGTCGAAGTTTATGCTGTATTCACTAATGGCTAATGATAAGGCATCATTATCTAGGTTAAAATTACCATTTTCGTAGAGGGCATCCAATTCGTCCTGTGAAATGGTATCAATATCAAAAAGTAAATTATTTTTACTGCTGTTGTAGGTGTATATTGTAAAAATAAGTAGGCAGGCTGCCGCGATCGACGGGATGGTCTTAAGTACTTTTTTGTACAGAGGAATTACTTTAATTTTAGTAGTAGATTCCTTTTGTATTTTTTCAGTTAGCATTTCATCAAAGTTCTCAAAATAATCTTGTGGAACTTGGAAGGGGTTATTATTGGAAATAATTTTATTTTTATGTGTAATTAGGGTGTCACTAAAGTCTTTCAAGTAATCATCAGGCAAAACAAAGCCTGTTTTACGATTCGTTTTACTTTTAATGTATTGTAAACTTCTTTCTAATTCGTTGTTCATACTTGTTAGACTATCTAATAATGAAATGGTTTAATCAATTGTTGTTTTTAATATAGGATTCTATTTTTTTTACTGCATGGTGGTAGGACGCCTTTAAACTACCGACGGAAACTTCCAGAATTTCCGAAATTTCCTCATATTTCATATTGTCAAAGTATTTCATATTGAAAACTAATCGTTGCTTTTCCGGTAATGTTGCAATTGCTCGTTGTAGCATAAGTTGGATTTCATCACCGTTAAAATAATACTCAGCACTCAAATTTGAAGTGAGCTCTTGTTGGTAGTCTGAAATATCTATATTTTTTTCTTTTGCTTTCTTGTTTATTAAGGTAATTGCCTCGTTGGTAGCAATTCGGTAAATCCAAGAATACAATTTGCTATCCCCTTTAAATGAATCTATATTTTTGAATACTTTTATAAAAGTATTTTGCAAAACATCATCTGCATCAGCATGCAGGTATACAATCTTTCTAATATGCCAATACAATCGTTCTTTATATTCTGCAACAAGTTCTTTAAACGCTTTTTCCTTGGTGGATGCATTTTTTAGATTCTCGAGTATGCTGTCGTCCTTTGTCAATAAAAATATTTTACATTAGGATTTTGCTGATATCACTTGATTATAAATTTTCTATCTCTCGGATTACATTCTTCTTGAAAAACCGAAAAGTCTCTTCTCTTTAATCATTTTCGAGACACCTTTAGGTAGCATATCTTCCCATCCTTCTTCGTTGCTTTTAATCATTTTTAGAACTTTTCTCGAAAAAATATGTAAGATGTCTTGATTAAATCCTTTGAGGTCAACTAGTTTACCGTTTAGTTTAAAAAATTTATAAAGCTCTTTAATACGAGGATGTACTTTTAAGTTTTCACTCGTGATGTATTCACCGGTCTCTTCGTTTTTATATGGGTATAGGTACACTTTTAAGTCTCGATAAAATAATTTTCCAAAAGCTTCCAATATTCCTCCACTTAAATCTCTGTAATATTTTTCATCAAAAATTTGTATAAGATTGTTTACTCCCATTGCTAGGGCCATTCTCTCTTTTGTGAATTCACTAAAATATTCTACCAGTTTAAAATATTCTTGATAATTGGTAATCATCACATTTTGTCCTAACGAACAAAGTAGTTCTGCTCGATCTAAAAAGTCTCTTTCATTTATTCTACCTTCAGCTTTTAGATTACTGAGGGTTATTTCAAATATAATTTGAGTTTTGTCTGGGTTTACTTTTTTTTCAGCAAGAAATAATTCTTTCGACTTTTCAAACATGTCCATATTGACATTGGTAACAGGTCGGAAACTTCCTCTTAAGGCCAAGATATTTCTCTTGTACAGAACTTGTGCAGGAAGTAAATTGTTACCATCCGGACCAAACATAACCGCATTGGTCATGTTGTTTTTTACTAGTTGTAAACTCATTAAACGATTGTCTACATACATAAAACGTGGCCCTGAGAAGTTAATCATATCTATCTCAAGACGATCTTGATCGATATTGTCATAAAAGGATTTTAAAAGCTCTTTGGGGTTATCATTGAGATAGAAAGCGCCATAAATCAAGTTAACTCCTAAATTACCTAAAGTTTCTTGTTGTTGTCTCGCATCCGTTTCTTTAAACCTTAGGTGAAGTACGATTTCGTTGTAATCTTCGAGAGGGTCTAATTGAAATCGAATACCAACCCAACCATGTCCTTTAAATTTTTTCGAAAAGTTAATTGTGGCAACTGTGTTGGCATAACTGAAAAAGAGTTTATCCGGATGTTTATTGCGATCCAAACGCTCTTCGATAAGCTCCATTTCATGCTTTAGCATTTTTTTTAATCGAGCCTCAGTAACATACCGTCCATCGTTTTCAATACCGTAAATCGCATCAGAAAAGTCTTTGTCATAAGCACTCATTGCTTTTGCTATTGTTCCCGATGCTCCACCAGCTCTAAAAAAATTTCGAACCGTTTCTTGTCCAGCACCAATTTCTGCAAAGGTACCGTATATATTGGCATTTAAATTTACTTTAAGTGCTTTTGACTTTATCGTTGGTACCGTATTAATCTTCTGATCTCCTTTTAACGTTATTGCCATTTTTTATTTTTTTGTTACCTAAGGCAAATGTACTAAATATTGCTTCCATCCCTCAATATTTATTGTATTTTTGTGTAATACATGAATCAAAAAAAGCAGCTTAAAATAACTTTTTTAGGAACAGGGACCTCAACGGGGGTTCCGATGATTGGTAGTCGACATCCTGTTGCGTTTTCAAAGGATACTAAAGACAAGAGATTGCGATCTTCCATACTTGTTTCTTGGGGAACTAGAAATTTTGTAGTGGATTGTGGTCCCGATTTTAGAGAACAAATGATTCGAGAAAACGTTATTGCCATAGAAGCTATTTTATTTACGCATGAACATTCGGATCACATCGCTGGTTTTGATGATATTCGTCCTTACAGTTTCCGGCAAGGCTATGTTTCTATCTATGGGAGTGAACGCGTTTTACATTCTTTAAAGGAAAGATATGCTTATATTTTCAAAACAGAAAATAAATATCCGAGCGCACCAAATGTAGAAATCCATACCATTTCGGAAGAGGATTCATTAGAATTTCGAGGTCTTTCGATTCTTCCGGTAGCAATTATGCACGGCGATTTACCAATTCTAGGATATCGATTTAACAATGTGGCATATTTAACCGATATTAAGTCTATTTCCCAAGTAGAAAAAGAAAAGTTATTACATTTGGACACCCTTATAATTACTGGTTTGCGAAAGGAGCCACATGCTACTCATTTTAATATTGAAGAAGCATTGGCTTTCGTGGAGCAAATCCAGCCAAAGCGAACTTATTTAACTCATATTAGCGAACTCTTAGGGTTTCATGAAGAGGTGCAAAAAGAGCTTCCTGAAAATGTTTATTTGGCATACGACGGACTTTCTTTTACGGTGGATTAAATAGTTTTTTTATAGGTAACTATCATGAATTTCTATAAAAATTTTGATGTTGTTTTCCATAAGATTTATACTTTTAAAATCTAAATATAATTGAACTGTCATGAAAATAATAGTATCACCCACCAAGTCTCTTGATTTTGAAACAAAGCCTGCTATAGCAACTTATACCCAACCAAGGTTTTTAGAAGATTCACAAAAACTAAATAAGGCTTTAAAAAAATTATCGGCCTTGGAACTTGCTAGTCTTATGAAAATATCACAGGATTTAGCAACTTTAAATTACCAAAGAAATCAAGATTGGCATCCAGATTTTACCGAAGACAATGCCAAGCAAGCAGTGTTTTCTTTTACAGGAGAGGTATTTAGAAGTATCGATGTGAATTCCATGACCAATGCGCAAATAACCAAAATGCAAGAAAAGTTACGAATATTATCTGGTTTGTACGGATTGTTGAAGCCATTAGACCTTATACAGCCATATCGTTTGGAAATGGGTACAAAATTACAGGTAGGGCAAACTGATACATTATACAAGTTCTGGGGAACCAAATTAGCCGAATCTTTAAATGAGGAAATGAATGCTGATTCTTTGCTAATTAACTTAGCGAGTGCAGAGTATTTTAGAGCGTTACCAAAGAAGGCTTTGAAAGTTCCTATGATTACTCCTGTATTTAAAGACTTTAAGAACGGGCAATACAAAACGATAATGACCTATGCCAAAAAGGCACGGGGATATATGGTGCGATACATTATAGAAAATGATGTAAACTCCATTGATGGCCTTAAAGGTTTCAATACCGATGGGTATGGTTTCTCCGAAGAAATGTCGCAAGGGAACGATTTAGTTTTTACTAGATAAGTTCTCACTCTGTTGGTATGGTAAAAAAGGTTTTTTTTGAAAAATACCATTGTAATCCAAACCCGTATTCGGTAAATTCAAAACCTGTAGCGGTTGCAGATGCTATATTATTGTGTTTACCGAATACATACACCTGAAAATAGTTGGATAATCTATAACCAACATTGGCATCAATTCTAAAGGTGCCTGACTTATCTTCGTCTTCAATATATTGATATCCTAAAGCGCCATTTATTGTATAGGTTATTTTTTGTTCCTCCGGGCTGGTAAGATTGGTGAAAACTTCCACAGAGTTAAATTTATTAGGGCTAAAATAAAGATCTGCCTTAGTTTCTTTAAACGTCATGTATTGATAATTCACTCCTATCTTTAATGCAGGAGTATTACTTAGTTTGTAAAAAAGTGAAGTAAAGAATATATTTCTAGTATTGTCGTCACTTTGTGAAGTGAACATAGATTGTGAAAATAGCCCAAGATTAAAGTTGGTTTCTAATAAATAATCTATTAGGTAGTTGTGCATCATTATATTTTCTGCTATCAGTGGTGCATTAAAGTTTTGTAATTCTTTACTAAAAAGAATTTTAATATCTTGAAGAGGTGCGGGCTTATAGTTTATTTTTAAATGTCCAATGACACTAGTAAATTCATTTTCAATATGGAGTGCATTTATTAATCCTAGGCTTCCTTCTAGCTTAAATTTAGGATGTATGCGATAGTGAGCACCCAACTCAAATTGATTGGTAGTAGCCTTTTTTTCAAGAATTGCATTGGTCGTTTTTCGATTGGTGTATTTTAAGATCGGTGAAAATTTAAAACTTGTAGGTAGTTTTGCCATGACGTTAAATGCATTGGCTTTGTTCTCTCCGTTATCATAGGTGTGCGTGTATCGTTGTGTGATATACGGAAGTGTTTTCCAGGTGAGTTTTTTATTAAATTGCAAAGCATCTTCCTGATTAGGGTATATTTTAAGAGTTCTTTTGTTATATACATAAGCATTTTCTAAATCACCATATGCAAAATGCGCATTGGCATTTCCTAAGTTTCCATCGAAACTTTCTGTATTAAGACGCAAAACCGTATCGTAGTTGTGTATGGCTTTTTGAAAATTATTGGTATACATGTTATACATCGCTTGTAAAACTTGTGTCCTTTCTGAATTGGGGAATACCTCCGTTATTTTTGTCAATTCTTTTCTAGCTTCTTTATATTTGTAATTCCAAAGTAACGCTTGAATATAACGCTCTTTAGCATCGACGTATTTTGACGTATTTACAGGTATACTTTTTTCTGCAAAGGCATTGGCTATCGATGCAGTTTCTAAAGCTTTTTTGTCTTTTTTTTGCAAATGATAAACAAGTGCTGAACCACAAGTTGCTGTTAGATATCCATCTTTTTGTTTCTCCATAAATTCATAGGATTTCAGAGCTGCATCGTATTTTTTGGATTTAATTTGAAGGTTAGCTTTGGCATCTATTACAGCAATGTCGTTTGGGAATTGTTTAAGCGTATTTTCTAAAATATCCATTGCTGTTTCGGTATTGTTTTTCTGGCTTTCCTCATATGCATAATTGAGTTGTATGTATTTTTTCGAACGTAATGCATTTTCATTATTTGGTTGTATGGCAAGTGCTAAATCAATATATTGCATAGCTAATTTATGTTTCTTTACATTGGTTAACGTATTGGCATATGACAAATTTGCAGCGAAACTTTCGGGGTTTTTTCGTACTAAATTTTCAAAATATTTTTCGGCTTCGGCATAACTTTCATCCCATAATAAACTCTCTCCGTAATTGAGTTTAATTTCAAAATCGTCAGGATAACTGTTCTCTAGATTTTTAAAAATAGATACAGCCTCTTTAGTTTTACCCTGTAAGCCAATAGATCTTCCGTAACACAGTTTTGCAGTTTTATTGTTAGGATATTCTTTTAGAATTTCAGAAAAATATTTTTCTGCGTTTTTATACGCTCCATTCTCTAAAAACTGGTATCCGGTTTCCATATTCTGCGCATAGTTTTGCACTAGTAAAAGCAAAAAAATACAAGTGAGACAATACTTACTTTTCATTTTATTGTTGTTTGGTTCATACTACACCTTCAAGTTAAGTATAACTTTTTAATATTCATCGATATATAATAGCGTTTCATCGAAATCAAATTCTATTTTAATCGTAGGTAACTGAAATTTGTATGCAGTTAAAAGTTTATGCGATATAAAATTTAAAGCTTATGCAATTACAAATAGTAGAGAGTAATGGAATTCACGAAATCAATGGAGATATTACCAAAGAAAATATCGAAGTGGTAAAAACCTACCTCGAAACTGTCTTGGATGCAAACGACATCCACATTATTGATTTAAATAAGGTAAATAAAATAGATATATATGGTATTAACTTATTAATTTCTTTTTACCGAAATATAGAACTACAAAATAAAAGAGTTCTACTTCTTGGTTACAATAATAGAGGTATTAAAAGCATGTTGCTCCAAACAAAAATGTCTTTTATTTTAAGTGATGTTTTTCAGAAGTGAATTCGTAGTTGTTCTATTAGTTCAAATATTATTTAATAATAAAAAGCTATAAAAAAACAAGTAACCGATACAAAACATACGTTTATCGATTGCCTAACTTGATTTGATTATTTTAAGAGAAATTTAAACTGTCATTATAAATTATACGCGATGAAACTAGCCATTGTATCTGCATATCCACCCAGTAAAGTTACTCTAAATGAATATGCCTACCATTTAGTGAAAAATTTATCAGCTAAAGAAGAGCTTAACGAAATTGTAATTTTAACCGATGTAAAACCCAGTCAATCGCTCTTAGAATTTAAAGAAAGTACTTGTGTTGTAACCGCTGTTCAATGTTGGACTTTTAATAGTTATCACAATTTCTTTTCTATTATGAAAACAATTCAAAAAGTAAAGCCAGACCTTGTATTTTTTAACCTCCAGTTTATGAAATTTGGTGATAAAAAGATAGCGGCAGGTATGGGATTATTACTTCCTTTAGCGTGTAAAATTATTAATATTCCTTCGCTAGTCTTATTGCACAATATATTGGAGCAAGTAGATCTTAAAACAGCTGGTTTTACGAAGAATAAACTATGGAAAAATGTCTTCAATTTTATAGGTACTTGTCTTACCAAATCTATATTAGCATCAGATTTAGTTGCTGTAACTATTGGGAAATACGTAGATATTCTGGAAAAAAAATACAAAACTAACAACGTTGCTTTAATTCCTCATGGAACCTTTGAAATTAGTAATACTCTTGAAATGCAGCAAGATGGTGAGGTTTTCAGAATTTTAACTTTTGGTAAATTTGGTACCTATAAAAAAGTGGAGGTATTAATCGAGGCATTAATTGCTATTCGTAAAAAAGTTCCGATAAAGATTGAGCTAATTATTGCTGGGACAGACAATCCAAATGTCCCTGGGTATCTAGAAAGTGTTCAAACTACATACGCACATGTTGAAGGCTTGTTTTTTCCTGGATATATAGAAGAAGAAAATGTGGCCTCACTTTTTATGAATAGTTCTGTGGTTGTCTTGCCATATACAGGAACAACAGGTAGTTCCGGGGTATTGCATCAGGCCGCTGGTTATGGCAAAGTAATCGTCTTACCAGATCTTGGAGATTTTAGTTTATTGATGAAAGAAGAGGGATACGTTGGTGCATATTTCGAGCCTGAGAACTACCTTAGTTTAGCAGATGCTTTGGAAAAACTTATTAAAGATAAACAGTATCGAGAAACTATTGCCCATATTAATTACAAAGCATCTAAGGCTTTATCTATGGCAGATATTTCGAATTGGTATATTGTTCACTTTCAAAACATTTTACTTAAAAACAAAGCTTCCTAATTATTTTGAGATATACTCAAAGGCAGGTTTTTCATTTCCGTCAGTATCTATAAATCCAAAGTTTTTTTGTCTATTTTTTCTCCATGGTAGCACACCAACTACGATATCAGGGATGGATGTAAAGTCGTATAAAGTCCATGATAAATAATCGATGCTATTTTCGGAGAGTATTTTTTGAAAATCTCTATAGAAGTGCTCTTGTTTGGTACGATTCTTCCCGAATGGATTCCAAAAACCAAAGTCTGAGGAAGCGCCAAACTCTTGCAGCACTAACTTTTTGTTTGGAATGATTTCCTTTAGGGAAGTGTAGTCTTTTATAAAATTTTTTGGTTTACCGTAGTAATGGTAGGATATAAAATCCAATTCATTATGCAGTATGTGTGCAACTTTAGAGGAAGACCACCCGATGGTAATTTGATGATTAGGATCGATTTCCCGCAAGTAGTTCACAGTTATTCTTAACCAGGCGAGTACATTTTCTTTTTTTCTAGATTTGAAATCTAGGTCTGGTTCGTTTTTAATATCCCATGCAAGAATGGTAGGGTTAGTAATAAATGGGGTGACTATTTGTTCAAGATGCCGCTGGGTAATACTCCAATCGATAACTTTATAATCTCCATAGGAGTCGAATAAGGTTACTATAACTTTAAGTCCGTTGTCTTCTGCAATTTGTAAAAGTGTTTTAAGTTGTTCTGTTTTAGAGGAAGGAATATCACTTTTGCCAAAATCATGATAGGGTATAAATATTCTAATACTATTTAAGCCTTGTTCTGCAATTAGGGAAAAGTCTTTAGATATAATCTCTTTGTCAAAGCGTTCACCAAACATATTCCATGCAGAATTTTGGGGATAGTAATTGATGCCTTTATACCGAAAGTTGCCCGGATATAACTTTTGGTTTGCTGTATTTGTACTATTTGTCTTTGAAGTAGTACTTTTAGTTTTTACCATATGTCGAATTCTCCAATATCCATCTTCTTTAAGCATCACAACTTTGTAGGAATAATAACCAATGTTTTCGAACAACATCTTATCGTTTTTAAATACCTGTTGGTATTCTTTTACGTTTCGGTCTGTAAAAGCAATTAATTGTCCGTCTTCACTGTAAAAATGAATATCGATTGCATGTTCTAGTGTCGTTCCATTAGTTCGAATATTTTGTCTTTTATTTTCTGCAACTATTTTCTGTAAATTTTTTCTTGCGTTTTGCGTGTAGTAATCTTCAATTCCTTTTGTCGTGTTGGTTTCGAAAGACATAAAACGGAGGTACCAAGCGTGCAAATAGTCTCTTTTGAGATCTACCATGGTTTGCTTTTCCATAACTCGCCCTGGATTTTTTGTATTGATCCAGCTAAATTTTGGCATGTAAAAGTTTTTGGTGTCTTCGGCAACTTTTAACATAGTACTTCTATCTGCACCTTTATTGAAATAACTCAAAACTTTACTGATACCAAAAATTACAAATACATTTATAAGAATAAATGTAGAGAAGATTAAAATTTGATAACTATTTCGAGTATAATTTTTCATTGTAATTTTACGTCCTTTATTTCTTTTAGCTTCCCCATTGTTGCAATGGATATAGTGTAAGTTCCTGGGGCAATTGTAGTTTTGTTTAGATCAAAACTAGCAATGCCCTTTAAGCTATGCTTTCGTAGGGAACTAATTATTTTTGTATTCTTTCGTATGTTTAATGTTACCAGAGCACCGTCGGGGATTCGTTGCTGTATAAAGCTAACCAATGGTCCTACGATTACTTTATTTTTTTCGGGAGTAACTTCTACAGGAATTTCAGAGAGCGCTGCGATAAAAGAGGTTTGAAGCCAATTACTTTCTGCCATTCCAACCACATAAGCTTTGATCTTCCAGGTTTGTGCAGACTCCGGATGTAAAATACTTCCAGTTGCAATTCCTCCAATCGTGTTCCCAGAAGTTTGTAATTTGTATCCTAAATTATTTTGTATGATGAAGGAAACTTTTGTTCCGTCGCTTACTACATTTCCGTATCGATCTTTTAAAATCGAGGTGGTAAAGGTAATGACTTGATTCCCATCGGCGTAATTATGTGTTTTATTTGCTTTAATGGTGAAATTTTCAGGCGTGTTTGCTGCAATATCTACAGTAAATTCCTCTGATGTGCTATTGTTGCATTCTATCGTGGCAATTATTTTTCCTGTTTTTGGATACGCATATATTTTTCTCCATCCAATAAGATTATGTAATTCTAGGCTATCTGTCTTTTGTTGCGATCTAAAAATTCCGTAACCTTAATTTTTGTTTTGTCTGCAAGTGGGTTGTCAAAAGTATCGGTCGGCACACTAACTAGCATGGCAAAATCTTTTGCAGTATTAAAGATTTCATTTGGGCCAACATAATTTTCCATTACTATGTGCTTGTTATTAGGACGAATACTGATAGATCCCTTTTGAAGTACTGATTTTCCTCCTATTAGTTTCCAGTGAAGTATTCCAGATTTGGCGCAAAAATAGGTTGGTATTTTAAACAGGTGAAATTCCTTTTTCCTCGCTGTATCCTCTACTAAAGAACTTCCATACGAATTATGAATCCAGAGTTGGACCTCTCCCTGTGAAATAGTTGCAAATTTTAAAATGATTGGACTACCAGCGGAATACGTAGTTCTATTAAGAAAGTATTCGGTATGTTGTCCGTAGCTAATTGAAAAGCTATTTGCCAACAGAAAAAATAAAACAAGACGATATGTAGTTTTTTGTAAAATCATTTAAAGGCACCATTATATTCATTAAGTTCCATTTTCACATAAGAAAATTTTTTGCTCTGTATTGGCTGTAATAAAACCTCATGTTGTTTCTCATTTCGATTCGGAAGGAAATTATTTTTAATTTCTCGGTTCAAGATTCCGTTGCTGTAACTCTGTGAATAATCGTTAGAATAAACTTCAATATTTACATTTTCGGGTATTCTATAGCTAAAATAATGTTTTCTACGAGGTCGAATACTCTCCTCTATAAACAAATGATCTATCCATACTAACCTTTTATTTTTATCATAAAAGGAGAGTAAAATTTTAGGAATGGTTGCATTCGTGGTACCTTTATTAAATAAAACTCCAGTTAGAATAGAATCCTTTTGATTTACCATGTTCAGTACTAAATCATCTCGGAGTTCATTTCCCGAGAGTATACTCGTAGAGAGGATGTTAAATTTTGCAGGGATGTCATTTATTTCTATTGGAGTGAATTCTTCCGGATTGAATGTCTTTGGAATCGAGTCGTTCGCATTTGCCCAGCAATGCCTTCAAAATCTACTTTAAAGCTAGTTATTTCCTTGGGATACAAATTATGTTTGATAAGGTATTTGGCATTATAGGTAGCAAGTAACTTGTCTTTATAGTTAAAAATACTTCCTCTGACATTTACATCTGCCGGAGAGTTATCTATATTTTGTAGTTCACCAATAATTGAAAATTTACCATCACTTTTAATTAATGTTGCAGACAAAATTTCTAAAATAGGTTGTTTTAAAATATCCTCGTGATAGGTTTGTTCTGAAGTAACTTTTCTTCTTCCATGGTTGTAATATATGGAGGTGTTTTGTATTACGAGTTGTTCCGGAGGAAGATCTCTGTCAAAATCATCGAGAATAAGATACCACTTGTTATTTCTCTTGATGAGATCGTGGTAGTATACTTTCGTAAATCGTTCTAAAGAAGTTATCCAGTGTGTTGTCACCATAACTTTTGCTTTGTTGTTTTTCTGTTCGATAAGAATTGGTTCCATGGCGTCTAGTTTTGCATAAGAACTCAACAAACCATCTGTTACTGAAATCTCCAATAAAAATTGATCTAGTGTTTTATTACTCAATGGATCTAAATGTTCATAGGCTCTTTCAAATTTTTTAAAATCGAGAGCATCGTAATACGAGGCTACGGCATTTGTCGGTGTAAGGTGGGTGTTATTCGATTGATAAATCGAAAAGGTGTACATACCAAGGCTCACTGCAACAAAAAGCAACCAAACACAAATAATTATTGCGATTCTTTTAATTTCTTGGTTGTTACTTTTATAGATGTGAATTCCCGATATAGGAATGTCTTTCGTTTTATTTGCTATATGTTGTATCCATCGATATTGAATATTTACAATAAAAGCTATCAGTAAAATTAGCATTGGTAAGATACCCCACCATATTTTTTGATACAAAGAGACATCTTCTTTTGGAAGAACTCCTGGTAAAGGAGGTACACTTAGTTTTTCCCATACCATAATTCCATTTTCTAAAACTTGAAGTCTTTGCCATCCACAGAAGTATAAAATAGGATCATAGAACTTATCATTCGAAAAGATGTATTTTAAATGGTATTTTTCAGGAACAGTTAAAAACTGTTGCAGAGAACCAATGCCTTCTACACCTTTAAATTTTGAGTTTTCTAGTCGCTCAATGGCTCTAGAGGTTAATTCGGGTAATCTTCGAGCCGAATGATAATTACCATCTATTGTTTTTGCTTTAGTGAGAGAAGCTAACCATGCCATCTGATCACCAAAACCAAGCGTAAGGTACCTCCATTTGTAATGTTGGTCTGCATTCAAAAAATTTACTATCGGTAGCATTTTTATTTTCTGTGGTTGGAAAGGTCTAAAATATCCCAAACTAATAGTTAAAACCGCTATGCTTACGTATACTAAAATAGTTGAGCTGCAAATTGTACGAAATAAGAATAGTCCGAATTTTTGAATTATTTTTATTTTAATATCTCCCGAAAATAGGCGGTAAAAGAATTCTCCTGCTATTGGAATAGCCATCACAGAACCCCAAAAACTAAAACGGTCTAAGGTGAGGATATTAAAGGCATTTTCGCCTAGTATTAATTTAGGTATGACTGAAGTTCCGCCAGTTCCTAAAAGGGTTAATATAAGAATTGATATTCCAAAGAACAATAGTCTTCGGGATAGGTACCGGTACCAGATATAGGGAAAGATACACAAAAGTATGCCCCAAGGAATTAAAAAAAACATTAGCCCGGAGGAGGCAACCTCTAAAAAATCATCTCTAGAACCATGCGGAATTGGGACTTGTGTTATTGGATTGTTTTTAATGTTTATCCAATACGGTAAAATACTTAAAATAATAACCAATATTGAGGATATGGTAAATACCAGAATACTCGCCATTTTTTCACGTAAACTTCGAATAAAATCTAAAAAACGGATGTCTTCATATGTTGCATCACTTTTTTTTGCATGTTCCATTACAGCCATACCAATAGTGGGTATAATAAAAAAAACCATTCCAAATATTGGGGTAACATGATGGGCAGTTGCACCAAGGCCTATTAAAGAAATCGCACAAAAAAAACTGTATTTGCTTTTGTGTAATACCCAATTGTAAATATGCGGTAAAGTATGTAACAAAAAAGCGATTCCAAGAATCGTTGGAATTTGTCCGAAAATATGAATGGTTTCAATAAGAGAGGAGGAGCAAACAGCAAAAATTGTTGCATATCCTGCTACTTTTCTATTTCTCAAGAGCAGTAAAGAAAAATTATAAACACCTTGAAGAAATAATAGAATACTGAAGATACAAAGGAAAAATAAACCAAATTTTATACCACCTATAAAAGATAGTAGAGCAATTATTTGATGTGACAATGGCGGGTACCCTAAAACAGAGAATCCATTGTACCAATTGTAATTCCATGGGTCAAACCAAGAAGTAATGTAATGATTGGAAAAGAAAACATGAATAAGAGCGTCATACGTATATTCTAAGGTAAAAAACATAGAACTTCCATGGAACACCAAACCAATCAGTAGGGCACTTAGCAAATATGGATTTCTTTTTGTATGCAATATGCGTTCTTTTTTTGATGTATTATAAATATACAAATAACTATGGTAACTCTAAACCCACTGATAGGTAGATATTTACCTTTCATCTAAACTATATGTGCTGAAGTCGAATGATATATCAAATTCAGAATATCCCCAATAATTTAGTTTAAAAAAACATCAAATAATGAAAACAGCAATTATAATTCCTTGTTACAACGAGGCCCTAAGAATTGACGTTTCTAGGTACATAGATTTCATTGCAACACATCCATTGTACCATTTGTGTTTGGTTAATGATGGTAGCGAGGATACCACTTTAGAAATTCTAAATACAATACAAAACGCATGTTCCAAACGAGTGACGGTTATCCATTTAGAAAAAAATAAAGGAAAAGCAGCCGCTATAAGAACCGCAGCAAAATATTTGTATCATCAAGATGCTATTCGTTACATAGGATATATGGATGCTGATCTGTCTACTGATTTTATAGATTATAAACGTCTAACACAATGCCTAAAACAAAATGATAATTTAAGTTTAGTGTTTGGTTCTCGCAAAACAAACGGATTCAACAATATTATCAAAAGAGGAAACAAAAGAAAATTTTTTTCCATGGTAATTAAGTCCATCATCAATTTAATTCTGGGTTTAGAAATATCCGATACACAATGTGGTGCCAAGGTTTTTAAAAAAGAAGAAATTCCACTCATTTATGGTAAAGCTTTTGTAAGTAAATGGCTTTTTGATGTGGAAATATTTTTACGTTTAAAAAAGCGCTATGGTAAAGAAATAGTTATGCAAAAAATTAAAGAAGAGCCATTACTTAAATGGATTGGAGTAGAGGGATCAAAAATAACTATTTCAGATTCTGTTCAAATACCCGTACGTTTGTTGAATATATGGGTTACCTATAGCGTTATGAATACCTTTGATATCCGATAAGATTTTCTCACACTTTCTTAAATTTATTCATTAAGGTTATAACAATAACATGCGGAAGAGATATGACAAACAATACACCAAATAATATAGATTCTAAAAGAATGCTATCCCTGTAATACCAAAAAAGTATACCAATTGTTAGCAGACCAATTCCCCAAAAAAGTATTGATTTTTTAAGATATTTTATAAAGTTTTGTCGAGATGCTTTGCCATACATGAACTCTAATTGATCAATAATAGATGGAATACTGTGCCATACTATAAAGTAAATTCCGAAACTAATAATTAAATCGGAGGCACGAAATATTACAAAAAGAACAAAAAGATACAAAACTTCTTCTGCTAAAATGGTATATTTTTTTTTTGCTGCAGCGTATTGTAAAAGAATGCAAATAAATATAACAAAGGAGCAAGCTGCAATATAAATGAGATATGTTTTACTTAATTTTATGGCGAACATTTCTTGCATTATGACTAAAGTTTCTTGAAAATTATTTAAAAATAAAATAGAAAAAACAAACGTTCCATAAGTAAAGTAAAGCAATACGCTCTTCGTCTCTGAATCTACATTAATAGTATGAAAATTTTGCTCTCCAAAATGGTGACAACTGAATAATAAAAATAAAAGAAAAGCTAACTCTTTAGAGAGTATAAATAATGCACTAGCCAATACAATTAGTAGCAAATATTGGCCTAGTGTTTTTAAATAATTAAATTTTTTAGTTTTAATTTCTAACAAAATTTCAAGGTCATTTGTGCCGTGTATTATACCAATAGATAGAATGAAAATGTAGGTTAAGTAGCTGTTAATACTAGAGCTTGTGATGGAAAAGAGCCAAAGTATTAAAATACTTATGTAAATTCTAAAATATTGTTCTTTAAGCATTTGAAATTATTTTACTAGTAAATTTAATAAAATTTTATTAAATTTGTTTAACTATTATTTATTAATATTAAACAAACCTTTTAACTATGTTTTACAATTTAAATTTCTTAGCGGTTAGTAAAATGGCCACAGACGACTATGTTGGTTTTACCTTTTTTGTTGGATGTATGGCAATGCTAGCGGCTTCCGTATTTTTCTTTTTTTCCATGAGTACTTTTGATAAAAAGTGGCGTCTTTCTATTTTAGTTTCTGGGCTAATCACTTTTATAGCAGCAGTGCATTATTGGTACATGCGTGACTATTGGGGTGCTTATGGAGAATCACCTACATTTTTTAGATATGTAGATTGGATCTTAACCGTACCTTTAATGTGTGTTGAATTCTTTTTAATTCTCAAGGTTGCTGGCGCTAAAAAATCTCTTATGTGGAGATTGATATTTTTATCGGTTGTAATGTTAGTTACAGGATATATTGGTGAAGCAGTAAATAGAGACAACGCTTGGTTGTGGGGTCTTATTTCAGGTATTGCCTATTTCATAATAGCGTATGATATTTGGTTCGGACAAGCAAAAAAGTTAGCTCTTTCTGCGGGAGGTTCTGTTTTGAGTGCCCACAAAGCCTTATGTTGGTTTGTATTAGTTGGTTGGGCTATTTATCCTTTAGGATACATGGCTGGAACTCCAGGGTGGTATGATGGTTTGAATGGTTTGAGTATGGATGTTATTTATAACATTGGAGATGCAATTAATAAAATAGGTTTTGGATTAGTTATTTATAATCTTGCAGTACAACAAAGCAATGATTAGCAAATGAAATTTTATAATCTTGAAATCCTTTCTATTTCGGTAGAAAGGATTTTTTATTAGCAATCTGCTAGCCCAACTGTCACAGCCAAGCCTCCTTCTGATGTTTCTTTGTAATTTCTATTCATATCTTTTGCTGTCTCCCACATGGTATCTATTACCTCGTCTAAAGAAACTAGTGATTCTTTGGGATTTGTCTCTAATGCCAGCTCTGCAGCATTAATTGCCTTTATAGCGCCCATGGCATTTCTTTCAATACAAGGTACCTGCACCAAACCGCCAATAGGGTCACAGGTTAAACCTAAATGATGCTCCATAGCTATTTCAGCAGCTGTTAAGCACTGCGCGGGGGTACCACCCAATAACTCTGTTAGAGCACCTGCGGCCATAGCAGAGGAAACACCAATTTCAGCTTGACATCCTCCCATGGCTGCCGATATGGTTGCATTCTTTTTAAAGATACTTCCAATCTCTCCAGCCGTCAGTAAAAACTTTTTTATATCCTTAAAATCCGCATGGTGATTTTCTATGACCATGTAATACATTATGACAGCAGGAATAACTCCAGCACTTCCATTTGTTGGCGCTGTAACAACCCTTCCAAGGGCAGCATTTACCTCGTTTACAGAAAGCGCAAAACAGCTCACCCATTTTAAAATTTCTCTAAATTTCACCTCGGTACTGCGAATCGCTTTTATCCAGGATTCTTTATCATTATAAATAGTTCCCTTTATAAGTTTTTTATGAGTTTCATAAGCTCTTCTCTTCACCTTAAGTCCACCGGGTAAAGTGCCTTTTGTGTGGCACCCTATGTACATGCATTCCAGCATGGTATCCCATATTCGGTGTAATTCGGTATCTATTTCTGTTTTTTCTCTAAGAATACTTTCATTGCGGAGTACGATGTCAGAGATAGAACAGTTGTTTGTGGTACAATAGGTTTCGAGTTCAGAGGCCCTATTAATCGGATAGGGGAAATTTTGTTTGTTAATTTCATTAGCAGAGGTAACTTTGGCTTCCTCTTGAATTACAAATCCGCCACCTATAGAATAATAGGTTTCTGATGAAAGTTTTTCCCCTTTTTCATTGCAAGCAATAAAGGTCATGCCATTTGCATGAAAGGGTAAAAAGTTTTTATTAAATACTATTTGTTTCCTAGAAAATTCAATCGACTTTTCTCCATTAAATTGCAAGGTTTTTGTAGTTTCTATAGCACTAATAATAGTGCTGATAGTATCGATAGGAATGCGCTCAGGGTCTGTGCCACTTAATCCTAACAATACCGCCAAATCGGTAGCATGTCCTTTTCCTGTTAACGATAAGGAACCATACAATTGCACCGAAATAGAGGAAACCTTTTCTAGTGTATTTGCTTTCTTTAAAAGTTGAATCCATGCTTGTGCTGCTCTCCATGGCCCTAAGGTATGCGAGCTTGAAGGACCTACACCAATTTTTAGCATATCAAAAACACTAATAAATTGCGACATATTTTCTTGTTGTTTGTTCGGTGCTAAAATAAAAAAATCCTGCATAATTTACTATGCAGGATGTTCGTATCACAAAGATTCTTTTTATATCCCGTAAACAGATTCTTTATTAAACTTTTTAGTTAACATATAGTAAACTACTGCGCGATATTTATTTCTATCCGACTTACCTATTCGTTCTAGTACACCATCAATAGCGCTGTCTAATTCTGGTCCACTACTTAATCCTAATTTTTTAACTAAAAAATTATTTTTTACTGTTTCCAGTTCTTTGGTATCTGTACCGGAAACTATTTCTGCATCTTTTTTATAAATAGAAGGCCCAAGCCCTTTAGTTACAGCTGCTAATAATTCTGTATTGCATGGAATATCTTTGTCGTCCATAAACTTTTTGTACATAGCAACCTTTTCATCAAATTTACTCATAATTCTTTTTTTTAGTTAATTAATATGTTTGGATGTTAATTATCCAAATATAAGGAAATATTTCCTGGATTCAAACCAGCTAACTTTCTCGCTAAGCCCCTATGATTGTTAACTATTTTGTTAACAATTAAAAAAAGTATTCGTAATTTTGCGCTATACATAGCTTAAATTTAACTAAAATTCAAAATCTTTTGTCTATGCCTGTTTCGAAGTTTGAATCTATGTTGAAAACTAATAGTGTATTCTTTTTTGATTCTGCAGATTTTGAGACCATCATTGATCATTATCTTACCATTGGAAAACACGCTTTGGCAAAAAAAGCTGTAAAGCTTGGTTTAGACCAACACCCTACGTCTGTTCCATTAAAATTATTACAGGTAGAACTTATGATTTTTGAGGGAACGTTTAGCACTGCTACCAAGTTGTTAGCGGAAATTGAATCGATTGCACCAAATAACGACGAGGTATTTCTACAAAAGGCAATAATTTATTCTAAAGATAAAAAGCACAACGAAGCAATTAACGTGTTGCGAAAAGCATTAGATTTCTCAGAGGATCCCCAAGAGATATGGGCCATGCTTGGAATGGAGTATATTTACTTGGAAGATTATCAAAATGCAAAGCAAAGTTTTAAAGAATGCATCGCTTTGGATATAGAAGACTATGCCTCCTTATATAATCTTATGTATTGTATCGATATGGAAGGAGGTTGCGAAGAGGCTATTGTATATTTAAATAATTATTTAGAAAAAAATCCTTATAGTGAAATAGCATGGCATCAATTAGGTATTCAGTATTATGATTTAGGAATCTATAAAGAAGCACTTCCATGTTTCGAATACGCCGTCTTAATAGACGATACTTTTATTGGAGGATATTTTGAAAAAGCCAAAACTTTAGAAAAGCAAGCTAAATATCATGAAGCGATAGTTAATTATACAATTACCACAGAGCTTGACGATCCTACAGCTTATGCCTATTTTAGAATAGGAGAATGCTATCAAAAATTAGGGAATTCTAAAGCTTCCTTTGATTTTTTTAAAAAAGCAGTACATGAAGATCCGCTTTTAGATAAGGCCTGGATGAAGTTGACGGATGTTTGTTATATAGAAAAAGAATACAACAAAGCCCTCTACTACATTAATAAAGCATTGCAAATTGATCCCCAAAATGCCTTGTTTTGGAGAAAAAGTGGCGAAGTTAACCAAAAGCTTTCGTTGTACGAAGATGCTGTGATTTCGTTATACAAATACTTTGAATTAGATGGTAAAGAAATTGATGTTTACGTAACATTAATTGATATTTTAATAGAGCAATCGGAAATACATGAGGCTTTGGAAGTTTTACACAACGCCAGTAACATATATAAAGATTTTGCCGAGTTAGAATATCGTTTTTTTGGTGTGTACCAAATGCTCGAGAAAAATAATTTAGCCAAATTTCACTTACAAAAAGCACTAGCCATAGATTACGAGTACTCTTTTATTCTAGAAGAGTTATTCCCCATTCTGTTACAAGATCAGAAATTTGTGCAAGTAATTTCTGAATTTAAAAAAACAGTATAGGTAATTAATTTCTATGCATAAGGTAGCTTAGGCGTATATTAAATACGAGTATTATATTCCTGAATTCTCGCATGCTCTAGAGGCTACTTGTTGTTATTATCTCGCCCTCAATAAACTCGCAAGAAAAAGTAACTTTTTTTTAAGTAGTATTTTTTATTCTTAGAAGAAGCGTATTAATTTCTATGGTATTCTTTTTCTAATATAAGAGATGCTATCCTTTATTTTAAAAGCATTAGAATCATTCAAAAACCACTATTTTAGTAGGTTGAAACCGAAAACGATTTCGTTTTTTTTAAAATTATCAAGCCAAAAATTAATTAGATTTGAAACATAAATTATGATAAAAAGTATAAAAAAAATAGCAGTAATGACCTCTGGAGGAGATGCTCCAGGAATGAATGCAGCAATTCGTTCTGTCGTAAGAACCTGTGCCTATTACCAAATTGAATGTATCGGTATTTATAGAGGATATCAAGGAATGATTGAAGCGGATTTCGTTACCATGACCGCAAGAAGTGTAAATAATATTATACACAAAGGAGGTACCATATTAAAATCAGCAAGGTCAAAAGAATTTAGAACTGCGGAGGGAAGAAAGAAAGCGCATGCTAATTTAATAAAGCATAATATAGACGCTTTGGTTGTAATTGGAGGCGATGGCTCTTTTACAGGTAGTGTTGTGTTTAATAATGAATACGGCTTTCCTGCAGTTGGTATCCCTGGGACTATTGACAATGATATATACGGAACCTCTCATACACTAGGCTACGATACTGCCTTAAATACCGCTATGGATGCCATAGATAAAATTAGAGATACAGCTTCCTCACACAATAGACTGTTTTTTGTGGAAGTTATGGGAAGAGATGCAGGATTTATCGCATTAAATGTAGGTGTCGGAGCAGGAGCTGAGGAGATTTTGATTCCTGAGGAAGATTTAGGTTTAGAGCGAATGTTAGAATCGCTAAAGAAAAGTAAGAGTTCCGGAAAATCTTCAAGTATAGTAGTCGTGGCAGAAGGAGATAAATCTGGTAAGAATGTATACCAACTAGCTAATTATGTTGAGGAAAATATGGACGAGTACGAGGTACGAGTTTCTGTTTTAGGGCATATGCAAAGAGGCGGATCACCATCTTGTTTTGATAGAGTTTTAGCTAGTAGGTTAGGGGTAAAGGCAGTAGAACTTTTACTAGAAGGAAAAACTAATTTAATGGTTGGTTTACAAAATAACGAAGTAATTGCAACAGATTTAGAAAAAGCAATTAAAGGAAATAACGATATTGATATGGAGCTGCTCAGAGTCTCTGATATCATGACCACATAAAACTAAAATAATATTATGATTAAAATTGGGATTAACGGATTTGGTAGAATAGGAAGATTAGCACTAAGGTCTGCTGTACAAAGAGATAATGTACAAGTAGTGGCGATAAACGATCTACTAGATGTAGATTATTTGGCCTACATGTTAAAACACGATTCGGTTCACGGTGCATTTGATGGAACTGTAGAGGTAAAAAATAACAGTTTAGTAGTTAATGGAAATGAAATTAGAGTTTCTGCGGAACGCAATCCTGAAAATCTTAAATGGGATGAGGTAGGTGCCACCTATGTTTTAGAGTGTACTGGCTTTTATACTTCGAAAGAAAAAGCAGCATTACATATTGCTGGAGGAGCAAAAAAAGTAGTAATCTCTGCTCCATCTCCAGATGCGCCAATGTTTGTTATGGGTGTAAATAATAAAGAGTTAAAAAAATCGGATACAATTTTTTCTAACGCATCGTGTACTACAAATTGTTTGTCGCCAATAGCAAAAGTATTGCATGATAATTTTGGTATAGAAGAAGGTTTAATGACAACGGTGCATGCTAGTACTTCTACACAAAGAACCGTTGATGGGCCATCTCTTAAAGATTGGCGAGGAGGAAGAGCTTCCCTTCATAATATTATTCCATCCTCTACGGGAGCAGCAAAAGCAGTAGGAAAGGTAATTCCTGCTTTAGATGGAAAACTAACTGGTATGGCTTTTAGAGTACCAACAATGGATGTCTCGGTAGTGGATCTAACCGTGAAACTCGAGAAAAAAGCAACCTACGAAGATATTAAAGCTGCTATGCATAAAGCTTCTGAAGAAGAAATGAAAGGAGTTTTAGGGTATACGGAAGAACTCGTTGTTTCTCAAGATTTTGTTGGAGATACACGAACTTCTATATTTGATGCCAAAGCAGGAATTGCCTTGAACGATAATTTTGTAAAAGTAGTTTCTTGGTATGACAATGAAATAGGCTATTCGTCTAAAATAGTTGATTTGGTAGAATATTCTGCTTCACTATAACATATATACTAATATTTGTTAAAAACTGATAGGAATCCTTTTCCTATCAGTTTTTTATTTTTTTAAGTTTTATATTTGTATAGCAATAGAGAAGGATGTAAAATTCCACTCGGCGTATAAAAAAATACGAGGAAAATTTAGAAAGAATGATAAAAATTGGAATAAACGGTTTTGGTAGAATAGGAAGAATAGCGCTGCGTTCTGCGATGAAGAATGAAGGCGTAGAGATAGTCGCCATCAATGATCTTTTGGATGTTGATTATTTAGCATATCTATTGCGCTACGATTCTGTGCACGGTCGTTTTGAAGGAACTGTAGTAGTAGAAGATGGAAGCCTAGTAGTAAATGGGAAAAAAATACGGGTTACTGCAGAAAAAGACCCAAGTAAGTTAAATTGGGAACAAGTAGGTGCAGAATATGTTATTGAATCTACTGGTTTTTTTACCACCAAAGAAAAAGCTAGTTTGCACTTAAAGGGAGGCGCAAAAAAGGTAGTTATATCTGCACCTTCCAAAGATGTAAATATGTATGTTATGGGGGTTAATCACACCAGTGTAACGAAAGAGGAAAATATTATATCCAATGCGTCGTGCACTACCAATTGTCTTGCACCACTTACTAAAGTACTGCATGATAATTTTGGTTTAAAAGAAGGTTTAATGACCACCGTTCATGCAGCTACATCCACTCAAAATGTAGTAGATGGACCAAATAAAAAATGGAGGCGAGGTAGAACTGTTGTTAATAATATAATTCCTACAAGTACTGGTGCTGCGGATGCAGTTACGAAAGTTATACCAGCATTAAAAGGTAAACTTACAGGCTTAGCCGTTCGAGTACCCGTTCCAGATGTTTCTCTGGTAGATCTTACTTTTCGAACAGAAAAAGCCACTTCTCTAAAAGAGATACTAGAAACGTTAAAACATGCTTCTGAAAATGATTATAAAGGTATCATAGGGTATACCGAAGATGAGGTTGTTTCCCAAGATTTTGTTTCTGAACCACGAACCTCAGTTATTGATGCAGATGCTTGTTTAGAGCTTAATCAAAATTTTTTTAAGGTTATTTCCTGGTATGATAATGAATTTGGTTATGCCACTAAAATCATCGATTTGATTGTATATTCGGCGGCTTTATAATTTATATAACTAGTTCTTCGTAGCATTAAAAATAAATATCCAAAAGCTTTATACAAAAACTAGAAGGCTTACATCAGGAAAATCTATAATTATGTAACATAATTCATAACTAATAGCAATTAAAAAAAGTCAAGTTTATTTAATAGTAAGCTCGACTTTTTCGCTTAATTTATAGATTACTTTACTGCAATCATACTTATTTCAACGTTTACAAACTTTGGTAAATTAGCGACTTCTACAGTTTCTCTTGCAGGGGCGGTTTCTTCTTTAAAGTAGGTTCCGTATACTTCATTAATTTTAGCGAAGTTATGCATGTCAGAAATAAATATGGAAGTTTTAATGACATGTTCAAAAGTCATGTCAGCTGCGGCCAAAACTTCTTTCATATTCTCCATCACTTGTTTGGTTTCTGTTTCTATGGAATCTAGAACTAATTCTCCTGTGACAGGGTCTAAAGCAATTTGTCCGGAGGTATACAGTGTATTTCCGCTTAAAACTGCTTGGTTATATGGCCCAATAGGTTGTGGTGCTTTACTAGTTTGGATTATTGTTTTCATACGGTACATGTTTTTAAAATAAAACTCGATCTGGTGGTTTGTTTTTATCCCATTTCAGGTCACTTAATACTCCAGATTTTACCCCAATAAAAAAGTAATATGCAGAGTTTACACCAAAGGGTGTCCAGTTAAAATTAAAACGCCAACTATCTAAATCTCTTGAAAAATTTAGTCGTGTAAATGTAAAGGCGTTATCTTTTAAATCGTAACCAGAAGAGAATCCAACTTTCCATTTGGGAGAAAGTTCAATATCTCCACTGAACATTAAAGAATTATTCGTAACCTGACTTTCAAGACCATTGTTTGTATAATTCATTGCGTATACAAGATTCAAGGTCCATGGAATCTTTATTTTGTATAATTTTGCGACTTTTGTTCCAGATTCATTTTTTGCATTACTTGTACCTGGCTGTAAACCATTCGTTACTCCCATGTTTTGACCGAATACATCTGGTGTGTTTTGAGCACCATTTCCTGTACTTTTTTTCTTGTTTTTGTCGTCTTTTTGGAAATCTTTACTCGAAATGGAGTAATTCGCAGATACCCCTAAATTGGTTAATCTTAAAAGTCCGGTATTAAATTTGTTTATTCTTTCTCCTTGGCTATTTATTTGGTACGGATCTAAAGTTGCATTCATATTTACAGCGAGCTTGTCTTTAAAAAGCCTTGTTCCGGCACTAGCACTTACGGGACTCCAATTCAAACTATCGGCTGCAATGTTGTAATTGGTACTAAAATTTAAGTTGTTTAAAATGGTAATCTTTTCATCCTCTTCATCGCTGTCTGGATCTTTTGGAGCCACTTTTGCCTCAAGTACGTTGTTTACGGAGATACCGATTGAGTTGGAAATACCACTTCCAGGTGTTCCATAAATACCTCCTTCAAAAGGGGAGTAGGTAATAAGATCATTTGGGTCATTACTTTGTTGCACTTGCAAGTTGTATTGGTCTGCAAAATTAGGACGATATCCATACGATATGGTTGGTCGTACGGTGTGTCTGATAGCTTTTAATCGTCCTTTTTTAAACGCAAAGTCACCGTATACCGTGGTAGAAAGTGACGCGCCAACATTGTATTGGTTAAATCTTGTAAATCCCCGAATTGTGTCGTTTACAATTGTACCGAGGTTACCTGTGCTTTGATTAATTGTTTCGGGTTCAAATCGCTTATTAATTTTTTGAAAGTACCAAGTATCTGTATAATTAATCGAGGGAGCTAGTGTAAAGAATTTTAGAACTTTAACATTTGTGTTTGTACTAGCAGTATGTTGTATACCAGATTTTGCATTTTGAAACATGATAGGTTTAAAAAATTCTTCATCTGTTGTATTGATACGATATTCTCCTTTCAAATTGTAATTGAGGCCAATTTTTTGAATTGGATTATTTTGCACTCCTCCTTTCCCTGCAAAAGGATATATTCGATCCATATTTAATTGCAATGAGGGAAGCGTCATTGTAATACTATTGTTGTTAGTGTTTTGTTGGTGCGTAGCAGTCACATTAATGTTAAAAGGCGTACCCACAAACTTTTTATAGTAAGAAACAGAGGAGGCCAGTGTATTTGTGAGGCGTTGTGAATTATTAAATTCGTTCAGCGACTGGTTGTAGTATTGGCTACTTCCTAAATTAACCGATGCAGAAAACCGTGAATTAGGACTTGCTTTAGTATCTTGACTGTGATTCCATCGAATGTTAAAGTTAGAGGATTTACTGTAGTCACTGAGTCCTCTAATGCCCTCTGTAATGCCTTCAAATCTTATGTTAAAAGAGCCGCTAGATTTATAACGAAACCTGTAATTAGAATCAAATCGAACACCCCAACTCCCGTTGGTGTATAAATCTCCCAATACTGTTAAGTCTATATAGTCATTAATGGCAAAATAATACCCTCCGTTTTGCAGAAAAAAACCTCTGCTATTACTATCACCCCAGGAAGATAATAAATCCTGAAGAACGTTTGTCCGTTAAAGGAAAATATGCAAATGGCAGTATTAGAGGAGTTGGTACATCCGCAAGTACAAGGTTACTCGCTCCGACGATAATCTTTTTTCCAGGAACGAGTTTGGCTTTGTTGGTCGCTATATAATAATCAGGATTTTTCTTTTGTGATGTTGTAAATCGCAATTTACGCATGTAGATGGTAGAATCGTTTACACGTTTAGTTTTTTCTCCATAGGTTATAATGCCACTTTGCTCTGTTTTGACTCCATAAACAAGTGCTTTTTTGGTTTTAAAATTAAACAAAATAGAATCTTGTTCGCTTTCTATTCCACCTTGGTTAAAAATAGGTCGCTGCTGGTAACCAAGACTGTCTTTAATCCCTTTTGCATAAACGGTATTATTTTTATAATCTACGATAATTATACCCGCTTTTAAAGTAATATCAGTATAGGTCACATTGGCATTGTTGTACAGGGTAAGCGTTTGGTTTCTGGTGTTCGATATGGTATAATCTTCAGCGTCGTGTGTGATGATACCGTCAATCACCTCCTTTGGTAGGATAGAATCCTGTACAATTGAGTCTTTATTTTGTTCTATTTTCCCTTCTTTATAAGCGTTAAAAATAGAATCTTTATCTGTTTTAACCGGCTGTTTAATTACAGCTTTCTGAGAGGGAACTTTTGATTTTCCAAAATCTTGCGCCTGCAATGTAGGTAGAAAGAACACAAAGATTAGGAAAAGGATATATGTAAGATTTGCTCGCAATATATTAAATACTATTTTTGTGATAAATTCTGATTTTGGCTTCTTCTTTGCAAAAGTTAAATTAAAAGTCAAAATTACTTAAAAATTATGGATGAAAAACTTAAAATTCAGCAAATATTATAAAGAACAAATCTGTTATTTCCTCATAGTGTTCCTTTCAGTTTTTTGTACTGCTGATTTTTCTTTTGCGCAAGGTACGTACAAGGTAGTTATAGATGCTGGGCATGGCGGAAAAGATCCGGGTAATCTTGGAAATGGTTATCGAGAAAAAGATATCGCTCTAAGAGTAGCTTTAGACGTGGGAAAAGAATTGTCAAAAAATAAAGATATTAACGTGTTGTTTACACGTAAAAAAGATGTCTTTGTCGAGTTGCACAAAAGAGCAGATATTGCCAATAGTTCTAAGGCAGATTTATTTGTCTCTATTCATTGTGATGGATACTCTAAAGAAGGACCTCACGGTGCAGGAACTTTTGTTTTGGGGCTGCGTGGAAACAATAAAAATTTAGAGATAGCCAAACGAGAAAATGCCTCTATTTTATACGAAGATAATTATAAAGAAAATTATGATTACGATCCTAATTCTCCAGAATCACTAATAGGTTTGTCTTTGTTGCAAGAAGAAAATTTAGATTACAGTTTATTAATTGCAGGATTAATACAAACTAATTTTACCGCACTAAAAAGATTCGATAGAAAGGTTAAACAAGATAATTTTTTAGTGCTTCGCGAAACGATAATGCCGAGTGTTCTTGTGGAGTTAGGATTTTTAACTAACAAGGCTGAAGGTAGGTTTTTAAACACCAGAAGTGGTCAGTTAAAAATGGCTAAAGCTGTTGCGAAGGCTATTGAAAAGTACATACGACAATTACAATTAAATAGAGTTACAGATGCAAATGCAACCGAAAAAGTGATAACCCAAGCTGCCTTGCCCAAAAAAGTTACGCCAAAAAAGAAGGTAGCCAATCCTAGCGTTGTAAAAAAAGTAGGTTCCTTAAAAGAAGAAGTTTCCGCCACAGTTTTAAAGGGGAATGAAAAGGAGGTGTATTTTAGAGTTCAAATTGCTGCGGCTAGAAATAAATTAACAACAAATAACTTTAATTTTAGGGGTTTGCAAAATATCGAATCGCTCCAAATTGATGGCTATTACAAATATTATTACGGTAAAACTTCTGTATATGAAGAGGTTAGAAGGATGATGTATCATGCAAGAGAGGTCGGGCACAAAGACGCCTTTGTGGTCGCCTTTAAAAATGGCGTAAAAATTTCTGTGAAGGATGCTTTAAAAATGCAATAATTTAGATGAATTCTACGTATATACTACCAAAAATAATTAGTATTTTCGCTTAATATATTAGAAAATGTATTTTGCATGACTAGGGAATTAAAAACAGGAATTGTAGCAGTTGTTATTATAGCGTTATTTATATGGGGTTACAATTTTCTTAAAGGGCAAGATATATTTAGCGCAAACTCGCGATATTTTTATGTAGAGTATAACGATATCAGTGGTTTGAACGTGGCAAGCACTGTAACCATAAATGGATTAAAAGTTGGAAAGGTAGATGAGATATTACTGAGTTCTAATCCGTCTAAAAAAGGACAACTTTTAGTCAAGATTACAATTAACAGTGATTTTAAGTTCACTAAAAATAGTGTTGCTAAAATCTACCCTGCTAGTTTGATGGGAGGCAAAAACATAGCAATCATTCCAAGTTATACAGGTGTTGAAGCAGTTTCTGGAGATTATTTAAACGGAGAAGTTGAAGCGATTTAATAGCTTCTATAAGTAACCAAATTACGCCTAAATTAGAAAGTATGATTGTTAGCGTAGATTCTTTAGTAACAAGTATTAACGACGTTCTCGATAAAGAACAAAGAGAAAGTCTCAAGAAAAGTATTACTGGTTTAGAAGCAACAATAGCCAATATTAATACTTCTGTAGGTTCTGTTAAAAATCTTTTAGCGGATAGCAAAGAGGACATTAAAGCAACTACTACGAATACAAAGAAAATAACAGAAAATTTTGCGCAATTTTCGGAGGAATTAAATAATGCTAACCTCGGTAATTCTGTCAAGAAACTAGAAGCTGCTCTCGCAAGTGTAGATACTTTGATGACAGATATTAAAAACGGTAAAGGTACATTAGGTAAATTAGCAACAGACGAACAACTATATACAAACTTAACTAAATCAACCAAAGAGCTTGAAGAACTGCTCCGAGAAATGAAATTGAACCCGAAAAGGTTCGTTCATTTTTCTCTTTTTGGAAAACGAGCAGCACCTTATAATGAGGAAACAAATAAAAAGAATGTAAGTAATCAATAAATGAGTTAAACTCAAGACATATTAAAATTTTAAAACGGTGTTATAAAAGTTTCGTAATTTATTTACCTAACCAATACTAGTTTAGAATAGTATGCATTGTTTTTAAGCTTGCTAGTGCGTTGAAGTTATATAGTAATATTTCAATTACTAATTTTGGTAGATGAGATATCTTAGTATTTCTTTCATGCCTACTTCAGTAAAAGTCTGTGTCTCTCAAAATATTGATATTTAAGCGTTAACAAAACAATAGAAAACAAATAGACAAAAATGGAGAATTACCTACCGAACATCTTTTTTGCAATATTATTAGTTGCAGGAATTGGATATTTCGTTATGAATGTGAAAAAGTTGATACGAAATATCAAACTTGGAAAAGACATAGACAGAAATGATAGAAAACCAGAGCGTTGGAAGAATATGGCTAAGATTGCTTTGGGACAATACAAAATGGTCACCAGACCATTATCCGGTTTTTTACATGTTATAGTCTACGTTGGCTTTATCTTAATAAACATCGAATTGTTAGAAATTGTTATTGATGGTTTATTTGGTACCCATAGAATTTTTCAACCCATTCTCGGAAATGCTATTTACGGTTTTTTAATAGGTACTTTTGAAGTATTAGCCTTTTTAGTACTTGCCGCGGTTATCGTTTTTTGGTTGCGTAGAAATGTCGAAAAAATCAAACGTTTTTGGAGTAAAGAAATGCAAGGCTGGCCAAAGAATGATGGAAACATCATTTTATATTTTGAAATCGTACTAATGTCGCTATTTTTAATTATGAATGCTACAGACGTTCCGTTTCAACAAGCGGGTGCAGGTAATATAATCTCTCAATTTGTAGCGCCTTGGTTTAACAGTTTTTCTACCGAAGAGTTACACACCATTGAAAAAACAGCTTGGTGGTTGCACATTGTTGGTATTTTAATATTCCTAAATTACTTGTATTATTCGAAACATTTACACATTTTATTGGCCTTTCCAAACACATATTTTGCAAATTTAAAACCAAAAGGTCAGTTTACCAATGTAGATGCAGTAACTAAGGAGGTACAAATGATGATGGATCCAAACGCAGATCCTTATGCAATGCCTGAAGAAGGAGCAGAGGAAGAGGAGCCAGAAAAGTTCGGTGCTTCGGATGCCACAGATTTAAATTGGGTGCAATTGATGAACGCTTATACGTGTACAGAATGTGGAAGGTGTACTTCTTCTTGTCCTGCAAATTTAACAGGGAAAGAACTTTCTCCACGAGCCATTATGATGAAAACTCGTGATCGCGTAGAGGAAATAGGTAAAAATATAGATGCGAATGGAGGAACGTTTGTTCCCGATGGGAAACAACTTTTAGACGATTACATTACCAGAGAAGAGTTGTGGGCATGTACCAGCTGTAATGCATGTGTACAAGAGTGTCCTATAGGAATTGATCCACTTTCAATTATCATGGAAATGCGTAGGTATTTGGTTATGGAAGAATCTGCAGCACCACAAGAATTAAATATGATGATGACAAACATAGAAAATAATGGTGCACCATGGCAGTACAGCCAAATGGATAGGCTAAATTGGAAAGACGAATAGATAAAGATTTTCACGATTTAAAAAATATACGTAACAAAACTAAACATAGAAATTATGAACGTACCAACAATGGCAGAAATGATGGCCCAAGGAAAGCAACCAGAAGTGTTGTTTTGGGTGGGGGCTGCAGGAAGTTACGATGACAGGGCTAAAAAAATATCAAAGGCTTTTGTTAAAATCTTACACAAAGCAAACGTGGATTTTGCCGTACTAGGAACAGAAGAAAGTTCCACAGGAGACGCCGCAAAAAGAGCAGGGAATGAGTTTTTATTTCAGATGCAAGCAATGACTAATATTGAGGTCTTGAATGCGTATGAGGTTAAAACCATTGTAACCTGTGATCCACATTCGTATAACACGCTTAAAAATGAATATCCTGGTTTGGGAGGTGTTTACAAAGTTTACCACCACACACAATATATTAGTAAACTCATTCAGGAAAAGCGTTTGGATATTGATGATTCGATACTCAAAAACAAGAGGCTTACGTATCACGATCCTTGCTATCTTGGTCGTGCAAATGACGTGTACGAAACTCCTAGAGATCTGATTCGAAGACTCGGTGTTAAGATGACTGAAATGAAACGAAATAAAACAACAGCGCTTTGCTGTGGAGCAGGAGGAGCACAAATGTTTAAGGAGCCGGAGAAGGGCAATAAAGACATAAATATTCTCAGAACAGAGGATGCCTTAGAAACAAAGCCCCAGATTATAGCAACAGGGTGTCCGTACTGTAATACTATGATGACGGACGGCGTAAAGTTTAAAGAACAAGAAGATCAAATCGTAGTTAAAGATATAGCAGAATTGATTGCAGAGGCAAATAGCTTATAATCTTACATATAATTATTTTTCAAAAAGTGTAATGGTCGTTTTCATTACACTTTTTTTATGAAATTATAGGATTTGTTTATTATTTTATTTCTCTAAAATGTCTTTTTTTCGATAATAAAAATGTGCGATTTTACCCGCTACAATAGCCTATATTATCCTTAAATTTACTTCTAGTTTCTCCCTTTTATAAGTATCTTTGGAAGATAGAATATTTTTATGAAAAATTACATAAAAGCTGCTCGCTTAAGAACATTACCCTTGTCTATATCAGGGATTTTAGTTGGAAGCTCTCTAGGTTTAGTAGATGTAAATAGAGAATATTTAGGTAGTTTACAAAGTCTTGGGATTTGCGCAGGTGTAACACCAATATACAAATCAACTATATTTTGGCTAGCTATTTTTACCACTATAGGCTTTCAAGTACTCTCCAATTTTGCAAATGATTATGGTGACGGTGTAAAAGGAACCGATGATAATAGAAATGGTGAGTTACGAATGGTTTCCTCTGGAGCTATAAGTCCCCGGCAAATGAAAGTTGCAATGCAGATTACCGCAATTCTTAGCTTGTGTAGTGCAATATCATTAATTTACGTGGCTTTTGGAAAAACCAACTTCGGATATTCCCTAATTTTTTTCGGTATAGGCATAGCGGCAGTAGTAGCTGCAATTACATATACGGTTGGAAAATCTGCATACGGATATAGTGGTTTTGGTGATCTTTTTGTCTTTTTGTTTTTTGGATTAGTCGCTGTTTTAGGAACGTATTTTTTGTTTACAAAAAAAATAAATTTCTTTATTTTTCTTCCTGCTTTTTCTGTTGGCTTATTAAGCACTGCCGTTTTAAACCTTAACAATATGAGAGATCGTGTAAATGACGCGAAAGTTGGGAAGAATACATTAGTAGTTAAAATAGGTAGTGAATTCGCCAAGTATTACCATTATTATTTGATTGGAGCGTCTCTTCTTTTTGCTTTATTATACACTATTTTACGTTATTCCTCTCCCTACCAGTTTTTATTTTTAATAGCCTATATACCATTATTTAAGCATGTTTTATTTGTAATGCGCAACACAGAAGAACCTCTGTTAGACGGTGAATTGAAGAAAGTAGCTTTGAGTACTTTTGTTTTTGCTTTACTTTTTGGAATTGGGCAAACAATATAATCTGCCAGGAAATGTTTTATAGCTAGAATTTGAATAGTAAATTTGTAAAGTAGATTGGTTTAAATCTTACCTTAGACCAGAAATAGAATTAACTATTGCATGCGATGCAGTGCACAAAACAACTAAATTATGAAGATTACTTTTTATGGCCATGCGTGTTTTGGTTTTGAAATTAATGGAAAGCACATTGTTATAGACCCATTTATATCGGGTAACCCCAAAGCTTCCCATATTGTATTGGATGAAATCAAAGCAGACTATATTTTACTAACACATGCACATCAAGACCATGTTTTAGACGTGGAAGTTTTGGCGGAAAGAACCGGAGCTGTAATTGTATCGAACTTCGAGATTGTGGGGTATTACAATGCTAAAGATTTGAAGGGGCATCCTTTAAACCACGGAGGTACCTTTGCAACGGAATCTTTTTCAGCGAAGTATGTTACAGCAGTACACACATCTTCTTTTGCAGACGGAACTTATGGAGGCGAACCAGGAGGTTTTGTAATTTCAACCAAAGACCAAGCTGTCTACATAGCAGGAGATACGGCATTAACCATGGATATGAAATTAATTCCGATGCAAACCAAATTGGCCGCCTCAATTTTACCGATAGGAGATACTTTTACCATGGGTGTTGACGATGCAATTCTAGCTTCTGATTTTGTAGCTTGTTCTAAAGTAGTAGGCTGTCATTACGATACCTTTCCTCCAATAGAGATTGATACAGACGAAGCGAGAAATAAATTTGAAAGTCAGGGAAAAGAACTTTTGTTGCCAGAAATTGGCGAAACAATTGTATTATAAGTAGCCAAACAGATTTTCGTTAGATGAAGAGAGTAAAGATTATTTTAGGTATTATCATTGTTTTTTCCCTTGCATTTTTTTCCATTGGTTTGTTTGTTCCAGAGATTAATTACTCTAAAGAAATTCAAATTGATAAACCTCTTGAAGAAGTTTTTGGGTTATTTAGTAACCAGCAATTAGCATCCGAATGGATGCCCGAAATACAATCGGTAACTACAGTTAAAACAACACCAGAAGTCACTGGAAGTATTTTTAATCTCGTGGTTAAAGATCAAGGAAAAGAGGTTTCTTTTGAACAAAAAATTCTCGATTTTGAGGTTAATAAGAAAATTGTCTTGTTTTCTATGGTAGGAGGTTTGGTAAAAAGGGATGCATATACCTTTATCGCAAAAGATTCGAGAACTATTCTAAAGCTAAATGCCAACTTCAAGAGCAGTAATTATATTCTTGGCTGTATGTTCCCATTTGTAAAAGGAAGATTAGAAAAACAAGACCTAGGATATTTACAAAATTTTAAAAACTATGTAGAATCTAAATAATGATGAAAGCATCGTACAAAAGACACCTATTGCAATTCAAACAAGCAAGTGGAACTTCTAGGGGTGTATTAAGAACTAAGGAAACTTGGTTTATACAAATAGAAGGTACCAATGGAATTGGTATAGGCGAATGCGGTTTATTTAGAGGTCTTAGTATCGATGACAGACCAAATTATGAGGAAAAACTCCAATGGGTTTGTGAAAATATAAACCACGAATTATCTTTTCTCCTCAACGAATTATTAGAATATCCATCGATTCAATTTGGTGTTGAACAAGCTTTTTTAAGTTTGCAAAGCACGAGCCCTTTTCAGTTGTTTTCTTCAGACTTTTCAAATGGGAAGGATGTTATCCCTATAAATGGTCTTGTATGGATGGGGGATAAAGCATTTATGCAGCAACAGATAAAGCATAAATTAGCCAAAGGTTTTACTACTATTAAAATGAAAATTGGTGCCATTGATTTTGAAACGGAATTTGCACTTCTCAAGGCTATTCGAAGAGAATTTACAGCTAAAGACATCACGCTTCGAGTAGACGCTAACGGGGCGTTTACACCAAAAGAAGCGCTAGAAAAGTTACATAAATTAGCAGCATTAGATATACATTCTATCGAACAACCTATACGACAAGGGCAATGGCAAGAGATGGCTTTACTGTGTGAACAATCGCCCTTACCTATTGCCTTAGATGAAGAATTAATAGGAATATTTAGTTACGCGCAAAAAGTAAATTGTATCGCTACAATTCGGCCGCAATTTATTATATTAAAACCGAGTTTAGTTGGTGGTTTTACCGGTAGCAAAGAATGGATTTCTATCGCAGACCAATACCGTGCAGGAAATTGGATTACGAGTGCCCTAGAGAGTAATGTAGGATTAAATGCTATTGCGCAATGGACGTACACGCTAAAAAACCCATTACCACAAGGTTTAGGTACTGGAAGCCTTTTTACCAATAATATTTCGAGTCCTTTGGAAGTTACCAATGGAAATTTACAATACAATTCCAACGCAGCTTGGAACTTTAATCTATAAAAATTATGAACTTTATCCAACAAGCATACAAAGGAAACAACCAATGGTATATATACGTATTTGTACTCTTTATGGTGTTTTTTGGTTGGCAGTTTATCGGAGCATTGCCATTGTTGGGCTTGGCAGGTTTATACGCTAATAATACGCAAGAATTTATGCTAGCAGCGAACGATAATTTTACCTCACTTGGCATCGATAAAAATCTGTATTTATTTGTTGTTATTTTAATGTTTGTTTTTGCTTTGGCATTCTTGTATATCGGCGTAAAATTTATACATAAAAGAGCATTTAAAACGGTTGTTACAAGTAGAGAGCGTATCGACTGGAGTCGCTTTTTTAATGGTTTTGTAACTTGGGGGCTTGTATCTGCTGTTACTATTGGATTAGGAATAGCTTTTACCCCAGAGCACTATGTGTGGAATTTTCATCCAATTCCATTCATTATCCTGGTATTTGTTTCTTTTCTATTTTTACCCCTGCAAACAAGCTTTGAGGAGTTGTTTTTTAGGGGGTATTTAATGCAAGGAATTGGCGTATTAGTGAAAAACAGATGGTTTCCGTTGCTAATTACTTCTGTTATTTTTGGTTTGTTACATGGAGCAAATCCAGAAATTGAAAAATTGGGATATATTGCGATGGTTTTTTACATAGGAACTGGTTTATTTTTTGGTATTATTACCTTAATGGATGAGGGCTTAGAGCTTGCCATGGGATTGCATGCTATTAATAACATAATGGCTGCATTTTTAGTAACTACCAATTGGACAGTTTTTCAAACGGATGCTCTTTTTATTGATGTTTCAGAACCCTCGGTTGGGTTGGAAATGTTCTTGCCTGTATTTGTACTTTATCCATTGTTATTGCTTTATTTCTCTAAAAAATATAGTTGGAAAAACTGGAAAGAGAAACTTACAGGTAATATTACAAAGCCAATACTAAGTCCCTCCGAAGAGACACAAGCAATCAAATAGTACGACCGATGCATCCAGAGTTTAAGCTAAATGGAAATACCTTTTCCTCTACTACAGAGATTTTACGTTATGCGTCAGGTATATCTAGTGGTCTGTTTCGGTTTTTACAAGATTGGTTAGATGAAAAATCCTCTGTAGTTGTTAACACTTCAGGATCTACAGGGACGCCGAAACCGATTTCTATTCCGAAAGAATTTATGGAGAATTCTGCAAAGGCTACCGGTGCTTTTTTTAATCTGAACGAAGGGACATCTGCCCTGTTGTGTTTGACTCCAGAGTACATTGCTGGCAAAATGATGTTGGTAAGAGCCATGGTGCTAGGGTGGCACTTAGACATTGTATCTCCAGTGTCCAATCCGCTAGCAAAGACAAACAAAAGCTATGATTTTTCAGCAATGGTTCCAATGCAGTTGGAGGCTTCTCTTCACGACATATCAAAAATTAAGAAGTTAATAGTTGGCGGTGGTGCAGTTTCTTCCAGCTTACAAGCAAAGTTATCGAATATTCCAACAGAAGTATATGCAACCTACGGAATGACGGAAACAATAACCCATATTGCAGTTAAAAAACTTAATCAGTACAGCGAAGCTAACCACAATGCAGTAGACAAACAGTTGTATCATGTTTTACCGAATATTAGCATACATACTAATGCTAATGCGTGTTTGGTTATAGACGCTCCTAAAATTTCGAATACACAGATTGTAACCAATGATGTGGTTCGTCTTTTTTCTAACACTACTTTTATTTGGATCGGTCGAGCAGATAATGTTATTAATTCAGGTGGCGTAAAGCTCCATCCGGAACGAATTGAGGAGAAATTACGTACGGTAATTACGGGAAGGTTTTTTGTCTCGGGAATTTCGGATAAAATTTTAGGCGAAAAATTAATTGTAGTCATAGAGGATCCCGAAAATTGCAATGACAAAGATGCACTGTATCGCAATATTAGTGCGCTATCTACGCTTTCAAAATACGAGGTGCCAAAGGAGGTATTTTTTCTTCCTCGATTTGTAGAAACACCAACAAAAAAAATTCAACGGCAACAATCTTTAGCACTTCTTTTTAATACAGATGCATAAGAAATTAAAATACTTCTAACGTGTAGTGATTTTCATACGATTGCTCTGGTTCTAATGGTATAATTCCCGTTTTCTCTGAAAGTATCTGATTGCTTGTATCTGCGTCATTGATTCCCATCCATGGTTCAAAGCAAATAAAGGGGGCTCCTGTACTTTGCGTCCAAAATGCTAGATACTGCCATTTAGGAAGGTGCATATGAATACCGTTTTTATGTTTTTTGGAATGTAAAGAAACCTTTTTAGATTCGATGTTTTCGAAGATTAAAGCATCGTTTTCAAATAGTTTGTGCGATAATGGAAGTTTTTTGTTTATGCGTACATTTTTACTTTTACCATTCCTAAATCCAGTGGTTTTATTCAGGAATAGCTGTGAGGCATTTTCTGCGGTATCAAATGCAATATAGTAATCCTCAAAGGCATCCTCGGGCTTCATCGTACATGAAAATGCAGGATGCGCACCTAGAGAAAAATACATCCTTTTCGTGTCGTTATTTACGACTTTAAAATGAACCATTACGCTGTTTTGTCTTAAGCTGTAGGTTACTTCTAGATTAAATTTAAAAGGATAGATTGCTAGGGTTTTTTCCGAATAATTAAAAGCAAGAGTTACACTTTCTTTAGTTTGCCTAAGCACAGTAAAAACTGCATCTCTTGCAAAGCCGTGTTTAGGCAAGGTGTATTTGGTATCGTTTTCGATAAATTGATCCTCTTTTAGGCGACCAACTATCGGAAATAGAATTGGAGATTGTCGTTGCCAAAAGGGCTCTTTTGGACTCCATAGATAATCAATATTTGTTTTTTTAGCATATAATTTATTCAATTCTGCCCCTTTCTTATTGATTGATATTTCAAGGGTTTCATTTTCAAGAGTAATTTTCATGCAATATGCTTTTTTAAATTTTGAATCTTTCCGTTCTACTACAATTTTTTGGTACTCTCTATGCTGCAACTATCTTTCATTGGAGTGTATTTCTACTGGCAAAAGTATCTTTAACGGTGTTTTCTTTTGTATTACGTTTTGTACCAATATTGTTAAGGATACAAAAAGCTGCAAAATTATTGCAGCTTTTTATCGATTGGATAGTTTAAATTTATTTTAAACTTCCCGTCATTTCTTCTGGTTTTACCCATGAATCGTATTCTTCTTCTGTTACGTATCCAAGAGAAACAGCTTCTTCTTTTAGGGTGGTGCCATTCGCATGTGCTGTATTTGCTATCTCAGCTGCTTTGTAATAACCTATTTTAGTATTTAAGGCAGTTACAAGCATTAATGAGTTGTTTACGAGTTCTTTAATTCTTGTGTGGTTAGGTTCAATCCCAGCAGCACAATTTACATCGAAAGACACACATGCGTCTCCAATTAGTTGCGCAGATGCTAAAACATTGGCAGCCATCATCGGTTTAAACACATTTAACTCGTAGTGTCCTTGTGTTCCTCCAACCGTTACAGCTACATCATTCCCCATTACCTGAGCACATACCATCGTGATAGCCTCTGCTTGTGTTGGATTAACTTTTCCTGGCATGATAGAAGAACCAGGTTCGTTGGCAGGAATGATAATTTCTCCAATACCTGATCTTGGCCCCGAAGCCATTAATCGAATATCATTGGCGATTTTGTTCAAAGAAACCGCTAATTGCTTCAAAGCGCCGTGCGTTTCTACTAAAGCATCATGGGCAGCCAAGGCTTCAAATTTATTTTCTGCTGTTACAAAAGGTAACTTGGTGAATTCTGCAATGTATTTAGCAACGAGAACATCATATCCTTGTGGTGTGTTTAACCCAGTCCCAACAGCAGTACCACCAAGGGCTAGTTGTGCTAGGTGCTCTAAAGATCGCTTTAAAGACTTTAATCCAAAGTTTAATTGCGCTACATAACCTGAGAACTCTTGTCCTAGGGTTAATGGAGTAGCATCCATTAAATGGGTACGACCAATTTTAACCACATCGCTAAAAGCTTCTGATTTTGCTTGTAACGTATCTCGCAATTGCTCTATTCCCGGAATAGTTACTTCTACGATTTTTTTATAAGCCGCGATATGCATTCCTGTAGGAAAGGTATCGTTAGACGATTGTGATTTGTTAACATCATCGTTGGGTTGAATTGTTTTGTCGCCCTCTCCAATAGTCTTTCCAGCTATTTCATGTGCTCTGTTAGCAATTACCTCATTGACATTCATATTAGACTGTGTACCCGAACCAGTTTGCCAAATTACAAGGGGAAATTGGTCGTCGTGTTTACCTTCTAAAATTTCATCACAAACTTTTGCAATGAGGTCTCTTTTTTCTTCTGATAAGACTCCTAATTCACAGTTGGTATAAGCAGCAGCTTTCTTTAAATATGCAAATCCGTATACTACCTCTAACGGCATAGAGCCAGCAGGTCCAATTTTAAAATTATTTCGAGAGCGTTCTGTTTGTGCTCCCCAATATTTATCTGCAGGTACTTCCACCTGACCCATAGTGTCTTTCTCAATTCTATATTTCATTTCGAATGATTTATATTGCTAAAAAATATGAAGTTCAAAATTACAAATTCTCGCAGTTTTAGGAGATGATTTTTAGCATATTTTATTGCTCGTATTAAAAATTAGTTTTAATTTTGTCATCGTAACAAATTTTAATAGATACAGATGTTAGATTTTTCACAGTTTTCCGGATTAGTTTTATTTATGTTCATATTTACAGCCGGTTTTTGGTTATTAATATTTTTATTAACATTTGTAGTTCCATACTGGATTGGAGGAACTATTTGGGAAAACTTCAAATTGAAGAAAGAAGCAAAAAAAGTTGCGGAAGGCAAGTAGGTAACTTTATGTAATATATTTAAAAAGCTCGTTATTTTGTAACGAGCTTTTTTTAGTTATTCAAGTTTGTATATCGGGAGTCGTAGGTGCGCCTCTTCGTAATGTGGTGTTTTTTGGTATATAAAGTATAATTGCTGGTAAGGATTTTTTGCAAAGCTACTATCCGTTTTAATTTTTTTATCTAATTCGGCTTTAATTTCAGGGTTGTTTTGTAAAAAATCAAATGCGATATCTTCAAATACATAGGAGGAAAATCCTTCCTTTTGTTGGAGAATTGTGTCGAAGAAATTCCAGTTGAAAAAAGAATCTGTCGCCTCTGCTTCAAGCGTTTCTACCAAGTAGCGTATTCCTTGTTGACGGGTTGGAATGAAAAGATCTCCTTCAGAAAAAGTAAGGTGCTTTTTGTTTTTCCTCACCACGGTGTTATAGTGTAAATAATGTCCTTCGTATGCCTCCTTTTTGGTGTCAAAACTTTCAATATGTTGCTCCACCACTTGCATCATGGTATCCTTTTCTAAAACCCTGTAGGTAATATTATTGTTGTTTAGTCTTTCAATAACTTCATGCCATCCTTGTTTTAAAATATAGGCCTCAGGAACTTGTACTTCTTTGGATACGGTAAAATTATTAAAGTAATTTACCTCTTTTTCATACGGTTTACTTTTATCGTAAAACAATCGTTTTCCATTAGTCACTTTACTATCGATATAGTTTCCTTCATAACCCTTAAAAGTGATACTACTAGGATTTTCGTTATCCACACTGTAATGAATTGGATAGTCTTTTTTATTTTGCCAGAATTCTATGGCATCTTTTCGTTTGCTTTTAATAGTAAGGTTGTTTTCCACAGCAAAATTAACGACAGAGAACAGTAAAGCGTAGGTTTGCTCTACTCTTATTTTATATGGTTTTAGCATATGTGTTTCTACCATTAAGCCCAGGGTGTTAAATAAACTTGTATACCCTGTCGAGTATCTTGGAGAATCAAAAAACTGAGACCATCCTTTTTCTGGTGTACTTCCCCAAACATTAACATAAGGTGTAATTGGAATATCTTGCTTCGCTAAGGAACTTTCCAAATAAGGTCGCATTTCTTTTTCTAAGTAAGTGCCGAGAATTCCTCCTAACTTATTGTGTTGGGTAAACAAATGCGTTATGGCATATTGATAATCGGCACCATTACTTACGTGATTGTCTACAAATATATCTGGGTTAATAAGATGAAATATCTTTGCAAAACTCGCCGAGTTTTTAGTGTCTTGCTTTATAAAATCTCTGTTCAAATCATAATTCCGTGCATTGCCCCGAAAACCGTATTCTTTCGGGCCGTTTTGATTGGCTCTAGAATGTGAATTTCTGAATAAAGCGCCACCAATATTATACACAGGGATTATTGTAATAAGTGCATTTTGATATTGTTTTTTTAAAGTGTCGTTACGAACAATATCTCTTAAAAAAAGCATGGAAGCATCAATTCCATCGGACTCTCCAGGATGGATTCCGTTATTAATTAAAACCTTAATTTTTGTACTATTGGCTAGTTCTTTTTTTGATATTTCACCATCGGTGTTAAACACCACTATATGCAGCGGTTTTCCTGTATCTGTGGTTCCTATTTCAAACATGGAAATTTCTCGATACGCATTAGATAGTGACCGGTAATATTCGATTACCTCTTCATATTTCGGAGTTTCTGTTCCATTTGATGTTTCAAATAAGGTTATAAAATCACTTTTTGTATCCTTACAAGCAATTGCTCCAAGGAGCAGCAGGAATAGGGTAATTTTTCTCATAAATTAAATTCTTACAGCCTTAGGTACTAGACCGGTATAGTCTCCATTATTTCGGATAACATCTCTTACTATAGAGGATGATATATAGCTTTTTCCGGAGGATGTCAGTAAGAAAACTGTTTCAATTTCCGATAATTTTCTGTTGGTATGCGCAATTGCTTTTTCGAATTCAAAATCTGCAGGATTTCGAAGTCCTCGGAGTATAAATTGGGCATTTTGTTCTTTACAAAAATTAACGGTTAAACCACTGTAGGTAACTACCTTTATTTTTGGTTCGTGTGCAAATGTATTTTCTATAAAAGCTTTTCTTTCCTCTAAAGAAAACATATATTTTTTATCTGCATTGATTCCTATGGCAATGATCAATTCATCAAAAAGAGTAACTCCTCTTTCAATTATGTCAAAATGGCCCAATGTGATTGGGTCAAAAGATCCGGGAAATATTGCTTTTTTCATTTTGTTGTGGGTTTAGATCTGGAGATACCAGTATTTGTATTATGTTTTTTGTTGCGTCTGTGTAATAGCATTGTCAAATAAGTCCTCAAGAGAAATGCCATATGTTGCTGCCTGTTGTGGTAAGATACTGGCTTCAGTTAGTCCTGGAACAGTATTAATTTCTAAAAAATGTGGTTCTCCATGCACTATAATAAATTCTGATCGGGAGAATCCTCGCATTTGTAAAACTTCATACACTTTTTTGGCGATAGCGCGAATTTTTTCTTCTTGTGTTTTGGAAAGTCTTGCAGGTGTTATTTCTTCAGATTTCCCTAGATACTTTGCTTCGTAATCAAAAAAATCATTTTCAGAGACAATTTCTGTAATTGGAAGTACTATAATTTCATTTTTATACTCAATAACACCAACAGAAACCTCCATCCCGTCTAAAAAACTTTCTATTAAAATTTCTGAATCTTCTTTATATGCCTTTGCAATAGCAGGTAGTAGCATTTCTTTTGTATGTACCTTGGAGATTCCGAAACTAGACCCAGCATTATTTGGTTTCACAAAACAAGGAAGTCCTATCTTTTGTACAATTGCTTCGACATCGATACTATCTCCACTATTTAGGTAAACTGATTTTGCCGTTGGGATTTTGTAGTGTTTGATAACACTAAGAGTGTCTCTTTTGTTAAAGGTAAGTGCCATTTGATAAAATGGAGCAGAGGTGTGGGGTAAATTTAAAAGCTCTAAATACGCGAGAAAACTGCCGTTCTCTCCTGGATGCCCATGAATGGCATTAAACACACAATCGAAAATTATTTTTTTACCATTTTTAACAAATGAAAAATCATTTTTGTCGATAGGGTAAGTTGTTTCTCCCTCCTGAACATACCATCCTTCCACTACAATATGTACTTTATAAGGGCTGTATTTTTTTCGACTTAGATGTTGGTATACTACTTCGCCACTTCCTAATGAAATAGCAACTTCCGAGGAATATCCCCCCATAACAATAGCTATATTTTTTTTCATGTTATCCAAGTTTCGAACTGTTTTTTTAAAATTAAATGCTAGTTACAAACTTACCAAAAAAAACTCTTTATCCCCTTTGATATTTGGAAGTTTAATAATTCACCGAATAACCAATTTAGTATGGTTAGTTATATACTATTTTTAATGTAAATTTGTTTTTTATTATAAAAATCAGTTATGCATAATTTTATGGAACATATAAAAGGATTCTTTGGCTTTTTAAAAAGTAAATCATTTTTAGTACAAATAGGTATTGCTATTTTATCGCTTTTATTATTTGTATTTTTATTACAATGGTGGTTGGGAATGACCACGAATCACGGGCAAAAAATTCAAGTTCCTAATTTGGACAAACTAGCTTTAGCAGATGTGAAAACTAGGTTAGAAACACTAGATCTACAATTTGTAGTTATCGATAGTGCAAATTACAATCCGGATTACCCTAAAAAATCGGTAATTGAGCAAGATCCTGAGGCTGGAGATTTTGTAAAGGAAAATAGAAAAATTTACCTCACGCTAAATCCATCCAAATACCGAGATGTTGAAATTCCTGATTTAAATGGTAAAACCAAACGATTGGCTACTAGTATTTTACTTTCTTCCGGATTTTTAGTTGGAGATGAGATTACTTATGTGAAAGATAAAGGGAAAGACGTCGTTAGAGGTTTAAAACACAATGGGGAAGATTTACAACCTGGAACAAAACTACCCAAACAATCTACTATAAATTTTATATTAGGCGACGGCAATTAAAAATGTAAAGCCATTCGTAATGATGCAAGAAGACAAGAATAATAATTCGGAAACAGAGAACGATGATTTATACGAACATTATCGCTTTGTTGCAACAGAAGGTCAAGAACCGTTGCGCGTAGATAAATTTTTAATGAATTTCATTGAAAATGCCACTAGAAATAAAATTCAACAAGCTGCTAAAGCCGGAAATGTTTTGGTGAATGAACTTGCTGTAAAGCCAAACTATAAGGTAAAACCTAAAGACGTAGTACGCGTGGTTCTTTCGTATCCTCCACATGAGAATTTGTTAGTAGCGGAAGATATTCCTCTAAACATCGTATTCGAAGATGATGAGGTTATTGTGGTGAACAAGCCGCCCGGTATGGTGGTGCATCCAGGACATGGTAACTATTCCGGTACCTTGGTTAATGGTCTTATTCATCACATTGAAAATTTACCGAATAATAGTAGTGAACGACCTGGTTTGGTGCACAGAATCGATAAGGACACCAGTGGTTTATTAGTGGTAGCCAAGACGGAATATGCGATGGCACATTTATCAAAACAGTTTTTCGATCGCACAACAGAACGGTTATACTATGCCCTAGTTTGGGGTGATATTGCAGATGACGAGGGAACAATCACCGGGAACATAGGACGCAGTTTTACCGATAAATTACAAATGACTGTTTTTCCAGAAGGCGACTATGGAAAACATGCAGTTACACATTTTAAAGTAATAGAGCGTTTCAATTATGTGACCTTGGTGCAGTGTAAACTAGAAACTGGTAGAACGCATCAAATACGAGCTCATTTTAAATACATAGGGCATACGTTATTTAACGATGAGCGCTATGGTGGCGATCGAATTTTAAAAGGCACTACATTTTCTAAGTATAAACAATTTGTGGATAATTGCTTCAAAGTATTACCAAGACAAGCGCTTCATGCAAAAACACTTGGTTTCACACATCCAAAAACAGGTGAGTTTTTGCAATTTAATTCCGAACTTCCACAAGATATATTAAATTGCTTGGAGAAATGGCGAAGGTATGCTGCGAGTTCTACTACGGAAACTTTAGAGGAAGATTAAGCTACTATGCACGATGTAGTAGACCTTCTTTTGGTATTGTCTGATTTTTTTTTCTTTACTATCTCTTTAAAAACTAAAATATTATAATCATCTGTTTTTTAAAGGTTTATGTTTTGTTTAAAATAACAAAGTACTGTTTTCCAAAGGTTTAAAATATTGTTGTAATTCGTGAGAATTGCGTATTTGTTTTATTACGCACCTTTTACTTGAAATAGACGATTCTAAAAAACCTGTTTTTAGTTACTAAGATAATTTATCGTTAACCAAAGATAAGATTTGAGAGAATTGTTCGTCTTTATCTATTTTAGAGTTGTCGATAGCAATTGCGTCTTTTGCTTTTACCAACGGAGAATCGCTTCTCGTAGAGTCTAGATGATCTCTTTCTTTTACATTGTGAAGTACGGCTTCAAAACTCACTTGATCCCCTCTTTCGACTAGTTCTTGAAAACGCCTTTGTGCACGAGTTTCCGCAGATGCAGTCATGAATATTTTTAGCTCAGCATCCGGAAAAACAACAGTACCTATATCACGGCCATCCATAACAATTCCCTTATTCTTTCCCATTTCTTGCTGTTCTGCAACAAGTTTTTTTCTAACAGCAGAAATGGCGGCAATTTTACTTACTAAATTAGAAACTTCAATGGTTCTTATAGCTCTTTCTACATTTTTACCATTCAAATACATTTCTGCAAAGCCTAGGTCTTTGTTAAAGTGAAAACTCAGCGTGATAGTTGGTAATTTTGAGATAAGTTTTTCGGTATGTAAAAATGTTTCGGAAACAAAATTATTCTCCATAGCGTATAAGGTTACTGCTCGATACATAGCTCCTGTATCTACATAAATGTAAGATAATTCTTTTGCCAACTGTTTAGCAATGGTACTTTTTCCTGTGGAAGAAAACCCGTCTATCGCTATGGTAATTTTTTTCGTCATTTGTAAGTAATTAGGGATACAAATATACGTCAGATTTTAGTATCTACTAGGGGTTTTTCCTCGGGATTTTCTGTCTAAATCAATTTGCAAGCTGAAGGTACTTGTGTTTGCAGCGGAATGAAATTTTGAATAGGCATAATTGAATTTTAAACGGTTCATTTTTAAACCAAAACCAAAGGATAAACCACCAAAAGATCGCACATTTTGCAATTGCAGTTCTTTACTGCGTCTAAAATTGTAACCTATTCGTAAATTTACTGGGCTGGTTGGAAATAATTCAGCGCCAACAATTACATGTCTAAAAACATTGTCTAAAAATGTAATATTTTCTTCGGTAACGTTACATCTAAATCTGAGGTTTGGTTCGATGGATTGGGAACTGCTACCTTCCATTTTTGTAAATTATCTAGCGTTAGGTACCAACGCAATGGAACACGTTCTAAGCGATAAGAAACACCTAATGCAACTTCTAATGGTAATTTTTCTTTTGTTGCATCATACGCTACAAGTTGGGTTCCAATATTTCTAGCTACCAATGCTACTATAAAAGGATGGTTGGCACTGTAATAGGTAATTCCTAAATCGATAGCTACTCCTGAGGAAGAAAAAGAGTCAATTGCCGAATAAATTAGTTTTATATTTCCGCCATAATAAAAGTCACTACGTGGAATATTTCTCGCATACCCTATAGAGATTGCAATGTCATTCGCACCAAAAGTACCTTGTTCGTTTCCTTCTTGGTCTGCTCTAATTAAGGTACCGTAATTCACGTATTTAATACTTCCGTGTAAGGTTTCAAAATGTTTGTTAATTTCATAAGCATACGATATGGAACCAATATTAATCCCAGCAAGATAACTTGTGTAGTTTACTGCCAGTTGCTTGTGTAAGCTATTATTTATAACCGAAGGATTCCAGGTTGGCTGATTCACATCATCAATAAAAGTGAGAATTTTTCCACCCAAAGCAACCTGTCTTGCAAAGGTTGAAGTGTTTAAAAAGTTAAACGTACTTTCTCCGCCTACCTGTGCGTTTACTATTTGACTTAGCATTAATAGTACTATGATGTGTTTAACTTTATTCACAATGATTTTTAGTTCTGTCTCTAAAAAAACGCTAATTTAGGATATTATTATACTTCCGTCTTTAAAAAATCTTGTAATTATAATTTTAATTTTCTATTTTTAGCCAGTCAATTTTAACATTAAATTATGTTTTTTTAAAAACAATCGTTAAATTTGACCACCCCTAAATGCCCCTTAAATGAATAGTATGCTAACTAGAAGTATTAGACTATGCATTATAGCCTATACTCTAATCTTCTCGACCACATCTTTGGTTGCTCAGGTTCTCTTGAAGCCCGAGTTAAAGTTTAGCGATGCTTGTAGTTCTAACGGTAATCGTGATTTTCAAATAGGATTTAGATACAATACCAGTACTTTTCAAGACGATAACATCTTCACTTTAGAATTATCAGATGCTAGTGGAAGTTTCGCAAATCCTGTCAATCTAGCCACGGTGGCAAATAAAAATGCTACATTTTCTGAAATTTTAGTCGCATTTCAATTGCCCGATAATACAAACGGAAGCGGCTATAAAATTAGAATAAAGGCAGACAAACCGAGAACCTCTTCGCAGGAAATGTTCAGCCCAGCATCAGATGCTTTTGCAGCATATCTTTTGTTTTCAGAAACCTTGTGGATTAATGATAACAAGGCTAGTGAAACAATATGTGGTTCAGGTTCGGTGAGGCTTACTTTGAATACCGATGAAACCGCTTCTTTTGATTGGTTTAAAGATGGAGATTTTTTTGCTACGACAACAGAACCGTTTATTGAGGTTAGCGAGCAAGGAAAATACCAAGGAAAAATTAATTATTTCGAATGTGGGTATGTAGACTCCAGATTAATTGACGTATACGTCGTAAGTACTACAGACGCTGCAATACAAGGAGGAAATGAGGTGGAAATCTGCTCCGATGAGACCTATACTTTTGAAGCTTCTATTTCGGATACCTCGTACACCTATAATTGGTATTTGGATGATCAATTAGTCGCTTCGTCGAATTCCTCAACCTATACTACACCAAATACCGGGCAGTTCGGTATCTATTACCTTATACTTGAAAAAGATGGGTGTGAAGCAAAGTCACAGGATGTAGAATTAAAACAAAAAACAGATTCTGCAATTGAAGAGATTACCGGAGATTTTGGAACCTTTTTATTGCTTCCTGGAGAAAACAAAAAGCTAGAGATTTCAATTGCACCATCTTCAGTTTCTACCGATATCATTTGGTTGAAAAATGACGTGGTATTGCAGGGAGTTTCGGGCTTGTCTATGACCCCTAATGGTCCCGGAATTTATAAAGCTAGAGTTACCGAAACAGGTACGTCTTGTCCTTTTACCCAAGATTCCGATGTTTTTGAGCTCGTAGACCTGCAGTCTTTAAGCCCTAGCATTCGAACTGCTTCCGATTATGTTGCTTGTGGTATCGATCAAACAAGGTTGTTAATGGTAGGCATTACCGCTACTGGAACGGATGGTAACACCTATGAATTATCCGATACACAAGTAAACGATTACGTGCAATACCAATGGTACAAGGGCGGAAACATTATTAATGGAGCCACCCAAATGGAGTTTGCTATTGCTTCCTACCAAGAGAATGATAGCTATACTTTGGAAGTTAGTTCTGGTACTTTTTCAGGTGTTTCTGATGCAATCGATATTCAAGTCACTATTGAAAGTCCGGAGATACTCTCAAGTTCTACTTCCAATGCTTTATGTACGGATGGAACTATTGTTTATACTATAGAAGAGGTAGTTGCAGATTTTACGTATACCTGGTTTAAAGACGGAGAGGAAATCGAAACAGATACGCCAGAGACCCTAGAAGTAATAGAAGAGGGCGTTTATTTTTTGCAAATTTCAGGGTTTGGCTGTGTAACCGATCTAGAAAGTATTACTGTAGTACCTTTCGACGATTCTGCAGTAGAAGTCACTCCCTCTGAAGTGGTGGTAGTTCTGCCAGGACAAAATGTTACTGTAACAGCCAGTGGAGCGAATACCTATGAATGGTATGAAGACAGTTCAGGAAGCTTACTTTCTACCAATGAAACCTTAGACATTAATACAGTAGGTACGTATACATTAATAGCTACTGTAGATGATTGTGAAGTTATTAAAACAATAGAGGCAGTAGAACAAGACGATCAAATAATCGTACCAAACATCGTATCTCCATACTTACAAGATGGCATCAATGACACTTGGACTTTATCGAATAAATATGCTTTTCAACCATCGGTAACCATTGCCATATACGATGCTAATGGGGTAGAGGTTCTGCGAACTAACGAATATAAAAACGATTGGCCCAATAAAGATTTAAGGAACCAACAAGTTTTTTACTATAAAATTATACGGGATGACATGCTAATAAAAGCAGGAAGTATTTCTGTGCTAGATTGATAAACTATGATTAAAAAAAGAGTTGTATATATTTTATTATTTATTTCTGTCGTTGCTCAGGGGCAAGTATCGAGCAATGCAGATGTTTATAATAGTTTCACATCTCGAAACTTTATGAAATTTAATAGGTTCCTTACTGTTCCTACCTTTTCTGCGCTGCGAGAGAACAGTAGTTCTATGAGTGCGATTGTAAGGAATAGTTTTGTAGAGTTTGAAGATGCACCAAGGCTATATTTATTCAGTTATTCGGGGAAAATGCGTGAAAACGTAGGTGCCGGATTAGCGATATACCAGCAAGAAGTTGGCGTGTTTAAAGACTTTGGTGCTGTAGCAAATTATGCACAAAGAATAGCATTAAACCAAGATTTTGATCTGACTTTTGGTTTTAATGTGGTATATAGTAGAAGGAGCGCAGACGGATTAAAAGTGAATTCTGTAGTTCCAGATCCTGCGATTAGTAATTTTCAAGACATTCCTGTGGTAAACTTTCAGCCGGCATTAACGGTATCCTACGGAAATTTTGATTTTGGTGTATTTTTTGAAAACCTATTAGATTTTAATCTAAAGGAAAACGAATTACTAACCTCTTTTTCAGAAAAAACTTTTTCAGGGCATGCTATGTATTCGTATGAGTTTACCTATGCTAATGGTATTTTCGAAGGTGCTGATTTGCGTATTCTTGCTTTGGCTAGAAAACCAGGAAGCGGAAGTTTTGGTTTTGGAGGGAATGCCATAATCGATCTTCCCAAAGCAGGTTGGTTAAAGGCAGGCTACGATAAGGAGTACGGTATGTCTGCAGGAGTCGGGGTGAATTTGTCAGATCGTTTGTCTATTGGTTTTACCTATGAGAAAAATGATTTTGCATCTACTAACGAGGTTGGAATCATCTATAATTTCGGGATGAAATCCTTTACAAGAAAACGTCCTACGCGACGTGTTGGTAATGTAAGTGTGACACTTCCTGAACGCAAAACAAACAAAGAGTATAAAAATCCGGATCACAACAATTTATCTATTGAAATTCAAGAAGCTTATGATTCTATAGGAATTTTAAACGATAAGGTAGACGAGATATTACGCATACTTAAAAATAGACCTGCTCCAAAAAGCACTACCAATACTAACGTTGGTGTAGTGCCGATACTTCCTGCTGATGGAGCTGAGGAAAAAGATACCAGTTTACGAAGAAGAGCCGCTACACCATGGAGAAATCCAACCATTAGACGCTCTGGTGGTGGCGGAACCATGTATTATGTGGTAGAAGACCAATTCAAGAGCAAAGAAAATGTAGAGTCGTTTATTGCTGAAAAACAATGGAAGTACGATCGTGAGGAAATCGAAGCCAAGTATATCTATGATCCTACGACAGAACTCTACTACCTGTATTTTGATAGATTCGTAAAAGAGGAAGATGCTGAGGAGATGAAAGAAGAGTTTAAGGAAAAGAAAATGTTTGAAGGCGATGACGATGATCCATTAGGCTTAACCGATAAAAAAACCATCAAAGAAGCGGTATATGTGGTTAAAATTACACTTGGTGGAGATGGAGATTCGTATGAAGAACCCAAACCACAACCCCCTGCGAGAATTGCCAACCTAAATACCAATGGTGAAATTGAAGCTGGATATTACTTGCAAATCGGAGCTTTTGGTAGTAAAGCCAATGCCGATCGTTTTGTAGACGAATTGCGAAATGACGATATTGATGCCAATTATTTTATAAACCCCGGAACTGGTTTACGACATGTATACATATTCAAAACGAAGAATAGAGAAGAGGCTCTTGCAGCATATAATAGTAACTTGAATGGATCGTATTACGATCGTAAATCCATTGTAAACGTTAAATAAAAAAGATACAGAGCACTAGAAAATATTAATTCCCCTTTCCCCATGAAAAAACTCTTACTAACCCTAATTGTCATTTTTTCTGTTGTTATCATTCATGCACAGGAACAGAAAATTGTATCTGAAAGTACAAGACCTTTATCTGCTGCAGTCAAGAGAGCAGACGTACCTTTTCAAAATAGATTTAATACTGTTACAAGAGGTGAAATGACCTTTGTAGGAAACAATATTTTGAATAGAGCAGATTTTAACGATCCGTATGATGGAAATGAAGCAAATAGTAACTTTACCTTGGGGTATATTGACGTAGATTCCGATGCATCAACTTTTTCGTCCTCGATGTCTACACTTACTTTACCCAGTTGTTCAAAAATAGTATACGCCGGTTTGTATTGGACTGGTATTTATCCCTTTGAAAATTGGGCAGATGAAGCTGCAGGTGTTGATACTACAGATCCTGACTGGAACCGTATGAAGTTTAAGGTGCCTGGAGGAAATTATATAGACATCGTTGCCGATAATTCTGATGTTAATGCAGGGGATGTCATTTATAGAGATGGAGATCCTGATGAGAGGCCTTATGTTTGTTATAAAGATGTAACCGATTTAGTTTCGGGATTAAGTAACCCTGAGGGAGATTACTATGGCGCGAATATAAAAGCAACTTTAGGACAAGATACTTTTGATGGTAGATTGGGTTCCTCTGCGGGATGGGCTTTAGTAATAATTTATGAAAATGAGACATCCTCTAGCAAGAAGTTTTATATCTATGACGGATTTTCTACCATTAGAAAAGCAGATGGTAGTTCTGTAGATGTAAATGTTTCTGGTTTCCAAACCGTTCCTACAGGGCCTGTTCGAGCAAAGTTATTGGTTGCGGCCTTAGAGGGTGATCGTCAAATTGTAGGGGATGCTTTTCGAATTAAAGATGTAAATGATAATTTTGTTGATATAACTTCTGGAGATAACAATACCTCAAATAATTTTTTTAATAGTTCCATTACCCGCGATAATAATTTTGTAAATACCAGAACCCCAAATAGTATAAATACTTTAGGTTTTGATCTTGATTTGTTCGACTTAAATAATACAGGTAATAGTATTTTAGGGAATAATGATACCGAAACAACGTTGAATTTTACAACCGACGGAGATTCTTATTATCCATTTCTTCTTGGTATGGCGGTAGAAGTAATTGAACCAAATATTCAATTAGTGAAAACTATAGAGGATGCCGCAGGGAATGATATTTCTGGTCAAGCTGTGGCACTTGGAGGAGAATTGTATTATAATATTAGCTTTCAAAATGTAGGAACAGATAATGCTTTAAATACTGAACTAATTGACATATTACCAAAAAATGTCGATTTAATTGAAACGGACATAACTTTTCCGTCTGGTATATCTGCCTCCGATTATACGTATGAACAACCTGTTTTAGCCAATGGTTTTCGCGGTAAATTAACCATTGATATTCCAGATAATTTGGTGCAGGAAAATGGTGCTAAATACGATATACGTTTTAAAGTAAAAGTAGTTGCGACATGCAACGATTTGCGTGACGTCTGTTCGAACGTTATCCAAAATCAGGCCTTTGCGAATTACGATAGTGACAAAGGTGGCTTGCCTAGAGTTGAAAATGCACCTAGTTTTGCAGGAATTGATGCTTGTAATTTTGGTATTGTAGGTACCTCAAATTTCCTTGCAGATACAAGCGGTTGTTCTTTTGAGCGTGATGTAGTACTCTGTGGTACGGAAATTGTGTTAACGGCAGGAAGTGGTTTTGCTACCTATGAATGGACGGATAGCAGTGGAAACGTTATTGGAAACGAACAAACAGTAACAGTAACTCAAGCTGGAACCTATACTGTAAATAAAGTTGCACCTGTTGGATGTATCGATGGATCAGAAACAGTGAATGTTATCACTTTTAATAACGAGCCAAACCCCTTACTTCCCTTTGCAGATATTATGCTAACATGTCCGGATGATGGTTCTGATTTGGCAGAAATTTATTTATGTGGTACTGGAAGTTCAAGAACGATTAACTTACCTTTTGATGCCGCTACAGGAACCACGGTAACTTGGCAAAAGTTAGATGAAACTTCTTGCCCAGATACCGCAAGTACTGTTTGTGGTAATTTTAATACCGCTTGTACTTGGGATACCATAGGAACTAATTTTACACAAGATATTTCTGAAGAAGGCGAATACCGATTGGAGGTTTTATACGATGGTAGATGTCCTAAGACCTATTACTTTAATGTATTTTCTTCTACCTTAAACCCTGATATTACAGTAACAGACATACTTTGTGGGGCGAATGGAGAAATCGTAATTAATGGGATACCAAATAATTACCAGTTTAAAGTGGTAGGACCAAATGGTTATGAAGAAGGATACCAAGATGCCAATACGTTTGTAGTTACCGAGCCAGGAGATTACAATTTAAGTATCCGACTAAACGACGCTACTGCCGCTTCTTGTGAATTTACATTCGATCCTATAAACATACAAAGAAGAGATATCGCATTAGATTTATTACCCACAGATATTAATTGTCCTGGGGATATTGGAGAGGTTCGCGCACAAGTAACTAACGTACCAGGCTTATATACCTATACCTTAATTAAGGATGGCGCAACCATTGCCACTGAAGGTCCAACCGATGTTAACGATTTTACTTTCGACGTTAGTACTGGTGGTGAATATTCTGTTCAAGTAGATACCGATGCCTGTTCGATCACAGAAACAGTGATCGTTAACCAAGTGGACGATTTGGTTTTATCTGCTACCAAAACTAAAGATATTACTTGTACCGATGGCACATCGAACGGTATAATTACTTTAAATGCAACTGGAGGAACTTTAGTAGCCAATGCTAATTATTCGTATGCGATTTGGTCGTATAATGGAATCGATAGGTATGCCTCAGTGGATGCTATTCCTGCTGCAGATTTTCAAACTTCGAATACTTTCGATATTGCGAATGCAGAGGAAGGTACCTATGTATTCATAGTACTCGATAGTAATAATTGTTCTGCATTCTCGAATCCTGTTGAGATTGTTGTTGAGCCACCTCTTGAATTTAGAAGAAGTAGACAAAATATTTTATGTACTGGTGATGAAAACGGACAAATTACAGTCTCGGTTAAAGCAAGTTCAAATCCGGGCTATTTAGTTGAATATAGTATAAACGGTGGAGTAGATTATTTTACCTCAGGTACGTTTACCAATTTAGCGGTAGGGGATTATACAATTGACATTCGCGCCTCTAAAGATTCGTACCAATGTTTCTATCAAGAAACTTTTAAAATTAAAGATAAAACCGATATAGCTGCCACTGCTGCCATAACCCAAGAGTATACTTGTGCGCAAAATGCCACAATTACCTTTACCCAAGCTACTGGCGGAACTGCTCCTTTTACCTACGGTATTAATGGAACGTATTCTTCTAGTTTGGTTAAAGATAATTTACAAGACGGTACTTACCAATTATCGGTAAAAGATGCCAACGGTTGTGAGATTATCATAGACGAAATAATTATAGATCCACTGCCAAACCAACCAACTTTAGATGCTCCGATAACCTATAATTGTGATGGTACAGGAAATGTAACGGTTAGCCCAGCTGGCTTATCTATAGTATTGATAATGGTGCTTTTGATTCTTCCAATGTCTTTACTGGTTTAAGTACAGGAAACCACGTAATTACTGTAGCCTATGGAAGCGGATGTACTACAGATATTACCGTTACTGTCTTATCGAATCAAATTTTTAACGGTACTATTTTAGGAGAAACGGATAATTACTGTAATACGCGAGGTAATGGAACTATTACTATTGAGGTATTTAATTTTAACGATGGTGATTACGAGTATTCCATCGATAACCAAAACACATGGATTACTGTAACAGAAAGCCCTTATACCATAACCGATTTAGACTTCGGTACCTATAGCGTATTCGTAAGAGATAAAAATGCTATTGAAACCTGTGTTTTAAGTCTTGGCGATGTAAATATTAAAGAACCAGACGAATTAACCATAACTGCCACAGAAATTTCACCTGCTTCGTGTGCAGCTACTAATTCTGGGGCAACCGTAGAAGTGCAAGCTACCGGAGGAATACCTCCTTATCAGTACAGTATGGATGGTGAAAATTGGCAATCCTCTAATATTTTTACCGATGTCGCACCAAGCGATGACGAATATACATTTTACGTGCAAGACAGCCGAGATTGTAGTGAGTGTGATTGCGATTCTGATGGAGGTGGAGCAGTAGGACCAGGGCCTGCTTGTACCCCCGGATTTTACCAAATCATAGAAAAAGTTTTACGCGTTATTGATCCGGTGACAGGAAATAACGAATTTATATACAATCCTGTTACTGCCTCTGGTGCTCCTTTTGAAACCAATACTATTGCGGTTCATCCAACCAATTACTATATCTATGGGGTACAAATTAGTACTGGATATTTATACCGTATGGATCCGCAAGACCCAAATGGTCTCGTAGAAATTTTAGGACCGGTTACTAATGGCGGGGCTGATTTAAATTTTGATCCTAATATTTGCTCCTTTGATGATGATGCAAATTTATGGTTACGTAAAGGAAATGGCGATTTTTATAAAGTCGACGTAACTACCAGAGCCTACAATAAAATATCCTTTACTGGGCCAAATGCAAAACTTGCAGATATGGTAATTATCAATAACATAGGGTATTCTATTAGAGCAAATAAACTATATACCTTTGATTTAACCACTAATCCTATACAAGGAACAGAAAAAACCATTGCCGATTTAAGTGGAAGCGCGAATAAAGGTTTTGGTAGTGTATTTACTACCCAAGACGGTGATTTGTATGGGTTTAGTAATAATACTGGTGAGGTTTTCCGCATCGATGACTTTAAAACAGCAAACCCTGTTGCCGTTAAAATATACCAAGGTACTCCTTCTAATTTTAACGATGGAGCCTCATGTCCGGGAGCTTGTTTACCGGTACAATTCGAATGTGTATCTTCTACCACAACAACTTTAAAAATAAATGAACCAGAGTCGGTTATCCATACGGCTACTGTGGAAGGATGTTACGACGGAACCAATGGAGAGATAGCTGTAGAGGCTACACAAGGTGAAGGGAACTTCCAGTTTTTAATAGAAGGGCAAACTTGGCAAACTCCAGATCCGGTATCTGCAACTAATTACACCTTTACTGGTTTAATTCCCGGAACGTATAGAGTTCGTGTTAAAGATGCCTTGGGTTGTCTTTCAGAATGGAGCGAACACACCATTGCCGCTCCGGTCACTGCAACCTACACGATAGTTCCGGTAACTTGTAACGATGGCGTTGTAGAAATAACTGCTGCCGGTGGTGACGGTAATTTTGTGTATAGTTTTGTGCCAGTTGGACAAGCGTCTTCTTTTGATACAGTTACGACTTTCAATATTCCTACTGCTGGAAATTACGATCTTTTAGTTAGAGATAACGGCGGAAATTCACCTTATTGTGAATATACAGAAACGGTTTCTGTAACAGCAATTCCTAATCCAGTTGCGGTATTAACAGCAATACAGCCAAATTGTAATTCGGGTGAGGGTGCCATTAGCGTGGCGTTATCCGATGGGACAAACCCTTATGAGGTACAAATTTCGGCTACCGATGGCTCCTTCTCAAATACAGCAGGACCAAGTACTGCAGCCACAGTACTATTTGAAAATTTACTACCAAATACTTACGAAGTAACAGTAACAGATGCGAATGGATGTACAAGTGTACCGGTTACCACAACAATAATTGCACCCGATAGTATTGTAAGTAGTGCAAGTTTAACTACCGATTTTACGTGTTCGGGTAACGGTGTAATCACTTTCGTAGCAGCTACTGGAGGTACTGCACCTTATACTTATGGTATCGATAATGTTTATTCCGACCTTTTAGAGAAGGATGGTTTAACCGAGGGAACTTATGCGCTAACGGTAAAAGATGATAATGGTTGTGTGTTAGATTTGGGTAGTATTACTATTGACCCTTTACCAAGCAAACCAAACTTTAGTAGTGCAATTAGCTACAATTGTGACGGTACCGGAAACCTAACGGTTACCCCAGTAGATCCTAGCTATACCTATACCATCACCGATGGAACTTCTACTACCGGGCCGCAAGCATCTAATTTGTTTTCTAATCTGGTAGCAGGGGTAAACTATACCATTACCATAGATTATGGTAAAGCATGTACCACAGAAATAACTACTAAAGTACAACCTAATAATGAATTTGGAGGAACTATTGTATCGAGTGAAGACAGTTCTTGTTTTGAATCGAATAATGGTTCCATTACTATTGCTGCTAACAACATCACTAATGGAGATTTTGAATATTCTACCGACGGCGGAGTAACCTGGGAAACCGCTATAGACAACCCATACAAAATAGTAGGTTTAGCTGCAGATGCGTATGATATCGTAATTAAAGAAGATACCTGTGAGGTAGCTCTTGGTTCGGTAACTATTAACGAGCCTACGCCAATTACCTTAACGGCGGAGGTAACCCAGTTGCCATCGTGTACCGCAACAAATTCTAATGCTACTGTAACTATAAACGCTTCCGGAGGAACACCACCATACCAGTACAGCATAGACAACGGTGTAACTTGGCAAACCTCCAATGTATTTACCGATGTACCGCCGAGTACCACCGATTACATTGTTAACGTTATTGACAGCAGAAACTGTAACGAGTGTGGCTGCTCTTTAGACCCTTTTGAAAATGGAAGTTTTGAAGAACCAGTGTATAATGGAACTGGTTTTAAAATAATAGACGAAAATCTTGTTCCTGGTTGGGATTCGGATGCCACGGATAATAAAATTGAAATATGGCACAATAATTTTAAAGGAGTGCCTGCTTCTGATGGGAATAATTTTATTGAATTGAATGCTAATTTAGTTTCAGCAATTTACCAAGAATATTGTACGCAACCTGGAGATATTATCAGTTGGTCTGTAGACCATAGAGGAAGAAGTGGTGTGGATGTTGCGGAGGTGCAAATAGGCGGTTCTTTAGCAACAGCTACCACGCAAGAAACTATGAGTGATGGAAAGTCTGCTTGGGGAAGTTATTCAGGTACGTATACCGTACCTGCAGGACAAACTGCCACCATTATTGCTTTTAAAGCGATTTCCACAGCAAGTGGTAGTTTGAGTGTTGGTAATTTTATTGATAATGTAAATATTCAAATCAATAAAGTAAATTGTACACCAATTACCATAAGTGTTCTAGAACCAGAGGAGGTATTGCACCAAGCTACAGTAGAAAATTGCTACGATGGTACCAATGGAGAAATAGCAGTGAATGTTACCCAAGGAGTACAAGATTACTTGTTTAGAATTAATGGTGGTGCATGGATTTCTCCCGATCCTATCGATGCTACTAACTATACTTTTACAGGGCTTGTTCCAGGAACCTATACCATAGAGGTACAAGATGCTTTAGGGTGTATTTCTGATCCATCAACCCATGTTTTAAAAGATGTTTTAACAGCTACGCACACCGCCGGAATCATTACCTGTGATCCTACCAATGTTAGTATTGCCGCCTCGGGTGGTGATGGAAATTACGTATACAGTGTCGTACCAACAGGAACAGCACCTTCGTTTAGTGCTGCTACAGATATTAGTATTGCTACCGCGGGAAGCTATTCCATACTGGTAAGAGACAATAACGGAAATGCCCCATACTGCGAATTTTCAGAAACGATAACTATTGATGCCATTCCTAACCCTACTGCAACACTCGCGGCAACGCAACCTAACTGTGATGGGGATACAGGAAGTATTCGTGTGACCATTTCCGATGGGCAAGCACCATTTACAGTAACTATTGTAGACAGTGGTGGCGCCTCACAAACTACTCCAGCAAGTACCGATACTAATGTACTATTCGATACTTTAGGTACTGGTACATATACAGTTACTGTAACCGATGCTAACGGTTGTTCAAGTGTTGCGCAAACCGAAAGTATTGCAGTACCAAATCCATTGGTTAGTAACGCGAGCCTTACGACCCCATATACATGTACTGGAGAAGGGGTTATTACCTTCGACATTGCTACTGGCGGAACACCAGATTATACCTATGGTATTAATGGCGTATATTCTAATGATCCGGTAAAAACTGGTGTAACAGCGGGAACCTATGTGCTAACAGTAAAAGATGCGAACGGTTGTACATTGGCCCTGCCAGACATTACTGTTGCCCCATTGCCTAGTGAACCTACATTTGTACCTGCGGTAACCTATGCTTGTGATGGAACCGGAACGATAACCATGGATCCTAGCAATGCCGGATATACCTATCAAATTGATGGGATAGCGAACACCCCAGCAACTTCTAACGTATTTACAAATCTAGCTCCTGATGACTATGTAATTAGCATAGACTACGGTAGTGCTTGTACCAAAGAAATTACCGTTAGAATAGAAAACAACCAAGAATTTACAGCGAGTATTGTAAATACTACCAATAGCTCTTGTAATGGAGCGGATGATGGTAGTATCACGATTACCGCTTCCAATTACGGTACTTCTTATGCATATACTACCAACGGAACAGATTGGGTGACAGCTACTAGCGATACGGTTGAAATCTCGGGCTTAGCCCCGGGTGCTTACTCAAATATTCAGGTAAGAACTAGTGCAACAGGATGTACTTTAGACTTAGACGATGTAAACCTAACAGAACCAGCTTTATTAGAGGCTTCTGCAACTATTTTAAAACCAGTTTCCTGTACTGCTCCAGAAGGTGCTACTATAGAGGTAGATGGCACGGGAGGTACTGCAGGGTATACCTATAGTATAGACGGTACCACCTACCAAGCTAGCAAAATATTCACGGAACTTTCCGACGGAACCATTACCGTGTATGTTAAAGATGCCTTCGGTTGTATCGCTACGGAAGATATTACGATTGCCCCAGCTACTCCAATACTATTTGATGTTAGTGCAACCACTTGTTATAATGGTTCTAATGGAGAAATTAATATCACTGTTACCCAAGGAAATGGCAACTACCAATTTAAATTGAATGGTGGAGCTGCGCAAACGCCAAGTCCAGTAACTGCCAATAACTTTACTTTTACAAGTTTAAGCCCAGGTACCTATACCATTGATGTTACAGATGGTGTTGGATGTGAGGGAACACAACAGTCAGTTACTATTTATGATGAATTAGTAGCCACGGCAGTGCCTACCAACCAAAGTTGTGCTGCTGGAAAGATTGAAATTACGGCAGTTGGTGGTGATGGAAATTATGTATACAGCGTTGTACCAGCAAATACAGCAGTTGGTACTTTTGCTTCGGATAATCCTGTAGAAGGTTTAGCAGCAGGTGTTTATGACGTGTATGTTCGAGATAAAAATGGTCTTGCCGATTTCTGTGAGTATTTAATTGAGGATGTAGAAATTTTAAATACAGTTCCTGTCGGTATCACAGCAACGGCCAACCAGCCAACCTGTAATGGAGATTTAGGAAGTATAGAGCCACTATTGCCAATGGAAATGCACCACATACTGTAATAATTTCCGATACTGCTGGTGTTTTACGTACGATTAGTGATTATGTAGGTAGCACAATTGTCTTTAATGATTTACCAGCAGAAAATTATACCATAGCAATAACAGATGCCTTGGGGTGTTCTGTCACTACTAATGTTAGTATAATAAATCCTAATGCTTTAGTAATGGATATTAAGGAGGCTTTACCGGAGAATTGTGTAATTGATACGTCCCTAACTGGATTTGATTTTATAAATATAAATCCTGCTGATTATGCACCTTACCAATTACAATACAGTATCGATAATGGTGCAAGTTGGGCCGATTTTAATACCATTTCCGATGGGCAACTTAGAGGATTTAATTCTGGAGATATTGTTTTTCCAGTACTACGAACAGTAGAATCAGATGGTATAACCACTCGCTGTCTTATCGCATATGGGCAGTATGAAATACCATATCCAGTGGAAGGTTTAATCGTTGATCCTGTGGCAAACCCTACTTCATGTACCTCTGGATTTAGTGTAACTGTTGAGGCATTTGGTGGAACAGGGCCTTATGAGTTTGCTATCGGAACACCAACCACTTGGTTACCACCAGACGGAACGGACCCAAATACACTAACATTTTATAACTTAATTCCAGGATTGACCTATGAATTTTTTGTAAGAGATGCCTCAGGATGTATCAAAAAGAATAATGAAGATGTATATGCAGATTTTACACCCTCTGTTCCTATTAGCGCAACGGTAGATAAAGCATCTTGTAATGGTTCTTCTAATGGTGAAATTACTTTTTCTATAGACAACACCTCTGGTGATTTAGTAGCGCCGTTTACCTATACATTATTCAAAAGAGACGCAACCAATACCGGTGTAGCTGTAACGGGGTATGAAAATATTTCGCAAGCAGATTTTGCAGACATTACAGTTACAGGGCTAAACCAGGGCGAATATTATATTTTAATTACCGGTTCTGGTGCAGGATGTCAGTTTGGTAGTACCGATACATTAATTCAAGAAGGAGTAGCTATTAATGGTAGTATTTCAAAAGTAAACGATATTACCTGTGATGTTGATGGTGCCGTTCGTGTAGACAATGTTACTGGTGGTTTTCCCGGGTATACCTATTCTGCTAAAGTTTATGAAACTGGAAATAATACAAATGCCATTGCATTTAATATCACAAACGCTGGCTTGGTAACCGTTAACGATACCGATCTTGGTGGTGTTACTTCTGTAGATGTGGAAATTTCAGTTACAGATTCTAATGGATGTCCACAGGTACTAGGTATAGAAACACTTACCCTATTACCACCACCATCTATTGCTAGTGTGACCTCTAGTTCTTGTGATACGAACAAAACAATAACCGTAGTAGCATCTGGTGGAACTGCCCCTTACCAATATTCAATAGACGGTGGAAGTACTTATACCAATACAACTTCAAATACCACCTATACTTTTGATGGCTTAGTAGCCAACAGCTATGATGTTGTAGTAAAAGATGCTAATGGTTGTACCGATACACAAAATAACCAAATTGTATATCCGGGTACTAACTTTACTTTAACCACTGGTCAAAATTTAAATTGTGTTCCAGGAGAAGCCGAAATTAACGTTACTTTAAATTCTGGCGCAAGTTGGTACTGCGGGAGACTTTACTTATGTAATTAACGCTGTTTCAGCTCCAGCAATTACACCTTCACCGAATACAGGAACCATAGTAGGTACCGATACTACAGAGGTAATTACTGTTGCGGCAGAAGGAACTTATGAAGTTACGGTAACGGATGTAACCTCTGGTTGTGTACTGTCGCAACAAATTACCATCGCACCCACCATTTCACCAAACTTTGATTTGGTCGTTACTGCTGATGATATTTGTTTCGGTTCTGCGACAGGAGAAATTCAAATTACAGAGATAAATACTAATATTAATCCGTTAACTTATGCGATAACAAATAGCCCTGCTAATGCTTTTAATGGGCCTGTAACATCGTTAACTATTGGAAATTTAGTAGCAGGTAATTATACTATTGAAGGCACAGGAACCAATGGATGTACGTTTAGCAAGTCTATTGAAATAAAAGAAAACCCGCAATTGGATGTTCCTGATGCGGCAGTAGCAGTTTCAAACTTTAGTTGTACAACAAATACCAACGATGTAAACTTTGCCACCGTTACCGTTGATCCAACTAAAATAACTGGAGGAAGTGGAACTTTTGTCCGTTATGTGTTTGAATTTGAAGAAACTGGTTCCGGTATTGTAATTGCTACAGATACACAAGATAGTACCAACCCTAAGTATGTGGTTACTAACGAAGCAGGAGGAACGGTAAATATAACTGTATACGACAACCAAGGATGTGCAGGTACGGCAACTACCACTATACCGCCTTTCTCTAAACTAGAGACGATTAGTGTGGCTGTAGATAATGCAATTACTTGTACTACCCAAGAGGATATAACAGTTAGCTATACAGGAATTAATATTAATCCATCGCAATTAACCTATCGCGTTGTAAATGCAGATACTTCTGTAGATACAACAAATAGTTCGGGAGATTTTGATGGTTTACCAACAGGTTTTTATACGGTTTCTATTATAAATACGGCAACGAATTGTATCATTAGCACAACCCATGAGGTATTCGACAAGCCTGAATTTTTCTTAGAGCTAAGCAAAGACCAAAACGTATCTTGTTTTGGAGCCACCGATGGTGCCTTTACAGTTACTTTTAGTACTGCTACTCCGTATGCAGATACCTATGACTATGTGGTGTATGATGCAATTACTAATACGGCAACAAGTATTACTGGAACTAACATTACTGGAGGAGAAACAATAAATGGTTTAGGCGCCGGAAGTTACTACGTGGTAGCTACCATGACAGCTTCTCCGTTCTGTCCGGTGACCTCACCAACCGTAACCATAGAAGGTCCTGCAGCTGCCTTAGACCTTTCGCTAACAAATACTCCTGTTAGTTGTGTTGGCGGTAGCGATGCATCGATAACTGCAACTGCAACTAATGGTTGGGGTGGCTACGAATTCCAACTAGAAAATGCTAGTGGTATTATAGAAGCATATAGTACTACTAAAGTGTTTAATGGTTTATCTGCAGGTACCTATACCATAACAGTTCGCGATGCAAATGGTTGTCCAGTTTCTCAGGATATTACCATAGATAATCCAGACCCAATAGTCTTTACTTTAGCTAAAGACGACCAAGCTTGTGATGCTACTTCTGGTGGCAGCATAACAGTTATTGCTACTGGAGGAACTGGTAGTTATACCTATGTTCTTTTAGAGGGAACAACAGTTATTCGTACCCAAACTACCAATGTTTTTGACGATTTGGGGGCCGGAACTTATACGGTAGAAGTATCGGATACCAATTCTTGTAGCGCTGCAGCTAGTACTCCGATAACCTTAGTGCCAAATTTAGTATTTACAGTTACAGAAACGAAAAAAATAGATTGTTCACCAACACCAGATGGTACCGTTGAAATAAAGGTAACACAAGGTTCTGGATCGTACGCCTACGAGGTAGAGGATAGTGCAGGTAACGATTTATTCGGTAAACTTGCGATTACCGGTACTTCAGAATCGTTTGTGGTTACTACTGCGGATACTTATAAAGTTCGTGTCTATGATACAGCTGCTAACCCCGAATGTGCTATTGAAAAAAACATTGTAATTGCAGAACCTATTCTTCCGATATTCCGATACGAAAAAGAAGATAGTACTTGTGCAGGTTCTAATTCTGGTGTGATTCGATTGTATGCCGATGCCAATGGTATTTTACCATTAAGCTATAGTATAACACCTGATGTTGGTAATTTTAATGCTACTGCGAATAGTTTTGAAAATTTACCCCCAGGAACCTATGCGGTAACCGGAACCGGAACTAATGGTTGTGCAACAACAAAAACAGTTATTATATCAGAGCCACAACCAATAGTACTGCCAACACCGGTAGTTACCGAATTTAGCTGTATCACTGCCAATGAAACGGAATTGGCAGCTATTACCATTCCAAATTCTGGTGCCGATGTAATAACAGGAGGTTCTGGTAACTATATACGTGTAATTTTCACCGACACAAAAGGGACTACCGATGCCGCAGACGATGAAATCGTTCAAGATGGTCCAAGTTTAACGTATACCACAGCAAACGAACAAGGTGGAATTTTCCAAGTTGAAGTATTCGATGACAAAGGTTGTTCCGCGATAGAAACAGCTACCATAGCAGCATTTTCTAAGTTTGAAGATGCAACGGTTACTGTAGATAAATTAATAGAGTGTACTGCAGGTGAAAATATTACCGTTACCTACAGCGTTACCAATCCTTTGGCTGCTGGTGTAGATGTGTCGTTTACCATAACAAAAACTGGAGATTCTTTTACGGAAACAAATACTACAGGAAGTTTTGTTGATTTGAGTCCTGGTTTTTATACCATAGCGATAACCAACCCAACGACAGGTTGTATCTACGCCGTGAATCATGAGGTATTAGAAACACCAGAATTCTTATTAGACATCAATAAAACAAGTAATGTTGCCTGTTTGGGTGGTACTGAGGGAGAAATTAGCTTTACGTTTAGTTCTACTACACCATATACAGGCTTGTATTCGTATGAAGTATTTAATACAACAGGTTCTGTAGGAAGTATAGTTACTGGTGCAAGTGGTCTTTCTACTGCAGGTAATTTGCCAGCAGGAGAATATTATGTTGTAGTAACGATGGAAGAGAGTCCTTTCTGTCCGGTTACTTCTTCTACAATTACTATTGAAGGACCTACAACAGCTCTAGATATAGCCCTTACCAGCACTGCAATTAGTTGTATTGGAAGCAGCGATGCATCGATAACCGCAACTGCAAGTAATGGCTGGGGTGGCTACGAATTCCAACTAGAAGATGCTAGTGGTACTGTTTTAGAAGGTTTTAGTACTAGTACGGTATTTACCGGGCTTGCTGCAGGAGATTATGTGGTAATAGTTCGCGATGCCAATGGTTGCGAGCAACGAGATACGATCACCATTACCGATCCTACTGCTATTACTTTTACGCTTAGCAAAGACGACCAATCGTGTGATGCAACTTCTGGAGGAACTATTACAGTTAGTGCTTTAGGAGGAACAGGAGATTACGTGTATATTTTATACGATACTGTGAGTGGTAATGAATTACGTCGTCAAACAGATGCAGTATTTACCAATTTAGGTGCTGGAGAGTATACCGTAATGGTTAACGATTCTAAAGGGTGTAGTGCTGCTTCTAATGCATCGATTACTTTATTACCCGATTTAGAGTTTACTATTGCAGAAATTAAGAAGTTAGATTGTTCTGTTACACGCGATGCGGAAATTGAAATAAGTATTACTTCTGGTTCTGGTTCTTATGCCTATGAGGTTAGTAATAGTGCAGGGGTGGTATACCCAAGAACGCCAATTACAACAGGAGCTACTTCTGTTATCTTTACAGTAAACACTGCAGATACTTATACCGTACAAGTGTACGACGTTGCAGCAACACCAGAGTGTATTGAAGTTTTATCCGTTTCAGTATTAGATCCAATTCTTCCAATTTTTAACTATGATGTAGAGGATAGTACTTGTTTCGGAGCCAATAATGGAGTTATTCGACTGTATGCTGAAGATAATGGTGTTTCTCCTTTAACCTATGCCATTACGAATGCTCCGGATGCTAGTTTGATCGGAACTACGAGTTCTTTTGAATTTACTAATTTGCCTCCTGGTATATATGAAGTGACTGCTACGGGTACGAATAGTTGTACCACCGCAGAAAATATCACTGTAGAAGAGCCACAAGAAATTAATGTGCCATTTGTTACGGTATCGGAATTTGGTTGTACCATAGGAAACGATACTACTTTTGCAAGTATCACCGTGGATGAAGCCCAAGTTACCGGAGGATCACAAACTTACAACAGAGTAGTGTTTACAGATACCAGTACTAATGCTGTAGTGCAAGACGATTCTAGTTTTGTATTTACCTCTACCGATACTGACGGAGGAACCTATTTGATTCAAGTATATGACGATAAAGGTTGTGTTGGAAGTACTACTGCCACGATTCAGCCATTTGAGGTTCTATTAAGTGCTGTAGTAAATGTAACCCAAGAGATAGATTGTGATACCAATGAAACTATCCAAGTGGATGTTAGCTCGAGTATACCAGTAGCAGCAGGTGATCTTACCTATAGTATCTCAGGCCAGAATTCTGGGTTCACAGCTACCAATACTACCGGAGAGTTTACAAATTTAGTAACGGATATTTATACCATTGCAATAGAACATACTATTACTGGTTGTATTTTGGAAACTAGTCATGAAGTAGATGCGATACCAACGTTCTCTTTAAACGTTACCAAAACATCTAACGCTACATGTATTGGTTCTGCAACCGGTTCGTTTACCGTAGACTTTAGCACTGCATCGCCATATGCAGGCCTGTATTCTTACGAAGTGTATACGGCAGCTGGAACCACTACCGGAATTACTGGTTCAGGAGCGACTGGTGTTACCACTATTAGTGATTTGGTGGCTGGAGAGTATTACGTAGTAATTCGCATGGAGGAAACTCCAGACTGTGAAGTTACGTCACCAACAGTTACGATAGAAGATCCTACTGCAGCACTTTCTTTGGTTGCAGATGCACAATTGATAAGCTGTATCACTTCAGACTCTGGAGAAGTAGTACTAACCGCTGCAGGAGGTTGGGGTGGCTATACTTATGAAGTAACGAATACCACTACCGGAATTGTGATACAATCGTTTGCAAGTACCTCTAGTGTTACAGGTTTAAATGCAGGATTGTATGAGGCTACGGTAAAAGATGCTTTAGGATGTGAAGAAACCATAACCTTCGAATTGTTAAATCCTGAGCCTATAACCGCTGATTTCAGTGTTGTTGAAAACCTTTGTAATGGAGAACAAAATGCTACGATTACCATAACTAACGTTCAAGGAGGTCAAGGAAATCCTGCAAATTATACCTATGCATTAACTTATCCAAATGGAACGATTTCTGCGAATCAAGCTAGTAATGTATTTACAGATTTAACTGAGGGTAGTTATAGTTTTGTGGTGTATGACGAATTTGTATGTGCAAGCCAACCAGTAACCGTTACTATAACAGATCCTACGAAGGTTATCGCTTCAGCTTCTGTGGTCGCTCCTATTACTTGTGATAGAACCCAAGCAATTGTGGAAGTTTCTGGTGCAGGAGGAGCAGGCACTTACGAATACAGTACAGACGGAATTACCTTTGTAAGTTCGAATGTATTTACGGTAGACGCTGGAAAACACCAATTATATGTTCGCGATGCGAATGGCTGTGTATCGGATCCTTTCGAGTTGGTAACCGTAGATCGTTACGATCCTATAGACATTAATTTAGATATAGAGTCAGCCTTTATTACGTGTAAAGGAGAAAACAATGGTGTATTAACGGCTAATGTAATTGACGGAGGATTCAATAACTATGAGTACGAATTATTAGATGCAAGTGGTGCTATCGTAAGACCGGTACAAGCCTCTAATACTTTTGAAGACTTAGCAGAGGGTAGTTATAAGATTCGCGTGTACACTACCAATTCGAATGGTGATGTATGTATCGAGGATACCGCTGTACAAAGTATTGCCGAACCAGAACTTCTTCAGGTAGCTGCATCGCAAATTAATTTAAGTTGTAACGGTGGAGCAGACGGCAGTATTACGGTAAACGCAGAAGGTGGTAATGAAGGCTATGAATACAACATAAGCCCTGGTTTCCCATCGAACAAGTTTGTAGACTACAATGTTTTTGAAAACCTAACAGCAGGAGAGTATACAATAACGGTAAAAGATAAAGTTGGATGTTTCCAAACGATTACTAGAACAATTGTAGAACCAAGCGAAGTGGCTGTAGACTTATCGGCCGTAGTACAACAAGAATGTATCTTAGACCCAAGTCCTACGATTACTATTGAAGCTTCCGGTGGATCTGTTACCCCCGGAACTGCAACCTATATCGTAAGTATTAATGGTATTGATTTACCGGGTACCTATCCGGAAGGAACAATTACGTTAGGAGCTGCCGAAGGGATTGAGGCCAATCAGTTCTATGGAATTTCAATCCGAAGCAACGATACTTGTGCTCCGAAAGAGTTAGATGTTGTGGCTACAACAAAACCAGTAGATTTGCAGTTAGAAAATCTATTGGAATACAATTGTCCTAACGGAAATGTACTATCAGCATCTGTACAAGAGGAATACAAAGACGTAGTTGTGTATTCTTTATACGATGATGGTATTTTACAAGCCTCAAATGATACTGGAATATTTACTAATCTTGCTCCAAGCGATAAGTATACTATTGAAGCGGAGCATATTAATAAAGGTTGTCCGGTGGATATCCCAATTCAGGAGGTAATTGAAGTACAAGAACTAGAATTAACTTTAGACGATTCTCAAATGAATCTACTAATTGCTAACGGAAACTTCGGAGTACCACCGTACGAATACAGTTTTGATGGCGGTGACTTCGATATTTCTAATCAAATTACCATATACGAGACAAGAGATTATACGGTTAGAATCAGGGATGCTCGTGGTTGTGAGTTAGAGTTAATTATTCAAGGAAATTATATTACCATTGAAGTACCAAATATATTTTCACCAAATGGCGACGGAACTAATGATTACTGGTATCCGAAAAATGTAAGAGATTACCACAATTTGGAAGTGTTAATATTTGATAGATATGCACGTAATATCGTTTCCTATACTGGCTTACAAGAAGGTTGGGATGGAACTTACGAAGGGAAAAACCTTCCAACCGGTGATTATTGGTACACGATATACTTTACCGAACTTTCCGGGCAAAGAAGAAAAATAATGGGTCACTTTACACTTTATAGATAGAAGAATAATGAGAAAGATATTTGTAATTTTAACAATGTTAATGTTTGGTGGGTCACTTTACTCACAAGAAGTTGAACTACCGACCTATGTGAGTCATTTGGCAGATAATCCCTTTGTGATTTCGCCGACCTACGCAGGAATTGGTGCAGGTTTGCAAATGCGTTTAAATGGAGTGAGCCAATGGATTGGTTTAGAGAATGCTCCCGATACACAGTCGCTGTCGGTAGAGGCGAGGATAGCGGAACGATTTGGAGGAGGAATTATATTCTTTAACGATAAAAATGGATATACCTCGCAGCAAGGTGCAAAGCTTTCCTTTGCTAGTCACTTAACCTTGAGTGATTTTTACAATAGCTTTTTGTCTTTTGCATTGAGTTATTCGTACACCCAATTCAATTTGGATACTTCTGAAAATAATTCCGGAGAAACACTTCCAAATAGATCTTTTGGAAATTCAAATTTCGATGTAGGAATGCTTTTTCGTTTTGAAAAATTTAGTATAACCTTTAATATTGGAAATTTATTAGATAAAGACGTTCGAGATTTTGATACTAACGAACCAAAAATTTTGCGAAAATACACGGTGTTTTCTTCCTATGTCTTTTCAAAACTAAGCACTAGATTTGAGGTAGAGCCTTCGATGCTCGTGGAATATAGAGAATTTGATAAGCGTTCGAGAACAGATTTAAACGTAAAGGTAAGAAAAGGAATACGAGACGGTTATTTATGGGCAGGATTGAGTTATACATTCTTGAACGATCAATTTTTTAATCCCAACTCCCTAGGACCTTTATTAGGTTTGAAAAAGAATAATCTTTACATGTCTTATGGATTTGGTATCAATTTAAATAAAGTACAAGATTTTAATTACGGAACCCATATGATAACACTAGGCTTTGATTACGACAAAAGACCAAGTTTAGCACGATGTACACAAAAAATGATGATTTTTTAGTAGTAGTGTATATACCAATATTAAATCCTCAAGATACTTTCAGTACTTGAGGATTTTGTTTTTCTTTGTAGTAATGAAAGATAATGCTATTTCCACCAATCTGAATAAGTATATCAGCACTACAGGAATTTGTTCGCGTAGGGAGGCTGAAAAAATGATATTGGCAGGAAGAGTAACCATAAATGGTAAGCCAACTCAACTCGGAAATAGAGTGTTTGCAGGAGATATCGTTAAAATTGATGGTAAGCCTTTAAAAGCAAAGCCTAAAACGGTATACATCGCTTTAAACAAGCCCATAGGTATTGTTTGTACCACAGACAGTAAAGAAAAAAAGAATATCGTAAAGTTTATCGGTCATCCACAGCGATTATTTCCAATTGGTAGATTAGACAAACCTTCAGAAGGTTTAATTTTTTTAACCAATGATGGAGATATTGTAAATAAAATACTAAGAGCTGGAAATAATCACGAAAAGGAATACATAGTTACGGTAAACAAACCGATTTCAGAACGTTTTTTAAAACGTATGGCCAACGGTATTCCTATATTAGGAACGGTTACCAAAAAATGCAAAGTAACGCAAGTTAATACCACTACTTTTAAAATAATTTTGGTACAAGGTTTAAATCGTCAAATACGCCGTATGTGTGAATATTTGGGATATGAGGTGCAAAAACTGAAACGTACCAGAATTATGAATGTTTCTCTTGGGACATTAAAAACAGGAGATTGGCGAGAATTAACAATCGCAGAGATGAATGCTCTTAATGGATTATTGGTTACCTCATCTAAAACAGAAGAAGCCTCTTTAAATAACTCTAGTATTCCTAAAAGCAAATCTAAAAAACCAAACTTTAGCCCTAGATCTAAATTTGGAAGAACACGAAAGAAGAAGCACCGTTAGTGTTTTCTATGCGAGAGTATTTTACATATGCTAGGAAACTTTTAACACAGTCTTTTTTACCATTCCGTTTACAATTGTATCTTTGTCGACTATGCAATTTAATTTAAAATCAACCGATCCTAAAAGTAAAGCACGCGCTGGTGTGATTACTACCGATCACGGAACTATTGAAACGCCAATTTTCATGCCTGTTGGTACTGTTGGAACGGTAAAAGGGGTGCATCAATCCGAACTGAAAAATGAAATTAACCCCGACATCATACTAGGAAACACCTACCACCTCTACTTGCGCCCGCAAACTAAAATTTTAGAAGCAGCAGGTGGGTTACATAAATTTATGAATTGGGATCGCAATATACTAACAGATAGTGGCGGTTACCAAGTGTATTCTTTATCTGGTAGAAGAAAAATAAATGAAGAAGGGGTGAAGTTTAAAAGTCATATTGATGGTTCTACCCATTTTTTTACTCCGGAAAACGTAATGGAAATTCAGCGAACTATTGGAGCGGATATAATTATGGCATTTGACGAATGTACACCTTATCCTTGTGATTATGGGTATGCAAAGCAATCGATGCACATGACGCACAGATGGTTAAAACGGTGTATTTCCCACCTAGAAAAGGTACCAGTGAAATACGGTTATCAACAAACCTTTTTTCCAATAGTACAAGGGAGTACATATAAAGATCTTCGAAAGCAGTCTGCCGAATTTATTGCATCGGTAGAGGCAGAGGGGAATGCCATTGGTGGGCTTTCGGTTGGGGAGCCCGCTGAAGAATTGTACGCCATGACAGATGTGGTTTGCGACATACTACCAGAGGATAAACCGAGGTATTTAATGGGTGTTGGTACTCCAATTAATATTTTAGAAAACATTGCACTCGGTGTAGATATGTTCGATTGCGTTATGCCTACCAGAAATGCAAGAAATGGAATGCTATTTACAGCACACGGTACTATTAATATTAAAAATAAAAAATGGGAAAATGACTTTTCTCCTATCGATGAAATGGGCATTACCTATGTAGATACGCTGTATTCCAAAGCGTACCTGCGCCACCTCTTTGCGGCAAAAGAAATGTTGGGAAAACAAATTGCATCCATTCACAATCTTGGTTTTTATTTGTGGTTAACACGAGAGGCGAGGAAACACATCATTGCAGGCGATTTTGCACAATGGAAAGATACCATGGTAAAGCAAATGAACAAACGATTATAGGTTGAAATTAATTGATAGATACATACTGAAAAAGTTTTTAGTAACGTTTTTATTTACCTTACTAATCTTATTGCCAATAGCTATAGCGATTGATATAGCTGAAAAAATAGATAAGTTTTTACGAGAAGAAAACCTTACTATACTGGAGGTAGTTAGAGATTATTATGTGAATTTTATTATCTACTATGGCAATACATTCATGCCGTTAGCATTGTTTATCTCCGTAATATTATTCACCTCTAAACTAGCTAATAATACTGAAATTGTTGCCATAAATAGTTCGCAAATTTCATTCACAAGATTTTTATATCCGTACTTAGTTGGGGCAACTATTATCGCATCTGTAGCTTTTTTGATGAATCATTTTGTAGTTCCATCGAGCAGTAAAACGAGAAAAGCTTTTGAAAAGAAATATCTAAAAAAGCGAAAATTCACCGATAATACCATTCGTGAATTTAGTTTGCAGTTGAATGATAGCACCTATGTTTTTATTCAGAACTTTAACTTGAAAAATAACTCTGGTTATAATTTTTCTATCGAAAATTACGATGGAATAGCATTAAAATCAAAATTTACAGCAGACAATTTAAACTGGAATAAAAAAGATAGCACCTTTAAACTTTATAACTGGAAAAGAAGACTAGTTTTTAAAAATAGAGATAGTATCTCTTTTGGTAATTCTATAGATACCGTTTTTGCTTTTTCGCCAAAAGATTTTAACTATAAAAATATCGTGGCACAAGAAATGCAATCCGGTGAATTAAAGGATTTTATAAGTATTTCCAAAAAAAGAGGTATTAAGAATTTAAACCAATATTATGTAGAATTGTACAAGCGAACTAGTTTGCCAGTAGCCTGTTATATTTTAACACTTATCGCCGTGGTATTGGCACATAAAAAGAAACGAGGAGGCCTAGGACTTAATTTAGCCTTAGGAATAGCAGCTATGTTTATCTATGTCTTCTTTATGAAAATTGGGGAAGTACTTGGAGCTGTAGCTGGTGCCAATCCTTTATTGAATGTATGGATGCCAAATATCCTATTTGGAACCTACGCAATATACTTATATTTTAATGCAAGAAAGTAAACTAAAAAGTTATTTATTACTCCATTTAATAGTATTTATATGGGGTTTTACTGCGATTTTAGGCGCCTTAATAACCGTTGACGCGATACCGCTCGTATGGTTTAGAATGTCCTTAGCAGTTGTTTTTATTTTACTCTATTTTTTGATGACTAAGAAAAACTTTAAAATCGCACCTAAAGCGCTATTAAAATTTGTTTTTTCGGGCATTATTATTGCTGTGCATTGGATTACTTTTTTTAAGGCAATAAAAGTATCTAATGTTTCCGTGGCTCTGGTAACGATGAGCACAGGTGCTTTCTTTGCGTCTCTTGTAGAACCTATTTTTTTCAAAAGAAAAAATTAGGTCTATAGAAATACTTTTAGGTATTATGGTGATCTTAGGCCTGTATATCATTTTTAATTTTGAAAGCCAATATACTATGGGTATTGTTTATGCGCTAATTTCGGCGTTCTTATCGGCCCTATTTTCGGTCTTAAATGGTTTGTATGTAAAACGTTATGAGCCCGATGTAATTTCTTTTTACCAACTTTTTTTTGGGGCATTAGCCATAACGTTCTACTTTATAGTTAACCAGACATTTTCGCTGTCTTTTTTTACGCTCTCCGGCACCGATTGGATTTATCTGGTTATTTTGAGTAGTGTTTGTACCGCCTATGCTTTTATAGCATCCGTAAAAGTCATGAAGCATTTGACTCCTTACACGGTAATGCTAACTATTAACTTAGAGCCTATTTACGCCATAATTTTAGCTTTACTTGTTTTTGGAGAAAAAGAGCAAATGAACCCTGAGTTTTACTATGGAGCATTTATTGTTTTATTTGTAGTTTTACTAAACGGCCTTTTGAAAAACACCAAATTACCGAAAATAAAAATGCGAACGAAAAATAACTAAAAAAGCATTAGTTCTAAACTAGCTTTATAAATTTTTAGTATGTTTGTCTTCACAAACAACTATTGAAAGTAAGTATAAAATCAAACTATACATTATGGAATATTTAGATTTTGAAATGCCAATTAAAGAATTAGAAGACCAATTGGCAAAATGTTACGACTTAGGAAAGGAGAGTGATGTAGACGTATCAAAAACCTCGAAGGAAATTGAAAAGAAGATAGAAAAAGTAAAAAAAGATATACATAAAAACCTAACGCCATGGCAACGTGTGCAGTTGTCTCGTCATCCTAACAGACCCTACACGTTAGATTATATTCATGCGATATGTGGAGATACCTTTATGGAATTGCACGGGGATAGAAGTGTTAAAGATGATAAGGCAATGATTGGTGGTTTAGGAAAAATTGGAGACCAGTCTTTTATGTTTATCGGACAACAAAAAGGGTACAATACCAAAACAAGACAGTATCGAAATTTTGGGATGGCAAATCCTGAAGGGTATCGCAAGGCTTTGCGTTTGATGAAAATGGCCGAAAAGTTTGGTATTCCTGTGGTAACCTTTTTGGATACTCCAGGTGCCTATCCTGGTTTAGAAGCTGAGGAACGAGGGCAAGGAGAAGCGATTGCGAGGAATATTTTAGAAATGACTCGTCTAAAAACACCTATTATTACGGTAGTTATTGGCGAAGGTGCCTCTGGTGGTGCAGTTGGTATAGGTGTTGGTGATCGTGTTTATATGATGGAAAATACTTGGTATACGGTAATATCTCCTGAATCTTGCTCTTCTATTTTATGGCGCAGTTGGGAATACAAAGAACAGGCTGCCGAAGCATTGAAGTTGACCGGTGCCGACATGAAAAAATTAGCCTTGATTGACGGTATTATTAAAGAACCTTTAGGTGGAGCACACTTTGATCGTGATGGTGCTTATGAAGCTGTAAAATCACAAATACTAAAAGCTTTCAAGGATTTAAAAGATTTAGATTACCCAGAGTTAATTGAACAGCGTATGGACAAATATGCCAACATGGGCGTCTATAAAGAATAAAATTACTCTTTAACAAGCTAAGTAAAAAAGGTCGTTAGAATACTGTAATTATTCTATCGATCTTTTTTGTATTACAGCTGTTTAACAGAGTTAAAAATTAAACGATACTTTTTTCTTTAGCGACATTGTATCCTTGGCGAATAACCTCATGTTTTGCCTCGCTATTTTGATCTAGCAGAGGATTTGTATGATTAAAATGTATAAAGTGAATTTTATTTTTATCTCGCAGTGATAAATCGTTAAATAATGCCATGCTCTCGGTAACAAATGGATGTGGCACTTCTGCCATGTCTCGTTGAATTTCTCCATTTTTATAAAAAGTAGCATCCAAAAATGCTATATCTACAGCGGTAATAAGTGCAGTAATATTCTGCTGCCATTTTTCCCATTTGTCTATATCCGGAATAAATAGTGCTTTTTTATTATTACACTGAACTATATAGCCAACTGTTTCTGTGTATTCGTCTCGATGGGGTACTAGTATGGGGGTCACTGCTATTCTGGAGTTCAATACAATTTTTTGATTTTCTTTTATTTCGTTAAGCTGGATATTTTGATTGGTTACTAATTGCTCCCATGGTCCGTTAGTAGAAAGGTATTCCACCATTCGTGACATCCCATATACTGGTATTTTTTTTGCACTCATAGCTTCCTTTCCAAGATACATTAAGCCAGTATAATGGCCAATATGACCGTGTGTTAAAAAAATACCATCAGGAATTGTTTTTTCTTTTACGTGAGAGGTAATAAGTGAAACTTGCTCTGTAAAATCTGGCGTTGCGTCAAAAATCCAACACTGGTTGGAAATGGGATCAACCAAACCAATAGAGCTTACCATTTTTCGCAACGATGGCTCTGTTTTAACGCGATTACAGCATTCTTTTGTACAAGATATTTGCGGATAGCCAGCATCTTGCGTAACACCTAGAATTACAAAAAAAGGGTCTTTTGAAGAAGTAGTTTTAGGTTCTTTTCCAGAACAACTAAATAACAGAAGCATGTAAAAAAAGAAGAAACTACTTGTGATTTTCATTTTAATTATATTTGAATAATTCTGGTTTTGCACCTTGAACACCTCTATAAAAATCATAAAAGACCTTGAAATCTTTCTCCATATTATCCGTAGGGTAAAAGGGTTCTGATACTGCTACTTGTTTTTTTCCAAAATCTAGCGTAAACATAATAATAGGAATATTGGCACCTTTGGCGATGTAGTAAAATCCAGTTTTCCATTTTTCTACTTTTTTGCGCGTGCCTTCCGGAGATAATGCCAAGCGAAATTCCTCCCTTTCTTTAAATAATTGGACGATAGCATCTACTTTATTGTTACTTTTAGAACGATCAATAGGCGCGCCTCCTAACCACTTAAAAAGGAAGCCAAAAGGAGGTTTAAACAATGCTTTTTTTCCTATAAAATTAATTTTCATACCCCAACTATTTCGAGCGAGAACAGCAATAGGAAAGTCTTTCCAGCTGGTATGTGGCGCACCTATTGCAATAAATTTTTTAATGTCTTCCGGGAAATTACCAACTAATTTCATCCTAATATTTTAGTGTAAATAAACTTAGAAATCATAATGCATAAATATAATTCAATGTTACGGTTTTCTATAGAGATATGAAATATAATTCTGTGAAGTTAGCTTATATTTGTATATTAAAAATAGAACCAAATGAATACCACCTTATTTTTAGTGTTAGCTTTGCTACTTGGTTTACTTTTAGGGGTTATAATCGGACACCTTCAAGCAAGACTAAAACGAGTTAAAATAACCGAAGCATTGGAAAATAATTGCAGTGTTTTGGAAGCTAAAATAGCTACTTTACAAACTCAAAATACCGATAGCCATAACGTATTTACTTTGCAAAAAGAAGATTTTCAGAATCGATTAGCACAAAAAAATGAGGAAATTAAAGTACTTCGGCAAGAAAAAGAGTTTTCAATATCCGTGCTAGCTCGTAAGGAAGAAGAATTAAAAAACACAGAAGCTAAGCTTCATGAGAATAAACAGGAGGTAGAAAATCTTCAAGCAAAATTCACTAAAGAATTTGAAAATTTAGCAAATAAAATTCTCGAGGAAAAATCAACGAAGTTCGCAGCCCAAAATAAAGAAAACTTAAAGCTGATTCTAAATCCTCTGAATGAGAAAATCCAAACCTTTGAAAAGAAAGTAGAAGACTCACAAAAGGAAAGTATTTCCATGCATTCTGCATTAAAAGAACAATTGCTCGGTTTAAAAGAGTTAAATATGCAAATGAGTAAAGAAACTCTCAACCTAACCAAAGCCCTTAAAGGAGACAGTAAAACACAAGGGAACTGGGGAGAGTTGGTTTTAGAAAGAGTTTTGGAAAAATCAGGATTAGAAAAAGATAGAGAGTATTTTGTACAACAATCTTTTACCACAACAGACGGAAATCGAGTGCTTCCTGATGTAGTAATTCACCTGCCAGATAATAAAAAAATGATTGTAGACTCCAAGGTTTCTTTAACGGCTTACGAACAGTATATTAATGCAGATCAAGAAGCGGATAAGGAACGTCATGGTAAAGAGCATTTGAATTCACTTAAACGCCATGTAGAACAACTTTCCCAGAAAAAATACGAAGACTTGTATAGTATGGAATCTCCAGATTTTGTTTTGTTATTTGTTCCTATAGAACCCGCATTTGCGGTAGCTTTAAATCAGGATAGTACATTGTACAACAAAGCTTTCGAGAGAAACATAGTTATTGTAACGCCTACTACTTTACTAGCAACACTTCGAACCATTGATACCATGTGGAATAATGAAAAGCAGCAAAGAAATGCTATCGAGATCGCAAGACAAGCTGGTGCTTTATACGACAAATTTGAAGGATTGTTGAAAGACTTGATAAATATCGGAAAAAAAATAGAGGCGACCAGAACGGATTACAGTGCTGCCATGAATAAATTAGTGGAAGGCCGAGGTAATTTAATTACCAGTGTTGAAAAGTTGAAAAAAATGGGAGCAAAAGCAAAAAAAGCACTTCCAGAAAATATAATTGAACGGGCAAGTGAAGAGTAATAAAAAAGCGACCAATAAAGGTCGCTTTTTATTGCTTGTATGTTTAGTTACTACATTACAAATAATCTTCTGTGATGCATTAAATCATATACTTTTTCACTAATAGTTTCTAAAACATCGTCATTCGAAGCATTCCGAATAGCTTCGTCTATTAAATCAACTACTGTTTTCATATCTTCCTCTTGCAAGCCACGTGTAGTGATCGCTGCTGTACCAACTCTGATACCTGAGGTTACAAATGGAGATTCTGTATCGAAGGGAACCATGTTTTTATTAACCGTTATTTCTGCTTTCCCAAGCGCTATTTCTGCATCTTTACCTGTGATGTTTTTATTGCGTAAATCAATTAACATCATATGGTTGTCTGTCCCTCCAGAGATTAAATGATAGCCCTTTTCTACAAAAGCACTTGCCATCGCTTTCGCATTTTCTCGTACTTGTATTTGATATTCTAAAAACTCATCGGTTAAAGCTTCTCCGAAAGCAACGGCTTTTGCCGCGATTACATGTTCTAATGGTCCACCTTGGTTTCCAGGAAAAACAGCACCGTTTAATAGCATTGACATTTTTTTAGGTTTACCACTTTTTAGGGTTAGTCCGAAAGGATTGTCAAAGTCTTCTCCCATCATTATGATACCTCCACGAGGCCCTCGAAGAGTTTTATGAGTTGTACTGGTAACGATATGACAGTGCGGTAAAGGATCTGAAAGTACACCTTTTGCAATAAGACCAGAAGGATGTGATATGTCTCCTAAAAGTAAAGCTCCTACTTCATCTGCTATTTCGCGAAACTTTTTATAATCAATATCTCTTGAATAAGCCGATGCACCAGCAATTATCATTTTAGGTTTGTGCTTTCGAGCTTGTGCTTCAAGGTGTTCATAATCGATATATCCCGTTTCTTTATCCACTCCGTAAAATACCGGGTTGTACAATTTACCCGAGAAATTTACAGGCGAACCATGTGTTAAATGTCCACCATGGGAAAGATCAAAACCTAATATGGTGTCTCCGGGTTGTAAACAAGCAGCGAATACTGCGGTATTTGCCTGGCTACCCGAATGTGGTTGCACATTTGCATAAGCAGCTCCAAATAATTCCTTAGCTCTATCAATAGCTATTTGTTCTACAATATCTACTACCTCGCAACCGCCATAGTAACGCTTTCCAGGATATCCTTCCGCATACTTATTGGTTAAAACGGAACCTTGCGCTTCCATAACTTGATCGCTCGCAAAGTTTTCAGAGGCGATTAACTCTAAGCCGTGTAACTGACGATTTTTTCTTCCGTAATTAGGTCGAAAATTTGATGATCTTTTTGCATTATTGTGTTGTGTTAAATTTGCTTTCAAATGTAAACATTTTCGTAGTAATTTTCGTTTATCCTTCTGTGATTTTCTAACTTTGATTACCGATTCGTTAAATTTTTGAGAAATCATACCTTAATCGCTTTAATTTTCAAAGAGACCTTGGTCTAACTTGAAAAAAATATGTAGGTTTGGTAAAAAATTAAATAAATATACTATATGGAAATAACAGCTAATAATCCCAATAGAAAAACGTGGCTTACTGTTAAGGAGAATTCTGATTTTCCTATCCAGAATATACCATTTGGTGTCTTTATCACCAAAGATGATATTATAACCATAGGAACAAGAATAGGCGATTTTGCTATCGACTTAGGAGCCTTACATCAATTAGGATACTTTGAAGGAATTCCGTTAACCGATGATATCTTTTTACAAGATACTTTAAATGATTTTATTGCCGACGGAAGAAAGACATGGCGCTTAGTTCGCAATAGAATTGCAGACGTCTTTGATGTAAAAAACAGTAAACTTAGAGATAACGCGGAGCATAAGGATAAGATTATCTTCAGAATGGAAGAGGTTGAGATGCAATTGCCAGTTAGTGTTGGGGATTACACAGATTTTTATGCCAGTAAAGAGCACGCTACCAATGTAGGTTCTCTTTTTAGAGATCCTGAAAACGCACTTTTACCAAACTGGTTGCACATTCCAATTGGTTACCATGGTAGAAGTTCTTCTATTATTCCATCTGGAACGCCTATACGAAGACCTGTTGGGCAATCAAGACCAGTGGAAGGGTCAAATACTCCCGGTTTTGGTCCTTCAAAATTGTTAGATTTTGAGTTAGAAATGGCCTTCATCACTACGGTGGCAAACGATTTAGGAGAACGAATTCCAATTGAAGAAGCGGAGGATTATATTTTTGGATTGGTTTTATTTAACGATTGGTCTGCACGTGATATTCAAGCATGGGAATATGTGCCTTTAGGGCCATTTTTAGGAAAAAACTTTGCTTCTACAATTTCGCCTTGGATCGTCACTTTGGATGCTTTAGAACCATTTAGAGTTGCTAATCCAAAACAAGTACACGAGCCATTACCGTATTTGAAAAAAGAAGGAAACGATAGTTTGATATTCATCTACAAATGGCAATTCAACCAGAAGGCGCTTCTGAAACCGTGGTTTGTAATTCTAATTTTAAATACATGTATTGGACGATGGCACAACAGTTAACACACCATACGGTTAATGGTTGTCCGGTAAATGCAGGAGATATGATGGGAAGTGGTACTATTTCAGGACCAACTAAAGATAGTTTTGGTTCCATGTTAGAATTAACCTGGAGAGGACAGAATCCATTAAAAATGAGCGATGGTTCCGAACGTAAATTCATCAATGATAACGATACAGTCATTATGCGTGGATATTCGAAGAATGACAAAGTTCGTATTGGTTTTGGAGAGTGTGTTGGTAAGGTATTACCAGCAATAGAATAGGGTGAAAGAACACCAAATAAAAAACCATTTTCTCTAGAAAATGGTTTTTTTGTGTTTTTATTCTTCCTCTGGTGGCGGATGACCGTGAATTTCTTCGTAAACTTCATCAAAATTTACTCTTAAATAAGTGCTGAGTTTTTTTCGGTAGTCGTCTTGAAGCCAATCGATAAAATTATGGGTGCTTTTACAAATGCATTTGGAATACCTAAAAATTCTGTCGTCAATATCACCGCCGAGCTTTTTCGCTAGATCAGTGCATCAAAAACATCCTCACTATTTTCAATACACATTTTGGCGTGATGGGCTATCGATTTTTCCAATACTTTTTTAGAGGATTGGCCTGCTTGAATGGTTTGGGTATATATTTTTTTAACATCAAAGTACAAGTCCTCCGAGTTAGCAAATTCTTTTTTTACATCGGCGGGTAATTCGTACCTAAATTCATTTTCGATTTCTTCATCCGACAACAGGTTGTCTAAATAGAAATTAGGGGCTCTAAACATTCTCTGCCAATCGAGATCTGCTCCCCAAGGACCAAATCTGTGGAAGTTATTTCCCAAATCGATTACATTAAATTCCGATTTACCAGGAAGTATACGAGAGCCTCTTTCAATCATTTGATAGTAAAGTGTCAACGACTTGGTAGCTCTGTTGAGTATAATTGATTTTACGGATGGCTCATCGAATCCAGTGGTTAAAATACTAACTGAGGTGATGATAGCATTTGGGGTTTTATGAAACCATTTCAAGATAAAATCACGTTCTTTCTTGGTATTGGTGTTGTCTAGGTGGGCAATGGGGTAACCGGCTTTTTTAAAGGTGTCAAAAACGTGTAAAGAGGTATTGATACCGTTGTTGAAAATTAATGTTTTTGTTCCTTTCGCTCGCTCTTCATAAGCTTGAAGAAGCTTGGATAGCATGTCTGTATTCGTATACAGGTCTTCTGATGATTTTACGGTGTAATCACCATTAGCACCTACTTCCAAAGAGGTAAGCCCTACGTTGTAGGAATATACGTTTGCTTTTGCTAAGTATTCATTTTGAATTAACGTTCCAATGCTTTCTCCAACGATGAGCTCATCATAGTTGTTTTTCATTGGAAGTTTAATGTTAGAACTTAGTGGTGTTGCCGTTACTCCTAGAATAAAAGATTTATCAAAAAACTTGAACAGTTTCGTGAAAGAGTTGTAATGGGCTTCGTCAATAATGACCAATCCCACATCAGAAATATCGAGCATATCGTCATTTAAACGATTGTTCAATGTTTCTACCATAGCAACAAAACAGTCAAAATCTCCTTGGTCGTCTAAACTAGCCTTACTGTCTATTATTTTATTTTCTACCTTGAATTCACTTAACATTCTAGCGGTTTGCTTGCACAATTCAATGCGATGTGTCATTATCAGAACTTTCTTTTGATAATGCTTTAGATATTGCCGGGTAATTTCAGAGAAAATAACTGTTTTTCCACCTCCCGTGGGAAGTTGGTATAAGAGATGGTAATTGATAGGAGCATTTTCAAAGCTTTTAAATATTTTGAATAATGCCTCTTTTTGATAGTCGTATAAGTTTTTGCCTACGATTTGTTGCGTTGGTGTGTTGCTTTCTTTACTCAATGTTGTTGGCTTTTGCGAAATACAAAAATAAGAGGTATTTAAAAAAATACCAGTATAATGCTTCTAAATTTTAAAATCTTTTAAGTCTGTAGCAATGATATCGTTGTGTGATGCGTTCGCTATAGTTATACCATTTTTGATAATTAATAATTGCGGGGATTGGTGCTGCACATCAAATTTAACCGCAATTTCATTAGAAAGTGAACGATGATTTAATAAGTCTAGATAATACAACTTAAAGTCTTCCAATATCTCTTCCGATACGTTGTTTTCAAACTGTTTCAGTACCATTCTACTTATACCACATCGCGTAGAATGCTTAAAAATAGCAACTGGTACTGTTTTGGAAAAAGTTATAGCTTCGTTTAGGTCTTCTTGACTTTCTAATGGAATCCAAATACTTTTTTTTTCATCACCTGGTGTTTTTTCTTTTCCAAAAAACGTGTTTAATATCCCCATTGCTATACTTTTTTAAACTTTGGTTAATCCATTATACTCTAGACTAAATTTCTTCTCTAACCTAGATTACAAATTTACGCATTTAATCTTATTTAGTTGTGCTTGTTGTTCTTATTGCATTGAAGGTTTTGCAGAGTATACAGTTGCTTCATCTTGTTGTAATCTTTATACTATATGTTTTGTCTCATTATTTTAGTTAAAAAAATGTCATTTTGTCTGTTTTATTGTTATTTTAGTGACAATATGACTTGTTTTTAAGCTTAGTTTGGAATGGTATTACTTTTGAAATAGATTCTGTAAAAATTAAAAATAATGAATTTCAATAATTTTACTATAAAATCACAAGAAACGATACAAAAGGCAAAGGAAATTGCCCAGAGTAATCAAAATAATTTAATAGAAAACGAACACATATTTAAGGCCATATTTTTGGTTGATGAGAATGTTTTACCGTTTATTCTAAAGAAATTACAAGTTAATATAAACGTTTTACTTCAAATTTTAGATAAGCAAGTAGCTAGCTTTTCAAAAGTTACTGGTGCGGAATTGACTTTGTCTAGAGAAGCTGCGAAAACCCTAACAGAGGCCTCTGTATTAGCGACTAATATGAAGGACGAATATGTTTCGATAGAACATTTAATCCTAGCGATATTTAAGTCTAAGAGTCCGATAGCACAAGTTTTAAAAGATCAAGGTGTTACAGAGAAAAACCTTCTATCCGCAATCGAGGAATTGCGAAAAGGAGACCGAGTTACCTCACAAGGTGCAGAGGATACGTATAATTCTTTAAACAAATATGCAAATAACTTAAATCAACTTGCACAAGATGGGAAGTTAGATCCTGTAATTGGACGAGATGAAGAAATTAGGCGATTGCTACAAATATTGTCGCGACGCACCAAGAATAACCCCATATTGGTAGGGGAACCAGGAACAGGAAAAACTGCAATCGCAGAAGGCTTAGCGCATAGGATAATACGAGGAGATGTTCCAGAAAATTTAAAAGATAAGATAATATACTCCTTAGACATGGGGGCGTTAATAGCAGGGGCAAAATACAAAGGTGAGTTTGAGGAGCGTTTAAAATCTGTGATTAAAGAAGTAACCACTTCCGAAGGAGATATTGTTTTATTTATTGATGAAATACATACTTTAGTTGGTGCTGGTGGTGGACAAGGTGCAATGGATGCCGCAAATATTCTAAAACCGGCTTTAGCTAGAGGGGAACTTCGTGCAATTGGAGCAACTACCCTAGATGAGTACCAAAAGTATTTTGAAAAGGATAAGGCTTTAGAAAGACGTTTTCAAAAAGTTATCGTAGACGAGCCAGATACAGAAAGTGCAATTTCTATTTTACGAGGTATAAAAGATAAATATGAAACCCACCATAAGGTTCGCATTAAAGATGATGCTATTATAGGTGCAGTAGAGTTGTCGCAACGCTATATAACCAATCGATTTTTACCAGATAAGGCAATTGACCTAATGGATGAAGCAGCCTCTAAATTACGTATGGAAATTAACTCTAAACCAGAGGAGTTAGACGTTTTGGATAGAAAAATTATGCAGTTGGAGATTGAAATTGAGGCGATTAAACGAGAAAATGATGCGGTTAAACTTAAGTCGTTACATGCAGATTTAGCTAATTTTAAAGAGGAAAGAAATGAAATTAATGCGAAGTGGCAATCTGAAAAAAGTGTTGTAGATGACATACAACAGTTAAAGTCAGATATTGAAAATTACAAATTAGAAGCTGAAAAAGCAGAGCGAAATGGCGACTACGGTGTCGTTGCAGAGTTGCGCTATGGCAAGATTAAAGAAGCGCAGGAAAATTTAGAAAAACAACAAGAGATTCTTGCAGCACATAGTGAAAATGCACTGATAAAAGAAGAAGTTACCTACGAGAATATTGCAGAAGTGGTTGCAAAATGGACTGGTGTTCCTGTGACAAAAATGTTGCAGTCTGATCGCGAGAAACTATTGCAATTAGAAGATCACTTGCATCGAAGAGTTGTTGGGCAAGAGGAGGCTATTGAAGCAGTATCAGATGCGGTTCGTCGTTCTAGAGCAGGCTTACACAATCCATCTAAACCAATTGGCTCTTTTCTTTTTCTTGGAACCACAGGAGTTGGTAAAACAGAATTAGCAAAAGCATTAGCAGAATATTTATTTGATGACGAATCTGCCTTGACGCGTATTGATATGAGTGAGTATCAAGAACGACATGCAGTGAGTAGATTGGTGGGTGCTCCTCCAGGATATGTTGGTTATGATGAAGGCGGGCAGTTAACAGAGGCAGTTAGAAGAAAACCGTATTCTGTCGTTTTGTTAGATGAAATAGAAAAAGCACACCCCGATACTTTTAATATTTTGTTACAAGTTCTCGATGAGGGAAGGCTTACAGACAATAAAGGAAGGGTTGCTGATTTTAAAAACACGATCATTATAATGACCTCTAATATGGGTAGTCATATCATACAAGAGAAGTTCGAGAACGCAACAGAGGATAAAGATAGCGCTACAGAATTTGCAAAAGAAGAGGTGCTCACTTTATTGAAAAAGAGCGTAAGACCAGAATTCTTAAATAGAATAGATGATATAGTGATGTTTACTCCATTGACTAAAAATGATATCCGTGCGATTGTCGAATTACAGTTGGCAAATGTTAGGGCAATGGTAAGCAAGCAAAATATAACCATTGATGCGACAGAACAGGCTGTTAGCTACCTTGCAAATAAAGGGTATCAGCCGGAGTTTGGAGCTAGACCTGTAAAAAGAGTAATTCAAAAAGAAGTTTTAAACGCCTTATCAAAGGAGATTCTCTCTGGTAAAGTTTCAAACGATAGTATTATTTTGTTAGACGCTTTTGACGATAAGTTGGTTTTTCGAAATCAGTCTACTATTGCAGAAGTATAATGCATTAAATTAAACTTAAACTAAAAGAGCCTTGAAGTTAATTTCAAGGCTCTTTTTTTATGGATTTGTACTGTTGTGTATTTACTCTATAAAATGATTTGCTTTCATCCAATCGTCGGAATATATTTTATTCATATATCGGGAACCATGGTCTGGAAGTATAACCACTACATTACTTTCGGAGTTAAAATAACCTTTGTCTGCGTATTGTTGTACTCCTTGTAAAACAGCACCCGAGGTATACCCAGCAAAAATTCCTTCTTTCTTTACTAGCTCTCTAGCTTTAAGTGCAGCGTCTTTATCCGATACTTTTTCATACACATCAATAACGTCGAAATCTGTTGCTGTTGGTATTAACGTTTTGCCTAATCCTTCAATTTTATAGGGGCTTATTTCGTTTTCGTCAAATTTTCCAGTTTCATGGTACTTTTTAAGTACGGATCCGATCGCATCAATACCTAAAATTTTAATGGAAGGGTTTTGCTCTTTTAAAAATTGAGCAGTTCCTGAAATTGTTCCACCTGTACCACTAGCAGCAACTAAATGCGTTATTTTACCATCGGTTTGATCCCAAATTTCTGGCCCGGTGCTTTTGTAATGCGCTTCCGTATTTAGTTCGTTAAAATATTGATTGATATATATAGATCCTGGATTTTCTCTATGGAGTCTTTTGGCTACCTCGTAATAAGACCTAGGGTCATCCGCAGCAACATTAGCAGGACATATATGCACTTCCGCCCCCATTGCTTTTAACATATCTATCTTGTCATTGGAAGACTTGTCACTAACGGCTAAAATACATCGATAGCCTTTAACGATACTAATCATAGCCAATGAAAACCCGGTGTTGCCAGAGGTAGTTTCTACAATGATGTCTCCTTTTTTAACAATACCCTTTTTTTCTGCGGTTTCAATAATATGAAGTGCAATTCTATCTTTAGCAGAGTGGCCTGGATTAAAAGACTCTAGTTTTGCGAAATACTGCCAGGTAGTGCTTTGGTTATGTTATGTAAACGCAGCATAGGGGTTTGTCCAACCAAATCTAAAATTGAGTTGGTGATACCAATATGTCTCATTTGTTGCAATGTAAGATCCATAGTTTTCAGCGCGCAAAGATAGTATTAATTTTCTAACCTTCCTTCTAACATTAAAAAGAAGGCATACTCCTCCGCTGTTTCTTTTAAAGAATCAAATCTACCGGACGCACCTCCATGTCCTGTTTCCATGTTCGTATGCAAAAGTAGTAGGTTATCGTCGGTTTTGAATTCTCTCAATTTTGCTACCCATTTAGCAGGTTCCCAATATTGTACCTGACTATCGTGTAGTCCTGTGGTAACCAACATATTTGGGTATGCTTTAGCAGATACTTGATCGTATGGAGAATACGACTTAATATAATCGTAATATTCTTTGTTATTCGGATTTCCCCACTCATCGTATTCTCCAGTTGTTAATGGTATACTATCATCTAACATGGTAGAAATAACATCCACAAATGGTACTGCTGCAATGACACCGTTGTATAGTTCTGGGTTCATATTGATAACTGCTCCCATCAATAAACCACCTGCAGAACCACCCATTGCATATAAATGTGCCGGAGAGGTGTACTTGTTATCGATTAGGTATTTGGAGCAATCTATAAAATCGTTAAACGTATTTTTCTTGCGAAGCATTTTTCCATCTTCGTACCAATCTCTTCCTAAATACTGACTTCCTCTAATATGGGCCAAAGCGAAAATAAATCCTCGATCTAATAAACTTAATCTCGATATAGAAAATCCATCGGAAATCGTGTAGCCATAAGATCCATATGCATATTGCAGAATTGGTGTATTTTCATTTATTTCCGTGTCTTTGTGGTACACAATAGATAGGGCTATTTTTTTTCCATCTCTAGCAGGAACCCAAATACGTTTACTAATATAGTTGTCTTTGTTAAAAGTACCACCAAGAACTTCTTGCTCCTTTTTGATATCCTTTGTTTTGTCTTTAACATTAAAATCAATAACAGAGCTTGGGGTAGTCATAGAATTGTAAGAATACCTTAAAATATCGGTATCAAAATCAGGATTCGAATATACCGATGCCGAATAGGTCTCTTCATCAAACGGCATATAATAATCGTCGGTGCCGTCCCATCTTTTAATTCTTATTTTTGTCAATCCCTCATTTCTTTCCTCCAAAACGATAAATTCTTTAAAAATAGAGAAATCTTCAAAGAGAGTATCCTCTCTATGCGGAATAACGTCTACCCAATTTTCTTTGGAAGTCTTGTTTTCAGGAGTCTTCATTAACTTGAAGTTTGTAGCTCCATCTTTATTCGTTCGTATATAAAAGTGATCGCGATAATGAGCTATATCGTATTCTAGGTCTCGTTCTCTTGGCTGAATTATACGAAAGGTTCCATCAGGTGTATCTGCGTTTAAAACTTGGTACTCTGTAGAAACAGTGTTGTAAGAACCAATAACGATGTATTTTTTGGATTTAGACTTGGTAACAAATGTTCCAAAGGTTTCGTCTTTTTCCTCAAAAACTAAAACATCTTCTGCAGCATCTGTTCCGAGAGTATGTTTGAAAATTTGGGAACTACGGAGAGTTACAGGGTCTTTTTTAGCATAAAATAATGTTTTGTTATCGTTGGCCCATACCGATCCACCAGTAGTGTTTTCAATTTTATCCTGGTATATTTCATTGGTGGTGAGATCTTTAATCTGAATAGTATATTGGCGGCGACTAACAGTATCTATTGCAAAGGCCGCTAGTTTATTATTAGGTGCTATGTTTAACCCACCCAATTGAAAATAGTCATGTCCTTTTGCTTCCTCATTTACATCAAAGAGTATTTCTTCTGTTGCATCTAAAGATTCTTTTTTTCTGCTGTAGATAGGATATTGGTCTCCTTTTTCATATCTAGTAATGTAAAAATATCCGTTTTCCTTGTACGGTACAGACGCATCATCTTCTTTGATTTTACCCTTGATTTCCTCGAATATTACCTCTTGAAGATTTTTGGTTTTTTCGGTTACTTTTTCAAAGTAGTTGTTTTCTGAAGTAAGGTAGTCGTATACCTTCTGCGTTTGTTCGTCTTTGACTTCTGCATTTTTTTGCGCATCAGTTAAGCGCATCCAAAAATAGTTATCTTCTCTTACGTCTCCGTGTTTTTCTAGTTTAGTGGGTTGCTTTTCAGCAACTGGTGCTTTAGTTTTTACTTTCATTCCATCCTTATTGCAGGATGCAAAAATAAGATTAATAGACAAAGCAATCAGAATAATTTTTCTCATTTTATTAAATAGATTTAATTTTGTTGTGAAAATACTAAATTTGCATTGCATTAATTAAAAATTTAAGACTATGTTTGGAGATATATCAGGTATGATGGGTAAATTAAAAGAGGCCCAAGAAAAAGTCAAGGAAACTAAAATTAGATTAAATTCTGTAGTTCTTGAAGAAACGGTAGCGAATCAAAAAATTAAAGTTTCCATTACCGGGAACCGAGAGATTAAAAATATCGCCATTGACGCTTCTTTGCTTAACGATAAAGAAGAGTTAGAGGATTATTTAATTTTAGCCTTAAACAAGGCTATAGGAAAAGCAAGCCAAATTCACGAAAATGAATTGTCTTTGGCTGCTAAAAGTGGAATGCCAAATATCCCTGGTATGGATATGTTTACCTAAAGAATTTATGGTGCGTTTAGAAGATTACATGCTGCCCTGCTTGAATAAAAAATTTTTTGGTCTAGACTGCTTTGGTTGTGGCTTTCAAAGAGCAATAGTGCATTTGCTACGAGGCGAGTTTACCGAGGCTTTTTGGATGTATCCGGCTGTGTATCCTATGCTAATCTTATTAATTTACACATTACTTAACTTAAAATTTCAATTCAATAAATCACAACTAATAATTCGATACCTACTGTTGCTTACATTATTTTTTATAGTAGGTAATTTTATACTAAAATACATTTACGTTTATGGAAACTAAAAAATTACAATACGCACCATTAATTTACATACTTGCTATAATTGGACTACCGCTTTGTTGCTGTGCAGGTTTAGGTTTTATTCCCGCTGGAATAGCCTTTTATATGGCACAAACCGAATTAAAAAAATACTATTTAGATCCGGACGCTTACGACAACCAAGACACTATTTATACTGGTAAAATTGTAGCTTTGGTAGTATTAGTTTTAAACTTATTGTATTTAGCCTACACCGTTTATCAAATTTATACGATTGGATGGGATAACTTGATGGAGCAAAGTAGACAAATAATGGAACAATATGAGCAGTAGTATTTAAAATAGTATAACTAATTGACTTTACACTACATTACTCTTAGATAAAACAAAATTTACCGGTTAAATTTTTGTTTTATTTTTTTATGCACATAATTTATAGCAATGCTTTACAAGTCACAGAATGTAGAATTATGGTGTTCAATTCGGTATACCAAAAATTAGGTAATGTAACTTAATTTCTCGATGGAGAAAATAATCCTTATACCTTAAATATAGCTGTTACTAAAACTAAAAATAGATTTATTGTTTTGTTTAATTTCCTAGTGGGAGTGTCTAGATATCATACAACACTAAAAAGGAGTACTTACGTACTCCTTTTTATGGTTATTTATTTTTATATTCTGTAATAGTTTTTTTAATAATGCCAATGCAATCTCTTAATTGCTCCTCGTTCATAACTAAAGGAGGTGCAAAGCGGATAATATTACCGTGTGTTGGTTTAGCTAGTAACCCGTTGTCGCGTAATTGTAAACAGATATTCCATGCTGTATCACTATCTTCTGTGTCATTAATAACTACAGCATTTAATAGTCCTTTACCTCTAACCAAAGTAACCAACTCATTTGTAGTTGCAAATTTTGTTAACTCTTCTCTAAAAATCACCCCCAACCTTTCTGCATTTTCGTCTAATTTCTCTTCGGTTGCTACTTCTAAGGCAGCATGGCAACATGACAAGCTAATGGATTTCCACCAAAAGTAGAGCCGTGTTCGCCTGGCTTTATAGTTAACATTATTTCGTCATCTGCTAAAACTGCAGATACCGGAAATACACCACCACTTAAAGCTTTTCCTAGAATAAGGATATCCGGTCTAAAGTTTTCATGCTGGCAGCAAAATAGTTTACCTGTTCTAGAAATACCTGTTTGCACTTCGTCTGCTATAAACAAAACGTTTTTTGCTTTACACAATTCATACGCTTTCTTTAAATAGCCATCCTCTGGCACTACTACACCTGCTTCACCCTGAATAGGTTCTACCATAAACCCGGCAACGTTGGGGTCTTCTAAAGCTTTTTCAAGAGCCTTTAAATCGTTGTATTTTACAATTTCAAAACCAGGTAAATACGGTCCGTAGTCGTTATAGGCACTAGGATCAGTAGAGGAAGAAACTGCCGCTAATGTTCGGCCCCAAAAATTATTTTCTGCAAATAATATTTTAGCCTTGTTTTCTGCAATTCCTTTTACTTTATACGCCCATTTTCTACAGAGTTTTATGGCAGTTTCACCACCTTCAACTCCTGTATTCATTGGTAAAACTTTATCAAAACCGAATAATTCAGTTATGTATTTTTCATATTGACCCAAAACATCATTGTGAAAAGCCCTGGAAGTTAGTGTTAAAACATCTGCTTGATCTTTTAAAGCATTGATAATTCTTGGATGACAATGTCCTTGGTTAACTGCTGAATATGCAGATAGGAAATCATAATATTTTTTTCCTTCTGTGTCCCAAACATATACGCCTTCCCCTTTACTCAGTACTACAGGTAAAGATGGTAGTTATGCGCACCATATTTATTTTCCAATTCGATTGCTTGCTGTGAACTAATTTTTTCTAAAACAGCCATTTCTTTAATTTTTTAAAATTCATAAAATAACCATTCCTACTGTACCTTTATTCTTTCGATGTAGTTCGAAAAAGCAGCGTGGGAGAGAAATCATCCCTAAAGAATTGCAAATTACTAAATATTCGGTGGTTGGTAAAATCTAAGGTCAATATTATCCTTTGTAAACGTGTTATTTCTCTTAAATATTTTTTTGTCTTTTTGATTTTTCAAAAGGATTTTTAAGGAGATCCTTTTTTTCTAACTTCTTTTCCTAATTTTGCACAGTATAAATTAAAGCCAATAATGCCTAGAAGAGAACGAAATAAATTTGTGAAAAGAGGGGAGATTCTCGAGATTTTGATTGAAGATTATGCCTTTGGCGGCAAAGGAATTGGTCGTATTCGATCAGAATTAGGAGAGTTTGTTGTTTTTGTACCCAATACCTTACCGGGCCAAACGGTAAAAGCGAGAGTAGAAAAATCTAAAAAGAATTATGCGGAGTGTAAGCTAATAGAGGTCGTAAAGCCATCAGAAGATGAGAACCAACCAATATTTCAGCATATTCCCGGAGCACCGTATATCAATTTACCTATTGGAATTCAGCATAGATACAAGTATGAAAGTACCATGTCTTTGTTTAAAAAAATAGGGAAAATAGACACGATAGAAGACTGTTTTGATACGTTTGTTTCCTCTCCAAATCTTTACCACTATCGAAATAAAATGGAATATAGTTTTTCGGCCATAGGATACGATCCGGAAAGTAAAAAGGATGTGGATGAATTTACTTTAGGGTTTAAGAGAAGAGGTACTTGGTGGATGGGAGAAAATCTAAATAAGGATAGCGGGCTTTTTGATGAAGATTTTGAAAATAATTTACACAAGATTAGAGCATATTGTAAAGCAACAGGATTGGCTCCCTGGCACGCTCCAAGAAAAGAAGGTTTTTTTAGGTATTTTGTAGTTCGCAAATCTTACAAAACTAACCAGCTTTTGTGTAATCTTGTAACAACATCTTATGACCTTCCTAAGTTTGATCTTGCGAAATTTGCGGATTTTTTAGTATCTCTATTTGGCACTCGTATTGCCGGTCTCTTGCATACAATTAACGATGAGATTGGAGATAGAACAATTGCAACTTCGGGTAGTATTTCATTGGTATATGGAAAAGAAAAAATTGTAGAGAGTTTATTAGACCTAAATTTTGAGATTAGTATGAAAAGTTTTTTTCAGACTAATCCTAAATCTGCAGAAAAATTATACAGTAAAGTAGCAGAATATGCCCTAGAGAATAAAGAAGCCATAGATAATACCGTAGTGATGGATTTGTTTTGTGGTACCGGAACCATCGGGCAAATTATTGCCTCTAAGGCCAATAACACCAAAATAATTGGAGTAGATATTGTAGCTGCAGCCATAAAGGATGCAAGAAAAAATGCTAAAAGAAATAACATTGAAGGAGTAACCTTTTTTGCTGCCGATGTAGGAAAGTTTTTGCAAGAACATCCTGTGTATAAAAATAAAATTAGAACCATTATTTTAGACCCAGCTCGTGCTGGCATTGCACCTAAAACTCTTAAAAAAATTATAAATATTAATGCAGATCGAATGGTTTATGTATCTTGTAATCCTGCGACACAGGCTAGGGATACAGAGGAACTAATCAAGGCAGGATATACCTTAAAAAAAATTAGTTTGGTAGATCAATTTCCGCATACGGCCCACATAGAAACAATTGTTCTGTTTGAAAAATAATACAATGAGAAAAATATTTTTTTTAATTTTTGGAATGCTATTACTCTTCACATCCTCATGTGAAAAAGATGATTTTTGTGTTCAAACCCCTGTAACCCCAAATTTAGTATTGCGTTTTTACGATACCGAAAATATAACAGAAACAAAAATAGTGCAGCGATTATCGGTTATTGCAGATGGTAAGCAAATAACGGATAGTTTATTTACTAGTACAAGTACAGATTCTATTGCTATCCCATTAAATACAAATACCTTAGAAACAATATATCTTCTCAAAATGAATGATGGAAATGGAAGTAGTACACAAAATAAAGAATCGACACTCACTATTCGTTACACTCCTGAAGAGGACTACGTATCGCGTTCTTGTGGATTTAGATTTATATTTAAAGATCTAACATTGGAGACAAGTTCCGGCAGCAGTTCTTGGATAGATTCTTTATCCGTGAAAGAAGTTCCTTTAATCGATAACCAATTTCAAGCACATGTTCAAGTATATCATTAGTTTTTATTTTCTTTTTTGTTCTTTTTATTCTTTAGGGCAACAAGAAGAAGAAATAGCAACCTCTCAAGATACTGTAGTATACAAAACAGGGTATGGTTTAAGGATTGGAGCAGATATTAGTAAGCCTATTCTTGCCATAATAGATAAGAGTTATGGTGGATTCGAAGTCTTTGGAGATTACAGAATTAAAAAGAATTGGTATCTTGCTGCAGAGCTAGGCTATGAGGAAGAGACCACATTTGAAGATTTTACTACGTCTACGGCCAAAGGTAGTTTCGTGAGAATAGGGGCAAACTATAATGCGTATTCCAATTGGTTAGATATGAATAATGAAATTTTTATTGGTGGAAGATACGGGTTTTCTTTATTTGAACAAACATTAGATAGTTTTACGCCAAACGTAACCACGGGTATTGAAAATAATTTACCTTATTTTCCTGCCGAGACTATAGAGACTCCAATAACCGAAACAGGCTTAACTGCGCATTGGATGGAATTGCAACTAGGAATGAAAGTAGAAACTTTTAAAAATCTTTTTTTTAGGAGTTGGTTTCTCCTATAAAATTATGATTAGTGTAGAAGACCAAGAAGGTTTTAAAACCTTGTACACACCAGGTTTTAATCGCGTTTTTGCAAGTAATACCGGATTTGGTTTCTTTTATACTGTTTCTTATTTGATACCTTTTGTTAATAAGTAATTTTTAATCATTCGCCCTATTTTACTAACTTTACATAAATAATAATTAAAGTTATTAACAATGAATAAGATTCCAAGTGTAAATTTAGAAGATTTTCTTTCGGAAGATACATCAAGAAAGAAAATTTCATTAGTGAAATTGGTAATGCCTACGAAAACATTGGATTTGTTGCTTTAAAAGGTCATTTTTTAGATAACGAACTTGTCGAAAATTTATATACAGAAATAAAGAATTTTTTGATTTACCAGAAGAGGTTAAACAAAAATACGAAATACCTGGTATTGGAGGACAACGCGGATATGTTTCTTTCGGGAAAGAGTCTGCTAAGGGTAAAAAAGAAGGTGATCTTAAGGAGTTTTGGCATTTTGGACAATATGTTGAAGATAATCCTAAACTTGAAGCAGAGTATCCTGCAAATGTTGTGGTTGAGGAATTGCCAAAATTCAACGAAGTAGGAAAGCAGACCTATAAAATGTTAGAAAAAACTGCTAAGTATGTTTTGCGTTCTCTCGCTTTACACCTTGGTTTAGAAGAAACTTACTTTGACGCATACATTAAAAACGGGAATAGTATTTTACGTCCTATTCATTATCCTCCCATCAAAGAAGAACCTAAAGGTGCTGTAAGAGCTGCTGCACATGGAGATATTAATCTGATTACACTTTTAATGGGTGCCCAAGGAAAAGGTTTACAAGTACAAAATAACCAAGGAGAATGGATTGATGCTATTGCAGAACCTGATGAACTAATGATCAATGTGGGCGATATGCTTTCTCGACACAGTAATAATAAGTTAAAATCTACCATACACCGTGTAGTAAACCCGCCAAAGGAGTTGTGGAAAACCTCGAGATATTCTATTCCTTTCTTTATGCATCCGATTTCGGATATGAAGTTAAACGTGCTGGAAAATTGTATCGATGCCAAACACCCTAAAATGTTTGAGGATATTACTGCAGGTGAATTTTTGAACGAGCGACTTCGCGAACTAGGTTTAATAAAATAGTATGGATTTACAAGATCAACTTAAAAATCTTTTCCCAGATCATGAGTTTACAGAAAAAGAAAAAGAGGTTAAGCCAGATATTTGGTTGCAAGACGCCCCGCTTTTGTGTAAATATGAAAAAAGGAAAGGAAAACCAATTACTATAATTGATGGTTACACTGGAGCAACTGCAGATTTTAAGAAGTTAGCTAAAGAAATTAAAACCAAATTAAGTGTTGGTGGTAGTTTCAAGGAAGACACCATTATTATTCAGGGGGATTACCGAGATAAAATAATGGATATATTGCAGAGCAAAGGGTTTAAGGTTAAACGTGTTGGAGGATAAAGTACCACTAGTTTCTTGCGGAGTTATTTCTGTGAGCCTATTGTTTGTCTTAATTAATGGTGTTTAGTGCAATACAATCTCTAAAATTTCGTTATAATCTTATAGCGTATATAAATCGTTAATATTTATGGTATTATGTCTGCATCCATTCTACACATTACGGATTCTTTAAAAACTGCTGAAGCGATTCAGGTGCTCGGTATTAGTAGCCCAGTAATTACTTGGAGAGAGATGCTGTGTGAGGGTAAAACTACCCTTAAAGTTGGTAGTGAAGATTTTTGGAAAACAAGATTTGATTTTTTTAAAACAACCTATAAGCTTAGTAAGAAATCTTTTATTGATAATACTCTAAAAGAGTACAGAAATTTATGCAAACAAAAAACCCAAGACGAAATTGTGCTTTGGTTTACCAACGACTTGTATAGTCAAATCAATAATATTGCCATAATAAGTTGGTTAAAAAGTTATCGTAGAGGACGAAAAATTTCTATTGTGAATGGCACTAATAGTTTTGATTTTATTACGACTATAGAATCCGATGTACCAACAAACAAGGAACTACTAAAGAATTATTTTAACAATAGAGTTACATTATCACAAAATGACATCGAATATGCAGATTATATTTGGCAAATTTATAGTTCCGACAATCCATTGCGTTTAGAAACAGCCTATCTTTTTAACCCAAATACACCTCTTGTACATCTTGAGAATTCTATTAAAATTCACTTACAACGTTTCCCCTCCTTAAAAAATGGCTTAAATGTTATGGAAAACAATTTATTACATCGAGCAACTTCTGATAGTTTTCTTACAAGAGAATCTTTTTTAACCGATACAATACAAAAGGATACTACTTACGGATTTACAAATAAACAGTACCTGTACAAGCTAAAACAATTAAAGGGACTGTTCACTTCTTTTCATCCTGTGAAATTAAGTAGACTGGGAAAAAAAGTGCTTTCATATCAGGTAAATTATTATGCTAATATGCGTTCTGATTTTTCGTATCTTGGTGGTTCCAAAAAATACAGCTTTTTATTTGTAGAGGAATCTAAGAAGCTACTTAAAATTACATCGTAAATGAACATACAACATTCTGAACTCATTTTAAATTCAGACGGAAGTATATATCACTTAAATTTAAAGCAAGAAAACATAGCCACAGATATCATTTTTGTCGGCGATCAGTACCGTGTAGATAAGGTTACTACGTTTTTTGATGAAATTGAATTCACTACACAAAAACGGGAATTTAAAACCACTACCGGAAGGTACAAAAACAAACGTATTAGTGTAATTTCTACTGGTATTGGTCCAGACAACATTGACATTGTCTTGAATGAACTCGACGCTATTGTTAATATCGATCTCGTAGCTCGAACACCAAAATTAAACCACACCACTTTAAATATTGTACGAATAGGAACTTCAGGATCTCTGCAGGCAGATATACCAGTAGATAGTTTCTTATTGAGTTCGCATGCCCTAGACCTTAACGGCATGTTACATGCATATCAGGTAGATACAATTTCAAATTTAGATATAGAAAGGGCTTTTAAAGAGCATACAAATTGGAGCTCTAGAAAAGCAGATCCGCTTCTCATTTCCAATAGTGAGGTTTTGGAACAACAATTTATATCTTCAAAAGTACATCGTGGAATAACTGCAACCGCCGGTGGTTTTTATGGCCCTCAAGGACGAGTGCTTCGTTTGTCACTTCAAGACGAGCAGTTAAATCGCAAAATAGATAGTTTTGTGTACCAAGGTAATAGAATCACTAATCTGGAAATGGAGACCTCTGCGATTTATGGTCTATCAAAATTACTAGGACACAATGCCATTTCCATGAATGCAATAATGGCCAATAGAGCCAATGGAACCTTCAGTCACGATCCTGATAAAACGATGGAAGACTTGATAGTTTATACTTTAAATAAATTTACAGAATAGATGCTGGATATAAAAATTGGTGGTGTACCGGAACATTTTAATTATCCTTGGTATATTACCCTAAAAGATAAACAATATGCGGCGCAAGACATAAATTTGCGTTGGAAAGACTTTCCAGGCGGCACTGGTGCTATGTGTAAAGCCTTACGAAATGGTGAGATAGATATTGCAATTGTTTTAACGGAAGGTATCATAAAAGATATTATTGATGGAAATCCTTCAAAAATAACCCAAACATTTGTAGACAGTCCTTTGATATGGGGCATTCATGTTGCTGCAAACTCTACATTTGATAGTATTGATTCTTTGGAAGGTGCTACAGTTGCAATTAGTAGGTATGGCTCTGGTTCACATTTGATGGCTATCGTCAATGCACAAAATAGAGGCTGGGATATACACGCCATGAAATTTAAAGTAGTTGGTGATTTACAAGGTGGAATTTCAGCACTCGAAAACGGTACAGCTGATTATTTTATGTGGGAACATTTTACCACGAAGCCTTTAGTAGATAATGGAACCTTTAGAAGGGTAGGGGATTGTTTAACACCATGGCCGTGTTTTGTTATTGCCATTAGAGATGAAGTTTTGGAGAATTACCCGGAAGCAATTGTAGGTATCTTGGATACGATAAATAATTGTACTAAAAATTTTAAAACTATTAGTGGAATTGATGTAACCTTAGCCGAACGTTACGAGCAAAAAATAGAAGACATTCAGAGGTGGTTGTCTTTGACGGAATGGAATAAAGGCGAACCAATTACGGAAGAAGAAATTTTAAGTTTTCAAAATAAATTAATTGCATTAAACGTTATATCCGAAAGAGTTGCTCCGGAGAAGTTAATCAGAAATATGTATATTTGTTAATCAAAATCTCTCAAATGAAAAAAATAATTTACCCCCTTATTTGTATTTTAACCTTAGCTTCTTTCTATGCTTGTGGAAGCACTAATCCTTGTGGTCTAGCAAAGGTAGATACCAAACAGCAAAAGACCTTAACTCCTCCAATTGAAATTGTAGAAGTTACCGCAGAATAAATAGTGAAATTTGATACTTATTTAAGCCACCCAGAGGGTGGCTTTTTTTGTTTGATATGCTATGGCGTAATTAAAAGTGAAAAAATACATCGTAAAAAAATCTCGAGACCTACATCGCAGAATCTCGAGATAAACATATATAATTAAATATATAATGAAAAAAATTATTGTATACTAGAATCTGTAGTTTACCGATAAATTAAACATCGATCCTAACTGACTAAAGTGATAACCATCATACGTCATTTGTGAGTAACGTTGGTTAAAAGTAATTAAATTAGATTGTGTTTTTACCTGTGCAGGATCTGCTAAAATACTTGAACCGGCAGCATTGTTGGCTTTAAACTCCCATTCTGGTAATACGTTAAATAGATTATTAGCATTTAAAGCAATGGTCCAATTACTATCTACGTTATAATTAATTCCTAAATCGGTTACGATTTTAGGGGTAAATTCTGTTCTTAAATTAGAGTCTAAACCTGCTTGTCTAAACTCAGTAGTTCCAAAATAGGTGTTGTTTAGATTAAAATTAAATTTTCCAATATCATAGTTTGCTCCAAGAATCCATTTTGTCTTTGGTCTTGAGGTAAATAAAAGTGCTTCTTGGGTTAAGTCGATTAAAGCATCTCCGTTGTCATCTGTCCTTCCATTTTCTATCATGTAGTTTCCAGCTAAATTGAAGCCTAATTTACCATTACCTAATGCGATATTACCATAGTTCGCTACAAAATCTATTCCTGAAGTTCTCGTGTCAATTGCATTAGAGAAGTAACTAACCGTTCCAAAAGAAGTAGCCAATTCATTACTTAAAACAATTCTATCGTCTACAGCGATATTGTAGTAATCTAGCGTAAAGCTAAAGTTTCTAAAAGGCTTTCCACCCATACCAATGGTAAAGTTAGTAGATTCCTCTGCTTTAAGTTTAGCAACCCCAAGTTGTCTTGCTTCTCTAGAGACATTATTAATTAAACCACTCACTTGTATTCCTTCTCCTGCAACAAAACTATATTGTTTTTTTGCGTGTAAATTTGATGTAGGGTTGGTGCTCTAAATCCGGTAGACACCGAAGCTCTTAACGTATATTTATCTTGGGCAAATTTATAGCGAGAACTTGCTTTCCAAACAAAAGTACTACCAAAGTCTGAATAGTTTTCTGCTCTAATCGTACCGTTAATTAAAAAGTCTTCATTAATATCCCAATCAAGACTGAAATATCCTCCTAAATTATATCGGCTAAATTCTCCTGAATTTTCCGGTCTATTTCCTGCGAAAGAATCTGCACCTATACCGTCATACGAGGCTAAATCTCCTTCTAATACTTCAAAATTTTCAGCTCTAAATTCCGAACCAAATGCAATAGATACTTGATCGGATAGTATTCTTGAAATGTCTATATTTCCAACAATATGACTGAATGCTGTACCTCCTGGCTTGAATACAATAGGACTATTCTCACGGTAAATATTTTCTCCATTTTCATCCAAAATAGTACTTCTATTGTGTGAATTACTTACGGTATACGTTTGCTTATTTCCTCCCACAGTAACACTACCATCAATATTCCACTCGTTAATTGTGCTCTTTATTCCTAGTGTCGCATTATAATCCCCTAATAATCCTTCAAAAGTTGGTAAGTACCCATCATAACCTCTCGGATTATTAGGATTGTTTCCTGGGAAAAAGTCTGCCAAATAAGGAAAGTCTTCCACGGTTCTCCAATATGGTGTTCTGTAATTTGCAAAACTGTTTACCATTTTGTAAACATAAGCTGCATTAAAATATAAATCACTTGTTTCTGAAATGTCATAACTACCATTGATTAAAAATTTAGCAGCAGTTGTTTCTGGTGAGGCATTTATGTTTCCGGCATCTGGTTTTCTAGATAAAAATTCTTGCACATCAGCAAGGTCGGCTCCGAAATCACCAGCTTCTCCCTCTGCATCAACTGTCCCGGGTCTGTTTGCCATTTGAGTTTTCGAAAAGTCAATAGTATAGTTGATAAATCCTCTATCCCCAAATCTACTTCCGTTATTTAAACTTACTCCAAGCATTTCTCCATCTCCCTCACCAGTAATACCAGATCTAAAGGTAGCAGATCCATTTTTGTAGTCATCTTTTAAAATTATATTCATTACCCCAGCAATAGCATCAGAACCATATTGTGCTGAAGCTCCATCACGAAGTATTTGAATACTTTTTATCGCATCGGTAGGAATTCCTGAGATATCTGCTCCTGTTTCTCCACGTCCTGGTGAGGTTTGCGTGTATAAAAGAGCACTTAAATTTTTACGTTTACCATTAATTAATATAAGGGTTCTACTAGGCCCCATATTTCTAATTTCATAAGGATCTAATAGTGATGTAGCGTCATTTACTGGTGTTTGTACCGTGTTAAATGATGGAATCTTGTATTGTAGTGCTTTGTCAAAAGTGGCTTGACCAGTTGCTTGTAATTCTTTTACGCCAACAATATCTACTGGTAGTGGACTAGAGGTATTACTTCTCGCTGGTGTTCTACTTCCGGTTACAACAACTTCATCTAATTGAAGCCCTTCTTGTAACACAACAGTAAGTACATTTTGATCAGTAATTTTGATTTCTTGTGTTTCAAAACCTGAAAAACTCACAATTATGGTTGCATTGTCTTGGACGGTGAGTGAAAATTTACCGTCAAAATCTGTATTTGTTCCATTCGTGGTTCCTTTTTCTACCACATTTGCACCTGGAAGCCCTTCATTGTTTGCATCTACTACAGTTCCTGAAATTTGCATCTGAGCAAACGAGACACTGCAAAATAGAATTGCAGAAAATAATGTAAAAAGTTTCTTCATAAAATAGGTATTAGTTAAATTTTGCATTTAGGAGTTTTACTTCCTCTATGTTTATAAGAACTAACTTTACAATAGATACTCTATTTTTTTAATTATTTTTTAAAGAAATTTTAATTTTATTGCGTTTTTATAGTGAGAAACTTTAAATTTTTAAAAACTATAAAAATTTTATTGGGCCATTTTTGTGAAGAAATAATGCTCTAATGTTTATTTAAAAAGAAAATAAAAGTTTCGAATAATAGAAGGCACCATTACTTCCCATTTGCACTGCATCCCAAATTCCACCGCTGTCTGTGTTAGGTCCTTGTTCTGTGGGATAGGCATTAAAAAGATTATTAGCACCAATTTGAACGGTAAACAATTTGGATAATTTATAAGATAGATGCGTATCTAAAGTGTATTTTGCTGCATATTTGTCAAGAGCAGCCTCGAGCCAGTCTTTTTCTGAGTTATTAAAATCACTCAAGGGTCTGTATATTTGCCAGTCTATCAGGGCTAAACTACTAAATCTTGTTAGTGTAGTGTTTATAGCGTATTTATCCGTTTCATATCCCAAATTGAGAAAAATTTTATGATCTGGTGCAGAAGCACGGAGAAAATATTGTTCTCGTATCCCAAAAAAGACCTCTTCATCGAGATCTTTATTTTGTATATCGGAAATTTTCATCTGGTTAAAATTTCCTGTCAAATCTATTGCTATTTTAGAATCTGTGAATTTCTTTAACCAATTTATTTTGAAATCTAAACCATACGTGTCTGTATCTACTCCATTAGCAAAAAACTGTATGTATTGTATGTCAGAATACAGCTCTGAGGCATCAAAGTTTCCACTAAGAATTATTCTATTTTTTATTCCAATATAATACGCGTCTAACGAAATATTAAACCCAGAAGATATTTTTTGATAAATACTAAAGTTATAATTTATAGCTTTTTCTTCTTGTAATTTTTGAATGCCGAATGCTTCAATGATAGGGTTATTATTTGCTATGAGATAGGATTCTTTTGGATTTTTATCTATGTAATTCGTAAATTTTAGATTGTAATACAATTGCGCTAATGAAGGTGCTCTAAATCCGGTACTTATAGAGGTTCTTATGCTGGTGTTAGGAGAAAACTTATAACTGCTCGCCAATTTTATATTAAAGGTAGCACCAAAATCACTGTAGTTTTCAAATCGTGTAGCGGCTGCAACAATCCAATCTTTTGAAAGGTCTAGCTCGAGATCTGTGTAGGTGCTAAAGCTAACTCGTGACTCATCAACTTCATTTCCTGGAGCATATCCTGGAAAACCTTGTGAGCCACCAGGTCTTATTACACCGTTATAACTAGGAATATTCTCAATAGGTGTATCTACAGTTACTATACTTCCATTTGTATCATAAGATGCATAAGAGGCCTCTTCACCTGCAAAAATAGTGTAGTTTTCTACCCGGTTTTCAAAACCAAAGGCAAAGTTCAATCCTTCGCATAGGCTCGGGAAATTTTTGGAAAAATCAATGTTTGTAGTGTTTTGAAGTAAACTGTGTCCTCCTGCATTGAATACTGCTGGAGATTTTTCTAACAAAGTGGCATTTAAGGTTTTCTCAATAGTGTATTGAAAGTTGTTTTTGCCAAAGGTATTGCTAAAATCAATATTCCAATTTTTAAAACTACTCTTAATTCCCAGATTTATGGATGTGTCTGTAATATCGGATGTTATTGCAGGGTTAAACCCATTTGGATAAATCTCTTTAACATTTCTTTCGCTATTCTCAGGTCTTGTAAAGGCGTATGCATCTGTGTTTTTATAGCTGTAACCACCATTTCCGTAGATAGAGGTAAAATTACCCAAAGGGATTTCAGAATTTAGAAATAGAGCAGTTCCTATTACAGCGGCATTTCCGTAGTTTTCGCGAATATTTGTACCTCTTCTAAAGGTATGTGCTTTGTTGCGGTATTCTGCACTAAAATTTACGAATCCTTTTTTGTTGATTTTAGTTCCAAGATTAATGTCTGTTTTTTGTGTGAATCCATCAAGACCTTTTTTACTCGTAAGGGTATTGTTATTTGCATTATATATACCTAGAGTAGTGCTTGCTGTGGTTTCGTTTACTTGGTCTTTTAGAACAATATTCATTACTCCAGCAATGGCATCCGATCCATATTGTGCCGAAGCACCATCTTTTAGTATTTCGATTTTCTTAATGGCAGAAGCCGGGATCGTATTTAGGTCGGTTCCCGAGTTCCCACGTCCTCTTGTGCCATACAAGTTAATCAAAGAAGCTTGATGCCTTCGTTTTCCATTGATTAGAATAAGTGTTTGGTCAGGTCCAAGACCCCTGTAGGTTGCTGGTACTATATGATCTGCTCCATCAGAACCAGATTGTCTTGTGGCATTGAAAGAAGGAATTTCATTTTGAATAAGCTGATTCAACCCTAAAAGAGAGCTCTTTTGTTGAACATTTTCTAGTGTGATAATATCTGTAGCAACTGGAGAGTCTATTTTTTTTCGTTTTTTATTTCTAGACCCAACCAACGATATTTCATCCAATTCCAAACCGGATTTTAACATTATTTTCATAAAGTTAACCTCCGGTTGTATCCCTATCTCTTTGTAGCCTACATGAGAAAACTGAATCGTATTTTTGTTGTGTATTTCTAACGTGAATTCACCAAATTCATTCGAGATAGTACCATTTTGTGTGTTGTTTTCTAAAATAGATACACCCTTAATAGGTTCGTAGTATTGATTTATTACAACACCTCTAAATAAGAATTTTGTAGGTAGAGTGTCTTTTGGAAGTATTGTATTAGAGGCGGTACTTTTTAGAATGGGATCTGTAACTGCTTTATCGTTTATATCGTATTTATAAACAACATAATATTTATTTCCAAGATATTCAATTTTATATTCTGTTTGCCTTTTAACAGCGTTAATTTTTTGTGGTAAATTGAAGGTATAGAAACTAGTTGTGTCTATCGCAATGTTCTTTATTTTTGTTGGGTTGTAGGTAAAAAAAACATCGTGTTTTGCACTGATTTTTTCTAGTACAAAAGTTAAATTCTCTAATTTTTTAGTCTGTGAAAAAACTGCTGAATTATACAAATAGAATACAACCAAGAAAATACCTGTAAGTGATGTATTAAATTTAAAATTCAAACGTGTTAATTTTTAGTTTTTACAAACCACTAATTTATCATTTTCTTTTTTAAGCGTAATGTTTGCAGATTTTTTGATTGCATTTAAACATATTTCCAGATTTGTGGTTGGGACCGTTCCTGTGATTGGTGTTTTTTTCAATTCCGGATTGTCATAAACAAAAGTTACACCATAGGTATCTGTGATCTTTAATAGCGCTTTTTCAAGCGTAAAATTATCAAATACCAACTTACCGTTTTTCCAAGCAATTTTATCTTTGCTGTATACGATGTCTTTATCCATGACAATTCTTTTTTGAATTGAGGAATATTCAATATAATTGCCTGGAGACATTCTTTTTGAATTTCCGTTATTTAAGGCTAACCAGATGTTACCTTTCTCTAAAAATACTTCTGTTTTTTTTCGGTGTGTATTTACATTAAATTCAGTTCCGTATACCTGAACTGTAAGATCTTCGGTGTGTACTTCGAATTTTAGATTGTTGTTTTCTGTTTCAGAAACATTAAAATAAGCTTCTCCTGCTAACCATACCTCTCTTACATCATTTTTATTGTATTTTAAACTAGAGTTCGAGTTTAAAGTAACATACGTTCCGTCCTTTAATTTAAGGTGTAAAACTTCACCAAAGTCTGTATTAAAAGATACAAAAGAATTACTGTAGTTGTTGTAGTAGAATAGTGTTAAACCGATTAAAAAACAAGCAGCGATAACGTGTTTGATAGTAAATGTGTCTATTAATGATTTCGTAACAGAAGGCTTTTGCTTTTCTTTAAGTATGGTCTCCAATTTATTCCATTCTTTATTTACGTGGCTACTGGAAACGTCTTTCTTAATGAAGTTAATACCGAGTAGTATGTCTCTTGCTTCAAAAGCAAGGTGTTTTTTAGAAGGATTGTTTTCTATCCAAGAATCCCAAAAAGCAACATCAGAAAGTTGGTTGTTTTGTGCCCAATTTTGAAATGAAGTATCATTTAGAAAATCATGAATGCTTGCGTATGTCTTTTTGGTCATCAATATTCCGTTTGGTATATACTAATAAGTACGTATAATTTATAATATACCCTTATTAAAATATATTTTTTGCAAATTTAATAATTTAATAGTTCAAAAATTGCTATTTCTTCTCTCAAAGTTTTAATTGCTTTATGCAATGTATTGATTACGCTTTGATAATTTATCTCCATCGTCTCCGCAATTTCTTTAGCCTTTAGGTTGCAGTTAAATTTAAGATAAATTACTTCTTTTTGTCTTTTGGGTAATTTATTTATTAAGGTAGCGATGTTTTTATTTCTGAACGTTACAGACTCTTGATGCGTTAGGAATTCATCGGGTGTGAATTCGATATCAATTATATTACTGTCAATGCCTCTTACTATGGTATATTTATTTCTTTTTAACTTCGTGATGATAAACCTTCTGTAAGAAGTAAATAAGTAAGGAGCCACCTTATCCAAACTGCTTAAATTTTCTTTGTGTTCATAGATGTAGAGAAAAAAGTCTTGTAAAGAATCCTCTGTAACATGTAAATCTTTAGATATTTTAAGTCCGTAACCATGTAATGCAGGATAAAACTTCTTAAAAAGAATGGAATAGGCGTTTAAATCGCCTTCTTTTATAAGCGCCCAAAGTACCTGATCAGATAAGTCTGTCATTAAAATTTAGTTTGATTTTGTTAGATTTTGCCTTTAAAAATAATTAAAAATAATTGATTTATTAAATTTATGTTAAAAACATCTAGTTTTCATGTACAAAATTGAAAGATAGAATAGAGTAATACACTATATTTGCAATCGCAAAAAATATTAATGTACCCAAATAATGAAAGCAGGAATTGTAGGATTACCGAACGTTGGAAAATCAACTTTATTTAATTGTTTATCAAACGCCAAAGCACAAAGTGCCAATTTTCCATTTTGTACTATTGAACCCAATTTAGGTGTTGTCAATGTTCCTGACGCGAGAATTGAAAAGTTAGAAGAGCTTGTAAATCCTGAAAAAGTTATTCCTGCTACTGTAGAAATAGTTGATATTGCAGGCTTGGTGAGAGGGGCTAGTAAAGGAGAGGGACTAGGAAATCAGTTTTTGGCAAATATTCGTGAAACAGATGCAATTTTACATGTCTTACGATGTTTCGATAACGATAATATTGTTCATGTAGATGGTTCGGTTGATCCGATACGCGATAAGGAGACTATTGATATTGAATTACAACTAAAAGATTTGGAAACGCTAGAAAAGCGTTTAGAGCGGGTAAAAAGGACTGCTAAAACGGGTAACAAAGAAGCACAAAAAGAACTGGAAGTTTTAGAAAAAATTCAAAGTGTACTTTTGGAAGGGAAATCGGTTCGAACTATAGATTTCACCGAGAAAGAACAAGAGTTTGTAGCCCCTTTACAGTTTATTACTTCTAAACCAGTACTGTATATTTGTAATGTTGATGAAGCTTCTGCGAAGCATGGGAATTCCTATGTGGAAAAAGTTAAGGAATGTGTAAAAGATGAAGATGCAGAAATAATTACCCTTGCTGTTGCAACAGAGGCAGATATTGCAGAACTCGAAGCATATGAAGAGCGACAAATGTTTTTATCCGATATTGGCTTGGAAGAACCAGGAGTATCCCGATTAATTAGATCCGCATATACTTTATTGAATTTACAAACCTACTTTACCGCAGGAGTAAAAGAAGTAAGAGCCTGGACGATTACTGTTGGGGCTACTGCACCGCAAGCAGCTGGTGTTATCCACACTGATTTTGAAAAAGGATTTATCCGAGCAGAAGTAATTGGCTATGATGATTACATTGCTTTCGGATCGGAGGCCAAAGTAAAGGAAGCTGGTAAAATGAGAGTTGAGGGCAAGGAGTATATTGTTGCCGACGGAGATGTTATGCACTTTAGATTTAATGTGTAAGTAAACACAGAGAATAGTTCACAATAATAGAAAAGCCTTTTTGATGCTAGCAAAAAGGTTTTTTTGTATTTTTAGAAATGTAATAAAGAATGATATGCAATTCAATAAAGCTAATTTTACGTTTTTAGAAAACTTAAAGGAAAACAATAACAGAGAGTGGTTTGCAGAACATAAACCGGAGTATACCGCTATTTTAGACAATGTAAAGTTGTTTTATACAAATGTTAAGGATCATTTAGAGCAACAAGACTCTATCGAAAAACTCAAGCTGTTCAGGATATATAGAGATGTGCGATTTAGTAAAGATAAAACTCCTTACAAAACTCATTTTGCAGGTTCGTTTTACCGAGAAGGCAAAGCCTTGAGAGGGGGGTATTATTTGCATTTAGCACCATCTAATAAAAGTTTTCTCGCTGGGGGATTTTGGGAACCAAATAAAGAAGATTTGTTCCGAATTCGTAAAGAGTTTGAAATTGATGATACGGAAATACGAAGTATCTTGGCAGAGCAGAAATTTGTTACTTATTTTGGAGGGAAGCTTGAAGGAGCAGAATTAAAAACAGCACCAAAAGGCTTTGATAAAGAACACAAGGCTATCGACTTAATTCGTAAAAAAGGTTTTGTTGCTATGCGATATTTTAACGACAATGAGGTATTAGCAAACAATTTTAGTAATGAAGTAGTGGATGCTTTTTTCGCATTACGTCCCTTTTTTGATTACATGAGTGACGTTTTAACGACCAACTTAAATGGAGAATCTTTACTCTAAGTAGTTTTATCAATAGTATTTCGTTGTTTTTTTTATGGTTCCGAGCTTGGTAATTTGTTGAGTCCTTTTTTTAAAAAAACATAGGTAACTGCGGTAGCGATTACATCTGCAATAGGAAAAGATACCCAAATACCCAATACACCGAAGAATTTTGGCATTATATATACCAATGGTACTAAAATCAAACCTTGTTTTAACAGTGTTAATAAAAGGGCAGGCATAGCTTTTCCCGCTGCCTGAAAATAGGCACTTCCAATTAATTGAATGGTGATAATAGGTGTCGCTGACAAACAAATCAAAAGTGCATTTTGTGTTTTGTGAATTAATTCCTCATCCGTGGTAAAAAGTGCTACTAGAGTATTTGGAAACAGCATAATACCTATGAATATTAGTAAGGCAATTGAACTTCCGTATTGAATAGCAATTTTGATACTTTCCTTAACTCTTTTTGTGTCGTTTGCTCCGTAATTAAAGCCTACTATGGGTAAAAATCCTTGGGTAACGCCCAGGATTGGAAATAGAGCGAATAGGGTAACTCTATTAATAATTCCGTAGGTGGATACGGAAATTTCTCCGCCATAGGTATACAAACTATAATTCAAAACAATCATTAAAATACTAACAGTTCCTTGCCGCACAATTGTAATGCCTCCCAATGCAATGATTTCTTTTACAAGCGATATTTTTACAATTAAGGATTCTTTGCTAATTGAAAATTCACTTTGTTTGAAAAAGAAGAACCACAGCACAAAAGTGCCAGAGGTTATATATGAAATAGAGGTAGCAAGGCCGGCTCCATAAATTCCCTGATTTAAAACTTTAATGCATATTATATCCAAAACAACATTCATTATAGCTGGAAGTATCATGGTAAACATTGCAAAATTGGGTTTGCCAATGGCGCGTATTACAGGGTTTCCCATCATAGCAAAAGCCAAGAAAGGCACTCCCCAAATAATTACTGAAAAATATTCTTTAGCTGGTTCCAAAATTTGACCATTGGCACCAAATAAAGTAAGTAATGGAATACAAAATATAGTCCCGATACAAACAAAAATTAGTGACATACTTACCGTTAAGGTGACTTGGTTTCCGAATACGTTAATGGCTTTTATTTTGTTGGAATCTCCTAGTGCTCTTGAAATGATAGAACTACCGCCAACACCTATACCCATTCCTACAGAAGACATCAAAAAGGCAATAGGTAAAACAACTGTGACCGCTGCAATTGCAATAACACCAATCCACCTTCCTACAAAAATTGTATCTACAATCATGTTTAAAGACATCACTAATATTCCTATGGAGGCCGGTACTGCCTGCTTCAAAAGCAACTTACTGATGCTTTCCGTTCTAAATTTATTTGTCAATTTATTTTTTTTATAAAATTAAGCAAATTCTCGGAATAGATTTATGTGTAAAATCTATAGCTTTAGCAACTATATTCGTTTAGAAACTTGTAAATTTGATGTATGCATTATTTTCAAAAAACACATGTTGTTCAAGCAAAAGAAATCGATCAATACCATCATGTTAATAATGTAGTATATGTACAATGGATTCAGGATGTTGCCGATTTACATTGGCAAGAACTAATCGTAAATATTGTCGATCCAAAGTATGTTTGGTTTGTGGTTCGGCATGAAATAGACTACAAAGGACAAGCGAAATTAGGCGATAGCGTTACGATAAAAACCTGGGTAGGGAAAACAGAGGGAGTTACATCGATTCGTCATGTGGAAATAAGTCGAGGAGAAACGGTTTTAGTTTCCTCCCAAACAACCTATTGTTTTATAGATGGAACTACGCAAAAACCAAAACGTATTACGAACGAAATACGTAATTTATTATTGCCTAAACAATCGTAAAATAATCTAAAAAAAAAGTATGTCTAGTTTCAAAAATTTAGGAGTGCAGCAGGAGTTTATCCGGGGCTTAAAAGAACTAAAAATCACTACACCAACAGCAATTCAAGAAAAAGTAATCCCCATATTACTTAATGCAGATACAGATTTTATTGGTTTGGACCAAACTGGAACCGGAAAAACTGCAGGGTATGGCATACCGATTTTGCAAAAAGTAAAAGCATCGGATACTTCTATTCAGTTTTTAGTATTATCCCCTACAAGAGAACTTGTACAACAAATTAAAAAACAATTGTTTAAGTACTCCAAATACAGTACACACAAAATTTTTATTGAAGCAGTTTATGGTGGAGAAAAAATTGACAAACAAATAGCCAATTTGTCTCGCGTAACCCACATTGTAGTGGCGACACCAGGAAGATTGTTAGATCTTATTGAGAGAGGGACTATAGATCTACAATATTTACAAACATTAATTTTAGATGAGGCTGACGAAATGCTTAGTATGGGGTTTAAAGAGGCGTTAAATAGAATTTTAAAATATACTTCGGGGAATAGAAAAACATGGTTATTCTCTGCAACGATGCCGGAGGAAATTAGAAGCATTACCAAAAAATACATGCATCCTAATGCAGAACAAATTCAGATTGATAGAAATATAAAAGTCAATACAAATATTACCCATCGATACGTTACCACAACGGATGCGGAAAAATTAGAGGTAATTGTTCGTTTCCTGGAACGATACCATAACGACAGGGGAATTATTTTCACAAGAACCAAGGCTGGAGCGCAAAAACTAGCTGGATTATTAAAAGCAGAGGGCTTCTCTGTAGCGGCGTTAGAGGGGAATATGCAACAGAGAGAGCGTGAAAAAGTGATGCGTGCTTTTAAAAAACACACTATTCAAGTTCTTGTTGCTACAGATGTTGCAGCACGAGGAATAGATATAGCGAATGTTTCCTATATTATCCATCATCAACTTCCAGAAAATACAACCTACTACACCCATAGAAGTGGAAGAACAGCTAGAGCCGGAAATAAAGGTGTCTCTTTAGCTTTAATTGCAAAAAAAGATATAACGCAGATGCGAGAAATAGAGAAGTCATTGCAGATTCAATTTATAAAACAGGAATACTAACATGGATATTATTTACGTTATCGACATTATTGGAACTTTTGCATTTGCAATTAGTGGCGCTCTAGTAGCAATTAAAAAAAACTTCGATCTTTTTGGTGTTATAATTATTGCTTTTGTCACTGCTGTCGGGGGAGGTATGCTGCGGGATATCTTAATAGATGCAAATCCAATTAATTGGATTGGTGACATTAATTATATCTATACCATTTTGACCGCAGTATTATTTACTTTTTTATTTCGGTCTAGAATAGCACCATTACGCAGAACAATGTTCTTATTTGATACTATCGGAATAAGTGTTTTTACTCTATTAGGTTTACAAAAAGGAATTAATTTTAACCTTCATCCATTAATTGCACTTGTAATGGGAATGGTTTCGGCAGTTTGGCGGTGTACTTCGCGATGTATTAACCCAAAAAGTTCCATTGATTTTTAAAAAAGAAATTTACGCATCTGCTTGTTTATCCGGTGGCGTAGTATATTTATTCCTGAGATATGCAGCTGTGCAAGAAGATATGTCTTTTATAATATCTGCTTTTGTTATTATACTGGTGCGTACCTGTTCTGTTGTGTACAAGTTTGAACTTCCAAAAATTAAAGAGGACGTATTTACCATTAGAAATTCGAAATAGTGAAATTGTGCAACTAGTAATTTCTACTGTGATTTCCTAAAATACTGTTAAAGCTTATTTTTCGTGTAACCAAAACAAGAATAATAAGTCTTAAAGATGATTACTTATCTCAAAAAGATTGGTAATAGGTTGAGTTTTTAATAGTTGATTAAAAAAAGGCTTAAGATGTAATCTTAAGCCTTTTTAATTTTTGCTTGAAATATAAGCTATTTTATAATTATTTTTTTTGTTGTAACGCTATTTTCATTAGAAAGTTTCAGAAGGTATAGCCCTTGTTTAAGTCCTGCAATAGTGTGCGTAGAACTTGCATTATTCATATCTTTTGATCTGATTTTATGTCCTATTATTGAATAAATTTCGAGATGTTTAATCTCTTTATTACTAGAGTTTTGAATGAAGAATGGTTGGTTTGATATAATTGGATTAGGATATACAGTAACCTTTGCCAAATTATCTTTCTCAACACTTGCAGTAGCCCATTTATCTTCGGCATCCGGACCACCCCAAATTTTAGTTGCTAAATAGGGATTGTCTATAAATGGGTTTCTATTACCTTGGGCATAGGTGTTCGAAGTATTTCCATGATAGCTATTTCTTTGTTCCTCTACTTCAGAGACAGGGTCTTCTGCATTCCATTCGAGTAAAAGATCAATCATATTTTCATCTGTAGTATTAGTGGTTCCAATTGCTACATTTTTAGGAAGACATTGCGTATCATAACGTAAATACATGTACATCATCATACGTGCCACATCACCCTTCCATTCGTCACCAGGATACCATCCTCCAGAAACACTTCCTGAATTTCCTGTTCCAGAGATAAATTTTTTATTACTTCTGTTGCTGTTGGTTATTGCATCGCATGGTCTTAAACTATGAGCATCTGATCCAGCACCAGAGGTTCCTAGATTTGGATCTCCCAGACTTTTTGGATACACGTGTTCTCTATTCCAGTCATCACTGTTTCCACCATTCTCATTAATTCCTCTAGTTCTCGCAGTTACACCAGATTCACTGTAACCATATATCAACAAAACTTCAGCACTGTTTTCAGGATTTACATCCGTAGCCTTGCACGCTTCCCAAACTCCAGGAGTATAAACTAGAAAATTCGTATGGGTATTTATAATTTTTATCGCAAGTTCCTCTTTTAAGGCCAAACCTGTCTTTGAAAGATCGACATCGTTGTAATAGTCTTGCTGCGCTATTGATAAAATAGTAGCAGAAATAAATAAAATTAAAAATAATTTTAGTCGCATAGTAGTAGTATTTGTAGTTATTATTTATCAATTCATTGTTTTTGTAATAAAGCCATGTAAAAACCATCATACCCAGATTGGTGGGATAAAATTTTATGATCTTTTAAAAATGTAAAGTCTTTTCCTGCATCTGATGCTAAAAAAAGCTCTACTTGTTGTTGGTTTTCTGTAGGTAATACAGAGCATGTTGCGTATACTAATTTTCCTCCTGACTTAACCATTTTAGAGTATTTCTGAAGCACTTCTTGCTGTGTTTCTTTAATTGTATCGAGGAATTCAGGTTGTAATTTCCATTTTGAATCTGGGTTTCTTCGAATAACACCAATACCAGAGCAAGGAGCATCTATCAATACTCTGTCTGCTTTACCATGTAATTTTTTTATCACTTTGGTAGAGTTTATAACTTTCGTGTCAATATTATGTACCCCATTTCTTCTCGCACGTACTTTTAGCTTTTTCAATTTACTTTCATAAATATCCATAGCTATAATTTGTCCTTTATTTTCCATGATAGAGGCTAAATGAAGTGTCTTTCCACCAGCACCAGCACAGGTATCGATTACTTTCATTCCTGGTGAAACATCTAGATATTTAGCAACTAATTGTGAAGAAGCATCTTGAACTTCAAAATAACCCTTTTTAAAAGCATCTGTTTTAAAACGTTTGCTCTTTCTACCAATTGAAGAGCATCGTCATAACCAGCTATAGTTTCTGTTTCAATACCTTCAACATCGAGATCTTTTTGAAGTTTAGTTTTTGATATGTTTAGTGTGTTTGTGCGTAAAATTACAGAGGCTTGTTGGTTCAGTGCTGCAATTTCTTTGGTCCAGATATCTTCTCCTAATTCGTGAACCCCAACTTCATCCATCCAATCTGGAATAGATTCTCTGTATTTTCTAATTTTTGAAAGTTCATCAAACTTCCCTTTTATTCTTCGATTTGGAGTTGGTTCTATTTGATTCCAATCCGGTAACTTTATACCCCTTAAAACACACCAAACTGCGAACAATCGCCAAAGTTCCGGACGTGAAAAAGGAGCTTTAACATTTGCAATTTCAGCATACAATCGCTTCCAACGCACAATGTCATAAATAGTTTCTGCAACAAATTTTCTATCACGTGCCCCCCAACGTTTATCTCGCTTTAAAGCTAATTCTACAGCTTTGTCTGCATATACACCTTCGTTAAAAATATCGCGTAAGCTATCGATAACCGCGTAAACTAAATTTCTATGTAACCTCATGTAGTCAAATTAAGACTACAAATATAGCTGATTTTAGTGGTTTTTCGTATTTTCGTAGGTAGTATAATAGCGCTCTAGGATGTTCTATGAATTCTTTTGCTGTCTATAAATCTTAAATAAATGGTTGTTACATCTAGAGTATTTACAAGAAATACATGGTAACCCAATGTATATCTAGGTAACTAAAATATGTCTAAATCATGAATTTAAATCACCCTATAACCTACATAAAAGGGATAAGTATTGCTAGAGCCGAGTTGTTGTTTTCTGAGTTGAGAGTTAAAACCTGTAAGGATTTACTGCATTTATTTCCGTTTAGATACATTGATAAGACACAGTTTTATTCTATAAATCAATTACAGAGAAATACCGCTGAAGTTCAAATTGTCGGTAAAATTACTGCCCTTAAAACAGTAAAGCAAAAAAGGGGGAGTAGGTTAGTTGCAACTTTTCAGGATGCAACAGGAGCTATGGAGTTAGTTTGGTTTAAAGGAGCTAAATGGATAAAGGATGCTATTAAAAAGGATACGACTTATGTCATTTATGGAAAAATTAATTGGTACAACGGCATAGCAAACATGCCACACCCTGAAATGGAAACCGTACAAGACTATAAAAGTAAATTGCAATCGGCTATGCAGCCCGTGTACCCATCTACAGAGAAACTTTCTAATAAGGGTATTACGAACAAAGTCTTACGCGGCTATATGCAAAGTCTATTACAACAATCTGTTGGTATAATTGAGGAAACCCTTCCTTCGTATTTACTTTCGGAATATTCACTTTTAGATAAAAAAGAAGCACTTTTAAATATACATTTTCCAAAAAGTCAAGAGACACTTACAAAAGCACAATTTCGACTGAAATTTGAGGAACTATTTTTTATTCAACTGCAGTTAATTCAAAAAAAGTTACTTAGAAAAAGTAAACTTAAGGGATTCCAATTTTCTAAAGTCGGTGAAAATTTTACCGAGTTCTATGCTAAGCATTTACCTTTTACGCTTACCAATGCACAAAAGCGAGTTCTACGAGAAATTAGAAAAGATGTTGGTTCTGGTGCACATATGAACCGTCTTTTACAAGGCGATGTTGGTTCCGGAAAAACAATTGTCGCTCTTTTGACCATGCTTTTAGCTATTGACAATGGGTATCAGGCAACTATTATGGCACCTACCGAAATTCTCGCCATACAGCATTATAATGGTATGATTTCACTGCTAAAGAACACATCGATAAGACTGGAATTATTAACTGGTTCCACGCGAACTAAGAAGAGAAGAGAGATTCATGAAAGTCTAGAAAATGGATCGTTAGATATTCTAATTGGGACCCATGCTGTTTTAGAAGATAAAGTTGTTTTTCAAAATTTAGGAATTGCTATAATCGATGAGCAACATCGCTTTGGTGTTGCACAACGTTCCAAGCTTTGGCAAAAAGGTGGATTGGATGACAATGGCAAGGTAATTCCACCACATATATTGGTAATGACAGCCACACCCATACCAAGAACCCTAGCAATGTCTGTGTATGGTGATTTAGATGTTTCTGTTATCGATGAGCTTCCGCCTGGAAGAAAAGAAATAAAAACAGTGCATCGCTATGATAGTAATCGCCTTGGAGTATTTAAATTTTTGAAAGATGAAATAGCAAAAGGACGACAGGTATATATTGTATACCCTTTGATACAAGAATCTGAGGCTATGGATTACAAAGATTTAATGGATGGTTATGAGAGTATTTCTCGAGAATTCCCTACTCCTAAATATCAGATAAGTATTGTTCATGGTCAAATGAAGTCGGCTGATAAAGACTATGAGATGGAACGATTTAGTAATGGGGAAACACAAATAATGGTAGCTACTACGGTTATTGAGGTAGGTGTAAATGTGCCGAATGCTTCTGTTATGGTAATTGAAAGTGCCGAAAGATTTGGACTAAGTCAATTACACCAGTTACGAGGAAGGGTTGGAAGAGGAGCAGATCAAAGTTTTTGTATTCTATTATCTAGCTATAAACTTTCTTCAGATGGTAAAACACGTTTAGAAACCATGGTAAAAACAGCAGATGGGTTCGAAATTGCAGAAGTAGATTTAAAATTGCGTGGTCCGGGAAATATTATGGGGACGCAACAAAGCGGTATATTACATCTCAAAATAGCTGATATTGTAAAAGATAATGCCATATTAGCGCAGGCGAGAGTGTCTGCATTACAAATACTTCAGGAGGATCCAAATTTAGGAGATCCCAAAAATGAAATTTTATTAATGGTTTCGAATCAATTGCGAAAAAATACTGCAATTTGGAGTAACATAAGTTAGCAACGTTACCTTCTAGAAACGTAAGTCTATCGTGTTGTTTTTCAATACATTTTACAAGGAATAGAAGCCAAAAAATAAGAAGTATTAAAAATACTTCTTATTACAAACAAACTAAACATTGAAAATATTGGTGCAAATTTCAATACTATGTTTAAAGTAATATAGTTTTTAAACTTCTAATAATTAAATAGATAATAGACATAAAATTATAGATATAAGACACTAAAAAAAGGATAAAAGATTATTTTTCTGTATAGCAATGTCCTAACCAAGGCAGGTAGTAGTCCCTTATAAAAGCTTTGCTGAATTTTAAACTAACCTACAAAAAGTATCGCTGCTAACAACGATACTTTTCAACAAACTAAACAAATATAACAAACTAAATTAAAAATTTCTTTTTGATACTTTAAAGGTAATTTTAATTGTAATTACACCCATTTAAATGCGATAAAATGCAGATATGTATAGTTAAGTTGTTTTATTTTGAGGCTAGAACTTTTTTACTAGCTGTAAAACATAAAGAAAATAGTTTGTTGCCCTCTACAAATTATTTTTTTGGAATTATTATTTCTTTTAAAAACATAAAAAAATGCCTCTTTCGAGGCACAAAAACTTTTATATACATAACTCCCTGAAAATCGTGATATAAAAAAGTTATATAAATAAAAGTACAATTATTTAAAAAAAAGAAATACAGGTAAAACCCTATTATTTTTTATCCAATGCATAGTATGTAGCTTTTAATTGTATTAGGTATGCTTTTTTCTTCATTTCTCAATTGTTAATACATGTATAGAATACTTACTACTAAAACATCCCATTTTTTTCTCATCAATAATTTATTTTTTCAAAGAAATTAATAAAAAGGTACTAAACAAATATTGTTTTTAACCTACATTGTTTAACGTTATGTCAATAAACAGTACTTCAATTATACTTCATCTGTGATTTTTTACCGAGATTTCTAAGTATTTAGTGGGTATATTTTTATATTTCCTATTAAAAATTAATCTAAAAGAAATGAAACATCACACCCAGAGAGAACTATTAGCAGTAACGAAAGAAAAAAATAAAGTACTGATGGCGTATTTACAAAACTGTAATACATATTTTGAAGTTCCACAAATACTAACGGTAAAACTAATCAATACTTGCGCTGATTTGGAGCTTTTACACGAATTACATACTTTTTTTAATTCAAATAATAGTAAAGAGAAAAATCAATTGGTAACAAATTTTTTACATCATTCCGAGGTGTATGCTGAAGCATTCAAAGATACCACAGAGTATGAGTTTGTATTGCGTGGATTGTTACAAGAATTTTACTTGAAAATTGTGGAAAATTTAAAGTTTACCTCATAGTTTTTTTAATTATTTTAAAATGCTAAAAACTAACTATAAAAATAGTATGTAGCTATAGGTACATGGTCTATTCGTATTTAAAATTTGTCTACGCATATCAGTACTTCAGCTAAGCTTAAAATATTTTAATCGATTTTTTGGTTTTATCCTAATCTTCGTAGATTACTTTTATTGCATAAAGATAACTATATGAAGGTAGGCATAATCATTCCGTGTTATAACGAAGAGGGGCAAATGAATATAAATTCTTTTAGAAGATGTTTATTAAGTTGTGCGGATGTACATTTTTGCTTTGTCAATAATGGAAGTAAGGATAGAACATTAGATGTTCTGCACACTTTTAAGAGTGAATTTGAAGATAGAGTTGCTGTTATTAATATGAAAAAGACCCAATCTAAATCACTTGTTATTAGAGTAGGAGCTAGATACTATTACAGTATTCCATCCATTAAATATGTTGGATACTTAGACGAAGACTTATCCAATGATTTTGAAAATTTTGATGCCATGTTTAAAAAAGTTAAACAGAATAGAAAAATAGCAATGATCTTTGGAGATATAAATCGTGAAGGAAGGAATCTATTTCAAAAACTAGTTTCTTTATGGTTTTTTTTTCTGAATTCATCAAATAAACCGATAGCGCCACTATAAATCTTAATACAGTAAAACTTTACGATTTTTAAACGCCAAATTACATTATAGGTTCTTGAATGCAAAATAGAAAGTAGTACCATCATTTACTTTACTTTCAATCCAAATTTTTCCATCATACATATCTATTATTTTTTTTACAATAGAAAGTCCAATCCCTGTTGAATTTTCATTGGTTTTTCCAAGCGTTTCAAAAACTTTAAAAATTTTGTGGTGATATTTTTTTTCGATACCTATCCCATTATCTGAAATGGAAAACACATGTGTTCCTTCTTTTTTATGCGCATCGATCACAATTTTACCCTCTTCCTTATCGTTATATTTTATGGCATTACTTATTAAGTTCTGAAACAATTGTTTAAATCTGAATTTATCTCCTATTGCTATGGAGGGTAATTTTGTGTTTATTATGATTTTTATATGATCAGGAATATATATGTTTTCAATAATTTCATTAACGAGTATATGAAGGTTAATTTTTTCTTTTGTAGCACTCATTTTGTCGATACTAGAATATTTTAAAATACCATTTATTAGTGCATCCATTTTGTCAATTTTATCTAAAATCAGATCACAATTTGTATTCGTTTCTTTATCGAAAGTTTCACTATTATCCTCTTTAATCCAAGAAACAAGAGCAGCCATGCTTCTCAATGGCGATTTTAGATCATGTGATACTACGTGAGCAAAACTTTTTAACTCATCATTATTTTTTTCCAGTTGTGAAAGTAGAATATCTTTTTCTTTCTGTATTTTACGCTCTCTCTCTTGGCTTATAGCGCTATTAAACTGCGCGGAGGCAAGATTCGCAATGCTTTTAAAAACTTCTACATGTTCTTGATTAAAATAATTTTTCTTACTGTTTTCAGAATCAATTACTCCAATTACTTTGCCATTTGCTATAATTGGCATCGCTAATTCAGAATTTCGTTTGATGTCGTCTATTTGATAATTTTTATTTTTACTGGTATCGTTTACTAATTGATGTTTTCCTTTTTTTGCAGCAATACCTACTATCCCTGTTCCGACAGTTACACTTAAAGGATTATCAAGCTCATAATCTCGAATTATTTTATTCGAATATCCAGCAATTTGAGTTAAGGTATTTGTATCATGATGCAAAGAATACACTACACAGTCTTCTAAATTTAAGTGTTCCGCTGTATTCCTAGCAATTTCCCAAGCAATTTCTTGTAAATCTCTTTTCCCAAGTATAGAAACTGATAATTTATTAAGGGCATCTAAAATTTTTGTTTTTTTATCTATCTCTGTTATGTCTTCAATAATAGCTAATTGGTATTTTACGAGACCTTTGGTGTCGCGAATTGCTTTAACATTTGTTTTGCATAAAACATAGTTGCCATTTTTTTTCTTATATCTTTTTTGAATAGAGAATTCATCGATTTTATTTTTTTCTAACAATTCGTTTCGCAACGAGGATTGGATGAAATCCTCTGGATGAATTAAGCTTCGGTTTATATCCGTATGCATTAATTCTTTTTTAGAATATCCTAGTAGTTTAATAAGTGCGTTATTTATTTTAACTAACTTACCCTTCTCCGTTAAAATTATACCGAGAGGAGAGGTATCTACTATTAGCTTTAACTGGGTGCTTTGGTCATCAAGTAAGGCCTCAATTCTCTGGTTGGTTTGCCAGAGTTCTAACGATTTTTGTTCTAAAATTTTTTCGGCTTCCTTTCTAGCTTCCCTTTCTCGATGCAAAGTTCGTTCTAAAATTTGTACTTTATTGCTATGCATCTTTAGAAAGCGTAAATAAAACTTTTGTACCATCTGGTACAAGGATAGATTTCTCTAATCGAATATTCTCTTGATAATGTTCAATAGTTCTTTCCATTAAACCTTGGGCAAAACTATGCATTGCACGATCCGATTGGTATTCAATTACCAGCCTGTTAGTTTTTTTTTCTCTAGTAATAAAACTAGGAAGTTCTGCGTCAGGGTAAATTTTTCTAACATGTACGTGAATGTGGTTTTCTATACTCGAAATCAGATCGAACGAAGATCCGTAAGTTTCTATAATATTCTTGTAGCTGTTTTCAATAACTGAAAAGAAATATAAACCATATGTATACACTAATTTATTAATTTCAGTATTGGTAGTAGAACTGAGCGTAGCCAATAAGCTCAACATTTCAGAATAATTATAGGTTCCAACAGAAGTATAGATTCCCTTTGATTCTAATGGCGTTGCAGAAATTATAGAGTCAACGGTTTCTAATCCATATCGTTCTTCAACCATTTTTAAAAATTCAGTAAAAATAATGCCTTTCATATCTTGTATATGTGGTTAGTGGATGTTTCGCACTTATGAAGATAAGAAAAATATTATACAGTTACTAATTCATTTATAGACCAATAACTTATTATTTTATGAATTTGATCTACATAATCGTGGTAGTGTAAAGGTTTAACCACGTAGCCCGCAATACCTATTTTAAAGGCGGTTAACATATCTTGGTGGTTATTGGAAGTTGAAAAAACCACGGTAGGAATGAATTTGAGATTTTCATCGGATTTTAAATGTTCTAAAAATTCTAAGCCATTCATTTTCGGCATATTTAAATCCAAAAGGATAAGATTTGGTGTTTCCTCATTGCATTTTACCAAAGCTTCCTCTCCATTGATGGCCATACAAATATTTACGCTAAGATTCAGTTTTTTAATGGCACGTTCGAATTTTAATTTTTCAATTTCGTCATCTTCAACTAGTAAAATTTTCAAGTTCATTGTTTTGGAGTTGGTTTATGGCTTGAACAAAGATATTTTTTTTGGTAATTTTTGGTTTACCCTAAGTTAAATGAATGTTATGTGTCGTTGAATGGTATTTATTATTCGTTAAGTGGTAATATTCCTATTGTTAATCCAATGTACAAAAATTCACTATTTTTTTGGGATAGACATTGTTTTAATTTTTTTAACCAAAACACTTTATATAAGTAGGAATATATTATTAACTTTTTCTGTTTCTTTTTGTAAAAATAATAGAACTTTGCAATATTATATTAATTTAATTTAAATAAAAATGATAAAAATAGTATCTCCCCATGAAGCTGTGTCTATTGTTAAATCAAACGATAAGGTTTTTTTTCAAGGAGCAGCTATGACTCCAAATCTATTAATCGATACGTTATGCGAGCGGTATACGGAGTTTCAGAATGTTGAAATTATTCAAATTCACACACACGGTAAGGCTAAATATTTGGAATTTCCATATGCTGATTCGTTTAAACTTATTAGTTGTTTTGTAGGGGATAATGTGCGTAAAGGAGTAAACACTAATAACGGAGACTATGTGCCAATTTTTTTAAGTGAAATTCATTGGTTATTCAGAAAAGCAATATATCCATTAGACGTAGCATTTATTCAAGTTTCACCACCGGATAAACATGGGTATTGTTCTTTAGGTACCTCTGTAGATATTACACTACCAGCCATATTAACGGCAAAAACTGTAATCGCTCAAATCAACCCTCAAGTACCAAGAACACACGGGGATGGAATTATTCATGTAAGTAATATTGATTGTGCTGTGGAGGTAAATAGTCCTATTTATACATCTGCTATTGGAACATCTTCAGAAATTGAAAATAGCATCGGTAAGCATGTTGCTGCGTTAATTGAGGATGGAGCAACTTTACAAATGGGTATAGGTAACATTCCTAATGCTGTTTTAGGTAATTTAAGTAATCATAAACGTTTAGGGGTTCATACGGAAATGTTTTCTGACGGGATTTTACCTCTTATTGAAAACGGCGTTATTACCGGAGAGGAAAAAGAAATAAAAACGAATAAAATTGTTACTTGTTTTGCTGTTGGCTCTCAAAAACTATACGATTTTATTGACGATAACCCACTAGTTCATTTTAAGGAGGCAGGATATACCAACGATACCTCTATTATTAAGCAAAATCCTAAAGTTACTGCTATTAATAGTGCTATTGAGATTGATATAACTGGGCAAATTTGTGCCGATACCATTGGAAAATATCAATACTCTGGCGTAGGTGGACAAATGGACTTTATTCGAGGTGCTGCATTATCTCCAGGTGGTAAAGCTATTTTTGCCATGCCATCGATTACTGCAAAAGGGGTATCAAAAATAACTCCTTTTTTAAAAGAAGGGGCTGGAGTTACTACTACTAGGGCACATGTACATTATGTAGCAACCGAATATGGCGTTGTGAATTTATTTGGAAAGAGTTTAAAACAAAGGGCAAAAGCATTAATTTCCATTGCACATCCCAACTTTAGGGAGCCCTTAGAAAAGGAAGCTTTTGAGCGATTTAGAGGGGTTTAAATAACACACTGAACACACTGAAAATAAAAAGAGTTCTCTAAAGAACTCTTTTTATTTTTTACTGCATTATAGTTTGTTTTCTGTCTGGTCCAACAGAAACTATTTTTATAGGCACTTCTGTTTCTTGTTCTATAAAAGTAATATAGTCTTTAAGATTTTGAGGGAGTTCTTGTTTATCTGTCATTGAAGTAAGATCTGCTTCCCAACCTTTAAATTCAGTATATACTGGAGTAACATTTTCTGGTTCTATGTTGTATGGTAAATGTTTAATCTCTTTTCCTTTATAGTGGTAAGCAGTACACACTTTAAGGGTTTCAAAACCAGATAAAACATCTCCTTTCATCATCATTAATTGTGTTACCCCATTCACTTGAACTGCATATTTGAGCGCTACTAAATCTAACCAACCACATCTTCTTGGTCGTCCTGTCGTCGCCCCAAATTCATGTCCAACACTGGCCATAGTTTCTCCATTTTTATCGAACAACTCTGTAGGAAATGGTCCGGATCCTACACGTGTAGTATAGGCCTTAAAAATACCAAATACTTCGCCAATTCTATTAGGAGCTATACCAAGTCCTGTACAGGCTCCTGCAGCTGTGGTATTTGAAGAAGTAACAAATGGATATGTTCCAAAGTCAATGTCAAGTAAAGAACCTTGTGCTCCTTCTGCTAAAATTGTTTTTCCTTCTTTGATGGCACTATTTAAGAATTCTTCAGAATCTATAAATTGTAAGGTTTTAAGTTTATCAATACCCTTTATAAATTCTGCTTCTAACTCTTTTAAGTCAAACTGAATATCTACCTCAAAGAAATTTAGCATTTTCAAATGCTTTTCTGTTAAACTATCGTATTTCTCTTTCCAATTATCCAATTCCAAATCCCCTACGCGCATTCCGTTTCTTCCGGTCTTGTCCATGTAGGTTGGCCCAATTCCTTTTAAAGTAGAACCAATCTTAGCTTTACCTTTCGAGGTTTCTGAAGCTGCATCCAACAATCGATGTGTCGGTAAAATTAAGTGAGCCTTTCTTGATATTAATAATTTAGAGGTGTAATCAATTGCGTGTTTGTCTAAATTCTCAAGTTCTTTTTTAAAAATTACGGGATCAATTACAACACCATTTCCCACAACATTTAATGCTGTTTTATGAAATATCCCCGAAGGAATTGTATGGAGAACATGCTTATATCCGTCAAAAATTAAAGTATGTCCTGCGTTTGGGCCTCCTTGAAAACGTGCAATAATATCATAGTTTTTTGTTAAAACATCTACAATTTTACCTTTTCCCTCGTCTCCCCATTGAAGACCGAGTAATAAATCTACTGCCATTTAGTTGTGAATTGTTAAGTATTTGAATGTATTGTTGTTAATCTTGTTTTTTAGTAGTACCATAAAAGTACAGCGAGTGGTTGTGAATATCAATATTAAAGACCTCTTCGATTGTTTTTTTTATGATTTGTATTCTAGGATCACAAAACTCTTTAACCTCTCCCGTATCCGTAAGAATCACGTGATCGTGGTTTTTGTCGAAGAAACACTTTTCGTAACGAGCCATCGTTTGTCCTTCAAATTGGTGTTTTCTTACCAAACCACAATCCAATAATAAATCTATGGTATTGTAGAGTGTGGCTCTACTAACACGATAGTTTTTATTTTTCATTTTAATGTACAGTGACTCAATATCAAAATGCTCATCAGCGTCATATATTTCTTGTAAAATAGCAAAACGTTCAGGAGTTTTACGATGCTTATTTTCCTCTAAGTAAGAGGTAAATACCTTTTTTACAATTTCTTGATTGTCTGCAGAGTTATTCATTTTGTTTAATTTTAATATCCACAAATTTACATTTATTTATTGATAAAAATACATATATAGAAAGGATATTTAAAGCTTGTTAATTCGTTCTACTTTCTGCACGCCGTCAACATTTCGTATTTTATTAATCAACTTATTAAGTTGTTCTTTATTTTTTACCCCTAAGGTTAAATTTCCTTTAAAAATACCATCGTCTCCTGCAATATTGATTCCGTATATAAAGACGTCCATATTGTTGGATATTATTCTTGTAATGTTGTTGGCAATTCCTTTTTTATCGATTCCTGAAAGTTTTAAGAATACTTTAAACTCTTGCTTGGTAGAATCGATCCATTTTGCAGGCATGATTCTGTAAGCATAATTAGACTGCATCGAAATTGCATTAGGACAGTCTGTTCGATGTACTTTTATACCATCGTTTATTGTGACAAAACCAAATACTTTATCCCCTTGAATCGGATTACAACATTTGGATAGTGTGTAGTCGAGAATTTGTTCTTCTTTACCAAAAACTAAAGAGTCAAAGTTACTAGTTACCTCTTCTTTATTAGATACATTTTTTCCGATATTTCTATTGAAGGTACTTCTAATGAAACTCATTAAAGGACCGCTTCTTTTGGCTACAAATTCTTTTAATTTTGTATTGTCTATAGCACCATTACCAACTCTGTAAAAAAGATCAAAACTGGTTTTTAGTCCAAAATAACTTGCTATTTCATGAATTGTTTTTTCGTTAGTTCCTAATTTGAGGTGACGTAATTTACGAAGTAAAATTGCTTTACCTTCTTCTGCAATTTTTTTCTCCTCTGCCTTTAATGCAGATTTAATTTTAGTTCGTGCTCTTGCTGTTATTACAAAATCTAACCATCGCACATTTGGCTTGTTATTGTTGGCAGTTAAAACTTCTACTTGGTCACCACTTTTTAACTCGTAGCTCAGAGGTACTAATTTTCCATTTACTTTAGCACCGCGGCATTTTAGCCCTACATCGGTATGAACAGAAAAAGCGAAATCTAAGGCAGAGGCACCTTTGGGAAGTGATTTTAAATCTCCTCTCGGCGTAAACACATAGATTTCTTTGGCATATAGGTTTAATTTAAAATCTTCTACAAAATCTACAGCATTAATACTTTGATTTTCTAAAGTTTCTTTTAATTTATTTAACCAACCCTCAAGACCATTTTCGCTTACTTTTCCTTGTTTGTATTTAAAGTGAGCAGCATACCCTTTTTCGGCAATTTCATCCATTCTTTGTGATCGAATTTGAACTTCTACCCATTTAGACTCAGGTCCTATAACGGTGATATGCAATGCTTCATAACCCGTAGATTTCGGTTGTGAAATCCAGTCTCTTAATCGTGCAGGATTAGGTTTAAAATAATCTGTAACTATCGAATATATTTTCCATGCATCAAATTTCTCATCACCAGAGTTAGGTTGGTAAATAATACGAATGGCAAATTTATCATATACCTCTTCAAAGGTCACATTTTGCTTTCTCATTTTTCTTCGAATAGAGAAAATCGACTTAAAGCGACCTTTTATTTCGTAGCTAAACTCTTTTTCATCAAGGGCATCATTAATAATATTAGTAAAGGAATCGATATACTTTTGTTGTTCCTCTTTACTCTCGATAATTTTGTTATTAATGTCATTATATACATCTGGTTCTGTATACTTTAAGCCTAAATCTTCCAGTTCAGTTTTTATATTGTAAAGGCCAAGTCTATGTGCCAGAGGTGCATATATATATAAGGTTTCTGATGCTATTTTAACTTGCTTATGTGCAGGCATAGCATCCATTGTTTGCATATTGTGAAGTCTATCTGCTATTTTTATAAGAATAACTCTAACATCATCGTGTAAGGTTAGCAGCATTTTTCTAAAATTTTCAGCCTGTATAGAGTAATCTTGTTCTTTTTTTAAACTAGAAATCTTTGTTAGCCCACTGACAATTCTTGCTATATTTTCACCGAATAATCGCTCCATATCATCTATGGTATATTCGGTATCCTCTACGACATCATGTAAAAGTGCTGCGGCAATAGAGGTTGCTCCTAAGCCAATTTCATAGGCTACGATTTTAGCAACAGCAATGGGATGATAAATATATGGTTCTCCGGTTTTTCTCCTTTGATTAGAGTGAGCTTCTACTGCAATGTCAAACGCTGTTCGTATTAATTTTTTATCCGAAACCGAAAGTGTTTGATAGGTTCCTTTTAATAAATCTTTATACCTTTTTGCTATTTCCTTATTCTCTTCATCTATCGTTGCAGTATAACTCATACTATAATATTTTAAAAAAGATTTTAAGTATGTAAAGTAGTGTAAAGAATTATAATGAGCAAGAATTAATTAATTATCTTCTTATTTAAAGAAAATTAGAATTACGTCTTCTCACGCGGCGATACATAACTTGTAGTTAACTATACCAAATTCTATTATTGGAAGATTTTTTTAGCTTGTTCCCAATAGGTATCCATTTCTTCAAAAGACATGTCAGAAAGGCTTTTACCAACTTTGGTAGCTTCTTTTTCAAGATATTGGAATCTATTCGCAAATTTTTTATTTGTTTTTTCTAGGGCATTTTCTGGATTTACTCCGATAAATCTTGCATAGTTAATCATAGAAAATAAAACATCGCCAAATTCTTTTTCGATATTTTCGATATTCCCATTTTCAATTTCTACATGTAGTTCAGATAGTTCTTCTTGTACCTTTTCCCAAACTTGATACGGTTCTTTCCAGTCAAAACCTACTCCTGAGACTTTTTCTTGAATTCTATTAGCTTTCACTAACGCAGGTAAGCTTTTTGGAACGCCCTGTAGAACAGATTTTTTACCTTCTTGTAGTTTGATAGTTTCCCAATTCTTTTTTACATCTTCGGCATTTGTAACCTTGATGTCTCCGTATATATGCGGGTGCCTTCTAATAAGTTTATCACAAATTGTATTAGCGACGTCCCCGATGTCAAAAGCATTTTGTTCGCTACCTATTTTAGCATAAAAGACGATATGCAAAAGCACATCGCCTAATTCGTTTTTTATTTCGTCGGTATTTTTATCTAAAATAGCATCAGCAAGTTCATATGTTTCTTCAATTGTTAAATGTCGTAAACTTTCCAGAGTTTGTTTTTTATCCCAAGGACACTTTTCTCTAAGATCGTCCATGATATCTAATAACCTTTCGAAAGATTTAAGCTGCTCTGCTCTAGAATTCATAGTATTTTAGTTTTATTCTTCTTCTTCTGCTACCGCTTCTGATTTGTTTAATGTACTAAAATCAAAATTAGCTTTAACCATGTAATTATACCATTGGATAACTTTTTTTATGTTAGATGGGTATACTCTGTCTGCATCAAAATTTGGCAACACTTCGCTGAAATATGCAAGTAATTTATTCGCACTTTCTTTATGCGATATGGCTTCTTTTCCATCTTCCTTCTCCGCTATATTTTTCATTACCTGTGCTAATGGAATTTCTTCTTCGTAAGTGTAAATAGCAATATTCTCTAACAAGCTTACATTATGCGTGGCCGTAATAGGAAAACGTTTTCCAGTATCGATAGCTCTTACGATAACACCAGTTTTTGTTTGGGTTAATATTTCGAACAAACCAGGCTTACCAGTTACTGCTATTATTTTATTAAAATTCATATGTATCTTTAAAATTTATGTTTTATCTTTTTTTACTATTGGGATATCGCATTCTGTAACCAGAATTAATTTTCCCTTTAGAAATATTTTCTAACTTCTTTTTTATTAACCTTTTCTTTAATGAAGACAATTTATCCGTAAATAAAACCCCTTCTATGTGATCGTATTCATGCTGAAACACTCTCGCAGCAAGACCGCTTAAAGTTTCTTTGTGTTTTTTGAAATTTTCATCTTGATATTCAATAGTTATTGTCTCTTGTCTAAAGACATCTTCTCTAACATCAGGAATACTCAAACACCCCTCATTAAAAGCCCATTCATCACCTTCCTCCTCAATAATTTTGGCGTTTATAAATACTTTATTAAAATTCAACAATGTTTGTTTTTCTGCATCAGATAGTTCATCATCTTCTGCAAATGGTGCCGCATCGATTATAAACAAGCGAATAGATTTACCTATTTGCGGAGCAGCTAGTCCAACACCCTGGGCATTGTACATAGTTTCTTTCATGTTCGCAATCAAATTACTTAATTCAGGGTAAGAGGCATCTATCTCACTTCCTACTTTTCTAAGCACAGGGTCTCCGTATGCAACAATTGGTAATATCATTTAAAACTCTTTAGAATGGGGGCAAAAATACAAAGAATAGCCATTGCATTAAAACTATTTGCTATTTAAATACGATTGCAATATGATTGTGGCACTTATTTCATCAATCAACGCTTTGTTTTGCCGTTGCTTTTTCTTCAATCCTCCAGTGATCATGGTTTGAAAAGCCATTTTTGAGGTAAATCGCTCATCTACTCTTTCTACAGGAATTCTTGGAAAGTGCTTGGAAAGTTTTTTTAAAAAAGGAAGGATTAAAACTTCACTCTCGCTGTTTGTGTTATCCATTTGTTTCGGTTTACCGACAACAAATAGTGTTACATTTTCATTAGCGGTATACGTTTTCAAGAAGGAAATTAGTTCTTGAGTGTTAACCGTTGTGAGCCCGGAAGCAATTAGTTGCTGTTCGTCAGTAATAGCAATTCCTGTTCTTTTTTTACCAAAGTCTATCGCAAGTATTCTTCCCATTTCTAGTGTTTCTGCAAAAATAAGCAATTTTAACAACAGCATTATTTTTGTTTAATTCGTGTATCTTCGCATCATATTCAATCTAGCAAATTATATTTGTGAAAAATTTAGTAATAATGATAGAAATTAAGTCTATAATTGAAGCTGCTTGGGAAAACCGTGCGCTATTAACAGATAACAAAACATTAGATGCAATACGTAAGGTTGTTGATTTATTAGATAAAGGTGAGCTAAGAGTTGCAACTCCTACAAGTGAAGGATGGGTGGTTAATGAATGGGTGAAAAAAGCAGTAGTGTTATATTTTCCTATACAAAAAATGGAAACACTTGAGGCAGGTATTTTTGAATATCACGATAAAATTCCATTAAAAAGAAACTTTAAAGATCGTGGCATACGAGTAGTTCCTAACGCAGTAGCAAGACATGGAGCTTTTATTTCCTCTGGTACTATTTTAATGCCCAGTTATGTTAACATTGGGGCTTATGTAGATGAGGGAACCATGGTAGATACTTGGGCAACTGTTGGTTCATGTGCTCAAATAGGAAAGAATGTCCACTTGTCTGGTGGCGTTGGTATTGGTGGTGTTTTAGAGCCTTTACAAGCTGCCCCAGTAATAATTGAAGACAACGCTTTTATAGGTTCACGATCGATTGTCGTAGAAGGAGTTCGTGTAGAAAAAGAGGCGGTATTAGGTGCTAACGTTGTTTTAACTGCTTCCACTAAAATCATCGATGTCACAGGGGAGGAGCCTATTGAAATGAAAGGAGTTGTTCCGGCTCGTTCAGTTGTTATACCTGGAAGTTATACTAAAAAATTTGCCGCTGGGGAGTACAATGTTCCTTGTGCGTTGATCATTGGCAAACGAAAAGAAAGTACCAATAAGAAAACATCTTTAAATGACGCGCTTCGCGAGTATGACGTGGCTATTTAATGGATGAATTATGACAAAAATTACAGCTATAATTCCAACCCTAAATGAAGAAATTCATATTGAGGAAGCCATTAAATCTCTTGGTTTTGCAGACGAGATTATCGTTATTGATTCCATGAGTACGGACAATACTGTCGAACTTGCAAAACGATTGAATGTAAAAATCATCCTGCGAAAGTTTGATGATTTTTCTTCACAGAAGAATTTTGCCATTGATCAAGCAGAACATAAATGGATCTATATTCTAGATGCTGATGAAAGGGTAACTCCTGAAGTTCAAAAAGAGATTTTAGAGGCGGTTAAAAATCCTGGAGATTATGTAGGCTTTTACCTCAGGAGAAATTTCTTTTTTATGAAAAAGAATATCAAATATGGAGGCTGTCAGCGAGATAAAGTAGTACGTCTCTTTTTAAAAGAATTTTGTAGGTATGACGGTAAAAAAGTTCATGAAACTATCGTAGCTAACGGTAAATTAGGCTTCTTTAAGCATAAAATTGAACATTTTTCTTATCGAAATTACAATCATTATATCGCTAAAATTCACCGGTATGCGGCTCTTAGAGCGAGACAATATCACGAAGCAGGGAAAAAAGTGAATGTGTATCATATGTTGGTAAAACCTCCTGTTCGATTTGTTATTCATTATTTTATTAGAAGAGGTTTTTTAGACGGTTTTGAAGGCTTAATTTTCGCCAAAGTTCATGCTTACAGTGTTTTTACTAGGTATGTAAAATTACGATTGTTAAATAAAGGAATTAAATGATAGAACTAATTTTTTAAAAACGATATCTATGTTTAATAAAATTAACAGATTTAAACTAAGAATGTTGAAAAAATGACATTTTTACCGTCTAAAATATATGTTCCGCATTTATATGAGTTTTTTACCAATAAAAAATTGGATTTGAACAATCCTATAGAATTTAATCAGAAAATTCAGTGGTATAAAGTTTTTTACCGTCCAAAAATTTTAAATCAATTAGTGGATAAATTTGCTGTGAGAGATTATGTCAAAGATAAAATTGGGGGGCAATATTTAAATGAATGTTATGGAGTATATCAGTCTCCTAGTGAAGTAGATTTTAATAAATTACCAAATCAGTTTGTAATAAAAGCAACACATGCTAGTAGTTATAATTTAATTGTTAAGGATAAGGAAAAATTAGATGTTAATAATGCAAAATTATTATTTAAGAAATGGATGCGTACGAATCAATATTATAGAACTGGACAAGAGTGGGCTTACAAAGATGTCCAGCCAAGGCTAATTGCAGAGAAATTTTTAGAAGAAAAAGGTCAAAGTTCTCTCATAGACTACAAGTTTTATTGTTTTAAAGGAGAGGTTAAGTTTTTAGAGGTTCATCTAGACAGAAAAGATAACCATAAGCGATCTTTTTATGATTTAGATTTCAAAAAACTACCTTTTAGAGTTGTATCTTTAGATAAAACCATAGATAAAGAAATAGAGAAGCCTACCACCTTAAATAAAATGATAGCCCTTTCCAAAAAATTGTCAGGCGATTTTCCTTTTGTTAGGGTTGATTTTTATTCTATCAATGATAAAATAATTTTTGGTGAAATGACTTTCTATCCAAATGATGGTAGAAAAGACTTTTATCCAGAAAAGTACAATAAAGTCATAGGTGATTGGTTTAAATTGCCTGATGCATTTAAAAATAATGATTAAATAATTTATAACTAAAATTTACTTGATGAATGATGTTTTAAAATATCAAATAGATGCTGTGATTACATGGGTAGATGGAGGAGATGAAAATCATCAAAAAAAATGCTACCCTATTTAGTTGATAAAAAAACTCTCAATACCAAAAAGTTTAAAACTAGGTATGGTCAAATTGAGGAAATTAAATTTACTGTAGACTCTATTTTAAAGTACGCAAAATTTATCGAAAACATTTATATCGTAACTGATAATCAAGTTCCTTCTTTTCTTAATACTAAAAATACCTCCAATAAATATAAAAAGGTAAAAATCATCAATCATGATGTTATTTTTAAAGAGAAAGAATCTTTTTTACCTGTTTTTAATTGTAGGCCAATTGAAACAAGATTATATGCAATTCCAAATTTATCTGAACACTTTATTTATTTTAACGATGATATGTTTTTGATAAAAGAAACAAAACCGAGTGATTTTTTTATGGATAAAAAACCAGTTTTAAGAGGCGAATGGAAAAAGTATAATGAGGATATTTTTTACAAAAAACTATTTTCCACAAAAAACAAAAATAACAAAGCAGGGCACAAAAAAGCACAAGAAAAAGGGGCAAAGACTTTAGGATTTCGGAAGTATTATAAATTTCATCATACTCCATATCCACTCAGGAGATCCACCTTTAAGAGATTTTATCAATTACAATCAGAAATTGAAGATTTGAATTTAAGATATAGATTTAGGCATTTTAATCAATATACACCGCAAGGTCTTGCAAATCATATCGAGATTAAAAACAAGACTTGTATTTTAAAAGATAATTACCAATTGATGTATTTTCAAAACTATAAGAAACCTTTTTGGTGGTTAAAATTTAAATTGCAAAGAGCCGAGAAAAATCAGCAAACACTTTTTCTTTGCATGCAGAGTCTAGATCAATGTCCTCCGAAAAAATTATCTTATTTGCAGCAGTGGTTAAAATCTAAATATGCTTAATGTAGCCAATGTAGCGTGCTATTTAATGTATGCTATTTAAAGTATTCGATATACATTGCAAAATATTTAGCTAATGGCTACATTAGATAAACAAAAAAAGGATTTATTCCGCTGAAGAAAATAGAAATAGAAGTTGATGGCTACAATAAAGCGTTTAAATCTTCTATGTGTTTATATACATTTTCTCTATATTTTTTAAATTTCTAGGAAACTAAAAAACAGTGAATAATTTTTATTACTGCTTTCTCGATTATCCTGAAAGATTCAGTTAAAGAATTAATTTCTTTGTGATTTAAACATGAATCCGAATCATTTTTGTGCTTTGATTTAATAAATATGTTATTTTTGGCTATGAAGTTATAGAACAAATGTTGTCAGAAATTACAATTGCAAATAGAAGTTTACAAAAAGGCGAAGTTATTTTATACCAACCGACACGGTTTGGGGTATTGGGTGTGATGCAACCAATATTGCGGCGGTAAATAAAGTTTATGAGATAAAAAAAAGGGCAGAGTCTAAAAGTCTCATCATCTTAGTAGACTCGCTAGCTATGCTTTCAAAATATATCCCATACATACCAAAAAAGGTAGAAGTATTGCTCAAAGAGTCGCGAACACCTACAACCATTATATATACTAATCCTATTGGATTTCCCGAGAATATGGTAGCAAAGGATAATACGATTGCTATTCGAATACCAGAGGATGAATTTTGTAAAAATTTAATTCGAAAATTCGGTAAACCAATAGTTTCTACCTCCGCAAATATAAGTGGAAACCCAACACCTAAAAGCTTTACAGAAATCGAATCGGCTATTTTACAGAGTGTAGATTATATAGTAAATTTGCATCGAGAAAAAGTATCTGAAAAGTCTTCTACAATTCTGAAAATAGATGGAGATAAGATTAGGGTATTAAGAGAATAAAACGTATGCAACAGCACTATTTAAAGGAGGCAGTAACCTTAGAAATTTTTGAGTATATCTGCAAAGCAACAGAAGAACTTCAACTGGAAAGTTACGTAATTGGTGGGTTTGTAAGAGATTTTATTTTAGAAAGAGGTATTGCTAAAGATATTGACATTGTCACTGTTGGAAGTGGAATAGAACTTGCGCAGAATGTAGCAAGTCTACTTCCCAACAAGCCAAAAGTTCAGGTTTTTAAGACCTATGGAACCGCAATGCTTCGCTATAAAAATATGGAAATTGAATTTGTAGGAGCTAGAAAAGAATCTTATACTCCAGAAAGTCGAAATCCTAAAGTTTCTGTAGGGTCACTTCAAGATGACCAAAATCGCAGAGATTTTACAATTAATGCCTTAGCTATTTCTCTTAATAAAGCTAATTTTGGATTACTTGTAGATCCATTTGAAGGAATGATAGATTTAGAGAATAAATGTATTCGTACCCCTTTAGATCCAAATATTACTTATTCGGATGATCCATTACGAATGCTTCGCGCCATTCGATTTGCAACCCAGTTACAATTTGAAATAGAAGCTACCTCCCTAAGCTCTATTGGAGCTAATGCAGCACGAATTGATATTATAACTAAAGAACGAATTATTACCGAGCTTCACAAGATTTTAGAAGCTCCAAAACCATCGGTAGGATTCTTATTGTTGGAGAGTACAGGTTTGTTAGAGCGAATATTGCCTGAGTTAATAGCTTTAAAAGGTGTTCAAGAAATAGAGGGGCAGAAACATAAAGATAATTTTTACCATACTTTAGAGGTGGTGGATAATATCGCGAGACATACGGATGATGTATGGTTACGATGGGCTGCATTATTGCACGATATTGGTAAAGCTCCTACTAAAAGGTATCATCCTAAACAAGGTTGGACCTTTCATTCGCACGAGTTTGTAGGATCAAAAATGGTCTATAAATTATTTAAGCGTTTACACATGCCATTGAACGCTAAAATGAAATTTGTACAAAAAATGGTCTTGTTAAGTTCTCGACCAATAGTTTTAGCTTCGGAAGTTACAGATTCAGCAGTTAGACGTTTAATTTTTGACGCAGGAGAAGATGTAGACAATCTAATGACTTTATGTGAGGCGGATATTACCACCAAGAACCCAAAAAAGTTTAAACGCTATCATAAAAATTTTCAAATTGTACGAGAAAAAATAAAAGAAGTAGAAGAGCGAGACAAAGTACGAAATTTTCAACCTCCAATTAGCGGTGAGTTAATAATGGCAACTTTTAATTTAAAGCCTTGTAGAGAAATAGGCCAAATTAAAGAGGCTATTAAAGAGGCTATTTTGGATGGTGAAATTCCAAATGAGTATGAAGCTTCGTATCAATTTATGTTAGAAAAGGGGAAAACTTTAGGTTTGGAAACACAAGTGTAAGGAACCAAATGATTACCCATTCAATTCATATCTACTAGTTGGATTCTATTTTTTGATTTAGGACTTATTGAAGGTTTTGCATGGATACTAATTTATAGTATTCTCCTTTTTTTTCCAATAGTTCTTTGTGCATACCTTGTTCTATTATTACCCCTTTTTTCAGCACAACAATTAGATCTGCATTTTGAATGGTAGACAGTCGATGTGCTATTATTAAAGAGGTCCTACTTTTTTGCATCATTTTTTCTAATGCTTTTTGAACTAATTGTTCCGACTCGGTATCAAGTGCTGAGGTCGCTTCGTCTAAAATCATTAATGGAGGGTTTTTAAGAACCGCTCTAGCGATAGAAATTCGCTGTTGTTGCCCACCAGAAAGCAAACTTCCTCGATCTCCAATTACAGTTTGGTATTGGTTTTCTAAATCCATAATAAAATCATGGGCATTCGCTATTTTAGCTGCTTCCACAATTTCTTCCCGACTGGCATTAGGCGCACTTAACGCTATGTTATTCGCAATGGTATCGTTAAACAATGTAGAATCTTGTGTTACTATTCCCATGATATTTCGAAGCGATGCAATGGAAATATTTTTGATATTGTTATCGTCTATTAAAATTTCCCCTTCATTTACATCATAAAATCGAGTAATTAAATTAGCCAAAGTTGATTTTCCACTTCCAGATTGTCCTACTAAAGCTACAGTTTTTCCTTTAGGAATATTTAAAGAGAAATTTTTCAGCACATAGGTATTGTCGTATTTAAAAGAAACATTTTGAAAAGTTATCTGTTTATTAATACCGGTAATCTCTTTTAATTCTCCTGTGTTTATTAAATGGTTCTTCGTATCTAAAACTTCAAAAATACGTTGTGCGGCAGCATTTCCAATTTTAATATTGTTGTTTGCTTTAGCTATGGCTTTTGCAGGGGTGAGTATGTTATAAGCAGCAGCCATAAAAGCAATAAAGGTACCTCCTAAAAGGGTCTTGTCAATCAAAACCATTTTTCCACCATACCACAACAAACCGGCAATGGTTACAATTCCTAAAAATTCACTCATTGGGCTGGCAAGCGTTTCTCGGATACTTCTTTTATTGGAGAGAATACGAACTTCATCTACTTGTTCCTCAAACCTATTGGTGAAAAATTGTTCTGCATTAAAGGCTTTTATAATTCTTAATCCAGAAATGGTTTCTTCAATTATCCCTAAAAGATTTCCAATTTTAATAAAAATTTCTCCCGATTGACTTTTAATTTTCCTGCTTATAAAAGAAATAACTGCGCCAGAAATTGGAATAAAGACAAAAATAAAAAGTGATAATTTCCAACTGACTTTAATCATAAAGTACAGTGTAAAAATTATATTTAATGGTTCTCTTATAAAAGTAATGATGGTATTTAAATACGATTCGTTAATGATAGTAACATCTCCGGTAGCTTTATTGATAATATCTCCTTTTTTTGTTCAGAGAAGTAAGATATCGGTAGCGCAAGTATTTTGTTGTACAGGATACTTCGAAGATCTTTTAAAACGTTATTTTTAAGAAAGACCATAGTTAATTGCCCTAAGTACCCAAAAATATTTTTTAATAAAAACACAATAACGACCGTTATTACTACATAAAAAAGTGTTTTTTCTGGTCCATGTGTAGCATTAGTGTAGGTGACATAATAATTCAATAAATCACTCAGGTATTCTTTATTTAACGACGCGAAGAAACCATCATAAGTTGGTTTTTGTGTTACTTCTGGTGTTTCGCCAAATAGTATATTTAATGTTGGCATAAGCACAACATAGGATAGGGTAGTAAAAAAAGCGTAAAGGATATTAAGTGCAATACTCAATACCCCTTGCCATTGATACGGTCTTGTAAATTTTAGAAATCGTTTAAAATAATTCATTGATCATTCTTTGAATTTTTTCTGCTAGTAAAGTCTCCTTTTCTTGCACTTCTTCCAGATTAGACAAGGAAGTTTTAACACTGAAGTAAAACTTAATTTTAGGCTCAGTACCACTTGGTCGCACCGCAACCTTTGAACCATTTTCTGTTTCGTAAATCAACACATTAGACTTCGGTATATCGATTGTTTTTACCGCCCCAGTTAACAGGTTTGTAGCAATTGAAGTATTGTAATCGTATAAATATAGCACTTTTTCACCATCTAAATTTTGCAGTGGTGTAGTTCTGAAATCCTCCATCATTTTTTGGATTTGAGCAGAACCGTCCATACCTTTCTTAACTAACGATATGAGGTGTTCTTTATAGATGTGATGTTGTTTGTATAACAATAATAAATCTCGATAAAATGAACTTCCATTTGCTTTGGCATTACAGGCAATTTCACAGGCTAAAAGTGCCGCTGTAACGGCATCTTTATCTCGGACAAAATCTCCAACCATATAGCCAAAGCTCTCCTCACCACCACCAATAAAATCCAAATCTGGATGGTCTTTTATCATTTTAGCAATCCATTTAAATCCGGTTAATCCTACCTTGGTTTCTACCCCATAACTGTCTGCGATTTCATTTACAAGGTTGGTAGAAACAATAGTAGAACCTATAAATTGATTTCCATCTAATTTTCCTTTTTGTTTCCAGTCTTTAATAAGAAAATCTGTCATCATACTCATTGTTTGATTTCCATTGAGTAATTGCATCTTTCCATCGAGATCTCGCACGGCTATTCCAATTCTATCGGAGTCAGGATCGGTTCCTAATACGATATCCGCATCAATTGCATTGGCAAGATCTACAGCCATTTGTAGTGCCTCCGGTTCTTCAGGGTTAGGCGAGGATACAGTTGGGAAATTTCCATCTGGTTCAGCTTGTTCTTCTACGATGTGTACTTGGGTATATCCAGCTCTTTTTAATACTTCAGGAATTAATGTAATGGAGGTTCCGTGTAAGGAAGTGAATACGATTTTTAAATTTTCTCTTCCGGTGATATTAAACGTTCCATTTTTTAAGGAAGCATTCCAAAATGCTTCGTCTACTTCACTTCCAATTGTAGCAATCAATTCTGGCGCTGCACTAAAATTTATGTCTTTGTAGGCTAAACTATTAACTTCGTTTATAATATCGCTATCTTGGGGAGGAACTATTTGTCCTCCATCTTTCCAGTATACCTTATACCCATTGTATTCTGGTGGATTATGCGATGCTGTTAAAACAATTCCCACATCACAACCCAGGTGACTAACTGCAAAAGAAAGCTCCGGAGTGGGGCGGAGGTCTTCAAATACCAATGCGTTAATACCATTCGCCGATAAGACGTTTGCAACTACTTCAGACAACCATTTGCTATCGTTGCGGCAATCGTATCCTATGGCTACTTTTAACGATTTGTTTGGAAAACATTTTTTTAAATAGTTACTGAGGCCTTGGGTAGCTCTTCCAATAGTGTATTTATTAATTCGGTTGGTGCCAACGCCAACAATTCCTCGCATACCTCCAGTACCAAATTCTAAATCTTTATAAAAAGAATCTTTAAAATCGTCTGAATTAGAGTTGATTAATTTTAATACTTTTCTTTTAGTTTCTTCATCAAAAGTATCCGAAAGCCAACTTTTAGCTCTAGTTACTATATTCTCCATGTATATAACTTTTTAAAAGCAAAGGTAAAACTTAAAGGTTAATTTGCTCTTTTATTTTATAATGCTTTTGTTGTGCATTATTTCTTATGATTAATTCTCCTAAAAAACCGGAAAGAAATAGTAGGGTGCCTAATACCATGGAGGTTAACGCGATGTAAAACCATGGGTTACTCGTGATTAAAATGGTTTTTATATTGGCCGAAATTCTATATAATTTTACAATACCAATAAATATAGCAGCAAAAAAACCGAAAACAAACATAAGCGTTCCCCATAAACCGAAAAAATGCATGGGTCTTTTTCCAAATCGCGTAAAAAAGGAAATGGTTATTAGGTCTAAAAAACCATTGATAAAGCGGTCCATTCCAAATTTAGTTACACCGTATTTTCGCGCTTGATGTTGAACTACTTTTTCTCCAATGTGGGTAAATCCTTCATTTTTTGCAAGTACAGGTATATAACGGTGCATTTCACCGCTAATTTTAACACTTTTTACAACGATATTTTTATAGGCTTTTAAACCACAGTTAAAATCGTGAAGTTTTAAACCTGAACTTTTTCTTGCAACCCAGTTAAATAGTTTTGAAGGAATATTCTTTGTAATAACGTTATCGTAGCGTTTCTTTTTCCATCCAGAAATCAGATCGTAATTTTCTTCAGTGATCATGTTGTACAAGGAAGGGATCTCCTCGGGATTATCTTGCAAATCTGCATCCATAGTTACTACCACATCACCTTTGGCTTCATAAAATCCAGCATCCAAGGCTTGAGACTTCCCATAATTTCTTTGAAAACGGATACCTTTAACCGCAGTAAACTGCTCGGAAAGTTTTTCTATTATTTTCCATGACGCATCGGTACTTCCATCGTCAATAAAAATAACTTCGTATAAAAATTGATTGGACTGCATAACTTTTGCAATCCAATCGTATAATTCTTGTATAGATTCTTCTTCGTTAAGAAGTGGTATTACTACCGAAATATCCATATTCGTATCTTAATTTGAGATTCAAAGTTACGTGTCTTTTATATCTTGCGCAACTTATATTTTATCTTTAGAACATCTAGTACTGATCTTCTTCAGTCTTTTTCATAATCGCTCCGGCGATTGCGGATATGATAAAGCCACCTATCGCAGAACCAATAATACCAAAAGCAGCACTTAAGTAGGGCGAACTAAACTTTTCAGTAACTGAAATTGCCATATCAATTTCCTCTTCTGTCATTCCTTTTTCAAGCATTCCTTGTGTTTGAATTTCCATTAACTGTGTCATAAAATCAGGTTCGATATAGGTAACGAAAATAATATTATATAAGACACTCAGTAATGCACCGATAATGCTAATTCCCACGCCAATTTTAACAGCTTGCCCCCAAGACAACAAGTCATTATTGATTTCTTTATACTTTTTTAAGCCTAACACAATTACGGCTATCATAAATAAGATAGAAAATAAAGATACCGACCAATGTGGTTGCAAGTGATTACCGGTAGCATAAACAACAAGACTTATCAATATTGTTATAACTCCTAATACTAATCCATAATTTAAAATAATGCTTTTACTGTTGGCTTGATTTTCCATAGTTTGAAATTTAGTTAATGAAACAAATATAATATTTTTGCTTCCCCTTCGGTCTTAAAAATAGAGAAATAAAAAGGAGCAACAATTAGTTAGTATTCAAAAACTTATAAATGTTACATTAATTTTGTGTGAATTTTGTTGCTTTTAATAAAAAAAGGCTGTAACTTTGCTGCGGCAAGTTCTACACAACTAGCTCCCTTTGAATCCCCCAGGGCGGGAACGCAGCAAGGGTATTAGGTTGTAGCAGTGTGATGTAGGTAGCTTGCCTTTTTTTGTGCGCTAAATTTTGTGTTTTTTTATGTTTTATTTCTTGGGTGATAAGTAGCTATTACCTCTCTAAGGTGCTCGTTGTCTAAGTGTACGTAAATTTCTGTTGTTGTAATACTTTCGTGACCTAGTAATTCTTGAATAATTCTAAGATCTGCTCCGTTTTTTAGTAGATAAGTGGCAAAAGAATGTCTTAAAGTATGTGGTCCAATATTCTTTTTTAAATTTATTTTGGTAGCTAAATTTTTTTAAAATAATAAAAATCATTTGTCTCGTTAAACGTTTGCCTCTTCTATTTAAAAAAACAATGTCACTGTCTTCTGGTTTGGCATCAATTTTAGAACGAATTTCATGGATATAAAATTCTAGTTGTTGTATGGTAGTTTTGTGAATTGGTACAACTCTGTATTTATTGCCTTTCCCGAGTACTTGTATATATCCCTCTTTAAAAAATAAATCGGATAATTGTAAATTAATGGTCTCACTAACTCGTAGCCCACAACTGTATATGGTTTCTAAAATAATTTTATTTCGTTCTCCTTGAGGGTGGCTTAAATCGATGGCGTTAAGTAAAGCATCTACTTCTTCTTTAGAAATAGTATCTGGTAATTTACGACCGATGTTCGGACTTTCTATAAAGTCAGTTGGATTATCTTTTCGGTATTCCTCAAAAATTAAATAATCAAAAAAACCTCGTAAACTTGAAATTAACCTAGCCTGACTTCTAGGGCTTATGGTTTTACTAGTGTGATAGATAAAATCTTTAATTTCAGCTGCTGTTATGGTTTCCGGGCGTGTTTGATCATTACTGTTTTGTAGGTATTGTATTAATTTTGTTAGGTCTCTTTGGTAGTTTTCAATAGTATTAACAGCTAGGCCGCGTTCTATTTTTATATAGGTTTTGTATTGCTTTATTAAGGTATTCCAGTAATTCAATTTTTAGATATCGTTTTTGTGCTACACCATGTTTTACATCTATAAAATTATTAAATTTTATTCTAAGCAGCAGAATTATATAGCGTGAATTTCAAACCAAAAAACACACTAAAGCTGCAAAGTGAAAAACTATCGGTAGTTCTTTGCGATGAACGAAATATAAGTGGTTTTCAAGTCTGCGGAGTTTTTAATAGTTAAGAATAAATATCAACAATATTCGTATGGTTTTTGATGTAATCATTAGCTACCTAAGCTTCAATTGAAAGCGTAAAGAAAAGAAAACGATTGCAAAAGGGGATAGGAGTTAGCGTCCTATTATTTTTTGTAAATAAAATAATAGGAATAAGAAGTATTCCCCTATATTTTGACTTCTTATTCCTATTCAAATAGTATTATGCTCTTTAAATTTAAGGCATTAAGATCAAATTTTTAAAAATACCGAGATATATTGCACATTTATCTCGATAAGAGGCTAGTTACTACTGTTAAACAAAAATTAAATTTTGTTTTAAAAAGAAAGCTCCCGGAGGAGCAATCTTACATAAAGAAGGGTATATGTATAAAACACATAACTCTTGGTCTTCCCTACCATTTTTTATCGTAATACATAAAGTTGCCTAAAATCAAAAAATAGTTTAAAGAGGAGATATTGTTGCGACCATGTTGTTATTCTTCTATAGAAATAAGGTATGTAGGCCTCTTAAAGCTGTAGATAAAAATAAATTGACATCTAAATTACATGGCTTTGTTTATTATGCGAAACATTTTTATTTGTCTTGTACCGAAGCTGAAAATTGGGTGTCTATAAAGCCCAATGGATATAAGTAGAGCTTGGAATTTATTAAAAAAAAACAGAGGAGATAAGCTAGTTCAGGGGCAGCATAACAGCATCGATAAAAAAATGATAATTATTTTGAATCGATGCTGTTCCATTAGCTTAATATCGTTCTTATTAGGTAAAGCGTTTTATATATGCAAGTAGTTCACTATCGTTTTTTACTAAAAAAGTAAACATAGTTATTCTAGTACGTTACGTAATCTACAATTTCAAGGCCATATCCAATCATACCAACTCGCTTAGTTTGTTGCGTATTAGATACTAAGCGTAATTTTGTGATGTGTAAATCGTGCAAAATTTGTGCGCCAATTCCAAAATCTTTTACATCCATTGTAACTCGGGGCGCTTTCATTTTACCATTACTCTGACTATCTTTTAAAGTTCGAAGTCTGTTTAAAAGATTTAACGATTGTGATTGCTGGTTTATAAAAATGATGGCACCTTTGCCTTCTTCGTTTATAACCGTGAACATTTTATCTAATTTTTTATCGGCATCATTGGTTAAGGTACCGAGAATATCATTGTTCACTAAAGTTGAATTAATTCTTGTTAAAACAGCGTCATTTTGCCCCCAAGTCCCTTTGGTTAAAGCAATGTGTATTTGATCGTTAGTAGTTTGTTTATAAGCGCGTAATCGAAAATCTCCAAATCGAGTTTGTATGTTAAAATCCTCCTTTTTTTCAATTAGAGAATCATGTTCCATTCTGTAAGCAACTAAATCTTCAATAGAAACTATTTTTAAGTCAAACTTTTTAGCGACGTCTTTAAGTTGGGGTAAACGTGCCATTGTTCCGTCTTCGTTCATAATTTCCACAATTACACCTGCAGGATTCAAACCGGCCAATCTCGCAAAGTCAATAGCTGCCTCTGTGTGTCCTGTTCTTCGAAGAACACCACCATTTTTTGCTTTTAAAGGAAATATATGGCCAGGTCTTGCAAGGTCAAAAGGTTTGGTATTTGCATCTACCAGTGCAGCGATAGTTTTTGCTCTATCCGATGCTGAAATACCAGTGGTAACGCCATTGCCCTTTAAGTCAACAGACACAGTAAATGCTGTTTCCATAGGATCTGTATTATTGCTAACCATCATTTCTAAACCTAACTCTTTACACCTATTTTCCGTTAAAGGCGTGCAAATTAGTCCCCTTCCGTGTAACGCCATAAAGTTAATTAGCTCCGGTGTGATTTTTTCCGCTGCAGCAACAAAGTCCCCTTCATTTTCACGATCCTCATCATCTACTACAATAATTACCTTTCCATTTTTTATGTCCTCAATTGCCTCCTCAATGGAGTTTAACTGAAATTTTTCTACCGTTTTTTCTGTCATTTTATGTGGTTTTCTCTTTTTTGGAAAAGATTCTGTTAAAAAATATTTTTATTCGATTAATGGCATCACCAATGGTGAAAAGCCTTTGTCTTTGGTTGCACGTACAGTTAATATTACAGCCAAAGGTAACATCAAAACAACCGCTAGCCAAGACCCTATGAAAGCAGTTAATGTACTTTCCTCTGCCATATTTCTTCCAAAGGTATTGGTAAAAAAATAAAGAACATATACCCCTATTGCAAGAATCATGGGCAATCCCATTCCACCTTTACGAATTATGGATCCTAATGGAGCACCAATAAAAAATAGCAATAAACACGAAAGGGAAAAAGCAACACGATTGTAGTATTCGATATCATGTAAATTTAGGTACTTACGCTTGTTTTTTAGGTTGTTTTTATAGGCACTATTACTATTTAATGCCCTGTCTATTTTGGATTTTGCAGAAATTATAATTTCATTTTTTTATCCAGATCAAAATTTGTCAATATATCCTGCGATAAATTAGGATTTTTTAACGAATCAGGATAGGCATGAAGGGTATTTGTTTCTATGGTTAAAAATAAACTTTTAGCCCTATTGGCAATAAAACTATCGTAATTACTTTTAATCGACGGAATGGTATCTTTCAATTGTCCTAAACTTAACATATTGAAATTTCTTGAATACTTTATAGTATCTAAATCTCCACCATCTAAGGAGGAAATATCAATGTTTATTTGGTATTCGTCAAAAAATGCATGTGAAGCAGGCATTTTATTTCGATCCTTAAAAGAGCGACCTGCCTTTTTGTGGTGTTCAAAATAATATCCATCCTTTAAGATCAATGTCATATATCTGCTACCTTCTTCAGATATAATTTCTCCTTTTTCAGCAGTTAGAATTTTATTGTTTCCTTTACGCGAAGACAAATCATAGATGAGTACTTTTTTGAGTAAGTTTTTATTTTCGCCGTATTTTTCGTCAAACTTAATTTGATAATTGGGTAACTCGGTATTAAAACTTCCCGGAACTAATGCCAATGCAGGCTGTTTTTTTTTAATATTAGCTCGTAAATTTAATTGTTTTAATACGGCGTATGGATATACATTATTTAAAAACAAAAAATTTATCAAACTGAAAATTAATACTAAAAAAACAAGTGGTCTAACTATTCGGGGTAATGAAATTCCCGCAGATTTGGTTGCTGCAAATTCATAGTTTTCCGACAAACTTCCTAACGTCATTATCGAAGACAAAAGCACTCCGATTGGTAGTGCTTGCGGTGTTGCCATTAAAGTAGAATACCAAAGAAATTTAAGGATAATCCCAATGCCAATTCCCTTTCCTGCAAAATCGTCAAAGGCTAACCATAACATTTGCATTATTAAAACAAATAAAATGATTAAGAATGTTGCAAAAAAGGAATTAAAAAGCTTTTTAATATGTACTTGTCTAATTTTTTCACCGATACAAAGGTAGTGGGTTAAAGTTACAATTACTATAAAATTATTGTTAATAGTCTAGCAATGTATCACTATTCCCTAATCGATATAATAACCTTTGTTTTTATATTTTTCTTTGTTCAGTTTAAAAAAATCGTCCGAAACCGAAGGACTCCCATTAAATTTTGTAATCGTGAAAGTTGTCTCTGCGCCATTTGTTCCAATTTGTACAAGTTTGTAGATATGATTACTCTTTGCATCTATACCCAACTTTACTTTAATAACTTCTGAATTACTGTCAATTGGCGTTAAATCTACATATTGTATTCTTCTACCATTTTGATTGGTTAGTTTTCCCATGGTATAATTATAGCCCTCGTTATAGAATGTTAGTAATTTTGAGGGATAAATAAAGCCATCCTCTTCTTCCATATCTCCATTTGAAATGGTGATTTCTTTTTCGTCATGGTTAATTACTGCTAGATTTTTACCATCAAACAGAAAATTATTTCCCAAGTAATCTAAATTATATTTTTCACCAGATATGGTAATTGTTCCTTTTATAGGAGCTTCATCTGTTATTCCTGCTTCTTTATTTTCTAAAACAGAAGTAAACCCAATAAACATATTTGTATAGCTACCCATCTTTTGAGATACTTTATCCAATAGCTGTTTTGCTTCTTTGGCGCTATCTTGAGCTATCCCGGAAAAGCCGATAAATAAAGCGATACTAAATAAAACTATTTTTTTCATACGATGTTTGTTTTCTAAATTTTGAATACTTCTATTGTTTATTTTCATTTTCTATTAATTGATCGAGTGCTATCAAATCTGGAATTAACACCTGCCTTGCTTTACTTCCCTCAAAAGCACCAACTATTCCTGCTGCTTCAAGTTGGTCAATAAGTCTACCTGCTCTATTGTATCCCAATTTTAACTTTCGCTGTAGTAGCGATGCTGATCCTTGTTGTGCGGTGACGATTATTTCTGCTGCCTCTTTAAAAAGTTTATCGCGATCTGCAATGTCTATATCAATATTTGTGCCACCTTCCTCACCGACGTACTCCGGAAGATTATAAGCTTCGGGATATGCCCTTTGCGAGCCAATAAAATCAGTGATTTTTTCGACTTCTGGGGTATCTACGAACGCACATTGAATCCGAGTTACTTCACTTCCGCCAGAATATAGTAAATCCCCTCTACCAATCAATTGATCTGCTCCTGGTGCATCCAAAATAGTTCTACTATCTATTTTTGAAGTTACCCTAAAAGCAATTCTAGATGGAAAGTTAGCCTTTATAATACCCGTAATAACATTAACAGAAGGGCGCTGGGTAGCAACAATTAAGTGAATACCAATAGCTCGTGCAAGTTGTGCTAATCTCGCTATGGGAGTTTCTACTTCTTTTCCTGCAGTCATTATAAGATCTGCAAATTCATCAATAACCAATACAATATACGGTAAGAATTCATGTCCGTGCTCTGGATTGAGTTTTCGTGCTTTGAATTTAGTATTGTATTCTTTAATATTACGAACGAGAGCTTTTTTTAACAAGTCATATCGAGTGTCCATTAAAATACACAATGAATTTAAAGTGTTTACAACCTTAGTAGTATCGGTAATAATGGCCTCCTCTTCGTCGGGCAGTTTTGCTAGGTAATGTCTTTCTATTTTGTTAAATAACGTTAATTCTACTTTTTTAGGATCTACCAAAACAAATTTAACTTCTGCTGGATGTTTCTTGTATAGTAAAGAAGTCAAAATAGCATTTAAACCAACTGATTTTCCTTGTCCGGTTGCACCTGCCATTAGTAAATGAGGCATTTTTGCCAAATCAACGACAAAGGTTTCGTTTGCTATTGTCTTTCCTAATGCAATAGGTAATTCCATTGGAGATTCTTGAAATTTCTTCGAAGAAATTACAGAGTGCATCGATACCAAGGTTGCTTTTTTATTTGGAACTTCAATTCCAATAGTTCCTTTTCCGGGGATTGGAGCTATTATTCTAATGCCTAAAGCAGCCAAAGAGAGTGCAATATCATCCTCTAAGTTTTTTATCTTGGAAATACGAACTCCTGCCTCTGGAACTATCTCATATAGGGTTATTGTGGGACCTACGGTAGCTTTAATTTGTGCAATACCAATTTTATAGTTTTTTAAGGTCTCTACAATTTGATTTTTGTTTGCCTCTAACTCTGTTGGATCTACAGAAATACTCTCATTGTATTCTTTCAGCAGGTTAAAGGTTGGGAATTTAAAATTTCCGAGCTCTAATTTTGGGTCAAATTCACCAAAATCTTTTACGAGTTGATCCGACAGGTTCTCTGTAACACTCTTTTCTTCCGCTATTTTTTCAATAGCAACTTCCACCTCTTTTTTGGAATCCTCTGCTATTTTTAGTGTTGGCTCTAATGCTTTATCGACCTGTAAAGGAATTTCTCTTTCCTCTTTTTTAACAGCAGAAACGTCTGAATGTTTTGTAATTGTAGGTTGTAAATTCTCGATGGAAAGTTCAAAATCAGATTTATTCGAAACAGGAATTTCGTTACTATCAATTTCTTTTTCGATGGAAGAGTTTGTTGCTTCTACGACAACGTTTGTTTGCTCTGCCACAAGGTTGGTATCTGTTGAACTCTCTTTTTTCTTCTTTTCTATAGATGCTGCAATGGCTTTAGGGTCAACGCTAAACTTGATAATTATAAACGATATAAGAAAAAATATTAAGACTATAGATAAGCCAGTTTTTCCTATGAACGTCTGTAAATATTGGTTTATTTCAAATCCTATTACACCAGATAAAACAGCTCCTTTACTAGCAACAAAACCCAATGTAATAGAAATCCATAACATGGCGAGTATTCCCCAATTCCATAACGAAACTATTTTTTTACTATTTGATTGCAGTATGATTCTTACACCTGTGAAAAAAAAGATAAAAATTAAGGTGAAAGCACCTAAACCAAACCCTTCAAATATTAACAAATTACTCAAGGTGGCACCTACTTTTCCGAGTAAATTTTTTGCGAGTAAATTTTTATCGCCGAATTGTTGCAAAATACTTTGGTCTTCCTGCCAACTGTAGAAAAAAGAAATAAAAGCAACTAATAAAAAAAGGAAAATAGTATTAAAAAAGAACCAAATATGGTTTGATTTTGTCTGTTGGTAACAAACAACTTTACTTTTGATATGAAAGAGGTAGTATCCTTTTTTTTCTTTACAGTAGATTTCTTTTTTGCCATAGAAATAAATTATCGAGTAATTAAACGCTAAATAAAGTAATAATTTTTGGAATATAGATAATGCCAGCCATAAGTAATGATATTAGCGCTGCAATTGCAGGAGCTCCTGCGGCTATATCTTTTATAGCACCAATTTTTTCATGGTATTCCGGATGTATAAAATCTGCTATTTTTTCTATTGCTGTATTAATAGCTTCCGCAACCAGTACGAGTCCTATCACGAGAAATTGAAGCATCCACTCTGTATTTGAAATAGAAAACAAAAACCCCATAATTGTGGCGAACAAAGCAAAGCCAAGCTGTGCTTTTATACTATCTTCCGATTTTACCAGAGTATGTATGCCCTTAATCGCATATTTTACTCCTTTAACACGTCCTTTAATAAACCCATCGTTATGGCTTTTCATAAGTATTTATAGTGCTTTTAAGGCTGCGTCGTAATTTGGTTCATTCGCAATTTCTTGCACTTGTTCTGTGTATGAAATATTACCATTCGGATCGATGACAACAACACACCTTGAATGCAAAGCATCAAAAATTCCCTCTGTAATTTCTAGGCCATAACTCTTTCCGAAGGCGCCTGTTTTATAGTCGCTCAACATCACTACATTTTCAATTCCCTCTGCACCGCAGAATCGCGTTTGTGCAAACGGTAAGTCTCTTGAAATACACAAAACGATTACGTTTGGTAACGCCGAGGCCTTTTCATTAAATTTTCGTACCGAGGTAGAGCAAGTACCTGTTTCAATGCTGGGAAAAATATTTAAAATTAATGTACTACCAGTATAATCGTGAAGAGATTTTTCTGTTAGATCTTTTGCCACCAAATTAAAATCTGGGGCTTTTGTTCCTTTTAAAGGTAATTCACCTGAGGTACATGTTTTATTTCCGTCTAGAGTTACTGATGCCATGTTGTAGATAATTTAATTTCAAAGGTACTTAATTATTTTAAAAAATGCAGACATATTAAATTTAATAGCCTCTAAAATAAAGTATCTTTGCAGCGATAATTATATCGCAAATTACATTGAATATACAACAATATACCAAAGAATTTAAATACAATTGGAAACTAGCTGCACCTGTAATGTTAGGTATGCTAGGGCATACCTTTGTAAGTTTTGTAGACAATATTATGGTAGGCCAATTAGGAACTGCCGAGTTAGCTGCAGTTTCACTTGGGAATAGTTTTATGTTCATAGCAATGTCCTTAGGAATTGGATTCTCTACAGCTATCACACCTTTAATAGCAGAGGCTGATGCAGCAGATAATTTCAAGCAAGCCAAATCCACTTTCAAAAACGGTTTATTTTTGTGTTTCGCAATTGGTGTATTGATGTTTCTTGGCGTATTCTTCGCAAAACCATTATTATACCTTTTACAGCAACCTGAGGAGGTTGTTTTACTCGCTTTACCGTATTTAGACTTAGTAGCATTTTCGCTAATTCCAATGATTGTTTTTCAGGCATTTAAGCAATTCAGTGATGGTATGTCTATGACAAAATATCCAATGTATGCAACAATTTTGGCAAACCTAACAAATGTGATTTTAAATTATGTTTTAATTTTTGGTAAATTTGGATTTCCTGCCCTTGGTATTGTCGGTGCTGCCTACGGAACACTTATTTCAAGATTTGTTATGATAGCCTTTTTATGGTGGATGTTAAGAAAGCAGAAACGTTCGCAACCATTAGTGACCAACATTAAGATTTTACAATTAGACATCGTTAAAATTAAAAAAATTATTAGTCTAGGGGCTCCTAGTGCGCTGCAAATGTTTTTTGAAGTAGCAATTTTTACTGCCGCAGTTTGGCTAAGTGGTTTATTGGGAAAAAATCCACAAGCAGCAAATCAAATTGCACTTAATTTAGCTTCTATGACGTTTATGGTAGCCATGGGACTTGGTGTCACAGCCATGATTCGGGTAGGGAATCAAAAAGGATTACAAAATTACCTAGAATTGCGAAGAATAGCTTTTTCTATTTTTTTAATGGGAACTATTTTGGCAGTTATATTTTGTGTGTTTTTCTTTACTTTTAATGAATATTTACCTCATTTATACATAGACATACACGACCCTAAAAATGCAAAAGATAATGCGATTGTATTAGAGATAGCTGCCAAGTTATTGTTTGCTGCGGCCATATTTCAAATAAGTGATAGTATTCAGGTTATGGTTTTAGGAGCATTAAGAGGTTTACAGGATGTTAAGATACCTACGCTAATAACTTTCATATCGTATTGGGTAATTGGTTTTCCGGTGAGTTATTATTTTGGGAAACAAGAAATGTTTGGTAGTTTTGGAATATGGCTTGGATTACTTGCTGGCCTTACTAGTGCATCCATTCTATTATACATGAGATTTAATTATTTAACTTTAAAATTAATACATAAAAAACACAATGAACTTGCCTAAATTTCTATTAGCGGACAATAGTAATCACCCGGAGGACATTTTTGTTCTCCATACAGAGTACCCGAGATTTTTAATTAACTTAAAAGACGATTCTATTGAGTGGTTTGAGGATTTGTCTGGAGAAAACGAACAAGATTTAGCAAACGAATTAGAGGGGCTTATTGCTTTAGCAAGTTCTTTTTATGATTCGGAAATAGCAACCTACGAATAGTATATTGAAATTAGATTTCAATTTCTTCCTCATCTGCAGACTTCACGTAATTTTTTGCTTGTTCTCGCCATTTATCTCGTTGAATTCGACCTGGGAAGAATTGAATTAAATCTGTTACAATTTCAATATCCTCATCATTGAGTTGGGTTAGTTGGTAAAAGGTGAAAATACCGATACTGTTAAGTTTGGTCTCCACAAAGCTACCGATACCGTTTATTTGCGTGAGGTCATTTTTACCCTCTTCCGTAGCTGTTCCAATTCGTTCAAAGTTTAATTGTTTTGGCTTTTTAATTTCGACACCACCACGTTCTATTGTTTTTCTAGCGCGGATTGAAAATTGCATATCATTTTTTAATTCTTGAATTGCATCTGCACTTTTTTCCAGTTTGGATTGGTATCTTTTTTTATAATAGTACCAAGAGGAGAGGTAGCCAATTAAAAAGGAACCAAACATCCAAAGAAATAATTCTAAAAGATGATTGTATGTCGGTGATGGTACTATATTCATTTTAAAAAAGGGGAAATTTTTAACGTTCTATTTTTGTTCTTTTATTGTGAGAATTTTAAATGCGATATTTGTTTTTTGTGGTTGTTTTATTTCTTTATACTCGTAAATAATTCTCGTACTGTCTATGCCTTGATTCGTTAAAAGTTTTGCAACAGTTTTAGCTCTAACTAATGCTTCTTCCTTATTGTTATCGGTGATAGTTTCTCCAATTACCAACAAATTTTTAGAAGGATTTTCTTTTAAATAATCGCGAGCTTCAGCAGCATAAAATTTTAGTGCTTGCGGAATTGATTTAGGCTTTACGTCCGTAACAAAGAAATTTTTATTGGCAGTGTCTTCATTGACAATTTTAAACTTTTCTTCTGCAATGGTGTTATGTGTTATAAAAATTCCATCTGCATAATATCCCTCATTATCGTAAGAATATTCCTTTTCAATAGCCTTACAATTTATTTTAAGCGGATTAACTCCGTATTGTACTAATTTACTTTTTAAATTAATAGCTCTTTCCATTCCAAAGTTATTAGAATTAGCTAATTTTTCCGATGGAAGATAGTATGCATTTATAGTAATTTCCTCTGTCGTGTTGTTAGTCAAATAGTTAAATATGCTATCTTTAATATAGTTGAATTTTTTAAGAAGTATTACTCTTGTATGATCTGCATTGGTAATGAACTTTTTGTTAAAAGGAAAAGCTACTGGTTGTGTATTTATGTTCTTTACGGTTGTGTTTTTTACTGCTAAAATTGTATCAATAGCTTTGTTAATCGTATCTTTTTCTAGCAAGTTTGTACTATCTGTTTTAAGAGATGCAGGTATCGTTAAAGCATTAGATATTGTATCTATTTTTACTGTAGGAATTATAAAGTCATCCTTCTTGATTTGTATATAAAAGGCTAATGCTACCCAACATAAAAAAAATAGGAAAGACTTCAAGAAACTTTTCATGTGCTATGAAATGATGATATACAACGTAAATAATTGTTTAAATTTATTAAATTATTTCGTAATTTCAAATTATAAATGCTCCCAAAATTGTTTTAAATGGAAATACAAATTTAACAGCGGACAAAGTTATACGCGATACGTATGGTAGGTATTAAAAACCCCAATATAGCGATGCTATATTGGGGTTTTATATTGATTACAGTGCAACTATTTTATGAGTGCATAACTTCGCTTAATGAAGTTGGTTAACTCTTCTCCGTGAAGAAGGTTTTGCGATAATTTTGCCAAATCGAAAGCTTGTGAAATCAACTCTTTTTGTTTGTCTTCAGAGGCATTGAGAATGTCTGCTACTATTTGATGATTTGTATTCACTACTAAATTGTACATTTCTGGTAAATTACCCATACCCATCATACCGCCACCTGTAGCGCTCATTTCTTTCATACGACGCATAAACTCCGGAACAGTAATTAGAAAAGGGGAAGCATCAGAATCCATAGCTTCTAATTGTACCGTATAGGTTTCTTTAGGAATTGCACCTTCGATAACCGGTTTTAATTTTTCTTGTTCCTCTTCTGATAATTTTGAAATAGTGGTTTCTTCTTTCTTAATTAAATTATCAATATGATCCGCATCCACACGTGTAAACTGAATTTTTTGATCGCCACCAGAGGTTTCCAATTTCTGCATTAAATGAGAAACGATAGGAGAATCTAATAAAAGTACTTGGTAACCTTTATTTTTTGCAGCTTCTATATAACTGTGTTGTGCGTCTTTATTCGATGCGTACAGAATGACATGTGTTCCGTCTTTGTCTATTTGCGTATCTTTTGTATTCGCTAGTAATTCTTCAAAAGTAAAATAGTCTTCAGAAACTGTCGGATAAAGCGCAAACTTTTTAGCTTTGTCAAAAAACTTATCTTCCGATAACATTCCGTACTCAATAATTACCTTAATATCGTTCCATTTTTGTTCAAAATCTTCACGATTGTTCTTGAATAAAGAACTTAATTTATCCGCTACTTTCTTTGTAATATACCCCGATATTTTCTTTACCGCTCCATCTGCTTGTAAATAAGAACGTGAAACATTTAACGGAATATCTGGAGAATCAATAACACCTTTAAGCATCTGTAAAAAATCCGGAACTATACCCTCTACATTATCGGTTACAAAAACTTGGTTTTGGTACAATTGAATTTTATCCTTCTGCATGTCTAGGTTCTGACTAAGCTTTGGGAAAAATAAAATACCTGTTAGATTGAAAGGATAATCAACGTTTAAGTGAATGTGAAACAAAGATTCTTCAAACTGCATCGGATATAATTCACGATAAAAGTTGTTGTAATCTTCTGCTTCTAGTTCTGCAGGTTTTTTAGTCCATGCAGGGTTTGTATTATTGATGATGTCATCCACCTCAATTTGTTTATGAGGCTCTGTAGTTTCTTTACCGTCTTTATCTGTGGTTGTTTGCGGTGTAAAATCAGGATCGTTAACTTTTTTAGTTCCAAATTTTATAGGCACCTGGTTAAAACGATTGTATTTAGTAAGCAGTCCTCTAATTTTACTTTCTTCTAAAAATTCTGTAGAATCCTCGGCAATATGAAGTATAATTTCGGTCCCTCTATCTGTTTTTGCGTGTTCGTCTAAAGTGTACTCAGGAGAACCATCACAAATCCAGTGTGCAGCAGGCGCTTCTTTAAAAGATTTTGTAATTATCTCCACCTTGTCAGCAACCATGAAAGCAGAGTAAAATCCAAGACCAAAATGTCCTATAACACCGGTTTCATTTTTATCGTCTTTGTATTTCTCTAAAAATTCTTCTGCTCCAGAGAAGGCAATTTGATTGATGTATTTTTCGACTTCGTCTGAGGTCATTCCTAAACCTTGATCTTTAATAGTTAAGGTTTTATTCTCTTTATCAATTTTAATTTCTATTTGCGGATTACCAAGGTCTACTTTAGCTTCTCCAATCGAGATTAGATGTTTTAATTTAGTAGTTGCGTCAGTTCCATTTGAAATTAGTTCTCTTAAAAAAATTTCGTGATCCGAATACAAGAATTTTTTAATCAGTGGAAAAATATTTTCTACCGACACATTAATATTTCCTTTACTCATAATTTATATCTTTTGTTAACGTAAAATTTATAATTACATTCTTTACAAAAAAAATACCAAATAATTTTTTCTGTCAAGTTGGCATACATACTTTTTAAGTTCTTTATTTAATTTAAAAATTGTTACTTTTGAAAGTTCAAATTTGCATACAACTAAAAAAAACAACATATAAACTTATGTATAGTTCAAAAATTACAGGCTTAGGTTATTTTGTGCCTGATAACGTGGTTACCAATGACGATTTATCGCAATGGATGGATACTAATGACGAATGGATTCAGGAGAGAACAGGAATAAAAGAACGTCGTTGGATAGATCCAAAAACAGGAGAAACCACATCCACAATGGCAGTAAAAGCCTCTAAAATAGCAATTGAAAGAGCCGGTTTAACGAAAGACGATATTGATTTTATCATTTTTGCCACGCTAAGTCCGGACATGTATTTTCCGGGTGGTGGTGTTCGTGTTCAAGATATGTTAGACATGCCCACGATTGGTGCTTTAGATGTCCGTAATCAGTGTTCTGGATTTATATACAGTTTATCGGTAGCAGATCAATTTATAAAAACAGGGATGTATAAAAATATTCTCGTTATCGGTGCAGAAAATCATTCAGGAGGGCTCGAAAAATCTACAAGAGGTAGAGGTGTAACGGTTATTTTTGGAGATGGTGCTGGTGCTGCTGTGCTATCGCGAACTGAAGAAAAAGGAAAAGGAATACTTTCCTCACATTTGCACTCCGAAGGAAAACATGCCAAAGAACTCGCCCTAGAAGGACCTGCTACACAGCGTTGGGTTCCTGAAATTATTGCAGAGAATGATCCTAATGACGTTTCTTATTTTCCGTACATGAATGGACAATTTGTCTTTAAACATGCGGTGGTACGTTTTTCGGAAGCTATCGTGGAAGGATTACAAGCTAATAATTTGCAAAAAGAAGACATTGATATGTTAATTCCGCATCAAGCTAACTTGAGAATTGCGCAATTCATTCAGAAAAAATTTGGTCTACCAGATGAAAACGTTTACAATAATATTCAACGTTATGGTAATACCACTGCTGCTTCTGTAATCATTGCTTTAACAGAGGCATGGGAAAAAGGAAAAATAAACGATGGAGACCTAGTAGTTCTTGCAGCTTTTGGAAGTGGTTTTACGTGGGGTTCTGTAGTACTGCGATGGTAGTAGCATGACTTTGCTTAAACAATAGTAAATAAAAAACCGAAGTACTTAACTTCGGTTTTTTGTGTTACAGTGTTATTTAAAACCTCCTATACTTTTGTAAGTGCTATTTTGTTTTAAATAAATCCGCCACCGCCTTGTTTTTCATTAGTATCCCTTTGTCTTCTTGCTTTGCTCTGTTTTTTCCACCGCCAAATCTGTAGCTAAATCCTAAATAGGTTGTTCGACTCTCCCAATTGAATTGACCATTTTGTACAAATGGATTAGATGAATCAAATTTAAACTTCATGGTTTTGAAGATATCGTTTACTCTAAATGTGATATTTCCCTTTCCCTTTAAAACACTATAATCAGCTCCAATATTAACCATTGCCATTGGATCTATTTTCCATTGTATATCTTGATTTTCTCCACGGTACATAGCAAATAACTGTAGTTTTAGTTTTTCGGATACGGTAAAACTATTACTAATACGCGCGTTAAAAACTTCATTTTGTACTTCTAATCTCTCCGCATCAGGATTGTTAAGATCGGTTACTCCAAATTGCTTTTGTGCATAAAAATCGGTACTTGCGTTTGCTCTCCACCATTTTGCAATTCTATAACTTGCAGATAATTCTAGACCATAAGCATTGGTATCATCAAAATTTTGAAATGTTAATATCTGTCCGTCAGGATTTGTTGGATCTTGGTAGGTTACTCGTGAAATGACATCTTTGATATTTCTGTAAAATCCTCCAAATGTTATCGATCCTCCCTTTACTTTTCGCGTGTAATTTAATTCAATAGAGTTTGTAAATTGCGGGTCTAAAAACTCATTTCCAACGGAAGTTATTAAAGGAGTACTCCATTCTCTTATAGGATTTACTTGCTGGATATTTGGACGATCCACTCGTTTGCTATACGAAAGTTGGAATTGATTCTTTTCCGAAGGAGTGTAGGTAAAAAAGGCAGAGGGATAAATAGTGAAAATTTCGTCCTCAACGTCTTCACTCGGTTTACTAACCTCATTAAAATTACCTTCTACATTAAATTGCTCTATACGCGCTCCAATTTGCATCGCTATCTTTTCAAATTGATGACCGTAATTGACATACCCTGAGTATATCTTTCTATTATAGGTAAATGAAGAATTATTGGAAAACTCTTGGTTGGTTATATTGGTATTTTCTGTGTTGTCCTCACGATATTCTAGTCCTAACTCTAATTTCCCTTTTTTACTTATAGGTTTTGTGTAATCGATATTAAACAAAACATTATTTCTTTCATTAGAAATATCATTAAAGTAATTCAAATTTCCATTATCTGGTTGTATAAAATCCTGATTGAGTAAGTATTGCGGAGTTTTATTAATCGAGAAAGTAGATTCAAATTCTATATTATGTCCTTTTTCGAACTCATGCGTGTAATTTACATTATACGTTTGATTTTTACTATCTAAATTTTGCACATTTGGAGCATTACTAACTATGGTACCAGAAACATCTGTTATTTTGGCTGTTCCGTTTACTGTATTGTCCGACCAATTTTGCGTAGTGTAAAAAGAAAATGTGTTTTTGTCATCTATGTAACGTCTGCACCTAATTTTAATAAATGAGATTCTCGATTATCGGTGAATATAAAATCTTGCATATTAACACCTGGTCGAATTACATGTCCGTAATTATAATTGTCACCTCCGTTATACCCATAATTTCCAAAAAAGTTTACTTTCCCGGTTTTATAATTCATGTTAGTGGAAGCATTGTATCGAACGTAATGTCCTGCTTCAATACCAGTATTAACAGAACCGTTAAAGCCCATATTAGCATTTTTATTTAAAATTATATTTATAATACCGCTCATACCTTCGGGATTGTATTTTGCCGAAGGATTCGTGATTAATTCTATACTTTTAATAGATGCAGATGGGAGTTGTTTTAGCAGTTGAGATGCCGGCATGTTCGATGGTTTTCCATCTATTAAACTCTCACGTTTTCATTTCCACGCAAACTAATATTTCCTGTTTGACTATCTACACTTACAGATTGCACATTGTTCAATAATTCAGACGCAGTTGCACCAGCTGCAGTTAAATCTTTTCCAACATTAATTACTTTTCTATCGATTTTTTGGGTTACAGTTGAAGTTTCTGCTCTAATTTCCACTTCATCTAAAGTTGTGGCGTCCTCTTGCAGTGCGATCGTTCCAAGATTTATTTTTCTATTATCTTTTTGAATTGAGATCGGTTTTTTTACTGTTTTATAGCCAATAAACTGTACCTCGACAATACTATTTCCCTCTGGTAAATTCTTGATATTAAAAATTCCATTATCGTTAGTAATCGCTCCTGTGATTATTTCATTAGCCGCATCTTTAACTACAATATTTACATAAGGCAGGGATTCATTGGTTACTTTATCAATCACTTTTCCTGAAACACTTCCTGGTTTTGAAAGTCGTTTTTTGGGCATTTGTGCCTGTAGGTAAAGACAAGAAAAAGTTAAAATTAGTAGTAGTAAGTTTTTCATTTCTTTTGTTTATTTTTTTATATTCTTTTTGTAAGACTACTCTTATTGTATCTTTGTTACTATATCTTTTCGCTTTTAACAATTACTTAACAAATGCCTAAAAAGACAACGCTAGTACTTGGAGCATCAGCCAACGAAACACGATATTCGAATCGTGCTATTAAAATGTTAGTAAAGAATAGTATAGATACTTTTGCTATTGGGAGAAGTGATGGGATTGTTGCGGGAATTCCAATTTTTTCAGAAAAGAAGGAATTTAAAAACTTAGATACCATAACCCTATATTTAAGTCCTAACAATCAAAAAGACTATTACGAATACATACAAAACTTAAATCCTAAGCGTGTAATTTTTAACCCCGGAACAGAAAATGAAGTTTTTGCATCACTTTTAGAAAAGAAAGGTATTAAGACTGAAAATGCGTGTACTTTAGTTTTATTAAGTACAAAACAATATTAGGTAGCTACTTCGATAGGATATTTATCTATTGAGTATTTTCTTCCAACTTTTGCTAATTCTACATTCTCAAATTGTGTTTTTGCTTCCTCTCTAAATTTATCTAAATCGGTATATCTGCTTGAATAATGTCCTATAATTAGCTTTCCTACAGTGGCTTGTTTCGCGATTAATGCAGCTTGTTCTGCAGTTGCGTGTTTTGTCTTTTCACATAAATCTTCACGATCTTTTAGAAAAGTTGCCTCATGATATAACAAATCTACATTTTTAATTATAGGAATAATATCTGGTTTGTAACAGGTATCACTGCAAAAGGCATAACTTTTTGGCTTTTCGGGATCTGTTGTTAACAAGCTATTCGAGATAGTTTCTCCAGAAGAAAGCACAAAGTCTTTTCCAGACTTTATATTTTGGTAATCACAAGTTTGTATCTCTTCAATTTTTTGAATAGCCTCCATTGCGAGTTTTCTTTGTTTTGGTTTTTCAACAAATAAAAATCCGTTTGTATACACACGATGCTCTAGAGGTATAGTGTACACTGAAACTTTATCATCTTCAAAAATTAACTCACTTTCATCCGAGGTAAGTTCATGAAATACAATGGTATATTTTGTCCATGATTTCGCAATTTTTAATTGTAGTACGGTTACTTCTTTGAGTCCTTTTGGTCCGTAGATATGTAGGTCTTTCTCTCTATTTAAGATGCCAAAGGTAGATAACAAACCAACAAGTCCAAAAAAATGGTCTCCGTGCAAATGCGATATAAAAATATGATTTATTTTAGAAAATCCCACTTTGTATTTGCGCATTTGACGCTGTGTACCTTCTCCACAATCGATTAAAAAAGATCGATTATTAATTTCTAAATATTGAGATGTTGGATATGCGTTTACTCTTGGAGTCGCCGAATGACAACCTAAAATGGTAAGGTTTAAACTCATTATTTTATTACGAATCTTTTAGAAATTACCTGATTATTTGAGGTTATGGCGTAAAGATACATACCTGATTTTAAGTTATTTTTGTATAAATAAAAAGTATTTGTTCCTGAAATTGCTTCGATTTTTTTGTGAATAATGGTTCTACCTAAAACATTTCTAACCGTAAAATATACCGGTTGATTGGTGCTAGAATCAAAGTAAATTTTAGTGCTTTCCGTAAAAGGATTTGGTGACATTCCGAGATTATCGATATTTTTTCTTGCGAAAAAATAGCGAAAGAAACGGAAAAGAGTGTAAGTAATAGTAATTTTTTAATCATAATAATTCATTAGGGGTGATGAATAATGCTATGGTTATAGAAAACCTAAATCTCTTTGAATATCTTCCATCTCAATAATGTCTAACGCTTCTAACTCGGTAGGGACGATATTAAAATCTTCTGGAAAATTATCAATATTTGCCTCATCTGAAACTACTACAAAAGATTTGCCATTTTTGTTTTGTAACTCAGAATAAATCAAAAATAATAAAATATTTTCATCAGAAAAATTGTTTTTCGACGAAATGTTTATGATTAAATGGTTTTTATTGATAGAGGTATAGTGTTTTTGGAATTCCTTTAAGAATAATTCAAAATTAGTTTCCTCAGTATTGACAAGCGTATAATTTTTGTGTTTTACAATATGCATTCCTATCTCTTTATCTGTTGTGCTAGTAAGTAGATTACTGCCATTCTCACGGCAACACCATTTTCAACTTGGTCTAAAATAATAGACTGCTCACTATCCGCTACATCACTCGTTAACTCTACGCCTCTGTTAATAGGTCCTGGATGCATAATGATAATTTTCTTCCCTAAATTATCTAAAAGCTCTTTGTGTATGCCAAAAAGTTGGGTGTATTCTCTAGTCGATGGAAAGTATTTAATTGCCATTCGTTCGTGTTGTACACGCAAAACATTAGCAACATCACACCATTCTAGAGCTTTTTTTAAGTTAGTTTCCACTCCAACTCCCAAACTAGATATGTATCGTGGAATTAAAGTCGAAGGGCCACAGACTTTAACTTCTGCTCCTTGTAATTGAAGTGCGAAAATATTAGATAGCGCCACTCTAGAGTGTAACACATCTCCAACAATGGCAATTTTCTTTCCTTTGAGGGAACTATTTAACGCTTCACGCATAGAAAAACTATCTAATAATGCTTGTGTAGGGTGTTCGTGGGTGCCATCACCTGCGTTGATAATTTTTGCATCTACATGTCTCGATAAAAAAATACCTGCACCTACGTTAGAATGTCGCATTACTACAATATCCACTTTCATAGATAAAATGTTATTAACAGTGTCTATTAAGGTTTCTCCTTTTTTTACTGACGACTGGCCTGCAGAAAAATTAATGACATCTGCCGATAGGCGTTTCTCTGCTAGTTCAAAAGAAAGTTTCGTTCGAGTGCTATTTTCAAAAAATAAATTAGCAATGGTAATATCCCGAAGCGATGGGACTTTTTTAATCGGTCTATTAATAACTTCTTTAAAGTGCGATGCAGTTTCAAAAATAAGATCTAAATCATCTTTATTAAGATATTTAATTCCTAGTAAATGTTCCACACTTAGCTGCTTCATTTTAATTCCTTTTAGATATTATTTATTTGGTGGTTTCTTTCTGTTCTAAGTATACGATATCTGTTTCATGGGTCTCTTTCCAATGCACAACAACTTTTTCTTTATTGATTGCATCGACTTGTCTTCCCCTGTAATTCGGTTGAATCGGGAGGTGTCTGCTGAATCTTCTATCAATCAAAACTAATAATTCAATACTATCGGGTCTTCCATACGATTGCATAGCAGTTAAGGCAGAACGCACACTTCTTCCAGAATATAAAACATCATCAATTATGACAACTTTTTTTCCTTCTATGAGAAAATTAATTTCTGTACTTGTAGCTTCTAAAGGTGCTTCTCTTCTTCTAAAATCATCACGATAGAACGTAATGTCTAATAGGCCCAATTGTAAATCTTTAATTTTATAGTCATTCCGCAGCAATTTTTCTAGTCTATGCGCTAAATAGGAACCTCTAGGTTGCAAACCAATTAAAACGGTATTGGAAAAATCGTTGTGATTTTCGATAAGCTGACAAGCCAATCGATGCAGAATGATTTCAATTTCCTTTTCGGTAAGTAGTGTTTTTCTGCTCATTGTTGCTATCAAGTTTGTTTGATAGGTTCAGTATTCAAAATTAGCACAAAAAAACACGTCCTCAAAATTAAAGTTGAATAAACCTACAGATGCCAAATTATATCTATATTTGCGCCTTTTAGAAATTATTAAGTAAGTATGACTGAGTTTATTAGAAAAAAAGTAGGAAATGTTAGAAACGATGTGTTATCCGGCATAACGGTAGCGCTAGCATTAGTTCCTGAGGCCGTGGCTTTTGCATTTGTAGCTGGTGTAGATCCTTTAGTAGGACTTTATGCTGCTTTTATGATTGGTTTAATTACTTCTATTTTTGGTGGAAGACCAGGGATGATTTCCGGGGCTACCGGTGCCTTAGCAGTTGTTATGGTAAACCTTGTCAGTGAAGGGAATGCAATGGGAGACCCTGGAGAAAATTTAGGGTTGTACTATTTATTTCTCACCGTCATGCTTATGGGCTGCATTCAAATGCTTGCTGGTGTTTTAAAGTTAGGAAAGTTTGTTCGTTTGATCCCACATCCAGTAATGATGGGATTCGTAAACGGATTAGCTATCGTGATTTTTCTTGCACAATTAAAAATGTTTCCCTCTATTGCACCAGAAGGGATAACACTTATCGGGCAACCAGGGGAATGGTTTTCTGCATTGTTTAGTAATACCGATTTTTGGATAATGCTTTCGCTAGTGGGAGTAACCATGCTGATGATGTGGGGACTACCGAAAATTAAAGCTACCAAGAAACTTCCAGAAGCCTTAATTGCTATTTTGGTAGTATCTGCCATTGTCATTTTTTCTGGTACCGATGTTGCTACTGTTGGGTCTTTTATTCGAGACGGGGGAGGAGAAGGTCTTAAAGGAAGTTTGCCAACTCCTGTGTTAGAAACCTTTTCTAAAATCCCACTAAATTTAGAAACCTTTGTTTTTATTTTTCCTTATGCATTAATTTTAGCTGCTATAGGTTTAATAGAATCTTTAATGACCTTAAACCTAATCGATGATTTAACGGAAACTAGAGGAAACTCGAACCGAGAATGTTTAGCACAAGGTGGTGCTAATATCATTACAGGTTTGTTTGGTGGAATGGGTGGTTGCGCCATGATCGGACAATCTATTATCAATATTAAAGGTGGTGGTAGAGGAAGATTGTCTGGTATTACAGCTGCTGTTTTTTTATTACTGTTTATTTTGTTTGCATCGTCTTTAATTGAGCAAGTGCCAATTGGTGCTTTAGTAGGTGTTATGTTTATGGTCGTAATTGGAACATTTGCTTGGTCTAGTTTTAGGATTGCGAATAAGATTCCGCGAACCGATTTATTTGTTTTAATTTTGGTATCTTCTTTAACCGTTATTTTTGATTTGGCAATTGCTGTTATTGCAGGAGTTATTGTGAGTGCTTTGGTCTTCTCATGGGAAAATGCCAAAAGAATTAGGGCGCGAAAAAGAAGGAAAGAAGATGGAACAAAGGTGTACGAGATTTGGGGGCCTTTATTCTTTGGAAGTATTAGTACTTTTAACGAAAAATTTGATATAAAGAACGATCCAGAAAGAGTAGAAATAGATTTTGTGGAATCACGAGTTTCTGACCATTCTGCGATAGAAGCTATTTTTACTATAGTAGAAAAATACCAAGCAGTTGGAAAAAAGGTTACCCTAAAACATCTAAGTGCGGATTGTAAATTGTTATTGTACAAAGCAAGTCCTATTTTCACTACCGTAATTGAGGAAACCGTAAACGACCCAAGGTACCATTTAGCTGCTAATCCGGAAGAATTTCCAAATGCACTATCTGAATATAAATTTTAATAAAAATCCCGCACAAGCGGGATTTTTATATTTTACTTTTGGAGTGGACTAATTATTTTAACATCGTTAAAAGCAATGGCTCCTCTAACCACGCTATCGATAGTGCTTTTTAGCGCCTCGACAAGCTGCATTTTTAGTTGTGATTTATGGTAAATTAAACTAACCTCTCTCGCAGGTGGTGGTGTTTCAAATTCTCGCAGGTGTTTTTTATCATCTAAATTTAAGTCTAAGGTATTTAGGTATGGTAGTAATGTCATGCCAAGACCGTCTTTCGATAATTTTATCAGGGTATCGAAACTGCCGCTTTCCAACTGAAAATGTATGTTTTTGTTACTTTTAGTAGTCCTGCAGAGATTTAGTACACTATCCTTAAAGCAATGACCGTCTTCTAATAATAAGATGTCATTTACATCGAGTTCTTCAATACTTATTTTACTTTTGGAAAATAATGGATGCTCTTCAGGAATAAGTCCTACAAAAGGTTCATAGTATAAAACTCGTTCTTTGATAGCTTCATTTTCTAATGGAGTTGCAGCAATTGCCGCATCAATATGCCCATCCATAAGTTTTCGCACAATTTCTTCGGTAGTTAGTTCTTCGATTACCAAATGTACCTTTGGATAATTTTTATTAAATGTTTTTAGAAACATTGGCAACAAGGTAGGCATTACAGTTGGAATAATTCCTAATTTAAATTCCCCACCAACATATCCTTTTTGTTGGTGTACAATATCAATAATGCGATTACTTTCATCAACAATTACCTTCGCTTGCTTTACAATTCGTTTACCTACCTCAGTTAGTTCAATAGGTTTTTTGGATCTATTGAATATTTTTGCATCTAATTCTTCTTCCAACTTCTGAATTTGCATGCTTAATGTAGGTTGTGTAACGAATGAGTGTTCGGCAGCAACGGTAAAGTTTTTATATTCTGCGACTGCAGGGTATATTTTAATTGTGTAATGGTCATTTTTTAATAATAATTTTCGATAAAGATATTAAAACAATCAATTATACTTATAATAAATTTGGTTAAATTTGGTATAATTTTGACTGGTAGAAATGAAAAAACTAAAAATTTATATATCATGAAAAGTACAATTTTTGGATTAGACCAAAGCCAAACAGAAACTTTAGTAAATAAATTGAATGTTTTGTTGGCAAACTTTCAAGTGTATTACCAAAATGTTAGAGGATTGCACTGGAATATTAAAGGGAAAAACTTCTTTGAATTACATGTTAAGTTCGAGGAATTATACACCGATGCTCAAGAAAAGATAGACCAAGTAGCCGAACGTATTCTTACCCTTCACGGGAGTCCGTTGCATACGTTTAACGATTATGTGAAATTAGCTTCCGTTCCTGTAGGTAAGAATGTTTCTAATGATGTTGAAGCTGTTACACTTGTAGTGGAATCTTTGTCGGAATTATTAGTTTTAGAGCGAGAGATTTTAAACCTCTCTGATGTGGCTAATGACGAGGGAACTAATTCGATGATGAGTGATTTTATATCCGAACAAGAAAAAGTAGTTTGGATGATGAATTCTTGGTTAGGATAACCAAATACACTAGCAAATTCAAAAGACAACTTTTTAAGTTGTCTTTTTTGTTTTTTATAGAATTTTATTAGTTCTTTACCTCTAAATCGATGTTGTCTGTCCTTTTTTTTCTACCATACGGTGAATAAATTTAGTAGTACGGAGCAGCTATAGTATTTTCAGGTTTTATATAGTATTCAAAATAGATATTTATGCGGGTTCAGTTTTTGTTTTATGGAATTATGTGTTTACTTTTTATGCATTGTGTTTCAAAGGAAGAAACAAAAGAATACGAAGAAACTTCTTTCTTGCAAAACTCCTTATTTGAAAATATTTCACCAGAGCAAAGTGGGTTAGTTTTTCAAAATAACGTGAAAGAAAATTTATATTTTAATTTTTTGAATTACTCTTATATCTATAATGGTGGGGGAGTAGCCATTGGTGATGTAAACAATGATGGATTAGAAGATGTGTATTTAAGTTCAAACCAAGGAACTAATAAATTATTTATTAATAAAGGAGAACTTAAATTTGAAGACATTACAACAGTTGCTGCTGTTTCTGATATCGATGGATGGACCACCGGAGTATCCATGATAGATATAAACGCAGACGGTTGGTTGGATATTTACGTATGTAAATCAGGCTCTTTAAACAACGATGTAGAGCGAGCCAATAAATTATATATCAATCAAAAAGATGGAACTTTTAAAGAACAAGCATCCATTTATGGATTAGCATCCAAAGCTTTTTCTACACAGGCGTATTTCTTAGACTATGATTTGGATGGAGATTTGGATGTATATTTGGTTAACCACCGAGCCGATTTTCGAAATAATGTTGTTATAGATACAAAACTGCAAAATTCTTTTTCAGCGATAACTACGGATCAACTTTTTGAAAATATAGATGGTAAATTTATTGAGGTAACCAAAGAAGCTGGTGTTTTGAATAAAGCTTGGGGCTTAAGTGCCTCTATAGGTGATTTTAATGACGATGGATGGCCTGATATTTATGTTGCCAACGATTTTTTAGAAGGAGATTTTATGTATGTAAATAACCAAGACGGTACTTTTAGTAACACCATATTAGAAACTTTTCAACATATTACGGCCAATAGTATGGGTTCTGATTTTGCAGATATCAACAATGATTTAAAACCAGATTTGGTTACCGTAGATATGGTCGCTGCAGATCATGTTAGAAGTAAGGAGAACATGAAGTCAATGAGTACGGAGAATTTCAATAAAGTGGTAGAAGCCGGATACCACCATCAATACATGTCTAACACTTTACAGTTGAATTTAGGGAATGGTGTATACAGTGAGATAGGACAGTTGTCTAATATTGCTAAAACCGATTGGAGTTGGGCGCCCTTGTTAGCAGATTTTGACAACGACGGCTATAAAGACTTAATTGTGACAAATGGAATATTACACGATCTATCGAATCAAGATTTTCGTAATCAAATGAAAAGAAATATTGTTAATAGACAAAAAGTTACCTTGGAGCAAGCCATTCAAATGATGCCATCTGTAAAAGTTCAAAACGAACTTTTTAAAAATAACGGAGGAGTTACTTTTACAAAAATTAATAAAGACTGGGGACTCCGTGAAAATATTAATTCTAACGGTATTGCCTATGCTGATTTGGATAAAGATGGTGATTTGGACTTGGTAATAAACAATCAAATGGATAATGTTAGCTTGTACCAAAATAACCAAACTAATAATTATCTCACAATAGCTTTAAAAGGTACAAATACCAATCCTAATGCTATCGGAGCTTCGGTTTATGTATACACCAACGGTATGATGCAATCTGTTTCACAATATCCGAGTAGAGGTTTTCAATCGTCTGTTTCCTCCAACCTTCATTTTGGTTTGAAGAATAATAGTATAGTAGACAGTATAACCGTACGATGGCCTACAAGAAAAGTAAGTAAGCTCAGAAATGTGACAGTAAATCAAATTTTAAATATTTCTATAGAGGATGCCAATACAGAAGAATCAGTAGAAAGCACTGCATCTAAACAATTATTAAATGCAACTGCTTTTGGTGTGCGTTATCGCCACAAAGAGACTTTATTTGACGATTATAACCTACAGCTGTTATTACCACAAAAACAAAGTGAAAAAGGAGCTGCATTATCAGTTGCTGACGTAAACAAAGATGGTCTAGATGACTTTTTTGTTGGTAATGCTAAAGGTGCAGCTGGTAAATTATACCTACAACAAAAAAATGGCACCTTTTTAGAGACCAGTGAAGCAGTATTTCGTAACGATAAGGATTATGAAGATAGTACATCTATATTTTTCGATTTTGATAATGATGGTGACCAAGATTTATACGTAGCTAGTGGAAGTTATGAAGATGTGGTTAATAGCGATTATTTAATGGATAGATTGTATGTAAATGATGGAAAGGGTAATTTCACTAAAGCAAATACCTTAAATGCTACTAAATCAGTATCTTCTGTAGTAAAAGCAAGTGATTTTGATGCGGATGGTGATCTAGATCTTTTTATCGGAGGAGGCGTAATTCCTGGTAGATATCCTTTATCTTATCCCTCAAAATTATGGAGAAATAACGATGGTGTTTTTGAAGATGCAACCAAAAATTATGCAGAAGATTTTGAGCAACTACGAATGGTGAATGACGCAATATTTACCGATTTTAACGGAGATGGTACCAAAGATTTGATCGTGGTTGGAGAGTGGATGCCAGTTGGTATGTTTGCAAATATTAACGGTAAATTTGAAAGTGTAAATACAGAGATGCTCTCTGAGTTTTCGGGTTGGTTTTTTACGGTAAAGGCTACGGATATCAATAAGGATGGATTGGAAGATTATGTCTTAGGAAATATTGGAGCAAATAATAAATTTAAGCCAAGCCAGAAGAAGCCATTGCACATATATGCTAGTGATTTTGATAAAAATAGTAATTTCGATGTTGTTTTAAGTAAAACCTCTAAACAGGGGGTCTTATTACCAGTGAGAGGGAAAGAGTGTTCTTCTGAACAAATTCCTATGCTAAATCAAAAGTTTACTTCTTATTCAGGCTTTGCTAATGCAACTCTTAAAGACATATATGGTGCCAGTGGTTTGAGTAGTGCAACACATTTTGAAGCGAGTACTTTTCATTCCTTGGTATTGCTGAACAATAGTGAGGGAGGTTATACCATTCAACCTTTACCTGATGAAGCGCAATTTGGCCCGACGACACATATTGAAGAAATAGATTTTGACAATGATGGTACTCCAGAGCTTTTAGGTGTTGGAACTTTATACGAGGCAGAGGTAGAAACCGTGCGTTACGATGCAAATAAAGGATATCTAATGCACAAAACAGATAACTTTCCAACAATACCCTTAAATATTTTTAATGGATTGGAAGTTCGTGCTATGGAGAAAATTTCAATCGGCAATAAGAAGTATCTGTTAGTTTTTTCAAAAAACAATATGCTTAAACTATTGGAAGTATAATTTAAACTCCTGACAATATTTTTACACTTACAAAAGCAATTAAAATGGCTGTTGCCTTTTTAAGTACAATTGGAGAAAAAAAACGGTAGCTTAAACGAACACCGATTTGTCCTCCAAGAAATACCATTGCTGATAAAAGTAAGGCTAGGTTCCAGTCTAAGGTAAAGTTTGGATTTGTACTTTGCCCAATAAAACCGCTCAAAGAATTTACGAGAATAAAAAAACTCGCTGTCGCAGCAATTTTTTGTGAGGAATCCCAATGCGATAGGTGAAGTAGTGGCGCTAAAAATACTCCTCCACCTATTCCAACCATTCCAGAAATAAGGCCGATAATTCCTCCGTAAAGTCCGTTTTTTAGATAGCTCTTTTTAGTAGATTCGAGTGCAGTAGTTATTGTTTGATTACTATTCCACATCGCAATTGCAGCTGCCAATAAGGTAAGGCCTAGTAATATGAAAAAAAAAGATTCATTTATTCTTAAATAACCGCCTAAAAAAGATAACGGAATACTTAAAGTAATTAAAGGAATGACTTTTCGCCAGTTGTATTCTTTATTTTTTGCATAGATAATTACACTGCCTCCTACAACGACGATATTGCACAATAAAGCGGTTGCTCTTATTTGTGGAAAAGCCAAACTAGACAAGGCCAAGACAGCGAGATAACTAGAGCCACCGCCAAAACCAACAGAAGAATAAAGTATAGCGATACTAAAAAATAAAAGAAGTACTATCCAGTTTTCGATAGCTATTTTTAAAAGTGTATTTATTTCCATACAGAAATCAAATATAAATATTAATCCAAAATCTTATGTTGTTAGTAGAAAAAATGTTTTGAAAACAAAAAAAAATAGTAGCTTAGTTTTTGAATAAAATATAAAAGATTTCATAGATGAGTAATTACCACGTAAAAAATTTAGAAGAATATTATCAAGTTTACAGGAAATCGATTCGAAATCCAGAGCTTTTTTGGGAAGAAATTGCAGAGGAACATTTTGTTTGGAAGAAACGATGGGATACAGTTTTATCGTATGATTTTTCAAAGCCAGAGGTCAAATGGTTCGAGGGAGCAAAACTAAACATTACGGAAAATTGTATTGATAGACATTTACGTGTTAGAGGAGACAAAACAGCTATTTTATTCGAGCCAAATGATAAGATTGAGGAAGCGCAGCATATTACCTATACGGAACTACATCGAAAGGTTTGTAAAATGGCAAATGTTTTAAAGGAACAAGGTGTGAAAAAAGGAGATAGAGTATGTATATATTTACCGATGATTCCAGAATTGGCAATTTCTGTTTTGGCTTGTGCTCGAATTGGAGCAGTACATTCGGTTGTTTTTGCTGGCTTTTCCTCATCAGCCCTGGCAACAAGAATCAACGATTGTGAAGCGAAAATGGTACTTACCTCTGACGGCTCTTTTAGAGGTGCTAAAACTATCGATTTAAAAGGAATTGTAGATGAAGCCCTCGAAAGTTGCGCTTCTGTAAATACAGTATTGGTAGTAAAAAGAACTAATACAGATGTTACCATGAAAGAAGGGAGGGATGCATGGCTTGCACCACTATTAGAAAATGCATTTGATAATTGTGCTGCTGAGGTAATGGATGCGGAAGACCCATTATTTATTTTGTATACTTCAGGATCTACTGGAAATCCAAAAGGGATGTTGCATACTACGGCTGGATATATGGTATACACTGCTCATACTTTTAAAAATGTATTCAATTATAAAGAACAAGATGTCTATTGGTGTACGGCAGATATTGGTTGGATAACAGGTCATAGTTATATCGTATATGGGCCATTGGCAAACGGTGCTACAACCGTTATGTTTGAAGGTGTGCCTAGTTACCCTGATTTTGGTCGCTTCTGGGAAATCGTAGAGAAACACAAAGTATCTCAATTTTACACAGCACCAACTGCAATAAGAGCGCTTGCCAAAGAGAATCTAGAGTTTGTAGATAGGTATGATTTATCTTCCATTAAAGTACTTGGAACCGTTGGAGAGCCAATTAATGAAGAGGCATGGCATTGGTATAATGATAACGTAGGAAAAAAGAAGAGTCCTATTGTAGATACTTGGTGGCAAACCGAAACTGGAGGTATCATGATTTCTCCGATACCGTATGTGACTCCCACAAAACCAACGTATGCAACGCTTCCTCTTCCTGGAATACAATTAGCTTTAATGGACGAACAAGGAGAGGAAATAAAAGGAAATCAAGTAGATGGGAGACTATGTGTGAAATTTCCTTGGCCTTCTATGGCAAGAACTATTTGGGGTAACCATCAGCGATACAAAGAAACTTATTTCTCTGCTTTTGAAGGTAAATATTTTACAGGAGATGGTGCTTTACGCGATGAGGTTGGCTATTACAGAATTACAGGTAGAGTGGATGATGTTATCATTGTTTCCGGACACAATTTAGGAACCGCTCCTATAGAAGACGCTATTAACGAGCATCCAGCAGTTGCGGAAAGCGCAATAGTTGGTTTTCCTCACGATATAAAAGGAAGTGCTTTGTATGGTTATGTTATATTAAAAGAAACAGGAGAGGGTAGGAATCATGAAAACCTTAGAAAAGAAATAAATCAGATAATAACCGAGCATATTGGACCTATTGCAAAATTAGATAAGATACAATTTACCATTGGGCTTCCTAAAACCCGCTCTGGTAAAATTATGAGAAGGATATTGCGAAAAATAGCACACAATGATTTAAATAATTTAGGAGATGTTTCTACTTTATTGAATCCAGAGGTGGTACAAAACATTATCGACAACAGGCTTGTGGTTGCAATGAAGTAGATAATTATAAAAAAACCAAGACTAATATAATTGCTTACAGCATGAAATAGTTTCTTAAATTCTTTTTAGGAAACTATTTTTTTATTCTATCTATGTTGCACAAAAAACGAAATCGATCGTGTTACTAAAGTTAAAACACCTTTATTTTAGTCGTTTTCAAAAAAACTAAAAACGGATCCACCGTATCTTTTGTCATAAGTGAATTTAGTGTGATTAGACAAGGTAGTATGCTTAGAGTGTTCTATTATTAAACACCCCTCTTCTGTAAGCAAATTATTTTCAAAAACTAAATCGACAATTTTTTTAAATTTATCCTCCTCAAAATCATAGGGAGGGTCGGCAAAAATAATATCGGTTTGTAATTTTGTTTTTTCTAGAAATTTAAAAACATCACTTTTTATGGCATGTATAGGTAAGTCTAAGTCTTTTGAAGTTTGCTCTATGAATTTGATACAACTGTAGTGCCCATCTACAGCATAGATTTCAGAAGTTCCTCTAGATGCAAACTCATAGCTAATATTACCCGTTCCCGAAAACAAATCTAAAACAGAGATAGCGTCAAAATAGTAGTTGTTATTGATAATATTGAATAAAGATTCTTTCGCCATATCTGTGGTTGGTCGTACCGGTAATTTTTTTGGAGCCGTAATACGTTTGCCTTTGTGTTTTCCTGATATAATTCGCATTTATGCTAATAGTATAAAGTTAGAATGTGCTGAAAACGGATCGTTTTCGTTAAAATTAACTTTTGTGTTTTGAATGAAATCTACATTTCTTACAAATGTATAGGTTATTTCGTATAAAGCCGAATTTGGTTCAATTTTCCCCATAAAGTACAAGTGAAATTCTTCTGGGTTCAAGTGTAATTGCTCGGCAACAAATAAGATGTAATAAATAAAGTCTTCTTTGGTTTGGTAGGTAAAAGAATTACTGAACCGTAAAGTATTGTTCTTGAAGATAATAATATCTAATTCTTTCTTAGAAACGTTAACGTACACTGTTGGTACCTCTTTAGAAGCCTCTTTTTGTTTTTGTAATTTGTTAATGAGTACAGTTATGTGATGGTGGTACTCAAATTCTCCAAAATTTTGAAATATATAGTTGTTGATGTTTACGTAAGGTATGTATACTGTATTGACCTGTAAAGGAGAGATAAAATCATAAGTTATATAATCTGTTGCTAGTGTTTTGACAGTATATTTGAGGTAATTTTGAAGGCTATTTCGGTCAAATAATTCTTCAGGAACCATCGTGAATAAATTATTTTGATGAATTGCCATAACCGAAGTAAAGTTTTGTTGTAAGTCTTTGTCCTCAGAAAAAATAGCAATTATTTTTTCCAAGAGAAGCTCGGGTGTGGCAATAGATACAGGAAACGAATATTCGGTATATAGGATTGGAGTATCCGAATCGCTGTTTGAGATATAAAAAGAAAATCCATCCAAATTAAATTGGATGGATAATTTTTTTATGCCGGCGTTAACGCCAAATGTTTTAGTCTTCTTTTTTAACTGCATTAGTTCTATCGTAAGATGGAGGCCAGTTTCCACTTGTGGTAACTTCGTTTAAAGAACCAACAGAAATAAATTCTCCTTTCACTTCGTCAGATTCAATAACCTCTAATTCTTGTTTTACAAGAGAAGGTGACATTCCTTTTAAAATTGGCTTTTTACTAACTTTCGCCTCAAATACTGGTACGAATAATCCAGTTACTTTTTCAACAGTACCTGTAGCTAATTCAAATTGTTGATCAGTACCAGGAACACTAAACATATTTTTGTAATCTTTACCTTCAAAATATTTTGAAACAGGCTCATATCCAATAGTGTCCACTACTTTTTTAGATACTGTAACTTCAATTCCTCCGCCTCTATCAACTTTTTCTTCTACATTTTTAGTTTCTGTAAGCACTAATTTACCATTTTCGATAAAGGCAATTAATGAGTCTTTATTACTGGTATAGGTTCCTTTAGCTTCTTTGTATTTAATTTCCGCATCACGTATTAGACGTGCATTGTTAATAACTTTAGCATATCGTATTTTTTTATCTTTGTCAAAATTTATTGGTTCCATTATACCACCGTAAATTTTATACACTAGAAAAACCGAAGCAGCTAATAACAAAATAGAAACTAACCATCTCATCTTTAGGGGTACAAACTTTACTATAGCAACCGCTACTAGAAACGCAACAATCACCGCTGCCAAAATCATTAACAATAAATTCATTTTTTTAATTTTTAATATATGATAATCGCAAATCTACAATTTTTTTTTAACCAATAAAATTTTTAACAATAATAAGATATATCTTTGAATATTATTTGAATTTATGATAGTATCTGCCAATAAATTTTATGCCGAAGTTTTAGAAAAATTTCCTTATGAGCCAACCGTTAAACAGAACGAATTACTCGTGCAGCTTTCTAATTTTATCTTTGAAACTAACAAGGATGCTTTGTTTGTTTTAAAGGGATATGCCGGAACGGGAAAGACTACCACCATAAGTACAATTGTAAATAGTCTATGGAAGGCACAAAAGAAAGCTGTTTTACTTGCACCAACAGGAAGAGCAGCAAAAGTCATTTCTGGGTATTCCGGTAAAAAGGCCTTTACCATTCATAAAAAAATTTATTTTCCAAAAAAAGAAAGCAGTGGAGGTGTTCGCTTTGTGATGCAACCGAACAAACATACAAATACTATATTTATTGTAGATGAGGCGTCTATGATTTCTAACGAAAAACAACATGCTAAGTTGTTTGAAAATGGTTCGCTTTTAGACGATTTAATTTCCTATGTGTATTCAGGTGTAAATTGCAAGATTGTTTTTCTTGGAGATACTGCACAATTACCTCCAGTAAAACTATCTTTAAGTCCTGCTTTGGAAGCAGATAGTTTGGCCTTTAATTTTGATAAAGACATAAAGGAAATAGAACTAGACGAGGTTGTTCGTCAAAAGGAAAATTCGGGAATATTGTATAATGCAACTGATTTAAGACTCTTAATTCAGAATGGTGCAGTCGATTTTCAATTTAAATTGGGTTTTAAAGATGTCATTCGTTTGGAAGATGGCTATGAAATTCAAGATGCCATTACTAGTGCCTATGATGGTGATATTGGAGTGGAAGATACTGCTATAATTGTTCGGTCAAATAAACGAGCAAATCAATACAACCAACAAATACGCACTAAAATTAGAGGTCAGGAAAATGAGATTTCTACGGGAGATTATGTCATGGTGGTTAAAAATAATTATTATTGGCTTAAAGATTCTTCTTCGGCTGGTTTTATTGCCAACGGTGATATTTGTGAGGTTATGCGAATTAATTCCATCAAAAATTTGTACGGATTTACATTTGCAGAAGTGGTGGTAAGAATGATTGACTATCCAGACATGAAGCCTTTTGAAACAGTTTTGTTATTAGATACCCTTACTAGTGAAAGTCCTTCTTTAACCTATGAAGAATCCAATCGATTATACGAGGCAGTAAAGGAAGATTTTGTCAATGAAAAATCGAAGTATAAACAATTTATGGGAGTAAAGAAAAATAAATATTTTAATGCGCTTCAGGTAAAATTTTCTTATGCCATGACCTGTCATAAAAGTCAAGGAGGTCAATGGAAAACCATTTTTGTAGAGCAACCTTATTTGCCAGATGGTCCGAGCGTTGAATATTTAAGATGGTTGTATACTGCGGTAACAAGGGCACAAGAAAGACTTTATTTGATCGGGTTTAAAGAAACGTATTTTACTACTTAAAAAATAGGTTTTTAGTGTATTGCATAATTTTTTATTGAACAAAATAGTCTTTCTGTGTTGTTGTTTTAAATGTTAGTGTTTTGTTAATTTGTAGTAAAAGGGTTTCAAATAAACTACATTTGTTATTCATTTAAACCCTAAGGAATGAATAAAAAATCGATACTTTTTTATTGTTTGATTTGGCTAGTTAGTGTTAGTATGGCACAAGTACCAGCCAAATTAACGTCGAATCAAATTTACGAGAAAATTCAAAAATTAAATTTTTTAGGTTCAGCGCTTTATATAGCGGCACATCCAGATGATGAGAATACCCGATTAATTGCTTATTTGGCCAACGAACAAAAAGCAAGAACAGCCTATCTTTCTCTAACTAGAGGAGATGGAGGACAGAATTTGATCGGTCCGGAGATGCGTGAATTACTCGGTGTTATTAGAACTCAGGAATTATTGGCAGCAAGAAGTATTGATGGTGGAGAACAGCGTTTTTCCAGAGCGAATGATTTTGGGTACTCAAAGCACCCAGACGAGACGCTTAAAATATGGGATGAAAACGAAGTTTTGGCAGATGTTGTATGGGCGATACGAACTTTTAAACCGGATGTTATTATCAATAGGTTCGATCATAGAACCCCTGGAACTACGCACGGACATCATACCACTTCAGCTATGCTAAGCGTAAAGGCTTTTGATTTGGCAGCAGATCCATTACAATACAGAGAACAATTAAAATCTACGGACATATGGCAACCGAATAGACTCTTTTTTAATACTTCGTGGTGGTTCTATGGCAGTAGAGAAAAGTTTTCCAAAGCAGATAAATCGAATATAGCTAAAGTAGATGTTGGGGTGTATTATCCGTTAAAAGGATTGTCTAATAATGAATTGGCCTCGATAGCTAGTAGCCAGCATTTATGCCAAGGCTTTGGGAGATTAACAACTAGAGGGAGCCAGGAAGAATACATGGAGTTTTTAAAAGGCGAAAAGCCCAAAAATCAAAACGACATATTCTCTGGTATAAATACTACATGGAGCAGAATTGAGGGAGGTGAAGAAATTGGTGCTATTTTATATGCCATTGAAAATAATTTTAACTTCGTGAATCCTTCAGTTCATGTAGAGGACTTAGTATTCGCATACCAAAAAATTAAGAAGTTAGAAAATAGCCATTGGAGAAACATCAAACAAAAAGAGATTGCAGATATAATTGTTGCTTGTTCGGGGATATACCTAGAGGCAAATGCTAGCAGTGGTAGTGCGGTTCCAAATAGTGATATGGATATTACGTTTGAGGTTTTAAATAGAAGTGCTATTAACGCCACTTTATCTGCCGTTACAATACTTCCAAAAGGTCGAATTATAAATAAAAATGTAGATTTACTTCCGAATAAAAAACTGAACTTCAAGGAAACTATTGCTATCGGAGCGTTGCCCTATTCTGATCCTTATTGGTTACAAAACCCTTGGAGTTTAGGAATGTATGCAGTTTCAGAGCAAAGTATAATTGGTAATCCGGAAAGTAAAAATCCTATAAACATTGCTTTTACTATTGCTATAGAAAATGAAGTATTCAACATTAATAGACCCTTAGTTTACAAGTATTCTAAACGCGATAAAGGAGAGATATTCGAGCCTTTTGAAGTCTTACCAGCAATAACTACGAAGTTAACGAATAAGGTTATGTTGTTTGCAGATAATACGATGCAAGAGGTTGCCGTTGACGTTAGAGCAGGAAGCGCAAATGTTGATGGGAAATTATATTTAAAGGTTCCCGAAGGTTGGGAAGTTTTCCCTAAAGAACAGTCTTTTTCTATTCAAAAGAAAGAAGATAAAGTCACCCTTGTTTTTAAAGTAAAGCCTACGGAAAGCGAATCGGAAGGTATGGTCAAAGCAATTGCCAAAATAGGAGGTGTTACCTATAATAAAGAGCTTATAACAATAAACTATAGCCACATACCAAAGCAATCTGTTTTACTCCCTTCAGAGGCTAAGGTTGTTCGGTTGGATATCAAAAAGGAAGGGGTTTTAATTGGGTATATACAAGGTTCTGGTGACGCTGTTCCTGAAAGTTTACGTCAAATAGGGTATACCGTTACAGAAATGGATCCAAACGATATAAACGGATCGAATCTTTCCAAATTTGATGCTATTGTTTTAGGAATAAGGGCATATAATACCAAAGATGTTTTGCAATTAAAACAAAAATTTTTATTAGAGTATGTTAAGAATGGTGGTAATCTCGTAGTGCAATACAATACCAATAGACGCGTAGATGTACAAGCGCCATTTTTGTTGGAATTATCACGAGATCGTGTGACTGATGAAAATGCAAAGGTTACCTTTTTAGCAGAGGATCATCCTGCTTTGCAGTATCCAAACAAGATAACAAGTGCTGATTTTGAAGGATGGGTACAAGAAAGAGGCCTGTATTTTCCAAATGTTTGGAGTAAAGAATACACACCAATTCTCGCTATGCAAGATAGTGGCGAGTCTCCTAAAAAAGGAAGTTTATTGGTTGCCCAGTACGGTAAAGGAAATTATATATATACTGGCTTGAGTTTTTTCAGAGAACTACCTGCAGGTGTACCAGGAGCCTATAAACTTTTTGCAAACCTATTATCGTTACAAACAGCACCTATAAAACAGTAATTTTTTAGGTCGTAAACTTAATAAAGTACCTTCTTTAGGAGGGTACTTTTTATTTACTTGTAGTGAATAAGTTGATTGAAACAGTTGCTAATTCGGAATTCGGAAACTTGTGAAAAGTTTTTTCATCTGGAATTAAGCCAATCTTTCTCATAATATGCATGTAGGTATCTAATTCTACAATGTATTGGTCGGAATATCCGTGTGTTGCATCATATGCTGTTGCTGCAGTTTTTCCGATATTTTTAGCAACTAAAGTTGGTGGTAAAGTATGTAATTCAATTAGTAATAAGCCGTATTTTTCTACATAAGGCAACCATTTTTTAAAATGTTGTTTTAAAGAATGAATAACTTTAATATTAGGCAGACGTTTTCCTTTAAAAGCAAAAGCTCCAGTTGATGCCACTGTATTTTTGTTTACTTCAGGGTTAGGTTCTGTCCACATTCGGTTATGGTCTAAAAATGTTCTTACGTTAAGAAGGTCCGACAAGTTTATTGTGTACTTTTCATACAAGTCTTTGGCTAACTGTTCGGGGTTTCCGATGTCACCCCATATTACTTTTGCCCAGATATCTGCTTTTATTAAATTTTCCTTAGTTATTTTAATAGCAGTTGTGTTGTAATCTACACCAATAAGAAACAATGGGTATTCTTCTAAAATTTTACCACGTTCCGTTTGGTTTTCAATAACATTAAATATATGCGTTAGAAAAGCTCCATTACCGCAACCAACATCAATTACTCCTTTAGGTTGTTCATGAATGGGCCTGTTAAATAGCGCAATAATTATACTATCAACAATTTTAAAATAAGCATTATGTGCCCCTCCGCTCCCCCAAACATTCATGGCTCTATTAACATGGACTTCCTCATTGTTTAAAGATTTTCTCTCCATAATGCTTGCGTTTTTAAAAAGTAGTTGCTCTAATTTTGCTAGCATAGGGATATAGGAAACCGTTACTCCATAAGCTGCTGCTCTTCTGGCATAGAACAGTCCCTTGTCGGTAAATTCATAGGCTTGATTGTTTTTTACAAACCAACCTAAATTTGAAAGTAAGTTTAAAATGCGTGAAAATGTTTTTGGATCCTTATGAAATTCTTCTGCTTCAAATTTGGTTTCCATAAAGTATTTGTGAAATAAGCCACTCATACCTAACAATACAGCTATAGGTCCTAAAATAATTCCCTCCATATGGCTGAGTACTTGTGCGAGTATTTCTTTTTCTATACCTTTCTTTTCGTCTAATTTTTCATGAAATAATTGGTAGTTCGCATACAGTTTTTCAATTTTAACTAAGGCTTCAGTCCTAATGTTTTTAATGGAGAAATTTTCTAAGGATTGTAAAACGTTATTTGCTTCTTTATAGTATTGGAAATAAGAAAAAGCAATAGGTGATTTGGCAGTAATTTCGAATTGAACACTATTTTTTTGGTTATCTATTGTTTGCTTGATCCACCCTTGGGAGGCAAGAACTCTTAAACCTACATTTAAATAACCTTCGTTGGCGTTGAAATAATTGCAAAGCTCATGCAATGTTGATTTTTTATTTTTGAGAAGGTATTCTGTAACTCCTTGCTGCCATAAAACAAAGGCTGTTGGAACGGTAACTATTCCATCCAAATGACGGAATAAAATTCCTCGTTGTGTTGTTTTTTCTTCCTTAGATAACATAAATAGTTCCTTTTACCTAAAGATAATCATTTGAATTTATAAATATTCGATACCGTGAGATCTAAATGGATATAATTAGATATTAGGGTATTGTACTAGAAATAGTAATATACATAAAAAAGCTTTCTGTAAGGAAGGCTGTGAATACTTATGAATGCGATGTAAACTATAGGTCCATACTGTGGTAGACCTGATTAACATCATCGTCTTCTTCAAGTTTTTCCAAAAGCTTTTCCACTTCTTCTTGTTGTTCTTGCGAAAGTTTAGTGGTAGTGGTTGGGATTCTTTCGAATTCGGAGGAAAGAATTTCAAGGCTATTTTCTTCTAAGTATTTTTGAATGGCGCCAAATTGTTCAAAAGGAGCATAAATTAATATACCGTCTTCATCTTTAAATATCTCTTCGACATCAAATTCTATCATTTCTAATTCAAATTCTTCGAGATCTTGTTGTAAAGAAGCTTCGTTAATTCTAAAGTTAACTGTATGGTCAAACATAAAGGAAACAGAACCTGAAGTACCTAAATTACCATTACATTTATTAAAGGCTGCTCTTACATTTGCAACGGTTCTGTTATTATTGTTAGTGGCTGTTTCAACAAGAACTGCTATTCCATGTGGCGCATATCCTTCAAACAGAACTTCTTTGTAGTTTTCAGTAGTCTTGTCGGATGCTTTTTTTATTGCTCGTTCTACGTTGTCTTTAGGCATGTTAGCAGCCTTGGCATTTTGAATAACCACACGTAATCGTGAATTAGTTTCAGGATTCGGGCCACCCTCTTTAACTGCCATTACAATATCTTTACCAATACGTGTAAAGGTTTTGGCCATGGCCGCCCAACGTTTCATTTTTCTTGCTTTCCTAAATTCAAATGCTCTTCCCATATGTTTTTATTAATTTAACTCTGCAAATGTAATTATTGCTATAAAATTTCACAATTTAAAATCGCTTTTTGACGATTAAGGCTCCTTTTTCACTGTATCCTTTCCATGTGCCAGACTGCTGACCTTTTTTAAATTTACCTTTAATCTTTAGGGTTCCGTTACTGAAATATTCTCGGTAATCACCGTGTTTTAAACCCTCTTTTAATTCTACTGAAAACAAGGGTGTCCCATCTTCATAATATTTTTCATACCGCTTAGCACTAAGGTCATTTGGGAAAATTTCGGGTAAATTAAAAATATCTTCCGGTTTAGATTTTTCTTTTTCATTACTATTCTTCGAAACAGCAGTGTTTAGTTTTTTTCGTTCTTGCGTTTCCGACTCTTGTCTTTTTTTTACAATAGCCGGATTTTCGTAGGCAATAACAGCATAGTTTTCGAAGTGAGAACCTATGGCGGTGAGTTCTATTCCTACTTTCGAAAAACAAGTGATAAAATCTCTGTTTTTTATTATTTGCTTTTTAGTTTTTCTATCGCTTACGGCAACCAATTCATTAAAAGCATATGGCATGTTACCATAGAGAAATAGGTTGGATTTTTGATTAAAATTATCGTTAAAATCAATAAATTCTTTACTATTTGCTAGCGTAAAACCTATACGTTGTGTATTAATTATTTCTTTCAAGGTATTAGGGCTATTGCTAAATATTACAAAATCGTCAATGGTTGTAAAATAAGGTTTCTCTATTTGTTTAAATAAGTTACCTGCAAGGATTTTGAAAACACCTTTTAGGTCTAAATAGTTTATTGTGTGGTCTTTGTATTGGATCTGTTTAAATTTTAATGGCGTGTGTTTTTTAGTTTTTTCCACTATTACATCTAAATTTTTCTTTGTTAACCCAATATCTTTGGTTTGCACAACAACTGCAATATTTTGATTTTTTACTTTTATTTTACTGTTTAGATGTAAAATTCCAATTTCATTTCCTATCCAACTGTAAATATGTTTTTCAATATCAATTTGTAAAAGGTTCTCTATTTGTTTTTTTTGTTCTAAATAGCTCTTGAAATCAGCTTCGTTTTCTTCTTTTAACGCCTCTATATTTTTCTGAAAATCGCTAAAGTCAGCAAAGGCGAAACTCAAATATATAGCTGTGTTTTTTGGGGCTATTTTTGCTGCAGTTCTGCGTCCCTTACCTGATTTTTGAAGTGCGCTAATGTAACTATCGCTTTTGGTGTTAAAATTGGTGTAACCCTCTGCCTGAATGCTTGTACCTTCCTTAAGACCGATATTAAAACCAGAATACAGCCACGATTTCTCCATAGTTTGTAGGAAGCTATTTTTTGTTATAACATTCGAAAAACAACGGAGGTAGTTATTTAGGTATTTGTACTGTATAAAAAGTCTAAAAAAATCATCATTTGGTGTTTTTTTATTGATTTGGATAAAATTAGTATCCCTGCCAATGGTTGGATTTTGGTATTGCTCAATTGACTTTTCAATTAAAATATGGGTAAAAGAGGCTATGAGTTGGTTTTTAAGAAAGGTAATATAAAGTGTTTCTCTATTTTGTTTGTTATAAAGTTCAATAATTTCTTGTTCTCTGTAAATTCTTTTCGTAACTCGGTATTTTTCTCCTGTTAATTCTGCAATACCTTTTTTTAAAAATTGTAGTTTTGAAAGTTTTTGAAGATCTAGTACATACAACAATTCATAGTCTTTTGGTGTATGTGTATGCACAGATATTAAGAGATTTCTTTCTCCAATAAAATCGATAATATCTTTTTGATTTTTAAAATTTTGATCTAAATCATTAAGGTTATTGGTTATTTTATTGATATAATTATTTTGTTGTAGATGTTTCCATACCGGACTATTACTTATGTCATCCCATGTATCTATAGGTCTTTCTGTTTCTACTATAAAAACAGCATCTTCAGGAATTAAATACAGAGGATTAATATTGTCTTCACTTATACTTGTAAACAGATATAACACATAAGCCGCTATTAGAGCGAGGATTAATAAAATACCACCAATAACCTTATTTTTCATGAATTACGAATTGTATTACACATGCGATTTAAACCTGAATTACGCCAAGGTTAAACGGTTTTTCAATGGGTGCATGATCTGCTGCCTCAATTCCCATAGAAATCCATTTTCTAGTATCTAAAGGGTTTATTATGCCATCTGTCCAGATTCTGGCAGCAGCATAATACGGTGAAATTTGTGTATCATATCGTGCTTTGATAGTATCAAATAGTTCTTTTTCTTTCTGCGGAGTTATTTCTTCTCCTTTTTTCTTCAGAGCAGCAGTTTCTATCTGTAATAAAACTTTTGCTGCAGAGGCACCACTCATAACAGCTAACTCTGCGCTAGGCCAAGCAGCAATTAATCTCGGGTCATAGGCTTTACCGCACATGGCATAATTTCCGGCGCCGTAGGAGTTTCCTATAACGATGGTGAATTTCGGAACCACCGAATTACTCACGGCATTTACCATTTTAGCACCATCTTTTATAATTCCACCATGTTCTGATTTACTTCCAACCATAAATCCTGTCACATCTTGTAGAAATACTAGAGGAATTTTTTTCTGATTACAATTTGCTATGAATCTTGTTGCTTTGTCTGCAGAGTCATTGTAAATGACTCCTCCAAATTGCATTTCTCCTTTTTTGGTTTTTACTAATTTACGCTGGTTTGCTACGATACCTACAGCCCAGCCATCAATTCGGCCATAACCAGTGATTATAGTTTGTCCGTAACCTTCCTTATATTGTTTGAAATCGGAGTTGTCAACCAGGCGTTCAATTATTTCTAACATGTCATATTGTTCATGTCTCGCTTTAGGCAAAATGCCAAAAATGTCATTTTCATCTTTTTTTGGAGGAAAAGCTTCCTTTCTATTGAAGCCTGTTTTATCGTAATCTCCAATTTTATCCACAAGATTTTTAATCGTATCCAGTGCATCTTTATCGTCCTCAGCCTTGTAATCCGTTACCCCAGAGATTTCACAATGCGTGGTGGCACCTCCTAAAGTTTCATTATCAATCGTTTCTCCAATAGCTGCTTTTACTAGATAGCTACCAGCTAAAAATATACTGCCTGTCTTGTTCACAATTAAAGCCTCATCACTCATAATTGGTAAGTAAGCTCCTCCTGCCACGCAACTCCCCATAACTGCAGCTATTTGGGTAATTCCCATACTACTCATTACTGCATTATTTCTGAAAATTCTTCCAAAGTGTTCTTTATCCGGAAAAATTTCATCTTGCATTGGAAGGTAAACTCCTGCTGAATCTACTAAGTATATAATTGGTAACTTATTTTCTATAGCAATTTCCTGTGCTCTTAAGTTTTTCTTACCTGTAATTGGAAACCAAGCTCCCGCTTTTACGGTGGCGTCATTCGCTACAACGATACATTGTTTACCTTGAATATAGCCTATTTTTACAACAACTCCTCCAGAAGGGCAGCCGCCGTGCTCTGGATACATATTTTCTCCTGCAAAAGCTGCTATTTCGATAACATCACGGTCGGAGTCTAATAAATATTCAATTCTTTCCCGAGCCGTTAATTTCCCTTTTTCATGGTGTTTATCGATTCGTTTTTGTCCTCCACCAAGTTTTACTTTGGCTAATTTTCTTTTTAAATCGGATAGTAAAAGTTTGTTGTGGTCTTCGTTTTTGTTAAAGTTTATGTCCATTTATTTTCTATAATTCCAAATTGAATGTAAAAGTACTAAATTAGTATTTAAATAGTATCGATGTAAAGGCTATCTAAGCATAGGAGTTTAAAATTTTTTCTACAGTCATTTCTATGTCTTTATAACGTTCTTGTTTGGCTAATTTTGAGGCTTCGGCAATTCGCTCCCCGCAATTGCTCACGGCACAGGTTTCACAGGTGATTCCAACTTTTCTGGTAATTATATTGGAGTCGTTAATGAATTTTAGTTTTTTCTTTAGGTGGCTAGAAATTAAAAAACCTATTGAGACACTTCTGTTAAGGTTCTGTTTAAAAGGATCTGAAGTTGCTGATGATAGTACTAAATATTTGCTATTGGAATTGTCATAAGAGGAAATTTGTATTCCAAAACTATGTTTTTTAGTAGATTTTTCTAAGTCCTTTATAGCGCCTATGGAAATCCAACGTCTGCAATAATGTTCATTGGTTCTATTGGCGTGTGGTGCTTGTTGTTGGGTTATGTGTAACTCTTTGGTAAGGTTAAATTTAGAGGATTCAATTCTGTGTGTAAATCGTAAAAAGAATAAGTTTTTAATGTGAAAGTGCTTGGGTAAAATATTAGTTAATCTCTGATAGAAGGTTTCCGCAGAGCAATTGTATTGTTTTATGATATTGAAAAACTTTTCATTATCCCAAGTTTCGTTTGCAAAAAAAGTTTTAAGAGAATTGATCAAACTATCTTTTGCAATAATCAAAGCGCCCGCAAAATAGGAAGCAATAAAGTTGTGAAGTACCTGATCAAAACTATCAAATTTTACCCAAGGAAATGTGTATAATCGATTTTCTAAATGTAAAAAATTATAGGCTAGTTCTTTGGCGAATATAAAGGCTTTTTGCGCTTCTGTTATATCGCTGCTAATTAAAAGTGTTTTGTTTTTTGGGATAAAAATACTTCGAAGTTCTGTTAAGTTTTTGTGCTTTTTAAGAGTTTTTGCATCAATAGTATATCCAAATTCTTCGATTAAGATTTCTTTTAGGTCATGGGAATAAATTTTTTCATGCAGGTTTATATGGTACGCTTTGGCAAATGTTTTTACATCGTCCTCAATAGTGTCAAAATAATTATTGTGCGCTTCTTGATAAGAGCGCAGAGAAGCTAAAAAAAAGCTTTCTCTACTGAGGTTATAGTTTTGCGCTATTTTAATAATGGTACTTATAAAAGCATTTACCTTTGCCGGTGCATTTGCAATAATATCAATTAGATTTTTTTCTTGAATTCCAAAGAGATCCAAAGGTATTTCTTTTAAAATTTTTGATTTTAAAATTTCACCAATAGGAGCGAGATTTTTATCTAGTTTTAAGGAAACCAAATGATCATAAGGCACATCTAAGTGTTCAGATAAAAGGATTATTTTATCTGTTTTAGGGTATTTTTTTCCTTTTTCAATTTCATTCAAATAGGATTTTGATAGTCCTGTAAGTTTTGCAAGCCCAAAGAGGGAGAGTTTTTTCTCCGTTCGTATTTGCTTTAGTTTCAGCCCAAAAATAAGCCGTATGTATTCGTCTTCTATTTGCATAAATCAAATATATAAATAAAAAGCGAAAAAATAATTTTTGTGTTTTTTTTAATTTTAGCGAACGTTCGCTTGTGGAGTTCAAAAAAAATGTATAATATTGTAAAGTCAATATGTAAATATGTAATTATGAATACAGAGATAGTAGCAAAAGGAATTGTTTTAAAAGGTTTTAATTCAGAGGATTATGGTAAAATTTTGAATCAAGAAGCACTAGATTTTTTAGTTGCACTACATGCTAAATTTAATGATAAAAGAATAGCTCTTTTAGAAGACAGACGTGTTGCCCAGGCCTATTTTGATGCCGGAAATTTTCCAGAATTCCCACAAGAAACATCGGCTTTAAGAGAGGGAGATTGGGTATGCGCTCCTTTGCCTAAAGATTTATTAGACCGCAGAGTTGAGATAACAGGACCTGTGAACAGAAAAATGGTAATTAATGCGCTGAATTCGGGAGCCAAAACATTTATGGCAGATTTTGAAGATAGTAATTCGCCTACTATTCAAAACGTATTAAATGGGCAGGTTAATTTAAATGATGCGGTGCACAAATCTATCTCTTTTCACGATGAGAAACGAGATAAATTCTACGCATTAAACTCTCAAACGGCTACTTTACTTGTTCGTCCAAGAGGGTTGCATCTCGATGAAAAGCACTTCCAGATTAACGGTGAATTAATGAGTGCCTCTTTGGTAGATTTTGGATTGTTCTTTTTCCACAACATAAGGCCTTTGTTAGCCCAAGATTCTGCTACTTATTTTTATCTGCCTAAATTGGAACATTACCAGGAGGCCAGGTGGTGGAATTCTGTTTTTATTTTTGCACAAGATTATCTTGGTGTTCCTCAAAAAACGATAAAAGCTACCGTTTTGATAGAGACAATTACTGCTAGTTTCCAATTGGATGAAATAATTTATGAACTTAAAGATCATATGGCAGGTTTAAATTGTGGAAGATGGGATTACATCTTTTCTTACATTAAAAAATTTAGAAATCACAAAGGTTTTACTGTTCCTAACAGAGGACAAGTTACCATGCAAACCCCGTTCATGAAGTCTTATTCCTTACGCGTGATTCAACGTTGTCATAAACGTGGCGTACATGCTATGGGTGGGATGGCAGCACAAATTCCTGTAAAAAATAACGAAATAGCGAATGACATCGCTTTTTCAAAAGTAAAAAAAGATAAAGAACAAGAAGTAAAAAATGGACATGATGGAACATGGGTAGCACATCCAGGTCTTGTCTCAGTTGCCATGGATGTATTCGATACACATATGCCAACGAATAATCAAATTGACATAAAATTAGAAGATTTTGCCATTTCAGAGAGTGACTTAGTAGCTCAGCCAAAAGGTACCATAACTGAAGACGGAATCCGACAAAATATTAACGTTGGGATTTTATACGTAGAAAGTTGGTTGGTTGGAAACGGAGCAGCTGCCTTGTATGACCTTATGGAGGACGCAGCTACAGCTGAAATTTCTAGAACACAACTTTGGCAATGGTTACAAAATAAAGTAACAATGGAAGAAGGTACCCTTTTTACGAAAGAAATTTATGAAAAGTTTAAAATGGAGGAAATTTCCAAAATTAAAAATTTGCTAGGTGAGGAGCGATTTAAAAATGGGCGTTTTGATTTGGCAATTTCTTTATTCGATTCTTTGGTATTATCCGATGAATTCACTGAGTTTTTAACCTTACCAGCATATAAATATATTTAAAAAAAACACCCTGTAATGCGGCAACATATACAGGGTAATAATCAAAATTAATTAATTATTTGTTTAAAATAAAAAACAAAATTATGAAAAATAAAGCACATTTGAATTACAATTCAGCTATAGAAACAGTAAGAGCGCTCAAAGACAAGTATGGAAAAACATGGAATGCTATCGCGCCGGAAAAGGCTGCAAGGATGGTGGTTCAAAATCGTTTTAAAACCGGAATAGAAATCGCAAAATATACCGCAGCAATTATGCGACGAGACATGGCTGCATATGATGCAAATCCTTCTGAGTACACCCAGTCTTTAGGAGCTTGGCATGGATTTGTTGCCCAGCAAAACATGATTGCCGTTAAAAAACATTACCAAACAACCGAGAAGAAATACATTTATTTATCGGGATGGATGGTTGCGGCGTTACGCTCTGAATTTGGTCCGTTACCGGATCAATCTATGCACGAAAAAATAGCAGTTCCAGCTTTGATAGAGGAAATCTACAGCTTTCTCAGGCAGGCGGATAGTATTGCTTTAAATGACTTGTTTAGAAGATTAGAAAATGGAGAAGATGTACAAGACCAAATTGATAATTTTGAGACCCATGTTGTTCCAATTATAGCAGATATTGATGCAGGGTTTGGAAATGAAGAAGCTACGTATTTACTAGCAAAAAAGATGATTGAGGCGGGAGCTTGTGCTATTCAAATTGAAAATCAAGTTTCCGATGCAAAGCAATGCGGTCATCAGGATGGAAAAGTAACGGTACCACACGAAGATTTTATCGCTAAATTAAATGCAATTCGCTATGCTTTTATAGAATTAGGTGTGGTAGATGGGATTATTGTCGCAAGAACCGATTCCGAGGGAGCAGGGCTTACACAGAAACTACCAGTAAGTACGCAAAAGGGAGATTTACAGTCGCAGTATTTAGATTTTATAGAATGTGAAGAAGTAGCATTAGATATGGTGCATGACAATGATGTATTGTTGAAAAGAAACGGTAATTGGTACGACCGGTTCGCCTAGCAAATGGATTGTATCGCTTTAAGGAAGGCTCTAATATCGATAGAGTTGTTTTGGATTGTATCACTAGTTTACAAAATGGAGCTGATTTATTGTGGATAGAGACTCCCACACCACATGTAGGACAAATCGCGCACATGGTAAATCGAGTACGAGAAGTGGTTCCTAATGCTAAATTGGTGTATAATAACTCTCCATCGTTTAATTGGACTTTAAATTTCCGTCAACAAGTATATGACGCTATGGCAGAAGAGGGAGAAGATGTAACAATGTACGATCGAACTAGGTTAATGGATGCAAGTTACGATGGCTCAGAATTGTGCGAAAGAGCAGATCAAAAAATCAAAACTTTTCAGAAAGATGCAGCCACAGAAGCAGGGGTGTTTCATCATCTAATAACCTTACCGACCTACCATACTACAGCTTTGCATATGAACGATTTAACAGCAGGGTATTTTGGAGAAGACGGAATGTTAGCATACGTTAAAGGAGTGCAAAGACAAGAAATACGAAAAGGGGTTGCATGTGTGAAACATCAGAGAATGGCAGGCTCTGATTTGGGAGATGATCATAAATCTTTTTTTACTGGAGATAAGGCTTTAAAGGCGGGTGGTGCTAAAAATACCTCTAATCAGTTCGAAGTTAACGAGGATAAAACGATTCGAAAAGAGAAAACTTTAGTATAATTTATTATCAAAAAACATAGTAATTTAATAATAGTAGTTAACAACCGATGTATAGAAGTTATTCGTAAAGTAATAGTTTTTATATTATTTTGAAGTAGAAAAGGCTATCCGACAGGATGGCCTTTTTGTTGTAAATGTCATAATTTTTGTGGAATTCTATCTGTTGTAATTATAAGTTTTAGTTGTTATTGATACTAGTTTTTTCTACACAATATTTTAATAAAAACCTGCTGTGAGATACCACAGTGTTTGTATGGATTTAATCTAAATTTAAAATCATTTTTATATTACAACGTTCGTAGGGACAATTTTCCTCTACTTTGATTTCTTTAAAACCGTATTTACGGTAGATATAAATGGCATTTTCTAAAATGGTATTGGAGTATAGTATTAAGTTTTTAAAAGCGTTAGCTTTTGCAAAATTAATGCAATATTGCATCAGGTGTTGTCCTATTTTTTTTCCTCTTAACGTCTTTGCTACCGCCATTTTTGTGAGTTCAAAAGTCCCGTCTTTTGGCATTAGTGCAACTGTACCTACAATTTGACCATCTACTTTTGCAAAAAATACATGTCCACCTTTGTTTACGATGTAGGTTTCAGGATTGCGCAGTACTTCTTCATCGAAAGGCTCTACGTAAAAATACTGTCTAAGCCATGCTATGTTTAGTGTATAAAATTCATTCGCGTATTCTTTGCTAAATGCGGTGATAATTACCTTATTCGTTATATTTTCCATTATTATTGTTTAACTCTATGCGAAATTATGTTCTGTGAACTACTACTTTTCTTACAAAGGTATCGCATAAAATAGACTTTTAAAAGTTTATCATGTGTATATGTTTTCCATGGAATATAAATTATGGCTATCTTTACAATCGAATGCTAATCCAAATAATTCATTTTAAATTATGACCAAAAGAATCGCAGCTTTTGCGGGAAGTACAAGTTCTACTTCCATCAATAAACAACTTGCTAGTTGTGCCGCTAATTGTTTAAAAAGTACTTCTTTTGATGTTTTAGACTTGAACGACTATGAAGTGCCAATATACAGTGAAGATTTAGAAAAAAAAATAGATTACCCTCGTGGTGCAAGGTTGTTTAACGAAGCTCTAGATTGTTATGATGGGTTTATAATTTCTCTAGCAGAACACAACGGTTCCTATGCTTCGTCGTTTAAAAATCTTTTCGATTGGGTTTCGAGGCAAAAAAGGGAAGTTTTTAGAAATAAACCGGTCTTGGTTATGGCTACGTCGCCAGGAGCAAGGGGAGGAGCTACTGTTTTGGCAAGTGCTTTGGCTACTTTTCCTCATATGGGTGCCACCATTGTGGGAGACTTCACTTTAGGGAAATTTTACGACAATTTTAAAGAGGGTTCCATTGTTTTAGCGGAAAAAAAAGAGGAGCTTCAAACTGTGGTTAATCGGTTTGAAAACAATATTTAGCCTTTTTCTATTATTTCGTTCGCTTATTTTAAATTAATTTTTTGTTGTTAAAGGATATAATTTAGGTTGGTCAAATTATGTAGAGTAGTTATAAATAAATATAATTATTTTCTCAGGTGATATTTTCCTTGGGAAGTAAATGTACTGTTCGTATTTTTGTACGAACTCTTTTTGGTAAGAGATTGGTAAGTAAAGAACTTTCAATATGCTACAATGGCAATAATATGGGAGATATAGCAAAAGATATACAGTCAAGGTTTAAGAGTAATAAGGTTAAAGCGCTTATTAACATTAAATACACTGCAAATTGGATAACCAGTAAAGAAAATGCTTTTTTTAAACCTTACGGTATTTCTCCACAACAATACAATATTCTTAGAATATTACGCGGTGCTGAAAAAGCAATTAAGGTCCAGGTTATAAAAGATAGAATGATTGAACGCGCACCTAACGCAACGCGTTTGATGGATAAGCTTTTTGATAAAGGCTTAATTCACAGAGAGCGATATAAAATAGATAGGAGAGTTGTTTACATTTCTATAAGCGAAAAAGGACTACAATTATTGCAAACTATAGATGCGTCTTTTACTTTAGACTATTTAGATAATTTAACAGAAGAGGAAGCGCTTCAGTTAAGTGATTTATTGGATAAAATTCGATAGTGATAAAGGGGCTTTTTAAGTGATTAAAAGAGGTTTTATAAACTGTAGAATTAAATGATGCAGAGTGTTAGATTTATACTAAAACTCTAGTATTCATTGTTGTTTTTATTTTCGTTTTTTTGTTTCCACGCTGTTCTCAAGTCTGATGATAGTGTACCACTACCATCGTGTTTCCAGCCTGGTGGTTTCAAGAAATACTTAAATTTATTCGCAACAGAGGTGTTTGCTGTAAAAAAATCAGATAGCATTAGATACCATTCGTAAAATGCAACCTTAAAAGGATTAAACGTGTTAATATTCGTGACCAAACCGTATTTTGGTTTTTCCTCTTCCTTTTGAAATGTTCCGAAAATCCTATCCCATATAATGAAGATACCGCCGTGGTTTCTATCGAGATATTGTGCATTTGTAGCGTGATGTACCCTGTGATGACTTGGTGTATTGAAAATGTATTCAAACCATTTAGGTAACTTATCAATGAATTCGGTGTGAATCCAATATTGATATAACAAACTTATACTCATTTGCATAACAATCATTACAGGATGGAAGCCGATTAAAACCAAAGGAATCCAAAACACAAAGGTATAAAAACTTCCTGTCCAGGTTTGTCTTAGTGCAGTAGATAGGTTGTAATTTTCTGAGCTATGGTGTACTACATGGCTTGCCCAAAATAAGCGACATTCATGTGCTATTCTATGGTTCCAATAGTAAATAAAGTCTTCTAGAATTAAAAGTAATACCCATGCCCATAAAGCAAAAGGAATGCTAAAGACCCGATACTGGTATAGAAATACAAATACGCCAAAAGAAATACCCTTGGCAAGCAATCCAATAAGGACATTACCTATTCCCATACTGATAGATGTAATTGCATCTTTATGTGGGTAGTCTTCCATTTTAACTTTAACAGTAAGTATTACTTCTAATAACACCGTTAGTATAAAAAAAGGAATGGCGTAATGAATGAGGTTGGGTAACTCCGGTATTTCCATCTAAAAAGTATTGAATCTTAACAAACTTAGTTAAAAAACGTTTTAAAATAAAATTTATAATTAGTCTATTTTTGTGAGGATAATTTGTATATTTGCAGGCTTAAAATAAAATTTTTAATTATGAACCATTACGAAACTGTTTTCATTTTGAATCCCGTTTTATCTGAAGGTCAGATAAAGGAAACAGTACAGAAATTTGAAGATTATTTGACTTCAAAGGGTGCTAAAATGATTTACAAAGAAGATTGGGGCTTAAAGAAATTAGCTTATCCAATCGAAAAAAAGAAAAGTGGATTTTACCACTTATTCGAATTTAATGCTCCAGGTGATGCTATTTCTCCGTTTGAATTAGAGTTCAGACGTGATGATAGTGTTATGCGTTATTTAACTGTAAAGTTAGATAAGCATGCAGTAGCTTGGGCAGAAAAGAGAAAAGAACGTGTTAAATCTTCAAAAAAGTAACCTATGTCGACTATAGATCAACAAGCAAAAGGAAATAAGCAAGGGGAAGTTCGTTATTTAACGCCTCTTGATATTGAGACTAAAAAAGAAGCAAAATACTGTCGTTTCAAGAAAAACGGTATCAAATACATCGATTATAAAGATGCTAACTTCTTAATGTATTTAGTAAATGAGCAAGGTAAAATTTTACCAAGACGTTTAACAGGAACTTCATTAAAATACCAACGTAAAGTGGCGCAAGCGATCAAAAGAGCTCGTCATTTAGCTTTAATGCCATATGTTGGTGATATGTTAAAATAATAAAGAAGTAGAAACATGGAATTGATATTAAAACAAGACGTAGAAAATTTAGGTTTTAAAGACGATGTCGTAACTGTTAAGAATGGTTATGGACGTAACTACCTAATACCTCAAGGTTATGCAATTTTAGCTACTTCTTCAGCTAAAAAAGTTTTAGCAGAAAATTTAAAGCAACGTGCTTTCAAAGAAGCTAAAGAGATTGAAGAGGCTAACAAAGTAGCAGATACTATTAAAGGTTACGAAATTAAGATAGCTTCTAAAGTTGGTACTGGAGATAAATTATTCGGTTCAGTTAACAATGCTGACTTAGCTGCTGCAATTGCTAAAGAAGGTACTGAAATTGATAGAAAATTTATCAAGGTTACTGGAGGTAATGTTAAAAGATTAGGTAAATACAATGCTGCGATTCGTTTGCACAGAACGATAGTTCTAGATATTACCTTTGAAGTTGTAGCTGAAAAGTAATTACAACGTTCACATAAATTATAAAGCCCGCTTGATGCGGGCTTTTTTTATAAACAAGGTTTTTCCTGTTTTTTTGTTATTTGCTAATTCATAAATTCGTGCAACAGATAAATTATTAGGGGAGTTTATCTGTGAAATTACACTATATACTAAGTTTTTTATAGCCTAATAGTGTTAAAAACTCCAATCTAATTTTAGATTGGAGTTTTCTTTATATCACTTTATAGGCTAACTTCTTCCTGATTGCGTAAAATGTCTTCTAGGGTTTCTCTCTTTCGAATTAAATAATCTTTACCATTGTAAAGCATAACCTCTGCGGGTCTGTATCTTGAATTGTAGTTAGATGACATGGAATAGCAATACGCCCCTGCATTGTGGAAACACAAGATATCTTCTTCTCTAATTTCTGAAATTCTTCGGTTGGATCCAAAGGTATCTGTTTCGCAAATATAACCTACGATGCTATAAAATCGTTCTCTCCCTTTCGGGTTCGAAATATTTTCTATATGATGGTATGAATTATAGAACATTGGTCGAATGAAATGATTTAAGCCACTATCAATACCTGCAAAAACTGTAGATGTTGTTTGTTTTATTACGTTTACTTTTGCTAAAAAAAATCCAGATTGACTCACTAAAAATTTACCGGGTTCAAACATCAAGGTTACATCTTTACCGTAATTTTCACAAAATTTATTGAATCTCTTGGTTAGCTTCTTTCCTAACTCTTGAATATCGGTGGCTATATCATCTTGCTTGTATGGAACTTTAAAGCCACTTCCAAAATCAATAAAATCAATATTATCAAATTGCTTCGCAACATCAAAAAGTATTTCTGTAGCTCGCAAAAAGGTATCGATATCTAAGATATCTGAACCGGTGTGCATATGTACACCATTAATATGCATCCCAGTGTTTTCGACAACTCTTTTTATATGAGGAACTTGGTGAATAGAAATACCAAATTTAGAGTCTATATGCCCTACTGATATTTTGCTATTTCCACCAGCCATGACATGCGGATTAATTCGGATACATATTGGTATTTCAGGGTGTTTTTGTCCAAATAATTCAAGAATGGAAAGATTGTCAATATTTATTTGAACTCCCATAGCAGCGACTTCCTCAATTTCATCAAGAGATACCCCATTTGGTGTATAAATAATGTCTTTCGGAGAAAAACCTGCTCGTAAACCTATTTTTACCTCTTGTATAGAAACAGTGTCTAACCCACTTTGTAAGGAATTGAAAACCTTTAGAATATTTATGTTTGACAACGCTTTTGCAGCATAGTTAATCTTGACGTTTTTTACCTTCGAAAAGGCTTTGGTTATTTCTTGGTATTGTCGGATAATTATATCCGTATCATAGAAGTATAAAGGGCATCCGTAGGTGTCTGCTAACCGTAGTAATTCACTCGAGTTCATAATCAATAAATAAATTCAAAACCAAAAGTATAAAAGTGTTTACGGCATCGAAATTTATTTTAAGAAATAAACATATCTTCTAGATTTGTAGAAAATAAAAAAACTAGAACGTCGCGTTCTAGTTTTTTATTTCCATGTATTATTACAATTAGTTTCTGTTGATTACATCTCCTGAACCCAGAGAATTGGAGTCAATTTTTTCAGGTTTACCCTTGTAGTAAATACTTCCCGAACCAATTACACTCGCTTTTAAAATTTTATTGACATAAGTTAAAATATCTCCTGATCCTGCAATGCTTGCATTTACTTTGTCGGTTTCTAAATCGTATGCTTTAATATTACCAGAGCCAGCTATTGCACAATCTAGAGTTTCTGTTTTTCCTTTTAGAATGATATTACCAGAACCACCAATAGCAGTTGAAATTTCTTTAGCATCTACGATGGCTTTAATATTTCCAGACCCACCTATACTTATTGCTATTGAATTAGATGTAATAGCTTTAAATGATTCGATGTTACCAGAACCACCAAGAGAAATTGCATCTAAAGAATTAAAAGGTACCACAATAGTAATGTCTTCTGTAGCTCTAATGTTGGTGTTGTCTTTAAACTTTAAAATTAAGTTATTTCGTCTTACGTAAGTTTCTATATATGGAAGTAGATTTTCTTCTGCTGCAACAGTAATTTCCCCAACATTTCCGGAAACTAATTTGACATCAAAGGAACCCTCTAAACTTATGGCTTCAAAACCTTCTACATTTCTTTTTTCTTTTATTAGGTTTCCATTTCCTTTCACTTTTTTTGAGTTCCACCAACTTTGCGCGTTACTGGTTTGCATTCCTGTGACGCATATTAGTAATGTTATGATTGCTTTTTTCATTTTAATAGTCTTTTAGTTGTTAAGTTTTAGTTTTACACTTCCATAGGAAGAATTTATTTTGATAGCCCCATTTGGACTCCCATTTCCAAACACGCCCTCATAGTAATTGTTGTTCGATTTTTTAATTCTTTTGAAGATCTCTGTGTTATTTTCAGGATAGCTAAAGTTAGCATAAGAAATGGCAATATTAAATTTGAAATTATTACTGCTTTTCGTTCCCATTTTTACACTTGCATAGTCACTATTTATAGTTACATCTTCAAAAGTATCTTCTAAGTTTTCAATTTGAATAGCTCCATAATCGGTACTTACTTTTAGTTTGGTTTTTAGTTTTCCAATTTTAATTGTTGTGTAATCAGAGCTTCCACTTATTTTCTCTATATTTTTAGCAGAAATAGTGCCGTAGTCACAATTAAAGTTTATGGATTTGGCATCGATAATTTTAAAATTGGAATAATCAGAGCTAAGTTTAAGCTCTTCGGTAGTGTCAATATCTAATTTGGAATAGTCTAAGGAAATGTTTCCTCCTTTAATGTAATTGATTTCCGAGGCACCACAATAATCCAAATTGATAACATTACTTTGATTTTGCAGTTGGTCGATGTAAACATTTCCGTATGCACATTTTATATCGGTTTTACCGGTAGTTTCATCAATTGCGATGTTTCCGTATTTATTTGTAAAATCTATATTATTTGTTTTCGGCATTTTAATGAAATAGTTCACTTTATACTCGATACTCTTTGTGTTCCAAAAAGACCAACGTGATTTATTTTTTTGTATGGTTGTTTTTGCCTCCACCAAATAGTCTGTGCCTTTGAAAGCAATCGTTATGCCATCTAATTTATCATTTACAGAAGAAATATCATCTCCCTTGACAGTAATAATTACTTTTATTTCAACTTTATTTTTGTCCCAAGTAGTTACATTTAAATTGCCATATTTATTGTCAATTAATACAACTGCATTGCCTAAGACATTAAAATCTTTAGAAATTGTTTTACTTTTTTCGTGTTTTTTATCTAAATTTTTGTTTCATTTGCCTGTAAAACGGTAGGCGAAAAAACAAAAATAGTATGATTTTAAAGATAATTTTCATTTTTCTTATTTGGTTTTATTTTTTCAGTTTTCGTTTCTAATGCTTTTAATAAATTGTCTAAAACATCTAGTCTTTGTTGGTAATTAAGTATCATCTTTTGAATTATGATTCTTTTATTATCATGGCTTTCTAATTCTGCACTAAGCCCGGTAAATTTATCTTCAAGTTCTTCAATTTCACTTAGGGAGTCTTCAATTATGGTCTCTGTTTGTAAATTTCTGTATTTTTCGACTTCTTTTAGCTCTTGGGTTATCGTAGACATGAAGAAGGATTCTGTCTCGGCCATTTTTGGAGACACCTTACTAAGGTTATACCCATTGTTTTTCTCCTGGATATTGTTTAGGGTTAGCCCTAATAAAAGTACAATCGAGGCAGCAATTCCTATCCAGCTCTTACTGTTTTGTTTTTTCTTTTTTAATCGTAATTCGAAGCGATTTTGATGCCCTTTTGGAGGCTCGTATATATCAAAATCTATATTTTCAATTATATTTTTTATGTCTTCACTCATTTAGTAATATTTAAATTCGTTGTATTGTAATATTTCTTTAAGCTTTTTCTTTGCTCTAGAAATCGTTGTTCTTACATTTTCGTTAGAATAGTTCAGTATGCTTGCAATTTCTTCATAATCATAGCCTTCAATAAAGTTTAAGGTTAATACTAACCTGTAATTTTCTTTCAAACTATTAATAGCCTGCATAATTTCTTTTGCTTGGTATGTTGTATTAACAAAAGATGCTTCTGTTTCTTCTTCTGTTTCTGTTGTTGGAACTATTTCTAATTTAACCTCCCGATATTTTATGTTTTTTTTGAGTTGTGTTAGACTTTTATTAATCACAATCTTTTTTAACCAAGCACCAAAACTCACCTCTCCTTTGAAGCTTTCTATTTTTGTAAAAGCGGTTAGGAATGCTTCCTGCATTATATCCTCCGCTTCGTATTCATCTCTTAGTATTCTATATGAGGTATTATACATTGCTCTGCAATATTTATTATACAACTTTAACTGCGCAGATTTCTTTTTCTTGATGCACCCCTCAATTAATAAATTGTTATCTCTATTTTTCAAGTTTGAATAGTAGTCTTTATTTAAAAGACAAAATACTATTGGATATGTTACAGTTTTATTAATTTAATTTTTAAAAAAAATGATAAATATATTTTATTGATAAAAAATATCACTTTGTAATTTTCAAAATAAATTTTAAAATAGGTGAAAATATGTATATTTGAGCAATGAGTAAATCGGTTAAAATAGTGGAGTGTCCAAGAGATGCAATGCAAGGCATCAAAAGTCACTTTATAGAGACAGAAAGCAAAGCAAAATACATCAATTCTTTATTAAGAGTAGGCTTTGATACTATCGATTTTGGTAGTTTTGTATCTCCAAAAGCGATACCTCAGATGCGAGATACTGCAGCTGTTTTAGAGAAATTAGATTTGTCGAACACTACCAGTAAATTATTGGCAATTGTAGCTAATGTTAGAGGTGCCAATGATGCTTGTGCTTTTGAGGAAATTGATTATTTAGGGTATCCTTTTTCCATTTCTGAAAATTTTCAAATGCGAAATACCCACAAGACAATAGAACAGTCTATAGGTACCTTACAAGAGGTTCTATCTATTGCTAATCGGAATAACAAAAAGGTAGTAGCATATTTGTCTATGGGTTTTGGCAATCCATATGGAGATCCTTGGAATGTTGATATTGTTGGGGAATGGACAGAAAAACTTAGTACTTTTGGTGTAAAAATATTATCTTTATCAGATACTATTGGAAGTTCCACTCCGTCGGTAATTTCCTATTTGTTTTCGAATCTCATACCAGCATATCCAGATATAGAATTCGGGGCGCATTTGCATACCACCTCAGATACATGGTTAGAGAAAGTAGACAGTGCTTATAGAGCAGGATGCAGACGTTTTGACGGTGCTATTAAAGGATATGGTGGATGTCCGATGGCTAAAGATGATCTAACCGGAAATATGCCAACAGAAAAATTATTGTCGTATTTTACGACGAACAAAGTAGAAACAAATATTAAACCTATGAGTTTTGAAAGTGCTTATAATAAAGCACTCGATATTTTTTAGAGTTATGAAATTTATTGTATTACTTTCTTCTATTATTTTTTCATTTTTTCATTATTCTTCGGGGGATGAAAAATCGGATCTTGGACCATTATAAATGGAAAGTTTAATAAGAATAATTCCAAAAATGATGCGTTAGCTGCCTATCATTGGCAAACATTTTATGAAATATTTCCCAAGGATCTCACCAAAAAATACATAAAACAAATTGTTCTAATCTCCGATGGACTAGATGAGAAAACAGGGGCAATAGGTGCTTTGAATAAAAGAAACGACCAGTGGCAACTTGTGATCGATACTTTAGATGTTAATTTTAGGTCTAAAGACAAAACAAGATTAAGAGAATCGGTATACACCCTTATTCATGAGTTTGGTCATTTGCTAACCTTAAATAACACACAAATTCGTCCCACTTCTAAGTCGCAACAAGTAGAGGGTGCACCGTATCTTACCGTAGAAGGAGAGGCGTATAAATACAGTTATTTAAACAAGTTCGTCTCGCTATTCTGGAAAGGAAAATTACTCGATAGATGGGATTACATCAAAGAGCGACATTGTTTTATTGAAGACAGTGAATTGTGTATTGAAAAATTATTCGGTTTGTATACAGAGAATTACTCTGATTTTGTAACCGATTATGCTGCTGAAAGTCCTGAGGAAGACATTGTTGAAAGCTGGACGTATTTTGTTTTAAAAGACAAGGTAAAAAAGCCAAGGACTATAGCTCAAAAAAAAATAAATTTTTTTTACCAATATCCTGAACTAGTTGCATATCGTGCCTCCATTCGTAATAACATCAAAAAATACATTCAGTAAGCACTGCAAAATTTTATGCCTTATATATTTGGTTTTTTGGATATTGTTCTAAAATAATTGCAAAGCTATTTGTTGTAATTTCAAGACTTTTCACGCTATTCTTTAGAGGTAATTTCTGTGTTGTATCCTCCATGATAGCATCAGTATTTCTTAAATATATATATATATATGGTTACCCACATACTTAGAGGTTAGTTTTAATTTTGGTAAGAAGATATTGCAGTATCTTTTCTTTACTGGTTTTGTCTTTGTTAATGCTGTAGAACTTACGGTTTTTGTTGAAAAAGAGGTTGTTAACCTCTGCTATTATTAATCTTAAATTGAAAGTTACATATTCTATATTGTTCCGAAAGTTTTTTCCTTTAATTTGTGTAAATTTGTCGTCAAAATAAGTTTTTTTAAAAAATGAAAGTATCATATAATTGGTTACGTCAATTTTTGCAATTTGATCTAGAAATTGAAAAAGTAGGAGAACTGCTTACCGACCTTGGTCTTGAGGTGGAGGGAATTGAGAAGGTAGAGAGTATTAAAGGTAGTCTAGCAGGTGTAGTTGTAGGAAAAGTATTGACTTGTGATAAACATCCAAATGCAGATAAACTCAATATTACCACAGTAGATTTAGGAGATGGTTCTGCCGTTCAAATTGTTTGTGGTGCTCCAAACGTCGCTGCAGGTCAAATGGTTCCAGTGGCAACTATTGGAACTGTATTATACGATGCTAAAGGCGAAGGATTTAAAATAAAAAAAGGAAAAATAAGGGGAGAGGAGAGTCATGGAATGATATGTGCCGAAGACGAATTAGGTCTTGGTAGTAGTCATGAAGGTATTTTAGTTCTCGATGAAAATTTAGTAGTAGGTACACCTTGTGCGGAGGTTTTTAATATTGAGATAGATTACGTTTTCGAAATTGGTTTAACACCAAATAGAGCAGACGCGATGAGTCACTACGGCGTGGCACGTGATCTTAGGGCTGGTTTAATTCAACAAGGTACAAGTTTAGAGTTGATTTCTCCATCAGTATCTGATTTTCACGTCGATGAGCGCACCTTTAAGATTGATATTGAAGTTGCTGATAGAGAACTAACGCCAAGATATTGTGGGATTTCCATAACTGATATTCAAGTAAAAGATTCGCCAGAATGGATACAAAATAGATTGAAGGCGATTGGAATTACTCCTAAAAATAATATTGTAGATATTACAAATTATGTATTACACGAGCTTGGTCAGCCGCTTCATGCTTTTGATGCCGCTAAAATTAGAGGAAATAAAATAGTTGTTAAAAACGCAGAAGAAGGAACTAAGTTTACCACCTTAGACGAAGTAGAACGCGAACTCTCTTCAGAAGACATTATGATATGTGATGCAGAACACAATCCGCTTTGCATTGCAGGAGTGTTTGGAGGATTGCATTCCGGTGTAAATGAGCATACGAATTCTATTTTTTTAGAAAGTGCCTATTTTAATCCCGTATCGGTAAGAAAAACAGCAAAAAGGCATGCGCTGAACACAGATGCTTCTTTTAGATTTGAGCGAGGTATAGATATTAATATGACAAAATATGCCTTGAAGAGAGCTGCATTGTTAATTGAAGAATATGCGGGAGGTAAGTTGTCTTCGGATGTACTAGATTTCTATCCAGAAAAAATGGAAGACTTTCAAGTTTTTCTTTCTTTTGAAAACGCGTATCGATTAATCGGACAAGAAATTCCTGAGGAAACCATAAAAAATATTTTAGCATCATTAGATATAAAAATAAGCAGTGTAACAGAGGCAGGACTAGGTTTAACTATCCCTTCTTATCGCGTTGATGTTCAGCGAGAAGCAGATATAATCGAAGAGATATTACGTGTTTATGGCTATAATAATGTTGAATTTTCACACAAGTTAAATACTTCTATTTCTTTTGTCGCTAACCAACAGACAAAAATTGAAAATACCACAGCGAATCAATTGACTGCGTTGGGCTTTAACGAGACTATGGCAAACTCGTTAACGAAACCAGAGTATGTAGAAGTCTTGGAAAGTTTAAACGAAGATCATAATGTTACCATGCTTAATCCTTTGAGTAATGATTTAAAAGTTATGCGTCAGTCGTTACTATTTAGTGGTTTAGAAAGTGTAGCGTACAATATAAATCGCAAACAAAATGCTTTAAAATTCTATGAATTTGGAAAATCCTATCATAAATACGATAGTGGTTACGAAGAAAAAAAACACTTAACTTTATTTGTAACTGGGGTTAAAAGCAAAGATACCTGGACTCGTAAATCAGAAGGAGCTAACTTCTTCTACATAAAAGGTATTGTTAATGTTTTATTGGAAAAGTTAGGATTGGTACATGTGAAATCGACACCTACAAAATCTGATGTTTTTTCGGAAGGTATCACCCTAAGTATAGGGAAAACTAAAATAGCAGATGTTGGTGTTGTAAAACCTACTATACTAAAAAAGTTTTCCATAAAACAAGAAGTTCTTTTTGCTGATTTTAATTGGCAAAATGTATTAGATCTTGTAAAAAATAAGAAAATTAAGGTTGTCGAATTACCCAAGTTTCCTTCTGTAAAACGTGATTTAGCCTTGCTTTTAAACAAGGAAGTGGATTTTAAAGAAATTTATAATTTAGCCTTCCAATCGGAAAGAAAACTTTTAAAAGAAGTAGATTTATTCGACGTTTACCAAGGAGATAATTTACCAGAAGGTAAGAAATCCTATGCAGTGAGTTTTGTTCTTCAGAACGAAAAGAAAACACTTGCAGAGAAAGAGATTGAAAAAATTATGCAAAAGTTACAGCGCACGTTTGAAAAAAATCTTGATGCTGTTTTACGATAAAATAAAAAACTCCATACTTTGGAGTTTTTTATATATAAAATATTATGACCCTATATCTATAAAGAGTTTTGTCTATGTACAAGTTAATAATCCGACCCATATTTTTTCTTTTTGATCCCGAAAAAGTACACTATTTTACCTTTGGCTTAATTCGTTTTTTAAGTAAGGTACCTCTAGTTTCTCCCTTATTCAGAAGCTTGTATCAAATTAAAGATAAAAAGTTAGAAAGAAACTTATTTGGTTTAACATTTAAAAATCCTGTTGGTTTAGCTGCAGGTTTTGATAAAAATGCTGTACTTTATAAAGAACTCAGTAATTTTGGTTTTGGTTTTATTGAGATTGGTACGGTTACACCAAAAGCACAGCAGGGAAATCCTAAAAAAAGACTTTTTAGATTAAAAGAAGACCAAGGTATCATAAATAGAATGGGCTTTAACAACGATGGATTAGAGGCGGCTATTTCAAAATTGAAAAGTAATAACGGAAAGGTTATAATTGGCGGGAATATTGGTAAAAATACCAATACCGATCCAGATCACTACACCGACGACTATGTAACTTGTTTTAAAGGCTTACATCCCTATGTAGATTATTTTGTTCTCAATGTAAGTTGTCCGAATGTAAGTAGCCATGCAAAATTAGAGGATGTTGCTTACTTATATGAATTAATTTCAGAGGTTCAAAAGTTAAACAATAAAGAGGAAGTACAACGCCCTATCTTATTAAAAATCGCTCCAGATCTTAACGACAATCAATTAGACGAAATTATTACACTAGTGTCTGAAACCAAAATAGACGGTGTAATTGCTTCGAATACCTCTGTATTCAGGGAGGGCTTACAGATGTCTAAGTCTGCACTTGATGCTATTGGAAATGGTGGTTTAAGTGGGCAACCTATTAAAGACAGAAGTACCCGAGTTATTCAATATTTGGCAACAAAGTCTAACAAAGCTTTTCCTATTGTTGGAGTGGGAGGGATACATTCAGAAAAAGATGCTTTAGAAAAAATAAATGCAGGCGCTGATTTAGTACAGATTTACACCGGTTTCGTATACGAGGGACCAAAACTTGTGAAGCGTATTAATAAAGCAATTATAGAGCAGTTGTAATGCTTGAAATTTTAGTTTCCTTTGTTTTAGCAACTGCAACATTAGCTTGTTCTCCTGGCCCGGATAATATATTTGTATTAACGCAAAGTATCGTTAATGGTAAAAAATTTGGATTAGCAACGGTTGCTGGTTTAATGTCAGGATGTCTCATTCATACCACTTTGGTTGCTTTTGGTGTTTCTGAATTACTAAAAGCAAATGCACAGCTTTTTTTTAGTATTAGATTATTTGGTGCCGGTTATATGCTATATCTGGCTTATATGGTTTACAAAAGTGATGCGTCTATAATTTTTTCGACAGAAGGTGTGAAACAAAAGACAACTTCAGAATTGTTTAAAATTGGGTTTACCATGAATGTTTTAAATCCAAAAGTTACTATTTTCTTTGTTGCTTTTTTTCCACAATTTTTATTTTCCGACACTATCTCAACAGTAGTGCAATTTTATGTTTTAGGTTTTTTATTCATTATAACTTCGCTGATTATATTTTCTACTATTGCCATACTGGCGGAACAATATCTGATTATATAAAGAAAAACAAAAGTATTGGCTACTTGTTAAAATGGTTGCAAATTATTGTATTTACTACTATTGCGATATTTATTTTACTTTAATTCTTTTGTTGTTTTATTTTTTAAAAAAATAAAACAATAATTCTAACGGATGTTCTAATTCATCATTCTGATATTTTTTTTTGCAACCTTTTGTAAACTTACACTCTTTTAATTGTCTGTATGTGTAACTGCCAATGTTTCTAGATTATCTTGCGCTCTGTAATTTTCAGGATTTATTTCTAAGGCTTTTTTGAAGGCTATTTTCGCATTAATAGTGTCTTTGTTTTTAAGATATGCATTACCGAGAAAATAAAATGGCATAGATTGTTTTGGGTGTAGTATACTATTTATTTTTGCGGTATTAATGGCCTTTGTATATTTTTTGTTTCTAGTGAAAGATCGCGTTAATTTTCGAAGTGTAGAACTGGATATGGTTTTGTCTAATGAGTCTTTATTTTGAATTTTTAAATATCCTGCTAACGCCATTTCGTAATTGTTTTCATTAAGGTATTCTCTTGGAGTTTTTTCTCCTTCTTTTAGTTTTTCAAATACATAGGTTAATTCTTTATGTTCTCTCTTTTTTGCCAACGTGATTTTATTATTAATGGTATCGAATACCAGTTTTTCATTCATTTCTTTTACATAAAATGTGCTGTCATTAATTCGTGTTGGAATAAGCTCTTTGTTACGCCAATTAATTAGTAGCTTTTCATTTTTAAAGTAAACTTGAATGGTTTCATCGGAATTAAAGTAATAACGTCCGGTTGCTTTCGTTATAAACTCCCGACTGTTTACGCTTCTAGAACAACTAAATAAAAATGCGGCAAGGAAAAATATGGTGTAGTATCTTTTCATAATATTTAACTTGTCTTATGTGACGAACTAATCCTACTTTTGTTACATCGAAAACGTTGTTTTATTTATTCTTGGCATAACAATTGTATTTATTTGTTATACTACTAATCTTTTTCTATATTTAAGTAGTTATAGTACAAGAAATTACAGGTAAAGTGGCTGTTTTCCTTACATTATTAAAGGAATGTATAGTGCCAACATGACAGAAAATATAATATGAGTAAATCAAAAATAATACAATTAGACAATTTGTCGCTTCAAGATGTTTTTAATGAGAATTCGGAGTTAATTCCCCTCTTAACACCTGAAGATGAAGAAAACATGAATAATGAAGAGATTCCTGAGCAACTTCCTATTCTGCCTTTAAAGAATACGGTTCTTTTTCCTGGCGTTGTTATTCCAATAACAGCGGGTAGAGATAAATCTATTCAGCTTATCAAAGATGCCAATAAAGGAAACAAGGTTATTGGTGTTGTAGCGCAACGAAATGAAGATGTAGAAGACCCTTCTGCTAATGACGTATATGGTACAGGTGTTGTCGCTCAAATTTTAAGGGTGTTAAAAATGCCAGATGGAAATACTACCGTAATTATTCAGGGGAAAAAACGTTTTGAAATAGAGGAAATTGTTCAAGATGTTCCCTATTTGAAAGCAATCGTAAAAGAAGCTAAAGACGAACGGGATATTGATGATAAAAAGGAGTTTGACGCCATTATAGAGTCGATCAAAGAAATAGCTTTAGAGGTTATTAAGGAAAACCCTATGCTTCCATCCGAAGCTTCCTTTGCCATAAAGAATATTGAATCCAGTTCTTTTTTGGTTAATTTTATTTCCTCTAATATGGAATTAAGTGTTGCGCAGAAACAAGTTTTGTTAGAGAAAGATAACCTTAAAGAACGTGCACTTTTAACACTTAAAAATTTAGATAAAGAGTTGCAAAAACTACAATTGCGCAATGATATTCAGTCGAAAACTAGATCTGATCTAGACAAGCAGCAAAGAGAATATTATCTCAATCAGCAATTAAAAACGATTCAAGATGAATTAGGTGGAGTTTCACACGATCAAGAACTCGATGAAATGCGTTCAAAATCAAAAACAAAGAAATGGAACAAAGAGGTAGCAGAGGTTTTTGATAAAGAATTAAATAGGTTAAAACGCATGAATCCGCAAATGGCGGAATATGGCGTACAGCGCAACTATTTAGAGTTGATGTTAGAATTACCATGGGGAGAATATTCAGAGGATAAATTTGATCTAAAAAAAGCGCAAAAGATACTAGATAGAGATCATTTTGGCCTTGAAAAAGTTAAGGATAGAATTATTGAGCACCTTGCAGTTTTAAAACTTCGTGGGGATATGAAGTCTCCAATCATTTGTTTGTATGGTCCTCCGGGTGTTGGGAAAACCTCCTTAGGGAAGTCTGTTGCAGAGGCTTTGGGAAGAAAATATGTTCGAATGTCTTTGGGTGGTTTACGCGATGAGGCTGAAATTAGAGGGCATAGAAAAACCTACATTGGAGCAATGCCAGGACGTCTAATACAGAATATAAAAAAGTCTGGAACTTCGAATCCGGTTTTTGTTTTAGATGAAATTGACAAGTTAGGACAAAGTCATCAAGGTGATCCATCTTCTGCGATGTTAGAGGTATTAGACCCGGAACAGAACACAGAGTTTTACGATAATTATTTAGAAGTTGGTTTTGATCTCTCTAAGATTCTTTTTATCGCTACAGCCAATAATTTAGGACAGATTCCTTGGGCTCTCCGCGATAGAATGGAAATTATTAATGTTACCGGATATACAATTGAGGAAAAGATTGAAATCGCAAAAAAATATTTATTACCAAAACAGTTAAAAGAACACGGCTTAACCGAAGTTCATTTGAAATTAGGTAAAAGTCAAATTGAAAAAATTGTTGAAGGTTACACCAGAGAATCTGGTGTTCGTGGTTTAGAAAAACACATCGCTAAAGTAGTGCGTTACGCCGCAAAATCTATTGCAATGGAGGAGGAGTATACCGTTTCGCTTTCCAATGATGATATTGAAACCATACTAGGACCAGCAAGATTAGAACGCGATAAATATGAAAATAACGATACTGCAGGAGTAGTTACAGGTCTTGCCTGGACAAGTGTCGGTGGAGATATTTTGTTTATCGAGTCTATCCTATCGAAAGGAAAAGGGAATCTTTCCATAACCGGAAACCTAGGAACGGTGATGAAAGAATCTTCTACGATAGCAATGAAATATATAAAAGCAAATGCTGAAGATTTTGGAATTTCCACAGAAGTTTTAAACACTTATGATGTTCATATTCATGTTCCGGAAGGAGCAACTCCTAAAGATGGTCCAAGTGCCGGTATTACCATGTTAACCTCTTTGGTTTCTTTATTTACACAACGAAAAGTAAAGAATAAATTAGCGATGACTGGAGAGATTACTTTGCGGGGTAAGGTGTTGCCGGTTGGTGGTATTAAAGAAAAAATATTGGCAGCTAAAAGAGCTAATATAAAGGATATCATCTTGTGTGAAGAAAACAGAAAAGATATAGAAGAAATAAAGAAAAGTTATTTAAAAGGTTTAAAGTTTCATTACGTTACAGAGATGCATGAGGTAATTGCTGTTGCATTGACCAAACAAAAGGTAAAAAACGCGAGAAAACTCTAACGACAATAGCGCAACATAAAAAAAGGCATTTCTAATTAGAAATGCCTTTTTTATTGTTCATGAAATTTTATGCATACATTTTTTCTCGTAGCTCTTTAACCTTTGTATCACTTAAATATTCGTCAAAAGTTGCATATTTATCAATTACCCCTTTTGGTGTAATTTCAATAATTCTATTGGCTACTGTTTGTGCAAATTCATGGTCATGTGTCGTAAATAGCACGGTACCTTTAAAATTTATTAAAGAGTTGTTTAATGCTTGAATAGATTCTAGATCTAAATGATTTGTAGGCTCGTCTACCAATAAAATATTGGCTCTAGTCATCATCATTCTAGATAGCATGCATCGCACCTTTTCACCTCCAGAAAGTACATTGCTTTTCTTAAGAGCTTCTTCTCCTGAAAAAATCATTTTTCCTAAAAAACCTCTAAGGTAAACTTCTTCTCTTTCTTCTTCAGTTTTAGCATATTGGCGAAGCCAATCTACTAAATTTAATTCTCCATTTTGAAAAAATTCTGAATTGTCAGAAGGCAAATACGATTGTGTTGTAGTTACTCCCCAGCTAAACTTTCCACTATCAGCCTTTTCATTATTGGTAATAACTTGGTAAAAAGCAGTGGTGGCTTTAGAGTTTTTTGAAATTATTGCTACTTTATCTCCTTTGTTCAAATTGATATCAATGTTAGAAAAAAGAAGTTCTCCTTCATGATCTGTTTTAGTGAGATTTTCCACATTTAAAATTTGATCTCCCGCTTCTCTATCTCTGTCAAAAATTATCGCTGGATATCGTCTACTTGAAGGTTTTATTTCTTCAACATTTAATTTTTCAATCATCTTTTTACGAGATGTCGCTTGCTTAGACTTGGCAACATTCGCAGAAAATCTTCGAATAAACTCTTCTAATTCTTTCTTTTTGTCTTCTGCTTTTTTATTTTGTTGCTGTCTTTGTTTTGCTGCTAATTGACTCGACTCGTACCAAAAGGTATAATTTCCTGAATAATGATTTATTTTTCCATAGTCAATATCGGATATATGCGTACAAACAGCATCTAAAAAGTGTCTGTCGTGAGATACTACAATGACTGTGTTGTCGTAATTGGCGAGAAAACTCTCTAACCATGAAATCGTTTCAAAATCTAAATCATTGGTAGGCTCATCCATAATTAAGACATCTGGAGAACCAAAAAGTGCTTGTGCCAATAGTACACGTACTTTTTGTTTTCCATCTAAATCTTTCATTAGTGAATAGTGCAGGTCTTCTTTAATACCAAGGTTGGATAGCATGGCAGCAGCCTCAGAATCTGCATTCCAACCATTCATTTCTTCAAAAGTAACCTGAAGCTCCCCGATCTTTTCTGCGTTTTCATCTGTGTAATCAGCATACAAGGCATCAATTTCTTTTTTAATGGCAAATAATTCTTTATTCCCCATGATAACAGTTTCTAAAACAGGAACCTCATCAAAAGCATAATGGTCCTGAGAGAGTACAGACATTCTTTTTCCTGTTTCCAAATGAACTTGCCCAGAGGTTGGTTCAATTTTTCCAGAAAGAATTTTTAAAAAAGTAGACTTTCCAGCACCGTTCGCTCCGATAATACCGTAACAATTCCCTTGGGTAAATTTTGTATTCACTTCATCAAATAAAATTCGTTTACCAAACTGCACTGATAAATTTGAAACTGATAACATTTTTAGCTTTTTAAAATTTTTGCAAAAGTATAAAATTTAATAGGTTTACTGCTACTCCTTGAATTTTATTTGCTCAAAATTGTAAAAAAAATGTGTTGTCTTTTAACATTGAATTAACATCTTAATATAGGACATAATGTTACTTTTGATAGTTGCATTAATGCATAAACCACGAAAATGACAAAGTATTTATTTTCTGTTGTATTTCTTTTATCTTTAATTGGATGCAATTCCAAAGTAGAAAAAAAATACACCTATTTTGGAGGTAAAATTATCAATCCTAAAGGGTGTTTTGTGGTTCTGCTTAACCACAAGGGATTTGTAGATACTATTCCAGTAGAAAGAGGATTAAATACGTTTTTTAAAAAATATGAAAATTTTGAAGCAGGAGTATATCGTTTCAAACACGGTGTTGAGTTTCAAGACATTTTCATGGAACCAAATGATAGCTTAATGCTGCGATTAAATACCTGGGATTTTGATGAGTCTTTGGTATACAGTGGATCAAATGCAAAACGTAATAATCTTCTCATTGAAACATTTTTGCAAAACGAGGTTGCAACTAAAGACTTGTTGATTAATAATACGAATAGCGAGTCTGAAATACTTAAAATGGCAGATTCTATTTTAACGGTCAGGAACAATACCTACACCAATTATTTGAAAAATTACCCGGAAGAATCAGAAAATTTTCAGACCATTTTATCTATAGCATTGCGTTATCCGTTGTATTCCAACTTAGAAACCTATGCTAGAAAATATAATTTGCAAAATCGAAAAAAGTTGTCTGCAAATTTTTACGATTTTCGAAAAGACATTGCATACCGAAATGATTCTTTACTCTATTTCGGTCCCTATCAACAGTATGTAATGGAAAAAATTGTATATGATTCTAGTCTTAGTTCCGGTTCAGAGAGTTCCGAACAGTTTGTAGTAGACTTATTAAACAATACCAATAAAGAAATCAAGGATACCGCATTTAGAAATCAATTACTTTATGATATTACCATATCTTTTTCGAAAAGCGGATACCGATAAATTCCAAACAGCATTTCAAACTTTTTTTGAATTAAGTACCAATAGTAAGGATAAAGAAGAGGTTCAAAATTTAATAAATGATTTTAGTTTTTTTGATGAGAATAACTCGTTGCCTAATATTCAATTAGAATCTCCTACTGGAGATTTAGTGGACATTGCAGAGTTACTGAATAAAAACAATGCAGTTTTTTATTTTTATAATGCTAAAAACGATGTTAAAGGAAGAGTTTGTTCTCGATTTAATTATCTTGTAAATAAATATCCAACTATAGACTTTAAGTTTATTCATCAAGCATCAAAAAAAGGTAAAGGATCTTATTTTAAAAGAATTCCTATCAAATACCAATATAAGATACCTGAAACAAGTTCGGCTACTAATTTTTTAGTAAGTAATTTTTCCAAACTAATCATTGCCAATAAAAACGGTGAGGTAGAAAAAGTTTATGCTGGTTTGAGAAGTGTTGATATGGAGGATGACTTACTCGAATTGCAGAAAAATAATTAAAAAGCCCTTTGTTTCATCAAATTAGCGTAAATTTGCGCCGTCCAAAATATTCCCTAAAGAATATTATTAATTAAAAAGAATTCATAGATGGGCATCTGTGAGTTCGAAAATCACAGTATGTCAACATTTTCAGAATTAGGGCTCAAAGAGCCTATTAAGAAAGCCTTGGTAGATTTAGGCTATGAAACACCTACCGTTATTCAGGAAAAAGCAATTCCGCAAATTATTAACTCCGATCAAGATTTAAAAGCCTTTGCGCAAACAGGAACTGGTAAAACAGCTGCCTTTAGTCTTCCGATTATAGAGCAAGTAGATCCTTCGATTAAAAGTACACAAGCCATTATTTTATCACCTACGAGAGAGCTTGCTGTACAAATAGGAAAAAATATAGAAGAATTTTCAAAGTACATTCCTGATTTGAAAGTTGCCACAGTGTATGGAGGTGCTAATATCGAACAACAAATCAAACAGCTCAAAAAAGGGGTTCAAATTGTCATAGGTACACCAGGTAGAACGGTTGATCTTATTAAACGAAGAGTTTTAAATTTAAGCCAAGTGCAATGGTTAGTTTTGGATGAAGCAGATGAAATGCTCAACATGGGATTCAAGGATGAATTGGATAAAGTATTGGAGGCTACGCCAGAATCAAAACAGACATTATTGTTTTCTGCCACGTTTCCAAAAGAAGTTGAAGCGATCGCTAAAAACTACATGTCTGATCCAGTAGAAATTACATCCGGTCAAAAAAATCAGGGTTCTGATAATGTAAGTCATGAGTATTACTTAGTTACTGAACGCACGAGATACGCTGCATTAAAGAGAGTAGCAGATGTTAACCCGAATATATACGCTATTGTTTTTTGTAGAACGCGAAGAGAGACGCAAGAGGTAGCAGATTTTTTAATCAGAGATGGTTATAGTGCCGATGCATTGCACGGTGATTTATCACAGGGGCAACGCGATAGTGTTATGGAGAAATTTCGAAAGAAGAATATCCAAATGTTAGTGGCAACTGATGTTGCAGCAAGAGGTTTAGATGTAGACAATTTAACTCATGTGATAAATCACAAACTGCCCGATCAAATAGAAAATTACAACCACCGAAGTGGTCGTACTGGTAGAGCAGGAAATAAAGGAATTTCAATAGCTTTAGTTACGAAGAAAGAGAGAGGTCGTTTACATCCAATTGAACGTATCATTAAAAAGAAGTTTGTGCATACTCCGGTGCCATCTGGTAAGGAAATATGTGAAAAGCAGTTGTTTCATTTAATAGATAAGGTCAAAAATATTTCTGTAAATGAAGAAGAAATTGCTGAATTTACGCCAGCGATTAATGAAATGTTAGCGGGTCTTTCTAGAGAAGAACTCATCCAAAAATTTGTATCACTAGAGTTCAATACCTTTTTATCATATTATCAAAACGCTCCCGATCTCAATGATTTATCTTCTAAAGAAAATTCTAGAGGAAGATCTTCTAGTGAGGATATGACACGATTCTTCATTAATTTAGGGAGAAAAGATCGCCTAAATCCTGCCAAATTAATTGGACTAATTAACGACCAAGGAATTGGAGATAAAATCGAAATAGGAGCAATTGATATTTTAGATACTTTTTCATTTTTTGAATTGGATAAAAATTTTGAGGAACAAGCTTTATTGAAGTTTCAAGAAAATGAACCCGATTTTAATGGTAGGAATGTAAATATAGAAATTACAAAAACCGATAGAGGAGGCGGTAGAGACAGAAATCGACGCAGAGGTAAATCAGGTGGTGGTTTTAACGGAAAGAGAAGAAGTAGAGATGCAAAGCCTAATTCTAAAAGGGAATTTGGCAGGAGGAGAGAAGACACTTCTCCTAAAAAAGCACATTCTGGTTTCGGCAGAAGACGCAGAAAATCGTAAATTCCTTTGGTAGTTTATACAATAAAACACAGTAGATACGTATCCACTGTGTTTTTTATTTATGGGATATATCGTTTATAGTTAGATATTTATCTAAACTTAAATTAGGCTAATAGAATAAAAACACGTAAATTTGCACTCCTTTTTACAGTAACAGATTAGGAAAGGATTAAAGAATTTTTTTATACGTTTAATTTCTCTTTGCGTTAATATTGTTAATAATCTGGTTAACAAAAAGATACAAAAATCATTTCAGACATGTCTGAAGAAACAAAAAACACAGCAGAAGCTGTAAATCCAGCAGAATTTTTAGCAACTTTTGATTGGCATAAATACGAAGAAGGTATTGAAGCTGTAGATGAAGCTAAATTAAAAGAATTTGAAACTGCTCTTGAAGGAACTGTAGGTTTCGTAAATGAGCGCGATGTAATTGAAGGTTTGGTGGTTCGTATTACGGATCGCGATGCTATTATTGATATCAACTCTAAATCAGAAGGAGTAATATCTTTAAATGAATTTCGTTACAACCCAAATTTAGCCGTTGGTGATAAAGTAGAGGTATTAGTTGACAAGAGAGAAGATGCTTCTGGTCAATTGGTATTATCTCACAAGAAAGCGAGAGTAATTAAGGCTTGGGATCGCGTTAACAATGCACATGAAACAGGTGAAATCGTAAATGGTTTTGTGAAGTGCAGAACTCGTGGAGGTATGATTGTGGATGTATTTGGTATCGAAGCTTTCTTACCAGGTTCTCAAATCGATGTTAAACCGATCCGTGACTACGATCAATATGTGGAGAAAACAATGGAATTCAAGGTTGTTAAAATTAACCATGAATTTAAAAACGTTGTTGTATCACACAAAGCTTTAATTGAAGCTGATTTAGAAGATCAAAAGCGTGAAATTATAGGTCAATTAGAAAAAGGACAAGTACTAGAAGGTGTTGTTAAAAACATCACTTCATACGGAGTATTTGTGGATTTAGGTGGTGTTGATGGATTAGTTCATATTACAGATTTGTCATGGTCTCGTATTAACCATCCGAATGAAGTAGTAGAATTAGACCAAAAATTAAATGTTGTAATCCTTGATTTTGATGATAACAAATCAAGAATTCAGTTAGGGTTGAAACAATTATCTGCGCATCCTTGGGAAGCATTAAGTTCTGATCTTAAAGTTGGAGATAAAGTAAAAGGTAAAGTTGTTGTTCTTGCTGACTACGGTGCATTTGTAGAAGTAGAGGATGGCGTTGAAGGTTTAATTCACGTTTCAGAAATGTCATGGTCAACGCACCTTCGTTCTGCACAAGACTTTGTTCAAGTTGGCGACGAAGTAGAGGCTCAAATCTTAACCTTAGACCGTGAAGAGCGTAAAATGTCTTTAGGTATGAAGCAATTGCACCCTGACCCATGGACAGACATCACTACAAAGTATCCTGTTGGTTCTAAACATACAGGTACTGTTCGCAACTATACCAATTTCGGTGTTTTTGTGGAGTTAGAGGAAGGTATTGATGGCTTAGTATACATCTCTGATTTATCTTGGACAAAGAAAATCAAGCATCCATCTGATTTTGTAACTGTAGGAGATAAACTTGAAGTTCAAGTTTTAGAATTAGATGTTGAGAATCGTAAATTAAACTTAGGACACAAACAAACGCAAGACAATCCTTGGGATGCACATCAAGCGACCTACGCTATCGGATCTATCCATGAAGGAACTGTTAAAGAAAAGAATGACAAAGGTGCAACCGTTTCTTTTGCTGATGGAGTGGAAGCTTTTGCTCCTTCTCGTTTCTTAGACAAAGAAGATGGAGGTAAATTAGCTAAAGGGGATACTGTAAAATTCCAGGTAGTTGAATTTAGCAAAGAATACAGAAGAATCGTTGTTTCTCATACGTCTATCTTTAGAGAAGAGGAACAAAAGAATGTGAAGGCTGCCGCTAAGAAAGCACAAGAAGTAGAGAAAACTACTTTAGGTGATATTGGAGGTCTAGCTGAATTAAAGAAAAAAATGGAAGGAAAATAAACCTCCCTCTATTAAATAATTCTTGTAAGCTGTCTAGAAATATTCTAGGCAGCTTTTTTTGTACTTAATCTTAGCGTTTAGGTGTTTTGTAATTAGTAAAAAGTTGTCATAAAACTTACTTTTTTAGCGGTTATATTGGGTTTTATTATCGAAAATATATTTTTTGTTGTTTTTTATTATCGTAACTACAAATATTATTTATTTTAATAATTGTTTGTTTTTAAATGGTTTAAAGTTTGTAGTTTTGCACTGTCTAATAATAAATTCGATTACCATACTATGCCTTAAGATTCTTTCCCTTTATAATACTTATTGATGCTATACCTATGGCATTAATACCTAACCATAGCGCATTTTACATTTATCATAAATGTTCTTTTACAGAGAGGTAATCCCCTCATGTTTATTTTTTATTTGAACCAAAACTTTCATTCAAATAAAATGGTTCCCTTAATTCTTTATCCAATTATTAACTCGTTACATAATAATGAAAATAGCAAAACGATTTGTTTTTGCTCTAGTCTCTTTTTTTATCTTGTTTCCAATACCTGCCCAAGAAAAGTTAACTACTTTATTAAAAACTAATAAACTAGAACTTATCGATGTAGAGGAGTATTTTGAAGCAAATAACATAACACCTCTTTCATGTATAGAACAACATAACCTAACGGATGTAAGTAGTATTATACCTGCAATGGGTCGCAGTGAAGTGGATGCTGCATATGTGTTTAATATTTATTTCCATATCTTAAATGATACTAATGGAACAAGACAGATTGCTGTTAATGAGGAGGACTTACTAGATGCAGTAGCAAATTTAAATATAGCTTTTAACACCTTTAGTATATTTTTCAAATACAATGGTTTTGGAGTTATTAATGCCTCCGACATGGGTGTCGTTTACTTCACCGGAAGCAATAGTTTGGATTCTTTAGTGGCGCATTCAAAAGCTGCAAATTATTACAAAGAAGATTCCTTTAATGTATTTATCGCTTCATCGATATTTCACAATATGCAAAATCGTACTCCAATAGCAGGTATTGCTAACAAACCTGGAACAAATTGTGCAATAGATGATGAATATCTATTAACCTCTACATTTCCGCATGAAATTGCCCATAATTTTTTACTACATCACACGCATCATAATTGGAATAATTCGGATTGTAAGTTAGTTAATTTAAACGATTATGTAGAAGACACAAAACCTTCCGTTCCTTATTCTTCAGCACACATTAAGCACGATTGTTCCTCTTATATAGGGGAACAAAACATGAATAATTGTTCAAATTCATTACAATCGGTTCCTGCTAATAATTTTATGAGTTCTAATGTTTTACCCTGTAGATCGCTTCAAAATGCATATTTTACACAAGGACAAGGAGCTCGTATGCGTTCTATTATTAGTTTTAGATGGTTAGAATTGTACGAGGATAAACAAAATACCATAGAGAGTCTATACGAACCTGTTTCTGGAGGTTATGAAAACGGTGTATATAGTCCTAATACTATTCCGCTTATATTTCAAAAAGGGTTTGATTATCAATTTGTCGATTGTGATAACCCTACCATAATAAGGGAGTCTTATGCCAAAAACGAAACTCCAAAGCATCATCCGGTGAATACAGCAATTAAAATTCTACAAGTATCTTCCAAAGCATTAAAATGTAATATCGAGAAATCATCACGAGTTTATGGAGGCGAAATTTATAGCTTTGGTATGGGATTGGGAGGAAACTATAAAGTGTTTAAATTAACTACCAATGAGATGGAAAATAATGTAATTTTAAATAATTTACCACTAGGATACAATCTTATAAAAACCATTGATCAACATGGGAAAAAAAGTAGTAAAATGATTTTTAGACTAAAAAAATAATAACAATACTAACATAAATTTACTTTAGAAATCAGTTTTACTATAATTATGTTAAAATAAAAAGTTATTCATAGTTTATTTTTTAATTTTTACTTAAATTGTCTACAAAAAATTACAAAAAACTATTGTTTTAAGTGTTTGTGTTATTACATTGTATAAACCCTTTATTATTAATGTTTTATCATAAGTAATGAAACCTTTTCATGCACTAACGCAACCAAAAAAATCGATATTTTTAGAAAATGGATAAGTTAAGATTACTACTACTTGAAGATTCTGATGCAGAAGCTAATAAGCTAATTGCTTTTTTAGAAGCAAACGATTATGAGATTATACGTGTAAAAAATATATTTGACGCAGAAAAAGAGATAAGAAAAAGATATTTTGATGTTGTAATTCTAGACATAATTATTAATGGTAAGCCTGATGGTATTGAATTTGCAAAAAAATAAATGACAACAGTATTAATGTTCCGTTTTTATTTTTAACGAGTATGCAAAGTAAGTCTTTATTCGATAAGGCTAAACTTACTAACCCTGCTATATACCTATTAAAACCATACAATGATTTAGAACTACTATATTCCATAGAACTGGCCATCGAATCGTGTTACCAACAAACTAGCAGTATGAGTCTAGTGGATAACACTGCATTGATGAGTCCAGACTTTTTATTCATTAAACGTAAAAAAAGTGTTAAAAAGGTTAATGTAAGTTCTATTAATTATGTGGAGGTTAAAGAAAAATATTGCAGTCTTTCGTGTGATGATGGAGTGTATCTTATAAAATTATCACTCTCTAAATTAAAAGAGATGTTATCCAACCCTAACTTCAAACAAGTACATCGTAATTATCTGGTAAATATAAAGAGCATTAAAGAGTTGTTTTTTGAAGATAACCTGATTATTCTAGAAGACGATAGTAAAATTCCTTTTAGTGAGCGTTATAAAAATGCATTTATTAAAAACAACACCATTTTTCGTTAAAACTTAGCATCTCTTAAATCATAAATTGCACCATTTGGTAGTTTGTCTTCCGTGATAAGGGTTACAATTTTATCTGCAACTTCGTTTGGAGTAAAGAGTTCTTTATTTTTCTTTAAGGAAATGAATCGCTCGACGTCATTAAAATCCTTTTTTGGTGTTTTTCTTATTTGTTTTTGCATAGCTGTATCTACTACTCCGGGGTAAATGGCCATACATTTTAGGTTAGAGTTTTTACCTTCCTGTTCTACTGCTATTGTTTTTGTTAGCATATCCAATGCCGCTTTGGTCGTGCAATATACGCTCCAACCCGAATAGGGTTTTATTGCTGCACCTGAAGAAATATTTACAATATTTTTTTACAACCTAGGTGTGCTGTATATTTAATAAATAGACTCGAAAGAAGAACTGGTGCTACACTATTTAACTGTATTGTTGCTTTAATATCCTGTATTTCTAATGTTTCAATACTGCCAATGATACCTAATCTTCCCGCGTTGTTGAGTAAGGTTAAGGAGGTAGCATTTTCAAAAGACATATTTTTAAAAATTTCTTCCAGATTAACATTTGGGTTACTCAAATCTATTGGAATGTGTATCAAATTTTTCAAAGAAATAGGATTCCTTGATAAAGCATAAACGCAATATTCTTTAGTGATAAAATTTTCTACTAATGCTTTTCCTATACCTCTACTTCCTCCGGTAATTATAACGATATTCATACTGTAAATATACGCAATTACGAGAAACAGTTTATACGATACAAAATGCCTTCGATCGATATTTTAATTATACTTAACTATAGATATCAATATATTCATCTTTTTTCAAAGTGTCTACACTTCTAAACCTTGTATTTTAGTACAAAGTTTTACATAATATTTTTTTGAATTGTTTTTTAGTTTTGGCTCTCTTTAGAGAGCTTTTTTCGTTGTTAAATAGGTTGGTAAAATTCTATTCACTAACACTATTTCTAGTTTAAAAAGGTACCTCAGCGGTAATATGCGTCTCTTTTCCGGTAACAGGGTGCACGAATTGAAGCGACTCTGCATGAAGAAATAGTCTTTCGTTTGCAGAACCATACAAGACATCCCCTAGAATTGGAGTATCTAATCCTAGATAATGAGCAGCATGTACTCTTAATTGATGGGTTCTTCCGGTAATCGGATAAAAATATACTCTTGTGGTTCCATGTTTTCTTTCTATTATTTCCCATGTGGTGACTGCCTTTTTTCCAGAGGAATAACATACCAGCTGTTTTGGGCGGTCTCCTAAGTCTACACGTAAAGGAAGATCAATGGTACCATTATTTTCGCTTAGCGAACCATTGAGTATTGCTACATATCTTTTTTTAATGGTTTTCGCTATAAATTGTTTTTGAAGAGCTTTGTGCGTTTCTTTATTTTTTGCAATTAATAATACTCCGGAAGTAGCCATGTCTAACCGATGTATTAGCTTTAAACTTTTTTCCTTCGGAAATTGTTGTAGTAGTTGACTTTGAACACTAACATCAGTCTCTTTTCCGGGAATTGAAAGGTAATTGATTGGTTTGTTTATCGCTAGAACAAAGCTGTCTTCATACAAAATTTCTAGTGGTTTCGTTTCTGTTATGAGCGGGAATAAAGGATTATTTGCAACGCGAAGCCCTTGAAGCATAAATTCTAAAATAGGTTGACATTTAGTCTTACAAGCAGGGTAAAAGTTTCGATGTTTGCGAATTGCCCCAGATAAAGGAGCTCCCCACCAAAATTCTGCCATTGCAATAGGGTGTAATTTATTTACGAATGCGTATTGAAACAGTTTTGGAGCACAGCAATCTCCGGTTCCTGCTGCAATATGATTGGTGTTGTTTTGGAATAGAGAGAGTAGGTTTTTACGTTGCCCTTTTGCATTTATAAAATAGTATTCCTCAAATATTTTATTTTGGATTGCATTGGATATTTGTTTTCGTTTTTCCGTTAGTTTTTTTAGTATTTCTTGGTACTCGTTATACTTTGATTTAACTGCTGCTAGTTGAGAGTTAAGATATACTTCGTATTCTCTAAGATAAAACTCTTCATTAATGTTTTTCTGATTATCAATTGTGCCATTCTTTCTTCGTTGCCCTCTTCTATATTTTATTTTCTGCGTTTCTTGATGAAGTAATGTGTCGAATTCTAGCCTTTTATGGATAAAAGTATGTTTAATTTCCAAATATTTTCTATCTGATTGTAAGACCTTTAATTGCCTGGTTATGGCTTCTATTTCTGCTTCCTTTTTACGATAAATAGTATCGGGAGCGTGTATATCGTATACAGGAGGAACGAATTTACTGTATATGCTAGATGTAGCTATTTTTCCTGAAAAAGCGGCCAAATAACCTATATTATGATTTTGATCTTTGACTACCAAAACGCCAAACATTTTACCAAATGAAGTACCTTCTTTGTTTTTAAGATCAAAATCGTGTGTAAAGTTATTTTGCTTTTCCAAATAACGCTGTAATTCGGATGCCGCTATTTTTGCAACCTTGTGCGGGGTATACTGGTGAGGATATGCTAACTCTACCGGAAGTTCTACGTTAGAAATATCTGTTGTAAATCGTAATACCTTTGTCATTTTAAAAAAACAACGTCATTATCAGTGGTAACACTGTACAATGACGTTCATTTTATTTACCGTACGTATATTGCTTAACAATTATAGATTTTATCATATAAATCTGCATAAATGTCTTTGATAATTTTACGCTTCATTTTCATGGTTGGCGTCAGTTCTCCACCATCAATTGACCATTCATTTGCGGTAAGTTCGAAGCGTTTAATTTGTTCCCATTTCCCGAATTTAGCATTGCACAAATCTACTTCTTCTTGAATTCTTTTTATAACTATTTCACTACAAACAAGTTCCTTGTTGTCTTCAATGTTTATATCGTGTCGCTTTGCCCATTCTCTAAGAAATTCAAAGTTTGGTTGGATCAAGGCTCCAGGCATTTTTTCACCTTCTCCTACTACCATAACTTGTTCTATAAATCTAGACTGCTTTAACTCTCCTTCTAATAAAGGTGGGACAATATACTTACCGCCAGAGGTTTTAAACATTTCTTTGGTTCTTCCTGTTATTTTTAGGAAGCCGTCTTCCGAAATTTCTCCTTTGTCACCAGTATGAAAGTAACCATCTTTTAGTACCTCTGCTGTCTTTTCTGCATCTTTGTAATAGCCTTGCATAATATTTGGTCCTTTTACCAAAATTTCACCATTTTCAGCTATTTTAACCTCTACACCACCAATTATTTTTCCAACAGTACCAACTCTAAAACCACCATTATTCATATCATTAACGGAAACTACTGGAGATGTTTCCGTTAATCCATATCCTTCCATTACTGGCATTCCAGCAGCAGCAAAAATTTGTGTCAATCTCGGTTGGAGTGCAGCTGAACCAGAAACCATTAACTTCAATTCACCTCCTAAAGCTTCTTGCCACTTCGAAAAGATAAGTTTTCTGGCTACACCAAGTTGCTTTTCATACCACCATCCATTTGCTCCGTATGGCTTGTATTTTAGGCCTAATTCAATTGCCCAGAAGAATAGTTTCTTCTTTATTCCTGATAAATCAGCTCCTTTGGCATAAATTTTATCGTAAATTTTTTCATATAAACGAGGAACCGCTGTCATTACATGAGGTTTAACCTCTTTGGCGTTTTCACTTAATTGTTCAATAGATTCTGCAAAATATATTGATACACCACAATATTGGTATAAATACAAAATCATGCGCTCAAAAATATGACAAACCGGCAAGAAACTTAATCCTTTTTCTTTCCCCTTTACTAAAGGAACTCTAGTTTCACTTGTAATTACATTAGAGACAATATTCCCATGTGATAACATTACACCTTTTGGTCTTCCGGTAGTTCCAGAGGTATAAATTAGGGTAGCTAAAGATTCAGAGGTTACATCGTTTTTGCGATCCTCAACCTCAGATTGGTTACTTTGGTCTTTACCTAATTCTAAAATTTCATTCCAATTTTTTTCACCTTCAATTTCATCAAAAGTATATACTTCCTTTAACTTTGTATCTCCTTTGATTTGGTTTAGTTTCTCTAAAATACCTTGGTCAGAAACAAAACAATACGTCGCTTCCGAGTGATTTAAAACATATTGGTAATCCTCCTTTGAGATAGTTGGATATATAGGTACATTTTGAGCTCCGGTTTGTAAAATTCCAATGTCACAGATGTTCCATTCGGTTCTATTGTTAGTCGATATTACCGCTATTTTATCATTTGGTTGCACTCCAAGTCTAAGCAAACCTCTACTTATGGTATTTGCTTTTTCTACATATTCTTTACTAGAAATAGATTCCCATTTACCATTGTATTTTGTGGTAAAAGCTTTCTCTAAATTGAATTTTTCTAGTTGGTAGTATGGAAAGTCAAAAAGACGTTGGATTTCATGCTGCATAAGTTCGAATATATTTTTGCGCAAAGTATAAAAAATAGTCCTTTCCTACAAATTTGCAAGACTTCATCAATTGCAGATTCGTTGTTTGCACAGGTGTTGAATTCATCTTTTATAAGTCTTGCAGTTACAAGCCAATAGCGATTACACAGCTATAGTTCCTAAAATCAATATTTTACAATATGCTTAAATCAAATATTTACCTGTATTGCAGAAAAAAAACTGTAAAAATTAAATTGAAAAATATTTTGTTAATTAATTCCCAATACATTAAAAATAATGCTGATTTTTTATGGAGAGTTTAAAGCTTCTAATAAAATGGCGCAGCCTTCTTTTATTTCTTCTTCACTAATAGTTAATGGTGGTGTGATTCTAACGGCCTTGTTTTCATACAATAAAAAGAAAAGTAGTAGCCCATTTTTCATAGCTTCAAAAACGACTTTAGCGGCAGTTTCGGGGGTATCCATCAATAAAGCAAGCATTAAACCACGTCCTCTTATCTCTTTTATTTTTGGGTGTTTTTCTAGCAAACTTCGTATTAGTTTTTCTTTTTTTAAGGTGCTTGAAATCAGGTCAGAATTTGTGATTTCTTTCACTGTCGCTAAACCTGCAGCTGCAACTACAGGATGCCCTCCAAATGTTGTAATATGCCCTAATTTTGGATTGTCTTTAAGTGAATCCATGAGGTGTTTTGCACTTAGGAAAGCTCCTATAGGCATCCCACCTCCAAGACCTTTACCAGTAATAATTATATCGGGAATGATGTTGTAATTTTGAAACCCCCAAAAAGTGCCTGTTCTTCCAATGCCAGTTTGGATTTCATCTAGTATCAGTAAAGCACCGACTTCATCGCAACGTTTTTTTATTTTTTTTAAATAGTCATTCTTTGGAGCAATAAAGCCAGCGCCACCCTGAATTGTTTCTAGGATAACCGCTGCTGTTTTTCTCGTGATTTTTTGGATGTGATTCTCGTCGTTAAATGGTATAAACTTTACTCCTGGAACTAGTGGCCTAAAAGCTTGATTTTTCTCCTCGGTACCACAAACGCTCATGGCACCTTGTGTATTTCCATGATAGGCATTTTTGGCCGCTATAATTTCAGATCTTTGTGTATATCTTTTGGCTAATTTTAATGCACCTTCCGTTGCTTCCGTTCCTGAATTTACCAGATATACAGAATAAGAGGAATTAGGAATTGTATTTGCAAGTGCCCGACACAACTCTAACTGTGGTCTTTGAATGAATTCACCGTATACCATTACATGACTATAGGCATCTAACTGTTCTTTGATGGCATTAGAAACCTTTTCGTGATTATGGCCTAAACTGTTCGCGGAAACTCCCGCCACGAAATCGAGGTATTTTTTTTGTTTAGTGTCGTAAATGTAGGAACCTTTCGCATGAGAAATTTCTAATCCAAATGGATGCGGTGAAGTTTGACCTTGGTATTTTAAAAAATCTTCTAACATTACGATCCTATTTATTTTTTGGTGCAAATTTTGATTTTGATAAGATTTTCTTCCTATCTAATTCTTTTTGAAATGCCTTTTCGGCATTTTCTACAACTTCTTTTCTATTTTTATTGGCTACTTTAGTATCGGTAGAATCTTTCTTGAAGATATCCTCCATAACAAGCGGTTGTTCTTCTCCTCTCCATAGAAAACCTTTGAATTTTTGTCCTTCTAGCGGAAATTCTGAAGGTGGATAAGTTTTACCTTCTGATTTTTTAAAGTATTTTGTTTGAATTATTTCGTTACTCTCTAAAGTAAATTCAATGTCACTTGCAATCTCTTTTGTAATAGTTTCCAATTCTTGACTTTTGTCATTTCTGTTAAAATACAACGATTCTGCATTTCCTTTTACCAATACAGTTCGCAATTCATTTTCGGTGAATTTCCCGTATATATTTCTTCCTTTAATCTGGTTAAAATAATCTATAGAGAGCGTATCTTTTTGAATCATAAAGGCATTGTTATAAACAAATAGCGAGTCTAATTTATTAGATTCTTTGTCGGATAATAAATGAATGCTATCTCCCGTGATTTGCTTTTTCTCCGACCATAGTATTGGATTGTCGAACATTCGTGTCAATCCAGTAATTTGACTGGCATGTATAGAATCGCATTTTCCTTGTAGATTAGACTTAAATATTTTTACGTTATTAAAAACTCTTATAATTCGATTTTCCGATTTTCCTGTTACAAGAATTTTATCACCGTGAATATAGGTGGAATCGCCTTCTTGTTCGGAAATAGAAACTGCTTTATCCGTAATAAATAAAGAATCTTTATCTTCAAATAACTCTGCATAATTTCCTTTGGTTACCATGTGCTTCACAGTGTCTATAACCTTAATTCGGTTACTAGCAGAGGCAAATCCTTGTCTTTTATCGTAATATAAACTATCGGCTGCTATGGTTCTGTCTTTTAAAAATAACTTTGCTCGTTTTACAAAATAGGAAACTTCTGTATTGGTATCGTAAAATCCTCTTTCAGAATATACCCTCGAACTGTCTTTGAGATTTGTTATCGTACTAGGACCATATAGATACGCTAATTTGGTATTTGTGTAATAATCTAGATGATCGGAGGCCAGATGGTTTTTAGGATTTACCAACGACACTTTTGTCTTAGCGGTAAAGCGCTTTTCTTTTAGTAAATAGGTTCCTTTTTTACTTTTTAAAGTATTCTTTTTATCTCTGATGGTTGCATAATGTTTGTAAAATAGCACCTGGTTTTGACGATCAAAATCTAAAGTATCGGTACTTAATTTCATCTCTTTATCGATAATTTCTACGTTACCCCAAGACTTAGCTCTCTTTGTATTTCCGTTATAGGATGTAAAATCACTGTATTGAATTATAGTGTCGCCCTGCTCAATTATTACTTCTCCAGCAGCTTTAAAAAGATTCTCCTTTTTATATAGTAAAGCTTGTTTACACTCTAGAGTAGCACCTTCGTGTTCTATCTTAACGTTTCCTATCAAAATAGTAGCTCCTGGGTACTCTTCTTCATTGGTTTCCGAATACTGGCTGGATAGAATTTTAATTTTTTTTGTTTGTGCATATCCATGCAGTATTTGAAAAGCGAAAAGCAAAAAAATTATTTTTTTCAAAATGAATATTTTAAGAAGCAAAAATACGCAAAAGTATAAGCTAATTCTATTAAGAATTATATAAAAAGTAATTCTTTAAAGGAGATTGTGGTAGTTTTTATTTTAATTTTGCAACAAAATTTAAATTTTAAATTATGAGCGCTCATTTTGATTTATCAAAAGATGAAATGAAGTCTTACGGCTATAAAATTGTGGATTTAATAGCAGAGCATTGGGCTACAATTGAAGAACAAAAACCAGTAGTTAAAGCTACACGAGAAGAAATGGATTCTGTATTCCTGCAAGAGGCCCCCGAAAAAGGAATGTCGGCAGATAAAGTACTTGATTTTGTGGTTGAAAACGTTATACCTAATAGTTCTGTAACTGCTCACCCAAAAGCCTTTTCTTTTGTCCCAGGACCTAGTAACTTTATCAGTACTATGGCAGACAGTTTGGCGACTGGTTTCAATATTTTTTCTGGTGGCTGGATGGTTTCTCCTGCCGCTGCTGAATTAGAAATTGTAACGATGAATTGGTTGCTAAAAATGTACGATTTTCCTGTCGCTAAAGGAGGCGGAATATTCACAAGCGGTGGTTCTATGGCAAACTTGACGGCAATCGTAACAGCAAGAAGATTAAAATGTGGGGATGATTTTTCTAAGGCCGTGATTTATCTTTCCGATCAAGCACACTCTTCCAATATCAAGGCAATTCGTGTACTGGGATTTAAAAAGGAACAAATACGAATTCTACCTACAGACATCGAGTTTCGAATTAGTATGAACAAGTTAAAAAACGCCATTGCAAAGGATAGACTAGAAGGCTTGGAGCCTTTTTGTTTTATTGCCTCTGCAGGTACAACAAATACGGGTACCGTAGATCCTTTAGAAGATATAGCAGACATATGCGAAGCAGAAGGATTGTGGATGCATGTAGATGGAGCCTATGGAGGAGCTGCTATTTTATCTGAGAAAGGAGCAAGAGCACTGCGTGGAATTGAGCGTGCAGATTCTTTAACTGTAGATCCACATAAATGGTTTTTTCAACCTTACGAAATAGGTTGCTTACTGGTAAAGGACTCGTCATGGTTAAGTAATACCTTCAGTGAAAAACCAGAGTACCTTCGCGATATTGAGGGGAATGAATCGGAAATAAATTTTTACGATTATGGCATACAACTTACCCGTAGATTACGTGCCTTAAAATTTTATATGTCTATAAAAACCTATGGTTTAGAAACATTTAAAAAAGCGATTACTTATAACATTCAGATAGCAGAGGATGTAGAGCGTATGCTTCGTAAAAGTAGAAACTGGGAAATCATTTCACCTGCTAATTTGGCGATTATAAACTTTAGGTATAATCCTTTACATTTAGATCTCACAGAACCTCAAATCGACGAAGTAAACCAAAAAATATCCGAAAAAATAATGGAGAATGCAGATGCCTTCTTAGTTACCACGTTGCTTAACAAACAAGTAGTATTGCGTATGTGTTTGATAAATCCTAAAACAACCTTTAAAGATGTTGAGGATACATTTTTGCGATGTAATTTGTACGCAGAAGAAATTTTGAATTTAAAATAAATATTGTTCTCAATCAAAAAGAGCTCCAATATTTGGAGCTCTTTTACTATATTTTGTTTCTTTATGCCTTGTAAAATGGGAGTTTCACAACCTTTGCTGGAATTTGTTTTTTACGAATTTGTATAAAAATTTCAGAATCAATTTTAGAATTCGGTTTTGTTACATATCCTAAGCCAATACCTTTACCTAGAGAAGGACTCATCGTTCCTGAGGTAACCTTACCGATAACAGCACCATTATCATCTACAATATCGTAACCTTGTCGGGGAATACCTCGCTCCGTTAATTCAAAACCAACAAGTTTTCTAGTCACACCTTCTTCCTTTTGCTTTAGCAAGGCCTCCGAGTTAACAAAGTCTTTGGTAAATTTGGTTATCCATCCCAAACCAGCTTCTAATGGAGATGTACTATCATCAATATCATTGCCATACAAACAATATCCCATTTCTAAACGAAGTGTATCTCGCGCTGCCAAACCTATTGGTTTAATACCCCAATCTGCACCAGCTTCAAAAACTTTATTCCATACTGCCTCTACATCTTCATTTTTAACGTATATTTCAAAACCTCCTGAACCTGTATAACCTGTCGCTGAGACAATTACATTGGGTAAACCCGCAAAATCGGTAATTTCAAAGGTGTAAAACTTAATAGCAGCAAGATCCACAGAAGTTAAAGACTGCATAGCCTCTGCTGCTTTAGGTCCTTGAATAGCCAATAATGACCAATCTTCAGATCTATTTTCCATGGTAACATCTACATCGTTGTGTTTCGCAATCCAATTCCAGTCTTTTTCGATATTAGAGGCGTTTACTACAAGCATGTATTCATTTTCTTGAATCATGTATATAATTAAATCGTCTACAATACCGCCATCCGCATTGGGCATGCAGCTATATTGCGCCTTGCCTGGTTGTAATTTAGACGCATCGTTAGAGGTTATTTTTTGAAGTAGCGCAAGTGCATTTTCTCCTTTTAAAAAAAACTCTCCCATATGGCTTACATCAAATACACCAACGCCATTTCTGACGGTTTCATGCTCTACATTTACTCCCTCATATTGCACTGGCATTTGATAGCCTGCAAAAGGAACTATTTTAGCTCCTAAAGATTCATGAATGTGTGTTAATGCAGTATTTTTCATTGTTTAAATTGTTTGTTTTATACACTGCTAAATTAGCTAAAATTAGAGAAACAAATTACCTCTATTTGTTTAAAATTTTATTCTTTTCAGTATCTATTTTGAAAACTTCTGACTTATTTTTGTATGGTACACAAGTGTTTGTTTACTAATGGCGTTATAAAATACACGCTAGAAAAAAGTTTAGCGTATAATTTGTATGAAAATTTCAAGAAGTAAAATATCCAATCTAGTATTTGTTGTACTTATTTTTCTAATGCTCTATAGACCTACTAAAGTTTACTTAATACGTTGGCTATCCTTTTCTCCAACTATTACTGCAGAGGAAAAGCAACAAGTACTCAGCGATTACCAATGGCAACTTAAAGACCTGCAGTCTACTTTTGTGCCAATAGATTCCTTTCGAGATAAGCCATTATTTATTAGTTTTTGGGCTACGTGGTGTGCTCCTTGTATTGCTGAATTACCAAGTATTCAAAAACTTTATGACGACTACAAACACGATGTAAACTTCATTTTAATTTCTCAGGAAGATTTTGGAACAATTACTACTTTTTTAAACCAAAATAATTATGATTTACCAACTTATAATAGGGTAGGGAAGCTTCCAGATATTTTTCAAGTATCCTCGATACCAACTTCCTACATTATAGGGTCCGATGGTAAAGTGCATGTAAATAAATCCGGTCCTGCAAATTGGAATAGTAATACGGTAAGGGATTTATTAGATAAATTAATATCAGAAAAATAAATAAGTTTACAGCTAAAACGAAATTAAAATTCCTTTTTTTTTTACTATATTTTAAAGGTGTTTTTATAGAATTGTTTTTTATTTTTATGTAGTTTTGGGAAGCATTTAAAAAAGGAAATTAATTTATTTTATTGACGTTATATTGCCCATCCCCTTGCAAAAGGCTTTTACCTATTCGGTAACTGAAAAAGAAGCACATTTCTTAAAAAGAGGAATGCGAGTAGCGGTATCCTTTGGAAAATCAAAAATATATACAGCCCTCGTATATGCTATCCATCAAAATCCACCAACGTTATATAAAGCCAAGGATATTTATCAAATATTAGACGAAGCTCCAATTGTAAATGAAATTCAATTGGAACATTGGAAATGGTTAGCCGAATATTACATGTGTAGTATTGGAGAAGTTTATAGGGCCGCGTTACCTTCTGCATTTCTATTAGAGAGCGAAACGGTTGTCTATAAAAATGAGGGTTTTAATGCGCTAGAGGAATTGAATGACGATGCGTTTTTGATTTTTGAAGCATTAGAGAATCATTCACAACTGACCATCCATCAAGTCACAGAGATATTAGATAAAAAAACGGTATTACCGGTGATTCATGAATTGCGGGAAAAAAAGGCCATTCATATCAAAGAAGAAATTTATGAAACGTACAAACCCAAATTAGTTAAATACATTCGAATTCGTTCACAATATACTTCGAGCGAAGCGCTCCAAGCACTCTTAGAATCTTTAACAAGAGCGAACAAGCAAAGAGAGGTTGTATTGCATTATTTTCAGTTGATTGCCTCTAAAAAACCTATCAAAGTAAAAGTGCTAGAACAACACTCAGGAGTTTCTAGTGCAGTAATAAAAGCCCTTGTTTCTAAAGATATATTTGAATATTATTACATCCAAACAGATCGTGTTGATCTCTCCGGAGAAGATTATAACCTTCAATCCTTAAATGAATTTCAAAAAGAAGCCTATGATTCGATTAAAAACAACTTTACATCTCACAATGTTTCTTTACTGCACGGTGTAACTGGTTCCGGTAAAACGGAGATATACATGCAGTTACTTAAGGAGGAAATTTCGAAAGGGAAACAAGTACTTTTTCTACTACCAGAAATTGCGTTAACTACCCAAATTATCGCGCGATTAAAAAAATATTTTGGTACTCAAATTTCTGTTTTCCATTCTAAATATTCTATGAATGAAAGGGTAGAAGTATGGAATAATATATTGGAAAACAAAACAAAAGCACAGCTAATTGTGGGTGCGAGATCTTCTATTTTTTTGCCATTTTCTAATCTTGGTTTAATCGTTGTTGATGAAGAGCATGAAGGCTCTTATAAACAGCACGAACCATCTCCTAGATACAATGCACGTGACGCCGCAATTGTTTTAGGACAACAACACAAGGCTAAGGTTCTATTAGGATCAGCAACACCCTCTATTGAAAGCTTTTATAATGCTTCTCAGAAAAAATACGGTTTTACTTCTTTACAAAACCGATTTGGTAAGAGTAAGCTTCCAAAGGTTGAACTAATCGATATTAAAGAAAAGTATCGCAAGAAAAGGATGCAAGGGCATTTTTCAGACCGTTTATTAACAATGATGAAAGAAGCGCTAGAAAATAAAGAACAAATTATTTTATTTCAAAACAGAAGAGGGTATTCACCAGTGGTAGAATGCAAGAGTTGTGGCGTATCTCCACAATGTCCTAATTGTGACGTTAGCTTACCTATCACAAATTTAGAAAGGAATTAAAATGTCACTATTGTAATTACCAACGTGCAATGCCAAATACTTGTGGTGCATGTGGAAGTGCAACACTAGATACCAAAGGTTTTGGTACCGAACAAATAGAAATTGAGTTAAAAACTCTGTTTCCTCAGTACAAAATTGGTAGAATGGATTTGGATACAACGAGAGGTAAATATGGGTATCATAAAATTATAAGTGCATTCGAAGGAAGAGAGATTGATATTTTAGTAGGAACACAAATGCTATCCAAAGGCCTCGATTTTGAAAACGTTTCTTTGGTAGGGATTTTGAATGCAGATACCATGTTGAATTACCCTGATTTTAGAGCGCATGAAAGAGCTTTCCAATTAATGGTACAGGTTTCTGGAAGATCAGGTAGGTCTCAAAAACAAGGCTTTGTTGCAATTCAAACGTTCAATCCATACCATCAAATTTTACAGCAGGTTTCCATTCCAGATTATAACGCGATGTATAAGGAACAACTTCAAGATCGTTGGCAGTTTCATTATCCCCCTTACTATCGCATTATAAAAATTACCTTAAAACACAAAGATGTCGTAAAACTAAACACAGCAATTCAATGGTTATTTACTGCCTTGCAACAAATCTTTAAGCATAATGTATTAGGACCCTCAGAACCATCAGTTTCTCGTGTAAGAAATCAGTACATAAAAAATATAGTGGTTAAAATACCACCAAAGCAATCTCTAATAATTACGAAAAAGGAGCTATTAAAAGTACGGAATACTTTTGAAGCAGTAAAAGATTTTAGAGCCATTCGTTTTATAATCGATGTAGACACATATTAACTCTATTTCGAAGAAAAACAGTAACAATAGCATGTTTTTGGTCTAAAATCCACTTTTTTTTGATAATTTTTAAAAAATATCGTATCTTTGAAGTGTCTTAGAAGACGTTCTAAGACTTTCTTTTTCATAGCAATTTTCCCACTCATTACATGAGTGGGTTTTTTATCCGTACCTTTTCACATCTAACCGATAGATGTGTATTGTTCATAGATAGTTAGGTGCCCTTGAACTAAAATTGGATATACTCACAAGTATTCCTTATTAATTTTATGATAGAAATTTAAAACCGAATAAAATGAAAACGGAAACTGTTAAAATAAAGCTTGTAAATAAGGAAGAGGGCACTATAGCAAATCAATTTGTTTTTGTAAAAATCCCAATAGTTTCTAGTGATACATTATACAACCAAGTATACATGGTTAAAGACTTTGGGTGTGTGTTTCTAAGTTAAAAACCATCCTATATTTTTAGATATAAAAAAGGCTCTATATATATAGAGCCTTTTTTTAAAAGCAAATAACTATTTATTCTACTGTGTAGGTAAAAGTAGTTTCAATATCTGTTGAACCACCTGCATTGGTGATATCTCCATCACTAACTCCTGCAGCATCTTTATTTGGTTCATGTCTTAAGGTAACCGTAAGTGTTCCTGTTCCTGCAGCATTTGTAGTTAATGTAAATGAAAGCCCAAGAGGGTTACCATTAGCATCAAAATCTTCATAGGCAGTTTCAATATCGTTTCCATGTTGGAAAAAGAATTGGTGCTCGTCGTCTTCTTCTTTAACCTCTTCGGAAATTACTTCCGCTGGATTCTCTAAAGTGTTCAGTAATACAATTGATCCTGTGTAGGTGGTGTTGGGCGTAAAATTTCCGATAGTTTCAACTACTGCAGGTAATGGTCCATCACCGTCTGCATCTAAAGTTTGCATAACTACTGTAGATCCATTATCAGCTAGTAACGAAACGGTCATTGAAGTAATAACTTCCTCGTCATTAATTGGTTCTGGGTCGTCTGAACATGAGCTTAATACTAATGTTGCAATAAATAGAAAACTTAATAATTTAATCTGTTTCATAATGTATGGATTTAATGTTTATTTATGTTTATTTTAATAATTAATTTTTAATTGTATTTGTATGCTTCTTCCTAAATCATCCGCATAAAACCGCTGCTGGTTCATGTAGTTGCGATATGCTGTATTAGACAAGTTGCGTATGAAAAGGTTTAATGCCAAACTCGTTTCTGATAAACTAAATTGTACACCGGTATTAAAGTGCAATAAATGGTAGGCCCCAGGAGGGGTGCTAATGTCTACTGTTTCGTATTCTCCTGTGGTTGGAATAAAGGTATCAAAATTGTTATCCGGATAATTATTTTGGCGTGCATTATATTCGTGCTCTATAGCTACATAAAAGTTGTTCCAATTTTCTTTAGCATACTTTATGTTACTAACAGTTTTAAAAGGGGGCACATCGATTAAAGCTCTTTTTTCACTAAGATCACGACCGTTGATATAGGCCATTTTGTTACCAAACGATATATTGCCGTTGAAAGCATAGGTAAGGTTGGTATCTATACCAAATAATTGGGCGTTAATTTGCTTGTATTTCCATACTGGAAATGAACCTCGAATGGTGGTTTCGATTCCGGAGGGTTCTAAATAGATGTAATCACTTACATAATTGTAAAATACCTCTATTGCCGCATCGAATTTACTTTTTTCTAGTAAATAAGAAATACCCACCCTGTTTGCAGTTTCAGGATTCAATCGTAAGTCTCCGATTTCAAATCTGGCAGCAGAATGGTGTAAACCGTCGCTAAATAATTCTGCAGCATTTGGTGCCCTATTCGCTAAACCATAATTAACAATAAATGAATTATTTGTATTGAGCATATAGGTTGTACCTACAGAAGCTGAAATATTGTGAAAGGTAAATATAGGATTTGTTAGAATTTGAGAACCACTTACGTCATCATCAATGACAATATCTGAAAAATCTTCTGCATATCCTTGTGCATCCCAACGGGATTTTAAATAGAATTTTTTAGCGTTCGTATAATCCATATCATAGCGCAATCCAGCTTCAATGATAAAATCATTAAATTTAAAATTACCAACAGCGTAGGCGCCAAAAGTAACTCTATCGTAATCTGGAATTAAACGCCTTACTTTGGTTACAGGATCAGAAAAGTTATTTTGATAACCTGCGCTAAAACCAAATTTATAGGTATTTGTAGTTTTAGCATCCAAAATTACATCTCCCTTTAAGGTATGGGTTTTTAAGGCTAAATCAACGGCTTGTAAATTTTTATTTTCTCCCCTTCGTTTATCAAATTCTAAACGGCGGTTATTTTGGTAGTCGTATTGTAAGGTAACTTTACCAAATCCTTTATATCGCTGAAATGCGTTTGCTTTGAAAAGTTGATGTGTTACTTTTTGTTTAGGATTGTTAATGTCGTAGCTAAAGTCTTCTGCTATAAATGGAATGTCGCTATTAATTGCATTAACCAAATCTACCACATTACCGATGTGTGAAGCACTTAAAATTCCTAATTCGTTGTATAAGTTGCTATAAAATAATTCAAATCCTTTATCGAATCTTTTAAAACCAGTACCAATTGTAAAAGATCTTGAGTTAATACCAGTATTTGTTAAGTTGTAATTGGCTGCATTAAAGTCACCTGCTCTTTTGTACGAAGCTTGACCATCTATATACCACGGTGATTTAAAAACTGCGTGTAAGCTGGATGTGGCTGAGAATAGATTTCCATTGTCTTGTTGTGAGATAATTGTCTTACCGTACAGCGTATCCGATTTGATAGATCTATCCGGATTGATAATAACAACACCTCCAATGGCATCTCCTCCGTATTGTAGGGCATTGGCTCCTTTAATCACTGAAATTGATGTAGCGGCATTGATGTCAATATTTGGCGCATGTTCAATTCCCCATTCTTGGTCATGAAGCCTAACATTATTAAACGAAATAAGTACTCTGCTACTATGCATACCATTTATTACTGGTTTCACTATTGTATTTCCAGTGTTAAGCGAAGAAACACCCGAAATATCTTTTAAGGCATCTCCTAAACTGGCACTGGTATATTTTTCAATTATATCTGTTTTTAGTAAAGTTTCTTGGGCTGTTTGTGTCTTTTTATTCAAATTAGCTTTTACACTGACTTCGTTTAATTCTTCAACGTGGTGCTCTAAATCAATTATTTTATACATGTTTTTCGTAACATCTACTTCTATAATTTTTGTTTCACAAGCAACGTGAGAAATTTCGATACTAACTTTACCAGAACATATATTTTCTATTATAAATTTTCCTTCAACATCAGAGGTGGTAAATTTATTTTGACTATTGATCAAAATAGTAGCACCTACTATTGGAGATTTATCGTGAAAATCTTCTATTTTACCTGAAAATATATGTGTACAGTTTTGGCCTTTTGTGGATGCGATTGAACACAATAAAAACAAAAGTAACTGAACAATATTTTTTGATTTCATTCTAAGATTCTAATTGTAATTATGAATTATAAGGTTCTTATATTACAATTGGTGGAGCTCGTGAAGTTTTGTAGTTTGTGACGAATTTGTTTAGAATACTTTCTGTGTATGCAATTTCTTTTTCAGAAATTAAAATTGTTGGCTCTAAAAAGTTGTGTCTTACCGCAAAGGAATGTGGTTGAAATTGAAAGTTAGGTAAACAACAATCTACCTCTTGCTCGTGAAAGTGTTGCTCTTCCGAATCCTCCATACAAACCGAATGCGAGTGATTTTCAAACGCATGCAATGTTTGAATGGTAGCGGGGATAAAAAGCACCAACAAAAAAAGTAAAGTGATATGTTTTTTAAAATTCAACACAACCACAAATGTAAAAAAAATTATAGGAAAGTTCTCTATATAAAAATTTAAAAAAAGAATTTATTTTTTATTCCCACGCATTTTCATGTTGAGCATTTCTACCACAAGTGAAAATGCAATCGCAAAATAAAGATAACCCTTTGGAATCGTTCCAATGGTCTCTCCAAATAAACTTGCATGCGATAAATGCGCCGCTTCAGCAATCAACATAAAACCAATTAAAATTAGGAAAGATAATCCTAACATTTGTATGGTAGGGTGTTTATTGACAAATTTTCCAACCGGATTTGCGAATAACATCATGATAATCATCGATAGTATTACGGATACTACCATAATGATCATTGCTCCCTCAACACCATTTGTCATACCTACAGCGGTTAATATGGAGTCAAAAGAAAAAACAATATTTATTAGTGTTATTTGCAAGACTGCCTGACTTATCGTATGCTTTTTCTTCCCTTTTTCGTCATTTTCATGCTCTTCTATACCTTCTACTTTATGGTGTATCTCTTTGGTGCTTTTATATAATAAAAACAAGCCCCCTAAAAATAAGATGAGGCTCTGCCCAGTAAAACCGGCCTTAAACCAGGAAAGATTTATCTCGAAAAAAGGAGCATTCATGGCAATTAATAAGGAAATTCCAAAAAGCAGTAGAATTCTTAATAGCATTGCTAAAAATAAACCAATATTGGTAGCTTTCTTTTGTTCGCTTTCCGGTAGCTTATTTGCTGCAATAGATATAAATATAATGTTGTCTATACCTAAAACGATTTCTAAAAACGTTAACGTTATCAATGCCCCCCAAGTGTCGGCTTGTAAAAATATTTCCATGGTTTATTTTACTTTGTAAACAATTCCTTTGTTTTTAAAATTGGAATAACCAATTTTTGCAGTAAATTCATACGAACTATCTGTTACTTTGGTTATCTGTACAAAAATAGGATCTTTATCCAATTCTGTTTTTGGATTTTTCATTCGCAAGGAATATGCAAAATTATTTTTCCATTTAATATACAACGTGTCTATTTGTTGTACTTCTTTTTCTACTAATACAGAATCCATTGTTGCACTAACTTTTTTAGAATACGATTCAATCTGAAGGCTATCTATTCTTTGGATGTAGGTTTTACCGAAAGATTCTCCTGCTGGAATTTCGAATTGTCCTGTTTTAAAACGGTCCGGATTTCCTTTTACTTCTGGTTCGCATGAAACAAAAGCTAAGCAAAGGAGTAAAACGATGGTGCATGAATTTCTAAACATAATAGTAGGGTTAAATTCCGGTGTAATTGGATGGCGTTATTGTCTTTAGTTCTTCTTTAATCGCAGAAGACACTTCCAGCGTGTCGATAAAATTACTTATTGCGTCTTGGTTGATTTTAGTATTGGTTCTCGTTAAACCCTTTAAGGCTTCATATGGGTTCGGATATGCTTCCCTACGCAATATAGTTTGAATTGCTTCTGCAACAACAGCCCAGTTATTTTCAAGGTCTTGAGCAAATTGTTCTTCATTTAATAATAACTTGTTTAAACCTTTTAAGGTAGCAGCAAATGCAATTAAAGTGTGTCCGAAAGGTACTCCAATATTTCGCAATACCGTACTGTCTGTTAAATCACGCTGTAAGCGAGATACAGGTAATTTCGAAGATAAGTGTTCAAATATAGCGTTAGCTAAGCCTAAATTACCCTCCGAGTTTTCAAAATCAATAGGATTAACTTTATGTGGCATTGCAGAGGAACCAACTTCTCCCTTTTTTATTTTCTGCTTAAAGTAATCATTCGATACATACGTCCAGATATCTCTATCCAAATCAATTAAAATCGTGTTAATTCGCTTCATACCATCAAACAAAGCAGCCATATGGTCGTAATGTTCAATTTGTGTCGTTGGAAATGAGTGGTGAAGTCCTAAAATATTTTCAACAAAATTAGTTCCGAAATTTTTCCAGTCGATATCTGGATAAGCTACTTTGTGCGCATTAAAATTCCCAGTTGCACCTCCAAATTTTGCAGCATGCGGTGTGTGCTGTATATGAATAACTTGATTGTTTATTCGTTCCACAAAAACAAAAAATTCTTTTCCCAGACGGGTAGGGGATGCGGGTTGCCCGTGTGTTCTCGCAAGCATTGGAATAGTTTCCCATTCTTCTGATAAATCGGCTAATTTACATACCAAAGTATCTAAAGTTGGGTAGTAAACCTCTTCCATTGCATCTTTAATGGAAAGCGGTATGGCAGTGTTGTTAATATCTTGGGATGTTAATCCAAAATGAATAAATTCTTTGAACTCTTGTAAATCGAGACTGTCAAATTTCTCTTTAATAAAATATTCTACTGCTTTTACATCGTGATTAGTAACTTTTTCGATGTCTTTGATTTTTTGCGCATCTTCTGCAGTGAAATTTTTATAAATTAATCGAAGCGCATCAAATAAAGAATTGTCGAAAGACGATAGTTGTGGTAAAGGTATTTCGCAAAGCGCAATGAAATACTCGATTTCAATTTTTACTCTATACTTTATTAAAGCTTCCTCTGAAAAATAATTAGTTAAATTTTTTACTTTATTACGATATCTTCCGTCGATAGGAGAGATGGCGTTTAGTGACGTCAAGTTCATGTTTTTGGGTTGTGTTCAGCAGCAAAAGTAAAAATTCTATGGTAGATATGCATCACCATCAAAAGGATTTTTTTAAAAGATAATTGGTTTATTTCATTTTCTATTAAAGCCATAGCTTTGTTGAATATATCTAATGCTGTTTTCCTAGTAACTTCATCCTATCGCAATAAAATTAGTGTTTTATATGTTACGTATGTATTATGTTGAAAATTTTTAGAGCACTGTAAGAGTAAATAAAATTATTACCAGAATACAGGTTTTTTATTAGGAGTTATTTTTATCTTCACATATCTAAATTTTATTTGTGCAAACATCCATATACATTCTAATATTTTTCGCCCTACTTGGTAGTATAGCTCTTGCTTATTTCCAATATTACTTTAAAAAAACTACCAAACTAAAAATACTTCCACTTTTATTTGTGTTGAAAGCCTGTAGTCTTTTCTTGTTGTTTTTACTATTAATAAACCCAGCAATTCCTGCCCATACCAAGCTAAACACAAAGCCTAAGCTGGCAGTATTGGTAGACAATTCAGCATCTTTAACCTATTTTAAAGAGGAGTCTAATGTCTTGTCTAAACTCAATCTTATTGAAAGTAATACTGCTTTAAAGCAAAAATTTGATATCGCTACTTACACTTTCGGTGAGGATTTAAATATATTGGATACCTTAACATTTTCCGAAGATAAAACAGATATTTATAAAGCATTGCAAAATGTTACTACCTTGTACAAAAATCAAAATTTAGCAACGGTATTAATCACCGATGGAAACCAAACCTCTGGGAATGATTACGAATTTTTTCTTCAGAAAATAAAATTTTTCCTGTTGTAACAGGAGATACGACAGTATACTCGGATATAAAAATTAGCACCTTAAATGTTAATAAGTACAGCTATCTCAAAAATAAGTTTCCGGTAGAGGTATTTCTGTTTTACGAGGGCGATAAAAATATCGTCAAAACTTTATCAGTTACGCACAAAGGAAAGAGGATTTACTCCAAGGAAATTTCCTTTTCCCCCAAGAATCCCTATCAAAATATTACTTTTTATTGTACATCAGAGGAGAAAGGTATGCAATATTACAAGGCTTCAATTCAGTCATTGTCTAACGAGAAGAATACCAAAAACAATAGTAAAAACTTTTCTGTAGACGTTATAGATGAACAAACAAAAGTATTACTTTTTAGTTCGGTGATGCATCCTGATTTAGGGGCTATTAAAAGAGCTATAGAAACCAACAAACAAAGAAAAGTTACTATAAAACTAAGCAGTGACAGATCCTTACAATTGGAAAATTACCAATTTTATATTTTCTATCAGCCTACTGCCTTATTTCGTGAGACCATGGAAAAAGTTGCTTCAAACTATTTAATTGTAACTGGAACCAAAACAGATTGGAACTTTATAAATTCTCTGCCCACAGGAGTAACTAAAAACTTCATCCGTAAAACGGAGAATTATACCGCGCTTTACAATCCGGAATTTGTTACTTTTTTTCAAACGGATATTGGGTTTAATAAATTTCCACCTTTACAAGATAAATTTGGTAAAATTACCACAAATAAAACGTTTCAAACGTTACTTTATCAATCTGTTGGCGGAATTGAAACAGCGCAACCATTACTTGGTGCGGTAGGAGAAAATGATCAAAAAATCATGTTTCTATTTGGAGAGGGTATTTGGAGATGGCGTGCGGCTTCGTATGAAAATAAGCAATCTTTTGAAGCTTTTGATACCTTTATGGGATCCCTTACACAGTACCTTTCCTCTAATAAAAAAAGAAACCGATTAGAGGTTAAGGTTGGAAATATTTATGCTGCAAATACCTCTATTGATTTCACTGCACTTTACCTCGATGAAAACTATCTTTTTGATCCTCGAGCTTCGTTGCAATTAAAATTGCAAAATAGCAGTACTAAAGAAAGAAAACTGCTGCCGTTTTCTTTGGTGGAAAACTCGTACCAAGTTACATTGGAAGGCTTTTTCCCGGAGAATATAATTATGAAGTTCAAGTAGAGGGGCAATCTGTATCCAAATATGGGAAGTTAAAAGTTACCCCATTTAAAATTGAAGAGCAATTCACCAATGCCAACCGACAAAAATTAGAGAAGTTAGCACAAAATTCCGGAGGCGCTCTCTTTTATAAAGATCAAACCAAAGACTTAATCAAACAGTTGGCAGACGATAAAAGCTATTTTACCACCCAAAAAATCAAAATATCTAAGCGTTATTTAATCGACTGGAAATGGGTTTTAGGAGTTGTAATATTCTTAGTTTTTTTGGAGTGGTTTTTACGAAAGTATTACGGGAAAATTTAAAATATATGTTAGAACATTTTTTTCAGTGTCCATATTGTTGGCAAAATATTTCTATGTTATTGGATACAAGTATATCCTTGCAAGACTATATAGAAGATTGTGAAAATTGTTGTAATCCAATTCGTTTGTCTTTGCGCTTTAAGCAAGGGGAATTGGTAGCTTTTGCGGCGATAAATATAGAGCAATAAATCTCTATAATGCTTATGGTTTTATTTATTACAAAATTTATTTATTAGTTGTAAATAATATATTTTTATACAACAAAATTTTAGACACTATGAACTTTAGAACACGAAAATGGGTAAAGCCTGAAGATTTAAACCCGAACGGATCTTTATTCGGAGAAGATTGTTACAATGGATAGACGAAGAGGTAGCGATTTATGCAATTATACAATTAGAAATTCCGAGAACAGTAACTAAATTTATATCTGAAATTGATTTTGTTAGTTCAGCTAAAGAAGGGGATATTGTAGAAATTGGAATTGATGTTGTTAAATTTGGAAAGACCTCGATTACATTAACGTGTAGTGTTCGAAACAAACTCACGCACAATAAAATTTTAGATGTTGAAAAAATTATTATGGTTAGTTTGGATGAAACTGGCGCTCCTGTAAAGCACGGTAAAACAAAAAAAGAATATGTTAAAGATAGGCTAGAGAAGGAGAGTAATCTTTAATACCATTTTGTTTATATCGTATACACGTATTTAACGCAAAAAGAGGTTGTAGAATACAACCTCTTTTTGCGTTACTCTACTATTAATTTTATTGGTTCTGCAAAGTAGTTATTTCGGTTTTTTCGAAATGTAAAGGTAGTCCCCCCGTTTTTTTAAGTATAAAGTTCAATACTGTAGTTGCGATAAAACCAAATATAAAACCAAATATAAAATACACCACTGGAACTATTAGTAACATTATAAAACCACCTCCCAATATCATTCCAAATCCGGAGGTATCTGACTCTGTAGCCTGTAACATAGGTCCAAATAAACTACCAAATAGCATTGCAATTGTAATTATAACAAAAGTCATAAGGGCCATTAATAAACCAATGATTAAAGCATATCTTACGGGATCTATTTTTTTTAAATTTAATTTTAAGTCTGTCATAGTTATTATTATTTACAAACCAAATATATAAATATTTTATTGTTGTGTTTTAAATCTAAAGTAGTTTGAAGTATTATTTGCTCAACATAAAGTATTTGAACTACTATTATTATGCATATCCAAACGATGGTTATTTTTTATTAAAGTTAATTACAATCGTATTTATTTTACGTAATAATATTGTAAATTTGATAAAACGAAAAAATATAAAAAAATGTCAAGAAATCAAGTAGGAATAAACATCCCAAAAGGAGGAGTTTTATTAATTCCCATTGTTGTTTTATTGTTAATATTTATTGCAAAGTCAACCGTGACTATTGGTCCTGGTGAGGCAGGTGTACTATTCGAGCGTTTTGGCGATGGTATCAATACCGAGAAAACTTATGGTGAGGGATTTCGTATTGTAGCTCCATGGAATGATATGATAGTTCAAAAGGTGCGTCAACAATCTATTTCCGATCAAATGAACGTTCTTTCTGTAAATGGGTTAGAAGTTCAAGTAGATGGTACTGTATGGTTTAAACCAGAGTATGATAAGCTCGGAATGCTGATTAAAACTAAAGGACCAAATTATATTTCTGATATCCTAGACCCTGCCATCAATGGAGCAGCAAGAAGTGTAGTAGGTCGTTACACACCAGAGCAATTGTATTCTAGTAAACGAGATGTGATTGAGCAAGAAATTCTTGCGGCTGCACAAGAAAAATTAAAGGACCAATTCATTATTGTTGAACGTGTTTTAGTTGAAGACGTGCAATTACCAAATACAATTAGAGATGCAATTGAGCGTAAATTGAAGCAAGAGCAAGAATCTTTAGAATATCAGTTCAGAATAGAAAAGGCACAAAAAGAGGCAGATCGTCAACGAATTGAAGCCCAAGGGAAAGCGGATGCAAACCGTATTTTGAGCGCATCTTTAACCGACAAAATATTACAAGATAAAGGAATTGAAGCAACAAACAGATTGTCAGAATCTAGTAATAGCAAAGTTGTTATTATAGGTTCTGGTAAAAGTGGTATGCCGATTATTCTAGGAAATCAATAAGTGCTTTTTAAATAGAATCTGATAAAAAAAACTGCCCTAGGGCAGTTTTTTGTGTAAAAAAGAAGTATTAGAAATTAGTTATAAACTTGCGTTTATTTATCTAGCATAGGTGTGTAGATAATTATTATAGTTTTAATGTATTTTCCACGTCTAAATAGTCTAATGTATTTACCAATTTGTATTTAACACTTCGCTGCATAACATCTTTTAAGAAAGAAGCATGAGCACTTCCTGAAATTATAAATACTCTATCATTTTCGTTGAGATTCAATTGGTTGATGTTCTGAAAGATCTTTAGATTTCTTTCATACATTTTAGCTGCTGTTTCTGCACCTTTAAGATTTGGGTCGTCTTTTACGTAAGTCATTAAATCTGCATTGATATTGTAAATGAAATCTAGCGCCTCATTCGTGTTGGTAACGATTAATCGTTCTAGTAAGTTGAAGTTTTTCATCTTACTTTGCTGTGCATGCACATGTTGGAAATAACGCATGATGAATGGATCTTTTTCTGCATTAATTTTTTGAAATTGACTGTTGTAATCATAGCCCATAATGTGGTCTATTCCAAAAATTTTTTCAATTCCCGTAATTCGTGCAACCTCGAATGCTATTAAGTGAATTTCGGATATGTTTTTGAAATTTAGCGATTGATTTTTTAAATATTCTTGCAATTCTTTTTGTCTAAATTCATTGTTTTCTGGAATATCCTCAATTAGAATTACTGTTGGCTTAAACGCTGCAAGTAGTTTCGCAATCTCTTGGGCTTCTTTTTGATTTTTTTTATCGAATTCATCAAAAGTGGTTTTGTTTGCATCGGATGTTTTTCCCATGTGAAAAGTAGCAAAATTTAGAACGGGAATCTTTTTGATTTCGGCACTGTTGAATTTAATATCACTTAGTGTTTGTGCATTAATGGAAATGCTTACGATAGATACTACTGTAATAATGAAATTTTTCATCGGTTTAATAATTTTAGTGTTAATTTCTGCAACAAAATTACAGGTGTTTGTCGTGGTGTTTTTTAAGATTATTTATACCGTTATTCATACAAAACGTATGGTATATTTCGCAATACCAACACTTTTGTTTTGTAAAATCTTGATTTGGTATAAAATTTTATCCAACACGTATAAAGCGCATTAAATTTTAGTACATTGTTGGTTTATTTATACGATGAAAATAAAACACGAAACCACCAAATACCACATTGCAATTTTTGCAATTTGGATAATTTTTACATCCCTGCGAAGTCTTCTTATTGTAAAAGAAAATATATTGAGTGGCTCTTATGCAAGCTTTTTATTATTGTTTTTGGCGCTTTATACGTTTATATACTGGGTAAATTTTACATATTTTATTCCACAAACTATTGGAAGAGCTAAATATTGGCTATACAGCGTGTATTTACTGCTGTCTGTAGTGTCTTTTGCTGTATTACGTTATTTAATAGAGGAAGTAATTGTGTTTCATATTACCGGAATGCACAATTATGCAGAAGACTCTAGAGTATTTATGCCCTACGTTCTGGATAATGCATATTATGCATTTCAGGCTGTTTTTATGGCATTTATAGTATATTTCATATTGGATGTTGTTCGTAAAAATGATCGCATTAACGAACTTAAACTGCAACAAAAAACATCAGAGCTTCAGGTGTTAAAAGCACAATTAGAACCACATTTTCTCTTTAATACATTAAATGCATTTTACGTAGAATTAGTGCATCAACTTCCTAAAGTAGCAGATGATATTTTAAGATTGTCAGAACTATTGCGATTTGTAACCTATGAAACACAAAACGAAAATATTGCATTGTCTGATGATCTCAAATTTTTAGAGGATTATATTTTCTTCTATCGAAAACGCTATGAGGATAGTTTACATGTGGTTTATAATTTTACCGGTGAAAAAAAGGGGTATGCCATTCCTAGTATGGTTTTACTACATTTTGTAGAAAATGTCTTTAAACACGGCGATATTACTAATAAAGATTTTCCTGCTCAAATTTCTGTTGCATCGGAAAATAAATTTTTAATTGTTTCGACTAAAAATAAAATTAATACATCCGAAAAATACACCAATACTGGAATTGGGACAAATTCCATTGTAAAAAAACTAGATTTATTGTACGGTAAATCATATGTCTATGAGATTAACTTTCAAAATAATATCTTTGAGGTGATGTTAAAAATACCACTATGGATTCAAGAGTAATTAAATGTGTAATTGTTGACGATGAGCCTCCAGCAATAAGACTATTAGAAGCATACGCAAGTAAAGTAGACTTTTTACAAGTTGTGCAAACAACAACAAAATCGTTGGAAGTATTGCAAATTATAGAAAAAGAAAACATCGATCTAGTATTTATGGATGTGCAGATGCCTAACTTAACAGGCATGCAGTTAGCCAAGCTTGTTTCCGATAAAGTAGATATTATTTTCACGACGGCTTTCGAAAAATTTGCGACAGAGAGTTATGAGAGAAATGCTGTAGATTATCTATTAAAACCTTTTTCATTCGAACGTTTTTACCAAGCTGTAAATAAATATAAAGGAAGCATCATTTCTAAAAAAATAGAAAACCAAAGCTCTACCGAATTTTTATTTATTAAAACCGATGGTAAAAATAATTTTGAAAGAGTTTATATAAAGGATATATACTATCTAGAGGGAATTAAAAATTACGTTGCAATACATTTAAATGACAAGCAAATAATTACCTACGGAACCTTAAAAGGAATCGCTGCTTCTTTAAACGATGATTTTGTGCAGATTCACAAATCTTATATAGTGGCCTTACAGCATGTTCTGCAAACGGATTCACTATCCGTTACAATTAACGGTTCAAATTTACCCATTGGAGATACTTATAAAAAGTCTTTTTTTGAAAATGTAAAAGCGAAAAGCTTTTGAAAATTAAAATTACTTAAAAAGTACCCCAAACACTTTTAATGTTCGGGGACTCACTAACTAAAATAAAGATATAATTAATAGGCATCTTCGTGCACGGCTGCAATTGCTCTTCCACTAGGTTCGTTCATGTTTTGAAAACTAGCATCCCAAGCTAAAGCGGTCGGGCTACTGCAAGCAACAGAAGGAACCGATGGGACGGTAAGTGCTGCTGTATCACTCGAGAAGTGTTCTTCAAAAATAGTACGATAATGATATTCTTCTTTTGTTCTTGGTTTTTGTGTTGGGAAGCGGTGCACTGCATTTGTCATCATTTCGTCTGTAACTGCCTCGTTTACTACTTTTTTTAGGGTGTCTATCCAACTGTAACCAACACCATCTGAAAATTGTTCTTTTTGTCGCCAAGCTACACTTTCTGGTAAATAGCTCTCAAAGGCTTTCCGCAATACCCATTTCTCCATGCGCTCCCCGTTTATCATTTTGTCTTTTGGGTTAATACGCATTGCAACATCCATAAACTCCTTGTCCAAAAAAGGAACACGGCCTTCAATTCCCCAAGCCATGAGGTTTTTATTAGCTCTCAGGCAGTCATATTGATATAGTTTATCTAATTTTCGTACGGTTTCTTTATGAAATTCTTCTGCATTCGGTGCTTTGTGAAAGTATAAATACCCTCCAAATATTTCGTCGGCTCCTTCACCTGATAGTACCATTTTAATTCCCATAGATTTGATTACCCTAGCCATTAAATACATCGGAGTTGAAGCTCTTATCGTCGTAATATCGTAGGTTTCTAAATTATAGATAACATCTTTTATAGCATCTAAACCCTCCTGAATGGTGAAGGTTATTTCGTGGTGAATTGTACCGATGTGATCCGATACTTTTTTTGCCGCCGCCAAATCTGGTGAACCTTCTAATCCTACCGAAAACGAATGTAGTTGGGGATACCAAGCCTCATCTTTATCTCCAGATTCAACACGCTTAGCAGCATATTTTTTAGCTATTGCCGAGGTAATAGAGGAGTCTAGTCCTCCCGATAATAATACCCCGTAAGGAACATCGCTCATAAGCTGTCGGTGTACAGCTGCTTCCAAGGCATCTTTTATTTCAGTTATGTTGGTTTGGTTTTCTCTTACCGTCTCGTACTCCATCCAATCCCTTGTGTACCATTTCTGCAAGCCATTTTCTCTAGTGTAATAATGTCCTGGAGGAAATATTTCAATTTTGTTACAAAACCCCTCTAATGCTTTTAGTTCAGAGGCCACATAAAAAGTACCTTGCTTATCCCATCCCATATACAATGGAATTATTCCCATGTGATCTCTAGCTATTAGATACTCGTCTGTCGCTGTGTCATAAACTGCAAAACCGAAGATTCCATTTAAATCATCTAAAAAATGTTCTCCTTTTTCTTTGTAGAGAGCAAGTATTACCTCACAGTCTGATTTTGTTAAGAAATCATGATTTTCTTTTAATTCTTCTCGTATTTCTTTGTGATTGTATATCTCACCATTTGCAGCAAGAACAAACCTTCGGTCTTTACTAAATAATGGTTGTTGCCCTGATGTCGGATCTACTATTGCCAGACGTTCGTGTGCCATTATTGTTTTATTGTCACTATAAATCCCACTCCAATCAGGACCTCTATGTCTAATTTTTTTAGCCATTTCTAATAATTGAGGTCGTATTATTTCTGATTTTTCTTTTAAGTCAAAAGCGCATACAATTCCACACATAATATTTTATATTTGATTTTTATAATTTTAAATAATAAATCAATCTTCAGTTACGATTGCTTTACAAACAACGTAATTAAGTTTATTTTATTAAACTATTTAATTAAATTTGATTTCATATTTAAATCAAAATAACAATATTAGTTTTATATTGTTATATAAACTACTAGAACTACTGATTTAATTAACTTTTTTAAAGATCTCTTTCAGAATTAGCTGAAAAAAGTTTTTTTTATAAAAAATCTATTATAAATTTGCTTCATCAAATGACAAAACAAAACAACATATGGTGGTGGAACTCTCTTAAATGAATTAAGTGAGCATACCTCTATTATTGAAATATAAATTTAAAAGGCTTATCTCACGATAAGCCTTTTTTGTTTTCATAAAACAACTAAAAATGAATACCATTAAATTTACCACTACTTTTAAACAACAACTCGCTGATAAAGTAACTCCGGTTGGATTATATCTCAGGTTAAGAGATACATATGCTAATACGCTTCTTTTAGAAAGTTCTGATTATCACAGTAAGGAAGAAAGTTATTCTTTTATATGCATAGAACCAGTAGTATCCATGAAGGCAGACAAAGATGTTTTTACAACTTTTTTTAAAGGAAAAGAGACAACCAAACAGCCTATTACAACTAATTTTAACGAGCTGTTCAATAGTTTTAGTAGAAGTATCACTTTAGATTGTCCATCTGCCATAAAATCATTTAACGGTTTATATGGCTATACCACTTATGACAGTGTTCAGTACTTCGAAAATATAAAGTTTACAGTACAAGATGCACCATCTGCGATACCAATGATGCAATATAGTTTCTATCGTTTTATAATTGCTATAAATCACTTTAACGATGAATTAACTCTTGTGGAAAATATTTTAGAAAATACCGCCTCAAGAATAGAAGAAATAGAAACCGTTATTGCATCACAAGTTTTTAATTCTCAAAGTTTTTCACTTTCACAAGAAGAAACCTCAAATTGCACTAACGATGAATTTAAGGAGTATGTTACAAAGGCGAAAGCACATTGTAAGCGTGGTGATGTATTTCAATTGGTTTTATCACGACAGTTCCAACAGCGTTTTAAAGGCGATGAATTTAATGTGTATAGGGCTCTTCGCTCTATAAATCCTTCTCCGTATTTATTTTATTTCGACTACGGAAGTTTTAAACTAATGGGTTCTTCTCCTGAAGCCCAAATTAAAATAAACAGTGGTAAAGCCATCATCAATCCCATAGCGGGGACATTTCGAAGAACAGGAGATATGGCAAAAGATATACAACTTGGAAAACAATTGTCAGCGGATAAAAAAGAAACTGCAGAACATGTTATGCTTGTAGATTTAGCAAGAAATGACTTAAGTAAGCACGCTGAGAATGTAAGGGTGGAAGTGTTTAAAGAGGTACAATATTTTAGCCATGTAATTCATTTAGTTTCTACTGTACAAGGTACTATTCACGGTAACCCAATTAAAGTTGTTGGAGATACTTTTCCAGCAGGAACACTCAGTGGAGCCCCTAAATACAAAGCAATGCAACTAATTGACACTTATGAGAATCAATCGAGAGGTTTTTATGGTGGCGCAGTAGGCATTATTGGTTTGGATGGTTCGGTTAATTTAGCAATTGCAATTCGTTCCTTTGTAAGTAAAAAGAATGTTCTTTATTACCAGGCTGGAGCAGGTATTGTGATTCATTCGGATGAGGAAAATGAGTTACAAGAGGTTAACAATAAATTAGCTGCTTTAAAAAAAGCTTTGGTTCTAGCGGAAACACTATAAGTGCGGCGAAATACAATTATTAAGAAAATAAAGGTTAAGAAATAAATAAAATAGATATGGACATATTAATTATAGATAATTATGATTCGTTTACTTATAATTTAGTACACATGGTAGAGAATATTACCGGAAAATATCCTGATGTTTACCGAAACGATGAAATAGCATTACAAGATATCGGTAAGTATGATGCTTTAATTCTCTCTCCGGGTCCTGGTATTCCTGAAGAAGCGGGAATATTAAAAGAAGCAATCCGAACCTATGCTGGAGTACTGCCGATTTTTGGCGTTTGCTTGGGATTACAAGCTATTACCGAAGTTTTGGAGGTACTATTGAAAACATGAATGAGGTTTTCCATGGGGTAGCTACAAATATGAGAGTACTCCAAAAAAATGCAGTACTATTTAATAATGTTCCTACTACATTCCCTGCTGCACGTTATCATTCCTGGGTTGCTACGACTAAAAATTTGCCGGAAGATTTGGAAATAACAGCAGTAGACGAATCGGGTGCAATAATGGCGATAGAACACCGACACTTTCCAATAAGTGCAGTTCAGTTTCATCCGGAAAGTATATTAACTGAAGTAGGAGAGACAATTGTAAAAAATTTTATCAAATACGCCGAAAAATTACTTCTAACTGCGAAATAGTATTATACTTTTTATCTTATGAAAGAAACATTAGAAAAATTATACCAACACAAAAGATTGAGTAGGTCAGAGTCCAAATTGTTGTTAATAAATATAGCAAAAAACAGTTATAACGAAGCAGAATTAACCTCATTTTTAACTGTTTTTATGATGCGCCCAATTACTGTAGAGGAGTTGTCAGGTTTTAGGGAAGCTTTGTTAGAACTTGCTATAAAGGTAGATTTATCGGAATTCAATGCTATCGACATTGTAGGAACAGGTGGTGATGGAAAGGATACGTTTAATATCTCTACACTTACATCCTTTGTAGTGGCAGGCACCGGGCAAAAGGTAACTAAACACGGTAATTATTCAGTATCTTCTTCATCTGGTTCTTCCGATATGTTAGAGCGTTTTGGTTATTCATTCACGAACGATGTTGCTATTCTTAAATCCCAGTTAGACAAAGCAAATATATGTTTTCTACATGCCCCCAAATTTCACCCTGCAATGAAAGCAGTAGGACCGGTTCGCAAGGCTTTAAAATTAAAAACATTTTTCAATATCTTAGGTCCACTAGTTAATCCTAGTATGCCAAAAAATCAATTATTAGGAACTTTTAATTTAGAAGTTGCCCGATTATACCATTACATATTGGAGGAAGAAGACTCAAATTTTGGCATAGTACATGCCTTAGACGGCTACGACGAAATATCGCTTACGAGTAGTTTCAAACTGTTCACTAAACACGGGGAGCAATTGATATCTCCTGAAGATTTACAAATGGAAACAATAAAACAAAATGCAATTTATGGCGGTAATTCTGTAGATGAGGCAGCAAAAATATTTTCTAAAATTATTCATGGTGACGGCACTAAAGAACAGAACAATGTGGTGCTTACAAACGCAGCATATGCGCTAATGGTTGTGGATAATGCTCTGTCCTTTTCGGATGCCTTTGCAAAAGCTAAAGATTCTCTGTTAGGAGGGAAAGCAAAGGAATGTTTAAATATGCTAATACTTAATTAACACTATAACCTACAAATAATGACAATATTAGATAAAATTATAGCTTTCAAAAAGAAAGAGGTTCTAAAGATAAAAGCAGAGGTTCCGGTAAAAAAATTAATTGAGAGTCCTAATTTTAAAACACCCTCTTTTTCTTTAAAAAAATCCTTATTAGATCCCTTTTCTACAGGTATAATTGCCGAATACAAAAGACAGTCACCCTCCAAAGGAATTATCAACGATACCATAGGAGTAGCTGCAGTAACGGAAGGCTATCTTGATGCCAATGTCGCAGCACAATCCATTTTAACCGACACCTCTTTTTTTGGTGGTACTATGGCAGATTTGATGGAAGCTCGAACTGTAAACCAACACAAGCCTATTTTGAGAAAAGACTTTGTAGTGGATGGTTTTCAGATTGTGGAAGCAAAGGCAATTGGTGCCGACGCGGTACTTCTAATAGCAACTTGTCTGTCTGCAAAAGAATTGAAAAATTACGGGCAGTTAGCGAAAGATTTAGGGCTTGAGGTGTTGTACGAGGTGCACACAAAGGAAGATTTAGATAAAATCAATGACCTCGATGGTAAAATTATAGGAATTAACAATAGAGATTTAAAATCTTTTACGGTAGATATCGAAAATTCTATAGCACTGGCAAGTCAAATTCCAGATAGTGCGGTTAAAGTATCTGAGAGCGGTATATCAGATCCACGAATAATTACAGGGTTAAAAGAGTTTGGCTTTAAAGGTTTTTTAATTGGAGAAAATTTTATGAAAGAAGAGGATCCTGGGGAAGCCTGCAAGAACTTTATTAGTCAAATACGATAAATCAATACGATGAAACTAAAAGTTTGTGGAATGAAATACGTAAAAAATATAGAACAAGTAGCAGCATTATTGCCCGACTACTTAGGTTTTATTTTTTACGAGTCATCGAAACGAAATTTTGAAGGTATTATTCCTGATATACCTAAAAGCATAAAAAAAGTAGGAGTATTTGTAAATGAATACCAAGAAATTGTGGTTTCTCTAGCACAAGAATATCAATTGGAAATGTTGCAATTACATGGAGAAGAAACTCCTGCTTACATTGCAGAACTGAGGGTACACCTACCTATGATTAAAATCATTAAAGTATTTTCAGTAAAGGATACTTTTAATTTTAATGCTTTAGAGAACTATGAAAACCTAGTCGATTACTTCCTATTTGATACAAAAGGAAAAGAAAAGGGAGGAAATGGTGTGGTTTTTAATTGGGAAGTCTTACAAAATTATCCCTCTAAAAAACCGTACTTTTTAAGTGGTGGTATTGGTTTGGATAGGCTTGATGCGTTGCAAGTATTTCTACAAAGTGTTGCAGGAAAGTATTGTATAGCAATTGATGTGAATAGTAAATTTGAGACCGTTCCTGGTAGTAAAGAAACTAGAGCACTTGCGAAATTTAAAAAAAGTATTGAAAATTTATAGACGATTCGTCTTATAGAAATAAAAACACAACAAATAATTATGAAATTTCAACCAGATAGTAATGGATATTATGGGCAATTTGGAGGAGCATTTGTTCCTGAATTACTCTATCCCAACGTAAAAGAATTAGAAGATAATTACATTACTATAATTAATTCTGAATCTTTTCAAAAAGATTACAAAGCGCTATTAAAGGATTATGTAGGAAGACCGAGTCCTTTATATCTCGCAAAGCGATTATCGGAAAAATATGGTGCAACTATTTACTTAAAAAGAGAAGATTTAAACCATACTGGTGCTCACAAAGTAAACAATACAATTGGCCAGATTTTGATAGCAAAACGATTGGGGAAAACTAAAATTATTGCAGAAACCGGAGCTGGTCAGCACGGTGTTGCAACTGCGACAGTCTGTGCTTTAATGGGTTTAGAATGTATTGTTTTTATGGGGGAAACCGATATTGAAAGACAAGCTCCAAATGTGGCTCGTATGAAAATGCTCGGTGCAAAAGTGATTCCGGCAACTAGTGGAAGTAAAACTCTTAAAGATGCAACCAATGAGGCAATACGATACTGGATACAACATCCGGAGACTTATTATTTAATTGGTTCTGTCGTTGGTCCGCATCCTTATCCTGACATGGTAGCAAGATTACAAGCCGTTATTTCAGAAGAAATGAAGATGCAATTAAAAGCACAAACCGGTAATGAAAATCCGGATATGATTATTGCTTGTGTAGGAGGAGGAAGTAATGCGGCAGGTGCATTTTATCATTATTTGAATGACGAAGACGTTTCCTTAATCGCTGTAGAAGCTGCTGGTCTTGGAGTTAATTCTGGTGAAAGTGCAGCAACTTCGCAACTTGGAGAGGTTGGTGTAATTCACGGTAGTAAAACTATATTGATGCAGGATGAATATGGACAAATTGTAGAGCCGTATTCCTTGTCTGCAGGTCTTGATTATCCTGGGGTAGGACCTTTACATGCTTTTCTTCATGAAACAAAACGTGCCGTATTTATGAACGCAACAGACCAAGAAGCACTAGATGCGGCCTATGAATTAACTAGAATAGAAGGTATTATTCCTGCCTTAGAGACGGCACATGCCTTAGCAGTTTTACCCAAAATGGAATTGCGAAAAGACCAAATCATCGTTATAAATTTATCGGGAAGAGGCGATAAAGATTTAGAAACTTTTATAAAACACTTGAAGTAATTATGCATGCAAAAGAATCAATTATAGCACCTAAAAATTCTATACAAAAGGTATTTGAGAAAAAGGAAAAAGACGTCTTATCTATTTTTTTTACTGCTGGTTTTCCGAAACTACAAGATACAGAAACTATAATCCGTTCACTAGAAGTAAATGGAGTAGATTTTATAGAGGTAGGATTGCCCTATTCAGATCCTTTAGCAGATGGTCCTACCATTCAGCACAGTAGTGCTGTTGCTTTACAAAATGGAATGAACTTAGATGTGGTATTTGAACAGTTAATACATTTAAATCAGGTCTCTACTATCCCGTTGGTGCTTATGGGGTATGTTAACCAGATAATAAAATTTGGAGAAGATTTGTTTTGTCAAAAAATTAAAGAAGCAGGTATTGATACAATAATTATCCCAGATTTACCCATGATAGAATATGAAAATCATTATGCTGCTTTATTTGAAAAATACGGCATTAATAATGTTTTTTTAATCACGCCAAATACTACTGAAGAAAGAATTAGAAAAATTGATGCATTGACGAAAAGTTTTATTTATGTAGTAGCTTCTGCTTCTATTACCGGAGCGAAGGGAGAGGTGTCTCCAGCACAAATAGACTATTTCAAACGAATCCAAGAAATGCAATTGAATAGTAAATTGATTATAGGGTTTGGTATTTCCGATCATCAAACATTTTCAAAAGCATGTACGTATTCCAATGGTGCTATTATTGGTTCTGCTTTCATCAAAAATCTTGAAAAGTTTGGAGTAGCTGGTATACCAGATTTTATCAAAGAGGTTAAAAATTGTTAATGTATTCTTAATTTTTTATGAATTATAGGTAAAAGAGGTAATTTAGTTGCATTAATTAAAAAATTCATGACAAATAAATCAATTTACTTCTTATTTACAGTCTTATATTCAACATTTTGCCTAGGGCAGCAAACACTATTAAGGCATCCAAAAATAAGTCCAGATGGATCTAAAATGGCCTTTAGTTATTATGGAGATATTTGGGTTTATGATTTTGAAAAAGAAAACACAAAAAGAGTTACCATACATCAGGCCTACGAGAGTGACCCTATATGGAATGAAAAGGGAACAGCAATAGCTTTTGCCTCGAACCGAAAAGGAAATACTAATGTTTTTATGGTTGATGCCGAAGGAGGAGCTCCATCACAACTTACGTATTACCCAACTACAAACACGCCAACTTCCTGGATTGGAGAAGAAGTTGTTTTTACAACTAATAGGGTATACAAAGGACCGGAATGGGATGCTCAAATATATACGGCAAATCAAAATGGAGGCACCCCACAGCGTCTGTTAAAAGCCTATGGGAGTATGGCTGCTGTTTCTCCAGATGGTAATTTAATAGCCTTTGTTAAGGGGGCATGTCGCATTTCGAGAGAGGATTACAGTGGTTCTGCGCAAAGAGATGTTTGGGTGTATAATACAACAACAAATACCTACAACCAAATTACAACAAGTAATAAAAACGACCATTCTCCGGCTTGGGATGCAAACGGTAATTTATACTTTATAGGTGCAGAAAGTGGTCGTTATAATATTTACAAACAACCATTGTCTTCTTCTGGGGTTCCGCAAGGAAATAAACAACAACTAACGAAATTAAAAACCGATGGTGTTCGGTTTTTTCTGTAAGTTCTTCGGGTAAAATCGTGTATAACTCCGGTATAGATGTATTTGTTTTAGAAGGAGGGAAATCTACTAAATTTACTGTTAATATAGCATCGGACAATCGTTTTGATAATGAGGAAATAAAATCGGTATCCGGTAACCTAAGTGCATATGCAGTTTCACCGGATGCGAAGAAGTAGCCATGGAAATCAATGGTGAGATTTTCGTGAAAATAAATGATAAAGAAAAAAAGCGTTCTAATAATATCAGTAATCACTCTTTTGTAGATAAAATGCCACAATGGATAGATGATAAAACGGTGTTGTTTTTGTCGGATAGAAACCACAAATTTGAAATATTTAGTGCTACTTCATCAGATACGCTTGTAGGTTTAGAAAGATCCTTAAAAATTGAAATAACTAAAATAGCATCAGAGGCTTCCGATATAGAGGAGATAATAGTTTCTCCGAATCGTAAAAAAATAGCTTATCGCGTTGGAAGAGGTAAATTAGTACTTGCAAACTTAAAGAAAGGAAAAATCAAAGACGCGGAAGTATTTTCAGATACTTGGGCTGCAGCCGAGGGTTTAACTTGGAGTCCAGACAGTAAATACATTGCATATTCTCAAGAGGATTTAAATTTTGATAGTGAAATTTTTATCCAATCTGTAGCAGACAAATCTAAAAAGATGAATGTCAGTATGCATCCGAGAAGTGACAGTAGCCCAGTTTGGAGTGCAGACGGAAAAAAATTGGCGTTTTTGTCGAATAGAAGTGGTATCAATTCCGATGTATGGATGGTTTGGTTACAGAAAGAAGATTGGGACAAAACAAAACTAGATAGAGAAGACGGTTCCTATTACAAAGAAAAACCAGCATCGGATACAAAAGCAAAAAAAGGCTCTAAAGCAAAAAAGAAAGAAGTTGTTGTCACCATAGATGAAGAGAAAATTTACGAGCGATTGGTGCAAGTAACCCGATTATCTGATGATGAATATGGCGCTACTTTTACGCCAGATAGTGAGTATATATATTTTTCTGCAACCAATCCAGCAACACAGAAAAGAAGTTTGTATAAAGTTAAGTATGATGGTAGTAAACCAAAAGAAATTAAAGGTTCTGCAAACGCAAGAAACTTCTCGATTGTTAAAAATAAAATGTATTTCACCGCAAGAGGTAGGTTTAAAGAGTTAAATCCAAAAACGGATAAAATAACGAGTTTGCCGCACTCTGCTGCATTTACAACCAACTATGCAATGCAACGTGTGCAGGTTTTTGAGGAAGGAATTAGAGCTTTAACAGCCGGTTTTTATGATCCTGAATTTCATGGTTATGATTGGAAAGGTTTGGTTAAAAAATACAAACCATGGGTGCTAGCTGCAACTACGCAGCAAGATTTTTCTTATATGTTTAATCTTCTTTTAGGACAATTAAATGCGAGCCATATGGGGTATCGTTCGGGGAACCCTGAAAAAGTGAAATTTGAAAAAATCGGAGTCTTAGGATTAGATGTTTCTCATGTGAAAAATGGGGTGAGAGTAAATTATGTTTTACCAAATTCTCCTGCCGATAAATTCCAAAGTAAACTACAAGAAGGAAATATTATTACCAATGTGAATGGAAAGCCTATTTCCAAAACAACAAACTTCTACAGTTTGTTTAAAAATACTAGTGCTAATGAGGTCTTACTAACACTAAGTGATGGTAAAGATATAGTGATACGCCCGCAAGTTTCCTTGCGTAGTGCACAATATGAAGAATGGGTTTCTTCGAGAAAAAAATTGGTAGCCAAATATTCTAATGGGCAATTGGGCTACATTCATATTCAGGGGATGAATATGCCTAGTTTTGAGCGATTTGAAAGAGAGTTAAAAGCAAGTGGATACGGTAAAAAAGGAATTGTCATCGATGTACGTTATAACGGTGGAGGTTGGACAACAGATAGATTAATGGCAGTTTTAAATGTGAAACAACACGCATATACCATTCCTAGAGGCGCAACTAAAAGCTTAAAGAATCACAAGCAATTTAGCGGAAATTATCCGTTCAACGAAAGAGCAATCTTGTCGGTAAACACCAAACCTTTAGTAGCCTTGTGTAATGAAAACAGTTATTCCAATGCCGAAATATTTTCACATGCCTTCAAGAGTTTAGGTTTAGGTAAACTAGTTGGACAACCAACATTTGGCGCGGTTATATCTACCGGAGGTAGAGGTCTTCAAAATGGTTTTATTCGAATGCCTTTCAGAGCGTGGTATGTAAAAGATTCCGATAAAAACATGGAAAATGAAGCTCCAGCTGTACCAGATTATTTGGTAAAGAACAATCCAGGTTGGAAAGATAGAGGAGAAGATGCACAACTTAGAAAAGCAGTAGATGTATTGCTACAGGATATCAATTAAAATAGAAATGTATAACTAAAGAAACGAAGACTTATGTCTTCGTTTTTTTTATGTGTACTTTTACCATATGTATCCTACAACCAAAGAAGATTTATTAGGAAAGTTAAAACTAAATTTTGGCTACGATTCTTTTCGTTCGAAGCAGCAAAATATCATTCAAAATATTTTAGCAAAAAGAGACACCTTAGTTATTATGCCGACAGGAGGGGGGAAATCCATTTGCTACCAATTGCCAGCATTATTTTTTGATGGTATTACCATAGTTGTTTCTCCTTTAATCGCTCTTATGAAAGACCAAGTAGATAGTTTAAGGGCTAATGGTGTTGCTGCTACCTATTTTAATAGCAGTCAAACAGAGGAAGAACAAAAACTAGTATTCGATGCAATTAAAGCCAAAGACGTTAAACTTTTATACACAGCACCGGAGAGTTTACCTTTATTACAGCATTTTATAAATCAAGATTTCGTGAGTTGTATTGCCATCGACGAGGCACATTGTATTTCCGCATGGGGGCATGATTTTAGACCTTCTTACAAGCAACTTTCCTTTTTGAAAAAAAAATTACCCGATGTCCCAATCGTTGCACTTACAGCAACTGCAGATAAAGCAACGCAAGAGGATATTATTACCCAATTGGGAATTCGTAAGGTAGATCGTTTTGTGAGCTCTTTTAATCGTGAAAATATAGCTCTAGAGGTAAGAGCAGCAAACCAAAGAGTGCAGCAAATTATAGAATTCATTCATGCACAAGAAAAAGATGCTGGTATTGTATATTGTTTGAGTAGAAAGACTACAGAACAAGTCGCCAATAAACTGCTGCAACATGGAATAAATGCTATGGCGTATCACGCAGGAATGTCTTCTGAAGAAAGAACGCTTACCCAAGAATCATTTATCAAAGATCAGTGCGATGTAGTATGCGCAACAGTGGCCTTCGGAATGGGTATTGATAAGTCGAATGTTCGATGGATAATTCACTACAATATGCCTAAAAATATAGAGGGATATTATCAAGAAATTGGTCGTTCAGGACGCGATGGATTGCCTGCAAAAGCTTTATTATTCCACAGTTACTCTGATGTTATCCAGTTGCGAAAGTTTATAGAGAATACAAGTAACAGAGAATTGCAAGAGGCTAAATTAGAACGAATGAAGCAATTCGCAGAAGCAACGGTTTGTAGGCGCAAAATTTTATTGAGCTATTTTGGGGAGCTAATAGAAGATAATTGTGGTAATTGTGATGTTTGTGCAAACCCGCCAGAATTTTTTGATGGTACCGTAATAGCACAAAAAGCACTTTCGGCTATATATAGGTTGCAGGGTAAAGAAGCGATGGGAACGGTTGTAGATTTTTGCGAGGAGCAAAAATGCAGCTATATTGGGTAAGAACTATCAGGTATTGAAAACCTACGGTGTAGGCAAAGATATTTCATGGAAGCATTGGCAGTATTATTTGGTACAGTTAGTAAATCAAGGATATTGTCAAATCGCTTTTCATCAGCATAATACCTTACACCTGAATGAGTTTTCAAAAAAGATTTTATTTGAAGGTGAAAAAATATTCTTAACCAAGCCTGTGGAAATTGTTGAAAAAACAGAAATACCTACAATAAAAAAGAAGAACATAATTGAAAATTCTTTATTCGAACGTTTAAGAGCACTTCGTAATCGAATAGCGAAAGAAGAAAATATAGCTGCATATGTTGTTTTTAGTGATGCTACATTAAGGGAAATAGAAAGACAAAGACCCTTAAGTGATGAAGAATTTTTAGGGATAAGCGGTGTAGGACGTCGTAAATTAGAGGTTTACGGTGGCGAGTTTGTTGCGGAGATAAAAAATTTTTTATCGGAAAAGAAAAGGAAGACAAAAGACACAACAGGTATAACCTATAAATTGTATAAAGAAGGATTTACCGTTGCAGAAATTGCAGAGCAAAGAGATTTAAAATCTACTACAATTTTTTCTCATTTATCTAAGTTATATTTGGAAGGAAAAAACATCGATTTGAGACAATATGTTACAGCGGAAGAAATGTTTAAACTTGCTAATGCAAAGAAAGTGCTTCAAAACGAGAAAGCGTTAAAACCTTATTATGAATTTTTAAATGAAAAATTATCCTACGAAAAAATCAGAATTGGGTTAACTATTTTAGAAAAGAAGTAGAATTAATCGTAGACACATATATACGAATAAAGAGGAAAGGAAGTCATCCCCCTAAATCTTTGACTTCCTAACCAATTCAATAACAATATTGATTCAAAATTACCGTAGATTAATACAATGTTATTTTTTATTTCGAACAAATGCAGTATTACTGCGATTAAAGCCATAAATATGTTGTTAATTGGTAAAAACTCGTTTTAATTTAAGCAATATCCTAGACAAAATAATGGTTTAAAAATGCATTAATTGTATTATATCTGTAAAAATGTTTTGTTCTGAAATTTATTTTGAAGAGAATACAATTATTGCGAATAAACTTTTGATTTTTGTAAAAAAATATTAAATTTAAAGGAGTTAACATTAATAATTTTGTTTAACTTTGCTTCGATATGATTAAACAAAATAAAAGTATAGCAGTAATTGGTTCCGGTTTTTCCTCTTTATCTGCTGCTTGTTACCTTGCTAAAGAAGGGTATCACGTAACAATTTATGAGAAAAATAATACGGTAGGAGGCAGAGCTCGACAGTATCTAAATAATGGATTTACCTTTGATATTGGTCCTACGTGGTATTGGATGCCAGATGTTTTTGAAAAATTCTTTGCAGATTTTGGTAAGAAACCTTCTGATTATTATGCTTTAGAAAAACTTTCTCCGGCATACCAAGTGTATTTTGACCAGCAAGATAGTATTACAATTCCGGATAATTTTAAAGATATTTGTGCAGTTTTTGAAGCGGAAGAACCAGGTAGTTCAAAACATCTTATAAAATTCATGAAATCTGCTGAGGATAATTATGATATTGCGGTTAGAGATATGGTTTATAAACCAGGAGTTTCTCCCTTAGAACTAGTTTCTGCCAAGACTGCAGTAAGAGTAAATCAATTTTTTCCACGATACGAAAAGAAGTTAGGAAAAATATCAAAAGTAAAAAACTAATTCAAATACTAGAATTTCCAGTATTATTTTTAGGAGCAAAGCCTAGCAATACTCCTGCCTTCTATAATTTTATGAATTATGCAGATTTCTCCTTAGGGACCTGGCATCCTGTTGGTGGTATGTATAAAGTAATTGAAGGAATGGTTTCTCTTGCTAAAGAATTAGGTGTTACTTTTAATACAAACAGCCAAATCACCAAGATAGTATTACACGATGATCAAAGTGTTAAAGGTTTGGAGGTCAATGGTGAGTTTTCAGCGTACAACCTCATTCTAAGTGGTGCAGATTACCATCATACAGAAACACTTTTACCAAAAGAAAATAGACAATACTCAGAGAAATATTGGTCAAAAAAGACCTTTGCACCATCGTCCTTATTATTTTATGTAGGTTTTGATAAGAAATTGCAAAATGTTTCGCACCATACCCTGTTTTTTGATACGGATTTTGATGTGCACGCAAAGACAATATACGATACACCAAGTTGGCCAGAAAATCCATTGTTTTATGCAAGTTTTCCTTCGATTACAGACGATTCTTTTTCGCCAAAAGGAAAGGAAGCTGGTACGTTTCTCATACCTCTAGCACCAGGAATTGAGGATACGCAGGAAATTAGAGAAAAATATTTCAAGATTATCATGAAGCGTTTAGAAAAGTTAACTGGGCAAAGTGTTGAAGATTCTATTCTCTTTAAAGAAAGTTATTGTGTTAATGATTTTATTGAAGATTATAATTCTTACAAAGGAAACGCATATGGATTAGCTAATATTCTTACGCAAACAGCTTTCTTAAGACCAAAAATAAAAAGTAAAAAGGTAAAAAATTTATTTTTTACCGGACAATTAACAGTTCCAGGACCTGGTGTTCCTCCATCTCTTATTTCAGGGAAAGTAGCAACAGACTTAATTCTAAAAACAACCACAAAATGAAAGAACTCTTCGATCAAGTATCCTACGAATGTAGCAAGCAGGTAACAAAATATTACAGTACCTCCTTTACGTTAGCAACAAAAATGTTAGCTCCAGAGATAAGATCTGCTGTCTATAATTTGTATGGTTTTGTACGTTTTGCTGATGAAATTGTAGACACGTTTCACGATTACGATAAAAAGTTTTTGTTGGATAAATTTGAAAAGGATTATTATGAGGCCTACGAACAGGGAATTAGTTTAAACCCAATATTAAATGCTTTTGTCCATACGGTAAAAAAATACAATATTGACGATGCTATGGTACAAGCATTCATTGGAAGTATGCGGGCTGATCTTACCAAAACAGTATACAAAACGCAAGAAGAGTATGAACAATATATTTATGGTTCTGCAGATGTGGTAGGTTTAATGTGTTTAAAAGTTTTTGTAAAAGGAGATGTTGAAAAATACAACGAATTAAAAGATGCTGCCATGCGAATGGGATCTGCTTTTCAGAAAGTGAATTTTTTACGAGATTTAAAAGACGATGTAGAATTGTTAAATCGGTCGTATTTTCCAAATGTCAATTTAAAAGAGTTAGACGCAGAATCAAAAGAAAAAATTATTGCAGAAATCGAAGACGACTTCGATTATGCATTTAAAAATGGGATTGTAAAATTACCTGTTGAAGCAAAATTAGGAGTCTATATCGCTTTTAGATATTATCGAAGACTTCTTAAAAAACTAAAAAAGACACCATCGAGTAAAATTATTAACACTCGAATTCGAATTTCTAATGGTTTAAAAATAAGTTTATTGATGCGAGGTTATGCGAGGTATAAATTGAATATATTAAGATAATAAATGAATTACTACATCTTTAGATTTTGTTGTAATTATTTCAATTTTATTAACAGTAATCATTAATTAAATTCTATAAATTAAAACGATAATGATATTATTTTTCTTGGTAACTCTGGGAACTTTTGTAATAATGGAAGGGATAACATGGATGACCCACAAATACGTCATGCACGGATTTGGATGGTTTTTACATGAAGATCACCACCAGCCTGGATACCCGCACGTATTTGAGAAAAACGATGCGTTTTTTGTGGTTTTTGCAATTCCGAGTATGCTGTTATTTTTCTTCGGAATTCGACCAGAATTAAATTTTTTATTCTTTATTGGGCTTGGTATTCTATTGTATGGAATCGCTTATTTTATTGTACATGATGTTTTAATTCACCGACGTTTTAATTGGTTTAAAAATACTAAAAACGCCTATTTACGAGGTCTTCGCAAGGCCCATAAAATTCATCATAAAAATATGGGTAAAGAAGATAGCCAATGTTTTGGTATGTTGTTTGTTCCATTTAAATATTTTAAACAAGCAAAATGGAAATAAGTAAATATTTGTACTTAACGCTTAATCTTGGAAGTATTTCTATACCTCTACTGTATAGTATCTTCGAAAAGGATTTCCATTTCATACAATATTTTAAAAAAGTAATAATAGCAATAACTATGATAGCAATTCCTTTTTTGATATGGGATGCTTTTTTTACAGAGATGGGTGTATGGGGGTTTAACGCAGATTATCATTTGTCTTTAGAAATTTTGGGAATGCCCATCGAGGAATGGATGTTTTTTTTCTGTATTCCCTATGCGTGTATTTTTACGCATGAAGTTCTAAAATTCTATCTACCTAACTATAAATTATCACGGAAAAACACTATTAACCTCAGCGTTTTTTTATTGCTTGTCATAACAATATTATTGGTTTTTAATCTAGGGAAGTGGTATACTTCGGTAAACTTTGTATGGTTCATTTTATTATTGTCGTATAGTTTGAAAAATCAAATAATAGCACTGCAAAGTTACTTCCCTAGTTTTTTAATAATTCTAATTCCATTTTTTATTGTAAATGGAGTTTTGACAGGTAGTTTTATAGAAAATCCTGTCGTATGGTATAATAATGAGGAGAATATCGGCGTGCGATTGTTCACCATTCCGTTGGAAGATGTTTTTTATGCTTTTAATTTACTTTTTTCCATTCAACTCATATTTAACTTATTAAGTGCTAAAAATGAAGTTCATGTCACAGAAAAAATTAGGTAGGTTTCTGCTTTTTTTAGCAGTGAATTTTTTTGCATTGTATGTTGGCGTACAGTTAATGGGTGATGGTTCTAGATCAGAGTGGTATGTTACTTTAAATAAAGCACCCTGGGGACCACCAAATTGGCTTTTTGGTGTGGCTTGGACAACAATAATGGTCCTTTATGCATTATACATGACAAAATTAACTTTTGCATTTCCATATTTTGATAAAAAATTATTGTTTTTATACAGTTTACAATGGGTATTAAATGTCTCCTGGAATTATGCTTTTTTTAATAAGCACAATACTGTTGCAGGACTAATAATTATTATATCCCTTCTCGTATTAATTGCATTTTTTACAGGGAATTTTCGAAAAGAGACAAAAGTATTTACCATTGGTATAGTACCTTACTTAATTTGGTTGGCATTAGCAACAAGTCTTAATGCTTACATCGTTTTTAATAATTAAACAAATACGTTATGACACGAAAAAAAAATATTACCGCAGAAAAAATAGTAGATTTTTACATGAACGATGTTTTACTAGAACACACGCCAAAGTCTGTATATGCATTTGCGGATAAACATAATTTTAACGAGGGGGATTTTTATCAATTTTTTCCAAGTTTTGACAGATTAGAGCAAGAAATTTTTGCGCTTTTTTGTTCTAATACGGTTGCTTTATTGGTTAAGAATGAAGCGTATACTACTTATGACTCTAAAGAAAAACTTTTGAGTTTTTATTATACATTTTTTGAGATTTTAACTGCTAACAGATCATACGTGTATTTAAAATTAAAAGGTAATAAAAACAAATTAGAGTCTCTAAAATTGTTACAAGAACTCAAAAAAGAGTTTTCCAATTATATAACAGCCGAAATTTATAAAGATGGTATTGATTTCAAGAATAAAAATATCAATAAACTAAGAGATAAAAGTGTTCTTGAAGTTTCCTGGATCCAATTACTTTTTACCATTCAATTCTGGTTAGAAGACGTGTCTAAAGGGTTTGAAAAAACAGACATTTTCATCGAGAAGTCTGTGAAAGCAACTTTTGATTTAAGTGATATTACACCTTTGCAGAGTGTTTTCGACTTTGCAAAGTTTTTGTGGAAAGAAAAAATGCCGACATCATGAAAAGTATTGACAGTATACCAACATCAAAAATTCAAAGAGCTTCTAAATTAATTACAACAGGTTTAAAAGTTGGCGTTAATTATGCTAAATACTACGGGGAAAAAATAGTTAAAAGCGAAGAGGAGGCCAAAGAACACCTAAATGAAGCAAATGCTTCTGATATTTATGACGGATTGAAAACATTGAAAGGTTCTGCTTTAAAAGTGGCACAAATGTTAAGTATGGAGAAAAATATTCTACCAAGTGCATATGTAGAAAAGTTTTCTTTATCGCAATTTTCCGTTCCTCCTTTATCACCTCCATTGGTAGTAAAGACTTTTAAGCGATACTTTAAAAAATCACCGCTTGAAGTTTTCGATACTTTTACTTCAGAGTCTGTAAATGCTGCTAGTATCGGTCAGGTTCACAAGGCTACTATCGGTGAGAAAAGTCTTGCGGTTAAGATCCAATATCCCGGAGTAGCAGATAGCATATCTTCAGACTTAGCAATGGTAAAACCAATTGCAATTAAAATGTTTAACATCAGAGGAGAAGGTTCAGACGAGTATTTTATGGAGGTTGAAAATAAGCTAACGGAGGAGACTAATTACACATTAGAATTACAGCAGAGCAATGAAATCGCAGCTGCGTGTAAGCATATTCCTAACTTAAAGTTCCCCACGTATTATCCGGAATATTCCTCCGATAAAATTCTTACAATGGACTGGATGAAAGGTATACACCTTTCGGAATACACGCAAAAGAAAAATTCTCAAGAAAGCCTTAATACCATAGGGCAAGCCCTTTGGGATTTTTATATGTTCCAAATGCATACGCTCCGTAAAGTACACGCAGACCCTCACCCGGGTAATTTTCTAATATCGGACAAAGATGAACTAATAGTGATTGATTTTGGATGTATGAAAGCGGTACCCAATAGTTTTTATGTACCCTATTTTGAATTAGCTAAAAAGGAAAATATAGAAAATGAAGAGTTTTTCTTAGAGAAATTATATGAATTAGAGATTCTTAAACAGAGTGATACTGTCGAAGAGAAGGCTTTTTTTTCCGATCTCTTTCACGAATTACTCTCTTTATTTACGCAGCCATTTCATAACGAAACCTTTGATTTTTCAGACGAAGTTTTCTTCAGTAGGATCGCGGATTTAGGTCAAAAATACGCGAAGAGTACAGAATTAAAGAAAATGAATGGCAACAGAGGATCTAAACATTTTATATACATTAATAGAACCTTTTTTGGATTGTATAATTTAATGCATGACTTAAAAGCGAAAGATATTAAAATTAATAATTTTAAAACATTTTAGTGCATTTTACTCGCGAGCAAATAGACAATTTACATCATATTTATAAAATAAATCTGATAAATAGCATTTCTGGTTACAAATCGGCAAACCTCATTGGAACAAAGTCTGGTGTCGGTATCCCTAATGTTGCAGTTTTTAGTTCTGTGGTGCACTATGGATCCTCTCCTCCGATTTTAGGTTTTGTGTTGCGTCCTACCACAGTTAATAGAAATACCTATGACAATATTAAGGAGACCGGTCTCTATACGATTAACCATATTCATGAAGGAATAATAGAAGACGCACATCATACCTCTGCTAAGTATCCTGCTGCTATTTCTGAGTTTGATAAAACCGATTTAGAAGAACAGTACATTAACGATTTTTATCCGCCTTTTGTTAAAAATACAGCGGTACAGATAGGGTTGAAGTATTTGGAGGAATACCATATAAAAGCAAATAACACTATTTTACTTTTAGGAGAAGTAGTCGATCTTTATGTTAAGGATGATTTGGTCGCTAAAGATGGGTTTATCAATTTAGCGAAAGCAAACACGGCAACAATTAATGGATTAGATACCTATATGGTTCCTAAGACTTTAAAGAAAATGACGTACCAAAGACCAAAGTAAGTTTTTTGTGCCGTTATTATGCTAATTACTATATATTATGAACATATTAATCACTGGTACAACTGGGTATATCGCAAAGCGATTAATTCCTAAATTATTAGAGGATAATCACACCTTGTTCTGTTGTGTTCGTGATTTGTCGAGAATCCCTGAAAACCTTAAGGATAAAAAACAAATTACTTTTTTAAAAGTTGATTTTCTAGAAATAGAAAATTTTAAACTTCCCAAAAATATAGACGTAGCTTATTATTTAATCCACTCTATGTCTTCTAGTAGTAAACACTTTGTAGAACTCGAGAAATCTTGTGCCTTAAATTTCAAATCTTTACTAGAACCAACAGATTGTAAACAGGTAATTTACCTTAGCGGTATAGTGAATGATAATTCGTTATCTAAGCATTTGCAATCTCGATTACAGGTAGAACATATTTTACAATCCGATGTGTACGCATTAACCACATTTAGGCTGGTATTATTGTTGGAAGTGGAAGTGCCTCTTTCGAAATTATTAGAGATCTCGTTGAAAAACTGCCGGTAATGGTAGCCCCAAGATGGTTAAATACCAAAACACAACCAATTGCAATCCGAGATGTATTAACTTACCTTTCTAAAGCAGCACTCCGTGAAAAATTATATAATAATTCCTACGATATTTTCGGTCCGGAAATTCTTACCTATAAAGAGATGTTGCTACAATTCGCAGAAGTAAGAAATTTAAAACGATGGATTTACACCTTACCTGTGTTAACTCCAAAGCTTTCTTCTTACTGGCTATACTTTGTAACTTCAACTTCGTATAAATTGGCTACCTCCCTGGTAGATAGTATGAAAGTAGAAGTTATAGGAAAACCATCTGCTATAAATCAACACATTAATATAGCGCCTCTAACCTATAAAGAGGCAGTGGAAAAAGCATTTATAATAATAGAACAAAATTCTATTATTTCTAGCTGGAAAGATGCAATGATAAGCGGTGTAATTGATACCCAACTATCCGAGCATGTAGCACTACCTCATTTTGGTTGTTTTAAAGATATTCGTAGTAGGAAAGTAATTAGTGAAAGTTTTACGTTGCGTCGTATGTGGAGTATTGGCGGTGAAACCGGATGGTATCGATTTAATTTTTTGTGGAAATGTAGAGGCTATATCGACAAATTATTCGGTGGAGTAGGATTACGAAGAGGTAGAAGACATACAACAGAATTGGTTGCTGGAGATGCTTTAGATTTTTGGCGCGTTCTATTAGCGAGCAAAGAAGATAAAAGACTACTTTTATATGCGGAGATGAAATTACCGGGAGAAGCCTGGCTAGAATTTCGAATCATAAAAGATGTGCTTTACCAAAGAGCAGTTTTCAGGCCCAAAGGAATATGGGGAAGAGCATATTGGTACAGCGTATTACCTTTTCATGCATTTGTTTTTCAGGGGATGCTAAATGCTCTTGTAGAAGAATAATTAATTTTTTGTTCAGGAATAACCTCATTTTTTTATAATATTTACCGTAAATTGACTTGTTGAGTCATTTATTCCTTTTATCCATGTACTTCAGAGAACTTCATGTTTTTACTGCTAATTTTTCTGCTCAAGTTACTTTTTATAGGGAAGTTCTCGAACTAGATATAGTTACCATATCTACAGAAAGAGCAAGTTTTCGTATTGGAAGTTCACTACTAGTTTTACAAAAGAAAGACGGAGCTACACCATATCACATCGCAATTAATATACCTGCCAATAAAATAAAAGAAGCCTTGCATTGGTTGCGCAGTAGAGTAGCGGTATTGCCTCATAATGAACAAGACATTCATGATTTTTGTAATTGGAATGCTAAGGCCATATATTTTTATGACAACGATGCGAATATTATTGAATTTATCGCGAGAAAAAATTTAAAAAACGAAACTCCATTACCATTTTCATCCTCTTGTTTATTAGAAATTTCTGAAATTGGGCTACCAGTTATGCATATTGAAAATACTTACAAACAGCTTTGTAATATGGTTTCTGTAGATATATACGATGGTAACTTTGATATATTTTGTGCCATAGGAAACGAATATGGAATGTTTATATGTATTCATAAGCAACGAAAAAAATGGTACCCAACCAGTACTATTGCATATGCTTCAAATTTTTGGGTTCGCCTAGAGGAAAAAGAAAAGACATATTACCTTGAATTTACCGATGGAGAATTAAAAGAAAAACATAGAAATGGTCCCAATAGTTTATAAAATTATGCTACTGGTAAACATTGAAACTAGCTAGTGTGCATAATCTTTCTTAAAACATCCATCGATATAGTGTCTTCTTGCGTTATTTCTTTAATCTTACTAAAAGGAAGAACGTAATCACAGCCCGTTTTATATGCACTGCACCCATAGGCTGTTTTTCCTTTTACTATTTTTCCCTCGTTACACTTTGGGCAGGCGATGTAGTCTTTAGTTTTTTTAGAACTAATCGAAACCTTTGGTTCTAGTATCAAATTAAAGTCAGCATCGAAACGTAGCAAGCCCTCTATTTTTGCATCTTTAACCTTCCAACCTTTCAAATTTACGGTACAACCTTTATCTAATAATCTAATAATTTGATTTTCCGATATTTTTTTATGGTAAATTTCAAAAGGAAGACGAAAATCGCAACCAGTTTTATAGGAAGTACAGCCATATGCAGCGCTTCCTTTCAATATTTTACCCGTTTTACATTTCGGACAAATTTTATCCGTAACCTTTGGCTTGGTTTTCTTTTTAGTTGTATTTAGAGTATTGGAACTAGTAACTTCCGAGGATATTCTTTTGCTCTTCGTACTCGAGCGAACTTCATACACTAATTGGTCTACCATTCTTTTCATTTCTTTAATAAAGGTTGCGGCATGGTAGGTACCTCGCTCTATTTCCTTTAATCGCTTTTCCCACAAACCTGTTAATTCGGCAGATTTGAGTAGTTCATTGTCTATTAGTTCAATTAGAGCAATACCAGTTTCTGTTGGAATGATTAATTTTTTCTGTCGCTTAATATATTTACGCTTGAATAAGGTTTCAATTATACTGGCCCGTGTTGATGGTCTTCCTATCCCATTTTCTTTCATCAATTCGCGCATTTCATCGTCGTCAACCTGTTTACCGGCTGTTTCCATGGCGCGCAATAAACTAGCTTCTGTGAAATTTCTTGGAGGTTTGGTCTCTTTTTCTAAAAAAGAAGGTTCATGGGGTCCTTTTTCACCTTTCAAAAATGTTGGTAGTACTTCGTTATCCTTTATCTTTTTGTTGTTTTTTGTAGTTTCAAAAACCACTCTCCAGCCTTTACTTAAGACTTCTTTACCGCTTGTTTTAAAAGAAACATTTGCTGCTTTACCAATAACTGCAGTATTTGAAATTTCACTATCCGGATAGAAAACTGCAATAAATCTACGCGTTATTATATCGTACACTTTGTACTGGTTTTCTTGTAGATTCAATTGTACACCGGTTGGTATAATGGCATGATGGTCGGTTACTTTTTTATCGTTAAAAACGCGCGTATTTTTTTAATTTTTGTCGTTAATAATGGGGCAATTAATCGCTGGTAATTCGATAGTTTTTTCAATGTAGGTCCTACCTTAGGAAATACATCGTTAGGAAGAAATGTGGTGTCTACTCTAGGATAAGTAATCGCCTTCATTTCGTATAGTTTTTGTGCAATTTTTAAGGTTTCATCGGCAGAAAATCCAAATTTTGTATTACAGTATACTTGTAAACCTGTTAAATCAAATAATTTAGGAGCATATTCTTTCCCCTTCTTTTTGCTTACCGAAATGATTTCAAAAGTAGCCTCCTTAACTTTAGTAGCAAAAATTTCTCCTGCTTCTTTTTTCAAAAAGCGTCCTTCTTCACAGGAAAATAGGGTGTCTCTATATACAGTTTGTAATTCCCAGTAGGGTAGTGGTTTGAAATTCTGAATTTCCTTAAATCTGTCTACTAGCATTGCCAGTGAAGGGGTTTGTACCCTTCCGATAGAAAGTACTTGCTTATGGCCACCAAATTTAACGGTATACAGCCTTGTAGCATTTAGCCCTAAAAGCCAATCTCCAATTGCTCTTGAATATCCGGCATAAAATAAATTATCGTATTCTTCACCAGCTTTAAGGTTGTTAAACCCCTCTTTTATAGCTTCCTCTGTTAAAGAGGAGATCCAAAGGCGTAGTGTTTTTCCTTTATAATTTGCTTGTTGGATCACCCAACGTTGAATTAATTCTCCTTCTTGCCCTGCATCTCCGCAATTTATAACGACTTCAGCCTTGCTAAAAAGTGATTTTATAATTTGAAATTGCTTTTGAATTCCAGAATCTTCAGTTACTTTGGTTCCAAATCGTTCAGGTAGCATTGGTAAGTTATTTAAGTCCCAACTTTTCCAATGTGGTTTGTAATCTTTTGGTTCTTGAAGCCTGCAGAGATGTCCAAAAGTATACGTTACGGCATAACCATTTCCTTCGTAATATCCATCATGTTTTGTATTAGCTCCTAATATAGAGGCTATTTCTCGAGCAACACTTGGTTTTTCGGCAATACAAACCTTCATTCCTTCTAATTTAAAAATCGAATGTACTATTTTTTATAGGATTAAAGCAAAAAAAACGTGGCAAGTGCCACGTTTTTTAGTTATGTAAACTAAAGAATTAATCTTTAACTGTATTTTTAAATTTATCAAACTTAGTACTGGTTTCTTTTGGCCAGCTGTTGTTTGAAGTATCAATATCTGCGGTTTCTAAATCTGGATCCACAACTATACTTTTAATTTCCTTGTTAGAGGTAAACACTCTGTACACTTGACTATCGTTTTTTCTCCAAATTTGCGCAGGGAATGTTTCACGAGTTTTTGAGCCATCAGCATAAGTTAATTCTACGATAATTGGCAACACAAGACCTCCTGGTTTTTCAAATTCTACCTGGTAGATATACTTTGGAATTTCTTTCATGTTTTCCTTCTGATCTGCAGGAAGTTTACTAATAAACTCCTCTACATCCTTTGCATTAGCGTCTTCTTTTTTGGTGGTTAAGAAAACAAGTTTCCCTAAACGTGAAAAATATGCAGGATACTGTTCTTGTAATTTTTTCGTTCTTTCGTTAGGTTTATCGGTTAGGTAAACCGGCTTTACTTCTTTTATTCCTATATCATTATAGTCGGTAGTATAGAACCATCCTCTCCAGAACCAATCTAAGTCCATTCCTGAAGCGTCTTCCATTGTTCTAAAAAAATCTGCAGGTGTTGGGTGCTTAAACATCCATCTTTTTGAATAGGTTCTGAAAGCATAGTCAAATAATTCAGGGCCCATAATTGTTTGGCGTAACATGTAAAGACCAGCTGCAGGCTTCGTGTATGCGTTTGGACCAAAGTTATATACATAATCGCCCTGTGACATAATTGGAGATAAGTTCTCTTGATCAAGGCTCATGTAACGAACAATGTCTTTTGGTAGGTTTCCGGTATTAAAGGATGGGTCGTAATCTAACTCTGCCAAAATTTCTACAAAAGAGTTCAAACCCTCATCCATCCATGTCCATTGACGCTCATCAGAATTTACAATCATTGGGAAAAAGTTATGTCCTATTTCATGAGTAATTACACCGATCATTCCATTTTTAACTCTATCAGAATAGGTTCCGTCAGGATTTGGTCTACCGTAGTTAAAACAAATCATTGGATATTCCATTCCTTGGCGTTTTGCATGCACAGATATAGCTTTAGAATACGGATAATCAAAAGTTAATTTTGAGTATTCTTCTAAGGTATTGGCAACTACTCGCGTAGAGTGTTCCTCCCATAATGGATTTCCTTCTTTTGGATATAACGAAACTGCCATAACAGTATTTCCGTTAATGTTTACGGCCATTGCATCCCAAATGTATTTTCTTGAAGATGCAAATGCATAATCACGTACATTATTTGCCTTGAAATGCCATGTTTTTGTTTTTGTAGTTCCTTCTTTTTCATTTGCTTCTGCTTCTTCTTGCGTTACAATGAATACTGGATCTTTGTATGATTTTCTAGCTTTTTCCCAACGATTTCGCTGCTCTTTAGTTAGAACTTCTTTTTCATTTTGTAATTCCCCTGTTGCATCTACTATATGATCTGCTGGTACTGTTAATTTAACATCGTAATCTCCAAACTCTAAGGCCCACTCACTGCGACCCCAGAATTGCATATTTTGCCAACCTTCCACGTTATTATACACTGCTAACCTCGGGAAAAATTGTGCTATAGTGTAGTTTTTATTTCCGTCAGGAAAGGCTTCGAACCCAGATCTACCCCCATCTTCAACAGAGTTGTTAATTAGGTAATTCCACTTGATACTAAATTTAAAAACTTGTCCTGGGGCAAGTGCTTTTGGTAAGTTAATTCGCATCATAGTTCGGTTTATCGTATACGATAAATCTTTACCATCTGCTTGTTTAACTTCTTCAATATTAAAACCAAATTGTTTTGGTTTTGCCATATTCTCTTTAACAAACGCATCGGGTGTTTGAAAACTGCTCATTCCCTTAGATTCAACTAATGGTGTCTTAGAGTCTGGGGCACGCATGTTTTGGTCTAATTGTACCCACAGATATTCTAGATTATCGTTAGAATTGTTGTGGTAGGTAATTTTTTCATTACCATATAACATGTTTTTAGCTTCATCTAAACGTAAATCCATAACATAATCAACCTTCTGTTGAGTGTATGCGTGACCAGGAGCTCCAGAAGCAGTTCTTTGATCGTTAGGAGTCGCTAATACGTCTTTTAATTGACGAAATTTATTTTGGTCAATATGACCTTTCGTAGTTTTTTTCTTTTCCGCAGTATCTTGAGCGATAACCGAGGAAGCCATCAAAAAGGCTATTAAAAAAAAGGATGCAAATTTTCTCATTTTCCTGATTAAAGTTGTTTAAGTTTTAGCTGTCTAAATTAATAAATAAATATTAGGCCTCGTATTCTTATGTTAAAATTTTAACAAACTTTTATCTATTATCACAAAAAAGCGATACCCTTCATTAGTACCGCTTTACTTTTATATGAAATAAATGGTTATCCTTTGATTTTATTCTTGAATTTTTCGAATTTATTGTCATTTTTCTTAGGCCAACTATTATTCGAGGTATCTACATCTGCAGTTTCTAAATCAGGATCTATCGTGATGCTAGTAATTTCTTTATCAGAGGAAAATACTTTGGTTACTTGCTTATCGTTAAATCGCCATATTTGAGCAGGATAAGTTTTTCTTTCTTTCGTACCATCGGTATAAGTAAACTCTACGATAATAGGCATTACCAAGCCACCTGGTTTGTCATAGGTAATCTCGTAATGAAACTTAGATTTTGGATTTTTATTCTTTCCAAAGCCCAATCCTTCTGTGGTATCCTCTACAAAATTAATAGAATTATTTCTACCTTCTTCCGTGTAAAACTTTTTAACTTCTTTAACACCAATATCCGTAACATCTGTAGTGTAAAACCAACCTCTCCAGAACCAGTCTAAATCCATAGCAGAAGCATCCTCCATAGATCTAAAAAAATCAGCAGGGGTAGGGTGTTTGAATTTCCAACGCTTTGCATAGGTTTTAAAAGCATGATCAAATAATTCTCTCCCCATAATGGTTTCTCTTAAGATCCATAAAGCAGTTGCTGGTTTACCATAAGCATTATAACCGAATTGATACACATTGTCACCTTTTGTCATTATAGGAGCTATTCTTGACTGATCTCCTCCCATATACTTAACTATATTTTTTGGGTATCCACGCGTAATAGGAAAGTTTGGGTCGTAATCTAATTCCGCTAGCATCTCCATATAAGAATTCAATCCTTCATCCATCCATGTCCACTGGCGTTCGTCTGAATTTACAATCATTGGAAAAAAGTTATGTCCAACCTCGTGAATCGTTACTTTTATCATTCGGTACTTTACCCTATCGGAGTAGGTACCATCGGGGTTTGGTCGACCAGGATTAAAACAAATTTGCGGATATTCCATTCCCATTTGACCATCTACAGAAATGGCTTTGTGATATGGGTAATCAAAGGTATATCTCGAATAGGTTTTAAGTGTTTGTGCAACGGCTCGTGTGGAATGGTCTCCGTATAGTGGATTTGCTTCTTTCGAATAATACGAATATGCCATAACAGTTCTTCCATTAATATCCACTGCCATACCATCCCAGATAAATTTTCGTGAAGAAGCAAAGGCATAATCACGAACATTTTTAGCAACAAATTTCCAAGTTTTTGTTTTTTTAGATTTACCTTTCTCTATTTCCTCCGCTTCTTTTTGGGATACAATCTCTATTGGTTTATCGAAAGTTCTTTTGGCTAGTGCCAATTTTTCTTGTTGTTTTTTGGTCAAGACTTCTTTTTCGTTTATTAAAACACCTGTTGCTCCTAACATATGATCGGCAGGGGTGGTAATATTTACATTAAAATCTCCGAATTCTAGGGCAAATTCACTTCTTCCCCAAAATTGATCATTTTGCCAACCTTCCACATTGTCGTATACACAGAGCCTTGGATAAAATTGCGCAATTACGTAATTGTTATTTCCATCTTCAGGGAAATGTTCAAATCCAGATCTACCTCCCTGCGTTCTATGGTTGTTTATATTGTACCACCAAGATATTTTAAAAGAAAACTTTTCTCCAGACCCCAATGGTTTTGGAAGGTTAATTCGCATCATTGTTTGGTTTATAGTATGTGACAAATTACTACCATTAGTATTGGTTACGTTCGTAATTTTAAATCCACCATCAAATGGTTTTTCAGGGAAATTTCGATTAAATCTATTTTTACTAATACTCTCCGGAATGCTATTCGGTTGAATATCTGGAGTTTTAGAATCGGCGGCTCGCACGTTTTGATCTAATTGCACCCACAGATACGTTAAAGTATCCTCTGAGTTGTTGTGATAGACAATGGTTTCTTCTCCGTAAATTCTTTGGTTATCATCATCCAAAACGATATCCATGGTGTAGTCTACCTTTTGCTGTGTATAGTTTTTACCGGGCGCTCCCGATGCGGTGCGCTGACTATTTGGAGTTGCTAATTCGTCTTTAAGTTGTTTAAATTTATTTTGATTCGTATGTCCTGTTTGTGTTTCTCTTTTATTTTGAGAGCTAAGCGAGAAAACAACAAATAGTGCAGAAAAAATAAATAGTATATTTTTTTTCATTGTTGGAGTTTAATTTATTTGAGAATAAAAGTAAGGAATATGTAGGTTGCAGTCTTTATTTTTGTTAAAATTTTAACAGTCCTTTATCAGTTGATCGATCGAGAAATAAGCTTTTTCTTTTCGCATTAACAACTGCTTTTATAAGATTTTGTTGCTCCGGAAATTGTTTGATAAGCATAGTGTTTTTTACAGTCAAAGAATTTACCGTTTCTACATTTTCAATTTCTAAATAAAAGTACACAATATCACCTTCGTATTCTTTTCCGATGAAGGTATAATTAACAGTGGTTTCATTAATCCAAATTTTAAAATTTTTCTCTAAATATTTAACAAAATAATGGTCAGCGTTTGTTAACTCGTTAGCTGTAGTTAACTGTAAATCAATATTGTATTCTTCATTTAATGAAGTTTCAAAATCGTCAAGAAAAACATTCATAATCATTTGAACATTTTTCTTTTTTTCTACGTATTCGATTTCCGTTAATGCGATGTAGTATTTGTGATCACTTTTAAAAGATACAGACAAAAGAATAGCAAAAAAAAGGCTAGTATATTTCATTGAACTCTATTATTTATCTTTGGAAATTAACTTTAGATAAGGAACGTGTTCTTTGCGTAGAATTTTAATGACTTCTAAAGAATTGCCATTGGCATACATTTTTTCTATACCCAATGGATTGCAATACTCGAGAAAATGGAAATAGCGTTCTGGTGGTATCTGGAGTTCTTCAAAGAAAAACTTTTCTCCATATTCCGACATTAATTTTTCTGGTATTCCTTTTCGAATAGCAAGTTCTTTTCGTAATTCCCATAGGCGTTTAGAACCTCCCATAGGAATAGTTGCACTAGAACCAACACCGACAAAACGTTGTGTTGGATCAGAAATAACAACAGGAGGCCTCACTTTTGTATCAATATGGTCATCATCTTGAATTACTTTCATGTTAACATCGGAAAAATCCATTGTTTTAGCTAAGGCTTCTCTCTTTTTATCTACAGGAGTTTTACTGATATCGGAGTTTAAACTTCCTTTTAAATTATTTTTCGGAATCGTTACTTCATCTAGCGCATAATTTATTTTCTCTAAGTAAAAAGGTGTTATTAAGTCTGCATTTAAATATGCTTTTACAACTGTAATTACTTTAGTATCGTATCCTACTGAGGTAAACTGAATACTATCATTTATTGCCGCATTTATGGCAAATAGACCATTACTATTGGAGAAAGTCGCTAGCTTTGTGTTTTTATTAATAACATGAACATTAGGAAGAATTCCAAACTTGTCAGAAATTTTACCGGTCATTGTAGTTCTCTTATTTTGCGTAAATCCGGTACACGTAGTTACAATAAAAATTATGGTAATGAGTTTTTTCATTTATTAGTTTTAAGACCTTTAAGATACAAAATACTTTCCTCTTTTAATAATCGAATAAGTTCTAAATGCTTATTTTCATAGAACAATTCTTCAATACCCACAAATTTACAATACTCTATGAAATTATAGTACTTGTCTTTTGGTATTTTTAAGATGTTAAAAAAGAAATTTTCTCCTATGGTAATTCGCAATTTGTCAGGAAATGTTTTTGCCAATTCTAATTCTTTTTTAATCTTTTTTATTCGCTCATCATTTTTATTGCCTAATGGTATTGACATCCCTAAACCACTAAAAGAATTTGGTATGGCAGGTGCGACTCCTTTTTGAAGGTGTATTTCATCCTCACCAATAGGCATATCTAGTATAGCATTATAGTCCATACTCCTAATTTCAGAAACAAGATTCGCTACAAGTTCTGAAATCGTATCTTTTGGTATTTGTTTTGCATCGATATGCAGGTTTCCTGTTAAATTATGTTGTGCTATTTCTACCTCATCCAACAAATACGTTTTTCTTACAATAAATATATTAATAGTTCTTTTTTCTATATCTTTTTCAGATATAGTCACGATCTTGGTGTAGTGCTGTATCGACTGAATTTCAATTTATCTCCTTTTTTTACAACAATAGAGAAATTCCCTAACGCATCTGTAAATGTTCCTTCTTGAGTATCAAGATTTATAATGTGTACGTTTGCAAGAGCACCTATCTTGTCATTTATTGTACCGTGAATAGTATATGGTTGCTCAAAAGCAAAAAATTTTTGAGTGAAGAGCAGTAATGTGAAAATTAGAAGTGTTTTCATGTAACAAGTGAAAAAACAAATTAACACACAAGTAGTCTTAAAATTATTGTAAGGAAGTTACAATTTAATGTTAAAGAAAACGATATTTAAATTTTTTTCTACATTTCAACGATATAAAATGGTATTTCAACGACATATAATTGAATTTATATACTATTGTTTGTCAAACTAAGAAAATCTAATTATCTTTATTAACAACATAATTATTTTTATTTAAATCCCCTTAAAATGAAAAAAATTAATCCATCTATCGTTTTTCTGAATTTTATACTTATACTTAGTACTAACATTTATCTTTTTGCACAAAAAGTAGATCTTGCCAATAAAATCGAATATAAATCCTCCGAAGAGCAAGTATTAGATAATAATGCTTTATCCATGGATTTATTGGAAATTAAAAATGCAAGTACCAAAAAAAGAAAAAGCGAAAAATAAGTAAAAAAACAAATTCTACAGGCACAGTAAGTAATTTATTATTAAGTGGAAATAAATTACGTTACCGAAAAAAAAGGGAAAACAATAAATGTTTCGAAACTGTTGTAAATTGCGAGGACAAAAACGATGGTAAGAGTACTGTTTCGGAATCTAAAAATAAGACTTTAATCCCCAAGCAGTAAAACGATACTATTCTATTACTGCAGTTTTTATTTTTTTAAGATTATTTAGTAGTATTTAAGTTTCTTTAGTTCATAAATATGTAACTTTAAAGTTATAAAAAACTATTATTTATGAAAAGACTTCTAATAGCAAGTACTTCCACGGTACACGGAAGCAGTTACTTAGACTATATTTTATCGGAATTAAGTATACATTTTTCTGAAGTTACTACAATCCTATTTATTCCTTATGCCCGCCCTGGTGGGATAGATTACGATACCTACACTAGTATTGCAAGAACGGCATTCCAAAAAATTAACATCGAAGTAAAGGGGTTGCATGAATATGAAAATCCAAAGGAGGCAATTACTAATGCCAAAGGTATTTTTACTGGAGGAGGAAACACTTTTGAATTGGTTAATCAATTATACAAACATGATTTGGTAAGTTGTTTAAAAAATGCAGTAGAAAAAGGAATTCCTTATCTCGGAACAAGTGCTGGAAGTAATATATGTGGTATGACGATGAAAAACACCAATGACATGCCAATTGTTTACCCGCCTAGTTTCGATACTTTGGGTATTATTCCTTTCAATATTAATGCACATTATTTAGATCCTGATCCAAACTCAACGCATATGGGAGAGACAAGAGAAACGCGCATCAAAGAGTTTCACGTGTTTAATAATACGGATGTTCTGGGTTTACGAGAAGGAAGTTGGCTAGAAGTAAAAGGAAACGTTATAAAATTAAGGGGAAGTTTGTCCGCTAGACTTTTTCAAAAAAACAAAACACCTGTAGAAATTGAATCGAATACTACTTTAGATTTTTTTTCTCCAAAACAACCATAAAAAAAGCCTTGTTGAACAAGGCTGTGTAAACGCATTAAAAATCCCCTAAAATAACGCGTTCATTGATACTTTATAAGGATAACGTATTTCTTATGTGAATATTATAGCACTTTGTGTGTATGTATTACTATAAGTTCATTATTCATATTTTTAGTAAAAAATAAGTAGAGTGAGCCACCATCCTTTAGTTTCGTTTCCTTTCTTATTTGAGCGACACTTTTTGGGAAGTTTCTCACAGAAATATTTGCTTGCTTTTCCGATATCTCTTTTCTTATGTTTTTTTTATGGTATTTGAATATTTTTTGAATTTTGAATTTTCTTCCTGGAAATTCGGATAAGAAAGTAGGAGAGGTGTACAAGTGGGAGTGTGGGTGAAGTTTGGCAATGTTGTATTGAAATGCAACTTCGTTGAAACCTCCAGATTTTAAAATTGCTGCATTTGGTTCGTATAAAAATTCTGCAGGAAAACTATACTTAATTTCTTTTTTCAATGCAGGGTATTCAAATGAGAAGGTAGTAACTTTCGAATTATTTTGCATATTATGAGCAAACATTTTTATAGTTTCTGTAAAGCCCTTTTCTACAATAAAAAGTAGTTCTTTAACTTCATTTTTTAAAGCCACAACATGAATTTCTTTAACAAATTTTAATTCTTCTAAAGCTAAAGAAATATCTAGCATTGGTGAATATTTAATAAATATGGTTTTAGATTTTGTAAATAGAAAATCAATATTAGCAGGAATATTAGGCTGGCAATCTTGTATTAAGAAAACTTTTCCTTTGGTATCATTTCTTCTCGAGGGATCAATATAAATACAATCGAAATAGGAATTGTTATTTTGTAAAAAGGATATTCCATCTAGTGCTACGGTTTGTATATTGGTAATTCCTAATTGTTTATAATTATGGGAAACAATTTTAGATAATTTTTCATTTATTTCACAATGAATTACTTTATGGATTCCTTTTGAAAAATAGAAACAATCTACTCCAAATCCTCCTGTAATATCAATTAAAGAATCTACGTGTATTAAATTAGATTTAAAAAAGGCGGTTGCTTCAGATGAAGTTTGTTCAATGTTCAGTTTTGGAGGATATAAAATATTTCTTGTTGAAAACCAAGTAGGCAATTTACTGGAAGCTTTTTTTTAGATTCAATTTGCGTAGCTAATTCTTGAACAGATACTTCAGGAAAAGGAGATCCTTTTAAAATTACTGCATTTATATCTATTTTTAAATTATCTGTAATATAATTTTGTATTTCAGGTTTCAATAACTTAATGTCCATAATTGGGAGTACCTAATAGCAATTGCAAAAATAAAATATAAATTTTTAGTTGACGTTTTTACTTGGTTTCATTTCCTCAATAGAATAAAAAAATGTAGGCTCTGAGAATTGCGTATTTGATTTTAAAATATAGATATGGGCGAATATCCAATTTTCGTAAAATTATTCCTTTTGGCTAATTTCTGTAACTAGGGCCTATATTCTTGAAAAGAACCATCATTGTATAAAAGTATCACTTTACATAATACTTTATTGGAATTTTCCTTGGATGTCTTAATGCTTGCTTTAATTTTAGGTTCATCCTCTACGTTTTCAAAAAGTGTTGGTGGTTTTGCACTTTTTATACTTGTTTGTGATTTTTGAGTTTTGGACAGTGGTTCCTGGGGTTCTGTTGTATTTTTATTTCTAGGGAAGGAGCCTTCTCCTTTCAATAACCAATATAAATCAACTTCTGGATAGGTGTGTATAACCTTAGTCACAAAGTCTAAACTCGGTTTATTTCTTCCAGAAAGTAAATGTGACATGCTTGATCGTTGAACTTGGATACTGTCAGCAAAACTAGATGTGCTTAATCCGTAATGCGCTACAATTACTTGTATTCGTTTAATAATAGCTTCTGTATTCACAATTGTAAATTATTTACCAAATATTTTAATATTACAAATGTAACACACTTGTCTCTAATATCCAAGAATAAATATATGGTCATAAAACGTTATAAATATTTAAATATATACTTTAAGTTACATTATTTAAATTACTAAAAAGCAGTTATTTATAGTATCGCTATAAGTAATCTTTATATATCTCGTTGATTTTAAGTTTTTAGGAAGTGTTTACAAATGTAATTAATGACGCTTACATCAATTAAAAATTCTGAGTATTACATTTGTAACTAACTAAAATAGATAGTAATATCAACCTTTGTCAAATATTCAGAATATAAATGCATATATTTATTTATTATAAACAAAATACTTAAATTTTCAAAAAACCATTGTTTATAGTGTTATTATCGATTGGTTTTATTATTTTTTATGGCATTGTTAAAGTGTTTACAATTGTAAATTAACGTTTATGGAAGATTATTATAAGTTGTAGTTCAAGGTTTTCACTTTATCTAAAAAAAATGTGAGGTTCTGTCATAAATTTTCTCTTTATACCTAATAAAGGGTTCCTTTTAGCGTTTTATTTTTTTTGCATATTTTTGGTGATACTTGATAACTAAACACGTAGCCTATAAAATTTAAAAAAAAATGAAATTTAGTGTTTTTGGCATTCTTATTGTAAATTGTTCTATAATTTTCGAAACTAAACTAAATTATGAAACACACATTACTCTATTTTTTTGCTTTTTTGGTTTTTATTTCCTGTAGTGGGGTAAAATCAACACAGAAAGAAATTAATCAAGGAAATTATAATGACGCTATAAATTACTGTCTAAAAAAACTAGCAGCGAATAAGACGAAAGAAAAAAATGAACCTTATGTTATTATGCTGCAACAAGCATTTGAAAAATCTTCTCAAAAAGATCTCAGTAAAATAGAGTATTTAAAAAGCGAGAAGAATCCTGAAAACTATGAATCTATTTATAATTTATATCTCTCTTTAAAAGAGAGGCAAGATAGAATTCAACCAATCTTACCTTTGTATCTTTCGTCTGGAAAAGAGGCTAAATTTGATTTTGTAAACTATGCAAGTTTATTAGCAAATTCAAAAACTGAACTGTCTGATTATCTTTACAATAGATCTAAAAATGTTTTTAATTCACAAAATAAACTGGATTATAGACAGGTATACCAGGATCTTGAGTATTTAGAGAGAATTAATCCTAATTACAAAGACGTTCGTGCAATGCTACAAGAAGCGCACAAAAGAGGTACTGATTTTGTGTTTGTAGCTTTAAAAAATAAAACACGTCAGGTCATTCCAAAAAGACTAGAGAAAGATCTTTTAAATTTTGACACCTATGGAATGAATGACTTTTGGACAATATACCATAGTAGAAAGCAACCAAGTATACACTATGACTTTAATTTAGAGCTTGTTTTTAGGGATATTCGCATCTCACCGGAACGAATTAAGGATAGAGAAATTATTAGAGAAAAAGAAATCTTAGATGGTTTTGACTATGTTGTAGACGCCAACGGAAATCGTGTAAGAGATAGTTTGGGTAAGGATATAACAGTAGATAGGTATATAAATGTTAAATGTGAGTTTTATGAACATATCCAAAGTAAGTCTGTGCAAGTTAGTGGGATAGTTCGTTATTTATCGAATAACTCTAAGCAATTAATTCACGAGTTTCCATTACAGAGCGAATATCTATTTGAACATGCGTATGGTACTTATAATGGTGACAAACGTGCTTTAGAAAGCTCTTATTTAGATATGCTACGCTTCAGGTCTGTTCCATTTCCAAGTAACGAACAGATGGTGTATGATGTTGGTAAAGATGTCAAAGAAAAGCTAAAGGCAATCATTACAAGAAACAGATGGAGGGGATAAAACACCAGGGTTTAAAAAGGAAAAAGGCACAATAAATTGTGCCTTTTTAAATAAATAATATTATTAATCTAACCCTTCTAAAAGACTAATATTATTAGTAGCAAATGTAAAGTAAATTAGACTTGTTTTTTGTAACAAAAGTTACATTTATGTTTTTTTTAATGTTAATTTAACTTTTCAATCCATTTTCTAGCATTTACAAAAGCCTCTAGCCAAGGCGAAACCTCATCTTTCCTGTCGCCAGGGTAGTAGGCCCAGTTCCATTGGAAAGTACTTCTTTCAATATGCGGCATGGTTACCAAGTGTCTTCCTGAGGCATCACATAGCATTGCTGTGTTGTAGTCTGAACCATTTGGGTTATTCGGATATCCTTCATAACTGTAAGTGGCTACAATATTATACGCTGACGCTTTTTTGGTAAGTTGAAATTTCCTTCTCCATGGGATATCCATACTCCTAGTTCGGTTCCTGCTAAAGAGGATAACATTACTGAATTGTTTTCTTGAATTTTTACAGAGGTAAACGAACTTTCGTGTTTTTTAGATTTATTATGTACAAGTTTACCATGCACGTCGTGTTCAGGATTTATTAAATCCAATTCCATCCATAATTGTGCACCATTGCATATTCCAACGGATAATGTATCTTCTCTTTTGAAAAAATTCTTTAATGCTTTATTTGCTTTTTCGTTGTATAAAAATGCACCAGCAGCCTTTTGCAGAACCTAATACATCGGAGTTAGAAAAGCCTCCAACGGCTCCAATAAATTGAATATCCTCTAGGGTTTCTCGACCAGATATTAAATCTGTCATGTGTACATCTTTAACATCAAAACCTGCGAGGTACATGGCATTTGCCATTTCACGTTCTGAGTTCGACCCTTTTTCCCGAAGAATAGCAGCTTTTGGTCTAGTAGTCAAACCTTCGTTGGCAACTACATCTTTTAGTTTACCGCTAAAATTCTCAGGAAATGTAAATTGAAGTGGTTGTTTTTTGTAATTATTATAGCGCTCTTCTGCCAAATTATTGGCAGTTTGCTTTTGATCTAAAAGAAATGAAGTTTTGTACCATATATCTCTGTATTCTGAAACAGACATTTCTATTCGATCTTCTTTATTTACAATTTCTAAAACATCCGTTGCAGTTACTTCACCAATTTCTGTGAACGAAATATTGTGGTCTTTTAAAATAGATTCTATATCTTTTTGTGCTTGGATAATAATACCTGCATTTTCAGCAAAAAGCACCTTTACAGTATCCGGTTCCTCTAAAGCAGAAATATTAATCTTTGCACCGACATTGGTGGCCGAAAAACACATCTCTAAAAGGGAGGTAATAAAACCACCAGATGCAATGTCATGACCAGCTATTATTTTGTCCTCTTTTATGAGTTTTTGAACTAGATTAAAAGTATGTTTAAACTTCTTTGCATCTTTAATGGTAGGAGTTTCGTTTCCAATTTTATTGTTAATTTGCGCAAAAGAACTACCTCCTAATTTAAAAGTATCTTCAGAGAAGTTAATGTAGTATATAGTGCCTTTTCCAACCTGAAAAACTGGTTCTATTACCTTCGTAATATCATTACAATTTCCAGCAGCTGAAATCACAACAGTTCCAGGTGCTATAACTTCTTCATTCGGATATTTTTGTTTCATCGACAAAGAGTCTTTTCCGGTAGGAACATTAATTCCTAGAGCAATAGAAAATTCTGAAACCGCTTTAACAGCTTTGTATAATCTTGCGTCTTCTCCTTCATTTTTACATGGCCACATCCAATTTGCAGAAAGAGAGACAGATGCTAAACCATCTTTAAGTGGTGCCCATATAATATTGGTTAATGCTTCCGCTATTGAATTTTTACTTCCTGCTTCAGGATTAATAAGCCCGGAAATAGGAGAGTGTCCAATACTTGTAGCTATTCCTTCTTTTCCTTTAAAATCTAATGCCATAACCCCAACGTTATTTAAAGGGATTTGCAACGGACCAACGCATTGTTGTTTTGCTACTTTACCACCGACACATCGATCAACTTTATTGGTTAACCAATCTTTGCAAGCTACTGCTTCAAGTTGCAGCACTTCTTTTAAATAGCCGTGAAAATTTTCTCTTTGGTGTGATATTTCCGAATAGTTCCTAACAATGCTGTTATCTTTAAGTATGGTCTTTGGAGAACTTCCAAACATATCCTCTAAAGCTAAATCCATAGGTTTACTTCCATTCGTTTTAGATTCAAAAGTAAATCTATCATCTCCAGTAACATCGCCCACAGTGTAGATTGGGGCGCGCTCCCTTTCGGCAATTTTATGCAGTTTTTCTATGTGATTTTTTGCAATAACAAGCCCCATTCTTTCTTGTGATTCGTTGCCTATAATCTCCTTGTTAGATAGCGTAGGGTCACCAACGGGTAATTTATCTAAATCAATATGCCCTCCCGTGTCCTCTACTAGTTCGGACAAACAATTTAAATGACCACCAGCACCATGATCGTGGATGGAAACAATATAGTTTTCCTCGCTTTCAACCATACCACGTACTGCATTTGCAGCTCTTTTTTGCATCTCTGGATTAGAGCGTTGTACTGCGTTTAATTCAATTCCTGAAGAAAATTCTCCGGTGTCTGCTGAAGACACAGCAGCACCACCCATTCCAATACGGTAATTTTCACCACCTAGAATAACAATTTTATCTCCTTTTTTTGGCGTATCTTTTAGTGCTTGGTCTTTTTTACCATATCCGATACCCCCGGCTTGCATGATAACTTTATCAAAACCAAGTTTACGTGCATCTTCTTCGTGCTCAAAGGTAAGTACAGAACCACAAATTAAAGGTTGCCCGAACTTGTTCCCGAAATCAGAAGCACCATTGGAAGCTTTGATAAGTATGTCCATTGGTGTTTGGTATAACCATGCTCTTTCTGCCATTGCATTTTCCCAGGGTCTATTTTCTTCCAAACGAGAATAGGAGGTCATGTAAACGGCGGTTCCAGCTAATGGAATGGAACCTTTACCACCTGCAAGACGATCTCTAATCTCCCCACCAGACCCAGTGGCTGCTCCATTAAAGGGCTCTACAGTTGTAGGAAAATTATGTGTTTCTGCTTTTAACGAAATTACAGATTCAAATTCTTTAGTTTCATAAAAATCAGGTTTTTCTGCAGACTTAGGGGCAAATTGTTCAACTTTTGGTCCTTGAATGAATGCAACATTATCTTTATAGGCAGAAACGATGGTATTTGGATTCTGCTTCGAGGTTTCCTTAATCAATTTAAACAATGAACTCGGTTGTTCTTTACCATCAATTACGAAAGTTCCATTAAAAATTTTATGACGACAGTGCTCTGAATTAACCTGAGAAAAACCAAAAACTTCAGAATCGGTTAACTTTCTTCCTATCTTTTCAGAAACCTTTTTAAGATATTCAATTTCTTCCTCGTTTAAGGCAAGCCCTTCTTGTATATTATACGCAGCGATATCCTCAATTTCCAAAATAGGTTCCGGAGATATTTCTACAGTGTATATTTCTTGATCTAAACCTTGGTATTTTTGCGATATCATCGGGTCGAATTCTGTGTAGTTTTCTGCTACATTATTGAATTCCTCAATTCGTATAATACCTTGTATTCCCATATTTTGAGTGATTTCAACGGCATTTGTACTCCATGGTGAAATCATCGCTGCTCTTGGGCCAACAAAAAAGGCGTCAAGTGACGCCGCGTTTATTTTTGGTTGGTTTCCAAATAACCAAGTAAGTTTAGAAATAGTTTCTGAGTTTAATTCTTCTGTTGTTTGGACAGCAAAAATTGTACTGTTTACGTTTCCAAAGAAATGAATCATTATGTAGTTGTATTTGTGTGGTTTTACAGTTTGTAAAGTTAAATTATTTAAGCGAGGTAGCATACAAAAAAATGAAGATAAATAGAACGATCTATTTAGAGTCGTTAGGAAGCCTGTCTATTTCTATTTTTCCCTTTTTAAGGGCCTTGTAATTTTCGTAACAATTGAGTACTGCTTCAATTAGCTGTAAGTCACTTGCTTTTTTTATAAAGTACTCTGAATAATCACAATCAGAAAGTAATTTATTTAATTCTGTTCTATCCATTTCTAGATATTCCATCATTACTTCTCGATCAAATTTTCCAGCGAGCATTTTACGCAAATCGTCCTCTTTTTTTAGTTTTTGTAATTTTTTCAGTTGCTTTGGTTTTTTTCCAAACAGATTGTAAACCAAGTCCACGGGATTTAGAATACTTGCAATGGGCGATTTGATTTTTTTAGGACGTCCTACTTCATAGGTTTGTTGTATTCCATTAATGCGAATTCGTGTGTATTTATCTTTTGGAACCTGCTTTAAATCTACTTCAAGTACACCAATTAATTTTGTTGATTTTATAACAATCTCCTTAATTTCTTCAGGTTTTTCAGTTAATGATATTTCCACTTCGTTTCCTTTTAAAATATCGTTGGTTACCTTAAGCTTAATAGAGGAGTATCCAACAAAAGAAACTAAGATAGTATCGTTGGCTTTACTAGATAATTCAAAAAGTCCATCCTCATTTGTAATGGTCCCAATAACCGTATTAAGATTTAGAATATGCGCCGCACTTAAAGGTTTTTTTGAATTTCCATCTATAATTTGTCCTTTAATTTTATCCTTGACTGTTTCTTGAGCCACACTAAAAAAAGATAATAATAAAACGAAAAATGTTACGAAGTGTCTTTTTTGCATGCTGCGAAAATAAGAATAAAAGCAATTGGTAGTGTTAATAATCTGTGAATATTACGGCTAATTTTGTTCTTTCTTAACTTTGTTTTTTTGAATCTAATTACAAATATTAAAATCCTAAATCTTTAAGTTTATTTTTTGCTCAACAAAGACACAAGCGTACTCTGTATAAAAATTATAAAAATATAAATTTTTCTAGTTTGATGTATTAAACCTTTTTAGGGTATAAGCGTCTAATAATCATAAGTTTTTTGTCTAAATTAAAAATTGACGAATAACTGTTTAATTCTCCTTTAAAAAAGTAACACAAAAAAATAGTAGTGTAACTTTTGTTACAACGAAACCGTGATTTTTACCGAATAAATTTATGAAATACTATTATATTTGTTGAAAAAATAAATACATGACATTAATTAAATCAATTTCAGGAATACGCGGAACAATTGGAGGAGCAGAAGGGGATAATTTGACACCTGTAGATGCTGTTAAATTTGCCGCGGCTTTTGGAACATTTATCAAAAGAAAAAGTAATAAAAAAAATAATGTTACCATTGTATTAGGAAGAGATGCTAGGATATCGGGAAAGATGATAAGTAGTTTGGTTTCAAACACACTGATAGGCTTGGGTATCGATGTAATTGATTTAGGATTGTCAACAACACCAACCGTCGAAATTGCCGTACCTATAGAAAAGGCCGACGGAGGTATTATTTTAACTGCGTCCCACAATCCAAAACAGTGGAATGCTCTCAAACTACTAAACGAAAAAGGAGAATTCATCGATGGGGAAGATGGTGCAGAGGTACTTGCTTTGGCGGAAGGAGGAGCATTAACTTTCGCCGAAGTAGATGAGTTGGGAACCTATAAAAAGAAGAAAAAATATATTAAGAAGCACATAAAAGAAGTGTTAAAGCTTGATTTGGTGGATAAAAAGGCCATCAAAAAAGCGAAATTTAAAGTCGTTGTAGATGGAGTAAACTCCACTGGAGGTATTGCAATTCCTATGCTTCTAAAAGAATTAGGAGTCAAATGTGAGGAACTTTATTGCGAACCAAATGGAGAATTCCCGCACAATCCTGAACCTTTAAAAGAACATTTGACAGACATTTCTGAAATGGTTGTAGCTAAAAAAGCAGATTTAGGTATTGTCGTAGACCCGGATGTAGATCGTTTGGCTTTAATAGCAGAAGATGGATCAATGTTTGGGGAAGAATACACACTTGTAGCTTGTGCTGATTACGTACTTGAAAAGTTAGGTGGAGGAAATACCGTATCTAATTTATCTTCTTCAAGAGCCTTGAGAGATATTACAGAAAAGCATGGTGGTACTTATACAGCAAGCGCAGTTGGGGAAGTTAATGTGGTAAAAAAAATGAAGGAAACCAATACACTTATTGGTGGTGAAGGAAATGGAGGAATTATATATCCAGACGCACATTATGGAAGAGATTCTCTTGTGGGGGTTGCTTTATTTTTGTCGTTATTAGCCCATAAAAAAGTATCGTGTAAAACATTAAGAGATAGTTACCCTAGTTATTTTATGAGTAAAAATAAAATTCAACTAACACCAAAAATTAATGTAGACTCTGTTTTAGAAAAAATGGCAATTGCATATGCAAATGAACAAGTCAATACAATAGATGGTGTGAAAATTGATTTTGACTCGGAATGGGTACATCTCCGCAAATCTAATACAGAACCAATTATTAGAATTTATACCGAGGCAAGTACTCAGGAAAGCGCAGATGCTTTAGCAAATAGAATTATGGAAGAAATTAAAAATATAATTAGCTAGCGATTTGAAAAAAACTATTTTGTTGTGTTTATTTCTATTAATAGGAATTGCAGCTATAGGACAGAATTCGGAGCATGAAAAACATAAAAATAAAGGTAAGTTTTTCGTATATTGGGGATGGAATTGGGCTAGTTATTCTGATTCTGATATTCACTTCACCGGAGATAATTATGATTTTACACTAAATAATGTTGTAGCGACGGATAGACAGTCGAAGTTTTCTTTTAATGACTATTTCAATCCAGGAAGGATTACAATTCCACAAACAAATTTTAGAATTGGATATTTTTTTAAAGAAAATTATACAATTTCTTTGGGTGTAGACCATATGAAATATGTAATGAAACCGGACCAACTAGTTACCATAAACGGTACCATTAACATTGGAAATACGACATACGATGGTAGTTATTTAAATACGCCGATACAATTAGAAGAAGATTTTTTACGCTTTGAGCACACAGATGGTTTGAACTATGTTAATGTCGAGTTGTATCGTTTTGATGACATTAGTAGTTGGTTTGGTATAGACATGGAAAACCTTCAAATAAATTTAACGGAAGGTTTAGGTTTGGGAGTTTTATACCCAAAGACAAATGCAACTTTGTTGGGGAAGGATAGAAGTGATAGATTTCACTTATCCGGATATGGCTCTTCTGTTGGAATTGGACTAAATATTACTTTTTTAAAGCATTTTTTTATACAAACAGATGTTAAAGGAGGTTATATTTATATGCCAAGTATAAAGACTACCAACACTAGTATAGATAATGCATCGCAAAGTTTTTATTTTTTACAGAATAATATTTTGATAGGCGGTAAATTTAAAATTTAAGTTATGAGTTTAGAACGAGAATTTGAAAAGTTTAGAAAGAATATCATAGGAATAGATCAAACTTTTAGAACTCCTTTTGGAGAAAAAAGATTAGTGTATACCGATTGGACAGCAAGTGGTCGAATGTACCGTCCTATTGAGGAGAAATTAATGAACGATTTTGGTCCTTTTGTTGCCAATACACATACAGAAACATCTACCTCTGGGGCTGCAATGACCCTAGCATATAATCAAGCTCGAAAAATCATCAAAAAACACGTAAATGCAAGTGAAGACGATGTTTTAATTACAGAAGGTTCAGGAATGACTGGGGTGGTTAATAAATTTCAGCGAATTTTAGGCTTAAAGGTCTCGGAAAATTTAAGGGAATTTACAGAGATACCAGAAGAAAAACGACCCATAGTATTTGTGAGTCATATGGAACATCATTCCAATCAAACTTCTTGGTATGAGACAATTGCAGATGTTGAAGTAGTTCCCGGAAATGAAGAAGGGTTGATCTGCCTCGAAAACTTTGAAAAATCGATATTGAAGTACAAAGAACGCCCTATTAAGATTGTTTCTATTATTGGTGGATCTAACGTTACAGGTATAAAAACAGACTATCACAAAATTGCTGCTTTAATTCACAAATACAACGGTTTGTGTTTTGTAGATTTTGCATGTTCTGCACCTTATGTAGATATTAATATGCATCCAGAAAACAAAGAGGAGTCTCTCGATGCCATTTTTTTCTCACCGCATAAATTTTTAGGTGGTCCAGGTAGTTCCGGTGTTTTGTTATTCAACAAGAAGTTGTATAAAAATACGGTTCCTGATAACCCAGGAGGGGGAACTGTAACCTATACCAATCCTTGGGGGGAACACGATTATATTGACGATGTTGAAACGAGAGAAGATGGAGGAACTCCAGCTTTTTTACAAACCATTAAAATTGCCTTATCGATGCAATTGAAAGACCAAATGGGAACCCAACGCATGAAAGCACGTGAAAACGAAGTTAATCCTTTAATATTTAATTGCTTAGAACAAGTTAAAGGGGTCAAAGTATTAGCTCCACATCATAAAGAGAGGTTGAGTATTTTTTCATTTTATTTCGAAAAATTCCACTTCAATTTGGTAGTTAAATTGTTAAATGATCATTTCGGAATTCAAACTAGAGGTGGATGTTCATGTGCAGGAACTTATGGCCATTTTCTTTTAAACGTAGATTCGTATACTTCGCACAAAATTAAAGATCAAATATCGGAAGGATGTAGTACGGAAAAACCAGGCTGGGTGCGCTTATCCATTCATCCTACCATCACCGATGCGGAGGTGAACTACATATGTGACTCTTTGATCGCTCTAGGAGAAAATATTGAAGAGTGGTCGAAAGACTACCACTACGATATGGAAAAAAATGATTACGTTCATAATTCTGCAAAAACTATAGAAAAAGAACTCGTGGAAGAATGGTTTGCCGTATAAATTAATCTATGGAAATATTAGATATTGAATTTCTTACCGGAATATATCCGAAAGTAAAAGAGAAAAAAATTCAGGGGAGATGGGTTACCTTTAAGGACATAGAATCTATTCTAGAAGAATTACCTATAAGTATTACTAAGGATATTATTGGCACCTCCGAGCAAGGAATTCCGATTTATAAAATAAGTTTTGGTACTGGAACAAAAAAGTATTGCTTTGGAGTCAAATGCACGGCAACGAAAGTACCGGAACCAAAGCAGTTTTTGATTTTATAAATTTTATTCAAGCACATTCCGGGCTCCCCACAGTGAAGCAAATTATGAATAATATTCAAATACATATTATTCCAATGCTCAATCCAGATGGTGCTTTGTCTTATACTAGAGAAAATTCCAACGGTATCGATTTAAATAGAGATGCAGTAGCTCTAGAGGCAAAAGAAAGTAAACTGTTGCGAAAAATTTTAGAACAAGTAAATCCAGAATTTTGTTTTAATTTACACGATCAAAGGACCATCTTTGGGGTAGAAGGTACTAAAAATCCTGCTTCTATATCTTTCCTGGCACCTTCAGAAGAAAGTACCCGAAAAGTTACCCAAGGTCGCAAGCAAACCATGAATGTTATCATTGCTATGAATTCACTACTACAACAAATTATTCCCGGTCATGTTGGCAGGTATACCGATGAATTTTATCCGACGGCAACAGGAGATAATTTTCAAAAACTAGGGCACAACACGATATTAATTGAGGCAGGTCATTTCCCTGACGATTACGAACGAGAAAAAGTTCGTGAGTTTAATTTTTACGCATTATTGCAAGGGTTGTTTCATGTAGCAACGGAAGATAATTTTGATGACCATAAAGATTATTTTACTATACCTAACAATATCAAGAACTTCTATGATGTTATTTTTAGGATGAAAAATAGTAAAAAAGATATTGCTTATCAGTATGTAGAAAAGATTGAAAATAATAAATTTGTACTTGCTTTAAAAAGGGAGAAAAAGGAAGATTTATCTTTTTATTTGAGTCACAAAGTATTCAATGTAAATAGTTAATTATTGATTTTTCTTCAATAAAAGTATTTGATTAGTGAAAAAAAATCATATTTTAGCGATAATATTTGAATAAAAATAAAAATGAAAAAATTTATACTAGATGAAATTGATCATCAAATATTGGATATCCTAATTGAAAATGCACGAACACCATTTACGGATATTGCCAAAAAATTATTGGTATCAGCAGGAACCATTCACGTTCGTGTGAAAAAAATGGAAGATGAAGGAATTATTCAAGGATCTACTCTAAGTTTAAACTATGAAAAAATGGGCTATTCTTTTATTGCCCATGTTGGAATTTTCTTAGAAAAAACCTCCATGACACAACATGTTTTAGACAATCTTAGGTTTATACCTAATGTTACTGTGGCCTATGTAACCGCAGGTAAATACAATATTTTTTGTAAGGTTAGAGCGCAAAGTACTAATGATGCTAAGGATATAATCTATAGAATAGATGATATACATGGGGTTAACAGAACAGAAACCATGATAGCACTCGAAGAGAGCATTAACGACAAGAAAAGATTAATGCATGCAAATTTTTAAAGAAATTTAGATTAAAAAATATAAAAAGTATTATGGGGATGTTTTTAACATCCCTTTTTTTATGGTGTTATCCAATTAAAATTATCGAACATAATTTTCCAATGTTGGGGAAATTGTGCCTCTATAGAAATTTGCTTCTCTAAAAATGGGTGCTCAAATTCAATTTTTGCTGCATGTAAAAAAGATTTTCGCATTGAAACTCTTTTTCAAACATCACATTATGGTTTTTATCTCCGTACTTTGGATCTCCAATTAAAGGGTGGCTTATTTTAGTACAATGTATTCGTAATTGGTGTAATCTACCTGTTTTAGGGGTTAATTTAACCAAACTATACCTCGAGGTCTCATAAGGTTTTACGGGTATGTTTAATGTTATGTGCTCTAGGCTTTCCAGTTGGGTAATAGCATCTTTATAGACCTTAGCATCTCTGCCTTTAACCGGACTATCAATTATTGTTTTTGAAGGGGAGTGCCCTCGTACTAATCCGAAATACACTTTGTGTATGCTCTGCTCTGTAAATAGAGCTTGAAATTTTGAAACGTATTTTGTTTCCCTTGCTAGTATTATGACACCAGAGGTTTTTCTGTCTAAGCGATGAATAGGATATAATTGTTTATCAAAAATCGCGTTTAAATGTTGTAGTAATGATTTTTCGTCAGCAACATTTCTAGAATGATGGGCATGATGCACAACTACATTGTTTGGTTTTGAAACGCATACGATATATGCGTCTTGATATAATACTTTTATTTTCAAATAAATTAGCTTAAATAATGAATTAAATTAGTCGTCTTTTTTTAAGATATAACAACATTAGCATTGCTAAAATACCACAAATTAAAAAACCAATAAAGATTGGAAGTGTTGTATGCTCAACAAATCTTCCAATACATATCGCGATTGGTACAGCCATTACAGTAGAGACAAAACCATTTATAGCAGAACCAACTCCTGCAATGTGTCCAATAGGCTCCATAGCTAAAGATCGGATATTTCCAAAAAGAAAACCAATAGCGAAGAATTGCATCGCAAAAAAAGCGAGTAGCGTTTCTATTGCTGGATTTGCTTTCCCGAAAAAAAGACAAAGGTAAACAAATGAAGTTCCTATAAAAATAAAGGTGAAAAAATACACCAATTTAAACATTCCATATTTCATTACCAATGTACCATTTAAAAAGGTAGCAAAGCCGATAAAAATAGCCAAGCCAGCAAAAATAAAAGGAAATTCTTCTTTTAAATTATATTGCTCTTCAAAAATTTGTTGAGCAACACTTATGTAAACCATAAAAGAACCAGTTATTAAACCGGAAATAAAGGTAAAGAGAACAGATTGTTTGTGTTTTATAAATTCTTTGTAGCCGGAGGTGAATATAGAAAAGGATAGTTCTTTTTTATAATTTGAGTTTAAAGTTTCTGGTTGTCTTTTCCACAACCATAAAATTATGAAAGCACCGAAAATAAGTTGACTATAAAATATTGCTTGCCATCCAAAATGATCTAAAATAATTTTCCCGAATGTTGGAGCAACTACAGGAACGAGTATAAAAAATACCACAATGAAAGACATTATCTTCGCCATATAATTTCCACTAAAAGAATCGCGAACCATGGCGATACTTATGGTTCTTGGAGCAGCTAAACCAATTCCCTGAAGAATTCTTCCCAATAGCATAACGGAAAGCTTATCGGCAGATATACATATAAAACTAGCAATTACAAAAAGAGAAAAACCAATATAAATAACCTTTTTTCTTCCAATACTGTCAGAGAGCGGGCCAGCCAATAATTGTCCTAGTCCAAGACCTAAAAAAATCATGGTTATCAAGAGCTGGTTATCTTTCGCAATTTTTATGTTGAGAGAGGTTCCAATTTGGTTTAATGCCGGAAGTAAAGCATCAATGGAAAGTGCGGCTAACGACATAAGTGAGGCCATTAACGCAATAAATTCAACTTTTGAATTTTTAATAGGTGTATGCATCTTGCAAAGTTACAATTTGCAAGCGTCTCACAATCCAATTATTAAAATTAAAATTTTGATAATTAATAATTAGATTTTGTTAAAATAAACACAATTAAGTTAAATTATTTTTGGAAATATAATAAAATATATCCAAAATTTGAATACTTTTTTTTTAAGTAAAAAATATTATGTTTGTCGAAATGAGCCTAAAAACCCTTTCTAATCACCATAAAAATTTCCAAAATTTATATGACGAACTTGCAGGTTCGTTGTATAATTATCTTTACTACAAAACTGGTGACAAAGATTTAGCAGAAGATATTTTACAAGATTCCTTTATCAAGTTATGGAATAATTTAGAAAAAGTAGAAGTGAAAAAAGCTAAATCTTATCTATTTACAGTCGCTAATAATAATTTCTTAAATCACGTTGCTCACAAAAAGGTAGTGTTGCGATATGCATCAGCATTAAAACATTCGTATTCTAATGAAACTCCAGAATACGTTTTGGAGGAAAAGGAATTTGAGCAAAAACTGCAAGCAGCTATAGCTAACTTACCGGTAAAACAAAGAGAGGTGTTTTTACTCAACAGGATTGATAAATTGAAGTATAAAGAAATTGCAGATGTACTGAATTTATCTGTCAAAGCAGTTGAAAAGCGTATGTCAGCTGCATTAAAATATCTCCGAACTCACATTAAAGGTAAGTTTTAGTAGGGTTTGTATCAGGTGTCGTGTTTTATTAGTGAAAAACTATTGAAAACATGAAATGCAAAAACGAAGATGCGGGGGATGAGGAGCAACTATTAATTACTATGCGCATTCAAGAAGATTTAATGGAGTGTAAAATACAGATTTCAGAGGTCTCCAATGTGAAAGAAGAATACCTGAAAATTATGGAAACATCAGGTTTAATAGAGAAACCAGTATTTGAGAAGCAGAAGGTGTTCTTAAAAATTAAAAAATTGTTATCCACAAGTAATTAGATGCATAATTTAACGGATTTTAAATTTTGAAATTTAGGCATCCTTCTTGATTAAAGTTGTCTATTCCCTATTATCCAAATTGCATGTAATGACATTTATTTTGAAATAAAGTATTAAATGCCCATTACAGCTTTAACCTTACACAACTTTTAGTTAAAATATTATTAAAAAAATCAAATAATTATAAAAAAATGAAGTATCTTTGTTTAATAAATAAAGCAAAACGTTGAACAATATTAAAACCATATTTACGATTAAAGACCTCGAAAACATTTCGGGTGTAAAAGCGCATACGATAAGAATATGGGAAAAAAGGTACGATTTATTACAACCAAAAAGAACAGATACTAACATAAGGTATTACCCTTCAGAGAGTTTACTTAAATTATTGAATGTTGCTTTGCTTAATAAGCACAACTATAAAATTTCAAAGATATCTAAGATGTCTACTGAACAGATTAATCTTATAGCCCGAGAATTATCTTTCAATCAGGCAACTAGTGACGAGGCTATAAACTCTTTCAAGATTTCGATGTTTCAATTTGATAAAGTTTTATTCAATAATACCTACAATAAACTGCTTCATAAGAAAACCTTTAGAGAGATTTTTAAGGACGTTTTTGTTCCTTTTTTAGAATACATTGGTTTGTTATGGCAAACCGATACTTTAATGCCAGCGCATGAGCATTTCATTTCCAATTTAATTATAAAAAAATACAATTAAATACAGAAAAATTAGAGTCTTCAGTCACGAATAACGATACTACGTATGTATTGTTTCTTCCAGACGGAGAAATCCATGAAATAGGATTACTATACTTGAATTACGAGCTTGTTCTTCGCGGGTACAATACAATTTACTTAGGGCAAAGTTTACCTTTAAACAATTTGACGTATTTTATCGATAGTGATTGCACAATGAAATTTGTTTGTTCCATGACAATTAAGCCGTACGACGATATCATCAATGATTACTTTAGTGAAATCGATGAAAAGTTAAAAGGAACGCAACACAAATTCATCGGTATTGGCAATAAAACCGCTGCTGTCGATACTTCCCAATTCGACTCCGATATCCGTGTGTATCCTTCTGTGGTAGAATTGTTAGAAGTCGTTTAATGCATAACTAAAACTCTCTTTATTTTTTAACATTTTTGTTTAAAGCATTTTCATATATATCTTTATATCCCAGATATTATGTTCTAGTATATATGTTTCTGGTCGTTAGGATGTAACTTTTCAAAATTGTAATGATCATTTTTTATGAATTAATTCACTTTCCTATAATTTTTTACTTAAAAATCTAATGAAAACGTTGGTGATATAGTGTTTTAAGTATTTATTTCATGGTTAGTGCTGTTTAATAATATTTTATTTATATAGTTTTATGTAAATTTTTATGATAGTTTTTTTACATATTTTTATTAAATTAGTATTGCTAATGTTTTAAAAACAAATACTTATGGGATATGTAATTATCATTTTAAAATTAATAATTGGATTTAGTATACTTAATGTTTGGCTTGTTCAACCACAAAAAGCTACTAGATATAGAGGTGGTGATGCTAAAAATATTATAGATGAGTTTAAAGCTTACGGATTTTCAAAGTCTTTTTGTTATATAATCGGATTTTTAAAAATTACCTTAGCTCTTATATTGTTATTTTCTATTTATTTCGAAAATCTTACCCTGCTCGGGAGCTTGGGGCTGGCTATATTATTACTAGGATCTGTCTTGGTTCATTTAAAAATTAAAGATCCGTTGTACAAATCTTTTCCAGCAGCCTTATTTCTAATAATGAATATCATTGTGGTTTGGAGTAGTTTTTAAAAATATAACACGTAAGTTTCTATGGTAATTATTATATTAATTACAGCGTACATAAATGATGGAGAAGATTGTAAAAAATTATCTTTAATCTTTAATCGCACCACAAACCCTGCTATCATTAGTAGGGATAGTCCAATAGATGCTGCGATAAGTATCAGAGGACTACAATAATAACCTATGAGTAAACCGATAGCACCAAGTAATTGTAAAGCGCCAGTAAGTATTCTAAATTTAGGTAATTTATATCTTTTAAATTCTCTAATTATAAATTTGGAGAAAAAACAACCAAAACCAAAATAAATAAACGAAATGGCCGAAAACCAAATTAAGTATGAAAGTATACTCAAAATACAGTGTTTTTTAGATACGTAAATTTACAATATTTTGGTCTAAAAGAAGTTGCTTTAGCTTTTAAATATAGTATTGTATTCTTCTAATATTATTTGACCATCATAATAGATTGGTCTAATTAATTAGTGTATAATATTAAGAAAACACCAATTAGTATTCCGAAAAGTGGTACTAATTTTTTACGTTTATTTTTTTCTTTAAATACTAAACCACCAATTACAACTGCTATTAGGATTTGACTGCGTTTAATTGCTGATAAAAGCATAATCATCGCCTCTGGATCTTGTAGTGCTTTGAAATAAAAATAATCTGCTGTTTGTAATAATATTCCCACTGCAACAATAGACCACCGAAATGTAAATGCCTTTCTTTTTTCCTTAAAGGGCAACCAAGTTATACCTAGTATTACTAAAAGTATAGCAAGGGTGTATATACAAAACCAAAATTGCAAAGTTTGAGGATTTAATTGTAGGTTTTGGATTAGAAATTTATCGTATAAACCACTACTTGCTCCCAAAAAGGTGGCACCAATAATAGCAAATATCCACTTGTTATTTTTAAAATATATCCCTTCTTTTTTTCCTATTTTCGAGTATAACATAACCGAAAAAAGAATGAGAAAAAAACCAATCCATTGCAAAGCATTTGGACTTTCTTTATAGATAACTAAGGCACCGATGAATGTAAAAAAAGGACCGGCTGAACGAATAGGAGTAACAATCGTTATTGGTAAATGTTTTAAGGCTTGGTATGCTAGTACCCATGAACTAGACATGATGCAAGATTTTATGCATATATAAATGTGCTGTTGCCATCGCAGCGTTTGGAAATTGTAACCATTATCGGAAGCGAAATCTGGAAATAGTTTAGTACCCATAAAAAATATCACAATCCAAACAAAACCACTTAATACTGTACCAAACAATACAGGGTAGACTTCATTGCCCCGTACCGCATGTTTTTTACACAAATTATGCAACCCCAGAAAAAGTGCTGCTAATAGTCCTAAATACATCCACATGAGCGCGAAAATATAATTTTATAAATAGCTATAAAACATATAATGATATTTGTTGTTGAATATATTTAATTTGAAAGTAGTGCATCAATTTTCTTTAAATATTCATCTGCGTGAATTAAATGTATTTCTTTTTTTTCAGGAGACATTTTATCGTACATTCTTACAAGCATACTCAGCCTTGGATTAGACAAAAAGAAGTTTCGATGTACGTCCATAAATCGCCAAAACAGCCCGTCCCAAGTCGCTTGCCATTCTCCTTTTTTATAGTTACTCATTTTCATTAGATAATTACTTCCGCTTATATAGGGTTTGGTAGCCATTAACCCTCCGTCAGAAAACTGGCTCATGCCATAAATATTTGTAACCATCACCCAATCATAGGCGTCTACAAATAATTCCATAAACCATTGGTATACCTCTTGCGGATCAAATTCGCAAAGCATCATAAAGTTACCTAGAATCATTAAACGTTCGATGTGGTTACAATATCCTGTTTGGAGCACTTTCTTGATCGTAGTATCTAGGGGAGGAATACCCGTAGTTCCATCATAGAATGAGGTAGGTATCTTTCGTTTAAATTTCCAAAAATTTCTGGTTCTTTCTTCAGTTCCTCTACTTTCGTATATACCTCGAATAAATTCTCTCCATCCCATTATTTGTCGCACAAAACCCTCTGTAGAATTTAATGGAATATCCATTTCTTTAGCGAAAGCAAGAGCGGATTGTATTACCTCTTTTGGGCTAATTAGACCAATATTTAGCATTGGAGAAAGTACGCTGTGGTTTAAGATGGAGTGTTCTGGAACTATGGCGTCTTCATAAATACCAAATTCCATAAACCTATTTACAAAAAATTGATGTAACCATTCTCTGGTCTCTTCAAAAGAGGATGGGTAAAGTGGTTGATCGGATAGAATACCTAAATTTGAATCGAAATAGGTTTTTACATAGGTTTTAGCTTCTTCGTAATGAGAATTTGTATCAGGAAACTGTATGCTTGGAGGTGTTTTTTTTATTGGATATTTTTTGCGATTTTCAGTGTCATAGGTCCATTTTCCTCCTTCGGGTTTCCCTTCAATATCTAATAGAATACCTTGGTTTTTCCGCTGTTCTACATAAAAAGTGGTTTGGTGGTATTTCTTTTTATCCTTTCGAAAAAAATCACCTAAAGTGGCTTTCGAATTTATAAATAAAGGACTGTCAAAAACAGTAGTGCTCAATCCTGTGGCTTGTACTGATTTCGCAATTCTTTTTTGTAACCAATTGTCTACCGGATCTATATAGTTTATTTGTTGTACTCCGGAACTAACTAAATAAGGAAGTAAAGTGCGAATATCTGCTATTTCTTCGAAAGCATTTATATAAACAACATCGAATCCCTTCTTTAGTAAAAATGCTTCGTATCTTTTCATCGATGTTCTGTGAAAAGCAATTTTTTGCTTGTGAAATTTATATTGCTTGAAATACAGATACTCTTCTATGAGGTAAAACGTTGTGTTTTCCTGAAAAAGAGGTGAATTTTCAAATAAATGGTGGGGAAATATTAAATTAACTGTTTTCATTTGTTCCTTCTGCAACGTTCGCTGCAATATTTAACTTCCTCCCAATTTTTGACCCATTTTTTCCGCCATGTAAAAGGGCGATGGCAAACGGGGCAGGTTTTTTGAGGTAAGTGTTGTTTTTTCATTAGTTGTACTATTCCATTTTATTTCAAGAGTGCATATCGTTATGCACTTTATTTACGTGAGTAGCCAGTAATCTATGTCTTTCTTTAATCACAGCTGGATGCTTTTTATGACCCCATATTTTATCTCTAGCGCTTTTAGCACTCTCTTTTAAGTTTACTATTGGAGGAGGGTAGTCTTCTCCGATACGAACATTGCAGAAAACCTGTTCCATCTCGGTCATTTTCCATGGCTCATGAATAAAAATTTCTGGAACATTTCGTAATTCAGGAACCCATTTTTTGATGAATTCTCCTTTCGGATCATGCTCTTGTGAGTTTTTCACAGGATTGTAAAGCCTTACGGTATTAATTCCTGTTGTTCCCGCTTGCATTTGAAATTGTGGATAATGAATGCCTGGTTCATAATCTAAGAATTGTCTTGCCAAATGATAAACACCTTCTCGCCAATCTTGGTCTAAATTCATAGTTAAAAAGGAAACTACCATAGCTCGCATTCTAAAGTTAATCCATCCCGTTTGTGCAACAGCCCGCATACATGCATCTACTAAAGGAACACCGGTATTTCCTGTTTTCCAGGCTACTAAATACTTTTCATTTTTATCATGAGGTAACAATTCATATCCTTTATTAATACACATCGTTTCATAGCTGCATTCCACTTCAAATTTTTGAATAAAGTGGCAGTGCCAATGCAAACGAGTAATCATGGCAGAAAAAGAACGTTTGCGTGCAATGTCGTCAGGATGAGAACGAATGTATTGATAAACTTGTTGGATACTGATGTTACCCCATGCTAAAAATGGTGATAATCTACTACAAGATAATCTACTTTCAGAGGGTTTAGATATGTGTTTTTGATAGTTAAAACCTCTATCGAGGGTAAATGATTTTAAATAACGCCATGCATTTTGTTCCCCTGCTGGCTGAAATTGAGGTGGATAATCTCTCCATATTTTGAGTTTATCTTCTGGTATAGGAAAGGGCAGCTTAATAGGAGGTATTTTTCTACTACTAAATATATTTTTTATTAGCGGGGAATGCATTTTAATATGCCACTTTTTGTTCCAATTTTTTCGATTAGTAATACCTCTTAAAACGCCATCTCTTTGGGATTCCTGCCATTGAATTGTATGTTGCTTACAAAATGATTTTACCTTTCGATCCCTATTATAGGTTATCTGCGTTCCACTTTCACGATAACTTAAAATAGTTTTGATACGGTAGTGTTTCTGGAGATATTGGAAGGCAGTAACTGCTTCACAATAAGAAACATCTACTTTTCTTTGAAAAGGTTTTAAAGTTTTATTCATCGCAATTATAGAGTGATATACAAACCTTAAATGCCTTGTACTTGTGTCGGGATAAGAAATTATATCGGGTTCAAAAATATAAAGTATTACATATGGTATTCCAAGATTTTCTGCAACAAATAACGGCTCGTGATTCGTTGTTCGCAAATCTCGTTTTAACCAAACAATATTAATTTCTTGTTTATTCAAAGATTACTTTGTTTTTTACATTTTTTCCAGAAGGCAAAGAAGGAACGATGATATCCCTCTACCGGAAACATCCAGTCTCTAGACTCTTTATTTCCCTCGTAATTCCTATTCAAAGGATGTTCTTTAAAATAAATATGTAACGGATTACTATTTTGTAATAGTTCTGAAAATTCTCCAGTAAATACCTGAAGGTTATTTATGTTTTCTGTGGCTAGAGTAATTGCAAAATCTATAGACTTTTGCGATACGGGATATTTTTCAAATACACTTGGTTCCAATAGCAATATCCTATTCGCAGAAATGTCTTTTTTCCACATCGGATCTATATTGTAAAAATTATAAATTAAGGTTGGCAAATTTTTATCAATACGAAGTGTTTGTTTTTCTGGTAGCGGTGTTTTAAAATCCAGTATAGCATCTTCTTCAAGTCTCCTAGGAACTGCCATGGTGGTTAAGGCGTCATAGGAAACATCTAAAAACGTATTTTTTTGTTGTGTATGGCAATATTTGTTGATGTTGTCTTGATTTGCAACATATTTCTTATTTGAATTTGTTCCAGCAACCCATTGCCAACTGAGAGCATTGCTTGCCCAATCTGCATCTAAAAGATGATAGTACATCCATTTTGCGGGGATATACCAATGATTTTGAGCTATGTTACAAGAAATACCAGCAATATACATTCGAACGTGATTGTGAAGATAACCAGTTTTATAAAATTCTTCAATAGCTTTATCAATAGCTGTTACTCCGGTGGTAGCTTCTACAATTGCCTTTGACAAATTAGTGGTTTTTACAGGTGTTTGCATATTTCGCATATCTTTGTCAATCTCACTTCCTTTCGCAATCCAAATTTGTTGCCAATAATCTCTCCAAGCTAACTCTTGTATAAACTTTTCAATCTGGTATGGCTTATATCCCATTTGTAAAACCTCCCTTAAAACAATATTGGTCGAAATAAATCCTCTCGAAACATATGGAGACAAGTAAGAAACGTCACCCGAAATATAGTTTCTTGTCTTGGCATAAGCTACCGGCTTTATATTTTGTATTCTTTGAAATATTTCAGCGTAAGAGGTAGGAAATAATTCGGTATATAAGGATGTGATACTCATAATTTAACTGTTACATACTACTTTTTATTTTTCGGATAAAGCTTCTATTTGGTTTAAAATTTCATTGGCTTCATATATTTTTTGATCACTTAACTTCCGATTAGAAGTAGATAGGGCATGTGCTTCTTTAAGCAACTTAGTGTACTGTTCTTGAAGCTTTTCTGTTTGTGTTTTTTTTTTAAATAATCCAAACATATCTCTAAATAATTTAATTCTAGGTAAAGATACAAAATGTTTAACTATTTGTTAAAAAGATTAAACAAAATTATTTTTTATAAATAACAACTACTACCTTCTTTTTGTAAGTGTTTGTTAATCTGAATGCTAACGATTCAGACGGTATTAGAACAGTTCAAGTGGCCTTTTATACAATTCAAATATTTGTGGTTGGGTATTACCCCATATTGTTCCATATTTGAATAGAATTATGTAACCAATTTAAAATAGTATGACAGCAGCACAAGTTTTTTCTATGGCAAGTGTAATAACACTTCCAATGTGGATTTTAATGATCACAGCTCCGAACTGGAAAGTAACGCAATTTCTTATGCAAAAGAGAGTGGTCCCTATTGGTTTATCAGTGGCTTATTCTCTTTATGTAATACAAGAACTGTTTTCCTCCGGAATGATGGATTTTGGTACACTTTCCTCTGTCATGAAAATATTTACTAAAGAATCTGCTGTTTTGGCCGGATGGTTACACTATTTAGCATTCGATTTGCTTATTGGAATATGGATGCTCGAACAAAACAAAAACATACAAATTTCTTCTTTGGTCATGATACCCTGCTTATTAGGAACGTTTATGTTTGGTCCTTTTGGATTCTTACTTTTTACAATTTTTAAAACTATTAAAACCAAAAAATTATGAAACTTATTTATCAAATTTTTAGCACTGTAAAAACGGAAAGTCCGGTATTGTATTATGTAGTATTGGCACACTTACTTCTCGGAGCACTAACTTTTGTGGCATTATTAATTGATTCAAGAACTTTGTTAGGCGTAAATGTTTGGTTAAAACCATTTAAGTTTTGTGTATCTGGTGCAATTTATATTATTACGCTAGGATATTTTATGACTTTATATCCCTACTCAAAAATTAAGAAGGCTTTATTTGGTCACTTGGTAGCATGGACACTACTTGTTGAATTATTGATTATCATATTTCAAGGGGCTAGGGGAGTGCAATCTCATTACAATATGAATACTGCTATAAACGGTTTACTTTTTGCTGCGATGGGAATTTTGATTGGAATTAACGTTGTAATTATGCTTATTTTTTTAATAGATACAATTCGATTAAAGATGAAAACCGAAAGATCGATACAAATAGCTATTTTGTTTGGATGGGTGATATTAATAGTTGGAAGTTGGATTGGCGGACAAATGATTAGTCAAATGAGTCATACGGTTGGCATGGCTAGTCATGGAGAAGGATTACCATTAGTTAATTGGAGTACTGTTGCCGGAGATTTACGCGTTGCTCATTTTTTTGGGTTGCATGGCCTTCAAATAATTCCGTTATTAGCATTTTGGTTGCATAAAAAAACGTTTGTTTCTAATAAAAATCAAGTAATACTTATTTCCAGTATTGCTATATTCTATGCTTCCTTTATTGGTTACATTTTTCACCAAGCAAAACAAGGTTTACCCTTTTTAAGTATATAATTTTATGCCGATTTTTGATAAAAAAAAGAGATTGCAGTATTTGGGTTTTGATGATTTTTGGTTTTCTGTCCTAGGAATTATTTTACTTAGTACCATAACGAACTATCTTTTTAATGCTCCAGAGAAAAGAGCTTCGATTACTTTGGTTTTTATTGGATGGTTTGCGGCTTTTAGTAATACCATGTGCTATTGGTTAGGTACTCGATTGATATTGATAGAACTGCGAAAAAAATATCCTGATTTTAAAGATGATGTAATTCGTATTTTTCTTTTGCTTCTTTGCATTGTTGTAGTTACTCCTGTGATTGATATGGTCATGGGAAACTTCCTCGCCTGGGTATTTCGTCTTTTTGGATATACCTCTTCCTACAATTTTATACTAAAGATTATCATACCTGTTTTTTTAATTGTTGTGATGATGATGGCTATTTACGAAGCGATGTACTTTTATGCGAGGTTAAAAAAGTCTATTAGAGAAGAAGAACAGTTAAAACGAGTAATGGTGCAAGCACAGTTGGATACCCTCAGAAACCAAGCAAGACCACATTTTTTATTTAATAGTTTGAACACGCTTCGGGATATCATCGATCAAGAGGATAAAGAAGAGGCTAAAGTTTTTGTAGATAAATTATCCGATGTATACCGTTTTATTTTAGAGTCAGGAAGTTCCAATTTAATACCCTTAGAAAAGGAAATTCAATTTGTTCGTTCCTATGTGCATATTCAACTCGAACGATTCGGTACAAATCTTATAATACAATGGGAGATTTCACAGGATATACTTCAATACCAAATAGTACCAATGAGTTTGCAGTTATTAGTTGAAAATGCTATTAAGCACAACGTGGTTTCTAAAGCAAAACCCCTTGTAGTAGTTATAAAAACTGGTAATAAAACTCTCTTTGTTGGCAATCGAATTCAAGCGAAATCCACTAAAACACCATCTACTAAAATTGGTCTAAAAAATATCAAAGAGCGCTATGCCTTAATCACCAGAGAACCAGTTACCATTTCCACTAAAGATTCTTATTTTTCGGTAGAATTACCTCTTTTAAAAACAATGACTTAATTATGATGCAAATACTCATCATCGAAGACGAGCCTCGAGCAGCCCGACAACTAAAAAATCTTCTTACTAAAAATAGTTTGCCGCATACTGTATTGGATGTTATAGATACCGTAGAAGATGCGGTTCTATGGTTTAAACAAAATACAGTACCGGATTTAGTCTTTATGGACATCCAGCTAGCAGATGGACTAAGTTTTGAAATTTTTGAAAAAATAGAGGTAACCGCTCCTATCATTTTCACTACAGCTTTTGACCAGTATGCCATTCAGGCCTTCAAAGTAAATAGTATCGATTATTTATTAAAGCCAATTCAACAAAAAGACTTAGATTTTGCAATACAAAAGTTTTCAAAATCTAAAATGGTAACTAATGCACCAGAACCATCGCTAATTAAAGAGCTTTTAAGCAGCATACAAACACCAAAAAAAAGGAGTGGTATTTTAGTTAAAGAAGGCAGTGGATTTATTCAAATTAGGGTTTCTGAAATTCTTTATGCCTATTCTGAATCTAGTATTACATTTGGAGTAACCGCTACAAATAGGTACATTATTGAAGAAACTATGGATCACTTTTTTGATTCTTTAGATGCATCAAATTTTTTTAGAATTAACAGAGGACAAATTATTTCTAAATTTGCAATTCAAAAAGTAGAACCTTATTTCAACCATCGCGTGAAGCTAGTAGTTACGAATCCAAGGGATCAAGAGTTTGTGGTTAGCAGGCAAAAAACTAGTGCTTTTAAAAATTGGTTAAACGCGTAGCTGTTATTGCGACGGTTCAACAATAGAAAACAACACTTCAAGAGAAAGCTTTCTTTTACAAAGACTAATTATCTCACTTTTGTGGTATACTAAACCAATATATCATGAAAAAAATAATCTTTATTGTAGTACTATTTGTAATAAATTTTCTAGTTGCTCAGCAAAAAAACACAGTCCTAGAATGGCAAGAGGATCTTCGGCACATGCAACAAACTATCAACGACAATTATGCATTTCTTTTTGTTAAAACAACCAAAGAACTATTTAATACAGAGGTTGAAAAACTTCATAAAGCGATTCCTAACTTACAACAACATGAAATTATTGTTGGCATCTCAAAGTTGCTAGCTTTATTTGAATACGGACATACCAATTTAAGTTATAATCAACAATCGTTTCAGTTTGCTCAGTTTCCATTTAACCTGTATGAATTTAACGATGGAATATATATTCAGGGAACCAAAACAAACTATGCAAAAGCTCTGGGTGGCAGGGTTTTAGCAGTGGAGGGAAAACCCATAGCAGAGGTTTTAGACGCTATCAAACCAACAGTGGAAATGGAAAACGAACAGTTCTTCAAAGCGTATGGAATAAATAATATTCGATATCCAGAAATTCTTCATACTCAAAAAATAACTGCTTCGCTTCAGGATGAAATAACCATTACCCTTGAGAAAGAAGGAGAAATTTTCAACCAATCTTTTGCTGTTATGCCCAAAGGAAATCGTGTACCTACACATCGTGGTTTTGTTGCGCAAAGTAATAATTGGCTAGATGCAAGAGACCAAAGAGCTACACCTTTATACCTTCAAAATTTAGATAAAATATACAGTGCGACCTATCTCGAAAAAGATAATACAATGTATGTAAGACATAGCAGAATTAAAGATGAAGAAGGCGAAAGAACTAAAGATTTTTATGCTAGAGTATTTCGAGATATTGCAACAAAAAATATAGATAAATTAATAATAGACCTTCGTTTGAATGGAGGGGGTAATAATTACTTAAACAAAGATGTAATTAAGTCTATTGTAAAAGCAGATAAAATAAATAAAGTAGGTAAATTATTTGTTATTATTGGGAAGCGTACGTATTCTGCTTGTCAAAATTTAGTAAATGAAATAGACAATTATACGAATGCTATTTTTGTTGGAGAGCCTACAGCCGAAAATGTAAATTTTTGGGGAGATAATCGTCCTGTTGTACTACCAAATACAGGAATTACACTTTCCTTATCATACCTATGGTGGCAAGATAAACCAGCTCTTGAAAATGCACCGTGGACAGCACCTAGTATTCCTGTAACCATGAGTTTTAAAGAGTATGCAAGTAATCAAGACCCTGTACTTAAGGCGGCTTTATCTTTTAAGGAAAAGGATTTTAAACCCAGGCCTCAAGAGTATATCGTAAGTTTATTTTTATCAGGGCAACATGAAAAATTAGCAGAGGAACTTCCAAAGATGCTTCAAGATCCCTTATACGCATTCTATGATTTTGAAACGGGTTTGTGTGGATTGGGAAATATATTACTTCAAAGTGACAGGACACCACAAATACAAGCTGCAATACAAATATATACAATGGTTTTACAGATGTTTCCTAACTCTGCTTTGGCATACCAATCACTTGGGGAGGCTTATCTGAAGGTCGGAAACAGGCCACTTGCCAAAAAAATGTTACACCAAGTATGCACTATAGATGGCAATGGTGAATTCGGGACAACTGCAAAAGAACTATTGGAAAGCTTGAGGAATTAGTTGTAATACAACAAAAGCACTTATACCATACTTTAATTTATCTATGATAAGTTAAAGTATGTTTGTTGTGTCAGATTTTAATTACGATCTAAGGAATACAATCTGTTATAATATTGTTGATTTTTTTAGTGCTATTTAATCGCATAAAAAATTTGTTTAAATAATTGTTTGCATTTTTTAATTTGAAAATACTAATTATGACTTTTAAAAAATTCTAAAGAAGTTTTATTTTTGTATAAATAATTAATCCAACCCAAACAGTTTGTTAGAAAATAGATCTCAATTACCGGAAGAACAATTTATCCATACAGACTATTTTATATTCTGTTTAGAAGGACTTCTAGATATAGAGAAAAGCGAGCGCACCCAAACCCAACACAAGTTGGAAGAGCTAACTATGCAATATGGAATTGCTAGTATTCATAAAACTTGCGATTCCATTGAAAGTTTAGAAGCTAGTCTGAATACATTAGTTTTAGAGGACCATCACTTTAAAAACTATGAAATTATCTATTTCGTGATGGATGGAGAAGCAAATAGTATTTGCTTAAACGATTATTATTACAGTTTGCAAGAGATCGCCGAGATTTTCGAGGGAATGTTGAATAATAAAATATTACATTTTTCAAACACCAAAATTCTTGATTTAGACCAAGAAGAAGCACAATATTTTCTCGATATTACCGGTGCAAAAGGAATTTCTGGGTATGGTAATCGAAGTAATGGTACCCCTAGCATTAACCTAGATAAAGTCTTTTTTCACTTGTTTCAAAAAGATGATAATATGTTAAACGTAGTCGAAAAATTGCACCAAAAACATTACAAAATGTGTAAGCTTTTAGATTTTCGATTATACTATTAAAACTTTTAAATTTATCTATAAGCCTGAAATCTTTACTGAATACGCTTTGTTTTTAAAGCAGTAGCCTTTGATATTGTTGCAATAATTTATCCAAATATTTCTCTTGCTAAAACCAATTCTGTGCTTTCATAGATAATGCATGCGATAGCTCTTAAACTTTATTTAAAAATGTTAAAAATTGAAGTAAACTTTTAATTAACTAGTTTAAAAATGCATTTAGCCGTATTTTTATAAAATGATAAGACAATTAAATAAAGGTTTACGGTTTCAAAAATTCGAAGAAAAAAAACGCCCTCCATTCGATAAACTTTTTGATGTTTTTAAGGAATTATTAACCTATACATCTGGTGATTTCGATGAAGCTTTTTCCTGGTTAGAACAATTAGATAAAGAATACAATTTAACTACACCAGAGTATACTCTTGATGATTTTCTTGAAGATTTAAAAAATAAAGGATACCTGCGTGAGGAGTTTAAAGATGGGAAAGGTAGTGGAGAAGGGAAGATGAAAATTACGTCTAAAACAGAGCAAGCAATTCGGCAAAATGCGTTAAATCAAATTTTTGGAAAATTAAAAAAGCGCGGGCATGGAAATCATAAAACCAAAACTATCGGTAGGGGAGACGAACATACTGGAGATTTCAGGAATTTTAATTTTGGAGATTCTTTAGATCGAATTTCCATGACCGAAAGTATAAAAAACGCACAAATCAACAGCGGTATTGGTAACTTTTCGATTACCGAAAAAGATCTGGTAGTAGAAGAGACTAATTTTAAAGCACAAATGAGTACAGTACTATGATAGACATTAGTCATAGCATGATTTTGTATGGTGAAGATAGAATAACACCAGCGAAAAAGGTAGCCATGGCATTAGCAGAGCTTATTCGAACCCGTTACCCGAAAGACACCATGGATATTTTAGTTTTTGGTAACGACGCCTGGATGATTTCTGTAAAAGATTTACCGTATTTAAAAGTGGGGCCTTATCATACGAATACTGTTGCTGGACTACAACTTGCTTTAGATATGTTGCGAAGAAAACGCAATACGAACAAGCAAATTTTTATGATTACCGATGGTAAGCCAAGTTGCTTGCGATTATCGGACGGATCCTACTATAAAAATAGTAATGGTTTGGATAAATACATCGTTGAAAAATGCTATAACATGGCTGCGCAAGCTAAGAAGCTGCATATTCCAATTACTACTTTTATGATTGCGAAAGATCCTTACTTAATGCAATTCGTGCAGCAATTTACAAAAGCAAATCAAGGAAAGGCCTTTTATACGGGCCTAAAAGGCTTGGGTGAAATGATTTTTGAAGATTACGAGCAGAATAGAAAAAAAAGAATTCGAAGATTTTAATACGACTAAAAACACAATTAATATATATTGTCCTTTCTAGGATATTTTATTTTACACTACAATATGAATCATCAGGAAATAAATACATTAGGAGAACTAAAGGCAGCAGGCTATCAATCTCTGTCTATAAAAGATGAATTAAGAAAAAATCTTATTAAAAAATTACAACAACAAGAGACTGTATTTGAAGGCGTTTGGGGCTATGAAGATTCTGTAATTCCAGAATTAGAGACCGCTATTTTATCAAAACATAATATCAATCTTTTGGGTTTAAGAGGTCAAGCAAAAACCAAGTTAGCACGATTAATGGTTTCCTTGTTAGACGAATACATTCCTATAGTCGCAGGGTCTGAAATCAACGATGATCCATTAGTTCCAATATCGAGATATGCAAGAGAATTAATTAGTGCTCAAAAAGATAGTACCCCTATTGCATGGGTACATAGAGAAGAACGTTTTTTTGAAAAACTGGCAACTCCCGATGTGACTGTTGCCGATTTAATCGGAGATGTAGATCCTATTAAAGCAATGAATTTAAAATTGAATTATGCCGATGATCGTGTCATTCACTTTGGAATGATTCCAAGAGCCAATCGCTGTATTTTTGTTATCAATGAAATTCCAGATTTACAAGCCCGAATTCAGGTTTCTCTCTTTAATATATTACAAGAAGGAGATGTACAAATTAGAGGTTTTAAATTGCGTTTGCCATTAGACATACAGTTTGTTTTTACCGCCAACCCTGAAGATTACACAAATAGAGGTAGTATTGTAACACCTTTGAAAGATCGAATTGGGTCACAGATTTTAACCCACTACCCAAAATCTATAGCTATTGCAAAAAAAATCACGCACAAGAAGCCATATTTTTACAAGAACAAAAAGATAAAATACACGTGCCAGAATTGGCCAGAGATATCATTGAGCAATTGGTTTTTGAAGCTAGAAAAAGCGAGTATATCGACATTAAAAGTGGCGTAAGTGCAGGATGAGTATTGCTATTTTTGAAAACCTTTTGAGTACAGCAGAACGAAGGGCGCTATTAAATGAAGAAAGCAATACCTCTGTTCGCTTACTCGATTTTTAGGATGCATCCCTGCGATTACAGGAAAAATAGAATTGGTCTATGAAGGAGAGCAGGAGGGAGCAGATGTTGTAGCGCAATTATTATTAAATAATGCCATAAAAACAGTATTTAACACCTTATTTCCAGAGATTAAAAAATTGAAAAAAGAAGGAGAAGCAACCCCTTATGATGCCATTGCTGCGTGGTTTACTAGTAAGGAAGCTTTGGAACTTCTAGATGATATGGACGATGTTTATTTTAGAGAACAATTAAATACCATAAACCCACTTCATGCTTTGATTCTGAAATACCAACCAGACGTTTTGGAAGCGGATGTGCCATTTTTGAAAGAATTTGTTTTATGGGCATTGTCCGAATACAAAATTTTAAACAAAGAACGTTTTACAACCGGATTTCAATTTAACGATCCATTAGCAAATTACATCCGAGGTTTATAAGCTGTATTGTAGCTGCCATATTATAAAAAAAGGGTTGCATAGCAACGCTTTTTGATTTGGAGCATGCTTCGAGTATTCTATAATCTTAAAAAATAAGGAGAGATATTATAATTATTTATTTTCTTGATATTTAATACATCCTTGTGAGGAATTAGACAATTATATTACTTGCTTAAAATCTTATTTAACTAAAAATGGCTACCAGACATTTTCTCAATGTCCAATAATAAAAATTTATTAGATGGAGCCTTTAATTGTTAACAGAATTATATGGTTATTGTGTTGAAAACTAAGAACATTGGTATACAATTCTGGAGGAAAATGTACTGTTTTATAAAAAGTTAGATACTCAACAACGTTACATTTCAAAAAGAGAATCCAATCTTTTTTAAATAGTGTTGAAATTGTTGCAGTAGAATTTATAGAACACCTTAATCAAACAAAATCAAATTTTTTTACGATACAGAATTCTACTCTTAATTATTTTAGCATGGTTTGATTATGAAAAAAGTAAATTAAAAGAACTTGAAGTTCAAAATTCAATTCTCGTAAAATCTAATTCTATGTAGATTAATCATAGATATTCAATTCCTTTCAAAAATAAAAACCTTACATTATAAAATGTACTATAATTAATATTATGTTAAATAGAATATTAAAAGAATAAAACTCTTGCGATTGTATTCTAATACTCTGACCCTGCTTTTTCATTTATACTTTAATTTAAGATGGCTAAAAGTTGTAACAAAGCATTGTTGGCATGTAATGCTGTACGATGTTCGATATCGATATACCCAAAATTAATATCTGAAATACGAATCTTTTTTATCATGTCCATGTTTTGCGGTGAATATTTCGCTAAGAGTTTTATAAAATCAATATCTTCTTTTGTCAATATTCGTACCATAGTATCCGGGAGTTTTTCTTCCCGCGTACTTAAAATTAAATCGCGTATAATCTCATCTGAAAAATATCTTTTACCGGAAGCAATATTTTCTATAGCTACTTGTATGTCTGTCATACACTTTAACAGTATAAACCCCATGCATCCAAGTTGGATCGCTTTCTTTATGTAAGCAGCGGTATTGTGTTCACTAACTAGGATTACTTTTTGGTTTAGCCTTTTTTTGTGCAAATAGTTTAGTATTTCAATACCATTAAAATCAAGTAGATCGTCGTTTATCACTACAATATCATCGGCTCGGGTTTTCTCTATCCAGTGTAAAAAGGAAACCCCGTCATGAAATACTTTCTTAATGCCTATATCTACTGTATTTAACAGCATATTATACCCTTCTATGAGCATTTTATTGTTTTCTACTAATACTATTTTTAAATCCTTCATGTATGAAAGTTAAGATATAATCGAAAATACTTTTAGCTTTTTTTGATAAGGGGCTATTTTATATCGATGATGCTAAATTTTACAATGTTTAAAGTTTCTGTTTTACTGATGTATCGAATTTTTACTACGGTGTAATATTTTCTAATAGGTCCTTTTTTTAGTGGTATTTATACCCACGGCGCGCATAACAGCACGATCTCCATAACGATCTCGCATTTTATCCATTGCTTGGTATAAATTGATAATTTTTGCATTGTCTTCAAACAAATCAATTTGATATCCTCCTGCTACCAAATGACTAAATTTGACGCCGACTAATCGTACTAAAAGTCTTCTTTTGTAGAGTTTTTTGTACAATTCTTTTACCAAAGGTATTATTTTATGATCTGCAGAACTATAAGGAATACGTTTTTGCAAGGTATAGGTTTGAAAATCAGAATATCGAATCTTAAAGGTAATACAGGCTGTTAATTTATTACTTTTTCGCAGTTGGTAAATTAACTTCTCTGTCATGCTTACAATAATGCTCTCTAATTTTTGTACATTGGTAGTGTCTTTGTGGAAAGTACGTTCTGAAGACATCGATTTTCGTTCTTGGTACTGTACCACTGGGCTTTGGTCGATTCCATTTGCTTTTTTCCAGATAGCAATACCATTTTTGCCAAACACTCTAGCCATCATATCCATAGGCATTTCTTGTACTGTTTGTATTTTTTTAATGCCTAAATCGCATAATGCTCTGTAGGTTACTTCTCCTACCATCGGAATTTTTTTTACCGATAACGGCGATAAAAATGGCTTTTCGGTGCCTTGTATTACTCGAATTTCATTATTGGGCTTTGCCTCTCCTGTAGCTATTTTAGACACTGTTTTGTTCACCGACAATCCAAAAGAAATGGGCAGCCCGGTTTCTTTTATAATGCGCTGTCGCAGTTCTGTTGCCAACTGATGGCAACCAAAAAACGATCCATTCCCGTTAAATCAATATAAAATTCATCGATGGAGGTTTTCTCATACAAAGGAACACTTTCCTGAATTACCTCGGTAACAGCCTCGGAATATTTAGTGTAAATTCCAGAGTTTCCTCGTAATACTATTGCTTCTGGGCACAATTGCTTCGCCATACGCATTGGCATAGCAGAATGTACCCCAAAAGTTCGGGCTTCATAACTGCAAGATGCCACCACTCCCCTGTCTGATGTACCGCCTATCAGTACAGGCTTTCCTACTAGTCTACTATCCATTAATCGTTCACAAGAAACAAAAAATGTATCCAAATCCATATGTACTATTGCTCGTTCGCTCATATTGCTTTTTTGGGTCGGTGTCGTTGTGCTTTTCTACTTGCTGTGTAGCGCGGATCTTCTATAATTGCTAAACGCTCCATACGTATAATTTCTAGGGTAATACAATCAAATTCTTCTACTACTTTTCCGTGTAAAGCATAAATACCTTTTCCTCGAAATGGAAAACGTTTGGCTATTTTTGGAAAATGTACGGTATCTAAAAAATCTCCTGAACGATCTAAAAAAGTAGCAAAAAACATCCGGTCACCTTTAGAAGTTCTTGTTTTTTTAATGGTTACCAAATATCCCTCTATAGTAATTACTTTACCTTTATATTGCTGCATGTTTTTAGCGGTGTACGGATGAAATCTTTGTGTAACTAACAAATCAAAAGGACTACATAACGGATAGCCTAATAATTCTATTTGATCAAAAGCATCTTCCAATACAGAAGTATTTAAGGTAGGTGTTTTGTAGCTTACAGAAGGGGTACTAAACAAACTAGGTGTATTCGGTATTGCTATCGAAACTTTACTGATTTTCATGTGTGCCTCCCACAACAAGACTCTTTTATCCCGTTTGGTAAAAGCAAAAGCATTGATTTTAATAAGGATAGAAAGTTGTTCTATCGAAATTGCTACTCTAGTAATAAAGTCATCTAAACTGACAAATTTCCCGTGTAATTTACGTTCTTGGAGTAACTTTTGAATGGTATTGGTTTCCAAAGCATGTAAAAACATAAAGCCGATGTAAATTTTAGTTCCGTAAATAACGGTTTCTCTGTAACTTTTATTAATACAAGGCGCCTTAATAATACCACCGTGCCTTCTCGCTTCGTGTACGTAAATTTCTGTTCGGTAAAATCCGCCAAAATTATTGATGGTAGCTACCATATATTCTAGTGGATAATACGCTTTCAAAAATAAACTTTGGTAACTCTCTACCGCATAAGAAGCAGAATGTCCTTTGGCGAATGCATAGCCTGCAAAACTTTCAATTTGCTTCCATACTTCTTCTGTTAAGGCTATCGATTTTCCGGAGGCTTTACAATTTTGATAGAATTTATCCTTTACTTTTAAAAATTCCTCTCTCGAACGAAACTTTCCCGACATACCACGACGTAGCATATCGGATTCTCCTAAAGTTAACCCTCCAAAATAATGCGCCACCTTAATCACATCTTCTTGGTATACCATTACCCCATAGGTTTCCGGCATAATTTGTAACATTACCGGATGCGCTTCTTTTCTTTTTTCAGGATAACGAAATCGCAATATGAATTCTCGCATCATCCCAGAACTGGAAACACCAGGTCTAATTACCGAACTTGCTGCTACCAAATCTAAATACGCTTCTACTTGCAATTTTTTAAGTAGCATACGCATAGCAGGAGACTCGACATAGAAACATCCAATTGCTTTGGCATTTTTTAATAAGTGTTTAATACGCTCATCTTGTTTGAAACGCTGTATGTCATGAATATCTAGAGTTGTTACCTCCGGACGATTGTATCTAATTACTGCAACGGCATCTTTAATTTTCCCTAATCCTCGTTGGCTTAAAATATCAAATTTATACAATCCGACATCTTCAGCAACTACCATGTCAAATTGGGTTGTGGCGTATCCTTTAGGAGGGATAAAAGTAGCGGTATAGGAATGAATAGGCGCTTCAGAAATTAAAATACCCCCTGCATGTACTCCTAAGTAATTAGGGAATCCTTCGATATACCGACTGTAAATAATTACCAATTGGGAAAGCTTATCTAGGGTTGCATAGTTATACTGTTGCAAAGAAGTTTGTCTATTTCCGATTTTGGTAAACCAAATACTTTTCCTAGTTCACGAATGGCTGCTCTGTATTTAAAAGTATTGTATACGGTTATTAACGCAGTATGTTTAAAATGTGAAAAAATATATCGCGTTACATCATCGCGATCTTTCCAAGAAAAATCAATATCAAAGTCAGGAGGATTTTGTCTATACATATTAATGAATCGCTCAAAATATAAATCAAGTTCTATAGGGTCTACATCGGTAATGCGCAGTAAATAAGCAACAATACTATTAGCGCCACTTCCCCGCCCTACATAGAAATATCCCTTCGATCTTGCATACTTCAAAATTTTCCAATTAATTAAAAAATAGGATACAAAACTTTTCTCTTGGATCATTTTTAATTCTTTTTCAATGCGATCCAGAATTTCTTTCGTTTGCTTTGCATAGCGATATGCTAATCCTGTATAGGTTAATTTTCGTAACAGTCGGTAATCTAATTGTGCATTGCCGGTATAGAACTTTTTATTTTTAGAACTATTCTTCGAAAAATCAAATGCAACAGTACACTTTTTTAACAAGTGTTCTGTATTTTTAATAATTTCAGGAAAAGCAACAAAAGCTTCTTTTAGGGTCTTTGGATTTACCAAACAGTCTGTAATACTTCCCTGTTCGGATTCTGGAAGCTTACTCAATAGCATATTATTAGCAATAGCACGAAGTAAGCGATGTGTATTGAAACCCTTTTTATCAGCAAAAGAAATGCTTTGCAAAATTACCATTTTATCCGTGTGATGTTTCCATGGTGAAAATGGTAATTTGGTCAAATCCTCTTTGCGAATACCAATATATTCGTGCTCCGCCAATGGAAAACCTATCCCCTTTGTAAAAGGATAAATTACATACGTATTTGGCAATACTTTAGCCCGTTCAGATTTTAAAACGAGGGTGCTCTAGAAACGAAGACAGGTACGAATTAATATGTTGGAAACCTTGGTTATTTTTCGCAAGCATGACGAATTCTTGCTGTACGCCATTTCTAAAATCAACGCCTACTACAGTTTTTATATCATATGCCGAAGCCAAACGAATACTATCTATGCACGCTGATGTAGTATTAATATCGGTGATTGCTAAAGCTTTAATTTGAAGCTTCTTAGCAAGATCCAACAAGCGTTTCGGAGCAATAGTTCCGTATCGTAAGCTGTAATAAGTATGGGTATTTAAAAACATTTATGCAAAATTAACTACAATATGTAGTATTCATTGCTTATATTTGTAGTATTATGAATTATATTGCCAAAAACATAAGACACTTACGAAAGTTAAAAGGACATACACAAGAGCAATTAGCGGAAGAATTAACCATGACACGCTCTAAGATTGGCTCTTATGAAGAAGGGCGTTCAGACCCCCCTATTGATATGCTAATTCAATTTTCAACTTATTTCAACCTGCCTATCGATGTGTTGGTTAAAAATGATTTAAGCTATGCTACCGATACTTCCTTTATAGAGATTGGTAACCAACGGGTTCTATTTCCTATTACGGTAGATCCAGACAATACCGATTTAATTGAGGTTGTTCCTGTAAAATCATCTGCAGGCTATTTGTTGGGCTATGACGATCCGGAGTATATTGAACAATTAGAAAAAATAAAATTACCATTTTTACCAACCGGAAAACACCGCGCTTTTCCTATTAAAGGAGACTCGATGCTACCGATGAAAGACGGATCGTATGTCGTAGCAAAGTACGTAGAAAATTTACGAGATGTAAGAAGTGGTATTTCTTATATTGTAGTAACGGCTAACGACGGAATGACGTACAAAAGAGTATACGATAAAATAGAGGAACGAAATGCATTGTTGTTGGTTCCAGACAATAAAAATTACCAATCCTATCATGTTCCAATTACAGAAATTTTAGAATTATGGGAGTTTACCTGTAGTATCAATACACAAGAATACGACGAAAGAGATTTAAAAATTAGTAGTATTGCTTTAATGCTGAATCAATTAGGCGTTGAATTGAAAGCCTTAGAAAAAATGATGTAAGAAAAAATGAAATACGCAATTGTTGATATAGAAACTAATGGAGGTATTAAAATTACCGAAATAAGTATTTTACTTTACGATGGAGAGAAAATCATAGATGAATTCACTACACTAATTAATCCCGAATCGAACATCCCACAATTTATTACTAATTTAACGGGTATTACTGCTACGATGCTAGTAGATGCGCCCAAGTTTTATGAGGTTGCAAAGCGCGTGTATGAAATCACAGAAGATGCTGTATTTGTTGCGCATAATGTAAATTTTGATTATGGTATTATTAGTAAAGAGTTTAAAGCACTTGGTTTAAATTTTCGCAGAAAAAAGTTGTGTACAGTTCGCCTTTCCAGAAAATTATTACCCCATAAAAAATCGTATAGTTTGGGAAATTTATGTGCTTCGGAAGGCATTCCGTTGAACGACAGGCACAGGGCCAAGGGAGATGCAGATGCTACGGTTATTTTATTCGAAAGACTACTGCAATTAGATCGAGAGAATGCTTCCGGGGTATTTGCATCTTTTTTAAATGCCCGTTCTAGGCAAGCGACTTTACCACCACTTCTACCCAAGAAAGTTTTTGATAATTTATCGGAAAAAACTGGAGTGTATTATTTTAAAAATGAAGCAAAAGAAATTATCTACGTTGGAAAGGCGAATAACATCAAACAACGCGTACTGAGTCATTTTTACGATAAAAAGAAAAGGGAGGTTAGCATGTGTTTAGAAACTGCTGATATCACTTATAAAGAAACCGGAAGTGAGTTACTAGCTCTGTTATTTGAATCTTCAGAAATTAAAAGAAACTATCCAAAATACAACAGAGCGCAAAGAAGAACCAAAGAAAGTATTGCGCTGTTTAGCTACGAAGATAGAAACGGAATTACACACTTAGCGTGGAATAACGTGAAATTGGTAGCGAACCCTTTGGCAAAGTTTTATACTATTTCAGAAGTTAGAAATTTCGTAGAGAAACTGTGCGAAAACTTCGAGCTGTGTCCTAAATATTGTCACTTACAAACTAATGTGAGTAGCTGTTTCCATTACCAACTTAAAAAATGTAAGGGTATTTGCAGAGAAAAGGAAACAATTTCTGCGTATAATGCAAGAGTAAAACAAGCAATTGATTCTGTTCGATTTACCACCGATAACTTTATCGTAAAGCAACCAGGATTAACTGCAAATGAATTTGGATATGCCTTGTGTTAAACGGATTTTATAGAGGTTTTGGCTATATAAAGCAAAGTACTAAGGCATTAACAGCCTCCGATTATTTAGCAGCAATAACTCCGCAAAAAGATACCAGAGACATACACCGTATTCTAAAAAGTTACCTCAGAAAAAATATCGAAACCATGGTTAAACTACCTGCTTTTCATGAGCATGGTACATTATTTTAAGATTCGAGTAACACGGAGGGTAATAGCGCAATGGTATTTTGAAGTACAGGGTTTCTATTTTCTTTACTCCAAATTGCAGATAAAGCAGTTCGTTGCGCTACATTTATAAGTGGAATAAATTGCACATCTTCTTGGTATTTTGAGGTTAAGGATTTAGGAACTATAGATACTCCTAATCCACTGGCAACCAGTTTGTAAATAGAGTCTGCATGAATGGTATTGTGAGATACTATTGGAGAGAAACCAGCATCGTCAAAAATTTGCAATACTTTTTCATAATAAGAAACACTATACTTTGGATCAAACAATATGAAAGAAGCATCTTTAAACGCTTGTAAACTCGTGAAATTTTCTGAATTAATATGATGAACCTTAGGAAGTACCAAGCAAAAAGGTTCTATTAATAATGTTTTAACGTGAAAACTTCTCGGGACTCTTTCCATTCGCACAAAACCAATATCAATATCGTTAGTTAGTAGGCTTTCCATTTGTCGCTTATTATCCATTTCATGCAATCCGAAAGATATATTCGGATACTGCGTTTTCATTTTTATCAACAATTCCGGGATGATTCGCTGCATTGCGGATCCGACGTATCCGAAAGTTAAATTTCCATCTTTACCGGCATCAATCAATTTAGCGTGCTCAAAGATCGCTCCCAAGCTGTTGAGGTTTTTGGTAATTTCACTTTGTAAATATTTCCCAGCCTCCGTTAGTACTACACTCCTATTGTGACGATCAAACAGGGTAACGCCAATTCCCGCTTCCAACTGCTTAATTTGTCTGCTCAAACCTGGTTGCGAGATAAATAGTTTTTCTGCGGCCTTTCTAAAATGTAATTCCTCCGCTACTGCAAGAAAGTATTTCAAATGACGATATTCTAATTGATAACTCATAGTTATTAATTTGTGCTTGTATTGGTCTTGTTAAGCATCAAAAATAGTAATAAATTTGTTAGTATTAAGAAGATACCCATGTTTACATACGGAATAGATACATTAACAGTGGCTAAAGTAATTGCCATAGCAAACAATTCTTTACAAGCCAAACTGAACACAGAGGCTATACATAAGATTAACACCTGTAGAGCAAATGTAGAGCAAATGGCCGCCTCTAAAAAGGCAGTTTATGGAATTAATACTGGTTTTGGGCCTTTATGCGATACCCAAATTTCTCCAGAAGAAACTAATTTATTACAAAAAAACTTACTTATTACGCATGCAGTTGGTGTTGGAGAGCCTATTGATAAGTCGTTGTCGAAAATTATGTTAATTACGAAAGTTCATGCACTTTCTCAAGGATATTCCGGGATTCGGCTGCAAGTAATAGAACGTATTCAATATTTTATCGAAAATGATATCATACCGGTTGTACCTGAACAAGGATCGGTCGGAGCCTCGGGTGATTTGGCACCGCTTTCGCATCTGTTTTTACCGTTATTTGGTGAAGGGGAATTTTGGGTTGGAGATACCATAGTTCCGGCTGCTGATGTACTAAAGCATCACGAGCTAAGCCCTATAGAATTGAGTGCCAAAGAAGGATTGGCGCTTATCAATGGCACACAGTTTATTTTAGCACATGCCATTAAAGGTTTGCACAAAATGGAATATTTACTCGATTTAGCGGATCTTTCAGGCGCAATGAGTTTGGAAGGTTTTCAGGGAAGTGCTTCTCCTTTTAAAGAGGCGTTGCACAAAATACGACCATTTGCAGGGAATGTTACAGTTGCTGCTAGAATACGAATGTTTTTAAAAGGTTCTAGTAATTTAAATTCGCATAACGATTGTAAAAGAGTACAAGACCCTTATTCTATGCGATGTATACCACAAGTACATGGCGCCTCTCGAAATGCCTATTTACATTTGAAAGAACTTGCTGAAATAGAAATGAATTCGGTTACCGATAACCCAATAATTCTCAATGAAACAGAGGCTATTTCTGGAGGTAATTTTCACGGACAACCCTTGGCTATGGCACTAGATTATGCTTCTATTGCCGCTTCTGAATTAGGAAATATAGCAGATAGAAGATGTTATTTATTACTAGAAGGTCAATATGGTTTGCCTAGATTACTCACTGAAGCAGGTGGCTTGAATTCTGGTTTTATGATTCCGCAATATACCACTGCAGCTTTAGTAACTGAAAATAAATCGTTGTGCTTCCCTCCTTCTGCCGATAGTGTTCCCACTTCAATGGGACAAGAAGACCACGTTTCTATGGGAAGTATATCTGGTAGAAAGTTTAACCAAATATTAGGTAATTTGGAAAAAATATTTGCCATCGAATTTATGTATGCCGCACAAGCAATGGAGTTTAGAAGACCCAATACATTTTCTCCGATTTTGGAGGAAAATTTTGCGATTATTCGAAGTAAAGTTCCAAAGTTAGAAGAAGACAGAATGTTGAAGGATGATATTTATGCCTTAATAGAACTAGTAAAAGAAAAAGCATTTAAAGTAGCGTAATGATGACATTTAAAGAATTAATACAACAAGGAATCCCGAAGGTACTTCCTCCAAAAAGAAACTACCCAAAGGGAGTTAATAGAGCACCAAAGCGAAAAGATAGTTTATCTGCGGAAGAAAAAAAATTAGCCTTGCGCAATGCGCTTCGGTATTTTCCAAAAGCTTGGCACCAAGAGTTGGCAGTTGAATTTGCAGAAGAATTAGCCAAATATGGACGTATCTATATGTATCGTTTCAAACCAACCTATGCCATACATGCCAGAGCTATAAAAGAGTATCCTGCTGTGTCTAAACAGGCTGCTGCGGTAATGCTTATGATTCAGAATAACTTAGATCCTGCTGTTGCACAGCATCCAGAAGAATTAATTACTTATGGCGGAAATGGCGCTGTATTTCAAAATTGGGCACAGTATTTACTAACCATGCAATACTTGTCTAAAATGACAAACGAACAAACTTTACACATGTATTCGGGACATCCTATGGGTTTATTTCCTTCTTCTGAAGAGGCACCCAGAGTAGTCGTTACTAATGGTATGATGATTCCTAATTATTCAACTCCAGACGACTGGGAAAAGTTCAATGCGCTTGGCGTTACCCAATATGGGCAAATGACAGCTGGTTCCTACATGTATATAGGTCCGCAAGGAATCGTGCATGGTACAACCATTACTGTAATGAATGCCTTTCGTAAAATTTTAACAAAGGGTGATACCCCAAAAGGAAAAATATTTCTTACGGCAGGTTTAGGAGGAATGAGTGGTGCCCAACCCAAAGCAGGAAATATTGCAGGTTGTATCACCATTGCGGCCGAAGTAAACGAAAAAGCTGCACGAAAACGACACGAACAAGGATGGGTGGATGTTTTGGTAGATACGATGGATGATTTATTAAAACGTGTACTAAAAGCACAAGCTGAAAAAGAAGTTATTTCTATAGCTTATATTGGTAATATTGTAGAGGTATGGGAACGCTTTGAGGAAGAAAATATATTTATTCATGTAGGTTCTGATCAAACTTCACTGCATATTCCCTGGACCGGTGGTTACTATCCAGTAGGGATATCCTATGAAGAATCCAATCGCTTGCTACGCGAGGAACCTGAGGCATTTCAGGAAGAAGTTCAAAAAAGCTTACGACGTCATGCTGCAGCAATCAATAAACATGCAGCAAAGGGAACCTATTTCTTTGATTATGGCAATGCCTTTTTACTAGAAAGTTCAAGAGCTGGTGCAGAGGTTATGGCTGCAAATGGAATTGACTTTAAATATCCCTCTTATGTGCAAGACATACTTGGACCCATGTGCTTTGATTACGGCTTTGGTCCTTTTCGTTGGGTTTGTGCTTCCGGTAATCCTGCCGATTTAGACACCACGGATGAAATTGCTGCAACAGTATTGCAAGAAATCATGGAAAATTCTCCGGAAGAGATACAACTGCAAATGCAAGATAATATTACTTGGATACAAGATGCTAAGAAAAATAAAATGGTGGTTGGTTCGCAAGCCCGAATTCTATACGCCGATGCCGAAGGAAGAGCCAAAATCGCAGAAGCCTTCAACAAGGCCATAGCAGCAGGAAAAATTGGTCCAGTTATTCTAGGTAGAGATCATCATGATGTTAGTGGAACAGATTCCCCCTACCGAGAAACTTCTAATATTTACGACGGCAGTAAATTTACAGCAGATATGGCAATACATAACGTTATTGGTGATAGTTTTAGAGGCGCTACGTGGGTCTCTATTCACAATGGTGGTGGCGTAGGCTGGGGAGAGGTTATGAATGGTGGTTTTGGAATGCTATTAGATGGCTCTAGAGAAGCCTCTACTCGGTTAAAAAATATGTTGTTTTATGATGTGAATAATGGCATTGCAAGACGAAGTTGGGCGAGAAATGAAGAAGCTCTATTTGCGATACGCAGAGAAATGGAACGTACTCCTAGCCTAGAAGTAACTATTGCTAACTTGGTAGACGATGGGATACTGAAAGATATTTTTTAACCTGGCTTTATAAACGCATACCATTTTCACACTACTGATAATGGTATGCGTGTTTTAAAAAAATAAACACCATAAAACACAATATATTTCGAATCTTTTTTTACCATTTTACGGAGTTAAAGTACTGACTTTAAATAAAATAATTCTTAATAAGAAGTTTAGCTTACATCGTTTGTATGCCTTCCTTCTTTTACATATTTTTGCACCATGGAGAAATTAAAGCAACGTTGGGGGATAAATACGAATTGGGATGTAATTGCTATACTTATTGTATTTGCTATTAATGGTTCTTTTGCGGCTTGGGTCGCAAAACCAATTACCGCAAGTTTAGGTTTTACACCAGATGTTATCTCTCCTTGGTTTTATTGGCCGTTGCGTTTTCTATTGATTTTTCCCGTGTATCAAATAACTCTACCAGTCGTTGGATGGTTGTTCGGACAATTCTCTTTCTTTTGGAACTTTGAAAAAAAAGTTTTTGAAGCGTCTTGGATTTGGTTTTTTGTTTAAAAAATCAAACTAAAAGTTTTTATCATACGAAATCTTCCCGGATAACTTTATGTATTGGAATTGGTAAATCTACACCCTCTTTAACAAAGCGTTTGTGTACCGCTTCTTTAAAGGCACATTTGGTCTTGAATTCTTTGAATGGCTCATTTATCCACAAATACGCTCGTATGTGTATGTGATCTGGATGCACATCAATAACTCTAACATCTACTTGATTTATATCCGCTAAAATTTGCTCTGGCGTTCTGTAATCGATGGTATTTGGCTGTTTTAGAGCTTCTTCTTGAATAATCTTTCTCGCTAAATCGATATCTGCACGTATCCCTATTTTAAAATTATTAAAGCTAAGGATTTGTGAATCTTCAATGGTATGGTTTAATATAGAATCTGTACTGATTACAGAATTTGGGATAATTAAACGCTTGTTTTCAAAATTATTAATAACAGTATGTCGAAGATTTATATCTTCTACAATACCCAATCTTGTGTCGTCCAGCTTGATATAGTCTCCAACGCGAAATGGCCTAAAGAATACAATAAAAGCACCTGCTATTAAATTTGATAAAGCAGCTTGCGCTGCAAAACCAATGATGGCGGCTATAAGTCCGGCTCCAGAAAATATTAAAGTTGCTTTACTTCTAAAAAGAGGTACTGTCATTATCACAAAAATAATGGCGAAAATACCCATAAAAAATTCACCGAATTTCTAAGGAATTGAATACTAGTTCTGCCGTACTTGTCTTCCTTTCGGAATTTTATTAATAGAACGATTAAATAACGTATAATTCGTGACAATAACCATGTTATAATGCCGACAGTAATGAGATATGCGATAATCCCAAAAAAAGATTCTAAATTAAATAAATTGGATAATTTCAAATTCTCCATAGTATACTCGTATCATCGTAAAATAGTATTGCATTAAAACAAAGCAGTCTGACTAGCATCATCGTCTTTGCTTTTGTGTTTTTTTTGCAAGGCTTTCTCTAGTGCTTTTTTGGTTTTATTTGCTTTCGATTCTTCAAAACTTTTATTCACTTTCGTCTCTATATCTAACGGTAACAAATTATCCTTCACCTCTTCTTCTTCATTGACCTCTATATCCTCAACAATTGCTGCTTTTGGCATCTCATATGGCAAAGAATCTAATGATTTTATCGATCGAATTTTTTCTGTTGTCAATTGATTTCCTTGCGCTTTTATTCCTTTAACAGCTATAAACTCTTCAAAGTTAACCTTTAAATTTTCCAAACTTCGCTTGGAAAAATTAACTTCTACCACAGGCCTGTAATCGGTCACCATTATTTCTAACTTTGATTTTTCATGTTCTGAAATAAAAAGTTCTTCTTTATCAGCAGTCTCTATTAGGAATCGCTTTACGTAATATCGTTCTTTGTTTCCATCAAAATAAATTGCAGAGATAGGTTTGTTAGGATCCCATTTTTCTAGGATGAGCAAATCGTTTTCGAAATGCATGCTCAAGTCGGGTATTACCGCTTTTATTTTTCCACTTTGTACCGCGATTAAAATTCTGTCTTCTGCTCTAAATTCACCTAATAGCTCTCCTCTACCATCTACATTTAATCGTTTTACAGTATTATCATACCAAATCTTCCTAGGTTTAAGTGTAGAAACTCCAGCAGATTTAAACTCAATCTTTTTAATTGCGTATTTGGTAACTTGATTTCCTCGAGCACTTCTACTTTTAATGGCTAAGTCTGCAAAATCAATATCCCATTTTAATTTTTTTATACTACCAACAGCTCTAAGTAAAATGGTAATTACTTCCGCCTCACCATTTGGATTTGCCGAAAAATATAACACCTTGGAACCTTTGCTTCCATTCGTTAAATCGTACTCTTTATCTCTAGTAATGCTCGTAACGTTAAAACGTTTCATATAGCTAGGACCTCTAGTTCCGTCTTTGTATACCATGTTGTATACGGTACGCTTGTCTTTCTTTTTAAAGATAGCAATGTGCATAATGCCTTTACCGACAAAGGTTTTGGATGCTACTTTGGTAACAATCATAGTACCATTATCGCGAAATACAATAATATCATCTATATCTGCGCAATCGGTAACATATTCGTCTTTTTTCAAAGAAGTACCGATGAATCCTTCTTCTTTATTGACGTATAGCTTTGCGTTACGCATAACCACTTTTGTAGCAACAATATCATCAAAGGTAGCTATTTCTGTTTTGCGCTCTTTTCCTTTTCCATATTTTGATTTCAATTGTTTAAAGTAGTCTATTGCATAATCGATTAAATTAGCTAAATGGTGTTTCACCTCCGCAATCTTTTCCTCTAAAGCTTCAATGAACTGTTTTGCTTTATCAATATCAAATTTGGATATTTTCTTTATTCGGATTTCCGTTAATTTGAGAATGTCTTCCTCTGTGACTACTCGTTTTAGATGCTTTGTGTGTGGTTGTAATCCAGTAGCAATGGCATCAATAACTCCTTCCCAGGTCTCTACCTCCTCAATATCACGATAAATTCTATTCTCAATAAAGATTCGTTCTAAAGAAGCAAAATGCCACTGTTCTTCTAATTCATGTAGTTGTATTTCCAACTCTTTCTTTAACAGTGAAACAGTAAAATCTGTTGATTTTTTTAATACCTCGTTTACACCGATGAAAACTGGTTTATTCTCCTCAATAATACAACATAGCGGTGATATAGAATTTTCACAATTCGTAAAAGCATATAATGCATCTATCGTTTTATCGGGAGAAACATTGGGTGGTAAATGCACCAAAATTTCAACATTTGCTGCAGTATTATCTTCAATTCGCTTAATTTTTATTTTTCCTTTATCGTTTGCTTTAAGAATGCTATCGATAAGAGAAGTTGTAGTAGTACCAAATGGAATTTCGGAAATGACAAGCGTTTTTTTATCTAGTTGCGAAATTTTAGCTCTAACCCTTACTTTTCCACCTCTTTTTCCATCGTTGTAATTAGAAAAATCTGCGGTACCTCCGGTTAAAAAGTCAGGAACTATGGTAAAACTTCTTCCCTTTAGGTATTTTACGGAGGCATCTATCAATTCGTTAAAGTTATGCGGTAGGATTTTAGTAGATAAACCTACAGCAATTCCCTCCGCTCCTTGGGCTAAAAGTAAGGGAAACTTAACAGGTAGATTTACTGGCTCTTTCTTTCTTCCATCATAAGAAGCTTGCCATTCGGTGGTTTTTGGATTGAATACAATTTCTAAGGCTAATTTAGATAAACGAGCTTCTATATATCTGGAGGCAGCAGCTCGATCTCCAGTTAGTATATTACCCCAGTTTCCTTGCATGTCAATGAGCAATTCTTTTTGCCCCATTTGCACCATTGCATCTGCAATAGAAGCATCTCCATGAGGATGGTATTGCATGGTGTGCCCTACAATATTGGCTACTTTGTTATACCGTCCATCATCCAGATCTTTCATGGAGTGCATGATTCGCCTTTGTACTGGTTTAAAACCGTCTTCAATGGAAGGAACAGCACGTTCTAAAATTACATAGGAAGCATAATCTAAAAACCACTCTTTGTACATTCCTGTTACTTTGGTAATGGTTTCCGTACTTTCTATTGGAACATTTAAATCCTCCTCATGTTCGTAATTAGTATTCTCTTCACTCATACAGTGATTCCTTTATTTCTTAGATTTATTTTTCACGAATTGTATCGTCACTAAAACAAAAAATGAGCTTAGTATTCCTAAATAAGAAGCTACATTATTTTTATACGTTAAATCCGAATAGTCTATTTGCACCAACCAAAATACCAATATTAGTGCGAATATATAAGATAACACGGTTGTGACTTTTCGAATATTTTTCATTTTAGTTTTCTTCTAATAAATCTAGTTCTACTTTCAAATTATTGATAATAAATTTTTGTCGATCTGGCGTGTTTTTCCCCATGTAAAACTGTAGCATTTGTTCAATAGACATCTCTTTATCAAGCATTACAGGGTCTAAACGAATGTCGTCTCCAATAAAATGAACAAATTCATTTGGAGAAATTTCACCAAGACCTTTAAATCTCGTGATTTCGGGTTTCCCTTTTAATTTTCCAATGGCGTCATGTTTTTCTTCTTCCGAATAACAATAATACGTCTCCTTTTTGTTTCTCACTCGAAATAAAGGGGTTTCTAAAATATACAAATGACCTTCTTTTATTACCTCTGGAAAAAACTGAAGAAAAAACGTAATTAACAGTAATCGTATATGCATTCCATCTACATCTGCATCTGTCGCTATTACTACATTGTTGTAGCGTAAGCCCTCTAAACCATCTTCGATGTTTAATGCTGCTTGCAACAGATTGAACTCTTCGTTTTCGTACACTATTTTTTTAGATAATCCATACGAATTTAAGGGCTTTCCTTTTAAACTAAATACTGCCTGGGTATTGACATTTCTTGATTTAGTAATAGAACCACTTGCCGAATCTCCCTCGGTTATGAAAAGCGTAGTGTCTAAATAATTTTCTTTTTTAGTATCCCCAAAATGAATGCGACAATCGCGCAATTTTTTATTGTGTAAACTAGCTTTTTTTGCTCTATCTCTTGCTAATTTTCGAATACCAGATAATTCCTTTCGCTCTTTCTCGGCTTGTAATATTTTCTTCTGTAATTGCTCTGCTACAACGGTGTTTTTATGTAAATAGTTGTCTAGTTTTGTCTTTACAAAATCGTTTATATAGGTGCGTACTGTTGGCAAGTCTCCTCCCATTTCAGTAGATCCTAGTTTTGTCTTGGTTTGGCTTTCAAAAACAGGCTCCATTACTTTGATAGAAATAGCAGATATAATAGATTTTCGAACATCGGAGGCCTCAAAATTTTTATTATAGAACTCCCGTACTGTTTTTACAACAGCCTCTCTAAAAGCTGCTTGATGTGTTCCACCTTGTGTGGTATGCTGACCGTTTACAAAAGAATGGTATTCTTCTGAATATTGTGTTTTACTGTGTGTTATTGCAACCTCTATATCGTCACCTCGAAGGTGTATTATTGGGTATAATAAATCTTCTTGGTTATTGTTGTCTTCTAATAAATCTTTTAATCCGTTCTCTGAAAAATACTTCTCGCCGTTAAATACAATGGTTAACCCTGGATTTAGATACACATAATTCTTTAGTAATTTTATGATGTACTCCGGACGATACTTGTAGTTTTTAAAGATGGTTTCATCAGCGATAAAAGTAACTTTAGTCCCTTTTCTTCGCGAGGTCGACTCGAGTGTTTCTTTACCTGTTAGGTTTCCTTTTTCAAACTCTGCAGAAGCAGATTTACCATCTCTATTAGATTCTACTCTAAAATAAGAAGACAATGCGTTTACAGCCTTAGTTCCTACTCCGTTCAAACCAACAGACTTTTTAAATGCCTTAGAGTCGTATTTACCACCAGTATTCATTTTGGAGACAACATCCACAACCTTGCCCAAGGGAATTCCACGACCGTAATCGCGAACAATTACTTTAGTATCTTGTAACGAAACTTCAATCGTCTTTCCTCCTCCCATAACGAACTCATCAATAGAGTTGTCTAGAACTTCTTTTACCAATATGTAAATACCATCGTCAGGTGAAGAACCGTCCCCTAATTTACCAATATACATTCCGGGTCGCATTCTTATGTGCTCTTTCCAATCTAAGGAGCGAATATTATCTTCGGTATATTGTGTTTCTTTAGCCATATATAGTGTGTAACATTACGGTATTTGCTAAAATAGCATTAAACATTAAAAAATAAAAAAGTATGTTTAAATACTTTTCAACATACAGAAATAGAGATTTACGACTATACGCAGCTTTGTATTAAAAGCGTTTTTCAATACGGTTTAAAATAGGAATCAATTGTTAAAAAAAAGATCCAAATGCTTGAGGTTTTAATGGTGTTTGCATTTGAATCTTTTAAAATAAAAAATAGGAAGAAAATAATAATGTGAAAATTACATTATGCTTTTATACGTCGTTATCGCTCTTTCTCGAGCTAATTTATGATCTACTATAGGTGTTGGATAGGATAATTCATTAAAGTTGTCTACCCATTTATTAGTGTAGGTTAAGTTTTTGTCAAATTTTTTGAGTTGTTCTGTAGGATTAAATATTCTAAAATAAGGCACTGCATCGCAGCCAGTACTTGCTGCCCATTGCCAATTACCGTTATTGGAAGCCAATTCGTAATCCAATAACTTACTTGCAAAATATGCCTCACCCCAACGCCAATCAATTAATAAATGTTTGCACAAAAAGCTGGCAGTAATCATTCGAACACGATTGTGCATATATCCTGTTTTATTCAACTCTCGCATACCAGCATCCACAAATGGATAACCAGTATTTCCAGTACACCATTTTTCAAAATCGTCTTGGTCATTTCTCCACGGTATAGCATCGTATTTCCTTTTAAAATTTTGGGTTACCACAGCAGGGAAATTGTAAAGGATTTGCATGAAAAATTCCCTCCAAATGAGTTCGCTTAAATAGGTTAGGTTAGTTTTTAGGGCAAAGGAAACATGCTTTCGGATACTTATTACACCAAAACGTAGATACGGAGAAACATAGGATGTTTTATCTATCGATGGATAGTTTCTATCTTCTTCATAATTCGATAATTCGTTTAGATTATATGGCTTCACTAAAATTTTACTTTTTGTAAAACCTAACTGATTTAAACTTGGAAAGTTACTGTTATGCGCAAAGAGATTATGCAAATTTTGGAAAGACGCATATGGCTTCGTGCTTTCTGAGGCATCGAATTGCTTCAACCATTGGTTCTTATACGGAGTAAATACTGTGTAAGGATTTTTATCTTTTTTTACCACCTCTGTTTTTTCAAAAATTACCTGGTCTTTGAACGATAAAAACGGAATATCAAGTTCCATAACAAACTCCTGTATGGATACATCTCTTTTAATTGCGTAGGGTTCATAGTCATTATTGAGATAAATTCCTTTAACCGAATATTCTTTGATAATATCTTTAAAAACCTGAAGGGGGTTTCCTTTTTTTATACACAAACCACTCCCTACAGGTAATAAAGTATCATGTATTGCTTTTAAATTATCGTATATAAACGATAATCTAGCATCGTCAGTTGGCAAACTGTCTGTTATTTGTGCATCAAAAATAAAAAGTGGAAGTACAGGGTAGCCTGAATTTAAGGCTTTAAATAAACCTTTATTATCCTCTAAACGTAAGTCCCTTCTGAACCAAAATATAACGATGTTATTTTTCATTAAATAATTTATCTAAAGTTGTATAGCGGTGCTCAAAAATTTCTATTAATTTTTTCTTTATGAAAATTTGTTGTAAGATCCTTCCTAATACTCCTAAAGGAATTTTATAGGAAACTTTGTCAATAATTTTAGTTGTATCATTTGATAATGCTTCGAACCAATGTTCATGATGCCACATACTGTATGGTCCGAATCGTTGCTCGTCAATAAAAAACTCATGTTCTTTCACATGCGTAATTTCGGTAACCCAATTTTGCTTTACCCCTGGAAAAATTCCAACTTTATAGGTGATTATTTGTCCAGGATACACGTCTTTATCAAGGTCTGAGGTAATACGAAAACCCATTTGATTTGGAGTTATTTCTTGCAAATTTTTCGGAGAGCTAAAAAAATCCCATGCCTGTGTTATTGGAATATTTAGTTCCTGTACAGTTTTAAGGGTATAAATACCCGAATGACTTTTAATCTCTACCATTAGTTGTAACTTTTTGCCATAGTTTATCAGAGTTCAAAAGATAACTACCTACATAATTAAAAGTACACTCTTCCGGAGCTAGAATAGATAAAAAATAGTCTTCATCCTTCTTGTACAAATGATACGTATTTCCAACAATAGGCTCAAAATTATAGTTTACCCCGTACAGTAAATCGTTATCATTGAAAGTAGCTACTAAGTTTTGATATGCTTCTTTTAACTCTTCAAATTTAGATTTGAAATGATTGTTTACGGAATATAGGTTAGACCTTTTCCAACTAACCATGTCGTTAGGCTCAATCTTAGGAGCCGTTAGATTCGTTGGATAAGGTCTTAAATATGCATCGTAGTTGTTTGTTTCGTCGTTAAATACGATATGATCTGGTTTTTTTTTCACCCTTAAATTAACTTGGTTATTTTAGTGCTAGTAGGTCCCGTCATAGAATAGAAAAAATCAATAAATCTACCGTTTTCGTCTACTAAGTATTTTTGAAAATTCCATTTTACAGTAGAATTTGATTTACCATTCAAATCCTTTTGCGTAAGCCATTGGTATAAAGGGTGTTGTTCGTCACCTTTAACATTTACTTTTTCTGTCATTAAAAAAGTAACTCCAAAATTCAATTTACAAAACGATTGTATTTCATCTGCTGTTCCTGGTTCTTGACCTCCAAATTGATTGCACGGAACGCCGATAACCATTAAATCGTCTTGGTATTTTTCATATAGATCTTGCAAGCCATCGTATTGTTTTGTAAATCCACATTTCGAAGCAACATTTACAAATAAGATTTTTTTCCCTTTGTAATTTTCTAAATTAATTTCCTTTCCGTTGATGTCATTTATTTTGACGTCATAGATAGATGTTTTAGGTTCTAAAGTTTGTGCTTTAATTGTTGAAGAGAATAGTGCCATAACTAAGATTAGGTTAAAAAGTTTCATTGTTATTAGGTTTATTGTAATACTATTTTATTTATTTTTAAAGTAAACGATTCGTTTTTTTATTTCCGATTAAAAAAGCTATTTCTCGTAAGACATCTTCATGAAAGTTTTCCATGTCTAGTTGGTATCCACGAAAAGAAGGATAAAAATCTTTTAGAGGTATTTCTATTTTTTCTGTAGTTCCTGAAGTTTGGAAGGATTTGACGTACCAAAATCTTTGGTATTTTTTCGATTTCAAACGGCATTGGTATTTTTTTCCATCACCTTGAAGATAAACCACAAGTTTAGTGTATGATTTTGGTATTTCTATATTTGTTGGTAGTCTCGTCATGGCAAATCCACCATTATTGGCTGTAGAGACAACACCTGAAAAAACGCCATTTCCATCTTCGTCTAGGTCCATTTTTGAAGTAGAAATACCTCCCATTACATCGTCATTTGTTTGGTACCAAGTTCCCTTTTTAAAATTGGAATGCTCAGAAAAATCAAATATGGTTATTTCTTTATTTATTACAAATAGGGCTAGTAAAAATAGCATACTTTTCATGTTTACAGCTTTAAAGTTGTTATACCGGCATCTATTGGCATCACCTGTCCGGAAATCAATCGAGATGCATCCGATAAGAAATATGTAGCCAGAGTAGCAACCTCTTCGGCTTGTAAATAATCTTTTAAAGGATGCCTATCTTGCATAGACAATTTTTGTTTGTCATTTCGTAAAAGTCTTGCCGCTAGAGGCGTTTCTGTAACGGTAGGTGCAATCACATTAAATCTTATTTTGGTCGCATATTCTGCAGCTAATGATTTTGCTAGGCCTTCAATTGCAGATTTACTTGTAGCAACACTTGCATGGAAAGGCATACCAAGTTTTGTTGCTACAGTACTAAATAATACGACACTTCCGTTATTCTGACTTAACACCTTTTCATATTTTTTGATGACCTTTATGGCTCCTAAAACATTTATTCTGAAGTCTTCTTCAAAATCTTCTTCCTTTAATCTTGTAAGAGATTTTAAATTTATACTTCCCGGACAATAGACCAATCCATCAATGGAATCTAAATCTGGCAAGGTGTCCTTTAATACATCTAATGTGTGGTGTTCAATCCCAATTTCTTCTGAAGGTGTTCTACTGAAGGTAATAACAGTATGCTCGTTTTTTAAGGAATCTACAATTGCTTTTCCAATTCCTTTACTTCCTCCAACTACTAAAATAGTTTTCATAAATTATACTAGTAATGTTAATTTCTATGCAGTTAACCTTCCTTTTAAACGCTTCTCTATTTTTCGCTTAATTAGTGTTAATCGCTTCATTAAGTCCATTAAAGAATTGTCTTTTGTAGATTTATAAACGTCGTTTAATGACAACACTAAATCCTTCGCTTTTCTAGATGCTAATATTTTTTCATTTCTCGTGCGAAATGACTTATGATTTTTTTCAAATTCAAGAGCCTCCTGCACTAATTCTAAAGTACTCATTTGATGTAATTTTGTAATTCTCTAATTTTTTCTTTGGTATTAAATTCTCCTCCGTAAAAACATGTAATGGTTGAAGAAGAATCGTCTTTTACTCCTCTTGAAGAAACACATAAGTGTTTGGCTTCAATAATAACAGCCACGTTTTCAGTTTCTAATATTGTTTGTAAATCTCTCGCTATTTGATTTGTTAAACGTTCTTGAACTTGTGGTCGCTTGGCATAATACTGAACAATTCTATTCAGTTTTGATAAGCCTATCACTTTACCAGATGAAATGTAGGCAACATGCGCTTTTCCGATAATGGGTACAAAATGGTGTTCGCAATTAGAATAAAACTGAATGTCTTTTTCCACCAACATTTGATTGTATTGGTACTTATTATCAAAAAGTGCAATCTTGGGTTTGTTTTCTGGGTTTAGACCCGAAAATATCTCATCGATATACATTTTAGCAACTCTTTTGGGCGTTCCTTTTAAAGAATCGTCATTTAAATCTAATCCCATAACGTCCATTATTTGTGAAAATAAAGAAGCTATTTTTTCTTTCTTCTCTTCATTAGACATTAAAAAAGCGTCCTTTTTCATGGGAGTCTCTATACCTGTATACAGATGGTCGTCACCTACTTCTTCGATAGAAAATCCATTCAAGGAATTTTTATCTAAAAGGGTATTCAACAAAGTTTCTGGGTGTTTCATAAAGTTTTATTTTTAAGTCTAAATCTTTTGAGATTTCGTTTTTAATTAAGTTATATATAACAATTGCTATATTTTCAACTGTTGGATTTACATTTTCGAAATGAGATACTTCAACGTTCAAATTTTTGTGATCTAAAGGCTCCAAAACCTTTTCTTTTATGATTGTAGATAGTATCTTAGTATCAATTACGTAACCAGTATCTTCATTCATGTAGCCAATTATGGTAACTTCTAATTCATAATTATGACCATGATAATTTGGATTATTACACTTTCCAAATACTTCCTTATTCTTTTCATCACTCCAATTTTTATTATGCAAACGGTGTGCCGCATTAAAATGTTCCTTACGAGTAATTGCTAGTTTGTGTTTTTCCATCTATCGTTTTGCTATCTTGTTGTTTGAAATAGCTCTTTGACGACTACACTTAAATCTCGACGTCTCAGAGCTTCTTTTTGCTTGATGTTTTGTTTTTCTTCCTTGAACACGCTTTCTCCACAGTTTAAAGCTAGAGGGTTTAAGCTCAAGGCGCATCAATTTTATCACCTCAGATTCGCTTAAGTTAAATTGCATTTTAATGGCATCAAAAGTAGTTCTGTCTTCCCAAGCCATTTCAACAACTCTATCTATTTCTCTATCATTTAACTTCATAAGAACTATTGGATGTTGCTTTTAAAAACATTAAGTTTTGTAAAAATTTTTTACTGACCGAACTATTTTTTGATTTTACCAATTGTATGTAGCTTCCATCGGAGTGTATGCTGAAATAGTCTGCATTAAAAATCGATAATTTATAATATGGTATCACCCATGAGAAACGGTTTAACTGTTGTGTTAATCGAACAATTATTCCATTTGGCCGTAACTCTATGTTCACATAATTTATGTCGGAAACTACATTTAACAAGCTTTTAAAATTTTCACTGACATTGTGAATAATCATTCTTCTACTACCAACCCCTCCTAGTTTGATTTTGGTAAGTAAAGGAAAAGGCTTACCAACCAAACCATTCATTTCATTGACTTCTTCACGATCTAAAAAAGTGGTGTTAAAAACTACCATAATTAGTTGTTTAAGCGATTGTTAAAAGATTTATTTTGTTTTGGCTTGTTGCTATCTTTGACATCCCAAATCACATCTGAAACTCTTTTTTTCGTGGATCTGATGTCAACGACTGGCTCTGGATAATCCTTACCTAAATTGAAATTGTATAGCTTTTGTTCTATAAATGACATCTTATAAGGTTCGTGTCTGAAGTCTACTGGGAGGTTCTTTAACTCAGGAACCCATTGTACTATAAATTCACCCATAGGGTCATACTCTAAACCTATTTTGGTTGGATTAAAATTTTTAATTGTTTTAGTGTCTGAAATCGCAGCTTGTATTTGGGTTTGCGGTAAATGTATCCCTGGTTCAAAGTCTAAAAACAGCCGCGATAAAAAACTTGAGGCCTCTTGCCAAGGTTGCCATAAATTATGTGTAAAAAATGAAACAACCATTGCACGCATTTTAAAATTGAGATATCCAGTTTCTTTGAGACAACGCATACTTGCGTCAATCATAGGATATCCCGTTTTTCCCTCCTGCCAAGCAATTGTATATTTAATTGAAAGTTGCTTTTTAAGTTTGTTATGACCTAAGCTTACTTTTTCTTCTGTCATTATATTATCTGTTTCAAATTTTTGAATAAAATGCGCTTGCCATTTTAATCTAGAAACAAACATATCCATCGGGAGTTTATTAGCTATTTCTTGTTTTCTTTTTTGCGCTTCTTGAAATACTTCTCTAACTGACAAATTTCCCCAAGCTAAATAAGGAGAAAGTCTACTATAACTTTCTCTACCCAACGCAGAGGAAGCTGTGTATTTCGCATAATTGATATAACGTTCTTTGAAAAATGAACGAAAGTATTCTTTGGCGGTTTCAACACCACCTTTTTGTAAAACCTTAGAATCTTTAGTTTCTAGGTTTTTTATAATTAAATTACCCTCAAGATTTGCTATTTCGGAAAAATGCAAAAATCGATGTTCTTTTTCAGGTAGAAAATCTAGTTGCGGAGCTTTCATGTACTGTAGCCACTTATCACTCCAATTCCCTTCCGTGTTTCTTCCTCGGAAAACGCCATTGTTAACATTTTCAATCCATTGTATCGAGTTATTTCGGCAAAAACGTCTAAAAGTTTTATCTCTTACGTACGTTTTATCAATACCAGTCTCTTGGTGTGAAAAAACTGATTTGATGTTGTAATGAGATAATAAAAAGCTAAAAAACGGAATGACCTCCGACTCTACCGTTAAAACTTTTGTATTGCAATTCGATAATTTATGATTTAAATCAAGTAGCGATTGTTTGATAAAATCCCAATGTCTTTCCGAATAATGAGCATCCTCATGTAAACTCGGTTCAAATATGTAAACAAGCAATAATGGTTCTTTGGTTTGAAGCGCATTAAAAATCGCCTCATTGTCATGCAAACGAAGATCTCTTTTGAACCAAACTACTGATATATTGTCTAAATTATTCATAGTACCTATTGCTACTTCAAAAGTAATAATTTTGTTTAACAAAAACAACTCAACAGTTAAACAAAATAGATTAACATATTATAAAAATCAGAAAAATAACGATAATTTATGTATAAAAATAGAACCTTTAAAACCATTAAAACGAACAAAAAAATGAATATAAAAGCTTGTTTACTAACGCTTTACGTATGTTTTTGATTTTGATTCGGAGATGCAGATTTAGCAGTAATATTTTGTTTTATTTTTTTTTAAAAAAAAATAAACAAAATATCATTTTAAGAAAAATGCCGTTTTATATTATTAAAATACGAACTTTATTTTTGTAGTATATATTGTTGTAGCAAAACATAACAGATGTTGTTTAGAAGCATACATAATTGTCTTAAAGTTCCTTGTAATGTGCCATTATTTTATCTACATTTTTAATAGTTTTTTTGACCCAATCGTAATACAATACCTCTTTTTCCTCTGTGGTAAGTTGCCAAGAAATATCAAATTGTCGCATCTTGTTGGTTACCTCTTGCAAAATTATAGCAGCTGCAACAGATATATTTAAACTTTCTGTAAATCCAACCATTGGGATTTTAAGAAACCCATCAGCATGTTGCTTCACATAGTCTGATATACCTTCCTTTTCTACACCAAAGACAAAAGCTGATTTCTTAGTAACATCAAAATCTTGTATCAAACAGGAATCATTATGTGGTGTTGTTCCGATAATCTGATATCCTGATTCTTTTAATGTATGTAAACACCTTTTAGTGTTATTGCCATCGGCATTAAATCGATTTATGGTTAACCACTTTTGACTTCCCTTTGCAACGTGTCTTGATACTTTATTGGTGTATTTATTCTCTATAGTGTATAAATCTTGAATTCCAAATATATCACAAGTTCGTATCACGGCACTTGCGTTATGGGCTTGATATATGTCTTCAAGTACAACCGTAAAATGTTTGGTTCTATTCGACAAAACTTTATGAAACAGCGCTTTTCTTTTATCTGTCAAATAGCCCTCTAAATACTTTAATAATTCTTGATCTACCATATAACAAACATACTAAAATTTACTATTTTAGAGTTTTATTCTTCGATATGAAAAAAATAGTTGTTTTGTCGGGAGCTGGTATAAGTGCTGAGAGTGGAATTAATACTTTTCGAGACTCAGATGGACTTTGGGAAGGACACGATATTTACGAAGTTGCCTCTCCTCAAGGTTTTCGACATAGTCCTACACTAGTGCTTGATTTTTACAATAAACGAAGAAAACAATTATTAGCAGTTACACCCAATCCTGCACATTATACCTTAGTAGCACTTGAAAATTATTTTCAAGTAGAAATAATAACGCAAAATGTCGATGATTTGCATGAACGTGCTGGAAGTAAAAATGTTTTACACCTTCATGGTGAGCTCCGAAAAGTAAGAAGTACTGGGTATCCTGAACTAATTTATCCGTGGGATAAAGACTTAAAATTAGGAGATTACTGTACAAAAAACACACAATTAAGACCACATATTGTATGGTTTGGGGAGGATGTTCCCGAATTAGATAAAGCTATACGAAAAACAAAAGAAGCCGATATATTAGTAATAATAGGCACCTCAATGCAAGTATACCCTGCGGCTAGTTTATTAGACTATAAGGCAAAAGAAACTCCTCTGTTTTTCATTGATCCAAATCCCGCCATAACAAATAATTACTGTGAAAATCTAACCGTAATTTCTGAAAAGGCTAGTGTCGGCACTAAAATACTTCTAGATAAGCTAGTCAGCAGCTGTAATTAATGTTTTAAAATATCCATATAATGCTCCTTTACTTATATAACCTCCTTTTTCAATCAAATCAAATAACTCTTGATTTCTTTCCTTATCGTAAGATTTAGAACCTTTCAAAATTTCAACAGCATCACTCGTTACATTTTTAAACAACCATTCGTAACCTTCTTTTTCTAATAAATTTATATTTTTTTGGGTCACTTTAACAACGATGCGTTCGATTACTTCATTTTTACAGTGAAACAAATTGATTATGTTGGTAGAAAAGTGCTCAAGAAAAGTAACTTTCGTAAGAACATCCTCCCAAACGATATCACTAAAGATATCCATTTCCTCCTCTGCGACCTCTGGCTTGTCTGCTTTTATTATTTTCCATTCTTTGGCATCTATACTTTGGGTAGCGAGAAATTTTGCAAATTCCTCGTGTAAATTTTCGAACTGCTCCTTAGTTAATTTTCTGTATTTCATAGGTAAAAAATGAACGACAAATTTAAGAATTTCAAGGTAATCGAAAATGTATAAACCCAAGAATTTTCTTGGGTTTATACAAATATGATTTTAAAATTTTAGTGTGCGTTTTGCTTTTTAATTTGATTTAATGCAGAGCCTTCTTGATACCATTCAATTTGTCCTTTGTTATATGTGTGATTGGTAAGAATCACATCCTTTGAACCATCTTTATGAACAATCTCAATTGTAAGTGGTTTTCCGGGAGAAAATTGATCTAAATCTAAAAAATTAAACGTATCGTCTTCTAATATTTTATCATAATCACTTTCTGTAGCAAATGTTAAACCAAGCATCCCTTGCTTTTTAAGGTTTGTCTCGTGGATTCTTGCAAATGATTTTACAATAACTGCTGCTACTCCAAGATGACGAGGTTCCATAGCTGCATGCTCCCGCGATGATCCTTCACCATAGTTGTGATCTCCAATAACGATGGTTTTAATCCCTTTCGCTTTATAGGCACGTTGTGTTGCCGGAACAGCATCGTATTCGCCTGTTAATTGACTCTTTACGAAGTTAGTTTTTTTGTTAAACGCATTAACGGCACCAATTAAACAGTTGTTTGAGATATTGTCTAAATGACCCCTGTAACGCAACCAAGGTCCTGCCATAGAAATATGATCGGTAGTACATTTTCCGAAAGCTTTTATTAAAAGTTTAGCCCCTACAATGGAATCTCCTATTGGCGTAAATGGTGTTAATAATTGTAAGCGTTCTGATTTAGGATCAACTTCAATGGAGATTGCACTCCCATCTTTTACTGGTGCAAGGTATCCGGCATCTTTAACTTCAAAACCGTTTATCGGAAGCTCCCAGCCTGTAGGCTCTTCAAAACGAATTTCTTCTCCTTTAGCGTTAGTTAATGTATCAGTCATAGGATTAAAATCTAATCTCCCTGCAATTGCAATGGCGGCAACTAGCTCTGGTGAAGCAACAAACGCATGTGTATTTGGGTTTCCATCTGCTCTTTTTGCAAAATTTCTGTTGAAAGAATGTACGATACTGTTTTTAGGAGCATTTTTAGGATCTTTATATCGTGCCCATTGTCCAATACAAGGACCACAAGCATTGGTAAAAATCGTTGCGTCTAATTTTTCAAAAACCTCTAAAATACCATCTCTTTCCGCAGTATATCTAACTTGTTCAGAGCCAGGGTTTATTCCAAAATTCGCCTTAGTTTGTAAACCTTTATCTAAAGCTTGTTTAGCGATTGAGGCAGCTCTAGATAAATCTTCATAAGAAGAATTTGTACAGGAACCAATTAGTCCCCACTCTACGTCTAATGGCCAATTATTTTCGGTTGCTTTAGACGTCATTTCTGTTCCAGCTTCGGTAGCTAAATCTGGGGTAAATGGTCCATTTAAAAGAGGTTTTAATTCCTCTAAATTAATTTCAATGACTTGATCAAAATATTTCTCTGGGTTTTGGTACACTTCAGGATCTCCTGTTAAGTGTTCCTTGATTGCATTTGCAGCATCAGCAACCGCTGCTCTATCCGTAGCACGAAGGTAACGCTCCATAGCGGAATCATAGCCAAATGTAGAAGTAGTCGCTCCAATTTCAGCTCCCATATTACAAATTGTTCCTTTTCCAGTACATGACATGTGTAATGCACCCTCTCCAAAGTACTCCACGATATATCCTGTACCACCTTTTGCAGTTAAGATTTCAGCTACTTTAAGAATGACATCTTTTGGTGCTGTCCAACCTGATAATTTTCCTGTTAATTTTACGCCAATCAACTTAGGGAATTTTAATTCCCAGGGCATTCCTGCCATAACATCTACTGCATCTGCACCACCAACTCCTATGGCTAACATTCCTAATCCGCCAGCATTCACCGTATGTGAATCTGTTCCTATCATCATACCGCCTGGAAAAGCGTAGTTTTCAAGTACTACTTGGTGTATTATTCCTGCTCCTGGTTTCCAAAAACCAATTCCGTATTTATTGGAAACGGACTCTAAAAACTTAAATACTTCATTACTGGTATTCAGTGCAGATTGCAAATCTTTGTCGGCTCCTAATTTAGCTTGAATTAAATGATCACAGTGCACCGTTGTTGGAACAGCTACCTTCTTTTTTCCTGCTTGCATAAATTGCAATAACGCCATTTGTGCAGTTGCATCTTGACAAGCTATTCTGTCGGGAGCAAAATCAACATAATCCTTACCTCTTTCATAAGCTTTCGAAATAGATGCGTCCCAAAGATGACCGTAAAGTATTTTTTCGGATAGAGTAAGCGGTTTATTTAATATCTTTTTTGCAGTATTAATTCGCTCAGGAAATTTAGCATAAATCTCCTTGATTAATTCAATGTCAAAAGCCATAGTCTTTTTTCTTTTTTGTTATTGTTACATTTTACAATGTACTAAAAATTTTGAAATCAGTTTGGGCGGTTTTCAAGTAAGATTTATTTTTTAAAAATTATTTTAAAAAAAGTCGAGGATAATTCCTCGACTTTTATATAGTACTATTTGGTATCTTATTGCAGTACTAGTTTCTTTTGTGAAGGTTTGAATTTGGTTAAAACAATACCATCTACCGCAGCTTCATATTCTTCCATAGTTGGAGTTCTACCTAGTATAGTAGACAAAACAACGACAGGAGTTGAAGACAACAACGATTCTCCCTTCTTTTCTTTAGAATCTTTTACAACTCTACCTTGGAATAAACGTGTTGATGTTGCTATTACAGTATCGCCAGGTTCTGCTTTTTCTTGGTTCCCCATACAAAGATTACATCCAGGACGCTCTAAATACAACATGTTTTCGTACTTTGTTCTTGCTAAGCCTTTGGGTGCATTATCATCAAATTCAAAACCTGAATATTTTTGTAATACTTCCCAGTCTCCCTCTGCCTTTAGCTCATCAACAATATTGTAAGTAGGTGGTGCTACTACTAATGGCGCATTAAATTCTACCTTACCTTGTTGCGCTTCTATGTTTTTAAGCATTTGCGCAAGAATCTTCATATCTCCTTTGTGCACCATACACGAACCTACGAATCCTAAGTCTACTTTTTTAGTTCCTCCATAATAAGATAATGGCCTTATCGTGTCATGCGTATAACGCTTAGAAACATCTTCATTATTCACATCCGGATCGGCAATCATCGGTTCGGCTATTTCATCCAAATCAATAACCACATCTGCGTAATAATTAGCGTTAGCATCCGGTCTCAAAGCAGGCTTCACTCCCGTTTTTAACTCGCTAATTCTATTCGTTGCAATAGCAATTAATCCTTGTAGTACATGCTTGTCATTATCCATGCCTTTATCAATCATGATTTGGATTCTATCTTTTGCAATTTCTAAAGACTCGATAAGTGTTTCGTCTTCCGATATACAAATCGATGCTTTTGCTTTCATTTCTGCGGTCCAATCGGTAAATGTAAATGCCTGATCTGAAGTTAGCGTACCTATGTGTACTTCTATTACTCTTCCCTGAAAAACATTTTCACCTCCAAATTGTTTTAACATTTGCTGTTGCGTAGCATGAACTACATCACGGAAATCCATAAAACTTCGCATTTCTCCTTTAAATGTAACTTTAACCGATTGTGGAATTGGCATAGTAGCTTCTCCAGTTGCTAATGCCAGAGCAACAGTTCCTGAATCTGCACCAAACGCGACTCCTTTAGACATTCTTGTATGCGAATCTCCACCAATAATTATAGCCCAATCATCAACCGTTATATCGTTTAATACTTTATGTATCACATCGGTCATGGGATGGTATACTCCTTTTGGATCACGAGCAGTAATTAAGCCAAAATCATTCATAAACTTCATTAATCTAGGAATATTTGCTTTTGATTTACTATCCCAAACAGAGGCGGTATGACACCCCGATTGGTATGCTCCATCTACAATTGGAGAAATAACTGTGGCAGCCATCATTTCTAACTCTTGAGAAGTCATTAATCCAGTAGTGTCTTGCGATCCTACAATATTAACCTCTACACGAACATCTGAGCCTGCGTGAAGCGTTTTTCCTGGAGTTGTTCCTACTGCGTTTTTATTGAATATTTTTTCAACGGCAGTTAAACCTTGTCCTTCCACAGAAATCTCTTTTGCTGAGGCATAAACTTGCGGTACTTCAATATTGAGAAGCTTCGCTGCAAATGTTTGTAGTTTTTTTCCAAAAACAACAGCATAAGAACCACCTGCCTTAATAAACTCCATTTTTTGAGGTGTTAAAGAAGCAGAAATATCAATAAGTTCTTGGTCTCCGTGGTAAAGTTTCTTCTCTTTCGTATTGATGGTTAGTACAGTTCCTGTTTCTACAGAATATTTTTGTTCTAAAACTGGTTCTCCATCGGCATCTAAAACTGGCTCTCCATCAGTATCTTTTTTTGTTACCCAGTTCTTGAGATCTACACCTATACCACCTGTTACGCCAACAGTAGTTAAAAATATTGGTGAAATTCCATTAGTACCTGCAATTACAGGAGCTATATTAATAAAAGGAACGTATTTACTCGCTTGGATTCCTGTCCATAATGCAACATTATTTACGCCAGACATTCGCGATGAGCCAACTCCCATAGTCCCTTTTTCCGCAACCAACATCACTCTTTTATCAGGATGTTTTGCCTGAAGTGCTTTTAAATCATTTTGCATTTCCTTGTTGTGTTCGAAAATACATTGTCCGTGTAACTCACGGTCAGATCTTGAATGTGCATCACTACCTGGTGATAGTAAATCTGTTGAAATATCTCCTACTCCAGCAATAAAAGTTACAATGTCAATTTTTTCGGCAACATCTGGTAGTTTGGTGAAAAATTCAGCTTTTGCATAACTTTCAACAAGCTCTTTTGCTATTGGATTACCTTCCTTATACGCAGTCTCAAGTCGCTCTGTATCTGCCTCGTAAAGGAATACTTGTGTTTTTAAAACATCCTTTGCTTTTTCAGCTATTATAGTGTCTTCACCTAATGCTATGTCTAATAGAACGGCTATTGAAGGACCTCCTTTCATATGCGATAGTTGCTCAAAAGCGAAATCAGCGTTGATTTCTTTAACCTCGCATTGTCCTAGAATTATTTCTTTTAAAAAATCCGCTTTTACCCTTGCAGCACTTGTAGTTCCTGGTAAAACGTTATATATGAAAAAATTTAGAGACTCTTCGCGATACTCGTTGTTTTCTTCTTTAATTTGTGCGATGATTGTGCTTAGTAACACATCACTATCAATTGGTTTAGGATGAAGTCCTTGTAATTCACGATCTTTAATCTCTTGAAGGTATTCTTGATAAATGCTCATAAACAAAAATCTTTACTTTTTTAACAGTTTCAATCTAGCCAACGACTATCGTTACAACTGTGTATATTTATAATTATGTTACGTTATTAATTGAAAAAACAATTACACAAAATTGAAAAATGTCTATGGAAACAGTTAACCAAAGGATTTTGAAGATAAAATGAATTAGCACTTTTACCCACTGATGAATAGCATTCAAATTTGCTTTGCAAAAATACAATTTTAGATAGGAATTTTAAAATACATAACATAATTACATAAATAGTAAATTATTTGTAAAATATTTCCAAATAATAAAGATATTTGTAATTGTAACGGGGTTTTTAATCTAAAAATTACGGATATGATAATTTAACAACATTTTAGCACTCTATTCCTTCTTTATAACTATTCTAAATTAAGTAGGTATATTTAAAAGCAGCTCAATAAGCCGGGTTCTGTATCCTTACAACAAGGCTCTTATCATTTATCTAGTTTCGAAATTACTAACGAAATCAATCTGCCTACCCCTTAGAATCGTGCGAGTAACACTCAATTTCTAATATACGTGGCATTGCACCGTATAGAGTTTACCTGGTTTCACTACAGCATAACCTGTACATACTTTCTGTTGCACTTGTCCTCGATTTACATCGGACGGATGTTATCCGCTATACTACTCTTTGGTGCCCGGACTTTCCTACTTGTTTATCAAGTCGATAAGATAGAGCTGCCTTTTTATATACAATAATAGTACTCCTTCCTATAAAAAAACCCACTCAAACGAGTGGGAAAATTGCTATGAAAAAGAAAAAGTGACTCATATAAATATATGAGACTTTGCAAAAATAGGAAATTAAATCACTTTATTCAAAAAAAAGTGCTTAAGATTCCACTTAAACACTTTATAATATTTTGGGCTATAATTTTCTTATGAAAACATATCTTTTACTTTTTCGAAAAACGATTTATCTGTTTTTTGAGGATTTGGACTAAAATTATCATCCTCTATCATTTCTTCAAAAAATCTTCTTTGTTCTTTCGAGAGTTCTTGAGGGGTCCAAACATTAATATGAATCAAAAAATCACCGTTTCCATACCTTTCGATACTTGGTAAGCCCTTGCCTTTCAAGCGTAAAATTTTGCCAGATTGCGTACCTGGCTCTACTTTAATTTTTACTTTACCAGTTACCGTTTCTATTTCTTTAGAAACACCCAACACTGCCTCTGAAAAATTAATATACAAATCGTAATGTATATTACTGCCCTCACGCTTTAAAGTATCGTGCTTAATTTCTTCTATAACCACCAATAAATCTCCAGCAATAGAATTTTTACCTGGGGCTTCGTTACCCTTTCCTCCTACTTTAAGTTGTACACCTTCTGTAACACCCTCAGGAATGTTGATTGAAACTGTTTCTTCTCTAGTAAGTAAACCTTGTGCATCTGCTCCATTTGGTTTTTTATCTAATATTTCGCCTGCGCCATGACAAGTTCCACAGGTAGTTGCCGTTTGCATTCTTCCTAAAATGGTATTGGTAACTCGCATTTGCTGCCCGGATCCATTACAGGTAGGACAAGTTTTGTACGTTACTCCTTCTGCTTTAACTTTTCTTCTTACTTTGACCTTTTTCTCTACGCCTTTAGCAATATCCTCCAAACTGAGCTTAACTCGAATTCTTAGGTTACTTCCTTTTACTCTGGCTTGTCGCTGACTACCTCCACCAAAACCACCAAAGCCACCACCAAAGCCACCACCGAAAATATCACCGAATTGGCTAAAGATGTCATCCATGTTCATTCCGCCACCGCCGAAACCTCCATGACCACCTTCAAAGGCAGCGTGTCCGTACTGATCGTATCTGGCTTTTTTGTTTTCATCACTTAAAACCTCATAGGCTTCTGCTGCTAGCTTAAACTTTTCCTCCGCTTTAGCGTCGTCTGGGTTTTTATCGGGATGGTATTTAATGGCCATCTTTCGGTAAGCCTTTTTTATTTCAGCTTTTGTAGCCGATTTGGAAATACCCAAAACTTCGTAATAATCTTGTTTTGCCATATTTGTTACTTTAAAAATTAACCTTTAAAATGGTTAACTCATTGCTAATTTTGTTTTAAATACTCTATACTTGTCCTATTACTACTTTCGGATGACGTATTATTTTATCTCCTAATTTATACCCCTTTTCTACGCAGTCTATAATTTTTCCCTTAAGATTTTCTGATGGTGCTGGAATTTGTGTAATCGCATCGTGAATTTCAGAGTCAAAATCATCACCAGGCTTTACTTCTATGGCAGTTAATCCTTTTTGCGTAAGGGTGTTTTTCAATTTATTACTTATTAATTCCATCCCTTTTAGTAATTCTGGATCTTCTACTTTTTTTATCTCTGACAACCCACGATCAAAATCGTCCATAATTGGCAGTAAAGCTGTCATTAATTCCTGTCCTGCTGTTTTGAAAAGCTCTATTCGTTCTCTAGTGGTACGCTTTTTATAATTTTCAAATTCAGCAAATAATCGTAAAAACTTATCCTTTTCTACTTGTAATAATTCCTCCACTGAAGGCTCTTTTTCTGCCTCACCTGTAGTGTTTTCAACAGAATCGTTATCGGTTGCCTCTATTTCTGTATTGTCAATAGCGTCTTTTAATTCGTCTTCTTTTGTATATTGATCTTTACTCATTGTAAATCGTGTCTATTATTTCTACTATTTACTTAGCAACAATGCTGCCAATAAAAAATCGTGTCAATTTGACACGATTAAATATGTATGTTATGGTAAGTTTATTCCTCTATACGTTCTATTTTGGCTCCGATTGCACGTAGCCTATGTTCAATATTTTCATAGCCTCTGTCTATCTGTTCTATATTGTGAATAATACTTGTTCCTTTAGCAGAAAGTGCAGCAATTAATAGTGAAATTCCAGCTCGTATATCTGGAGAAGTCATTTTGGTTGCTTTTAACTGACTCTTAAAATCATGCCCTATTACAGTGGCTCTATGTGGATCACACAAGATAACTTTTGCACCCATATCTATCAGTTTATCTACAAAAAACAAGCGACTTTCAAACATTTTTTGATGGATAAGAACAGTTCCTTTAGCCTGAGTTGCAACAACCAAAACAATACTCAATAAATCTGGGGTAAACCCTGGCCAAGGAGCGTCAGCAACTGTCAAAACGGAACCATCTATGTAATTCTGTATTTCATAACCATTTTGCGCAGGAATGTATATATCGTCTTGCTTTTTCTCTAATTGAATTCCTAGCTTTCTGAAAACATCCGGAATTTGCCCTAAATTTTCCCAGCTTACATTTTTAATGGTTAATTCCGATTTCGTCATTACTGCCATCCCAATCCAACTACCAATTTCAATCATGTCTGGAAGTATACGGTGCGTGCAACCACCAAGAGAAGTGACGCCTTCAATGGTTAATAAATTGGAACCAACTCCAGTTATTTTTGCCCCCATACTATTCAACATTTTAGATAGTTGTTGTATGTAAGGTTCACATGCCGCGTTATAAATAGTGGTCGTTCCTTCCGCAAGAACAGCTGCCATAATAATATTTGCAGTTCCGGTTACTGAGGCTTCATCGAGTAACATTGTTGTTCCTTGCAATTTTTTACTCGTTTCTACGCCATAGAAATATTCTTCTTTATTGTATCGAAACGTTGCACCTAGATTTATAAAACCTTCAAAATGGGTATCCAAGCGTCTTCTACCGATCTTGTCACCACCAGGCCTTGGAATGTATCCCTTTCCAAACCTTGCTAATAAAGGACCAACAATCATTATAGAACCACGTAACGAACTACCATCTCTTTTAAAATCAGAACTTTCTAAATATTCAAGATTAATTTTATCCGCCTGAAAACTGTAGGAGTTTTCACCTAATCGCTCTATCGTAACCCCTAACTCTCCTAGTATGAATATGAGTTTATTTACATCAAGTATGTTTGGAACGTTATTGATTATTACCTTTTCTGCTGTTAATAAAACAGCACAAATTACTTGTAATGCTTCATTTTTTGCTCCTTGGGGGGTTATACTACCTTGTAATTGGTGACCTCCTTCAATTTTAAATGATGCCATTTATCTTTTTCTGCTTTTATGTCCTTTGTTATTATTTGTCTTTCCTTTTTGCCCTTGTGTATTTCTTTTGCGCAGTAAACTTTTACTTTCTACCAAACTTTCTTCCACACCTCTTAGATCGATCTTTCCATCAGAGAGTTCATACAAATGCTCAAAAATAACGGCATCGTCTACCGTATCTTTATTCCAGTTCAAATAGCATTTTTTCATGTGATTTGCCACAGTAAAAACAAGCGCTTCTTTTTTATCACCATCTTCCCAGGTTAGCGCAACATCGATCATGGTTTGAATATTGGTACCATAAAAACGATATTTAGATGCTGATTTTGGATAGTCTAACTTGGCTGGTTTCTCTGTTAATTCCTCCTTAGAAGGGGTTTCATATGGCGAATCTACATCCAGATTAAAATCGGCCATGATGTGCAATTGATCCCATAATTTATGTTTAAAATCAGGTACATCTCGTAAATGCGGTTGCAAGTTTCCCATTACTTGAATAATTGCCTTCGCCATTTTATTTCTCTCTTCTTTTTCTTCAAGGGCTATACAGTGATTTACCAATTTTTGAATATGCCTTCCATATTCGGGTATAATCAAAGTAGATCTTGCTGAATTATATTCTAAATCAAACATGTGGTTTATAATTTAAACGCAAAGTAAGTAAATAATATTAATATTTACTTTATTAGTTTCTATTCTGCTAAAAATAAATAAAAAACAAGCCTAAGGCCCATGTGTTTTTCAAAAAGTTTTATCCGATAACTTTTAATTTGGCAAATTGTAGCAATAATTTCTTTTTACCTACCGTACCAAATTTTATTTCTGCCTTTTTATTGGGGCCTTTTCCTTCTAAGTTTAACACCTCTCCTGTGCCGAAACGATTGTGTTCTACGATATTACCAACTGCAATATCTCCATCAAATAGATTAACTTTAGCGGACGTTTCTGAAACTTTCCTCATTTTACTCTTTGGTGGAATTAATGCTGCTTTTTCCTTCTTTTGCAGAAACTCTTTTCGTTTTTTTTGAATTGGTTTCTGAAAACGAAACGATTTTGGAATGTCTTCAAAAAGGTCGGCATCTACAAATTTATTTCTTTGTGGTTCTGGTGCCTTAGGAACTAAAAACTCTACAAATTCTTCGTCTATTTCGTCTAAAAAACGACTTGGTTCACCGTCGGTTAATTTACCCCATCGATATCTTGTTTGCGCATAGGTAAGGTAGGCTACTTTTTCAGCTCGAGTAAGTGCAACGTAAAACAAGCGTCTTTCTTCTTCCAACTCACTTCTTGTATTCATACTCATCGCCGAGGGAAATAAACTTTCTTCAAGGCCCACAATATAAACAAATGGATACTCTAAACCCTTAGATAAATGTATGGTCATTAAGGAAACTCTTGGGGTATTATCTTTTTCACTATCAAAGTCTGTAGCTAGGGCAACATCCTCTAAGAATGCTGTTAAAGAAGCGTCTTCCCCTGTTTCGATTTTATCGGAAATAAAATCTTTTATACCGTTTAATAACTCTTGTACATTTTCTACTTTATTAACACCTTCCGGGGTTCCATCTTTTTGAAGATCGCGAACTAATTGGGTTTTTTTCACCACCAAATCAGCGATTTCGAATGCATTCAAGGTTTGTGCCTCCACTTTAAAACGCTGCATCATTAAAAGAAAATTCTGCAGTTTATTTTTTGTTCCCGAGTTTATTTTTAGGTCTATACGATCTAAATTTTGCAAAATCTCATAAATAGATTTTTTGTAGTGGTTCGCTGCTACAGTTAGTTTGTCTATGGTAGTAGCTCCAATACCTCTTGCTGGATAATTGATAATTCTTTTTAGAGCCTCCTCGTCATTAGGATTAACCAAAAGTCGCAAATACGATAACAAGTCTTTTATTTCCTTTCGTTGGTAAAAGGAAATACCACCATAAATTTTGTATTTGATATCCTTTTTTCGCAACGCATCCTCTATGGCTCGAGATTGTGCGTTAGTTCTATATAGAATGGCGAAATCACTGTTAGACATTTGATGATTCATCTGATTTTCCCAAATGGATTGGGCTACAAATCGTCCCTCCTCACCATCGGAAATAGAACGCATGATTTTAATGCTCTCTCCAGCGTCATTCGCTGTCCAAACCTCTTTGTCTAATTTAGTTTTGTTTTTATCAATAACACTATTTGCTGCTTTAACAATATTGCTTGTAGAACGATAATTTTGCTCTAGCTTGAACGTTTTAACATCCGGATAATCTTTCTGAAAGTTCAATATGTTATTGATATTTGCCCCTCTAAAACTATAAATACTTTGCGAATCGTCTCCAACTACACAGATATTCTGGAATCGATCTGCTAAAGCTCTAACTATTAAATACTGAGAGTGGTTGGTATCTTGGTACTCGTCTACCATAATGTACCGGAAGCGATTTTGATATTTAGCTAAAACTTCGGGAAATCTTGACAAGAGTTCGTTAGTGCGTAACAGCAAATCGTCAAAATCCATGGCTCCTGCTTTAAAGCATCGTTCTACATATTCTTTGTAAATATCACCAACTCTAGGCCTACTGGCATGGAGATCTGCTTCTTGTAGGTCCGAATTGTTAAAATAAGCACGAACTGTTATTAGACTATTTTTAAAAGACGAAATTCTACTTAAAATTTGTTTTGCTTTGTATCGGTCTTTATCCAAGTTCATTTCCTTGATGATCGAGGTAAGAAGTCTTACGGCATCTTGGGTGTCGTAGATAGTGAAATTAGAGGGAAACCCAAGTTTATCTGCCTCCGATCGTAAAATTCTTGCAAAAACAGAATGAAAGGTACCCATCCATAAATTTTTTGCTTCACTATACCCAACTACTCCAGCAATTCGCTCTTTCATTTCTCGTGCAGCCTTGTTGGTAAAGGTGAGCGATAAAATATTAAAAGGATCTACTCCCTGCTGCATTAAATGAGCAATTCTGTACGTTAAAACGCGAGTTTTTCCTGATCCGGCACCTGCAATGATAATCATTGGACCGTCTTTTTGTAAAACAGCATTTCGCTGTGGTTCGTTAAGTTGCTCTAAATAAGTGCTCAATGCAATAAATATTGTGTGAATTATAAGTGTGAAAATTAATACTTCTTTTAGGGATTTTAAAATCTATACTCATTTTTTTATTCACATAATTAAATTATGAAGTTATTATGTGTTTTTTGAATATAACTTATATTAGCAATTCTAAACTGATCAATTTACAATGGAAGATAAATTAATGGATAGTATTTCCTATGTATTGCCAGCAATTGTAACAGGTATCGTTGCATACTATATCTTAAGCGCATTCATACGGCAAGATAATAACGAAAGAAAATTTAAAGCTTTGGTCGAAAAAAAGCGAGATAGTCTCCCCATGAAATTACAAGCCTATGAAAGGATGTTGTTATTTTGTGAAAGAATTAATCCAACAAAATTATTATTGCGAGTAAAACCAATAGGAACGAATTCAGAGAACTATTTACAACTTTTAATCGCGAATATTGAACAAGAGTTTGAACACAATTTTGTACAACAATTATATGTTTCTGAAGCCTCTTGGGAAGCAATTTTAAAGGCAAAACTCGCCATTGTAACAAAAATTAAAAAATTAGAAGAGCAATCGAAATCGGCAAGTGATCTCCGAGAAAATATTTTAATAGATTTTAACAACGGAGATAATCCTAGCAATTTAACAATTCACTTTTTGAAGCAGGAAGCAAAAAAATTATTTTAAAAAAGGAAAGGACTCTTCACAGAGTCCTTTTTTTCTCACTTCACTAAAATTCTATATTCCCAAGGTCCTAAAGAAAATACATTTTCTGTAGTTGTTATACTTTCACCGGATAAATAGTCGGTGAAGGAGTTGTTTAGATTCAGTTGCTGTTCTATCGGATTTACCGATAAATTCGCCATAAAAATTACTTCATCAGTATCTTTTTTTCTTTGGAAGATTAAAACATTTTCTTTAGAATTCAGCCTTTCATAATCTGCTGCTTCTTTACCACCGTTTAGTGCTGTATTTTCTATTTTTAATTTTGCTAACTTTTTTAATAATTCCCATGTTTTGCCTTTTTGATGGGGAATTACATCTTTTTCAAAAAACTTCAATCGATGGTTTAAATCATACTCTTGCCCCGAATATATCAATGGCATCCCCGGAGCTACATAACTAAGCGCTGTAAAAACTTCCCATGATTCTCCTAACCGTTCTGCAATTGTTCCATTCCATGAGTTTTCATCATGATTGGTTACAAAATTCATTAAAATATCATTTTTTTCATAGCGAAGAGAATCTTTCGTAAACGCCTTATCCCAAGCTAAAGCATTTTCCTCACCTTTAGCAATGGCATTCATTACATGGTGCTTATCCCAGCCATAGGCCATATCAAACAACTCTTCTTTTAATAATTCAGGTTCCCAGGCTTCTGCCAACATAAAAATATCTTTCTTAGCTCGTAATTCTGGAATAGCTTGTTGCCAAAAGTCAGTCGGAACAGAACCGGCAACATCGCAACGAAAACCATCAATATTTTCTTTTGTAATCCAATGCAACATATCCTCAATCATTGTTTTTCGTAGGTCTTGGTTGTCATAATTTAAATCTGCTACATCTTGCCATCCAACAGGTGTTCCGTCTTCGTTTAATGGATCTGTAATTTCTCCTTTTGCATTTTTAGAATAAAAATCTGGGTTTTCCGTTATCCAATGATGGTCCCATCCGGTATGATTAGGTACCCAATCGAGGATTACATACATACCATTTTCATGTGCTGTATCTACCAGTTTCCTAAAATCTTCTATACTACCAAACTCAGGGTTTATTTTTTTAAAATCTTTAACCGCGTAGTAACTCCCTAAATATGTATCGCGTTCCTCTTCGGGAAAATCTGTTACAAATTTATCTCCCGTAGCTTTTCTTTTTATTTCAGATATTGGAAATATGGGCATTACCCATAGGATTTTAACTCCTAGTTCTTTTAACTGAGGAATGTCTTTGGTAAATTGATCAAAAGTTCCTTCTTCAGAATATTGTCGAATATTTACTTCATATATAACTGCTGTTTCTAAAGCTTTCTCAGTATAGATAAGCCCCTCTTTTTGATCGAACTTTGTTGCTGTAGCTGGGTTTTTCTTACATGCAATAGCTATGCATAAAACGTAAAATATAAAAATAGTTTTTTTCATGATTGTATTAATTATTTGCTCCTTTTTCTAGCAGTACAATACTATGCTTATTTTCTAGGTGTACTGCTCCTTTAACTACTTTTGTTTCTTCTCCAGAATATGCATCTCTTACAATAGTTCCATCCGAAAATACAGAAGAGACATCAATGGTTTTATTTCCTTTTGGTAGGTCTAATCCTATAACCACAGAATCTTTGTAATCGTCTTTTGCATAGACTCTTCGAAAAACATAGGGTTCTTCCGATATTATAGCGTGTTGTCCGGCACCAATTGCAGGATGATTTTTTCTAAATGAACCTAGTTTTTGCCAATGGGTAAGTAAGGTTTTCGTACTGCCATCGGAAATGGTATTCCAAGGCATATTGGAACGCAAATTTGCATCACCCTTTGCCTGATTTACTACCAAAGGTCTGGCTAGTTCGTCACCGTAATATATTTGAGATATTCCTGGGGTTAAAAACAATTTTGTAGCTGCCTCGAATCCTCGCTTTCGCTCAGGATCAAAAGGTTGACCATCATCATGAGAACTAAGATAATTCAATACACTATTTCCCTTTAACTTTGTTTGTAAAGTACTAGCATAGCTGGCAAATAAGGTTTCATAATTAGGTAGTTGTTTCGCGTTCCATTTAAATTCAAAATTTATTAAACTTTGAAATGCTTTATCGAAATAATTTACTTTTTTATCTGAAAAATTGTAAAATGGACCGCTACTTATGCCATATCCATAGACTTCTCCCATTAAGTAAAAATCTTTTTCATATAATTCTTGAGGATGATTTTTTTGTAAGTAGCAAAGGCCTTTTGACAAATAGTATAGAACTCTTGCCAAACAGTTTCCTCTACATGCTTCACCGTATCCACGCGATATCCATCAATACCAAATTCTTCGATATAATCGGCAAGCCACTTCATAATGTAAAAACGTGGTGCTCTTGGATACCCTGTTTCTTTAAAGAAAGCATCCAATTCTTGAACCTCTTCTTGATATCTACCTTCGGTCTTCCACTTTTCTACCAAATGTTCTGGTAATTGTACCTCTTGATTACTTTCTGTTTTAACATCGGGAAGATTTTTTACCAAAGTACACGTCACAGTATTGCTATAGGTATCATAGGTACATTGTGGTATCGTACGAACCCACTCCTCAGGCCATAAAGGATCTTGCTCTGTTACCGGGCCTGTATGATTAAGTACCGCATCTAACATTACTTTTATGCCATTCGCATGCGCCACTTTAACTAACTCGTGCAGTATCTCTTTGGTTCCAAAATTAGGATCGATTTTCGTCCAATCCTTTGTCCAGTATCCATGGTATCCATAAGTTACACCGGTACCTTCATCTACTGCACCATGTATTTGTTCAACAATTGGTGTCATCCATAATACGTTAACGCCAAGTTTTGTGAAATAACCATTTTCTATTTTATCTATTACTCCTCTTAAATCACCCCCTTCAAATCCTCTTAACTTTCCGGTTTTTTCCACTCTAGAAAATGCCATATCATTTTTGGGGTCTCCATTAGAAAACCTATCCGTAAGTAAAAAATAAACATTGGCAGCATTCCAAGTAAAAGGAACCTCTTGCTTATTTTCTTGTAATTTAGAGGTATTACTAGACTTTGTAGTGCAACTTACAAGCACTAGGAATACTATGCTTAGTCCTATTTTTTTCATAGTGTACATTGTATTTTAATTGTGGTACTTTTATTTGTAACCCATCGTACTGGAATTGTTAATATTTTGCTACCAGCGTCATGCATTGACGGTATTTCTTTCCCATCGTGTGTTACTTTGTTTGGTTTTTTCTCAATATTGTGAATTATAAATTCATAATTCTTTTGCTGGGCAGTATACGATTCTCCGATTACGGCCGAAAGCGAAAAGGATAAATCGCTATTATCAAATACACTTTTTAACTGCACAATTTCGTATGCATTCGCGTTAAATGCATTCGCTGTTTTTCCATCATCATTATAAATTTCTCTCTTACTTTTAAGAACCGAGGTATCGTGATAGTAATGAATACGGAGATCATTTGGATTGTATTGGTGTTCCTTTTCCACCACATCACTTAAAGGTATAAAAGCACCCGACCTAACTAATGTTGGAATAGTATTTTTGGTATGGTGCAATCCGTTTTCCCAACCTTTACCAATAATCTTTTTATCCGTGTAAAAATCAAACCAAACCGTTTTTTCGGGTATATACATTTTATTGTCTGAAGATTTTTCCTTCAAATAGGGTGCGATTAAAAAATCCTTCCCCCAAAGATAGGTTGTAGCGATAGTTGTTGCATTGTTATCTGAATAGTAAAAAAACAATGGACGCATCAATGGAGTTCCTTTCGTATGATTTTCAAATACCAAATGGTAATTATAGGGCAATAATTTATAGCGCAATTGAATTGCTTCTTTTGCTCGCTGCTTTGCATTTTCCGATCTAAATACTGGTTCCGACGGTACTTCTTCTTGTCCGTGCGGCCTAAAGATAGGTTGAAACACTCCATATTGTAGCCAACGAACGTACAATTCATCATCTAAATTTGCTCCTGCAAAACCTCCTAAATCGGAGTGCATATAGCCCAAACCTTGCATTCCCATTTGCAATGCTATTTCCGGTTGACTTTGCAAACCTCCCCAAGTACGATTTACATCACCAGACCAGGGAATCATTCCAAAATGTTGCGAACCAGAATATCCAGCACGCATTAAAATAAACGGTCGAATCTTAGGGTAATGTTTTGTATAGCCCTCATATACTAAACGCGCCCAGTCATGACCATAAATATTGTGAACTTCATCCGCACTCCTATTTCCGTGTCGCACCCAAGATGGATGTACTTCGGGCTCTCCTAAATCTCCCCATACACCTCCGACTCCCATGTTAATTAATTTTTGATAACGAGACCAAAACCATTCCTTCCCTTGTTCCGAATAAATATCTATGAGCCCAGTATTCCCAAAATAAAAATCATAACGAGCAGTATTTCCTACAGAATCTTTTGCCAGAATATTCCCAGAGACCGCTTCCTTCCATTTTTTTGAAGTACTCAAAATAAAGGGTTCTGTAATCGGTATTGTTTTTACACCTTTTTCGCTTAATGTAGCCACCATTCCTTGAAAGTCTGGAAAAGAATCTTTAAAGATTTCAAAATTCCCCATAGTTCCTTTAATGTCTTTGCCAAACCAATATAAATCCAGAATAATAGCATCTAATGGAATATTATTTTTTTCATACGCTGCCACAACTTGCATTACTTCTTTTTGGGAATGGTATCCAAATCTACTAGCGAAATTACCTAAAGCCCATCGAGGAATCATTGGCTGTTTTCCCGTTAAATCTGTGTAACTATCCAGTAGATCAAGCCAATTATCTCGCACTATTACTTGGTAAGTTTTTCTTCCGGAAATCGTTTCGTATCGCAGCGTGTTATTTTGTTTGCTGTCTAGATCTAAAAATCCAATGGGTGCATTATCAAAATGTAAAAGGTATTTCTTTGAAGAAATTACAATTGGCATCGTGTAGTTCATTAATTCGGAATGGGTTTCATACCCATAGTGTGCTTTATTATACAATTTTAATCTATTGCCCCTTCGATTCATTCCTAGCGCCCTTGCTCCACCACCATACAAAACTTCTTTTTCCTCTAAATTAAATTCAAGAATTTCTGTACCGTTTTTTATCATATAACCTCTTTTTTCAGAGACTACCTCTTTGCCGTTGTGAACATAGGAAATTTTGAATGGTGTTTTTTGAATATTGACCTGTAAGGCCGAAGTTCCAAATACGATTTGGTTCTTTGTTTCCTTATAGTTTACCACTATGTTTTTAGGTGGTAAAATAACCGCATGGGATGCTACTATTATATTTTGAGACTGCGGAACAAATGTGTTTTCAACAATATTTGTATCGTAAAACACGAAGGTATAGGTACCGTCATTTACTTGAACCGAAAGACTGTTTTTATCCTTCAGTTTTGCCATTTCCAAAATTCGATTTGCATTTTGAGAAACTAATGGAACGGTAGTTATAAGTGCTATTAGAAGTAAAATTCTTTTCATAAAAAGCTATTTTGCGTTTTGATTTTTCCCTAAAAGAAATAGCAAGGGAGTTGCTAATCTTTTATTCCATGAATTTTCGCTATGGTCTGCACCTTGAAATTTTATATTTCTAAAGTTGGCATTGGTATAACCTTTACTTTGAAAAATAGAATCTATTTTCCCCGCATATGTAACGTAATGCGCATCGAGTGTTTCTGTTCCGTAATCAAAATAAAATTTATGTGTGTTTGGATCTGGGGCATTATCCTTAAGATAAGAAAAAAATACCTCTGGTACAGGATTCCATCGGTTGGGTTTCAAACCAATCCAATGTGTAGACATGCATGCTGCTCCTGCGAAAATCTCGGGGTATTCGCATACTGCATACATTGCTATTAGCCCTCCCATCGAAGCACCAGCTGTAAAAGTATTTTTTCTATCACTATGCGTACTAAAGTTAGCATCTATATATGGCTTCAATTCATTTACAATAAATGCTAAATATGCATCTGCTTTTAATTTTCCGTTTTGTAAACCACTTTGATTCTCTTTTGCTTTCGTAAATAGAGAATCTTGTGTTTTTTTCGAAAGAAGCATAAATGGTTTCTCAGGAAAATAATCGGAATGTCTGCTTTGCGGAATATTCCATATCCCAACTACTATAAAATCTTTAGTTTTATTCAGTTCTTGCATTTTTGTTGCCCATTCGTCCACTTTCCATTCTTGGTTGTTCCAAGTCTTTGAGGCATCAAAAAGCATTTGACCATCATGCATATACAGTACGGAATATTTTTTTGTTTTGTCGTATTCTTTTGGTAACCAAACATCTACATTTCTCGCCGTAACAAATACAGAATTAAAATTTTCTACTCGAAGTAACTTACCAGCATATAATTTGTAATTTAGAACCGCTTTAATGGTGTCTGTTGAATTTGTACTGTTTATGTAGGAAGGTACATCTTTTGCTACTTTCACCTTGCAAGAAAATACGATTACACACAACAATAAAAGACTTCGTATGTTGTTCATTTTATTGTTTTTTAGTGGTTAATAGTATATTTTCTTTGTTCTTGGGAACAGGTAACTAATAGTAGCGATAATATGTATAAAAAATTTCTCATATCGATTAAAAACCTAGTAACTTTTGTTGTTACTAGGTTTACTATTCAAATAATAAACTAAACACTCGGGGGAATGCTAATTCGTTGTTCGTTAACTATAATTTCTAATTCTTTTTCACCTTCTTGCTCAAAACTAGTATTGTCTTTTTCAACCGTTACTTTTAATACTTGCCCTCTAAACAAAACTTTAAAAGAGTAGGCGTCCCATTCTTTTGGTATTTGCGGTGTAAACGATAATGTTCCCTCCTTCACTCGCATTCCTCCAAATCCTTCTACAATACTCATCCATGTTCCAGCCATAGAAGTGATATGCAATCCTTCCTCCACTTCTTTGTTATAATCGTCTAAATCTAAACGAGAAGTACGCAAATAGAATTCATACGCTTGTTCCATTCTCCCTAATTTTGCAGCCTGAATACTATGTACACAAGGAGAAAGCGAACTTTCATGTACCGTAAATGGTTCGTAAAAGTCGAAATGTGTTTTTAGTTCTAATTCTGTAAAATCATCTTCAAAAAAATAGAATCCTTGCAGTGTGTCTGCTTGTTTGATATATGGAGAACGAAGAATTCTATCCCAGCTCCACTTTTGATTTATAGGTCGTTCTTCTTTTGGAAGATCTGCAACACTTATTAACTCTTTGTCTAAAAATCCGTCTTGTTGTAGGTAAACATTATGTTTTTCACAATACGGAAAATACATGGCGCTTGCAATTGCTTCCCAATCGTTTATCTCGGAAGCTTTGAATTTAGTTTTTGCTATTATGCGAGTAAAATCCTCTGGGTACTCTTTCTTAACTTTTTCTATGTTAGTAATTGCATACTCAAGACACCACTTTGCCGCATAATTGGTATACCAATTATTGTTGATGTTATTTTCATATTCATTTGGCCCAGTTACTCCTAAAATAACATACTTTTTCTTTGCTGTCGAATAGGTTGCTCTCTGTTTCCAAAAACGTGCAATACCAATTAACACCTCTAACCCTTTTTCTGAGATATAACTATAATCACCGGTATAACGATGGTAATTGAAAATAGCATAGGCAATAGCCGCATTTCTATGAATCTCCTGGAATGTGATTTCCCACTCGTTATGACATTCTTCCCCGTTCATAGTTACCATCGGATACAACGCTGCACCACTGTGAAAACCTAGTTTTTCTGCATTAGCTATAGCTTTATCTAGTTGCGAATAACGATATTCTAATAAATTTCTAGCTACATTTTGTTCTTTTGTTGCCATGTAAAATGGCAAACAATACGCCTCTGTGTCCCAATAGGTACTCCCGCCGTATTTTTCTCCAGTAAATCCTTTTGGTCCTATATTTAAGCAGGCATCGTTACCTAAGTACGTTTGATTCAATTGAAAGATATTAAATCGAATTCCTTGCTGTGCTTTAACATCTCCAGTTATGGTGATATCTGCCATATCCCAAATGGAAGCCCAAGATTGCTTTTGCTTTTCTAATAATGCATCAAATCCGAGAGCCGTGGCTTGCGATACTACTTCCATAGCTGCCTTCTGCAGTTGACTTTTTTCATGGTTTCTATCTACCGTGTAACCACCAAATTTATAAATGGTTGTGGTTACTCCTTTCGGAGTATCTATTGTATAATGGAATGCTATTTTATGAGTAGTGCCCGTTTTTTCTGGTTGTAAAGAAAGTTTTTTACCATCGCTAAATACTAATGATTGCATAAAGGTACATACGTGAAAATTAGTTTTCATAGTATGGGTGTGAATAAAAGCACTTTCTTCAATAGTAGATATATCTACGAGTTCCCAAAATTTATCATCCCAATTACTATCCTCATTAGTAATACCGGCATCTATATAGGGCGCATACGTTATGGTTACAGCTTTATTCAAAGGTGTAATAGAATATTGAATAGCTCCTAATTCTTCTATATCTAAACTGAGAAATCGTTTTGTTTGTACCTCTATTTGAATTCCATTTGGTAATTCTGCTTGAAACGTTCGAGACAACCATCCCTCTTTCATATGCAGCTCTCTTCGAAAGTTAGATACGGTTTTACAGGTAGCTAAATCTAAGTTTTCCCCATTAATTTTTATATGAATACCAATCCAATTTGGGGCGTTTAGTACTTTTGCAAAATACTCTGGATACCCATTTTTCCACCAACCTACTCTGGTTTTATCTGGATAATACACCCCCGCAATATAGCTACCTTGAAAAGATTCTCCCGAATAGTCCTCTTCAAAATTTGCACGTTGACCCATAGCACCATTTCCAATACTAAATAAACTTTCAGAAGACTTCACACGACTTGGTTGAAATCCTTCTTCCACGACGCTCCATTCTTTTGCTATGATATAATTCTGATTCATTGTTTTTCTCTCTTTTTAAAAAACTGTTTTTTATTAATTTTATGATATTTAAATGTTTTTACTAAAGATGTTATGCAAACAAATTGTCAATAAAACTGATAGTAATTTCTGTAAAATCTCTAAACACATAATCTGCTTCATGAAGTACTTTTGCATCACCAATACCAATAGCAATCATACCTGCATTTTTTGCAGCTTGCACTCCTGCTTGAGAATCTTCAAATACGATGCAGTGTTCTGGTGCAACATTTAATTGTTTTGCGGCATTTAAAAAAACTTCCGGATCTGGTTTTGCCTTAGAAACATTGGTGCCATCTACAATCGCGTGGAAGGCATCTAATAAATTTACTTTCTGAAGTATGGGTCTGGCATTTTTACTGGCAGAACCTAGGGCTATTGGTGCATTTTTACTCGTAAGGTAATTTATAATCTTTGGAACATCCGGTAAGATCTCTTCTGCATCCATTTTTTCAATATAACCCAAGTAATCTGCATTTTTTTTATCCATTAGTTCTTGAAACTGAGTTTCGGATATAGTTGCATTTCCCCATTGTAAGATTTTTTCTAAAGACTTTACTCTGCTAACACCTTTTAGTTGCTCATTTTGTGTTTGTGTAAAATCTATTCCGATACCATTGGCTAACTTTTTCCAAGCTAAAAAATGGTATTTAGCGGTATCTACGATAACACCGTCTAAATCAAATATAAATGCTGTTGTTTTCATTATTCAGTATCCATATCTGGCTGATATGTAATTGCGTTTTTATTAGTTATTAACAAGTTGCATATTGCAGCAAGTAGTAAGCTTACCCCGGCAACTGTCATTGCGTTTATTGCCTCATTTCCTAAAAGACCGGAAACAAAATTTACTCCTCCAATTGCAGCAATTATTTGTGGAATAACAATAAACATGTTAAAAATCCCCATAATCACTCCCATTTTATTTGGATTAACTGCACTAGAGAGCATCGCATAAGGCATGGATAAAATACTTCCCCAGGAAAAACCAATAAGAATAAAGGAAACTGTTAAATATTCAGGCTGGTAATGTATTTCATCATTAAAAATCCAATTCCTCCTGCTATTAGCGAAATCATATGCACGTATTTGCGGTTAATTCTTCTCCGTGAAGTATATAAAACCAGTAGCAGTGCGAATGCCATTGAAGATAGCCCGTAAATCCCCATGTAAGAACCAACGAGATTGGAAGACTTTTGAAAGGCTGTATTAGCCGTATTATAGGCCTCTTTTTCTGTAGGTATCTCCATATCATAATGGGTTTCAATTGGTGCTGGAGTATTAAAAACATGTTCTGTAAGTGCTGGATTTGCCATACTCCACATCGTAAAAAATGCAAACCAACTAAAAAATTGGATTATGCCTAATTTTTGCATGGTAACAGGCATGCTTCCTATGTTATTTACAATGTCAGGAATAAATTGATTTTTTTTTGCTTTTTCCTTTTCAAATTCTTCTAGGTCTTCGGGAGGGTACTCTTGGGTTGTAAATACGGTATATAATATACTTACTAAAAACACTAAAGCACCAATAGCGAAAGCTACCTTGACCGTCATAGGAACTACCCCAGAGGCAGCAGCATCACTAACACCGAGTTTTGAAATGAACCAAGGTAAATTGCTGGCAATCCACGTACCAATTCCTATAATCAAAGTCTGTACTACAAATCCATAAGATCGTTGGGAATTTGGAAGTTTATCTGCAACGAGAGCACGAAATGGTTCCATAGAGATATTTATGGAAGCATCAAGAATCCATAAAAAACCTGCTGCCATCCATAACGCTGAGGAATGCGGTACTAAAAATAGTGCAATAGAACTTAATATTGCTCCAATAAGAAAATACGGTCTTCTCCTTCCCCATCTAGGACTCCAGGTCCTATCACTCAAATAGCCTATTATAGGTTGTACAAGTAAACCTGTTAAAGGAGCTGCTATCCACAACAGTGGAATATCCTCTTTACCGGCACCTAAAGTTTGAAAGATACGGGACATAAAACCTCCCTGAAGCGCAAAACCAAACTGAATTCCGAGAAAACCAAAACTCATGTTCCAGATTTCCCAAAAACTTAATTTTCGTTTATTCATTATCGTAATTATTAATTCATATTACGATAAGTACGGTGACTTATCAATACTATTTGTGGAAAGTAAATTAAAGATAGGTCACTTATTTAAAGTTGCTAATATATGGTATTTTTAGAAAGATAGAATAAAAAAACACATTTTTTCTAACTTTTACTTGATTCGCGAATTTTTAAATCACTAGAAATGACCTTTGTTTGGGGCTTTTTATTAGGATTATTAGTTTCTATTTGCTGAATTAACATTTCTGCTGCTTGTTTCCCCATAGTAAATCCATGTTGAACAACTGTAGATATGGAGGGAGAGGAATATTCCGAAATTAAACCATCGGTAAAACCGATAACAGATAACTCCTCTGGTATTTGCATGTTTTTTTCTTTCGCAATTCGAATAGCTACCGCAGCATAAATTTCATTTACTGCAAAAACGGCATCTATATCTTGTAGAAATAACTTTTCTATCTGTGTTCTGATATCTGCTTCCTCTCGAACCCTAATAATGTAAGACTCCTTTATGGTATGTCCGAATTCTAGTAGGGCTTTTTCATAGCCTTGCAAACGTTCTGTTCCTACATTAATGTGTTTTGGTGTGGTAAGAATTCCTATTCTTTTACAACCTGTATTGAGTAAATACTTTGTAGCCTTATACCCTGCTCCTACATCGCCAACAGTTACTTTGTCACAGGCAAGTGAATGGTGGGTTCTATCAAACAAAACAAGTGGAACATTATTTTGTATTAAATTTTTAAAATGCGTAAACTCACCTTTTTCAAAAGTTTCTTTAGCAATCGATACCAATAAACCATCTACACTTCCATTGGTTAGTACACTTATTGTTTCGGCTTCTTTTTTTTCTTTATCATTAGAAAAACAAACCATTATGTTATATCCTTTTTCTGTAGCAGCTTGTTCTATACCTTTAATTACTGTAGAGAAAAATGATGGACAATTTGCGGAAGGATAATGCCGATAACCTTTGTTTGTTGATTTCTAAGCTGTAAAGCCAAATTATTAGGCCGATAATTATAAAAATCTGCAAAAGCTTTTATTCGATCTTTTGTCTCCTGACTTATTTCAGGACTGTCTCGAAGTGCTTTCGACACCGTGGATGTAGCAACCCCTAATTCCTTTGCTATTATCTTTAATGTAATTCTTGTTTTCATATTTTACAAATTTGACAATTTTAACCCTATGAATTTACTAAAGTGTTAATATTTGGTTAACAAGTTATCAACACGAAAACGTTTTCGGAGTGTTTACAGTACCTAGAGCGATTATTTTCTTTCTATATTCACACCGTGGAAAGTTAAATTAACGATAAAAAAACAAATAATTTACAAGTATATTACTATAAAACGATGAAGTATTTTAAATTAATTTTATCTAGTATCGCACTATTAATTTCATCCCAAATATTTGCACAGCAAGTATTAAAAGGTGTGGTTCTAGAGAAAGCTACAGGTGAAGGATTACCTGGAGTATCCGTAGTCGTAAAAGGAACTACGAAGGGAACTTCTTCTGATTTTGAAGGGAATTTTCAATTAGAAAACATACAATCAGGAGATGTAATAGTATTTAGTTCTGTAGGATTACTAACGAAAGAAGTTACGATTTCCAATAATTTTCAACTTACCATAACTTTAGAGAATGACGCGCAACAATTAGATGAGGTGGTTCTTGTAGGATATGGTTCAACTACCAAAAAAGATGCCACAGGTTCTGTGGAATCTATTACAGAAAAAGATTTTACTAAAGGAAATATTGTTACTCCTGAAAATTTATTAAGCGGTCGCGTTGCCGGCGTAAATATTACTACAAGTGGAGCACCTGGTTCTGGATCGGAAATACGGATTAGAGGAGGATCCTCTTTATCTGCATCTAATGCACCGCTTATTGTAATTGACGGACTACCTATCGATAATAATGGAACCACTGGTTCTAGAGGTGTATTAGCCAACATCAACCCTAATGACATTGCTTCTTTCTCTGTCTTAAAAGATGCCTCTGCTACTGCTATTTATGGTTCTAGAGCTTCAAATGGTGTGATAATCATCACCACCAAAAAAGGAAAAGCAAACTTTAGCTTCAACTACGATGTTCAATATACCTTTGGTGAAATTAGAGATCGTGTAGAAGTTTTTGGTTCGGATGCTTTTCGAGCAATAATTGCAGAACAACGGCCAGATGATGTAGGTATGTTAGGTAGTGCTAACACCAATTGGCAAGATGAAGTCTTACAAGAATCGGTGTCGTCTATGCATAATTTATCGTTACGCGGTACTATTTTAAATGCAGTTCCTTTCCGTTTATCAGCTGGTTTTACAGACCAAGAAGGAAATATTTTAACTTCTAACTTTGAACGAAACAACGCATCTCTTTCTTTGAGCCCAAGCTTATTTGACGATCATTTAAAGGTTAATGCTAATATTAATAGAGTTCATGAAAGTAGTAGGTTTGCCGACGCAGGTCAATTAGGCGCTGCAATGCGTTATGACCCGACACAACCAGTGTATGATGCGAATTCACGATTTGGTGGTTTTTACCAACACACAACCAATAGTAATGGAACAACCATAGTCTTAAATGGTACCACGAATCCAGTGGCAAACTTATTGCAAAGAAGTAACTATGGTAGAGCAAGTAGAACCTACGGTAATGTACAATTAGATTATAACTTCACTTTTTACCAGAGTTAAAAGCTGTTGTAAATGTAGGATATGATGAAACCAAAGGAAACGGTACCGATCGTACTTCATTACAGGTTCCTGTTTCTTCTTCCAATCCTGATTTTATTGGAAATGACTCCTACAGTTCTCAAACAAGAACAAACAAATTACTCGATGGATATTTAAACTACAAAAACAACCTTACAGAGAATCTTGTTGGAGATTTTACAGCAGGTTATTCGTATCAAAAATTCACCAACGAAGGGTTCAATTCTGGAAACACAAGAAATCCATCTAACGAATCGGATACCTATACCGATGATCCTGTGGTACTAATAGGATTCTTCGGAAGAGCAAATCTTACATTTTTAGATAAATATTTACTAACTCTAAACTACAGAAGAGACGGTACCTCTCGTTTTTCAGAGGATAACAGATGGGGTGATTTTGGTGGTGCTGCAGTAGCTTGGAAAATTAGTGAAGAAAATTTCTTAAAAGACTCAAAAGTAATTTCAGACCTAAAACTACGCGCAAGTTATGGTAGTACAGGGCAGCAGAATATTGATGCTAGAGGATTATTTTTAGAACAGTATCGATTGGGTAATTTTAACTCACAGTATATTTTAGGTAATAACCCATATACTATTGCAATTCCATCTAGAATTAATAAAGATCTTAAATGGGAAACTACTAAAACGATTGAATTTGGTATTGACTATGGTCTTTTTGAAAATAGATTTAACGGTTCTATTAGTGCTTACCAAAAAAATTCAACCGATTTATTATTCAACGATGTTTCTGTAGCCGATGGTACTAATTTTTCTAATACCATTACGAAAAACATTGGGGAGTTACAGATTAGAGGTCTTGAATTCTCTATTAATGGAGATATTTTAAATTCGGAAGATTTTCAATGGAATTTTAACCTTAACGGAACTTTTTTCGATCGTGAGATAAAAGAGTTAGCGCTAGGACAGGATGTTAGAACTGGTGGGATTGCTGGTGGAACAGGAAATACCATTCAATTATTGAGTGAAGGGTACGCGCCGAATTCTTTCTACGTGTATAAGCAAATTTACAATACCGCTGGAAATCCTATAGAAGGGGCATATGTAGATCAAAATGGTGATGGAATAATCAATGACAATGATAGGTATTTAAAAGGTAGTCCCGACCCGGATGTTATCTTCGGATTCCAAACGAATTTTAATTACAGAAATTTTGACGTATCTTTCAATTTGAGAGCAAACATTGGGAATTATGTATATAATAATGTAAATTCCTCAAGAGCGCAACTAGAGTTATTACAAGATAATGCAGTATTAGGAAATATACCTACTGCTGTTTTAGATACTAACTTTTTGAGAACATCGGATGTTATTATTTCTGATATTTATTTAGAGAATGCTTCTTTCTTAAAAATGGATAACATTACGATGGGGTATACATTTAATCCTATCAAAAAGTTTTCTAATACAAGTTTACGTTTATGGGCAGGTATGCAAAATGTATTTACCATTACCAACTACAGTGGTTTAGACCCAGAGGTATTTAATGGTATAGACAATACTATTTACCCAAGACCCCGAAATATATTAGTTGGTGCCAATATTAAATTTTAAATCGGTTACGAAATGAAAAAAATTAATCAAAATATACAAGTAGTTTTCATCGCATTGATGGTTATTACTATTGGATTTAGCGCTTGTACCAGTGATTTAAATGTATCACCACAAGACGACGATAATTTATTAAGTGAAGACCTCTTTGCAGACGAAGATTCCTACAAACAAGTACTTGCAGGGGTGTATGCCAATTTGTCTTTAACTGGAACAGACGGCGCAAGTTCTTCTAATATTCAAGGATTAGATGCCGGAACAAGCCAATACGGTAGGGTGTTGTTGTATTTACAAACCTTAAGTGCAGATCAAATGATATGGTCATACGAAAACGATCCAGGAACTAGAGAAATTCAGAGAAATATTTGGACAGCGCAAAACCCTTTAATTGTTGGTATGTTTGGTAGAGCGCATGTTTCTATTGCATTTGCTAATAATTTTTTACGCGAAACTACAGCGGACAAACTTAACGAAAGGAATGTATCGGAAACCACTAAGGCAGATATCGTTGCTATAGAGCTGAAGCCAGATTTTTACGAGCATTATCGTATTATCACCTTATGGATCTTTTCGGTAAAGCAAATTTTATAACCGAAGACACCTCATTAAATAGTTATCCAGAGCAAGCAGATAGAGCTACATTATTTAGTTTTATCGAGAGTGAATTAACTGCTATTGAAAGTGATTTAATTGCTCCGCAAAGTAACGAATACGGTAGAGCAGACCGTGGCGCCCTATGGATGTTAATGGCAAAAATATACCTTAATGCAGAAGTGTATATAGGAGAAGATAAATATGCAGAATGTTTAGCGTATTGCGATAAGATCATCGGTGCTGGCTATGGTTTAGCAGAAGAATATTCGCATAATTTTATGGCAGACAACAATACTAATTCTGCAAGAAATGAAATTATTTTCCCTTTAATTTCTGATGGTTTGAATACACAAAATTACGGTCCGACTACTGTTATGGTAAATGGCCAAGTAGGTAGTATCGAAAAGAATGGAGCTTCAATGGGTGTCGGTGACGGCGGCTGGGGTGGTGCAATTCGAATCAGAAAGCAATTGGCAAACCTATTTAGCGGAACTAATTTTGCAAATGATGCGAGAAACACTATAATTTCTGCAGATAGACCTATCGAAATAGAAGATATATCAGACAGAGACTCTGGATATATACTTACAAAGTATTCAAATAGAACTTCCTTGGGTGAAGCAGGAAATGATCAAACTTTTGTGGATACAGACTTTCCTTTATTTCGATTGGCTGACGTATATCTAATGTATGCAGAGGCACATTTAAGAGGTGGCGGCGGCTCAGCATCTAATGCTGTGGCTTACATCAATGCTTTACGTTCTAGGGCCAATAACCCAGAAAACATAGATGCAACCACTTTAAATTTAGATTTTATATTAGACGAAAGAGCCAGAGAACTACACTGGGAAGCTAAAAGAAGACAAGATTTAATTCGATTTAATAAATTCACCGGTGGGGTTTATAATTGGGCATGGAAAGGAAATGGTAGTAATGGTATTTCTATTTCTAACAATCTAAAGGTTTATCCTATTCCAGAAAATAGTTTATTGGCGAACCCTAATTTAACACAAAACACTGGTTACTAAAACATATAATCATGAAAAAACTAATTATAAAAAATACATATTTAGTGTTTTTAGGACTATTATCCTTGTTTGTAAATTCATGTGATGATACCTCGGAAACATTTTCAATCGATACCAATCCAACTGCTCCAGTTTTGGCAGATTTGAATTTTAGCGAAATTGAACTAGATGCTAATAATGCTAACAATCCTGCCATGACCTTGAGTTGGGAAGACGCCGATTACGGGCAACAACTTGCTATTAATTACGGTGTTGAATTTTCGAGTGACGAAGCGTTTACCGAGACGGTTAATGGCGGAAGTTTAACTGGAAAAAATGCCTTAACGTTATCTGTTGGCGAGTTAAATAGTATTGCTAGTGAGGCAGGCTTAAATCCTTTTGAGTGGGGTACACTATACGCAAGAGTAGTTTCTTCCTTAGGGAGTCAAAAAAGCGAACAAGTATACTCTAATGTAATAGATTTTTCAGTGTATCCATTTTTCAATTATCCATACAAGGAATATTATTTAGTTGGAAATGCAACGGCACCAGGATGGGATAATAATAATAACAACCCTCCCCTATTTCGCGATGTAAATGATCCTAACATCTACTCGTACTCTGGAAATTTTGTTGACGGGCAATTTAAGGTTTTAGAATTCCCTGGTTTATGGCAACCGCAATGGGGTACTAACGATGGAACATTAAGTAACGGCGTTTATGCTGGGTCTATAGATGTAAATCCTGGAGGAGGTACTGACCCAGGAACCTTTCCAAACAACAATACAGATGCAACCGGTGGTAGTTACACATTTACTATTAACTTTACCACAAAAGAATACACGCTTACTACATTTAATGCACCAAACACTCCAAGTCCGGCAAGTTTAAGCCTAGAAGGTAGTGGTGTAAAAGATGGTGCACCAAAAGCCTTTACTGCGTTACCATCAGATGGTCACATTTGGTACGTAAATAATGTGCGTTTGAAACCAGGGACAATAAATTTCGTTACCGACAGTGGAAGTGCATGGGGAAGTGAAGTTGCTTTCGGCGGTATCGCCACAGAAAATGGAGGAGATATTCCTGTGATTGTAGAAGCAGACTATAATGTTTGGTTTAATGACCTAACAGGTCAGTATATTTTTATCCCTCTTGATTTATAATACATAACAAATTTTAGCATGAAATATTTTATACATAAAATACAGTACTTTTTACTTGCAATAATGCTTGTAATTAGTTCTTGTGAGGTAGAAGACAATTTAAATGTTGTTATGCCTGAGGCTGCTTTCACATTAGAAACTCCCGGTATAACAAGTGTTTTTTTAAACTTTTCATTACCGAATAATCCGGCTTTTACAATTACTTGGCAAGACGCCATTACCGATAGCTCTTCGTACACCATAGAGATTTCTGATACTGAGGAATTTACTAATACCGAAATTTTAGGTACTTCTGAAACTGCATCATTCTCTATGACCGTTGCTGAATTTAACACTGCAATTAATAAATTGATAGCTTCTTCTTTTAAAGATGTAGCAATTTATTTTAGAGTGAAGGCTGGTGATGCGGTAAGTAATACTATTTTATTATTGGTAACTACGTACCCAATTAACCCGCCATCTTTTGAAGGAATTGCAGAGGGAGATACCTTTGCTTTATCCAAAGATAATAAAGATGATGTTGCAGTAACTATTGCATGGAACGATCCTATCTTAGATGCAACACTTAATATCGATGCAGAATATACGATAGAGGCATCAAGCGTGGCAGATGATTTTACTGCACCAATTGAAATTGCAAAAGTTTCTAATGTAAATAGTTACGATGTAAAAGTATCCAAGCTTAATGCAATCGCTCTCGAAAGCGGAATTGCACCCGATACGAATGGAGATTTATTACTTCGAATAAAATCTGTTATTACAGACAATGGCAATACTTTAGAAAGAATTAATACACCTATTAAGATTTCGGTTACTACCTACAAAACAGTTCTAGATTTATCAACTACATGGGGAATCGTAGGAGAATTTACAGGTTGGGGAAGTGATGCTGATGCTCCGTTTTGGAAAACGGAAGAAGATGGCGTGCTTAATGCTTATGTAACACTTCCTGTAGGTGAGATTAAATTCAGAGAAAATAGCGATTGGACAAATAATTACGGAGATACTGGTGCAGATGGAACATTAGAGGCTGGCGGAACTAATATTAGTATTGCAGAAGCAGGCTCGTACAAAGTAACCATGAATCTTAATGACCTAACCTACACCATTGAAAAATTCTCTTTGGGTATTGTTGGTAGTGCTTATAATAATTGGGGGCTACGCCGGATTTCATGCTAGAATATGACCAATACTCAGATGTTTTTAGGGGAATTGTAACCTTGTTAGACGGGGAGATGAAATTTAGAATGAATAATGCATGGGATGAAAACTACGGTGATGATGGTGCTGATGGAACTTTAGAGCCTGGCGGACAAAATCTATCAGTAACTGCAGGTATATATATAGTAACCGTTAATTTAAACGAAAAAACATATTCACTACAACAAATAGAAAATGTATGGGGCTTAGTAGGTAGTGCATACAATAACTGGGGAGCTACTCCGGATGCACAATTTACAAGAGACTGGTCGAACCCGTTAGAAGACATTTGGATTCTTGAAAATGTAGATTTGTTAGATGGTGAATTTAAGTTTAGAGCAAACAATGCTTGGGATGTAAATTACGGTGATAACGGAGGCGATGGAACTCTTGAAATTGGGGGTGCTAACATCGTTTCAACCGCTGGAAATTACACCATTACGCTAGATTTTTCCGATCCTGCAAATCCAACATATACGATAGATCAAAATTAACATTTCTCATTATTAAATTAAAGGCTGTTTTTAATATGGAAACAGCCTTTTTCTTTCCTAGATTTGTATCCTTATGAAAAAAATACAACTTATTCTTATCCTTTTTGTTAGTTGTGCAATACGCGCACAAATAACCACCAATCCAGGTACCCCAACGATTAGTGATGAAATAGTAATAACCCTTGATACTTCTGGAACAGAATTAGAAAATTACACCGGTGATATCTATGCACATACCGGCGTTACCGCTGACGATGAACAATGGCAAAATGTAATTGGAACATGGGAGATAATGAAGTGCAACCTAAATTTACCAAAACAGCATCCAATACCTATACTTTAACCATAACAGGTAATGTTTATGAATTTTATGATGTAGCAACAACAGTAAGTATTTCCGAAATCAATATAGTAGCAAGATCGGAAGATACTACCTTACAAACCAGACCGGATATTCACATTGAAGTTTTTTCTAATGAGTTAAATCTTCAGTTTACAAACCCAGATAACAATAGTATTTATGAAGCGAATACTGCCACTACTATCACCGCAGAAGCAACTACGGAAGCTACCCTGGAATTATATGTAAATGATGAACTAATTGCATCGCAAACTGACAGTAAGATTATAACAGAAGCGTATACTTTTAGTACAACCGGTCAACAAGTCATAAAAGCAATCGCAACCGCCAATGGAGTGACCAAAGAAACGAATATTAGCGTGTATGTAAAAACAATAACTACAAACGAAACGAAACCAACTAATGCAGCAAATGGGGTTACATTGAATGCAAATAATTCGGTAACATTTATTTTGTTAGCACCTGAAAAATCGGATATTTTTTTACTTGGTGATTTTAACGGTTGGAATGTTCAAGAGGAGTATCAAATGAAAAAAGATGGTGATTATTTCTGGATTACAATTAGTGATTTAGATCCTGACCAAGAATACGCATACCAGTATTTTATCGATTATTCCAAGAAAATCGCAGATCCGTATGCAAGAAAAGTTTTGGATAAAGCAAACGATAAATTTATAGATCCAATTAACTATCCTAATTTAAAAGAGTTTCCAGCAGAGGCCGATGGTATTGTAAGTACATTCCAAATTGAAGAAGATGCCTACAATTGGCAGCAAGCATCGTTTACAAGACCTAAAAAAGAAGAATTGATTATTTATGAACTTTTGGTTAGAGATTTCTCAGAAAACGACAGCTATGAAGCGGTTATTAGTAAATTAGATTACCTTGAAGATTTAGGGGTAAATGCGATTGAGTTAATGCCTGTAAATGAATTCGAAGGAAATGACAGCTGGGGGTATAATGTTTCGCACTTTTTTGCCCTAGATAAAGCCTATGGAACTAAAAACAAGCTCAAAGAACTAATCGATAAATGCCACCAGCGAGGTATTGCCGTATTGCTGGATGTTGTATATAATCATTCCTACAGTCAGTGCCCTTTGGTTCAGATGTACGAATATGATACCAACAATGGCTCTACGACTAACAATCCTTTTTACAACGATGAACATAACTTTGAAAATGAGGCACTGCAATTTGGATTTGATTTCAATCATGAATCTGCGTACACGCAACAGTATTTTAAAGATGTGATGTCGTATTGGATTAATGAATTTAAAATTGATGGATTCCGCCTCGACTTTACCAAAGGGTTTACCAATACTTTTTACCCAAATAGTGGTGACCAATGGGGCAATGGATACAATCAAGATAGAATCGATATTCTAAAAAATTATGCAACTCATGTATGGGAAAATCACGGTAGTGATTTTTATATGATATTAGAACATTTAGCAGATAACTCCGAAGAAAAAGAGCTTGCTAATGCTGGTATGTTATTGTGGGGTAATTTAAATTACAACTACAATCAAAATACCATGGGATTTTCAAATGACACCGACATAGCATGGGGGTATTACGAAGAAAGAGGCTATGATGAAAATAATCTAGTTACCTATATGGAGAGCCATGATGAGGAGCGTTTAATGTATAAAAACTTAGAATTTGGGAATACGCAAGGGAGTTATTCGGTTAAAGATCTTAATACAGCATTACAGCGACAAGAATTAGCAGGGCTATTTTTCTTCTCTATTCCTGGTCCAAAAATGATTTGGCAATTTGGAGAATTAGGATATGATATTAGCATCGATCAAAATGGTCGTACGGGAAGAAAGCCAGTAAAATGGGATTATTATGATGTAGAAGCACGAAAAAGCATCTATGACGTATGGTCTCAAATAATTTCTTTGCGAAAAGAAAATGAGGTGTTTGCTACAAATGATGTGACCTTAAACGTGAATAATTTGGTAAAAAGAATAAATTTAAACCATAGTACAAATAATGTAGTGTTAGTTGGTAATTTTGATGTTACACCAAAAAGTGTAGATCCTAATTATCCAAAAACAGGAACTTGGTACGATTATTTCGAAAATACAACAATTACCGTTTCAAACCCTAATACTTCGATTACTTTACAGCCAGGTGAATATAAACTGCTTAGTTCGGAACCATTCGATAACGCACTCTCAATTAGCACAGTAACTACAGATTCTAATTCCGTAACATTATACCCAATACCGAGTAATGACTATGTTTACTTAGCTTCAAAAAAGCAAATAGAAAGTATCGAAATTTTTGATACTACAGGAAAACTAGTACTGCAGCTAGCGAACTACAGTTCGGATAACCCGATACCTATCTCTACCTTAACGAACGGGTTGTACATTGTTAAAATACGTACGGAACAACAAGAACAAATTCTTAAAAAGTTATTAGTTAACTAAATACAAAAGCCCTGCTGTTCAGCAGGGTTTACTCTTGATTTTTAAGCTTGTTATTTTAACTTGTTATTTCAAATTGTCAAGAATGAAGTTTATGGTTTCATTGGTATTTTTATTTTTCGTAAAAGAATCTGTCAAAAATTTCGGTTTAACCGCATAAGATTCCTGTATTAAATACTCTATATCCTTAACATATTTTATATCGACTTTACCGGTGAGTAGTAGACTTAAATCTTTCTCTGCCTTATGATAATCATATACTTTTTTTAAACCCGTTAAATATAAATAATCTTTTGTTAATCCACCACCTCTGTGCACCCGAGTGGTAATATAAAAAGCTTTTTCTTTATCTAAATCGTAAAAATTATGTAACAGTCTAAAGGTACGGGAGAAAGAATATCCCTTTGCCAAACTATCTACCGCTATCACCCGATAGGCTAGTTCTTTTAATCTCTTGATGGTTAAATTTCCGGACATATATTCACTAAATACCGCCAAACCTTCTTGGGTTTCTACATTATTTGGAAATCCATGTGAGAATATTTTTAAAGGATGTCTAAGACCATTCATGGTAGTAACCATATGTACTCCAATTTCATGATTGGTCAGAATTCCCATTTCATTTTCTGAAAAAATATGGTTGCTATTTAGCACTAATGACTGGCTATGATTTAAAACCATTGCAATAGCGCCCATTGCAGAAGACTCCTCGATAGTGAATGAAAAAGAATATCTTTCACTATATGCTTTAAATATTTCAATTGCTTCTTTAGTAGAATATTTTGGTTTAAAAAGTAAAGATTCCTTTGGTTCTTCCTCAAAATGCAATATAAATCTTGCGTTTTCTACATCTTGCTCCGTAGGTGTTCCAAAGGAATGTAAACTGTTGTAATAAAATTGCTCTCCTTCTCCGATCGTTTCTATACATCGAACAACTCCAGAATAGAAGTAAATAATATCTTGGTATAAATTGCGAATCCTCTCGTCTTCAATGAACTCTATTTTATTCGAAAAAAACTTTCTGTGTATTTTAAATTTATCAAAATCTCGCAGAGGATATATAAAAGAAGGATCTTTCAAATATTTTGAAGCAAAAAACTTTTGTTTTTCCTCCTCAATATTCAAAGGATTAACATAGTTTAAAAGTTCTACTTTTTTTATCAGTTTATCAATCCTTTTGTCAATCTTTATAAGCTTCTTACTCCATTTTTCCATTCATTAATTATTTTTCAATGTTGGGTCTGTGATGTGCATAAAAAGTATCCGCATGATGTTTAATTGCATGAGATAAATATTGTTCAATACTACTGGTCACCTCCGGAAATATAACTCGTGATAATTCATCACAGTAAATTTTAGCCACTTCGGTGGCTAGTACTAAGGTATTGTTGAAATTACTAGTAATAAACTTTAAAAAATATCCATTTCCATAAAACGTATCATTTATTTTTGCTGTAGATTTTATAGCATTCGGAAGTGGAGTTTTTTCTAATGCAGATCGCCATGCTTCAATTATATTTTTATACCGGTCTTTGTCAATATTTTTAGTCCCTATATTCCATGTTGGAACCTCTCTTCCCCATCTTTTCCAGTTATAAGAATGCATATCATAAACAACACAAGTACCAAATTTTTTCTCGAGAGTTTCCAGCAGTGTATGTACTACTTTATAGAAGTTATTGTGCTTGATTAAACTAGAGTTAATCTCATTTTCTGACAAATTAGACTTCCATAATGATTTTCCCCATGCATCCGTATAGATTGCGGAATCTGGCGATCGATTTAAATCGTATTCAAAACGTGAGTCTAAACCACCTATTACAATTGGATGCCCTCCAATCATTTGTTTCGTAGCAGGATCTTCCTCGTACCATCGTTCATAGTCAGTATGCAAACAATTATCCCATAAATCCTTTCTAAATTGGTGTCCGTCGTGAATAGCAGCACAGACATATGGAACATATTTTTCAATTTTTAAGGTAAACGAATAATCTTCGGAGACTGCCTCAAAAATCTCTTGATTTTGAATTTTTAAAAGAATTCCTGCAATATCTAACCGCTTCATAAAATTAATTTTTAGCTTTCAATAGGTAAGTCTTTGTTACTTGCCCATTCCGTCCAAGAGCCGTCGTAAACACTATAATTTTCTATTCCTACGACTGAGGCTCCCAATGCAAGAATACAGGCAGTAATTCCAGAGCCACAGGAGAAAATGACTGGCTCTGAGGGAGAAGAATAATTAGAAAAAAGTGTTTGTAATTCTACCTCCGTTTTCATTTTACCGTTTACAAGTAGTTCTGTGTATGGAAGGTTTATAGAAGTTGGAATATGACCACCTCTAAGACCGGGTCTTGGCTCGGGTATAGTAGCATTAAATCTGCCTTCTGCTCTCGCATCCAAAATATTCTTTCCTTTCTTAATAGCCTCTAAAACATTGTTGGTGTTTGAAATTTTATTCGAATCAATGCTAATTTTGAAATTCCCTTTCAAATACGAATTAATTAACGTGCTAACTTCTGGAAAAAATAATTTTTGCCAAGCCAGAAATCCCCCATCTAAAACAGCTATATTTTTAAAACCAAAAACTTGAAACATCCACCATACTCTTGGAGAAGCATAAATACCATCATTCTCATAGACAATAATGCAACTATCTTGATTGATACCTAGTTTCTGAACCTCCCTTTGGAATTGTATAGAGGATGGTATTGTATTTGGAAATGGAGCATTATTGTTTGAGAAAACATTTTTTACGTCAAAAATACGTGAATTAGGAATATAACTTTCTTTATGATTAGTATCACTTGTGCCAACCTTTTGCAGTACCGCCTTTAAAACTATTAAATTAGAGGCATCTATATTTTGTCTTAAAAATTCTGCATCTACTAGTGGTTTAGTAACATTAAGCTTCATCTACTTTTCGCTTTAAATCTGTCATTCTTCTAAAAGCTGCATTTTTTTCAAGGACTTTACTTTCTAAAAAATCAATAACTTTTTCTTGGAGTTTCGTTTTGGAAACCTTGTTGATGTAGGTTATACCACCAGGACTCATTACATTTACCTCTACTAATTTACCTCCAATGACATCAATGCCTACAAAATATAAACCATCCTTTACCAACTTAGGGCCAATCTTTTTACACAATAATTTTTCAGCGGTGGTTAATTTGTGTCTTTCAACCCTGCCTCCTGCTGTAATATTACTCCTGTGATCTTGCTCACCAGGAATTCGTTTCATTGCTCCTATTGGTAAACCGTTCAACAATAAAATTCGTACATCGCCTTTCTCTGCCCCTTCAATATATTCCTGTAAAATTACATAATCTGAGGAGCCATCACTTTTTTCAATATAAAAATCTAGTAAGGAATTAATGTTACTCATTGCAGATTTTTCTATTAAAATTACCCCGGAACCTCCGTAACCATTTAACGGTTTCAAAATCATTTTATCTGAGTTTGACTCCTTTATTGTATCGATTAAATATTTTTTGTTTTTAGACACATGCGTTATTGGAATAATTTCATTATTTGGGTCCTCGAATACTGCGGTATAAAGTTTATTGTTTGCCTCACGCATTCCTTGAACTGAATTTATAATAAAGACATCATCTTTTACAGAATCAAGAAAGTTTAACATTAAGGGGTCTAAAGGTGGATTTCCACGCATGAAAATAGCATCAAAACCAGCCAAGGGAAGCATTTCTTCTCGAAGTGTGGTTTTTTATAAAAAGATTTTATACTAGAAGGAACTCTTTCAAGACGATTTAAAATAGAACAAAATGCATTTGTAACACTATTTCTAATAGTTAAATTAGAAGGTGTACAAATGGCAACACCATGCCCGCGTTTGGCACATTCATGAATAAGTGTTAGGGTTGAGTCTTTTTCTGGAATTATTTCCTCCCATGGGTACATTAAAAAACAAATATTCATAGTTATATTTTAGTAATTACAATATAAATTTAAATAAAAAAATCATCTTACCTCTTCTAAATTATCATTCCAGTTTTTAGGTTTTGGCGTGCCTAATTTCCCTACAGATTTGGCGACTAAAGTGGATACCGTAGCATCTCCTGTCACATTGATAACTGTTCTACACATATCTAAAGGCCTATCTACCGCAAAAATTAAGGCTAGTCCAATGGCGAGTTTATCGGAAGGAAAACCGACTGCCTCCAAAACTATGACTAACATAACCATACCTGCACCAGGGACTGCAGCAGAACCAATAGAGGCCAATAAAGCGGTTAAAATAATAGTTAATTGATCCCCAAAAGTCAGATCAAAACTCAAAGCTTGTGCTATAAAAACAGCCGCTACTCCTTGATACAAACTCGTTCCGTCCATATTAATAGTAGCCCCTACAGGCAAAACAAAACTAGAAACCTCTTTATCCACACCAACATGCTCTTCTACGCGTTCCATGGTTACGGGTAAAGTGGCAGCACTAGAACTAGTAGAAAATGCTAACAATTGTGCAGGACTAATCTGCTTGAGAAACCAAATAGGATTCTTTTTGGTAAAAACACTTACTAAAATCATATAGAATACAATTAGTAATAATAATCCACCAATAACTGTAGAGGCATATTTTAACAAAGCCAATAATAAGTCAGGATCATTGGAAGATACAACAACGTTAGCCAACAAAGCGAAAACAGCATAAGGAGCGGATAACATAATTAGATCAACCATTTTTAAAATAACCTCATTAAGAGAATCAAAAAAATCTTTTAATGGCTTTGATTTTTTCTCTCCAACCAATAGCATGGAAATACCAAGGAAAATAGTAAAGAAAATAACTTGAAGCATAGACTTGTTGCTTCCCATTGCTTTAATGGCATTATTTGGAACCATATCTACCAAAAACTGTAAGGGAGCACTAGACTGCTGTTTGTTTGCTTCGGCTAATTTCGCCTGAACGCCGCCACTATTTGCATACGTTTCTGTTAATCTTGTTATTGTTTCTTCAGAAATTCCTTTACCAGGTTGCACAACATTTACTAAAAAAAGTCCTATGGTAATTGCAACGACTGTAGTTCCCACGTAAATAACAATAGTGCGCAGTCCTATGTTCCTGAATTTTGAAATATTTTTTAAATCGGAGATTCCTTTTACCAAAGATGCAACAATTAAAGGAACCGCAATTAGTTTTAATAGTTTAACAAAAATGGTTCCAAAAGGTTTAATCCAATCTAAAACAAAGGTAGAACCACCCTCTAGAAATGTCATTCCTAAACCAAAAATAATACCAGCAACCATACCGATAAGTATTTGCCAATGCAACGCTAATTTTTTCATATATATTGTTATCGTTTCAAAAGCATAAATGTATTAATAATAATTAAAATATTTTGGTTAAAATTTCGTAATTTAGGCAGGCTTTTAAAAAAGCTTACATGTAAAAAAATAAAAAAAATTTAAAAAAAATGGCAGGAATTCTAGACTTATTAACTAGCAACATGGGAAAATCGATTATTTCCGGTGTGGCAGGATCAACAGGACAATCGACAGATATTACCAATAATGTATTAACTATGGCAATGCCTGTCTTGACAAAAGCAATGCAAAGAAATGCAGCATCTCCTTCCGGTGCAGAAAGCCTAATGGGAGCTCTTTCAAACAAGCATAATGGTGGAATTTTAGATAACCTAGGAGACTTATTTGAGGGCGGTGTTAATGAAGAGGTATTACAAGACGGAGGTAAAATATTAAATCATGTTTTAGGTAGCAAACAACAAGGTGTGGAGCAAATTATTGGACAAAAAGCAGGGATTGATGCTGGTTCTGTTACTACTATTTTACAAACTGCAGCACCGCTATTAATGGGGATGCTTGGAAAACAAACAAGAGATCAAGGAATAAGTAATTCCGGTGATTTAACCAATATGCTTGGTGGATTACTAGGTGGTAACTCTACACAAAATGAACAGAACTTTTTAGACCAAATCTTAGATGCTGATGGAGATGGCAGTGTTATTGATGACGTTGCCGGAATGGTACTTGGAGGATCACAGAAAGGGGCCTCAGGTGGTCTATTAGGAGGATTGCTCGGCGGCCTATTTGGTAAGAAATAAAAAGAAAAGTCTTTAAATAAAAAAGAAGCTGCAATGCAGCTTCTTTTTTGTTCTATCGATACAATTCGCTAGTTTATGTTAGCATTCCTCCATCTACAGAAAGTGTTTGTCCGGTTATATATGCACTCATATCTGACGCCAAAAAGACGCAAGCGTTTGCGATGTCTTTAGGGCTTCCGCCTCTTTTTAGGGGAATTTCGTTGCGCCACCCCTCCACTACTTTTTCATCGAGTTTAGCCGTCATTTCAGTTTCTATAAATCCAGGTGCAACCACGTTACTTCTAATATTTCTAGAACCTAATTCTAAGGCCACAGATTTAGAAAAACCTAAAATACCTGCTTTGGATGCAGCATAATTTGCTTGACCTGCATTACCTTTTAACCCTACCACAGAACTCATATTAATAATAGATCCTGCTCTTTGTTTCATCATAGGACGAATAACAGCTTTCGTCAAGTTGAAAACCGATTTTAAATTCACTTGAATAACTTTATCAAAATCATCTTCTGAAATACGCATCAATAAGTTATCTTTTGTAATACCTGCATTATTTACGAGAATATCTATAGTTCCAAATTCTTCTAAGACAGATTTTGCCAAATCTTGAGCAGCATCAAATTCTGCAGCATTCGATTGGTATCCTTTTGCTTTAACGCCTAAGTTGTTTAATTCATTTTCAAGAGATTTCGCAGCCTCTACAGATGAACTATACGTAAAAGCTACATTACAGCCTTGCGCTGCAAACTCTACTGCAATTCCTCTTCCGATTCCTCTGGTAGCACCGGTAATAATTGCTGTTTTATTTTCTAAAAGTTTCATGTTTTAGTTGTTTTAACCTTAAGCAAATATACTATTAATGTAGATGTGGTAAAACTTCAACTTAAAAATTAATTCACAAAAAAGCGCTGTAGTAATTACAACGCTTTTTTTATGTTATTTGTTAAATATTAAGACAATACTTTGGCTACCATTTCTCCAATTTTTGCAGGAGATTCTACAACATGTACACCATTTTCTGCTAATATTTTCATCTTAGCTTGCGCCGTATCGTCTGCTCCGCCAACAATCGCTCCAGCGTGTCCCATGGTTCTCCCTGCCGGTGCAGTTTGTCCTGCTATAAAACCAACTACTGGCTTTCGATTACCATCGGCTTTAATCCACCTTGCTGCTTCTGCCTCGAGATTTCCTCCAATTTCACCAATCATAACGATAGCCTCAGTTTCATCATCATTCATTAACAATTCAACAGCTTCTTTCGTAGTAGTTCCAATGATTGGATCTCCACCAATACCAATGGCTGTTGTAATTCCGTATCCTTGTTTAACAACTTGATCAGCTGCTTCGTAAGTTAAAGTACCTGATTTTGATACAATTCCGACTTTACCTTTCTTAAATATAAATCCTGGCATAATTCCTACCTTGGCTTCATCAGGAGTAATAACTCCAGGACAATTAGGACCTACTAACGTACAATTATCTTTGGCATCAATATATGCTTTAACCTTAACCATATCTGCTGTAGGAATACCTTCCGTAATACAAATTATAACCTTGATACCTGCTTCTGCTGATTCCATAATTGCATCCGCAGCAAAAGCTGGTGGTACAAAAATTATAGAAGTATCAGCTCCTGCTTTTTGAACTGCTTCGTCTACAGAATTAAATACTGGTTTCCCTAAATGTTCTTGGCCTCCTTTTCCTGGAGTTACACCTCCAACAATATTGGTACCGTATTCGATCATTTGGCCTGCGTGAAATGTACCTTCACCACCAGTAAAACCTTGTACTATAATTTTTGAATCTTTATTTACTAAAACACTCATTGGTTTGCTTTTTTATTTTTAAGATGGAACAAAAATAATCTTTTAATTGTGTTTGTACAATTAATTTTAAGTTACTTTTTATCCAACTTTGTTATGTTTTTTAAATGTATTACTTCCCTCAGTTTTTGTCTGTATTCAATGGCAGGAGTTCCAAAATAAATGCCTTTTTCAACAGAACGTGTTACTCCAGCTTGCCCCATTAAAACAGCTCCTTTTTTTACCGTAACGTCACTATTAATGCCTACCTGACCCCATATGGTAACTTCATCTTCTATAATGGTACAACCCGCAATTCCTGTTTGGGCTGCGATGAGACATTTTTTTCCAATAACAGTGTCGTGTCCAACATGCACTTGATTGTCTAATTTGGATCCAGCACCTATAATAGTAGCTCCTGAAACACCTCTATCGATCGTGCATGAAGCACCAAGATCTACATTATCTTCAATAATCACCATCCCGCCAGAAAGTAATCGATCAAAGCCTTCAGCTCTATTTTTATAGTAAAAGGCATCTGTTCCAAGTACCGTATTGGCATGTATAATTACATTATTACCGATACGACAATTATTGTGAATCACCACATTTGGATGGATAACACAATGATTTCCTATATGAACGTTTTCCCCAATAAAAACATTAGGTTGTATAACAGTATCTTCTCCGATTAAAGCCCTCGATGAAATAGTTTCCTCCGCGGGTGTAAAAGGATTAAATTTTTGTGTTAATGCATTGAAATCTCTAAAAGGATCTTCTGAAATTAATAATGATTTTCCCTCCGGACACGCTACTCTTTTGTTAATTAAAATGGTAGTAGCATTTGATTGTAAGGCTTTATCATAGTATTTTGGATGATCAACAAAAACAATATCTCCTTTTTCAACAACATGAATTTCATTCATGCCAAGTATTGGAAAACTTGGCTCTCCAACATAATCTACATGTAAAAATGTAGCTATTTCTTCCAGAGTATGTGGTTTATCAAATTTCATAATAAATTCCTACTTAGGGTAAATTACTGAATTTAACCCTTAATACGCTCTGAATAAGCGCCTTTATCCGTATCTATTTTGATTTTGTCTCCTTCATTGATAAACAAAGGAACATTAATACGTGCTCCGGTTTCAACGGTCGCTGGTTTTGTTGCATTGGTGGCGGTATTGCTTTAACACCCGGTTCTGTGTGTGTTACCTCTAAAATAACGTGTGAGGGCATTTCTACAGATAAAGGAGAGGCATCCTCAGTGTTGATTAATACCGTTACAATTTCTCCTTCTTTCATTAAATCGGGAGCATCTAAAACAGATTTTTGAAGTGTAATCTGATTGTAATCTTCGGTATTCATAAAATGAAAATCTTCACCTTCTGCATACAGAAATTGAAATTTATGTGTTTCTACACGAACATCTTCAATTTTATGTCCTGCAGAAAAGGTATTGTCAATTACTTTCCCTGTGGTAACACTTTTTAGTTTTGTACGAACAAAAGCAGGACCCTTTCCTGGTTTAACGTGTAAAAACTCTATGATTTTGAAAATATCATGATTGTATCTTATACACAATCCCTTTTTTATATCTGATGTATTCGCCATAATTATACGTTTAATTTGCTTTAAAATATCCTTTCATAATTCCCCTATGAGAGTCTTTTACAAATTGTAAAATCTCATCTCTCTCTGGGGTTGCCTCCATTTCGGCTTCAATAATTTCTATTGCCTGTGTATTATTGTAGTTCTTTTGGTATAAAATTCTAAATATATTCTGAATCTCTCTAATTTTTTCAGTAGTGAACCCTCTTCTTCGAAGTCCTACAGATTTATTCCCACATATGACAATGGCTCTCTTGCTGCTTTGACAAAAGGTGGTACATCTTTTCTTACTAAAGATCCTCCGGTTACAAAAGCATGCTTCCCCACAGAGACAAACTGATGTACTGCAACCATACCTGCTAAAACCACATCATCGCCAATAGTTACATGACCTGCCAAAGTAGTATTATTGGAAAAAATACAATTATTTCCAACGATACAATCATGCGCCACATGACTGTATGCCATTATCAAACAATTGTCACCTATCACTGTTCTCATCCTATCGGAAGTACCTCTATTTATTGTTACACATTCACGGATAGTAACATTATTTCCGATTAATACTGTAGTTTCTTCATCGTTAAACTTTAAATCTTGCGGGATAGCAGATATAACAGCACCAGGAAATATACGACAATTTTCGCCTATTCTTGCCCCTTCCATGATGGTCACATTAGATCCAATCCAAGTACCTTTACCTATTTCAACATTTGCGTGTATGGTAGTAAAAGGTTCAATTACCACATTTCGTGCTATTTTTGCTTGTGGATGAACATATGCTAAAGGTTGATTCATATTATTTTACTTTTGAAATTTGGGCCATTAATTCTGCCTCACAGACTAGTTTGCCATTGGCATATGCATATGCTTGCATATGACATATACCTCTTCGTATCGGTGTAATTAATTCCGCCTTGAAAATTAGGGTATCTCCTGGTAGAACTTTTTGTTTAAATTTAACATTATCCATCTTCATGAAATAGGTTAAATAATTTTCAGGGTCCGGAACCGTACTAAGTACTAATATACCTCCACACTGCGCCATAGCTTCCACTTGCAAAACGCCAGGCATAACAGGAGCGCCTGGAAAATGACCTACGAAAAAATCTTCATTCATGGTCACGTTTTTCATCCCAACCACGTGTTTATCGCTTAGTTCAAGTACTCTATCTACTAGCAAAAAAGGTGGTCGATGTGGAAGAATATTCATGATTTGATGAATATCCAATAAAGGTTGTTGGTTTAAATCGTAAGTAGGAACGTTATTCCTTTTTTCTTGCTTTATTATTTTTGCCAATTTTTTAGCAAATAAAGAATTCACTAAATGGCCGGGTTTATTGGCAATTACTTTTCCTTTAATTCGCGTTCCCACCAAAGCCAAGTCACCAATTACGTCTAGCAATTTGTGTCGTGCTGCCTCATTAGCCCAATGTAAGGTTAAATTATCTAAAATACCATTAGGCTTCACCGCAATATTATCTTTTTTAAACGCTTTTTTTAGCTTCGTCATCGTATCGCTAGATAATTCCTTATCCACATATACTATGGCATTATTTAGATCGCCTCCTTTGATCAGATCGTTTTCTAAAAGCATTTCTATTTCATGCAAAAAACTAAATGTTCTCGCTGCTGCAATTTCTTCCTTAAAGTCAGTAATTGTATTTAAGGTTGCGTTTTGAGTTCCTAAGATTTTAGTTCCAAAATCAACCATAGTAGTTACTTGGTATTCTTCTGCAGGCATCAAAATAATTTCACTACCTGTAGCTTCATCTTTGTAGGATATTATCTCTTTTACTTCGTAAACTTCAGCAACTGCATCTTGTTCGGTAACACCTGCTTCTTCTAATGCCTCAATAAAAAATTTAGAAGAGCCATCCATAATAGGAGGCTCAGAGGCATCTATTTCGATTATTAAATTATCAATTCCTAGGCCAACAGCTGCGGCAAGAACGTGTTCCGAAGTATTAATTTGAACTCCGTTTTTTTCTAAATTTGTACCTCGTTGTGTTGTGGTAACATACTCTGCTTTAGCCTGAATGGTAGGCTTTCCTTCTAAATCGACTCTAACAAATGAAAACCCATTGTTTACAGGAGCTGGTTTAAAATGCATTGTTACTTTATTACCGGTGTGTAAACCAACACCAGATAATGTTGTTTCTTTTTGAATGGTTGTTTGTTTTTGACTCATTTTATTTTGTTTGAGTATTCAAATCTTTTTCAATTTTATGTATACTTTTTGCTAGATCGGGCAATTTTTTGAAATAAACGTATGATTTATTGTAGTCGTTGTAGCCAAAAGCTGGAGATCCTTGCACTACTTCATCGTCCTTTAAACTCCTACCGATGCCAGATTGAGCTTGTATTTTAACATTGTTACCAATGGTTATGTGCCCTACGATTCCTACCTGCCCGCCAATCATACAATTTTCTCCTATCTTTGTAGAACCTGCGATTCCTGTCTGCGAAGCAATTACAGTATGTTTACCTATTTCAACATTGTGGGCTATTTGAATTTGGTTATCCAACTTTACCCCTTCTCTAATTATGGTTGAACCCAGTGTGGCTCTATCTATAGTTGAATTAGATCCGATATCTACATTGTTTTCAATTATCACATTTCCTATTTGTGGAACAGCCTTGTACTCCCCTTTTTCATTTGGAACAAAACCGAAACCATCGGAACCAATAATGCATCCTGAATGTATTTTGCAATTGCTTCCTATTTGTGACTCTGAATATATTTTAACACCCGAGTAAAGGATACAATTGTCTCCAATAGTCACATTATCTCCGATGTAAGTACTTGGAAAAATTTTAACATTTTTTCCGATAGTTACATTTTCACCGATGTAGGCATAGGCACCTATGTACTCTTCCTCTCCAATACTTGCAGATGCTGCAATGTGATGCGGTGTTTCTCTACCTAACTTATTGTTTTTAACTTGGTTGTAAAATTCCAATAATTTCGAAAAAGCCTTGTAGGCATCCTTAACTTTAATAAGTGTAGTAGCAACCTCTTTTTCTGGTTGAAAATCCTTATTGACTATAGTTATAGAAGCTTGGGTAGTATATAAAAAAGATTGGTATTTAGAATTGGATAAAAAGGTTAACGAACCCGATTCACCTTCCTCGATTTTTGATAATTTAGACACTTCAACTTCAGGATTTCCCAAAATTTCTCCATCTAAGATTTCAGCGATTTGTTTTGCTTTAAATTTCATTATTCGCAAAAGTAATTATTTTTGTTTAATTACGTTTTATATCCTAATTGTTTTTGGGATAATCCCTTTAGAACTTATCTTTTGGATAACACAAAAAATACTTAACAACTGGTTGTGCTAGTGCCTTTACATTTAATTGATCCGAAGCAGTTGCAATATCAATTAATGCCTCCTTTTTTGTATAAATTTTTATGGGCTTACTGGTGTGATAGGCCTGGTTTTGTATGGTGTTATTAAAGACAAAATAAGAAAGTTCTTCCTCGGATAAGTGTAGTTTATTCTGAACATTTTTTTGAATACCTGTAATATAATCTTTTGAAAACGGTGTATCTTGTATTTCAATTCTTAACAATTTTCTATCTATTAACATGTTAGATAATTTAGACAGGATAAAATCTTCATGATCTGTCCATCCTTTAATCGCCATTAACACATCGTAATCGTCTAGCTTGGAAAATTTGTGTAATATTTCATCAGAGAAATTCTCCGGAGTTATTGGGTGGTATAAAAAGTACTGAAGAGCTTTGCTTGCACTTACTGTTACACCTCTCGAGGCTAGAAACTTGGCTCTTTTTAATACCGAAACTAAAATGTTTTCAGCAACTAATCCTGTTTTGTGTAAATATACTTGCCAATACATTAACCTTCGAGCAATAATAAATTTTTCTACCGAATAAATACCCTTTTGCTCTATAACCAGCTCATCATTCACTACATTCATCATTGCTATGAGTCTATCGGAAGAAATATTTCCTTCTGCAACACCAGTATAAAAACTATCTCTTTTTAAATAGTCCAAGCGATCTATGTCTAGCTGACTAGTTATTAACTGATTTAAAAATCTCCTGTGGTATTTACCCTCAAAAACTTCTATAGCTAACGTTAACTGTCCTGCAAACTCTTCATTGAGTGCTTTCATGAAAAGCAGAGAAATTTCTTCGTGTGAAATTCCGCTTACAATACTGTGTTCTAAAGCATGCGAATAGGCACCATGCCCTATGTCGTGCAATAAAATTGCGATGTACAAAGCATTGGATTCCTCCTCTGAAATTAACACATTTTTAGACCGTAAAACCTGAACGGCTTTTTGCATTAGATGTAAACACCCAATTGCATGGTGAAATCTTGTATGATTTGCCCCCGGGTACACTAAATTAGACATGCCCATCTGGGTTACTCTACGAAGCCTTTGAAAATACGGATGTTCGATAATATCGAAAATTAAAGTATTTGGAATTGCTATGAATCCATAAATTGGATCATTTAAAATTTTTAATTTATTGGTTTTCTCCATGGTTTGCGTATGGGTCTATGGCAATATAAAACAAAAGATTCATATAATTTTTAGGGAAAAGAATTTACCGTTAATTATTTAACGTATTTTTAGCTATGCTTTAAACAACAAATTTAAAAACTAACGTTAGTTTTAAAGAAAACGAAATTATGCAAAATATAGATATACTTTGGGTTGATGATGAAATAGATTTACTAAAACCACATATTATTTTCTTAGAACAAAAAAAGTACAAAGTTACCACCTCGAATAATGGCACAGACGCCATTGAATTGGTACATGAAAACAACTTTGATATTGTATTCTTAGATGAAAATATGCCAGGGATATCTGGATTAGAAACCCTATCTGAAATAAAAAAAATAAACACCAATTTACCCGTGGTTATGATTACCAAGAGTGAGGAAGAATTTATAATGGAAGAGGCCATTGGTGCAAAAATTGCAGATTATCTCATAAAACCAGTAAATCCAAATCAAATTTTATTGAGCCTTAAGAAAAACTTAGATACCTCTCGTCTTATATCGGAAAAAACTACCGCGAATTACCAACAAGAGTTCAGAAAAATTGCAATGGATTTAGCAATGGTAAACACCTATGAAGACTGGATCGATATCTACAAAAATTTGATCCATTGGGAGTTAGAATTGGAGAATATAAACGATACAGGAATGCTAGAAATTCTAGAATCTCAAAAAACAGAGGCAAATTCTCAGTTTTTTAAATTCATTAAAAAAAATTATCAAGATTGGCTTACTGCTAGAGATAAACCTACCTTTTCGCATACGTTATTCAAAGATTACATCGTACCAAATATCGATACCGAAAACGGTACCTTATGGGTAGTAATTGATAACTTGAGATACGATCAATACCGTGTGTTAGAACCAGTGTTAAATACTTATTACAAAAAACAAGAAGAACTCTCTTACTTGAGTATACTTCCAACAGCGACACAATATGCTCGAAATGCAATATTTTCTGGATTAATGCCTTCTGAGATGGAAAAAATGCATCCAAATTTCTGGAAAAACGATACCGATGAAGGTGGTAAAAACTTGTTTGAATCTGGATTTTTAAGTGCACAAATAAAGCGTTTGGGGATGCAGATAAATCATAAATACTACAAGATAACTTCCCTTAAAAACGGCAAGGATTTGGCTGATAATTACAATGCTACCAAACAAAATGATCTAACCGTTATAGTGTATAATTTTGTAGATATGATTTCTCACGCAAAAACAGAAATGGAAGTAATCAAAGAACTTGCAAGTGATGATAAAGCTTACCGATCACTTACCGTTAGTTGGTTTAAAAATTCTCCCTTGTATGAAATTATTCAGAAGGCACAAAAATTAGGGCAAAAACTTATTCTTACCACAGACCACGGTACTATAAACGCCAAGACGCCCACAAAAGTCATTGGTGATAAAAATATCAGTGCAAATTTAAGGTATAAGACTGGAAGAAGTTTAACTTATGAAGAAAAAGATGTTTTTGCCATCCGAAAACCAAAAGACATCTTTTTGCCTTCCATTTCCATAAACAGCCCTTTTATTTTTGCTAAGGAAGATTTATTTTTTGCCTACCCTAACAACTACAATCACTTTGTCAAGTACTATAAAAACACCTATCAGCATGGAGGTGTTTCTTTAGAAGAAATGATTATTCCCTGCGCTATTTATAGCCCAAAATAATATTGTTGGTATAAAACTTACCTATCTTTATAACGTTATTAAAAAAGTTTTCGTGAAAGTAATTTTCAAAAAAATAAGAAAGTTACTTATTTTTGTACTCTATGAATAAAAACTATTCTCTAGAATTACTTTCCGACATTGCTAAAGAAATAATACAAGAATCTGAGAGCAAGATACTACTGTTTTATGGTGAAATGGGAGCTGGTAAAACTACGCTAGTAAAGGAGATTTGTAAAGTTCTAAATTGTATAGATACTGCTAGTTCTCCTACTTTTTCTTTAGTTAATGAATACAAAACTACGGATAACGAATCCGTGTATCACTTTGATTTTTATAGAATTGAAGATGAAGAGGAAGCCCTAGACATAGGAATAGAGGATTATTTATACAGCGATAACTGGTGTCTTATTGAGTGGCCTGATAATGTTAAAAATTTATTACCTTTAGGTGCGACTCGTTTAGAAATTTCTATTTTAGATAGCAGTACGCGAAATATTCAATTAAATCAAATCCATTCCTAATGAGCTCTATATCCTCTCCTTTTACTAAAGAACAATTAATTCCGCAACCGGAAATGCTTGAAATCAAAAAGCAAAGAGGAGAACTTTTTATAGGAATTCCGAAAGAAACTCATTTTGAAGAAAAGAGAATTAGTTTAACTCCTGATACTGTCTCAGCGTTAGTAGCGCATGGGCATAGAATAGTGGTTGAAACGGGAGCTGGCGAGGGTGCAAAGTATAGCGACAAGGAATATTCGGATGCAGGTGCTAAAATTTCTTATGATGTAAAAGAAGCATTTGCATGTACTATTGTTTTGAAAGTAGAACCACCCTCATTAGATGAAATAAAAATGCTTTCTCCACAAGCCGTTTTAATTTCAGCACTACAGTTAAAGACGCAAGAAAAGAAATACTTTGAAGCATTAGCAAAAAAGAGGATCACTGCAATTGCTTTTGATTATATTAAAGACGAGCACGGTGTTTACCCTATAGTAAAATCTTTAAGTGAAATTGCAGGAATTGCCTCGATGCAAATTGCTGCAGAACTAATGACTACTGCAAATAAAGGTAATGGCCTACTTTTAGGAAATATTGGAGGAGTACCTCCTAGTGATATCGTAATTATAGGTGCAGGAACGGTTGGTGAATTTGCTGCTAAAACAGCGGTTGGCATTGGTGCTAGAGTTAAAATATTTGATAATTCTATAACTAGATTACGAAAACTTCAAAACCATATTCACGCACCAATATACACATCCACCATACAACCAAAAACACTAGCAAAAGCACTGAGGAGATGTGATGTGGCGATCGGAGCACTTCGTGGCGTGGATAGATCTCCTGTAGTGGTAACCAAAGGTATGATTGAACAAATGAAAGACGGTGCAATTATCGTAGATGTAGGTATCGACAGAGGAGGTTGCTTTGAAACTTCTAAGGTAACTACACATAGCTGCCCTACATTTACTCATAATGGGGTTATTCACTATTGCGTTCCTAATATTCCATCGCGATATGCAAGAACCGCATCCTTTGCTATCAGTAATATTTTCACACCGTATTTATTAGATATAGCAGAAGAAGGAGGGTTTGAAAACGCAGCTCGCTTTGATAAAAGCTTAAGAAATGGCATGTATTTTTACCATGGAATTCTTACGAATAAAACGGTAGCAGATTGGTTTGATCTGCCGTATCGCGACATAAATTTATTATTTCTTTAAAAGATAATCTGCCCATACAACTAAAACTTACGAAACTATTATTTTAAATAGTACTTATATAACTTTAACACTGTTTTATTTTTATTTTTGTAACACTAAAGCTTTATTATGGGATTACTAAAACGTTTTGGATATTATTTAATTGGGCTAGCGCTCGGCAGTGTTGCTGTGCTTTACTTTTGGAAGAACAAAAATGTTTCTTTTGATTATGGTATGGACGCCAGAACCTTAAAAACAATTCGAATAAAGAAAAGAGTATACTCTAAAGAAGCCATGAAATTTATGCACTTAAATAAATTAGACTCTTCACATATTAACAGCATATTAAAACGTGGAGATGTCGATTTTGGTAAAAGCAAACCAAGGCTCAAACCTTGTGCAGAATATTATGTAACAGGAAATGACTCCCTTTCTAGCATTAGTCTTTACATTATACGATGTGATTCCTTGGCAACTGTTGAGAAAATAACGAGAATAAATTAAGTTTTTTGTTTTTTCTTTTTTGCAGCAGGAAATAATACGTTGTTTAAGATTAATCGATATCCCGGAGAAGTTGGATGTAGGTCTAATTCTGTTTTCGGGTCTCCTACCCGATGTTGGTAATCTTCTGGGTCATGCCCTCCGTAAAATGTAAACATTCCCTTACCTTTTGTACCGTGTATATATCGCGCCTCGCCATTGATTTTACTGTCTCCTAATATCATAACAGTCGACTTAATAGTATTTTTCGCAAAAGAGGTAGTTTGCCCCATAAAACCCTTTACGAGTTGCGTATGATTTTGTGTAAGCATCGTTGGAACTTGATCCCATTTAGCTGAGAACTCCTTTAACGAAAAATAATCTGTTTCTTTATTAATTTTTCGCTTTCGTGTCATGTCAATAGACGAAAATTCATAAACCACCGGATTTCGTATTAATTCAAAATCTTTAAAAGCGAAGGTTTTGTTAAAATCAATTTTAGATTGGTAATTTGGCTCCGATGGATCTCCGTCGAACATAGTTTCGCATATGTCTATGCCATCGGCTGCTAAAGCGATGTCGAAACTATCTGTTGCAGAACACATAGCAAACATAAAACCGCCTCCTATTACATAATCGCGAATCTTTCTAGCTACCGCACCTTTTTCGGTAGCTACTTTGTTATACCCAAGTTCCTTTGCTAAGGCCTCTGCTTCTTTTTTTGTTGAATGTACCAGGGTGCAGTTCGGTAATGCCCATAAAATCTTCCGTATTGTCCGGTAAAATCTTCGTGGTGCAAGTGCAACCACTCATAAAGTAATAACTCATCATTTAATACTTCCTTATCGTAAACAACATCAAAGGGAATTTCGGCATAGGTCAATACCATAGTAACCGCATCGTCCCAAGGCATTTTATCTTTGGGAGAATATACCGCAATTTTGGGTGCCTTTTCTAAAACTATAGCTTCTTGATTTTTAGATGGTGCGGAAATAGATTCTAATATTATTTGCGCTTTTACCTCTGAAATTATTTGATAGGAAACGCCACGAATTTTACATTCTTGTTCGATGGCTTCATTATTTTCCAATAAAAATGCACCGCCATCATAATTTAATAGCCATTTTGACTTCAATCCATTTTCTAGGGCAAAATAAACAATACCATAGGCTTTTAAATGGTTTTGTTGATTGTCATGACTCATGGGGATGTACAAAAAACTAGCCCATAAGGAATTAGAAACTAAGAAAAAAAGAAATATATAAATGAATTTATTCATAATGCATTTATAAAAGTACACAATTGAACCAAGTAATCCTTCTAATTACAATTTATTTTATAAACATTTAAAATGGAACGTCATCCATTCCGTTGGTCTCAGAAGTTCCGAAAGCATCTTCAGGAGAAGGAAAATTACTAGATGTTATTTCATCGTTAAACCCCTGATTCATACTCGACTGAAATTCACTACTAAAACTCTCTTCCAAATCAGAAAATTTAGCTAGGTGTCCGGTAAACTTTAAACGAATATTATCTAAACCTCCATTCCTGTGTTTTGCTACAATAAATTCTCCCTGCCCTTCACATGGTGTGTGATCGTCATCGTCCCATTCCGTCATACCGTAATACTCTGGTCGGAATATAAACGATACAATATCTGCATCCTGCTCAATTGCACCTGATTCACGAAGATCGGATAGTAATGGACGTTTACTCCCTCCTCTTGTTTCTACAGAACGAGAAAGCTGAGAAAGTGCAATAACAGGAATATTTAATTCCTTTCCTAAAGCTTTTAAATTTCGTGAAATGGTAGAAATTTCTTGTTCCCGATTGCCACCTGTTCCACCAGCTGTCATTAATTGCAAATAGTCAATCACTAATATTTTCACATCGTGTTGCGAAACTAATCTTCTTGCTTTTGCTCTTAAATCAAATATAGAAAGGGCTGGAGTATCATCGATAAAGATTGGAGCATCGGATAATTTTTTAACTTTCACGTTTAACTGCTCCCATTCATGCGGTTCTAAGTTACCTTTTCTCAATTTCTCGGAGGTTAGTCCTGTTTCCGAAGAAATCATTCTGGTTATTAGCTGCACAGAAGACATTTCTAAGGAAAATATTGCAACTGCATGGTTAAAATCAATAGCCATATTCTTTGCCATTGAAATCACAAATGCTGTTTTACCCATACCCGGACGGGCTGCAATAATAATTAAATCGGAAGGCTGCCAACCAGAGGTTAAAGCATCTAATTTAGAAAATCCTGTCGCCAATCCAGACATCCCTTCTTTGGTAGATATTTCTTGAATTTTAGTAATCGATTGCTGCACTAAAGAATCTGCTTTCTCTGCTCCTTTTTTAAGGTTTCCCTGGGTTACCTCAAAAAGTTTACTTTCTGCATCATCCAATAGGTCGAAAACGTCAATAGTTTCATCATAGGCATTTTCAATAATTTCAGAGGAAATGGTAATTAAAGTTCGTTGAATGTATTTCTCTAAAATAATCCTAGAATGGAACTCAATGTGTGCAGAGGAAGCTACTTTCTGTGTTAGTCCTATTAAATAAAAATCACCTCCCACAATATCTAACTTGCCTTCTTTTTTTAACTGATTCGATACCGACAATAAATCTATGGGTTCTGAATTCTGAAAAAGAGAATAAATAGCATGGTATATTTCTTGATGTCTTTTATCATAAAAAGCTTCAGGATGCAATATGTCAATCACTGTATCGATCCCCTTTTTATCTATCATCATTGCCCCTAAAACAGCTTCTTCAAGATCTAAAGCTTGGGGTGGTAATTTCCCTTTTTCTAGGTTTATAATTCTTGCCTTGTCTATCTTAGCACCTCTAACTGATTGTAGTTTTCCCATAGAACAAAAGTAAATTTTTAAGATGAAATTTTTAGTTTGAAAGACAACTTTTCTTTTTGAACAAATTTAACAACTAAATTGTTATTAACTTGTTAATAACCATCGATGTTTCTTATTTTTGAGGTAATGAATAGTTTTAAAAGAAATCTCCTGATAGCACTTTTGTTGCCCATTCAAATTCTAATCGTAAGATGTATAGGAACAAAAACTGCGTGGATTGAACACTATTACAGCAATGGTATTTACATTCCAATTTCAAAGACACTTCGATTTCTATTTGGTTGGATTCCTTTCTCCGTAGGAGATGTTTTGGGGCTTATATTATTATTTCTACTTCTTAAAAATATATGCAATTTAATAGCATCACGTTTTAAAAATATACTTCCAAAGACAATAAATTTCATTGCTGTATTATCTCTGTTACATTTTGTTTTTTACTTGTTTTGGGGCTTAAACTACTTTCGAGAACCGTTGTATAAAAGTCTAGAATTCTCTAAAAGTAAATATAGTACTGAACAATTATTTAAGGTTACGAAAAAGATTGCAACAAATTTTAATGAAGTACATCAAGAAATTACCAATAACGATTCTGTAGCAGTAAAAATTCCGATCTCTAGAAATTTGATTTATAAATTGGCTCCTCAAGGATTTGAAAACTTGGTAAAAATATACCCCCAACTTAGCTATTCTAATCCTTCGGTAAAAAGTTCTCTCGTAAGTCTTTTCCAATCCTATAATGGTACATCGGGTTATTTTAACCCCATTAGTGGAGAGGCACAAGTGAACCATCAAATTCCAATAACAAGTTATCCTGCTACTACCTGTCATGAAATCGCTCATCAAATTGGGTGGGCTGCGGAGAATGAAGCAAATTTCATAGGATTTTTAGCGTGTATCCACCACGACAATTTGTATTTTAAATACGCAGGGTATCGAATGGCTTTTCAGTATTGTATTGGTGAATTGCAAAAAAGAGATGCAAACTTGGCTACACAAATAAAGCGCCAGATAAACAGGGGAATATTCAAAGACTACAAAAATACCTACTCGCATTGGAAAAAATACGAGAATCCAATTGAACCTTATATAAAAAAGGGATATAATTCTTATCTAAAGGCCAATAACCAATCCAAGGGAATTAAATCTTATAATTATGTAGTAGATTTATTAATAGCCTACTACAACTAAACCATTTTTATGAAATATTTACTTGTACCATTTCTAGTTTTATTTTTAATATCCTGTACAAATGAGAAGCAACTAAAACTTCAAAATGATTTTGAATGCAATACAAACATAGTGCTTTGTAATCTTGAAAAGACAACCGATTACAAAGACTATTTTACGCTACATTTACCAAAAAAATGGAAAGTGAATTTATATTTTGATAATGGGCAAAGTTCTATATATGCAGCAGATACTACAGTAAATTTATCCAAATCAACCTTGATAGACGCCGCAGTCGTATATGCACCTATTGCGATAGACAGTACTTTTAAAAGTACCATAACCAATGACAACTCCTTTTTTGGTCTAAAAGAGTTACAAACGGATGAATTACAATACTTAAAAAAAAATTCGTATTACAGTCTAGCTAAAGGTGTAAAAGGTAAATTCAACTATCATATACTCAATGTGTTTACACCTTTAAATTCCGAAAAATTCCTAAGAATAAAAACTGAAATCTACGGAGATAGCCTTGTGGAGGAAAGACTTTGTTTCGCCACAGCCTTACTTAACAAGGTAGAATTACTTAAGTTTAACGAGTAACTAAACTATGTGATTTGGTAGCTTTTTTCTAATTTAGAATACCATGAGAATATAAGTTTTAAATTCCATTAGGTATGTGTATTTTTGAACTTTAAACTTACAGGTATGAATACAGAACACATAATAAACCGTTTTATAAAATATGTAACCGTAGACACAGAAAGTGACCCCAACAACCCAAACTTTCCGAGTTCAGAAAACCAATGGGATTTAGCCAGAATTTTAGAAAAAGAACTTAAAGAAATTGGTATGGAAGATGTCGAACTAGATGAAAACTGTTATATAATGGCTACCCTTCCAAGTACTATTAGTCATGAAGTTCCTACGATTGGGTTTGTAGCACACATGGATACCAGCCCAGATTTTACAGGGGCCAATGTAAAGCCACAAATTCATAAAAATTACGACGGAAAGGATATTGTCTTAAACAAAGAAGAAAATATTGTCTTGTCTCCAAATTATTTTGAAGATCTATTACAATACAAAGGACAAACTATCATAACCACCGATGGAACAACACTTTTAGGTGCAGATGACAAAGCCGGGGTAACAGAGATTGTCTCTGCTATGGAATATTTGATACAGCATCCTGAAATTAAACACGGTAAAATTCGTATTTGCTTTACTCCTGATGAAGAGGTAGGAAAAGGCGCCCATAAATTTGACGTTGCAAAGTTTGGGGCAGATTGGGCATATACCATGGATGGAAGTCAAATAGGTGAATTAGAATACGAAAACTTTAATGCTGCTGGTGCCAAAGTAACTATTAACGGTAAGATAGTACACCCTGGTTATGCTAAAGGAAAGATGATAAATTCGATGACTATAGCGAGTGAATTTATAAATGCATTACCAAAAAATGAAGTTCCTGAAAAGACAACAGGATACGAAGGGTTCTACCATTTGCATGACCTGCAAGGTTCGGTTGAAAAAACAACGTTACAATATATCATTAGAGATCATGATATGAATCTATTTAACGAAAGAAAAGACAAGTTTGCTGCCATTGCTAAACGCATTAATGACTCGTATGAGAAAGAGATTATAGAAGTGGAAATTAAAGACCAATATTTCAACATGAAAGAAAAAGTAACTCCGGTAATGCATATTGTAGATATAGCTGAGGAGGTTATGATAGAAATGGGCATTACACCTTTAATAAAACCAATTCGTGGAGGAACAGATGGTTCGCAACTTTCTTTTATGGGCCTACCGTGTCCTAATATATTTGCTGGTGGCCATAATTTTCATGGAAGATATGAATATGTTCCAGCAGAAAGTATGGTAAAGGCTAGCAAGGTAATTGTTGGTATTGCTCAAAAAGTAGCTACAAAATTTTAATAAAGTAAATTAGTACACTCTAAATTTACATTAGAGTGTACTTAACTAGTTTGAATTAATTAATGTCCCATCGAATTCCTAAGGATAAATTACGAGTTTCAGAATTTCTAAATAATTTATTTAAATCATATTTTACGTAAAACCCTAATCCACGATAGGCAGCATAAGTACTTAAACCATAGTTTAGCGTATTCATGTTAAAATCGGCCTTTTGAAGTTCTTCTACAGCAAATGCTTGATCCGATTCATATTCTAAATATTGTCTAGTACCCAATTTAAATCCCCAAAACCCACCAAAACCGAGACGCCATGAGCGATGTGTTCTGTCATAAACTTCTCCATTGCTATTTGAGTTCTTGGAAAAATCAAATTCTACATGCATTGGAAATAGCATTTGTACATGTCTTAATCTACTTTCTTCCAGTGGTAAAGGATACTTTTCTAAAACAGTTTGATCTTCATAAGATACGTGGTACTGGTTGTTTTTTGGTCTTAAGTTATTCCAAAGAAAAGAAATCCCATATTTGAAATATGTTGCAGAGGGTCTTTTAGAAAAACGTGTTTTGAATGTAAATCCGACCTCATAAAAATGAGATTGCCAAAATTTATAAGCACTAGTATTTAACGATTCTATATCATTATCCATTAAAACGTTATTTAATCCCATCGCCAAAACAAATTGTGTTGTTGTTCGTTTATCGTGATGTATTCTATTTTTTTTCTTTCTATTTCCTTCGAAAATGGTGATATCGCTATCAAAAATTTGAACTTTAAAGGCATCCGGTTCCTCACTGATGATTTTACCATCCATTTTATCTTGCACCAACTGTTGCAACTTATCTTGCTCCTTACTTACTTTAATTTCTATTTGTTTTGCATGATAACTAGCAATTTCCATTTTTAATGCATCCGCTTGTGTTACATTAATTTGCTTAGATTGCAGTTTTAAATCGATTTCTTTAATGGCAATTTTTAAAGAATCTTTATGAGCAATAGTAATTTGATCAATTTCATTAGAAATTTTAGAAACCTCGTCTTCAAAGTTTTTTTGTTGTGAAAATAGCGCAGTTGTACTCAACAACACTAGTATTAGTAGTATCCTCGTCATAATAATTTAATTTAATTTTTTGTGTTTTTAGGTTGGATTATTTGTTTCTTTCTGCTATTGCAATTGCGATATCCGAGATTTTTAGTTTAACAGTGTGCATAAAATTTCCTTCTAACGTTTCTTGTAAGATGTCATTCTCCACCGCTGCCAAAATAAGTTCAGGTGAAATAGTCAAATTTGCTTTATCTAGTTCAACGCGAATTGAGTCCATTAAAACTTCTCTATTGAGTTTATGCGCGGTATAATAAGCCATCACCTCTTCTCTATCATGGGTTACCGCGAATAATAAAGCTTTTGGATCTACCTGTATAGAGTTCTTATTTTCTTTTGTTTCTAATGTTTCTATAGGAGTTGGTATGACTTCTTTATTGGGTTTTATAGAAGACGAGGCCAAATTCTCTGTAGGTAAATTAGATGGCAACGTCTCTTCAAGAATAGTTTTTGGAATAATATTGGATTTGTTTGCTAAGGCTATCGATTTTACTGGCTCGGTTTTAGATGGTTTAACTATTATTTCCTTTTCGATAGTAACGTCGGAGGTGTCTTTTTTACTAATTGTAGTTTCTGCGATTTTAGAAGGCACTCTATGGATATTTAAAGTGTAAAAATATATAGATAACCCCGCAAGAACTAGTATGCTCGCTGCAGCATAATACTGCAGCTTAGTTCGTGTTACTTTTACCTTTTTCTTTTCCTCTAATTGTACCGCTATACGATCCCAAGAAGAGTTTGATGGCTTAATCTCTCTTGTTGCTAATGCCTCTCTTATTATCGAATCAATATTATCTTCCTTCATGTTCCAACTGGTTTAATTTAGTATATTTTTTTTGTAACCATTTTCTTGCCTTAAACAACTGAGACTTAGACGTGCTCTCTGAAATTTGTAGTCTTTTAGCTATTTCAGCATGTTTATACCCTTCTATAGCATATAAATTAAAAACTAATTTATATCCATCAGGTAGGGTATCAATCAGAGCTTGGATATCTGCAACGTGTGTGTTCTCCATATTGTAAGTTGCTAATTCTCCAAAAGCATAATCGTCATCGGTAAACTCAAACACTACCTTTTTTCTCAGGTAGGTTAAACAAGTATTTACCATAATTCTACGAATCCATCCTTCAAAACTTCCTGTTCTTCGAAAGGTATGCAGATTTAGAAATACTTTTAAAAATCCAGCGGACATCATGTCCTCTGCATGAAAATCATCCTTTACATATTGCCTACAAACTCCCAGCATTTTTGGAGAATACAAATCAAAAATTTCTCTTTGAGCCTCTCTGTCCTGCTGCATCGATTTATCTATTAATTTTAAAAGATGGTTATGTAGTTCTATTACTTTCAATCTATCCTTTATTAAGGTTGTTCAAATATATAGACTAATTCATCACTAAAATGGTTGCCTACCATAAAAAAACTTTACAATAAATCTTATTGTAAAGTCTTTCCTAAAATTAAAATATGTAATACGGGGGGTATTATATGACTTAAAAATAACTAATTGCCATAAAAAAAAGCATAGGAAAAGCACTGAAATATAAAAAAAATCATCCTTTAGTTTTCTATAACCACATATTTAAACACATTTAAATAATACTTTACTTACCCTTTTTATCTTGTGAATTATTGTTCGATATTTGTCATCATAAATTCAAAATATGCATTTTATATCCTACTATCTTGTATTTCCATTGGTGTGGCTTATTTCAAGACTACCGATGAAAATTTTATATTTAATTTCAGACCTTTTATTTCTAATTGTGTATTATGGAATTGGATATCGTAAAAAAACCGTTTTAAGCAATCTCAAATTGGCCTTTCCGGAAAAAGAGGATAGGGAAATTAAAAAAATAGCCAAAGAATTTTTCAAACATTTTACAGATTTATTAATAGAAAGTGTTAAAACTTTTTCTATTAGTGAAAAAGAGATATTAAAAAGATACCAGTATAAAAATCCTGAAGTGGTTAATGCCCTTGCAGAAAAGGGAAGAAGTATAGTTTTAGTTGGAGCACATCAAGCAAATTGGGAGTGGTCCTTTAATTTGTCATTCGTCTTAAATATTGATGTTTACGGGGCGTATACGAAACTTCAAAATCCTTATTTTGAAAATAAAATTAAGCAAGTAAGAACAAAGTTTGGAGTTAAAGGTGTGAAAACATCCGAAACAGTTAAGAAAATTCACACAAACCATCAAAATAACAAACAGGCCTTGTATCTACTACTAAGCGATCAATCTCCGATGTTACATAAAACGCATTATTGGAGTGAATTTATGGGAGTAAATGTTCCAATACATACCGGTGCTGAAATGCTAGCAAAAAAATATGATTTTTCGGTTGTCAACTATACGACAAAAAAAATTAAAAGAGGATATTACGAAACAGAATTTACACTTCTTTGTGAGGAACCTAAAGAAATTGAAAATTACGATATAACAGACCAATACTTAGCAATAACCGAGAGAGCAATACGGGAACAACCAAGTTTCTATTTGTGGTCGCATAAGCGTTTTAAGCATGCCAATAAGTATCGAGAATGGTTAGAAAAAAATAGTAAAAAAAATAGTAAAAAAAAGCCGCGTTAAACGCGACTTGTATTGTTTGTTTAGAACCTGTAAGATAGACCTACTATAATTTGATTAATTCTAGTATCAAAATCTACAGAAGTTCCATTATTAATAAAAGAAGACTCAACATCTGAAAAAGCTCTTTCCCAACGGACGTCCAAACCAAGCTTACCTAATTCAACTCCTCCACCTAACTGAAGACCTACTGTTAAACCGTCAGCTTCTGTTTTAATATCGTCAAAATTATTAATTTCTAAATCTCCATCAATTATATACTGAAAAGAAGGACCTCCAAAAATATGAGCAATACCTAATATTTTCTTTCCTAATAACACAGGGATGTCGATAGTTTGAAAATTGTAAGAAGCACTTGTATTAGATCCCTCTAATTGAAAGCTTGTATAGTCTGTCTTAAGTGAAGTATATATTAATTCGGGTCTTATGTACAATCCTACTATAGGAAGCTTAAAACGGGTCCAAACTCCAAAATGATATCCGGTTTTACTTTTAGCACCATCTGCAATATCTTCTGTTACATATTGAAAAGAATCCGAATTATAATTTAATCCTCCTTTTACACCAAAATGAATTTGTGCTTGTGTTGTCTGAAAAGCTGCTATCGAAAAAAGTACAGCAATAAATAATAGTTTCTTCATTTTTATTAATTTAAATTTAGTTTGTCTCTAAAAAAGATAGGTAAATATAGTTACTTTCTTTTAATTACCTTTTCCACAGCTGCAATAATAGCTTTATCATCTAAACCGTACTTAGCCATCAATTCAGCAGGAGTAGCGGATTCTCCAAAAGTGTCATTTACAGCTACAAATTCTTGAGGTGTTGGGTTATTCGTTGCTAAACAACGTGCAACACTCTCTCCTAGCCCACCGTATTTGTTATGTTCTTCCGCTGTAACGATACAACCTGTTTTTGCAACAGATTTCAAAATAATTTCTTCATCTAAAGGCTTGATGGTGTGAATATTAATTACTTCAGCACTAATTCCTTTATCCTCTAATTGTTCTGCTGCCTGTAATGCTTCCCAAACCAAATGTCCTGTAGCAACAATGGTAACATCGGTTCCCTCTGTAAGCTGTATTCCTTTTCCAACCTCAAAAGGTTGGTCATTCATAAAAACAGGAACTTTAGGCCTACCAAAACGCAAATATACTGGGCCATGGTGTTGTGCAATAGCTAACGTAGCTGCCTTGGTTTGGCTATAATCACAAGTATTGATTACAGTCATTCCTGGTAACATTTTCATCAATCCAATATCTTCAAGGATTTGATGAGTTGCGCCATCTTCACCTAGAGTAATTCCTGCATGTGAGGCACAAATTTTCACATTTTTGTCGGAATATGCGATAGATTGACGAATTTGATCATATACACGTCCTGTTGAAAAATTAGCAAAAGTACCCGTGAAAGGTATTTTATTACCAATTGTTAATCCTGCTGCTATTCCCATCATATTAGCCTCTGCAATCCCAACCTGATAAAATCGCTCGGGATGATTTTTCGCGAACTCATTCATTTTTAAAGACCCTGTTAGGTCTGCACATAAAGCAACAACATCAGGATTTGTTTTTCCCAACTCGGTTAACCCATCTCCAAAACCGGAACGAGTATCTTTTTTTTCAGTGTATGTATATTTCTTCATTAGTATGTGTTGTAAATATGGGTCAAAAATAGTTTTTTAAAAATTATTTAAGTTATAAATTTTGTAATTCTTTATAAAGTTTGTGAACGGGTAACCCCATAACGGTAAAATAACTACCTTCAATTTTAGTTATTCCAATTTTTCCAATCCATTCCTGAATGCCATAAGACCCTGCCTTATCAAATGGTTTAAAAGTAGTAACATAATATTCCATCTCCTGTTTTGACAACTTCTTAAAATAAACAGTTACGGTATCGTGAAATATTTTTTTGAAATCACTTCCTGTTAAGCATACAGAGGTAATTACCTTATGCGAAGTGCCGGATAACATACAAAGCATGTCTATTGCATCCTCATAAGACTTGGGCTTTCCTAATGCCTGATCATTCACCCATACAATAGTATCGGAGGTAATTACGATTTCATTTTTACGCAAAGTATTTTCGAAAGGCTTGGATTTTAAATCGGAAAGATAATCGGTGATTTGATGCCCTTTAAGGGCATCAGGATACACTTCCTCTACCTCTTTTATCTCTAGGGTAAAATCTAAACCAAGATCTTTTAATAGTTGTTGTCTTCTAGGAGAACTAGATGCCAATATGAATTTATACGAACTAAACCACATTTTTAAAGTAATAAGCTATTATTGGAACACTAAATATTGCTAAAGCATAGGCTACATACGATTTTTTCAAAAGTTTTTGGTAGTCACTGTTTGAATTAGCGGCTAAGAGATGATATATAAAATAGAGCTCCGGCAAAATACCGGTTAAGAAAACAGTCGTAAATATATATTTATTAGAACTAAAAAGTATCGCTAACGATAGAACGGCTAGACATCCTATAATAGATATAAAAAAAATAATTGATTTTACTCTTTTTCTTCCAAATAGTATTGGGATGGTTTTATGATTTAAACGATAATCTTTATCAATATTAATTATATCCATTAGCAAGGAATTGACAATAGTCGCAATAAATCCAATAGAGACATAAAATACCACGAGTAACTGTATTTTAAAAAACAAATTCCATTCCGACTCATTTAAACCGACTGGAGTATCCATCCACCATACCGTTAAAAAACAAAAAGCTTTTATGAATGAGGTTATCATATTCGTGGATAACGATTTTTTACCTCCAAAAAAATAAAAGTATATGAACAAAAAAAATACCAATGCAATACCGATAAAACTATAATAAGCTCTATCAACTACGAAAGAAACCAATACCCAGAGCGTTAAACCAAAAAATATCGAAAAATACGCCGTTTTTCGTAATTTTTGCCAGGGATATTCTTTTCCCCTATTTTCATGACTTACTGAAAATTTTATTGTGTTCATTCCCGCCAGAATAAGTACGACAGAAATTGTAAGTATAAAAAAATTAGGAAAGGAAAAAATGGTCTCAAAACCTTGGTAATAGAGCAAACATGTTTTTAGCAAAAATTGAATTGCGATAAAATAGAGTAAATTTTTCCATTTAATTATGTCTAAAAACATAAACCGCATTAGTTAAAATTCTTTTTAATTCTAGCTAAATTCTTTTGATTGTCTCGATCTTTCATCGTTTGTCTTTTATCGTGTAATTTTTTACCCTTTGCTAGGGCAATTTCTAGTTTAGCCCATCCATTAGCATTTATAAAAAGTTTTAGAGGCACTATAGAGTTCCCCTTAACATCTACCTCTTTAGCGAGTTTTTTCAGCTCTCGTTTTTGCAATAGTAGTCTGCGTTCACTTTTAGGCTTGTGGTTGAAATGATTTCCATATATGTATTCCTCAATATACATATTCACTACAAAAAGTTCTCCTTTATCATTAAATTCACAAAAACTCTCTGTTATCCTAGCTTTACTTTGTCTAATGGATTTAATTTCAGTACCTGTAAGTTGTATGCCTGCAGTATACTTATCTAGTATCTCGTATTCGAAACGAGCTTTTTTATTTTGTATGTTGATGTTTTTCTGCATATTGATTTGCAAATATATTATAAAAAATAAGTCTTTAACAGTAAAAACTTAATGCTTTAATGCTAACGGAAATTTACGGAATGTTTAGAAAAAAATAGACCCTGTATCAGTACAGAGTCTATTGGATATTTATAAGAAAACTAAAGGCTATTGCGTCATTAGTAGTTCTGCTGCTTTTTTGTAGGTTCCATTCTCAAGCTTCTCTCGAATTGCAGTAAAAGCTTCAATTGTTTCCTTTACATCTTCGATAGTATGTCTTGCAGTTGGAATCAATCGCAAAATTATTAAACCTTTAGGAATAACGGGATACACAACAATAGAACAAAACACACCATAGCTCTCTCGTAAATCATGTACCATTGCCATAGCCTCTGGAATTTCTCCTTTTAGGTACACAGGTGTTATACATGTCTGGGTAGTTCCCAAATCGAATCCAGCATTTCTCAATCCGGATTGCAATGCATTGGTTACCTCCCATAATTTGTCTTTTAACTCTGGCATTTTGCGAATCATATCCAGGCGTTTTAATGCCCCCTTAACCATTGGCATTGGTAATGATTTCGCAAACATTTGTGAACGCATGTTGTATTTAAGATATTGAATAATATCTTTATCTCCTGCAAAGAAAGCACCAATTCCTGCCATTGATTTTGCAAATGTTGCAAAATAAACGTCAATTTCGTCTTGAACTCCTTGTTCATATCCTGTACACGTCCGCCTTCACCAAGTGTTCCGAATCCATGGGCATCATCTACTAACAATCTGAAATTGTATTTCTTTTTTAAAGCAACGATTTCTGCAATTCTTCCTTGTTCGCCTCGCATTCCAAATACTCCTTCAGAGACCAATAAGATACCTCCTCCAGTTTTTTCAGCCATTTTAGTGGCTCTCATGAGATTTTTTTCACAACTCTCGATATCGTTGTGGCGATATACAAAGCGTTTTCCTGCATGCAAACGCACACCGTCTATAATACAGGCATGTGTATCTACATCGTATACAATTATATCATCTTTAGATACCAAGGCATCAATAGCAGATACCATCCCTTGGTAACCAAAATTCACAAGATAAGAAGCTTCCTTACCTACAAATTCGGCACATTCTTCTTCTAATTGTTCGTGATAATTCGTGTGACCAGACATCATACGAGCCCCCATTGGATAAGCCATTCCGTGTTCAGATGCTGAATCACCATCTATTTTCAAAACCTCTGGATGGTTTGCTAACCCTAAATAATCATTGATACTCCAAGTAATAACTTTCTTTCCATTGAAAGACATACGATTAGAAATTGGCCCTTCTAACTTAGGAAAAACATAATATCCTTCGGCTTTATCTGCCCATTTTCCTAAAGGTCCTTTATCTCCTTTGATTCTTTCAAATAAATCTTTTACCATGTTTACTTTTTGTTTTTGAATGTGCAAAATTAAGTTTTTTTATAACGATATCAAAACCCAATAATATAGCATTATTGTAACGCTAATACCAAATCATTTGCATCGACAAGTGTCCCTGCCTCTAGTTCTACATTTTGAACAATACCGGAAGCCACTGCGGTAACAGTTGTTTCCATTTTCATTGCCTCAATAATAAAAAGAGGTTGGTTTTCTTTTATTGCATCACCGTTTTTAACTAAAACCGCAGATAATAAACCTTGTAATGGCGCTCCTATTTGCTTATCGTCGTTCGCTTCAGCTTTACGCTTTTCTATTTTTTCAACAGAAACAGAAGTGTCTTTTATAAGAACATTTCTCATTTGTCCGTTTATCTTGAAAAACACCGATACAAATCCATCTTCATTTGGTTCCGTTTTTTGAATCAAAGAAACTAACACTCGTTTACCTGGTTCTATATCAATCATAATTTCTTCTCCCACCTCTAAACCAAAAAAGAAATTTTTGGTTGGGATGTGCATTAGATTTCCGTATTTGATATGATTATTATAAGCCTCTACAAATACTTTCGGGTATAATTTATACGATAAAAAATCTGTTATTTCCAGTTCTCTTCCCATCCCTTTTTTGAATTCATTTTTGAATTTTTTGAATTCTAGTTCAAAATCAATGGGTGCAAGATGTGCATTTGGTCTTTCAGTGTATGGTACTTCATTTTTTAGTACGATCTTTTGAAGCTTTGCAGGAAATCCACCAACTGGCTGTCCTAAATCACCTTTGAAAAAACTAATAACCGATTGCGGAAAAGAAATTGTATCTCCTTTCTCCATTACATCATTTACCGTGAGGTTGTTACTAATCATGTACTGCGCCATATCGCCTACTACTTTCGAACTCGGAGTTACTTTTACAATATCTCCAAACATTTTATTTACCTCTCCGTACATTTTGGTAACATCTGCAAATTTATCTTCTAAACCAAGAGCTTTAGACTGTCCAATTAAGTTGGAATATTGTCCTCCGGGTATTTCATGCGTATACACTTGACCTGTTCCTGCCTTCAAACCAGATTCAAAAGGGTAGTAGTATTCGCGTACTATTTTCCAATAATTTGAATACTCTGCAAGTTTTTCAAGATTAAGTTTATTCTCTCGTTCATTGAAGAGAAGCATTTCTGCCATGGAATTAAAATTAGGCTGTGAAGTTAACCCTGATAAACCACCTAAAGCTACATCTACTACATCCACGCCAGCCTCTATTGCTTTTAGATAGGTAGCAGACTGTACAGAAGAAGTGTCGTGCGTGTGCAAGTGTATTGGAATATTAATTTCTGATTTTAAAGCAGAAATCAGTTCATAGGCTGCTTGTGGCTTTAAAAGACCAGCCATGTCTTTAACCCCAAGAATATGAGCACCAGCATTTTCAATATCTTTTGCTAATTGCAAGTAGTAGTTTAAGTTGTATTTTGTTTTAGAAGGATTTAGGATGTCTCCAGTGTAGCAAATAGATGCCTCGGCTAATCCTTTCGTTTTATTTCTTACGTGTTGAATACATGGCGCTATGGATTTCATCCAGTTTAAAGAGTCAAAAATTCTAAAAACATCTACACCAGTCTCCCAGGATTTCTCTACAAATTTTTCTATCAGATTATCAGGATATGCTGTATATCCAACACCATTAGACCCGCGAATTAACATTTGTAGTAATACATTAGGCATTGCTTTTCGTAACAGTGCGAGACGTTCCCATGGATTTTCTTGAAGAAAACGTAAACAAACATCAAAGGTAGCCCCACCCCAGACTTCCATACTAAATATCTCCGGATGATTTTTAGCATAGCCTTCCGCAACTTTTAGCATATCCGTAGTTCGCATTCGGGTGGCTAATAAACTTTGATGCGCATCTCGCATAGTAGTATCTGTGAAATGAATTTTCTTTTCATTTTTTAACCATTGTGCAAACTTTTCAGGTCCTAACTCTGTAAGTAAATCTTTGGTACCTTTTGGATAACTTTCTAGCTTGGGATAATCAGGAATTTTTGGGGTAGTAAACTGGTGATTAGGATTTACTTTCTTAACATCTGGATTACCATTTACAACGACCTCACCGAGGAAATTGATAAGCTTATTCGCTCTGTTCTTAGGTTCTTTAAAATCAAATAATGAAGGTTCATCCTTGATAAAATTAACCGTTACTTTTCCTTCTCTAAAGGTTGGATGTTTTAGAATATTTTGTAAGAAAGCTATATTGGTTTTTACTCCTCTTACTCTAAATTCAATAAGAGCTCGTACCATTTTTCTACATGCTCCGTCTAAGGTTCTACTTCTCGCGGACACTTTAACGAGCATCGAATCGAAAAATGGTGATATTTTTACTCCCTGATAAATACTACCGGCATCCAGTCGAATACCAAAACCAGAGGCACTTCTATAGGTAGTTACAGTTCCATAATCTGGTTTAAAGTCATTTGCTGGGTCTTCGGTAGTTACCCTACATTGTAAGGCGAATCCGGTCACTTTAACAGCCTCCTGATTGGTGATCTTAATTTGCTTATCTGCTAACCTGTAACCTCCAGCTATGAATAATTGGGTTTTTACTAAGTCGATATTAGTTACCATTTCAGTAACTGTATGCTCTACTTGAATACGAGGATTCACCTCGATGAAATAAATACTATTATCTTCGTCTACTAAAAATTCAACGGTACCAATATTATTATAATCTACGGCCTTGCAAATGTCAATTGCATATTTGTAAAGATTATTTTTAACCTCCTCAGGTAATCCTAGAGAGGGCGCTATCTCAATTACTTTTTGGTAACGTCGTTGCACAGAACAATCTCTTTCGTATAAATGAACGATATTTCCATGAGTATCTGCTACAATTTGAATTTCAATATGCTTCGGATTTTCGACGTATTTTTCTAAAAATACCGTATCGTCACCAAAAGCATTTAAGGATTCTCTTCTAGCCTCCGGGAATGCTTTTTTTAACTCCACATCGTTCCTAATCACACGCATCCCTCTACCTCCACCACCTGAGGCAGCTTTAAGCATTATAGGATATCCTATATTTTTGCTTCTTGAAGCGCAATTTCAATGGAGTGCAAATCTTCCTTACTACTTTCTATTATTGGAACATTGTTGGCCACTGCAACTTCTTTCGCTGTTATTTTGTCTCCAAGTGATTTTAAAACAGAAACTTTAGGACCAATAAAAATTATACCATTTTCCTCACATCGTTTGGCAAAATTTGCATTTTCAGATAAAAATCCGTAACCTGGATGAATTGCATCTACATTGTTTTCTAAAGCCACTTTAATAATGGCTTCTATATCTAGATAAGGTTTTAAAGGATCGTTGTCATCTCCAATTTGATAACATTCATCTGCTTTATACCTGTGCAGAGAATAGCGGTCTTCATAGGTATACACACCAACAGTTTTTATACCTATCTCAACACATGCTCGGAAAACTCTAATAGCAATCTCTCCACGATTTGCCACGAGTACTTTGTTAATTTTCATTACTTGTTATTTAGTTTATGTTTTTTGATTTTGTTTCCCCAAATTTACTTTTTTTTTTAACATTTTATTATGAAATTAATAATTTGATTATAGTTTCAAAACAAAAAAAAACTAATTATTACTAATATGAATAAAAATTAACATTTTGCTAAATATTATAAATCAAAATTAGAAATCTATCCCTTTTACAGATTCAAATTCGCTGCAATTTCCGGCATAAATGGTTGATTGTATAGTCTTTTTTGAAAAGCCTTAAATATAGCATTTGAAACTGCTCCTCCGGCTGGAGGCAGCCCTGGTTCTCCCAAACCTGTTGGCGATAATTCATTGGATACAAAATGTACATCTACCTCAGGTGTTTCTTTCATTCGAATCAAGCGATAAGTATCAAAATTTTTAGCGGAGGGTGTACCTTTATCAAAAGTAAAATCACCATACATCGCGTGTCCTATTCCATCTATCACACCACCTTGTATTTGATTGATTGCACCGGTAGGATTTACAACAATTCCACAATCGACGGCGGCAATGACTCGTTTTACTACCGGCAAACCATTTTCTACTGCAATTTCTGCGACTTCTGCGACATGTGTGTTATGACTGTAATAGGCTGCAAAGCCCTGATAAATTCCTTTTTCAGGATTTCCCCAATTTGCCTTTTCTACCGCTAACTGTATTGTTTTCTCCATTCTTTCTCCGGAATATTCAATGTTCTTGTCGGTAGTATTTTTTACATTTTGGAGTAATTCAAGACGCAAATCAACCGGATCTTTATCCATTTCAAAAGCGAGCTCATCGAAAAAACTTTGTTCAGCAAAGGCCAGGAAATTGGTATATGGAGCTCGCCATGCACCTGTAGTGATAGCGCTTTCATAATTTTGCGTGGAAACTTTATAGTTTGGAATGCATCCTGCAGGAAAAAAATTTGGAATCGCATTGTACATATTTCCATTAATAGCTGCCTCTTTTAAATGATACCCGGTAACGCGTCCCTCTTTAATGGATGCTTTTATTCTGTATTTAATTGCTGGTCTGTAAATCCCATCGGTCATATCATCCTCACGAGAAAAAACAACTTTAATTGGCTTTTTTAATAAATTAGAAATCTCTGCAGCCTCTAAAGCAAAATCTCCATACAACCTTCTACCGAATCCTCCACCCATTCTGGTCATTTCTAACTCTATTTCCTCCTCCTTTCTTTGTAGCAACTCTGCAACTCTACCGGCTGTCCATTGCGGTGTTTGAATAGGTCCAACTAAATGAATCTTTTCGCTTGTTACATTGGCATAAAAATTCATTGGCTCCATACAATTGTGTGGTAAAAAAGGAGAATGATACGTTCGTTCAACAATTTTATCAGCTTCTCTAAATGCTTTATTTACATTTCCATCTTCTCTTCTGGTTTTTAATGCATTGCCGTCCAATATACCCATCAAAACCTCATCATGATCTGCAGTACTTTCTAACTTTTCAGTACTTTTCCAAACAGCATTTAATGCTTTTTGACCTTTCATAGCAGCCCAGGTATTAGACGCAGTTACCGCAATCTTATCACCGAATTGCACCACATCAATTACTCCAGATATTTTTTTTGTTGCTGCCGCATCAAAACTAGCCAAAGATTTCCCAAAAGCTGGAGGTCGAAGTATACAAGCATAGAGCATTCCTTCTACTTTAAAATCAAGACCATATAGGGGTTTCCCTGTTACAATTTTGCTCGCATCTACATTTATTTTATCCGTACCTATAATAGTGTACTCCGAAGGTTTTTTTAAAGTGACATTTTCTGGAACCTCCAGTGTTTTTGCTTTAGTAACAATTGCTCCATAATCGAGCTCTTCTCCTTTTGAATTTGTAACCACTCCTTGCGCTGCTCTGCAGGAAGAAGGATCTACCCCCCACTCTAGTGCGGCTGCGTTGATGAGCATTTGTTTTGCTGTTGCTCCTGTTTGTCGTAGTGCATCCCATCCAAAACGAATCGATTGACTCCCTCCTGCCACTTGTCTGGTGTACTCTTTTTTGTTGTATTTGGCTTGAACAACTAATACTTTTTCCCAAGGCACATCTAACTCTTCAGCAATAAGCATTGGCATGGATGTCTTTACACCTTGTCCTATCTCAGGATTTGGAGAATAAATAGAAACATAGCCATCTTTTGCAATTTTAATAAAGGCATTAAAATCGTTAAAATTTAATTTTTCGATATCAATTGCAGGAGTTGCATTTGGTTTACAGGCATTGAATAAATTGAAACCTATCATTATACCACCTCCTGCAATGGCCGAAGTTTTCAAAAAACCTCTCCTACTAAATTTATTCGAATTTGATGTTGTTTTCATGCTATACTATTTAAGACATTTTTTTGGCCGCCAATGCAACTGCTTTTTCAATTCTGTTATACGAAGCACACCTGCACAAATTTCCGTGCATGGCAGCTCTAATTTCTTCATTTGTTGGATTAGGATTATCCTTTAAGAAAGAAGCTGCTGTCATTATTTGTCCTGCCTGACAGTATCCACATTGAGACACATCAAGCTCTTTCCAGGCTTTTTGCAATGGATGATTCCCATCTTTCGACAGACCTTCAATGGTGGTAATTTCTTCTTGGCCTAGGATAGAAACAGATAACTGACAACTTCGCATAGCAATACCATCAAGATGGATAGTACAAGCTCCGCATTGCGCAATTCCACAACCAAATTTTGTACCAACCATATCCAAATGATCTCGTAAAACCCATAATAATGGTGTATCTGCATCCGCCTCAAAGGAAACCAATTTACCATTGATTTTTAGTGAATAGTTCGGCATTGTAGTATATTTTTTTGTTACGTTGAGTGAAATTTACAAAAAAATATAGTACTTGAAATTGGAAGAAACTATTTTAAGATACTTTTAATGTTATTCGCATGAATTTGACAGTAGAATCAATTCTTCTTTACTATCTAAAATACGCTGCTTAAGCATCCCTATTATTCTTTTGTTAAATTCAGAAGGATTCTCGCTGTACTCGTCGTATTCTTGTAGGGTAAATTGACCAATTACGATGCCTAAATATTGATTTCTAAAGGGAATATTTTTAGATAATATAGTAGTTAATTTAATCGATAATTGCGCAGAAGTAAAGTTAGTAAGTTCTATTTTATGTTTTGAGATTTCTCTCAAGATTAAACGAAGAATTAAATCGTGTTGTAATTTTAAAATTGGCCTTAGCGTTGTATTCTGAAAATTCTCGTCCGGACCCGTAGCATCTAACTCTAACTGCGGACGAATCGTTAATTTCCTATCTTTCATTTAAAAATTTAGTAACATTAGACTCTATGCGATGCAATACATCCGTTGTATTTGCTTTCACAAAAGTTTCTCCGGTAATCTGTTCATAAAGTTCAATATAGCGATTAGAAATCTCCAAAATTTTCGCATCATTCATTACCGGTATTTCTTGCCCTTCTTTTCCCTGAAATCCATTTTCAATTAACCATTGCCTAACAAATTCTTTAGAGAGCTGCTTTTGTTTTTGTTTTTTATCCTGACGTTGCTGGTATCCTTCACTATAAAAATATCTTGAGGAATCTGGCGTATGAATTTCATCTATTAAAACAATTTCTCCGTCTTTCGTTTTTCCAAATTCATATTTGGTGTCTACTAATAAAAGACCTCGTTCTTTTGCTATAGCTGTTCCTCTTTTAAAGAGTAATCGGGTGTAATTTTCTAATACTTCATAGTCTTCTTTTGATACAATTCCCTTAGCGAGAATTTCCTCTCTAGAAATATCTTCATCGTGGTCTCCATTGTCTGCCTTGGTTGAGGGTGTAATTATAGGCTCTGGGAATTTATCGTTTTCCTCCATCCCCTCTGGCATAGCAACGCCACAAAGCATTCTTTTCCCGAGCTTGTATTCTCTAGCGGCATGTCCTGAGAGATACCCCCTAATAACCATTTCCACTTTGAAAGGGGAACACAACTTACCAACAGCTACATTTTCATCAGGATTTGCTAGCAACCAATTCGGAACGATATCTTCCGTATCTTTCATCATTTTAGTTGCGATTTGATTTAAAATTTGCCCTTTAAACGGTATTTGACGTGGCATTATTACATCAAAGGCAGATAATCGATCAGAAGCTATCATAACCAATAAATCGTCATTGATATTATATACCTCTCGTACCTTTCCTTTATACACCGATTTTTGTTTGGGAAAATTAAAACTAGTCTCGTTGATTGTATTCATGTTACCTGTTCTTGTGTTGTAGTCTGCAAATGTAATTTTTTTTGCGTAACCAAACTTGATTTTTCGCAAACATCTACTGGATTATCTATATTTAATTGTCTTACTTTGTTTCGTAAAAAACTTTATAGATCAGTCGGTCTCAATACTTTTGTAAGCTTTAATAATTTTCTTAACCAAACTGTGCCTAATAACATCTTTATCATCTAAATAAACGTATCCTATACCTTCAATATCTTTAAGTGCCAATAAGGATTCTTTTAATCCTGAAACTTGTTTTCGAGGAAGATCTATTTGTCCTGGATCACCAGTTATGATGAATTTAGCATGCCGTCCCATTCGAGTTAAGAACATTTTCATTTGTGCGTGCGTGGTATTTTGAGCCTCGTCTAAAATAACAAAGGCATTGTCTAAGGTTCTTCCTCGCATAAAGGCCAACGGTGCTATTTGAATGGTTCCGTTTTCTAGATAAGACTGCAGTTTTTCATAAGGAATCATGTCTCGAAGGGCATCGTATAAAGGTTGCATATACGGATCTAGTTTTTCCTTTAAATCTCCTGGTAAAAACCCTAAATTTTCTCCAGATTCTACGGCAGGTCGTGTTAATACAATTCTTCGAACTTCCTTTTCTTTCAATGCTTTAACGGCTAAAGCTACTGCTGTATATGTTTTTCCTGTACCAGCAGGACCTACGGCGTATAACATATCATTTTTTTGCATTAACGAAACCATTTTACGTTGGTTTTCTGTTTGTGCTTTTATAAGTTTTCCGTTAACACCATGCACAAGAACTCCTTCATTTTGCTTTCCTCTTCGCAGTTCCTCCTCTTTGCCTGTAGAAGTTAAAATACGCTCAATACTATTTTCATCTAACTTGTTGTACTTGTTGAAATACTTTATGAGCATTTCTACTCGCTTTTCAAATTCGTCAAGAATATCGGCTTCTCCGTATATTTTAAGCGTATTTCCTCTGGCTACAATTTTTATTTTGGGAAAATATGTTTTTAGTTGGGTTATGGTACTATTTTGGGCACCAAAAAAATCGTTTGGATTAATTTCTGTCAATTCAATAATACGTTCGTTCAAATGCTGTGTGTTTTAATTATTCCTTATAAAAATAATGATTATTTTTAATGAAATGTTTAGTTTTGCTTACATTTTAGATACAATTTTTCAACAATATAATTAACACCTTTCTAAATTAATGCCGCTCATTACCTTAACTACTGATTTTGGAACGAAAGACCACTTTGTAGGTGCAGTGAAAGGAGCAATTTATTCAGAATTATCGGAGGTTACTATAGTAGATATTACACACAATATTTCTCCATTTAACATTACAGAAACTGCGTATATTCTTAAAAATTCGTATCGAAGTTTCCCGGAAAACACAATTCACATCATTGGAGTTGATTCAGAATTAAGCCCAGAAAACAAGCATATCGCTATTGCACTCGATAAGCAATATTTTATCTGTCCTGACAATGGTATTATTTCAATGATTGCTTCCGAGATTAAGCCTTCAAAAATTGTCGAGATTAATATTCATGAGCACATCAATTCAAGTTTTCCTGTATTGGATATTTTTGTAAAAGTTGCTTCACACATTGCACGAGGTGGCAATTTAAATATCATTGGTAAGGAAATTAGCGATTTCAAAAAATTAGTAGAAATTCAACCAAAAGTAAACCAAGATCAAAGCATTATTAAAGGAGGCGTTATTTATATCGATAATTACGGTAATGTTATTACGAATATCAATGAGAAATTGTTCCATGCTATAGGAAAAGGAAGAAACTTTACGATTACTGCAAAAAGAAATCAATTCGATAAGGTTTACAAAAAATACAATGAAATTATTGATTTTTCGGTTAGCACAGAAAAAAGGCAATATGATGGGGATAAGTTGGCGCTATTTAATGCCGCTGGTTTCTTAGAGATTGCCATATACAGAAGTAATTTAGATACGGTTGGAGGAGCGTCAACTCTATTGGCTTTAAATTACAGAGATACTATTACTATTGAATTTGAAGAAATAGTAAAACCTGAATTTATAACTATACCTTAAGTAATATGTTTATTCGCATTGTAAAACTCAGTTTTCAACCCGATAAGATCGACACGTTTGTACAAAATTTTAATAGCAAAAAACGAGACATTCGAAATTCACCTGGATGTCGTTTGTTAGAATTATATCAAGACAGAAATAATCCAGAAGTTTTTTTCACATACAGTTATTGGGAAACAGAAAATGATTTGGAAAATTACAGAAGTTCAGAACTTTTCAAAACCGTATGGGCAGAAACAAAAGTAATGTTTAATGACAAACCACAAGCTTGGAGTGTAGACAAGCTTGCAGCAATGCCTTAATGAACTTAAAATTTCAAAATCTTCCTAACCTAAGAACAAATAGAGTGCTTTTAAGAGCCATATCAAATCGGGATACGGATGCAGTCTTTGCGTTAAGAACAGATAGAGAGGTAAATCAATACCTAGATAGAAAAATACCGACGACACACGAACAGATAAGAACTTTCATCGCCAAAACTAAGGCTTTAGTAGCCTCAAAAAAAGCTATTTATTGGGTATTGGAAACAGAGGATGAGATGATAGGATCTATTGGATTAAGAAATTACAAACCAGAAGATCTTTCTGCTGAAATAGGGTATGAACTTCTTCCGACATATATGGGTATCGGTATTATGAGCGAGGTTTTACAAGAGATACTCAGCTATGCCTTTGAAGAACTTAGTTTACAAGCCATAATAGCTTTAACCCATAAAAATAATCAGAAATCTATACAATTACTTCGTAAATTTGGTTTTCGGATTCAAGTAAAAGTAAATACTAAAACCTGTTTCAATTCGTATATATTAAACAAACCTAAACCACAGTAAAATATTTATGTTTTCTATTTTTAAAAAAGAATGTAACACTTTTTTTTCGTCTTCAATTGCATATCTTGTAATTGGTGTCTTTCTTCTCGTAAACGGTTTGTATTTATGGGTTTTCGATAACGATTTAAACCTTTTAAATGCAGGTTTTGCCGATTTAAATAATTATTTTTTCTTAGCACCTTGGTTATTTAGCTTTTTAATTTCTGCTATTACGATGCGAAGTTTTGCCGATGAATACAAAAATGGAACCATGGAAATTTTACGAACAAAACCAATTACTAATTGGGAGATTGTGTTAGGTAAGTTTTTTGCGACTGTCGTTCTTGTTGTTATTGCGTTACTACCCACTTTGGTCTATATTTACAGTATATATATTCTAGGAGCTCCAGTTGGAAATATAGATATCGGAAGTACTCTTGGATCTTATCTTGGCTTATTTTTTCTAATTGCTAGTTTTTCTGCAATTGGCCTATTTGCTTCTACACTCTCTACCAATCAAATTGTAGCATTCATAATTGGGAATTTACTAATCTTTACAGTATTTATCGGTTTAGAAACAATTGGAAAAACCATCGGTAAGAAGGGGTATTTTTTACAAAACCTCGGCGCTTTTTATCATTACGATAGTTTCCATAAAGGGGTATTAGATACTAGAGATCTTTTGTATTTCGTATCCCTAACCTACGTATTTTTATTTCTAACCAAACAAAAATTGAAAAATGACTAAAAACATACAGCAGTTAATTTTGGTCTTGCTAATTCTATTAGTTGTAAACGTTACCGGAAGTAAATATTACAAGAGATTTGATCTTACCAAAGACAAACGTTACACTTTATCAAGTATTAGTAACACCATTCTCGACAACCTGGAAAACACCATTTTTATAAACGTATATTTAGAAGGAGATTTTCCAGCAGAGTTCAAACGATTACAAATCGAAACCCAACAATTTTTAAGAGAATTAAAAGCGAAAAACGCCTCTATATACTATCGTTTCATAAATCCAGACGATCTTCGAGAAACTTTAATTCGAAAAGGAATGTTTCCCAGTAGACTAACCGTAGAAGAAGATGGTAAACTTTCGGAAGCTATAATATTTCCATGGGCAGAAATTCAGTATGGTAAAAAAAGAGAATTGGTTTCCTTATTACCAGATACTGTCTTAAAAACGCAAGAAGAACAACTTCAAAATGCTATTGAAAAACTGGAGTATTCCTTTATAAATGGCATACATGCCATTACTAAAAATAGCAAGAAAAAAATAGCCGTTCTCTCTGGAAATGGAGAGTTAGAGGATATTTACCTATACAGCTTTTTATCTAAAATTAAAAGTAAGTATAACCTGGCAAAATTTACCTTAGACAGTGTAGCTAATAATCCTCAAAAAACATTAGCTGACCTAAAAAAATACGACCTTACGGTTATTGCAAAGCCACAAACTCGCTTTAGCGAGGAAGAAAAATACGTCTTAGATCAATATATCATTAACGGAGGAAACAGTCTTTGGATGATCGATAATAACTATGCAGATATCGATAGTCTATACAATGAAGGGGTCATGATGGCTGCGCCAAGAGATTTAAACCTGACCGATTTGCTATTTAGTTATCAAATTAGAATCAACAATAAATTAGTGCAAGATTTATATAGTGCAAAAATTCCATTAGCAACGGGAAATATCGGGAACCAAACGCAATTTCAATATTTAAATTGGTTTTTTAACCCATTGGTGAACGGTAATCCGAATCATCCGATTACTAGCAATATAGCACCAGTAAAGCTTGAGTTTACGACACAAATAGACATCTTAAAAGGAGACTTACAAAAAACTCCATTGCTAGTATCTTCAGAATTGACTAAAAAAATTGGCACACCTAGCATCATAGAATTACAAAGCATAGCCAAAGCCCCTAAAGAAGAAGTATTTACTAATGGTCCGCAATTATTTGCTGTACTTTTAGAAGGGAGCTTTAGCTCTGCATACGAAAACAGGACAAAACCATTTGCTATCACACAACAAACCCCCAATAAACCAGCAAAAATGATCATTATTGCGGATGGAGATATCGCAAAAAATCAGCTACTAAAAGGGGAACCCTATGATTTATCTAAAGACAAATGGACGGGTGCTACCTATGGCAACAAAGAATTTCTAGAAAATGCCGTAGATTATTTACTCGACGATGAAGGTATTATTGAACTGCGAAATAAATCGATTCAAATAAATTTACTAGACAAGCAAAAGGCTTTCGAAGATAAAAAGTTTTGGCAACTCGTAAATGTTATCTTGCCCCTTTTAGCATTAGTAGGTTTCGGTATGTCTTTTACTTATTATAGAAAAAAGAAATACAGTGCTTAGCACTGTGCATCGCAACATTGCTCTTCTTTTACCAATTTACAAGATATTACTGCCAGTATTGCCCCAATAATTGGTGCTGTGAGATACAACCACAAATGCTCATAATGCCCGGAGAAAACTGCTGGTGCAATTGACCTAGCAGGATTCATGGAGGCTTTAGTTACAGGGCCTGCAAACATTGCTTCTAAAAGCACCACTCCACCAATTGCAATTCCGGCCATCACTCCAACTTCTTTACTTCCTGTTGAGACATTAATGATCGTTAGCATTAGAAAAAATGTTAACAGTAATTCTACTATAAAAGCTCTCCAGGGAACTATAGAAGGTATAGTTGCTCCGTAAAATTCGCTAGTCGGAAACAGAATAAACAACATCAAACTAGCAAACATTGCTCCGGTAATTTGTGCAATTATATAGGCAGGCACTTCTTTCCATGGAAACTTTTTTGCGTAAGCAAAGGCAATTGTTACTGCTGGATTAAAGTGCGCTCCGGATATTTCTCCAAAAGCATAAATCATAGCCATTACAATTAAACCCCAGGTGATTGCAACACCGGTATGATTTAAATCTACACCACCAGTGATTTCGTTTACTGTCATTGCTCCGGTACCACAAAAAATTAGTGTGAAAGTCCCTATTGCCTCCGAAATGTATTTTTTCATACGAGCAAATATACTGCATACTATTTTAAGATTTTGTTAACAATAAGTGTATTTTTTAGCTGTAATTTTAGCGTACAATTATTAAACAATTTTCACATGAAAAAATATTTTTAAGTTTACTTGGTATAGCGTTTAGTTTACAAGCAAACGCACAAATTGAAACACCTGCAGCTAGTCCTTTATCTAAAATGGAGCAAAAAGTTGGTTTAACCGATGTTACCGTGACGTATTCTAGGCCGGGAATGAAAGGAAGAAAAATTTTTGGAGATTTAGTTCCCTTTGGGAAACTTTGGAGAACAGGAGCAAACGAAAACACCAAAGTAACTTTTAGTGATGATGTGATCATTGCTGGTAAAACACTAAAAAAAGGAACCTATGCTATTTTTTCAAAACCTAATGCAGGATCATGGGATATAATGTTTTACAATGACGCAAGTAATTGGGGAACTCCAAGAAATTGGAACGATGCAAACGTTGCCTTAACTACTACTGTAAAAACACAAACCTTACCAGCAAATGTAGAAACATTTACCATATCATTTGGAGATTTAACTAGTAATTCCGCAGTTTTAGGAATTATGTGGGAAAAAACATATGTTGGTATCAAATTTAACACACCAACAGACAAGGCTGTAGAGGAGAGTATCGCCAGAACCATGAACGGACCATCGGCTAACGATTACTATGCATCAGCAGTATACTACCTAACAGAAGATAAAGATATAAACAAAGCTAAAGAATGGATCAATAAAGCTGTAGATATGACAAAAGACCAACCTCGTTTTTGGTACTTACGTCAGCAGTCTTTAATTCTTGCAAAAGCAGGAGACAAAAAAGGTGCCATTGCTGCAGCGAAAGCATCACTTTCTGGTGCTGAAAAAAGAGGAAATGCAGATTATGTTAAAATGAACAAAGAATTTTTGGCTAAAATGCAATAAATTATTGTTACCGAACAAAAAACTCCTAGTTCTAGCTAGGAGTTTTTTATGGAACATACTTAAATTGTAGTTCTCATTTTAATTAAGTGTTTTTGAAATCCAACTTTTTCATAGGCTTTTATCGCTTGAGAATTTTCGGTATATACATCTAATCTAACCTCATTTATACCCCTAGAGCGTATCCAATCGAATAAACTATCCATTATACGTTTATTTATGCCTTTACCTCGTTTTTCAGGAATCACATACATGAATCCTACATATGCTAGAACCGAAAATTTGAAATATACCTTTGGTTGGTGAATACTGGCATAGCCTGAAGCAATGAGTTTTTTGTTTTCTGTAGCCACTAAAATACATACATCAGTAGCGAGAATCATATTTTTAATATTATAGTAGACGATATCTTCATCTTTTAAAGTAGCGTCGAAGGGTCTTTCCGCCTTTATTAAAGCTTGTTCAAACTCTAATAAAACGGGTAAATCATTTAAAGTGGCTTCTCTAATCTGTATCAACTAACGACTCTTTTTTGGTATTAAAAAAACCTAATACTACAAATGTAACTATAAGGTATAACACATAAAATACATCGAGAGAACTTCCATTGAACAAATCGTACACGATTTTAAAAAATTCCCAGAGAAATAAAAAGCAATGTAATTTTATTTTTAACATCTAACTGCTTAAAAGTGAATAGCAAAGCTAAATACAGTACTGAAATACAGCCGATAAAGTTTAACCATAAATAACTAATAACAGGTTTTAAACCTTGTTGTTCGAGGTTGTAAATTCCAAAGTAAAAGATGAAAAAAATCAAAACCTGAGTTATCAAAGCACTTGTAAAAACAGTGTTCCCTTTTATTTTTTTAAAGAAAAATGCCAATAAAAATATTCCTAGTACATTTCCATAAAAAATAGAACCAATAATATTCACCAGTTGAATCAAATTATCAAATAAATTAGCAATACAGGCAACAGCAATTGCAAGAATTCCCCATGCCAAAGTGAAAAATTTTGACACGTTAACATAATACGCATCACTATGGGAGCTTGCGACGTTTCTTTTGTATAAATCTATGGTTGTGGTTGAGGCTAATGCATTCAATTCAGAAGCTGTAGAAGACATTGCCGCAGAGAGTATAACTGCAAGTAAAAGCCCCACTAATCCTTTAGGTAAATAGTTTAATATAAATTGTATAAATACGTAATCTTTATCATTAGTTTCGACAGAATTATCTGCTTTTGAAATTAAAACTTTAGCCTCTTTTTTTAATACTTTATCTCGTTCATTTAGTTCTTGCAAAAGTTCTGTATTGCTGGAATTTAATCCCTGAAAAAGGATGGCCTTTTTTTGCGACTCAATATCCTTGTGTTGTGTTTCTAAGGCTTTATAATCAGAAGCATATTTAGAGTTCAGAACAACTTCTTGTGCCTTTGGGTTGAAGTTTAGGGGTGCACTATTAAATTGGTAAAAAACAAAAACCATCACACCTACTAATAAGATGAAAAATTGCATTGGAACTTTAAGTAATCCGTTAAATATTAGTCCTAATTGACTCTCTTTGGCAGATTTCCCAGATAAATATCGTTGCACCTGACTTTGATCGGTACCGAAATAGGATAACATTAAAAATGTCCCTCCTAAAATCCCAGTCCAAACAGTATAGCGATTATCTAGATCTAAGGAAAAATCTAAAACATTCATTTTATCACTGGCACCTGCAATTTCGAGAGCTTTGGTAAACGTAATATCATCGGGAAGATATTGCAGTATAAGATAAAATGCAATAAACATTCCTGAAAATATAACTCCCATTTGTTGTTTTTGTGTTACACTTACCGCTTTAGTTCCTCCAGATACCGTATACACGATTACCAAAAGTCCTATAACCACATTTAAAGTTATCAAATCCCAACCTAAAACGGCGGACAAAATAATAGCAGGAGCAAAAATCGTAATACCTGCGGCTAGTCCTCGCTGTATAAGAAATAAAATAGCAGTTAAAGTTCTGGTTTTTTTATCAAATCTAGTCTCTAAATATTCATAAGCTGTATAGACATTAAGTTTGTGGTATATAGGAATAAAAACCATACAAATTACCACCATAGCAATTGGAAGTCCAAAATAAAATTGAACAAATCCCATACCGCTGTGAAATGCTTGTCCGGGAGTAGATAAAAAGGTAATAGCGCTTGCTTGGGTAGCCATTACAGATAAACCAATGGTCCACCAATTTGTCTCATTACCTCCTTTAATAAAATCTTTTACATTCTTACTTCCACGTGTTTTCCATGCCCCATAAAAAACTATAAACAGCAGGGTTATGGAAAGTATAATCCAGTCTATTGTATGCATTTAATTGCTAAATTTATTCATTAATAAATAAAATAGAACGATATATACTACGTTCGCTAAGAGTACCATTGTGTACTCACGTTTCCATTTTGTTTTATTGGACGTCATATTGTTTAATTTTTACTCTTCATAAAAGATATCCGACAATGAATTTTCTTGTAACGAGATTGTAGAAAAAAGAACTGGATTACCTTTTGCGCTTACAGGGTTACCTAAGCTATCTTTGGTGAACCAAGAGATGCTTTTGGGTAACAAAATCCCCTTTTCTTCTTGCCATGTATCGTATTTTATCAAGTTAAAATTATTAGATACTTTCTTTGAAAAATAAGTTACGGAATAACCTAGCCATTCCATTTGTTTAGTTTCTGGGTGAAAATATAAAAAATAATTATCATCTGGTGAAGCCCCGACATCTTGATTGTACGAAATTTTAATGCCCGGAAATGAAATTCCATTGTATTCTAAAGGTTTTGCTTCCGTATATGTGATACCCTCATCTGCCAAAACAAAAGGCATAGCAAAAAAATAAAAATATAAATTATAATAAAAGTTGGGATCTGACGTAAAGGAAGAAGCACTCTTTTGTTGAAACCAAACCTTCTTCCCATTAAAACCAATAGTGAAATCTTTAGAGGTAATGCGAGTTTTTCGAGAATGCAAATCTACCACGTGCTTTTCGTCATCTACAGAAAAACGAACCGTAGAAAATGTATGCCATAGATGCATACCTCCGTGGGTATTGATGACTTTACTTAAATCCTTAGAAATACTAGGTCTAGTATGTTTTTTTGTTGTAGGAAGCAAACCATTATCAGAATTTTTACAGGATAACCAAAAAAATATAATGAGAAGTACGAATAGCCATTTTGGTACCATAACGATGCATTAGAGTTTCTACATTGGACGAAATATAAAAACATACTTACAAAAAAATCCTGAGTGTTGCTCAGGATTACTCTAATAAAATTATTTAATTTTTTATTCGTGGTGTAAAAATCGTTGTTTGGCCAACAGTGCTTCTTCCGTTTCCACATTATTTTCATCGGGAACACAGCAATCTACCGGACATACTGCGGCGCATTGCGGTTCTTCATGAAATCCCTTACACTCGGTACATTTATCGGCAACAATAAAGTATATTTCATCAGAAATTGGTTCATTCTCCTCTTCTGCATTAATGCTTTTTCCATCTGGTAATACTACATTACCCTCTAAATCAGTACCATCTGCGTATTTCCAATCTTCAGCTCCTTCATAAATAGCAGTGTTAGGACATTCGGGCTCACAAGCACCGCAGTTTATGCATTCGTCTGTTATAATTATTGCCATGATAAATATCTTTCTGTTTCGTAACTTTGCAATGCAAAAATAGTTCCAATTTAATTTAGAACCAATATAAATGGATAGTATACAAAGAAGTACGAACGCTTTTATTCAACTGGGAAAATTCTTAAGCCAATTTAGTACAGATGGCATACAAAAAGATAATTCCATACCCTTTAATGACCTATTTTTTGATGGTTTTAAACACCAAATTAAAATAGCAGAAGAATCTAACTCTTGGTTCACCAAAAATAACATTTTGTTCGCACTACAAAATTGGTCGCAAGCACTAACGGAACAAAATATAAATCAATGGATCCAAGGTGCAAATATTGGAAAAAACAAACGTAAAAAAATAGCGATAATCATGGCAGGTAATATTCCATTGGTAGGCTTCCATGATTTTATATCTGTACTAATGGCAGGGCATGCAGTAGTGGTAAAACAATCTTCAAATGACAAGCATTTATTACCTTTTCTAGCCAAATATTTAGAATATGTATTACCAGAATGGAAAGGACAAATAACATTCACTGAAAACACTTTGCAAAACTACGATGCCGTTATTGCTACAGGAAGTAACAATACCGCTAGATATTTTGACTATTATTTTAAAGACAAACCTAATATAATTCGAAAAAATAGAAATTCTGTAGCAGTATTAAGTGGTAAAGAATCGGCAGAGGATCTCGAGCAGTTAGGAAACGATATTTTCACCTATTTTGGTTTAGGATGTAGGTCTGTGTCTAAGTTGTTTGTTCCGAAAGAATACAATTTTGATTCCTTTTTTAAAGGGATGTATTCGAAACGCGATATAATAAACAACGCTAAATATGCCAATAATTACGACTATAACAAAGCGGTTTATTTAATGAGTGAATTCGATATATTAGAAAATGGTTTTCTTATGATAAAGGAGGATCAAAGCTATGCCTCCCCTATTGCAACTGTATTTTATGAATATTATGAAAACGATGAAGCACTAAAAGAAAAATTAAAAAAAGATCAAGAAAAAATTCAATGTTTGGTAGCGAAAAACTTTTCTACCCAACAAATTTCATTTGGAAAAACGCAAGCACCCAATTTGTGGGATTATGCAGATGGAATTAACACCCTAGATTTTCTGGGAAATCTGTAAGGTATTTTTAGTATAATTCGCATCTTTGTAATTAAATTATAACGAATGAAAAAACATAATTTTAGTGCTGGTCCTTGCATACTCCCTGAAGAAGTTTTTCAAAAGGCAGCTGCAGCGGTGCGCAACTTTAACAATGACAATTTATCGATTCTTGAAATTTCACATCGAAGCAAACCTTTTGTTGCAGTCATTGAAAAAGCAAGAAAATTAGTGTTAGAATTACTTGACTTAAAGGATCAAGGGTATCAAGTTTTATTTTTACAGGGCGGTGCGAGTTCCCAATTTTTACTCACTGCCTATAACCTGCTGCAAAAAAAAGCAGCGTATTTAAATACTGGTACATGGAGTACCAAAGCGATACAAGAGGCAAGGCTTTTTGGAGAATTAATTGAGGTTGCTTCTTCAAAAGATAAAAACTTTACTTACATTCCAAAAAATTATTCCATTCCTAAAGATTCAGATTATTTTCACTGCACTAGTAATAACACCATATACGGGACTCAAATGAAGGTTTTTCCCGAAATTGAAATCCCACTAGTATGCGACATGAGCTCCGATATTTTTTCAAGAAAATTAGATTTTTCTAAGTTTGATTTGATCTATGCAGGTGCGCAAAAAAATATGGGACCTGCGGGTACAACTCTCGTAGTAGTTAAAGAAGATATTTTGGGGAAAGTAACCAGAGAAATTCCTTCTATGCTCAAGTATCAATTACATATCGAAAAAGAAAGCATGTTCAACACCCCACCAGTTTTTGCAGTGTATGTTTCGATGTTAACTTTGGAATGGTTACAGGATTTGGGAGGAATTACCTTCATAGAGAAGGTAAACCAACAAAAAGCTTCTCTGTTATACGGAGAAATCGATAGAAATCCTCTTTTTAAAGGATTGGTTACTAGTGAAGACAGAAGTATTATGAACGCTACCTTTTGTTTAAACGATAAAAGGTTAAACGATAGATTTGATGCCTTGTGGAAAGAAGCAGACATTAACGGCCTCGCAGGACATCGCAGTGTAGGTGGATATAGAGCAAGTATGTACAATGCACTTCCTCTGTACAGTGTTCAAGCACTAGTGGATGTAATGCAAGAACTAGAGAGAAAGGCTTGATTAGTGCCTTGTATGGTATCAATAAAAAAAGAAATTAGATTTTATGCGAATTTTAATTAACGATAAAATTTCCGAGAACGGGATTGCAACCCTTAGAGCTGCTGGTTTTGAGGTAATAGTTACCAAAGTAGCACAAGTACAACTAGAAAATTACATCTGTGAAAACAGCATTGATGCCATCGTTGTGAATCACAATACTGGTGTAACGCAAGAATTGCTAGAGGCATGTCCTAGCATTAAATTAATCGCTTGTACCAGACCCAACATGGATAATATCGATATCGACTATGCTTACGAAAACGGAATTCACGTTGTAAATGCTACCAAAGCAACTACTATTGCTGTTGCCGAATTAGTGTTCGCGCATTTATTTGGAATGGTTCGATTTTTGCACCAGTCTAATAGAGAAATGCCTTTAGAAGGAGATTCGAGATTTGGAGATTTAAAAAAACAATTTTCCGTAGGGCAAGAACTTCGAGGAAAAACACTTGGAATTATTGGTCTGGGGAAAGTAGGAACCGAGGTCGCAAAAATAGCAGTAGGAATTGGCATGCGTGTCATTGCCACACATAGTACAAAAAGTGAAAATCCTGAGGTTACCCTATCTTTTTTTGATGGACAATCCATCACGATACCAATAGCTACCAAAAAAACAGAAGATGTTTTAAAAGCTGCTGATTTTATTTCTATTCACACCCCTTTACTGGATGACTATGTAATTGGTGAAAAACAATTAGCTCTTATGAAAGATAATGTTGGTATTGTTAATACTGCTATTGGTGGAGTGATCGATGAAATTGCTCTTGTAAACGCCATTAAAAAGGGAAAAGTAAAATATGCAGGATTGGATGTTTATGAAAATCAACCAACACCAGAGATACAATTACTGATGAATCCTGAAATTTCGTTAACTCCCAACATAGGCGGCACAACCAAAGAATCCCAAGAGAGAATTGGAGATGAAATAGCAAAACAAATTATCGAATTATTAGCTGAATAATACGCTATGGCAATCGTAAAACCCTTTAGAGCAGTTCGAGCAACCAAAGATAAAGTTGCTTTGGTTTCTTCAAAATCTTTTGAAGTTTATACGCCTGAAGAATTACATGCAAAGTTAACGTACAACCCGTTTTCTTTTCTACATGTAATTAATCCTGGTTATAAGTACCATCACAAAGAAATTTCTGGCGAACAACGCTTTAAAATGGTCCACAATAGGTATTTAGAGTTCAAAGAAGATGAATACCTTATTCAAGATGAAACTCCTGCTTTTTACATTTATAAAAAAGTAACTCCGGTGCATGTATTCATTGGCATAATTGCAGCAACCTCTGTGCATGATTTTCATCAAAATAAAATAAAAAAACACGAGGCTACCTTACGAAGTAGAGAACTTTTATTTGAAGAATATCTCAAAAATACTGGATTCAATGCAGAGCCGGTTCTCCTTACTTATCCGGAGAATCCTATGGTTAATTCCATCCTCGAAAAGTACCAAAAATTGGTACCTGAATATGAATTTACCACCACGGATAAGAACTTGCATACTATTTGGCCGATAACAAATACCAAAGATATCGCTACAGTAACTGAAGCATTTAAAGATGTAAGTACTTTGTACATTGCAGACGGACATCACAGATCAACATCTTCCTGTATCCTAGCTGAAAATTTAGCTAAAAATAATGCTAGCCATACTGGAGAGGAGCCCTATAATTATTTTATGAGTTACTTGTTATCCGAAAATCAATTGTGCATCTATGAGTTTAATCGATTTATAAAAGATTTAAATGGGTTATCGCCAGATGAATTTTTGATAGAACTAGATACTATATTTAAGATTGAAAACAAGGGGGAGGAATTATTTAAACCCTTAAAAAAACACCAATTTTGCATGTATCTTAACGGTAGTTTTTATGCTTTAACACTCCGAAAATCTGCGTATAAATTCACAGATAAATTAAGTAAACTCGATGCGCAAATACTTTTTCAAACGGTATTAAAGCCAATTCTTGGGATTCACGATATTCGAAATAGCTCTAAAATTATATATTCTCAAAATAAATCTGGAGGTTTAGAATTAAAAACCAAAGTCGACGAAGGAACTTTTAAAGTTTCTTTTGGTATGTTAGCTACCAACATAAAAGAACTAAAAGAAATCATTGACGATAATTTAATAATGCCGCCAAAAACAACCTACATTGAGCCTAAATTAAGAAGTGCATTAACTATTTATGAGTTTCTGTAAAATGAATACCGATGATAAAAGATAATCTGAAAAAAATAAAGCAAAATATCCCTGAACATGTAACTTTAGTTGCTGTTTCTAAAACAAAACCTATTCAAGATATCGAAGAAGCCTATGCGGCAGGACAGCGTGTATTTGGCGAAAATAAAATTCAAGAAATGGCTACTAAGTACGAAGCATTACCAAAAGATATACAGTGGCATATGATTGGGCATTTACAGCGAAATAAAGTTAAGTATATGGCGCATTTTGTCTCTTTGATACATGGTGTAGACAATTTTAAAACTCTTGTAGAGATTAACAAACAAGCAAAAAAGCACGATCGAGTTATCCATTGTTTACTGCAAGCAAAAATAGCCAAAGAAGATACAAAGTTTGGTTTGAGTTTTACTGGCATAAAAGATATTTTAAATTCGGAAGAATTCATGGAGTTAGATAATGTTAAGGTAACAGGTCTTATGGGAATGGCTACTTTTACAGATGACACCGTTCAACTAAATGAAGAGTTTAGCAGTCTTTTTAATTTTTTTAAAGAAATGAGTACTAAATTTCCAACGCTAACCACACTTTCCATGGGGATGAGCGGAGACTATCAACAAGCTATTGCCAATGGTAGTTCTATGGTAAGGATAGGTAGTTCTATATTTGGTGTTCGAAATTATATTACTTAAATTTACGCTAAGCCTAATCAAAAAGAGAAAGAATTGTACGCTATATTAGATATCGAAACTACTGGAGGCAAGTTCAATGAAGAAGGGATTACCGAAATCGCTATTTACAAACACGATGGTCATCAAGTTGTTGATCAGTTCATAAGTTTGGTTAATCCGGAACGAAAAATTCAAGATTTTGTTGTTAAACTTACTGGAATAAGTAACAAGATGCTCCGAAATGCTCCCAAATTTCATGAGGTTGCCAAGAGAATTGTAGAAATTACAGACAATTGTATTTTAATAGCGCACAATGCAAGTTTTGATTACAGAATATTAAAAACAGAATTTAATCGTCTTGGTTATGAGTATAAAAAAACACCATTTGTACCGTTACCTTAAGTAAACTACTTATAAAAGATGCACCATCTTACAGCTTAGGTAAGCTATGCAGACATCTAGGAATTCCGGTAACAGATAGACACCGTGCAAATGGAGACGCTATAGCTACAACTAAACTGTTTAAGCTTCTATTAGATAAAGACACCGATAGAAAAATCACAAGCGATACCATAAAATACTTTGACAACAGACAGGAAAAGCAACGCATTATAAAAATCCTAGACAAGTTGCCAGAGAAACAAGGCGTTTTTTACATACACAATCAAGAAGGAACCATTCTTTATATCGGGAGAGGCTCCAATATAAAATTAGAGGTCAACAAACAATTTTTGAAAAAAACTAGCAAAGGTGAAAAAGTATTAAAAAGAGCATATGATGTTACTTACGAGGAGACTGGAAATGTACTCTTAACAAGACTAAAATACCATCTAGACTTGCAAAGAATACGACCTAAATTCAATATTATCAGAAAACGTAAAAAATTAGGTATTGACTTCAACAGTGATAATTTTTTCATCCAAGACAAGGGTAGATTTCCAGAGGAGAACTCTATTATTTTGGTAGAAAACAATGTTGTCTTAGGATATACCTTTACTAACCTAGCGTTTCAAGAAAACCAAATTGAGATTTTAAAATCAATGCTAACCCCCATCGAGAATAAAGATTTAGCAAAAACCATTGTAAAAAACTATTTACTCAAAAACAAAGTTCATAAAATAGTTCGATTTGACACCAACAATAGTTTTATATAAAAATTATAGAGAAACGATAAATCTTCCGAATACCTCACGAAACATCAAAATAAATGGGGTAGCATATCTAAACTAGTAATAAATCGAATTTTTTGTATTTCTGACAGGTAAAAGCCTCTAAAATCTACCATAAAAAAGCCTTATAGTTTCTATAAGGCTTTTTTACATATTTGTGTAACTCTATTTACTCAAGTACATCTTTCTTCGCGCGTAAAGATCATAAAACTGATCGTCACGTAAGTTATCAATAAACAAGATACTCTCTCCAGTAGATTTCATTTCAGGCCCCAATTTTTTATTTACGTTGGGAAATTTATTAAACGAAAAAACAGGTTGTTTAATTGCAAAACCTTCCAATTGAGGATTGAAATTAAAATCGGCAACCTTTTTATCTCTTAACATTACCTTAGTGGCATAATTCACATAAGGCTCCTTATACGCTTTGGCGATAAAAGGTACCGTACGAGATGCCCTTGGGTTAGCCTCGATGATGTATACTTTGTCGTCTTTAATTGCGAACTGAATATTAATTAAACCAACAGTATCTAACGCTAAAGCAATAGTTTTTGTGTATTCTCTAATTTGTTCCAGAACTAACTCACCAAGGTTAAAGGCAGGTAACGTCGCATTAGAATCTCCAGAGTGAATTCCACATGGTTCAATGTGTTCCATGATTCCGATGATGTACACATTTTCACCATCACAAATAGCATCTGCCTCTGCCTCTATTGCTCCTTCTAAGTAATGATCTAATAGTAATTTATTGTTTGGTATTTTTCGCAATAAGTCTACTACGTGCTCTAATAACTCTTCTTTATTAATTACAATTTTCATTCCCTGACCTCCTAAAACATAAGAAGGACGAACTAATATTGGAAAATCAAGATCGTCTGCAAGCGCTAAGGCTTGTTCTGCATTTTCTGCAACACCAAATCTTGGATATGGAATATTGTTTTCCTTTAATAGCGTTGAAAAACTTCCTCTATCCTCTGCTAAGTCAAGTGCTTTAAAACTTGTTCCTATAATTGGAATACCGTAACGGTCTAATTTCTCTGCTAATTTTAAAGCTGTTTGTCCACCTAACTGCACGATAACACCTTCTGGCTTTTCGTGTTTTATGATGTCGTAGATATGCTCCCAAAATACGGGCTCGAAATATAGTTTATCGGCCGTATCAAAGTCTGTAGAAACTGTTTCAGGGTTACAATTAATCATGATTGTTTCGTAGCCACACTCAGCCGCCGCCAATACACCATGTACACAACAGTAATCAAACTCAATGCCCTGTCCAATTCTGTTCGGCCCTGATCCTAAAACTATGATTTTCTTTTTATCACTTACCTTGCTTTCATTGGCTACAGTAACTGTTCCTTCCGGAGTCTCTATGGTACTCTCAAAAGTAGAATAGTAATACGGAGTTTTCGCTTCAAATTCAGCAGCACAAGTATCTACCAATTTATATACCCTCTTAACATTTAATTCCTCTCGCTTTGCGTATACTTCACTTTCAAGACATCCCAACATGTGTGCGATTTGTCTATCCCCATATCCCTTCTGCTTTGCCTCTAGTAATAAATCTTTCTGAAGCGTATCAATCGTGTATTTTGAGATTTCTTTTTCTATTTCAAATAGCTCTTCGTATTGTTTCAAGAACCACATATCAATTTTTGTGATTTCGTGAATTTTACTCAATGGCATTCCTATTTGTATGGCATCATAAATAGCAAACACCCGATCCCAAGACGCATATTTCAATTTATCTTTTATCTGGTTGTAGTCGGTATAACTTTTACCATCTGCTCCAATTCCATTTCTCTTAATTTCTAAAGATTGTGTCGCTTTATGCAGTGCCTCTTGGAAAGAACGACCTATTCCCATTACCTCCCCTACTGCTTTCATTTGAAGTCCTAAAGTTCTATCTGACCCTTCAAACTTATCGAAATTCCAGCGTGGAATTTTCACTATTACATAATCTAAAGTTGGCTCAAATAAAGCAGATGTAGATTTTGTTATCTGGTTATCCAATTCATCTAAGGTATATCCTACCGCTAACTTGGCAGCAATCTTCGCAATCGGATACCCTGTAGCTTTAGATGCTAATGCAGATGATCGCGATACCCTTGGATTAATTTCAATAGCTATGATATCTTCGTTTTCGTCTGGAGAAACAGCAAACTGCACATTACAACCTCCTGCAAATTCACCAATAGAACGCATCATTTTGATTGCCATATCACGCATTTTCTGATAGGTCTTGTCCGATAAGGTCATGGCAGGTGCTACAGTGATAGAATCCCCTGTATGAATTCCCATCGTCCATATTTTCAATCGAACAAATAATAACCACATTATCGTTATCATCACGTAATAGTTCTAATTCAAACTCCTTCCAACCCATCATGGCTTTGTCTATCATAACCTCATGGATAGGAGAAATTTCCAAACCGCGAGTTAACGATTTTTCAAATTCCTCTTCATCATACACAATAGAAGCTCCTGCGCCTCCTAAAGTAAAAGAAGCCCTAATACATAACGGGAAGCCATATTCTTGTGCTATCTCTTTTCCTTTTAGATACGAGGTAGCAGTTGCTTGCGGAGCCATTGGTACACCAATTTCCAGCATCAACTCTCTAAATTTTTCACGATCTTCTGTGATATTGATAGCATTGATATCCACTCCAATAATTTCTACTCCGAAATCATTCCATATACCTTTTTCATCTGCTTCAATACAAAGGTTAAGAGCGGTTTGTCCTCCCATAGTTGGCAGTACTGCATCAATTTGCGGGTGCTCTTTAAGAATTTGAATTATAGATTTGGTATTTAATGGTAAAAGATATACATGATCAGCCATTGAAGGGTCTGTCATGATGGTAGCAGGATTGGAATTAATTAATATTGTTTCAATTCCATCTTCGCGCAACGAACGAAGTGCTTGCGATCCAGAGTAATCAAATTCACATGCTTGACCAATTACAATTGGTCCCGATCCGATAATTAAAATTGACTTTAGGTCTTGTCTTTTAGGCATTACTTAATGTTGTATAGTTGTGTATAAAAATAAAAATTGTTTGCGTATAAAAAAAGGTGTTACTAAAAAAAAGTAACACCTCTATATTAATGATAATATACCATTATTTCTTTGGTCTTGCTTCAGATGAAACAGTCAATTTCTTTCTTCCCTTTGCTCTTCTTCTAGCTAATACTTTACGACCATTAGCAGAAGCCATTCTATCTCTGAAACCGTGCTTGTTTCTTCTCTTACGTTTTGATGGTTGGTACGTTCTTTTACTCATTACAATATATCTTAAATATCTTCTTAATTAATGTTTGCTTTTGTGAAATTCCGTCTGCTAAAAGCGTGGGCAAATATACAACAGTTTTTCAGTCTGACAAATTCAATTTTTCTTTTTTTAAAAAAAAATATAATTTTAAAGCAGGCACCTCTTTTTTCTACAATTTTTGTTTGCCGAGTTTAACATACTTCTTACTTTTGCCCAAACCTAACAATATCATGAACAATACAAAATATGTATTTGTAACTGGTGGGGTAACCTCCTCACTAGGAAAAGGAATTATAGCCGCTTCACTAGCAAAATTAGTTCAAGAGAGAGGTTTCTCTGTAACTATACAAAAACTAGACCCTTATATAAATATAGATCCAGGAACATTAAATCCTTATGAGCATGGCGAATGCTATGTTACTGATGACGGTGCAGAAACCGATTTAGACTTGGGACATTATGAACGATATTTAAACATCCCTACTTCTCAAGCCAATAACGTAACTACAGGTAGAATATACCAATCTGTAATAAATAAAGAGAGAAAAGGAGAATTTTTAGGAAAAACTGTACAAGTAATTCCGCACATAACCGATGAAATCAAACATCGCGTTAAGCTTCTGGGTAATACTGGTGAGTATGATATTGTTATTACAGAAATTGGTGGAACTATTGGAGATATAGAGTCTTTACCTTATGTTGAGGCAGTTCGTCAATTACAATGGGAAATGGGACAAGAAAATGCTATTGTAATTCATCTAACGCTTGTACCGTATCTTTCTGCTGCAGGAGAATTAAAAACAAAGCCTACACAGCATTCTGTGAAAATGCTAATGCAAAGTGGTGTTAGTCCGGATATTTTAGTTTGTCGTTCTGAACATGAAATAAACGATACCATTAAACGTAAGTTGGCTTTATTTTGCAATGTTAAAAAACAAGATGTAATTCAATCTCTAGATGCGGAGACCATATATGACGTTCCTAATTTAATGTTTCAAGAAGGACTGGATTATGTCGTCTTAGAAAAACTTCGTTTATCTACGAGAAAACAACCAAAACTTAAAGCTTGGAATAAATTTTTAGAAAAACATAAAAACCCAATTTCTTCTGTAGAAATAGGATTGGTTGGGAAATATGTAGAACTACACGATTCGTATAAATCGATAACAGAGGCTTTTATACATGCTGGTGCGGCCAATAAGACTAAAGTTAATATACGATGGATACACTCAGAAGAATTAACGCCTGAAAATGCCGTTACCATGCTACAAGGCTTGGATGGAGTTCTAGTAGCTCCAGGATTTGGTGACCGAGGAATTGAAGGAAAGATTGCAGCCGTAGCGCATGTGCGTGAAAATAATATTCCTTTTTTAGGTATCTGTTTAGGAATGCAAATGGCTGTTATCGAATTTGCTAGAAATGTTCTTGGACTAGTTGGTGCTAATTCAACAGAAATGCAACCCGATGTAAACTATCCGGTTATTAGCTTAATGGAAGAACAAAAAGGAGTAACTGACAAAGGAGGAACCATGCGATTAGGAGCGTGGAATTGTCAATTATCTCACGATTCTAAGGTATACGAATCTTATAAAGAAGAGATAATCAGTGAACGTCATCGCCATCGCTATGAGTTTAACAACGATTTTAAAGCGCAAATTGAAGATGCAGGAATGAAAGCTACAGGGATTAACCCAAAAACTGGCTTAGTGGAAATTGTTGAGGTACCTGAGCATCCATGGTTCGTTGGAGTTCAATACCATCCAGAATACAAGAGTACGGTTTTAAATCCACATCCTTTATTTGTTAGTTTTATAAAGGCAGCCCTAAAACAATCTAAAAAATAAAAGAAAATCCTGTGAAATTAGTCGCAGGATTTATTTTTAAAAAAAGTGGAACAACATTTGAGCTATTTACTGCAACAAAACAAATAAAGGTAAACACTGCCTAAATAGACGTGGTTTTACTAAATTTGTCGGTTTTTAAAGCTATTAAAAACCCATTTACTGACAAGTTGACAATTATAAAATAAAGCAATGGAACAAAAAAAATTCGATTTTAATTCCTTTATTGGAATGATTTTACTGGGAGCACTTTTACTATGGTACATGAATACCCAAAAACCAGAAATAACAGAATCCTCAGTTGAAGAAATAAAGACAGAACAAGCTAAAGAATCCGATAATTCTGCAGCACAACACGAGGAGATAAGTTACGGCAATGATTCCATTCAAAAAGAGTTACTTCAAAACAAATTAGGTGCATTTTCTTACAGTGCAATGGTCGCAAAAGAGGGAAACAGCGTTTTAGAAAATGATGTTGTAAAAATTACCATAAGCAATAAAGGAGGACAAATTACGGAAGCTTTATTGAAAAACTTTAAAACCTACGATTCCCTCCCTTTATACTTAATTAAGGATAAAAATGCCTCCTTTAATATCAACTTTGGGACAACGGATAATAGAATTTTAAACACCAAAGATTTACTTTTCGAGCCAACTTTAACCACAACCGGTGATACCGAAGTATTATCGTTAAAATTGAAAGTTGCCAAGGATAAGTTTTTAGAGTATCGTTACGAAATTAAAAAAGACGACTATAGAATTAATTTTGCAGTTCGTTCACAAGGCCTAAGTGCTGTGATTAATGCTTCGCAGCAAATTAATTTAAACTGGAACCTGAAAGCATATCGCCATGAAAAGAGTATGAAAACAGAAAACACCATGTACTCTTGGTATTATTATAAAGCGGATGATGAAGTAGACTATTTAAGACCTGGAAATTCTGAGGTTTTAAATGATGTTAATTGGGTTTCTTACAAACAACATTTTTTCTCTACGGCTTTAGTGAGTGATACAGCTTTTAACAGCGCAACACTTACCTCTACAGATTTGGGAGAAAATGAAGAGAATAGCACAGGAGTATTCACTAAAGAATACGACTTAAAAACACCACTTGCCTTACGTAATGGAGAATTGAATTACAATATGCAATGGTTTTATGGGCCAACAGATTATAACTTACTCAAAACCTACGAAGGTACCGGTCTTGATGAAACAGCAGACTTAGGTTGGGGTATTTTTGGAACCCTAAATCGTTATGTTTTTTATCCGGTTTTTAACATGCTGAAAGGCTTTATTGGAAACTATGGTTTAATAATTATTTTAATGACCATAGTAGTTCGTATTATCATGTCGCCTGTATTGTACAAATCCTATTTATCTAGTGCAAAAATGAAAGTTATTCGTCCTGAAATGGAGGAAATAAACAAAAGACTTCCTGGCAAGGAAAATGCGATGAAACGCCAGCAAGAAATCATGGCAGTGCAGCGAAAAGCTGGTGTTAGTATGATGTCGGGATGTGTTCCTGCGCTTCTTCAAATGCCCGTTTTCTTTGCTTTGTTCAAATTCTTTCCAACCAACATAGATTTTAGACAAAAAAGTTTTTTATGGGCGAATGATTTATCTTCATATGATACAATCTTTAAATTACCTTTTGAAATTCCTTTCTATGGCGACCATGTTAGTTTATTTCCAATTTTAGCCTCAATAGCGATTTTCTTTTACATGAGAATGAACCAAAGCCAACAAGCAAATATGCAGGCACCTGCACAAGAAGGAATGCCGGATATGGGAAAAATGATGAAATGGATGATTTACTTTTCTCCTATTATGATGTTATTCTTTTTTAACAACTATGCAAGTGGCTTAAGTTTGTATTATTTCATCTCTAATTTACTTACTATTGCGATAATGTTGGTTATAAAGAATTTTGTGATTGACCAGGATAAAATCCATGCTCAAATTGAAGAAAACAAGAAAAAACCTGTTAAGAAGAGTAAGTTTCGTGAACGTCTTGATGCTGCAATGAAGCAGGCACAAGAACAACAAGCTTTACAACAAAAAGCTAAAAGCAAAAAGTAGTAGCTTACCAATTTATAAAGTAAAACCATCCCCTACGGATGGTTTTTTTATACCTAAAATTAATCGCATGTCTAAATTAAAAGTATCCCCTCAAGAATCACAAGCCAATTATAATAAATACTGGATAGCAGGGTATGCGGAAGTATTGTGAAAAACAAAACTAAAAACTACAAAAATCACCCAAGAAATTTACTCCTATTACAAAATTTAAGATCCGTGTATCTTTATGGATTTTAAAATAAAAAGGGTTGATTTTTTGTTACAAAAACTACCCTAGTAATCACGAAAATTAAAAACTTATTAAAGTTATCTAAAATACAAACCTCACTGCAATTCAGTACTACATATAGGTTACAAAACACAAGTGCATTGCGTATTATTTGATGGAAGTTTCAATAAAAATAAAGTCTAAACAAAACACAATACACCAAATGTCTTATGCATTAAAAAGAGCTATAATATTTCTATTATAGCTCTTATAAATTATGCGTGGTAAATACTTTTGATACTATCGTACTTTTCGATTTAAGTAATCAGGAAGATCCGGATTGTTTGGATCGTTTTTATCATTGGTCGGATCACCGTCACCATTGGCGTCTTCATCCCTTGTCGGGATACCGTCTCCATCATCATCAAAATCTCGATAATTCGCAAGACCATCTTCATCGGTATCATCATTATACGGATCACCATCACCATCGGGATCTTCTAATATCCCAGGAACATTATCATTATCAAAATCAGTATCTGGTAAAATATCCCATAAATTAATATAGAATAACAAATTTGAATTTGGACCTATTCGTCCGGAAGAATTATTTCTGTATGCCAAACCGGATGGAATGAAAATGAAACCTTCACCGTAATTGATATACGAGATAGGATCGTTAGGAGCATCTACTAGCTCACCAGGTTTGAATTCAGGAAAACTATATCTCCAACCAGGAATAACGTTAGACAATACAAGCCAAGAAGTATTCTCATCAAAAGTATTCCCTAAAGCGTTAGAAGATTCAATTATCTTTCCATTATACTTGGTAAAAACAGAGTCCATTACCGTAGGATTTCCTTTATCTAAATTTGGATTCGAATGCCCACCTGGTTTATAACATATACATATAATTTATAGTCTATATCGAATTGATTGACGTCTTTGGTTATTAAATTAACATCGTTAAAAAGAGGAGTTTCCCCCGATAATAAAGAGTCAATAGTTTTCGTGGTAGAGTTATAATAATTATTCTTTAAAAATTTTACAATAGAATCATTATCAATAATCGCTTGAGCCTCATGATCAAAATCAACAATCTCATCACCGCTATCTCCACACGAATAAATCAAAACACAGAAGGTTAGGAAATAAAAAATGTATTTTAGTTTTTGCATTTAGTATGAATAATTTTAGGGCGCAATTTACCATTTTTATACCTTTGTGAAAAATGATTAGGTAATTTTTAACTATTTTAATGAGAATTGACAAATATTTGTGGTGCATACGACTTTTTAAAACTCGAAGTATTGCTACAGAGGCCTGCAAAAAAGGGCATGTTAAAATTTCAGGCAATAACCTTAAACCCTCTAAAGAAATATTCGGAAACGAGGAAATAACCATAAGAAAAAATCAAATAAACTATAAAATTAAAGTCCTAGATATTCCACCGAATAGAGTTGGTGCTAAATTAGTAGATTTATACCGAAAAGATGAAACACCTCGAGAAGAATTTGAAAAAACCGAACTACTAAAATACAGCAAAGACTATTATCGAAAGAAAGGTTCGGGAAGACCAACCAAAAAAGACAGAAGAGATATTGATGACTACTATCAAGATAACTAATACTAGACTACCGTAAATTTGTACCACTACAGCATGAATACAGCAAACAACAATATAATTCTAAATAATAACGAGATTGAGCACAAAATTAGAAGAATTGCATATCAAATATTCGAATCTAATAACGAAGAAAGAGAGATTGTAATTGCCGGAATAAGTAACAATGGATTTCTTTTTGCAAAAAAGATAGCCAATGTATTGGAAGAAATATCCCCCATTACAGTTGTTTTATGTGAGGTTTTCATTAATAAAAAGCGTCCTATCGAAGCGATAAAGACCTCTATTGATCAAGACCAATACAAGAACAAAGCACTAGTACTTGTAGACGATGTATTAAATTCAGGCACTACCCTAATCTATGCTGTTAAACATTTTTTAGAAGTCCCTCTGAAAAAATTTAAAACAGCAGTTTTGGTAAATAGAAACCATAAAAAATATCCTGTGAAAGCCGATTTTAAAGGAATTTCACTTTCTACGTCTATAAAAGAACACGTCGCTGTAGAATTTAATAAAGACGAAATTATAGCCTATTTAAATTAATAAATCGGTAAGCTCTTTCGTGACCTCCTCTATTGATTTGCTATCGACATGTATCGTAAAATTCGCTTTTAAATAATATAAATTGCGCTCGAACAAATGTTTCGCAATAAACTCATGTAAATCCAAATTGTTTAGAGATGCTACTAGTGGCCTCTGCGCTTTTTCTTTGCTTAGCCTACTTACCAGAGTATTGATGTTAGCCTTCAAATAAATAGAACGTGTATTTTGTGTATTTAGAATAGCATCCATATTATTAGCATAACATGGAGTCCCACCTCCTAAGGATAATAAAAAATCATCATCACTAGCCAATAATTCCTTTAAATACTTACTTTCTATTGTTCTAAAATAAACCTCTCCTTTATATTTAAATATATCTTTAACCGTTTGTTTTTCCTGTTTTTCTATGAACGTATCTAAATCAATAAAAGGATAATCAAGGACATTAGCGGCCATTTTCCCAATCGAAGATTTTCCGCAAGACATATACCCAAGTAAAATAATTTTCATATGACGATGACATTAAAGATTTACAAATATGACTAAAAAAAATCAAAAAAAATAGTTTGAGTTTTAAAAAACCATTGTATATTTGCAACCGCTTTTAAGCACGAAAATGACCGGGTAGCTCAGTTGGTAGAGCATCTCCCTTTTAAGGAGAGGGTCCTGGGTTCGAGCCCCAGCCCGGTCACAAAAAGTTAAGCAAAAAATTCGCTTAACTTTTTTAATTTAAGCACGTATGGCGGAATTGGTAGACGCGCAGGCTTGAGGGGCTTGTTCACAACGTGAGTGCAGGTTCGACTCCTGTTACGTGCACTTTCTTCACTTTTTTAAATCAAACAAATTTTCGGAAAACAAGCAAAAACCTAGTAAAAACAAGGGTTTAGAGAATTTATACCCTTTTTTAAAAAAAATTAATTTGCTTTTAAATACGGTAAAAGTGGCAACTGTGGTGGCAACTGGCTATATTTGTATTATGGCATTATGAAACTTTTTACATGTATTTTGATTTAAAAGAACCAAATTCGACACAGGAGACATTGATCGTACTACGATATTATATTTCCAAAAATGAGGGTAGATTTGTTTTTTCAACTGGCTTAACTATCCATCCCCAAGAATGGGATAAAAAAACTAAATTACCCATACAAAAAAGAGGTCGTTCAGACCTTGGTTCTATCAATAGAAAGCTTCAAGAATTTATCGTCTTCTTAGACAAAACAGTTGATAATTTCGACTTAAATAAAATACCTATTACAAAAGCAAATCTAAAAGAACGGTTTGCAAGTGAATTTAACAAAACCAATGAAAAGAAAACGTTTAGTTATTTTACTGACTTTGTAGCTGATTTTGTAGAAAAAGCCCCAAACCTAGTAAACCGAAAAACTAAAAGAAAGCACAGTAAAGTTCAATTGAAACATTACAAAACTTCCCTTAACATTCTATTGAAATATGAAAGCTTCTGCAATAAACGAATAAAAATTAATGAGTTTGACCTAAAAACCTACGATTCATTGTGCGAATACCTCTTAAACGACCAAAAGTATTCTATTAATTCAAGTGGAGAAGTTATAAAAAATATTAAGGTGTTTTTATCTAAAGCAGAGGAATCAGGACTTACAATTAATCAAGATTATAAAAGTAATTACTTTACAACTTTAAAAGAGGAAAGTGTTTCTTTTGCATTGAATGAAGAAGAAATTGAAAGCATTTTAAATTATGATTTTTCAAATAATAAAAGACTAGAAAACGCAAGGGATTTGTTCATTATAGGTTTATGGACTGGTTTAAGGGTTTCCGACTTCCTAACGCTTTCAAATATTAATGTTAAAGACGATTTTATAAAAGTTAAACCACAAAAAACAGTTACTACCTCTGGTATTTCTGTGGTTATACCTTTACACCATCATATTAAAGAGGTAATCAAAAAAAGAGGTATGCCCCACTCTATTTCAGATGTTAAATTCAATAAATACATAAAAGAGGTATGCAAAGAAATAGGTTTTAGCGAATTGATAAAAGGAGGATTAGTATTTGTCGATGAAAATACAGGAGATAGAAGAAAAAAAATAGGTATGTACCCAAAATACAAACTTGTAAGCTCTCATATTTGCCGACGTTCATTTGCTACCAATTTATATAAAATGAATTTTCCATCTTTATCAATAATGCAAATTACAGGACACACTACGGAAAAAGCTTTTTGAAATACATAAAAGTAACACCAACAGAACATGCCGAAAAACTTCTTGCTCATTGGAAAGAATACTATAAAGCTACAAACGTAAGCAAGGACGTATCTAAATAGAATTTAATTTTGCATTATGTATGCAAAGTATTTTTCTGTTTTGGTTAAGAGTTCTGGCGCACCAAATTTAAGCACCGATTAATTTATACGTTATCAAAATATTATAGCAATCGAGTATTTTATTTTGAAAATTAAAAGCATGGGAGTAGCTCATACTTTTTATAAAGAATTAGCGAGACATCAAGAAAATTTAGACAGACTTACCAAAAAACTACCTCCAGAAGAATTAATACAAGAAATGTTAAAACTATCTTATAGTTAGTTTATGAAATGTTAATTGATAACGATTGTATTATTTATTTTTTTAATTTTAAATGTACTTACTATCAAACAAACATTTTGTTTCGTGATAAAATTGTTTAAAAGTCCTTTATTATCCCCCAATAAAGGGCTTTTTTTATTCCTTATCACAACCAAATAAATAAAACAGTTAAAACACCCTTTTTAAAACTTTAGAGCCTTAAATCAATCGAATCAAAAATTTTAACACTTTCGTAAATTTATATTTGCTATTATTTTTTTTTACAAAATAGATATATTTTGTTCTCGAAGAGTTTTCCCAGTTATATCTATAATACCACTTATATATTTAAATATAAGATCGAAAAATTAGAAATAAAATTAACACTTGTAAAAAATATCTTTCCATCCTTATGAATATTAATAGAACTTAAACTTTTTAAGTAATTTAAGTTTTTTATTTCATTCATGTCAAATTTAGAATTTTTATGTATGATAGCATTTCTAATTTTTTGGTAACCTTGTATTTTATTCCAAGTATCATCTAATTCATTTAGATTTAATCCAACTGCTTTGTCAAGATAAACTTTACATTTTCTAATTTCATTATGTTCTTTAATATGTTTTAATTCAAGTTTTATATTATAGAAGTCGGTATAATCCTTACATAAATCTTTAAAAAAAGACTCGAAAATAGAGTATGCATTTAAAAAGTTACTCGATACATTGAAATTTCTATAAATAGAATCATATTTGTATGTCTCCATAGTCAAATCAAGCATGTGGTCATGGAATGAGTCATTATTGAAATAATTCTTTACAAATTCTTTACTTAATTTTTCATTTTTACTTGTAACCTCATTGAGGTAATCGTCAACGTCAATAATAAATTCTCTAAAGGGAGATATTAAATATTCTTCTAAATTAAATAAGTTCCTATCCAACTCATTGATAAATTGTTGTATTTCATCTGGCCTACTTGTTATGCTCATTTTATTTGTTTAATGGTAATATATGTTTTATCAAAAATAAATGTTTTAAATGTGTTATTTTACTTTTCTTAAATTCACTTTAAAAACAAAAAAAGCACCTCGTAAAAGGTGCTTAGTATAGTAGTAGATTGTGAGTAATTAAAATTAGTTGTTTTCTTTATTTTCTGTAAAGTCAACTATTTTATTACTCATACTTCCGTTAAAAGTTGCATAATTAAAGCAACTAAACTTTTAATTTTTGTAATCTTTAATAAAACTTTGAATGTACATTCTGAACAAATATAATTATAATCGCTAAGATTAAGATTTTATAGATTTTTCAAATATACTTTCATAGTAATCAAGAGCTAAGAAGCCAGATGTTCGAGAATGAATAAATAAATGTTTTTCTGGATCATACTCCACATAATTTAAAGAATGAGGTAGTTTGTCAACTTCTATTTCTTTGTCAATTTCATTAATAGGAATAGGCTTGTCGTAATCATATTTATAGTTAGCTCTAGTTAAAACATAAAGAGTATTGTTGTCTTTTGACAAACCGCTTTTTACTACAACATATTCTCCATTGTGATTTCTAAAAAAAACTTTACCCTTTTCTAAATTATCTTTATACTCCAATAAGGATGAAATGTTATTACCTTGGGGAGTGCATGGAAATTCATTTGGTTTATCATTATGAAATTTTTTTTCTTGGGCAGCATTTGGAGTTTTAGATAAAATGTAGTTAGAATAATTTTCACTTACATTTTCACTATTTATTTTTCTGAATATAAATTCTCCAAGTTTACCTCCTTTTGAAACACTACCCTCTTTAAACCATGTTGTTAGATTATTTAAAGTGTTTTCGGCTTCTTCTGGTGTAACAGTTCTCATCCATTCAGTATCTTTTTCATGAGGGCGTATAGGTTTTGATGGATCTTTTATAAAAGCATCAATACTTCCGTATAAATATATTACGCTTTGTAGCGAACGTTCATTAAGAAGAATGTTTTCTAATCGAGTAACCCATCTTAAATTTTCTGGTCTGTTATTTTGTCGATTTGTGTCGATATGATCTACAACATGATTTCCTGTTGGGTTTTCTCCATGAAATGCGGTAGCGACAATTTGATGAACCCTATTACTTGAAAAGTTTAAATATCCATCTGCTGTAATACTTGAATAGAATTTCCAAACATTATCAAGTTTTCTTTTTCTTTTATTCGGGTTAGGTTCTCTTAATATTGCCCCGTTATCTCTAACTCGATACTTTTCTCCTTTATAGATAGTCGTTTTTTCAATATCAAAAATGTCAATTATTTCTTTCATTACTTATTTTTAATATTCTCGCAGTAGTATTCTAAATAAAAACTTTCCATTGTATCTGGAAACGGTATTTTCATTTTCACACTGCTGTTTTGATTATAATCTACAACAGCATCTTTAGTCCAATATCCATTTGATTTAATACCTATTTCTTTTGATTCACAATCAAAAACATACAATACTACATCACTTATAATTGTATGTTCTTTTGTATTTAGCAGAGTGATTTCTTCGTGCTTTTTAGGTTTATTATAAACCGTTTTGAACCAAACAGTATTCTCTTTTAAAAGTTGGTAATAAAGTTCATGGTTAGTCTTTTTGCTTTTAAATATAAAAGTCCACCCATCGTAAACCTTACCCTCTTCTTTTTTATCTTGTCCGTAAAAGTCGCAGATTGAAAATATTAAAATAGCAATTAGTAGTTTTCTTTTCATTTCGGTTAATTTTATTAATTAAAAGTAAACAAATATATTTTCTCTACAATTAACTTTATTCTAGTTTTATAAAACTTAATTAATTTTGTCAATGATCGTATTAAAGAGTTTTAAGAACTCCCTGTAATTTTTCTTTTACCTGTTCTAACTTTTCTCTGGTTTCTTTTAGTTCTTTTTCTAGGGCTAATACATCAATAGTTTTCATATTTTCCTGTCCTGCTTCAAAAGCATTTTTTATCCTATCAATTCGACATCTTTTTCGCTTTCGATGGATTGTAAAAAATCTTTAGTTTGAATTGCTATAAGCTAGCATTTTTTGAAGAATTGAATCGTCCTTGATTGTATTACTTTTTTTGATATTTAACTGCTTAACCTTTGCTTTATCTATGTTTTTTAGCTTGTTTATCCAGTCATTCTCCTGCCAATCTCTTTGAAAGTTTAGCCAATTGTGTTTCTCTTGACCTGTCAAATCTTTAAATTTCATGTAAGCGACTGTTTGCTTTTCGAATTCTTGAAATTCTCCGTTTTGCTTTTTTGCTCTTGCGAAACTGTAAACACGCATTTTTAAAACTTCGGTTGTTTGAGAAAAAAATTCGCAAAGATTTTTTAAAAACATTTCTTCGTCTTTAGAGAAAATTAAATTTGAAAATTCATCATTCCCTTGCACGCCTATTGTTTGTTTGTTTATTTGTTTATTTGTTTGTTTGTTTATTTGTTTATCTATACTCGACTCGCTTTGGTGCGTGCTTTGGTATGTGCTTTCTACTTGCTTTGGTGTGTGCATTGTACTTGCTTTGTCATACGCTTTGGTATGTGCTTTGGTATGTGCTTTGGTATTTTTTACCAAAGCGATTATACTAGCGGTAAATTGATTTTTACTCTCTTGAACCATTTCTATAAAACCCCATTCGATTAAATTTAGTAGCGCAGGTTTATATGTTTTATAAGACCTTATTCCTAGTGCTTCCATTGCCATATCTGTTGGCAAACCAAACTTTTCTTTCCATCCTAAACGGTTACATCTATCAATAACAAAGAAGTATATTGCTGTGTGTATAGGCTTGACTTTTTCTGGATTCTCAAATGAGAAGTCGAACCATTGTCGAGATAAATCGTAACTATTCATTTTATACTTTTTTTTAAAAATTAGGAGCTGTATTTACTGCTCTATCTATTAGTTGAATTATTAATCGTGTTGGTACGATATGTTCCTTTTGAATCTTTTCGTTGTCTATGTGATTATCAAAACGAATACATCTTTTTTGCGCTTCTTCCATTTCTTTTAAGCGACTTTTAAGAACTTGTTTCTGTAGCTTATTATTTTAATTATTTTCAGAACAAAAATTCTGACAACTTAAAGTTAAGTCTAATTTTAATCGGTTAAACATGGCAAATGTTAAAATTTACGTTTTGGTCTTGATTTTACATATTCCAAAAACTTTAATCCGTCAATTTCTTTCTCTGTCATTGGTTTTAACTCTGTCTCCTGCTTTTTATGTCTTTTTGCAAAAAGCCTATCTAAATATTCCGCAACTTCTGCCTCTCTTTGGGCTTTTGATTTTCTTTTCGACTTTATTAGTTCTGGCTTTATCTTAACACCTAACATTTTATAAAGTCTTTGCTTCTCCTTTTCTGAAAGTGCTTGTATTACGTTGTAGGCTGTTTCTGCTTTCATAGGTATAAATAAAAAAGCAAGGACATATTTAAAAAAACACGTTTTACTAAACGTGTTTTATAATATATTTAAATTCTAAGGAGCGTATACTTTACTCGCAGGGTATCGAACCACTTTGAGTAATTGTATACGAATAGTATACTATATTATTACTTCCCAAATCAACCGCTTGAGTATATTCACCAGTTAAATAATATTCTATCCGTTTAGCTGATTCATCGTAACGAGTGTTTGAAAAAGTTTCATGCCAAGTAAGTCCATATTGCCAACCTGAAAGATTAGAATTCATTGAGGTTGGTTGACAAAAATCTATATAAAATCCATATACAAGCGTTGTCTGAAAACCAATAGGGTACCTCCGCGTCCAATAATAATTATTCTCTTCACCTCCACCTTCATTATCTATATGTGTAATCTTATCAAAACCTACAGATGATCCAAATTTAGCTTTATTATCTTCAATATTTTGCTTGCATTCTTTAATAGAAGGTAAATCTGTAATATTTTCATGGTTATCAATACTATTTTTTGGAACAAATCTAATATTATGGAATCCATTTTCTTCCAAATAAGATTTTAACTCCAATTGTTCCAATTCCAATCTTGTATCATCAAGAACGTTATTTTCATCCGAACATGAATTTAGAACTATTAAGAATGCTAAGGCAATAAATTTGATTTTTTTCATTTGATTGAGTTTTAAATTTTTACAAATATTGATATAAGAATTAATACTAACAATACCTATAAACCCTATTTAACACTTATAGTTAACCCTACTATAGACTAATGGTTAACCCTATTATAGATTAATGGTTAACACTGGTTATCCTAAATTAAAACACTATAAATCATAATTCTAACTAACCATATTTAAGTCAAAGAATTTTTCAATATATTTAAAAGTCAAATAATGCGTGATTTTTGTGTGAGACTTTATCTCTTGAATTATGCCCACAGCCGGATCATAATATTTTCCTTTGTGCTTTACTATGAAATGTCCGTTTTCAGTTGGGTAACTTAGTCTTATTATGCTACTGTCTGGAATCTCTGAATAAGTAATATCATAGCCTTTTATTAATCTTGTTTTATACCCTTGACGGTTTAAATACTTCATTATGTCGGTATCTATATTTGTAGTTCCGTCTTTCCCTAAGTCTTTACATATTTCCTCCAGAGAATTACCTGTTATCATAGACAAACAACTTTGACCGCATTTTTTAGAGTTAAAAGGCTGTGTTACGTGCTGCATTTATTTTAATCTTTTAATTACTTAACTTTTTGACATAAAAAAACCACTTCTTTTGAAGTGGTTGTGGTAAGGTTTTTTAAATATTCAATTTACTTTTTCATTTAAAACTGAATACATTCTTTGTTTAATATTATCTACCTCGGAAAGAGCCTTTTTCAAAAACGGAATAATTTCTATTTCTCTATTTAAAAAAAACATCTTATTTTCCTTTACTATTTTAAACTGAACATCAATTGAACTAACGATTTCACCATTTTTGATTACTAAATCTTCAACTTTTTTACCATTAACCAAAGTATTAGTAAATGATATATTTGATGTATCCGAAACATGAAACGCACCTGGAAGATTTACACTCTGTACTTTATCTTTATTTTCAGTTTTATTTAAATTATTGTGTTTAACTTCATTAGTCAATTCACATAAGTTTATTAACCATTGATCATTTATTTCAAATGGTTGAACTGACAGGAAAATTTTATAAATAGAAAAATATTTTTCTTTGAGCCCAGGAAAGTTTCTTTTAATTGAAAGTTTTAAAATGATTTAATCTTTGCCCATAAGGAAAAAATACTTTTTTCTCGGGAGAATTAACAATATCTGAAACATCCTTTGCAATGTATTCTAATCCACTTCGTAAATTTTCTAAAGTGTTTTTCAATAGAACTTTATCAATATTATCTTCTAATTGAATTATTTGATTTTTAGTGTATTTTAAAATTTGATCTACTTGTTCTTTGTTCATTTCATATTTTATATTTTATATTTTTAGTTAAAAAACAATCTTTGAAACTCATTTTTATCCATTTCCTTTGGTTTAAATAAGGATAAATTTCTACATTATTGAATCTTCAATATTACTAACTCTTTGATTTAGCAATTTTAAATTTTCTGCAATTTCAGATAAAAACAATTGAATTTCACTACTATTTTTATAATAACTTTCTATATCAGAGGTAAACCCCAAACAAATACTTTTAATAGTTTTTATTTTCTCTTCAACAGGTATATCTGAATCGAGAAATTCAATACTTTCCTTCAATGTCATTATATAATCTTCAATTTCACTCATAAATATTTTATTTATTTATTGTTATCACTTTTAATCTAAAAATCTAATCTATCAAATATATGGAATAAATAAAATAATTTATTTAGTCCATGATAAATTTACTTACCACAATTATATCAAAGAACTTTACAGGCTTTTTAGTATTACCGTTTAACTACTGTTTGTTTAATTCTATATTTTATACAAGTTTTATACTCAATTATCGCTTTCGTCTGCTTTTTTAAGTTCTTCAGCTGCTATCTATAAATTTCTACCACAGTAGAATCCGTTTTCGTCTTCCAAGTCAGATAGGTAATATCCTAATTTTTGGTATAGATCTACCATTAATTCTACTCTTTCCTCTACCGTCATTTTTTTTTGTAAATGTCATTGCTAAAATGAATGAATATATCTGCTATTTGGCTCAAAATCTTATAATAGATAAGTCAAATGTTAAAATGCTAATATTTTTCATATATTGAAAAATGAAAGTTTTAATCTTAAAAACTCAAAAAGTGGCAACTGTGGTGGCAACTAAAAAACAAAAACCTTATAAAAAAAGGGATTAAAGCATATATTAGTACTCCTGTTACGTGCACTTTCTTCACTTAAACATAATTGTTTAATTGCTCCAAAATAAAATATCATATGCACAAAATATACTATGCGATGTTTCTTTTTTAAATACTATTTGAGCACTCATACTAATATCAAATTCTGCCTAAAATAGGCATTTAAGTACCACAAATACAAGTTATGTTGCTATGGTTTTTGTAAGTTTATTACATAAACTTAGTTTATTCTATAGATTTTTTACACGGTAATAAATATTTTTTCAAAATTTTGTATTTCTTTTTAGCTTACAAAAATCTAGTTAAAAAAAAGTTAAAATTTATAATACCTGACAACTAGTATTATTTAAAAGAAAAAAAATCTTACTTTAGGTTCATCTTATGATGTTAAATATACCCATTTACAATTTAGATTCTTCGGTATATGACAGTATGAGATATTTCAAACTATATACGCAATTATTTGATTAATAAGCTCCATTAATTTGGGGCTTTTTTATTTAATCCCAGATTATATACTACATCTAGACTAAAAAAAATAAAGAACATTAAAAAAAAATAGTAACAACTGTAACAAAATAGTTATTTCCTCGTCTATTTATTGTAACCGCGTATTAGGAGACATGGTTCTTACACCAATAGCCGTTTTTCTTTTTACAACAGGGTAAATATTTATATATTTAGAATTGGCACTAGCAATATTGTGTTTTAATTTCCGGTGAACTAGTAGCACCATTTAAGCGAAAATTAACTAGGAAGAAATATTGCCAATCCAGCAACAAAAGGAAATGTTAGGGTAATAAAATATATAAACAAATATTAGGAGGGATGGCTTTTGCAGAAATGGCCGTTCCTCTTTTTTTTTTAATTTTTTAATAAGTGGTTACCATACAAGAACGAAATCTAAATGTCTATTATATGACAATACACCATAAAAACCACCTAAATAGGTGGTTTTTTCGTTATTGTATGCAAGTTTTATTTTACAAATTTAATTTTTACGTAAACGTAAACTTTCTGGGGTTACTTCTAAATATTCGTCATCTTTTATGTATTCCATACACTCTTCTAGTGACATGTCTACCTTAGGTGCAATTTTCACACCATCATCAGAACCAGATGCACGCACGTTTGTTAATTTTTTACCTTTAATCAGATTCACTGCCAAATCATCTTGTTTCGCATTTTCGCCAACAACCTGTCCTTTATATATTTCTTGGTTAGGATCAATAAAGAATCGTCCTCTATCTTGTAATCTATCTATGGCATAAGCAGTTGCCTTCCCAGCTTCCGAAGAGATGATAGCACCATTAACTAAGTCAGAAAACTCTCCTTTGTAAGCATCATATCCTCGTAATCGATGGTTAATAATAGCCTCCCCTTGTGTCGCAGTTAAGAGCTTGTTTCGTAAACCAATAAGTCCGCGAGAAGGAATATCAAATTCTAAATGCTGTAAATCTCCTTTTGGTTCCATTACCAAGAGGTCCCCTTTTCGCATGGTTACTAAATTAATAGCTTTACTTGCTAATTCTTCGGGAACGTCAATTACTAAAGTTTCATATGGCTCACATTTAACACCGTCAACATCTTTAAATATTACTTGCGGTCTTCCTACTTGAAGTTCATACCCTTCTCTTCTCATTGTTTCGATGAGTACCGACAAATGCAATATCCCCCTTCCAAACACATTAAATTTATCTTCTGTGTCCGTATCTTCAACCCTTAGAGCTAAGTTTTTCTCTGTTTCTTTATACAATCTATCTCTTAGGTGACGCGAAGTAACAAATTTTCCTTCTTTCCCGTAAAATGGAGAATTATTTATGGTAAATAACATACTCATAGTAGGCTTATCTACCTCAATTCTTGGCAGTGCCTCAGGATTTTCAAGGTCTGCGATAGAATCACCAATTTCAAAATCATCAATACCAGTAATAGCACAGATATCGCCACTTCGAACTTTACTTGTTTCCACTTTACCCATACCTTCGAAAACATGCAACTCTTTAATACGAACTTTTTTAGTAGATCCGTCTGCTTTACAAAGCATATAGTCTTTATTTTTTTCTAAATCTCCCCTAAAAACACGTCCGATTGCAATTCTTCCCTTAAAAGAAGAGTAATCTAAAGATGTAATTTGCATTTGTGGTGTACCTTGGCGATAAGGAGCTTCCGGAATGGTTTCCAAAACAGCATCCAATAAAGGGATGATATCTTCTGTAGGCTTTTGCCAATCCGTACTCATCCATCCATTCTTTGCAGAACCATATACCGTTGTAAAATCAAGCTGTTCCTCTGTAGCCTCTAATGCAAACATCAGATCAAACACCTTTTCATGTACTAAATCTGGAGTACAATTTTCTTTATCTACTTTATTAACTACAACGATTGGAGTTAAACCTAATTCGATAGCTTTCCCTAGTACAAATCGAGTTTGTGGCATAGGACCTTCAAAGGCATCTACCAATAATAAAACACCATCTGCCATTTTTAATACACGTTCTACTTCTCCACCAAAATCGGCGTGACCTGGGGTATCAATAACATTAATTTTTACGTCTTTATACGTTACGGATACATTTTTAGATAAGATTGTAATTCCTCTTTCTCTTTCTAAATCGTTATTATCTAATAATAAATCTTTTCGCTCTTTACGGTCGTCTAAAATTTTTGCTTGGTCTATAATTTTATCCACCAAAGTTGTTTTACCGTGGTCAACGTGTGCTATAATAGCGATATTTCTTATTGATTGCATTTTACTACGTTAAATTTGGCGCAAAAGTAGTACATTATAATTTAATATGTTGTTTTTAAGCAAATCAATTTGATGTCAAAATGATTTTACTACTTTATCCTGTGTTTAAGAAGTTTACGAATCAGGATTTTTATCAGCAATATGCTCGGCATCTGTTGTAAAAGAACTCGGCAGAATATCGGGGATTAATTTTATTAAAAGCGGTAATAGAATTGCACCGCCCGGAAGCATAAAAACAGTAAATGCAGGAATCGCTTTGCAAATATCCAGCATTTGTGTTTTTACTTTTAATTTCTCTTCCTCGGTTAAGGGAGCTTGTAAAGATTTTTTTATAAGTGCTACTAATTCTTTACTTTCTTGAAGCTCTTTGGCCAATCTATTTTTATTAACCCGAATCGCCTCTTTTATTTCGGCAATGGTGGTCATTATAACTTTCGACGAGCTTTCTCTGTTTTCAATAAATTTAATTCTCTTGAGGTTTGTCCTGCTACGGAGGTATTTTCTTCGGCTCTTCTAATTAAATAAGGCATAACATCTCTTACTGGTCCAAAAGGAACGTATTTGGCTACATTATAGCCTTCTTTTGCTAGGTTAAAACTAATATGATCACTCATGCCATATAATTGGCCGAACCACATACGTTTATCATCTGCTTTTATGGCGTGTTTTTTTGCCAATTGTAATAAAAGGTACGAACTATTTTCATTATGCGTACCGGCAAAAATAGCCATATTTTTATGCTCCATCATGTAAGTAATAGCAGCGTCATAATTACGATCTGTGGCTGCTTTATCTTGACATATTGGCGAATTATACCCTTTTTCCTCCGCTCTTGCTCTCTCTTTTTCCATGTAAGCTCCGCGTACTACTTTCATTCCTATGTGATAGCCTTTTTGATGAGCTCTTTGGTGCAGCTTTCTTAGGTATTCCATTCTATCATGACGATACATTTGCAGGGTATTGAAAACAATGGCTTTGTCTTTATTGTATATTTCCATTAATTCTTCTATCAAATCGTCTGCAGCATCTTGCATCCAACTCTCTTCAGCATCAATTAACAAAGGCACATTCTTTTCTATAGCAGCTTTACACACTTTGTGGTAACGTGCAACAACTTTCTCCCACTCTTTTTTTTCTTCGTCTGTAAGCTTCTCCCCTTCCGTTAATTTTTGATACAACGCAAACCTTCCAAATCCTGTTGGTTTAAAAACAGCATATGGTATAGAGTTTTTCTCTCTAGCAAACTCTATAGTTTTTAAAGTCATTTCCAAAGCATTCTCAAATTGCGTTTCATCCTCTTTTCCTTCTACAGAGTAATCCAGGATACTACACACCTTTCCCTTCATGTACATATTCTCAATATTTGGAAGGCAATCGTCTTCTGTTACTCCTCCACAAAAATGATCAAATACCGTTGATCTAATAAGACCTTCGATAGGAAGATGTGCCTTTAAAGCAAAATTAGTAACCGCGGTTCCAATGCGAACCATAGGCTGATTCTGAATTAATTTAAACAGAAAATAAGCTCTTTCTAGCTCTGAATCAGACTTTAATTTAAATGCCGTTTCCGTGTTGTCAAATAATTTCATCAGGTGCGTTTATTATGGATTATTTTTCGATTACAAATATACTTGAGAAGAGCGACATTTTTCAATTTTTTCTATTTAATTTGCATTCTTATAAAAAGGAATAAAATGGTCTCTATACAAGCAGAAACATACCCAATACACTTCAACGAAAAAGCATATAATGAACTCGCTAAACACATTGTGGAAAATGCTTATTCGTCAATTTTTATTTTGGTAGACACTAATACGATAGAATTTTGCTACCCTCGATTCATACAGTTGCTAGAAACAGACAAAAACATTGAGGTTATCCAGATAGATGCTGGTGAAGTTTATAAAAATATGGAAACCTGTATAGGTGTTTGGAATGCCATGACGGAACTCGGTGCAGATAGACATAGCTTACTCATTACCCTTGGAGGTGGCGTAGTAACAGATTTGGGAGGATTTGTGGCCGCTACGTTTAAAAGAGGTATAGATTTTATTAATATTCCGACAACTTTGCTAAGTATGGTGGATGCCTCTGTTGGCGGTAAAACAGGTATAGATTTAGGCGTGTTAAAAAATCAAATTGGAGTTTTTTCTAATCCTAAAATGATCGTTATTGATCCGGAATACTTACATACCCTCTCGGAAAGAGAGATACGTTCTGGTACTGCAGAAATTTTAAAGTACGGAATGACACATGACAAAAATTTATTTAACCAAATAAAAGATAACCTACACTTAAATATCATCACGCTAATTCACCGATCTATAGAAATTAAAAACACAGTGGTACTTGAGGACCCACTTGAACAAAATGTTAGAAAAGTTTTGAATTGGGGGCATACCATAGGTCATGGAATAGAATCGTATTTTTTAGAGAATGCATCGAAAGAAAATTTAACACACGGTGAAGCGATTGCTATTGGTATGGTTTGTGAAGCCTTCATTTCTAATAAACTATTAAATTTCCCAAAGGAGCACCTAAACGATATCAAAAACACGATTATTTCTCTATTCGGTAAAGCGGAAATATCTGATCAAGACGTGCCATATATCCTAAACTATATGAAACACGATAAAAAGAATGTTGGCGGAGAAATACAATTCGTTCTCTTAGAAAACTTTGAGCATTTTAAAATAAACAGAAGGGTTTCCAATGTTTTGATTGAAGAAAGTTTGATGTTTTATTCCAGGTAAATACATTCAAAGCCAAAGGATAGTCCTTACTGCCTTATGAAACACAGATAACACATTAACAATCTTTGTATATCGACTCGTATTGTGTAACTACGTTTTCCAAAGAAAAAGTTTTAATATGCTGTTTAGCGTTGCTTTTAAAAGAAGCTAATAAAGCATCGTCTTTCAGTATTTTAATTGCATCTTTTGCCATATTATCAATATCTCCAACATTGCTAAGATAACCTGTTTGTCCGTCTACATTAACCTCTGGTAAACCACCTGCATTGGTAGAAATAATTGCGTTTCCAGCCGCCATTGCCTCTAGCGCAGCCAAACCAAAACTTTCTGTCTCTGATGGAAGTAAAAACAGATCTGAAAGACATAATATTCTTGCCACATCGCTGCTATTTCCTAAAAACATTACTTTATCCTCAATACCTAATTTTTTAACTAAATTTTCAGCTTTGAAACGGTCCGGACCATCGCCAACCATTAGTAATTTAGATGGAATTTGCTTTTGTACCCTATAAAAAATCTCCACGACATCCTTTGTTCTTTTCACTGGTCTAAAGTTACTTATGTGGGTTACAATTTTTTCTGTTTCATAGGCCAAAGCACTTCTTTTGCATTCTTGTTTGTCTATAATATCGTATTTGGACCCATCGATAAAATTGTAAACTACTTTAATTTCTTTGGTAATATTGAACAATCGCATGGTATCATTTTTGAGACTATTTGATACTGCAGTTACCTCATCCGATTTGTTAATACTAAATTCTACCGCTGTTTTATAGGTTGGATGACTTCCCACTAAAGTAATATCGGTTCCGTGTAATGTGGTCACTACTTTCACTTTTATTCCTTTATCAAATAGCATTTTCTTAGCCATGTATGCAGCATACGCATGCGGAATTGCATAATGTACGTGCAATACTTCTAAAGTATACTTTTCTACAATTTCTACCATTTTGCTAGACAAAGCTAATTCATATGGTTGGTATTGAAAAAGCGGATATTCTTCCAGAATAACCTCGTGAAAATGTAATTTGTTGGATATAAAGTCCAAACGTACAGGTTGGTTGTATGTAATAAAATGTACCTCGTGTCCTTTATTTGCGAGTGCCATTCCTAATTCTGTTGCCACAACACCACTACCTCCAAATGTTGGATAACAAACTATACCTATTTTCATACTATTAAGATTAATGTAAACTACTCAAAATGTTATTCTATCTGCTTTGCACCTAAAAACAAATAATGTTTTCAAGGAAATATTCTAAATTCTACCTTTAGAAATTAAAATTAAACCGATTGTAAATTTAAGGCTTATTGCTTTTAATTGGTCGAATTATTCCAATAAAAACACCGTTATGTCTTCGATAGTATAGACAAAACGGTGTTTACTATTTTCCAAGTAGTTAACAAAGTAACTACTTATGATAATATTAATAATCTCCTAATGTTTCTGGGTTTTGTGCTAAAGCACTAACTAATTGTTCGTCATTTGGAGCCTTACCATGCCATGCATGCGTATGCATCATAAAATCAACACCATTACCCATCTCTGTATACAACAAAACACATACCGGTTTCCCTTTTCCCGTTCTAGATTTTGCCTCAGACATACCTTTTAGTATAGAATCTATGGTATTACCTTCCTTAATTTCAAGAACGTCCCAATCAAAAGCTTCAAATTTTGCTTTTAAACTTCCCATGGGAAGAACATCGTCTGTCGCACCATCAATCTGTTTTTCATTAACATCTACGGTAGCTATTAAATTGTCAACTTTCTTTCCTGCTGCATACATTGCCGCTTCCCAAATCTGTCCTTCTTGTAATTCACCATCTCCGTGCAAAGAGTATACGATACCCGCATCTTTATTAAGCTTTTTGGCCGCTGCTGCTCCAATTGCAACACTCATTCCTTGTCCTAAAGAACCAGATGCAATTCTAACTCCTGGCAATCCTTCATGCGTTGTTGGGTGCCCTTGTAAACGAGAATCTAATTTTCTAAAGGTATTTAATTCCGCTACCGGAAAAAAACCACTACGAGATAAAACACTGTAATACACAGGAGATATATGGCCGTTAGATAAAAAGAAAAGATCTTCATTGGTGCCGTTCATATCAAAATCTGTACTGTATTCCATGATTTCTTGATACAAACAGCTAATAAACTCGGCACATCCTAAAGAACCTCCTGGATGCCCTGAATTAACAGCATGAACCATGCGAAGGATATCTCTTCGAACTTGTTGTGTAAAATCTTGTAGTTTTTGTGTTGTTGACATTGTTGTTATTTTTTAATAGGACAAAAGTAATTGTTTCAATAAGAATTAACAATTACTTTCCTGTTTATTGTTAGACCATATTTAAAAATTGAAATAGTTTATAAAACAAGAATACTAACAAAAAAAGCAAAAGAGTCTTCTTTTGCTTTTTTGGTGTAATTATACTAAATTTTAATTGGCTACATCACTAGTGAACTTTATACGCATCAAGCGAAGTTCTTCATCGTCATAATCTCCGTCAAACTCATCTAATGCAGTTTGTATTTTATCGGATTCAGCCTCCATAAAATAGTCGTGAATTTCTTCTTGTTGGTCTTCGTCTAAGATATCATCAATTGCATAATCAATGTTTAATTTAGTTCCTGAAAAAACAATTGCTTCCATTTCCTTTATTAATTCTGTCATTTCGAGACCTTTTGATTTTGCAATATCTTCTAAAGGTAATTTTCTATCGGTATTTTGAATTATGTATAATTTTAAACCAGAATTAACACCGGTACTCTTTACGATTAAGTCGTCTGGTCGAACAATATCGTTGTCTTCAACATAATTGGCTATTAATTCTACAAACTCCTTTCCATATTTTCTCGCTTTACCCTCTCCTACACCGTGAACCTTTGCTAGTTCTTCAAGCGTAATAGGATATTTTAATGCCATATCATCAATAGAAGGATCTTGAAAGACTGCAAATGGTGGCACGTTTAATTTTTTTCCAACGTGCTTTCGCAATTCACGCAAAATTTCCACTAGTTTACTGTCCACCCCAGAACCAATTGATTTTTCGTTGGTGATAATAGTTCCATCATCGTCGGTATTATAAACGTGATTCTCTGTCATCATAAAAGAGGATGGGTTTTCTAAAAATGCCAATCCTTCCTTGGTTATTTTCAGAACGCCATATTGTTCAATTTCCTTTTTTATATAATCGGCCACTAAAACTTGTCGTATCAGAGCCATCCAATAATGATTATCTTTATTCTTACCACAGCCAAAAAAAGGTTGACTAACTGTTTTGTGCGATTTTAACAGGGCATTTTCATTGCCAATTAAAGTGTTTACAATCTCCTTGGGTTTGTACATTTCGTTGGTCTTTTTAATTACATTAAGTAATTTAACGACCTCTTCTTTAGCTTCGTGTTTTTTCTTAGGATTACGCATGTTGTCATCCATATCTGCACCATCTCCCTTAACTTCATCGAAATCTTCACCAAAATAATGCAAGAGATACTTTCTTCTATTCATCGATGTTTCCGCGTAACCAACTACCTCTTGTAAAAGCGCATGACCGACTTCTTGTTCTGCCACTGGTTTATTGGCCATAAATTTTTCTAACTTTTCAATATCTTTATAAGAATAAAAAGTTAAACAATACCCTTCTCCTCCATCTCTACCAGCCCTTCCTGTCTCTTGGTAATACGATTCTAAACTTTTCGGAATATCATGATGAATAACGAAGCGAACGTCTGGTTTATCAATTCCCATACCGAAGGCTATAGTAGCTACCACAACATCACAGTCTTCCATTAGAAACATATCTTGATGTTTTGCTCTAGATTTTGCATCTAAACCAGCGTGGTATGGCACTGCTTTAATGCCATTCACCTGGAGAACCTGTGCAATTTCTTCCACTTTTTTTCTACTTAAACAATAAATAATTCCGGATTTCCCAATACGCTGTTTTATAAATCTGATAATATCTTTCTCAACATCCTTTGTCTTTGGTCGAACCTCGTAGAATAAATTGGGTCGATTAAAGGAAGCTTTAAATACATTCGCATCCACCATCCCTAAAGTTTTCAATATATCTTCTTGAACTTTTTGTGTGGCAGTTGCTGTCAAACCGATTATTGGAACGTTATCAATTTGGCGTATTATGTTTCTTAAATTTCTGTATTCTGGTCGAAAATCGTGACCCCACTCCGATATACAGTGGGCTTCGTCGATTGCGACAAAAGATATGTTCTGTTCTCTCAAAAAAAGAACGTATTCTTCTTTGATGAGAGATTCTGGAGCCACATAAAGTAATTTTGTGATCCCATTTTCTATATCCGATTTAACTTTAGCTACTTCAGATTTATTTAAGGAAGAGTTAAGAACATGGGCTATTCCATGATTTTCTGAAATGCCTCGTATGGCATCTACTTGGTTTTTCATCAAAGCAATTAGCGGGGATACTACAATTGCTGTTCCGGGCTTCATTAGCGCTGGCAGTTGATAACAGAGCGATTTACCACCTCCTGTCGGCATTATAACAAAAGTGTTTTTATTACTCAAAACACTATTAACAACTCCTTCTTGTAAACCTTTAAATTTACTAAACCCAAAATTTTTCTTTAGTGATTTGTATAAATCTGTTTGCTCTACCTCCATCCTTTTAAGCTCATATTTAAAATACAAATCTAATTTATAAAAAATCTTGAAATAAAAAGGCATAAACTTCCTTTTTATAAGATTTCATAGACAAAATATTTTTATTTTTACACTTTTAAATTTTAATAATTTCAAACTTGAAAAACCTTGGTAACATTCTTTCGTCGGCAAAAGAAACTATAGAGCTACAAAGCAAAGCTATCGCCAATCTTAGCAATTTACTTACTGAATCCTTTTCTGAAGCGGTAAATTGTATCCTACATGCAGACGGTCGCGTAATTGTTACTGGTATTGGAAAGAGTGCGAATATTGCAACTAAAATTGTTGCGACCCTAAACTCTACAGGAACACCAGCTGTGTTCATGCACGCGGCAGACGCCATTCATGGAGATTTAGGTAATGTTCAACAAAATGACACCGTAATTTGTATTTCCAAAAGTGGTAATACTCCGGAAATCAAAGTCCTTGTTCCATTAATTAAAAATGCCAATAATAAAATCATAGCAATTACTGGAAACCCCAATTCATTTCTTGGGAAAAATGCCGATTTTGTACTGAACTCTTACGTTGAAAAAGAAGCATGTCCTAACAACCTTGCTCCAACTACTAGTACCACAGCACAACTTGTTCTGGGGGATGCCTTAGCAGTTTGTTTATTACATAAAAAAGGATTTTCTAGTAGTGATTTTGCAAAATATCATCCTGGAGGAGCTCTTGGAAAAAAATTATACTTAAGGGTATCTGACCTGGTAAAGAATAACAAAAAACCTAAGGTTGAAAGTAAAGATCCAGTTACTAAAGTTATCATTGAAATCTCAGAAAAGCGACTCGGGGTAACCGCTGTTATGGATGAAAACAATAAAATTACTGGGATCATCACCGATGGAGATATCCGTAGAATGTTGAGTAAAACAACCAACATTGATACCTTAACCGCTAAGGATATCATGAGTAAAAATCCCAAGACGATACACATCGATCAAATGGCGGTAAAAGCTTTAGAAATTTTAGAGGAAAATAATATTACTACAATGCTAGTGGTAAACGATAGCGAAGATTATGCTGGAGTAGTTCACCTGCACGATTTGATCAAAGAAGGAATTTTTTAAATATGGGAGAAAAAGAAATGTCTTTTCTTGATCATCTTGAAGAGTTAAGGTGGCATCTGGTACGAAGTTTTTCTGCTATATTTATCATAGCAATACTGATATTTAGTAACATAAAGTTTGTTTTTAATGAAGTGTTATTGGCACATTTAAAACCAGATTTTATTACCTATCGCTTTTTTTGTAAGTTTTTTTCTAGTTTTGGTGTAGAGACGAGCTTTTGTGATATCACTTTTAACCAAACACTACAGTCTTTAAATCCTACACAGCAATTAATGACCGGGATATGGTCTTCATTAATACTCGGGTTTATTCTTGCTTTTCCATATATATTATGGGAGATTTGGCGCTTTATTGCGCCCGGTTTGCATAAGGAAGAACGAAAAAAATCGAGAGGTTTTATTTTTACCTCTTCGTCTTTATTTTTTTTAGGAGTTTTGTTTAGCTATTTTGTAATCATTCCAATGTCTGTGTTCTTCTTTTATAATTTTGAAATTTCAGATAGTATTGAGAACAACTTTAAACTGGAGGCGTATACAAGTCTTATTACCAACACAATTATCGGAGTTGCACTATTTTTTGAACTCCCAGTAGTAATTTATTTTTTAACCAAAATAGGATTAATAACGCCTAATTTTTTAAAGAAATATAGAAAACATGCTTTGGTAGTGGTGCTTATATTATCAGCAATTATTACTCCACCAGACGTTGCTAGTCAAGTAATAGTTTCGGTTCCTATCATGATTTTATATGAAATAAGTATACACGTATCTAAATTTGTTATTAAAAAACAAGAGCGAACCTTCTCTAACTCCTAAAAAGTTATGATTATTTTAAGATGCCTTACCAGTGTATTTTATGTACTTTTATCAATCTAAATTCTTCATTAAAACATGAAACTGAAAGCTGAAAATATACAAAAACTCTACGGTAGTAGAAAAGTTGTTAAAGGTATATCCCTAGAGGTAGTGCAAGGAGAAATTATCGGGTTATTGGGACCTAACGGCGCAGGAAAAACTACCTCCTTTTACATGATTGTTGGCATGATCAAACCAAATGGTGGATCTATTTACCTCGATAAGGAGGAAATAACAGACAACCCGATGTACAAAAGAGCACAAAAAGGGATTGGATATTTAGCACAAGAGGCCTCTGTTTTTAGAAAATTATCTGTAGAAGATAATATAATGTCTGTATTGGAATTTACAGACAGAACCAAAAGAGAAAGAAAAGAACGATTAGAGGAACTAATTGAAGAATTTAGCTTAGGACACGTTAGAAAAAATAGAGGCGATTTGTTATCTGGAGGAGAACGCAGAAGAACAGAAATAGCGAGGTGTTTGGCGTCGGATCCTAAATTTATTTTACTTGATGAACCATTCGCTGGAGTAGATCCTATTGCGGTAGAGGATATCCAAGGAATTGTAGCACAGCTAAAAAATAAAAATATCGGTATTCTTATTACAGACCATGATGTGCAAGCTACTCTTGCTATTACAGACAGAACCTATTTAATGTATAATGGCGGAATTTTAAAAGAAGGTACCCCAGAAGAATTAGCAGAAGACGAAACGGTTAGGAGAGTTTATTTGGGTAAAGACTTCGAATTAAAAAAGAAAAAGTTTTAGTCTGCCAATAGTAAAAGTCTTGATGTCATTTTGGTAATTCATCACTTTGCTGTTCGAGTTTTATCGTCTTTCCATATAAAAACAAGATTCTACCGTTTTCTAGATATTTAAATGTATTTTTTCCATTGGGAAATTCGAGTAGTTCGTTTTTGAAATCTTTTTTTTACTCCACAAGTGTTAATAACGATTGCAGTAATAAGTGATTAGTTTTATATCCCTCTTCCATTTATGCCAATGCTGCTAGCAAAGGATTATCGCTTTTTTGCGACCAAATAATAAAGTTCATTCGTAAAAGGATAGATAGTACACGTTACAAAAGTAGAATCTTAATACTATTTGTCGATATTGATATTTTTAAAAATGGAGATTAACACATACAAACCGATGATCAGCGGTACGGATACGATTTGAAAGATTACAACTAAAATTAAGGAAACTATTAAAAATACATATTTAGTAATATTATCATTAACCCTGTACGATGCAAATTTTAATGAAAACAGCTTGATTTCTGCATTCATAATCCAGCTGAATATCAAAGTTATCGCAATTAAAAAATATGTATTATGAATTAGATCTGCAAAAAAAGTATCTGGAGCATATAAAACTATTAGTGGTAAGGAAACAATAAATAAAGTCATTGCAGGGGTAGGCAATCCTATAAAACTTTCAGATTGACGCTCGTCTATATTAAATTTCCCCAAACGATAACATGCAGCTAATGTTACTAATAATCCGAAAAATGAAATTATCGATATCGATTCCTCTAAAGGCATGTAACCAAAATAACCTACCGTATGCATCGCTGTAGAGGCCTGCAGTAATTGCAACATTACGATTCCCGGAACAACGCCACTTGTGACCATATCTGCAAGTGAATCGAGCTGCTTACCAAGTTCTCCTTGAACTTGTAAAAGCCGTGCTATAAATCCATCAAAAAAATCGAAGCCTATACCCGATGCAACAAATATTGCTGTACTAGTAAAATCTCCTGTAACTGCAAAAATTACGGCAATAGTTCCGCACAATAAATTACCTAAGGTAAAAAGATTGGGAAGGTGTCTTTTAATATTCATATAAATGGATTTAAAAAGCTAAAATAAGAAATACTACACGCAGTTTTACTATTTCACACTTTTTTATCATCTTTGGATAAACTCGGAACATTTTCTTCATCATGCCATTATTAAGTCATAATTTTAATCCGTCGTTACCTTTCAAAAATCCTCATTTTAATACTATTTACCGTCCACTTTTTATGACCGGTTGTATTTCGTATCAAAGAAAACGAATACCTACTTGGGATAATGACTTTTTAGACTTAGATTTTTCTATTGTAAAGTCTAAAACTATCGTACTTCTAATACACGGTTTGGAAGGAAGTGCTCAATCCAATTATATGATAACTAGTGCTAGCCAACTAAACAAAGCTGGTTACGATACGGTTTGTTTAAATTTACGAGGTTGCAGTGAGGAAGATAATTTATTGCTCGGCACGTATCACAGCGGAAAAACCGATGATATAAAATATGTTGTAGAATACTTAGTCTCTAATTACAATTATGATAACATTGTTTTACTAGGGTTTAGTTTGGGTGGAAACTTAGCCTTGAAATATATAGGGGAATACAAACATATCCCTAAAGAGCTTAAAGTAACGGTCGCAGTATCTGTTCCCATCGATTTAACAGCATCCCAGCGCGAATTGTCTAAATTTAAAAATAAAATTTACTTGCGTGAATTTTTAAAATCCATGAAAATAAAGCTCTTAAAAAAAGCTGAAAAATTTCCAGAATTTACCATCGATAAAAATTTATTGGCAAAAGCGTCACTATTCCGCCATATAGAAGAGCAATATACTGTACCTGTTTTTGGTTTCGATAGTCCTGAAGATTATTGGAAAAAAGCTAGTTCCAAGCCTTACATTCCGAAAATAAAAACTCCCACCCTACTCATTAACGCATTAGATGACAGTTTTTTATCTCCAGAATGTTATCCTTTTGATGTAGCAATGCAACACGATAATTTCTATTTACTAGCTCCAAATTACGGGGGGCATGTTGGCTTTTTGTCTTCCTTTTATTCTTCTCAAAATTATTGGTTAGAAAAAGAGATTATTGCTTTTATAGAAAAAAAACTAGTCGTAAAGTAGCTGCATACTTTAGTTGGTTTAACAATAACTTGTCAAAAAGTTAGTTATATCCTAAGTATTTTAGATATTTGTTACGCATACAAAAGAAACCTTTGAGAACCTACTTTATACTTTTAATTTTCTTTATTTCAGCCAGCGTTAACGGTCAATTCCGAAATTATTCGAATGAATTTTTAAATATTGGCGTGGATGCAGCTGCACTTGGTATGAGTAAATCGGTTACTGCTACTAGTGGTGATGTAAACTCTATCTATTGGAATCCTGCCGGTTTAGTAAAAGTAAATGATTATCAGGGCTCTCTAATGTATGCAACATATTTTGCAGATATTGCAAATTATAATTTTGCAGGTTTTGCAATGCCTATAGATAACAAAAGTTCTATAGGTTTTGCGATAGTGCGTTTTGGTGTTGATGACATATTAAACACCACAGAATTAATAGATAACCAAGGTAATATTGACTTCAATAGAGTGAGTCTTTTTTCAGCTGCAGATTATGCCTTCAATGTAGCCTATGCTAGGAATATGATCTTGGATGGTTTTCAGTTTGGATTTAACGCTAAGATAATTCGAAGAATAATAGGAGATTTTGCCACCTCTTGGGGTTTAGGGTTTGATGCGGGCATACAATTTGAAAGAAATAATTGGAGTTTTGGTCTAACTATTAGAGACATCACTACCACGTATAATACATGGGCTATTAATGAAGAAGAATTCGAAAAAATACAAAATGCTATTCCAGGGCAAAACCAAGAATTACCAGAAACTACCGAAATGACTAAACCTAAATTACAAATTGGTGTAGCTAAAGACTTTACAATTAGTCGTTATTTTTCCCTATTATCTTCCATAGACTTGAGGATGCGATTTTTAAAAACCAATGACTTAATTGCTACTGATATTGTCTCTATTGATCCGGCTGTAGGACTGCAACTAGATTATGATAAAATGGCATTTTTAAGGGTAGGTATAGGGAATTTTCAAAATATCACAGCGTTCGACAATTCAAAATCACTGAGCGTACAACCAAATTTCGGAATTGGTTTTAAATACAGAGGCATTCAAATTGATTATGCTCTTACCAATATCGGTAGTGTAGGAAATGCCCTTTATTCGAATATATTTTCTATAAAATTTGACTATAGTTTTTTCAGACAATGATACTACATAAGAAATACTTTTTATTGCTTCTACTCTTGTTAACTAGCAAGGCTTTTACAGGACAAAATTTACAATTATCCACATACGCGGAGGTTAGTGTTGTGACTTATGGTCCTGGAGAGGCATTATTTGAAAAGTTTGGACATACTGCAGTGCGTATCAAAGACCCGCTGTTGCGTTTAGATTTAGTGTATAATTATGGCATATTTGATACCAGTGAAGCAGATTTTTATGTAAACTTTACCAAAGGATTCATGAAATACAAGCTAGTTCGGTATCCCTTCAAAAACTCGGTTGAAAGCTACCAACAAGACAAAAGATGGATTAAGCAGCAAGTATTAAATTTAACCGTAAAGGAGAAAAACCAAATTTTTGGTTTTTTGGAACAAAATGCACAACCTAAAAACGCGAGTTATTACTACGATCCCTTTTTTGATAATTGTTCTACAAAACCTAAGAATATTCTATTTAGTGCGTTGGAAGATAAGATTATTCTTAACGATAATTTTATTGTAGCAAAAAAAACGATACGCCAACTTATGAATTCCGAGTTACATTGGAACACCTGGGGTAGTCTTGGAATCAATATAGCATTAGGAAATAGACTTGACCGGGTTGCAACCCCGCAGGAATATGCATTTCTTCCCGATTATGTTTTTAAAATTCTAGCGGCATCTAAGGTAAAAAGAAATGAAAAATTAGAAGACCTCGTCTTAAAAACGGAAACAATTCTAGACTATGAAGAAAAAGTTCCTACCTCTGATAAACTAAGCCCTTTTCTCGTATTTTTTCTACTATCGATCCTCGGATTTTTTCTTACAATAACAGATTATAAAAATGCTACCAGACGCGATGGTTAGATTTTTTCTTGTTCAGTACAACTGGAATTTTTGGAATTCTAATTATTTTTCTTTGGTTTTTTACAAACCATTCCACTGCGCCAAATAATTTTAATTTCCTTTGGGCATTTGCACCAAATTTTATGGTAGGATTTTTTCTTTTTAAAATGAGGATACCAAAATGGGTCTCCGTATATTATAAAATATTGGTAGTACTGTTGTGTATCATTCCAATTCTATGGATTACAGGGTTGCAAACCTTTCCTATAAGCTTACTCAGTTTTTACCTACTTTTATTCGCAAGATACATGTATGTAATACGATTTATAAAAAACTCTGAATAGCTAAATCATAACTTTGTAATCCAAAACCAAGTATTACTCCTTTGGCATTCGGTGCTATGTAGCTAAGATGCCTGTAGGTTTCTCTCGAATGTACATTAGAAATGTGTACTTCAATAGTAGGTGCTTGAATCGCCTTTACAGCATCTGCAATTGCAATAGAGGTATGTGTATAGGCTGCTGCATTTAATATAATGCCATCATATGCAAATCCAACTTCGTGCAATTTATTAATAATTTCACCCTCTATATTAGACTGATAGTAGGATAGTGTAATTGTGTTGTATTTTTCTTTTAAGTTGGCAAAGAACTCCAAAAAAGAGGTATTCCCATAAATTGAAGGTTCTCTTTTTCCTAAAAGATTAAGGTTGGGCCCATTGATTATAATAATTTTTTTCATGCGATACCTTTTATGTCGTAAATGTAGGAATAGTATTCAAAAGAAAGGTAAAAAAAGCCATTGTATTCTAATTACAATGGCTTTTTTATTAAAATATAGAATGAAATTCTTATCTTCTACTGTAATTTGGCGCTTCTTTTGTGATTGCTACATCATGCGGATGACTCTCGTTAATTCCAGAGGCGGTAATTCGAACAAATTTTCCTTTTGCTTTTAACGCCTCGATATCTTTTGCCCCACAATACCCCATTCCTGCTCGTAAACCACCTACAAATTGGTGAATACTTTCGTACAATTCTCCTTTATACGGAACACGTCCAACGATACCTTCTGGAACAAGTTTTTTAATATCGTCCTCTACATCCTGAAAATAACGATCTTTAGATCCTTTTTTCATGGCCTCTACAGAGCCCATACCACGGTAAGATTTAAATTTTCTTCCTTCAAATATTATGGTTTCACCCGGCGACTCTTTGGTACCTGCTAAAAGTGAACCTAGCATCACACAGTCGGCCCCTGCAGCAATTGCTTTTGGTATATCACCAGTATATCGAATTCCTCCATCTGCAATTACAGGAACCCCAGAACCTTTGATAGCCGCAGCTACTTCTAGTACTGCTGAAAACTGTGGAAATCCTACTCCGGCAACGACACGAGTTGTGCAAATAGAACCCGGACCAATACCTACTTTAACTGCATCTGCACCTGCTTCCACAAGGTATTTTGCGGCTTCTGCAGTGGCAATATTACCAACGATAACCTCTAGTACAGGAAACTTACTTTTTACCTCTTTTAAAACAGTCACAACTCCTTTAGTGTGACCATGTGCGGTATCAATTACGACAGCATCTACTCCGGCGTTAACTAGTGCCTCTGCCCTTTCTACAGCATCCCCTGTAACCCCTATGGCAGCTGCAACTCGTAATCTTCCAAAATGATCTTTGTTGGCTGTTGGTTTCAGTGTTAGTTTTGTTATATCTCTAAATGTTATTAAACCAACTAACTTATCTTCTTTGTTAATTACCGGTAACTTTTCGATTTTATTTTCTTGTAAAATTACTTCCGCTTGTTTTAACGAAGTACCTTCAGCCACTGTAATTAAATTTTCTGAAGTCATTACTTCCACGATTGGTCTTTCGATATTTTTTTCAAATCGAAGATCTCTATTCGTTACAATACCAACTAATCTTTTATTTTCATCAACAACAGGAATACCGCCTATTTTATGTTCGCGCATCGCATTTTTTGCATCGTAAACTACTGCATCTAATGGTAAGGTTATTGGATCTATAATCATACCACTTTCTGCCCTTTTAACTTTGCGAACCTCTGTTGCTTGTTGGACAATAGTCATATTTTTATGCAGAACCCCAATACCCCCTTCTCTTGCAACAGCGATAGCCATTGAAGACTCGGTTACTGTATCCATCGCAGCAGAGACAATAGGTACATTTATCGTAATGTTTTTGGTAAATTTAGTTTGAATACTAACTTCTCTCGGAAGAACTTCTGAATAGGCTGGAACAAGTAGAACATCATCGTATGTTAAACCTTCACCAACAAATTTTGAATCGTGCGCGTTCATATGTGTAATTAATAAACTCTTAAAAAGAGTAGTTATATTAAAAATTAATTACGAGCAAATATACTACATATATTGTAAATAAAAGGTTAAGTATTTAAAAATGAAAAATAGCGATATATTTATTTAAAATAAATCTTAATAAATATTGCTCAACTATATTTTATGAATAACTTTGCAAAAAATTATATTAATTAAATCTAATTAAATGAAAATTTTGACTAAAATAGGAGTTTTGATACTAGCAATGATAGTAATGAAGTCATGTTCATCAGATGAAACCCCACAACCAGATCCAATCCCAGTAATTAGTAAAGAAGACGTAGTGAAGAACTATGTTAACATGGTCTATCAAAATTACAAAGACAGTTATGACGCAACACTTGCCTTACAAACGGCAGTATTGAGTTTTACAGACGCTCCATCAGAAGCAGGTTTTAACCAAATGAAAACTTTATGGTTACAAGCAAGAGAGTTTTACGGACAAACAGAAGTATTTAGAGGATCAGACGGTCCTGTAGATAATGAAGGAGAAGAAGCCTGGACAATCGGTAATGAAGGGCAAATGAACGCATGGCCTTTAAACGAAGCCTACATTGATTATGTTGCTTTAAAAACTAGTTATACTGGTACCTACGATGTAAGTATTTTATCTGGCACAGATCCAATAACCAAAGAACTTATCGCAAACCTTAACGAGGCTAATGACGACGAAAAAGCAGTTAGTACTGGATGGCATGCGATAGAATTCCTGATTTGGGGGCAAGACAATACAAATCCGGCAGATAAATTAGCTGGCTTAAGAGAATACACAGACTATACTACAGCCGATAACGCAGAGAGAAGAAAGGACTATCTAGAGGTGGCAACGGCACTTTTAATTGACGATTTAAAAGATCTTGTGGATACATGGGCTACAGGAGGTGAATACTACAATGTATTTATGGCGATGGATACCAACGAGGCGCTTACAAAGGCTTTAAAAGGACCAACATTTTTAGCTTCATTTGAATTATCTAACGAAAGATTATTAGGTCCTGCAGTAAGTTCTGACGGAATTGATGAGTCAGGACAAGAGGATGAGCATTCTTGTTTTTCAGACAATACCCACAGAGATGTATACACTAACGCTTTGGGTATTATTAATGTACTAAAAGGGGAATATGGAAACATTGAAGGTCCTTCTCCTTTAGACCTAATTACTGAAGCTGACCCTGCACAAGGAGCTAAATTACTCGAAGAGATGAATAAAATGATGGACGCCGTTGAGGCTATCGATGCAGAAGCCAAATCTGGGACTCCTTTTGACCTAATGATTTTAGAAGAGGGCGAAAATAACCCTGGAATTGTTTTAGCAGCGGATCAAGCCTTAAAAGACTTGGCGGATGTTATTATAGAAAGTGCTGAAGTTATTGGAGTTACTTTAACAAGAACAACTAGTTAAATGAAGGTATCTCTTTATAAAATTAATCCGAATTTATAGCTTTCAATGTATAAATTCGGATTATCTTATTTGTAAATAAAACCATTATTTTTTGTAGTAAGATATTAATGAATGAAAAAATATTTTCTAACCCTACTACCCATAAGTCTTTTATTATTACTTAAATGTACTGCTCCTTCTTTAAATCTCAACGATGAGTATTCAGAGTTGGAATTTTATCAAGACGGAGAGGAATTGCCTGTTGGAAATTTTACGACCATATTTTCGAATAACGATGCTTTTGGAGTAAAAATACCAGGATTAAACAGAACCGAAGATATAAAGTTTTTTGTTGGAGATCGTTTGTTTATAACCACATGGGTACCCTCGCCAGCCTCAACAACTGGGCTTGATGGTTTGGGGCCTACTTTTAACGCAAAATCATGTGCTGGTTGTCATTTTAAAGATGGTCGTGGAAAACCGTTACTTACCAATACGCAAAGTGCAAGTGATGGTTTTTTAATGCGTTTAAGCATTCCAGGACAAGACATACACGGAGGTCCTATGCCGGTTCCGGGGTATGGAGATCAACTTCAAAACAAAGGCGTTTTAAATGTTTCCGGGGAAGGACATGTTGCCGTTACTTTTGAAACCATAGCCGGTACATATCCTGATGGAACTCCTTACGAATTAAGAAAACCAAAGTATACCATTTACGAAGAAAACTTTGGCGATCTAAGCACTGTTTTAACTTCACCAAGAGTTGGAACCCAAACCATTGGATTGGGTTTTATCGATGCACTGAGTGCGGAAGAGTTACTTAAAAATGCCGATGAATTCGACACGGATGGTGATGGAATATCAGGGAAACCTAATTATGTTTGGGATGTAATAAATAGTTCTATATCTATTGGGAAATTTGGGTGGAAAGCAAATCAACCCTCTTTGAAACAACAAGTAGCTGCAGCATTTTTTGGAGATTTAGGCTTAACTTCAACAGTGTTTAAAGAACAAAATTGTCCTTCACCCCAACAAGATTGTTACGATGCTCCTGATGGCGGATCGCCGGAAGTAGTTGAGGAACAGCTAGAGAGAATAACCTTCTATCAAAGCGCCTTGTCTGTTCCAATTCGAAGAAATTTTAAAGACCCGGATGTTTTACAAGGTAAAAAGATGTTTCATAAAGCAAAATGTATTAGTTGTCACGCTATTAATTTTAAGGTGGAACAATACGAAAGAATACCGCAAATAGCAGGAACAACAGTTAACCCTTATTCGGATTTTTTACTGCACGATATGGGAGAAGCATTAGCGGATAATAGAGCTGATTTTTTGGCCAATGGACGAGAATGGAGAACACAACCATTATGGGGTATTGGTTTAATTAATACCGTAAACAGGCATACTTTCTTGCTGCATGATGGTAGAGCTCGTAATATCGAGGAGGCTATTCTTTGGCATGGTGGGGAGGCACAGGCTTCCAAAGAAATTTTTATGAACTATTCTAAAGAGCAAAGGGAGCAAGTTATTAAATTTATTAACACTTTATAGAATGAACAAACCGTACCTATATATACTTTTACTTGCCGTTACAATTTTTAGTGCGTGCAGTGAAAATAAAGAAGAAGTTACCTTTAACGAAAAAGACCTAATAAGAGATATCGTTGAAGGAATTGCGCAACCAAACGTTAGAAATTTCACACAAGAAACAAAAAAACTACAAGATTTTTTCACTTCCTATAACGATGCCAAGACTATTGAAAATTTGAACATCCTGAAAACACAATGGAAAGCTGTTGCGCTTCAATATTCTCTAGTGTATACATTCAATATCGGAGATGTAAAAAATAGTTTCTTCAAATTAAAACTCAATAACTGGCCAGCTACCACAAACGCTATCGAAAATTTTATTCGTGATAAAGATGTTACTGCTGAAAATATTATGAATTTTGGTAGTTCCGCAAAAGGTATTCCTGGAATAGAATATTTGATATTCTCAGAAAATGTAACGATTACAAATGATAAACTCGTAAATAATACAAAAAGAGTTGCATACCTAGGAGCAATTATTGACGAATTGCACAATAATGCGATGGCACAAGAAGCACTTTGGGATACCTATGGAGACTATCTTATCAACAATGAGCAACAGAGTATTAAAGGTTCTTTTAACCTTTTATTCAATGGCCTTAACAACGTAATTCACTTTGCTGCTGAAACTAAATTGGGTAAACCTGCTGGTTTTATAAAGACCGGAGGTGTAAATTCAGAAATTTTACAAGCGTATTACAGTACCATGTCCTTAGAACTAATAAAAGCAAATGTAGAAAGTGTAAAAGAAGTATTTTTCAAACCCAACAGTATTAATATAGCTAGTAAAATTGATTTTATAACCAAAGATACTGTGCTGTCGGATAAACTAAATACCCAATTTGATCTTATATTAAACGCCATTGCATCTATAGATGATCCACTTGTTACCTCTCTCGTGACAGAAAAAGATAAGGTACGCGTTGTATTTGATGAATTGGTTAAATTAGAAATTCTGTTTACCGCCGATGTTAGAAGTGCGTTGTCCCTTATCATTACTGGAACAGATGGGGACGGGGACTAATAATAACTAAGAACCTATAATTTTTTCAAAAAGCGAGTTTATCATAATACTCGCTTTTTTAATAGGTAATACTTTTAAACAGGGATGCTATATAGGGAGTTTTCGGATTATTAAAGACCTCTTTAGTCACTCCTTGTTGCAAGAGATTACCGTCTTTTAAAACTATTATTTCATCAGAAATAGCTAGAGCATCTTTAATATCGTGCGTAACAAAAATTGCAGTGCAATTTGCATTTTTTAAAATTCGAAGAACATCTTCACGTAATTGTTTTCTCAAAATTACATCTAAATTACTAAACGGTTCATCTAATAGTAAAATTTCTGGTTCGGGAGCCAGAGCCCTTGCCAAGGCAACACGTTGCTGCTGTCCTCCCGAAAGCTCGTGAGGGTAACGATGCTCAAAACCCGACAAACCAACCAATTCTAAAACCTCACTAATACGATCCTTTTTATTTTTATGCGTGGATATTCCATACGCTATATTTTTATAAACTGTGAAGTGTGGAAATAACGCATAATCTTGAAAAACCATACCTACATTTCGATGTTCTGGATTCGTAAAACTAGTAGCAGAGGAAACCAAATTATTCTTTAAATAAATTTCTCCCGAATCTAAAACTTCTAAACCAGCAATCAATCGAATTAAGGTGGTTTTTCCACTTCCGCTTTCACCTACAATAGCTAATACTTTACCATTGGTAAGAGAACATGAAATAGAATCTAAGGCCTTTACCTTTCCTTTGGTAAAAGCTTTGGAAACATTTTTTACCGTTAATATAATTGCATTAGTGTTCATACTTAGTTTTTAGAAATTAATCGGTTTAAAAAAAGAATAGGTAGAATTCCCGTAAGAATAATACATAAAGATGGCAATGCTGCCTCTGCAATCAATTCATCACTAGCGTATTCATAGGCCTTTACTGCGAGCGTATTCACACTGTAAGGCTTTAGAATTAGAGTAAGCGGTAATTCTTTCATAACATCTACAAATACTAGTATAAAACTACTAATAATTGCAGGTTTTAACAACGGAAATTGAATTTTATAGAATGTCTTAAGATTTCCACTTCCTAGCATTTTTGATGCTTCTACCAAAGAGGTTCCTAACTTTAATGCACTTGCCTCTATAGGATTATAAGCAACTGCTGCAAATCGAATCGTATAAGCATAGAGTAATGCTATTATGGTTCCGTTCATGAAAAAACCAATCTTTTCATGAAACACAAAATCAAAAACGTTAATTAACCATTTGTCAAAAAACAAGGTTGGTATTAAAACACCAACAGCAATAACAGCTCCAGGGATAGCATACCCTAAGGTTCCAACTTTGGATAACATATCAAAATAGGAAAGTCTATTCCATTGCGCAAAAAATAATAAGCCCAATGCTAAAACAACTGTAAAAAAAGCTGCAATAGAAGCAATAAAAAAAGTTTCCATTGCAATCGATAAGAAATCTGTAGTAAAAACCGATTGAAATGTTAAATACGTCCAATACAATAATTGTAAGACTGGAAAAACAAATCCTACTAAAATAGGAAGCAATACAGCCATAAAAAGAAAATATTTACTTTTATTAGGTAAACTTAGTTTTTTTAATTTTGTATGATTTTTAGAAGAATTTGCATACCCAATACGTTTTCGTTGCCATTTTTCAATTGTAATGAGTACGAGGATAATACCCACTAGTATGGCAGAGAGATAAATAGCAGTCTCTGGTTCCTCAAGCGAAAACCAAGAGCGAAAAATCCCGGTAGTAAAAGTGGTAACTCCATAATATTTTGCAGCTCCATAATCGTTTAATACTTCCATTAGCACCAATAATAAACCTCCAACAAAAGCAGGACGAGCTATTGGTAAAATTATAGTAAAAAAGGTCTTTACTTCGCCAGCTCCTAACAACTTCGAAGCTTCCATTAAATTATTGGATTGGCTTGTGAAAAATGCTCTGGAAGCAACATAAATGTATGGATATAAGGAAATACTCAAAACAAAAACTAAACCCCAAGAATTCATTACATCTACTTTATACCCCAGGAAAGTCGTTATAAAACTACCATAATCAAAAATTCCTGCATAGGCGTATGCAGTAATATAAGAAGGTATTGCTAAGGGAACAATTAATAGCCATTCTATTACCTTTCCATAAGGAACTGTATATCTTGAAACAATCCATGCCGCAGAAACTCCAAACAAAAGAGTAAGCAAACTCGTACCAAGTATTAAATAAAAAGTATTCGTTATATAATTAGGTAATAAATTGGATACGATGTGTTCCCAAGTCTCTCCTGGGCCTTCAAATATTCCAAAAGCGATGGTTAAAATAGGAATTGAGATAAATAAAACAATGGCCAATAAAAGTATTGACCATTTGTTTGTATCTCTTTTAATAGTATTTATTATGGATACCATCTATAAATTATTAAGGAAATTATAACTAGATGGAATCCTATTACTTCCAACCTGCAATATCGAAAGTTAGAACAGCCTTTTTATTGTTTTCGCCAAGTTTAGTTAACGATAATTTATCTTCTTTAAAAGTTCCCCAAGAAGCCAACAGTGCAGATGGATTTACATCCGAATTAACGGGATACTCGTAATTTGCTTTCGCAAAAACTTCTTGTGCTTCTTTACTGGCTAAAAATTCGATAAATTTGATTGCATTAGCTTTATTGGGAGCATATCTAGCAACACCAGCACCACTAACGTTTATATGTGTCCCTCTATTCCCTTGGTTTGGAAAAAATATTTGAATGCCTTCCCCTGCTTTAACTTCTTCTGGATTCTCCGAATTTAGTAATTTCCCAATGTAATAGGTGTTAACGACAGCAATATCACCTTCTCCTGCAACAACAGCTTTTACCTGATCTCTATCGTTACCTTTTGGGGAACGAGCCATATTAGCTACGACTCCTTTTGTCCATTCTGTAGCTGCTTCTTCTCCATCATTAGCTATAATAGATGCTAATAACGACTGGTTATAAATGTTTCCCGAAGAACGAATAAGTATTCTTTTTTTCCATTTTGGATCTGCTAAGTCTTCGTAAGTAGATAAATCTTCTGCAGTAACTTTTTCCGGATTATACACAATTACCCTTGCCCTCTTTGTTAAGGCGAACCAATTGTTATCAACGTCCTTAAGATGTTGTGGAATAGTAGCGTCTAAAAAAGTAGAATTAGCTGTTTGCAATAAACCTTTATCTTTTGCACGTACAAGTCTTCCGGCATCAACCGTTATAAGCACATCTGCCGGAGATTGCTCCCCTTCAGTACTCATTTTTTGTATTAGTTCGTCTGCACTTGCATTAACCACATTTACCTTTATACCTGTTTCCTTTTCGAACGTAGCAAACAACTCTTGGTCAGCTTTGTAATGTCTGTGCGTGTAGACATTTACTTGATTTTCTTTTACTGGCTCTTTTTTTACTTCTTTTTTACAAGAAAACATTACCATTGCAATGGCAATAAGAGAGAAAGTTTTTTTCATTTTTATAAAGTTTATAGAAACAAATATACGTATTTAGACTTGTTCTATTAATGAAAAAATATCAAGAAATTTTATCGTATTTACTTTGCCAACTATACTCGCTAAAATTTTTACCTGATGCAGCGCCTAGAAAAAGAATGGCACCAACAACAGACTTAAAAGTAAATAGAAATATTACAATGGTGTATGCAATAGCACTCTCTTGGTTGTTAAATGATATATAATACGATAAAGCGGTAAAAAGTATACTAATGAACAACGCTGTTAATCCGAGTGTTGTTACGTTTTTAATTGCCCAATATTTAAATTTTCGCAACGGATGTAAATCGTTTCCCCATTTGTGTATGAGGTAAAAATAGCCGTTACCCATGGGCGCAAATAACAAAGGATCGTCTGCTTTTTTAATTCGAAATAATTCCTGAGGAGCAATAATTTTAAAATTAGAAAATTTTGTATCGTGCAGATTTTCTAAATCTCTAATCTTGGAAATTGCTTCTTCTGGGTAATCTCCTTTAAATAAACTTGTATCCAAAAATCGCAATCTGTACGTAACACAAATTTGTTTAATCTGATCGATATGAAAAATATTTTCGCATCTACATGATCAATATTAAAAACATTGTTTTTATTTTTTCCTCGATCTAATAGCCTAGTCTGGATATCATTTCTTTTTACATCAAGATCGTAAAATATATTTTGTAACCAATTATTGATATGGTGTTCTTTAATGGTTTTTTTTTGAAGATGGACTAACTTTTCTTTAATGTCGACAGGTTTAAACATAATCATAAAGTTTTTTTAAAGATACTAACAATTGTAACTACAAGAAAAGAGCTAAAAAAACTACCTATTATTTAGAGTTATTACAAATAAGCTATATTTTAAATTCTACAGTAACGTAATAGGTTCTTGGTGCTGACGGAATAATTCCAGGACCAGGGTAGCCCGTTGCCCTTCTGGTAAAGTAATTTTCGTCTAATAAATTATTGACACCTGCCTCAATTTTGAATAATTTGAATTTATACGAAGATGAAAAATCAAATACATCATAAGCCGGAATTTCACCAATTACCCCGCTTACACCTCCACCTATAGAATTTGACGCATCGGTATACTGTAAAGAGAGATAGGTATATTGCATGGAAGAGGAAAAATTCTTGTATCCAAATTTAATACCAGTCTTTAAATTAACATCCGGAACAAAAGGCATTTTGTTTCCTTTAATTCCAGGTGCTATAGCCCTTGTATACTCGGTTTTTATAAAAGAAGAATTTACAAAGTAATTAAACGCATAGTTCGGATTAATATCTAAAATTCTCTGCAGGTTAAAATCCAATAAAGATTCGATTCCGTACACTCGAGAATCTCCAATATTAGTTCTTAAAAGCCCAGCATAATTAACAGGTGGTATGGTGGTAGATAAAAAATCAATCTTATCATTATAAAATAATGCAAACGCTCCAATATCATAAGATACCAATCGTTTATAATTTCCTCTTATACCAATATCGGCTGTAAAACCAGTTTCATCTTTTAAGTTTTCGTCAATTGCATTGGAAGGATTAACGATATTCACGTCCGAAAAAGTAATTGAACGATAATTCTGAGAAATATTTCCATACATTTCAATATTACTATTCCATTTGTACTCCATACCTACCCCAAATAATACAAACATTCTCTCTTTTGAAATATCATCAAACTCCTCTATTTCTCCAATAGGATTACCTGCACCATCCGTGTTTACCGTTTTCTTAAATCCTTTACTTCCAGTTTTAATGTATTCCACTCTAAAACCTGGGGTAATGGATAATTTATCACTTAGGTAGAAGATGTTTTCCCCAAAAAAAGCGATATTCAAATTAGGATTACTAAAATCAGATTGGTTTTTATAGTTAGGGAATTCCTCTGTTCGCAAGGTAAAATCAGCGTCTGAATTAGCACTACCTGGTCCCTGAATAGAATTGTTATCTGCTTTGTAAAATTTGGTTCCCAATAAATAGGTGGCTTTTTTATCAAAAAAATTATACGAATCTAAAAATCTAAATTCAAATCCAAAGTTATTAAAGTCTCCAATTAATAGTTCTCTAACACCGCCAACATCGGATACATCAGCTCTCCTAGTTCGTATGCCGACAGCTTTTCTAGAAGCATTCAAACCAAAAAACTCAAACTCATTTTTGTGTTTTCGGAAAATTCATAAAAGTACTTTAAATTATACAAAAGCCAATTTACTTGAAACCAGTTGCGTTCTCTATTGCTCTGGAACATATCTTCGTTAAACATACTATCCGTTAATCCACCAGGTTGTTGTGCAAGGTATTCTAGGTAAGTAATTTCCGCTTCTAGTTTTGATTTTGAGCTAAACTCATATCCAAAATGTGCAAAAGCATTTTTAGAAGAAAATTCCGAATTTGGTCGAAAACCATCTCCTTGTTTATAGTTATAAAATGCAAAATAGGAGAATTTATCTTTGGTACCGTTAACGCTGGTGAAATTGGTAAATAAATTATTACTACCAAGAGTATTTCTAGTTTGAAACTCGAAGGTTTTATTTGGGTTTGGTTTTTTAAAAACAAAATTTACCAATCCGCCAAACTGAGTTCCATATTGAAGTGAGGCGGCTCCTCTAACAATTTGAATTTCTTCCATAGCTTCTGCTGGCGGCGAATAATAACTCTCTGGATACCCCAGAACATCAGCACTAATATCGTAGCCATTTTGACGCGTGTTAAAATTAGAAGTTCTATTGGGATCTAATCCCCTACCTCCTATGTTTAATTGCAAACCTGCATCATCATTCTCAAAGATATTTAAACCAACAACTTGGTTGTAAATTTGTCTGGCGTTATTTGAGGCTAAATTAGCGGTTGCTTGCCCTACTAAAATAACCTCTGTTTTTTTACCTGCATAAATTGCGGTTTGTTCTACATCTCTTAACCTAGTTAACTCGAATACTTTTCTTTTTTGTACCGAAATTTCTATCTCTGATAATTCCTCAGAAAAAGATTCTAAAACTACATCCAGTCTGTTCGTTCCCTCAGTAAGATTTAGAGTAATGTTTTTGATTTTATAGCCATCGCTGTAAAAAGCTACGTTAATTTCCTTCCTCGTGGAAGCCAAACTATACGAACCATCAGAACTAGTATTAGTGACCTTCCCTGTATCGCGATCGAAAATCTGTACCTTATTAATGGGTATGTTTTCCTCGGTGGTCACAGTTCCAATAATTGTATATTGTCCATAAGCACTACACGTCATGAACAATACTATAGCTAAACTTTTAAATTCCTTTAATTTTAATTTCATGTGTAAAAGGTTTAATCCATTCTTTATGCTTAAAACTCTCTTTTTGCTGGTATAAATCAATTTTAGGGTCTATGTACAGGGTACTAAGTCGACCATTTAAAGCAACGTAACTTTCTACGTATACTTCTATATTTTTATGTCCTTGGCTTTTGAAATGATCGCCAAGGTAGTGTGCATATTCCAAAATAAAGTCCGGCTGAAAACTCATTTGCTTTTCCTGAAATGACGATAAAAAATCGGTATTATCAACATAAAAGAAACTACCAGACTTACCGTCTACAATTTTAAAAACAGAATACCCTGCTTTCTCCATGAGCATAACTCTCCAAGAAAAACGATACCCTTCCTCGGTCCAAAACAATTCTCCAGGGTATAAAAGGTATCGCCATGGTAGCAACAATTGCATACCAAAAAAAGAACTAAACATACCGTACGCATACCTTTTCCAAGTTTTGTAAATTCAAATCTTTCAGAGGTAACCATACCTTCCGATGGAAATGGTACTATTTGTTTAAATAAGCCTATTAGCTTAAGGTGAAATTTGGCATCAAAAAATATTAATGTTCCAACTATCATTATGTATGGAAACATTCCGATAGGAAAGAGAACACGGGTAAAAACGTGAAATACTACGACTAGAAAAAAAGCAAACCCTCTTGTCTTCTTAAAAACCAACAAAAAAGGAATAGTCAGATCATAAATTGCACCAGACCAACTCATGGCATAGTGAAACCATTCTTGTTGCATTAAATTCTGTCCTATTAAGGGTAAATCATATTTAGAAGGAAGCCATATTTTAAGTGGCATAGCGCGAAACATCCAATCGGTATTTAGCTTTGCAAGGCCCGCGTAAAAGTATACGATACCTAATAACAATTTGATACTGTCTATGGTCCATTTAGGGACGGATAAATACTCTTGCTTTTTTTGGTAAGCATCTATAGAATAATAGACATTTGCAGGTAAAAAAATGAGTAAAAAACTAAGGATACTAATGAAATAATAATGGTTTAAATAGGTAGTTTTATCCATTAATTCTATGTAAGTAAAACTCAGAAAAAAAACTACGATAGCAATTCTATATTTGTATCCTAATGCTATAAATATTGCTGCAATCGCACAAATAGCAAATAGTACATATGTGAAAGAACCTAAAGGTTTAACCCATTCAAAGCCATAGTAAGAAAAGTGAAATTTTGGCGTAAGATACAATTTCTCAATCCAACCTTGGTGCCAAAAGCGTACGATACTAAGCAGCATCATAACACCAAAAAGTATGCGGAACGAGGCCAACGGAGCCGCACTGTATTGTTTTCTAAAATAAACTTTAAATAGCATATAATTATAAAAAAACTGTCTGGTTTAACAGACAGTTTTAATATGGTTAATAATAATTATTTTAGTCACCATCTGCATCTACATAATCTACGCGTACATTAAATGCCTGCAGCATATCAACTTTTAGCATTACAACAGCTTTTTGTAATTCATCATATGCCGATAACATCGCACTATTGTCGGTGTTTATCTGGTTGTAAAAGTTATTGTCTAGAGTATTAATTTGTGTTTGCGCAGTATTGAATTGATTGTTGATATTAGCAGCAAGTGTTGCATTATCTAAGGCCTCAAGGTATTCTTTAAAGCCAGGTCCTGGATTGCGTAATACACCATAACTTTCTCCATTAAAAAGCCTTTTTATAGAGGTTAAAGCTCGCATTGCAAGTTCTTTGGAAACTTCCTGATTGTAATACCCTTCCACTTTCTCAGGTAATGGCGTGTTTGAAAAATTTCCTGCTGGAATTCCAAATTTATTAGCTCTAAGAAGTTTTTCGTAATAGAATATAAAGTCGTTAACAAATTTATTTAAAGAACTTGTGGCTGTGTTACCAGAATTACTAACAAACTCATCTCTATACCCTCCTTGCCAATCATTTACTATTGCCGTAGTTATTTCTGTCATTTTAGAAAGAATATCATTGGCATATTTTCGATATCCAGCAGCATTTACATCGGTGGTAAACTTAGCCACTATTGCCGTATCGGTTTCTCCTAATCCAAAAAATAAATAATCCAGTGCTTGAAAACCTTGTGAATCATGGTAATTAGAATTGGAAAAATCGTAATTTCCACTTTCTATATTAGATTCAATTTCATCCGAGGAAGTAGGATAAATATTAATGAAATTTACAAAACCAATCTCCTCTGCTTTACCGATATTAAAAACGGCAACATCTTGCCAAGCTTTTAAAGCCTCCAACCAAGAAGTCCTTACCTCCTCTAAAGAATTTTCATCTGCAGATGCAGTAAAAGTTGTTGTTTTTTCTTGTAATGTTTTTAGTTTTTCATCGAAATTAGCAAAAGCAGGAATAATAATATTGTCTGCAACGTTGGTTAAAATCTTACTTCTATCGTAGTTGTCGTCTGGTGTATCAGGATCCTCTGAAGAAGAGCTACATGCTACGGATAATGAGGTTATTAAAAGAAAATATAAAAAATTTTTCATGTTATTTATTACTATTTATTCTAAATAAAGTGTAAAGATAAAAAAAAGTAGCTGAAAATTCAGCTACTTTTTTATAAAATATAAAAGTTAATTATAAAGCTTGTTCTACTGTAAAACCAAAAACAGTAGCGATAGCTTCTGACATGTTATCTAAAGTACTAGCTTCGATATCCCAAAAACCATTACCTTCACCTTCTTCTAATTCTGATAAAAACGCATTAACTTGAGAAGCTGTTAAGTAAGGCGTGCCATCAGGTGATTGTGTAAATCTTAAAGACTGTACGAAACCATATCCTTCTGATAAATCATGAAAAACTTTAGAATTATCCACGCCTAAGTTACTTTTACCTGCTTGTAAGTAATATACAGCTCTCACGGCAACGACTTTAGAAACCGCAGCTTTAATAATTTCAGCTTGTTGATCTCTTACCGTGTAATTTTTTGCTACAATGGCAGCTCTACCTGTTTTAAATGCATCGTATATTTCGTCTGCAATTCCTGCAAAATCTACATCACCATCAACTCTTGCTAAATATTTATTCAAAAAAGAATCTGCACCTAATTGTGGAGCAGCAGCTGATTCTTCTGCACCATACAAATAACCAAAAGCTTCATCCCATTTATGCTCCATGGTTGTATAATTTTTACCCTCTGCAGTAGTTCCGGCATTATTATCCTCTACGTTCGATGCCTCGTCTAAAACGGCAGTTGATAAATAGTTGTTTAACATTTGATCCATCATTAATGCACCAATAAGTCCTTTTGCGAATGCCTGATTGTATTCTAACCCTCTGGCATTAACATATCTGGTAGATCCTCCACCAACTTGAATTTTTCCTGCAACTCCAGCTTCTGCATTTACTTCCCAATTAGGAAAAACTTCCGTTACTTGACTACGGATGTAACCATCAAAAATATTTTTAATAGCATTAGATTCCGTAGAGTTTGAGGAGAAATAATCTTTTGATGCTGCAGTTTTACTTCGAACACTTTTGTTGGAAGCATTTAAATCCGCTCTACCTGGAAAATCTTCTCTATTTTCTTCATGACTAAACATGTTTAAAATGACATTTGCATCTGTGATGTCTTCGTCCATAAGAGCATCTAAAATTACCTCTGCCATCTCAATTCTCGTACTTTGTCCTGAATAGCTAACTGTTGAACTACCATCTCTTGTAAATGTATAGGTTTCTGGTACAACCACATTTGGATCCTCTGGAGAATCGTCGTCAGAACATGAAGCAAATACTAATGTAGATGCTGCTAGCATAGAAAGTATAACTTTTTTCATTTGTATTGAATTTATCAAAGTGAGTATTTTGTTTATTTAGATTGATTAAATTTAATGCAAATGTATCATATAATTTAACAAACACAAAATTTATTTAGTTTATTTCTAAATAAATTTTAATACCAATTAAACGTACGCTCAAACTAAAGAACTGACACTTATACCAAAAAAATAGGATTATTCAATTAAATCTATTATTTTTAATGAAAGATTAAAATTAAAAAAAATGTTTACCCCCAAAGAAAAAGTTATCCCTAAAACTAAAAGGGATATTTATTATGTAAAATGTACCGTGGGAAATACTGCAGTTCCCAAAGCAACCATTGCTAAATTTTCGTTAGCCATATCTAAAAAAAACAATAAAATTTCTGGTATTGTTAAAATTTCTAACATTTATAGTAACGATACTGCCACCATCAATGTGGTTGGAAAAATTCAGGAAAGAGGTACGAAATTCATTACGAAACAGCTTAAACTAATAGGTGAATCTATTGTTCACGAAAATGCAGAGCTTGAAAAGAATACAATGGAAAGATTCACGGCTTCCCTAACTTTAGATGCTACTGGTAATGGTATTGGTAATTTCTCTTTTAAAAAGATAAAAGAGACTAATATTCCCGTACTTCCATTGATAACGAAACAGGAAGAATGCAGCAAAAAAGAGCATTTCACTGTTGCAAGCTGATACTTTTTACAATGGAACTTGTTTCTAATAGTAAAATACGGTGAAAAATAATGTCGTGTTAAACTTTTTTTATGGAAACTTTAAATAAATTCATAAAAATATCATGTATTGCTTCAGCTTCTTTTTTTCGAATGGAAATTACCAACATACATTCCAATTCTAATTTTTGATTGAGAACAGTAATCGATTTTTCTTTAATAATTCGCATTACCTTGTTCATCCTATCGTAGCCAAAATTTAATTGATAAACAACATCTATGGTTTTCTCAATTACTTCAGAAGCTTCAATAGCCATTCGAGCAGAGGTTCTGTAGGCATTAATAAGCCCCCCTACTCCTAATTTTGTACCGCCAAAATAGCGCACCGAAACGATTAAAATATTGGTCAAGCCAAAAGCCTGAATTTGTCCGTAAATTGGTTGTCCTGCGGAATTATTTGGCTCTCCGTCATCATTTGCTCTATGGCTAATTTTATCGGTTCCTAATTGCCAGGCATAACAATGATGACCTGCAGTATGGTGCTTCTTGCGCAAACTTTCCAAATACTTTTTTATATCTGCTTCAGTTTGTATCGGAAAAGCATACCCATAAAATTTACTATTTCTATCCTTAAACAATGATTCCTGAGAAGGGCCCATAATGGTCTTGTATGTATCGTCTAGTGTACTCATTATGCCAAAGAAACTAATGCGATTCCTAATATTGCCAAAACAATTCCAATTTTATTTTGTACACTAAATGATTCTTTGAAAATAAAAAAACCTAAAAGAGCAGATAAAATTACGATACCCACGTTGTTCATAGTAAATAAAGTAGAACTTTCAAAATCTTTATTTTGCAATGCTTTAATTAAAAAAACAATAGAATAGTAATTAGGAATTCCTAGAACAACTCCTGCTACGATACTATTAATATGTATCTTACTTTTATGAACTAAATATTTATATCCTAAAATAGACATTCCAAAGAATGCTGCTATTGCAAACAAACTTCCCGAAAAAAAATCAACTTCCGTTGGTGCAACATAATTTATCTCTACATATTTTAAGACAGTGTCAATTACGCCAGAGCCAACAAATAATAATACCGGAAAAAGGAGGCTTACTTTAGGGTTGGAACTTTTACTTGATTTATTAGATGCTAAATACACTGCGATTAACGCGATAGTAATCCCTAATGCCTTGATTAAATTTATAGTTTCATCGTATAATATAATACCAAATAATATGGGAACCACAACAGACATTTTTCCGGATATTGACGCTACGGAAACACCATTTTTGCGATGTCATTGCCATTACAAAAAATACAGAAACAAATAATAAACCGAGTACTAAAGCGCCATAAAACCAGGGTTGCTGCGGAATGGTAGTTATTCTTGAAAAAGAAGAAGCCGATAACATTCCCACAACAAATGCTACCAAATAATTCACAACAATAGCCTGTAAGGTATTTATTTTATAACGTTCAAAATATTTAAATATCACAAAAAGTGAAGAGGAGAAAACGATACTTAAAATTAAATAGATCATATTAAGAGAATTGTTTTCTTTGTGTTAGGTTGCTTATATCTTCTGTTTTGGGATTGATATTCCAAACGTGTATGCCAAGACTTTTGGCTGCATCTGTATTTTCTTTAGTGTCGTCAATAAAAATAGTTTCCCCAGGAATTAGATTATTTTCTTCCAGTACATATGCATAAATATCTGAATTTGGTTTTCTTAAATTGATCTCATGAGAAAGGTAGAACTTTTCGAAACAGTTTTTGAAGTCCTCCCATATTTTATTTCCCCAATCCTTTTGAATCCAATCGATATGCAATTCATTGGTGTTACTCAACAAGAAAAGACGATATTTTTTTGTAGCTGCCAAACGCTTTAAAAAATGAAATCTGTGTTCTGGAAAATCCAAAAGAATGGCATTCCATGCTTCTATTAAATCCCTTTTTACGATTCCATATTTACCGTGAAAATGAGCAATAAAATCACGAGAAGAAAGTAAACCCTTTTCATAACTGTAATACACATCCATCATTTCGGGTGTAATGGAGGTTACTCCTAATTTTTGCAATGCGTCATGAGTAGCATCTTTGTTGAGATTTATAAACACATCTCCAAAGTCAAAAATGATATTTTTAATCATTGTAATAAGTTCTTAATATATCGTTATCTATTTTTTCAACATGAGAGAGCTCAGCATGTAATGATGGAGATTTTATACCTTCGTTAAACGAAGTATCTCCGATAAATATTTTTGCCTCATCCCATAGATTAGCTGCAATAAAGGTTTGTAATGTTCGTGCTCCTCCCTCCACAAAAAGAGATTGTATCTTGTACTCGAATAAAACCTCACAAATTTGAGCTGCTATGTTTTTCGAAAAATCAATTTTTTCAAAAGCAATCGCATCTTTTTCCAATGTACACGTAGTATAAGTATCGGTAATTACAATTACTTTACCGTCACCATTATAAATTTTAAAATTTTGGCAATTTGCAATGATCGATCTAAAATTACTTTAACTGGATTTTGGCCGCTCCAATATCGCAAATTTAAACTTGGATTATCCTCTAAAACCGTATTTGTTCCAACGAGAATGGCATGTTCTTGTGCTCTCCATTTGTGCACTATTTGCCTCGAAAAAGGATTAGATATCCATACCGGTTTTTTTCATCTCTAGTCAAAGGTGCTATAAAACCATCTTTGGTTTCCGCCCATTTTAAAACTACATAAGGTCTATTTTTATTCTGATACGTAAAGAATCGTTTATGATGCTGCAAACATTCTTTTTCTAGTACTCCAAGAATGACCTCACAACCAGCATTTTTCAAACGCTCTATCCCTTTTCCTGCCACAAGACTATTAGTATCCAGACACCCAATAACAACTTTTGGTATTTGCTTCTTTACAATTAAATCCGCACAGGGCGGTGTTTTCCCGTGATGAGAACAGGGTTCTAAAGTAACGTATATGGTTGCTTTTTTTAAAAGCTCTTGATTTGCCACAGAATTAATTGCATTCACTTCGGCATGAGGACCACCATAAGGACTGGTAAAACCCTCTCCTATTATCGTATCCTCTAATACTACAACAGCACCAACCGAGGGGTTAGGTCTGGTAGTTCCGATTCCTTTTTTCGCTAATTGCAGACAGCGTTTTATGTATTTTTTATGCTGCAAGTACTTAATTTTGAATGGTTACTTTTTCTGTTTTATCTATGTGATACACTTTAGAGAACGCATACATTTTATAGCGCAAATCTCCTTTAATGTGCACTTCGATAGTTTTTGTAAAAATAGAATTAACAAGTCCTGCCAGAATCCCTTTATTCGAATTTTCAAAAATTTTAGAGGTAGGTATCGCAACTTGTAATGGAATTGTAAATTCACTTTTGGCAGGAACCTTAAATTCCTCTGAAGTAACTAATGCTAACTGCTCCTTATTAAATGCTACTCTCATATCTTCAACCTGAATCTTTCCACTAACTGTATTGGGATTTTTGAAGTAGGCATTTACCCCTAATTTAACAGTATCTAGTTGTGTCGACAACAATCTTATATCGTCAATTTTAATAAATTCAGGTTGTTTTTTTACCGAACAACTACTTATTACAATGGCAAATAAAAACCAATATATTTTTTTCATATATTTTTCAATTTAGGTAACTTGCTGTTGCAAAAATACTATATTCCAATGACACCTTTTGATTTTATTATCAGAGAAATTAAACCAGCAGATAATGCAGGAGTTGCGCAACTTATAAGAAGTGTTTTAATAGAATTAAATGTTCCTAAAACAGGAACCGCTTATGAGGATAAGGCCACCGATGAAATGTTTGCAACCTATCAGAATAAAAGGGCTTGTTATTTTGTAATTGAATACAAAGGAGAAATTCTTGGAGGTGCCGGAATCGGGCCATTAGAGGGACAAAATGACAATGTCTGCGAATTGCAAAAAATGTACTTTTCTCCTTCTATTAGAGGCAAAGGACTTGGAAGTAAATTAATTACACAATGTTTAGAAAAGGCAAAAGAATACGAGTTCAAGCAGTGTTATATTGAAACAATGCCCTACATGCATGCTGCTCAAAAATTATATAAAAAAAATGGTTTCCATAAGCTCAGTCAACCAATGGGTAACACAGGGCATTATTCCTGCACAGTATGGATGTTAAAAGACCTTTAGTAACCTCAAAGCGATAGCGAATAATGACTGTACGTGAATTCAAAGTACTCTTTTACACAAAGCTTACTGTGTTATACCCCAAAAATGAAGTCGATATTTTTTTCGCTTTAATCACAGAAGAATATTTGGCGATTTCCCCCGTTGATGTTATTGTTAACCCAACAAATATCATTTCTCAGGATACCCTACATCGTTTAGAAAAAGTAACACAACGTTTATTACGAGAAGAACCCATTCAGTATATTCTTGGAAAAACAGAGTTTTATGGACTCCCCTTTTATGTAAATAAAAACACTTTGATACCAAGACCGGAAACAGAAGAGCTTGTAGATTGGATTATTGAAGAAAATAAACAACAAGACTCTATTTCAATACTAGATATAGGAACAGGCTCTGGTTGTATCCCTATCGCCCTTAAAAAAAATTTAACAACCAGTAACATATGTGCCATAGACGTTTCGGAAAAAGCTCTGGAAATAGCAAAAAAAAACATGGCCTCAAACAATGTAAATATAGAATGGTTAGCAATAGACATATTGCGTACAGAACAACTACCAAAAAAATTTGATATAATTGTTTCTAATCCGCCATATGTACGGCAGTTAGAGAAAAATGAAATGAAAAAAAATGTGCTCGAAAATGAACCACACCTTGCGCTATTTGTTACCGATAATAATCCATTAATTTTTTATTCCAAAATAGCAGACCTTGCAAAGAGATCTTTAACAAAAAACGGAATGCTATTTTTTGAAATAAATCAGTATCTGGCAGAGGAAATGCTAGCAATGATGAAAAATAAAGGGTATACGAATATTGAATTGCGAAAAGACTTTAGAGGAAATGATAGAATGATAAAAGCTAGCTATTTATCCGATGAATTATAGTAGTATAACAAAGTGTTTTTTTAAAATTAAATTACATTTAAAAATAGTAGTTTTGCATTTTTGAACCATTTAATATGAGAAAGTTTTTTAAAGTTTTAGGAATTTTATTTTTAATACTAACTGTGATTTCTGTAATTACCTATCACAGTTATCACGAAGAACTCCCGCAAGGAAAAGTTGGTGCTGCGGCGGATAGTTTAGCTACCAAAATGTTGCATGCATTAGACTATAAGGCCTACAAAAACACGCGGTATATCGAATGGAATTTTAGAGGAGTACACGATTATAAATGGGATAAAAAAACGGGGATTGTAGAGGTTACTTGGGATAGTAAAAAAGTAATTTTGCACACAAAAGAAATCGAAAAAAGTATTGCTTACGAAGATGGAAAAGAAAGTGACAACAGTGAACTAATAAGTACTGCTCAAAACTATTTTAATAACGATAGTTTTTGGCTAGTAGCTCCATATAAAGTATTTGACTTCAGTGTAACAAGGAGTATCGTTCCTTATAAAGGTAAAAAAGCACTTTTGGTTACCTACAATGCAGGAGGATCAACACCTGGTGATTCTTATTTATGGATTTTAGATGGTAATTATATACCAGTAGCTTTTAAAATGTGGGTGTCTATACTACCAATTGGAGGTGTTGAAGCCTCTTGGAATAATTGGACAACAACCTCTTCAGGAGCTAAATTACCTACTAAACATAGCTTTAGCACTGGTACGCTAGAACTAGAAAACATAAAGGGATATCGTTAAATAAAAACTAAATTTTGTAATGTAATTAAATCCTTTTTCTAACCGAAAAGAATATTTTAAATCTTGCCCCGCTCTCTTAATACTAAGTTTAATTTTTCGATTTGGTTTTGACCGAAATATTTCTGAAAAATCGGATAAATTTAATTCATAAAAAGGTTTTCCATTTAAATAGTAAATAATGTCCCCTTCAAGTAAACCAGCCTTTGCAGCTGGTGAATCTTTAACGATTTTATCTATTTTAAACGAAGGCTTAAAATTGTACACATAGTTAGAGACAAAATCGATTATCTTCCCTGTATTTGGGGAGTTGTATTCTTTTATCCCATAGGAGTTTACCGTAGATAATTTCTTTTGTGCTACTAAGTCTAATTTCCCATATATCACCTGAATCCCACTCATATTGTAAAAGAATCCGTCGTTAAAATTTCTATTTTTTTGAAGTTTCAAATTTCTATTTTGGTAATCAATCCAAATATTAAAACGTTTGAGAACTCCTCCTCCAATACTTCCATGTCTACTCTTATCCTTCTTGCATTAGAAGTTGAAAGCGTATCTAAAAATGAAACTGTAGGATATGGCAGTGAAAATTCACCAATACGTAGCTCAGAAATACGACTTCGCTTTCCATAAATGGTACCACTAAATCCCTCTCCTAGTATATCTTCAAAATATTTTTCAGGTTTTTGTATTGATGGCTTTGTATCCTCAAATAGCCATAAAGCATCACTTCCACCGGAGTCGACTAAAAATTTTACAGGAATATTAATTGAATCTTTATTTTTTAATTGAACAGAAACATTTACATATGGTTTGTTGTCAGAAAAATCTATTTGTAATTCTTCACATGATTTGCATTTTTTTGGTTTGTAATACAATGGATTGTAGAAAGTAAGTTTTTTAGAAGTGTAGTTTATGTGAACTACAAGATCTTTTAATATTGCGTAACCAATAACACCGTGAATGGTAACACCCATCCTAGACGACAAATTAAAACTGTTATTCGACAAGATTAAAACCTCCTGGTCTTTTCCTGAAATTTTTTCTGTCTCAATCGTATTTTCAAAGGAAATTAAAGCCTCCACAGGTTGCCCCTCCCCTAAACCACGGACTAATATTTTTCTGTAATTAGTAAATAATAAATCTTTATTCGCAGATAAATCGAATAAAATGGTTTTGTTAACTCCTGTATCCAAAATAAACGATAGCTCATTTCCATTTACAGTTAAAGGAAACACAATCAAATTATTAATTAATTGGAAAGGAACTACTTCTTTCTTTTTTTGAGGATTTGTAAACTTAAAAGACACTTGTGCATTACTGTGATAAAAAACAAATATCAGAAGGGAAAAAAATAATTGACGCAAGGGAATAATTTTAAAACATTAAAAATACGATGATATTTAAAAATAAAATTCAAATTAATAATTATTAACACTTTTTTTTAAGGATAAAAAAGCATTACAAATAAAAATAATTTCGGAAATTTGTAGCATTAACAACTAATATAATTACAATGCCTTCAATTTCAATTAAAGGAAATGCTATGCCTCAATCACCCATCCGGAAATTAGTTCCCTATGCAGAGGCTGCAAAGAAAAACGGCACAAGAGTTTTTCATTTAAATATTGGACAACCAGATATTAAAACCCCTAAAATTGCATTAGATGCAGTAAAAAATAACGCCATAGAAGTTTTGTCTTATGCAAGATCAGAAGGTTCGGAATCCTACAGGACAAAACTTTCGAATTACTACGATAAGAACGGAATAAAAGTAGATGCAAAAGATATAATTGCGACTACAGGAGGTTCAGAGGCATTATTATTTGCGATTGGTAGTATAACAGATCCAGGAGATGAAATTATTATACCAGAGCCATTTTATGCTAATTACAACGGATTTTCTACTGCATCTGGCGTTCATGTAGTTCCTGTTATTTCGAAAATAGAAGATAACTTTGCATTACCCGCTATCGAGGAATTTGAAAAACTAATTACTCCAAAAACAAAAGCCATCTTAATCTGTAATCCCGGGAATCCCACAGGATATCTATACAGTGAGGACGAGCTAAATAAATTGAAACAAATTGTACAAAAACACGATTTGTTTTTAATTGCAGATGAGGTGTATAGAGAATTTACCTACGATGGTGAAAAGCATAATTCTGTAATGTCATTAGAAGGGCTAGAACAACATGCCATCATGATTGATTCTGTATCGAAAAGGTATAGTATGTGCGGCGCAAGGATAGGATGTATTGTTTCTAAAAACGAAGCGTTTATCCATACCGCTTTAAAATTTGCACAGGCTCGCTTGTCGCCTCCAACCTATGCTTTACTAGCAAGTGAAGCAGCGTTAGATACACCACAGAGTTATTTCGATGAAGTAATTGAAGAATATGAAGATCGAAGAAATACACTAATAGCCGAGTTACAAAAAATTGATGGGGTTAGGGTAGCAAAACCAAAAGGAGCTTTTTACTGTATTGCGGAATTACCTGTTACTAATTCAGAAGATTTTGCACAGTGGATTCTGGAAGAGTTTCACGATAATAATGAAACAGTTATGGTTGCTCCTGCAGGTGGTTTCTATTCTTCCGAGGGCGAAGGAAAAAATCAAGTCCGAATTGCATATGTGCTGAATAAAAAAGACCTTATTCGTTGTGTGGAGATTATTAAAATAGCCTTAGCGAAATACAATAGTTAATTGAATATTCAAGAACACATATCTTTAAAAGAATACAATACGTTTGGTATGCATGTATATGCCAAACGTTTTGTCTCTGTTTCCTCTTTCTTTGCATTAAAAAATATCTTAGAAAAAGAAAAGGAAGTGTACATAATTAGTGGAGGAAGTAATATACTTTTAACCAAAGACATCTCATGTCTGGTAATACACATTGATATTAAAGGAATTTCAATAGACAAGGAAGAGGAAAACTATATTTATCTAACCGTAAATGCTGGGGAACATTGGCATGACTTTGTAAACTGGTGTATTGCTCAAAATTATGGTGGATTAGAAAACCTATCTTTAATTCCTGGTTATGTAGGAACAGCTCCCATTCAAAACATAGGCGCCTATGGTGTTGAGGTTAAGGATGCTATTACTAAAGTAGAGGGCATCGACATTAAGTCTGGTAAACGAGTTTCATTTTCCAATACAGCCTGTAATTTTGGGTATAGAAACTCTATATTCAAACAAAAGCTTAAAAATAAGGTGGTGATTACAGCGGTTAGTTTTAAACTAACAAAGACCAAGCATGTTATAAACTCATCCTATGGTGCGATTGAAAGTGAGTTGAAGAAGAAGAATATTGTAAATCCTAGTATTAAAGACATTTCTGAAGCAGTAATATCTATTCGAAAATCCAAACTTCCAGACCCAAAAAAAATTGGAAATAGTGGTAGCTTCTTTAAAAACCCAGTAATAGCAATAACAAAATACGAAGCCTTACAAAAACAGTTTCCGAAAATCCCAAGTTATCCAATTTCCGAAAATGAGGTAAAGGTTCCTGCTGGTTGGCTTATTGAAAACATTGGCTACAAAGGAAAAAACTATGGAACATATGGAGTGCATGAAAAGCAAGCTCTTGTTCTTGTAAACTATGGAGATGCTTCTGGAAAAGATATCTATAGGTTGGCACAAGAGATTCAAAAAGAAGTTGAAAAAAAATTTGGTATTCATTTAGAAATGGAGGTAAACATACTTTAAAACGTAGTTTCGAATCTGAAATTCCCATTGAAAATTAAGAAATATCTCCCACCCATAAAACGCTATAATTTTAGTCTATTTTAAGAAAGATACAATGAGATTTTCGTATATTTGCCAACGATTTAATTAAGATTTTTGTATGAAATTAGTATTTGTGACTGTAGGTTTATTAGCAATTGCTTTTGCAGGTATCGCCATAAAAATATGGGCTAAAAAAGACGGTGAATTCGCAGGAACCTGTGCTAGTCAAAACCCGATGCTTAACAAAACCGGTGAATCTTGTGGTTTCTGTGGAAAAACCCCAGATCAATTTGATACTTGCACTGACACTGCACACAGCTAATTTTAAACCTGTACGATGCTCAGAGCTACTTTTGTCTACATTCCTGTAGTTTTTATGAGTATTCAATATTTGTACTACCTCTTCTTTATTCTCCTCGGTAAAACAAAACCTAACACCAAGAATACAACACGAGAATCAGGTATCTCAATTCTAGTATACGTAAAAAATAAAGAAAACGTACTGCACGAATTTATTACTTCCTTACTAGAACAGACCTATGAACATAAAGAAATTGTTTTGGTAAATCATTGCTCTACGGATAATAGTTTGTCTATTATGGAAGCTTTTTCCGAAAAATATAAGACTATAAAAATTGTTAATGTAGCCAACAATGAAACATTCTGGAACAATAAGAAGTATGCCTTGACACTTGGAGTAAAAGCCGCTACATATGATTGTATTTTATTTACCGAATCTACGGTCATACCTGCTACTAAAGAATGGATTGCAACAGTGGCAAATTCTTTTGCAACTACAAAAACAATTCTCATCGGTAATGAGAAGATTATTACCACTAAAAATTCCCTACTTGGAATTTTATCTAAATTCACTAATATCCTAACTACTGCACAAATGATAAGTTTTGTAAACATTGGAATTCCTTACAAAGCTTTCAAAGGTAATTTTGCCATGCATAAAGAGGATTTTTTTAGGGTTAACGGTTTTATAAGTCACTTAAAAATTAACAACGGTGAATTTGATTTGTTCTTACAAGATGCGGCCAATTCTAGAAATACAACCATGAGTCCGGTACCAAAAAATACGGTGTATCGGAATAGTACAATATCGCTTAAAAAGTATCTTTCCCTGCAAAAAGAGGATATAAAAATCATCAAAGAATATAAAAAATTACCAAAGACATTTCTCCGACTATTTCGTTTCAGTAAAATTATAGTATATCTAACCTTACCTTTACTGTTTTTTTTAAATCTAAAATATTCTTTAGGTTTCTTATTGGTATATTATCTTTTGCAATACGCAGCTTTATTTTCGTTAATAAAAGTATTCAAAGAAAAGAAATTACTCATTTTTTTACCTATATTAGATTGTTTGTATGCTATGGTGTGTTTATATACATTTATGAGCACTTTAGCTAGCAGCGTAAAAAATTGAAGATCCTTACGAACATCAAACTAGAACAATACATAAAAAAAGCTAAAGAAGGAGAACAAATGGCCTTCAATTATTTGCTAGATCACTTTTGGGAAAGCGTTTATTATTTTCAATTACAGAAGACAAAAAATGATAATGATGCGGAAGATATTACCATTCAAACGTTCTCCAAAGCTTTTGATAAAATCCATTCTTTTGACGAAAATTTTCAATTCAAAACTTGGCTCATTGCTATATCAAAAAATGTATATATCGACTTTCTTCGTAAAAACCATAGCTCAATATCCATAGAAACTACTGTTGAAAAAGAAGCAGAAGTATTGGATATCGTCGATAATTCGCCTTCTCCTGAAGACAAAATAATAACCGAGCAAAACCTTGCAAAATTACTTCTCGATATTAAACAATTAAAGCCTAAATACCAACAGGTAATTCATTTACGTTTCTTTCAAGAACTTAGCTATCGAGAAATTTCAGAAAAAATAGAAGAACCTATAAATAATGTAAAAGTAAAACTCTTGCGAGCAAAAAAGTTACTTGCTGAAATTATTCGTAAATCCAGCTAACTTTTTTTTAAGTACATTTAAAGACTTTTAACCTCAAAAAACATGAAAAAAGTTTTTCCTTTACTCGGTCCAGGAATTTTGTTTGCCGGAGCGGCTATTGGCGTATCCCATTTGGTACAATCTACAAGAGCAGGAGCAGAATTTGGTTTTGGTTTGTTGTGGGCATTGGTACTTGTAAATATTTTTAAATATCCATTTTTTCAATTTGGCCCCAGATACACCGCAGCGACCGGAGAATCTTTACTAGATGGTTACCGAAAGCTAGGAAAAGGAGTACTAATTAGCTACTACATTCTGAATTTTGCCACTATGTTTACTATTCAAGCAGCAGTAACCATTGTTACGGCAGGTCTAGCCTCCCATATATTCGGAATAACAAACGATTTAGTACTATGGTCATTCCTAATACTATTTTTAAGTCTTCTAATTCTGATATTCGGTAAATACAAGCTCTTAGATAATTTAATGAAGTACATAATAATTATACTTACTATCAGTACATTAGTAGCTGTTTTAGTAGCTATTTTTAAAGACCAAAAAGGCTATAGTTTTACACAAATCATTCCATCAGGTTCTGCTGAATTGACATTTCTTATTGCATTTTTGGGATGGATGCCAGCACCGCTAGACATTTCTATTTGGCATTCTTTATGGTCGGTCGAAAAAAATAAAATTACATTTGAAAATATTGATGTAAAAAATTCCATATTTGACTTTAACGTCGGTTACATAGGCACCCTATTCTTAGGCATATGCTTTGTAATTCTCGGTGCTATGGTGATGTTCAACTCCGGAATTACTTTCTCAAGCAAAGGAGCTGTATTTGCAGAGCAACTCATACATTTATACACAGAAAATTTAGGAACCCATACACATGTGTTTATAGGAATTGCCGCATTTACTACTATGTTTAGTACCACATTAACCACTTTAGACGCCTCTCCAAGAGCAATGGAAAAATCATCCGAATTGTTACTAGGTAAAAAGAGAAAATTAAATTATTGGTTTTGGATTATTCTCTTGGCAATAGGCACTTGTATACTTTTAAAATATTTTATGGCAGATATGGGTTTTTTGGTAAAATTTGCTACAATTTTATCCTTTTTAACTGCTCCATTTTATGCTATTATAAACTACCTACTTATTACGGGTAAACACACTCCAAAAAAAATCGACCAAATATTTGGATGAAAGTTTGGAGTATTGCTGGAATTCTTTTTCTGATTCTTTTTAGTACCTGGTTTTTACTTAATTTGTAAAGCTTTTATTTGTAAATTTGTATTTTCAATACAAGAGTAACATGATAAACGAAACAGTAACACTACCTGAAAGACCCAAGAAACCAAAATGGTTACGAGTAAAGCTTCCTGTTGGTAAAAAATATACGGAATTACGTGGCTTGGTTGACAAGTACAAATTGAATACTATTTGTACCAGTGGAAGTTGCCCGAATATGGGAGAATGTTGGGGAGAAGGTACTGCGACTTTCATGATTCTCGGTAATATTTGTACTCGTTCGTGTGGATTTTGTGGTGTAAAAACAGGGCGACCGGAGACGGTAGAATGGGATGAGCCTGAAAAAGTAGCTCGTTCTATAAAAATAATGAAAGTTAAGCACGCTGTAATCACATCGGTTGACCGCGATGATCTAAAAGATGGAGGTTCTATTATATGGGCAGAAACAGTGGATGCCATTAGAAGAGCAAATCCAAACACTACTCTAGAGACATTAATTCCCGACTTTCAAGGAAATGAAAAATTAATTCAACGTATTGTGGACGTTCATCCTGAAGTTGTTTCTCATAACATGGAAACCGTAAGACGATTAACTAGGGAAGTACGAATTCAAGCAAAATACGAAAGAAGCCTTGGAGTCTTAAAATATCTGAAAGACAAAGGTATGCGAACAAAATCTGGAATGATGTTAGGACTTGGTGAACGTGAAGATGAAGTAATTCAAACGATGAAAGATTTACGTGAGGTTGGTTTGGATGTGTTAACTATGGGGCAATATCTACAGCCAAGTAAAAAGCACCTACCAGTAAAGGAGTTTATAACTCCGGATCAGTTTAAAAAATACGAAACTATAGGTCTAGAAATGGGATTCATGTACGTAGAGAGTAGCGCATTAGTTCGATCTTCTTACAAAGCACACAAACACGCTAGTTAGGAATAGAAATTATGAATACATTAACAATTTAACATATAAAAGTTAATAAATTGTAAAATAAACAAACAAAATTAAAATTATAGCTCTAATTTATATTTTTGGCACAGTGTTTGAAACATATAAAATAACACAGCAACAAGTTTGTTTTCATTGTGTAAATTATTTGAATTAGTTTGATTAACAGAAAAACCCACCAATTGGTGGGTTTTTGTTTTTGTACTCATTTCAGATACTAAAAGCTTAAATAGCGTTGATAATATCGTACTTTGTTATAATATGATGCTTACCATTTTCCAACGCTACTAATACAGCCTGATTGTCTTTCGTAATTAATTTTGAAACTTGATCTATAGACGCGGTTTGTCCTACGATAGGGTAAACATTGCCCATAACTGCTTTTATAGGCTTGTTTGCAATATTTTTATCCGCAATAAAATTGTGTAAAAGCACAGATTCATCAATAGAACCTACGAATCCTGTACTATTTTTTACAGGTATCTGAGAAATCTTAAATTCTCGCATGCGCTCTATGGCATGAGAAACCAACTCTTCTGTTTGTACAACTACAAGAGGTTTATCGGCATGGGCTTTAATTAGATCTGCAGCGGTGGTAACCTCTTCCTCCAAAAACCCCCTGTCTCGCATCCAATCGTCATTGAACATTTTACCGACATAACGACTTCCATGATCGTGAAACAACACTACAATAACATCATCAGGCTTAAATTTATCTTTAAGCTGTAGCAAACCTTTTATAGCTGAACCGGCTGAATTTCCAACAAAAATTCCTTCCTCTTTGGCTATTTTTCTAGTGAATACTGCTCCGTCCTTATCCGTTACCTTGGTAAAGCCATCAATTAGACTAAAGTCAACATTTTTAGGAAGTATATCCTCTCCTATCCCCTCGGTGATATAAGGATAAATCTCATTCTCGTCAAAAATACCTGTTTCGTGATATTTTTTAAAAACAGAACCATAGGTATCTACCCCCCATATTTTTATGTCTGGATTTTTCTCTTTTAGGTATTTCGCAGTACCCGATATAGTTCCTCCTGTACCTACACCAACAATAAAATGCGTTATTTTACCCCCGGTTTGTTCCCAAATTTCTGGACCAGTTTGCTCGTAATGTGCCAACGCATTGGAAGGATTATCGTATTGGTTTACATACCACGAATTAGGAGTTTCTTCTCCTAATCGTTTAGAAACCGAGTAATACGACCTCGGATCATCAGGCTCTACATTAGTAGGACAAACAATTACCTCCGCACCAACAGCACGAAGAATGTCCATCTTTTCCTTAGATTGTTTATCTGAAATTACAAAAATACATTTGTACCCTTTTACAATGGCTGCCAATGCCAAGCCCATACCGGTATTTCCAGAAGTTCCCTCAATTATTGTACCACCGGGCTTTAATCTTCCATCAGCTTCTGCATCTTCAATCATTTTCAATGCCATTCTATCTTTCACAGAGTTTCCTGGATTGAAAGTCTCTACTTTTGCCAATACTAATGCATCAATTTCTTTTGTGACAGAATTTAATTGCACTAATGGTGTATCCCCTATCGTTTCTAATATGTTTTTAGCGTATTTCATCCTAAATTATTTAGGATACAAAGTAACAAAAAGAAATTGTCAAATTAGGCAAACTTAATAGATTTTGAAGGCTCTATTTTAGTAATAATATAGGAAGGAACAATTAGCATTAAAAAACAAAGGAATAATGTTCCTAAATTCAACAGTAAAATGGAAAAAATATCGATTGAAATTGGTACCACATCTACATAATAATTTTCGGGATTTAATTGTAATAATTTAAAATATTTCTGGATAAAAAGCAGCATTAATCCAATGATGTTACCAAAAAACATACCCTTTAGTATTAGGAAAGAAGCATTGTAAATAAATATTTTCCGAATACTCCAATTGGTGCTTCCTAAAGCTTTTAAAACACCAACAGTTTGCACTTGTTCTAAAATTAAAACTAATAATGCAGTTATCATATTAATGCCAGCAACTAGAATCATAATTCCAATTATAACCCAAACGTTATTTTCAAGAATACCAAGCCAATTGAAAATTTGTGGGTAATTTTCAGCAATGGTAGTACTATTTAGTGTCGCGCCGATAGCATTGTAAATTTCCGTTCCCTTATCCTCTAAATGGGTAAAATCGTTTAACAATACTTCAAAGCCACCAACTTGATCTTCTTTCCATTTATTTAGCCGCTGTACCTCCCGGATATCTCCAATTACCATAGTTTTATCAAATTGTTGGAAACCTGTATCGTAGACCCCAACAACAATTGGTTTTCTTTGTGCAAATGGAATTTTACGATTGGTAACGCTAAATACAATTTGAATGGTATCCTGTAACTTTAATTGCAACCGATCGGCGATGGTTTTAGATATTAAGATCTCTTTGTTCCTGTCTAAAGTGTAGTTTGGCAACCTACCTGCAATTAAATACTCATTGAAAAATGAAAAATCGTAATCCTCAGAAACTCCTTTAAAAACAATACCTTCAAAATCAGTTTCGGTACGTATTACTCCAAATTTATTTGCGTAAACCTGTACATTTCTTATGTCAGAAATCGTTGAAAATTCTGGGTAAAAGGGTTGCTTTTTCGATATGGGTACCGTTGAAATATCCGTATTATTATTGTCGTAATTAACAATCTGCACATGTCCTTTGAAACCCGTTATTTTATCGCGAATTTTTTGCTGAAAACCAGTACCAATTGCAACCGAAATCAACATCACCACAATCCCAAGGGAAATTGCAATAGTGGCAATTTTTATTATTGGGGATGAAATACTATTTTTATACTCTTTACCTGCAATTATACGTTTTGCAATAAACCACTCGAAATTCAATAGACTATGCTTTTAAAGTATCCCAAAAATACATATTTATTATTTGTTTTCTTCAACTGTTTTATGCAGGTTTGTCTCGCGCAGGATTCCAGAAAAAAAGAATCCCTATCGTATATAAAAGAAGAAGTAATTGTGACCGGAGCAGATCGGGTTGGGCTATATATCGACAAACTAAAAAATAAAACCATTGCAATTGTTGCAAACCAAACCTCTATCATAAAGCTAGCAAACAAACAAGAGGAACATATCGTAGATTATTTACACGCGAATAAACAAATCAACGTTGCTAAAGTTTTCGCACCAGAACATGGTTTTAGAGGCAAGGCAGATGCAGGAGAGACTGTTAAAGATGGTATAGATCAAAAAACCAAACTACCTATTATTTCGCTATATGGAAAGAATAAAAAACCATATCCCTCCCAACTAAAGAACATCGATGTTGTTGTTTTTGACATACAAGATGTGGGCGCAAGATTTTATACCTACATATCAACATTACATTATGTAATGGAGGCCTGTGCAGCCGCAAAAATTCCAGTACTACTTTTAGACCGTCCAAATCCGAATGGTGCTTACATAGACGGTCCAATACTTGAAAATAAACATAAAAGCTTCGTTGGTATGCATCCCGTTCCTATTGTTTACGGAATGACTATTGGTGAGTACGGTACCATGATCAATGGTGAAAAGTGGCTAGACAAAGCGTTACATTGTGATCTAACTGTCATACCATTAAAAAACTACAACCACAATAGCAGCTATAATTTACCAATAAAACCATCGCCTAACCTACCGAATGCAAAGGCCATCGAATTATACCCTTCACTTTGCTTTTTTGAAGGAACTAATGTTTCTGTTGGTAGAGGAACAGACAAGCAATTTCAAATTATTGGTACTCCTGCCTATAAAATAGCTAGTCACAACTTTGCATTTACTCCAAAACCCAACGAGGGAGCGAAATATCCAAAGCACGAAAATCTAGAATGTTATGGATTAGATTTAAGAAAAGAAGAGAAACCAAATAAAATTGAACTAAAATGGCTAGTACAATTTTATAAGGCACACCAAGAAAACAACGAAGACACACCATTCTTCAATGCATTTTTTACTAAACTTGCCGGTACTAAGAAATTACAACAACAAATTGAAAGTAACACATCTGTTACAGAAATTAGAAGCAGTTGGGAAAAAGAGCTTAACTTATTTAAAGTAATCCGCAAAAAATATTTATTGTACAAATAACAAAGATATTTTAAGCAACACGTATTAGCGTTCTATACTTTACTCTACTATTTTTATATCGGTTAAAATAATTTCCGAGAGTTTTACAAGCTTTTCATCCTCGTATAAACGGTCGATAGATAGAAAATCTACGTCGTTGTTTTTTGGCTTATAATTATTGTAATCTACCAATCGAATACCATTGTTTATATGTTCCTTTTTAACATCTCTAAAACGAATACCGCCGCCATTTGTATGGTATTGATATGCCAAATATTCTAATTTAAAAGTGTCTTCTGCAAACCAATAAAGAAAAACGTCATCATGGTCGTCTCCACCTCCTTCTTTGGCAAAAGTTACTTTAATTTTATAATACGATTTCCCTTTGATAACAACTGTTCCTAACAATTCTTTCTTTACCGCTGGGTCATTTAAACCATAAGGTAATATAGAAAAATAATGCACTGAATTAACCGCGTTGGAAAGTTGGTTAATTTCTTTATCCGATAGAGAAATTACAGTTCCATTCGTCTTTCGTTGAAAGCCACTGTTGGTTAATTCGTCTTCCAAAAATATACTATCTTTATAAAAAGATCGGGTTAATGTGAACACCCCATTGTTCCTATTTGCAGTATACTTTTTATTTCGAAAATTGAAAGATATCTTAGCATTTCGCACCTTGTATAATCCGGTGTTTTCTATGGATTTATCTACAATGACTTGTGCATCGTACTTTGGTTTACAAGAGTATAGAAAGACTACGGCAATAAGTAAGTAATATTTCATTTCTAAATGTTTCTAGGTAAGTCGTCAAAGTTACAGGAAATATAGTGCTAGGAAGTGAAAATTATGTTAATAAAAGATGTAAGCAAAAAGGCTTTGTAACTAACGAATACTATCTAAAGAAATAACAGCATAACCTAAAACAAAAATAATGCTTATTAAAACTAGGATTTTAACAAGGATTTTAATCTAGGATCTTTTAAAATCCAAAGTAGACTCTTATCGACATTTTTTAGTACTCTAAATTTTTTACCTGTGGCTAATGCCATTTTGTATAATTCTATAAATACGTCAAGTACATAATTATCCATTTTTGTCACACTTTTTAAACTTACAACTATTTTAGAATCATGTTGTAGTATAGTTTTAAAATAAGTGCGTAAATTATTGGAGTTTTCTTGCACTAAATCTCCTTTAATTTCATAAGTGCCTTTTTGGAAATCAATTTTTAACATAAAAGTATCTTTATAGTGATTACTATACATCAAAAATGAAGAAAACAAATCATTTTTCCCATTAGTTTCGACTAAAGGCTAATATACATCGACCAATGATGTAATCCAATAAACAATTCTTGAATAAAAAAAATGTAAAACTAGTTTAACAAATTAAGACGCTTCATCAATTCAGGACGATTAGATCTACTTACCGGTATTACCTCTTTTTTAATAAGAACACTATTGTCTTCTATATCGATGATTTGTTTTAAATTTATGATAAAAGACCTATGAATTTTAAGAAAAACATCATGCGGAAGCTTTTCTTCTACTTTTTTCATAGTCGTATGTACAATATGGTTTTTAGTTTCTGTTTTTATATTGATGTAATCACCTTTTGCTTCGATTAGATATATTTCTGAAATTAATATTTTAACTAATCTTCTATCAATATTAACGTACAATTCACGATCCGATTGCTCTAAAGTTTGAGATGCTGTTTCTGAGTTATGGTGCAGCGGAACAACTTTGGCTAAAGCTTTCATAAACCGTGGAAATTTAATCGGTTTTACCAAATAATCTGCAATACAAGGATATTCAAAGGCATCTAGAGCAAATTTTTTATCTGAGGTTGTTAATATAATCTGTGGTGGATTCTTGAGACTATCTATAAAGTCAAAACCGCTAAGTTCCGGCATATGAATATCTAAAAATACTAAATCCACTTTATTATTTGCTATGAAGTCTATGGCCTCAATAGCATTTGTAAAAGTTTCAAGAACTGTTACGTTCTCTAATTTAGAACAATATTTTTCAATTATAACACGTGCTAATTCATCATCGTCAATAATTATGGAGTGAATCATAAATCTTTACTTTTTAGGAATTTTTCTATTTCTTTTAAAATAATTTCAAAATCGTGAAAAAGTACCGTGTTATTTTCTAATAACTGATTTTCGAAGGAGGTTGCTAAACGATAACCATCTTCTAGGTTCAATAGGTTGATTTTATGTTTTAGTTTATGAACAATAGCAGCACTTTCATGATTGTTATTCTGATGAAAGGCATGTAAAAATTTTTTTTTTTCTACATGGAACTCTTTTTGCATTATTGCCAATAATTTGTCTCTAAATTCTATATCGTTATCAGCTATTTCATTGACTTTGGATAAATTAGGACCATTCATTTTCTTAAAATTATTATTTAAATATAACGCAAAAAAAATAAAATTCAAAAGGATACATCAATTAACATTAAGAATCCTTTCTACCGTGTGATGTATTTTAAAATAAATCATATGCATATTAGGTTAACTTTAGCTTTCTAGATGCTATTGAATCCTTCATTTAATTCTGTACCATATTTTTGCGTCAATTAATGTGTACTTGACATCAAACAGCTACTAGAAATTCGAATAACTAGAATACATTACTTCTCTTTTTTAGATATTGTTTTACATAAATTTAATGACATATTTTCGGAAGTAGGTTTTAATTTATATTTTTGATAATATGGAAAAAATAATCGTGAAATACCTAATCTTTTGTGTTATTCTGTTTACTGGACTTCCGACGAACACTATAACGGCACAAGAAGAAAAAAAGCCTAAGATTGCTTTAGTTTTGAGTGGTGGTGGCGCTAAAGGCATAGCTCATATTCCATTATTGCAAACTTTAGATTCACTTGGTATTGTTCCCGACTTGATAGTGGGAACAAGTATGGGAAGTGTTGTTGGTGGCTTTTATGCCGCAGGTTATTCTGGAGACAGCATTGCGACTATTGCTAAAAACGCCGATTGGAACATGTTGTTAGGCGGAAAAACACTATTAGAAGATGTAAGTGTGGAAGAAAAAAGTGAATACGGTAGATATTTAATTGATTTTGGTATTAAAAAAAGAAAATTGAAAACCAAAGGAGCCTTATTAAACGATCAACATTTAAGAGAATTTCTGGCCATTTATACGTATCCTGTATTTGATGTTTTAAATTTTAATAAGTTACCAATTCCTTTTAAGTCCGTTACAACAGATATTGTTAATGGAAATGAAGTTGTTCTCGACAAAGGAAGTCTTGCTGTTGCTATGCGTGCTAGCATGTCTATACCTAGTATATTTAAACCAGTTCCTTATAAGGATGTTCTACTAGTAGATGGAGGAATATTGAACAACTTCCCAGTAGACATTGCAAAAAAATGGGGAGCAGACATTATTATTGGTAGTGATGTAGGTGGTGGTATGCAATCTAAGGAGGAACTTGACGGGATTAGTACTGTTTTATTTCAGGCAGCGATGCTGGTGAGTAACAAAAAAAACCCTAAAAGTAGAGCAATGTGTGATATTCTTATCGATCACATTCCAAACCTGACCTATTCCACTGGTGATTTCAGTAAAAATGAAGAGATTTATGCCGAAGGTAAAAAAGGTACTAATGCGCAACTAGAGGAACTTGTAAATCTTTCCAACAAAATGAAAAGGTATAAAACGAGAAAAATAAAAATTCCATTAACCAACAAAGAATTTAAATTTGATACTATAATTTTTAAGGGGATTAATAAAAATAACTTGAGCTTTGTAAAATCAAGATCGGAAATAAAAGCAGATAAAGTATACACTATTAATGAGTTAATTGATGGCATTGACAAAGCAATGGGTACTACTTTATTTAACCAAATTACAACAAAAACCATTAAGAAAAATGATGGTTTAGGACTAGAAGTAAGAGGGTATGAAAATGCAGAACATCAACTTAAAACTGCCCTTCATTATGACAACTATCGCGGTATTGGTGTTCTTTTAAACTACACAGGTAGAAATGTACTAGGCAAATCTTCTAGAATAGTTATTACCGGCGATATCGCCACACAGCCCCGATTTAGAGCACAATATCAAAAACAATTCGGTAAAGATAAATCTTGGTGGATACGAAATGATTTACTTATGGAGTTTTTGGAACAGGATGTTTATTCACAAGGAGAATTTTATGGTACATTTGACGTAAACTTTTCACATTTTGATATTTCTTTCAATAAAAACATCAACAGCTTAAAAAATTATGTTGGAGTTGGTTTAAATTATGAAGGAAGTTCCTTAAAGCCGAAATCTAATTTTGACGATAATATTTTAGGTCTCAAAAATTACAGGTTTCACAATTATGAAATAAATCTGCACTATATACACAATAGCATGCAAAAGGTTTTCTATTCTAAAGAAGGAACTTTGTTTAAGGCGAAACTTGCTAGATCGTTGTACAATGAATTTGATTATGAATCTACAGCGATAGAACTTAATACAATTAGAAATAAAAGCATCAATGGTTTCACCAAATTTACTATGTCTTATCAAAAAAGATTTCCGATTCATAAAAAATTGAGTTTAATAGTAAGCGGGAATACCAATTTTATATTCGAAGACAAACAAAAAGCCGATGAAGAATCGTTTGATGACTACGGTACCGCAGTGAAATATTTACTTGGAGGAAATACACCGACACCACGTGATGGTAGTATTATATTTCCAGGTCTTTACGAAAATGATCTTGTTGTAAATCAACTCATTAAGTTAGATGCAACGCTGCAATTTAATCCCATTACAGATATTTACATATCGCCTCATATTAACTATGCCTCTGTTGGCTTTGGAAAATTTAACGATTACATAAAAGAAGCCTTTTTTCCTTCAGGAAATTGGTCAGATCAATCGGTCCCTAGTAGTGTTTTTTCTTTTGGAACCACTGCTTCTTACGATTCTGTACTAGGTCCAATAAACTTCGATATTTCCTGGATAAATGATATAAACAAGGTGCGTACTTACTTGGGTATTGGATTGTTTTTTAATCTATCAGATTAAAGGATAAGTTACAATTAGTTTTTCTTTTTTAGGTACCACTCTACTCCATTCTGATAGACGATGCGATGTAAATCTTCTCGTGAAAAATTATCTTTCAATATAGTAAAATGCGCTTTTGAAAAAGGGAATTTTGCTCTTGTTGAAGGCAAATCAGTTCCGAAGAGCAATGCACCAGGTTGAATAGCATAAATGGTTTTTAGCACTGGAATTGGATCAAAATCCAATCTTCAAAATCCTGTAGCTTTAATTTTAGCGCCTTTTTCAACCCAGTAATAAAGTTCGGAAAGACCATCTCTAGAAAGACCTAAATGATCAATAGAAAAAGCGGGAATTTGATGTAATATTTTCCTCAAATTAACCAGAGTTTTACTGTCCACGTAAAGTTCAGAATGCCAACCAAATCTATCGAATAGCTTATTGGCTAAAGCCACCATGTTGCTCAGGTGTTCAGATCCCCCCCGCCGCAAATTAAAACGAACTGCTCTTATATTGGCTGCATGTAATTTCTCTAGTTCTCTCTCCTGCATTTCCATTGGGATATTTGCTACACCAAAATATGACTTGCCTAAAATATGAAGTGCATCGATTAAATATTGTTGCTCAAATTGTTGAAAGGAACCAGAAACAATTACTCCTCCAGTAACACCAAATTCTTGTACTTTTTCTCGATAGTTTTGAACAGTAAAAACAGGTGGTAAATAACCATTATTAGGAACTAAAGGATAATTCGGGTTTATAATGTGAAAATGAGAATCAAATACATTCAAAACTTCGATAATTTATACATTATTTACAAAACGCTTTGCCACTACAAAATGTTCTAACTTAAAAATTTCACGTTCAGGAATAGTTCTTCCAACAGGAGTAAAATATTCGGCATTTAAATCTGCTAGTGTTTTATTCTCGGTTACTGAAAACCCATATTTTCCGAATAAATCTTTCACTTCTTTTGCGGTAAACAAAGAGATCCACGGTTCTCCTACTTTAGCGGCTAAATCTTGAATCAATGCTGCTTTTTTAACAGGATTAACGTAGCCTTCGCCAAAACAAGCTTTCGGATTTTGTCGTAGTACAATATCTACATAGGAGATAAAAAAAGTAACGGAAACATTTTTAGAAAGTTCTATAACTTCCTGTAATGTTTTGGCAATAGCACTTTTAGGTATATACTGTGACACCCCCTCTAAAGTAAAAATTGTTTCTTTAGTAACATCAAAACCTGCTCCTAGAAGTTGTTCTTTTAATGTTTGTTTATTAAAGTCAACTCCTACATAAGTAACCTTTTCAGCATTGCGAATATTTTCTGGAAGTTTTGCTTGTTTTTGACGTTGTACCTCTGGCTGATCTACTTCAAATATTTCTATGTTCGGAGGAAGTTTTAAACGATGGGCTCGCGTATCATAACCAGCACCAAGAATAACGTATTGTATCGCTCCTTTAGCTGTTGTTTTTTCAACAAGGTCATCAATAAAACGGGTACGAGCTATAAGGTGCTCGTGAAAGCCTGGAGACAGTTTTTTAGTTAACCAAACACAAAAGCGATGCCCCATTACTTTAATTACTGAAGACCCCAGTACAAACTTTTCTGCATAAGGATCGAATATAACGCGTTTTCTCTCTTTTGCAAGCGACTCTATCATTCTTTGTTTTGCAACTCCTTGTGCAGTTCCATCCTTTCTAAATATTGAATCTGTCATTTATTTTCAATTTTTAGTACCAAAAATGTATCCATGGTAGGTCTGTAATCTTTTCAATTAAATAGTTAAAACTAATCGAAAGTTAAGTTACAATAATTATGAGACGTAGCAAAAATAGACCTAGAATCAGTGCAGTTATAAAGAAGTAATCTTTGGTTTACAAGACCAATATTTTCAAAAAAAAAGAGGATAATTAAAATTAATTATCCTCTAGTTGACTTAATGTCTATTGTTAGATTGCTAATGCCCCCGCTTCAGCAACGATATGATCGTTTTCAACAGAACTTCCACTAATGCCTATTGCACCAATTATGGAACCTTCGTCATTTATAATAGGTATTCCGCCTGGAAATGAAATTAATCCATCATTAGAATGTTCGATATTGTATAATGGTTGTCCGGGTTGTGCTAATTCGCCTATAATTCCGGTATTCATATCAAAATAACGAGCTGTTTTAGCCTTTTTAATAGCAATATCTAAAGAGCCTAACCATGCACCATCCATTCTAGAAAAAGCGACTAAATTGGCTCCAGCATCCACTATTGCAATATTCATTTTTGTATTTATTTCCACAGACTTTTCTTTGGCTACACGAATAGCTTGTTCTGCTTGGGCTAATGTAATATTCATACTTATAATTAGTATACTTGGTTATTAATTTCTTTACAAAATTAAAACACTTTACAATGGAATTAATTACCAAAATGGCTCATTGACTTATGAAAAAAGGTCAATTATAGGCTTTTTTTAGTAACATTATTAGGACTAAAACCAAATTTATTTTTAAAGGCCGTACTAAAGTTAGAGAGATTATTGTAGCCAAAATCTAAGTAAATATCAGAGGGTTTTAATAAGCCTTCCTCGAGAATTTCCTTGGCTTTATGCAATCGTTTCTCTTGCAACCATCTTCCTGGAGAACATGCAAACTGCTTATGAAAATGTCGTTTAAAGGTAGATAAGCTCATGTTACACAAGAAAGCTATTTCCTCTAATTTGAGATTGGAGTGTACTTTGCTCCATACTATTTTCTCAAAAGACGAAGGTTCTTTTATGACTAAAGAATGTAAATATAATTCAAATTTGTCTCCGTATTTTTGTAATAGATATAGCAATAACTCTTCGAATTTTACCACTAATAAATTCTCTCTAAAAACAGAATGTGCTTCGTTAATGCTTGCTAAAGAATTTAAATAGGAGGCAATATATGCGTCATTTTGTATGGTAAAATAAGCTGCTTCTCGTTGCATCACAGATCGCTTTAAGGAATGTTTTTGAAGAAATTCGTGCAATATTTTCTCTGAAAAAAAGAGAAGTTTACAAAAATATATTGCTTCCGTATCTAACAACTCCGTCCAAAGCCAATTACCTTTTTTTAATACCAAAGATTGGTCTTTGTTTACCTCTACAGCTGTTCCCTCAAAATGCACTTGCTTTTTCCCAACTTGCAAGAAACTAAACATGTGCATACTCAGAACAACTTTACTGTTTAAAACATCACTTGTCATTTTAAAATCATGCACAAAAACGTCGGGCTTTTCTCTCGTATCAGAAAAATAAATTTCAGGTATTTTTTCTATGGCCATAAGTTTCTTTACTCGGAATATAAAATTTTTAAACTTGCATGTAAAATACGCTTAATCTTAGAATAATATTTTAAATGTAATAAGAATTACTATACTGTACAAAATAGTTAAGTTGTTAAGCTATTAAAAAGTTAGCAACTTAACTCTAAATAATCTGGAATACAAAATCAGCAGAAATTTTATAAAATTCTATGACGAAACTAATGATTATCTAGTCTTTTACGCTATTCGCATTTTATCCTCGAATACCCTACATGGTTTAAATTTTTAATTAGTTAGCTGTAATGCTTCAATTGTTTGGATAACTCCATGCGCCGCTGTTTCTCCTGAAATCATCGCCGCATTTAACGAACCGTTTAGCATAGTATCTCCAGCCAAAAATAAACGTTCTGAAAACTTTACCTTCTTTACCTCTTTTTCATAAGCTACAGTTGGCAAATGCGGAAGGGCTCTTGGAATTTCGTATTGCTTTACAAATTTCAGTTGCTTTAAAGAACAATAGGTTGCTAACTCTTGCGTTACCTTTTGCACCAATTTATCCCCTACTATTCCTTGATTGTCTACAACGGTAACAGACAGCAATTCTTTACCGGATGAGATTTTTGAAGATGGATTAACGTATACAATAGTATTCACCAAAGTACCTGAATCTGAAATAAGACCAATCATATTTTTTGAAATCGTTCTTTCTTCAGTTTCAAAATATAAAGTAGTACAAGATTTCCAAGACACCGGTTTTTTTGTATGCGTTTGCAATAATGTATTTGGAGCTGTGGCTACAATAGTAAAATCACTTTTTCGTATAGTTCCGTCCTCTAGTATGATTTCCTGTTCCTTTACCTCCTTAACTTTCGCATTAAATTCAAAATTTGTTGTACTTAATTTTTGCTTTAGTTGTTTCGGAATAGCCTCCATACCCGTTTTAGGAACACTGGCAAAGCCCTCACCGAACATCTTGTATACAAATTCAAACATTCGACTTGAAGTTTGTAGCTCTTTTTCAAGAAAAATACCACTAAAAAATGGAATGAAAAAGTCATTAATAATCCCACTTGAAAAACCTTTATCTTTTAAATAAGAAAGGGTGGTTTGTTCTTTCGACAAAAATATATTAGAAATCGACTTTGTTTTCAGTTTTGCATTTAATTGCAAGATTTTTACCTTGTCTGAAAAGTTTCCTATACCGGAAAGTATGGTAGGAAATAACAAGGATATATTTCGAAGAGGATCTCCTATAACTACTTGCTTTTTATTTTTGAAGATAGCGGCCCCTGGTAAAAAATATTGTAAGTCTAAAGCAGTAAAATCAAGATATTTTCTCGCTGAAGGGTAAGCAGTTAATAACACCTGAAATCCGTGATCTAAAGGGTAATTATCCACCATATCTGTTTTCACTCTACCTCCTACCCGATCTGTTGCTTCAATAATCGTACTAGTATATCCGTTCTCTTCAAGTACTTGTGCTGCAATTAGACCACTAACGCCACCTCCTATAATGTGTATTTTATATGCCTGCTTGTTCAAAATAAAATTTTGTTTTGTATGAATACTATTTTTAATACTCGTAACTAATATTTACAAAAATAAAACAAATTAAAATTGCCAACCACTTAAATTGTAGTTTAGGGTCTAACAAAGATATTTTTAATGCATTTTTGAGTTTTTTTTATGAGCATGTTAGAATGGCTCAGAAAAGTTGTCGCAAAATATTGTAGGGCATATAAATTTTAAATTAATTGGTAATATACCAAAGTCAATAGTAAAAATAATCACAGTGACTTTTCTCAATTATAACACCGTTTATTTCAGAAAATTTCATACGAAAAAGTGTCTGTAAGTGCTATTTATCTACAGTAAAGTTATTTTGATATAAAGCTGTAATTGAAAAATATTTGTTTTTTGTAAATTATTGATTATTAAACATTAACTTATTATGAGACAATTAATTTTATTATTGGTTGGGGTGTTTCTATTTTCCTGTAATAGTAATCCTAATTACGAAAAAAATTTAGCTACTGCTAAAAAATTATTCCAACTTCACGAAGAGGAAAAGCTTGAAGAACAACTCGCTTTGATTAGTAAAGATATTAAGGTTTACACACCGATGTACGGTTCTTCAGAACCAATAGGATACGATGGCTACATGAAAATGTTAAAAGGATATCAGGATAACTTTGAGGATATAAAATACAAAGCGTCAACTTGGCTTCCTGGCGTAGATACAGTATCTCTAAAACCGGATGGAAGTGTAAGAACTTATGGTACCTGGACCGGTAAAAATTCAAGCACAGGTAAAGTCCTTAACTTACACGGATATTGGTATTTTAATTTTGATGCTAAAGGAAAAATAATCGCTCAAGGTGACTTTTTTGATTACGGTGGCATGATGCAATCCGTAGGACCAAAACATCCAGTTTTAGTTACACTAGAGGTAAAACCAGGTAAAAAACAGGCTATGGAAAAACTACTTAATTCACCAGATGGACTGCAAACCACCAGAAATTATGACGGGAATCTCTCTTTAGAGGCATTCTTTAATGAAAAAAGCTATACGTATTACATATATGGAGATTGGGCATCTTATGCGCATTATCAAAAATATCTCGATTGGAGATTTAAGGGAGATGAAAGTAAAATCGCGGAAAAAGTTACGGCACTTTGTGTTGGAGGTAAAGAGGGTTTAATTCCTATATTTCCGAATATAGACTATTCCTCGTTTAGTAAATGATAATGCCAAATGCTTCCACACTAAGCCTAACAAATAAAAAAATATAGATTTCAAATTACCACAATAATAAATTCCTACGGTTTAAATAAATAAAAGTCTTCACTAAAGTGAAGACTTTTATTCTAATTTTACAAAGTAAAATTTAGCATCATATTGAAACAATTGGTTTTCAATTTTACCTATGGTTAAAGGATACAAATCGAAAATCGTTAGTTTATTTAACCTTCTTACCTAGTTTTTCAATCTTTGACAACCACGAATTTCGGAATGCAATAGACGAATTTTTAATTGGTGCTATATAGCTTACCTTAACGGGATGCACACCACAAAATTGAAGTGTGCCTTTTTTTAATTGATGGATTGCAGGACTTTTCATAAAAAGACTGTTATACCACTTTGGAGTATCAGCGGTAACTATTATTCTTCCTGTTTTTCCTTTTAATAGTTTTTTGGGCATAGTCTTTCCCTTTTCATAGGCAAAGGTAATCCCAGGAAGAAAAGTTCTATCGATAAACCCTTTCATAAGTGCAGGATAGCCATACCACCACATAGGAAATACCCAAACAATATGATCTGCCTCTTTGATTTTTTCTATACTTGAGAGTAAATCTGGTTCCAGTTTTGTTCGTTTGCGATACCCAAACCCCAAATTTGGATTAAATTCCAAATCTCTTATAGTGATTAGTGCTACTTCAGCTGTCGTTGTAGATACTCCTTTTTGATAAGCCGCAGTGAGACACGAATTAAAGCTATCCGGATCGGGATGCCCATTGATGATTAAGACTTTTTTAAATTTCATTTTATGTCCATTTTTCCTACGAAATTATAGACATTTTAATAGTAAATACAAGACAAATGTCCTATTATTAAATAGCTCCTCTGAGACGGCTTAGATGCCTTTGTGTAATCCCTAGATAAGATGCGAGGTACTTTAACGGAACGTTTTGGAGAAACTCAGGGTTTGTAGTTAGTAAATCGGAATAACGTTTCTCAGCAGACTCCATTTGCAGGGCTAATAATCGATTTTCCATTAGTAAATAGGATTGTTCTGCAAAATGATTTGCAAATTTGAGCCAATTAGTACTTTCTTTAGTAAGTTCGGAAAATTGCGTTTTATCAATAACCAACATTTCTACATCTGTAATAGCGTGAATATTCTCAAAGGTCTTTTTACCAGAGATAAAGGATGAATATGCCGTTATGAATGTATTGGGAAATGTAATGCAATACGTGACTTCTTCCCCTTTGCTCGAGATATAGAAGTTCCTAACAATTCCAGAACTTACAAAACCTATCCAATTACACGTGTTTTGCGCCTTTATCAAAAAATCTCCTTTTTTGTATAACTTTGGCGTAAAAAAGTCTAACCCATTGGTAATATCACTTTTCGATAATTCCCCATATGAAGAAAATAGTTGCTCTAAGACTTGTTTCATACAACCAAAGTATTAATTGAATAATGAACAGACATAGTTAATTATAATATGTACACAAGAAATTTTCTATAACGGTAAATACATAAAAGATAGTCTACAAATTTTATTAAAATTTCCGATTAATTCACAAATTTTTATATTGTTTTTAGTACGCTGATCAAATAAGCAAAATTTAAAGGAAAAGGGAAATATATACTAAGCCTATATATTTTGTGCAAAGTAACTATTTTTAATATGTTGTTTTTGTAATGGTCTTTCTTATAAGATTAATATTGTTTTCTTTAAACATATTGCTTGATAGAAAGTCTTTTTTAAAAGTTTTAAATGATTCCCTTGAAACCCCATTTTTTATTGCAGATTTTTCCCAAATTTTAATATCCAATGTCTGTTTTTTTGATAACTCTAATAAGGTTTTTAAAGTGTTAATAGTAATTTTTCTACCAAATGATATTTCAAATGATTTAAATATTAATGGACCAAGTATATATCGGTAATCAGAATTAATTTGTTTTTTGTTTTTAATATCATTTAACGGAATAAATTTTTTCTTTTTTATTGATTTGCAATAATATGCATAATACCCATCAACATTTTTTTTATTGGTATAATCTTCTAAAGCAACAAGCGAAAGATATTCAGCCGTTCCTTCAAGCCAGAACCAGGATAGTTTTCCGGAATTAACATTATTTCCGAAATAATTATGTGCTAACTCGTGTGCGAAAAACTTATATCGATTTTCTTTGAATTTATTCTCTTTTGTTAGTAATTTACTAAAATTTAGATTTGAAAATCCAAAGGCAGGATAGGTATTAAAGCCCCAACTACCATTTTTTAAATCTTTAACAGCTTTATGATTAATTATATAAATTTCATCTTTAAAATCTGTTCCCAATAAGTTTTTATAATATAATTTTATAGAATCTATATTCTCAAATATTTTTTTCGAAACATCTTCTGTAACATCTGTATTGATTAAATAATTCCCTTTTACCTTCACAAAATTATAGTCTCCTGCAAATAAAAACAAAGGGAAAGCCTTTGATGATTTAAAAACTGAACTAATGCCCTTTTTAGGTGGATTACCATTTATAAAAACACTTTTTGAAGTTTTAGTATTAACTGTAATGTCATAAGTATAATTATCAATACGTCTATCGGTATCTTCATCATACAAAATTGGATACCATTTTGATTGTTCCGTTGCTCTCAATGTATTTTCGTTAACCGCAATGTAGCCCTTAAAATCAAACCCATTTAAATCTTTTTTATATACGGGGAATGCACCTGAATATTCTATTTCAAAAGTTGATTCTAAGTTAATTTTTACATTTTGATTATTCACAAAGTAATACTCTAAACCCTCACCGTTCATTTTTCCAGCATAGTATCCATTATAGGGAATAAGTTGGCCTTTCTTATTTCTAAAGTATTTTATATTCATTCCATGATTAAGTAATATTTTATAATTCGTTAATTCAGGAAGGTTAGATACTCTAAATTCACAATGAATATATCCTTTTTCCATATCTAAAGTTACTGTTCCTCTTATATGAGGTTGTGAAAAGGATATATTAATTGAATAAAAACATATCAATAGACAAATTATTATTTTCATAGCATTGTTTTAATTTTAATTAGAAAGATAGTAATATTTAACGCGATATTGCTAAATAGCGAATACATTACATTACTATTAATAAAAGAAATAAAATTAGTTACGATTCCAAGTGTGATTACTTTTAAAGTAGGTTGTATTATTTTGATGCTACTTATCTAAAAGACGATTAATGTAGTAACCAGTTTTAATTGTATCAATCTGATTTTTAAATATAACTAATTTTCTTTAAACCATATACAGAAGCACTATCTATTTATCCAACTATCAAAACCACAACTAATGAATGTTCAGCTTCTCTATAACTATTACAACAAAGTTGTCATAGAATTAAATATGATGTCTTCGATTATTTTTATAAAAATTTCCAAGCTAAATAACCATATCGGAAAAATAAGCAATATTATCTAAAGTATGACATAA
>NZ_MQVY01000001.1:995956-1122712 GCF_002954385.1 Tenacibaculum sp. SG-28
CACTGTTAATGAACTTCACTACCCTAAAAAAACAAACCCGTTTTCCCGTTAGCGGGTGCAAACATAGAACCTTTTTTCCGCTTAACAATGCTCTTTTTACAATTATTTTTATTAAAAATGATAAACTTTTTTGAATCAAATAGTTACCCTGTACTAAAACTATAAACCACCTCACCACATCTGTAAAACTACTTTCCATTCTTCTGCTTACGACGCTTTTTTCGAGCCTGTTTCTTCCGCTGTTTGGCAAACATCGATTTGTACTCCTCTACGTTGACTTCTCCTTTTCGATTGTACAAAATAGCAAGATGATCAAATTGTAATTTAGATTTTTGATACTCTAAAGTTTCGTCCATAAAGGCGCGCTGTAAAACATCCTCTGTTAAATAATCTTCATTTACATTTGCTGGATCATATTCTGATTTTAAAGAAAGCTTAAATACGTTAGCAGACGAGTTATACCAAAAAGCTTTCCAACCACTTCGCAACTCTTTGATATTTTGAAAAGCAGTTTTTCCTGTTTGTCTGTGTATCAATTTTAGCAATAACCTCCCCTCAGTTCTCGTTAACTTTTTTAATTGTCCTGTAAGTTCTTCTTCTAGGTACTTTTGTACTTTTTTAACGTATTTTCTCTTTTTGGATTTAGAACTAATTTTATCAAGACGCACATTCAGGCTATCGAGTCTTTTAGAGGCTAACAAGGCATACGGGTATGCTTTAAAAACTTTCTTTTTAAACCAAAAGTAATAGCGTGCATCAACTCTAGAAGCAAACTTGTGCTTTGGCAATAAGACCACCTCGTTCAGCGCAATCATAAGTGAATCATTGTCCTTCACTAAAAAGTATTCATCTTCTAAAGTAGGCATGGTATCTTTTATTTGAGATAAACCAATAACGCTGTATAAAAGACATAAAAAAAATGCGATATTTTTCATGTAAAGCAAACCAGTGTTTTAACTTTTAAAATTGTAAAGTTAAATTTTTTAGTTGCATCCCTATTCATTTTTTATGTTTTTTATTAGTTACCTTTGTGTATAATGGAACAAGCAAGAGCATACGAATCGCTAAAGTATTTAGAAAAGGAAACTTCCAAAACAAACGACGCATTAGTCGTAGAAGCGCCCTTACAAATAAATATAAACGATACCTCGTACACGGTTGTAATGCGGACACCGGGAGATGATGCAGATCTTGTAAGAGGATTGTTGTATGCTGAAGATATTTATCGTGGAAAACCAGCATTAGTCACTGCTATCTTTACTACTAAAAGTAATTACCATTCGATACTAAATGTTAGCATTCCAAAAGAAGACATAGGGAAAGGATACCTAAACAAGAGAACATTGCTCTCTGTTTCTTCATGTGGTATTTGTGGTAAAAAGGAATTACAAGATATAGAAGCGTCTGGAACGCCAATTATCAGTAGTATGCAAATTAGTATACAAGCTATCGAAAAAATGTCTGCAAAAATGTTCGGTAAACAAAATCTATTTAAAGTGTCAGGAGGAAGCCATGCCTGTGCAATTTTTGACCGTCAAGAAAATTTACTAACCTGTAAGGAAGACATTGGAAGACACAATGCAGTAGATAAATGTATTGGGGAATTACTAAACAAGAACCAACTCAACTCTGCAAAACTAATGCTAGTTAGCGGACGGGTTTCTTATGAAATCGTTTCCAAAGCCTTTTTTGCAAAAATACCAATAATAATCGCTGTTTCAGCTTGTTCCTCATTAGCTGTAGATTTCGCAAAAGAATTTGGCATTTGTTTGATAGGGTTTCACAGAAATAATCGTTTAACGATATATGCTAACCCACAATATATTACTTTATGAGTTCGAAAAAGACCACGGCACAGCCACCTGAAAAATTAACGGGCATTAAAACCGAGGCAATCCCAAATAGCGCGGTAGGATCTAAAGCAGTGCGATCTGCTTTAGACCACGTATTCTCGGAGGCCGGAGTTGTGAAAGGAATTAAACTTTTGAAAAACCTAAACCAAACCAATGGTTTTGATTGCCCTGGCTGTGCATGGCCCGATCCTGATGAAAAAAGAGCCTTTCTGGCGGAGTACTGTGAAAATGGTGCAAAAGCAGTTGCGGAAGAAGCTACCAAAAATAAAGTTAGCCCTATGTTTTTCGCAACACATTCTGTTGCAGAAATGGCAACCTGGTCGGATTATGAAATTGGTAAAAGCGGTAGAATAACCCATCCGATGATTTTAAAAGAAAATGGAACCCATTACGAGGAAATTGGCTGGGAAGCTGCATTTACATACATAGGAGAGCAACTAAACGAACTCAAAACACCAAACGAAGCAATATTTTATACTTCGGGAAGAACAAGCAATGAAGCTGCATATTTGTACCAGCTTTTTGTGCGTCAGTTTGGTACCAATAACCTACCAGATTGCTCAAACATGTGTCACGAAAGTAGTGGAGCTGGCTTGTCAGAAACCGTCGGTATTGGTAAAGGATCGGTTACCTTAGACGATTTTAACCATGCAGATTTGGTAATTGTTATAGGACAAAACCCCGGTACCAATCACCCAAGAATGCTAACAGCACTGGGAGAAACCAAAAAAAATGGCGGTAAAATAATTTCTGTAAATCCGCTGCCGGAAGTAGGTTTAATGAACTACATACATCCACAAAATCCATTGAAATGGCTTGGCAAAGGACAAGACTTAACCGATTTATTTCTTCAAATAAAAATTAATGGAGATGTAGCTTTGTTAAAAATCATCATGAAATTAATGAAGGAAGAAGAAGAAAAACATCCTAATACGGTGTTTGATACTGCCTTTATTGCAGAAAAGACTCATGGAATTGAAGATTTTTTAGAGGATTTGGATACCTTCTCCATAGAAGAATTACTCCCCCAGACAGGCCTACCCTTAGAGGAAATTAAAAAAGCAGTCCAGCTTATCAATACAAGTAAAAAAATCATCATTTGTTGGGCCATGGGACTTACCCAACATAAAAATGGTGTAGACAACGTTCGCGAGGTTGTAAACTTATTATTACTAAAAGGTAGTATAGGAAAACCAGGGGCGGGAACTTGCCCTGTTCGAGGACATTCTAATGTACAAGGGGATCGCACAATGGGAATATGGGAAAAGCCCAAAGCGTCCTTTTTAACAGCCTTGGAAAAAGAATTTAACTTTTCTGCTCCGAAAGAACATGGATTTGATGTGGTAGAGGCGATTACAGCCATGAATGAGAAAAAAGCGAAAATATTTTTCGGCATGGGAGGTAATTTTATTTCAGCAACGCCCGATACAGAATATACCGCAGAGGCACTTCGTAATTGTGACCTTACGGTACATGTGTCTACTAAACTAAACAGAAGTCATTTAATACATGGAAAAACCGCGCTTATTCTACCTTGTTTAGGAAGATCCGAAACCGATCTGCAACAGAGCGGATCGCAGTTTGTGACGGTGGAAAATTCGATGGGTGTAGTGCATATGTCACGAGGAAATTTAGCTCCAGCCTCGGAATTTTTACGAAGTGAGCCAGCGATAGTTGCAGGATTAGCCACTGCGACGCTAGTTAATTCAAAAGTGAAATGGAACGAATTAATTAGCAACTACGATTTAATTCGCGATAAAATTGAAGCAACGATTCCGGGATTTACAAACTACAATGAAAGAGTTCGAAACAAAGGTGGGTTTTATTTACCCAACAACGCTCGAAACAATGACTACTCACCAACCGCCACAGGAAAAGCTAATTTTACCAAAAACAGCCCCTCAGACATTAGCTTGCGAACAAACGAATTTATGATGATGACGATACGAACCCACGACCAATACAATACAACTATTTATGGCTTAGACGATAGATATCGTGGCGTATTAAATGAAAGAAGGGTTATTTTTATGAACCCTGAAGACATGAAAAATTTAAATCTGAAAAAGTTAGATCCTGTAGATATTACTAGTCATTTTGAAGGAGAGGAGCGCATAGCCTATAATTTTTTAGCAATTCCTTACAATATTCCAAAACAATGCACTGCCACCTACTTTCCGGAGGCCAATGTACTAGTTCCCATAAAAAGTAAAGCCAGAATAAGCAATACTCCCGCATCAAAAGGGGTAATTATTTCTGTAAAAAAACGATAATTAAAAAAGATTTGTATTTTAGTAGCCATAAACCAACTTAAAACCAACATACATGCCATTTATTGAAGAAGCAAAATACCAATCGATGCAAGAAGACCTGGAAAATGCATTGAATAAAAGTAACAAAGCGGAAAGGGAATTTAATGCGCTAAATGAAGAAATGAAACACCAAAAAGAAAAAGCAAGAACTACTACTGTTCTATTGCTTATATTTTTAGTTTTGGCCTGTGTAATTGCATATCTTTTGTATAATGGTACTCTAAACGGCAAAGGAAACAATGACAATGCAAATCTCAATGTTACCGCTATAAGAGCGAAAGAGGAAAGAAGAGTGGTAGATAGCTTAAAGAAAATGAACAAAAGTTTTCGTTCTTCCAGTGCTTTAAATGGAGCCACAATAGGAAAGGCCACAGGGAAATTAAATAGTGGCAATAAAGGCAAGGTAGTGTACTCTGTGCAGATTGGTAGTTTTTCTAAAAATAAGTACCCAATGCTTTCTAAGAGAATGATTCCTGGTATTTATGCAGAGAGCGATGGTTATTTTAAGTACTCTATTGGCTTATTTGCATCCTTAAATGAGGCTAAAGCACTACAAAAAGAATTGCGAACACTTGGTTTTGACGATGCTTTTGTCGCTTCATACAGAGATGGTAAACGTCTTAAAATACACGAATAGATTAGGTACTAGCAATATTTTCAATTAACGATACCGTTTATGATACAAAATATCATAAAAAGAACACTCTTCGTAATTTTTACATGGAGTGTTCCTTTTTTATACAGCCAACAAGAAATACCCTCAAAACATTACACCAAAGGCTTTGGCCAAATAGACTTTCTTTCTATTAGTATGCCTGACGAAGAACCAAACATGGATTTCACTGGTTTACATTACAATGTAAAGTTTAATTCGTGGGGCTACGCTGGCGTTGGTTTTTATGGTGCCATTGGAGGCATCCGTGGAGGCTTTTTTACTCTTGGTGTAAATGCTGGGGCACAATGGAATATTACCGAAAAATTATTTATAGACACCGGTTTTCACTTTGGCGGAGGCGGTGGCGCCAGTGCCCCTGACGGCGGCGGTGCTTTTATTCTGCCGCATGCCAATTTAGGCTATGACTTCACCTACTTTTCGGCTACTGCAGGATATAGTTATGTTAACTTTTTCGATGATGGCCTGATAAAAAGTCATCAATTTAATGTAGCAGTGCAGATACCTTTGTTGTTTTACAGTGCAAAATTTCAAGAGCGAGAACGTGAGTTTTCCTTAGACCTTTTAGAATCTTCAGAATGGAAGCAACCAAGTTCTCGGATGTCTTTGCTGGTTCACCTAAACAACCTAAAAGTAACAAGAGGAAATTATAAAGACCGAACTATACGTTTAGCAGGTTTTGAATTTAACTCTTACCTAACAGATTCGTTTTTCTTTTTTGTAAAAGCAGACGGTGCCTATATGGGAATTAAAGCAGGATACATGGATATTCTTCTCGGTGGAGGGTATCATTTATCCATGAATAAAAATAGAACGAATATACTAGCTAAGTTTGGAGCCGGTGCTGGCGGCGGCGGCGGCGCAGATACCAAAGGCGGTTTTTTACTATACCCTGATGTATCTTTAGAGCAAAAATTATTTGAAAATGTGTATGCTAGTGTAAATACCGGATTTCTAATGAGCCCAGACAGCCATTTCAGGGCTTCCACTTATGGTATAGGATTAAAGTATTACGTAGATAAAGATGGTACGTCTTCAGAAAAATATAGGTTTACGAACGGAAAATTTAAAGGATTGCAAGCCATACTAAAGCAAGAGCTTTACATGGATGCGCAACGCGACGGTGGATTTACGCAAAACATGCAACAAATCTCTTTACAAATCAATTTCTTTTTCAATAAATACCTTTATGGTGCTGGAGAAGCCTCATTTGCCAATTTTGGAAATGCTGGAGCCTATGCAGAGGGAATTGTTGGGCTTGGTATCGAATCGCCATACTTCTTAAACAACCGCGTAGCAGTATTTGGTCAGGTACTTGGTGGAGCAGCTGGTGGAGGTGGAATAAGCACTGGTGAAGGACTTATCGTAAAACCGAGCACTGGTCTTATGGTAAAATTAGCCGACAATTTAAATGTAAGGGGTGGTTTAGGATATGTTAAAGCAAAAGGTGGTAGTTTAAGTACGCATTTTGTAAATTTTGGTGTTCAGTACCAATTTTCTTTCTTAAGCATGAAAAAATAAATCGCAATTTCGCAAGATATAGGGCATAGCTTAAAGGCTTATGCCTTTTTTTTCTCGATACAGAGGTGTTTTTAGTATCCTTTTTTGAGGAAAATACATAGGTATACAACCACATCATCGTAAAAGTAGGAACCACATCTAAGCCTGGTAATGCCTCTTCAATAAAGGAAAATACTGCTGCAATTTTACCTTTGTTTCCTTGGTACATTTGTGTCATAAGGTAGGCAGAAAGAGGTGCCCAAGCTACATCTGTAAACTCTCCTATTCCTGGAATAATAAAAGAAAGATATCCTAGCGCATCAAGACCTAAACCAATGACTAGTTTTCCATATTTTGAGGCATTCTTCATGGTTTATTAAAAATTTAAATAGTTTACAAAAATCAACAAGTGAAAAATTGTTATTTGCTTACGAATATAATATGTTTGTTTGATATAAAGAACTACGATGCATTTTTCTGATTTTGTAACCCAAATAAAAAAATTTCAGACTAAACCTTTAGGAGGTTTAGCCTCACAATTTAAATTGGCCCCTGCCCTACGCAAGCAATATTCAGAGGCTGTGATTCAAAGTAAAACACCACGAAAAGCAGCAGTATTAGCATTGTTTTACCCGGACGTAAATCACAATACTAAATTTTTACTTACTGAAAGAGCGAGTTACCATGGAACGCATTCGGCACAAATTAGTTTTCCTGGCGGCAAGGTAGATGTAAAAGATAAAAATATTGAACAAACAGCACTGCGCGAAACTGACGAGGAAGTAGGAATTTCTCCAAAAAACATAACTTTAATACGACAATTGAGCGACACCTATATCCCACCAAGTAACTTTTTAGTTGCTCCCTTTTTAGGATACTCTACTACCCCTTTGCAATTTGTACCAAATAAGGAGGTTGCCTCGATTATTGAAGTTTCTTTAGAAGATCTGCTAAATGACGCAAACCTAACGGAAGTACCTATGCATACTTCGTATATGAAAAACATAGAGGTACCGTGCTTTAAACTAAACGATTACACCGTTTGGGGAGCAACAGCCATGATGCTTTCTGAAATTAAAGATTTGATTAAATAAGGCAAAGTACTTTTTCTTTTGTAATTTTGCCTTTGCTTATAAAACTAAAAACCATATGCCCTTATTTAAAAGAAATCCTTTCGGACACATTCTATGGATAAAGAAATGGCTTATACGCATCTTAGGAGTTATATCTCATGGTCGATACCACCGCTTCAACGATTTGCAAATTGAGGGTTCAGAAATACTCCGAAACTTACCAGACAATAATGTATTGTTTATTTCAAACCACCAAACTTACTTTGCCGATGTGGCAGCGATGTTTCACGTTTTAACGCGGCATTAAAAGGACGTGATGATAACTTAAAAAACATTGGATATATCTGGAACCCTAAATTAAACGTGTATTATGTTGCTGCTGGAGAAACCATGCGTTCCGGAATCTTACCGAAGATTTTTGCCTACACAGGGTCTGTCTCTATTGATAGAACCTGGAGAAGCAATGGAAAAGAAGTAAACAGGCAAGTAAAATTATCGGATATTTCTAATATTGGAACTGCCTTGGAAGACGGTTGGGTAGTGACTTTTCCGCAGGGAACAACTACCGCATTCAAGCCTATTCGAAGAGGTACAGCGCACATTATTAAATCCTTTAAACCTACCGTAGTTCCTATTGTAATTGATGGATTTAGACGTTCTTTTGACAAAAAAGGGTTACAGATTAAAAAACGAAATGTTTTACAATCTATGATTATTAAAGAGCCCTTAGAGGTTGATTACGACAACGAAAGTATCGATGAAATTGTGGAGAAAATTGAATATGCCATCGAGCAGCATCCTTCGTTCTTAAAAGTACTTACTCCGGAACAACTAAAAGAACAAGAAGAACTAGACAAAAAACGAAATTTTTGGAGTTAGTAGCCTTACTCCGTAATTATAAACTATGTAATACCTTGTAAAAGAGATATGGCAACAATATTAAATAAAAAATCATTAGAGTTTTTAGAAAAGTACCTCAATAATGCAGCGCCTACGGGCTATGAGTGGGAGGGACAAAAAATATGGATGGACTATCTAAAACCATATGTAGATACTTTTATCACCGATACCTACGGAAGTGCTGTGGGCGTTATTAACCCCGATGCCAAATACAAAGTAGTTATTGAAGGACATGCCGATGAAATTTCATGGTACGTAAACTACATTTCCGATAACGGCTTAATTTACGTTATACGAAATGGCGGAAGCGACCACCAAATCGCACCGAGTAAAGTAGTGAACATTCATACCAAAAATGGCATTGTAAAAGGTGTATTTGGATGGCCGGCGATTCACACCCGTAACCGAGCAAAAGAAGAAGCACCCAAGCCTGATAATATTTTTATCGACTGTGGTTGTAGTACCAAAGAAGAAGTAGAAAAACTCGGCGTACACGTAGGTTGTGTAATTACCTATCCGGATGAATTTCACATCTTAAACGAAAACAAATTTGTTTGTAGAGCCCTAGACAACCGCATGGGTGGTTTTATGATTGCAGAGGTAGCACGATTACTCTCCGAAAACAAGAAAAAACTTCCGTTCGGATTGTACATTACCAATTCTGTACAAGAGGAAATTGGCTTGCGTGGTGCGGAAATGATCACGGAGACTATACAACCAAATGTAGCAATTGTTACCGACGTAACACACGATACAACCACTCCAATGATCGACAAGAAAAAAGAGGGGCATTTAGAAATGGGTAAAGGACCTGTAGTAGCCTATGCGCCTGCAGTGCAACAAAAATTACGCGATCTAATCATTGAAGCAGCAGAGAGTAATGCGATTCCTTTCCAGCGCTCGGCACTTTCAAGAGCAACAGGAACCGACACCGATGCTTTTGCATACAGTAACGGTGGTGTAGCCTCTGCCCTTATTTCCTTGCCTTTACGTTATATGCACACTACCGTAGAAATGGTGCATCGAGAGGATGTGGAAAACGTAATTAAAATGATTTACGAAAGTTTATTAAAAATAGAAGACGGCGAAGATTTCTCGTATTTTAAATAATACTTAAAAACAGCAGTATTGCAAGAATCTCTTTTGAGAGGTGGTATATTTTACCTGCAATACTGTTGTTTTTTTTTTACAATAACACTTCAAGTAACACATGCAGCTTTACTGCATCTATTACACCGTGCTACATCCCAAAAAGTTGTTACTTTTACGATGACGGCAAAATTTAAAAGTACACTTTATGGAAGAATGGATCGATATTCTTGATGCACAAGGAAACTATACCGGGAAATCGTGTTTAAAAACGGAAGCACATGCCAAAGGATACTTCCATCCTACGGTACATATATGGCTCTACACTAAAAATAAGCACATCCTTTTTCAAAAAAGAGCACTCACCAAATTGGTATTCCCTGGGATGTGGGATATTTCTGTCGCTGGCCATGTAGCCGCTGGAGAAGTAATACTAGACGCTGCTATGCGAGAAACCAAGGAAGAAATTGGCCTTAGGCTTACCAAAACAAACCTAACTAAAATTGGCGTTCGGAAACATATGGTAGCACATCCAAATGGCATCCAAGACAACGAATTTCACCACGTATTCATTGCTGAACTTAACGTTCCGGTTACGCAACTTAAACGCCAAGAAACCGAGGTAGCTGCGCTGCAATTGTTTCCGCTAGATACGCTTACCAAAACGGCTGCACTAGAAAATGTCTTACTTCCACGTTTTCACGACTATTATTGCAAGGTATACGATGCAATACTAGAACAGCTCTCTTAAAAAATAATTTCTATCTTCTTTTTATTACTATGTATAATGCACGTACTGTAAACTGAAACGCTGTTTAGTAGAAAGATAAATATAACCAAACCAACCCTACAGGGTCATATTTAATAATTCGATGCATCTAATAATTATTTTATAATTGATCAAGAAATAAAAAAACAACAAAAACTAACTTACAATCGTTCGAAAAGTTAGGTTTATTCGTGGTTGTTGTACTTTTTTGGTAGGTGGTAAGCGGTGCAGCCAGTGTTGTTGTATGGTGTCTTTCATGAGCAATAACGAACCGTGCTGCAACACTAAGGAAACCACCTCTTTGGTCTCGCGGTGTTTAAACGCAAATTTGCGTTCGGCCCCAAAACTAAGGGATGCTATTGCGCCATTTGGTTGTAATTCTTTTTCATTGTCGGTATGCCATGACATCCCTTCTGTACCGTTGTGGTATAAATTAAGTAAACAGGAATTATACGTTGCCTTTGTGGTGGCTTCTACTTCCTTTTTTAATGCTACTAATGTTTCGGTAAACGGCAGGGCTGTTTTGGTTTGGTTTGCATAGGTATACGACAGTGCACTGCTGGCATACCAGGCTACTTTTCTTTTGGTAACGATGTGTTTCCCGAACATGCGTACTTCGTCGTGTTTCCATGCAATGGTATTTTTAAGGGTTTCAAAATACGTGTCGGATGTATCGCGTCCAAATATAGTACCATAGTACAAAGCCGTTCCATCTTTAGGCAAAAGATTGGAAGGGTTTTCGGAAAATTGGGTGAATAAATCCATTGGTGATACTTTAAACAAAGATAGGTATTTGACATGCAAATGCAATATATCTCGTCTACGCTCGATGTAACCAATTGTACTCGATAGGAGATTTGTGATTGTTTACAACTTTCGAGTATCTGTTTTGTATTTGTTTGTTTGTTGTGTTGGGGTTTTCTATTTTTGTTTTGTTAAACGATTGTAATAATGGAGCATTTTATAGTATCAGCGCGTAAGTATCGTCCTCAGAATTTCGAGGATGTGGTAGGGCAACAAGCCATTACCAATACTTTAGAAAACGCCATTAAAAACAATCACCTTGCTCAGGCATTATTATTTACCGGACCGCGTGGTGTTGGAAAAACTTCTTGTGCCAGAATTTTAGCCAAGCGCATTAACCAAGAAGACAGTACCAACCACGATGATGACTTTGCGTTTAATATTTTTGAATTGGATGCGGCCTCAAATAATTCGGTAGACGACATTCGTAATCTAACCGATCAGGTTCGGATACCACCACAAACTGGAAAATTTAAGGTCTATATTATTGACGAGGTGCACATGCTTTCGCAGGCTGCCTTTAACGCGTTTTTAAAAACCTTAGAAGAGCCACCAGCGCATGCTATTTTTATTTTAGCTACCACCGAAAAACATAAAATCATACCAACAATTTTATCGCGTTGTCAAATTTTCGACTTCAAACGCATCGGGGTGAAAGATGCAAAAGAATACTTAAAAATAATATGTGCTAAAGAAAATATCACTGCAGAAGACGATGCTTTGCATATAATTGCGCAAAAAGCGGATGGTGCTATGCGGGATGCGCTTTCTATTTTTGACCGAGTAGTGAGTTTTTCCGGTACTACGCTAACCCGAGAAGCGGTAACGCAAAACTTAAATGTTTTGGATTATGACGTGTATTTTAACATGACAACGCTTTTACTTGAAAATAAAATTCCGGAAGTACTAATGGCTTTTAACGAGGTGCTTTCGAAAGGATTCGAAGGACACCATTTTATTAGTGGTTTGGCCAGTCATTTTAGAGATTTACTAGTAGCCAAAGATAGTGCTACTATTGCACTATTGGAAGTTGGCGACGCAACTAAGAAGAAATACTTGGCACAAGCAATAAAAGCCCCTGTAACGTTTTTATTGGATGCCATTGCCAAGGCTAACGAATGTGATCTAAATTATCGAGCCAGTAAAAACCAACGTTTATTGGTAGAACTTACCTTAATGCAAATTGCCTCTATCACTTTTGATGGAGCAAAAAAAAAATCCGGTAACTACATAATTCCTGCCACATTTTTCACGGCATTATCGCCGAAAAGCACAACTCCAAAGACTTCTAAAGAACGTGTAAAAGAAGCACTATCGAAAGAAAGTAATGTACCAAAGGTAAGCGAAAAGACTCCGGAGAAACTAAAACCGTCAGCAGCTCCTGTTCTTAAAAATGTACCCCGAAGAGCCTCGGCACTTTCCCTAAAAAGCATTCATAAGAAAAAAGAGTTTAAAGGCACGAACGAGGAAGAAAACTACGACAACCACCCGAGAACACCATTTACAGAAGAGGTGCTAAAAGAGACGTGGAAAAAGTATTATTTCACCCTACAAGAGCTAGGAGAGCGAAGTATGGCTGCTATTATTGCCTCCGATACGCCACAATTACAAGAATCGTATACGGTAGCATTTACCCTACCCAACGATTTAATGAAAGCGCAATTGGAAAAAGGAAAACCAAAATTACTGCGTTTTCTTCGTGAAAAACTAAATAATTACGGCATTAGTATCGTGATACACGTAAATGAAACTGTAGAAAAGAAATTCGCTTACACACCACAAGAGAAATACGAAAAACTTAAAGAGAAAAACCCGCTTATCGAAACACTAAAGAAGACCTTTGGGTTAGATGTATAGGTTCGTAGTAGCTTCTTAGAAACGCATTTTACTTGGTTATCACAGAAGTACAAATAGTCCAAATTTCGTGCAATTTAATACCACAATGAAATGATCGGCTTAAAGATGTCTTCTGGCAGCGACACTTTGCAAAACCTAAAAAATTAACTAGAAAAATCTACTTTTTTACCTAAATAAATAATAGAAGTATCTTTTCCATTTAAATTTACCGTATCTATTTCTGGCAGTACTGCAAAAGTATTGGCTCTTTTCACAAATAAAGGAATCGATTTAATTTCTTGGTCTATTTTTTCTAATTTGCTGGTAAAATCTTCTTGGGAATTTATCTTGACCTCATTTATGTATGGATAATCTCTTGCACTCTCGTTCAAATTGATATAATCGTCTTTTGGCGTAAACAACATATCGTCATTTTCACTATTAGAGGCTTTTATTTCTTTTAAGGTCGCAAGGCGATAACTTCCTTTCTCACCATAAATCTCCGAAAACTGATTTACCGCATACTTGTTTACCTCATCACTTCCTGTCATGGCAATGAGATAGCCAACATCGTTTAATTCGGTATCGTCATCGATAGTATTGTTATAAATATCGATATCAAAAGCTTCAATTCCTAAGTTCCTTGCTTGTTCAATATAACTTTTGTTCTGATCTAATAACACTACCCTTCTTCCATTATCGGTTAAGTATTTCCCAATAACTCTTGCTGCATCGGATGCTCCTATAATAACGATTGCTTCAGAACTCTTTAAAAATACACCTACGACTTTTGCAACCATACGGGCAGTAGTGGCATTTAATAGTACGGTACCTAGTACAATCATAAACACCAATGGGGTAATGTATTCTGCTCCTGCAACTCCTTGCTTCATTAATTTTGTTCCGAAAAGAGAAGCAATACCTGCTGCTACAATACCTCTTGGCCCTACCCAACTAATAAATAATTTTTCATTTAATTGTAAAGACGATTTATAAGTACTTAAAAAGACCGCCAATGGACGTATGAGTAATATAACTATGGCAAAAAGTGCAACTGCCTTCCAATTGTATATTAATAATAATTCATCCATATTCATATTGGCAGCTAATAGAATAAAAAGAATCGAAATTAATAATACAGACAAGGACTCTTTAAAATACAATAATTCGTCGATATTTTTCAGCTTACTATTTGCCATTACCATACCCATTACAACCACGGAAAGTAAACCAGATTCGTGCGCAAATAAATCGGATAGTACAAATACAAAGAGCACAAAAGATAAGGATACCACATTGAGTAAATAATGCGGTACTAATTTTTTATTAACGATGAGAATTAAAGCATGGGCAAAAGTAAATCCGAAGGTTAAACCAAAGAGTAAAATCTTTGCAAATTCTACTAATGCGGTTTTGGTAAAACCACTTCCACCGCCTACAGAAATAAATTCGAAGACCAAAACTGCTACTAGTGCACCAATAGGGTCGATAAGAATTCCCTCCCATTTTAGAACCGCAGCAACGTCTTTCTTTAAGGGTATATTACGGAGTATTGGTGAAATGACAGTTGGCCCTGTAACGATGATTAAAGCTGCGAATAATAAAGACAATTCCCAACCTAAACCGAGCAGATAGTGCGCTGCTACTCCGGAAGCAATGAAGGTTACTAAAGAACCTAGAGTGATTAATTTTGTGATTACCGGACCTACGTTAGCGATCTCGCTTCTTTTAAGGGTAAGTCCTCCTTCAAAAAGTATGATACTAATGGCTAGAGAAACAAAATAAAACAACCCATTACCAGGAAAAAGTCCTTTTTCTCCATTCCATATAGGCTCAATCCACTTGCTTCCATCTTCACTAAAAAATTCAGCTGCTATAGGTCCTACCATTAAGCCAATTAAGATTAATGGCAAGATTGCCGGTATTTTAAATTTCCATGCGAACCACTGCGCTAAAATCCCAAGAATAATAATGCCTGCTAATTCAATCATAAGTCCCTTTTATTTCCTTTAATTTTTTACAATTCGGATATTTTTTCTTTTCAAATGCTAAATTTAACTAATTTGATCAACAAAATAATACTTGAATTACATTTTCTATAAATTAAAATTTATAGTTACTATTTGCTTTTGTTTGGTTACTAATTGACGAGAACTAAGCATTGAAAAACGTCAGAAAAACAACCATAAAACATATTGAAAAATTACCATTATATTATTGAAGACAAACTGGTATTCTAAGAATTTTAGCCAAACCACTATACTATTGCAAGGTAATCCAACAGGTTTTTGTGTTTCCAAAAGTATCCAAAACTGTTATTTTGTATTCCCCTGGAGCTTCTTGAAACGATTTTTCGTGAAATTGAGAAGTAATCCCTCTGTACTCGTTATTTACATACCAATACACTTCTGCCTCTTTGTAAGCATGGGCAACTTTAAGGATTATAGCATTGCTGTTTCCTTGAATCCCTTTGGTAACCGATAATGTAGATCTGTAGGAAGTAGGATACACAAAATCCATGGTTTTATTTTCTAAACTTACACAATCTTCTCTAAAGGCAGGTAAAGGAGTATAAGCCGCATTTCGTTGTTGGTAGTAATAGCCAATTACTGGCGGAAGTACAAACCAAGGCTTGGTTTTGATTTCTGAACTAACAGTACAGTTCGAATGCACGCGATACTGTTCGTTACTGTCTAAGGATACCAATTGATGATACGGGCACGAACTCGCTCGTTCTCCGTTGTTTGGAACTTTTACAGAAATAGCCTCACAAATGGGTAAAGCTAGATAACCACTTTCTTTACATACTTGTACCTCTAATAAATCTTCGTGTGGTGGAACAAACCACTGGCTTTTCGGCAATACATCAAAAACGTCAAATAATAGCGGCCCTGCGCTCCCCACTCCTGTTAACTCTGGTCTACCCTCTCCATCGGAATTCCCTATCCATACACCTACCACATATTTTGGAGTAACTCCTATCGCCCAAGCATCTTTGTTGCCGAAACTAGTTCCTGTTTTCCAGGCTATTTTTTGGGACGAATCATAGTATTTCCAAGCTTGCTCTAGCACTGGTCTATTCACTTCAGTAAGTGTTTGTAAAGTGAGGTATACAGCACCTGCATTTAAAAGTGGAGCATTTGGTACTATTGGTCCAAAATTGGGGAGTTCTGCATCTAAAAAAGAAGGAGTAACAAACTCGTTTGTATAGTACCTATGTTGTAACTCTTCAAAATGGTTTATCGTACCCGCATATCCGGCATAGGTTTTGCACAAATCCCATAAACTTGCTTCCGCACCCCCTAAAACAAGAGATAAACCATAATGAGAAGCAGGCTTATTGAGGTGCTCTATTTGATACCCAGTTAAGTTAGCTCTAAATTTTTCTAATCCATACGATTGTAGCATTCGAACCGCAGGAATATTTAAAGACCTCGTAAGCGCTTCATTTGCAGGTACAGCTCCGTCGTAGGTTAGCGCAAAGTTTTTAGGACTATACCCTGCAATTTGCGTTGGAATGTCTGGTATTAATTGGGATGGTAGTATGGCTCCAGATTGCAGCATGTGTGCAAATAGAAAGGGTTTTAACGTACTTCCTGTACTTCTTGCGGCAATGATATTATTCACATCTTTTTGATGCGTTTTTGTGGTAGGAGAATTTCCAACATAACTAATAACTTTTCTAGTTGCTACGTCGAGCACTAGAACGGCCATGTTATGCACCTCATTTTGTTGTTGCATATTGTGGTGCCGAGCTACTAATTCATTAATTTGTTTTTGGTAGTCTTGCACGATACTACTTCTAATGCGTTTTCCGCGATACTGCTGTGCTACCTCTTGAACAAAATGATTGGCAATAGTGGGTAAAGGATAGGGTTTTTGAGGAAGTTCTTCCTCTAGAGCGAGTGCATAGCTTGTCGTATCTATAATGCCTTGTTTCCATAGTTTACGTAATAAACCATCTCGCTTACTTAGTAATTTATCTTTATTTTTCCCAGGATATATTAAAGAGGGCGCATTCGGTAAAACGGCTAAAGTTGCCGATTCTGCCCAAGACAATTGCGATGGCGCTAAGCCAAAATAGCGCCAAGCGGCCATTTCTAAACCTACTACATTTCCTCCAAAAGGAGCATGCGAAGCATATAACTTTAGTATCTCTTCTTTTGAGAAGGCAAGCTCTAATCGCGTTGCAAGCCATAATTCTTTACATTTTTCCAGATAGGTTCGTTTTTGATTTTTTCGAGATAATCGGATGACCTGTTGGGTAATCGTGCTACCACCCCTAACAATTCGTTTTGCCTTGCTATTTTCTCTTATGGCCTTTACCATAGATACCGGATTAAAACCTGGGTGTTTATAAAAATAAGCGTCTTCGAACTGCAGTATACATTGCTTAAATTTTTCTGGAACCGTATCTAATTCTGGAAATCGCCATTGCCCATCTTCTGCGATGGTAGCTCCTAGAAGTTCCCCGTTAGAGGCCTTAATTACGGTGGCAGTAGGATCATTGAAAAGTGATTTGGGCAAACTGTAATAATAGCAAATACTAATAAGAAAAGTTCCTATTAGCAGCCATTGGTATTGCTTTAATACTTGTATATCTCTCTTAATTGGCATCGTGTTGCATAAAAATAACTATTAAATTTTACTGCTGCTTCTATTTATTGAAGTTACCTGAGTAAAACAACCCCAATTACACCTGCTTTTTATAACTCCAAATAGCTATGCTGTTAAAAAATAGTGCCAAAATTAAGGTGTACAGAATTTCAAAACGAATATCCCAGATACCACTTCCTTTCATTAAAACTTTCCGTGATACAGAAATAAAATGTGCCAATGGATTCGGAATAGTTAATTTCTGCGCCCATATTGGCATGCTATCAATTGGCGTGAATAAACCACTCATGAGTACAAAAATAATGATAAAGAAAAAAGCAACAAATATGGCCTGTTGCTGGGTATTGGCAAAGTTAGATATAAACAAGCCTAAGCCCAACACCGCTATAATGTTTAGAATAGCATAGCCGAGTAAAAGAAATATACTACCGCGAATGGGTATGGAAAAAATAAGTTTACTAAACGTAATCCCTACGATAACAAGTACTATACCAATACACAAAAAAGGGACTAATTTACCGAGAATAAATTGCCATTTTTTAATTGGCGTTACATTCAACTGTTCTATGGTTCCTAACTCGCGTTCACGCACAGTATTCATAGCGGAGAGAATGATCGTAAGCAAAGCTGTTAGCTGGGCTAAGATACCCGGTGCCATAAATTTATCATAAGCAAGATCTGGGTTGTACCAGTACCTCGAATGTATCGCTAATTGTGCAGCAGGCGTTTTTGGTATGGCGCTTATCTTTGGAAGAATACCTTTGTTGAACTGTCTTATTATGGCTCCTAAATAACCCGATCCTATGGTAGCTTGTTGTCCGTTGGTCGCATTGATTAATAATTGAAGCTCGGTACCTTCTTTACGCATTAAATGCTTTTCAAAATCTTTTGGAATTTCCAACACAATATCCGCAGCACTACTCTCTAAATATGAAAAAGCTTCTTTATGCGACAAAGGATACCCCACTTCTTTAAACCGTTCGTTCGCTCTAATTGTTTGCAATAACGTTCTTGAAAACTCACTTTGATCTTTATCTAAAACAACCATGTTCACCAACTTTACCTCATTTGATGCTGCGCTAGTAAGCACCAATAATTGCAGAATTGGCAATATGGTCATCATCGGTAGTATGGCTTTATTCCTGAAAATTTGAATAAATTCCTTTTGTATGAGATAGCGAAGTACATTCATTCTAGTCTTATTTTAAAACTCTTCCAGGTAATCAGCAGTAAAATGAGGGTAGTGATAAGTAATATTACAATTTCAAAACCGATACTTACCAAACCTACACCGCGAAGCATAACTCCTTTAAGAATATTGATAAAATGCGTAGCAGGTATAATTTTACTAATTACCTGTAATATGGGATGCATGCTAGCAACCGGAAAAACAAACCCAGATAAGATCATCGCAGGTAACATAAGCCCCATCATCGACCCCATCATTGCCTGCTGCTGGGTTTTTGATTTTATAGATATCAAAATACCAAGTGTAAGTGCCGTTAGTACGTATAAAAAGCAACAAGAAAGCAATAAAATAATACTACCGTTTACCGGGACTTCAAACACGAAATGCCCCACGAGTAAAATAACTATCGCATCGATAAAAGACAAAATAGCATAAGGTGCTACTTTCCCCAAAATAATTACAATAGGTGGCAATGGAGAAACTAGTAATATTTCCATGGTACCAATCTCTTTTTCCCTCGCAATGGTTAAAGAGGTTAACATCGCCGATATAATTAATAAGATGAACGAAATTGTTCCTGGTATAAAATTATACGCGCTTATAAGCTGCGGATTGTACAACATCCTTTCTTCTATTTGGATCACAAAAGGAGCATCGGAACTCGCTGTGAAAAAATCAAATTTTTGAAGCATGGCACTCATGTACTGCACTAAAGTACTCGCCTTGTTGGGATCTGATCCATCGGCTATTAATTGCAATGGAATTATCGAACTTCCAGATTGGTGTTGCTGAAATTCTTTTGGAATAACCAACACTAATTGTATCGTACCATCTTTGAATCCGTCTTCGATTTGGTTCTCGTGTTGCAAAAGATCTTGAACCACAAAATTACCGGAACTTTGCACATGAGAAATTAAACGCTGACTATTAGTGTTTCTCGCATGGTCTAAAATAGCAATATGGGCATTCTTAAATTCTGTGGTCACCGCGTAACCAAACAACAATACCTGCACCAAAGGAATTCCGAATAAAATTAACAGGGTTCTTTTATCCCGGAGGATATGACACCATTCTTTTTTTACGAATACATAAAATATCTTCCACATATTACCTTGCTAATTTTAAAAATACTTCATCCATAGAGACGGCATTAAACTGTTGTTTTAATGCATCTGGAGTATCCAGGGCTTTAATTTCACCTGCAACCATAATTGAAACGCGATCGCAGTATTCTGCTTCATCCATGTAGTGAGTGGTTACAAAAATAGTCCTTCCCTTTTCGGAAGCCGCATAGATAGATTCCCAAAACTGTCTTCGAACTGCTGGATCGACGCCACCGGTTGGTTCGTCTAAAAAAATAATGTCAGGATCGTGTACCATAGCAATGGCAAAAGCAAGGCGCTGTTTCCACCCAAGAGGAAGAGATCCAACCAAACTATTTCGTATGGATTGGAGGTTCAAATCGGAAATAATTTCGCGACTCTTTGTATCTATAACCGCTCTTGACAAACCGTAAATACCACCAAAAAATCGAATATTTTCATAGACTGTTAAATCTTCGTATAAACTAAATTTCTGCGACATGTACCCTATCTTTTTCTTTACTTTTTCAGTTTCTGTAAACAGATCATAACCAGCGGTTTGACCTTTTCCACCGGAAGGCTTACTTAAACCTATTAACATTTTAATAGCAGTAGTCTTTCCCGCTCCATTTGCTCCTAAAAAACCAAAAATTTCTCCTTTGCCAACAGAAAAACTAATTTGGTTTACTGCTGTAAAATCTCCAAATTTTTTAGTGAGTTTTTCTACGTGTATTGCATCGTTATTTTCCATTAGTTCGAATCTTTGCTTAATGCCAAAAATACATCTTCCACAGATGGCTCTATTACCGCTATTTCAGTGCTAGAATACTGTTTATGAAAATAGGTTCTCTGAATTTCATCGACACTTATTGTATCGTTTAGCACCCAATGTAAATAGGCTCCAAATGGTAAAATGCTATCTGTAATCGGCAGTGTTCTTACATACTGCAAGAGTTGGTATGGATCTTTATGTTTTAGTGCTAAAAGTGGAGCTTTAAAGTCTGTAATAAGTTTTTGGGGCGTATTAATACTTAGTATTTTTCCGCTTTGAATTAATGCAATACGATCGCATAAACTAGCCTCATCCATATACGGGGTGCTCACCAGAATAGTAATTCCTTTTTGCTTTAACTTCTTTAGCATTTCCCAAAACTCTACCCTACTTACTGCATCTACACCGGTAGTTGGTTCGTCTAAAAATAAAACAGTTGGTTTGTGTATTAATGCACAACAAAGTGCTAATTTCTGCTTCATTCCTCCAGATAATTTACCTGCAAATCTATCTTTAAAGGGTTCTAATTGCACGTATATATCTTTAATTAAAGCATAGTTTTCTTGAATGCTAGTACCAAAAATGGCGGCAAAAAAATCTAAGTTTTCCTGTACTGTTAAATCTTGGTACAAAGAGAAAGTACCAGGCATGTAACCAATAGTCTTTCGAATGTTTTTATAGGCTTTCACCACCGCATTGCCTGCCACAGATGCCGATCCTGAATCTGCGAGAATTAAGGTGGTTAAAATCCGAAATAAAGTAGATTTACCCGCACCATCAGGTCCGATAAGTCCGAACAACTCTCCTGGAGCTACCGAAAAAGATACGTCTTGTAAAGCACGAACTTTTCCATAGGTTTTCGATATATTCTCTACTGCAATACTAAACATATAATTTTAATTCTCTTTGGAAGTAAACAGAACCTCCGCAGGCATTCCAATGCGTAAATTACCATCATTAGTAACGCGAATATGCATGGCATACACCAAATTTACGCGCTCCTCTTTTGTTTCGATGTTCTTTGGGGTAAATTCGGCCTCTGAAGCGATCCAGGTTATATATCCTTGGTACGAGGTGTAGTCTTTCTTTCCGCTATCTATTCGAACAGTTACACTGTCGCTAACTTGTATCTTTTGTAGCTGCTCTGCCGAGGTATAGGCGGTTAGTTGTAAGGTTTCTAAATTTGCAATTTTATACAAAGGCATCCCCGTACGAACCAATTCTTTTTCTTCTACGTACGTAGCCAGAACGGTTCCATTAATTGGATTAGTAACCATACTTCGAGCTATTTGATCGTTGAGTACTGCCAACTCCGCTTCAAGTGGCTTTCTTTCGGCTAGAATGCTATTGTTTATATCTGAAGTCTCCTCTCGCACCGAAGCAATTTGCTGGTTAATAACGGCTATTTGACCATTGTAGGTCTCTAATTGCTTTGGCGTTGCTGCACTTTCTTGTAACATGCGCTTGGTTCTATCGCGCTCGCGTACTAAATTATCGCGTTTGGCAAGGAATAGCGCCACCTGCGGATTAGCTCTTTTGAGCTTATTATCCAAACTCCCTATTTGTGCAATAATTCGGTTTTTTTGCAAATGTAAACCGACTGTGTCGATGATACCTACAGGTATAGCTTTTACTATTTTCTGTCCTTCTTCGATGGAAAAAGTCTCTAAAACTCCATTTCCTTCAGCACTTACCACTACAGTAATGGCATCAAAATTACCAAATGCATCGGCACTATTTTCACTTTTACAACCACAGCAAAATAGTACGAGTAATAAAGCATAATAAATTGTCTTCATAAATCAAATTTTTCCTAGTATAGTTAACATGTCAATTTTAGTGCGTAATACTTTTGTCTCCAATAGAGCGCGTTCTTTTTGATAATTTATAGCAAGATTAACTTGTTGCAAATAATCGTTGGAGGTAATTACGCCATTTTTGAGTTGCGATTGTGTTTGCTGCACTACTTTTTCTTGCATATTTATAATTCTCGCATACTTTTCTATCTCTATCTGCAAACTTTTTTGAAGTGCCTCGTAATTTTTTAATTGCGCCCGAACCCCCAATTCAAATTGTGCAATATCTATATTGGCTTGTTCGGTTTCTAATCGCAATTTTTCTTTTTTCCTCTCCTGTATTCCCCACTGTAAAATAGGCCATTGCAACTGTACTCCAACGATACCATATAGTGCGGTGGAAACATCCGGAAAATTCAGTGGGTTAGGATACCCAACTCCTCCTTGTCCAAAAAGACTTAGCTTAGGATTATTTTCATTGGAAACACCATCCATTTGTGCAGCAAATACATTTTGCTGTGCCTTATACATTTGAATCTCAGGCCTATCTATAGTATTGGTTACCTCTAGGGAAGAGAGGTCTTGATTTACCAATAAAGCGGTGTTTGCTGTATAGGAAGAACCCATTAGTACATTTAATGCTTCCATAGCTCCAGCAATAGTACCGTTGCCCTGCTCCTGCTGCGCAAGAAGACTTTCTTTTTTAATTTGTATCTGCAGTAATTCTGATTCTAACAAAGCTCCGTTGCGATACCTCGCTTCCATAAATGCTATAGTACTTTCTAGCGTGTTAATGTTAGGTTGTAACACCTCCAACTGATTTCTGGTAGCAAGAATTAAAAAGAACAGTTGGTTCACTTGGATTTTTAAATTTTGTAATTGCACCTCATTTTGTGCCTGATTTCTTTCCGTAACGGCAAAATCTATGTTTTTATTTGCATTTTTTATTCCCCCATCATAAATCGGTATGGTTGCTTGCAAATAAGCACGGTAACTCTCTAGTGGAAGGGAAACATCAATGGGTAAACCATTGCCTCCAATACTAATATTTTCGGTTTGGTATTGCCCTAAGGCCTCTAGACTAAGTTTCGGTAGTTTTTCTTTTGCCAAAATGGATTGATTAGCAATACTAATAGAATCCAAATAGGCTTTTTTTAGTAATATAGGGGCATTATTCCGGACTTGCTCTTGTGCTTTTTTTAGAGTAAGCACAGCACTTTCTTGGGCAGGTAGCACAGCAATAAAAGCAACAAAAGCAATACAAAAAAGGTAGTTTCTCATTTGATATACCGAGGATATAATTCAACAACTAGCAACGTTTAATAGCAAAACGCTTATTTGTATGCCTATAAAACGTATTTACTGCTTCTAAATTACGAAAAAAGAAAATGCTTAACGTAATTTACTTTCAATTTATTACTAAAAATACGAGTTGCAATATGGCAGTAACTGCTACATTTTATTTTCTTTTACCTACTAAAGACATACAACATTCCTCAATGAATTGTATCTACAGCATCACTTCGAAAACACCTTTCCTCTCCAAGAAATCGAGGATCACCATACTTTTCTGACCAAAAACCCTCTAAGATATTCGGTGTTAAACATCGATATACTACAACACCTTTGAGTAAATAACCTTCTTCTCCGTGGTATTTAAAGTTGATTACCAAAATATTGTCTTTAAAAAACCCTGTACCATATTGTTCTTGGCTTCCACCAATTTGCCATTTGGCAACAATTCTTTTCGCATTATCTAAACTCAGCTCTAATTGTCCTTGGTACTCGGAATGCGATTCGTTTTGGTTTTTCCCTATCACTGAAAAAGAACCTATTAAATCTTCTACCACCATATTCTTCCTTAATTTTATAGATTCAAAGATAGTTCCTTCCTCAACTATTATAAAATATTGTTTTTGTTTCACAAAAGTAACTGACCCAGTATGCTCATTTGCGACATCTCCCATTTACATTACTATCTAATAGTTTTTTTAAAGCAGCACATACAATAAAACTACCGGAAGCCAAATCATTTCCCTTATAAACATGAGAAAATACCACTGTGATACGTTAACAAAACCTTAAAAAAAGTAAAACTATTATATTTTAATAGTAATACTATTATATTTGTAAAAAAAATAAAAATAGTCGTTTTGTTTCAAATAAAAATAGACCCGAAATTTTACACCAAAAACCCTGAATCTTCGGAGCTTGGAATGCGAATTGTATCTGCTAGTATACAGATGATTAACGATTTAGGGTTTGAGAGTTTTACTTTCAAAAAACTTGGAACCACCATTGGATCTAACGAAAGCTCCATCTACAGATACTTTGAAAACAAACACGCTCTTCTTGTCTATCTGGTAAATTGGTATTGGAGTTGGATAGAATACAAGCTTGTTTTTGCAACACTACAAGTATCCTCTTCTATGGAGCAACTCAAAATTGCCATAGCACTGCTAACGCAAGAGGTGAAAGAAGATAATTCTTTTTCTTTTATAAATGAGGTAGCACTTAGTAAAATTATCATCTCAGAATCGTCTAAGGCATACCATACCAAAAATATTGATTTGGAAAATGAAAAGGGATATTACAAGAGTTACAAACAAGTAGTAAAACGCGTTGCAGCGATGGTAAATGAGATCAATCCAAAATTTTTATACCCAAATATGTTAATTTCCACAGTGATTGAAGGTGCACACCAGCAGCGTTATTTTTCGAACCATCTTCCGTCTTTAACCGATGTAGAAGAGGGAAAAAATAATATCGTATTATTTTATACCGATATGGTTTTTAAAACAATTACCAATTGATGATGAAGCGTATTACAAAATCTCAAACCATTATTTTCCGATATACCGTTTTTATGCTGATTTTTTGCAGTTCTGTAGTTACACCTATGGCATCTTTTTTTAACGCAGAGGACGTAAAGAATGAAAACTTACTACTCCTAGAAACCGAAGAGAACTCAAGTTCTGATGAAAACCAAGAAAATGAAAATGACACCAAAGAAGAGTACACTAAACTACCGTCATTAAGCACTAATGAGCATTCTAGTTTAGATTTTAAATCGGGGCCACTTGGGTGTCACTCCATTATTCAACAAGGTGTAATTCGGAATATCCATCTTCCTCCACCTGAACTAAAGTAAAGACTGTTATTCGAGTTTGCTCTTGTTTTTTTTTGCAAGACAGCGATTGGCATATTATATGCTGGCTAATCAAACAAATTTCATTTACAAATGCACTTTTCTGCGAGAAAACAATTCAGAAAAGTACACCGTCAAAATTCAAACATATGACCACAAAAAAAATGTCTCCTTGGAAACGTTTTACAGGATTATTACAACTAGATAGAAGAGATATAAGGCAAATATTTTACTATGCTGTTTTCGCTGGTATTGTTGCTTTGTCGTTACCCTTAGGAATTCAGGCCATCATCAATTTATTACAAGGTGCCCAAATTACATCCTCTTGGATAGTTTTGGTAGCACTCGTAACACTTGGTGTAGCATTTCAAGGAGGGCTTCAAATCATGCAAATTCGCATTCTTGAAAATATTCAGCAAAAAATATTCATGCGCTCTTCGTTTGAATTTGTTTATCGTTTTCCGAAGATAAAGTACACTGAACTGGTTAACTATTATCCTCCGGAGCTTGCCAATCGATTTTTCGATACACTTACGGTACAAAAAGGACTCTCTAAGATACTCATTGACTTTCCGGCGGCCGTATTACAAATTATATTTGGAATAATTCTGCTTTCTTTTTACCACTCTTTCTTCATCATTTATGGTATTTTACTGTTACTCCTAATATACGTAGTGTTCAAATTCACTGCAAAAAAAGGACTGGAAACTAGCTTAAAAGAGTCTAAAAGTAAATACAAAGTTGCGCATTGGATACAAGAAATAGCTCGTTCCTTAGTGAGCTTTAAACTTTCTGGGAACACGAGTCTTGCCATGCAAAGGAATGACGAACTAACCACAGAATATCTACAAGCCAGAGAGAGCCACTTTAAAATATTACTTACACAATTCATTCAAATGATTGGTTTTAAAGTTCTTGTAACTGCAGGTTTGTTAGTAATAGGTGGTTTATTGGTACTTAACCAACAGATGAATATCGGTCAGTTTGTAGCTGCGGAAATTATTATTCTATTGGTAATAAGTTCGGTTGAAAAATTAATTTATGTTTTAGAAACCTTTTACGATGTATTAACCTCTTTGGAAAAAATAGGACAAGTAGTAGACAAGAAAATTGAGCCTTCTGTTGGTATTGATCCTTTTGAAAATGAGGAGAATTTTAAAATTGAATTAGAAAAGGTTTCTTTTGTTTCCGTAAGAGATAAAAAAATAATTAATAACATAAACCTTAGCATTAAAGACAAAGAACGAATACTGCTTACTGGAAAATCCGGATCGGGAAAAACTACACTCTTAAAACTGATAGCTGGAATACATACGCCAACTGCAGGTTCTATCTACATTAACAATTCTTCGATTAAAGGGATACGTTTAGGAAGCTATCGCAGTAAAATAGGACAAGTTTTACCCGAGCAACAAACCTTTGAAGGTACTATACTTGAAAACATTACATTTAACAATCCTGAAATTTCACGAAAACGATTAAATGAGGTCTTAGAAAAATTAGGTCTATTACCTTTTATAAAAGAACAAACTAATGGTTTACAAACCGTTTTAAGTAGCCAAGGGAAAGAACTTTCTTTCAGTATTTCCAAACGTATTTTACTGGCACGAGCCATAGTACACCAACCAAAGCTATTACTACTAAAAGACCCTTTAGAATATTTTGACCCTGAAGAAGCAAAAGAAATCATAAACTACCTGACCAACGATGCGCAAAATTGGTCTATCGTTATTGTTACCAACAACCCTCTTTGGAAAACGAAGTGCTCCAAAACTTTAGTATTAAACCAAGGAAATTTAAACATTCAAAATCATGCTTAACATCTCTAATAATAAGCTTAACGCAAAAGTGAACCTAAAGGAGTTTAAAGCGTTTAAAAAGGTAGACAAACAACGTCACTTTAAAATTTTCAATAGGTTTTTAGCAGCCTTTGCATTTGCTATGTTTATCATATTGTTTTTACCCTGGACACAAAATGTTTCTGGTAAAGGCTATGTAACAACCCTTACTCCAGACCAAAGACCACAAACCATTCAGTCTCCAATTCCCGGGCGCATTGAAAAATGGTACGCAAAAGAAGGTGACTTTGTACAAAAAGGCGATACGATATTACATATTTCGGAAATTAAAAATGAATACCAAGACCCTGATTTATTATACCGAACCGAACAACAAAAAGAAGCAAAGAGCAAATCGGTACTATCGTATCAAGAAAAAATTAAAGCCCTGAAAACCCAAGTTTCTGCTTTGCAAAAAGAACGGGAATTAAAAATAGCACAGGCTAAAAATAAATTAGAGCAGTCTCGTTTAAAAGTAAAAAGTGACAGTATAGAATTAGAGGCGGCTAAAACGAATAGTACTATCGCTAAAAAGCAGTATGAGCGAACCATAACTTTACAGAAAGAAGGTTTAAAAGCCACAAGAGATGTAGAAGAAAAACGTTTAAAACTGCAAGAAACACAAGCAAAATTAATAGCGAAGGAGAATGACCTCTTGGTAAGTAAAAATGCAGTTATCAATGCTCAAATTGAGATAAGGAGTATCGAGGCAACCTATCAAGATAAGATTTCAAAATCTAATAGTGATCGATTTACTGCAGAGTCGAATCGGTTTGAAGCAGAAGTAGAGGTGAGTAAACTAGCCAATAAATCGTCTAATTACGCCATTCGTAATGCAATGTACTACATTACCGCACCGCAAGATGGATTTATCAATAAAGCCATTCGAGGTGGATTGGGAGAAACTTTTAAAGAAGGTGAAAAATTAGTAGCCATCATGCCCGCAAATTATGATTTAGCAGTAGAAACCTTTGTAGACCCCATGGATCTTCCTTTAATACACCTCGGAGAGAATGTTCGGATACGTTTTGACGGATGGCCAGCTATATTTTTTAGTGGATGGCCCAATGCTTCCTATGGAACCTATGGAGGAAAAGTGGTTGCCATAGAGACTTCTATAAGCGCTAATGGAAAATTTAGAATATTAGTAGCTCCAGACAAAGAAGAAAATCCGTGGCCAGAAAACATGAGAGTTGGTTCTGGTGCTAATAGTATTGCACTGTTAGAAGATGTACCTATTTGGTATGAAATATGGCGCCAATTAAATGGTTTCCCTCCAAACTATTATACCCCATCTACTAATATTTCAAAAAACAACTAAGTTTATGATGCGAAGTACTTATTGGATCGTATTCGTTTTACTATGGAATTCCCTAGGTTTTGTGGCGCAAAATGACAGCATACCACAAACTGATTTTTTATCGTATGAAGAGTACATAGGTTATGTTAAAAAATACCACCCTACAATTAAACAAGCCAATTTAAAATTAAACATTGGAGAAGCTGCTCTTTTACGTGCAAGGGGTGGTTTTGACCCAAAAATTGATGTAGATTTCGATCGAAAAAGTTTGCAAATACAGAATATTTTAACAAACTAAATACAACCTTTAAAATACCCACTTGGTATGGCGTGGAGTTTAAGGCAAATTTTGAAGAAAATTCAGGGAATTATTTAAACCCAGAAGCAACACTACCCGATGGCGGTTTATACAGTGCAGGCGTCTCGGTTTCATTAGCACAAGGCTTTTTGATAAACGAACGAATGGCAGCTGTTAAAAAAGCTAAAATCTTCATGCAACAGACCAAAGCAGAACGAGAATTGGCGGTAAATACCCTACTCGTTAAGGCAAGTGAGGCCTATTTTATGTGGCTCGAAGCATACCAAGAACAAAAAATTTACCATCGTTTTTTAAAAAATGCTGCGATTCGATTGGAAGGCATCAAGCGCAACGTTGTTGTTGGTGAAAAAGCACCTATCGATTCGGTAGAAGCCAAAATTGCCATGCAAAGTAGACGACTTAACGCAGAGCAAGCAAAGCTAAAAACACGAAAAGCAATGTTGTATGCTAGTAATTATTTATGGATGGCCAACATTCCTCTTCAAATACAAGAAAATATTACTCCTGTAATACCGGAAGCTAATACCATTGCAACTTCACTTTCTTTTAAAACGATGGAAGAATTAGAGTTTGCAATGGCGAACCATCCTAAAATTCGTAATTTAGAATCTAAAATCGCTGCCTTAGAGGTAGATAATGCTTTAAAGAAAAATAAACTGTTGCCTAAAGTAGATTTGCAATATAACTTTTTAGCCAGTGATGTAAATGCATTTAGCAACTTTAATACAGCAAACTACAAAGCTTTTGTAAACCTTAGTTTTCCTTTATTTTTAAGAAAAGAACGAGGCGATTTAAAACTAAATAAATACAAGTTACAAGAAATAAAATTCGAACGTACGACAACCGCATTAGCTATTAATAATAAAATTGAAGCGATACAAACAGAAATTTCTTCTCTGGAAGAACAAACCTCTTTAATTGAAGCAATGGTCGTTAACTATACACTATTATTAGCTGCAGAGGAACGTAAGTTTACTTTAGGGGATAGTTCTTTATTTGTAATTAACGCTAGGGAACAAAAATTAATCGCTGCTGCGTTAAAAGCAAACACCATTACTGTAAAAACCTTGCTCGCGAATGTATCTTTATTTGAAGCCTATGGAAAAGCAAACCTAAACGATACTAACTACAATAGTACCTATTAAATAAAGGTTTAACATTCGATATCTAGAAATATGAAAGTAATTTTTAATTCATTTTTTTCGTATTTTAGGTAAATAGCTATTTATAATTGCCAAAAAATTTGTTCCCTTTAATTAAATCGAATCAGTATGAGATATAGCAACACTTATTTAATTTTCATTTTATTGCTATGTGCACTAAGTGCATGCAACAATGACGAAGACATAACTGTAAAACCACTGAGTACTTCAATCAATAAAATTCTTCCTTTAGGAGCTTCTAGAGTAGAAGGCGCAAGACCTGCCTATGAAAGTTTTCGATATGAACTCTGGAGAGATTTAAAAGAAAATGAATTTACCTTTGACTTTATTGGAACACAAACTGACGATGGAACCTACCCCCTATTTAACAATGAGACTTTTGACACCGATCATGAAGGAAGAGGCGGCTGGACCTCTGGGCAAATTTTAGATGGATTGCGCAATTGGCTTACCGAAACCGGAGCTCCTGATATCGTTTTATTTAGCTCTCCAGGAGGAAATGATGGTCTCAACAATTTATCCTTTACAAAAGCAGTAGAAAACATAAATAGTTGTATCGACATACTGCAAGAAGCTAATCCTAATGTAACCATACTCATTGAGCAAATGGCACCTGGTAGAACGGATATTATGACTGTGGAACTAACTAATTATTTTAACCAAATGCAGCAAGAAGTGACCACTATTGCAACCACCCAAAGTACAGCTACTTCTCGTGTAATTACTGTAGATATGTATTCGGGATTTACGGATAGTTTATTAGCAGATGATGTACATTATAACCAGGCAGGCGCTGCCTTTATCGCTGAGCGCTACTACGAGGCATTACAGACCGTACTAGTGCGGTAAAACATTAATGCATGGTCATTTATAAAGTGTCATTGACCAGTAAACAGCTAATAATGACTATATAAATCCTACTGTTTGTTTTTTTACTTACACGGGTATCTGTATTCACAAAAGTAATATAGCTATTAGTAAAACTATTACTAGCTTTAAACCCATTAAACCTTTTTCTTGGTTATAAAAACGGTTGGATCAATAGGTAATATTGTGGTATCCATTTGTGTAGCTTATAGATTTCTTTATATTTGAAGATATAAGATAGGAGGCATAGAAGTATAGTATCTTATTTCTTTATGTAACCTAAACATAACTTCCAAAATTCTCGGAAAAAATAATAGTAAATGAAAAAAGTAATTCTTAAAAATGGTACCCAGGTTCTACTGATTGTTTTTAGTGTGGTTCTTGGTCTTTTCTTGAATGAAAAAATGGAGGAAAGAAAAAATGAAAAAGAGGCAACAGAATTGTTAAAAAAGATAAAAGTAGAGTTGCGAACTAATACCAGCATTTTAAACGAATGGATGCCGTATCACAGAGAGATTGTAAGCCGTTTGGATAGCCTTAGTGCTAACGATAAATTTATAGAAAAGTTTTATAAAGATAAGAACACGATTTATTCATTGTTTTACAAGAAGTCTTTACTTGGAGAAACTCCTGGTAGTGATGCTTGGGATATTGCCAAAGCGCACCCGTTAATCGTTAATTTAGAGTACGATATACTTTTTAGCTTGTCGAGAATTTATAAACAACAAGCCGCCACTTTTGAACCACTTTTCAAGTTAGAAGAACTACTCTTTTCTCCTACTTTTAATACCAAAGAAAACGCGAAAACAAATTTACTAATATTTAAAGAACTCTTACACGAACTATCTATGCGTGAGTTGCAATTAACCAACCTCTACCAAGAGGCGGAAAAAACCATACATTTTATGCCTTCGGAAAATTAATAAATGAAGGCTGGTAATAGTCGTGACTAAGCAAACAAATTAAGATTTTAAAAGTTTTCATGTAAAAAGTTTAAAATATACCTACAGCAAAAAACCGCTACTAAAATTATGAATACACAAGCAACTCAAATAACTAAAGCAAAGCCAGAACAAAAACTTTGGATAGAATAGACCGCAATTATATTTGGAGTGAAATCGAGAGTGTTTTAAATCTCGACAAAGGATTGTTTTATACGATTAAAGAACTGTTCTTACGACCAGGAGCAACAGTTACAACGTTTTTGTTGTACGATAGAAAAAGACTAGTTAAGCCATTATTGTTCGTGATTTTTAGCTCCATTTTTTTTGTAATCATGCAACAAATATTTGATTTTAAAACAGGTACTCCCCCAGAGGATTTACCTTAGAGGGAATTCGAAAAGCATTTGCGTGGGTTGGAGAAAATTTTGGGTTTGTAAATATTATATTGGGTTTTTTTATTGGATTTTTGGTTAAATTATTCTTTCTAAAATCAAAATACAATATTTATGAAACACTTATTTTGGTGTTTTTTACCGTCGGAATAGGTAATTTAATTTTTGTTGCCTTTGGTGTTTTCGAAACGATTACCTCTTTAGAAATTGGAAATATAGCGTATCTTTTTGCTATGCTATACTCTGCATGGGCTATTGGTAACTTTTTTGATAAATTTAAAGCTTGGAGTTATATCAAAGGATTTCTTGCTTATTTTCTCGGTACTTCGATAGGTTCTTTTCTTATTGTCATCATTGGTGTACTAGTAGAAATCATTAACCGAAAGATGTAATATTCAGTGTTGAGAATCCTTTTGTTTTGGAAAAGCGCATTACTTTTGGCAGCATCAAAACCATATCTGTTCAACAAAAAGAAATACAATCTTATTCCTGTATTTCTTAAATAATTTGATTTCAAAATTATTTACCAATACAGAAATTACCAAAAATATGGCCTAGAATGTCTTTATCTACATCGTATTCTCCGGTTATATTACCTAAATGTCGTAAACATTCACGGATGTCTATGGCAAATAAATCGGAAGAAATATCTAGTGCAATTCCATTTTTAACCGACTCGATACTCTCTAAAGCCTGAGTTAAAGCTTCAAAATGTCGGGAATTGGTAACGATAGTTTCATTATTACTCAAAGCACCGGTATTTACGAGAGCCATCAATTCTTCCTTTAAGGCATCTATACCTATTTTCTGTTTGGCAGAGAGTAAAATTAGGTCGCTCACTTTAGAAGTGAGTTCGGCTAGTTTTTCTTTTGAAATTTTGTCGATTTTATTTGCTATGGTCAAGACTCTTTTATGCGGAAAACGATTGGAAATAACATTAATTTCCGAAAGAAAAGCCTCCGGGTCTTGGGCAAACTTTTCTGCATTGATTAAAAAGATTATTAATTGGGCATTTTCTGCCTTTTCATAGGCCTTTTTTATTCCAATATTTTCGACAACATCTTTTGTCTTTCGAATTCCTGCCGTATCGATAAAACGAAATGCAACCCCCTCCATAATAACCTCATCTTCAATAGCATCTCGAGTAGTTCCTGCGATATCAGAAACAATCGCTTTCTCTTCATTTAACAAGGCGTTAAGCAAGGTAGATTTTCCTACATTAGGCTCTCCTATAATAGCGACAGGTATTCCGTTTTTCATCGCATTACCAAACGCAAAAGAATCAATTAAACGTTTTAACACCGAAGAAATAGTCGCTACCAACTGTTTGAATTTTGTGCGATCTGCAAACTCCACATCCTCACCAGAAAAATCTAACTCTAGTTCGATTAAAGCGGCAAAGTCTAACAACTGCGCTCGTAATTCTTGTAGTTCATTGGTAATGCCACCTCGCATTTGTTGAATGGCTACTTGGTGGGATGCCGCAGAATTGGAAGCAATGACATCGGCAACCGCCTCAGCCTGGCTCAAATCCATTTTTCCATTTAAAAAAGCACGCATGGTAAACTCTCCGTTGTCTGCCATTCTACAACCATTACTCAAAAAAAGCTGTAAAATTTCTTGTTGAATAAAACTAGAGCCATGACACGAAATTTCCACCACATTCTCCCCGGTGTAGGAGTTTGGATTTTTAAATATAGAAACCAAAACTTGATCGATAATCACATTATCTCGAACAATATGCCCTAAATGTAAGGTATGTGATTTTTGTTGTGCTAATAGTTTACCTTTTTTAACAGGGCTAAAAAAAGCGGCTACAATTTCTATAGATTTTTCTCCAGAAAGACGAATGATCGATATAGCACCTACCCCTGCAGGAGTTGCTAAAGCTATAATGGTGTCGTTTTGTATCATACTACAAATATACAGACTAAAAAAAGAGTATTAAAACCTACATTGTGTAACAAATAAGGTCGAATTGCGTCCCATAACTAAACTGTTAAAAATTTATGCAAAAAACACACAATTATTAGTCATAACACATTTGAGTCAACTTTTAGACCTCGTAACAGGAATTGGTGGTTTTATCGTTCCTATAATCTTATGGGCACTTAAAAAAGATGAAATATTAGGAATGGATGCACATGGAAGAGCCATAATTAACTTTAGAATTAGCATGTTTATATACTTCCTAATTTGTATTCCGCTAATTTTATTTTTCGGGCTTGGATTTCTTGGCTTTGTAGTGCTTGGTGCGTTCTATCTCATTTTTCCAATTGTAAATGCGATAAAGGCAAATAATGAAGAGCCTCCTTACTATCCTTTCAGCATAAAATTTCTATAGGGTGAGGCTTAAAATACAAATACAAATTACAAAAGTTCTTATTTTTGAGTTTTAGCTTATAGCTTGTTTTAGGTAATCTTCGTATTCGTGGTAAAAAAGCTCAAATTGCGACATGGTATCTACAAAAAATGCAAAACATTCTCTCCAAGTATTTTTATTGTGAATGCTAAATTTATGCGGAAAGGGAACATAAACACGATGAATAATTTTACGATTTTCCAATTCAAAATTATCGTCTAGTAGTACCTCTGGAAGATACTCCGATTCTAAAATACTTCGCAAAGACAATAACTGTTCAAAAAGTAATGCGTTAACTATTTCATCTGGGTTTTCGAAATCTAAGCATACGGAAGCATTTTTTCTATCGGCTTGAAACTTAAACGCTACCCCTTTAATTTTGGTGTGGTACAATAGCCATTTTCTGGGGAATGACTTTCCGAAACTTGTCCAGAATTCCTTACGCAAACGTGCCGATTCTTCCTTACTAAACACTTTTAACAGAGTTTATTAGTTCTACATTAAGCATAATTAGCCGTGGACTTTTGCTACTGTACCGCGACTTTTCATCATTGCAGCCTCGAAAGCAAGCAAATCATGCCACTTTTTATCTACTACTTCACGATCCATATATTTTCTTGCATACCCTAAAAACAAAGTGTAGTGATTGGCTTCTGAAATCATTAAATCTCTGTAGAATGTTGCCAATTGTTCGTCTTGCATATTATCTGCAAACACCTTAAAACGTTCACAACTTCTTGCTTCAATAAGAGCCGCAACCAACAAGCGATGCACTAGAGCCTCTGTTCTGTTTCCAGTATGCGGAAAAAACTTCTGCAATTGTAATGCATAGTCGTTTTTGGTAGCTTTACCCAATACCATTCCTTTTTCTATCATAATGTTATGCACCATACGAAAATGCTCCATCTCTTCGATAGCAATATCACTCATATCTTTTACCAAAGCCGTTTCTTCCGAATAATTAATAATGATAGAAACTGCATTAGATGCCGCTTTTTGTTCGGCAAAAGCATGGTCGGTTAGTAATTGTTCTAATCCACTAGTAGCTACCTCTACCCAAGAAGTCTCTGTCTCAAATTGTAATCCAAGCATAATATAGAATTGAAAGTGCAAAAATAAAAAATATATATCCTACTGGGAGCATACTTTCGTTATTAATAAACTTTTTAAATTATTGTACTTTTTTATTTACAAACCATAAATGCTAAGAATTTTATGTTAAAACCAAAAATAAAAAATTCATAATAATTTTTTTAATAAATATGCAACTATAATATGATAACTACTGTTAGATTATTTTTGGTTTGCAGACGAAGGACGGTTTATATTCGTGCAAACGAAGAAATAGCAAGTAAAGAAATGAAGCTGCTATACAAAGCATGAAACACGTAATTTCGGAACGAGCGGTACGCAGTAATTTCCTGGTTTGTACTTGATTTTTTGTTTCGTTTTGTATCCAAGACAAAATGAAAATAAAATTGACGTATTTGGACTAAAGTTTGCATTATTGAAATTCTCCTTTCTTTTTTCATCGCTAAAAAAGAAACAAAAAATCTAGTCGTACGTCTCCTTCTCTCGAAACTAAGCCTCCTCTACCCTAAATTAAAAGAACTCGCTAGCGCTCAAACAGCTTTTAATTTTTACGGGTATTGCGGGGTTATTTACGGTTTGTAGCCGAAGGACGGTTTGGTATAGTGCAAACGAAGAAATAGCAAGTGTAGAAATGAAGCTGCTATGCGAAGCATAAAGCACGTAATTTCGAAACGAGCGGTACGCAGTAATTTCCTGGTTTGTACTTGATTTTTTGTTTCGTTTTGTATCGTACAAATGAGGAAATAGCATTTGAAAACTTGTAAACTTATTGCGGGTTGGCATTGTACAAACGAAGAAATAGCAAGTGTAGAAATGAAGCTGCGATGCGAAGCATTAAGCATGAAATTTCGAAATGAGGGCTACGCAGTAATTTCCTGGTTTGTACTTGATTTTTTGTTTCGTATTTTATCCAAGACAAAATGAAAATAAAATTGACGTATTTGGACTAAGTTTGCATTATTGAAATTCTCCTTTCTTTTTTCATCGCTAAAAAAGCTTATTCCTCTTAAAAATAAAAAAACTACCTCACAAACTAATGTAAAGTAGCTTTTATATGTATTATTTGCTTACTCATAGTGGGCACGGACTACAAGTCCGCGCTATCGAGTAATCTTGTAAAAACTGCTAAACTTAAAACTATCTAAAAACAAAAAAACAACCTTACAAACTAATGAACAGTAGCTTTTATGTTTATTATTTGCTTTGTCGCAGTAGGCACAGACTAAAAGTCCGCGCTATCGCGATACACTATAGCAATCAAGTTTTTTTTATCCTTTTTAAAATAATATAACACAACATAATAATCATTGGAATTAAAAATGTATAGAATAAAGCCAAGTCAGGCGAAATCTCAAAATTAGATTCTAATAACAGTTTACTCCATTTTAAGAGTTGTAACAAAAAAACACCTATAAATGAGGCTAACAAAATACTCAATAACAAAAAAATAATTTAATTACTCTATTTCTATTCATAATATCTATTTTAACTTACAAATTCCATATTAATCATTTCTTTAATTTATCAATGTCTTAAGTTTCTGAATCAACAGGAGGAAATGGTTTTTATTGAGTCGTTCCAATTTTTATATAAATACTAATTCAGTTTCTTAATAATTACTTTAATTATTATATACAAATTGTTATACCAACACTTATTCATTATCGCATAGAACTCTATCGTACTAAAAACTAACATAAGGATTGATTCAATGCCACTTTTAATATTCTACCGAATTAAGCCTTCATGGTTTAGTTCTTAAGCAAATAAAACAATCTCTTATATATGAATTAAAACTACTATTAGGTATATTTCCAAAAAACATATTATAGAAATTTTGATTTTGATAATTTAATGAATTCATACAACTAAAAATAGATCTTACATAATCTTTTACATGATCAGTTTCAAAAGTAGTAGCAGGTTGGTTAGTAACAATAACTATAGCCAATCCTAGCATCCCATAGTCGTAATTGAAACGCTTCCTTGCCAGTTTCAAGGTCTTTTTCTTGTCCATGGTAAGCGTATCTATACAACTCTCCATTAATGATTTGTCGGTTAGACATTGGCGTACCAAAAGGATAGTAATCGGTAGTTGTTGTGGCTATTGCATTATTTCCATTTGTGGCAATTACAGCACGAACATTGCCTAAATGATATGTGTATTGGAACATACTTTAAGTATTCATCAATTTTTTTAAAAATTTAGTATCGTTTTTTTCTAATACATATTTGCCAACTAAATTATAAAAAAACAAACTAAATATGATATTAACTATCGGTATGCAAAAAGTATATGAATAATGTAAATTTAAGTAGATGGAAAATTTATGTTTTATTTTGATTTTTACATCTGTAAACTTAGTACGGTTTGGTATCGTGCAAACAAAGAAATAGCAAGTGTAGAAATGAAGTTGCAATGCGACGCATGAAGCAGGTAATTTCAAAACAAGCGGTACGCAGTAATTTCCTGGTTTGTACTTGATTTTTTGTTTCGTTTTGTATCCAAAAAACGAAATGAAAGTGAAAATATAGTTGTAAGATTTAGTTTAATGAATTTAAAATTGGTACACTATCCTACAGTAAATATTTTCATTAAAACACCTAATACATCAAGGATTTTTAAAAGCTATTTGAATACTATAAACCCATACGATTTAACGAATTCTTTGCCATAAAAAGCAAATTCTAATGAAAAATAAATAGTTGCAACATTTTCCGTAACTTTAAGGAAATAAAGATTATTACAATACCAGTTCTCCTATATTAAATGCTATCGTCACACTTATGAAAACTAATATCATCATACCTTTTTTACGAATAATTGTATTATCGTTATGTTCTTTAGTACTTTTTACCTTTTTCTCCTGTAAAGAAAAAACAAACACAGAAACGGATATTTACAAATTTGAAAAATACATTCAAAGTTTTCCAAATGAAATTATCTCCAATGCGGGCCCAATAGCTTTTGTACTAAAAGAGCAACCTAAAATTAGCAAAATAGAGCAAGACGTCGTTAGTATTCTACCAAAGATTAAAGGAGAAATATACTTGAAGGGGAATACCTTAGAGTTTGTGCCACAAGAAAAACTGAAAAGTAATACCGAGTATCAAATTACGCTACACCTAAATAAGTTATATCCAAATATTGAAAAAGATTTACAAAATCTTTCTTTAAACCTAAAAACAAAAGAGCTTTTGTTTACAGTATCGGTATTTCCACCGAGAGTAGTAACTAAAGATTTATATTTTTTAGAAGGTACTTTTACAGCAAGTGACTTTGTAGAGACAGCGAAAATAAAGCAAGTATTAAGTGCACAATACAATGAAAAAAATAAAGCTATTACTATTGAGAGCAGCGAAAAAAACACGACCAAAGTTAGCTTCCAAATAGACAGTTTAGCCCGATTTGAAAAAGATAAAATAGTGCAGTTACTTTGGAATGGTAAAGCAATTGGATCAAAATCTACAGGAGAAACAAACATCACCATAGCTGGAAAAAATAGATTTGAAGTACTGTCAGTTGAAGTAATAGACAATGACAAACAACACATTGAAATCGTATTCTCGGATATTGTTTCTAAAAATCAAAACCTTAATGGACTACTTCAGTTAACCAATAATGCGAAAATAAAATTTAACTATAGTATAAAAAATAATACCGTTACCATTTATCCAAAGGCTGAATTTAAAGAGAGTGTGGATCTTGAAATATTTAAAGAAATTAAAAATGAAGCAGGAGTTTCCTTAGCTGTTAACACCATAAAAACACTCTATTTTGAAGAACCTAAACCCAAAGTTAGTTTTATCAATAGTGGCACTATTTTACCAGATTCAGAAAATCTAAAACTCAACTTTTACGCGGTTAATTTAAAAGCTGTTGATGCAACTATTTACAAAATATACCCAGATAATGTTTTGCAATTTCTACAAAGTAGTAATTTTAATAATGAGGGAAATCTTAGATATGTAGGGAGACCAGTTGCCAAATACACCGTAAACCTTACAAATCGCGGTGTTAATTTAAAAACGAAAAATGCCTATGCTATCGACCTTTCGGAAATCATACCCATTGAAAATGGTGCGATGTATCGCGTGGAGCTTTCTTTCTCGAAAGCGTATTCTAATTATTCGTGTACCTCTGAAGAAAGCACGTCAACGATTAGCTATGGAAAAAAGGAAGTCACTACCAAAGCATTCGATAATCCGGAGTATTATGAAAGAAGGTATTATAATTACAATTGGCGCGACCGAGACAACCCCTGCACGGTTTCGTATTATTACAACAAAAATATTAGCACGAATATACTAGCTACTTCATTAGGTGCCATCGTAAAAAAAGGCACCACTGATAAAACCTTTATCGCGGTTAGTGATATTATAAGTACAGCGCCCGTATCAGATGCAACCATAAAGTTGTACAATTTACAAAAGCAAGAATTATACACAACCACAACAGATTCGAAAGGTATCGCTATTATCGATAATAAAGAAGGTGTGTTTTTTGCCAAAATTACCAAAGGGAAACATACAACATATGTAAAACTAAAGGATGGTAATGCACTATCCATGAGCCAATTTGATGTTTCAGGAAGCAAGCTTCAAGAAGGTTTAAAAGGATATATTTATGGCGATCGAGGGGTATGGCGACCTGGAGATCAGTTATTTTTCACTTTTGTGCTAAACGATGCTAACAATCCACTTCCGGAGAAACACCCTATAACTTTTGAACTTTCTAATCCAAGAGCAAAAATTATAGATAGAACCGTTCAGTATAAAACAGTAGCAAATGTGTATGCTTATACACCCAAAACTTCGCAAGATGCTCTAACCGGTAATTACACACTTCGCATTCGTGTAGGTGCAGCTACCTTCACCAAAAAAGTAAAAATAGAAACCATAAAACCAAATCGATTGAAAATTGCTATCGATTTAGAAAACATCCCTGTTAAGGCAGATACACCAATACGTGGTAAAGTACAGGTAAACTGGTTACATGGTGCTATTGCTAAAAATCTGAAATTTGATATTACCAGTAAGTTTTACAAAACAAAAACAACCTTCTCTTCCTTTAAAGGGTACCAATTTGACGACCTAACCCAAAATTTTAGTAGAAGATTTTACAATAATGAAAGGCACCTTAAACGATACCGGAGGTGCACAATTTGTAGCACAACCCAAATTTGATGCAAAAGCACCCGGAATGTTAAAGGCAAATTTACTAACCAAGGTATATGAAAATGGAGGGGATTTTAGTACGGATGTTTTTACAACAAAACTTTCTACATATACCCACTACGTAGGATTAAAAGCACCGAAGGAAACAACTTCTTCCAACTACTTATACACCGATAAAAGTTATAATTTTGAGGTAGCAGCAGTAGATGAAAATGGCACTGGAAATGCGAGAGATTTAGAGGTAACAGTTTATAAATTATCGTGGAGTTGGTGGTGGAATTCTGCAGAAAATGGACTTTACGATTACAGTGGGTCAAAATATCATGAGCCCTATAATAGTTATACCATAAAAACAAATAACAACGGAAAAGGGTCCTTTGCACTAAAAGTAAGTGAAAATGACTGGGGAAGGTATTTGATAAAAGTAAAAGACAAACGCAGTAAACATACTAGTGCCGCTGTAGTATATTTTGACTGGCCCTCTTGGTATGTAAAAAAGAAAGGAAATATTGACAAATCAAATGCTACAATGTTGGTATTTACAACAGACAAAGACTCCTATAAAGTTTCAGAATCAGCAACCGTTAAGTTCCTTCTTCTGCAGAAGGCAGAGCATTACTTACCATAGAAAACGGATCGGAAGTTCTAGATCATTTTTGGATTCCTACCAAAGCGCAGCAAACGAGTTTTACATTCCCTATTTTACCCAGCTATAGTCCGAATATTTACGTTTCGATAACGCTATTACAAAAACACCAGAATTCGGTAAATGATTTGCCAATAAGAATGTACGGTACTATTCCTATATCGGTATACGATGCCAAAACTAAATTGCAACCGGAAGTAAAATTACCAAAAGAACTAGTTCCGGAATCTACAGCAAGCATTGAGGTATCGGAAAAAAACGGAAAAGCGATGACCTACACCATAGCTGTTGTAGATGAGGGACTACTTGACCTTACTCGATTTAAAACACCAAATCCATGGAACTCTTTTTATGCCAAACAATCTTTAGGAGTAAAAACCTGGGATATCTATGATGACGTTATTGGTGCATACGGTGGAAAAGTACATCAAATCTTAAGTATAGGAGGTGATGAATCGGAGGCAGGAAGTAAAAATAAAAAAGCGAATCGCTTCGAACCAATGGTACGTTATTTAGGACCTTTTCAACTAGCAAAAGGAGCTCGTAAAAAACATGAAATTACGATTCCTAAATACGTTGGCGCTGTTCGCGCTATGGTGGTAGCCTCAGACAATAAAAATGAAGCATATGGAAGTACAGAAAAAGCTGTTTTTGTTCGTAAACCAGTGATGGTTTTAGCTTCTTTACCACGAAAAATTACACCCCAAGAAACCGTAACGTTACCAGTTACCGTATTCGCTATGAAACCCTCCGTTAGAGCGGTAAACGTTACTGTAAAACCAGATCCTTCTTTCACTATTATCGGCACGAGGAATAAAAAAGTTTCCTTTACAAAACCCGATGAAAAAATGGTTTATTTTACGCTAAAAGTAAATGATTTTAAAGGTATTGGAAACGTAGACATTTTAGCTACTTCGGGTAAAGAAAAAGCATCTTATTCGGTAGAAATTGATGTTTTAAATCCTAATCCAATAAGCACAGAGGTTCATGAGTTAGTACTACAAGCTAATGAAAGTGGTACGATTTCTTTTGAAAACTTTGGAACAAAAGGAACTAATATGGCTAGCCTAGAGTTATCTACTTTACCTCCTATGAACTTTACAAAACGTTTGCAGTACTTGGTTCGTTACCCTCATGGATGTATTGAACAAAGCACTTCTAGTGCATTTCCTCAATTGTATTTTACCGATCTTTTTTCGCTATCCAAAAGCAAAAAAGCCGATATCGACAGAAATATTAAGGCAACAGTACAACGCATTTCTAATTTCCAGCTCTCAAGTGGAGGGCTTTCGTATTGGCAAGGCGATAGAAATGCTTCCAATTGGGGTACATCATATGCCGGACATTTTATGCTAGAGGCAGCTAAAAAAGGATATGTGCTACCCATAGGATTTCTATCTAAATGGATAAACTATCAAAAACAAGAAGCGCGAAATTGGAGAAACACCAATAGCTATAGAAATAACGATTTAGCCCAAGCATACCGTTTGTACACTTTGTGCTTGGCTAATGCACCAGATTTGGCATCCATGAACAGACTGAGAGAAGCTAGTAATATCTCCAACGATGCTCGTATACAATTAGCAGGTGCTTATGCATTGTTAGGAAAACAAAATATTGCAACTTCAATAGTAGAAACATTAAACGAATTTGTTAATAGGAATGACTATTCTAATACCTATGGCTCTGAACTGCGAAATAAAGCGATGGCCCTCGAAACGTATTCGCTATTAAATATGGATACCAAGGCCATAAAAGCAGCTAAAGAAATTTCTGATAGTTTATCCAGCGAAACTTGGATGAGTACACAAACCACTGCATTTTGTTTACTAGCCATAAGTAATTATGCTATTAAAAATGCAGACAATACAGGGCTTAAAGCAGTTTATACTATCGGAGATCGTAAAGAGAATGTGACTACCTCAAAAGCTTTATACACCTCCGACATAAAAAAATTAAGTACGGAGAATACCCTAGGAATAACTAATACCAATAAAGGGATACTTTACGTAAGACTATTCCAACAAGGAATTCTTCCTGTAGGAGAAGAAAAAGTAGTAGAAAAGAATTTGGAAATAGATGTAGTGTACCGAAATAAAAACGGAAAATTCATTACCCCAGATGAAATCCAACAGGGTACAAATTTTGTCGCGCAGATAACGGTTAAAAACACCACAAATAAAGAGGTTGAAAATATAGCACTTACTCAATTTTTACCATCTGGATGGGAAGTTATCAATACGAGATTTACTGGTTTTAGCGAGAATACTTCTGCCTCTAAAACAGACTATACCGATATAAGAGATGCTAGTATTCGGAATTACTTCCGTTTAAAAAAATTCGAAAGCAAACAATTTAAAGTTCTTTTAAATGCTTCTTATCTGGGGAATTATTATCTTCCTGGGTTACAAGCAGAGGGAATGTACGACAATAGCTATTTCGCAAGAACAAAAGGAAAATGGATCACTGTAATACGATAAACAATACAAAATATAATAAGGCTACTTTGATTTATTAGGTTTTATGCTATTTACAGCGCTATAGCAACTATCTTTGCAAGATACACTAACACTATTATTTAGCCGTTCATTATACACCAATGGGATCGATACAAAAGACACGAGAAGATATTTTAAAGAAAATGAATATCTACGCCTTAAATGAGATGCAAGAAAAGGCAATATCAGTAATAACTGCAACAAGTAACACCATACTTTTATCCCCAACAGGAACCGGAAAAACTTTGGCTTTTTTATTGCCTACCTTACAAAATATAAACCCCAAAATTACTGCTGTTCAGGCTTTAATATTAGTGCCCTCTAGAGAACTAGCTATTCAAATAGAACAAGTGTTGCGAGAAATGGGAACAGGATTAAAAGTTAATGCGGTTTACGGAGGAAGATCGATGGCTAAAGACAAAGTAGATTTAAAGCATACCCCTAGCATTTTAATTGGAACACCTGGAAGAATTGCCGATCATTTTACCAACAATCGCTTTTCAAAAGATTATATTAAAACACTGGTATTAGATGAATTTGATAAGTCACTTGAGATAGGTTTTGCATACGAAATGAGAGGTATCATAAACCAGTTACCAAATATTTCGAAACGAATTTTAACCTCTGCTACGCAAGAGGCTGAAATTCCTGCGTTTGTCGGATTAGACCAACCTACTGTATTAAATTATCTGACGGAAAAAAAGCACAAAAACTAGCTTTAAAAAAGTGTTGTCTGTTCTTCTAAAAACAAAAAAGAAACCTTACTTCAATTAATACAACATATAGGAAATGAATCGGGTATTATTTTCTGTAACCTGAAAGATAGTATTGCAGTGGTAAGTACTTTTCTAAAGAAAAATAATGTGGTTCATAGCTGTTTCTCCGGTGGGATGGAACAAAGAGATAGAGAACGATCGTTGTTGAAATTTAGAAATGGAACTAGCAAGTTGCTAGTCGCTACCGATCTGGCTGCAAGAGGTATTGACATACCTGAACTAAACTTTATTATTCATTATGAATTACCGCCTAGAATAGAAGAATTTACCCATAGGAATGGAAGAACTGCTCGCGTAAACGCCAAAGGTACGGCCTATGTGTTGCATGGTAACAAAGAAGATCTACCTGAATTCTTAAAAAATATCCCAACTGTAGATATTTCAAAGCAACAGAAGTTAAAAAGTCCGTATTGGACTACCTTATTTTTATCTGGCGGTAGAAAAGATAAAATATCTAAAGGAGATATTGCTGGCTTATTTTTCAAAAAGGGAAATTTAAACAAAGAGCAATTAGGAGTTATCGAACTAAAACAAGATTGTGCTTTTATCGCAGTTCCTAAAACCGAGGCTAAAAACCTGGTAGTTAGATTAAACAATACAAAACTGAAAAACAAAAAGGTTAGAATTACTGAAATTTAAGGTAATTTCTAACAACCTAAAAAAGGATTAGCCAAAAGGTAACTAATCCCCTTTGTTAGAAATAAATTATACTATCGTTTAGAGAGATTCTTTTACGGCGTTGTATTCTGTGATAATATCTTTCAAAACCGTTTTTGCTGGTTTAATTTCGTGAATTATTCCTGCGATTTGACCAATTTCTAATTCCCCATCGGCAAGGTCTCCCTCAAACATGCCTCGTTTCGCTCTTGCTCTTCCTAGTAATTCTTTTAAATCTTCGATGGTAGGATTATTCTGATACAGTTCTTCTACCTGTTGGTAAAATTTATTTTTGACCAAACGAACCGGAGCAAGTTCTTTTAAGGTCAAATGCGTATCTCCATCTTTAACATCTACTATGGTTTGCTTAAAATTAGCATGGGCTGAAGACTCTTCCGTTGCTGCAAATCTACTTCCTATTTGTACACCATCTGCACCTAAAACCATCGCTGCGAGCATTCCTCTTCCTGAGCCTATACCACCTGCAGCAATTACAGGTATACGCACCTTTTCTTTGACCATTGGAATTAGGGTAAATGTGGTGGTTTCCTCTCTTCCGTTATGTCCTCCTGCTTCAAAACCTTCGCATACTACAGCATCTACTCCTGCTGCTTCGGCTTTTAAAGCAAACTTAACAGAACTTACCACATGTACCACAGTGATTCCTTTGGCTTTTAAAAACTGCGTCCAGGTTTTTGGATTACCTGCAGAGGTAAATACAATTTTTACGCCCTCTTCTACTATAATATCCATGATCTGTTCAATATCTGGGTATAGCATAGGTACGTTTACACCAAATGGTTTATCGGTAGCTTTTTTACATTTCTGAATGTGCTCGCGCAATACTTCAGGATACATAGAACCAGCCCCTATAAGCCCCAAACCTCCTGCATTAGAAACAGCAGATGCTAAGCGCCATCCGGAAACCCAAATCATTCCTCCTTGTACAACTGGATATTGCGTATTAAAAAGTGTTGTTATGGTAGTTTTCATCATATTTTAGTTATTGTTCTCAAGCTGCAAAGTATTTAGGTATCGCCAAGAGAAATTTAGTTTTATTTTTTAATCCATGTTTTCACATGGGATCTTCCGTCTATATCTATCTGTAACACATACATTCCTGCTGGGAATTTAGATACGTCAATCGTATTTTGTTGTAATGTCGCATGCCAAATTTGTTCTCCTAATATACTATAAATTGTAACCTCGGCAGCGGCAGTATCGGGTGCCAAATACAATATATTTTCTACCGGATTTGGAAAAATCGTAAACATTTGTTTAGAATATTTTGCATTGGATAATGTTGCAAATGCCAATTCAAAATCAGGAATACCGTATCCATATTGATCCGATGGATTAGCATACCTATCTGAAGAGTTTCGAATAGCGTCCATAATTTCGGTACTGCTTTTAGCTGGAAATGCCTGCCAAAAACAAGCCATTGCTCCAGCAATTATCGGAGCAGAAAAAGAAGTACCATTAGCAAGTCTTGGAAGTCCTGATACATGATCGATCACATAAACTCCTTGCCCATGCCCTACTACATCTGGTTTGACACGTCCATCCGCAGTTGGTCCAAAAGAACTAAATGGCGCAATGGTTTTTGAAGCATCTACTGCCCCTACAGTAAATACAGACTTGGCATCTGCAGGTGTGGTGATATATTTCCAATTTTTATTACCACTATTTCCTGCTGAGGTAACCAACAGTATTCCTTTGCTAGCAGCAATTTCTGCACCTCTAGCAATAAATGAGGTCGCTCCATCCATATCGCTATATCTGTAATTATAAGCAGCATTATCATATTCAGAATACCCTAAGGAAGTATTGATTATATCTACACCAAGCTATCGGCTTTTTCCGCAGCCTCTACCCATAAACTTTCCTCTAAAGGAGTTTCATTGGCGACATCTTCAGTAATAAATAAGTAGAAAGAAGCATCTGGAGCCGTACCAATAAATTCTCCCTCTACATACCCTGCAATATCGGAAAGTACATTTGTTCCGTGCTGGTGTCCTGTGTAGAAATCTTCTTTTCTTTCTACAAAATTATAACCGCCAAGCAACTTTTCTTGCCTTCGCAACCTTTCAAAAGCGTTTAACGTATTCACATTGGGAAAACCAGCATCCATAATAGCAATTCGAATGCCCGAACCAGTTAAATCTTGTGCATGCAAGACATTTGCCTTAATCATGGTAATCTGCTCGGTGGCATTTCCATAATCAAAACCTAAGGTCATGTTTCCAAACTTATTTTGATTGGTAGACGTAGGTTTTACTTGCCCAGAAAAGGGTTTCTTATTTAAGGTTTTGTCTGCAAATTCAATGCGATTTATAAAAGAAAAATTGGTTTGTAACCCAGCAATAGCATCTTCTGTTCCTCTAACGTGTACCGCATTTAACCACTTCGATTTTGCCAAGAGTACGATTCCTTTTTCGGACTTTAGGTATTGGTAATAAGTATTATCCAGCGGGACATCGGATAATGTTATTGCTATACTTTGGTTTCTTCTTCTTTCTAAAGCATGCTGTGACAGCATGGAAGTTGGATTTTCTAAAAAAGTTTTAGCTTGTGGTTTGTCTTTAAAAAAGACCCAGGCATCTTGTTGTGCAGGAAGATAAAACCTCGAAAAAAGCAGTAAGAAAAACAACAGCTGTTTCATGCAAACAAAGCTAGTACTTTTTACGAAATTAAGAAAAGTAAGACTAACTAATCACACCCGACCCCATTAGCTCTTCATTTTTGTACCAAGCTACGAATTGGCCCTCTTGAATAGCCGATTGTGCATTCTCAAATGCGACATAAACTCCGGTATCTACACAGTAAATCGTTGCTTTTTCTAATGGTTGTCTGTATCTAATTCTTGCCTCGACTTGTATATTTTCTCCAGAGGATAATGCTAGATCTTCGCGAACCCAATGCAACTCTGCATTGGATACAAAAAGTACATTTCGATATAAACCAGGGTGGTTTTTCCCTTCTCCGGTATATATGATATTCGTTTCTACATCTGTTTCAATAACGAAAAGCGGCTCTTTAGTACCTCCTACGGCTAATCCTTTACGTTGTCCTTTAGTAAAAAAATGGGCACCTTGATGTCTTCCTACTACTTTACCATCGTACTTGGTATACATGTACTTTTTTGCATAAAAACTCAGTTCCTCTTCCTTATTATGAAATTCAGGAATAGCTCTTGTATACGATTGAAAATCAAATGGGATTTGAACAATATCTCCTTCTTTAGCTTGTAATTTTTGTTGTAAAAAGTCTGGTAACCGAACTTTACCAATAAAACATAAACCTTGAGAGTCTTTTTTATCTGCGGTAATTAAATCTGCTTTTTTAGCAATCTCTCTTACCTCTGGTTTTGTTAATTCTCCTATCGGAAATAAAGCTTTTGCCAATTGTGCCTGTGATAGTTGGCATAAAAAGTACGATTGATCTTTGTTTTTGTCTTTACCTGCCAATAATTTATACACTGGTTTTCCATCAATAATCGCTTCCCCTTTTCTACAATAATGGCCGGTAGCAACATAATCTGCCCCTAGACGTAAAGCAATATCCATGAAAACATCAAATTTAATTTCTCGGTTACAAAGCACGTCCGGATTTGGGGTTCTACCCTTTTCGTATTCGTTAAACATATAGTCTACAATACGTTCTTTGTATTGCTCACTTAAATCTACAGTTTGAAAAGGAATACCGAGCTTTTCTGCAACAATCATGGCGTCATTACTATCTTCCAACCAAGGACATTCATCAGAAATCGTTACCGAGTCATCATGCCAATTTTTCATGAATAATCCAATTACTTCGTATCCTTGTTCTTTTAAAAGGTATGCAGTAACACTACTATCTACACCTCCGGAAAGTCCGACAACTACTCTTTTCATTTTAAGATTTTTGAAAGGGCAAATTTACAAATAAGTTTCTGTTTATTTTCATGCGTAAAATTGATGGTTCTATAAAAGAAACCAATACTATCATGTTACATAAATCTAATTTTTATTTTTGATATCAGAGAGCTTCTCTTTCTTCTTTTTCGCGATTTCACCATCGATATAAAACTCCCATTTACCCACTCTCTTATCCGCTTTATACATGCCTTTTTCTTTTAAATTACCTTTTAAATCAAAATACTTTCCCTCTCCGTTTTTTAATCCATCTGCATACATAACCTCTTCTATTAATACTCCATCCTCAGCGTATATTTTGGATAATCCATCTTTTTTTCCTCTTTTATATTGGGTTGCCTCTGTCAGCTTTTGATTGGTATAAAAGTTTTTAAGTACGCCATCTAAATAGCCATCGACATAATTTTCTTCTGAGAGAAGTTTTCCGTCAGAAAAAAAGTATAGCCATTTACCTACGCGCTTTTTACCTAGCATTGCTCCTTCACTTTTTAGAGTTCCTTTGGTGGTATAGAATTTTACTTTTGCAGTATCACTTTTCTCTGAAAACTCTTTAACAATAACAGGTTGTGTTTTGGAAAGCATGGAATAAAACTTAAAAACGCCAACTTCTTTTCCATCTTTAAATTGGCCTTCATATCGAAGATTGCCATTGTCGTAATACTTTTTCCAAACTCCTATTTTTTGCCCATTTGTATTGACAAGATTTATCTCTTGAGCGCATGCTTCTCTCGAAAAAAACAAGCTTGCAATAAGCGTTGCTGCAACTAAATTTACTAACTTTATCATGTAGGCTTTCTTTTTAAGAGTTCAAATGTACACAAACCATCACAAAACAAAACAAGATTCTATTATTTCTGTTTGTTAAACGTAGGGGAACTCCTCAGGAAATAATCGTAAAACTTCCGAAGATATTGTATAAAAATTACCAAAAGAAGTATAAGAACAACTAAATTTTAACTATTTGAAAACTATTTATCTATTTGCAGAAGTAGCGGTTGCATTAGAATGGCTAATGAACTCCAAAAAATTACTGTAAAAACCTGACATTAAAAATTGTATAATGGCAGAAAAGATACCGCACAACTTCATAATTAAGTAACATACTATAGTGCTCTTTTAAAACAGCTCAAAAAGCAACGGTCTGAAATCAGATGGTGTACAAATCTTGGTAAAGATTACGGAAGACAATTAATCGTTTCGAAGTTCCTCGATGTTTGTAGGAGTCCGATACCCTTGAAATGGTTGTTTTAATAAATCTATCAGGTTAGAGTTTTTTTCCTCGTCGGGAAAGGTATCCACACCGTAAACAATCTTTTCTCGATCCAATTCCATATACGTTCCAAAAATTCGATCCCATATGGAAAAAATATTACCGTAATTACTATCTGTGTAGGGCAGTAAATTATGATGGTGTACCTTGTGCATGTCTGGAGACACGATAATATAGCTCAATAGTTTGTCTAATTTTTTAGGCATTTTGATATTAGCATGCGTAAGTTGTGTAAATATCAATGACAATGATTGGTATAACATTACGATACCTATTGGGGTTCCGACTAAAAAAACTCCTGATAAGGTAAAGACAAAACGAATAACGCTCTCGATTGGATGATGGCGATTTGCGGTAGTAGTATCTACTTTATGATCGGTATGATGTACCAAATGAACCATCCACAATGGTTTAATTTTATGCTCTGTTAAATGGGCGAGATAGGCTCCAAAAAAGTCTAAAAATAAAAGTCCCAAAAGAACATACAACCACAAAGGCATGCTTGGTAACCAGTTTAATAGCCCAAAATCATTTGCAACCACCCAATCGGAGGTTTGCAATAGCAAAAATGCAAGTACAAAGTTTATAATAATGGTAGTAAATGTAAAAAAGAAATTAGGAAAAGCGTGTTTCCATTTGTTGTACTTGAATTGAAATAAAGGTAACGATGATTCCAGTAGCCAAAAAAAAGTTATTCCTACAACTAAAATTAAGCTACGGTGCGAGGAAGGAATAGTTTCAAAGTAAGAAATGAGAGACTCCATAAAAGTTTAAATTTGTTAAAATTAAAAAATTAATTGATTAAAAAAACTACTGTGGCAATCGCTTTTTTAAAGTTTCTACAATTCGGTAGGTTGCCGGACAGACCTCGGTATTTTTAATAGTAAGGTTTGCTAACTGAATAAATTTTTTACGATTGGTATGCGGATATTCCGCACAGGCTTTAGGACGGACGTCATAGATGAAACAAGTGTTGTCTGTTTCATCTAAAAGGCACATGGCGCGGTTTTAAGAACGTGAAAATCGTCTTCATCTATTCGTAAATATTGTGCTGTAAAATCAGCAACTTTCATCTTTAAATGCTTCGATATTCTTTCGATGTCTTTATAAGTAAACATTGGACTCGTGGTTTTACAACAATTTCCACAAGTTAAGCAATCGGTTCTTTCAAACTCTTCATCATGAATTTCTTGCACCAATAAATCCAAACGCTTTGGTGTACGTTTTTTTAACTTTTGAAAATATTTTCTATTTTCAATTAAAGCATCTTTAGCCAATTTGGGCAAATTATCTAAATCTTTATCCTTCATGAATAGTTTTATAATGCTGTGTATTTGTTAAAATTTATCTATCCATTTTTTGAATAAATCAGTATAAAAAAATCTCAATTATAGTAACAAAAATACCTATTTAAAATCTTAGAATCAGTTTAAATATCATCCAAATAATTTATGTAATTTTGCACTTCAATTTACTAAAGTAATGCAAATACAATCTTTATTAGAAACGAAAGCAAAAGAAGGTTTTCTAGCCTTGTACAATACCGAAATTCCAAACGTTGAGTTTCAAGCAACTCGGAAAGATTTTGAAGGAGACATCACTATAGTTGTATTTCCTTTGTTGCGTTACAAAAAAGGAAACCCAGCACAAATAGGCGAAGAACTTGGAAGATACATCCAGGAAAACACCCCTGAAATTACTGGTTTCAATGTCGTTAAAGGATTTTTAAATTTAGTAGTAAGCGATCTTTTCTACCTGGATTATTTTACTGCTATTGCCTCCAAACCAAACTATGGTTTCGTTGCTAAAAATTCTGAAGACGCCAGAATGGTAGAGTATTCCTCTCCAAACACCAATAAACCATTGCACCTTGGCATGTAAGAAATGTTTTATTAGGCTACGCCGTTTCTGAAATTTTAAAAGCGGCCGGTCATAAAGTTTATAAAACGCAAATTATTAACGATCGCGGGATTCATATTTGTAAATCTATGGTAGCCTGGCAACGTTTTGGTAATGGAGAAACACCGAAAAGTTCCGGACAAAAGGGAGATAAATTGGTTGGAAACTACTATGTGAAATTTGACCAAGAATACAAAAGAGAAATTAAAGAGCTAATTACCAAAGGTAAAACAGAGGAAGAAGCAAAAAAAGAAGCACCAATATTTAAAGAGGCGCAACAAATGCTACTTAAATGGGAAGCTGGTGACCAAGACGTGGTGCACTTATGGCAGACCATGAATGGTTGGGTATACAAAGGTTTTGATAGTACCTACAAAAATATTGGGGTAGATTTTGATAAATTATATTACGAAAGTGACACCTACCTATTAGGAAAAGATATTATTGAACAAGGTCTTAAAGATGATGTATTTTTTCGAAAAGAAGATGGCTCTGTTTGGTGTGATTTAACTTCAGACGGTTTGGATGAAAAATTAGTACTTCGTTCCGACGGTACTGCCGTGTATATGACACAAGATATCGGAACTGCAATACAACGCACCAAAGATTTTAGCGATTTAAATGGTATGGTGTACACGGTTGGAAACGAACAAGACTATCATTTTAAAGTTTTGTTTCTCATTCTGAAAAAACTAGGATATACCTGGGCAGACCAATTGTATCATCTTAGTTATGGTATGGTAGACCTACCATCTGGAAAAATGAAATCTCGTGAGGGAACCGTTGTCGATGCCGATGATTTAATGGCAGAAATGACAAATACCGCAAAAGAAATATCAAGAGAATTAGGAAAATTAGAAGGGTACTCTACTGAAGAAAAAGAGGCGTTGTATAAAATTATTGGTTTGGGAGCTTTAAAATATTTTATTTTAAAAGTAGATCCTAAAAAGAGAATTTTATTCGATCCTCAAGCCTCTGTAGATTTTCAAGGTAACACCGGTCCTTTTGTACAATATACTTATGCGAGAATTCAATCAATTTTAAGAAAAGCTAATTTTGATTGCAGTACGGCTATTTCGGGTATAGAATTACACGAAAAAGAGAAAGAGTTAATCAAGCAATTAGAATTGTATCCGGAGGTAATACAGCAGGCAGCTAAAAATTATTCTCCTGCAATTATAGCAAATTACACCTATGATTTGGTAAAAGAATTCAACTCTTTTTACCAAAATGTTTCAATTTTAGGAGAAGAGAACCAAGATAAAAAAATCTTTAGAGTTCAATTGTCGAAAAAAGTAGCAGATACTATAAAATCTGCTTTTGGTTTATTAGGAATTAGCGTTCCGGAGAGAATGTAAAATATAAAAATTAAGTAAAGGTATTTAACGATACCAACCAGACGATTTAAAAAGACGAAACACCAATAATTTCGGCTTACAATTTTTAAAACAAACAACAATATGAAATACGACGTACTAGTAATTGGAAGCGGACCTGGAGGATATGTGACGGCTATTAGAGCATCACAATTAGGGTTTAAAACTGCAGTAATAGAAAAAGAAAGTTTAGGTGGAATTTGCTTAAACTGGGGATGTATTCCTACAAAAGCCTTATTGAAGTCTGCCCAAGTTTATGACTATTTAAAGCATGTAGATGCATATGGTTTAAAAGCAGAAGCTATTGATAAAGATTTTGAAGCTGTAATTAAAAGAAGTCGAGGTGTTGCAGAAGGGATGAGCAAAGGGGTTCAATTTCTTATGAAAAAAATAAGATTGATGTTATTGATGGATTTGGTAAAATTAAAACTGGTAAAAAAGTAGAGGTTACCGATGCAAAAGGAAATACCACAGAGTACAGTGCAGACCATATCATTATTGCTACTGGTGCGCGTTCTCGTGAGTTACCTAATTTACCGCAAGATGGTGAAAAAGTAATTGGATACCGAAAGGCGATGACCTTGCCATCGCAACCAAAGTCAATGATTGTTGTTGGTTCTGGGGCTATTGGAGTAGAATTCGCTCATTTCTACAATGCCATGGGTACTGATGTAACTATTGTAGAATTCTTACCAAATATTGTTCCTGTAGAAGACAAAGATGTTTCTAAACAAATGGAGCGTTCTTTCAAGAAAGCAGGAATTAAAGTAATGACCAATTCTTCTGTAGAGTCGGTAGATACTTCTGGAGATGGTGTAAAAGCGACTGTTAAAACTAAAAAAGGAGAAGTTGTTTTAGAAGCCGATATCGTTTTATCTGCTGTTGGTATCAAAACTAATATTGAAAATATTGGATTAGAAGACGTTGGTATCATTACAGACAGAGATAAAATCTTAGTAAATGATTTTTACCAAACTAATATTCCTGGATATTATGCTATTGGAGATGTAACTCCTGGTCCTGCACTGGCCCATGTTGCCTCTGCTGAGGGAATTACTTGTGTGGAAAAAATAGCTGGTTTACATACAGAAACTATCGATTACGGAAACATCCCTGGATGTACCTATGCAACACCAGAAATTGCCTCAGTTGGTCTTACCGAGGAACAAGCAAAGGAAAAAGGGTATGCTATTAAAGTAGGAAAATTCCCGTTTTCTGCCTCTGGTAAAGCGAAAGCAGCAGGCACACCAGAAGGTTTTGTAAAAGTAATTTTTGATGCAAAATATGGAGAATGGTTAGGTTGTCACATGATTGGTGCTGGTGTTACAGATATGATAGCAGAAGCAGTTTTAGGTAGAAAATTAGAAACTACCGGTCACGAAGTATTAAAGGCTATTCACCCACACCCAACGATGAGTGAGGCAGTAATGGAAGCTGTTGCTGATGCGTATGATGAAGTTATTCACTTGTAAAATACAAGTAAAAAAAATACAAACCTCACTACCGAAATTAGTGAGGTTTTTTTATACTTAAAAACTACTAAAAGACACTATCATGTGGCTAATACATTACTCCTCAGAGATGGACAATCCCAATTATTCTAATAAAACTACACTTTACACAGCAAACTTTTAAACTATTCTTCATTGAACCTAAAAGCCTTAGAGAGTAAATAAAACCATTTAACAAAGCTTTAACAAGGTATGGATTAAACCTTGATAAATTCGCAGAGTCTAACGAGATGTTATTAAGCTAATTTATATGAAAAAAATTACCCTGCTACTTCTATTGGCAAACCTCTCTTTATTTGCACAGCAAAAAAGAAATACAAAAACGGAATCTACAATAAAATTGACTGGAAAAATTGTAGAAAATGACAGCAAGCAACCTCTTGAATATGCGACAGTTGTACTTACCCATCTCAAGAGTAATGAAGTTTCTGGTGGTATTACCGATATAGAGGGTAACTTTTCAATAAGTATTCCAAAAGGAGACTATGCGGTTAAAGTAGAATTTATTGGGTTTAAAACCAAAAAACTACCAAATCAAAAATTAGAGGAAAACAAAAACTTAGGAACGATAACTTTGAAAGAAGATTCGGAGAGCTTAGACGAGGTAGAAATTATCGCTGAAAAATCAACTGTTGAGATACGGTTAGACAAAAAAATATACAATGTTGGAAAAGACATGACCCTGAAAGGAGGAAATGCTAGTGATGTTTTGGATAATGTTCCCTCTGTTAATGTAGATGCTGAGGGAGCCGTAAGTCTACGGGGTAATGAAAATGTACGAATTTTAATCGATGGAAAACCGTCGGCCCTTGTCGGTTTAAGCGGAACTGATGCCTTGAGAAATTTACCCTCTGATGCTATTGAAAAGGTAGAGGTGATTACCTCTCCATCTGCAAGATACGACGCGGAAGGAACTGCTGGTATATTAAATATAATACTTAGAAAAGGAAAGTTAACAGGATTTAATGGATCTATCAATACCACTATTGGTAATCCGGACATACTTACCATAGCACCAAATTTAAACTACCGAACTAAAAAGTTTAATCTATTTTCAAATTTTGGCTATTCGTATAGAAAAGGCCCCGGAAACTCAGATATAAAATTCTCCTATTTAAACGATGGTATTATCGACAGCACCCAAATTGAGAATAGAGTTTTTGATCGAGAAAATAAGAATTTTAATGCTTCCATAGGTATAGAATATTATCTAAACAAAAATAGTTCGATAACCGGTTCTGTTTTTTTCAGAGATTCGAAAGGAAATGATATTGCAACCAACCTAACGGATAGGTTCGTTATGGAAGATCCAACCCAAATTATAAAAAAGGAAAATCGTGTTGAAACAGAAATAGAGGATGGAATTGACACGCAATTCTCCCTAAATTACACTAACAATTTTGATGGTGAAGGAAAAAAAATAATTCTAGACTACCAATACAGTGATAGTGACGAAACGGAGCTTGCCCCTATTACTGTTGATGGAGTTTTAACAGAACAAAATTCCCAAATTACTAAATCAAAAGATCAATTGTTTCAAGCAGATTTTATTCTTCCAATTGGAGAGAATAGTCAATTCGAAATTGGTCATAAAACAACATTACAAGATTTATATTCTGATTTTAAGGTTCGGGATGGAAATGGAAATCCATTAGAATACGATCCTTCTAACGCCATAAAATTTCAACAAAATATATATGCATTTTATGCGCAATATGGCAATAAAATTGATGCGTTTTCGTATTTGTTAGGGCTTAGAACTGAAATTACCGATATTGATCTAGACGTAATTACAACCAACCAAGAATCTAATAAGAATTATACCGAATGGTTTCCTACCGTTAATTTAGGGTATGAATTCAATGAAACAGACAACTTAACTTTGGGGTATAGCAGAAGGTTACAAAGACCAAGATTCTGGTTTATCAATCCATTTGAATCTCGAAGTTCTGCCTACAATGTATTTAAAGGAAATCCAGATATTGACCCTACTTTCACAAGTTCATTTGATTTAGGCTATACCACTAAAATAAGTAAACTTACCCTTAATAGTTCTTTATACTATCAATATAGCACAGATATCATTCAAACGGTTTCTACTGTTGAAAAACGTGAAATAGATGGTGAAATCGAAGATGTATTTGTAAGGCAACCCACTAATTTAAGTAATGAAAATCGTTATGGTTTTGAGGTTACAGCCAATTATAATCCTATATCATGGGCTCGATTTTCCACTACCTTTAACTATTATCGATTTAAAATTGATGCCTTCACCTATGTATACACAGCTAACGATGGCGAAATAAAAACTATCGATTTTGATGCGGTAGATGACAATAGTTGGTTTGCGCGTTTTAACTCGCGAATAACCCTTCCGGGAAAAGTGCAATGGCAAACCAGAATTATGTATCGCGGTCCAAGGGTAACGGCACAAGAAGACAGAAAAGGTATGTTTGTTACCAATCTTTCCTTTAGTAAAGACTTGTTTAAAGAAAAAGCCTCTTTAGTATTAAATGTTCGTGATTTGTTTAACTCTAGAAAAAGAGAAACAATAACGTATTATGGAGGAAGAGAAAACCCTAATTCTATTGGGGATGGTTCTTTCCAATGGAGAGAGCGCCAAATAGCATTGAGTTTTACCTATCGATTTAACCAAAAGAAAAAACGAGAAAAAGAAAGAGGTGAATACGGAGAAGGTGGCGAAGATTTTGGAGGTTAAGATTCATAAAAGATTAATAAGTAGGCAAATACAATCCTATTATCAATAATGTGTTTTATCCTGTTGACGTATAATTACTAAATCTTATCGAAAGAAAATAGTATTCGAACGACAGCAGCATTATAACAGAAGTAAAATATTTACTTTTGAAAAAAAATAATCTTTCATTACATTAAAAAAGTATTCTTTACGGGGGGATACTTTTTTTGATTTATACGATTTCCATTACTCTATAAAACTTATTTTTATCGAAAATTTTAGCGTTTAAAAACTCGTTAACTAAGGGTTAACCCTGATATGTTTTTCAGTAGTATTGTCTATTGTGAAAACCTATTCTTAGACCTAAATTTGTTACAAACAAATACGCAATATTATATAATTAGAACTAACTGCTGTTTCATCAATTGTTTTCTTTACTAATTATCTTTAATTCTTGATATACGCAGTTAGTTTCCTGTAATTTTAAACTAACCAAACTTTTTAAAAAGAAATTAGGAACTTTAAATTTCTCGAAGCATATCATATAGATTGTTTTCTCTTTGAAGTCCTAATTTCTTTTTTATTCTATACCTCGTGGTCTCCACACTTCTTGGAGAAACATTGATTAAAAGTGCAACTTCTTTACTTTTTAGGTTAGAGACAATGTACGCACAATGTTTTAGATCATTCACCGACAAATTAGGAGCTAAATTTTTTAAGGTATCAAAAAAATCAGGTCTAATATTTTCAAACTGTATTTTAAATTCATTCCAAAGCTCTTCTTCCTCAACCATGGAGTTAAGCTTTTTATTTACCGTTAGTAAATAAGAGGGTACATTAGGAGTTCTTTCAATATATTGTTCCATATCGTTACACATTTTTCGGATGCTATCACAAAAGGTAGACAACTTTAAAACTTTTGAGAATAAGGTTTGCTCATTCCTTGAAAGTAGTTTTTGTGTTTCTATTTTATTTTGGGTTAAATCCTTGTTTTTAAATTTCAAATCTTCTATTAAATTCTCTAATCTTTTATTCAAGCATTCCATTCGAAGATTCTTTTTTTGTTTTTCTTATGTAAAATAAACGATATCAAATAAAGCGTACCAAAAAAAAGAAATGCCAAGACACTGTAAACTAGTAAACTTCGCTGTTTGTTAATAGTTCTGTTTTTATTAGATAAGTAGGCATTTTCTCTTGCGAAATCCTTTGCTAAAAAATCACGAAAAGAATTTTCAGCATACATCGTTTTAGCTGCTTGTTTATCACTTACAACCTTAAAATGCTGTAAAGCTTTATGAAAATCACCCTTTGATTCATAGACTCTACCCCATAATTCGTGTAATAAAACACTCGACATGCAATTTTCATTTACAGGAAATTGATGTGCTTGGCTTAAACAAGCGATAGCCTTATTGCTATCTTTTAATTCAAAATATGCCTCGGCTAAATACAAATGCAATAAACATAGTTTTTCTTGTTTAAAATTTAATTCTTTAGCCAGTTTTATACATTTTTTTGCATGTGCAATAACAGTATTCCATTTTCTTTCGTTTCTCTCTAAAAGAAGTAGATTTAAATAAGGATTGAATTGCAATTCTTTATGGTTACTTACACTATAAAATGCAATAGCTTTATTGTAGTGGCTTTTTGCGATAGGTAAATCGTTATAAAGTTGCCGCTGTAGCAACCCTAACTTATTACAAATACCTCCCAATAACATATTATCATTAGAACTCACTGCTAGCGCATATGCTTTTTCAAAATACGGAGTTGCCTGTTCGTAATTTTGTAACAGAAAACACCTGGTTCCACGTAAATATAAAACATTAGCATGCGTATTTGTATCTAACGGAAGTTCTTCGTTTGTACGTATAAACTTTAAAACGTCTAACAAAACACTTTTGTTTTCTGTGAGCTGATAAAGTTCACATTGCTCTGGAATCGTTTTTTTGTAGTTGGTACTAGTAATGCTAACTTCTTTCTCTAACCATAGAGAACCTCCAATACAAAATGTAATAAATAATAAAATATATCCCTTATTCATAAACCAAAATTATTTTACACTATCTTTATAAAACAGCTACCCTTCAGGTATTTACAATACGTACTAATGCATGTAATATGCTATGTATGATAGTAGTAGAAGTGGGAGATAAAATTAAATGTAGTAGTAAATAAGTCCTCTATATACAGTTATGTACTATGGAAGGTGCTAATATAAAAAAATACCCTACAAAAGTAATAGGGTAATGTTTTTTTTAATAATTTCTGTATTTTTTTGTAGTTTCAAAAACGTGCTCTAGAATTCGTTTTTCTTTATCGTCGAAAAGCAGCTCTCTTCTTCCCATAACAACTTTCGCTACCTCGAATACTTTAGTTGTTTTATATTCTGTAAAACCAGAGGACCCTCCCCAACTGAAGGACGGTATAAAATTTCTTGGGAATCCACTTCCAAAGATATTTGCGGAAACACCAATTACGGTTCCAGTATTAAACATCGTATTAATACCGCATTTGGAATGGTCACCCATCATTAAACCGCAAAATTGCAAACCTGTCTTGGCAAACCGTTGGGTTTCATAGTTCCAAAGTTTAACCTCCGCATAGTTATTTTTTAGATTGGAATTATTGGTGTCTGCTCCTAGATTGCACCATTCTCCAAGCACAGAATTTCCGAGATAACCTTCATGCCCTTTACTCGAATATCCAAAAAGAACAGAATTATTAACCTCTCCTCCAACCTTACAAAACGGCCCAAGAGTGGTAGCACCATAAATTTTGGCACCCATTTTTAACACGGAGTTTTCGCACATTGCCAGTCCTCCTCGCACTAAACATCCCTCCATAACTAACGCGTTTCTCCCAATATAAATTGGTCCTTTATCCGCATTAAGCGTAGCAAATGTTAGGCTTGCTCCTTCCTCGAGAAATATATCTTTTCGATTTATACATTGTACGGTATCTGGTATTGGTTGGGAGGTTCTTCCCGCTGTAATCAAATCAAAATCTGCCCGAATAGCAGCAGCATTATTTGAAAAAATATCCCAGGTATTATTGATTTTAAGAAGCTCCTCCTTACATTCGATTTGTTCATAAGCAGAAAGGTCGACTTCCTCTTGTGTTTCAGCAGTATAAAACGCCACAACATCTTCTCCTTTGAAAATTGCTTGCTTTGGCTGGAGCGATTTCACCATTTCTACTATAGCCTTGTTCGGAAGAAAAGATGCATTCAATAAAACATTTTCTTCCATTTCTACCATGGGGAATTTTTCCTCAAGATACTCTTCTGTAATTGTAGTAGTTGTAAAACCTAAAAACTTCTCCCATTTTTCCCGAATCGTTAAAATACCTATTCTAATATCAGCAACAGGACGTGTATAAGTAAATGGTAGTAGTGCATTTCTTACGTCTCCATCAAATAAAATGTAATTCATTTTTCTAAATTTTACAGCCTCACAAACTTAGCAAAATCATTTCATTTTACAAGTCAAAATTTTAACCTTACTTTTGTAGTATAAAAAATAAAACTAATTATGAAAAAAACATTAGGTATCATACTATTAATCATCTCTATAGCAGCAGGTTTGTACTTTGCATTCATTTATTTTATTCCATTTAGCGAAGGGGTGCGATCTGGAGAATTAATAAAAATTAGCCACAAAGGTGTTGTTGTTAAAACCTGGGAAGGAGAAATAAGTCAGGGAATTTCAGGTGCACAAATATTTTCTTTTTCTGTAGAAGATGTAAACAAAGAAGTTATCAAAGATTTACAAAAATATCAAGGTAGGTATGTTAAGGTGCATTACAAAGAACGTTTCGGAACATTTTTCTGGCTAGGAGATACCAAATATTTTGTAACCAAGGTTGTGAGGGAATCTTCTCCACACTTCAGAGGCGTCGAAAAAAACACAAATGAAGAAGACACCTTGGAAAAAGACATGGAGGTAAAGTAATCTGCCATGTTAAATCACAATGTGCTCTAAAATAAAAAAGGTTACAACAACGAAAAATAGCTATTTTTTTGAAGAAAAAAGATTTAAATTGGAAAGACAAACTTCATGAAATAATTTATGAAGCAGATACCGCTGAAGGTAAATTATTTGACGTTATTTTACTTATCGCTATTGTAACTTCAGTAGTATTAGTAATGCTCGAGAGCATTGCTTCTTTTCAACTAAAGTACGGTTACTATTTCAATATTGCTGAATGGATATTTACCATTCTTTTTTCCATCGAATATCTATTGCGAATCGTAGCAATAAAAAGACCTTTAAAGTATATTTTTAGCTTTTATGGTATTATTGATTTATTATCTACAATACCAAAATATTTATCGCTGTCTTTTGTGGGAACACACAGTTTAATTGCTCTTCGAGCACTCCGTTTATTACGTGTATTCAGAATCTTGAAATTAGCTCGCTATATTGGTGCTTCTAATAACTTTATAAAAGCCTTAAAAGCAAGCAAAACAAAAATAGCTGTATTTTTATTTTTTGTTTTTATTCTATGTATTATACTAGGTACAATAATGTATCTTATAGAAGGCGGTAAAAATGGTTTTACCAGTATCCCACGAAGTATTTATTGGGCAATTGTTACCCTCACTACTGTTGGATACGGAGATATTGCACCACAAACTCCTCTAGGACAACTAATTGCTAGTGTTATAATGATTTTAGGATATGGTATTATAGCGGTTCCGACGGGTATAGTTTCTTCGGAAATGGTTAAAACAGGAGATCTACATCTCAACACACAAGCGTGCCCAAATTGTTCGTATGCAGGCCATACAGATAACGCTGTGTTTTGTTATCATTGCGGACATAAATTACACTAGTGATGGAAAATACCTTAGTTACAATTGTTGGTGCGACAGCCATTGGAAAAACTGCTTTGAGTATTGCATTAGCAAAATATTTTAACTGTGAAATTATTTCATGTGATTCGCGTCAGTTTTACAAAGAAATGACCATAGGAACAGCGGTACCTGATCCTGAAGAATTAGCTGCTGCACCCCACCATTTCATTCAAACTAAAAGTATTTTTGACACTTACAGTGTGGGACAATTTGAAAAGGAAGCACTGCAAAAACTAGATGTTTTATTTCTACAAAATCCGATACAAATCATGGTTGGAGGAAGTGGCCTTTATGCTGATGCTGTTCTAAAAGGTTTAGACGAATTTCCTGAGATAGATCCAAAAATAAGAAAATCCCTTAATAAAGAATTAGAAGAAAACGGTATACAAATACTACAAGAGACATTACAAAACTTAGATGCTGTAGCTTATGAGAATATCGCAATTGAAAACCCACACAGGCTAATACGTGCTTTGGAAATTTGTATTGGTACAGGAAAAACATTCACCTCTTTCAAAAACAAACCCAAACAAAAAAGAAACTTTAAACCCATTGTAATTGGGTTGCATGCAGAAAGAGAAATTTTATACCATAGAATTAATTTACGGGTAGATAAAATGATTGCAAATGGCTTGATTAAAGAAGCAAAAGAGTTATACCCTAATAGAAATTTAAATGCGTTAAAAACGGTAGGATACCGCGAATTATTTGAGTATTTTGATGGAAATATTTCTAAGGAAACTGCCATTGAAGAGATCAAGAAAAATTCAAGAAGATTTGCAAAACGACAAGGAACGTGGTTCCGAAGGAACTCTGCAATAAAGTGGTTTGACTACCATACGGAGTGTGAAAAAATAATAAATTATATCGCCAAGGAACTATAATGTGCAAAAGGTTCGGTTAGTCTAAAATATAAAAACAGGGTAAAACTAAAAAAAATAATACTCCGCTATAATTAATATGCTGATTTTAGAGAATAGCTAAAACACTTTTATATATTTGTATAAATAAATTAAATAAAATGAGAGTAAAACTTATACTTTTAGGAGCCTTTCTAATATCTGCGCTATCCTTTGCACAAGGAAAAGTTGGTACTGTAAATATGGATTTGATAGTCAGTAAAATGCCACAGTCTAAAACTGTTATTGAGAGAGTCAGTAAATATGCGGTAAGGCTAGATTCATCACTTCAAGCAAAAACTGCAGCGTATAGTAATGCAATAAAAATATATGATAAAACTCAAGAATCACTTAACGAGGAGCAAAAGAAAGAAAAGTATGCAGAGTTAGCAAATATGGAAAAGGATATGAATAATTTTAGAACCAATGGGTCAAAACTATTACAAATCCAGAGAGATCAATTAATGCGTCCTATTTATAAAAAAATTAATGAGCAAATTATTGCTATCGCAAAAGAAGATGGATATAGCCAAATATTAACTACCGATAGAAATGAATTTGCTTATTTTGATGAAAATTTTGATATCACAAATAAAGTTCTACTGAAACTTGGTATTCAAGAATAATCTTTATGAATGTATGCTAAATTAAAAACGCTTCAACTACAATACCAAGGTTTTACAAAAACACCTTTTCTGTGGCATGGAAAAGGTGTTTTTGGTTTGGAGCAATATGAGCACGTCCTTACTAAAAGTCATTCCTTTAATACAACTATTACCGAAAAGTTACCACTGGGAAAACTAGCGGAGCGATTTGTTTTTTTTGAATTAAAAAAACAAAAAGCAATCCGTTTACTACTCGAAAACATTCAAATTCAGCGAGAAAAGATAACCCTCGGAGAATTAGACTGTATTTTTCAAGACAAGAACCAAGTTATACACCTTGAAATTGTTTATAAATTTTACCTCTACAACAGCTCGATAGGAAACTCAGAAATTGCCCATTGGATTGGCCCTAATAAAAAAGACACCTTACTGGATAAACTTAAGAAACTAAAGCAAAAACAATTTCCTTTAATAGCGGAAAAAGAGTGCATAGAATCTTTACAAAAACAAAAAATTTCTACCAAAAACATTCAACAACGCGTATATTTCAAAGCACAGTTATTTCTTCCATTAGGTACTGAAAAAAAAACATACCAACACATCAACAACAAATGCATAAGTGGATTCTATTGCAACGCCAAAGCACTTCACTCCTTTGATACGTACAAATTTTATATTCCAGCAAAATTAAACTGGTTTGTAACACCTCATACACAAGTTTCATGGTTAGATTTTTATTCTTTTAATAAACAAATAGAAAATCTCCACTCACAAAAAAAATCTCCTCTGTGTTGGGTAAAAAAAAGAAACGGAGAATTGCTTAAACTTTTTGTGGTTTGGTGGTAACTTTATTTTTGGCTACTTTTTTTCGTGCGTTAATAAAGTATACACCGGTGAGAAGAATAATACAGGCAATTATCGATTGGAGCGAAATATGCTCTTCCAAAAAATACCACCCCAAGAGAAGCGCAATAACAGGATTGACATATGCAGATGTAGCGACCTTTTCTGTGGAAACTACTTTTAACAAATAATTAAAAGCAGTAAAAGCAACAATACTTCCAAAAACTACAAGTAATACCATTGAAAATTGCACTTTACTAGACCACTCAAAAGGAGAGCTCCAACTTTCATGAAATAACAAACTACACACCAGTAATAATACTCCTGCAACAAGCATTTGATAGCCCGTACTTACGAAGAAATTTTGTGGTAAATTAGCCTTAGACACAAAAACACTTCCATAACTCCAACTTAAAACACAACTGAGAATCATTAAAATACCCAAGATACTATTTTCAGAAGTTGTGATTTCTTGCTGACTCACTAATAGATACATCCCTAAAATACCCAAAAAAACTCCCAACAAAGACTTCTTCTGCATTTTTTTTCCGTCAATCAGACGTAACAGAAACAAAACAAATAATGGCTGTGTAGAGGCTAACAAAGCTGCAAAACCAGAATCTACATATTTTAAAGCCCATACAAAAACACCATTGCCATATACTAAAAAAAGAAAACCAGCTACTATCGTGTTAAGAAATTGGCTTTTTGTAATGGTTAGTGGCTTTTTTAAAATTTTAGCAATAACCATTATTAAAATTCCAGCAACTAAAAACCGAATAGAAGCCAATAAAAGCGGAGCAATTTCTGAAACGGCTATTTTATTAAACAAATACGTAGAGCCCCAAATAACATAAATTGAAAAAAATGCAAGCACTATTAAAATTGTTGACTTTTTCATATAGTTTTAATATTCATGTAACGTAAAAATTGTTTGTCCTAATTATGTAAAAGATAAAAGGATGAGTTGGTTATAGAGAATTTACAATAAAGTTTCTAGATAATGAGTATCAATGCTATATGCATTTTTTAATGCTTCTATTTTATGTTCTATACTTTCACTATCCGTATGCTTAGAAGACTTTACTGCTGTTAACATAACATTTTTACGGGTGTGTTCGTTGCTTATAAACTCAAATACATTGGTAGTATAATTATTCTTTTCTAAAATGAGAGCCCGTATAGTATCGGTTACCATTTCGAACTGTCGCTCTTTAAAAATCCCATACCTCAAAATGGGGTCTTTTTGTGTTTTACCTTTCACTTGTTGTCGTATTTGTTTATGACAACAAGGAGCACAAATAATTAGAGATGCCTGAGAAACCAAACCTTTATAAATTGCATCATCAGTAGCGGTATCACATGCATGAAGTGCTATTAATATATCAATTTTTCTTTCGTTATAGTCTTGAATTTTCTGTGCTACAAAATGTAAATTACTAAAACCACATTTTTTAGCAATAGCATTACAGTACGTTACTAAATTCTCACGCAATTCAATTCCTGTAATACTAACATCGTACAAACCCTTTTCTACTAAATAATCATAAAGTGCAAAAGTTAAATACCCTTTCCCAGAGCCCATATCCACAATATGCAGTTTTGACGGAAGTTTGGCTGCATGCAATTGTACCTCAATTATTTCTAAATACTTGTTTATTTGACGAAACTTATCGGCCATTTTAGGAATTACATTGTCATTTTTATCCGTAATTCCTAAATAGTGCAAATAGGGTCTATTTACTGCTCTTTTAACTTTTATTTTATCGTGATTTTCAGGTAGTTTATTTTTAAAACTAGGTTTATTTATTTTATAACTCACCTTTTTCTTCTTAGATATAAAAACCTGTAAATCATTCTCTAAGGTAAACAAAACACAAGCTCTAAACATATTTTGCAATAACTGCTCCAACTCTAATTTACTTTCTTCTAAAGTATAGTTTTTAACCTGATCATTAGTAGTGTACCGATACAAAAATTGAAAATAAATTTCATCTTTTAGTACTATTTGCCGTATGTAAACATTAGATAAATTATCAGACTTTCGCAGAGGCTTACTTAAGGTAAGTTTTACGAAATTATAGCGAGAAACACTAGTTTCAAACGCTTCAAGAAGTTGAAATAACGAATCTGTCATGCTACAAAAATAAGAAATTGGAAACTAAAACAGTACCAGAGTTTACTCAAAAAAAGAATCGACAGCAAAATTAAATTTGCCATCGATTCGTGCTTAAAAAGAGAGACTATAAAAGTCGTATACCTTACGGTAATAAAACTGTATCAACAACGTGAATCACCCATTTGTTCCTTGCACATCTGTAGCAGTGATAGATACATCTTGGTTAGCATCACTTGTTGTTATAATTTTTGGAGTACTACCTGATAAATCGATGGTAATAGTATCACCACTTAACATAGATACTTCTTGGTTGTTTGTCAATTGGTCAGATTGTACATTAGCACCATTTAGAACATGGTATTTAAGTACAGCGTCTAAGGTCTCAATAGGAATATCTCCCAAACCATCCCAATCGTCATTACTATCTAATAAAGCTTGAAAAGCCGCGTTGGTTGGAGCGAATATTGTAAAAGGACCATCTCCTGTTAAAACAGATACGAAGTCTGTAGTGTGTCTCTCATCTGTTAATGCTTGTACAAGTATAGAAAAATTACTATTGTTTGTCGCAAGCGTAACCACGTTTGGAGGTAACATTACTTTATCTATAATATGTACAACACCATTAGAAGCCTCAACATCTGTTAAGGTTGGTTCTGCATCTCCATTAAAATATACACCATCGGTTACCATAACTTGTAACGATAATGGCTCATCGTTAGGTCCTGTAGCTAAAGTATTTACATAACTGTCCGTTAAGTCAGATGATCTTACCGCAGCATCTAATACATGAAATGTTAGGACATTAGTTAAAACATCTACTGGAATATCGTTTATTGTATTCCAATCTGAATTACTATCTAATAGTGCTTGGAAAGCATCGTTTGATGGTGCAAAAACAGTTAAAGGACCTGCAGCGCTTAATGCATCTACAAGGTCTGCTCTGATTACTGCATCAACTAAAAAACTTAATTCAGGGGTTTCTTGAGCTATGTCAACTATTGTTTTGGATGCATCCGGAAATTCAGGAAGGAGAACTGTGTCTACAACGTGTATTACTCCGTTAGTACCCTGCACATCTGTTGCAGTTATAGAAACGTCTTGACCTGCTGTTTCTGTAACTATTTTTGGTGTAGCACCAGATAAATCGAAAGTAATTTTACCTTCGTTTAACATTGTAACTTCTTGGTTGTTTGTCAATTGATTTGCTTGTACATTAGCACCGTTTACTACATGATATTTCAAAACTTCCTCTAATGTTGCTATTGGAATGTCACCTAACCCATTCCAATCAGGATTAGAATCTAATAAATTCTGAAAAGCATCATTGGTAGGTGCAAAAACCGTAAAAGGACCTTCACTATTTAATATAGTAAGGAACTCTGTCGTATGTCTTGTATCGGTAAGCGCAGCAACAAGGGTAGAAAAATTATCATTATTGGCTGCTAAATTTACTATTGTTGGTGGTAACATAACCTTATCTATAAGGTGAATAACACCGTTTGTTGCCATTACATCCGTAAGAATAGGATTGGCATCTCCATTAAATTTAACACCTCCCATAACATTTATCTGTAATGAAATAGCTTCATCGTTAGGACCACTAGAAAGTGTTTCAACATATCCGTCTGTTAAATCTGTAGATTTAACCTCTTGTGGCAATACGTGAAAAGTTAAAACAGAAGTAAGTACAGATACAGGAATATCGTCTAAAGAGTTCCAATCAGGATTGCTATCTAATAAAGCCACAAAAGCCTCATTAGTTGGTGCAAAAACAGTTAAAGGACCTTCTCCGCTAAGAACTCCGGCTAAATCTGCTTTCAAAACAGCTTCAACAAGAATACTCAATTCAGGGGTTTCTGAAGCAATCTCCACAATATTTTTGGGTAATTCTGGAGCTGGTGTTGGATCGTCGTCGTCACACGAGTAGAAAAAAGTGGCACTCATCAGAATAGCGAGCGCAAGCATTGGTTTTAGTTTTTTAATGAACATTGTTAATTGTATATAGTTAGCGCCTACTCATAATTTTAGGTCTTTTTTCAGCATCCTTAGACCTCATTGTTTAACATAACAGCAAAAAACTTAAACATTTTTTCTTTTAAGAAAAAAAATAACGCTTGTAGTATCACATAACGTTACCTCAAAGATATAGTTTTGTTTATTAAAAACAAAAAAATATTAAACAAAATTATGTCTTTTTAATAATATCTCCTCCACATCCTGTAAACTAAAGCCTTTAGCTCGCAACAAAAGTATGTAATGGTACATTAGATCTGCAGCTTCATTTTTGAATAATTCCGCATTATCATCTTTCGCCTCAATTACTAACTCTACAGCCTCCTCACCTACCTTCTGAGCGACCTTATTAATTCCACGTTTGTATAATTTATTAGTGTAAGACTCTGAAGTATCCGTGGCTATTCTATTCGAAATTACAGCCTCCAATTCGTACAAAAAACCTTTTGGTGATTTCTCACCAAAACACGATGTTGTTCCAGTATGACAAGTTGGACCATCTGGAGAAACTTTAATTAATATCGTATCGTTATCACAGTCTACTGTAATTTCTTTTGTCCATAAAAAATTACCTGATTTCTCACCCTTAGTCCAAAGTCTATTTTTTGATCTGCTAAAGAAAGTAACCTTTCCCTCTGTTTGTGTTTTCTCAAAGGCCTCCTCGTTCATATAACCGAGCATCAAAACCTGCAATGTTGCATTATCTTGGATAACCACTGGTACTAAACCGTTACCTTTTATAAAATCTATTTTCATCGTATTTGAATATTTTGCTTTTTTAAATAATTTTTTAATTGTGGTACAGGAATTTCACCAAAATGAAAGATACTGGCAGCCAACCCTGCACTAGCCTCTGTATTGGTAAATAAATCTGAAAAATGCTGTTCTTTACCAGCACCGCCCGATGCAATTACAGGAATGTTTACGACATTACTAACTTGCTTCGTAATATCGATGGCAAAACCATCTTTAGTTCCATCATTATTCATAGAAGTAAGTAAAATTTCTCCAGCCCCCAAAGCAGTGACCTCTTTCGCCCAGTCTAGGGTATCGATCCTAGTATTATGGGTTCCACCTTTAGTAAATACTTTCCATGTATTATCTGTGTATTTTGTATCAATGGCTACTACCACAAACTGACTTCCAAATCTTTCTTTCAAAGCAGTAATTAACCCTGGATTTTTAACTGCAGATGAATTAATGCTTATTTTATCTGCCCCGGCATTAATCAAAACCAAAGCATCTTCTATTGTACTTATACCACCTCCAACAGTAAATGGGATATTGATCTCTTTGGCGACTTTTTCTACTAAACTTACCAGTGTTTTTCTGTTTTCTAAGGTTGCAGTTATGTCTAAAAACACCAATTCATCAGCACCATCTGCGACATAACGTTTCGCAAGTTCTATTGGATCACCAGCATCTTTTATGGCAATAAAATTTACACCTTTTACGGTTCGACCATTTTTTATATCCAAACAAGGAATAATTCGTTTCTTTAACATAATTCTTGCAGTTCTTTTACGTTTATGTAACCTTCATATATGGCTTTCCCTACAATAGCTCCTTCACACCCAATGGCCTTCAACTGCTTTAAATCTTGGATAGAAGCAACACCCCCACTAGCAATGAGTTGTACGTTACTTTTCGAAAGTATTTCTTCGTACAAGGTAACCGCAGATCCTGCTAACATTCCATCCTTTGCAACATCGGTACAAATTGTAGACAACACACCAAAGCGCTCGTAGTCTTGGATAAAGTCTACCACATCGATAGCGGAAGTTTCTAACCAGCCTTGCGTTGCAATCTTTCGATCCTTGCAATCGGCACCCAAAATTATCTTTTCCGCCCCGTAATTTTCAATCCAACTTAAGAATAATTCTCTGTTCTGTATGGCAATGCTTCCACCTGTAATTTGATTAGCGCCACTTTCGAAGGCTATTTTAATATCTTCATTAGATTTAATACCACCCCCAAAATCAACCTTGAGATTGGTTTTTGTGGCAATAGTTTCTAAAATTTTATAGTTGACTATATGTTTAGACTTGGCTCCATCTAAATCTACAACATGCAGGTATTCAATTCCGTTATCTTGAAATTCTTTGGCTACCTCCAGTGGGTTTTCGTTGTATATTTTTTGTGTTGCATAATCTCCTTTAGTAAGGCGAACGCATTTTCCTTCAATAATATCTATCGCGGGAATAATCCTCATAATTTTAAATTTAAATTTCTAAAAAGTTTTGTAGTAATTTTTCACCTATATCTGCTGATTTTTCTGGATGAAACTGCATGGCATAAAAGTTATCCTTTTGCATTACTGCACTAAATTCTTTTATGTAATTACAAAAAGCGATAGTAGCGTCACTTGTTGTAGCATAGTAGCCGTGCACGTAATAAACATCATCAGAAAGAGAAATTCCTTCTAGTAAGGGAACATTTTCAAGCTTACTAAAGTTATTCCATCCCATGTGAGGTACTTTCTTTAATGGCGGAAATTGCTTGGTTACCGCATCGAAAATCCCTAAACATTGGGTATCTCCCTCTTCCGAGGAAGCACACATCAATTGCAATCCTAAACAAATTCCTAAAACAGGTTGTTGCAGCGATACCAAAACTATATCTAACCCTTTTTCTCTCAAATAGGCCATCGCAGAGCTAGCCTCTCCAACTCCTGGAAATATAACTTTACTCGCATTTTGTATTTCGTCTATGTCGTCTGTAATTACGCTATCATACCCCAATCTTGTAACTGCATTTTGTACCGAACGGATATTACCTGCATTGTATTTAATAATCGCAATCATTTGTTATAGTGTTCCTTTAGTGGATGGCAAAATCATTTTACTGGTATCTCTTTTTACAGCCATTTTTATTGCCTTTGCGAAAGCCTTAAAAATTGCCTCTATTTTATGGTGTTCATTTACCCCTTCTGCTTTGATATTCAAATTACACTTCGCACCATCTGTAAAAGATTTAAAAAAGTGAAAAAACATTTCTGTAGGCATTTTCCCTATCATTTCTCTTTTAAAATCTGCCTCCCATTCTAACCAATTTCTACCACCAAAATCAATGGCTACTTGCGCTAAACAATCATCCATTGGCAAGCAAAAACCATAGCGTTCCATTCCTAATTTACTTCCTAAAGCGGTGTGAAAAACCTCTCCTAAAGCAATAGCTGTATCCTCTATGGTATGGTGTTCGTCTACTTCTAAATCTCCATCTACTTTAATTTGTAAATCCAGTTGTCCGTGACGGGCAATTTGATCGAGCATATGATCAAAAAAAGCAATTCCTGTATCTATTTTACTCGTTCCTGTTCCATCGAGATTTACCTCGATCTTAATCTTAGTCTCATTAGTATTTCGAACCACAGAAGCAGATCTTTCTTCTAATTTTAGATATTCATAAATCGCATCCCAATCATTACTCTCTAAGCCGATGTGCGCATCTAACAACTCTCGTTGAACAGAAATTTCGTCGACTCCTAGATACGTCTCATCATTTATATAAATTGCTTTTGCTCCTAAATTTTTAGCCAACTCTACATCTGTGAGACGGTCTCCAATAACAAAGGAATTTGTCAAATCATATGCCTCCGAAAAAAACTTAGTTAAAAGCCCTGTATTTGGTTTTCTTGTCGGTTTATTTTCCTTGGCAAACGTGACGTCAATAATTTCTTCTGCAAAGGTTATTCCTTCTCCTTTTAAGGTATTCATTACAAAATTATGCACCGGCCAAAACGTATTTTCAGGATATACTGCAGTGCCTAAACCATCTTGGTTAGTCACTAGAACCAATAAATAATCTAATTCTTTTGCAATTTTCCCTAGTCCTTGAAATACTTTTGGATAAAACTGTAATTTTTCAAAAGAATCTGTTTGTTCATCGGCTGGTTCTTTAATTAAGGTACCATCTCTATCAATAAATAATATTTTTTGTTTCATTTGGTTTTGTACTTTGAATGGTTAGACAATCTTTTGCATTGCTGTTATTAATTGCTCGTTGTCCCTCGGACTACCGACGGTAATTCGAATGCAATTAGCAATCAAATTACTCCTATTTCTGGTTATTATGTTCAACTGAACCAAGCTGTGGTAAACTTTATAGGCATCCTCTACTTCAACGAGAATAAAATTTGCTTCCGATGGAAAAATAGTTTTTACGTAGTTGATCGATTGTAAGGCAAAAATTAAATCCTCTTTTTCTTGTAGAATAACACGTTTGTTTACTTCAAACAATTCCAAATTATGCAAGGCCTTATAAACCGCATCCTGATTCAAAGCACTTACATTATATGGCGGTTTTACTTTGTTATACAAAGCTATAAGTTCCTTTGAAGCATAAGCCACTCCTGTTCTTGCACCTGCTAATCCCCATGCTTTACTGAACGTTTGACTTATGATTAGGTTTGGATATTTTTCTAATTTTGAAATAAAAGATGCTTTGGTGCTAAAATCAATGTACGCCTCATCGATGATTACAATACCATTAAAGTTATTCAATATCCATGTAATACTTTCCTCAGAAAAGCAATTCCCTGTCGGATTATTCGGAGAGCAAATAAATATTAACTTTAAGTTTTCATCTGCTAAATAAGGAGAGACTTCTTCCAAATTAATCGTAAACGATGCAGTTAGCGGCAATTCTATTAGTTCTACATCATTTATTCCGGCAGAAACTTTATACATCCCATATGAAGGAGTAAAAGTTAGTGCTTTATCTACACCTGGGTTGCAAAAAATCCGAAACGCTAAATCAATAACCTCATCACTACCATTCCCGATAAAAATCTGATTCTCTGCCACATTTTTAATACCGGATAGTATTTTTTTAATTTTACTTTGTTTAGGATCAGGATATCTGTTCAGCTCTCCAAAAGGGTTTTCGTTGGCGTCTAGGTATACATCTGCAACGCCTTTAAATTCGTCTCTAGCCGAGGCATATGCTTGCAAACGAGATATATTTGATCGAACTATTTTTTGTAAATTAAACATTTTCTATTTGATTTAAACGTAATGTAACTGCATTTTTGTGGGCCTCTAAGCCTTCCGCTTCCGCCATTAATTCAATAGCCTTTCCTATTTTTTGAATCCCTGTTTTCGTAACTTCCTGAAACGTTATTTTTTTAACAAAACTGTCTAGAGACACACCACTGTAATTTTTAGCATATCCATTCGTAGGTAACGTGTGGTTGGTCCCACTGGCATAGTCTCCTGCACTTTCACAACTATAGTTTCCTAAAAACACAGAACCGGCATTGGTAATCGTATCTACAAAATTGATAGCATTATCTGACGCGATAATTAAATGCTCGGGAGCATATTTATTGCTAAAAGCAATACAATCTTCTACGGTGGGTAAAACCACTATATAGCTATTATCTAGTGCTTTTTTAGCTAGCTCTTTTCTTGGTAATACCTCTAGTTGAGCCTCTACTTCTTTTACAACACTTTCTGCTAATACCTCTTTAGTAACCACAAGTACAGCTTGGCTATCGGTGCCATGTTCCGCTTGCGACAATAAATCTGCTGCTACAAATTCTGGTATGGAACTTTCATCTGCGATCACCAGCACCTCACTTGGGCCCGCTGGCATATCTATCGCTACACCTTTTTGCTGCGCAAACTCTTTTGCCTTAGTTACATATTGGTTACCTGGACCTAGTATTTTATAGACTTGTGGTATGGTTTCAGTACCGAATGTCATCCCTGCAATTGCTTGGGCCCCACCAACTTTAAAAATTTTCGTAACACCAACTAACGCAGCAGTGTATAAAATTGCCGGATCTATACTGCCATCTTTATTCGGTGGCGTGCATAAAACAATCTCTTTACAACCTGCTATTTTCGCAGGAATACCTAACATCAATATGGTAGAAAAAAGTGGTGCTGAACCTCCAGGAATGTATAAACCTACCTTATCAATAGCGACACTTTTTCTCCAACAGGTAACACCTTTGGTAGTTGATACTTTCGTTATACTAGAAATCTGTGACTGGTGAAATACTTCAATATTATTTTTTGCTAATTGAATAGCTTCTTTTAAATTTTGCTGTACAGCTCCTATTGCCTGTTGTATTTCTTCCTCAGAAACCTGCAAACTTTTAATAGAAACACCATCAAATTTCTCTGTAAAACTTCGTAACGCTACATCTCCAGATGTTTGTACACTTTGCATTATCTCTTGCACTCCTTTTGCTAATGTATCTGCATTAATAGTAGCTCTCTCGCACAAAGAAGACCAAGCAGTAATAGAAGGATTATTAATAATTTTCATCGTATTATTGTTATTTAAACTACCATTTTTTCAATAGGGCAAACCAAAATACCCTCTGCTCCGTTGTTTTTCAGCTCGTCTATAATATCCCAAAACTGATTTTTATCCAATACCGAATGTACAGAACTCCAACCTTCTTCTGCAAGTGGCAAAACCGTAGGGCTTCGCATTCCTGGGAGTATATCGATTATTTTTTCTAGTTTCTCGTTCGGTGCATTTAACAAAACATAACGAGATTGTCTTCCTTTTAAAACTGATTTTATTCGAAATTGAAGCTTGTCAAGAATAGCTTTTTGATCTGAATTTATTTTAGGAGATACTGCTAAAACAGCTTGCGATTCTAAAATCACTTGCACTTCCTTTAAATTATTCTTAAATAAGGTAGACCCACTAGACACGATATCACAAATTCCGTCTGCTAAACCTATGTTAGGAGCAATTTCTACAGAACCATTAATTATGTGAAGATTGGCTTCAATGTTATTTTTTTCTAAAAACTGCCTTACAGTATTTGGATAAGAAGTAGCTATTTTTTTTCCTTGAAAATAAGAAAGATCGCTATACTCCTCTCCTTTTGGTATTGCTAAAGAAACTTTACATTTTGAAAAATTCAACTTTTCAATAAAAGCAATATTCGCTCCTTTTTCAATTAGTAAATTTTCACCAATAATCGCTGCATCTACTACTCCATCCTTTAAGTACTGCGGGATGTCTCCGTTTCGGAGATACAAAACCTCTAATGGAAAATTACTTGCAGCAGCTTTTAATTGGTCTTTTCCATTATCAATAGAAACTCCGCAATCTTTTAAAATTTTTAAGGAATCTTGGTTGAGTCTTCCCGATTTTTGAATGGCTATTTTAAGTTTACTCATGTTGTTTAGTTTTGTTTTCGTAAACCAAACCGAGTAATAACTTTCCAACCTAAGGAAAAGAAAACCCGTTTGATTTACTCAAACGGGTTTAAATATATTTTTACACAATACATCTTCAGCTCGCTTGAGTGCAAGTATGATGATGATGATGATGTAATTGAATTGTTATCATTATTATTATTATACTGCAAATATCACATATTATGTCGTAAATAAACCAATAAACTTTACTTTTTTTAAAAAAAGTTCAACTATAAAAACAAACACTTGTTTATCAGGTGTTTAAATAAATAACACTAGTATTATTCTTTACATTACATCCTAAAAACTTTTAAACAAACACTAAAATATGTGAAAAAAACACTACCATTCTAGCTTTTAAGATTAAATGAGAACTGCATTTTTACGATGTCATAATTTATTTATCTAGAATGATTATAAGTAAACATATTTTTGTATATTTATTTACTCTTTTTTTAGTTTGTAATTTTAATTGCATTAGGAGCTACTTGAAACAAGTAGCACTTAGTTGAAAATTTCTTCCCTAGTTTACATTTAAATCAAACATTTGATTCATTTATCAGTATAAATAATTTAAATAATTTATTATGGCAGAAAACAACAACAAAGTTGGCTTATTTGGTCTTATCGCTATTGTTTTTACTTCAATGGTTGGAAGTGGGGTGTATAATATTCCACAAAATATGGCAGCTGGTGCAGCACTAGGACCGGTTATTATCTCATGGGTAATTACAGGAATAGGAATGTACTTCTTAGCACTTACTTTTGGGATACTCTCGCAAGAACGCAGTGATCTTTCCTCCGGAATTTATGGCTATGCAAAAGAGGGTTTTGGAAATTATATGGGGTTCAATGCGGCATGGGGCTATTGGATTTCAGGAGCGGTTGGAAATTTAGCCTTCATTATAATGCTCAACGATGCCTTTGGGTATTTTTTCCCTTCATTGTTAGACCATGGCATCACCACAATATTTTTCTCGCTTGTTATAATTTGGGTTTTTTCCTTAATTGTGATGCGCAGTGTAACCCTAGCAGCAAAGCTGAATTCCATAACCACCATAATTATATTTATAGCGCTAATTCTTATTACTATTTTGATTTTTATTTACTTCCAACTCGATACATTTACCGTGTCTTTTTGGGGTGAAAAATACAATCTTGACAGTGTAGGAAGCCAAATTAAGGGCACCATGCTAGTTACCTTGTGGTGTTTTATAGGAATTGAGGGAGCGGTAGTAATATCCTCAAGAGCAAAATCTACAAAAGATATTGGAAAAGCGACCAAAATAGGTCTTATTTTGGCATTAATTCTTTATGCCCTAATTAGTATACTTGCCTATGGTTTATTACAACAACCAGAACTTGCAAAACTTAAAAATCCGTCTGCTGTGTTTATGCTTAGTGGATATACTGGTGAGTGGGTTGTTCAATTTGTAAGTGTTTCTGTTATAATATCGTTATTAAGTTCTTTGTTGGCTTGGACCATTTTGGTTGCAGAAGTTCCTTATGCCGCTGCAAAAGAAGGGGTTTTCCCTAAAGCTTTTGCCAAAGAGAACAAGCAAAAATCACCCTATTCCTCTCTAATTATAACTGCTGTTTTAATGAGTGTATTACTTCTGCTAATATACATATCTGAAGATGTGTATATGGCCATGGTAAACATATGCAGTATTATGATTATACCGCCTTATATTTTTAGTGCAGCCTTCTTGTGGAAATCTTCGGAAAAAAGTGAAATTTATGCCGATAACATAAAGAAAAAAATTGGAGCACTGTACATTGGTATCTTAGCAACACTTTACGGTTTTTGGCTTTTGTATTCTGCTGGATTGAGTTATCTTTTACTAGCTTGTATTTTCTACGCTATCGGCATACCATTTTACTACAGTGCACATAAAAACGAACTTAATGAAGGTAAATTTATTTTTACTAAATACGAAAGAGTTCTTGCCATTTTGTTTGTTTTTTTAGCCGTTGTTGCTATTGACTTTTTACTAGTTGGAAAGATTATTCCCTAAAACTATCATCATTAACTTTAAAAATTTATTCATATGGAATATCATAAAATGTTCAAATATTTACTCGTAGATAATCGCATTAACGCAGAAACCTTCACGGGAGCGCTACTACGAGACATTGTCTCTGAAATTGAAAAAAAAGGACACGAAGTTATTATAGCTCAATCGGAGTTTGAAGCAGAAATGGCAATTGTTAAAGAAGCTACTATTGCATGTGCTATTCTAAGTTATGACCAGGAAAGCAATGATTTTAATGCCATTAAAATTATTGACTTCATAAGAAATAGAGGATTTGACACTCCCATTTTTGTCTTATCCGAAAAAGAATTGATTGCAGAAATTACACTAGACCACTTAAATGAAATTAGGGGCTATATTCATCCAGAGGAAGAAACTGCTGTGTACATTGCTAAATACTTAAATCGAGCCTTTAACGAATATATTGATTCACTAAAAACACCTTTCTTTGGTGGAATGATAGATTGGTCGGAAGCTGGAAATGATATGTGGCTCTGCCCAGGACATAACGGTGGTAATTTTTTAAAAAAATCACCACGAGGAAAAATACTTCACGATTATTTAGGCGAACAATTTTGGCGTGCCGACTTTAATTTTGTACCCGACTTGGGGGATGTATTTAACCATACCGGAGAATACTTAGAATCGGAAAAACAAGCGGCAAAAATCTTTGGGGCAGACAGAGCTTACTTTATTTTGAACGGGTCTTCTACCTCGGTAAAAATTATCAACGGCGCACTACTTAAAAAAGGAGATTTGGTGCTATTCGATAGAAACAACCATAAGTCTCATCACCACTCACTCATGCTTTACGGAGCTATACCCATATTTTTAGAGGACGATAGAAATGATTATGGAATGGTAGGCCCTGTAAATTTTGCAGCACTTGATGAGACCAAAATAAGGGAAGATATCAAAAACAATCCCTTGGTAAAAGATAAAAATGCTTGGAAAAAAGCGCGCCCTTTCAGAGCTATCATTATCGAAAACAACACCTATGATGGCACCACCTATAACGTTGCTACCTTGATAGAAAAATTAGGGCATTTAGCGGATTATATTTTTTTAGATGAAGCTTGGGGAGCTTTTATGAAGTTCCATCCTATATTTAAGAATCGTTTTGGTATGAGCTATGATTTCAAAGAAAAAGATCCTGGCCTTTATGTAGCACAATCTACACATAAACAACTATGTGGTATGAGCCAAGCCTCACAAATACTAGTTAAAGACAAACATATTGAAGGAAAAGACCATCATATTAATCACCTTCGAATGAATGAAGTATATATGATGCACATGAGTACATCGCCGTTTTACCCAATGTATGCCTCTTTAGATGTAAGCGCGCAAATGATGAAAGGAAAAGCTGGTTTTGTCATGTGGGACGATGCACTTCGATACTCTATAGAAATTCGAAAAAAAATACGTGAAATAGCAAAAGTATATGCCAAACACGAAGACCCTGCTAAACGATGGTTTTTAGATCCATTTGTTCCCGACAAAGTAACCATCACGAATTCTGAATATACCGAAGATCTGATCGATGTTCCATGGGAAGAGGTCAGTACCGATGTTTTGGTAATGGAACAACAAGCCTGGATTATGCGGGAAGGAGCAACATGGCATGGTTATAAATCGGTTAAAGATGACTTTGTAATGATCGACCCTACTAAATTAATGCTGCTTACCCCTGGTATTGATAGAGAGAACAATACCTACGAGGAACACGGAGTTCCTGCGCCATTATTAGGAAAATATTTACGATCACGTGGGGTGGTTCATGAAAAGACAGATTTTAATTTAATATTATTTTTAATAACACCTGGTATTGAAAAAAACAAAGCGGGAACCATGTTGGCTGAAATAATAAGGTTTAAGGAATTATATGATGAAAATGCGTTGATGGAAATAGTTTATCCTGAATTGACCAAAGAATTCCCTGAACTATATAAAGGCAAAGGAATTAAAGATGTTGCACAAGTAATTCACAACATATACAAAGACAATAATGCGAAAGCCTTGCAAAAAAAGTTATTCCAAAAAGAACATTTTCCAGAAATGGTAATGTCGCCACAAAAAGCACAAGAAAAATTTGTAGCTGGTGAGGTAGATTACGTGCCATTAACCGAAGCTAAAAATAGAATAGCAGCAACCCTAGCACTTGTATATCCTCCAGGAATTGGAGTAATATTTCCAGGGGAACGATATGACGATAAAGCGCAACCAATGCTAGATTATTTTGCCTTATTTGAAAAAACAAATCCATATTTTCCTGGTTTTGATAATGAAATTCAGGGAGCCTACCTCGAAAAAGATCCAAAAACAGGAAAAGAAAGATATTACACCTACGTAATAAAGGAGTAAATCAACAAGTAACTTAAAGTATAAGTTTTGTAAAACCTATACTTTAAGTTACCTTTGTTACGAAGGAAATATTCATGCAAAAAAAAACTCTCAACAAGTGAATCATCCTAGAAAAAAGGAAAAACAAGCCGTCCTTATTTCTATTGTAATGAACTTCATACTTGCGATACTAGCGCTATACTACGGATTTCTAACCAATGCCGAAGCGATTATGTTGGATGGTTATTATTCTATTGCTGGCGGAATTCTTGCAGTAATCTCCATATATGTAATAAAACTAGTGTATCGACCTGAAAATAAAGAATTTAATTTTGGTTACTCTAGTATAGAACCATTGTTTAATATGGTGAAGGGGTTACTTATTTTTATTGTCATTCTCACATCCACCTATAATGCCGTAATCGATGTAATAAACGGTGGTAGTATTCCAGATTTTAGTGGTGCCATTACCTACTTTATACTTTCTACAGTTGCTTGTTTTTTAATGAGTATTTACTTTTATAACCTTCATAAAGTTGTACATACGTCTTTACTAGATCTCGAGTATAAAAACTGGTTTATAGACACTTTAATAAGCGCTTCTGTTGGCGCTACTTTTTTCATTTCTAAAAGTTTAGCCAATACAACTTTAGCTTTTGTAATTCCGTATACGGATGCCATTGCAACGCTAATTATAGTTGCCATAGTAATTAAATTTCCAATACAGGCTATTTTAAGTGGTTTTAAAGAAATATTACTTTCTGTTCCTCCAAAAAATATTATCGTCAAAATTAAAACAATAAAGAATGAGATTTTAAGTAATAATAACATTAAAAATATTCACTTTAAAGCAACCAAAACAGGAAGAGAAACCTATGTTTTATTTCATTTGCAAACCAAACATGAAATCGATATGGCTGTTGGATTTCAAGACCAAATAAAAAAAGAAATTTTACAAAAATTAAGAGATTCTATAGGTGGCATTGTAAAAATAGATGTTTGTTTGACCTTAGAAGATTTAGAGCAATACCAAAAACTATAGCAACATAAATCAATTAGAAAACAATGGGTTATTGCCAAATTGATTTTTCTCTACGGATGCCCCAGTTTCTAGGTAATATTTAAAACCTTTAACTACCGATTGTATATACTTTTGCATATTAGGAGTAAAATAGAAAGTAGAAATTAACCCTCTAAAAACTTTTGGATACCTTTGTAAAGCAATCGTACGAAATAACTCAATTGTTATGGCCAATTTTGCGGTAGTTTTTGTTTCTGGATGTATTTCCCAAAGTACTTTTGCAGCTGCATACCGCCCTCTCCCTATATATAATTCATAGCCCTTCCCTTGCTCCCATTTTATAAAATATCGATGTAAAACTACCCCATTGTAATAGGTTATTGTATCTTTTGCTCCTATGCCTGGCCATTGTAATACCTCGTTTTTTTCACAAAAGGGATGACAGCGTTCTAAAATGCCCGGAGTAGTGATTACTTCCCATAACTGTGCTACAGTAGCTTGTATTGTAGTGGTATAAGAAACCACCGTTGTAGTTCCTGACTGAGTTAACTCCATTTTATACTTTTGGTATTAAAAGTAACTAAAATAGTGAAAATTTAAACCATTCTAAAGTACCATTCCTCTAAAAACCATTAAAAATAACTTTAAAACAAATATCTTTATAGCATATCATTCTTAAGACGATTGTATGTTGAAACGTAAATATTTATACGGTATACTTTTTCTTGTGTTCTGTTTTTTCACTATTGAAATCGCAGTAAATATAATAGTTCCGCAGGTTCTAAATAATAATCCAAATCGCATCTACGATATTGCTTTTAAAAAAATATCTTTCTCACTGCTCAAAAATAGTATTGGAATTAAAAATGCTAGCATTATACCAATTAAAGATTCCATAACCGAATCTTCCATGGAGGGAAATATTCCACTAATAGAAATTAAAAATTTTAGTTTGTACGACCTTCTGGTACACAAAAAACTTAAATCCAAAGGCGTGTCTATCTACCAACCTGATTTTAAAATTATTTCTAGAAAAAAGAAACAAGCAGCAGCGGATAACTCAAAATCTATTGGTCTATTTTGGAAAGATTTCTACGATCGAATTGAATTAAAAAGTGTTGCGGTAAAAAATGGAAGGTTGGAAATAGTAAAAAGCATAGACACAACCCAATCGTTACTTTCTAAAAATATTAACATTGAAATTCAAGGTGTATTTATAGACAGCACCCAACTAAGCAATCCTTTACCTTTTATCTATTCTTCTTATACATTAAACATTGGCAACACCTTCTCCTCTATTGGAAAGTGGTATAAAGTTTCTATGCAGGGCTTTAAAGCAACAGAAAAAGAGCTAATCGTAAAAAAGGTAAAAGTAACGCCGAAATATACGCGAAAACAATTTGTTAGCAAATTAAAAAAAGAGGCAGACTATATTATATGCGAAATGGATAGTTTAAAAATGTTTAATACAAAATGGGGGTTTTATAAGGATTCCCTCCAAATTAATGGCAATTCTGTAGAAATTGATGGGATGCGAACTACTTTATACCGTGATAAATTAGTTAGAGATGACAGGTCTAAAAAAAAACTATACAGTGCGGTTTTAAGAGATTTACCTTTTTACCTAACCATAGATACGCTTTCTATAGCAAACTCTGAACTCACCTATGAAGAAAAAACAAAAGCACAAAACGGACCAGGTATTTTACAACTAAAAGAGCTTCGTATGACCGCAAGCAATATTGATAACTTTAACATTCATACCCTAAAAAAAGACACCAAAATATCTCTTTTCTCTAAATTATATGGTGAGGGCAAATTGGAAATGCACTGTAATTTTAACATAGCCAATACCAAAGACAGTTATAACATACACGGAAACCTTAGCAACATGAACTTATCTCTTGTGAGTGCTTTTACCAGACCTACAATGAACACCAATGTTTCAGGCTACATGCACGAACTAGATTTTATTATAAACGGTTCCGATTACGATGCAAGTGCTGTTTTAAACTTTGCTTATGAAAATTTAAAAGTAGAAATCTTACATAATAAAACTGGCAACAAAAGAGCAATTCAAACCGCAATTGCCAATCTTCTACTTAAAAAAAACACTAAAAAAGACAAAGTATCTATTGAAAAAGTGTATGTAAAAAGAGACCCCTCGAAATCTATATTTAATCAAATTTGGAAATGTATAGAGGCCGGGTTAAAGAAAACTCTACTATAGAAAAATTGTATACTACTTTAATTTCTCATTCTCATCACCAAAGGTATCCTAAAAAAAGCTCCCGAAGGAGCTTTATTTAGGGGTAACTATCAACTAACAATAAACATTAACGTCTATTTTCTTTATATATCATGGAAACACTGTTCCAATCATTTGCAATATTAAACCCAACAAAATTAAGATAATTCCGTGTTTGGATATCCTGTCTATTTTTGTGGCATCTCCCTCTTTTAAAGTTTCATCGGTAGCTTTTGGATTGTATAATTTTAAATTTGGCAATCCAAAATAAAACAAGACTATCAACCCGAAACAGTTGAAAACAAGACCAGTTAAGGTAAATAACATAATAAATTAATTTTTATATAAAGATATCGCGGACTTATAGTGGAATGAATCTAAATAAGGGTAAAAATATAAACCTTGTAGTACATCTAAAAATAAAAAAAGCCCTTATATATTAAGGGCTTAGAGTTTGGGTGGAAGATCGGTCTCGAACCGACGACCTCCGGAACCACAAGCCTATGACCTTTAAAAGAGCAAAGGTTAATAATCTATAAATGAACAGATTAAGTATTGTTAACATTAACAAAAATAAACCTTTTTTTTGAAATTGTAACCCCAAGTGTAACCCCTATCTTAAATAGTTAAATCAACTTTGTAATAAAGAATAGGGAACCAATGATAATAATTGAAGTTAATTTTCATAATGTCTTTTCGAGTAAAAAAAGGAATATTCATAATTTGAATACTCCCTTTTTTATTTAAAACTATTTATAAATCCCAGAATTCACAAGACTTTCCCAATGTTGGAACCTTTTTGTCGTGGTTTTAAATGGAGAGTGCACGATATATTTATCTTTTAATTACCTATTTTTGTACTATCGTGTTACTTTAGTTGTAATTTGTAATATTTAAAAATATTTATGGATACAGGTAAAATAATAGAAAGTTTACGTAAGAAACTTAATTGGTCACAATCTGAACTATCAGATAAAACCAATGTTTCTCTTGTAATGACTGGTAAATATGAACGTGGAGAGGCAATGCCTTCAATAGAAGCTGATAAAAGTATTGCAAATGCTTTTAATGTTTCTTTAGATTATTTAAGAGAAGAAGGAGTAAATGCTTCTTTTGATAAAAAGACTGTACAACGTTTAAAAGATATACAGAGCTTAGATAGTGATAAGCAAAAAATGCTATTTAAACTGATTGATACCGTCATTAGAGATACTAAAGCTAAAAGTGCTTACAACTCTTAAACCAATAATATTCATTCTTATCACCACTATAACTTATTTTAATTAAAACAATGGAAAAGCAAGAGATAATATTCATTATAAGTTTATTATTTATAGGTATTAGTATATTTTTTTTTATATTAATTTTATTAATCAATAAGTATAATGCAAAAGCTAATAACTGTAGAAAAACTAAAGGTAAAATAATTACATCTACCTTAATTAAAGAAAAAAATTCTTACCCTATAGATACTGATATGGCAGGACCAACAGACCAGACAAAGTATGTGCCTAAAATTGAGTTTGAAGGAATACTTAATGGAGATAAATTTATGTCTAATAAATTATACTATTCTTCTATCAATAATATGTTTTTTACATCTAGCTTCAGTAAAAATATTGTAAAAAAATTCCCAGAAGGTAAAGAAGTGGAAGTTTACATTAGACCTGATAAAAAAAATTATATTTTTCTAATAAAAAAATACCTATGCTAAATAAGATTATTTTGTTTTCCTCTTTTTTAGCAGTAGGCATTTTATGTTTATTATTCAAAAATCAGATAGCTGACTTTTTATAATCTAATAGTCAAAAGATAATGTAATATTTTGCTCTAAGACACTTTCTATATTTACATCAAAGTTAAAATTTTGAACTTGCCACTTATCTAATGGCTTATACAATATAAAATTAAACCTTAAAGGTTGTCTATCATATTTTGCAATAGCACTAATTACTCTATAGCTTTTACCAATATTAATACTTTTTATAGTCTCATAACCTTGATAAGAGCCTAATTGACTAATTAGGTTATTTAATTTTAAAAACACCGTTTCCTTTTGACTTTTTTCAAAATTAAGCCACTTATTACTATTAAAAATATCTTCAATAGCCTTTTGAGGCTTTCCATCATATGTTTTAAAAAAATTAGAGACTATTTTACTTTCTTTAAAAGAAGGCTTAGATTGAAGTTGACAACAAGATATAATATTACAGCTAACTATGGCTATTAATAATGGTTTCATTTTGTTTTTATATATTTTGATATTTATTTTTAGTTATGCGTCTTTAGGAACAAATCCAGAAGGTCCATTTATTATAAGGTTTTTAGCTCTTTCAAAGAAATTAGATACTGCTTTTTTAGCTTCATCTAGTTTTACTCCAATAGCATCATAGGTATGATCTATATGCTTGTTGTTGATGGTTACTCTTGTTGGTAAGTTTAAGTGATTTTTCATTATTTTAATACATTTTTGTAACCTTTTCTGTAACCTTTATAAAAATGTAAACCTTGCAGGGTCGTCTAAAAATAAAAAAAGCCCTTATATATTAAGGGCTTAATGTTTGGGTGGAAGATCGGTCTCGAACCGACGACCTCCGGAACCACAATCCGGCGCTCTAACCAACTGAGCTACAACCACCATTTGACTTGCGGGTGCAAATATACAAGGTTTTTTAATTTCCTACAATATTTTTTTTTAAATTAATTTACTTAAATCTTCCACTGCAACATAACGTTCTGAGGTAAAGCCCTCTGCATATTCTACCCCAATTAACCGGCCTAAATCTTTTGCTCTGTAGGTTATACTTTCCGTAAAATTCTTGCTGGTAATGGGAGTTTCTGGTTCCTTACTTTTAGGATCAAAAAATTGAGAACTATACGCCATTACTGCTGCTTCCTTTTTGGAAATAAACTCGGTAACATCTACTACAAAATCTGGTTCAATATTTTTCCATTGTATGTAATGATAAACCTGCTTTGGTCGCCATTTTTCTTGTGTAACATTATCTAAAAAGGTTTCAATTTTAACTAAACCACTTAAAAAACAGGCATCGGAAACCACCTTACTTCCCTTGGGGTGATCTATATGCCTATCGTCTATAGCATTACATAGAACTATCTCTGGTTGGTATTTTCGCAGCAGGCGTATTATTTCTAGCTGATGTGCTTTATCATTCCTAAAAAAACCATCCGCAAAACCGAGATTTTCTCGAACTGCAACGCCTAAAATTTTTGCAGCCTTTGTAGCTTCCACCTTGCGTAATTGTGCAGAACCTCGGGTGCCTAATTCACCTCTCGTAAGATCTACGATGCCTACTTTTTTCCCAAAGCCACCTCTTTGGCTATGGTTGCACCACAACCAAGCTCTACATCGTCTGGATGTGCTCCAAATGCCAATATATCTAATTTCATTATTTAATTTTTTCTATTGCTTGTTCTATATCTCTAATCAAATCTTCCGTATCTTCAATGCCAACTGAAAAGCGAATTAAACCATCTTTTATCCCTTGACTTGCTCTTTCTTCAGTAGACAATAATTGGTGTGAGGTTTGTGACGGGCTTAATAAAGTACTCTCTACCCCTGCCAAACTCATAGATGACTTTATAAGCTTTAAATTGCGTTGAAACTCCATAGTATCTATTGTATCTTTCAGTTCAAAAGAGAACATACCGCCAAAATATCGCATCTGCTTTTTTGCGATTTCATGATCCTCATGAGAAACCAATCCAGGATAGTATACTTTTTCAATAAAAGAACTATTCTCAAGGTATTCTGCCATTACCAAAGCATTATGACTTTGCTGCTTTACGCGCAAATAGAAAGTTTTTAGGCTTCGTTCTAACATCCATACGGTGAAATCACTTAAACTTCCTCCAAAGTTTTTAGCGACATTCCAAATTTTCTTTATGTGTTCTTTAGAACCCGCAACGGCACCTGCCAGTATATCCGAATGCCCTCCCATATACTTTGTTGCCGAATGAATAATTATGTCAATACCAAAATCTACAGGGGTTTGATTTATAGAAGAAGCAAAAGTGTTATCGATCATCGTAAGAATCCCGTGTGCTTTCGCAAGTTCTTGAATAGCTTGCATATCTATAATTTTCATCAAAGGATTGGATGGTGTTTCTATGAAAATAACTTTGGTGTTATGTTGTATTTCCTTCTCGAAATCAGCAATTGCCATACTATCGGTAAATGTATACGCAATACCAAACTTATCAAATTCTTCTACAATAAAATTATATGTTCCTCCGTACAGCGTTTCCTGTAAGATTATATGGTCGCCTTTTTGAAGAAACGCTAAAAGACTAGTGCTTATGGCCGCCATTCCCGATCCAAAAATAAGCGCATCCTCTGTTTTCTCCAGTGCAGCAATTTTTGCACATAGGGCTTCCTGATTGGGCGTGTTAAAATAGCGCGGATATCGTTTAACTGCAACGTTATCAAAGGCATATGACGTAGACATGTATAACGGAGAAACTGCTCCCTTAAATTGTGCATCTTTTAATTCGCCAGCGTGGATACAAGTAGTATTAATTCCGAAGGGTGTTTTTTTATTCATTTAAAAATCTAATATTAAATTGTTTGTAGTTGTTTATGGTTAGACGTATAAAAACCAAAAGAACTACGAAAACAAGGATAAAAAGTATCCTTAAAGCTGATTTGATTTTTTACTAGATATGTTGCTAAAATACAAAAACTGGCGCACTCAAAAGAAAGGCAGAGACGTATTTAAAGAAAAATAAATGTAATTGTATGTAATATAAAATTAACTGAAATGAGAATTGTATTAAAGAGAAAAAATAACGGTAAGTTGCAATAACGCCTCGCCTTTTAAGAAATAAAATTAATATCTTCGTTTTATGGAAAGAGTTGCAATTTTAGGTGGCGGAAACATCGCAAATCACCTCATCAAAGCTTTTTTAGAAAACCAAGAGATTGTTTTACAGCAAATTTATGCAAGAGATGTAGAACAAGTTAGATCCTTTGAAAATTCATGCGATATTACCAATAGCATAAGAGCACTAAAAGAAGCAGATGTTTATATAATTGCTGTTTCTGACACTGCGATTGGAGAAGTTTCTGCTGCAATTCCTAGTACTAGTTTGGTTGTACACACCTCTGGGAGTGTTGCTATGGATACCTTACAAAATAGTGGTAGAAAAGGAGTTTTCTACCCATTGCAAAGCTTTACAAAAAATAAAAAAGTTAATTTTCGAAACATCCCGTTTTGTATTGAGGCCGAAACCAAACAAGACCTTTTTCTATTGGAAAAATTAGCACATTCTTTAAGTGACAAAATTTATCTTATCAATTCCCAAGAGAGAAGATATTTGCACGTGGCTGCTGTTTTTGTGAATAATTTCACCAATCATTTGTACCAAATTGGAGAAGACATCTGTAAAAATTATAAGGTTCCGTTTGAAATACTCATGCCACTTATTAGAGAAACAGCAGCAAAAATTGAAGCGATTTCTCCTAAAGAGGCACAAACAGGCCCTGCCAAGAGAGGAGACAGCAAGACCATGCAAAATCATCTAAATTTGCTTACCAAAGAACAACAAAAAATTTATAAAATATTAAGTGATTCAATTACACATGGAGAAAAGTTATAAACAAATAATGCCTGAAATTAAGGCTTTCATTTTTGATGTAGATGGCGTATTAACTAACGGAATGGTAACCGTTACTACCGACGGACAATTAATTAGACACATGAACGTTAAAGATGGGTATGCTTTAAAGGCAGCCGTTACTAATGGGTATAAGGTTTGTATTATTTCAGGTGGAAGTAATGAAGGTGTTCGAAAAAGGTTAGCCAATCTTGGAATTGAAGATATTTATCTCGGTGCTAAGGATAAAGTTAAGCAATTTAAAATGTTTGCCGAAAAATATAACCTAGATGCAGATACCATCGCCTATATGGGAGATGACGTACCAGATTATCCTGTAATGCGTCTTGTAGGACTTCCATGTTGTCCAAAAGATGCTGTTCGAGAAGTACAGCAAGTAGCCAAGTATATCTCCGATAAAAAAGGAGGAGAAGGCTGCGTACGAGATGTCATCGAACAAATAATGCGTGTACAGCAAACTTGGGAAAATAATTACGATGCTAAAAATGATTAATCTATACTAATTAAATACTTCAAAAATGAAAAAAACACTTTTTACGCTAGCACTTCTGCTTTTTATCACACAGGCTAATGCACAATCTATTTTTGGAAAATGGGAGAATTTAAACGAGGAAACCAAAGAGGTAGATAGTGTTATTGAGGTCTACGAAGAAAATGATAAAGTGTATGCAAAAATAATTGCCATCACCGATGCAACACGACAAAAGGCTGTTTGTGAAAAATGTTCAGGTGACAAGAAAAACAAACCTATTTTAGGCATGCAAATTCTTAGTGGATTGCAAAAAGATGGGGATCAATGGAATGGCGGTACCATAGTAGATCCTAAAAACGGCAAGGAGTATAAATGCTATATCAAGTTAGAGGAACCCAATAAACTAAAAGTAAGAGGCTATATTGGTTTTTCTGCCATGGGAAGAACAAAGTATTGGTATCGAAAAGACAGTTAATCTCCTACATATAAAAAACCAGCATTCTAATTAAAAATGCTGGTTTTTTGTCGAATTGCTATGCAACAGAGAAGGGCCCTACTATTTCAACAACTGCGGAAACTTTTTCTTAAAGCGATTTAATCTAGGAATAGAAACGTTTTGCACATAGGGGTCTTCTGGATGCAGTTTTTCATAATCTTGATGGTACGCTTCGGCTTCATAAAATTTGCTAAATTCGGTTACCTGTGTTACTATCTTTCCGTTATAAGTTGTGGTATTCAATTTTGCAATGGTGCGTTGGAGAATTTGTTTTTGTGCTTCTGTTTGGTAAAAAGCAATAGATCGATACTGCGTACCGTAATCCGGATTTTGTCCATTTACAGTAGTGGGGTCATGAGAACCAAAAAATACATCTACCAAAACCTGATAGCTTACTTGTTTCGGGTTGTAGTATACAGCAACAGCCTCTGCATGGCCTGTTCTTCCAGTACCAATAGATCGATAGGTTGGATTTTTTGTATGCCCACCAGAATACCCAGATACTGCCTCACTAACTCCTTTTACACTCTCAAATATGGCCTCTACACACCAAAAGCAACCGCTGGCAAAGTAGGCTACCTCTTGCTCTTTTTGTATTTCCTTAGTGACTTTAGACTGTGCTAAGCCCAAGGCTGCATTTCCGATAAGAAGTGCTACTAAGGAGAGATTTGTTATAAACTTTTTACTACGCATGTTTTTTATATTTAATCGATAAGTTTTGCCATTGCCGTCTTAATAATTTCAATATTTTTTACTTTATTAGACGGATTACTAGATTTTTGCATTTGTATCATTTGTCGAAGCATATTAATACCAACGGTGTTAAAATTATACTGTTTGTATTGTATTCCTTTAGCAACAATATCGTCGGTTAAATTTTGTATAGCTTCTGAATTGTTACTCTTGGAAATTTTTTCATACGCTTGTTTGTACAACATCTGAATCTTTTTATTTGGACTCAAAAACATTCCTGACATTACATTTCCTGCTATAAAATTTAATTCATCGTCGTCATTTTCTTCTAAGTATATTCGCGTAAGCGGAGTCGCGATTATTTTTTTAACTTCTAAAGGCAAGGTTTTTGACTTTTGTATGGCAAGGTCTTTATTGACATAATACATAGCAACTAACGACTTTCCTAATACCGCAAAAGATTTACTTTGTAATCCTTTTTCGAATACCGGCTGCAGTTCTGGCTCGGTTAGTTTTCCGAGAGTTTCAATGGCAGCTGCTTGCACCAGTGTTTTGGGATCGTTTTTAGCAATTGACTCAATCTTTTTTATCACATTCCTTTTTGAAAATTTATTGATTAAATTAATATTTTCCAAGGCAAGGATTCGTATTTTATAGAAATTGTCATCTAATGCATTTGCGATTGCATTGAAGGCCTCTTTTTGGTCTTGTTTTTTGGCAACCTCTAAAATAGCCTCCCTTTTATGTGCGAAATTTTGAGCATATTGTAATTGGTAAATGTAATCGTTTAATACTTTATTTTCATTAATATCGCATAATAAAACACCATCGGCATTCACTTGAATTAAGTTTGGCTGTTTGGTATAGGGAAAAGTAAAAGAAGCATCTTTACCCTCCACAAATACTTTGTGTCTTGTTCTTTTTCCTCCTTCAAAAACATCTATTGCCAGAGGGAACTTAAACTCTTTATTTTGTGTCTGGTACAGATTTACCGTAACGGTTTTTCGAAGCTTATTATAGTCATAAGATACCGCTAATTTTGGATGGCCGCTGTTAAAATACCATTGGTTAAAAAACCAATTCAAATCTTTACCACTAACCGACTCTAGTGCTAATCGAAACTGATGGGCTTCTCCTGTACCGTATTGATTATCTGTTAGGTATTTATGTAACCCCTCATAAAATGCTGCATCGCCGAGGTAGTTCCTAAGCATGTGCAAGATGGCTCCTCCTTTGTTGTAGCTAACCGCATCAAACATATCCTCTTTATCGGCATAATAAAATCGAACAAGATGCTTGTCATAATTTTGGCCATCTTTATAGGCTTTTGTATCCTTAAATAAATGTGCATCTGCCTCCTCTTTTCCATATTTATGTTCCAACCATAAATATTCACTGTAATTTGCAAAACTCTCATTAACCGTTAAATTACTCCAACTCTCTGTTGTTACTATATTTCCAAACCAATGGTGAAATGCTTCGTGTGCAATCGTACTCTCGTGTCTATTTTCATCAATTAACTGCCCTGGCATCTGGTAGGCTTGCTCTCCATGAATTACCGCCGTAGTATTTTCCATTGCACCACTTATATAGTCTCTACCAACAATTTGTGCATATTTACTCCAAGGGTATTCTATGCCCGTTATTTTCGAAAAAAAAGCGAGCATCTCAGGCGTATCTCCAAAAATATCTTTTGCATACGGTGCATATTTTTTTTCAACATAATACTCTACTGGAATAGATTTATAGGTGTCTGAAATAATTTCATACTCCCCTATTCCCATAAAAAAAGATAAGGTGCATGTTTTTTCGTAAAATTCCAATAATCGGTTCTAGTACCGTTGGTATTTTCAATTTGTTTTTCTAAGGTTCCATTGGAGAGGGTTACGAATTTATTAGGTACAGTTATGTATAACTCTTGCGAGGTCTTTTGGTTTGGTGCATCTATGGTTGGAAACCAACAACTACTCGACTCTGTTTCTCCTTGTGTCCAGATTTGCGTTGGTTTTTCCGTATCCAATCCACTAGGATTAATAAAATACAATCCTTTGGCAGATGTTATTGCTGCGCTACCTTTTTGCTGGACTTTCTCTGGACGCGCTGTATATTTTATATAAATAGTGTATTCTTGATCTCGTTGATATACTTTTGGTAATTCAATCTTTATCTTTAGGTTATCGTAGGTATACTCTAGTGGTTTCTCATCCATAGATATCTCATGAATTAGCATGGCTTTGGCATCTAACTCTAAGGTTTTTGTATCGTAGAAGTGGGGTTTTAAAGTAACCCATTCTTCACCCTGCAATGTCTTTTCTTCAAAATTAAAACCTACTTTTAGCTTTGTATGCACCAAACTATTTACAATATCTTTTGCTGCTTTATAGCTGTGTTGCGATTGAATGAAATGAATGGGAATGAAAAATAAAAAAAATAGTACTGAAATCTTTCTAGAGGTCATATAAATTAAATTTACCTGATATTGTGTTTAGGTATGCGCTGCATCCTTTTAAAAAGGAATATCAAAAATAAGAAATAATGCTCGTATGCCTGTTAATAAGCAGTTAAAAACCAAACCTGCTTGGCATTTGTCGCACTAAAAAATCATTCTTTATCTTCTTGTGTATTGCAATATAGTAGTATTTTTATGGCATGAAAACAATAAGCAGTGTTCAAAACACATTTATCAAGGATCTTTTTAAGTTACAAGAAAAGTCTCGAGAAAGGAAAAAGAGAGGTCTTTTTATCATAGAGGGTTTAAGAGAGATAAATCTTGCGTTAGAGGGAAACTATTCCATTGAATACCTTATATACCAAACAGACTTAGTTTCGGAAACAAAAGTTGCTACTTTAGAGGTTCCGCCTTCCAAACATATCATCATTACCAAAGAGATATATCAAAAATTAGCCTACAGAGATACTACGGAAGGAATAATTGCAGTAGTTAAAGCAATAGATTTTAACGTTGAACACCTTAAATTCAACACTAAAAATCCGTTAGTTTTAGTATTGGAAGGTATCGAAAAACCAGGAAATATCGGAGCAATACTTCGAACGGCAGACGCTGCAAATATCGATGCTGTTTTAATTGCGAATCCGAAAACAGACCTATACAACCCTAATGTGATTAGATCTAGTGTTGGTTGCGTGTTTACCAATCAAATTGCTATTGGTAATTCGGAGGAAATTTGCACTTTTTTAGAGACTAATAAAATCGCTATTTACAGCGCAACACTTCAAAACTCAAATTCCTATTACAAAAATGATTTTACCCAAGCATCTGCCTTGGTTGTTGGAACAGAAGCCACTGGGCTGACCCAATTATGGCGAGATAGGGCTACACAAAATATTACAATTCCAATGCAAGGCGCAATCGACTCCATGAATGTATCGGTAGCTGCTGCGATATTAACATTTGAAGCAAAACGCCAAAGAGATTTTTCTTCCTAAATGCAGAACCTTCTACACTACTTTTTACACTTCGGTTTTCCGCTGATAATTGCATTTGTTTTTTATCGTAAGGAATGGAAGAAAACCTATATTCTTTTACTCGCTACGATGTTAATAGACCTAGATCATTTATTGGCTACTCCTGTTTTTGCTCCAAATAGGTGTAGTATTCAATACCATCCTTTACATACCTATTATGCCATGCTATTTTATGCAGGTATGTTGTTTTTTAAAAACCAATTCGAATTTTAGGTATCGGTTGTTTGTTACATATGGGCACCGATTACATCGATTGCTTATGGATGTAAATTACCAAAAGTAACTCCTAAGTAATTAAAATCAGTAAGTTTTATTAAAAAACCATCAAAACAAAACTACTAAAGGCTAAAAATAAGCATAACGGAGAATAAAACTTGGTATCCTTTTCTGCGAATTTGGTAGATTGAACAGACTTGAACAATCCTACATATTTAAATTCTCCAATCGCTCTAATTAAAAAAATTGCACCAATCACGCCTAGGACATATCGTAGCTTTTCATCGGAAAAATCTCCTATAAAAAAACACCAATTTTGCGCAAAACAAAGTCCCATACCCAACAAAATAATAGCTACAAAAATGGTCAAATAAAAAGGTGGTTTAATACTACTATGTGGGGGATCATTTTCCTTAGTTGGAAATACGCTATCGATTGCCCACGAACCACCAAAAGCCCAATAGAGATGAATCACGGCTATACTCAGTAATAAAACCGTCGAAATCAATCCTAAAAAATAAATCATAATTTATTGTTTTAATGTAAGTTTGTAGTATAAAAATATGGAAAATTTATGACAACTTTATTCGTAAACATCAAAGAACTTATTCAGGTTAGAGAAAAAGATATACTAAAAGTTTCGGGTAAGGATATGGGAATATTACCCACCATCAACAATGCTTTTTTATTATTGGAAAACAATCTAATTAAGCATTTGGTGTCATGGCGAATGCTCCCAAATCTGCCGATACAATAATTGATTGTACTGGTAAAATGATACTACCCTCTTGGTGTGATTCTCATACACATATAGTTTATGCTGGAAATAGAGAACAAGAATTCGTAGACAGAATTAATGGGTTAACCTATGAAGAAATTGCGAAAAAAGGTGGTGGAATATTAAATTCGGCTAAAAAACTCCAAGAGACCTCAGAAGCTGCTTTGTATCTCCAATCGGCCAAAAGATTAGAAGAGGTAATTCAAATGGGAACTGGTGCTGTAGAAATAAAATCTGGATATGGCCTTACAGTTGCAGCAGAATTGAAAATGTTACGAGTTATCAAAAAATTAAAAGAAAACTACAACCTACCGATAAAAACAACCTTTTTAGGTGCCCATGCGTTTCCTGAAGAATTTAAAAGTAACAAAGAAGGATATATTACTTTAATCATCAAGGAAATGCTACCTAAACTCAATACTGAAAACCTAGCCGACTTCGTAGATGCTTTCTGTGAAACTGGCTATTTTTCTGTAGAAGATACCGAAACCATTTTAACTGCTGCTAAATCCTATGGTTTAGTTCCTAAAATTCACGTCAATCAGTTTACTGCCATTGGGGGTGTAGCACTTGGGGTAAAACACAAAGCATTGTCTGTAGATCATTTAGAAGTGGTAAACGATACAGATATTGCTGCCCTACAAGGTTCTGATACCATGCCAGTAGCCCTTCCTTCTTGTTCCTATTTTCTATCTATTCCATATACTCCGGCCCGAAAAATTATCGATGCTGGTTTACCACTTGCTCTAGCAACAGATTACAATCCTGGGTCAACACCTTCCGGTAATATGAATTTTGTTGTAGCGACAGCATGTGTAAAAATGAAGATGACTCCGGAAGAAGCAATAAATGCCGCTACCATTAACGGTGCCTATGCAATGAATCTCGCGCAAGAAGTAGGAAGTATTACTGTTGGAAAAAAAGCGAATTTAATCCTCACTAAAGAGATCCCGTCGTATGGTTTTATTCCGTATAGCTTTGGGTCGAACCTTATCGATACAGTATTTATTAATGGTAAAAAAGTAGCCAATTAAGCACGACATTTTATGTTACATATTTTTACAAAAAAGAACATTCAACAATATATAAACTTCCGAAAAGGGGAACGGAAACTTGGCGAATCTGTAATTACTATAAACCCTGAAAAATCAATACAAAAAGCACTTAAAGAATCACCTGCCAAATATGTAATTATAGGAATTTCAGAGGATATTGGTGTACAAATGAATGGTGGAAATGCCGGTACGCATACCGCTTTTACAGCCGCTTTAAAAGCATTTTTAAACATACAAGACAATCAGTTTCTCTCCGGAGAATCCATTGTAATTTTAGGCTATTTAGAATACGCTAAGGCACAGAAAGATTTCAACCCCAGTAATCGCGAGGAAGGAGATGTCATAGTTCGACAAATTGATACGGACGTAAGCGAGTTAATTCAAAGTATTGTTGCTGCAGACAAAACTCCTATTATCATCGGTGGAGGACACAATAACGCCTACGGAAACTGTAAAGGAACATCCTTGGCCAAAAATTCTCCTATTCATGTTATTAATATGGATGCGCATACAGATCTTAGGCATTTAGAGGAACGACATAGTGGAAATGGTTTTTCTTATGCCATGACCGAGGGTTACCTAGAGAAGTATTTTATATTTGGATTACATGAAAATTACACCCCGCAGTATATCCTAGATAAGATGGAGAACAGCGAAAATATTGCCTACAATACTTTTGAAGCTCTGGAAGTCAGAAATACATTAGATTTTTCCTCCGAACTCAAACGAGCTGAAAATTTATAAGTGGTAATTATATAGGTATTGAAATAGATCTAGATTGCATACAATACTTCGCAAGTAGTGCCATGACACCCTCTGGGTTTACGCCAGAGCAAACAAGAAAATTTGTACACCATTTTGCAAAATTAAAAACCGCATCCTACCTACATATATGCGAAGGAGCACCGGGTATCAAAAATGAAGTTACCGGTTCGAACCAAGTCGGGAAATATATCAGTTATTTAATTAGTGATTTTATCAAAGTAAATTCTATATAAAACTACGCAAATAATTAGTCAATAAATGCTTTAAAAGCTTTTACACGTTCTCTACTCACTATAATTTCCGCATCGTTATAATGCTGTAATTTTAACTGTAAACGAGAATTCGTGTACACTACAATGTCTTTAATTGCTTCAATATGAATAATATAAGTACGATTAACTCTAAAAAACTGTTCAGGGTCTAGCTCTTCTTGCCAGTATTCTAGAGAATTATCAATTAAGTAGTTTCTGTTGGTGTTGGTATGAATGTACGTTGCTTTGTTCTCGGAATAAAAACACTCAATCTCGTCGCTATGTATGATTTTAATATGCTGGCCTATCTTTATGGTAAATCGCTTTTTAAATTTACGATCGATTGGATTAATAAGAAGTTTTCTTATATCTTCCATATTTACCTTTACCTCTGTATGTTGGGGTCTATGGGCTTTAAACTTTGCTACCGCTACTTTTAAATCGTCTTCATCGATTGGTTTAAGCAAATAATCTATCGAGTTTAACTTAAAAGCTTTCAGAGCATATTCGTCATACGCGGTAGTAAAAATAATAGCCGATTTAATGTTCACTTCTTCAAATATCTCAAACGATAATCCATCTGAAAGTTGAATATCTAAAAAGATTAAATCTGGGTGTGCATTCGTGTGAAACCATTGTATAGCCTCCTCTACAGAATGTAACATTTCATCGACTGGCATGTTCATAGAGGATAACATTCGGTGTAATCTTCTCGCTGCTGGCTTCTCATCTTCAATGATAAGTATTTTCATAACATTTGCTATTTTTTAGATTTCTAGCCGTATCTACCTATTCTGACACAACTATATACGTTCCTTATTTCTCTATGTATTCTTGAATTTTTCTTTGCTCCCAATCTTTTCCTAAGAAAAAATCAAAACCGAAGACTTTAAACGTGTGAAAAGCTAAACCTATTCCCCAAAAAATCCAAATCGCAAAAGTATCAAAATCTAAAATTGCTTCTAGTAAATCCGCTCCACTTTCTATCTTTAGATACACCTTTCTGCAACTGATAAACAAATTTACAAGAAGATATACCAAAAGATGTCCATAATACTTTCGCAACTCTTCCACTTTGTGTTTCGCTCGAAGGTATTTTACCTGCTGTTGTCGCTGCTTTTCGTTCATATCTATTCTAATTTTTATCCATAAATTCTTTGATTTTCTTTTCTTCCCAATTCTTACCCAAAATCCAGGAAGAACCAAAAATACTTAACCAGTGAAAAAATAAACCTATTCCCCAAAAAATCCAAACGGAATACACCGCAAATTCTTGTATTACATCTACAAAAGGCCCCAGTATCCTTCATTATTCCAAAAATAATAATGGAGGAAACGAAAATATTCACCACTACATAAGATATAAAATGCCAATAAAATCCTTTAATTTTCTCGACTCTCTTTTTAGCTTGAAGGTATTTTCTTTCCTCTAAAAATTCTTGTTCCATACTAGTAAAATTTTAATATTTTTTAAAATTGTCTGTGTTATCTTTCTCTAGAAATTCTCTAATTTTTTTCTCCTCCCATGCTTTTCCTAATCCTATTGTATTGGCGCCAAATACTGCAAACCAATGAAAAAATGTTCCTACACTTACGCCAAGCACACCATACCAAAACCAATGAAAATTAGGAGAAACCGTTAAGTTTATAGAAACCATAATTGCTACAGCTACGATATTTACAGTAAGATGAATATAAAAAGCCTTAATTTGTTTGATACGTTTTTTAGCTTCAACATACCTTTTTTCTTGTAAAAAATTATCTCCAATCATATCTTGCTTTACTATTTATTTTTATAGTCTTGATCCATTAACTCCTTAATTTTTCTTTCCTCCCAGTTTTTACCCAAGAAAAGATTATAGTTGTTCACCTCTAAGAAGTGAAAGATAAGTCCGATACCCCAACCAATCATTGGAAACCAAAACCATTTGAACTGCGGTGAAAACGTTAAATTTATAAATATTAAAAATGGAATAACCAAACAATAAGAAACCAAGTTTTGGTAAAATTCTTTTAATTTTTCAACTTTTTCAATCGCTTTAACGTATTTACTATTTTCTAAATTACTCGTATCTATTTTCATATTCTTACTATTTTTTAGTAGTGGTAAACTAACTGTAAATTTTTTATTATTATTTTCTATGATAACATTTTTATCGGTTATCAAACCATATCTATCTGCAATATTTCGCAATCCTACTTTAGTACTTTTTCCAATGGCTTCTTTTGGAGTTACGGTGTTTTCAATTTTCAAAAAACCATCTGCTTCATATATTTGAATGTGTAAAGGTTTGGAAGAAGAAACAACATTGTGTTTTACAGCATTCTCCAAAAGTAATTGTAGCGATAGTGGTACAATTTTTAACTCCGGATTTGAAACCGAGGACCGTATGGAAAACTGAATCGCATCTTCAAACCGCATTTGCAGTAACTCCATATATGTTTTGGCGAAATATAATTCTTCCTCAATAGGAACGAGTTCTTTGTTCCGCTGCTCCAAAACATAGCGATATACCTTTGAAAGTTTGGTCGTAAACTTTTCTGCTTGGTATGGGTTCTCTCCTATTAAAGAGGTTAATACATTTAAACTGTTAAACAAAAAATGAGGATCGATTTGACTTTTTAAAGTTTCAAACTTTGCAGATTCCGTTTTTGCAACAATTTGCTGTTGGGTGGTTTTTTTTGCTGTGGATTTCTTCCATTCTATCATGAATCCTCTAGCGTGAAGAAAAGCAGAAACACCAAAGGAAAACTGAATCCAAAAAATATGAATCCATAGCATTGGTTCTTGAAAAAATAAATCGGAATCTTCTCCTTGAATTTTAATAAACAAAACATAATCTATAATTAAAATTACGGGCACAGTATAGCATATAGTACTAATAATTCCTACCCATACTCTCGTATTTGTTTGTGCTACCCAATCCCATTTAGTACTTAAGTAATCGTTTAGAAAACCCTGACCAAAACCAAGGGTAAAAGAATACATGGCAGATACTAAAAAACTAATTAGTAAATTGTAGAGGTTAAAATTACCATTGACAAGAAAAACAAAAACACCAATAATAACGGAAATCTTTAGGGCTAATAAAAAACCCTTTTTAAGATGTGCCAGGGAAAAAATGTTTTCTTGTGCATTCATAATTCTTGCGTTTAATTTTATAATTTAATTTCTAAAGATACATTTTTATCTCGTACCCTAAATTTGGCATCCTCAAACTGTGGTGGGCCAAATCTCAGTATATTGTTAGAAGCTCCATATGCCTCCAAGGGAATACCATTTGGTTGGAAATCCATTTTTCCATTTTCATTTTCATCATGGTAGCAAACAATTGCATATTCTCCCGGTGCAACAGCCTTAAAAGTCACATTTGACAAGCTATCTTGAACTGGAGAAGCTTTTGCTTGTAAAGGCTTTCTTAAAAAATCTCCTTGATGGAATAAAGAAAATACTACATTTCCTTTGTTAGAGGATAAATTTACCACAGAAACAGAAACATTTCTCTCTTGTGCAAAGAGAAACTGCGTACAAAAAAAGAAAAGTATTAAAGTAATAGTAATGATAAATTTCATTTTTCTAAAGATTAATATTATTTACGTTGCAAAGATGAAATAGAACAAGTCTATTTGAAAATAGAAACTACCCAACTGTTCAAATTGTAGGTTGAACTGTAACTAAAACCATTTTATTTTAAAAAAACAGAAATTTATGTAACGTTTTCTATATTTACGCAACTAATCATATGAAAAACTAAACGGAACTTTGCAACAGGAACTTGAAAAAAAATTTTTATCGGATTTTGAGAAAAATCAAAATATCGTGCACAAGATCTGTAGAGTCTATACTACAAATCAAAATGCTCATAACGACTTATTCCAAGAAATCACAATTCAACTGTGGAAAAACTATGGAAAGTTCAGAGGTGATTCAAAGTTTAGTACCTGGATGTATAGGGTGGCTTTAAATACTGCTATTTCTCTTTACAGAAAATCAACAAGAACAGTAAAAACACAAGATATTAGTGATTTTACCTACAAGATTCAATCGGAAGAGTATGACGATACGGAAGAGCAGCAATTGAAAGCACTTTATATAGCCATCCATAAACTAAACGACATAGATAAGGCTCTCATATTTTTATACCTGGAAAACAAGGCATACAAAGAAATTTCAGAAACATTGGGAATTAGTGAAGTAAATGCACGTGTAAAAATGAACAGAGCGAAAGATAAATTAAAAAAGATATTGACCCCATAGAAGATGGATGCATTAGATAGATATAAAAAAGCATGGGATAGCCAACCAGCGAAGGAAAAAGAACTTTCGAAACTAGACATATACAAAATGTCGCATTCTAGATCCTCCTCAATTGTGAAATGGATATTCATCATTGGCATATTAGAACTTATATTTTGGGCCGGTTTAAACATATTTTTTGTTGGGTCGTCGCATGCAGATTTTTATGAAAAACTGCATATAGAAAATTTGATTTTAGTTAGTATTTACTTGCATTATTTTATAGTTGTTTTATTCTTAATTGCCTTTTATAAAAGCTATAAATCAATTTCTGTATTCGACAATACTAAAAACCTAATCAAAAAAATACTCAACACTAGAAAAATAGTGAAGTATTACGTGTACTTCAATCTTTTTTACGGAGCCATTGCGAATCTTTTAATATTCATACTAATTTTTAGTGACATGGATATCCTTATGGAATATTACGCCGAAAATGGTATTCAAATTCCCGAAAATGAAACAGCCTTTAAAACAGCTGTAATCGTTACGGTTTTATTTGTCTCTAGTTTGATGTTTATTTTATTGTGGGTTTTTTATCGACTGCTATACGGAACACTACTTAAAAAACTGAATAAAAACTATAAAGAATTAATAAAGTTAGAAGAAATTTAAAATAAAAAAGAGAAGTAAAAAATACTTCTCTTTTTTATTAATACTCTTTTAATTCCTTACATAACAAGGATAGCATTTGTTCCGTAAAATCTAAATGTGTAACCATACGTAACTTCCCTTCTCCCATTGAGATGAACAAAATACCTTTATCGGCCATTCTCTGCATAAAATCCTCTGGCTTTATCGAATCGTTAACATAAAAAATAACAATATTAGTTTCAATCTTCTCTACTTTTTTGACAAAAGAACAATTTTCGAGTGTTTCTCCAATAATTTTAGCATTTTCATGATCTTTAGCCAATCGATCGACATGATTGTCTAAGGCGTAAATACCTGCTGCTGCAAGGTATCCGGCTTGTCGCATTCCTCCTCCAAATAACTTTCTAACTCGCAAAGCGCTTGCAATATGTTTTTTAGATCCTACTAATACCGAACCAACAGGTGCACCAAGGCCTTTAGACAAACAAATGGATATAGTATCAAATAAAGCACCGTATTGTTCAGGCGATTGCTTTTTTGCCACCAAAGCATTAAACAATCTAGCACCATCTAAGTGATAAGATAGTTCGTTAGCTTTTGCTACTTTTTGAATTTTCTCTAGTTCTGAAAAATCCCAGCAACCACCACCACCTTTATTAGTTGTGTTCTCGACACATACTAATCGATTATAAGGAGCGTGAATATCAGACTTTCCATGCATCAATTTTTGTAACTGAGAAGCTGTAAACATTCCTCGGTCTCCATCAATTAAACAAGAAGTAACCCCCGAATTAAAAGCTGCTCCTCCTCCCTCGTAATTGTATACATGTGCCCATTTGTCGCAAAACATGCGATCGCCAGGATGGGTATGAATTTTTATTGCTGTTTGATTTGCCATCGTTCCGGAAGGGAAAAATAAAGCATCCTCCATACCAAACATATTGGCTACTTTTTCTTGTAATGCATTTACGGTTGGATCTCCTTTAAAAACATCATCACCTACAGCAGCGTTCATCATTACTTGTAACATTTTCTCCGTTGGTTTTGTTACCGTATCACTTATTAAATTTATTACCATACTAGATTAAATTTTATTCTATATTTTGAAATACTCAGGCTCACATTAGTTGCCTGACATGTACTTGCGTATAAATCCATCAATTTTACTCCTTCTCAAACTAAAAACCATACCAATGGGAGCACCGTCTGGAACCTTAGGAGCTGGTATTTTTTGAAAAGATTTTGGATCCTTAAAAAAGTCAATGATTGTTTGTACGTGCTGTCTATCCATTACAGTTAGCCTTTTTGTATTGGCTCTTCCGAAATAAACCACACCTTGGAGTGTATTGAATCGTTTAAAAAAATCTTTATCAAGGTATTCAGCGACCTCGGTTATCTTTTGCTGCAACTGTGCTTTCACTTGCGGATAAACACTATCATTAGAATACAATGCAAACATCGCATGCAAAACTTCAGTCTTGATTATTTCTTGGAGTTCCTGATAATAGGTGTCTTTGTAATTTTGTTTAAAACTAGCAGTAATAATGCCATCCAAAACCGCTGCCAAGTCTATTTGCTCTTCATAAATCGCGTTGTGCTGTACCAGCCTATTTGCTCGTTGTGCATTTAATAGAAAACGCAAGGTGAACGCAGCTGCTGTTTGTACGGCTCCGTAAGGATCAAAACTTACCCCTGTTTTACCTTGGAAACTCTCTCGAGATCGAGCGTAGCCATATGCTCTTGGTGGAAAAAGTGCTAGAATACGTTTTGGAATTGCCAATTCTTCCACCGATAATGTTTTTAAAACTACTTGTAATGCTTTTTGTTCCTCGGCTAACGGTACTGGTTTTACAATAGTATTTTTTTGACTTTTAACAGCATAGGTATAATCGAGACCTCCCAGTAGTTTACATACCGCCTCGGTTTGGTATCTATGGTAAAAATATACCGGAACAAAAACATCCTCTAGTACAGAGTATGGCTGATTATTCTTAATATTTGCTACAGAAAAATTAGCTATTGCCAAGTTTCTAACTGCTAAAACATTGTTTAATTCGTCTGCAGCGCTTGCTCCGTTATCCCATAGATGCGCATAAGCATGAGCACTCCCTTCCGGCCTTGCATCTGCGTCACTAATAAATCGGTGTCCTTCTGCAAAAGCACTATCCAAGATTTTTTGCAATTGTAGCTCTTCGTTCTCTGTAAAATGCTGGTAGGCATATGCAACTGCTACCTTATCCCAAGTACCAATTTTATTGTCATAGGCTTTTGAAAAGTCAATACGACCATTTGTAATCGTTATTTTAGGATGTGGGTAGTCCATAACCGAAGATCGTTCGTAAGTACTGGCTGCAAAATTATGAGCAAAACCTAAAGTATGGCCAATTTCGTGGGCCGACAATTGTCGAATTCTTGCAATGGCCAATTCAGAGGCAAAACTATCATTCTCGATACCTCCAGAATATGGAGCCTGTAATGCTTGTGCCAATAAAAAATCTTGTCGAATACGCAAAGACCCTAAGCTAACGTGCCCTTTAATAATTTCACCTGTTCTCGGATCAGAAATATTTCCTCCATAACTCCAACCTCTTGTTGATCGATGTACCCATTGAATCATATTATACCTTACATCCAGTGGATCTGCACCTTTGGGTAACATTTTAATCTGAAATGCATTCTTATAACCAATGGCCTCAAATGCTTGGTCCCACCAACTACCACCTTCTAATAATGCAGATCGTACAGGTTCTGGAGTTCCTCTATCTAAATAATACACAATCGGTTGCACGGGCTCACTAACAACTGCACTAGGATTTTTCTTTTGTAACCGATGCCTGTATATAAAACGTTGTACTATTGGCTGATCAATGGGTGTAGCATAATCCATGTAGGTCATTTGCCAGGAACCACATCTTGGATCGTAAATTCTAGGTTGGTATCCCTCCTCGGGTAATTTTACAAAAGAATGGTGCTGGTGCACCGTTACCAAAGAAGCATTAGGTGTTACGCTTCTGATTTGCTTCCCTATAGGTTTCCCTGTAAATGTAAGTAAAACATCAAACTCTGTATTTTCAGGAAATGTCTTCGTGCGTGGTATGTGAAAAGCACTCTTCGTTTTATCTAACATATACGTACCTTGGCCTAAATTTTTCAGGGTCTTCCCTACCCCGTGAGCATCTCTAATAAAAAAATCAGTAGCGTCAATTAGATAGGTATTCTTGTTATTTTCAATAATTTTAAAACCGTGTAATACGGATTTTGCAAAAGCTTCTTCCACAGATTTCTTTTCCTCTAGATTTGCGGTTACTGCTCGGTACTTGAGGTTAGGTTGTAGCAACAATAATTTGTTCCCTGCTCTAACAAATTTTACGACTACCCCAGCTCCCAATTGTCCTCGATCCAAACCAATATCATTAGAACCGACACCTTCCGACAAGGCTGTTACATACAAAAATTCAACATTTAATGCATCGACCTGTAAAAACACTTTATCGTTATTTTCATCGTAATAAAAAGTAAAGAATCCTTCGTGTTTTTTTATCCCAAGTTTGTTTTCAAAAAATTGACTGTAACTAGTGAAAGAAAGTAAAAAAATAAAACTTAGAAAGGTTAGTTTTTTCATTGGATAATAATTTGGTTAAAAATAGAAAAATCATCTTGGTTATTTGCGATTCTGCGATGTAGAATCTTAAATTTTAACTTATTTTTGTAACACATATGATTACACAAGAACAATTAAAAGACATATCAAATAGAGTAAGCAAACTAAAAGACTACTTGGATATCGAAAAAAAACAAATTGAGATAACCAATGAGGAAGAAAAAACAGCAGATCCAAATTTTTGGAACAAACCCAAGGAGGCAGAAATTGTGATGAAATCACTCCGAATGAAAAAGAAGTGGGTAGATAACTATACTACTGTTGTGTCACACACAGATGATCTCTCCGTTTTGTATGACTTTTACAAAGAGGGCGATGTTTCGGAGGAAGAAGTACAGGATCAATTTGAAAAAACCATTGGTTTATTGGAGGATATTGAGTTTAAAAATATGTTGTCTGAGGAAGGAGATAATCTTAGTGCAGTTCTTCAAATTACAGCAGGTGCTGGTGGTACAGAAAGCTGTGACTGGACGGAAATGTTAATGCGAATGTATGTGATGTGGGCAGAAAAACAAGGCTATAAAACCAAAACTTTAAACTATCAAGAGGGAGATGTCGCTGGGGTAAAAACAGTGACGATAGAGCTGGAAGGCGACTTTGCTTTTGGTTGGTTAAAGGGCGAAAATGGTGTTCATCGCTTGGTGAGAATATCGCCATTTGATAGCAATGCAAAAAGACATACCTCTTTTTCTTCTGTGTACGTATATCCTGTAGCGGATGACTCTATAGAAATAGAAATTAATCCTGCTGATATTGAAATCACCACTGCAAGATCTAGTGGTGCAGGAGGACAAAACGTAAATAAAGTAGAAACGAAAGTGCAACTACTTCACAAGCCAACAGGTATCCAAATTCAGTGCTCTAATTCTAGATCACAACACGACAATAGGGCTACTGCCTTGCAAATGTTAAAGTCACAACTTTACGAAATTGAATTGCAAAAGCAACAAGCTGCTAGAGCAGATATAGAGGCCAACAAAATGAAAAATGAATGGGGAAGCCAGATACGCAACTACGTAATGCATCCATACAAGTTGGTAAAAGATGTCAGAACAACACATGAGACGGGCAATGTTGATGCCGTTATGAATGGAGAAATTAATGCCTTTTTAAAAGCGTATTTAATGATGATGGGACAAAAAGAAAACGATTAATTATGAAAAATAAAATTCCTTTATTTTATGTTACAAATATACCACAACAACAGATGCAGTAAATCTAGATTAGGGGTACAATTACTAGAGGCATCTGGTAAAGATTTTGAAATAATTAATTACCTGCAGAAAGTGCCATCTAAAGAAGAACTGCAGAACATCATTAAAATGTTAGCGATACAACCCATAGAATTAGTTCGAAAGAATGAAAAAATCTGGAAGGAAAACTATAAGGGAAAGGAACTATCTGATGCAGAAATTATCAATGCCATGCACGAACATCCAAAATTAATCGAAAGACCCATTGTAATAAATGGTAATAGAGCAGTAATTGGAAGACCCACTGAAAATATATCTACGATACTATAATAACCAAGAAAACATGCTAAAAGCTAGAGGGTTTATTGCCAAAAAATCTTGCATTTATAAACCCAAGGCCATAGCCACAAAATTGGGTTATAGAAGTTAGTATGCTCCATAATGCCACAGAGATACTTTTTGTTTGTTGCAGCGCAACAATAAATAAAACCAAAATATAGCATAGATAAGCATAAATTGGTAACCTAAATCCCAATACTAAAAGTATACCAGAAATCGCAATACCAATCAAAAACAAACTTGGAAACCAGTAGGTAAGTTTTGCTGAACCAGGATACTTGTTATTTAACCTAGGCCTTGCTTTCCCAAAACCGTAAGTTTGTTTAAAAAATTGTTTTAATGTGCTTCTTCGCTTGTGGTACACAAATGCCTCAGGTATTAATTGTGTTTGCAAATTAAGTTTCCAAAGACGAAAGGTTAAATCGATGTCTTCCCCTGTTTTCCAGTTGGAAAAACCACCCGTTAACTGAAATGCTTCTCTAGAAATACCTAAATTAAAACTCCTAGGCTGAAATTTCTCCAAACCTTTCATTTTTCCACGAATCCCTCCGGTAGTTATAAAAGAGGTCATGGAAAAATTAATTGCCTTTTGCAAGGCGGTAAAGCTCTCATGAGCAGCATCAGGTCCTCCATAGGCATCGGTATACTTTTTTTCCAATCTATTTTTTACTATACTAAGATAATTTGGAGGAACAATAACATCCGAATCTAGTATGATATAATAAGACTTTGAAGCTCTTTGCATGCCGTAATTTCTACTCAAACCAGCACCAGAATTATCTTTATAAAAATAAAATATGTTTAGCCTATCATGAAAATTATCTACAATACTCTCCGCACTAGTCTCGGAACCATCCTCTACAACAATTACCTCATAATTATCTTCAAAATTTTGTTCGGTAAGACTGACTAAAAGTTCTTGCAATTCTGCAGGCCGATTGTAAACTGGTACAATTATAGAAAAGGTCAACGACATAGTTTGGTGCTATTTTTAACTTACGACACTGCGATATGATAATTAACCATCGAATATAGAACTTTTATTTGAATTCTTTGGAGGGTTTTTGGGCTTGTAAACTTTTAGAAATCCCATTCCAAAAAGCAATACGTTTTTCTAAAGACTCTCTTGAATAATACAATACATCTTGCCATTTTTGCTCGTCTTCGCCACATAATTCTGTAATCATCTGTAACGCCAAAGGACCGTGATCTCCGCCATCTAATTCGATATGCCTATTTAAATAATAGGTTAATTTCCCATAGTCTACCGCTTCTTTCTCTTCGGTATGTTTGACTATTTCCAGAAACATATCCGGAATTACATCTTCTCTACCGAAGGTAAAACTAGCAGCTATAATATGTGGTTGTTCCGTTTGTATTACCGAAAAGGTAAACGCTAAAAAATCTTTCGTTTCTTTATTTATAGGAAGGTTATTAAGTGCATCAACAGTTGTATTTCCATCAATGATATCGGAGAGAAAGGTGGCAATCGCTTTTGTATTCGCCTTGGTTTGCCACATAGCGTCAATATACATTTCGAAATGACTTTTGGGTTCACCAAGCTCGTTTACATCTGTTTCTTCTTCTAGAACAATCTCGTTAATAAACCTCGCTGTTTTATTATTTACTACTGGTATCCAAGGTAAAGAGACACAAGTTAAATGACGTTGCAGGGCTTTTAACAAAGACATGAAGTCCCAAACGGCAAAAACATGCTGTTCCATGAATATCCGAACATCTTCAATACTGTGTAAAGATTCGTATAAAACATGTTCTTTTAATTGTTTTCTTAAATCTTCTAACCCCTTTTCAATTGCTAAAACGCGCTCCATATTCCCCTGTAAATTAAAATGCAAATCTAATGATTTGCATTTTAATTGGAACTATTCTATGTATTGATATTTCTTATTCTTCAATAAATTTATCCATTACACCATCACTAACTCCCATGTTAGAAAAACCACCATCATGAAACAAATTTTGTAACGTCACTTTCTTGGTTAAATCTGAAAATAAAGATATGGTATAGTCGGCACACTCTAGTGCTGTAGCATTACCCAGCGGTGACATATTATCAGCATAGGATAAGAAACCATCAAAACCTTTCACGCCACTTCCTGCAGTGGTAGGTGTTGGAGATTGGGAAACTGTATTCACACGAACTTTATGATCGCGACCAAAAAAGTAGCCAAAACTTCTTGCGATAGACTCTAAATACGCTTTATTATCTGCCATATCATTATAATCGGGAAAAACTCTCTGTGCTGCCATGTAAGTTAAAGCAACAATACTACCCCATTCATTCATTGCTTTCTTATTGTACAAAACATTCATTGTTTTGTGAAAAGATAAGGCAGATACATCAAAACCTTTCATCGTGAAATCGTACTTAGAATCGGTGTAATGACGACCCTTACGAACATTTACAGACATACCTATGGAATGCAATACAAAGTCGATTTTACCGCCTAAAATTTCCATAGATTTTTCTACTAGATTGTTTAAATCGTCCATAGAGGTTGCGTCGGCAGGTATCACTTGAGAACCTGTTTTTTCGGCTAAAGTATTAATTTCTCCCATTCGCATTGCTATCGGTGCATTTGTCAATACAAACGATGCTCCTTCTTCGTGTGCTCTTTCTGCTACCTTCCATGCAATAGAATGCTCGTTTAACGCTCCGAAAATAATTCCTTTCTTACCTTTTAATAAATTATACATAATTATAAAATCTTTTCTTAGTTATTTGTATCGAGCAAATATAAACTTTATTTGCTTCGAAACTTAATATTAAAAATTTGGTGAGCTTGTATCACCTAATAGTTCTTTTGCATGTGTTCTAGCACTATCTGAAAAATCTTTACCACTAAGCATTTCTGCAATTTCTGCTACGCGTTCTTCATAATTTAATAATTTTAAATTAGAAGTGGTTTTTCCATTTTGTTCGCCTTTAAACACTTTGTAATGTTGTTCTCCCTGAGATGCTATTTGCGGTAAATGTGTTATCGTAAGTACCTGCATACCTTTCCCCATATCACGCATTATTTTGGCAATCTTATTAGAAACCTCTCCCGAAACACCTGTATCGATTTCGTCGAATATTACAGTTGGAAGTTTGGTGTTTTCAGATAAAATCTTTTTAATAGAGAGCATTATTCTGGAAAGTTCTCCTCCAGAGGCAACTTTTTTTAACTCGCCAAAGTTACCTCCTTTATTGGCTGCAAATAAGAAATGTAAAATGTCTTTTCCGTTAGCATTATAAGATGTACTCGGAGTAACAGAAATTTCGAATTTGGCATTTGGCATTCCTAAATCTCCCAACAAACTTTCGAGCTTTTTTTGCAGTTTTGGGATGGCACTATTTCTACCTTGGGTTAGCAAAGTTGCAACTTCATCTAGTTTTTGTGATACTTCCTGTATTTCTATTTCTTTTTTAGCCATCAAATCACTTGCTCCCTCTACTTGATTTACTTTTGTGTGCAAAGATTTCTGCAGGTCTAATAATTCTTCAATGCTACTAACCGAATGTTTTTTTTGTAAACGGTATATTAATTGCAATCTATCATTTAATTGTTCAATCGCATTGGGATCCAATTCTAACGACTCATTAGAGGATTCTAATTCTACCACGATATCGTTAAGCTCAATTTTTAAGCTAGAAATACGCTCGCTTAACTCTTGGTATTCTTTAGAAAAAGTTGCTATCTTAAGTAGCCTTGACTCTAAAGCATATAATTGCGTTTGAATTCCTATCTCTTCGTTAATAGAAAGGTGTAAACTTTCGGATAAGTTCAATTTTATTTCCTCAATATTATTGAGTTTATCAAGTTTCTCCTCAAGAATTGCTTGTTCCCCTATTTGTAAATCCGCTTCCTCAAGTTCATTGTATACGTGAAAATTATACTCGTATTGCTCTTTTGACTTAGCGGCCTCTTCTTTAAACGTCTCAAGTTCTTTTTTAAGACCATTCCACTTGACTAAACCTCTTCTAAAAGAGGCCAATTTAGCGGTGTTTTTTGCTAAAGCATCAACTATTGAAAACTGAAAATTTATATCGGATAACTGTGCCGTTTGGTGTTGCGAATGAATATCTAGAAGCTTTAATTTCAAGCTGTTTAAAACCGCTAAAGTGACTGGCGTGTCATTAACAAAAGCACGGGATTTACCCGAAGGTAAAATTTCTCGTCTAAGAATCGTGGTATCTTCATAATCGACATCTAACGCTTCAAAATATTGCTGCAGTTTATACCCTTCTATTTCGAAATATGCCTCTATTATACATTTCTTTTCTGTATCTTTTAGTACCGTCAAATCTGCTCGATTCCCCAAAACCAAACCAAGAGCACCCAATAAAATAGATTTTCCTGCACCTGTTTCACCAGTGATAATAGATAACCCCTTGGTAAAATCAATTGCTAAATGATTGATTAATGCATAGTTCTGTATGGATAAATGTGCTAACAAAGTCTAAAATTTGGAAAGCATAAAAGTAAGGATTTTAAGGAAAAAAAAAGCGATAGCATTTATTTAATTTCCTTCCATTTATCTTCGTAGGTGGGTGCTATCTTTTGGAGTACATTTAACATTCGCTGTTGATTCTTTGCGGGCTTTCCATCAGAGAAGACACTAACTATCTCATCTGCTTTAGCATCTAAAAAAACACGAATCATATAATTTCCTACAGTAACATTGTGAATTCGATCTAATTGTATTACATCGTTTTCTATAGTTCGCTTTGCCAAAACTGCATCCTTTGTAAAATTATCAAATCCGTTTCGGTGGTAATCGTAATAAATATTCCGTAAAACTGTAAACTTTGGAGATAGTAAATTATCAATTAATGCGAACCTATTTTGTTTACCTATCTCGTTTTGCCAACCTCCCTGACCGTTAGATTGGGCTAATAAGGTTATGTTTTCTGCTTGTTTGTAATAAGGATCTCCACCTTTTCTCTCAAAAGTATCTGCATCCACTCCTATAATGGTATACACGTAAAAGGCTATTACGGAAACTAAATTGGAGTCGTAATTGTTTGGATTGAAAAGTAAAGGGTCAAATTCGTTATACTTGAAATTGAAATTAGTATCGTTAATATTTAAGATAGGGCTGGCATAAGAAGAACCATACACAGGTCGCGTAGCTTGAATTTGAAGGGATGCTGAAAAGTTATTATTTACTTGTTCGTTTACAATTATCGTAAATGCACAATTAATACGCTCCTGCATTTTGTAGGTTTTAGTAGTCCATTGCTTTTGATTTATAAATTCAGTTAATGCCGTTTGTAAGGTTTGAAATACTTGCTTATTAGAACTCTGAATTTTATCCGAATTAATGGTTACTAAAGCATTCAATTCTTGACTTTGAATCGAAAAAAAACCTAGTGTAACAAACACTGTAAAGAAAAAATTACGCATATATTCGTTGCATTATTTCATTAATGATATCCTTAGCAACCGCTGCCTTCGATTTTAAAGTAAAGTCTTTACCAATATAGTCTGCATCAATAATAGTAACTTTATTCGTATCTGTTGCAAATCCAGCTCCTTTATCTCTCAAGGAATTTAAAACGATTAAATCTAAATTTTTACGTTTAATCTTAGACTTGGCATTTGCTACTTCATCATTGGTTTCTAATGCAAAACCCACTAAAAACTGGTGTTTCTTGGAAACCCCTAAAGACTTTAAAATATCTTTTGTCGGTTCTAATGGTATATTAAACGTAGCAACTTTCTTTTTTATTTTTTCAGAAGCAACATTTTTTGGTTTGTAATCTGCTACTGCGGCGGAACAAATGGCTACATCTATATTTTCGAAGTATTGATGACAAGCCTGATACATATCCTCTGCGGAGATTACATCTATTCGATGCACGAACGAATGTGCAATTGTTTGATGGGTAGGTCCGGTAACTAAAAAAATTTCTGCTCCTAAATTAGCAGCTGCTTTTGCCAATTCAAAACCCATTTTTCCGGAAGAATGATTTCCTATAAACCGAACTGGGTCAATTGCCTCATGAGTTGGACCTGCAGTAATTAAGAAACGTTTTCCGTATAAGGGTAAACTGGAAGCTATTTCTTGTTCGATAAACGCTACAATATCCTCCGGTTCTGCCATTCTTCCCTCACCTATTAAACCACTAGCTAATTCGCCTGAAGTAGCAGGAATCATTACGTTACCATAATTTTGTAACTTTTTAAAACTGTCTAAAGTCGAAGGATGTTTGTACATATCTAAATCCATGGCAGGCGCGAAGAAGACCTTGCATTTTGCGGATAAATAGGTAGCTATTAACAAATTATCACAAACACCATTGGTCATTTTTGACAAGGTATTTGCAGTTGCCGGAGCGATAAGAAAAATATCAGCCCACAAGCCTAACTCAACGTGATTGTTCCAGAGTTCGTTTTCACTTTCTTTATCATAAAAAGTAGAATGTACAGGATTTTTGGATAGTGTAGATAAGGTGAGAGGGGTAATAAAATCTTTAGACGCAGGAGTCATGATTACTTTTACTTCTGCGCCTGATTTTATGAATAAACGAACTAAGTTAGCCGTTTTGTATGCGGCAATTCCAGCAGTTACGCCTAATAAAATTTTTTTACCGCTTAACAAAGACATATCTATTCTTCGTCTGGAGTTCTGTGGTATACATCACCCGCTAACCATTCCTCTACCGCAATTGCATGTGGTTTTGGTAAACGCTCGTAAAATTTAGAAACTTCAATTTGTTCTTTGTTCTCAAAAACTTCTTCCAAGCTGTCGTTGTAGGTAGCAAACTCATCTAATTTGTCTACTAACTCTTTCTTTAAATCAGAATTTATTTGGACTGCTCTTTTTGCAATTACAGAGATAGCCTCATAAATATTATCGGTAGAAGCCTCAATTGCCTCTTTGTCATAAGTGATGGTACTTACGGGTGCTTTCGTTTCTTTATAATCCATTTTCTAACTTTTAACTAATTGTTTTTGTTCATTTTGCAGGGCACTTAGCATTTTATCGGAATCTTTCATAAATTCAGATTCTGGAAAGTTTCTTTTAAACTTTTCGTATGCTTTTACTGCTAACTCTATTCTTTCTAACTTCTTTCTGTTAGTACTTTTCATGGCATAATCATGTGCTGCCTTTAACTTGTAATATAATGCTTCTTCTTTAAAACTAGTACCTAGATAATCCGATAATAGATTATCAAATGCTACCATGGATGCTTTATAATTTCTTGGGTCGTACTCTGCAGTTCTATAATAGGTTTTTGCAATTTCAAATGCCTTTTGTTCCAACTTAAAACGCAACTCGCCGTAGTACTGGTTTGCTTCTGGAAGCTTATCGGAATTTGGATATTCGTCGATAAACCCTTGGAAAGCTTCTAAAGCTTTATAGGTGTCTGTAGGATCTAAACTAAACACCGGCGCTGCTTTATAAAAACTCAAAGCAGCAAGAAATCTCGCTTCTTCTACTTTTGAACTCTTTGGATAGTTTTTTGCAAATCTATCAAAATAATAGGCAGATTCTGCGTAATTCTTAACGTTGAAATTAGACTGCGACACCATATACTGAATTCTCTCCATTTGAGGTTTCCCACGATACGCTGGCGTGACCTTTTCAAAAAGACGCAAGGCTTTACTATACTTTTGTGCCTCGTATAATTTTACAGCCATTTTATACTGCTCTTCAATAGAGCCTTTATTCAATACTTTATCGTATTGACTGCAGGATGCTATCAGTACGGTAACTAAAATAAGAAACAATAAATGTTTAATTCTTTGCATTTGGCAAAAATAATGATTAAATATGGATTATTAAAACAATTTTAACCCTAGTAAGGAACCTGCAAGTAACTATAAAATTTGTTATAGAGATTACAAGGGAATACTAAATGTTTGTTAATCTTAAACTGGGGTATCTGAAACCTGTCCTACCAACTGCTTCACATCGTTATCAAAAAGGTACAAACCTCCTTTATCATCCCCAATTAAATTAATTTTATCGAGAATATTTCTAGCCAAGGCCTCCTCCTCGATTTGCTCAGCTACGTACCACTGAAGAAAATTGTGGGTTGCGTAATCTCTTTCCTCAAGCGTAATATGCACCAAATCATTGATGGATTTTGAAACCATTACTTCATGATCGAAAAGCGTTTGAAACATCTCTTTAAAAGAACCAAAATCTATTGGAGGGGCTGCTAATTGAGAAATTCGTGCGTGCCCTCCTCTTTCGTTTACAAACTTCACTAATTTTAGCATGTGCATGCGCTCCTCATCAGAGTGTGCGAACATAAATTGCGCAACTCCCTCAAATCCTTGCGTCTCCGCCCAGCAAGCCATGGAAAGATATACCTGAGAAGACTCTGCTTCTATTCTAATTTGTTCGTTTAAAGCTATTTCAATTTTTTTTGCTAACATAATTTTTCAACGTATTTAATACCACAAAGATCATAAAAAAAGACTACAATTAGTCAATTGTAGTCTTTAAATTATGGTGCTATCTATTTTTACGCTCTATTATCCAAAAACGTCTTAATTTTTACTTGCAAAGCTTTTGAGGCTTCCACTAAAGGTAAACGCACAAAATCAAAAGTTATCCCTTTATGCTTCAGTAATGCTTTGATTCCTGCTGGGTTGTTCTCTTCAAAAATCAACGCTATAACCTCCATTAACTGGTAGTGTATTGCATAAGCCTCCGTATTTTTTCCTTGCAGACCAAGAGCAATCATCTCGGAAAATTCTTTAGGTAACCCCTGTCCAATTACAGAAATAACCCCTGCTCCACCTGCTAAGACAACTCCTAATGCCAAATCATCATCTCCGGATATTACCAAAAAATCTTTAGGTTTATCCCGTAGTAACGTGTAGTATTGCTGTTGGATATTACCAGCTTCTTTTACACCAATTATATTGTCAAAATCTCGTGCCAGACGAAGTGTAGTTTCTGGCAACATATTCTTCGCTGTTCTTCCAGGCACATTATACAAAATAATAGGTTTAGGACTAGCCAGAGCAATAGCCTTAAAATGCTGATAAAAACCCTCCTGCGTTGGTTTGCTGTAGTATGGAGCAACCGACAAAATAGCATCTATAGCTGCTAAATCTATCGTCTGTAATTCTTCTACTACCTGCATGGTATTATTACCTCCTACTCCAAGTACTAATGGAACACGACCAGCGTTAACAGTGGCAATAACTTTTATTATTGCTTCTCTTTCACCTCTCGAAATCGTCGCGCTCTCGGCGGTTGTACCATTTATAACTAGATAATTAGTCCCATTAGATATATTGTACTCTACTAAATTTTTAAGTGCATCGTAGTCTACACTTCTATCTTCTTTAAATGGAGTTACAAGGGCAACACCCAGTCCTAAAAACTTTTGCATTATATCTTATTTAAAATCGTTAAATATTTTTTTAATTCTTTATAAAAAACAGCCTCGTTTCTGGTTGGATCAGCGATAATCAGATCGAAAATTCTGTCATCAACTGCATTGTAGCCAGTTTTTAATTTAGCATTCGACAACAAAGTTATTACATTCGTATACAAATTACTGTCCTTCGTGAAATTTATAAGCAAATCATGATTGTTTTTAACAAAGTTTTTAAGATTGTCCGATTTTAAACGTAAATCACCTCCAATATCTTTTTCTGTGAAACAAATTGGAGCGATTTCTTGATTTTTTACATAGGGTTTATATACTACAAATTGAATATCCTTGCGATAGAATGGAAGTTGTGTTGTAAGACTTTCTGCTACTAGATCAATTAAAGCTTCGTCCTCTAGAACGACGCCTACAGTTGTAATTTTTGAGGTATCATAAAATTTAGATTGTTCTTTATTTGCTAACTTTTGGTAATTTCTTACCAGCCTCTTTTCTGTAATAACACCAATCATATTTATCCTTTTCTTGATATACCTTGTTAATTTTGGATCTCTACTAAAATAACCTGATTGTATTGCTTTCCGTGCTTTTGAAAATTATCATCTGCTATTAAAAGTAGACTTCTGTTTCCATTTTTCAATCTTGGCCCAAAACTTATTCCTTCTATATTGTCTATTACCCCATCTGATAATTCTTCTTTACAACTTTGGAAGTCTAATAAAAGCTTCTTTTTCATTGGAATGTACGACTGCTTTTTTAAAGAGTTAATCGTTAAAATATCGGTAGTCTTATCTTCTACAACTGCATCGAAGATTCTAATGGTATTTCCGTAAGCTCCATACCCACTTTGATAAATTCGCTCTACCACAAAGAACTTATTTTTTTCATATTCTAAAATAGCCGTTACTCCATTTAGGTTAATAGTTCCTTTTGCAGGTTTGTCAATCTTTTCTAAATGATAGGCAAATTCCTTATTTGCATTTCTTGAAACATTATCATAGTACGTTATCCTTACCGGAGATTTGGTTTGCACAAAGGATGGCTCTTCTCCATCCTCGACAATAGGAGATTCCATTGCCACCCAAAACCCTTTTCCATCATAACTTTTTGAAGAACCTTCAAAGGTTCCGTTATGCTTTAGGGTCCATTGATCTAATTGGTGAAAATGTGGTGGTGTAGAAATTTCTCGCACAAAATTCCCCAAGGTATCTACCGTAAGAATAGAGGGTTTTACACCAAATTTAACAGCACCCTCGCTTACCAGATGGATGTTAGAATTCTCCGTTACAAATACAGACTCCAGATCTAAAACATTTTCCTTAAAATAATGGCTGGTATCTCTTTTAATTAAAATGGTATTTAAAAAAGAGACTTCGGCAATCGTATCTTCCTTAATTTCAATTGCTGTTTTCAGTATTCTTGGATGCACAGCATCATCTACAACCATATAATAATTATCGCCGTTGAAGTCTATCCCAGATAAGCCACCAATAGGATAATTATCAAGAGATAGTGTGTCTGAAATTACATATTCATGTAAAAAATTAAGTTGCAGTTTGTTGGTACAACCAATGCTAGTCATTATTATGAGAAGAACACAAATATTTTTCATACGTAGCTTTTTACAGCACAAATGTACCATTAAACAATTAATTTAAGATTCTACTAGATAATTAAAATCATTTTTCTAAAGCATTAAGACAACTGCGTTATGAGGTTATGGGTACTTTACGTTTTAAAACCATAGCATAACAAATAAGAAATTGCGCGATTATGTAGGTGAGCATGATAAAGAAATGAAAATATACTTCCTCGTGGTAAAACTTATTAATCGCTATAAAACTATCGGAAAGTATAAATAATATTGCACCAAAAAGCAAGTAGAAATTAGGTTTGGATTGGAATTCCCTGTAGTTCAATAAACTGATAGCACCAAAAGTAGCAATCACAATACCATATATCAAAACAGGAAATAGCATCGAACCTAAATTACTGTAAATCAAATAAAAAACACCGATAAAAAACAATAAAAAAGGAACCGAAGAACTAATCATTTTAGTGGTAATTTCTTTTTCTAAAAATTGTGCTATTATTTTTATATACAAAATATGGGTTATTAAAAACGCTGCTAATCCATAGAGAAAAAAATCGCCTTTGTTCAAAAGAAGTACATCTCCTAAAAATGAAAAAAATAAAGCGGACACAAAAATTAGTTTAGGCTTATCCACAGCAGTGAGATACAAAAGTACCAATGAAACCATTAATAAAGGTTTAAAAAACAACTCTAGAGTGCTATTTTTCGTAAGTACAGCATATAAATCAAGTATAGCGATTACAGAAAACAGTATGATACTAATGGTAATTCTATTTTTTTAGTCATTAAATAATGGTATTAATAGCTTATTGTAGCATGGTTAAAAAATCTTGTTCTGATAACATAGGAATACCGAGACTTTCTGCTTTTACCAATTTACTTGGCCCCATATTCTCTCCGGCAATTATATAAGTTGTCTTTTTTGAAATAGAACTACTAACTTTACCTCCGTTATCTTCAATAGCTTTTTTCAGTTCGTTCCTAGACATTAAATGAAAGACGCCAGAAACCACAAAAATAGAACCGGATAACTTATTGGTTTGCTGTTCCAGGTGCTCCGCAGAAACTTCCATTTGAACTCCGTATGAATACAAGCGTTCTATTAGCGATTTGTTATTTTCATTTTTAGAAAAATCTACAATACTTTGTGCTATTCTGTCACCTATTTCATCTACAGCAACAAGCGCTTCCATATCTGCTTGCATTAAATTTCGCATCGATTTAAAATGCTTCGCTAATTTTTTAGCAACCGTTTCTCCAACAAAACGAATCCCAAGTGCAAAGAGAACTTTTTCAAAAGGAATCTCTTTAGATTTAGCTATACCATTTATCATATTTTCTGCAGATTTTTCGGCCATGCGTTCTAGAGGAATAATTTGCTCTTTTCGCAAGTCGTATAGATCTGCATAACTTTCTATTAGTCCTTCCTTTCGCAAAAGATCCACCGTTTCCCCACCTAAACCATCAATATCCATAGCCTTTCTTCCAATAAAGTGCTGAATCCTTCCAGTTATTTGGGGAGCACAACCATACTCATTTGGACAATAGTGTTTCGCATCTCCGGGTTTTCTCTTTAGTGTTGTTCCACATTCCGGACAGTTCTCAATATACCTTGTTGGAACAGAGTGTTTGGGTCTTTTTGTTAAATCTACACCAATTATTTTAGGAATAATCTCCCCTCCTTTTTCTACAAAAACAGTGTCACCAACACGTACATCTAATTTTTCAATTTGATCGGCATTGTGCAAAGAAGCTCTCTTTACGACGGTTCCAGCCAATGCTACAGGAGTTAAATTTGCAACTGGTGTGATTGCTCCGGTTCTTCCTACCTGATAGGTTATTTTCTCCAGAATTGTAGATACTTGTTCTGCCTTAAACTTATAGGCAATTGCCCAACGTGGCGATTTTGCGGTATAGCCAAGTTCTTCTTGTTGATGTAAATCATTCACTTTAATAACAATACCATCTGTTTCATATGGCAAATCGTGTCGTTTCTTATCCCAAATTCGAATAAAAGAGATCACTTCTTCGATAGTCTTTGCCAAGACAACTTCAGGCACTTTAAAGCCAGCTTTCCTAGCAGCCTCAAGACTTTCGAGATGTGTTTTGTATTTTCGCTCTTCCGTCACCACCTGATACAGCAAACAATCTAAAGGTCGTTTAGCAACCTCAGTACTATCTTGTAATTTTAAACTTCCACTAGCGGTGTTCCTTGGATTCCTATAGGTCTCTTCCCCATTTTGAATTCGCTCTTCATTCATTTTTTCGAAACCTTTTAAGGGAATAATAATTTCCCCTCTAATCTCAAAATCGGATAAAAAATCGCCATGTGGCAGTAATGGAATCGATTTGATAGTTTTGATATTTGGCGACACTTCATCACCCTGAAAACCATCCCCTCGTGTCACCGCTCTTTCAAACATCCCTTTTTCGTAGGTTAGATTTATGGATGCTCCGTCATACTTTAATTCACAAGTATAACTCACTGCATCGGTACCCAAATTTTTATGTATCCTTTTCTCCCAATCTAAAACATCCTCTACGGAATAGGAGTTATCTAACGAATACATTCTGTTTTTATGAGTTACGGTATTGAAATTTTTAGTTATTTCTCCACCGACTCTTTGCGTTGGTGAGTTAGCATCAAAATACTCTGGATATTGCTTCTCTAACCGCTCTAATTCTTTTAGTTTTAGATCAAAATCGTAATCAGAGATAGTAGCGTTATCCAAAACATAATACTTGTAATTATGTTCTCGTAATTCCTTTCTTAATGCCTCTATGGTATCCTTAATCGTCATTGCTGCTGTGTCTACAATTTGTATTTAATACTTCTTTACCGTTCCTGAAAAAAAATTAATACCTCCGGGTATGGGGTTTCCACTTGTTCTTCGGTAACTTACTAATTGACCTACATGCCATAATGCATCTGCGATAGGTCCATTTAACTGATTCCAAAATGGATAGGTGATTTCCTGACCTCCTTTTCCGGAGAAAACGGTTTTAAACTGGTCTAAATCGTTAGTTTTTAATAGTAATTTACTTGTCTTTTCAATGCTGTGTAATGTGTTAAATCGCAATTGTTCAAAGGGTAAAAGCTCCACTCTTATATATTTTTTTGCATCAAAATTATCCTCTAGAGTTCCTAAAGTAATTTTGGTTAATGCTAAAATATGCCCTAGCAGATTATGAGTACTCCACGCCGCAGCAGTGGGGCGATATAACAAATCTTCTTCCCGTAATCCTTCGGTAGCCCAATAATATCGAAATCCCAAACCATCTAACATTCTTGCTACAATAGCGCCAGGAAAATATTGTTTTGGAGGAGTTGGCAATTCTTTATAAGGAAGTGGTTGGTTTACCATTATTTATTTTTAATTATTGAAACTTCCACAAGGCTAAAATAAGGAAAAGTTCTTAAGAAAACTGTTGAATTTAGTAGGAGCCAATGAAAATTATCAACAATGTAATCGAATCGATATGAAAAAAAAACCGAAACAATAAGGTTTCGGTTTTTTGTATTTGTGTAATTATATCCTAGTAATATGTGTAACGTCTTACCTTAGCGATATGCTTAGCTAATCGCATTACTTGGTGCGAGTATCCGTATTCATTGTCGTACCAAACGTAAATAACTATTGTATCTCCATCTGCGATGGTAGCTTTACTATCAAAAATTGACGGAGCAGTTGTACCTATTATATCTGTTGAAACTAATTCGTTACTTAAAGAGTATTTAATTTGCTCTACCAAATCTCCTTCAAGTGCGTATTGTTTCATTATAGCATTAACCGATTCTTCCGTTACAGTTGTATTTAATTGTAAATTTAAAATCGCTAAAGACCCATTGGGAACTGGAACACGAATCGCACTAGATGTTAACTTTCCTTCTAATGCGGGTAAAGCTTTTGACACTGCTTTTCCTGCTCCGGTTTCTGTAATTACCATATTCAAAGCAGCAGCTCTTCCTCTTCGGTATTTGTTATGCATATTATCTACCAAGTTTTGGTCGTTGGTATAGGCATGTATGGTTTCCAAATGCCCTTTTTTTATACCAAAATTATCTTCTAAAACTTTTAAAACCGGTGTAATTGCATTGGTGGTACACGAAGCTGCCGAGAATATATCCACAAGATCCGGATTGTGCTCTAAATTATTAACACCATGAACAATATTAGGAATCCCTTTTCCAGGTGCTGTTAGTAATACCTTACTTGCTCCATTTGGGGCCAAATGACGCGCTAATGCCTCTTTGTCTCTGAAAGCACCAGTGTTGTCTATAATTAAGGCATCTTCAATGCCGTAAGAGGTATAATCTATATCTTCTGGTTGGCTAGCCGATATCATATGAACCGTAGTACCATTAATAATTAATGCATTGTTTTCAGCATCTACCTGAACAGTTCCTAGAAAATCGCCGTGAACAGAATCAACACTCAATAACGAAGCTCTTTTTTCTAAAACATCTTGGTTAATTTTACCTCTAGTCACAATTGCTCTTAGTCTTAATTGTGAACCTCTTCCCATTTTGCAACTAAGTTCTCTTGCTAAAAGTCTTCCAATGCGTCCAAAACCATAAAGCACCACATCTTTTGGCTTTATATTAGCTGCTTCGGTTGCATCTTTTAATTGATTCTTAACAAAATCTACAGTTGCTAAACTATCGTTTTCTAAAAGGTGAAATTCGTAAGCCAATTTTCCGATATCTAATTTTGAAGCTGGTAGATCAATAGATTGAATTGCTCTAGCGATTTCCAAAGCATTCATTATAGATATTGGCTTAGAAACAAATTCTTTAGCATAATTGATCAAATTTAAAACTTCGCTAGCTCTTTTATCTACTAACGGATTTCTAAATAAAACCAACTCAATAGATTTATCGTACCATAAATCATTAACAATAGTAATAAACTCTACAGTTGCTCTTCTTACTTGAGTCTGATTTACTATCTCTTTTTCGTAATTTGTTATTGTTGACATAGTTGTGTGTTAACTAAATTAAAAATTTTTGCAAAAGTACATATTTCAATCGATTTCGTAACTTTTTTTGCAAAATAAAATCTCGCTACTTTCGCAGCGAGATTTTACTTTTAAAATACACATAGTTTTAGAACCTAAACTTTTCAATTTGCCCCTCCGGACTCAACATTTCAATATACATATTTTGGTTAGGATTATAGCTATCAAGAATAGATGCTGCATCACTGGCATTGGTAATTTCTTTACCGTTTATCTTAGTAATTACATACCCTTCCCCAACATTGTAATATTGGAGAATTTTATTGTTGTTTTGAATAATTTTTGCACCTCCGGAAACTTTAAACTTTCGCTTTTCTTTCGCATTTAAATCTTTGAGCTGCACGCCAAAAGCGTTAGACGCAAAAGATTCTCGTTTGCTTAACTGCACCATTTTTGATAATAATTTCCCATCTCTATCAACAGTAACCTCAACAAGTTCCCCAGGTCTTTTGGCAGTTAATTGCCCCTTTAAATCGGAAAATTTTACAATTTTCACATTGTTAACTTTTTTAATTACATCGCCACTCTTCAATCCTGAGGTTTTGGCACCACCCTCTTCAAACACATCAGCAATAACAACACCTTCAATCGTCTTGTCACTTTGATCAATTGCAACACCTAAAATAGCCTCTTGTACCGAACCAAATTCTAATAAATCGTCAATAATTTTTTTAGCAATATTAGAAGGTACTGCAAAAGAATACCCAATGAAAGAACCTGTTCTTGAAGATATAGCCGTATTGATTCCAATGAGTTCTCCTCTTGTATTTACCAGAGCGCCACCACTGTTACCAGGATTTACCGCTGCATCTGTTTGAATAAAAGATTCTATATTTCTATTGCCTTCCAAATCTCTACCCTTTGCACTTACAATACCTGCTGTTACCGTTGAAGTTAAATTATACGGATTTCCAACTGCTAAAACCCACTCGCCTATTTTTACATTATCTGAATTTCCAAAAGAATGGTAGGCAATTCGTAAGTTGCATCAACTTTTAATAAAGCTATATCTCTATCCTTGTCTGATCCTATAACCTTTGCGGGTAACTTTTTACGATTATTTAATGTTATTTCAAGTTCTGAAGCTCCTTCAATCACGTGGTTATTAGTGATTATATAGCCGTCAGGAGAAATAATAACACCACTTCCTGTTCCTACTTGTTTGTACTCTCTTGCACCCCCTCCACCAAAGAAAAATCGCAAAGGATCTTGCTGTGTTCTTGAGGAAGTGTTTTTAACATGAACTACCGCATGAACAGTTGATTCAGCAGCATCTGTAAAATCGGTTGGTGCGGAAGACGCATTTATTGTTGGTGCTACAAAGTTTGTCTTTACCATTGGCAAAAAATCCTCCGTAGAATTTGACTCCGATATTGGTGAATTTTCCAATAATAACTTATACCCCATAAGTGCGATGACGCCACCTAAAAGAGCTATTCCTAAAGTTCCTACTATTTTTTTCATTTGCTTTCAACATTTTAATTATTCAAATATACAATTTTAACATTTCTTCCTTATCTGTTTAACTTGTCTTTAACGAAGTTTAACCAGCATTTAACAAACTTTGTTAATGGTATAATTCACTATATTTGCGCCATATGAGCACGGTGAATTTTTACAAATATCAAGGAACAGGAAATGACTTTATCATTATAGATAATAGAGCAAAAACCTTTCCAAAAACTAATGCCAACTTAATTTCTAATTTATGCCATCGAAATTTTGGTATTGGTGCCGATGGTCTTATATTATTAGAAAATAATGAAATAACAGATTTCACAATGGTATATTTTAATGCCGACGGAAATGAAAGTACCATGTGCGGTAATGGAGGCAGATGTATTGTTGCATTTGCACACCAGTTAGGCATTTTTAAAAATGAAACCACTTTTACTGCAATAGACGGACTACATCATGCAAATTATAAAGACAATATGGTCTCTCTGCATATGATTGACGTAACTACTATACAGGCGGAAGAAAACTTTGTTTTTATGAATACTGGCTCACCACATCATATTGAAATGGTGAACGATTTAGATACTTACGATGTATATACTAATGGTAAAAGAATTAGAAATAACACCTACGGTAAAACAGGTGCTAACGTAAATTTTACAGAACAAGTAAATTCCAATACCTTTAAAGTAAGAACCTACGAAAGAGGTGTAGAAGACGAAACTTTGGCTTGTGGCACTGGTGTTACTGCCGTAGCCATAGCCATGCATAAAACTAAAAAAACAAAGCACACGCATATTGTTTTGCCAGTTCGTGGGGGGGAACTTGCAGTGTCTTTCACTTGTGAGAATGGAAGTTATCAAAATATTTATTTAACTGGCAGCGCAACTTATGTTTTTAAAGGTAATATTTTGATATGATGCAAGTTTTACACGGAGAACATATTCGCCTACGAGCGTTAGAGCCTGAGGATCTTGAATTCCTATTCCAAATAGAAAACAACGAAACATTTTGGGAAGTAAGTCATACCCTAATACCCTTTTCAAAATATATTTTGAAGCAGTACATTGCAAATGCACACCAGGATATCTATGAGGCTAAGCAATTGCGATTACTCATAG
>NZ_MQVY01000002.1:0-136801 GCF_002954385.1 Tenacibaculum sp. SG-28
TGCATTATACATCGAATACACATAGTTCAAGAATAAAATATCTATAAGAAAGACAGATGTAACTCGTATTGAAAACCAACTACACGCAAAAAACAACACAATATAGCGCTACCACATAAAACGTATTCATAGAGTAACAAAACCAACCTTTGCAAGTCTTGGATAACTTAGCCCTAATTTTAAAAAATAGTATTGTGTGACTTTCCCTTTTACAATATCTTTGCAGGTTGAAAGTTTCCATTTGTAGGGAAACTACGATAAACAATATATACAAATGATTAAAATCACATTACCAGACGGAAGCGTTAAAGAATTTGAAGTTAATAGCACTGCTATTGACGTAGCAAAAAGCATTAGTGAGGGTTTAGCAAGAAATGTTATCTCCGCTAGTTTCAATGGCAACACTATTGAAACCTCAACCCCATTAACAACCGATGGATCTCTGGTATTATACACCTTTAACGACCCGGAAGGGAAAAAAGCATTTTGGCATTCTTCTGCCACGTATTAGCACAAGCAGTACTTGAATTTCATCCGAATGCAAAGTTAACAATCGGGCCAGCCATTGAGAATGGATTCTACTATGATCTAGATTTGGGAGAAGAAACTATTTCTGAAAAAGATTTCCCTGCTATCGAAAAGAAATTTTTAGAATTAGCCAGAGAAAAGGCAGTGTTTTCAATGCGAGAAATCTCTAAAGCAGATGCTATAAGCTATTATAAAGGTAGAAACAACCAATACAAAGTAGAGCTAATTGAAGGGTTAGACGATGGTGACATTACATTCTGTGATCACAGCAACTTTACCGACTTGTGTAGAGGTGGTCATATACCAAATACAGGAATAATCAAAGCCATTAAAATAATGAATGTTGCCGGTGCGTATTGGCGAGGTGACGAAAAAAACAACCAACTAACTCGTTTATATGGTATTTCCTTCCCAAAACAAAAACAATTGAAGGAATATCTGGAACTTCTTGAGGAAGCGAAAAAAAGAGACCATAGAAAGCTTGGAAAGGAATTAGAACTTTTTACGTTTTCACAACGAGTAGGACAAGGGCTACCGTTATGGCTGCCAAAAGGTGCTGCTTTACGAAGTAGATTAGAAGACTTTTTAAAAGTAGCACAAAAAAAGCAGGGTACGAAATGGTAATGACACCGCATATTGGCCAAAAAGAACTTTATGAAACTTCAGGGCATTATGCAAAATATGGGGAAGATAGTTTCCAACCGATTACTACACCAAAACTCGACGAAGAGTTTTTATTAAAACCTATGAACTGCCCCCACCATTGTGAGATTTATGCACACAAACCTTATTCTTATAAAGATTTACCAGTTCGATTTGCAGAATTTGGAACTGTTTACAGGTATGAGCAGAGTGGAGAACTTCACGGTTTAACAAGAGTTAGAGGTTTTACTCAAGATGATGCGCACATATTTTGTACACCAGAGCAATTGGATGAAGAATTCAAAAATGTAATTGATTTGGTATTGTATGTCTTCCGTTCTCTAGGGTTCAAGGATTTCACCTCGCAGGTATCTATACGAGATATGGCAACTCCAGACAAATACATCGGTGATGCTGCTACTTGGGAAACCGCAGAAAAAGCCATTATTAGTGCAGCAAAAGACAAAGGCCTTGATTATGTAATTGAGGAGGGAGAAGCCGCGTTTTATGGTCCGAAGTTAGACTTCATGGTAAAGGATGCTCTTGGGAGAAGTTGGCAATTAGGAACTATACAAGTAGATTATAATTTACCAGAGCGTTTTGATCTAAGTTATAAAGGTTCTGACAACCAATTACACCGACCAATAATGATTCACAGAGCACCTTTTGGTTCAATGGAACGATTTATTGCGGTTTTACTGGAACATACTGGAGGAAATTTCCCATTATGGCTTACACCAGAACAAGTTATAATACTGCCAATCAGTGAGAAATACCAAAATTATTCAGAAAAAGTTTTACATTTGTTAGAAAATTCCGAAATTCGCGCCCTAATAGATAACCGAAATGAGAAAACGGGTCGAAAAATTCGCGATGCAGAAGTGAAAAAGATACCGTTTATGGTCATTGTTGGTGAAAAAGAACAAGAGGATAATACTGTTTCAATAAGGAAACATGGTGAAGGGGATATAGGAACGTTTACTATTGAAGAGTTTGTTTCATTAATAAACAAAGAAGTAAGCAAAACTTTAGTCCCTTTTGGAAGTAATTAAATAGTAATTTTAAATTTATAAGTCATAGCTATAAGAAAAAAAGGTGGGCGCAGACCTGCTAGAGTAATTAAAGAAGATCAGCACAGAATTAATGAAAAAATTCGTTTTGTTGATGAAGTTCGTCTGGTAGGCGAGAATATCGAAATAGGGGTGTATCCTTTAATCAAAGCAAAAGAAATTGCGAGAGCACAAGGATTAGATTTAGTAGAAATTTCACCAAAAGCTGTACCACCTGTATGTAAGGTTATCGATTACAAAAAGTTTGTACGAACAAAAAAAACGTGAGAAAGCACTAAAATCTAAAGCTTCCAAAGTAGTAGTGAAAGAAATACGTTTTGGACCGCAAACAGACGAGCATGATTATGAATTTAAAAAGAAGCATGCTATTAAATTCTTAAAAGATGGAGCGAAACTAAAAGCGTTTGTATTCTTTAAAGGAAGATCTATCATATTCAAAGAACAAGGGCAAATTTTATTGTTAAAATTGGCTCAAGAACTAGAAGAATACGGTAAAGTTGAACAAATGCCGAAATTAGAAGGAAAGCGTATGATTATGTTCATTGCGCCGAAAAAAGTTAAATAAAGAAAGTAATAAGCAAGATAAAACGAAAATCAAGAGATGCCTAAAATCAAAACAAAATCTAGCGCCAAAAAACGTTTTAAGTTAACAGGTTCTGGAAAAATCAAAAGAAAGCACGCGTTTAAGAGTCATATCTTAACTAAGAAGTCGAAAAAACGTAAGCTTGCCTTAACACACGCTGCATTAGTACACAAGTCTGATGAAGCAAATATTAAGCAACAATTAGTTTTAAAATAATTGTTCGCTAGGTAGTAAATTAATTATTAACCATGGAGTTGGGCTCACAAAGTACTTACATTAAGTCGCCTACTACAAAAAACAATTTGAATTATGCCAAGATCAGTAAATTCAGTAGCTTCAAGAAATAGAAGAAAAAAAATCTTGAAGCAAGCAAAAGGTTACTTCGGACGTAGAAAAAACGTTTACACAGTAGCAAAAAATGCGGTTGAAAAAGGGATGTTATATGCCTATAGAGATCGTAAAAACAACAAGAGAAACTTCCGTTCTTTATGGATCCAACGTATCAACGCTGGTGCCCGTCAGTTCGGAATGTCTTACTCGCAGTTTATGGGTAAAGTAAAAGCTAATGACATCGAATTAAACCGTAAGGTTTTAGCAGATTTAGCGATGAACAATCCGGAAGCTTTTAAGGCAATTGTAGATAAAGTAAAATAAGTTTAATAACCTTGCTTATACTAAAAACCCAAACCTTGCGTTTGGGTTTTTTTACTATTCTTTTAATAACAAACAATCATCATGCGATTAATAAAAATTATATTTTTCCTAGTACTATCCAATGCAATTATAGCACAAGAAATAACAGAAAGTAAACCAGACAACTCGATAAAGAACCAATTCGAGACGCTTTATAAAAAATCTGGAAGTTATCAGGAATATAAGGTGGTTAAAAAAACAGCATACGCAAAACTTCAAAAAAACGTTTTAGACACCTTAAAAAATATCGAAAGCAAGGTGGTGAGCCAGCAAAAAAATATAGTTTCTCAAAAGAGTAATATAACTATCCTTGAGGAAAAAATAAAGGAGTTAAATAACACCATAAGTGACCTTTCAGACAAACAAGATGACATCTCTTTGTTTGGTCTTAGTTTTGCTAAAACTAGCTTTAAATTAGGTATGGCTATACTCACTGGTATTTTGCTGTTTTTACTGTTTTTATTCATCTATAAATTTAAAAATAGCAACACTGTTACAAAAGAAACTATTAAGATGCATAACGATATTGAAAAAGAATTGGAAGATTTCAGAAAAAATGCGATTGAAAAAGAACAAAAATTAAGAAGAAAACTGCAGGATGAAATTAACAAACAACGCGGTGTTTAGGCAACGTACTGCATCCTAAAAGTCATAATATACTACACATTTCCTGTCTTATGCGATACTTTATGTTCGTAAAGACAGGAATTTTTGTTTTCTTTTTAAAGTACTAGAGGTCTTTGTATCACTTTCTACAAACTAATCACCGAAGTTATTTCCTCGAGGCTACAAAATGTAGCAAAGAATACATAAACATTTACATTAGTTTACAAAAGTTATAACATTAGCTGAAAAATGAGATAAAATACTGATAATTAGTAATTTTTCATATCTTTACAATGCTATGAAAAATTTATTGGGCTTTGTACCGCTTTACACAGTGGTATGTCTTATTCTTGGTCTTTTACTACAGTATTATTGTAAAATTTGGCGCTATGGTATCGTCGAATTATTTGGAATTATAGCCAGCCTTTTACTCCTTTTATTCATTTTACATACCTCACAAAAACGTTTAGCGTTTGGAGTTACCTACCTCATAAGTATCATCGCACTTGGAATAAGCTCGCTTTTCTTAAAAAATCCGCAAAACTATCCAAATTATTTTATTAAATACATGGAGAAAAATGGGGTAGTATACCTGAGAATACAAAAGGTATTACGAAGTACAGATTACTATGATAAATACCTAGCAAAAGTAGAGCGTTTGAATGGAAGTATGGTATCGGGAACTGTTTTACTTAATATTCAAAAGGAAACAAATACATTGCCACTACAAACAGATAACCGGTTACAACTAATACCAACGTTTACAAGACTACCGAAAACTCTAAATCCATACCAATTTTCGTATAAGGATTATTTATCAAAGCAGGGAGTGTATTACCAAATACACACCAAAACAAATAAGTACAGAATGTTACCTACCGTATCAAAGTCACTATTTGGATTGGCAGAAACGATACGAAATTGGGTGAAAGAACGATTGCATTCTGCACATTTATCCGCAGATGTCCTTCAAATTACAAATGCATTTCTTTTGGGTGAAAAACAATTTTTATCCAAGGATATTCGCAATAGTTATCGCAAGGCAGGAGTCATTCATATTTTAGCAATATCTGGGCTTCATGTTGGAATTATATTTCTTTTATTACAACGTATACTATCCCTATTTGGAATTCGAAAAAGAGGAAGTACAGTTACGTTCGTATTTACTGTTGGATTTTTATGGTTTTTCGCACTTATAACTGGTCTATCTGCCTCCGTTGTTAGAGCGGTAACCATGTTTACCTTTATTGCCATTGGAGAAAAAATAAACCGACAAAGAGTACCCTTATACGCAATTCTGAATTCCATGTTTTTTATTTTGCTATTTCATCCATATTTTATTTTCGACATAGGCTTTCAACTTAGTTATATTGTAGTTTTTGCTATTGTACTGATACAACCAAAGTTAGTCGAATTATGGAAACCAAAAGGAAAAATAACGCAATTTTACTGGAAAACCTTTACCGTTACTCTCGCTGCACAAATAGGGATTACCCCCATTAGCCTTTATTACTTTCAAGAAACATCTTTGTGGAGTATTTTCACAAATATGGTGGTTGTTCCTTGGATAGGAATACTTGTATACACAGCAATACTGCTCTTAGTCATAACGATACTTAAAATTACGCCTGGATTTTTAACAGAGGTATATAACTTTTTAATAAGCGCAATGAATTCCTTTATTGCTTGGATCGCATCTATTCAAAACAATGGAAATTTAGTAATGTCTCTAAACATAGAAGCTTTACTATTATGGTACCTTTTACTAATCATTCTATTTGGAACATCTTTTAAAACTTCTTTTCGCAGGTTAGTGGCTATTTCCGTAGTAATTATCACCTTACAGACATGTTATATTTTGGATAAGATCAATCGAGAAAACAAAAAAGAACTTATCCTATTTCACAAAAACAAACTTAGTGTAATTGGTATACGTAATGGAAATAAAATACAAATACACCACAACATGGATACTAGTATTGTTGCCAAAGAAAAATTTCTTTCCTCCTACCGTATACACGAAAACATTACTATGAACTACACCACTAAATTACCAAGATTATATGCATTCGATAACAAAACTTTTATATGGCTCGACAAAAAGGATGTGAACCCCAATAAAAAAGTAAAAAACGCTATTATTATATTGCGAAATTCACCTAAAATAAACTTAGAACGAATACTTCTAGCGACGAACCTTTAGTGGTAATTGCAGATGGTAGTAACTACAAGAACCTGGCAAGAAAGTGGAGACTCACGTGTAAAACACAAAAAATACCATTTCACGACACGAGTATAAATGGTGCATATTGTTTTTCTAAGTAAAAGAAACTATATAGAACTCTTAAAATTCTTTTCAAACTCCTTCCAAGATGTCTTTTTGTAATTTTCATCATTAAAAAAAGCTAGAATAGTCTCAAACTTTTTCTTGTCTTGGTAGCCGGGAATATGTTGTAATACTTGCTTGTCTTTGTTCAAAAAAGTGGTGGCAGGATAACTTAGTCTTCCTTTCATTAGTCCTGCAGCCAACTCGTGGTAACCTCTCCTTCCTTGCGCTTGGTATACAAAAGTTTTCCCCATGAAAGTAATATCTCTTTTTTCTTCTCCATTTAACTTTACTGCGTAGTAATTTTCATTGATATAGGAAGCAATTACCGGATTTTGGTAAGTATCTTTATCCATTCGTTTGCACCACCCACACCAATCGGTATAAATATCTATTAGAATCGGTTTCGGATTTACGTTACTCTTTGCAACAGCCTCCTCTATGGTTAGCCATTTTACTGTATCTTGAGCGCTAACACCTGTAACGGTTAAGAGTAAAAACAATACTACGGTAAAAAATCTCATAACGAATGGGGTTCAAAATTGATACCAAAGTTACAAAAAAAACCTGCCAATTGCATATCATTGACAGGTTGCTGATATAATTACGGAATAAAAATTATTTTACGCCGTGCATTAATTTTTTCAAAATTGGATGTAATAGTAAAGCTACTAGGCCAAGAGCAAGTGGAACTATAGTAAAGATTAAGAAAAATCCAGACAAACTGTATTCTTTTGTAATCGACTCAATATCCCCTCCAACATAATGGGCTAATTTATTTCCAATTGCAATTGCAAGATAATATACCCCAAACATAAATGCGATCATTCGTGTAGGAATTAATTTACTCAAATAAGATAATCCCATAGGAGACAAACACAACTCTCCCAAAGTATGAAATAAGTATGCAAGTACCAACCAGGCCATACTTAAACTCGCTCCCTCGGCTCCTGCAGGTACATTTCTTGCGCCAAAAGCCAAGAAACCAAAACCTAAGGCCAATAAAGCCAAACCTAAAAAATATTTTACCGAAGCTGGTGGATTGTATCTACTATCCCACCACTTGGTAAACAAAGGTGCAAAAATGATAATAAATAAAGAGTTTAAAATAGCAAACCACGTAACAGGGACTTCTGTTTCAGGACTACTCAACTCTGTGTATAATTTGTATAAGACAATTGCCCAAACAATTACAAAACTTGTTCCTAAAATTATGTTAGATACACCAATTTTTGAATAGGTTTTCTTGAATAACGAAATCAAAACATACGTTATAATTCCAAGAGGAATAACCGTAACTAAAAGATCTATTATCTTAAAAATAGTACCCGAAGTACCCTCTAAAATTCTGTTGGTAAAGTCTCTTGTATATATTGGTAAAGAACCAGCTGCTTGCTCAAATGCAGCCCAGAAGAAAATCGTAAATAAACAAAAAATGGTAAAAGCGATCATTCTATCTCTCTCAATTTTTGTGTATCTAGGAATTCTAACAAGTAACAAAATAATAAAACTAATAGCTGCAATTAAAGCAAAAAATAAGGAGTCTGTCATTGCTCCTACGGCAAAATTCAGGGCATTGATGCCTCCTATTTTACTAAGTGGGTCGTTAATGATAAATATCAAAGCAGAAATGGTAAAAAGACCGATTAAAAAATAATCTACTATTGAGAACGGATTTCTTACTTCTTGTTCCAATTCAGGATTAGTCTCCTTCGCATCAACTTTTACTGGCTTATCTCCTAAAGATCCAAATAAAGATTGTGCATAATAAAATTGAAGCATTCCTAAAAACATAAAAATACCAGCGAGTCCAAAACCAAAGCTCCAACTTATCTTTTCACCAACCCATCCACACAACATAATTCCGATAAATGCACCAGCATTAACCCCCATATAAAAAATATTATAGGCACCATCTTTCTTGTCATCTTTCCCTGCATACATTTTAGATATTATAGATGTCATATTGGGTTTAAAAAAGCCGTTACCAACAATTAGCAATGCAATTCCTATGTAAAGTGTAGTAGGGGTCTCAAAAGCCATAGAAGCATGCCCCAAGGTCATTAATAATGCACCTATTACGACGGCCTTTCTGTAACCAATTTTATTATCTGCGAGCCAACCCCCAACTAAAGGCGTCAAATACACAAACAAAGCATAGGTCCTAAAAGGGATAATGCAGCAGGAGTACTCCATCCCCAACCTGGGTTATCACCTGTTACTATTCCTGTTAAAAAAATAACCAATATGGCCCGCATTCCGTAATAAGAAAAGCGCTCCCACATTTCGGTAAAAAACAAAACAAACAACCCTGCAGGATGCCCTAATACCTTATCTTTAAATAGATTTTCTATATCTGTACTCATTGTTAAAAATTTAAGTTATAAACAAAACAAACCCCATAAGTAAAGTTATGAGGTTTGTAAATTATTTTTTAATTAATTTGCTTCTGCTGTTTCTCTAGAGTGGTTCTCACCATGGGCAATTTCTCTTTCGTTATCCTCAGCTCCGTGAATAAGTCGTTTCAAGGGTTTTAACATAGCGATTACTAACAATCCAAATATTACACAGAAAATAGTAATTCCGGTAAAAATTTGCAATTCTCCAGCTGATTCGGCAGATTCTCCAATGATACCCGCAACTTTGTTACCTAAACCTGTTGCTGCAAAATAAACACCCATCATCAAAGCTCCATATTTAACCGGGGCTAGTTTCGTGATAAAAGATAACGCTACAGGTGATGCACAAAGTTCGCCTAAAGTATGAAATAAGTATGCAAATGCTAACCAATACAAAGCAGATTCACCAGAGGCCTCGTATTGTCTGGAAGCAAAGATCATAAATACAAAACCTAAGCCCATAATAATTACACCGGTTGCCATCTTAAAAATAGAAGAAGACTCTTTATTCCTATGTTTCCACCAAAGCCAGAAGTTTGCTACTGGAACTCCAAAGATAATGATATACAAAGGGTTAAAAGACTGCATTATAGCCGAAGGAACTTGCCATCCTCCAATAAATCTATTAGTTTTTTGCTCTGTATAAATATTCATCAAACCTCCAGCTTGTTCAAATGCACCCCAAAATACGATAACAATTAAAAAAGAGAGTAATAGAACTATAAATCTATCTTTTTCAATTTTTGTTTCTAAATCATTAAATACGGTCATCATAAATCCAACAACTATAGATAAAAACAAGAAAAACACAGTGTACTGGATAACTTCTTTTTCCATAAATAGTTGCGGTATTAGAACTGATACCAAAGCACATAAAGCAAGAACTACAACTGTCTTTTTTGTATTTACCATAGTACTAAAGATTTCTCCTATGGATACATCCTCTGAGCTTTCGGTTTCATGTGTAGGTTTATTACCTACTTCTGTTAAAAATTTTTGCCCAAATAAAAATACTAATTGCCCAAGTATCATCCCTATCGCAGCTAAACCGAATCCATAATGCCAACCGTATTTTGCAGCTACTAATCCAACGATTAAACTTGCTGCGGCAGCACCTAAATTAATTCCAATATAGAAAATAGAAAAACCTTTATCTCTTCTCTCATCACCTGGCTCATATAATCCTCCTACCATGGTAGAAATATTAGGTTTTAATAATCCAACTCCCAAAATTATTAAGAAAAGTCCGGCAAAAAAGGCCCAATCTTGCTCTATGGATAAAATTCCGTGACCGGCAACCAATAACCAACCACCATACATAACGGATTTCTTTTGGCCTAGAAGTTTATCTGCAATAATACCGCCAGGAATTGAAGCAACGTAAACTAACATTGTGTACCAACCATATAAGGCAAGTGCTTCCCCTTGAGTCCATCCTAATCCGGGATTAAGATCAGTAGTTTTTGCAACCATATATAAGGTAAGAATCGCTCGCATCCCATAGTACGAGAAGCGTTCCCACATTTCTGTAAAAAACAGAACGTAGAGCCTACTGGATGTCCAAATAATTCCTTTTGTTGAATAGAAGTAGAATTTGCCATAGTTTTCTATAGTTTATAAATTATTTTTTAAAAAATTAGTCATTTTCACGTACAAATGGTAGCGTGTATTCCCGCCATATATACCGTGATTTTTATCTGGATACATCGCCCAATCAAATTGTTTGTTTGTCTGTATCAAAGCCTCTGCCATACGGTAGGCATTTTGAACGTGTACGTTGTCGTCTGCTGTTCCGTGCACTAACAGATACTTTCCCTTTAATAATTCAGGATAATTCAAAGGAGAATTGTCATCATAACCAGCAGGGTTTTCTTCCGGCGTTCGTAAAAAACGCTCGGTGTAAATCGTATCGTAGAAACGCCAAGTAGTTACCGGTGCTACTGCAATGGCAGTGGTAAACACATCATTACCTTTCAGCAGACAATTGGTACTCATGTGTCCGCCAAATGACCAGCCCCATATACCAATTCTGTTCGCGTCGATATACGAACGTTTCGCTAATAGTTTTGCTGCAGCTATTTGATCTTCCGTTTCATATTTTACCAAGTTAAGATAAGTCGCCTTTTTAAAATCTCTCCCCTTAAATCCGGTTCCACGACCATCTACACAGGCTATAATATAACCCTGCTCTGCCAACATTTGGTACCAATAATCGTTAGAATTATTCCACCTATTTGCCACACTTTGCGAACCAGGACCAGAATACTGATACATCAAGAGTGGATACTGTTTACTTGCATTAAAATTAGGTGGTTTTATCATGAACATATTGAGGTCGTTTCCGTTAACTCTTACAGTAGAAAATTCTTTCTCACTAATATTAAACTCAGCAATTTTAGCTTTTAGAGCAGCATTGTCTTTAATGGTTTTTAATACATCTCCTTTACTATTGCGTAAGGTATACACGGGAGGAGTATTGGCATCAGAGAACGTATTGATAAAATAGTTCATATTCTTACTAAACGCACCGTTGTTGGTTCCTGAGGAGTCACTGAGTAATTTTTTGTTTTTTCCTTGTAAAGAAATGCTGTAGACCCCTCTATTAATAGATCCATTTTCTACAGACTGGTAGTAAATTGTTTTCTTCTTCGGATTAAAACCATAATAGGCAGTTACCTCCCAGTCTCCATTGGTTATTTGGTTTAGCAATGTACCTGTTTTCGAGTAATGATAAATGTGATTATAGCCATTTTTTTCACTTGTCCAGATAAAACTATTGTCTTCTAAAAAGGTCAAGTCATCTGTAATATCTATGTAAGCTTTATCCGTTTCGTGTAACACTACAGAATTCTGTAAGGAAGTAGCATTTACAAAATACAATTTTAAGTCATTTTGATGGCGATTAAGCGTTCTTACCGATAGTGTATTTGCATCTTTCGTCCAGTTTATTCTAGGAATGTATTCGTAGTTACCCAGGGCAATTGTTTTGGTGGTATTGTCTCCTAATGTGTATACGTGTAGGGTAACTTTCGCATTGTCTTCTCCTGCTTTTGGATATTTAAAGACATGTTGCGAAGGATACTTGTCGGTACCATATACGTCCATGGAAAAAGTACTTACCGCACTTTCATCAAATCGCAAAAAGGCTATTTTTTTACTATCTGTACTCCATTCAAAAGCCTTTACAAATCCGAATTCCTCCTCGTACACCCAATCGGTAATTCCGTTGATAACTTCATTTTTCTTTCCATCTTTGGTAATCTGTACCTCCTTTTGGGTGGTAAGATCTTTCACAAACAAATTGTTGTCTTTGGCATATGCTACTTTTTTACTATCAGGTGAAAAAGTTGGTCTTTGAATATCTTCACCAATTAGCGCTATCGATTTCGTCGCTATATCGTACACGTAAAAAGTACCTAAAAAAGATCTTCGGAAGATTGGTTTGAAATTAGTTCCTAGAATTAACTTTGTCTCGTCATTGTTGAATTGATAGGATTGAAAACTACTAATTTCATTAATCTCTGCACTAGATACAATAGTAGCTACTTTTTCTAGGGTTTGGTAATTGTATTTGTCTACTGATGTTCCGCCGCTTTGATAGTTTAATAGGGAATAAAAATCACCATTCATAGAATTCAAGGAATTCATATAATCGGATCTAAATGTACCTTTTTTCCATATATCCTCTAGCGTAATATCCTTTTTCTGAGCGTGAAGTATCGTGGACAACCCAATAAAGAATACGATCATTTTTTTCATGTGTAGTTGTTGTTTGAATAAAAAGTTTGCCAAGTTTACGGAAAATTCGACGAAAATTAAGACAAAAACCATAGAAATATCAATTATAAAAGTGATTTTAACAGGATTCATTTATCTTTGACCCGTCTAAAAACAGCAAAACAGAATGTCTAAAGTTATTTCAGGGTTTTCAAAATTCTCGAAAGAAGAAAAAATTACATGGCTCGCTGCAAATTATTTCAGTAACCAACAGGAAATCATAAAAACACTCAAACAGTACTGGAATGAAGACTCTGCATTACAGCAACTTCACGATGATTTTATAGAAAATACAATTACTAATTTTTACATGCCATATGGTATCGCCCCTAACTTTGTAATAAATGGGAAAGAAATGGTGATTCCAATGGTAGTAGAGGAAAGTTCTGTAGTTGCAGCCGCGTCACTGGTAGCCAAATTTTGGAGTACGCGAGGAGGATTCAAAGCTTCGGTAGTGTCTACCAAAAAAATTGGACAAGTACACTTCATGTACCAGGGAAAAAAAAGCGATCTTTCTACCTATTTTGAGGCAAAGAAACCAAAACTTTTAGAAGCAACCGCAGCGATCACCAAAAATATGGAAAAACGCGGAGGAGGAATTCTAGATATTCAATTGGTAGATAAAACAGATGATCTCAGTAATTACTACCAACTTTTTGTGACGTTTGAAACAAAAGATTCTATGGGAGCTAATTTTATTAATTCATGCCTTGAAGCCATGGCAAACGAGTTTAGAAATGAGTCTGTAGAAATTGTAATGAGCATCTTATCTAATTACGTTCCCGAATGCCTTGTTAGAGCGGAAGTTAGCTGTAAGGTAGAGGAGTTGGGAGGCGATAATCCGAGAAGGTTTGCTAAAAAGTTTGAACAAGCGGTTAAAATTGCTGCTGTAGAACCTTATCGTGCAGTAACCCACAATAAAGGTATTATGAACGGAATCGATTCGGTTGTACTTGCTACTGGTAATGATTTTAGAGCGATAGAAGCAGGTGCCCACGCCTATGCAGCCAAAGACGGAAAATATAAAAGTTTAACGCATTGCGAAATAACAAATGGTATTTTCAAGTTTTGGATAGAAATTCCTCTTGCAGTTGGTACAGTTGGTGGACTAACTGCATTACACCCAATGGCTAAGCTGTCTTTAGATATGATGAACAGACCTAATGCAAGAGAATTAATGGAAATTATGGCTACGGCAGGTTTGGCACAAAATTTTGCCGCGCTCCGAGCCCTAACCACTAAGGGAATTCAGCACGGTCATATGAAAATGCACTTAATGAATATTCTAAACCAATTAGGTGCTAACGAGCAACAGAAAGATTGTATTGTAAAGCAATTTGAAAATAAAACAGTATCTCATAGTGCTGTTGTAGAGGCTTTTAACCAATTAAAAAATTAAATTGAACAGGTATTACAGTAATGGTAAATTATTACTAACAGGAGAATACGTAGTCTTAGATGGCGCGAAATCGCTGGCAGTTCCTTGCAAGTTTGGACAAGATTTAGTGATTAACAGCATAAATGAACCCTTATTAGTTTGGGGAAGTTTTACCAAGGAAGGGCAATGCTGGTTTGAAGCTTCGTTTAGTCTACCACAGCTTCGTTTGGTTTCTGCCACCTTTAACTCTAATAAAGAGGGCAGTTCTGAATTTATTGCAGAAACACTACAAAACATCCTTCAAAAAGCGAAAGCCTTAAACCCAAATTTCTTAAAGGATACTAAAGGATATATCGTAAAAACACACCTAGGATTCCCCCAAAACTGGGGCTTGGGAAGTTCCTCGACCTTAATAAACAATATTGCTAATTGGGCACAAATAAACCCATACACTTTATTGTGGAACGCTTTTTCAGGAAGCGGATATGATATTGCGTGCGCCAAACACGACTCCCCAATAGTGTATTGTTTAGAAAACAAAGTACCATCGGTAACAGAAGTAGCTTTTAACCCTTCTTTTGAGGAAGAGCTATACTTTGTACACCTCAACAAAAAACAAAACAGTAGAGAAGGTATTGCCACCTATAAAAACCGAAAAAAGGAAGCCAGGTTTCAAATAAATACTATTGATACTTTAACAGAAGAATTTATGAGAGCTTCCTCTGCGAAAGACCTAAGTAAAGTTATTCAGTCTCATGAAGCAATAATAAGTTCGATTATTCAGCAAAAACCAGTAAAAGAAATCTTGTTCTCTGATTATTTTGGAGCAATTAAAAGCTTAGGTGCCTGGGGTGGCGATTTTATTTTGGCGACAGGAAATAACGATACACCAAGCTATTTTAAAGAGAAAGGATTTACAACTATAGTTCCTTATTCAGAGATGATATTGTGAGACTACAACCTAGTCTTTTAGCTTTATTTTTCAACAAAAAAGTAACTTAAAAAACCTGGAGTGATATTTAAATTTTAACATGAAAACAGTAATTATTATAGGAGGTGGTGCAGCAGGTTTTTTTACTGCCATTAATTTAAAAGAAAAAAATCCAAATTACGAGGTTATTATACTTGAAAAAGGCAAAGAGGTCTTACAAAAAGTAAAAATCTCTGGGGGAGGGCGCTGTAATGTTACCCATGCCTGTTTTGATCCTCGAGAATTAACTACATTTTATCCAAGAGGCGAAAAAGAACTTTTGGGTCCTTTTCATCAATTCATGACCGGAGATACTTTTGCCTGGTTTGAAGACAAAGGAATTCCCTTAAAAATAGAAGAAGATAATCGAGTGTTTCCCGAATCAAATTCTTCACAAACTATAATTGATTGTTTTTTAACTGCAGCGGCAAACTTGTATTACAATATTAAAAAGTACAGGAGTTACTGGTATAACTAAAAAAGAAAACACTTGGATTGTTAGAACTAAAAATCAAAATTTTACAGCAGATTATCTCGTAGTAGCTGCGGGTAGTAATAAAAAAATATGGAGTGAATTAGAAAGCCTAGGACACCGTATAATTAGTCCAGTCCCTTCATTGTTTACCTTTAATATCAAGGATACAAGAATCCAAGATCTGGGTGGTGTGTCTGTTCCGAACGCCAGTGTTCAAATCGCCAAAACAAACCTAGAAAATTTCGGCCCTCTATTAATAACACATTGGGGATTGAGTGGACCTGCTGTATTAAAACTATCGGCTTATGGCGCAAGAATTCTAGCCGATAAAAACTACCAATACAATGTGGTTGTAAATTGGCTGGGAATACCTACAGAAAATATACTTAACGATCTGCAACAATTAAAAAATAAGCACCCAAAAAACAAGTTATCGCAAAAAGTCCTTTCACGGAAATACCGAGAAGACTTTGGGAACGATTAGTTACTGCTGCAACTATTGAGCGTTTCCAGAATTGGGCAGATCTCAGCAATAAACAATTGCAAAACTTAGCCAATCAACTGAGCTACTGTGTTTTTAATGCGAATGGAAGAACCACCTTTAAAGAAGAATTTGTAACTGCTGGTGGTATCGATCTAAGAGAAGTTGATTTTAAAAAATTCGAAAGTAAGCTGCACCAAAACCTATTTTTTGTGGGAGAAATTTTAAATATTGATGCGGTCACAGGAGGTTTTAATTTTCAAAATGCCTGGACTGGCGGTTATATTTGCGCAACCACTATTGCTAACCGAACATAATACAGCTTTACTACTGTAAATACACTATCTCTATGCAACCTCTATCAGCCATGGTTACATAACAGGTATCGTAGGTATTGGAAAAAGTTATATTACTTGGTTTTTGACCGATAAGCTCAATTTCGTACAATACATCTCCTTTTGGCGAGAGAACAACAACGGTACCTTTCCCAAAACGAGTTATAAAAACATTCCCGTTCGCGTCACATCGCATACCGTCCAGACCAAAATCAGAAAAGGAAGTAAATTCTTTTTTGTTTGCAACATCGCCATTAGAAAGAAGATCATATACCCAAACTTTTCGTTGTATCGATTCGTTTACATACAATTTTTTCCCATCAGGACTTACGCATATTCCGTTAGTGGTTCCCATGTTCGATTCGATTAACTCAAAACCCTTTTCCTCTGTAACCCTCCACAAATTCCCTGTATTATTTTTCCAATTGGGATCACTTGCGTAAATAATTCCATTGGGTGCGATTGCAATATCATTTGGTTGGTTTGCAGTTGAATCTTTTGCGAATATGGATATGACCTTAGACGCATGGCAATCTTTAAAATGGCATGATTGGTATAATCTGCCACAAACATGGTATTGTTTTTCCCAAATCGTATCCCATTTCCGATACTACCATCGGGCAACGATACGAACGTAGTACTTTTACCATTTGGGGTAACTTTACCTATGGTACCTTCTTCTTTAAAATTTACCGCGTATATGCTACCATTTGCATCTACAGCTGGCCCCTCTATTCCTTGGGTGAAAGATCCGGGCTCTGTAAAATCTTTGCTTTTGAGTTGTGGTTTACATCCACTGAGAAAAATTGCTGCTAAAAATAGTATTTTTAATGAGGTATGCATTTTATACGATAAGAAATAATAGGTAACGAAGATGAAAAGATTTATAAACAAACCAATACTTCTTAGCTAAACTCTATAAAAAACTCGACAAAAAACAAACATTCGGTATATAAATGCTATGCTAAAACACCACGATGCGGTTTTAAGGCATCCCTGTACGTTTTCATGTAGGCTTCGTTTACAACAACAAACGCAATCGCATGCATATCATGAAGTACAGAATGGTTAATTTCCTCAAAAGGTAATTTTTCTACCGCTGCATACTCGTGTAAATGAACGCAGTGATGTTTCGCGGTTTCTGAAGCATCGGGACCTTTAAAGTCCCAAATTAGTTTTATTTTTCTCATGTTTATTTAATGATACACAAAAATAAGCAAATCTCCAGTATCAAAGGAGATTTCTACGGTGTCATGATTCGCTTTGTTTCTTGTTCCAATTCTTTTCCCAAACACTAAATCCTCCTGCGCTAATGCATATTGTAATCCCGAAGTGGTGATGTTAGTAACTTCTGAAAAGGGAACTAAAGAAATGGTCTTACCGAGACAGTCATGGATTTTTGTATATGGTTTTGCCACAAAATAAAAACCATACGCATCAAAAAAAGTAAGGTTTACTTTTTCTTTCCAATAGATTGCTGTGTGTATGTTTCCTAAAAAATGATCTTGTTCTCCACCACTTGCACCATAAACATCAATATCGGTATACTTTTGTTCGAATAGAATGTTTACTATTTTATCAAAATCTGTAAAATTTTGGTCAGGTGTATGCACCACTTTAATGTCGGCTGGTAGGTGCTGTAAGGAATCTAAATCACCGCTTATAAAATTGGGACGAATATTGTTTTTCTTTAAAAAATCATATGCGCCATCCGTAGCACAGACAATATCGTACTGTAAAATATCAGGCATAGATTTTGGCCTGGATCCATTTAAGAATAAAGCGACAGATTTCTGCATAAAACAAAAATACCCTTTTCTTTGCAAGAAAGGGTATTTTATAAAAAAAACTAAGATGAATACTACTCTTTCTTCACAACCCAATCGTAATCTATTTTCTTTTTCAAATACTTTTGAAGAGGCTCCAAACCTATTTTTTTTCTTCGTTTATCTACATGTTCAGGCTCATAAATAGGAAAAGGCTCTAACTTTCTACTAGCATTAAATCTAAATTGCATCCCATATATTTGGGGCTTACCTGTATTTACCAAAATCCTATCTTGAATCTTTGCATATTCCACACAACTACCTTCTCCATTCAAACAGGCCTCCTTAATCTGAGGTAAATATTTAATTCTTACGGCTTCACATTCGTGATGATTAATAATCAGTAGCGGAGCATCTGCTGCCAGTTTTCCAACACTGCTAATGGTAGGCCATCCTCTTTTTTGAACTAATTTTTCCATTTGTTCAAAATTTTCCTTGCCGATTGATTTTTTATAGGATGACAAAGCATAATACCAGTGTGGCAGATATCCATTATTCATGTAAAATTTCTTCGCCATATCAATCTGATAATCTAAAACCTGGTCTTTCCTTAATAATGCTAAGAGCTTTTTGGCATATAAAGGCTCTTTTAAATGATTTTTATTAAGTTGTTGATTTTCAATTTCTTTCCAACGTGGATCATTGGACAATGTATACAAATCATTGTCTGCTAACACCCATAAAGAAGTATCGTTTCGTAAAGAAATCTTTAAAAATTTGAATGCCTTATCTATCTGATTCGTTAAAGCATATGCACAGGCTAAATTATATGAATTATTCATATTATCCGGGTATATATCGTATTCGATTTTATATGCTGAAATCGCCTTATCTAATAAACCATTCGCTCTATGTTTGTCCCCTTCGCTTTGAGAAAACAAAAATTGCGACAAAAAAAACATAATTATATAAAAAAACACTTTCATCATTTCAATAGGTAGTTGATTAACGTGAAGTATTTGAACTCATAAAATTTTGTAAAAACTGAATAGCTGTTTCTGTCATATTCTCGGTAGACGCATTAAAAGTCATACATGTTGCTAGCTTTAATTCTGGAATATAAAAAGCAATTGACGTGTATCCATCAATTCCACCATCATGGCCGTATATGATTAATCCGTTATAAGAGACTACAGAAATACCCATACCCATTTCATCTTTGGGAGTGGTCATGAGTTTTAATGATTCTTTCGTTAATAATTTCCCTGAAAACAAACTATGGTAAAAAAATGCTACTTCTTTAGATGTTGAGACGATGCCTCCAGCACCCATAGTTGCATTTAAATAAGTTTCTTTTGGTATACGTTCCCATACATTACCTTTTCTGTAATATGACAGTGCCTGATTACTTGAGGGATTTAATTGTCCTCCAAAATTTGTTCTTTCCAAACGCAACGGGGTAAAAATTCTAGTTTGTAATACTTTTTCAAAAGCCATATTATCGACATCCTCTGCAATATAACTTAGTAAAATATAATTGGTATTAGCGTACTCTTTTTTCAGTCCTGGATCAAAATTAGTACCATTATTTTTTATTTTTGCTAAGATATCTTCCCGAAAACGAGGCTTTTGAATCCATTTGCTAAACCCATCCTCTTCCGTAAGATTAAACAACCCACTTCTATGATACAACAAATGTTCAATAGTTATCCTATTTGCATTTGGAATATCTTTAAAATACCTACCAATTGTTGTATTTAAGGATATTTTACCCTCTTCAATCATTTGTAATATAACGGTAGAGGTATAAGTTTTTGATATAGACCCAATCCTATATTGTGTATTCGAATCTGGTTTAGATTTTGGTAATTTTGCTACACCTATGGATTTTTGATAAACTAGAATTCCATCCTCTATAACTGTGGTAGTCCCCATAGCCATATTATTAGACTCTAGATTATCAAAATTGATCTATTGGTTGTTGTTGTAAAGCATAGCTTTGTGTCACAATTGAACATAAAAATGCCATTAAAAGTATGTTACTTTTTGTCATAATTTAAAATTTACAGTTAAATAAATTGTTAGGCCGCTTTGAAAATATATTTCACTACGAAAGGAAAACGTAAGTACATAATGAATTAGAAATGATTTTATTTGCTAGTCTTTAAAGATAAAAACATCAAGCATACCCTTACTATTAAGAACACTAACATCCCAAAACTTGGGCTTAGTAAACTTATTTTTAGGCCACCTGCAAAAATTGGATTAGCGACCATTCCTTCCGATGTAGAAATAGCGTCCAATGCTTGTATCATCCCAAGCATAAACCCTAAAAAACCGTATACCAAAGCAAATAAACTGAGATGCCCCAATAGATTTTTTAATTTTCCATGGGCATCCCCTTTGCGCATAGAATAAATTAAAATCACCATACAAGCTATCAAAAGCAATAATATTGGATACATAAACATTGGCCCTCCATCATGTAATAAATTAGCTACTAAAAATTTCATAATTAAATATTATTTGGTTTATCTATACAAACATATCTTTAAGGTTTGAATTGTTTAGACAAATGCGACGAGCAACAACTTAAACAAACCAAAATACCATAAACAAAAAGGTTTTGACAAAGGTACCCGAATTTGTTATTTACGCCTACCATCTTGTAGTTCATCGCAAAAAATAATACATTCCACAAAAAAAACTACATTTGTTTATAATGATGACTACTAATTTTTCTGCTCGACTAATCGGCCATATCGTATTACATAGTCTCTTTTGGATTGCAGTATATTTCTTTTATACCTACTTTTTAGGATATGGAAGTAATAACATCTCCTATGTGAATTTGTTTTCTCTATACTTAATGCCTATAACTGTTGGGATAGGTTATTTTTTCTATTTCTATTTAATTCCAACCTATAACACCGCACAAAAACAAGGCTACTTTTTACTGTACACACTTTACACATTTGTAGTATCCTTTTTTCTAATTATTATTTCTATTTTCTTCGGTTTAATTTTCTCCTCTAATTTACTCAAGGAGAATGTCATACCGCTTACCAAAGGCGTTATCTTCATAATATTTGGGGTATATTTTGTTCTTGTAATAACAATAATTCTAGGAATGATAGTACAGAACTATACCGCTAATTTTAAAACAGAGGAACTAAAAAGGAGATATCTTGAGACAAAACTGCAATTGAAGGAGCAAGAGTTACGTTTCTTAAAAATGCAAATCCATCCACACTTTCTTTTTAACACTCTTAATACGCTGTACGGATTTGCATTAAAAAAGGCAGAAGAGACACCAGAGATGATACTGAAATTATCGAATTTATTAGATTATATTTTGTATCAAGTTGAAAAACCATCTGTTCTATTAACCGACGAAGTTACGCATATCGAAAACTACATTGCCCTTGAAAAGATGCGATTTCAAAAAGGGCTACAAATGCATATTACCAAAAATATTGCAAACAAAAATCTATGTGTGGCACCAATGCTTTTACTGCCTTTCGTAGAAAATGCATTCAAACATGGCAGACAGATAAATAACGTCCTACACATTCATATTTCTATTGAAAGCAGAGATGAAAATATAGCCTTTACAATAAAAAACAATGCTAAAAAAACAAAAAAGGAAGGCAATGGAATCGGGCTAGAAAACATACGTAAAAGACTAATTATGCACTATCAAAACAAGCACACCCTTGCTATAAAACGAGACGAAAATACGTTTGAGGTAAAACTTAAAATAAACTGTAACTATGCGTAAAACATCGTGTATTATCGTAGATGACGAACCTGTAGCTAGAGAAATTTTAGAGAACTATATCGCTAAAATTCCCTCCATAGAAGTTATAAAAAGTTGTTCGAATGCCCTAGAGGTAATGGAAGTATTAAACCGACAAAAAGTAGAGTTACTTTTTCTTGACATTAATATGCCAGATATATCTGGTTTAAGTCTTGCCAAATCGATACGAAATCAAACTAAAATAATTTTTACCACCGCATACCGCGAATATGCAATAGACGGCTTTGACCTGCATGTGGTTGATTATTTACTTAAACCATTTTCGTTTGATCGATTTTTGGAGGCAATTCAAAAATTTCACCGACAAAGACAAATGCAAGGAAACGAAAAACCCAGCAGCACCACGAACAAAAATATTGCCGATTTCATTTTTGTTAAGTCGGATAGAAAAATGTTAAAATTAAACCTAAAAGATATTCTTTATTTAGAGAGCTTAAGTGATTATATAAAAATTCACACCACGGAAAAAACAGTTATCACCAGAGAAACTTTTGCCAACATTGAACGTAAAATACCTGCTTCGCAATTTTTAAGAGTTCATCGTTCCTTCATTATTGCCATAGCACATATAGAGTCCTTTACCAAGGAACATATTGAAATACGTAAAAAGGCGATTCCTATCAGCAGAGGCTACAAACAAGAAGTCTTGGCTAAACTCAATTTTATTTAGACGTAAACATTTATCTTTGTAAAAAACTACAACATTGAACACAGCTGATTTTATTTACCAAGGAACTAAAAAAAGTATAGAAAAAGCATCTTTCACTTGCCAAACACCAAGTAATATAGCACTGGTGAAATATTGGGGAAAGAGCGACCCGCAAATCCCAAAAAATGCATCTATAAGTTTTACTTTGAATCACTGTCATACAAAAACAACTATTGCGTTTACTAAAGTAGACAAGAGTACTACGATAACTTTCGATTTGTATTTTGAAGGGAAAAAGAAAGAAGATTTCAAACCTAAAATAAGTAAATTCTTCGAAAGAATTGCAAGCTATTGCCCCTACCTGTATGAATATGAAATGGTAATCCATTCAGAAAACTCCTTCCCGCACAGTAGTGGTATTGCCTCCTCTGCAAGTGGCATGAGTGCAATTGCAATGTGCATCATGAATCTGGAAAAAGAATTAACTCCAGATGCAGAAATAGACTATATTCATAAAAAAGCTTCTTTTTTAGCACGTCTCGGCTCCGGTAGTGCTAGTAGAAGTATAGAAGGACCTTTGGTAGTCTGGGGAAAACACCCAAACATACCAGAGAGTTCGGATCTTTACGGAGTTAAATTCCCATTCAAAACCCATCCAATTTTTAACGAATACCAAGACACGGTTCTTTTAGTAGACAAAGGAGAAAAGCAAGTTTCTAGTACTGTAGGACACAACTTAATGCACGACCACCCTTTTGCAACGCAACGTTTTAAACAAGCAAATGAAAACTTAGAAAAATTAAGCACTATTCTTCAAAACGGTAATATTAAGGATTTTATTCAACTCGTAGAAAGCGAAGCCCTAACCCTACATGCTATGATGCTTACTAGTAATCCGTATTTTATACTGATGAAACCTAACACGCTTGAAATCATAAATGCGATATGGAAATACCGAGAAGAAACCGATAGCAATGTATGTTTTACCCTAGATGCAGGGGCTAATGTTCATGTACTTTACCCAAAAGAAGAGAAGCAAAAAGTGGAAAAATTCCTAAAAGAAAAAATGTTAAAATATTGCCAAAAAAATCATTATATTTGTGATAATGCGGGGTTTGGCGCACAGACCTTTTAACTAAATTCCCTTTTTACTCTTATGAAAATAGCAACAACATTTATTGTTGTATTTGTTGGAATGTTAAGTTACACCACAAATGCACAAGAAACAATTTGGTTCGATGCAAACTGGCAAGAAACCTCTCAAGACAAGGCAGAATACTACCGACCTGTCCCAAAAAAAATAAAAGAAGGATTTTGGATTGTAGACTATTACAATAACGGTCAAATTCAAATGGAAGGCTACAGTACGGTAAACAAGCCTGGAGAAGAAGAATTTGAGGGCTTAGTTGTATATTACCATGCCAATGGAAACTTTTTTCACAAAGCGAATTACAAAAACGGAAAGCTCCATGGCGTTCGCATGGTGTACTATGAAACAGGGAACCTGAAAGAGCAAGGAAATTATGTAGAAGGCAAACGACAGGGGAATTGGAAAACATTCTACGAGAATGGAAAAATTAAAGAAAAAGGAAAATATCAAAATAGCGAGAAGGTAGGGGTTTGGAAAACTTTTTATAAAAATTTATAGTAATAATTTGGAAACTAGTATCTTTGTATAAGAAACTACCGATTATGAAAGGACCATTGTTTTATGCTAAGATTTTACTCTTTGGAGAATACGGAATTATCAAAGATTCAAAAGGTCTTGCTATTCCATTTAATTCATACAAAGGGGCGCTAAAATCAGCTACTACTTTAACTGGAGAAGCATTAAAATCAAATAAGAGTTTATACAATTTTTATCACTATTTGCAAGGAATAGAAATTGATGGCGTTTCTTTCGACTTCTCTAGCCTTCAAGCAGATATTGAAAATGGTATGTATTTTGACTCTTCTATTCCGCAAGGGTATGGTGTAGGAAGTTCAGGTGCACTTGTAGCATCAATTTACGACAAATACGCCAATAACAAAATTACTGTTTTGGAGAACCTCACGAGGGACAAATTGTTAAGCTTAAAACATATTTTTTCACAAATGGAATCTTTTTTTCACGGAAAAAGTTCCGGCTTAGACCCGTTAAATTCTTATCTGAGCATTCCGATATTAATCAATTCTAAAGAAAATATCGAAGCAACCGGTATACCGTCTCAAAAAGAAGGTAAAGGTGCCGTTTTCTTATTAGATTCTGAACAGATAGGAGAAACTGAGCCTATGGTTAATATTTTCATGAATAAAATGAAAAATGAAGGATTCCGAAAAATGATTAGTGAAGAATTTTCTGCCCACACGGATGCATGCATAGAGGATTTTCTTCAAGGCAATATTAAATCGTTGTTCCACAACGTTAAAATGCTATCCAAAGTAGTACTCACCAACTTTAAACCAATGATACCCCAGCCTTTTCATAAAGTTTGGGAAAAGGGGATTCAAACTAATGATTACTATTTAAAGCTTTGTGGTTCTGGTGGCGGTGGTTACATATTAGGATTTACAGAAGATTACGATAAGGCTAAAAAGAGTTTGCAAGATTACAGATTAGAGTTAGTATATCGCTTCTAATTAACTGTTTTGCTATGAGTACCCAAAAAGCTAAATCGCTTTTGTTAAAAATACTAAGTCTCCTATCGGTAATCAGAGGATATAATATATTTGTTTTAATAGCAGCACAATACCTTGCTGCTATTTTTATTTTTTCAGAAGATCAGTCACTTAAAAATATAATTTTAGACCAACATTTACTTTACATAGTTTTAGCTACAGTTTGTGTAATAGCTGCTGGATACATCATCAATAACTTTTACGATGTCAAGGCAGATAGAATTAACAGACCAATCAAAACCGGTTTAGACTCTTATGTAAGACAAGAAACCAAACTAACACTATACTTCGTTTTAAATTTTATTGGATTTTGTTTTGGAGTACTTGTTTCGTGGAGAGCAGCACTATTTTTTGCAGTGTATATTTTTGGTATTTGGCTGTATTCTCACAAACTTAAAAAACACCCAATATCCGGTTTGTTTGCTGCTACCTGCTTAACCGTTTTACCTTTTTTCGCAATATTTGTACACTACAAGAATTTTTCCAAAGTAATATTTGTACATGCTTCCTTTCTTTTTCTCGTGGTCATGATTCGAGAACTTGTAAAAGACTTAGAGAATATTAAAGGGGCTATTGCCAATAATTACAATACATTTGCCGTAAAATACGGTGAAAAACACACCAAATACACAATCTTATTACTACTTGTATTAACCTTAGTTCCGGCAACAATTCTTTTTAATTACCAAGGTTTAGAAAACATGAAGTACTATTTTTATACCGCCGCTTTTACCTTAATTTTTATCGGCTTTTACACCATCAAAGCAACCGATAAAAATGAATACCGACTAATTCATAACATTCTAAAAATTTTACTATTGGTTGGTGTTTTTAGTTTGCTACTAATAGATAGAGAGATAATCCTAGACAAAGTAGTACATGTTTTAGACTAAACATTAAATATTTAACGTACCTTTGCGCACATTTTTACATTTATCATGAATTCAAAAAACTCGTCGAGAGGACGACAAGCTGGAAGCAACAGCAATCCTCGCAAGAAAAACACTTTTCAAAAAGATTTTAAGAAAGCTGTAAACCACAACAAAACATCAATACAAAAAACAAACCAGGAAGGAGTCCGCTTAAACAAATACATAGCTAACTCCGGAATTTGTTCCCGTAGAGAAGCAGATACCTATATCGAACATGGAAGTGTTACTGTAAATGGACAATTGGTTACCGAAATGGGGTACAAAGTAAAAGCAACCGATGAAGTGCGCTTTGATGGTTCGCTTATTTCTATGGAACAAAAGCGTTACGTTCTTCTCAATAAGCCAAAAAATTACATCACTACGATGGAAGATGATCGCGGAAGAAAGACAGTTATGGAGCTGATACAAAATGCAACCAAAGAGCGCATCTACCCTGTAGGTAGATTAGATCGTAACACTACCGGATTATTACTTTTTACAAACGATGGTGAACTTGCTAAAAAGCTAACACACCCTAAACATAATGTTAGAAAGTTGTACCATGCCTCTCTAGACAAAAAATTAACCTTATCGGATTTAGAAAAACTTAGGGGCGATGTCGTTATAGAAGGGCGAAAAGTATTTATAGATGCTGTTTCTTACGTTAATGGAGAGAAAAAGACAGAAGTTGGCATAGAAATACACTCTGGAAGAAATCGCATTGTTCGAAAAATATTTGAACACTTTGGATACAGTGTTTTAAAACTCGATCGTGTAATATTCGCAGGTCTTACCAAGAAAAATCTTCCTCGTGGAAGATATAGAGAGTTGACTAAGCAAGAAGTTGTTAATTTACAAATGTTATAAAAAAAAAACCGAGATAGTATCTCGGTTTTTTATTGATGATCTTTTACAACCTCTTCATCCCTATAACGACAGCATGGATCTAAAGTCTCATAAGCTTCTTTTGTAGCTTTAATTTCTTCGGTATCATGCCCTACTCCTGCAACGGTTTCTTTTATAGCAGTAACTGAAGTTTTACGTTCGTTAAAGATCACGTTTAAATCATGGGTCTTTACATTCCATACTGCATATTTAACCCCCTTCATTCCCAGGGTCGCCTTTTCAATTCTCTTTTTACACATCATGCAAACCCCATCTACTTTAAAACTGGCTTTGGCATTTTTCTTTTGTGCAATTACAGTACTACATACCATAAATGCAATTACTAATACTATGTTTTTCATTGTTAATCTAATTTAAATCGTAAACCTGTATAAAAATTTCTTCCAAAAATAGGAGCATATACTATTGTAGAATCAAAATATGCTCCAAAAGGATCATCATTGCCCAATATAGGATTTTTTGTCGGTAATCTGTTAAATTCTCGGCACCTAAATATACTTCAAACTTTTTAGAAAACACTTTTGTAATTTGCGCGTTTAGCAAACTATAGCTTGGCGCGTAATTTTGCAAACGATAAATCTCTGGATTACTTTGTGTATTGGGTAAACGTTGCTCCCCTAACCAGTTAAAAGTAGTATCAAATTTCCACTTTGCTCCATTTTCTTTGGTTCCTGTTTCGTATGAAATATTGGTAAAGAAACGCTCTTCTGCCTGCAGAGGATTTGCCAAATTCCCTACTTTATAATCTTTGGAAACATCAAATACTTTATACGCTAATCGTATATCTAGATTCGAAATAATATTTTGGTTTACCTCTATTTGAAAACTATTAGCGATACTTTCTCCGTCGAGGTTATAAAATGAAATTTCTTGTGGGTTTTCCCAATCTACCACCACTTGGTTTTGAAAATTAGTTTGGTAAAAGTCTAGAGTAATATCTCCTTTTTTTCCAAATAGTCTATATCCTTGCATAAAAGAAAACCCATAGTTCCAAGCAGTCTCCGGATCTAAACCATAGATATTTCCACCGGAATTTTCAACCGTAATAGTTCGCGAAGAAGCAAATAACTGTTGGTTTTCTGCAAATATATTAGCACTTCTTTTCCCTCTTCCTGCAGAAACTCTAAACACCCCTTTCTCCCATGCCGTATATCGCAGGTGTACTCTTGGAGTAAAAAAAGTACCTAACAAATTATGGGAGTCTAATCGGACTCCGGCTGTCATGTTTATATTGTCTCCGTTGTCGTAGGAATATTCAAAAAACCCACCAATTGAATTTTCTTTTCTTTGATAAGACTCGGCGTCCTCTAACGACATCCCTACGAGTTCGTCATAAGTATCGTACATTACATTTATACCTGTTTTAAACTTATGCCTTGTATCGCCAATAATAGAGTTAAACAAAAAACTTCCGTATGCACTTTGGTGCTCAATATTATAATCTCGTATACCAAAGTAAGCATCCTGATTATGGTTACTGTAAGCCATTTGAAAACCAAAACTTTGAAATGGTAAATCCGGAAAAACATAACCAACTTTAGTTGAAGCATCCAATCTTTGCGTATGAATTTTACTACCCCAGGCATTAGTTGTTCCCTGATCCACGGCCTCGTTAAAGCTAATTTGTCCAGATCTTTTTTCATCGTTTAATACCCTAATATTGAAAAAGCTAACCCATCCTTTTTCAGGGTTTGTGTACTGCCAACGATTCATAATATTAAACTGATTTGTTAACGGATTATCAAGAAAACCGTCTTGGTTATTATCAAAACGACGCTTTCTATTGTCTGCATGGATATATAACCCTGTACTCCATTTATCAGAAACCTTTGTGTTAAAATGTGTATTCAACTCCAATCGCCCTCCCAAAGAACCGAAAGCATTTACAAATATTCGATTATCGGAAAAAGGCTTAACTAATTCGGTGTTAATTTGACCAGAAATACTTTCAAATCCATTAACAACACTTCCAGCTCCTTTTGTAATTTGAATACTGTTTACCCAAGTACCGGGTGTAAAAGTTAAGCCATATGCTTGCGAAGCCCCTCTAATAGATGGAATGTTTTCTTCGGTAATAAGAATGTAAGGACTTGTAAGGCCTAACATTTGTATTTGCTTTGTACCGGTTAATGCATCTGAAAAATTAACATCAATAGACGGGTTGGTTTCAAAACTCTCCGATAAATTACAACAAGCCGCCTTTAGGAGCTCATCACTGTTTATCGTAACTAGATTTTGAGATTTGAGGAAAGACTTTTGCGTGGCACTTTTTTTTACATCAAGAGAAACTTCCTCTAACACATTTATTTCTTTAAGGACATGACGAATTGGGCTAGTATTTTCGACGGTAATCGTATCCGTTTGAAAACCGACAAAACTAAATACTAACGTTTTGTATTCTTTGCGGTATGGTATAGAAAAGGTTCCATCATTAGCGGTACTGACACCTACATCAGTTCCCTGCCAATACACAGAAACTCCATATAAAGCTTATTGTTCTCCTCTAAAACTACGCCTTTTAAATTGTCTTGCGCACGAATAAATGAGAAACTAACTAGCATTAAAATGCTAAATATATATACTTTCATTACTTATTTTTAAACGATTATTACTATTTAATTTTACTTGACAATAAGAAAAATCAAATAAGATACGTTTCGTAATGCGTTTGAAAATCAAAAATAAGGTTTGGTGGGACATAAAGAAGGTCCTCTACAGCAAAATCTTGAGTCTCTTGAAACAACAAGAAAGACATGGTAAAGGAAAGCACAAAATCTTTAACTTGATTTGTTGAAGATAATTTTTCAAGCGAATTTTTTACGATATCTTGTTGTCCTTCAACTTTTAAAACTTCGTCTTTACAACAGTTTTTTTTCTTCACCTGTACTTTGGATTCACACGAATCAACAGGAGTATCAGAACAAGGAGAAGCGTTACCCAGATAGGAAACATCTACTAAATAATCGCCACAGAAGTGTTTTTCAATAGCAAAAGAAAAGGTGGAAAACACCAATAAAAATGCCAGGATAATGGCTGTTATTTTTTGAAAATTATTTCTCATTCGAAGTGCAAAGATACAAAAAATGAAAAATATTTTCAAAAAACAATTGTTACACATAATTTTACAAATCAAAATACCTAACTTAAAACGAACATGTAATGAACGATTTCCCCAAATTAAAAAATGAAATCAAAAACATTTTTGAGAAGCAAAATCCAATCGAAGAAACACTACAAAAAACATGTGATATTTTAGCTAATTCCATCGCTTATTACGATTGGGTTGGATTTTACTTCAAAAACGGAGATAAAAACGAACTTAAACTTGCTCAATTTCATGGAGAACCTACAGACCATACCATAATTCCTTTTGGTAAAGGTATTTGTGGACAAGTCGCAGTAAGCAATGAAAACTTTGTAGTTCAAGACGTTTCAGAACAAGACAACTATATTTCTTGTGGATGGAAAGTAAAATCTGAAATTGTAATACCGATATTTGTAGGTGGAGAAAACATTGGTCAAATAGACATTGATTCCCATTCGGTTGCTCCATTCACGAAAAAAGACGAAGAATTATTAGAATATGTTTGTGAAAAAGTTGCCAAATTACTGGATCAAAGCTAGAAATCCTGTAAATATTTGAAAGCTAACTATTTTTTACTATATTTGATTCAACATATTAACAACTTTATTAACATTTTTAACCCCTTAAATTATGAGTAGTAAAGATTTCCCCTCTTACGCTGCTTTGAGCAATTCTGCTCAAACAAAAAATGCAACTTTTTTCGAAAGATTTACAGATTGGTTCCGAAATTTTTTGGAGACTTCGGAATAATAGTAGTCTTACATTAATTGCAAAAAATCAAAAAACACTGTTTAGATTTCAATTTAAACAGGTTTTTTTATTCTAAAAAAAGTACATTGGTTTATTGTGAAACCAACTAGCTTTTAGTAATTTTGTTCGCTTAACTACACAACAAAATGAACAATACAAAAACTATCAAATCTGCATTAATTTCGGTATTTCACAAAGACGGATTAGAACCCTTGGTGCGAGAACTTGACCGATTAGGTGTCGCTATATATTCCACAGGTGGTACCGAAAAATTCATTTTAAATTTAGGCATCAATGTAATTCCAGTAGAAGATGTTACCTCATACCCTTCCATCCTTGGAGGAAGAGTAAAAACGTTACATCCAAAAGTTTTTGGAGGAATTTTAAACAGACAAGATCACGAAGGTGATGTTGCAGAGCTAGATGCTTATCAAATTCCACAAATAGATTTAGTTATCGTAGACTTGTATCCTTTTGAAAAAACTGTGGCATCTGGAGCAGCGGAGCAAGACATAATAGAAAAAATAGATATTGGTGGTATTTCTTTAATTAGAGCTGCCGCAAAAAACTTTAAAGATACCGTAATCTTATCATCTATGGATCAATACGATGCATTTCTTACGGTACTTAAGGAAAATAACGGAGAGACCTCTTTGCAAGAAAGAAAGCAACTCGCTTCCCAAGCATTTAATATTTCTTCACATTACGATACTGCCATTTTTAACTATTTCAATCAAGAATCTAAAGAAGAGGTATTGAAAATTAGTGAGCTTCAAGGAAAGGTTTTACGATATGGTGAAAACCCACATCAAAAAGGATATTTTTTCGGTGATTTAGATAAAATGTTTGATAAATTACACGGTAAAGAATTAAGTTACAACAACCTGTTGGATATTGATGCTGCGGTCAACCTAATGAACGAATTCACAGGAGAAGAACCAACTTTTGCCATTTTAAAACACAATAATGCTTGTGGTTTTGCACAACGAACAACCATTAACCAAGCATATAAGGATGCCTTGGCTGGAGATCCAGTATCTGCATTTGGAGGTATTTTAATTTCCAACGTAGCAATAGACAAAGAAACAGCAGAAGAAATTCATAAATTATTTTGCGAAGTAGTTATCGCACCATCCTTTGCGGATAGTGCTTTAGAAATTTTAAAAGGAAAGAAAAACAGAGTTCTTTTAGTGCAAAAAGATATTGCGCTTCCGAAAACGAATCTTCGAACGTGTCTTAACGGAACTTTAGTACAAGACAAAGACAACATAACAGATTCGCTTAAAGACTTGACATATGCAACAGAAAATAAGCCTTCTGAAAGAGAATTAGAAGACTTGATATTTGCTTCTAAAATTTGCAAACACACGAAGTCTAACACTATTGTACTCACCAAAAATAAGCAATTATTTGCTAGTGGAACAGGACAAACTAGTAGAGTAGACGCGCTCCGTCAAGCGATTGAGAAAGCCACTAACTTTAGATTTGATTTAAACGGTGCTGTTATGGCAAGCGATGCCTTCTTTCCGTTTCCAGATTGTGTAGAAATAGCAAATACTGCTGGTATTAAAAGCGTGATACAGCCAGGTGGATCTATAAAAGATCAGTTAAGTATAGACTATTGCAACAACAATAACGTTTCTATGGTATTCACAGGAACACGACATTTTAAACATTAATAAAAAAAGGAGCACAAACGCAGTGTTATTGCTCCTTTTTATTTGAAGATAAAACAGTAACAATATGGGTTTTTTTGACTTTATGACCGAAGATATTGCAGTAGACTTAGGAACTGCAAATACACTTATTATTCACAACGGAAAAGTTGTCATAGATAGCCCTTCTATAGTTGCCAGAAATAGGCTAACAGGAAAAATCATTGCCACGGGAAAAGAGGCAAATATGATGCAAGGAAAAACACATGAAAACATTAAAACTATTCGACCTTTAAAAGACGGGGTGATAGCTGATTTTCAAGCATCTGAAGAAATGATCAAGGAGTTTGTCAAAATGATACCTGCGATTAAAAAGAAACTTTTCCCACCATCGTTGCGCATGGTAATTTGTATTCCTTCGGGAATTACAGAAGTAGAAAAAAGAGCAGTAACCGACTCTGCTCGTCACATGAATGCTAAAGAAATTTACCTTATATACGAACCTATGGCAGCTGCAATTGGTGTTGGTATTGATATAATGGAACCAAAAGGGAACATGATTATTGACATAGGTGGAGGAACTACCGAAATAGCAGTAATTGCCCTAGCAGGAATCGTATGTGACCAATCGGTAAAGGTAGCTGGTGATTTGTTTACTAGCGATATAATGTACTACATGAGAACGCAGCACAACCTCTATGTTGGAGAGACAACTGCAGAAAAAATAAAAATCCAAATCGGTTCTGCCACAGAAGACCTAGATACTCCTCCAGACGATATGATGGTACAAGGAAGAGATTTACTTAGTGGAAAACCAAAACAGGTACAAGTTTCTCATAGAGAAATAGCAAAAGCATTAGACAAATCTATTTTGAGAATCGAGGACGCTGTAATGGAGACACTTTCTAAAACACCACCTGAATTAGCTGCCGATATATACAATACTGGAATCTATCTTGCAGGAGGGGGTTCTATGCTAAGGGGATTAGACAAAAGATTATCGAGAAAAACAGATTTACCGGTATATGTTGCCGAAGATCCATTGCGTGCCGTAGTTAGAGGGACAGGAATCGCGTTGAAAAATCTTGAGAAATTTAAATCGGTATTAATTAAGTAAGAAGGGATAATTTTTTATGCAACATCTATTCTATTTCCTGAGAAAGTATAAATACTTATTGTACTTTTTATTTCTAGAAATAATTGCAGTTGTTTTAATTATCAATAATAATAATTTTCATCGAAGCAAATTCATTAATACTACCAACACGCTTACAGGAGGACTATTAGAAAAAGTAAATTCCATTTCTGAGTACACCAATCTCGAAGCGATTAATCAAGAGCTTATTTTAGAAAACAAAAAGCTTAAAAACGATCTGGCGAAATTACAAACCCTATTAGACACGGTTACAGTGCAACAGGTAAAAGATGCATCAAAATACAAACAGAAGTACTTTTATATTGAAGGCAAAATTATTGCAAATAGCTTTCAAAAAACAAATAACTTTCTAACCGTAAACAGAGGCTACGAAAATGAAGTTAGTTCAGAAATGGCGGTAGTCAATAGTAAGGGTATCATTGGGATTACAGAACACGTGGGACCAAAATACACGAGAGTGCAATCTATACTTAATAAAAATAGTAAAATAAACGCAAGCTTTAAAAACAGTAATCATTACGGAACCCTAGAATGGAATAGTAAAAATTACAATGTTGCACAGCTATCCGATATCCCTAGACAAGCAAAATACAAAATAGGTGACACTATCGTTACTGGTGGAAAATCTGCTATATTTCCTGAAGGAATTCCTATCGGAACAGTTAAGAACACACCTACAAAACTATCGGCATTGAACACCATTGATGTACTGTTATTTAATGACATGAGTAATTTAGGTCAGGTATACATTATTAAAAGTTTTGACAGAGAAGAAATACTAAATCTAAATTCGCAAAGTGAATAAAACGCTGTATTACATATTACTATTTTTCTCTTTTGCGTTGCTTCAGGTCTTAGTGCTCAATAGAATTGAACTGTTTGGGTACGTCAATCCATATCTCTACATAGCCTATATTTTTATTTTGCCCTTAAATCAAAAACGAATTTCTGTTCTTACCAGTGCCTTTTTATTAGGATTGTGTATCGACATTTTTTGTAATTCAGGAGGAATACATGCTTTCGCTACACTTTTTATAGCTTACATTCGCTTGTTTTTTATTAGAGCTATTTTCAAAAAAACCGCCTCGGAATATGCATTATTTGACTTAAATTTAGAAACTTTTGGTAAAGTATTCAATTACACTGCAATTTTAACATTTATTCATCACTTTATTTTATTTAGCTTTATTAATTTTAGTTTCTATAATTTTTACAACGTAATACTCAACACTATACTATCGAGTATTTTCACGTTGTCATTATATTATATAGGAAGTTTTGTTTTTAGAAAGAAATCAGTATGAAGCGAAGTTTGTTGTTATTATTTTTAATTACTACAGTTGGTCTTGTATATATAGGCAGACTGTTTCAACTACAAATACTTCGAGAAACCACTAAAAATCCTACCATAAGTTCTACGGTAAAAGTAGAGTACGACTACCCTGAAAGGGGATATGTTTATGACAGAAACAAACAGTTACTTGTAGCAAATCAACTTTCCTACGACGTAATGGTTATTCCTAAGGAAGTAAAACAATTAGACACTGTTCAGTTTTGTTCCCTATTAAAAATCTCAAAAGAAGACTTTGTAAAACGACTTACAAAAGCAGAGAATTTTGCGAGGTGGTTACCATCGGTATTTCTAAAACAATTAGCTAAAGAGGACTTTGCTTTTTTACAGGAAAAACTTAAAAACTTTAAAGGATTTTATATCCAAAAACGTGTTATCAGAAATTACCCTGTAAAATCAGCGGCGAATGTTCTGGGTTTTCTGAGTGAAGTAAATGAACAAGTAGCAAAAAATAGTGCGTATTATGAACAGGGTGAACTTATTGGAAAGCTCGGAATTGAGAAACAATATGAAAATGTTTTAAGAGGAGTTAAAGGTAAAAAATATTACTCTAGAAATAATTTAAATATTATTACAGGTACCTATAAAAACGGAAAATACGACACCCTTGCTGTAGCTGGAAAAGACTTAATGCTAACAATTGATTCGGATTTACAGCACTACGGAGAGACCCTGATGAAAGGGAAGCGAGGTGGAATTGTCGCCATTGAACCAAAGACTGGAGAGATATTAGCATTAGTTACCGCACCATCCTATGACCCAAACTTATTAGTTGGAAGAAAAAGATCGCCAAACTCTGTAAAATTATTTTACGACTCCATAAACAAACCTGCCTTTGATAGAGGATTGCAGGCAATGTACGCCCCAGGTTCACCATTCAAAATGATTACCGGACTTATCGGTTTAGAGGAGGGGGTGATAGATGAAGATTTTTCGGTACGTTGCTATAATGGATATCGTTATGGTAGAAACAAACGAGATTTTATGGGCTGCCACTGTGGTATCGTTGGCTACCCTGTAAAACTTAAAACAGCAATAGCAAGATCTTGCAATAGTTATTTTGCGACTACCTATCGTAAGATAATTGACAATGCCGAAAATTCAAAAATTGGTTTAAACACCTGGAGTAAACATGCCAAAAGCTTCGGCTTAGGAAATTATCTAGGATACGATTTACCAACTGGTCAAAAAGGAAGAATTCCAGACTCCAGTTATTACAATAGACAATATCGATACCGATGGGGAGCAACTACGACCATATCGAACGCAATTGGGCAAGGAGAGGTAGAAGTAACCCCTATTCAATTGGCTAACATGACAGCAGCAATCGCCAACAAAGGCTTCTATTACAAACCGCACATTGTAAAACAAATCGATAATAAAGCCATTGTTAACCCTGTATACACCAAAAAGAGAAATACCACTGTAAGTCCAAAACATTTCCCGGTAATTATCGATGCAATGTATGATGTATTTACAAAGGGAACCGCAAGAGCTAGCCAGGTAAAAGATTTAAAAATCTGCGGAAAAACTGGAACTGTTGAAAATTTCATTAGAGTAGATGGTAAAAAAGTTAAACTCCCCGACCATTCTATCTTAGTAGCATTTGCGCCAAAAGAAGATCCAAAAATTGCAATGGCAGTGTATATCGAAAATGGTGGCTATGGCTCTGCAATAGCTGCCCCAATTACAAGCCTTATGATCGAAAAATACCTCAAAGGAACGGTAGAAAGAATAAACATTGAGAAAAGGATGCTCGATTTGAGTTTAGAAGATGTATACGCTAAATTAATACCTAAACAAGATAGCATTGCGCAAAACAAGAAATAACATATTTGAAGGCATCGACTGGATATTAATCCTTTTGTTTGTAGCCTTAGTATTTTTTGGATGGATAAATATTTATGCCGCTTCTTCCACAGAAGAGACTAGGGCAGTTTTTGATTATTCTGCCAGATATGGGAAACAACTAATATTTATAGCACTTGCTATACCAATTATAGTACTAATTTTATTTTTTGACTCTAAATTTTACGAAAACTTTGCAAGTATTTTTTATGTCATATCTCTGCTTGTATTAGCGGGCGTTTTAGTTTTTGGAAAAAAAATAAATGGCGCAACTTCGTGGTATAGCTTTGGCGGTATTGGTTTACAACCCTCTGAGTTTGCAAAAGCTTTCACTGCATTAGCACTTGCTAAGCTAATGAGTGATCGGAAATACAACTTGAAACTAATAAAAAATCAGCTCAAAGCATTTATAATAATTCTAATTCCTGCGTTTTTAATCGCACTGCAACCAGATATGGGATCTGTTCTCATCTACCTAGCCTTTTTCTTTGTTATGAACAGAGAAGGGCTGACAGTATCGTATTTTGTCCTTGGAGCTATTGCTCTCACGCTATTTTTAGCTACGATTTATGCAGGGGTAACATGGGTACTTTCCATATGTTTATTGCTTATCACATCCTATGTAATATACGGTGCTTATAAAAATAAAAGATTCTTACGATTCAATATTGCGGCAATTATAAGTACGTATGTCGTATCTACTGCATTTATTATCGGTATAGGATATGCATACAACAACATCTTAGAGCAACACCAACGTGATAGGTTTGATATTTTATTAGGAAAAATAGAAGATAAAAAAGGAGTAGGTTACAACATTTATCAGTCGGAACTAACAATAAGTTCTGGTGGCCTCACTGGCAAAGGATTCTTAGAGGGAGATAGAACCCAAGGTGATTTTGTACCAGAGCAGGATACGGATTATATATTTAGCACTGTTAGTGAAGAATGGGGCTTTGTAGGAAGTGCCGGAGTTATCATTCTATTCATGGTGCTCCTGTATAGAATCATATATTTGTCGGAACTACAACGCAATAAATTTGGGAGAATATACGGCTATGGAGTGGCTTCGATAATTTTCTTTCACGTATTAATAAACATAGGTATGGTAATAGGAATATTACCAACTATTGGAATACCACTACCATTTTTCAGCTACGGCGGTTCTTCCTTATGGGGATTCACAGTACTATTATTTATTTTTATACGACTGGATGCCCATAAAAAATACGAGTGGTAAAAACGAAATTTTAAGCACTCTTGCTCAATTCCCCACAGTACGAGAAAGGATTTTTACAATACTATTACGATAACAAAGCAAAAAGCACTTGATAGAAGACCAAAAGTTAGAATTTCTAAAGCATTTTCTATAAACTATTGGAGACTGCAATTCTCAAAATATAAAACAAAAAAAGTACTCCATAGTGGAGTACTTTTAATTAATTTTATTTTGGCGCTTTTTATAAGGCAGCAACGTGCTTTGCTAATTTTGATTTTAAATTAGCTGCCTTGTTTTTATGAATAATATTATTCTTTGCTAATTTATCCAACATTGAAACCACAGTTGTAAACATTCCTTCTGCTTCTTTCTTATCGGTAATAGCCCTTAATTTTCTTACCGCATTACGTGTAGTTTTGTGCTGGTATTTATTTCTTAAACGCTTCGTCTCGTTACTTCTGATTCTTTTTAATGCTGACTTATGATTTGCCATTTTACTTAATTCGTTTTATGTTTATAAAAACTTTGTAGTCCGTACGGGAATCGAACCCGTGTTACCAGGATGAAAACCTGGCGTCCTAACCCCTAGACGAACGGACCAAAACATCCATTTGGATAGCGGATGCAAATATACAATTCTTTTTTTAATCGTATATATTTTTCTTTTATTTGTTAAAATAAAAATTGTAGTCCGTACGGGAATCGAACCCGTGTTACCAGGATGAAAACCTGGCGTCCTAACCCCTAGACGAACGGACCAAGACAATCTTTTTGTGATTGCGGGTGCAAATATAAAAACTCTTTTTATTTACACCAAAACTTTTTAATTTTTTTTAATATGCTTTTGCAAATAATACCTTACGGCTAGATTTTGCTCCAGAAAAAACACATATACCGTGCTCTTCTTTAGCATCATTTGGTATACATCTAATAGTAGCTTTTGTTAATTCCTTTATTTTCATTTCTGTTTCTACGGTACCGTCCCAATGTGCAGAAACAAAACCACCTTTAGTAGCAATCACCTCTTTAAATTCGTCAAAATTGGCAACCTCAGTAATGTTTGTCTCTCGGAAGGAAAGTGCTTTCTTATACAAGTTTTGCTGTATCTCTTCCAAAAGACGAACAATGTATCCAACCATTTCCTCTTGTTGTACTGTAGACTTTTCAAAAGTATCTCTTCGCGCTATTTCCACAGTTCCATTTTGAAGATCTCTGTTACCTAATGCAACTCTTACAGGAACCCCTTTCATTTCGTATTCAGCAAACTTGGCCCCCGGACGCATAGTATCGCGATCGTCAAACTTTACAGAAACGCCTTTGGCACGCAAATCTTTAACAAAGTCACTAACTTTTTCAGAAATGGCTTCTAATTGCTCTTGCCCTTTGTAAATTGGAACTATGACCACCTGGATTGGGGCTAGTTTTGGCGGTAGAACTAATCCAGCATCATCAGAATGGGTCATGATAAGACCTCCAATTAGCCTGGTAGATACTCCCCATGATGTCGCCCATACAAATTCTTGCTTTCCTTCTTTAGAAGTATATTTTACATCAAATGCCTTGGCAAAATTTTGGCCTAAAAAATGAGAAGTTCCTGCCTGTAAAGCCTTTCCATCTTGCATTAAAGCCTCAATTGTATAGGTTGCATCGGCTCCAGCAAAACGCTCACTCTCTGATTTCGAACCTCTTATAACAGGCATTGCCATAAAGTCTTCTGCAAAAGTTGCATAGACTTCTTGCATCTGTTTCGCCTCTGCTAACGCTTCTTTTTTAGTTGCGTGTGCAGTATGTCCTTCTTGCCATAAAAACTCCGCCGTTCTTAAAAAAAGACGCGTACGCATTTCCCATCGAACTACATTTGCCCATTGATTGATGAGAAGAGGTAAATCTCTATGCGATTGTATCCATTTCTTATAGGTATTCCAAATAATAGCCTCTGAAGTTGGACGCACTACTAATTCTTCCTCTAATTTAGCCTCTGGATCTACTTGTAATTTACCCTCATTTTCAGGGTCACTTTGCAATCTGTAATGCGTAACAACAGCACATTCTTTTGCAAATCCTTCTGCATTTTTTTCTTCTGCCTCAAACAAACTTTTCGGAACAAATAACGGAAAATAGGCATTTTGATGACCGGTCTCCTTAAACATTCTGTCTAATTCTGCTTTCATGTTCTCCCATATAGCAAATCCATATGGTTTTATTACCATACAACCTCTAACTGCTGAAGTTTCTGCTAAGTCTGCTTTAACCACCAACTCATTGTACCACTTTGAATAGTCGTCTGCTCTTTTTGTTAAATGTTTACTCATGATAAAAAGTTTGGCATAAAAATTGTTATTATTAATGCGAATCGTGTATGCAAAACTACATTAAAAAGGTAACAAGCCCAACAAATTTTACTTTTTTGCGTAAATTACATACGAAATTAATCATCTTAACAAAAAACAACACAAATGACAACAAAGAACCCAAAATACCCGAATTCTGTTTTACTTTTGATATTATCGTTTATGGGCGTATTAATGTCATGTGGAGCAATGCAAACCGTTTCTAAATCTGCAGACGGTATATACGATCAGGAACCTGTATATCAAAAACAAACGCAAAATGTAGTAGTGATCAAAGAAGAAGAGAATTCCTTCTCAACGGCATTAGAAAGAAGTAGCCTGTTAAATGGTTCCGACATTCTTACCGATATTGAAAATTACAAATCAGATGCAGCGAACTTTGTACCAGAAGATGAGGTACTTCAGGAAGAAACTGCAATAACCTATAGTTCTAATAGTCCTTGGGGATATGATAATGACGACGTTGTTGTAAATATTAATTTAAACACTAATTGGGGATGGAATACCTGGGGATGGAATACTTGGGGTTGGTACGGTAACCCTTGGTTTTATGGTGGCTATAATCCTTGGTGGGGATATCCTAATGGATATTGGAACCGTTGGGGATGGGGATACAATAATTTCTATTATGGCCCATACTATAGACCGTATTATAGACCATACTACAGTCCTTACTACAGAGGCGCGAATCCTTATCGACCATATTACAACGGAAGATATAACAACAGAAGAGGTGTTGCATATGACTCTCCTTATTCGTACGGAAGATATAACAATAGAAGAACTTCAAATTACAACTCAAGAAGAACTTCTACCTCTAGAAATTACGATACAAAAAGAGCCAATACTTCGAGAAATACCAAAAGAACTTCTGTGAAAAATTACAACACAAGAAGCAATACTAGAAGTACAAAAAGATCCAACAGCAGAAGCTACAACACAAGAAGTAGTAATTCTTCAAGAAGCTCCAGAAGTAGCTACTCGAGAGGTTCTTCAAGTAGAAGTAGTTACTCCAGAGGTTCGTCTTCGGGAAGAAGTAGATCAAGATCAGGAGGCTCAAGAGGAAGGTAAACGAGATAAATAATTCTAGATATGAAAAAAGATAAAATTTTAACACCATTACTTTTGCTCCCTTTGATAGCTTTTTCGCAATCGTTATCTTATAATGAACTCGGTTTTATTTTTGCCAAAGATGATGGCTATGGAACTGCACGATTTGAGGCAATGGGGGGAGCTTTTGGCGCCCTAGGAGGAGACGAGTCGGCTTTTAGCATCAATCCTGCTGGAAGTGGGGTTTCAAAATACAGTAGTTCTTCTGCTACTTTCTCCAACACAAATACAACATTAGAAGCTAGTTATTATGGAAATAACTCCAATTACGATAATAATGTGTTTAACTTTACCCAAGCTGGAAGTATCTTGACTTTTGACGCTGCCTTTAGCAAAGATTGGACGAGATTTGCACTAACTTTCAACTACAAAATCAAAAGTGATTACGATGCTTTCTACAGCGTAAATGGTAATAGTGGTTCTCCAAACTACACCCAACATTTTATGGATGATGCAGTCCCTAAAAACGAGTTTAACCAAGCGATTCAACAAGATATTTCTTCCTCAAGAATGGAATATCAAGTGTTTTTAATATGGGATTTTCTGCAGTACATCGCAATAAATTACATCTTGGAGGAGGCATTCACTTTCATAACTTCAACTTCAATAGAGTTACACAACTTCAAGAAAACAACAAAGATAACGATGACAATGTCTTAATTGCAAACGAACTAATTGACAGTTATATTCAAGGAAACGGTGTTTCTTTTAGTTTTGGTTTCATCTATAAATTGAAGCAAAATATTAGATTTGGATTGGCATACGAAACGCAACATGGTACAATGAAATTACCGAAGACTATTACGATAGAATTGAACTTAATTCCATTCCTAATAAGGATATTCCTTATGGATTTGAATCCTCACAAGATTTTTATGTGTATGATTTTAGAACCAATAGCAGGATTACAGCGAGTGGTGCCTATATTTTTGGCAAACAAGGTTTAATCAGTTTCGACTACACTTTTAGAGATTATACCAATATGGCCTTTTCTGGTGGTAACTTCAATGATATTAATCAGAATTTTGAGAGAGAATATCGAAATACCAACGCGATAAATATTGGAACAGAATGGCGATTTGATCGACTAAGTGTTCGAGGCGGTTATCTCTATGAAGAAAACCCAAATACAGTCGCAGCTAAGGGAGGAACAAATAACGATGACAATACCCAAGGATACTCTCTAGGTTTGGGTTATGATTTCGGTAGTATTCTAGTAGACCTTTCCTATCGAAACACAGAACGTCAAGATTTTGAAAGCATGTATCGCCCCGGAGATGTTGCCATCAATAGTAACGCATGCAGATTTTCCGGCACTATTAGAATCAATTTATAAAAGATTCCAATATTTGTACTACGCAGCCTTGTAATTTACAAGGCTTTTTTTACATCCATATATCACTTTTTTAGTGTAATTTTGCATTTTATTTTCAGCATATGGACACAGTACAAATAAACATACAGGAAACTGGCAATGAAACCATAGTTAAATTCGTAAGCAATTCAATTTTAATTAATGGTGGGAGTTATGAATTCAATAATATTGACGAGGCAAAGAATTCGCCTCTTGCACAAACCTTATTTTATCTTCCCTTTGTAAAAAAAGTGTTTATAACCGCTAATTTTATTGCGATACAACGTTACGATATTGTTAGCTGGGATGATGTTGCTGAGGAAGTTAAAGACCAAATTCAAACCTACCTTATGGCGGGCAAAACTGTTGTTCTCGAAGAAAAAACAGCAAAAATGAATCCTATTGAGGTATATGCAGAGGTTACTCCAAATCCAGCGGTTATGAAATTTGGAAGTAATAAAGCGCTAACGCAGACCGATGTAGAATTCAAAAACATTGATGAGGCGAGCAAATCTTCTCCTCTAGCGCAAGAACTTTTTAACTTTCCATTTGTAAAGGAAATCTTTATCTCAGAAAATTACATTTCCATAACCAAATACGACATGGTAGAATGGAATGACGTCTACCAAGACATACGAACTTTTATTAGAGCATACCTGCAAGAAGACAAAGTAATTATCGCTGCATTACCACAACAAGAAACTAAAAATAACCCAGAGACAGTAAAGAAAAACCTAACAGATACAGAAGCAAAAATAGTAGCTATTTTAGACGAATATATCAAGCCTGCCGTTGCTTCAGATGGAGGAAACATCGCCTTTCAATCGTATGACGTAGACAGCAAAAAAGTTAGTGTAATATTACAAGGCGCTTGTAGCGGCTGCCCTTCCTCAACCATTACTTTAAAAAATGGAATTGAAACCATGTTAAAGGAAATGCTACCAAATCAAATAAACGAAGTTGTAGCTATTAACGGTTAATACGAGAAATCACTAGTACTTAATTTATGTCAAAACAAGTAAAACCATACAAAGATTCCGATTTAGGAAAGAAAGAGCAAGTGGCACAAATGTTTAATACCATTTCGAAAGATTACGATGGCTTAAACAGAGTTATTTCCTTAGGGATTGATGTTAGTTGGAGAAAAAAAGTAGTTGCTCTTGTCGGAAAAAAAAATCCAAAACAGATCCTAGACATTGCTACGGGAACCGGTGACTTAGCTCTAATGATGGCAGATTTACATCCGGAGAGAATTGTCGGACTAGATATCTCAGAAGGGATGTTATCGGTTGGAAAACAAAAAGTTGCAAAGGCGAAATTATCTGAAAAAATAGAAATGGTGGTTGGCGATAGTGAAAATATTCCTTTCGACAATGATTCTTTTGATGCCATAACTGTTTCTTTTGGGGTTAGAAACTTTGAAAACCTAGACAAGGGTCTGAAAGAAATCTTACGAGTACTTAAGCCAGGAGGAACCTTTGTTGTTTTAGAAACCTCGAACCCGACTAAATTTCCATTCCGACAAGGATACCAATTTTACACCAATTTTATCTTACCTGTGATAGGCAAAGTATTCTCCAAAGACAAGGTGGCCTATAAGTATTTATCAGAAAGTGCAAATTCTTTTCCATTTGGAGAAGCTTTCAACAATATTTTAGAAAAAAATGGGTTTAAGAATGCAAAGAATATCCCAGTGACCTTTGGAGTTGCATCAATTTATACAGCAAACAAATAAAATGATCAAAAGAACAGCGTTATTACTCACAATTTTACTCGGCTTTTATCAGGGCTTTAGTCAAGTAGAAAAAGTCCTTAAACTTCCTAGTTTTGACAAACCGCTATTTCACTATGGATTTTATTTAGGGTTAAACAACAATAGTTATAAAGTTGCCTACAAACCAAGTTTTATTAACCAACCTGACGTTGCGGTAAATCCCTCTATTGGTTTTAATGTTGGGCTGATTGCTGATTTAAGACTGCACAACAACATAAACTTGAGATTTGAACCAGGTCTAATGTCGAATGCTAAAACACTTGTTTTTAACCATATTGAAGGAGAAAACGAAGTTGTTAAAACGAGAGAAGTAGGTGCAACTTTTTTACATTTACCACTAATATTAAAACTGAGCACAAACCGAATCAACAATGTAAGGCCTTATGTTTTAGGAGGCGTGTCTTATGACCACAATTTCTCCAGCAACGAATCTAGCAGTGACGACAATTTTGCAGGGAAATTTAGAACTACTACCGGGAACTTCATGTATGAAATCGGTATTGGAGTAGATTTATACTTAAACTTCTTTAAATTCTCCCCTTCCATTCGAGGTATTTTTGCCATAAATAATGAATTGGTTTATGACAATTCACCGAATAGTCAATGGACAGACCCTATTGACTTTCTCGGGACAAGAGGTGTTTTTTTACACCTGTCTTTTGAGTAGTAATGTAGTACTATTCTCGTTAATTTTATCCTTTGGTATAAACATTACACTTCTTGCTATTCGTGGAAGTAAATACAGGCATGATGAAGTTAACAAAGAGTTTGGAAACTCTTTAGGCAACAAAGCTTCATTTGAGCAGTGCTAAATATAATTTTACCATATTAAAAACCAAGGGTTTAACACACCGTTATAAACTTTCTTCAGAAAAATATTTGTTTTTTGTAACATTATGAGACCTGCATACGTATAAGTATATGGAGAGTGAATGATAATTTTAAAAACATAGTTTTACCGCATGAGACAACTGAAAATTACAAAGCAGGTAACGAATAGAGAAACTGCCTCGTTTGACAAATATTTACAAGAAATAGGAAAGGTAGATTTGATTACAGCCGACGAAGAGGTAGAATTAGCACAACGTATCAAGGCAGGAGACCAAAGAGCTCTAGAAAAGTTAACCAAAGCCAATCTTCGTTTTGTCGTTTCTGTTGCGAAACAATACCAAAATCAAGGGTTAACCTTACCTGATTTAATTAACGAAGGTAACTTGGGTCTCATTAAGGCAGCAAAGAGATTTGATGAAACACGTGGATTCAAATTTATCTCGTATGCGGTTTGGTGGATTCGCCAGTCGATTTTACAAGCTTTAGCAGAACAATCTCGTATTGTTAGACTTCCATTAAACAAAATTGGATCGATCAATAAAATTAATAAAATGTACGCTTTCCTAGAACAGGAAAACGAACGTCCACCTAGTGCGGAAGAAATTGCAAAGAAGTTAGACATGACGGTTAATGACGTTAAAGAATCTATGAAAAATTCTGGACGTCACGTATCTATGGATGCACCTTTAATTGAAGGAGAAGATTCAAACCTGTACGACGTACTCAATTCTGGAGAATCTCCAAATCCTGACAAAACCTTATTGCATGAATCTTTGCGCATTGAAATAAATCGTGCCCTTGAAACACTAACGCCACGGGAAGCTGATGTTGTAAAGTTATACTTTGGTTTAGGAGAACATCAACCAATGACTTTAGAAGAAATTGGAGAAACTTTTGATCTAACCAGAGAGCGTGTTAGACAAATAAAAGAAAAAGCAATCCGAAGACTTAAGCACACCTCAAGAAGTAAAATACTGATGACCTACTTGGGCTAACAGAACAAATACTTATAAAAATAAAACCCTTGAAAGCCTCAAGGGTTTTGTTTTTTATTTGTTCCGTCTCTTTAAGAATTGCCTATATTTGCCAAATAATAAACATCACAACAACAAACAAGATTACATATGGAAAAACTTATTGCTCCTTCCGTTTTAGCAGCTGACTTCGGAAACCTTCAAAGAGATGTAGAAATGGTTAATGAGAGTAAAGCAGACTGGTTTCATATTGATATTATGGATGGTGTATTTGTACCAAATATATCCTTTGGAATGCCGGTGTTAAAAGCTATAACTGGTCATGCCAAAAAAACTATCGATGTACATTTAATGATTGTAGATCCCGATAGGTACATCCAAACATTTGCAGATCTTGGTGCTGATATTTTAACCGTACACTATGAGGCTTGTACGCATTTACACCGAACAATTCAAGCTATCAAAAATGCCGGAATGAAAGCAGGTGTAGCCTTAAACCCACATACACCTATAGCAGTTCTAGAAGATATCATATCCGACTTAGATTTAGTATGTATTATGAGTGTAAACCCAGGTTTTGGAGGACAATCGTTTATCGAAAACACTTACAAAAAAACAGCGCAATTAAAAAACCTTATTTCCTTTAGTAACGCAACTACTTTAATCGAAATTGATGGTGGTGTAACCGATAAAAATGCGAACAAACTTATCGAAGCTGGAGCGGATGTACTCGTAGCTGGTAGTTATGTTTTCAAAAGCGACAACCCAACCAATACGATTGAAAATTTAAAAAACACTATTAACTAATATCTTCGTAATATTTACTTCAAAAGAAGCTAATTCAACTATCAGGTTGTATGTACTATTGTAATTGTATTATAATATTTAAAAACCCGGTCTAATCTCCTGTTTTTAGCGCTGTAATTTAATTGTATCAAAAAGAAAATGAAGTTTTTGGTGCCAAAAAAAACACAAAAAATTGTTTATGGAAGAATTAAAAAAAAGTTACGGATATTTATTTGAAAACAAACTATTAGAGGAAATTGATAAAATAGCTGTTTATAAAAAGTTTAAAGCAAATACAACTATCATAGACACTAATAGCTACATCGCCTCTATACCACTTTTGCTTAGCGGGGCTATAAAGATATTGCGAGAAGACAAGAATGGTGATGAATTAGTACTGTATTATTTGGAGCGTGGTGACACCTGCGCAGTTACACTTTCTTGTTGCATGGGACAAACTAAAAGTAAAATTCGAGCAGTTACAGAAAATGACGTGACGCTTTTAATGATACCGAAAGAAAAAATGGGAGATTGGCTAAGTAAATATGCTTCTTGGCAAGAGTTTATATTACAAAGCTACCATAATCGATTAGAAGAATTTATCGAAGCCGTCGATACCATTGCATTTTTAAACATGGATCAAAGACTTTTAAAATATTTAAAAGACAAAGCCCTAGTAAACCATAGCGACACTATAAATGCGACACACCAAGAGATTGCAAACGATCTTCACACTTCGAGAGTTGTTATATCAAGACTTCTTAAATCTTTAGAAAATCAATCTAAAATTTCCCTACAACGAAATCAAATTACATTACTTGAACTGTAAAACTTTAAGCAATGTAAAACTCGAAATTGGTGATTAAAAATAAAACATAATTGCGCGACAGAGATTTAGTGAATTGTATAAACATTTCGCAGGTATATATCGTATATGGCGAATTGTAAACCTACATCCTCCTATGCTCAAAATGAAATAAAAATAGCCCTTAAAAACAGTTCGTATGAACAGAATTATATGGAGCTATCAATACTCACCGGAAAATATAGTTTAAAGAGTCAACTGGTAAAAGACAGCTCGCAAAGAAAAAAAGGTTCTATTGTAGTTTAAATATATAAACACTCTTCAAAGAAACCCCTAAAAAAATATTTTTACTCGTGTAAAATTAGCGTAAAAAAAGCTACAGATCACTGTAGCTTTTTTTAAAGTTTAATAATATGTAGAAATTTACCAACCTCCAGTAGCGCCTCCGCCACCAAAGCCGCCGCCACCAAAGCCACCGCCAAAACCACCTCCAAAGCCTCCGCCAGACGACCCAAAACCACCGCCAAAACTTCCGCCTCCGAAGCCACCACGGCCAGAGTTACTCAGGATAATTGTATCTAAAATACTTGGAGATCTTCTATATCCTCTACCTCCACCTCTATTGTTTTTATTTCCTCTAGACAGTAAAAGTAAAAAAATAATCACCATAATGATAAAGATAACTATACCACCATCTAGACCATCAGGTTTTGGTGGAGAACCTTTAAATTCTCCATTGAGTACCTCAAAAACAGCATCTGCTCCCTTATTTAAACCCCCATAAAAATCTCCCTGTTTAAAATTAGGTAAAATAACGTACTCAATAATTTGACGAGAAGTATAATCGGTTAGTAAGTGCTCTACTCCATATCCAGTGCGAATCGTTACTTTTCTGTCGCCTTTTGCAACTAATATGAAAACACCATTGTCTTCTTCCGCTTGACCGAAACCCCAATCTTCAGCCCAATTGGTTGCTAAATACCCTATATCTTCTCCTTTTGTAGAATCAATAAGAGCAACAACAATTTGTGTGGAAGTAGAATCAGAATAACGGATAAGCTTGTTTTCTAAGGCATTCTTTTGACTTGTAGAAAGCAAATTAATATAATCGTACACACTTGTTTCAAGAGCTGGTTTTACAGGTATTTGAAATCCCTGTGCAAGAAGTGTCATAGAGGATAAAAAAGCGACAAGAAAAACCATTTGTTGTTTAAAATACATTCTCATCACCCTTTGGATATTTCGTTAGACAACTCATCTCTATCCCCTGTATGCCAAGGAAAGTGGCTTTCAACTCTTCGCCTGCTTTCAAAACCCCAGTCACAATTCCGGTTTTAAATTCCCCTTTTTTAAAGTGGTCTTGTATGGCATCCTTAGTAGAGTCCCAAAAATCATCGGATACTACCGCATCGATGCCTTTATCTCCGAAAATAACAAAAGCGTGATCTTTGACAGCAATATAAAGTAGCACCGCATTCCGTTGCTGTGTGTTGTACATTTTTAGTGCTGCAAAAATCTCTTTTGCACGATCGTAATGCGCTAATGAAGCAGTATGTTCGATATGAACTCTGATTTCACCAGAAGTATTTTGTTCTGCTTTCCGAATTGCGCTAATAATTTCTTGTTCTTCAGACGCAGACAAAAAACTCTCGACATTATCTGACATGACTTTAAAATTTAAAATCTACATCTGGTGCTTTTTCAGACCCCTCTTCTGATTTATATCGCGGCATTTGATCAAATCCAAAAATCCCCGCTAATAATACTCCTGGAAATTTATCAATTTTTGTATCGTAAATATTCACCTCATCATTATACCTATCTCTTGCAACATTTATTCTATTTTCTGTTCCTTCTAACTGACTTTGTAATTCTAAGAAATTTTTATTGGCTTTGAGTTCTGGATAACGTTCAACGGAAACGAGTAATTTTGATAATGCACCACTCAAACCCTGTTGTGCCTGTTCAAATTGCGCAATATTTTCCGGAGTTAAATCTCCTGCATTGATAGTAGCTTGTGTTGCCTTTGCTCTTGCATTAATAACATCGGTGAGTGTAGACTTTTCAAAATCTGCAGCACCTTGTACTGTTTTAACTAAATTTCCTATTAAATCGTTTCTACGTTGGTAAGAACTTTCTACCTTAGACCACGCGGTTTCAGCACTATTTCTTAGTGTAACAATATTGTTATACCCAGAGATTGCCCACAGTACTATTGCCCCGATAATAAGGATTGGAAATAACCATTTTTTCATAATTTTCACGTTTTTTAATTTATAATTGATTTTTAATTTTAATTAATTCGGCCTTAACGGCTTCCAATTTACTAATAATTTCATGATTGCTTATTACTTTTTCAGGATTTCCTTTCAGCTTTTGCTTGGCTCCATCTAACGTAAAACCTCTTTCCTTCACTAAATTGAAAATTAATTTAAAGTTTGCAATGTCTTCTTTGGTAAATAATCGATTTCCTTTGGCATTTTTTTTAGGTTTGATGACATCAAATTCTTTTTCCCAAAAACGAATCAAGGAGGTATTAACATCAAAAGCCTTAGCGACTTCTCCTATTTTGTAATACCTTTTATCTGGAAGATTTATATGCATAGAATACCATTAATCATACGATTGCCCTTTTTGTTGCGATGCTTTTTGCATCGATGCGAATTCTTCTGGAGTCAAATCACCGTAATAGTAGTAAATTGGATTTACAGGGCGGTCATTTTTATGCACCTCATAGTGAAGATGTGGTGCAGCGGAACGTCCTGTGTTTCCAACATATCCAATAATATCTCCACGTTTTACTTTTTGTCCTTTTCTCACGGCAAACTTACTCATGTGTGCATACACTGTTTTGTACCCGTATCCGTGGTCTATGTATACGACATTTCCAAACGTTGCGCTCCGGTGTGCTTTGATTATTTTTCCATTTCCGGAAGCGAAAATAGGAGTTCCGGTTGGAGCAGTAAAATCCATTCCATTATGCATTCGCCAAGACTTCAATATTGGGTGTAATCGCATTCCATAACCCGATGCCATTCTTTTCAAGTCTTCATTTTTTACGGGTTGTATCGCAGGAATAGAAGCCAACATTTTTTCCTTTTCTTTGGCTAAATCTACTATCTCGTCTAAAGATTTGGATTGTACAACCATTTGTTTCGACAAAACATCTAATTCTCTAGTAACATTTTTAATCATAGAACTATTCTCAAAGCCATCGAGACTTTTGTAACGATTTACACCACCAAACCCTGCTTTTCTCTGCTCATCAGCAATGGGTGTTGCTTCAAAATAAGTTCTGTAAATAGCATTATCTCTTTGTTGTAATTCTTCCAAAACCTGAGCACTTTCTTCCATTCGTTTTGACAATAACTCATAGTGTAATTGTAAGTTTTCTAATTCTCTTTTTTGCGAGCGTTCTCTCGGCGTTAATAAAAACTGACTAAAACCAATAAAACCGAGAAAAGCAACGAGACATAAACCGGTAACACCAATAAATAACTTTTTGTACTTCTCACTTGTTTTACTTTCTATTTTTCTATAGGATAAGGTATCTGGATCGTAATAATATTTTACTTTCGCCATAATGCTAAATATACTATTTTTGTGCTTTTTGAGGGCACTAAATTTTTAAGGGGTGATATTTGTAAACCATCAAATTTACAAAATGTTTTAAAACTTCTTTTTTAAAGCCGACCTTTTAATAAAAATTAACATTTAATTCAACACTGGAGTAGCATGAGATCCCAAGATATCAGAACTAAATTTTTAGATTTTTTTAAATCAAAACAACACAGTATCGTTCCTTCAGCACCTATGGTGTTAAAAAACGACCCTACCTTGATGTTCACCAATTCCGGGATGGCACCATTCAAGGAATACTTTCTCGGCAATGCCACTCCAAAAAATAATAGAATTTCCGATTCGCAAAAATGCCTCCGTGTTTCTGGTAAGCACAATGATTTAGAGGAAGTTGGCTACGACACTTACCATCACACCATGTTTGAAATGTTAGGAAATTGGAGTTTTGGCGATTATTTCAAAAAAGAAGCCATTGCTTGGGCATGGGAACTACTTACTGAAGTATACGGAATTAGCAAAGACATTCTCTACGTCACCGTTTTTGAAGGAGATACAAAAGACGGCACTACTATGGATCAGCAGGCGTATGACTTTTGGAAAGAAATTGTTCCTGAGAGTCAAATTTTAATGGGGAACAAAAAGGATAATTTTTGGGAAATGGGAGATCAGGGTCCGTGTGGTCCTTGTTCTGAAATTCACGTTGATATTAGATCTGCTGCTGAAAAAGCAAAAATTGATGGAAAATCATTAGTAAATGAAGATCATCCTCAAGTAGTAGAAATATGGAACCTTGTTTTCATGCAATACAATCGAAAAGCAGATGGTTCGTTAGAAGAACTACCATCAAAACATATTGACACTGGTATGGGATTTGAGCGCTTGTGTATGGTATTGCAAGGAGTACAGTCTAACTACGATACCGACGTCTTCACTCCTTTGATTAGAGAAATAGAAACCATAACAGGAACTGTCTATGGTAGCGATGAAAAAACAGACATCGCTATACGCGTAGTTGCAGACCATGTTCGTGCGGTGGCTTTTGCTATTGCCGACGGACAATTACCGAGTAACAATGGTGCGGGGTATGTAATTCGTAGAATTCTTCGAAGAGCAATTCGCTACGGTTTTACCTTTTTAAATCAAAAAGAAGCCTTTATCTACAAATTAACAGAAACTCTAGCACAGCAAATGGGAGCTGCTTTCCCTGAAATTAAGAAACAACAAAGACTGGCCCACAATGTAATCAAAGAAGAAGAGGTATCTTTTCTGAGAACCTTGGACCAGGGCTTAATTTTGTTGGATCGTGTAATTGAAACTACTGCAAACAAAGAAGTTTCCGGAAGAAAAGCATTTGAACTTTATGACACCTATGGATTCCCTCTGGATTTAACGCAGCTTATCGCACGAGAAAAAGGCTATACAGTAAACGAAGAGGAGTTTAAAGCCGGAATGCAAGCACAAAAAGAGCGATCTCGTGCAGCATCTGCTAGTGAAACAGGAGATTGGATTACTTTATTGGAAGACGATGAACAAGAATTTGTGGGCTACGACACCCTAAGCACAAATGTTAAAATAGCTCGGTATAGAAAAGTTAGTTCTAAAAAAGATGGAGACCAATACCAATTAGTATTTAATATCACCCCATTTTACCCTGAAGGTGGAGGACAAGTTGGAGATAAAGGATTCCTAGAGGCTCCCAATGGAGATGTATCCTATATCACAAACACGAAGAAAGAGAATAATATTATCATTCACTTTACAAAAGAATTACCAAAAAATCTAAACGAGACCTTTAGAGCAGTTATTAACGCCGACTTTAGAAGGTTATCTTCAAGTAACCACTCTGCCACACATTTATTGCACCAAGCATTGCGATCTATTTTAGGACCCCACGTGGAACAGAAAGGATCATTAGTTAGCCCTAAATATTTACGCTTCGACTTTTCGCACTTCGCTAAGTTAGAAAAGGAACAGCTCCAAGAAATAGAGGAATTTGTGAATGCTCGTATTCGAGAAAATTTACCATTAGAAGAAAAAAGAAATGTACCAATGCAAGAAGCTATTGACGAAGGAGCACTAGCTTTATTTGGAGAAAAATATAGCGATAGTGTGAGAAGTATTCGATTTGGGCAGTCTATGGAACTATGCGGTGGAACGCATGTACAAAGAACCGGTGAAATTTGGTACTTTAAGATAAAGTCGGAAGGAGCAATTGCTGCAGGGATAAGACGAATTGAAGCCATAACTAATCTTGCTGTACGCAGGTATTTTGAAGAAGTGGAAACGAATTACAGTGGCGTAAAAGAATTATTGAAAAACCCAAAAGATTTAAGCAAATCGGTGAGTAATCTACAGGAAGAAAACTCAGCCTTGAAAAAGCAAATCGAACAATTACTAAAAGATAAAGCTAGCAACCTAAAAGGCTCTCTTAAAAAGCAAATACAAGAGGTAAATGGAGTGCATTTTTTAGCTACTCAAGTAGATTTAGACCCGAATAGCATTAAATCTTTATTGTTTGAGTTAGGCGGTGAAATAGATAATTTATTTCTGCTTTTTGCCAGCGCTCCCTCCAAGGAAAAAGTCATGTTAACCTGTTATATATCTAAAAATCTTGCTAATGAAAGAGGGTATGACGCAGGAAAAGTGGTACGAGAGTTAGGTAAATATATCCACGGAGGTGGTGGTGGACAAAACTTCTTTGCTACTGCTGGCGGAAAAAATCCAGGGGGAATTCCAAAAGTTTTAGAGAAAGCAAAAGAGTATATTGCATAAGAAAATACATTACATAATTGCAGTTTAATGTAGTATTTAAAATATACCTTGAAAAAAGTATGTTTTAGATGTATATAACTTTACTTTCTTTTTATATAAAAAGCATGAATTTACGTACACATATACCATTACGCCCTGCTAGAAAGCAGATTAGTTACTCGGAAAAAATAGTGCTGTTTGGTTCTTGTTTTTCAGAAAATATTGGGGATAAATTAACATACTTCCAATTTCAAGCTATTCAAAATCCTTTTGGTATTTTATTTCACCCAAAAGCAATTGAAAACCTTGTACAACAAAGTATTGAAAAGAGAACGTATACAGAAAAAGAGGTTTTCTTTCTCAATGAACGATGGCATTGTTTTGCGGCACATTCTTCGCTGAGTAACCCCGAAAAAGAAGTTCATGTAAAGCGATTGAACACTACTTTAGAACAAACACGGAAAACGATTAAAAGTGCAGACGTTGTCGTTATAACGCTCGGAACTGCATGGGTATATCGTAATATTGAAACCAAAGCTATTGTCGCAAACTGCCACAAGGTTCCTCAGAAAATGTTTACAAAAGAACTTTTATCTGTTGAAGAAATACGACAAAGTCTCCAAAATATTTACACTCTTTGTAAAGGATTAAATTCTTCCACCCGTTTTATTTTAACCGTTTCCCCCATAAGACATATAAAAGATGGCTTTATAGAAAATCAGCAAAGTAAATCGCATTTAATAAATGCTGTACACCAATTCATAAAAAACAAACGGGATGCGTCCTACTTTCCATCGTTTGAAATTATGATGGATGAATTAAGAGACTATCGTTTTTACAAGGAGGATATGATTCATCCCAACACTACGGCAATAAATTACATTTGGGAAAAATTTTCAGAAGTGTGGATAGATACCGATGCACAAAAAACTATGGAAACAGTCGCTGCAATTCAAAAAGGACTAGCACACAAGCCTTTCAATCCTGCATCCGAAAAACACCAATTATTCCTTAAAAAATTGGCACAAAAAAAGGAAACACTACAACAAGCGTTTCCTCATATGTTATTTTAAGTACCTTTCTTTTTACAAGAACTTATCTACGTTTTGCCAAGGCCCACCATTGATAACATCTATCCCATGACCACTGAGAAAATCGGCTGCCTGTCCGCTTCTACCTCCGCTCCTACAAACGGTTATCACAGACTTGTTCCATTCTTTAACCTCAAATACTCTTGCTGGTATAGTATTTAGTACGATATGTTTTGCGCCTTCAGAATGCCCTTCATTCCACTCCTCTAGTGTTCTGACATCTAAAATAACAGCTCCTTTTTCTAAATACTCTTTAATTTTATTATCCATATTTTTAGTTCTAAATAAATTAAACAATCCCATCTTAGGCTTTTTGAAAATTACCCAACAAATGTAATCCGTTTTCTATTAATGTTTTGTAAGTTTTGTTACTTTGTAATGTTTTTAAGTATTTGGTAAGTGCATCTTGAACGGCATACTTTTTTTCTACCGCCACTTCTAATAATTCTAAAGGCAGCAACCAATCGTTTTTAAAATCTACTTGCAACACGGCGAAAACTTCTTGAATAAAAGATTCTGAAATAGTACCACTCTCTCTTTTTTCTCTTACAGATTGGTATAATTTATACAAACTTTTCTCCCTCGCATCGTAGGTAATTTTATGTGTTTTTGTTTCGGAAACCTTTCCAATATCTTCAAAGGAATTGTTATCCGCAGGACCTGCATATGCAGATTGTACTGTCACACCCACAGCCATATCATATATACCCCAATCTGGATGAAAAAGTACCTGATCACCAAGGGTAACTTTACAATCTTTAAACGATATGAGAAGAATCTTACCCCATAAGTCACGTGTTCCGGTAATCACTTCCCCTTCCACAAGTACACCACCTTCAAAAGTTAGAGACACTCTTTTACCTTCATATATGCCATACGCTTCTAAATCTCTAGGGCTCATATCTTCGATTGGAATATTTATACCCTTTAATTTACCAATTGGACTTCCGAAACCTTCAGCATGGTAACGCACCCCGTGTCCTATGAGCTCCTTATCTCTACATGACAAGGCAGTACCGCCTTGGGTTTGCACATAAATTGGGCGATTTTTAGCATCCGAAATTACATTGGTAAAAACACCGGAAACTTGAATTCCAGTGCTAAATACAATAGTCCCTAAATTGTTGGAATCAATTAGCTTTTGAATCCCAGATAAACCACCAGTACGGAGCCCCATTGTATTGGCATACTGTTCCAAAACTAAACTTAAATGTGCAAAATCTGGAGTTACAAATAACTGAGGCTGTGGTTTTGTAATATCAAAACTCACCGAAGCTGCAGCGACGCTGTACGATTCTTTTTTAACCGTATCCTGCATACACCACGCACTCTCTCCTATTGAGGAAAGCAAACCTGCTCCGTATATCTTTGGATTTTGCAGCGTACCTATTAAACCGTATTCTACTGTCCACCAGTGCAGGTTACGAATTTGAGCCATCTCTGACAATGCTCCAAGATTATTTTGTAAATACTCTACTTTTTCTTGCGCTTCTTTAATAGCTTTAGCATCAGAATTTGGGTCCTCCTTTAGGATTGACAATAGCCGCACTGCCTCGTACATTTCATAATCTTTAGCAGATGAAATTGCTTTAGAACCTATCTCTCCAAAGCGACGCAAATATTCCGCGTATTCGGGGTTTGCTATAATTGGAGCATGCCCAGCTGCCTCGTGAATTATATCTGGAGCTGGGGTGTATTCTATGTGTTTTATCGTTCTCATATCAGAGGCAATAACTAGTACATTGTAAGCTTGGAACTCCATAAACGCGTTTGGAGGAATAAAGCCGTCTACAGAGACAGCTGCCCAACCGATATCTTTTAAGATTCGATTCATTCCTGCCATGTGAGGAATTTTTTCCACAGAAATACCTGTTTTATCCAAACCTTTTAGATACGATTTATGTGCTACTTTACTTAAATAATCGACATTCATTCGCATTACGTAGCGCCAAACTGCTTGGTTTTGGGAAGTGTATTCATCATACGGTTGCTTTACAATAAATTTATGCAAATGTTTTGGCAGTTTCTTAGTCACCGCATTCCATTCAAAATTCGAGTCCATAAAATGATATTTTAGCACTGTAAAGTTACTTCTTTTATAGGGTTAAAAAAAAATGAAGATTAACAAAAAATATAATTTCTTATTTTTGTTAAGCTTAAAAAACTTTGAAAGAATATGAGAAGAGGAAATCTAAAAATCCGTTTATTAATAGGTTTTGCGATTGTTGTTTTTGCCTACCTTAAGAAATGTAGTCAACAAACGGAAAACCCCTACACCGGAAAAAAACAATCCATAAGCTTATCACCCACGCAAGAGATGGCAATTGGCTTGCAACAAACACCAGTTATGGTGCAACAACACGGGGGGTTATATCCGAATGAATCTTACCAAAATATAGTAGATCAAATAGGTCATAGTTTAGTAAACAAAACCATAGCACGTGAATCTGGCTATCAATACGACTTTCATCTGTTGAAAGATCAAAATACCATTAACGCTTTTGCCCTACCTGGTGGTCAAGTTTTCATTACGTATGCATTGTTCTCAAGACTTACACACAGCGACGGCACCCTAAATGAAAATATGTTAGCAGGTGTTTTAGGCCATGAAATTGGGCATGTTTTAGGAAAGCATTCTAACGAACGAATTACCGAAGCTAACTTTTGGAAACTCTTAACCATGGGTGCCTCAGTTGGTGCAGATTTAGGGCAATTAGCCAATAATATTGGACAACAAACTTTGCTTAAAAACGGACGAGGAGACGAATTAGAAAGTGATGAATTAGGAGTTCGATTAATGCTAGAAGCTGGATACGATCCCAACTACTTTATCGATGTAATGAAAATACTTAAAGCTGCTGCCGGACCGAATAGAATTCCGGAATTCCAGAGTACACATCCAGATCCAGAAAATAGAATTGAAAAAATAAAAGAGGCAATCAGAAAATACCAATGAAAACAGGTAATTGCAAGAAACAATATAGTTTGAAAAGACAGTAAGAAAAGTAGGCGTTTTGGATTCGGACCAGCGTCAGAAATAAACAAAAAAGTAAAAAATTCACAAAGAGAAAGATATAACACACTTAAAAAAATCAAAGAACTCGGATCTACAGATTCTTAGGAGGGTTCAGTTTTAACAGAAAAAAATGCTTCTCCTGCGCAATTAAAAAAATACGCAAGAAACTTCAAAAGGAATACCGACGAAACTCTTTTATAAAGTTGATTTTATATACTGTATTTTTATTTCTTTTGATTTATTTCATTGGATTTTATACAAACTAACAGAACTCTTTTAAAAATAACGTTATTCTGAGCCACTGGTTGTAAGATAACTTTAAAATTAAAAAATCTAACTTTTTACTAAGAATCACAACCACAAGGGGTCGCAACTTGCTATGTATAAATGGCTATAAGTCTTCCTATACATTAAAAATACTTTTAACTTAAAAAGCAGTATTCAACAACCCGTAATCGGTTTCGTTGTTTTTTAAGACAAGACAAAAAAACTTTAGTACATTTACCTTTCAATTCGCACTAATGAATAAAAAAGTAATATTAATGATTTTGGATGGCTGGGGAATTACTCAGAACCCAAAAGTTTCTGCAATTTACAATGCACACACCCCGTTTATAAATAGCTTATACGATACATTCCCACATGCTACCTTAAGAACTGACGGGGAACATGTAGGACTCCCGCACGGACAAATGGGGAATTCTGAAGTAGGACATATGAACCTAGGAGGTGGAAGAATTGTGTATCAAAATTTAGCAAAAATCAACAAGGCTATTCAGGAAGGCACCTTAGCAAAAGAAAAGGAATTGCTAAATGCCTTTGCTTATGCCAAATCTAATGGCAAGAACGTTCATTTTTTGGGCCTTGTCTCCGACGGTGGAATACATTCGCATAGCGAGCACTTAAAAGCTCTCTTGGATGCCGCAGACAATTACGGCCTTTCCAATGTTTATTTGCATGCCTTTACGGATGGCCGTGACTGTGATCCAAAATCTGGAAAACACTTTATCACAGACATTCAAAACCATATGAAACACAGCGTTGGAAAGTTAGCCTCTATAACAGGAAGGTACTTTGCAATGGATAGAGATAATCGCTGGGAGAGAATTGCAATTGCATACGACGCAATTGTCCGTGGTAAAGGAAAGTATTCTCAAAATGCTGCGCAAAGTATTCAGGAGAGTTATGACAACAACATAACCGATGAATTCTTAAAACCAATTATTATGGTAGAGGATTCACAGGAAGCAGTTGCAACAATTCATCCGGAAGATGTAGTAATCTTTTTTAATTTCAGAACAGATAGAGGTAGACAACTAACTGAGGCTCTAAGTCAAAAGGATTTTCCGGAAAACAAAATGAAAAAATTACCGTTGTATTTTGTCACAATGACCAATTACGATGCTACATTTAAAGATATCCAAGTTATCTACGACACTAAAAATATTGAAAATACCTTGGGAGAAGTTCTAGAGCGCGCAGGAAAGACACAAATTCGAATCGCTGAAACCGAAAAATATCCGCACGTGACGTTTTTTTCTCAGGAGGAAGAGAAGCAGAATTTAAGGGTGAAAAAAGATTGCTTTGTCCTTCCCCTAAAGTTGCAACCTATGATTTACAACCGGAAATGAGTGCATACGAAATCAAAGATGCTATTCTCCCAGAACTTCAAAATAATACTGTTGATTTTGTATGCTTGAATTTTGCCAACGGTGATATGGTAGGACACACCGGAGTATTTGAAGCAGCTGTAAAAGCATGTGAAGCAGTAGATAAATGTGTAGAGGAAGTAATCACTACAGCACTAGAAAACGATTACACTACAATTTTAATTGCAGATCATGGAAATTGCGAAACTATGCTAAACCCAGACGGTAGCCCGCATACTGCCCACACTACAAACCCAGTTCCAATGATTTTAATTGACAAAGAGCTACAAAAAATAAAAAATGGGGTACTAGGAGATATCGCACCTACTATTTTACGACTAATGGGAGTAGAACAGCCAAAAGAAATGACACAACACTCTTTGATTTAAACTTAACACAATGAATAAAAACATTCTTTTACTTTTAAGCATAGTTATGCTTTCCGCATGTGCCTCTGTTACAAAAACAGCCGCCATAAAAAATGAAGACGGAGACTTGGTTGGGTTTGTATCCAAGAAAAATTTCCAAGAAGAGCCCTATGGTAGCGAATGGTTTAATGATTTCTACAGTTATTACGAAATAGATTCGAAAACCGTTGCCAGTATTAAAGAAAATACCAATGGAGTAACTGTAAAGGGATTTATGGGAACTTGGTGCGGCGATAGCCAACGTGAAATACCAAATTTTTACAAAATCTTTGACAGCGCTGGTTTTAATTATAAAAATTTAGAATTAATTGCTGTTGATAGAGCTAAAAAAGCAAATGATCTTGAAAAAGGTTATAACATTCTTAGAGTACCGACGTTTATATTCTATAAGGACGGGAAGGAAATAGGACGTTTTGTAGAGCACCCAAATGATGGCTCTACCATTGAAAACGATATTCTAAAAATAGTTTCAGGAGTACCATACAAGCATTCTTACGAAAAATAATTGTAATTTTGCGCCTCAATATTTTTAACATGATCAAGCCTAAAACAAAAGAGGAAATCGAATTAATGCGAGAAAGTGCTTTGGTAGTTTCCAAAACACTTGGAATGCTTGCTAAAGAAGTTAAACCAGGTGTGACTACATTGTTCCTAGATAAACTTGCTGAAGAATTTATCAGAGAACAAGGTGCTATCCCAGGTTTTTTAGGCCTGTATGACTTTCCAAACACGCTGTGTATGAGCCTAATGACCAAGTGGTACACGGTATTCCAAATAATACACCTTTGCAAGAGGGAGATATTATTTCTATCGATTGCGGAGCTATTAAAAATGATTTTTACGGAGACCATGCTTATACATTTGCCGTTGGAGAAATTACCTCTGAAACCCAAAAACTTTTAGACATCACCAAAGAGAGTTTATACGTGGGGATTCGCGAGTTAAAGGTAGGAAATCGGGTTGGTGATGTTGGTTTTGCGATCCAAAACTTCACGGAAAAAAACGGCTACGGTGTCGTTAGAGAATTGGTAGGCCATGGAATTGGAAAAACCATGCATGAAGACCCAGAAATGCCTAACTACGGAAGAAGAGGTCGCGGAAAAAAATTTGTAGAGGGTATGGTAGTTGCCATCGAGCCGATGACCAATATGGGAACACATAAAATTTTGCAGCACAAAGACGGTTGGACTATTACCACGTTAGACAACAAACCAAGTGCGCATTTTGAACACGACGTTGCTATCGTAGATGGTAAACCAGAACTACTATCGACATTTGCATACATATACGAAGCACTAGGAATTGAAAGCAATGAAGAAGACGAATTTCGTCAAATTCCCTTCCAAGTCTAAAGATGTCATTTTTTAAAGTTATTTTAAACACCATTCCAAGACCCTGGCTAATTAAAATTAGCTACCTAATACGTCCCGTAATTTCTTGGTGGTTAAAAGGCGATACTTATACCGATCCCATTGATGGCAAGTCCTTTAAAAAATTACTTCCTTATGGCTACGGTACACAAAGAGAAAATGCCCTATCCCCATCTACACTCTCCCTAGAAAGGCATCGTTTACTATGGTTGTATCTGAAGAATGAAACTAGTTTTTTTGAAACAGAAAATTCATTAAAGGTATTACATATTGCACCAGAGCAATGCTTTTACAGCCGCTTTAAATCACAAAAAAATCTAGCGTATACTACCGCAGATATTGAATCTCCAATCGCAGACGTCAAAGCAGATATTTGCAACTTACCTTTTCAAGATAATGAATTTGATGTTATTTTATGTAATCATGTTTTAGAACATATCCCAGATGATGCAAGGCCATGAATGAGTTGTATCGGGTCATGAAAACAGGTGGTTGGGGCATATTTCAAATACCACAAGACATCCACAGAGCGGTTACTTTTGAAGATAACAGCATTACAGATCCGAAAGAGCGTGCAAAAATCTTCGGACAATACGATCACGTTCGCGTATATGGCATGGATTATTTTGACAAACTACGAGCCCATAAATTTTTGGTTGAGGCGATTAAATACACGGAGACTATCCCTAAAGAACTCGTCACCAAATATGCGCTAATGCAAGGAGAGATATTACCGGTATGTCGTAAAGTTTAATAATTAGTATATTCTTGAATAGATCCCTCTTGGTTTACGTATAATAAAACAACTCGTAATTCGGGAAATTTTGCTAAAAACAACTTTGTTTTTTCGAAGCCCATCGCCATGAAAGCAGTGGCATATGCATCTACATCAGCACAATCTCCTGGGGCAAAAACAGTCGCACTTAACAAATTACTCTCAACAGCAAAACCAGTTTTAGGGTTTATGGTGTGTACGTACTTTTTACCATTTGCGCCAATCCTAAATTTTCGATAATTACCAGAACTTGCCATAGATTGGTTATCTAGTGTAACTAATTTAGAAAACGATCGAGAACCATCTGTATTAGGGTTATCAATGCCTACTTTCCATAATTCACCATTAAATTTAACGCCTCTTGCTCTAATTTCGCCACCTATCTCTACCAAATAATTCACGATCCCCTTCGACTCCAAAAACCTCCCAACAACATCGATTCCATAACCTTTCGCAATTGAGTTAAAGTCTAGACATACCGCTGCATCTTCTTTCCGTAATTTTCTATCGTTAACTACGATTTTATCAAAGCCTACATGTGCCATTAATGTTTTTACTTGTGCACTGTCTAAATCTTGTTGTTCCTTCTTATAACCGAAACCCCATGCATTTACCAGATTACAAACCGTTGGATCAAAATAACCTGAAGTCTCTTTGTATATTCGTTTTGACTTCTGAAACACCTCTAAAAACAAATTATCCACTACCACAGTGGTATCTCCCGCATTAATCCGTGAAATATCAGAATCGGCAATATACGTAGATAACGAAGCATTGGTAATTTGAAATAAACTATCAATAGAAGTTTTATAGTCGGTATCTGCTACATATTTAATGGAATACGTAGTACCAAAAACAACTCCTGCTAATTTTGTGGTAGGATCTGTAGGCGACGATTTTTTACATGCTACCACACAAATCAAACAAATACAACCGAGGTAAAAAAGTAATTTAGATTTCATTTTAAGACTTTTAAGGAACAAAAATAACATTCCATCCTCATAAAAGAATGTTAATTATAATTTTTGTACCTTCATTTTTTTAACTTTGTGAGTGAATTCTAATAAGAATAAATTTTAAATTATGAAGAAAGTCGTTTTATTATTTGCATTATCTGTACTAGTTGCTTCCTGTGGGTCTACCAAAGAGTTAGAAGCCTTACAAGCAAAACACAACCAAACTAAACAAGAGTTAGTAGACACGAAAGCTAATTTAACTAAGTGCTTGGTAGAAAAGGAACGCTATGAAGAAAAATCTGCAATATTGGCTAGTACTGTAGAAGATTTACGAAGAGATAAACAAGAAACCTTAAAACAAGTTGGCGACCTGACTGTATTGACACAAGGAGCTAATGACAATATTAAAGAGTCTTTAGCGCAGCTTGGAAAGAAAGATAAATACATTAACAAAATTAGAGCAGCTGCCTCAAAAAAAGACTCTCTAAATTTACTAGTGGCATTCCACCTGAAAAAAGAATTACAACAAGGAATAGACGATGAGGATATTGAGGTAAATGTTGAAAAAACTGTGGTTTTTATTTCTATATCGGATAAATTATTATTTAAAAGTGGTAGTTACACGATCAATGACAAAGCGTCTAAAGTACTTGAAAAAGTTGCTACAGTAGTTAATGGACAACCTGAAATGGATGTAATGGTAGAAGGACATACAGACAATACACCAGTTAAGAGCAAATCAAGCTTAAAAGACAATTGGGACCTAAGTGTTAAGCGTTCAACTGCAATTGTACGTGAATTACAAAACAAATACCAAGTTGCACCAAATAGACTAATTGCTGCAGGTAGAAGTAGCTATGTTCCAATCGCAGCTAACGATACTCCGGCAAATAAATCTAAAAACCGAAGAACAAAAATCATCATTCTACCACGTTTAAACCAATTTTTGATTTATTAGATCAAAAAGTAGAGTAAGGAGAATTTTACTAAGAAAACGAAGAGGAGACTATACAAACAGTCTCCTTTTTTTTTCACGCTATTAAATATACCGAATACAACCAATAAAAATTAGTGTTTTAAAAGTAAAATAAACGTGTAACTATTTGTTACTAAAATAAATAATTGTACTTTTGCAGTCCTTTTTTAAAAGGAAATATAAATATTAATTCATAGACAAAAACTAATCGTGTAATTATGAACACATTAAGTTACAAAACAGTATCGGCTAACAAAGCTACCGTAAACAAAGAGTGGGTTTTAGTGGATGCGGACGGACAAACATTGGGTCGTTTAGCTTCTAAAGTTGCAAAACTTATAAGAGGTAAACACAAACCAAACTTCACACCTCACGTAGATTGTGGAGACAACGTTGTAATCATCAACGCTGAAAAAATTAATTTAACAGGTAAAAAGTGGACTGATAAATCATATATCCGTCACACCGGTTATCCAGGAGGACAAAGATCGCTTACTGCAACAGAAATGTTTGAGAAAGATCCTACAAGACTTATCGAAAAGGCAGTAAAAGGAATGTTACCTAAAAACAAATTAGGAAGCGCTTTATTCAGAAATTTATTTGTTTATGCAGGTTCTGAGCACATGCAAAACGCTCAAAACCCAAAAGCTATTAACCTTAACGATCTTAAATAATGGAAACTGTACACAAAATAGGTAGAAGAAAAACAGCAGTTGCTCGTGTTTATGTTGCACAGGGAAGTGGAAACATCACGATTAACAAAAGAGAGTTTAAAAATTATTTTACTACTCCAACTTTACAATACAAAGTGCAACAACCTTTAATGTTAACAGAAAACTTAGAGTCATACGATATCAAAGTTAATGTATTTGGAGGTGGTGTTACTGGTCAAGCAGAAGCGATTCGCTTAGGTATTACTAGAGCATTAGTTGCAATAAATGAAGAAAACAAAGCTGTCTTGAAACCAGAAGGACTATTAACTCGTGATCCAAGAATGGTAGAGCGTAAGAAATTCGGTCAGAAGAAAGCACGTAAGAAATTCCAGTTCTCTAAACGTTAATCGTTTATCAGAACTGTTATTTTCAATATTTAAGTATAATAACAGTTTAGTATCTAAATATTTCAGATGTGTAATACCTACTGAAATATTGCGAAAACAGAACGTAAACACATTTTTAAAATGGCAAACATTCAAGAATTACTAGAAAGTGGCGTACACTTTGGTCACTTAACAAGAAAATGGAACCCAAACATGGCTCCATATATCTATACAGAGCGTAATGGTGTTCACATCATCGATTTGTATAAAACATCTGCTAAAATCGACGAGGCAGCAAAAGCGTTACAAAAAATTGCGAATTCTGGTCGTAAAGTATTATTTGTTGCAACAAAAAGCAAGCAAAAGATATCGTAGCAGAAAAAGCTAAAGCCGTTAATATGCCATACATTACAGAGAGATGGCCAGGTGGAATGCTAACAAATTTTGTTACTATCCGTAAAGCTGTTAAAAAGATGGCTTCTATTGATAGAATGAAACAAGATGGATCTTTTGATGCTTTATCGAAAAGAGAAAAATTACAAATTAACCGTCAACGTGAAAAACTAGAAAAGAATTTAGGTTCTATCTCAGACATGACACGTTTACCAGGTGCATTATTTGTAATTGATGTAAAGAAAGAGCACATTGCTGTTGCAGAAGCACAGAAATTAAACATTCCAATTTTTGCGATGGTGGATACTAATTCAGATCCAAGACCAATTGACTTTGTAATTCCTGCAAATGATGATGCATCAAAGTCTATCGATAAAGTATTATCGTATATCACAGCATCTATTTCTGAAGGATTAACAGAAAGAAAAGCAGATAAAGAAAAAGCAAAAGCAGAAAAAGAAGCTGCTGCTGAAGGAAAAACAGAAGCTGCTACCTCAACAGAAGAGGAAACAAAATAATTATAATGTAAAGGTTTCTTAATAAAGAAACCTTTACATTTTTTTACCTTGTACAATAAAATAATTACAACAATAAAACAACGATAGAAATGTCAGTAAAAATAAGCGCTGCAGACGTAAAAAAACTTAGAGATACTACCGGAGCTGGTATGATGGATTGTAAAAAAGCATTAGTAGAAGCGGAAGGTGATTTTGATAAGGCAATAGAAATTTTACGTAAAAAAGGACAAAAAATAGCTGCTAAAAGAGCAGATCGTGAGTCAACGGAAGGTGTAGCTATTACTAAAATTAGTGAAGACAACACTTACGGAGTTGCAATTGTATTAGCATGTGAAACAGATTTCGTAGCAAAAAATGATACGTATAAGCAATTGGCTGCTGAATTCGTAGATATCGCTTTTAACTGTGCTACTAAAGAAGAGTTTTTAGCTGCTGATTTTGGAGGTATGACTGTTGCAGAGAAGTTAATTGAGCAAACTGGTGTAATTGGAGAAAAAATCGATATCACTGCTTTTGAAAGAATTGAAGCTCCTTACGTTGGTGCATACACACACGTTGGTAAGATTGCCGCTATGGTAGGTTTATCTAAACCAGTAGAAAACGCTGCTACTTTAACAAAAGATCTAGCAATGCAAGCTGCTTCTATGGGAGCAACTACACTTTCGTATAAAGACTTTGACCCTGCTTATGTAAATGCAGAAACAGAAGCGAGAATTGCTGCTATCGTAAAAGATAATGAAGAGTTGGTTCGTTTAGGAAAAACTCTTAAAAATGTACCGCAATTTGTTTCTAGACTGCAATTGACAGAGGAAGCTATTGCACAAGCAGAAGCAAATGCTAAAGAGCAATTAAAAGCAGAAGGTAAACCTGAAAAAATTTGGGATAAAATTTTACCAGGTAAAATGGAAAGATTTATTTCTGACAATACTACTTTAGATCAGGAACAAGCTTTATTGGATCAAAAATTCATCAAAGACGAAAAGAAAACTGTAGCCCAATATATCGCAACATATGGGGATGTTGATGTTACAAATTTCGTAAGAGTTACTCTTGGATAAATTGAACCATAACAAAAAATAAAGCCGTCTAATTTTTAGATGGCTTTTTTGTTTCCAAAAAAAATAAAAAAAATCCTTAATTTTGCTCAACTTTCAAAATGATTATGAAATATAAAAGAATACTATTAAAATTAAGCGGGGAGGCACTAATGGGAGAGCGTCAATACGGAATTGATCCGCAAAGACTCAAAGAATACGCCCAAGAAATTAAAGAGGTGGTCGCTAAAAACATAGAAGTTGCAATCGTAATTGGTGGTGGAAATATTTTTAGAGGAGTTGCTGGTGAATTAAATGGTATGGACCGCGTTCAAGGTGATCATATGGGAATGTTAGCCACTTGTATTAATGGTTTGGCCTTACAAAGTGCTTTAGAAGACGAAGGACTACAAACGAGGTTACAAACCGCAATAGAAATAAAGGAAATAGCAGAACCGTATATCAAAAGGAAAGCAAATCGTCATCTAGAAAAAGGACGAGTGGTAATTTTTGGTGCAGGAACAGGAAATCCATATTTTACGACAGACACTGCTGCTGTTTTAAGAGCGATTGAAATCAATGCCGACGCTATATTAAAAGGAACAAGGGTAGATGGTATATATACCTCTGACCCTGAAAAAGATAAAAATGCAACTAAGTTCCATTCCATTACCTTTAAAGATGTTATTGAAAAAGGGTTAAAAGTCATGGATATGACCGCCTTTACCCTAAGTGAAGAAAATGAACTTCCAATTATTGTGTTCGACATGAACAAAACAGGTAATTTATTAAAATTACTATCGGGAGAACAGATAGGAACTGTTGTAAATAACCAATAAAAGACGAATAATAACCTCCATACAAACAAAGAGGATTTAAATTACTACACAATGAACGAAGAGATTGATTTTATTTTAGACTCTGCCAAAGAGGCAATGGAAAAGGCAATAGATCACTTAAGTAAAGAATTAAGAAGTATCAGAGCAGGAAAAGCATCTCCAGCGATGCTAGCGAACGTTCAGGTAGATTATTATGGCGCGGCTACTCCTTTAGGACAAGTAGCCAACGTAAATACACCGGATGCAAGAACTATTTCTATCCAACCCTGGGAAAAGAACATGTTACAAGAAATAGAAAAAGCAATTATGTTAGCTAATCTAGGATTTAATCCAATGAACAATGGTGATACCATCATCATCAATGTTCCCGCCTTAACAGAGGAACGAAGAAAAGAGTTAGTAAAGCAGTCAAAGTCGGAGGCTGAACATGCAAAAGTAGGGATAAGAAATGCGCGTAAAGAAGCGAATAACGACATTAAAAAAACCGAATTTTCCGACGACATGAAAAAAACAGCCGAAGAAGAAGTTCAGGCTTTAACGGATCAATTTGTAAAATCGATTGATGAAAAACTAGCCGTTAAGGAAAAAGAGATAATGACCATTTAGAGAAAATTATTTTAAATAATTCTGAAGAGTGTTTTATACACTCTTTTTTTGTTTTTATACCAAGCATTTACATAACTTTGCGAAAACTTTTTTTGAATGACTTTTTGGACCAAGATTGCTGGTTTCATACTTCGAAACCGATATTTAGTTTTACTTTTCATAGCTGTAATTACAGGGTTATTGGTTACTCAAATGAAGTACATGCGCTTTTCGTATACAGAAGCAAATTTATTACCTGCCGATCATGAAGTAAATATTGAATACAACGAATTCCTCAAGGTTTTTGGAGAAGAAGGAAACTTGATTCTTTTAGGAGTAAAAGACAGTTCTATTTTTACTCCTGAAAAATTTAATGCATGGAACGAACTATCCAAATCATTTGACAGTATTCCGGAAGTAGATTTTACCTTATCTATTGCAGATGTAAAACAATTAAAAGCCGACCGGAAAGCTCGAAAGTTTAAACTAGAACCCTTATTTAAAAACACACCAACTAGTAAGGAAGAAGTAGAGGAGATAAAAAAGGAACTATTTGAAAGACTACCGTTTTATGAAAACCTTTTGTATAATGATAATGGAGTACTTCAAACTGCAATTTACCTCAATAAGGAAATTATCAATGCACCAGAACGAGCAGACTTTATTACGGAAGTTCTTATACCCACTATTGAGAAATTTGAAAACAAATATCAGGTAAATGTTCGGGTATCCGGAATGCCGTATATTCGAACACTTAATTCTTTGAATATTACCAAAGAGATGGGGATTTTTGTAATTGGTGCTCTTTTGATTACTGCCATTATTTTCTTCTTCTTTTTCCGATCGTTTAGAGCTACATTTATTACCTTGTTAGTAGTAGGAATCGGCGTTATTTGGGCGTTTGGTTTCATCGGTTTATTTCGATACGAAATAACTATTCTTTCGGCCTTAATTCCCCCACTAATAATCGTAATTGGGGTTCCAAACGCAGTATTCCTAATTAACAAATACCAACAAGAAGTTAAAAAACACGGAAATCAAGCAAAGTCCTTACAGCGAGTAATCTCGAAAATAGGAAATGCAACGCTGATGACCAACATAACTACGGCTTCGGGATTTGCAACCTTTGTTTTTGTAAAAAGCCAACTGCTTCGTGAATTCGGTATTCTTGCATCGGTAAATATTATTAGCATATTTATACTGGCCCTTTTAATTATACCAATCTGTATAGTTTTATGCCACTTCCAGAAAAAAAACACTTGAGTCATCTTGAAAAAAGATGGATGGAAGATGTGGTTAATTGGATGGAACAAACCGTACGGAACAAGAGAATCAGTATTTACATTACTACCGTGATTGTGATTATTTTTAGTATGATTGGTCTTTATCAAATTAGAGTCTCTGGAAGTTTGATAGAAGACATGCCTAAAAGTAAAGAATTCTATAAAGACATCAAGTTTTTCGAGCGAGAATTCGGCGGTATTATGCCGTTAGAAATTTAGTAGATACTAAAACAGACAAAGGGGTTATGAAATTATCTACCCTGAAAAAAATGGAAAAAATAAATGAAATAATTGAAACTTTTCCTGAACTCTCGAAACCAATTTCCATAACGAATTTGGTTAAATACTCGAAACAAGCTTTCTACAATGGTAATCCAAAATACTATCAATTACCAACAAGTCAGGAGAGGAATTATATCTTCGCCTACACTAAAAATTCTGACAGCAATGCAGGAATGCTAGATAATTTTGTAGATGCATCCGGTAGATATGCGAGAATAACAACGTTTATGAAAGATATTGGTACCGATAAAATGGATATCATTCAAGAACGATTACAAGCCGTTATTAAAAAACAATTTCCAGATGACCGATTTAAAGTGTCTATGACTGGTAAAGCCTTGGTATTTTTAAAAGGCACTAATTATCTAATTAAGAATTTGGTGATTTCCTTGTCCTTAGCAATATTTTTAATTTCGATATTCATGGCGTGGATGTTTAGATCACCACAAATGATTTTAATATCTTTAGTACCTAACATGCTGCCACTTCTAATTACGGCAGGTTTAATGGGATTCTTTGATATTCCTATTAAGCCGTCTACTATATTAGTTTTTAGTATTGCTTTCGGTATCTCCGTAGACGATACCATCCATTTTTTAGCAAAATACAGACAGGAGCTTCTGGCGAACAACTGGAAAATAAAACCAGCCGTATATGCTGCTCTTCGAGAAACAGGGGTTAGTATGTTTTACACCTCCATTGTGTTATTCTTTGGCTTTTTAGTATTTACGGTTTCTAGTTTTGGAGGTACGATTGCACTTGGTGGATTAGTATCTGTCACGCTACTTTTAGCAATGGTATCCAATCTTGTATTACTCCCTTCTTTACTGCTTACCTTTGAAAAGAAAATAGCCAATAAAAAAGTTTTAAAAGAATCAAAATTTAAGATTCTTCCACCAAAAGACAGTGATAAATAAAATAGAAAAGTCTTATAATTTCATTTTATTTATAATACCTATCGAGATTGCTCAATTAGTAGCAAAAAAGTATATTTGCTTTTTATACAAGATTTAAGAAACAATGAATAGAAGTAGTGTAAAAGAACTCTTAGAGTCGGATAAATTTTTGCAAGAAATCCATGTAAAAGGATGGGTAAGAACTTTTAGAAGCAATCGTTTTATAGCGTTAAACGATGGTTCTACAATTCACAACATACAATGTGTGGTTGATTTCGAAAACACAGAGGAAAATCTTTTAAAACGAATCACAACCGGTGCTGCAGTAAGTATACAAGGTACGCTTGTAGAGAGTGCTGGAAAAGGACAAAAAGTAGAGGTTCAGGTAGATACTATTTCTATTTTAGGAGATGCCGACCCTGACGAAGTATCCAAAACTATTTTACAACCAAAACGACATACCTTAGAAAAGTTACGAGAACAAGCGCATTTGCGTATTAGAACAAACACATTCAGTGCTATCATGCGTGTTCGATCTGCTTTATCATTTGCGGTACACCAGTACTTTCAAAATAATGGCTTCTATTATGTAAATACTCCGATTATTACTGGTTCGGATGCAGAGGGTGCCGGTGAAATGTTTCGAGTAACCAATTTTAAAGCCAATGAGGCTCCACTTGATGAAGCTGGAGAAGTGGATTATACCAAAGATTTTTTTGGAAAGGAGACCAATCTTACGGTTTCTGGACAATTAGAAGCAGAAACCTATGCAATGGGACTAGGGAAAGTATATACCTTCGGACCTACTTTTAGAGCAGAAAACTCAAATACCACAAGACACCTTGCTGAATTTTGGATGATCGAGCCAGAGGTTGCGTTTAATGATTTAGATGCGAACATGGATTTATCCGAAGATTTTATTAAATCGGTACTGCAATATGTTTTAGACAACTGCAAAGACGATTTGCAATTTTTAGAGCAGCGATTAGTTCAGGAAGATAAATCAAAGCCCCAAGCAGAACGAAGCGAGATGCGCTTGTTGGAAAAGCTACATTTTGTGGTAGATAATAATTTTAAGAGAGTTTCATACACCGAAGCTATAGATATCTTGCGCAATTCGAAACCAAATAAAAAGAAGAAATTTAAGTATCCGGTTGATGCATGGGGAGTAGATTTACAATCAGAACACGAGAGATACCTTGTAGAAAAGCATTTTAAATGCCCTGTGATACTATTTGATTACCCTGCAAATATCAAGGCATTTTACATGCGTTTGAATGAAGATGGTAAAACAGTTCGTGCTATGGACGTCTTATTTCCCGGTATTGGAGAAATGGTAGGTGGATCACAGCGAGAGGAACGCTTGGATGTTTTACAAGAAAAAATGGCTGCATTAGGGATTGCAGAAGAGGAATTATGGTGGTATTTAGACACTAGAAAATTTGGAACTGCTGTGCATTCAGGTTTTGGATTAGGATTTGAACGATTGGTACTCTTTACAACAGGTATGAGTAACATAAGGGATGTAATACCTTTTCCAAGAACACCACAAAATGCTGCATTCTAATATAAAATAATTTATGCATTTCGTAAAAACGTCATTCCAAAAAGAATGGCGTTTTTATTTTAGTCAAATTCATATCTTTGTAGATATGCTAAAACAAAGTTTACATCAAAAATTACTACAAAAGCTGTCTCCTCAACAAATTCAGCTGATGAAGCTTATTCAACTACCAACGCAGGCTTTCGAGGAAAGATTAAAGCAAGAAATTGAGGAAAATCCTGCATTAGATACTGGTAAGGAAGAAAACATTAACAAAGAAGATAGTATTGAAAATGATATTGATTATGACGATACTGGAAATGAAAAAATTGATTCCGAAGACATCAATATTGATGAGTATTTAAGTGATGACGAATACCCTAGCTATAAAACACAAGCAAACAACTATTCGCAAGATGATGAGGAGAAGCAAGTACCATATGCAGCAGGAACCACATTTCATCAATCGTTAAAAAATCAGTTAAACACCTACAGAATGGATGAAGAGGAGCGAGTAATTGCAGAATTTTTAGTAGGTAGTATCGATGATAGCGGGTACATACGAAGAGAAATAATTGATTTAGTGGATGACTTAGCGTTTACCCAAAATACGTTTACAACTGAAGAAAAAGTAGCCCATGTACTTACTGATATTGTACAAAAATTAGATCCTGTTGGGGTTGGTGCTTTGAACTTACAAGATTGTTTAATCATACAGCTTAAAAATAAACCGAGCAAAAAAAGTGTCTCACTTGCCATAAAAATATTAGAGGAATCTTTTGACCACTTCGTAAAGAAACACTACAGTAAATTAATTGAAAAATATAAAATTTCTGAGGAAGAATTAAAGGAAGTCATCGCAGAAATTAGCAAATTGAACCCAAAACCTGGTAATTCCTATGCGGGTAACACAAAAATTGTAGAACAAATTGTTCCTGATTTTAACATCCGTATTGTGGAAGGAAATTTAGAGCTAACGTTAAACTCTAGAAATGCTCCTGAATTACACGTATCTAAAGCATATAATAATATGCTTCAGAGCTATTCTGATTCTAAGGATAAAAGTAAATCACAAAAAGATGCAGTACTCTTTATAAAACAAAAATTAGATGCTGCAAAATGGTTTATTGACGCCATAAAACAACGACAACAAACCTTACTGGTTACCATGAATGAAATAATGAAATACCAGGAAGAGTATTTCCTAACAGGAGACGAACGAAAGTTAAAACCAATGATCTTAAAAGACATTGCTGATAGGATAAATATGGATGTTTCTACAGTGTCTAGAGTAGCAAATAGCAAATATGTTTCAACGCCTTATGGAACAAAATTAATAAAAGAATTCTTTTCAGAATCGATGAAAAATGACCAAGGAGAGGATGTTTCTACTAGAGAAATCAAAACTATCTTGCAAAATGTAATTGCTGAAGAAGAAAAAAGAAAACCGCTTACCGATGAAAAACTAGCAAAGATTTTAAAGGACAAGGGATATCCAATCGCTAGAAGAACAGTGGCAAAATATAGAGAACAACTAGAGATACCAGTGGCAAGATTAAGAAAAGAAATATAGTGCGTTTCCAGAAATTTATATCTACAATATTACACCCAATAGTAATGCCTACCATAGGCGTTATTTGTTATTTACTTCTTACACCTGCTACATTACAACAAGAGCAAAAGCTTACTATACTAACGATTGTATTTATAGCAACTTATGTGATTCCTCTCTTATTGCTGATATTTTTAAAAAGTATTGGATACATAGACTCCTACCGCGTATTTAGTATTAGAGAACGAAAAATACCACTATTTTTTATGGTGCTATTATTTTATTTACTCGGCCAATTGTTCGAAAAAATTACAGTTTTCAACGATTTAACATTTTTATTTTACGGCATTGATATTGCCTAATTCTAACCTATTTACTTTTTGCATTACGCATAAAATCAAGCTTGCATTTACTATCCATTGGTGGCGCATCAAGCTACTTTTTAATTTTTGGTCATATTCACGGAATAAATACACTACCGCTAAGTATAATTTTTATACTGTTGGCTGGTATCCTTGGTGCATCCCGACTGTATTTACAAGCACATAGCCCAAAAGAGATATACATCGGATTTTTTTTAGGTTTTATCTCACAATTTATTGCTTTAGCATACTATCTATAAAAAATAAAAGCTAAGCCCAATTTTATACATTTTAGTATCTATAGAAGTACCATCCGTAAGTATTGCATTGTTTAGAATGGGAGTTAAACCATAGTAGAAATACAAGTTAAAAGTACTATACCCTGCTGAGACCGTGAGCCCTGTTTGCCACTTATTATACGAGGAAATATTGGAATAGGATGCATCGTTTTCAGGTGTGCTAAAACGAAATGAATTTCGAATGGAATAACTTTGTTTCATTCCTAAATAGAAACGCCAGAAGGAATAGCGATTAGCATCGGAATTACGGATTCTTATTTGAAATGGAATTTCAATAGTATGGGTATTAAACTTATTATTGGTAACATTTCCGTCGGCAACTTGAAATTGCTTATAAGAAGTAGATTCTAGCGGTTGTAGAAGGTGATTAAACGAATCATACCCATACCCCAGACCGATTGCGAGTGCAAAAGTACCACTAGTTTTTAAAGGTATATCTCGCAGATACCCAAGTGAAATACCATAAGAAAAACTACTGCTACCTGCTAGTTCTGGCTGATCGTATAATACGTTATAACTAATATCAAAATACAATTGATCTTCGAGGTAAGGATCTCCTATCTTTAGGGAATCTTGTTGCGCCCAAACAAAAGAAGCTGTAAAAATAAAAAGTATTGCTATGTATTTTTTAGCCATAATAAACAGACAAAATTATCCTTAAAAATAGACAAGAAAAACGAGAAGGACACTATTAATATAAAAAATAAAATTACAAAAAAAGTGCAATCTTAACCGATTGCACTTTGTATACTTTAAAATCTGTACTAAGTCTACTTATCAATAGCACCACCTTTATTTACAGATAAACTTAATTTAAGAGCGTTAACATCTCTTAATTTTTCACGTATATCTGCAAGGGTACCATAACTTGATTCCTTGTCTGCTTTAATAGAAGTAGTCATAAATGGGACCTCTGCTTCCGATACATTATCTCTTTCTAAGAAAATAAAAGCTGGAATATCAGAAGGTTCCGCGATTTTATCATTTAACTGTATTCTATTATAGCTGTTACCGTACTTACCATCTTTTGCTTTTCCAACGTAGATTGTACTTACCAAACTCTTACGCTCTAACTTTTTTACTTCTGTAGAACTTGGAAGTCTTGGAGATTCAATCTGTAAGTCTGATTCTCGCATTACAGTAGTTACCATAAAAAAGAACAATAACATAAAAACAATATCTGGTAAAGATGCAGTTGAAACTGCTGGTAAACCTTTTTTCTTCTTTTTAAATTTAGACATATTCTAGTTTTTTTAGTTATTGAACGTCTGCTGACTCAATGTCGGTTAACACTTGAGGATACCTATCTTTGATATACTTTACCTTGGCTTTTAAATCTAAGTCTTTGTTGGAGCTTTCTTTAAACGCTTTTTCAAGCTCTGGAAAACTTATGTTATATTTTTCCATACAAAGACGATTACGAAGCTCGGCATAAGCTTTTAACAACTCATTCTGAACGGCAACATAGGTTCCATATTCTGTACCTCGATCACTTTCTACAGATATTACTGCTTTATTAGGGTGATCGGAAGAATCAGGATTTTTATCTCCTTTACAGTAGTCACAACTTGCTGCTTCACCTTCTCCTCCAATAGGATTCCCAAGACCGCCCCCGTTATCAATAAATTTAAGAGCTGCGTCTTTCAAGTCTTTCAACTCCATAACATCACCTTCTACAAAAAGTTCGTTATTTCGATTAATAAGTACAGGAAAAATGTTTTTTTCTTTAATCTTTGGAGGAATATCCGTTGTTTTTTCCGACAATTTCTTTGGAATACCGGAATCGACATCCATTGTTGTTGTTACAAGGAAAAAGATAAGTAGCAAGAAAGCAATATCTGCCATTGAACCTGCATTAATTTCTGGGTTTTCTCTTCTTGCCATATTCTATTACGATTTTACTATTCCTTTTAATATATCCCAAACAAAAAACACACTGGCAAAAGCTCCTAGAATAATACTATATGTAATTCCGGTTCCTACCCATTTAGAAACGCTTCCTTGTTCTGCAAGCACATTATTATCTGCACCCATTACTTGACCATCTGAAGAGGCAAAATAACTAACTACAAATAACACACCTAGTACTAAAAGACCTAATAATGTTTTCTTTAACGCTGCTGGGTTTTTGAATAATCCCCATAGCGAGGCAAGAATTGCAACTGCAACTACACCAATAAATAGCCAGAGAGAATATCCAACTAACGGTGAGACTGCATTTGAAATTGCCTCCACGTTTTCTTCGTCTATTACGGATACATTGATATACATTCCTATTCCAATGATAGAAATCAATGCAACCAGTAAGGTTAATATTTTATTGTTCATACTCGATTATTATTTTTTATACTTAGCTAATAAGTCAATTAAAGAAATTGAAGCATCTTCCATGTTATTTACTATACTATCAATTTTAGAAATGATGTAGTTGTAAAATATTTGAAGAATAATGGCAACAATAAGACCAAATACTGTTGTTAAAAGTGCAATTTTAATACCACCTGCAACTACCGCTGGAGAGATATCGTTTGCAACTGCAATTCTATCAAATGCATCAATCATACCAATTACTGTACCCATGAACCCAAGCATTGGAGCAAGAGCGATAAATAATGATAACCATGAAACGTTCTTTTCTAATAATCCCATTTGAACACCTCCGTAACCAACAACTGCTTTTTCTGCAGCATCAATTCCTTCTTCACTTCTTTCTAATCCTTGATAGAAGATAGAAGCAACTGGTCCTTTTGTATTTCTACATACTTCTTTTGCAGCCTCAACACCACCTGAACTTAACGCCTCATCTACACTAGCAACTAATTTTTTAGTGTTCGTAGTAGCCATATTAAGATAAATGATTCTTTCGATCGCAATCGCCAAACCTAAAATTAAAGCCACCAATACAATCCCCATAAATTGTGGATCTCCTTCAATAAAACGCTGCTTTAATACTTGGTGAAAAGTTTGTTCTGCAGCAGCTGCTTCTTCAGCCTGAGCGTATGTTGATTGAATAGCCCCTAAAAACATAAATCCTGCAATAGTCAGGACATTTACTACTTTCTTCATTTTGTTATAATTAATTTAAATAGTTAACGTGATAAAAATACAAATTTTACTATGAAACGTATATAAAAACACAAATAAGTTATGGATTACCCCAATCTATTCGCAATTTATCATTTCAGAGTGCCAAGTAACAAAAAAATGTTGGATCCTAAAAAAAAATAATGGTTTTATAGCCCAACTACCTTAAAAAAAGCTTTCAATAAGAATTTCAGGGAATTAAATCAACGCATACTACAAAAAATAGAACCTTATGCGCTAATTTCGCCACGTAAGGGCATTTCAAAATATGTTTTAAACTCTTCTTTTGCCAAGTTCTCTCCTAAAAGATACATCATTTTAGCAACTGCAGACTCTGTAGTAATGTCTTTTCCGTTAACAATTCCAATATCCTTTAACCTGGTGCTCGTTTCATAATGTCCGGGCATAACACTACCACCGGAACATTGGGTAACATTTACAATGTAAACGCCATTGGCAATGAATTTTTCTATAATTTTCAGAAACCATTCGCTCGTTGGAGCATTACCTGCACCATAGGTTTCTAGCACAATTCCTTTTAATCCTTTGATATTTAAGTAATTAGCAATTACTGCTTCTGTAATCCCTGGGAAAAGCTTAAGAATTACAATGTTACTACACAGTCTTTTTCTAAAAATAAGCTTATTTTCCTTTTTCGTATTAGCAGTGAGGATAGCATGATTAAAATTCAAATGCACACCACTTTCTGCTAATGGCGGATAGTTCATCGAAGAAAATGCCTGAAAATGCTCTGCACTTATTTTTGTGGTTCGGTTAGCTCGGTACAATTTGTATTCAAAATACAAACCTACCTCTTGAATAATTGGCTCCCCATTATTTTGGGCCGAAGCAATTTCAATAGAAGTAATTAGGTTTTCTTTGGCATCTGTTCGTAAATCTCCAATTGGTAATTGTGAACCTGTAAAAATTACTGGTTTCTGTAAATTTTCAAACATAAAACTAATAGCAGAGGAAACATATGACATGGTATCCGAACCAGTTAAAACAACAAAACCATCAAAATCATTGTATTTATCTGCAATTATTTCAGCTATTTGAATATAGTAAGCAATATTCATATCGGAAGAATCAATAGGATTCTTAAAAGAAATCGTATCGATAATACAATTAAGCTGCTGCAGTTCAGGAATTTTGTGCAAGATTTGATCAAAATCAAAGGCTTTTAATGCTTTTGTTTTGTAGTCTTTTACCATACCAATGGTACCTCCTGTGTATACGATGAGTATTTTGGGTTTACTTGTCATTTTGACATCTAAGTATTAGTTCTTATATTATGGAATAATTTATGCTGTAAATTTATCAAACAAAATTGATAAAGAATTTAAACTTATAAAATATGTTAGGATTTTATGTATTAATGGGGATTATTTCCCTTTTTAGCTGGACGGTTAGCAATACTTTAAAAAGAAAGTTTGCACAATATTCAAAAATACATCTACAAAATGGAATGAGTGGTGCTGAAATAGCAACAAAAATGTTGCAAGACCACGGCATCTATGATGTTCAGGTAATCTCTACTCCTGGACGGTTAACCGATCATTACAATCCAAAAAACAAAACGGTAAATTTGAGCGAGGCAGTATACAACGAAAGAAATGCCTCTGCAGCTGCGGTCGCTGCGCACGAAGTAGGACATGCTGTACAACACGCAAAAGCTTATAAATGGCTTGAAATGAGATCAAAACTCGTACCTGTAGTTAGCATATCCTCGCGATTCTCAATGTGGATGATTATTGGTGGTATAACGATTGCTCTTGGTTCAGCTACTCCTCAAATCGGAATGACAATTGGGTATGCAGGATTAGCTTTTATGGCCTTGGGTACCTTATTTAGTTTTATCACCCTGCCAGTAGAATACGATGCAAGTAACCGCGCTTTGGCTTGGCTGGAAAATAAACATATGGTTACACGACAGGAATTAGCAGGATCTAAGGACGCCTTAAAATGGGCTGCCAGAACTTATTTAGTAGCCGCTTTGGGCTCTTTAGCGATGTTATTTTATTGGGGCCTTCGCTTGATGGCTGCCAATAGAGAGTAACGAGAACTGTACAAAAACAAAATGCCTGCAGAAATTGCAGGCATTTTTGTTTTATATGCTATACCGAAAGATAACTTATATTCGAATTATATGCTTTAATCATTTAGTTTGAGCACAGCCATAAATGCTTGTTGCGGAATCTCCACATTTCCAACTTGGCGCATTCTTTTCTTACCTTTCTTCTGTTTTTCTAGTAGTTTACGTTTTCTGGAGATGTCACCACCATAACATTTCGCAGTAACATCCTTTCGCAATGCCTTAACGGTTTCACGAGCTATGATTTTTGCTCCAATAGCGGCCTGAATTGGAATATCAAATTGCTGACGTGGAATTAATTCTTTTAATTTTTCGCAAATTCTTTTCCCAATAGTATAAGCGTTATCTGCATGTAACAATGCGGAAAGTGCATCAACTGGCTGACCATTTAACAACATATCCACACGAACTAACTTCGATTTTTTCATTCCTATAGGATGGTAATCAAAAGAGGCGTATCCTTTAGACACAGTTTTCAATCTATCGTAAAAATCAAAAACTATTTCGGCTAAAGGCATTTCAAAAATTAATTCTACTCGCTCTGGTGTTAGATAGGTTTGATTTATTATCTGACCTCTTTTTTCAATACACAAACTCATTACTTGACCGACAAAATCAGATTTGGTAATAATAGAAGCTTTGATAAAGGGCTCTTCTACTCTATCTAATCGCGAAGGATCTGGTAAATCTGAAGGATTGTTTACTATTACAATATCCTCTGGATTTTTTTAGTAAAAGCATGGTAAGACACATTCGGTACTGTAGTAATAACCGTCATATTGAACTCACGCTCCAAACGCTCTTGAATGATTTCCATGTGCAGCATTCCTAAAAATCCACAACGAAATCCGAATCCTAAGGCTGCAGAACTCTCTGGCTGAAACACCAACGATGCATCATTTAATTGCAACTTTTCCATAGAGTTTCGCAACTCTTCGTAGTCTTCGGTATCCACTGGGTAAATACCGGCAAAAACCATTGGCTTAACATCTTCAAAACCTTCAATAACGTCTGTTGTAGGATTGGCAAAATCTGTTATGGTATCTCCTACTTTAACCTCTTTGGCGGCTTTAATCCCCGTTATAAGGTACCCAACGTCACCAGTTGTTATTTCCTTTTTAACAACCTGACTGAGTTTCAAAGTACCAACTTCATCCGCACCGTATTGCTTTCCGGTGGCAACAAACTTTATTTGCTGGTTTTTTTGATAGATCCATCAATTACTCTAAAGTAAGTTTCTATACCCCTATAGGAATTGTAAACACTATCAAATATCAAGGCTTTTAGCGGTGCTTCTGGGTTTCCACTAGGCGCCGGAATTCTTTCGATGATTGCTTCTAAAATTTTATCAACACCAAAACCTGTTTTACCACTTGCAGGAATTACATCTTCAGGAGCACAACCTAACAAATCCACAATATCATCGGTAACTTCTTCTGGATTTGCACTTGGAAGATCTACTTTATTTAATACCGGTATAATTTCCAAATCGTTCTCTAAGGCAAGATACAAGTTGGAAATGGTTTGCGCTTGTATACTTTGCGCTGCATCTACGATTAAAAGTGCTCCTTCGCATGCTGCTATAGAGCGGGAAACTTCGTAAGAAAAATCTACGTGACCGGGAGTATCAATTAAGTTTAAAATATACGATTCTCCATCTTGGGTATAATCCATCTGAATGGCATGAGATTTAATCGTTATACCACGCTCTCTTTCTAAATCCATGTTATCTAACAATTGATCTTGCTTTTCGCGTTCGGTTACAGCTCCTGTGTAGTCCAACAAACGATCCGCCAAGGTACTTTTACCGTGATCAATATGTGCAATAATGCAAAAATTCCTAATATTCTTCATGTATCCTATATCTAACTACTGATGACCGACAAAGATACGTTATTTAAAAGGGTTAACAAATAAAAGTATAGAATAGCATAAAAAAAAAGAACTCTGGGAGGAGGCGTTCATTTTTCACATTTAAAACAAAGGAAATTTACAAACAACCCTTTAAAATAAACTAGGCATCCAACTTTTTTAACAATACTCCATCTATGTAGAAATTAATGAAATCGATAACTTTTTATTTTTTCTTAAAATTAATACCAATCCAATACAAATTTACCCTATTTTAGTAATTGTTAAATCAGCAACCTAAAGACCGTGTCTGTAATAAAAATGCATGTTTTACGACCAAAAAGCCAAACAAAAACAACAAACAAATGAAAGATTTACACATATCGTTATTGCTCTTTGGATTGATATTAATATTTGCACAGTGTTCCACATCGGAGATTGAAGCAGAAGCAGCGACTCCTCCTCCACCTCCAACATCCTCAACCACAACTTATAATAAGGATGTTAGAACAGTTATCAACAATAGTTGTGCAACCTCTGCATGTCATGATGCCACAGCACCATCTGCTGGTCTTCCTTTAACAAATTACACCCAAGTAAGAAATGCCGCTGAAAATGGAAATTTAATCGCACGAATAAACAGTAGTTCAGATCCAATGCCACCTTCGGGAAAAAACAACGCTATTGTAACTCTAATCAACGAATGGAGAGATGATGGCTATTTAGAAAATTAATATATTATGAAACACGTCCTGCTATTTTTACTACTATCGCAAACTTTATTTTCACAAAAATTCTATACCAGAACAGGAGTTACTGAATTCAAAGCATCCTTGGATGCAATAGAACCAATTGAAGCTACCACCAATAGTACTACAGTTATTCTAACGAATACCGGGGAGATTGCCGCACAACTATTTGTTGGAAGTTTTGCCTTTAGAGTTGCTTTAATGCAGGAGCATTTTAATGAGAATTATATGGAGTCGAACGAATATCCAAAGGCAATTTTCAGGGGAAAATTGAGTAATTTTAATAGTGAAAATAGTGCTACAGAAAATTCACAAACATTAGATGGAGTACTTACTATTAAAAACATTGAAAAAAAAGTAAGTTTTCCCGTGGCAGTTAGCAGAAAAAAAAACACCATCTCCATCGAAGGGACCTTTACAGTTAAAACCTCCGATTTCAGTATAAAAATCCCTAAAATTGTAAGAAAAAAAGTCTCTGAGGAGGTAACAATTACTATAAACTATGAATTATCTGAAAAAATATAAGTGGTTATGGATCATTACCGCTAGTGTACTAGTGGCAGGATTTTTAATTATAAATCAAATCTTAAGACCGCCATCAACGGTTAAAGAAAGCACACCATCCTATAAAGGAACAAGTCAAAAAGTAAAAGATAAATTAGTGCTTGACCCTTACTTCTGGAACAATAAAACAATTCTTATTGAAGGCAAGATCACTGCCATTTTAAAGGAAGGTATTATTGTGGATGGATTTGTGTTTTGTCAATTGGATAAAAATACGGTCACCGTAAAAAAAGTAAACGATAAAATAAAAATTAAAGGTTTTGTTGTTGGTTATGACGACCTTTTACAAGAACTGAAGCTTAACCAATGTATTTTTATATGACCTATAAAAAAGTAATACTGCACATTTGTGCTTTTTTGTATTGTGTTTCTATTTGCTCCGCGCAAGATGATTTACTTAAAGAGATAGATAGCTTGGCTATCGACAACAATACAAAATTTGATTTACCAGCATTTAAAACACTAAAAATAGGGAATTTACAATCTACTAAAATTGCTGAACAAGGAGATTTATATTTGTTTGTTTCTCATCGATTCGGACCACTTAAAGACGGTTTTGACACTTTTTTCGGTTTGGATAATGCTAACACAAAAATAGAATTACATTATAGCTTTTGGAAAAATATTGAATTTATAATAAGTCGTGAATCCTTTGAAAAAACCTATTCTCTTGCTTCTAAATTTAAGCTTGCAAAGCAATCGGAAAAATTCCCTGTAAATTTGGTTGGTTTTACTTCTATTAACATCAACTCCTCAATATCCGAAATAACCTATCCAGATTTAAAAAATGCAGATCGCTATAGTTATGCAGTTCAATTACTAGCCTCACGAAGGGTTTCAAAAAACCTTTCCTTAGAAATTGCACCTACCTATATTAGAGAAAACTTACAAGACCTTAACGCTACCATTGTGCCAAACCACAACCAATTTGCCTTGGGATTTGGTGGTCGCTACAAAATTAGTAAACGAGTTAGTTTGAATGCAGAATACGTACATAACTTCAATAGAGACAAAGAATCTATTTACACCGACCCATATACGTTTGGTGTCGATATCGAAACTGGAGGCCACGTATTTCAACTTCTGTTCACCAATGGTCAATCTGCTAATGAAACGGGATACATAAGCAAAACTGAAGGTGACATTGCATTTGGTTTTAATATCGTTAGGGTTTTTTAACCTTTATCACACCACTTATTGTTGTACCTAGCATAGAAATTAAGTTATTGCACTAAAAAACACTTGCAAAACGAAAGCCTTTTGGATATAAAAAATAAAAGCTATTTTTGCAAAAAATAATAATCGTGGTTAAGATTGACAAAATAGAATTACCAGATTTCCCTTTACTCTTAGCTCCCATGGAAGATGTAAGCGATCCTCCTTTTAGGGCATTGTGTAAGGAAAAGGGGGCAGATTTAGTCTACACCGAATTCATCTCTTCAGAAGGTTTGATTCGCGATGCTGCAAAAAGCGTAATGAAATTAGATATCTATGAAAAAGAAAGACCCGTCGGGATTCAAATATTTGGAGCCAACCTAGATGCCATGCTTCGTTCTGTTGAAATTGTCGAGAAAACAAACCCCGATATCATTGACATTAATTTCGGTTGCCCGGTAAAAAAAGTGGTCTCTAAAGGAGCTGGTGCTGGGATATTAAAGGATATTGATTTAATGGTAAAACTTACAGAGGCCATGGTTAAACACACTAGTTTACCAATTACTGTAAAAACAAGATTAGGTTGGGACCATGAATCTATTCGCATTGTAGAAGTAGCCGAACGACTACAAGATGTTGGCTGTAAAGCGATCTCCATACACGGGAGAACCAGAGCACAAATGTATAAAGGTAATGCCAATTGGGAACCGATAGCAGCTGTGAAAAACAATCCAAGAATGCACATTCCTGTTTTTGGTAATGGCGATGTGGATTCTCCAGAGCGAGCTATGGAGATGCGCGATAAGTATGGGCTTGATGGCTGTATGATTGGTAGAGCTTCTATTGGATATCCTTGGTTTTTCAATGAGGTCAAACATTTTTTCAAAACAGGAGAACATCTTGCGAAACCAACTATACTAGAAAGAGCAGAAATGGCTCGTCGTCATTTAGAGATGGCTATTGATTGGAAGGGAGAACGACTAGGTGTTGTAGAAACCAGAAGACACTACACGAACTATTTTAAAGGCATACCACATTTCAAAGAATACCGATTGAAAATGGTGACTTGCGATGATCCGAAAGATGTTTTTGAAACTTTTGAAATAGTAAAAGAAAAATTCGGAAATCTGGAAAAAATATAAGTTGTATTTGCATAGAACATCTTTGGAACTACTAGCAACACCTGCAGTAAAACCATTAAACTTGACAATTATTTATTTATAAACGATAAGGAAATTCGAGAACTTGCAATTTTGGATGCAAAATACCCTAACAAACTAATCGTTACAACCACAATACAAATATTGCTCCATCGCAACTCTACGGGATAAGGCAAACCATCTGTAATCATAAAAAGTTGTAATTTTAATTGCAGGAAAACCAATAGAACACCTAGTAGCATACCTAAAACCAACCCTAAGCCAACCATCATAAAACCCTGGTAAACAAATATCTGTTTGATTTCTTTAACAGTACTCCCTAAATTTAAAAGCGTTCTAATATTATTTTTCTTATCAATAATCATCATAATAATAGAACCAATTACATTAAATAATGCAATTACAATTATTAAAGTAAAAATCAAATAGGATATAAAATTTTCTGTATTTACTACTTTATAATACAAAGCATTGAGTTCTTTTTTTGTTTTCACTTCAAAAGTTGGACCTAGTTCTTCTTGCAATATATCTCGAACCAATGCACTATTATTGGCGTCCAAAAGTTTAATCTCAATGGCAGAGACTATATTTTCAGAATAATTCAGAAGCTTTCTTGCTAAAGCTATATCAGTAAAGACGTATTTATTTTGAAACTCTTCAGACCCGTAATAAACCCCTACGACTTTAACCCTTTCCAATCGAAAAGCTTTGGCCGGATTAACAGTGTATCTCGTCCCTGGTTTTGGTACATAAATCTCAAGCTCATCGCTGTATCCAAAAGCTCCTAAACCTAATTTATATGAAATTCCTGCTCCAATAACAGCGGTATTTGTATATTTTTTATCCAACCAAGCTCCCATACTTAAAGAGGAATCTACCGGAACGGTATACACATAAGTACTATCCACCCCCTTCAAAAAAGCAATTTGATTTTTATCGGAATACTGCAAAGAAACTCGCTCTTCAATTACCTTAGATGCGCTAGCGATATTTGTGTTCTGAGCCAATACGTTTTTAATAGCTTTCGAAACTTCAAAAGTCTTTCCTTTTACTGCTGTGATTTTTAGATCCGGATCGGACACTTTCAAGAGAGAATCACTAAAAGTTCGCAGTCCTGAAAAACCAGAAAGGACGATAAATAACGCCATAGAACCTACAACAACTCCAAACATTGCAATAAATGTGATAATATTAATCGCATTTGTTCCACTTTTAGAGAATAAATATCTCTTCGCTATGTATAAAGGAAAGGACAATGTATCAATTGAATTTTAGGTATTCAAAAGTATACTTTTTTTTCAAGACCAAAAGCTCGGTATTCAACGTTTTTTACGTTTTGGCAGAATATCAGGGTTAGTGATAGGATTTTCATCTTCTCCGCGGAGTGACCTATCTATTTCCTCGATATAATCTAGACTGTCATCTCCAAAGAATAACAATTCTGGCATCCTTCGCAATTGATTTCTAGTGCGTTTGGCAAGTTCATGACGTATCAACGGGCTGTTTGACTTTATGCCCTCTAATATTTCATCTCTTTTCTCCGAAGGAAATATACTTAGAAAAACCTTTGCCACCCCTAAATCGGGAGTTACGGAAACTTTCGATACGGATATTATAACACCACGCATACCATCTTGTGCAGCTTTCTGTAAAACATCTACTAAATCTTGCTGCAAAACTCCCGCTATTTTCCGCTGTCTATTCGTTTCTTCCATGTGGCAAATTTAGGTAATATTTTTTTTCTCAAATACACTTTAGGGCATATAAATTTTATTTTTTATGGCATACATTACCAACCCGACACGGTTTCGAACCTCTAATTTGGTAAATAAACTATCTCTATAGCCATCAATAGTTTTGGGGCTTAAGAACATCTTTTCAGCAATTTCTTTGTAGGTAAGTTCTGAACATGCAAACCGCATGAATTTTAATTCATTTTTTTTGAACGTTACTTGCGAATTAGAATCTGTATCTGTTAAGGAATTTACCAGTAAATCGGTTACCTCTTTACTGTGGTAAAAACCATTTTCAACCAATTGCAGTAATGCCCTCTGAAGAATGTCCTTTTCTGCATTTTTGAGAAGATAACCTACAGCTCCTGCCTTTAACATTTTCAGTATCGTATTGTCATTGTCCTCAGCAGACATGGCCATAACATGCACTTTCGGAAAATTTTCTACGAGCCACTGCGTAATCTGCACACCATCTTTTAAGGGCATATTTACATCAATAAGTACAATAGCAGGTATATTTTTAACCGATATTTTAAATTTGTTGGCTAAATCATCGACGTCTTTACACGTGTACAATACTTTGAATTTTTCAAAGCTATTAATCATTGCCTCTATTGCTTGCGACAACAACACATGGTTGTCTACAATAACAACTGAATGTTCCATATTATAGGTTAGGTTAGTTTTCTTTTTCTAATTAAGTATGCATAATAATAGGTTACACATACATTTTAAAGTTTATTTAAATATACTATTTTATTCTTAAACTAATTTTATAATTGGTTTATGAATATAAACTTTTGTCAGCAATACCTTTCACCCATAATCTATGAATGTAATTTGTTTCATTTTGGAACTGTAATATAGAAATATTAACAAAAGACATGGGTGAATATGCTGCAAGTGATAGTTCTTAGAAAAAATGAAACGAAAAATTCGTGTTTATACTTTGCATTTATTTACTTTTATACCATGAATTTAACCAAAATAGAACATTTAGGGATTGCGGTAAAAAATCTTGAAAAATCTAACGAACTATTCCGCTCGCTGCTTGGAGAGGCACATTATAAAATAGAGGAAGTACCATCGGAGGGAGTAAAAACTTCTTTTTTTAAATCTGGCCCAAACAAAATCGAACTCTTAGAAGCCACCGATAAAAATAGTCCGATTGCCAAATTCATCGAGAAAAAAGGAGAGGGCATTCATCATATTGCTTTTGCTGTTGAGGATATTGTTAGTGAAATAGCAAGACTCCAAAAAGAAGGGTTTACCGTTCTCAACAAAACACCTAAAAAAGGAGCAGACAATAAACTTGTAGCGTTTCTCCATCCAAAATCAACAAACGGCGTTTTGATTGAATTGTGTCAGGAAATTCAATAGGTCTCTTATTGCACTAAAAACGGAAGGAAACTAAAGCCTATAATAAACTCTACAAAAAGCCTACTAGGTACCTTGATGTCTTGTAAGTTTTTTTATCTTGCCATGTCTTAAAACCAGCATAAACATGAGTAAATCTTTCGATTCTTTCCAGAAAAGACGACTCCAATCTTCGTATATATCGGTGGTTGTTAGTATTGCTTTAGTACTATTCATGATTGGTATTTTAGGCTTAGTTGTACTCAAATCTACAAGAGTAGCAAATCATTTTAAGGAAAAAGTTGTAATGACTTTATTTTTAAAAGACAACTTATCCGATAAACAAATAGCTAATTTTAAGAAGGCCATTGATAAAGAAGTACATACCAAAAAACAGTTTTCATTTCAAAAGAACAAGCCGCAAAAAACTACCAACAAGACCTTGGCGAAGACTTTTTAAAGTTCTTGGGTGACAACCCATTAAAAGATGGTATTGACATGTATTTAAACGCTGATTTTGTGATGCCTGAAAAAATGAAAATACTAGAAGATAAATACCTGAAAAACGGATACGTATCGGAAGTACATTACGATAAATCTTTAGTTGAGTTACTCACAAAAAATATCCAAAGAATAAGTTTTTGGCTACTTGTTTTGAGTAGTTTTTTTGGGCTAATTGCCATTATCTTAATTAACAGTTCTATACGACTATCCATATACTCCAAACGATTTAATATCAAAACGATGCAAATGGTTGGTGCTACAAAAAGTTTTATACGAAAACCATTCATTTGGCAAAGTATAAAACTTGGGCTGCTTGGAGGAGTTATAGCACTTCTGGCTATATTTGCAATTGTATATTATCTAGATAAATATATTCCAACACTTAAATTAATACAAGACTACGTATCGTTAGGATATGTTGCCATAGGGGTATTGCTACTTGCCTTTTTTATTCCATGGATCAGTACATTCTTTGCAACCCAACGATTTTTAAACCTAAAAACTAACGATTTATACTATTAGGTTTTACATCTTTTTCAACGATAAAACCGCCGATTTATAACAACAGCAATACAATGAAAAATAAAAATAACCCAAAGCAAGAATTCCTTTTCGGAAAACGTAATTATACCATCATGTTAATTGGTCTTGCTGTTATCGCTCTAGGATTTATTTTGATGGCCGGTGGCGGAAGTGATGACCCCAATATATTCAATCCAGAAATTTACAGTTGGCGTAGAATTCGCCTTGCCCCAACGTTGGTGATTCTTGGTTTTGGTATTGAAATTTATGCTATTTTAGCCAACCCAAAAAAATAAGAATGGACGTATTAGAAGCAATAATCCTTGGCATAATACAAGGGTTAACAGAATTTTTACCTGTTTCATCAAGCGGTCACCTCGAATTGGCGAAAGCTATATTTGGAGACACTTCAATCCCAAAGGAAAGCTTAACTTTTACGGTAGTCTTACATGCGGCAACAGCACTAAGTACCATTGTTATTTTCAGGAAAGAAATTGGAGAAATCTTTAAAGGATTATTTCAATTTTCGTGGAATGAAGAAAGTAAGTTTTCTTTAAAAATAATTATTTCCATGCTTCCAGCAGTTATTATTGGATTAGTATTTGAAGAAGAATTAGAAAGTTTTTTTGGTGGAAAAATTTTATTGGTTGGATGCATGCTATTGGTAACTGCAGTTTTACTCTTGCTTGCAGACAAAGCAAAAAACACGAACAACAATGTGTCTTTTACCAATGCTGCTACCATAGGTATCGCCCAAGCCATTGCAATGTTACCAGGAATATCACGATCGGGAGCTACAATTTCAACCTCAGTCTTATTAGGTGTAGATAGAACCAAAGCCGCAAGATTTTCATTTTTAATGGTAGTACCATTAATACTTGGTAAAGTAGCTAAAGACATATTAGGCGGTGATTTGAATTTCCAAAGTGCGGAACTAATCCCTTTGTCTGCTGGTTTTTTTGCAGCCTTTATCTCTGGTTTAGTTGCTTGTCAGTGGATGATAGCCTTAGTAAAGAAGAGTAAACTCTCTTATTTCTCTCTCTATTGTGCTATCGTTGGACTAATCGCCATTGGATACTCTATATTCTCTTAAATGACAGCAGAAAACTTTAAAAACGGCGAGGTTCTATTATTAGACAAACCTTTAGAATGGACTTCTTTCCAAGTAGTTAACAAACTGCGTTGGCACATTCGCAAAAGATTCGATATTAAAAAAATTAAGGTTGGTCACGCTGGAACATTAGACCCTTTGGCTACCGGTCTTTTAATTATTTGTACCGGAAAAGAAACCAAAAACATTGAACATTACCAAGGACAAGAAAAAGAATACACTGGTGAGATCACACTTGGAGCAACTACACCAAGTTATGACTTAGAAACCGAAATTAACGAGACATTTCCTACCGATCACATCACAGAAAAAATGATTCATGACGCTACGGTTAGATTTGTCGGTAAAATTCAGCAAAAACCACCAATATTCTCTGCCATCAAGAAAGATGGGAAAAGACTATACGAATTAGCACGCGCGGGTAAAACTGCAAAAATCGATGCGAGAGAGGTTACCATTAGCTCCTTTGAAATAACCAAGATCACTTTCCCAAAAGTTGCATTCAGAGTTAAATGTAGCAAAGGAACATATATAAGAGCTCTTGCTAACGATTTTGGAAAGGCTTTGGAAACCGGGGCACACCTATCCGAACTAAGACGAACTAAAATTGGAGATTACGAAGTAAAAAACGCGGTGTCTATCGAGAGTTTTATTAATGCTTTAGAGTCTTAATTAGCAAAAAACTGTACTTACAAAAATCGATTATACCAACTTTCCGTTATTGGTATCTCCCAAAACTGATCCAGTTCTTCTTTCGTTTGAATTAAATTGTCAAAAACAATGGTTTTCGGTGATACTGCCTTACTTTTAAGCATTTTTTTAAAGGTTTTAATGTCTTTGTATTGCACATACGCTCCCTGCTTAAAACAAACATTCATCCTGTCTAATAGTTCTATTTGATATTCCGCTTGCAAAGCTAGAATAAAAGAAACCTGGGCATCCATATCTGCACTGGATAACGCGATATTATCTGCAGCGTAAAGAACTATAAATCTATCATAAACCAATTTAAAAGAGGCTTTAAAATTAGCATTTGCAACTTTCCAATTTTCAATAAAGTCATGAATTTTTTCTTTGAGCCCAGCTATTTCTTCGGGATAAAACTTTCTGTTACTTGGATATACCCAAACTTTTGCAGTATCCGCTAATAAGTCGCTATCTATATACACCTTAATCTATTTTGACGCAAAGATACCAAAACAAAAATCTGCAGGCAGAAATACAAAGAATTATTGCGAAAGTAATGCGATTAAGTCTTTCTCGGTATTTTTTCCTTTGTCTTTATTATACCAAATCTGTAAATCTTTTTTAAAATCTGCATCTAATTGCCCATTTTTACTTTTGTATTCCTGAACCATTTGTGTAGCAAAAGAGGGTCTTGGACCCCAAGTTCCAAGTACATTTAAATCTGCATCCAAAGCGATTAGTTTTGGAATAGACTTGGATCCGTTAGTAAGAAACTCTTGCATTAGTTTCGGATGTTGATCTCGGAGAACTATTTTTAAATCTATATCGGAATTCTCTTCCGCAAACTTGTTAAGCACTGGTATGTTTTGTGCAGCATCACCACACCAACCTTCTGACAAAACCAACCAAGTTTGCATTGGTATCGAACCTTTTAAAAAAGCTAACGTTTCGGGCGCCAATTGTAGTGTTTTATCTAAACGGAGCATTCTTTTTTGGTTCAATACCGAATAATTATACAAATCTTCCCCAGTATCTTCTCCTGTAGATTTTTTTTGCTGTAACAAACTATGAATTAAACTTTTATAAGCTTCATAACTAATAGCACTTGTGAGACTAGTTTGTATAATTTGCTTAATATTGGTCACCATAAAAAAGATTTTTATATTTCTTCAACAACTATAAAGTCTTATTTTTAGAAATATCCTTACACCAATAAATGCGTATTCTTCTTAAGATTGGCTATGATGTCTTCCGTCATTTTAGCAAGGTCAAAATGATGTTTCCAGTTCCAATCTTTCCTCGCAGCCGAGTCGTCAATTATGGTGGGCCATGAATCTGCGATTTGTTGACGATAATCTGGTTTGTATGAAATCGAAAAATCGGGAATATACTTCCGAATCTCCATTGCAATTTCATGTGGGGTAAAACTCATGGCAGAAAGATTGTAAGAGGTTCGGATTTTTATTTGAGAAGACGCTGCTTCCATAATTTGTATTGTTGCATTTATGGCATCATCCATGTACATCATCGGTAGACGTGTATTTTCACTTAAGAAACAATCAAATACATTTCCTTTCAAGGCCTCAAAATAAATATCAACCGCATAATCTGTGGTGCCACCTCCAGGTAGCGTTTTCCAACTAATTATACCAGGATATCGAATACTTCTAACATCTACACCATATCTCGAATGAAAATAATTACACCAATTTTCACCAGCAACTTTACTTATTCCATACACGGTGGTCGGCTCCATAATTGTTTGCTGTGGTGTATTCATTTTTGGAGAAGTGCTTCCAAAGACAGCCATAGAGCTAGGCCAAAACAGGGTATCGAAGTGCTTGTCTTTAGCTAAATCTAAAACCCCCAACAAAGAAACCATATTTAAATCCCATCCTTTCTGCGGATACTTCTCTGCTGTTGCCGATAGCATTGCCGCCATAAGGTAAACTATCTTTATATCATACTTTTTTAATACATCTAAAATTTGTGCTTTCGATGTTGCGTCTATTATCTCAAAAGGACCAGCTTGCATCATTGCAGGGCTACCTTCTCTGATATCGGAGGCCACTACATTATCTGCTCCATGCATATTTCGTAATCTAGCGGTTAATTCAATTCCAATTTGACCACAAGCTCCAAGGATCAATATTCTATTACTCATTACCAATAATTCAAAAATAAAAGCATACAAAAGTATAAAATTAAATAATTGATAAAAATAAAATACGGTTTTTTATATTTTAACAAATTGCGATAGAGTTTGCGCTTCCGTAGTAAATTACTAATTTTACCGATATGACAACAATACCTAAAATACTGCGGAAATACTGCTGTTTTGTTTTTGTAATTTTACTGTTTAGCAATTGTAAAAACGATGCCCAAAAAAAACAATTATTGCCCATAGAAAAGGATGCAATGACGACTTCAGCTACTTACACTTACAAAAAAATCTTACCCTCCTATCTAAAAGAAATCGAAGCATGGGAAGAATATTTTACCCTTAAAGATTTTTTAGATCAATGGAAAGAAAGCACTCCAAAAGAGGCATTGGACAATGCTTTAGAACTAAAATCGCTTACCAAAAACGCAAAAGACAGCATACCAGAAGGACCGCTGAAAACTCCTGCCTTTAGAGCGCGTATTAATGTGTTTCAAAACGAAGTTTTAAAACTAGTCGATTTAACTGATTTAAATGCAAAATCAGCATATACTACAAAACAGCAGATGACAACTATTTTTAAAACTTTTAGTAATGTGAATTTAAAAATAAATGCCATTTTTGACAAACAAAATATCAACAACACTGTTAAAATTGACAGTGTATTTAAAAAAATGCGTTAAATTTGTAGGGTATAACTATTTAAGTCTGTTTTTATTTAGTTAAATCCAATTATAATAAATACAAAACTAAACAATTTAAAACCTTATAACTAATTTAGGATGAAAAAAACAATTACCCTTTTCCTCTTAATGTTGTCTGTCTCTTTAGTTGCTCAAATTCAAAGTAATTTGCCTTGGGCCTTAAACACAAACGATTCAAACTCTTCTAAAAAGAACAAAACAACGTTAAAAGATTACACAACAAACGCTGAAAAATATTTTGAAAATATTAATCGAGAAGCAAAAGGTAGCGGATTCAAGCCCTTCAAAAGATGGGAAAATCATTGGTCATACTACCAAAATGAGGATGGAACTTTATCAACAGCCGAAGATTTATGGAAGGCGTGGACAGCAAAACAAAACTTAGGGCAAAGAAATGAAAATACTAGTGATTGGAAACCATTAGGACCATATCAAAACTCTAACACACACAATGCTATCAATTTCAAACAAACTGGTGGTGGAAGAATAAATGCAATTGCCGTTGACCCAAGTGATTCTAATACAATTTACATAGGGTCTCCAGCAGGAGGTATATGGAAGTCTATTGACGGAGGACTTAACTGGAAACCACTTACAGACTACCTTCCTCAAATTGGTGTATCCGGAATAGCTGTTCATCCAACCAACTCAGACATTATTTATATCGCTACAGGAGATGACGATGCAAATGATTCATTTTCAGTTGGAGTATGGAAATCAGAAGATGGAGGAAATTCATGGGAAAGAACAGGGGCAATGATAGGAAACCCTAATTCGATGAATGAAATTTATATCAATCCGGATGCTACGGAAACAGTTATAGTAGCTACAAGTGCTGGTGTTTTTAAAACAAATGACGGAGGAGATACATGGTCGAGAAAATTAGCTGCCAATATCGTTGACATAAAAATGAAACCAAATGATCCTTCGGTATGGTATGCACTTTCTGATACAAAGTTTTATAAATCAACAAATGGAGGAAATTCCTTTACTGAAAAAAGTATTACTGGTTTAGGTAATTCAACCAGAATGACAATGGATGTAACTTTAGCAAATGAAGAATATATTTATATAGTAAGTGCGGGTGTAAATAGTAGGTTTAATGGAATTTACAAATCTACTGATAGTGGAGAAAGTTTCACAAGAACTTCAGAAAGAGATGATATATTCAACAGTTCCCAAGCATGGTATGATTTAGCTATAACTGTATCTTCTGATGATGCCGACATTATTTATGTAGGTGTTCTCGATATTTGGAAGTCTACCGATGGCGGAAATAATTTTTCTGAATTAAACCAATGGTATGATCCGAATACTGCAGATTACACGCATGCAGATATCCATTTTTTAAGATTTATCGATGGTAGATTTTTTGCGGGTACAGATGGCGGTATATTCGTTTCAGAGGATGAAGGAACTAATTTCACCGATTTATCAAAAAACCTATCAATACATCAATTTTATCGTATTTCAGTTTCTCAGAATAAACTAGATGCATTAGCTGCAGGAGCTCAAGATAATGGTGGATATGGGCTTTCAGAATCAAACTGGTACAACTATCATGGTGGTGACGGAATGGAAGGAGTTGTTGATGTTAACAATCCAAATATTTACTACGGATTTACACAGTACGGAGGAAGTTTAAATATAACTCAAGACGGCGGTTTAACACGCCCAATTAGAATTAACCGTCCTTCACGTGAAGGAAATGGAAGATGGATTACTCCGTTAACAATGAATTCTTCTGGTGAATTATATTCGGGATATAGTCAATTATACAGGTTACAAAATAATAATTGGGTAAGAGTCTCAAATACAAATGTTATAGGAGGTCTTTTAGACCACATTGAAATAGATAAAAATGATGACGATTTTATTCTAGTTTCAAGTGGAAACAGATTATCAATAAGTACAAACAAAGGAGCAACATTTTCCACTGTTCCTTTTTCAAATGGCACTATACGTTCCATTGAAATAAGTAATACCGAATCTGACGTTGTTTGGATTGTAACTAATAATGCTGTTTTCAAAACAACAGATATTAAAAGTAGTTCACCAACATTTGAAAATATAACTGGGAATCTGCCTAGCGAAGGAAAGGTAGTAATAAAACATCATGCAAGAAGTGGTAATAATACTGTTTATCTAGGTACAAATCTTGGAGTATATTACACTAACGATGACTTAAATGGAGAATGGATAACATTTGACAACAACTTACCTAACACTCAGGTTGCAGATATGGACATAAATGAGGAAGATGGAAAACTATATGCCGGAACTTATGGAAGAGGAGTTTTTTCGACCGATATTCCATATCAAAAACCAGAAAAAGATATACGATTACTATCAATAGTGAATCCAGATAGTAATTCTATTTTAATAAATGGAGAAATTAGTCCTAAAGTAAAAGTAAAAAATCAAGGTATAGAAACTATTACCCAAGTTACAATTGAATATAATTACGATGGTGGGGATGTACAAACAGAATCTTGGACAGGAAGTCTTGCAACAGACCAAGAAATTGAAATTGAGATTCCTTCTGGTAATCTAAATGTTGGAGTTCACGATTTAAATGTTAGTACTTCAACTCAAAATGACGCTTATGCATCTAATAATAGCGGAAAAGTTAATTTTTATGTAAATAAAACCAGCTCAAATCCAACTGAAATTAACTCTTTTGAAAATTCTGAAGACCTATTATTAACTAGGAATGATATGTGGGAATTAGGTTCTGTTAACAAAGCATTATTAAAAACACCAACAGGAAATAATGCCTATGCTACAAAACTTATTGGAAATCATCCAGATGCTACCAATGGCTATTTATATACTAACTATTACAATCTAACAGATGTATCTAACCCTGTACTTCGATTTAAAATGGGCTTTGATATAGAAGAAAATTGGGATCATATGTATGTAGATTACTCTACAGACAGAGGTAATACTTGGACAATACTAGGAACTGCAAACGATGCAAATTGGTATAATAGCTCAGCAACTCTATCTCCACAAGGACAACCTGTTTTACCTGGTAAGCAGTGGACAGGGGAAGGAGAAGATGAGAATCCGTTAGGAGATACTAACGCAACAATTCACGATTACAGCTATGACTTATCAGCATTAAGTAATCAGACTGAAATAATGTTTAGATTTGTTTTTGTTGCTGATGCAAATACTAACGAAGAAGGAGTTGTAATTGACGACTTAGTTATCGAAGGAGTTTTATCCAATAATGACTTGGAATTATTAAATGGTATTTCCGTTTCACCTAACCCTTCAGAAAGCATTTTCAATATTCAATGGCAACCAGACGGAGAACCAATGGATCTTACAATCTACGATATTACAGGTAAAAAGATACTTAGTAGAAAAGACATAGACACTGCATCATTTAGCATAGATATGACCAAATACACTAGTGGTATTTATTTACTAAATATGAAATCTAAAGGAAAATCTGCAACAAAGAAATTAGTTTTAAAATAATTTTACGTTGAAATTTAAAATCAAAAACTCTCTGCTTTGCAGGGAGTTTTTTTTATTTAGAATCTTGATTTATCACAGCTACAATGAGATTCGTCTCATACCCACGATATTTTAAGTAATCAAATAACTTCTTATTCCTTTTAAATTCATTTTCTTCCGATAGCGATTCATTTCTCTTTTCATACAATGCTTGTAAGGTGCACAGATACTCTTCCTCCTCAATTTCTTTAAGTGCTATTTTGAGATTATAAGCAGATATATCACGTAGTTTTAGTTCCCGAGATATTCGCTCCCTTCCCCACTTCTTTATGCGAAACTTACCTCTAGCAAAACTTTTAGCAAAACGTTCTTCATTCAAAAAATTATTCTCTAGAAGGTGCAGTAGAATGTGTTCTCTTGCCTCAGGAATAAGCCCGTATGCAAACATTTTCTGTTCTACATCTTTATGACAACGATCTTGATATATACAATATCGTTCTAATTTTTGTTTGATCTCCTCTACAGTGTAAACTTTCCTTTTATGCATTTTGGGATGTACTGCTATCTTTTTACTTTCAAAAACAAAGATAGGCAACACGGGAAATATAATGACAGAATTATCAAACCAAACCCTATAACGTACAAAGCCAGTAGTTACACTACTGGCTTTGTACTTATATATTTGTACTAAGTTACGCTATTTTATGGAACCACATTCGCAATTTGGTAACCAAATAAAATAATATTGGAACCACTACTAAGGTTAGGAAAGTTGCTATAAATAAACCATATATCACCGTCCATGCCAATGGCCCCCAAAAAATAACATTATCTCCCCCAACATATATGTTTGGGTTAAACTCGCTAAATAAAGTATAAAAATTAATGTTAAAACCAGTGGCTAGAGGTATAAGCCCTAAAATAGTAGTTATAGCGGTAAGTAGTACAGGCCTTAAACGCGCTCTTCCACCTCTGATTATAGCTTCCTTTAAAGTATTGGTATCTACATAATCTTTTTCATCTATGTGCTGCTCAACTTTTTTTCTATCGATTAGCAATTGTGTATAATCTAATAAAACTACACCATTATTAACAACAATTCCTGCCAAAGAAATGATACCCATCATCGTCATCATGATAACAAAAGGTTGTGCAGTTATAATTAGACCCCAAATACCCCGATCAAACTTAAAAATATTGCCAGCATTATAATGGCTGGTTTCGTTACAGAATTGAACTGAATTATAAGAATAAAAAAGATCAAACCTAAACCAACTACAAATGCACCCAATAAAAAATTCATTTGTTTATTTTGCTCTTCAATTTGCCCAGTATAATCAACTTCTACACCATGTGGCATATCTTGAAAAGAGAGCATTTCATTTTGTATCACTGCAACGATAGCTCCAGCATCAGTATAGCCAGGTGCTAATGCAGAATATACCGTAACCACCCTTTTTGCTTGATCGTGTTTTATAGCACTAAATCCAGAGGTATTCACTTGTTTGGCTACCGTAGATACCGGTATGGTTTTTACCTGTCCGTTGGATGGATCTCGAAATGTAATCTTTTGATTAAACAAAGCACTTTTGTCATACCTATCGCCTTTATTAAAACGAACATAGATATCGTAATCTTCTCCATCTTCTTTGTATACCCCGGCTTTGGCACCAAAAAGCGAATTACGCAATTGCTGCCCTACTTGCGCTGCTCCAACACCTAGCTCTCCAGCTTTTTCTCGATCTACATTTACCTGCATCACAGGCTTAGACTTGTTCACATCAATTTTTAACTCATCGATACCAGAGATACTTTTCGTATTTAAAAAATCACGCATTCTCTCTGCCGTATTAATAAGTTCGGCGTAGTCATCACCTTGCAGTTCGATATTAATTGGATATCCTGCTGGTGGACCAACCGCTTCTTTTTCTACGGAAATAGCAAGCCCTGGATATACCCCTTTTAAAACTTCGGTAACTTTTTTCTGCAACTCCTTACTATCCGCTCCTCTACGAAATTTATACTCACGCATGGATGCCGTTATCTTCCCTCTATGCGGCATTTCAGCAGAAGAACCACCGTCGGTTTGTGGGTTTCCCGATCCGGAACCTACTTGAGAAACAGCACTCTCCACCAAAAAATTATAGCCTTTATCTACATATTCTGGGGCATTTAAAACCGCATAGACACGCTCTTCTAAATCTTTCATAATGAGATTAGTTCGCTCAATGTCTGTTCCCTGTGGATATTCTATGTATACAATAATTTGATTCGGGGTATTATCTGGAAAAAACTCCACCTTTGTTCGCTGACTTGCAACAGAGGCTCCAAAGCCTCCAAAAGCAACAAACAGTAACACTACCGTTACAACGGTTAAAATAATTGGTCGATATCCTTTTAGTACAGCGTGCAATAAATTTTCGTAAAAGCGTTCCCATCTCGGTAAAACTTTATTTTGAAATGCATTTGCCCATGGCCTCAAAGCAAAACGATATACCCACAACATAATCGCTGTAAATACCATAATAGTTCCTAAGGCTCTAAATTCACCACCAAATATGGTAATTAATAGACCAATTCCTCCAACAATAGAAGAAATGGTAATGATTCGTTTCAAAGGCATGTTCTTGTCTTCTGTACTCATGAGCTGTGACACCATAACCGAATTGAAGAAAATAGCTACAAATAAAGACGAACCTAAAACAGCAGATAACGTAATTGGGAAATATTTCATAAACTGTCCCATAGTTCCAGGCCACATTCCGAGAGGCACAAAAGCAGCAACAGTAGTTAAGGTAGAAATGATAATAGGAAAAGCAATCTCACCAATACCCTTTTTTGCCGCTTCGATTCTCGGCATCCCCTCATCCATTAAACGATACACGTTTTCTACAACTACAATTCCATTATCTACTAGCATTCCAAGCCCCATGATAAGCCCAAAAAGAATCATGGTATTCATGGTATACCCCAACCAATTCAATATCATGAGCGACATAAACATCGACATCGGAATTGCAAAACCAACAAATAAGGCATTTTTAAAACCAAGAAAAAACATCAGTACAAAACCACCAAAATAACCCCAAAAATGATGTTGTTAACCAAATCATCTACTTGACCGATGGTTTTGGAAGATTGATCATTGGCTATGGTTACCTTTAGATTCGTAGGGAATTCATTAGCGATAGCATCTTCAACAATTTTTTGTACCTTTTCTGCTGCCTCTACCATATTTTTACCCGAGCGCTTTTTAACATCCAACATCACTACTGGCGCACCAAATTCTCTGGCATAGGTAGTTTTATCTTTATCCTTAAAAGTTACGACTGCTAAATCTTTTAAATATATGGAGTTTCCTCTTTCCGATTTTACAACGAAATTTTGCAATTCTTGCGGCTGATCGATTTCGCCAATGATACGAATCGTTCTTCGCTGACCACTTGCAATCAAGTTACCTGCCGACATAGTCAAATTACCACCATTTACAGCATTGATAATATCTTGGAAACTAACTTTAGCAGCCATCATTTTATAAATATCTACTGCTATTTCAACCTCTTTCTCCTCTGCGCCTCGAATATCTACTTGTTTTATTTCGGTAAGATTCTCGATTTCATCCTCTAGATACTCGCCGAATTCTTTTAATTTATCTACCGGGTAATCTCCAGAAATATTGATGTTTAAAATTGGCATTTCTTCAGAAATACTAAGCTCAAAAACATTTGGCTCAACCTTGGCACCATTAAAGGTTGGCCAATCTTCTCCGGAGGTTAGCTGGTCTACCTCATCTTTTACCTTTTGTTTGGCTTCTGCAACAGAAATACTCTCGTCAAACTCTACAATAATCATAGAGTAATCTTCTTGTGAGGTGGAAGTTAAATCCACCACGTTACTCACGGTCTTTAAATTATCTTCTAAGGGATCGGTAAGCAACTTTTCTACATCTTCGGCGGTATTTCCCGGATAAATAGAACTTATATAAATTTTTGTCTCTACAACTTCAGGGAAGTTTTCTCTTGGCATACTAACAAAAGCAGAAATCCCTAAAACCAAAATCAAAAACATTAGAACATAAATCGTTGTTTTATTTCCGATGGCCCAAGAAGACAAACCAAACTCTTTATCAACTTGTTTTTTTGCTTCTCAGTCATCTGTTTTTAATTTTTCTTGTTGTACAATTTCTAACACTTTTACTTCTTGCTTATTTTTTACCGTTCTTGCACCCTCCGAAATAACTTGATCACCGGCTTTTAATCCTGCCAATACTTCTATAACGTCGCCTTGGGTTTTTCCGGTGGTAATAATTACCTGTTTAGCAACACCAAATTTATCCTTAAGACTATCTACTACATATACATATTGCTCCCCATTTGCATTCTCTGAAATTACCCCTTGCGGTATTAAAATTGCTTCCAAGTTTGTATAATCGTTAATGCGCAACTTCGCAGTTAAGTTTGGTTTTATCGAACGGTCTTCGTTAGGAACACCAACTTCTACTTTAAATGTTCGGTTTGCAGGGTTAATGAAATTACCCGCTTGGCGTACCGTAGAAGTGACATTTTTTCCTAAGATGGGAAAATCAACAGCAACCTCTTTCCCTTTTACGATAGAAGTGATATAACTTTCTGGAACGTCCGTTTCGATATACATATCCTTTAAATTCACCACACGGAACACCTCAGACCCTGGCCCAGGCGCAACAACAGTTCCTTGTTCTTTGATAACATCGTCTACGATTCCTGAAAAAGGCGCTTTTATAATGCTCTTGCCCAGCTGATCTTTAAGTTGGTTCACCGTACGCATCATCGATTCATAATTAGTTTTAGTTTGTAAATACTGAATCTCAGAACCTATTTTCTGATCCCAAAGTCTCTTTTGACGATCGTAGGTTGTTTTTGCTAAACTCGCTTGGGTTTCTGCCTGCGCTACCTGTTGGTTTAATCCTCCATCATCAATTTTTGCCAAGGCTTGCCCCTTTTTTACTCGCTGCCCTTCTTTAACGTATATAGAAACTAACTGACCAGGCATCTCAGGATACACTAGCACGTTTTTCTTTGTTTGTACATTTCCTTGTAAATCTAGGCTATGCACGAACAAACGGTTAGACACCTCTATAGCAGAAACTAATGGTACTTTTTTATTCGTGTCTAAACGAGAAATTTCTTCATTTAATTGTTTTATCTGCGCTACAATTGCTTGTTGTTCTTTATCTAATTCTTCTTTCTTTGCACGTATTACTTTCAAATCTTTGGAGCTAATGACTGCCTCTAAAGACTGTTCTTTACCTCCGCAAGAGGCTAAAATGGTACATATAAGTAGTAATGATGTAATCTTTCTCATTCGTTGATTATTTGATTGGTATGTTTAATGCGTTCTCTAATTTGGCTTTCTTTGCAACGACGTCTAACATCGATTGCATGTAATTATTTTGTTGTGAATACAATTGATTCTGTGCTTGCAGCAAATCGAAACTTGAAGATATCCCTTCGAAGAATTTTATTTGCTGTTTCTTTTCGATTCGCTCTGCTAAACTCAGATTCTTTTTAGCGGTATCGTAATTTTCAATACTGAGTTGGTATTCACTTTTGGCAGCCTCTGCCCCTAACAACAATCGTTGTTCTATTTCTTGCTGTTTAATTTCAGCATTCTCTAATTCAATTCTTGCTCTTGCTGTTTTCGCAGTTCTACCCAAACTACTGAATAAAGGGATGTTCAAACTAAAACCCAGTAAAGAATAGTCGTACCATTTTTGATCCGTATTGAAAAAATTAAAATTATCGGCATTCGAATTGGCCCCATAGTTTACAAAAGCAGAAAGACTAGGTAAGGCCATACTTTGTTCTAACTTCATCAGTAATCGCTTACTTTCCTTATCATTTTCAGCGATGCGATAATCGATGTGGTTTTCAACATCAAATACTTTGGTAAGCAAACTCAAATCTGTATTGGCAAGCACCAAACTATCTAATGAGTCTGTTAAAATTAGTTTGCGTTCTATGGTATTTCCCAGAGCGACGTTTAACATTTGGTAGGCAATCTCTTTCATACGAATCGCATTGTTCAAATTATTCTCTACCGTTCCCAGTGTAATTTGCAACTGCTCTACATCCTCTAATTCGGTTAAACCGTTCTCGTAAATCTTTTGTGTTTCAAAAAGGTTCTTTTGCAAGATATCTCTGTTGCTTTGTAAGATTTTAATAGATTCCTCGGTAATTAAAACATTACCATACGCATTTATGACTGCTTCTCTTGTAGCTAATGCAGTTTTCTCTCTAGCCTGCTCTGAAATTTTCAAATAAGTTTTAGCCGATTGCAACCCAACGATATACGACCCATCAAAAATAAGCTGGGTTAAAGTAACACTAGCATTCATGGTTTGCTGTGTTCCAAACCGAACTGGAATAAAGGTACCAGGATCGCCTCCTGTAATTTCGGCCGGTAAAAGCGTTATTTGTTGTTTTAACCAATTTTGGTAATCTACTTTACCATCGATCTGTGGTAACCCAATGGTAGTAGTTTCCCATTTTTGTTTCTTTGCAGCCTCGATATTCTTTTCCGCAATTTTATTGTCGTAATTGTTTTCAATCGCGTATGCAATAGCACTATTTAATGATATCGGCATTTCCTTTTCCTGAGCGAGCATTAGCCCTGTAAAAAAGCATACAAATACGAGGTATATGTATTTTTTCATAGTTACTTAAATTGGTTTATGGTTTGTAATTGTCGTTCTAACTCTTCTATTCCTTTCTCGGTTGCAATAGCTCGTATATGATATTCTAATACTTCGTATTCTACTTTCATTACCTCTTGCATTTCATGACTGTATAAATCACTTTCAAACACGCCAAAAATCAAGGAAAAATAGAAATTACTAACCAAGTCAATGTGTAAATCTTTGCGATATAAGCCTTGCGCAATACCTTTTTCTAAATTGTCGGTATTGCAATCTTTAAAGAGACACAACTCTTTATTTTTTAAGGTCGTATAAATTTCTGGATAGTATTTTTTTAATTGATACATCGGAGAGGTCTTGGCATTTTTAAACATCTCTTTAAAAGTAGCTTTTACAATAAACTCTTCTTTGATAGCATTGTAATTTTTACTTTTAATTTCTCGTATAGTATCGTCTATTTCCTCTTGTAGTCTTGTCGTTGCAGTTTTTACTAAAGCGGCTTTATTAGAAAAGTATTTGTAAATAGTTTTTTTAGAAACTCCGAGCTCTTTAGCAATATCGTCCATAGTAATGCTTTTAAAGCCGAGCCTTAAAAACATTTCTTCTGCTTTGTCTACTATTTTTTCTCGCATAATTGGTGGCAAATGTACGGCAGGAAACCCAAGAAACAAAAAAAGTTTCCAAAGTTTTAATGATTTTTTAACATTATACTATGCACTCTTTTTTTCTTTACCTATTTTTACAAAAAATTTGAAATTTGGACTTATTAAAATATCAATCAGACTTTTTAGCATACCTAGAAAAGCAAAATTTCACCAGAGAACCACAAAATCTTTACGACCCTATTTCGTACATCATGCAACTTGGTGGGAAAAGAATACGTCCGTTACTTACCTTAATTGCATGTGATATTTTTTCTGGGACCTATGAAAAGGCACTTCCGGCAGCATTGTCGGTTGAAGTTTTTCACAATTTCACCTTAGTACACGATGATATTATGGACGATGCTCCTATACGACGAGGAAAGAAAACTGTACATGAAAAATGGGACATCAACACTGGAATATTATCCGGAGATGCGATGCTAATTTTGGCCTACCAATATTTTGAAAATTACGAACCGGTTACCTTTCAAAAGCTAGCCCAATTATTTAGTAAAACTGCCCTAGAAGTTTGCGACGGGCAACAACTAGATGTAGATTTTGAAACGCGAAATGATGTATCTATTGAAGAATACATCAACATGATTGGTCTTAAAACGTCCGTATTGGTTGGTGCGGCTCTTAAAATGGGTGCCATAGTAGCCAATGCCTCGGAGGAGCAAGCTAGTCTTTTGTACAATTATGGCTTGCACTTAGGTATCGCTTTTCAGTTACAAGACGATTATTTAGACACCTTTGGTAACCAAGAAACCTTCGGAAAACAAGTAGGAGGAGATATCATAGAAAATAAAAAAACCTATCTTTACTTAAAGGCCTTGGAAGTTGCTTCTGCTGAAGATCGCGAGCGCCTTTTAACACTTTACAATGACAGTGCTGTAAATAATGCAGAAAAAGTAAAAACAGTCACGGCTATTTTTAAAGATAATGCAATCCCTAAACATATCTCAGAACGAATTGAATACTACACCAATAAGGCATTTGAACACCTAGAGCACCTTGCTATTTCTAAGGAAGCCAAGCAGGGTTTACAGGCCTTTGGAAACAATTTAATGAATAGAAAAGTATAAAAATTGTTTGGTATTTTAAAAAAGTTTATATCTTTGCAACCCGAAATTAACCGGTCCTATAGCTCAGTTGGTTAGAGCACCTGACTCATAATCAGGGGGTCCATGGTTCGAGCCCATGTGGGACCACCTTGAAAGCTTCACTTTTAGTGAGGCTTTTTTGTTTAGCACCTATAAACACTAGGTTTAGTGTAATAGCTAGATGTTTTAACTATAAGCTTAGATTTGTCTTATTTTGGAGTAAAAAGGGACCCATTGCGGGACCCACTTTTATTTTCGAGGGACCCGTTTTATAAGCATCCGAATTGTTTGCCAATTGTTTAACTTAAAACCAATTGGTAATGAAAAGTAAAAAACTTTCAATATTGTTTGTAATTAAAACTAGCAAACAAAACAAAAGAGGCTTATGTCCAATTAATTTTAGAATAACATACGAAAAGAAACGTAAGGAATTTTCAACAGGACAATTTGTAAACCCAAAACATTGGGTTGCAAAATTACAATATGTGCTAGCAAAAGATAAAAACAGTGAGTACATTAATGCGCAATTATCTTTAATTACCCAAAATATTAAAAACACCTATCTTAAACTACAAGTACAAAATATAGAATTTGACCTAGTAGATATTTGTAATTTATACTTTGGAAAAGAGAGAGTAAAAGAAGAAACAATTCTTAATTATTATTCCAAGTATTTAACTAAGATTAGAAAACTTATTGGGATAGATATTAAAATAACAACCTTCAAGAAATTTGAATATGTAAAAGCATTTTTAGAGGATTTCATAGCATTTAAACACAACCATAAAGATGTTGCATTAAACAAGCTTACACTTCAATTTTTACATGATTTTGAGTACTATTTAAAGACAGAAAGAAATCTTGGTCAAGCAACTATTAACAAAATAATTCAACGCCTTAGAAGACCTGTAAAAGAGGCCATTTCTGAAGGCTATATTAACAAAGATCCCTTTATACTGTTTAAGGCAAAAGCAACCAAGTCTGCAATTATATTTTTATCCCCTGAAGAACTTGAGTTATTTAAAAAGAAACAATTTGTACAACCAAGACTGCAACTTGTAAAAGACCTATTTATTTTCTGTTGTTATACAGGTTTGGCATATAATGAACTTTCAAGATTGGAAAGTAAACATATCCAAAAAGGTTTTGACAACATGCTTTGGATTACTATGAAGAGAGAAAAAACAACAAGAAACTTCTCTATCCCTTTATTGCCACAAGCAGAGTCTATATTAGAAAAGTACAAGCCTAAAACAGGTATCGTATTCCCTAAAATAAGCAACCAAAAATACAACTCATATTTGAAGGAAATAGGAGCCATTCTCGGAATAGAAAAGAAGCTAACTACACATATAGCCAGGAAAACATTTGCAAGCACAGTGCTGCTATATAATGATGTCCCTATGGAGATTGTTAGTGAGTTATTGGGTCATGCAAGTATGAAAGTTACACAAGACAGCTATGGGAAAGTAGTACAACAAAAGATTAGCGAGCAGATTATAAAATTACGAAACATGGAACAAACTAAGGGTAATTACTAAGGCGTATAAGGGTTAACCCTGAGGTAAAAACTAGTACTAATAGGTATTGGTTACTACTTCTAAATATAGTTACTTTATTTGCTTTTAAAATTATAGTAGAACATAAATCAATTCTAATTAAAAGTTGAATATGCGAAATTGCACATATTCAATAGTTGGCAATAATATTTAGACATAGAGTTAATTTAAGATACAAAATCATGAAAAGAATAACATTTTTATTATTAATAGCATTTACAACCCAGTTGTTTGGACAAAATATTCCTTGTAATTTTTCTTGGGAAAACGCACCAACAACAAACGGGAATAAAAATTTTATTACCTCCATTAAAAACCAGCCTTACCAAGGACCATGTTTAGCATTTGCTTTTAATGCAGCGATTGAGACTAAGTATGCTATAGAAAACAGTATTAATAATCCTACTCTGCAGCTTTCAGAAGCGTATATTGATTATAAAGTTTGGGGAATAAATAATTTTGAATCTGTATTAGAAAACGGTTTTAAGATTCCTACCAAAAATGTTCTCAATTCTAATTTCAATACCTTTCCTCCACAATGTAATGATGAATTTAATTGTCACTTTGTAAATGATGTAAGAAATTGTATTAATGATACAAATGGTCAAAAAAATTACTCTTTTAATATGATTGAGGTCAATAACTCTTTTGTGATAGACCCAAATAACCCCGTAACATGTCAAAGTGTAGTAAGTAATTCTATGACTGTAAATGATGTAAATCAAATTTCCAACATCAATTCTAATGATGATTTAAAACTTAAAATTTTAAACGAAGGTCCAGTAATACTTAAAGTAAATGGTTTGGTTAATGCAAAGAAATTTAGAAATTACAGCACCCCTAATACTCCTTTTTCATATCATGCATTTACAATTATAGGCTGGACAAATGATTCTGAATGGATTGTAAAAGATAGTTGGCCTTCTATGTCTGGAATTACTCAAACAAAAGCAAACGTAGACATAATAGGTTTAATAAACTCAAATAATGTTGAACTTTACCAAGTTTCTGGAGTTAGTTATAATGGTGGTGCTACCTCTCTAAACCCTGTAGTTTTATCAGTAACAGATTGTTCTCCGGTACCTGTCTTATCAAATATAGAAGTTGATATTGATTACGCATTTATTGGAGGCTACTTGTACCATAAATTTTGGGTAATAAGCAATGAAGGTATTGATAATTGGATTTGGGGTATTGATTATCCAAATGGTTCATTAAAAAGGTCTCAAGTAAATAATTCTAATTATAGTTCTGTATTGTTAAGCCCTACAAATAGTGGAATGGTTACTGTTTTTGTTAATGGTTATAAAAATGGGATTAAAGTCACCAAAGAAAGAAGAATATATTTATCCAATGGACAATTATCTGGAAGAGGAAATGGTCGGTAAGATATAAAAGTATACTATTGCCAACAAAAGAACTGATATAGAAATCAAGTAAAAATCCTTTAATTGTATAACTTTTAACGAAAGTATGAATACTAAAATAGTTCACTTTACAAAGAATGAATTATTATAACGCTACAATTGTTTCCGCCCTAAGAGAATATGACAACAATCAGCATACGCAAGCCCAATATGAAGCTATTGCTTGGCTTGGTCTTGAAGGTACTGTTGCATGGAATAATTTAACGCAACCTGAAAGGGATAATATTACACAGACAAGAACTAATTTTTAAAAAATGACACCAATGCATGCAATTAAATTTTTAATCAGTTTGATTTTTCTATTTTATGTCAACAAAGTCTCTTCTCAGGAAATTAAAAAAGATAATTTATATTTATTATTTAAGAAAAACAATGGGGAAGCAGACTCTAGTTTGGGTAAAAAGTTTGCAAACAAAAAAGGAATAAATTTTAATCTTTATGAAAAGTATTTCATTCATCACAAAAAATTAAAAAGAGACACTTTATGCTTAAGTCGACTTACGAGTTTTAAATTAACTAATGAAGAAGACATTGAAAAAAAAGCCAATATGTGGCGAAAGAGGAATGAAAAAAAGTTAAAAAAGAAATATGGAGTACTATACAGGCAGTCCTCTCAGTATAATAATAGTATTTTTAACACGTATATCATTGAAAAAATCAATTCTGAACAGATGGTTATCTATGAAGTAAAATTTAGAAACGAAGGAACTATAAGATAATCTAAAACATTAATACAACCTATAACAAAAAATAGATAAGTACAAATGATAGTACTTGTGCTTATCTGTTACTTTAATTTAAACAAGTAATGAAACTATAGATCAAATTAAATGTGATTGATTATGAGTTATAAATTAATAATTAAAATAGGCCTATTACCTATGCTATGTTTAATCTTAATCTATTTTTCTAAAGTATATATAGATTTTCAAGATATAATAACATTTGCGGTATTAATAATCTTATTTAATAAAAACAAAACAAGAAAAAAGTTTTACGTCGAGTTTATTATACTCTATTATTTTTTCTTTTTTAGTTTTAATTTTATCTATGGGAGTCGGAAAAATTATTTTTATAATCAAAGATGAAGCCTTTGTAAATTCAATTTCCAATACTTATTTAAAACAACTTCATATAATACCAAAATCAATAGTATCTCCTCTATTAATGTTTTATGCATATAAACTATTATTTGATATAAAAACAACTAGGTATAGCAACGTAATAAAATGGGTGGCTATTATTGTTTTGAGCATATTAGGAATGACAGGATTATTTTTAACTAATTTGTATTTATTTATGTCATGGCAATTCGTTATGGCTCTTTCTTTACAATTGATAATTTATCAAAAAGAAGTTACAATGTTATATAAGAAAGAATAATTAAATATAAAGGAAACCTGGAAAATCTGTAACTATATCAGCTACTAAAGACAAAGAACTAAGGTAAAAATACTTTACTTATGCAAGATTTAACGGAAGTACGAGTAATAAAATAGTTGACTTTACAAAAGATATATGAAATCTCAATTAGCCTTTTTAAAATTAATATACCCAGCTTTTGTTTGCATTATATTCATTTTTACTACTAAAGTAAATTTAGAATATTATCCATTAATTTTTGGTGTTACAATAGGACTTTTCAATGTAAAACATAATAGACATCCAGTTCTTTTGGGGATTTTACTTTGTGTAATCGCTTCCTACATGTCATTTTTTGCAGGCTATTTAGGATTTTTTCTTCTATTAGGGTTTTTTAAACCTCTATTGGGAGAAGAAATTGGAGCTTATATTTTTATTATTTTATGTCCTTTTATAATTTCTCCTATTATATTGTATTATTTATTGAAATATTTATTTGACATTGGGAATAATAAGGTTAATAATTATATCATGTTTTTTTCAATAGTTACCTTGGTAATAATAGCTGTTGTGTTTTTTTTAAAAGCTCAAGGAATTTATGATTATGACTATAACAGTCTTTTCAGCCCTTATGTTTTATGGTCGTTTATTATGGCTTTTAGTATTCAAATCCTTATTAAAAAGACTTGAATGAATGTATAATTGATACCCAAACAACGATAAAATATTAATTAACACTTTATAGAGTGATTTCAAGTTACTACCTTTTGTTTTCTTGAAAAAACCGTCCATTACAGTTATTAATTTTGATGAGCAAATTATTAATCAATTGGAAGGAAAAGCAAAATGTATTTACGATAAATTTACAGAAGCTAGCTCAGGTTTCAAAAATATGCTTAAACAGTTCGATGGAGAGTTCCCTATTAGTCATTTAAAGTTTACAATAAATAATACTTTACCTGATGGAAATTATGGAATTCCGTTACCTCCTGTAAATTATGTAACAGAAATTCATTTTATTAATGATCAATTAGTTAATATTTCTGTTTTAGGTAGTGTAGTTTCCATTGCTAATGAGATGATTCATAAAGAAATTTTTAGAAAAATCTTATCTTCAGCTCAAAGGGGTGATTTAGACCCAGATACTATCACGCAACAACCACAAGTAGGATATCTTAATAGTTTAAGAAATAATTTTTCCGAATATTTATGATTATTATGTGGAAAGTTGGAAACCTGATTCGGGGGATCAGCAAATGGTACAATATTATATCACTACAATTGTTTCCGCCTTAAGTGAATATGACAACAATCAGAATACTCAAGCCCAATAGGAAACTTTTGCTTGGCTTGGTCTTGAAGATACTGTTGCATGAAACAATTTAACACAACCTGAAAGGGATAATATTACAAAGACAAGAACTAATTTTATAAAAAATGACACCAATACATGCCATTAAATTTTTAATCGGTGTACTTCTTCTATTTTCTTTCATCAAAATCTCTTCTCAGGAAAATGAAAAAGACAATTTATATTTATTATTTAAGAAAAACAATGGCGAAATAGACTCTAGTTTGGGTGAAAAGTTTGTGACAAAAAAGGAATAAATTTTAATCTTTATAAAAAGTATTTCATTCATCACAAAAAATAAAAAGAGATACTTTATGCTTAAGTCGACTTACGAGTTTTAAATTAACTAATGAAGAATACATTGAAAAAAAAGCCAATATCTGGCGAAAGAGGAATGAAAAAAATAAAAAAAAGATACAATCAAAATATCTCTAATAAAACACATCTTCATTAACTTAAAAAATAATTCACTTACAACAAGAACTTCAAAATGAAGCTCTTCAATGTTATAAAGACTTACTTTGACGGCATCAAAGTATGTCATTGTATTTATAGGTAATCAACACCTAAAAACAAGCTTTATCATAATTAGGATAAGTAAATGCTAATCGCAAACTAAATAGTATATTTGACGAAATTTGATATTAAAAGAAATTTTCAACCCATTAATTGCAAAATATCGCCCTAGAAATAACTTCAGTTCATTGAGAAACGTAAATTGAAAATAGCTAATCGACTACGTTTAAATTAATCTCACTTTAATCAGAATTAAATTTAAATCCTAAAATTTCAATAAGTAAAAAAATGTTAAAAAAAACAATTCAATTATTAATCGCTGTATTAACTTTTGTGATAAATGCTAAAGCTCAAGAAATAGACGAAAGTAAAAATTTTATTTATAAAACTGATGGGAGTATTCTCTACGGAGTGAACCTAGAATATCGAACACCTATGTTTAAAAAGAATTATTTTAAATTGGATAGTTTAACAATTAATAGTGAAGATGTTAAGTTTTACAAATCCGGAGTAAACTTTTTTGGAAGTACTAAAGGAAGTGGATCAAGTTTTGCTCTTAGAACAATTCAAGGTAAAATTAATTATTATACACTAACTAGCACCTATAATAATAGTGCACCAATTAACAATACAGGAGGAATAGGATTTGGAGGAACTAGCACTACTCAAAATTATTACTACAATTCTGGATTTAATCCTTTAAAAATTGCTAACTATGAAAATTTAAGTGTTGATTTACAAACCAACCCTAAAAGTATTCTTTATTTAAAAAAGTACCATAATGCTAAAAAGAATAGAACCTTAGCTTATGTATTAGGAGGAATTGCTATGGTAGCGGGAATTTTGACATCAGCAAAAAAACAGGTGAAACTACAAATTCTATAAATCCTAATACTGGAGCATTTGAAACTTCGGACGTAACTGAATTACGACCTGTAAACTTAGCTATTGGTTTGGCAGGTTTTGGAACGGTTGTCGCTACAATGATTTCTGCAAAAAAGAAAGATAAATACATTCAAAAAGCAATTGAAGTATACAATGAAGATTAAAATATGGAGATATAAAAACTGAAGGAAAGTAAACTTGTGCATCTATACAAAACTATCCTTGCAAATACGGTTTGTTTAAGTAAAATGTGAATCTTACGTTCAGAAAATTCAGAAATCTAAAAACTTATGAGAATTGAAGGATTTTATTATATTTTTTACATAAAAATAGATCAATATTTAACATATAACCATTATTAAAAACTAAATTTTAACAATTAAATTAATCAAATGAAAATTATTCAAATCACACTTTTATGTATTGCTATTTCTACATTTACAAATTGTGCATCTGGCTATAAAATGATTACGCCAAAATCAATAAATTATGTTTCGTCAAATGAAACTGACAATGTAAAACTTGAATACAAGTATGATTTACTTGATAAAAAATATGCTAAAAATGAATTAAAAAAAGGAGTAAAGCTTGTTGCAATTAAAATAACGAATAACTCTGAAAAAGACATAATGTTTGGAGGAAATACTACATTGACTTATGAAAATGGAAACGAAGTTATTGTATTGGAAAATGAAAAGGTTTTTAACTCATTAAAACAAAATACGGCCACATATCTACTTTATTTATTATTAACTCCTTTACAATTTAATGTTACTAAAACAAATGGATATAGCATGGAAACAAATTCTACTCCAATTGGTTTACTTATTGGACCAGGACTCGCTGGAGGCAATATGATAGCAGCTGCTCTGCCAATAAAAAATTTAAAACTCAATTATTAAAGTATAACATCAATGGAACTTTGATTAAAAAAGGAGAAACTAAATTTGGATTACTCGGAATTGAATCTGATTCATTCGATTCCCTAAAATTGAAAATTGATTAGAGAAAAGTTTTACAAGAAAAAATGGAGTAAAAAGTAAAATTTTACTTCAAAACTTAAATTGGAAGTATGTTACTTATAAATACAAAAAGACTTTTTTTAATAATTATATTTGGTTTAGTAAAAAACATGAAAAAAGAATGATTATTTATAATTACAATACCCTTTTTCTGGCTACACGTAGCGTACAGTCAAAATATAAATACTTTAAAGACCAAGGTTTGAGATTAAAAACGAAAACTTTGGTTCTTGTTCCTTATAATGATGGCACAAAGTTGGAAAGTATACGATACAAATTATGAATTAGAAGATAATACGTCTATTGTTATTGGTTTAAACCTTGAGTTAAATTATTATCTAAACCAAAATTTAGGCCTAGAGATTGGTTTTGGATATGAAAAAATTAATCAACCTAACTTCTTTTATTGTCCTGTCTACTTTAATCTAATAGAAGTTTTAAAAGAGACCAAAGATGCTTTTATGCAAAGGTAAATTTTGGTTTTCATTTAGGAGATATAGACGAGTCAGGATTTTTGTGCAGAGGTGGTTTAGGTTATCGACTAAAAGTATTTAGTAACATCCTTTCAAATTTTGAATTTATATATGTATTTCAAAATATCTACAAAACGTTTAAAATTCAAAAAGACCAGAAAATTATTATAATCTTGAAACTATAGGATTAACTGTAGGCATAGAATTTAATTAAAAAATCACCTGTGAATACATAGCTATTGGTAATAAATAAAAACACATTCTAAAAGTGGCTCTATAAAATAACAATATACTTCTAAACTAATTGTGACGTTAGGGAAAACAGCTAAAAAAATAAAACACCCAAAACTATTAAAAAAATAGAAGGCTGTATTTTATTTTAGGTATTTTTGCCACATAATTAAGCCGTAATTATTATATTTAGTTATCATCTTTGAAAACTTAAACGTGTTTTTAGAGGTTATTTTTTCGAAAGGCGACAACTAAAAAACAATAGTTATTATAAAATCAACAAATTTATTTATCATGAAAAAACAATTATTTTTTCTATCCCTTGTAATACTTTCAACATTCCATTCTTTCAGCCAAGATACGGGATACATAGAGTTTGGAGGTAATATTGGGTTAAGTTTCACTAACATATCTACAATGGATGGTCAATATAATAAAACATCTCGAAAAACTTTTACTGGTGGTATTACCGGAGAATATTACTTTTCGGATAGATGGGGTTTAAAAACAAAATTAATATACGACAGCAAAGGATGGGGTGATGGCTCTATAAAAGACAATGATGATAATGAAATCACAACAGATTTTAAACTAAACTACCTAACAGTTCCGGTAATGGCAAACTATCATTTTGGCTCTAATAGAAATTGGTATCTAAATTTTGGACCATATATTGGCTTTTTAATAACTGCTGAAGATTCTGAATTGGGTATAGATTTAAAAGACGGTTTTAATGGGACAGACTTCGGTCTTGCCTTTGGAATTGGATACAAATTCGAACTAAACACCAATACAAAAATGTTCATCGAACTAGATGGACAAGAAGGATTCATCGATATATTCGAGATGAATGAAGGGAAAGCCATTAGAAATGGTAGAAGCAGTGTCAATTTAGGATTACTATTCAACCTATAAGAAATTTAGTTTGTAGCATCATGTAATAATCAAACTAGGATAAAACTATTTAGAAAGCTTCACTTTTGGTGAAGCTTTTTTGTTTAGCATCTATAAAAACTGGGGTTAATATGCTAACTAGGTGTTTTATTTATAGGTTTAAATGTGACTTATTTTAGAGAAAAAAGAGAACCCTTAAGGGGCACATTATTATATACAAGCAATCTACATTCTAAGTTTCCTCCCAACAGAAAAGCTCCACAAATAAAATCCAGCAATACACCTATATAATCTTCAAGGATTCTGGTTGTATTTTACCTGTGGTAGCATCGTATACGTAAGGAAATATTTCGAAATTATTTGCTGCGAAGTAATTTCTTATGACAATAAAAAATAGCATTTTAGTTCGCATAAAATGAAAGATTTTTTTTAGTCTAAAAAAAAATTCGGACCAGAAACCTCAAAATGTTGTTTCGCAATATAAAAAACATCGTAGTTAGATAACTCTGTAAGTGCAAATGGATGCAAATGTACCAAGCCCAATACATTTTCTGTGTTACTAAAATTTCTAAAAAATGGCGTAAAATTATAAAGATTTACAGTTGTGATATTTTCGATGTGAATTCCGGATACTACGTTGTCTTTTCCGAGTTAAATAGAAATGTCTACAACAATGTGTTTTAAAAGAAACATCCTATATTAATTTTTTAATCGTTACGAACGCAACCATTCGGTTTAATTCGCATCTACGTATAAATAAATCGAATGAAAACAACTATCGCCCTAATGGTATCCGTTCTAATGTTCGTGGGTTGCTCAGACCTTAATACCGAAAATTATGACACACAATTACAAAGACGTTTCATAGAAAACGGCATCCCGGAAGGAGACTATACCGGTACTTTTTCTGTTGTGTACAATAATGGAGAAACCTATAGTAACCCCGTAACCATATCTTTTTTTAATGACTATACTTTTAATAGCTCAGATGGACCTATGCGCTATCCGGCAGGAGGAAATGGATCTTACGAAATAACGGAAGATGCAATAAACTTTACCGACCTCAAGGTTTGGACTGCAGATTTTGATTGGAATTTAATTTTAAATGGTAAATACCATTATACAATACAACAAAATAAATTGATAATTTATGCCAATAAAAATAAGGCAGGTACCTATACCTACACCATAACATTTCCATAAAACAGAGAATGCATTGGCCACCGCACAAATGTATAGATCTCTATACATATTGTTTCTTCCTAATGAAACACCTCGCAAGAGGTGTTTTTCTTTTAAAAGAGAATAGCCAAAAAGCGATGCTTTTACTTTTCTAAAGAAGCTATAAAAGAACTATACGCTGGCAGTGGAAAAGAAAACCCTTCAAACTCTGGCAACCAATCAATTTCATTTGTCTTTTTGATCGTATACAGTGCGTTACGTCCGATACGTTTCCATACGATACAATCGTTTTTGCGCTCTACCTCAACAAAAATATAAAGACAGCAACCATCATGGCAGTGGTATAGCGGGGTAATTGTGTTTGTAGTGCCCTCAGGCATATATGCTTTGATATAGGCTGCTTCTTTTTCTTTATCATCAAAACCACCAAACAACACCGGTATCATAAGTTCTTTAAAACGACCCGATGCAAAAGCGTCTGGGTAGCGTTCTTTTAAATGTTGAGAAATAGAAACACCATCCACAAAAAGATCTGCTACTTGTATGGTTACTCCCTGAAAAGTATAAGGTCGTAAAGCTTTTGTTAGAGAATTCATAAGTACTTTTTACTGCGGAAGGCCATGCAGCCTCGCCACGTATTTACCAATAACATCAAACTCTAAATTTACCTGTGTTCCTACAGCGAAATTTTTAAAGGTAGTGTGCGCAAGCGTATATGGTATTATCGCCACACTAAATGCATTGTCTTTAGAATTCACCACTGTTAAACTAACTCCATTTACAGTAATTGAGCCCTTTTCAATGGTTACGGTATCCCGATCAAAAGCATAGGTAAAAGTAAAAATAGTACTTCCTTGCGCATCTTCAATAGCAGTGCAAACTCCTGTTTTATCTACGTGGCCTTGTACGATATGCCCATCCAATCGAGCACCGAGTTGCATACCTCGTTCGAGATTCACTTGTTCTCCAACCTGTAAAGAGCCGATAGCAGTTTTTTGCAAGGTTTCTTTAATAGCCGTAACCGTGTAGGTATCTTTTTCTTTAGCCACTACCGTTAAACAAACCCCGTTATGCGCCACACTTTGGTCAATTTTTAATTCCTCTGTAAAGCTACTTCTAATAGTTAAATGAAGGTTTTCTTGTTCTTTTTTAAGATTGGTAACCTCCCCAAGAGTTTCTATTATTCCCGTAAACATTGTCTAAAATTTAATTACCTTTGTTATGGTCAAAAATACGACATTATTACGCTATACTATGGATAAAAATAACAAAATTGTTGTAGGAATTTCAATTGGAGATGTAAATGGAATTGGCATTGAGGTAATTTTAAAAACCTTTGAAGACAAAAGAATGCTCGATTTTTGCACCCCTGTATTATTCGCCTCTAACAAGACCATAGCATACCACAAAAAAGTACTTAAAGTTAACCATAGCATCCACGGTATTACTTCTGCAGACAAAATAGCACATGGAAAAATCAATCTGGTGAATGTTTGGCAAGAAGAAGTAAAGTTAGCTCTCGGACAAAATACGGAGACCGGTGGTACCTATGCGCTCAAATCGTTAATGGCAGCCGTAGAGGCCGTAAAACAAGAACAGGTAGACTTGTTATTAACAGCACCCATTAATAAAGAAAACATTCAGTCATCGGAATTCGATTTCCCCGGACATACCGAATATCTTGAATCTAATTTTGAAGGAAAAAGCTTAATGATATTAATGACCGATGTTTTGCGCATAGGACTCATCACAGGGCACATTCCAATTTCGAAAGTTGCAGAAAGCATCACTCCCGAATTAATTCGAGAAAAAGTTGCTATCATGCATACCGCTTTAGTACAAGATTTTAATATTAGCAAACCTAAAATAGCTATTCTAAGCCTGAACCCGCATTGTGGCGATAAAGGCGTTATTGGTAAAGAAGATGATGAAATTATTAAACCGACCATAAGCTCCATTCAAGAGACTGGAAAATTAGTCTTTGGCCCTTACGCAGCAGATGGTTTTTTCGGTTCCAAAACTTACGAACAATTTGATGGTGTTTTAGCCATGTATCACGACCAAGGTCTTGCACCATTTAAAGCTATTTCCTTCGGAAAAGGAGTAAACTTTACCGCAGGTCTCCATAAAATTAGAACATCACCAGACCACGGAACTGGTTTTGATATTGCAGGAAAAAACAAGGCAAACCCTGAATCTTTTAAAGAAGCCTTATTTACAGCATTAGAAATTCATAAAAACAGGACTGAATATCAAAACCTAAAGAAAAATGCTTTACCTAGCAAACTTCAAAAAAAATAGTTGCATAATATAAAAATAAAAACATTTTTTATATCTTTGCACGCTCAAATTGATATTGTAGATGAAAGACTTAAGAGAATTTAATATTCCTTTTGTAGGATTAAAAGAAGGCAGTCATTTATTTGAATACCAAATTGATAAAAAGTTCTTTGAAGCATATAATTTTGATGAATTTCAAGATTGTACAGCAAAAGCAAATGTAACTTTAGTAAAAAAAAGCACCCTAATGGAGCTACATTTTACTACAGAGGGTAGCGTTCAGGTTCCATGTGATCTCACTAACGAACTATATGACCAAGAGATTTCTGGTTCTTTAGATTTAGTAGTAAAATTTGGACAAGAGTACAACGATGAGAATGAAGATATTCTAATCTTACCGCAGGAAGCTTATCAGGTTAACGTTGCACAATACATATACGAACTAATTGTGTTATCGGTTCCCACAAAAAGATTACATCCTGATGTTGTTAATGGAACGATAGAGTCTGATGCTTTAAAGAAACTAGACGAATTACGAATAAAAGAGAACAAAACTGTTGCAAACAAAACAACAGACCCTAGATGGGATAAATTAAAGGATTTACTAACAGATAAATAAGACATAAAATGGCACATCCAAAGAGAAAAATATCTAAAACGAGAAGAGATAAAAGAAGAACACATTACAAAGCTTCTGTACCTCAAATAGCTGTTGATCCTACCACTGGAGAAGCACATTTATACCACAGAGCACACTGGCACGAAGGAAAGTTATATTACCGAGGTCAGGTAGTATTAGAATCTGCTGCTGCAGAAGCTTAAGATTGTATTACAAAGCATACAAAAACCCTCTATTTTGAGGGTTTTTTGGTGTTTTTAAGTTAATTAAGTAAGTTTTTGCACTTTTTTTTTCAAAGAAACCAAATAATTTTCATTTCTTTGAAAACTCGTTTACAACAAAACAAACACTATGACTAAAATAACTGCAGCTATAACAGCAGTAGGTAAATATATACCAGAGTACACTCTAACTAACAAAGAGTTAGAAACCATGGTAGACACCAACGACGAGTGGATTACTACCAGAACAGGTATTAAAGAACGTCGTATCTTAAAAGAAGAAGGAGCGGGAACTTCGTACATGGCTATCAAAGCTGGTGAAAATTTATTAGAAAAATCAGGAATTCATCCAGAAGATATTGACATGGTTATTGTTGCTACTGCAACGCCAGACATGCCGGTAGCCTCCACTGCCGCATATACAGCCTCAAAACTAGGAGCAAGCAATGCATTCTCTTTTGATTTACAAGCAGCATGTTCTAGTTTTTTATACGGAATGTCTGTAGCCTCAGGCTATATTGAAAGTGGTAGATATAAAAAAGTATTGTTAATTGGAGCAGATAAAATGTCTTCAATTATCGACTATACCGATAGAGCAACCTGTATCATCTTCGGAGATGGTGCTGGAGCTGTTCTTTTCGAACCTAACGAAGAACAACTCGGTTTCCAAGACGAATATTTAAGAAGTGACGGAATAGGAAGGGAATTCCTTAAGATAGAAGCTGGTGGTTCCATACTTCCTACCACAGAGGAAACAATCGCTAACAAAAAACATTTCGTACATCAAGAAGGAAAAACCGTCTTCAAATTTGCGGTCTCTAACATGGCAGATGTAGCAGAAAAAATGTTAGTTCGCAATAAGTTAACAAAAGAAGACATACAGTGGCTAGTTCCGCATCAGGCCAATAAAAGAATAATCGAAGCAACTGCTAAGAGAGTTGGTTTGCAAGAGGACAAAGTGATGATGAATATCCACAAATACGGAAACACAACATCTGCTACCTTACCGCTGCTACTTGCCGACTATGAAAAAGAGTTAAAAAAAGGAGATAACTTAATTTTTGCCGCATTTGGTGGTGGCTTCACATGGGGAGCTATCTACTTAAAATGGGCATACAACTCATAAATCAAACAACTTAAATTTAGGAAAATGGATATTAAAGAAATTCAAAGTCTTATCAAGTTTGTAGCTAAATCCGGAGCAAGCGAAGTAAAGCTAGAAATGGATGATCTTAAGATCACTATTAAAACCGGAAGTACAACACCTGAAACAACAATTATTCAAGCAGCTGCACCAGTTGCTACTCCGCAACAAATTTTAGCTCCTGCTCCTGTTGCTCCAGCAGCAACTCCAGTTGCTAGCCCAGATGCTCCGGCAAAAGACGCATCAGCAGACGAGGATTCTAAATACATCACGATAAAATCTCCAATCATTGGAACTTTTTATAGAAAACCTTCACCAGACAAACCTGCTTTTGTAGAAGTAGGCGCCAATGTAAAAACTGGAGACACTGTTTGTGTTATTGAAGCCATGAAACTATTTAATGAAATTGAATCGGAAGTTTCAGGAAAAATAGTTAAGGTATTAGTTGATGATTCAAGCCCAGTAGAGTTTGACCAACCTCTTTTCTTAGTAGACCCATCTTAATAGCGTTTTAAAATTTAGAGTAGCTAGTTCTAAAAAATCAGATTTTTATTTTTTAGCAAAGAAAACTCAATACCAAACGCATAACTCTTATATTATGTTTAAAAAAATATTAATAGCCAATAGAGGGGAGATTGCACTTCGTGTAATCCGAACCTGTAAGGAGATGGGAATAAAAACAGTTGCCGTATACTCTAAAGCTGATACGGAAAGTTTACACGTAAGATTTGCTGATGAAGCAGTGTGTATTGGACCTGCTCCTAGTAGTGAATCGTATTTAAAAATGGCAAATATCATTGCTGCAGCTGAAATCACCAATGCAGATGCCATTCATCCCGGATACGGATTTTTATCCGAGAATGCCAAATTCTCTAAATTATGTGAAGAGCACGATATTAAGTTCATTGGTGCTACTGCAGAAATGATTGATAAAATGGGAGACAAAGCTTCGGCTAAAGCTACCATGATTGCAGCAGGAGTTCCTTGTATCCCTGGGTCAGAGGGGATATTAGACACCTATGAAGAAACCGAAACATTAGCCGTAGAAATGGGCTTCCCTGTAATGCTAAAAGCAACCGCAGGAGGTGGTGGAAAAGGAATGCGTGCCGTATGGAAGAAGGAAGATTTAAAAGACGCTTGGGATTCTGCTCGTATGGAAGCTAAAGCAGCCTTTGGAAACGATGGTATGTATATGGAGAAACTCATCGAAGAACCAAGACATATTGAAATTCAAGTCGTGGGAGATTCGTATGGGAAAGCATGTCACTTATCGGAAAGAGATTGTTCTATACAACGTCGTCACCAAAAACTTACCGAAGAAACTCCTTCTCCGTTCATGACAGATGCATTGCGAAATGCGATGGGAGAAGCTGCCGTAAAAGCTGCCGAATACATAAAATATGAAGGAGCTGGAACTGTAGAATTTTTGGTAGATAAGCACCGTAACTTCTACTTCATGGAAATGAATACACGTATTCAAGTAGAGCATCCAATTACAGAAGAAGTAGTAGACTACGACTTAATTCGCGAGCAAATTCTCGTTGCTGCTGGAGTACCTATTTCTGGTAAAAACTACATGCCTCAATTACACTCCATTGAATGTAGAATCAATGCGGAAGATCCGCACAATGGATTTAGACCTGCTCCTGGTAAAATAACTTCATACCACGCTCCGGGTGGCCATGGTGTTCGTGTAGATACACATGTATACACAGTACATGATTCCACCAAACTACGATTCTATGATTTCTAAATTAATTGTTACTGCACAAACAAGAGAAGAAGCAATTAACAAAATGAAACGCGCTCTAGACGAGTATGTCATAGAAGGTGTAAAAACTACAATTCCATTCCACAGACAACTAATGGATCATCCAGATTATATCTCTGGTAACTACACCACAAAGTTTATGGAAGATTTTGAAATAAAGTAATACCTACCTTGTAAAGTAGATAAAAAATCAGTGCTATGGCACTGATTTTTTATTTCATACATTTGCTACATGAATGTTTTTTATAACTGTCTCCTTTCTATTGCTTCAGTATTACTGCACTTAATAGCATTATTTTCTCCCAAGATCAAACTCTTCATAACAGGGAGGAAAAACACTTTCCAAAAACTGGAACCCCTTAGTAAAAACGATAAAACCATTTGGTTTCACGCTGCTTCTCTAGGAGAATTTGAGCAAGGTAGACCAGTTCTAGAATCCTTGCGAAAAAGCCATCCCAACTATAAAATCGTACTTAGTTTTTTCTCACCTTCTGGTTATGAAGTACGAAAAAATTATCCGCACGCAGATGTTGTTTGCTACCTTCCTTTAGACACCAACAAAAACATGAACCGCTTCATAGAATTAGTGCACCCAGAATTAGCAATTATTATTAAATACGAATTCTGGCCTAATTTACTAACTGCCCTACATAACAGAGAAATAAAAACGATTTTGATATCTGGTATTTTTAGAGAAAATCAACTATTTTTTAAACCTTATGGTAGTTTTATGCGACAAAAGTTAGCAGCAATCGATCATTTTTTTGTGCAGAATAACAAATCCAAAGAATTATTAAATACCATTCAAATAGATAACGTAACTGTTAGCGGAGACACGAGATTTGATCGGGTACACGACATCTTACAACAAGACAATACCCTTGATTTTGTGGCAAAATTTAAACAAGAAAAATACTGCTGTATTGCAGGAAGCACTTGGCCAGAAGACGAAGAATTACTGGTAAATTACATAAATGAAAACAGTACTAGCAAAGAAAAATTCATACTAGCACCACATGCGATAAAAGCAGACCAAATAGAAGCACTCAAAAAATCCATTACTAAAAAAACTGTCCTTTTTTCGGAAAAAAACTTGCATGCTTTAGAAGACTTCCAAGTACTTATAATAGATACAATTGGGCTTCTTACAAAAATATATGCCTACGCTGATGTGGCCTATGTTGGCGGGGGCTTAGCAACCGGTTTACACAATATACTAGAACCAGCTGTTTTTGGTATTCCAGTGCTATTTGGAGGGCATAAATACCAGAAGTTTCAGGAGGCTCGTGACCTAATTGCGTTGAATGGTGCAACAATTGTTACAAATAAAAACGATTTTTACAATACCTTTGTAGCCATAGAGCAAAACGACGAGAAACGAATTGCAATGGGAGAAACTAACCGAAAATATATTATCGATAATATTGGTGCCACAAAAACAATTCTTAACTATATAGAAAACATAATCTAATGGAAATATTTTTACAACCATGGCCTTGGTACACGTCTGGCGTACTAATTGCATTCATACTATTTTTACTTTTCTTTTTTGGAAAAAGTTTTGGAGTTTCCACGAATTTAGAAACTATCTGTACTATGGCAGGTGCTGGAAAAGTGAGCAGTTACTTCAATACCGATTGGAGGCAAAGAAAATGGTCTATTCTTTTCATAATTGGAATTATCATTGGAGGCTTTATCAGCAAAAACTATCTGAGCAGCTCTAGTGAGATAGCCTTAAACCCTAAAACAGTTGCAGACTTAAAACAAGAATTAGGTTTTGAAAACGCAGGAAAAACATTAGTTCCTGAAGAGATTTTCAGCATAGAGAGCATAAGCAGCGTAAAAGGCGTAAGTATTTTAATTCTCGCAGGATTTTTAATAGGTTTTGGAACGCGATATGCAGGTGGCTGTACTTCAGGACATGCAATAACTGGCTTGAGCAGTCTTCAATTACCCTCTCTCGTTGCGGTAATTGGTTTTTTTATTGGCGGTTTGCTAATGACTTGGTTTGTACTCCCTTTAATTTTTTCTTAAAATGAAATACCTAAAATTTTTACTCATCGGAATTTTATTCGGAATCATCTTAACGAAATCAGAAGTGATTTCTTGGTATCGAATTTATGAAATGTTTAAGTTTGATGCCTTTCATATGTACGGTATCATAGGAACAGCGGTATTGCTTTCCATGCTCTTAATGTTTCTGTTTAAGAAAGGCATTATAAAAGATGTAAATGGTAATCTAATAACTGTTAAGCCAAAGAAAAAAGGAAACTTTAGAGCATTAACCGGCGGAGTTATATTCGGTCTAGGTTGGGCATTAGCAGGAGCCTGCCCTGGCCCTATATTTGCCTTAATAGGAAATGGTGTGTATGCGATTATAATTGTGCTATTCGGTGCCCTTCTCGGGGCTTTGGTACACGGTGTAATTAGTGAAAAATTACCACGCTAAATAGAACTATACAACTACTTTCTTGGCCATAACATTTGTTACACATAAGGTAGCAACTCTTTTGATGATCTAACAGTTTTATTTTGTGTTTTAAACTAGATATTTACACCGAACAGATATGTTACAAACCACGCTACAGAATTCCGAGAAATGCACCCTAGCAAACTTTTCCAATTAATGGGTAGTAAGAACTTCGGGAATATCAATTTTTGCCCCTGTGGCATTCACAACTTCCCATCGGTAAATTTTTGATAACTGGTACAATTTAGACAGTTCCTCAAACAAACGATTTTTAGCATCTTCCTTGAGTTTAGCAACCATAGTAGTATTTTCAATTTTTGCAACTGCTTTTGCATTTAGGGTATTCAGCTCCTCTTTAGAAAAGGAATTAAAGCTACTTTGCTGCAAATCAAAATAGGTAATATCAGGAGTTATTTGAATTTCTTCTTCAGGAATACTTTCTATTCGTATTTGTTTAGCCAATGAATCTACCTGTATGTCTAGTTTAGACAAATCATAGCCAACTTCAACTTTAGCTGTTACAGCGAGTATGGCTTTCTTCTCAAAAGAAATATAATCGTACAAGTATTTTTTAGTATCCGAAAAACTGTACATCTCGGAGAAAGTGCCTTGCGAAACTACTAGTTTACTTAAGTTCTTCACCCCATTTAAAAAAACTTCCACTTCTTCTTTTTCGTGGGTAGCTTCTCGTTCTACGTTCCAATACTTAGCAAGGAGAAACCCGAATACAAAAATGGCAACATATTTTAAAAAACGCTTCATAGACAACAAAGGAAATAACCTAATTCAACGCCTAAGTTACTGAAATCTCCGCAGAATCAGAAAATTAATTCTCCTTTGGAAATGCCTGTTTGTTGAAAATAAAAAGTATGATAACTCCAATAGTAATCCAAGAGTCTGCACCGTTAAAGATGGCGTTAAAAAAGGTAAAATTTTCCCCTTCATACATAGGGAAATACAACATATCTACAACTTTTCCGTAAAACAATTCTCCGTAGGGATTTTCAGAAAAAAGAGTAGCTACCTGCCCATAAGACGAATTAAAAAGGACCCCATAAAAAACAGAATCTATAATATTCCCAACCGCACCTGCAAGTATAAGCGCAATAGCCACCACAACTGCTGTATGGGTATTCTTCTTTATACTTTGCCATAGCCAATAGATAATACCAGACACCGCCACTAATCGAAACAATGTTAAAAATAACTTTCCTGCTTTACCTCCAAACTCGAAGCCCCAAGCCATCCCATTGTTTTCGGTAAAATGGATTTTAAACCAATCGCTAAAAACAACTACTTCTTCACCGAGCATAAAATGCGTTTTTACGTATATTTTACTAACTTGATCAATAAGTAGTGCCAAAAAAATGGTAAGTAAAGCTATATTTTTTTTTGTCATTGTTTTAGATTTTCGAAACACAAAAATAAGAAAAGTATTGGTATCGGCTCACTTATGTTTGTCCTTTATAAATTTGGGAGTGTAGATTCCTATAACACAATATTTCTTTCGTGATTTCTCAGTGTTATCCTTTATAATTTCTGAAAAGTAAAGCACAACCTCGCAAAAATCGAAACATCGAACAATTAATTTAAAGAGAAAACAATTTTGGTAAAGTAAAAACTCGTAACTTTATACAATAGTATTTATTTCTAACAATCGTATTCGATAAGAACATGTTACCTAATATTCCAAATAACAAACAACTAATTTTATTCGATGGTGTTTGTAATTTATGCAATGCAAGTGTTCAATTTATTCTTAAACACGATAAAAAAAATCGTTTTGTATTTGCCTCTCTTCAAGGAGAAACCGGAACTATGGTAACACAACACTTTGCCATCAACAAACAAAAAATAGACTCCATACTATTACTAGACCATAACCAAAAAATTCATTACAAATCTACAGCTGCACTTAAGATAGCATTGCAATTGGGTTTTCCTATTTCCCTGCTGTATATTTTTATGCTAATTCCGGTATTTTTAAGAGACCTACTGTACGATTATGTCGCAAAAAACAGATACCGTTGGTTTGGAAAAAAAGAAGTCTGTTTCCTGCCAAATCCAGAATTAAAGACTAAATTTTTTTCCTAGTAATCAATTATAGATTTCGATTACAAGGTTGTTCTTCGAATGGTAACATTAGCATGTATAGAACTAATTTTGAGGGTAGATGTTATCGCTGAGGGTTTTGATATATAAGGCGATTTTTCAGAAAGGTCGTTAACCATTATTAACCCGTTTGTGGTCGTTACATCTATAAATGTATCGCCTGTAGTTGCGGAGATATTTCCTTGAAATAAAGAAATAGTTGTATTTCCAGAAATCTTCCCCAGAGCTATATTTCCCTTGTTTATAACTACAGAAAGGTTTCCTTCATAACTGTTAGAAACTACCCCTATATTTTCTCCATATATCGCGATGCTCTTATCGGAGGGTATCTTTATTTTAGCACGAGCTCGATGCAACCTTCTAGTTATATATTTTCTAAAAATAGTTTCTTCGCTATTTATAACCGCATTCTTAAATTGTATTTTTAATTGGTTATCGGCAGTTTCTGTTTCTATGCTATGCGCCTGAGGGTTTTCCTCAAACAAGGTGATTTCTAGATATTCATTGGTTCCGTTTTCAATTACAATATCGTCTAGCCCTTCGGTAAACAGGGCTATTTCATCCACATTCATCACAAACCTATTTGTAATTTGCTCTTGTGCTAGCAGTGCTACTTTTGCAAGGAAAACCAGTAAAAAAATATTTTTTCATCCCATTAAAAAAGACTGCCTAATGAGACAGTCTTGTGTATGTAACTTATATAACCAGTTAGGTAGTTATTGTTTTCTTTTTGCCTCGATACTTAACGTAGCATGTGGTACTAATTTGAGTCTTTCTTTTTGAATCAATTTACCCGTAACTCTACATATACCATAGGTTTTATTTTCTATACGAATTAAAGCATTATTTAAATCTCGTATAAACTTTTCTTGTCGAATTGCCAACTGCATATTCGCCTCTTTTGCCATGGTATCGGATCCTTCCTCAAAAGATTTAAACGTTGGAGAGGTGTCTTCTGTACCATTATCGGTCCCATTTTTATACGAGTCTTGAAGTAATTTTAAATCGCGCTCAGCACTTTCAATTTTTTGTTGAATTATTTGCTTAAACTCTTGTAAATCGTTGTCTGAGTATCTTACTTTAACGTCATCCATAATGTTATACTTTTTCAATTAACATCTTACTTTTAATGGTATCGAACTCTATAGCAATACCGCTCTCTAATTTGTTAACAAAAACTAATTCATTAGTTAGTGTTTCTGCTTTAATATACGATTCATTTGCCAATACTGATTCTTGTAAATCTGCATAGCTAAGGAAGGTAAGTTTGATTCTATCCGTTACCTCCAAACCTGTTTCCTTACGTGCATTTTGAATTCTGTTAATCAATTCTCTAGCAACACCTTCCTTTCGTAAATCTTCGGTTATGGTAACGTCCAAAGCAACCGTTAATCCCTCTGCATTTGCCACTAACCAACCCTCAATATCTTTAGATGAAATCTCTACATCGTTCGTGTCTAAATTAATAATTTTATCATTAATTTCAATAGATATTTCTCCAACATTTTCAATTGTAGCAATCTCCTCTTGCGAAAAAGACTGTATCTTGTTAGAAATCAATTTCATATCTCTACCAAATTTTGGGCCTAAGGCCTTAAAGTTCGGTTTGATTTGTTTAACGAGTATGCCTGATGCATCATCTAACAATTCGATCTCTTTAACATTAACCTCCGATTTAATAAGATCTGCAACTGCTAAAATTTCTTCTTTTTGTGTCTCCCCTAAAACAGGAATCATTATTTTCTGTAGAGGTTGTCGCACTTTTATTTTTTCTTTGGCGCGCAATGATAAAACCAATGAAGAAATAATTTGTGCATTCTCCATCTTGCGCTCTAAAGATTTGTTTACATAGGCATCTTGAAAAGTTGGAAATTCTGCAACGTGCACACTTTCAAAACTTTCTTTTCCTGTTGCCTGAATTAAATCTTTGTACAACCTATCCATAAAAAACGGTGCTACAGGTGCTCCCAATTTTGCAACGGTAAGCATACAAGTGTATAAGGTTTGGTAAGCAGAAATTTTATCGGTAGCGTATTCTCCTTTCCAAAAACGTCTTCTACACAAACGAACGTACCAGTTGCTCAAGTGATCTTGCACAAAATCTGATATTGCTCTTGTAGCTCTTGTAGGTTCATAATCTGCATAGAATACATCCACATTTTTAACCAATGTATTTAATTCTGATAAGATCCAACGATCAATTTCTGGCCTCTCTGCTACTGGAATGTCAGCTTCAGCATAGGTAAAATTATCAATATTTGCATACAATGAAAAGAACGAATAGGTATTGTAAAGGGTTCCGAAGAACTTTCGCTTTACTTCTTCTATTCCAGAAACATCAAACTTTAAATTATCCCATGGATTTGCATTTGAAATCATATACCAGCGCGTAGCGTCAGGACCAAAGTTCGCAAGGGTCTTAAAAGGATCTACTGCATTTCCTAAACGCTTAGACATTTTTTGCCCGTTTTTGTCGAGAACTAATCCATTAGAAACAACATTTTTATATGCCACAGAATCAAAGACCATAGTACCAATGGCATGCAAGGTATAAAACCAACCTCTTGTTTGATCTACTCCTTCAGCAATAAAATTTGCCGGGTAACTTTCGTTTGCGTCTATTAATTCTTTGTTTTCAAATGGATAGTGCCACTGTGCATATGGCATAGATCCGGAATCAAACCAAACATCAATAAGATCGCTCTCTCGATACATTGGTTTCCCTGAGGTAGAGATTAGGGTAATTTTATCTACGACATTTTTATGTAAATCAATAGTGTCGTAGTTTTCTTCCGACATATTACCAACTTCAAATTCAGCAAAAATATCGGTTTCCATCACTCCTGCTACTACAGCCTTGCGCATCTCCTCTTTTAACTCTGCAACAGAACCGATACAAATTTGTTCTGTTCCATCTTCTGTTCTCCAAATAGGTAATGGGATTCCCCAAAAGCGAGAACGAGATAAATTCCAATCGTTTGCATTCTTTAACCAATTTCCGAAACGCCCTTCTCCTGTAGATTTAGGTTTCCAGTTTATGGTTTCATTTAGGTCAAACATTCTATCTTTAACATCGGTAACTTTTATAAACCACGAATCTAAAGGATAGTATAAAATAGGTTTATCTGTTCTCCAACAATTTGGATAACTGTGTACATATTTTTCAACCTTAAAGGCTTTATTTTCTGTTTTCAATAAGATTGCTAACTCTACATCCACCGACTTCTCCGGAGCTTCTCCTTCAGGGTAATATTCGTTTTTAACGTATTTCCCTCCTAACTCTCCTAGCTCAGGTCTAAACTTACCTTGTAAATCTACCAATGGTACAGGATTATCATTAGCATCTAAAACTAGCATTGGAGGAATTTCTGGAGTTGCTTGTTTTGAAACTAAAGCATCATCTGCTCCAAATGTTGGTGCGGTATGCACAATTCCTGTACCATCCTCTGTAGTAACGAAATCTCCAGAGATAATTCGAAAAGCATGCTCCGCATTTTGATAAGGTAATACATACTGCAACAACTGCTCGTAGCGAATACCAACTAAATCTGCACCTAAAAAGTCTTTTATAATTTGGTACGGTATCTTCTTGGCACCCCTCTCAAAAGCTTGAAAATCTTCCTCAGAACTAGCTTCAAAAAACTTTCCGCTAAATTGTTTTCCTACCAGATTCTCTGCCAAAACTACCTGAATTGGGGCAAAGGTATATTGGTTAAAAGTTTTAACTAAAACATATTTAATTTTTTTCCCAACTGTTAAGGCTGTATTACTAGGTAATGTCCAAGGGGTTGTAGTCCATGCTAAAAAGTGAATATCTCCTGGTACATTTAAAAACGCTGGTAAAGAATCTTTCACCGCTTTAAATTGTGCAACAACTGTAGTGTCTGTAACATCTTGGTAGGTACCGGGTTGGTTCAACTCGTGCGAACTCAATCCTGTTCCTGCTTTCGGCGAATATGGTTGAATGGTGTATCCCTTGTACAGTAAATCTTTATTGTAAATTTGTTTTAACAACCACCAAACCGACTCCATGTATTTTGGTTTGTAAGTAATATACGGATCTTCCATATCTACCCAATACCCCATTTTATGCGTCAAATCGTTCCAAATATCGGTATACCGCATTACTGCTTTCTTACAGGCCTCGTTATACTCTTCCACCGAAATTTTTGTCCCTATATCTTCTTTTGTAATTCCTAATTCTTTTTCTACACCAAGCTCTACGGGTAAACCGTGCGTATCCCAACCTGCCTTTCGCTTTACTTGGTAGCCTTTTTGAGTTTTGTAACGACAAAAAATATCTTTTATAGCTCTTGCCATTACATGGTGAATTCCTGGTAAACCATTTGCAGAGGGTGGTCCCTCAAAAAAAACAAACGGCTCCTTGCCTTCACGACTAGTAATACTTTTTTCAAAGATGTTGTTTTCTTCCCAATAGTTTAATATTTCTTCTGCTACTTTAGGTAAGTCCAATCCTTTGTACTCAGTAAACTTTTTACTCATTTTGACTTTCAAATTTATTAGAGGTGCGAAATTACGTATTTTCTTGTAATTGTTGTGATTGCGACATAAAAAACATCTCTAAAAAGAGATGTTTTTAAGCTTTTTATTCATGGTATTCTTAATTTCTTCGGCGAACTTGATTCCAGGTCACACGTTGGTTATTTATAAATGGCACAATAAAAGCATCCTCAAATCCTTGAGAAACCATTTTTTGTCTACCTTTTTTCACATCTCGTAACGAAAAATACTGACAACAATAATACTTGTATACACCATCGACATAAATAACTTCTAGGTCAGGAATAGTGTTAAACCTTGGTGTATTTTCTTCATTTGCCCTAGATGTGGCTATTTGAACTTTATAAACAACCGTAGTATCGTCATAACGCTCTGGATAAGTCACCGTTTCAGATGCTTTAACCGGCGTAGTATTCGTATTTGATTCCTTCAAAGGTACTGGTGCTGCTGTAATATTATTAGAATTTACAACATTGGCTGATTGATTTACCTTTACTTTCTGAGCTATGCCATCATCATTTTCCAATCCGCTTACAATAAAGAAATAAGATCTTCTATTTTCTTTGTGCTGCGCTTCTGTGCATCTTGTATAATCATTACAACCATTGAGCAATTGGTCTTCTCCATACCCTATAGCACTTTGAATTCTGTTGGGAGCAACTCCTCTAGAGATAATGTAATCTCTTGTGGCTTTTGCTCTTTTGTCGGAGAGATTTCGATTTAAAAGACTACTCCCTCTACTATCGGTATGAGACTCGATTTTAATGACAAGCTCAGGATAACTTTGCATGACATTTACCACATGCTCCAATTCGTATTTTGCATCTTCGCTTATGTTGTATTTTCCAAAATCAAAATAAATAGGATTTATTACTATTTGATCATCTACAATTAAAGGAGTCATACCCAGATCTAACTGTAATTCTGATTTTTTTCCTGAAGTTGTTATGGAATCTTGATCGGATTTAAATCCTTTTTTAGATGCAATTACGCGGAATTTTTCCTCTTTACACAATAAATTATCAAATTGATATCGTCCATCGGTTACAGTCTGTTGCTCTAAGACCTTTTCTCCATCTTTATCAAACAGCTGAACTGTAGCTTTTTCAATAGGTTCTCCAGTTCTTGCATTAGTTACGATACCCTGAATATTTTCAGAGCAGTCGTACACTCTAAAACTAAAAATATCATCGTCTCCTTGTCCTTCTTTTCTGTTGGAAGAAAAGAAACCAATGGTTTGCTCTGGGTTTAAAAAGAATGCAAAATCATCCAAAGGACCATTTATAGGAATTCCCAAATTGAATGGTTCTTGGTATACACTATCTTTTTTGCACGCCTTGAAAATATCTAAGGCTCCCAAACCTAAATGTCCATCCGACGAAAAATACAAGGTACTATCTTTAGCTATAAATGGAAACATTTCCCTTCCCTCGGTATTAATAATACGTCCTAAATTTTCAGGTTCACCAAAGGCTCCATCTCGTAAAATAGCAACTTTATAGATATCTGTATTTCCAAAACCCCCAGGCATATCAGAGACGAAATAAAGGGTCTTTTCATCAGGGCTAAGAAATGGATGACCAACCGAATATTTATCATTGTTAAACGGTAATTCCTCTATATCGCTCCATTCGCCGTTTTTATCCATACGAGTTGCTTTAAATATTTTTAAATTCGCTAATTTGGATTCATCCGACCCTACTTTTTTTAAGTTATCACGAGTAAAATAAGCAACGGTGCCATCTTTAGAGATAATGAGATTAGACTCATGCGATTTTCCGTTCAAAGACATTACTTTGGACGCTTCGTTAAGATCAATCATTCCTTCTCTTCCAACAGTAGAAAGGTTAGCGGTGTACAAATTCAAAAACGGTTGTTCGTTCCAACGATATATTTTTTTACTAACGGAGTTTGGACGTGTTGATGCAAAATAAAATTGGTTTCCATTGAGGAATCCTCCAAAGTCAGAGTATTCCGAATTTATAGAAACATTTTTAATATCAAAGTACTTTTTAGGCCTATTGCTAAAGGTTGCATAGTAATTCTTCTTTTTCTCTAAGGCCTCTACCCTACTATCATAGCCTTTAACATCCTTAATTTTCAGCAACATTTCATCGGATTCTTTAATTTTCCCGTTACTCTTTAGAACTTGTGCATACCTAAAAATATGTTCTGTTGATGCGATATTCTCATACCTACGCATCAACTCCCGATACGCTATTTCTGCTTTTGAAAACTCAATAATTTGATAGTATGAATCTGCTAATCGTCCGATTACTTGATAAGATTTATCTCCCTCATCGAAAATCTCTTGGTACAAGGCAGCAGATTTTGTGTATGCGTATTCATCAAAATATTTATCTGCGGCATAGTTTTTCTGACTATACATTGCGGTAGAGAAAGCGATGCCTAAAATTAATAATATTTTTTTCATAAATCTTAAATTTAATAGTTCTAAAAGAATCGCGGAGACTTTGATTTCGCGCCTCTGAAAAAATTGTATCGCAACATTAACTCGTGCGTTCCAGAATTATAATTGCTGTAATTGGATGTTGTCAAATCATATGCATACCCGATCTCAAGTCCTTCGCTGATCCTAAAACCCAATAAGGCACTTATGGAATCATCTAGCCTGTAGGCAACTCCTGCTCTAAACTTTTCATTGAATAAAAAGTTTGCAGAAATATCTAATGAAAGTGGGGCTCCGCTAACTATTTTGGTTAAAAAAGCTGGTTTGAACATTATAGAGTCACTTAAATCAAACACGTATCCACCAATCAAAAAATAGTGTAAACGCTCCGTAGCCACGGTTCCCCCATCTAAAGAGTCGTCATAATGATCTGTTCTTATTATATTTGGAACGGCAAGCCCTAAGTACCAATTAGTTCTGTAATAATATACTCCGGCACCTATGGTTGGTAACACTTTACTTATGTTTTCTTGCAAGTAGGAATCCGTTTGATTTTTATAGAGTCCCTTACTCCAATCTACATTAAAAAAACGAACCCCTAATTTCAACCCAAAAGCTAGATTTGACCGTTCACTTAACCGAACCGTGTAAGAAGCGTTAGCATCTAGATAGGTTTCTCTAGAAGGACCAATGGCATCATTTACCAGGTTGAATCCTAACCCTACACCGCTGTATCCAATAGGAGTATCGTAACTCAAGGTTTGGGTATCTGGAGCACCCTCAACACCTACCCATTGTGTTCTTGCCAAGAGATTTATAACACCATGACCACTAGTCCCTACATAGGCTGGATTCACACTCATAGTGTTATACATATACTGCGTATATTGCGGGTCTTGCTGCGCATGAAGTATCACGGATACGCTCCAGATAACTATGCCTATGATATGTTTTGATACTTGATTCATTTTTTACTAATTTTTAAAGATTATTCTCTATTAATATAAACCCAACCTACCTTAGGATCGATGCCGTCACCGAGATCTAGTACGTAGAAATAGGTTCCTGCGGGTAGTTTACTGTCTCTTTGAACATTTAACGAGGCATTGGAAGTTCCATCCCAACTGTTATCATATTCTTCTTTACTGTATACTAGGCTTCCCCAGCGGTTATAAATCTCTAGTCTGTTATCTTTATACTGTTCTTGGTCTAGACAAGTTATTTCAAATGTATCATTGATTCCATCTCCATTAGGTGTAAATAAACTATATACCGTTAAACACTCAATATCTGTAGGTAAAGGGTCTGAGACGTCATCAAAATCATTATCCGTATCATCATCATCGGAATCGTTGTCACAAGCATCGGCAATACCATCATTATCGCTATCTGGTCCAACCTCTTTATAATCAAATATACCGTTGTCATTTGCATCTAAAGGTGTTACATATCCGTCACTATCTGCCACCGTACCATCCGCATTGTAACCTGTTCCGTCTACTTCACCATCACTATCAGCATCGGTAAAGCCTGCTTCTTTCGCATCCGAACATCCGTCGTTATCACTATCGGTATCCAAACTATCTGGTATGCCATCACCATCCGTATCCTGGTTACCCTCAGAAGTATCATAGATACCATCATTATCATCGTCTAAATCATCAGTATCTGCAATTCCATCGCCATCGGTATCAACGATAACTCTATCACAGGCATCTGCAATTCCATCACCATCAGCATCTGGTCCTGCCTCTAAGTGATCGTACACACCATTGGCATCACT
>NZ_MQVY01000002.1:137824-138274 GCF_002954385.1 Tenacibaculum sp. SG-28
GTCGGTGTCTACTACTAGGCTGTCACAAGCATCCGCAATACCATCGTTATCAGCATCCGGACCTGCCTCTAAGTAATCTAACACACCATTGTCGTTGCTATCTAATGCTGCCGTGTAACCATTACTTCCAGCTACCGTACCATCGGCATTGTAACCTGTTCCGTCTACTTCACCATTGTTCTCTGAATCAGTAAAACCTGCCTCGTTTGCATCCGAACATCCGTCGTTATCACTATCGGTATCCAAACTATCTGGTATGCCATCACCATCGGTATCGCCTGTTCCTTCATCGGTATCTAAAATACCATCGTTGTCGTCATCTGCGTCTAGAATATCAATAATTCCGTCGCCATCGGTATCTGGTTCTGGCGTATCACAGGCATCTGCAATACCATCGCCATCAGCATCTGGCCCTGCCTCTAAGTGATCGTACACACCATTGGCATCACT
>NZ_MQVY01000002.1:140713-142200 GCF_002954385.1 Tenacibaculum sp. SG-28
GGTATCCAAACTATCTGGAGTACCATCACCATCGGTATCGCCTGTTCCTTCATCGGTATCTAAAATACCATCGTTATCGTCATCTAAATCGGTTACATCGGGTATTCCATCGCCATCGGTGTCTAGCTCTTCACTATCACAGGCATCTGCAATACCATCGCCATCAGCATCTGGTCCTGCCTCTAAGTGATCGTACACACCATTGTTGTTACTATCTAGTGTTACAGTATAACCATCACTACCAGCTACCGTACCATCGGCATTGTAACCTGTTCCGTCTACTTCACCATCATCATCAGCATCGGTAAATCCTGCCTCTTTAGCATCCGAACATCCGTCATTATCACTATCGGTATCCAAACTATCTGGGGTACCATCACCATCGGTATCGCCTGTTCCTTCATCGGTATCTAAAATACCATCGTTGTCGTCATCTAAGTCTGTTATATCTGGGGTGCCGTCACCATCGGTATCTAATAAACAATTCGCAATTCCAGATTCTAAATGATCTGCTATACCTGAGTTGTCAGTATCTGCTGGAACACTATATCCATCACTACCATATACGGTACCATTACTGTTAATTCTTATACTTTGAACAACAGCATTATCTGTTGTATTTACAACATTATTGTAAGTAACTCCATTTTCTGAAACAGGTGCCTGACTATCTGCCATATGGTTCCCCGTATTCGGCATATACCAAGTTCTACCTTGCGTATCCTCGGCATAGGTGTGCGTATGACTTGTTCCTGTACCACCATTTCTTAAATCCTCAAAGTTTGCTTCTTCTTCAGAGGTAAATAATGGATAGTTATAAACTCCTGTTGGTGCTTCTATAAAATAATACGTAATGCTTGCTCCATCTACTTGTCCGTCTTCATCGGCATCGGTAAACCCTGCTTCTTTAGCATCCGAACAGCCATCGCCATCTGAATCTGTATCTAGGTAATCTGGTGTTCCGTCACCATCCGTATCTATAGTATCATCCCCTTCCGCAGTGTCGTAAATACCATCGTTGTCGTCATCTAAATCTGTTACATCTGGTATTCCATCGCCATCGGTGTCTATCTCCTGGCTATCACAAGCATCTGCAATACCATCGCCATCAGCATCTGGCCCTGCCTCTAAGTGATCTAACACGCCATTGTTGTTGCTATCTAATGCTGCCGTGTAACCATCACTACCGGCTACCGTACCATCAGAATTATAACCTGTTCCATCTACTTCACCATCGCCATCCGCATCGGTAAACCCTGCTTCTTTCGCATCCGAACATCCGTCGTTATCACTATCGGTATCCAAACTATCTGGGGTACCATCACCATCGGTATCTGTAGTATCATCTCCTTCATCGGTATCTAAAATACCATCGTTATCGTCATCTAAATCGGTTACATCGGGTATTCCATCGCCATCGGTGTCTTGGGTTATGGTTAGTGTAAACGATTGTTCATGGGTACAAATTCCATCGGAAGCTCTAACAG
>NZ_MQVY01000002.1:144054-155296 GCF_002954385.1 Tenacibaculum sp. SG-28
CTGGTTAAATTCGTCGCAGTATATCCTGAAACAATAATATTGTTGTTGGCGTCTTGCACAATTTTTCTACCGTACTGATAGGAAGAAGCCCCCATAAAAGAAACCCATTCTACCGCATAAGTGTTTGGATCGAGTTTCGCCAAATACATATCCTCTCCACTAACATATGGGTTGACTATATTATACCCACTCCAAGAACTCGTTGCTTTTCCTGTAATATATAAATACCCGTCTTTTCCATATAGTATATCGTCTGTAGAATCAGTACCGGAAGAACCGAACTGCGTTTGTACCTGCGTATCATTAACATAAAAAGAAGCCGAATTACTATTTGAAGCAATTGCATTATTATCTATGGGAGCTGAAATATTATTACATGAATTACATGCTTCGTCTACTCCAGACTCTAAATGGTCTGCTGTACCAGAACTATCGGTATCCGCTGGTGTTACGTATCCGTCACTACCGCTTACAGTACCATCTGCCTCATAACCGGTACCATCAACCTCACCATCCTCATCGGCATCGGTAAACCCTGCTTCTTTCGCATCGAAACAGCCATCACCATCGCTATCGGTGTCTAAATTGTCTGGTGTACCATCGTCATCACTGTCTACACAATCGAAAATTCGTTCATAGCGCAGTCCTATGGCATCACCGGAGTGAGAATCGTCTACAGAAGTGAACGTAAATTCTACCGACTCAATGGTAATATTGCCGTTGGTGGTGATGATGATGAATCCATTGGATAGATACAAATTTTCATCATAAGAGCCTGTTATGGTGTATTCGTAGCTACCATCACCAATTGCCGTCGGACCGCTAAAGCTAGTATGATTTTTTGCGTGAATATTGTATTCGTTTGGCAGAAGAGCAATCCCATTTACTTTCGTGATTTTTAAGTTGAATGTCAATTCTGGATTTTCAATATCGGCAAGGACAATTTTTGAAGATGTTTGGTTTTTATCCGTGTTGGTACTCGTACTAATTTGACTCGTATTGATAATAACCTTACCATTGTTTGATAGGTTTTCCGTTGCTTTTTGACTGTCTGTAAAAATAGTCGTTGCAAATAGATGATTATTGGTCACAACCGTATTGCTAATTTTTCTGACGTTTTCATAGTAAATAGATCCGCCCGATTCTTCTGGGTTAGTTGGGAAGACTACAGAATTTATGGTTCCTGTCACAGGAGTAAAACCTCCGTCATACTCAAATTGATTTACTACCGATGCAAGTTCTATGGCATCAGGACACTCATCGGTATCTAAAATACCATCGTTATCATCATCTAAATCAGTTACATCTGGAGTACCATCGCCATCCGTATCTAATAAACAATCCGCTATTCCATCCTCTAAATGGTCTGCTGTACCAGAATTATCGGTATCCGCTGGTGTTCTGTAACCATCACTTCCTACTACTGTACCATCTGCATTTATTCCGGTACCATCAACCTCACCATCATCATCAGCGTCTGTGAATCCTGCTTCTTTAGCATCGGTACATCCATCACCGTCGGAATCTGTATCTAAATAATCTGGTGTTCCGTCACCATCTGTGTCTATAGTATCATCCCCTTCATCGGTATCTAAAATACCATCGTTGTCGTCATCTAAATCTGTTGCATCTGGTACGCCATCGCCGTCGGTATCTAAATCACAAGCTACTACACCATCCTCTAAATGGTCTGCTGTACCAGAATTATCGGTATCTGCTGGTGTTCCGTAACCATCACTCCCTGCTACTGTACCATCTGCATTTATTCCAGTACCATCAACCTCACCATCTTCATCTGCATCGGTAAACCCTGCTTCTTTCGCATCGAAACAACCATCGCCATCTGCATCTGTATCTAAGTGATCTGGTGTACCATCATTGTCTGTGTCTTGCCCTGTACATAAGGTATCATCTGTCTCCAATAATTCTATGCCATCAATGACAATGTATGATCTGTTATTATAATCAATAGACTCGAACACTAATTCATACAGACCGGTCTCTGGAACTGTAAATGTCATTGTTTCAGTAGACCAACTATCACCAAGGGTCATTAAGGTACTTGTACCAGTGAATGCGACATCAAAATTACCACCGTGTGAACCTGAAAATCCAGGGGAATGATATCTTAATGTCACTTTTATATTTCCATCATTAATAAAATCATAATTTGAGCTAGTATACGCGCCAAAATTAGCCTGTTCAAAACGCAATACATAGGTCGTGTTGTAGGTAAGCGTCACTAATTGACGAATATGTTCATTAGGTCCTAAACCAACAAACGTTCCACCGTCTGATGAAGGCACAGCTGGCACACCCCAACTAGATCCATTACCACCAATTTGTGGGTTGGTGACATCATTCACATCGGGGCTGTCCTCATCCGTCCATGGAGTACCTGGGCCTCCCACGTGAACGGTATCATCTTCTAAACTACCGTTGATTAACAAATTAGCATTAGAATTATTTGTACAGCCTTCATCTGTATCTAAAATACCATCGTTGTCATCGTCTACGTCTATGGCATCTGTAATGCCGTCACCATCATTATCCCCAACTACAATTAGGGTTCCTGAAACCACTGCACCTTCACTAGTTGCTCCTCCACATGTCACCAACAATGGAATAGAATAATTAAAGGTACCTGATTCGGTGGCTGTACCCGAAATGGTAAGGACATTGTTTACCCAAGAGGCTGATAGACCTTCTGGTAAACCGGTTGCTGTACCAATACCTATTGCAGCTGTTGTACTGAACGTAATGTCTGAAATAGCTGAATTTATTGCAAAGGATTGTATGGCTGGATTGTCTAAGCTGTATTCATACAACTTGTCTCCACTATCTCCAACCATAAACATCTTTGTACCATCGCTGTTAAATGCAATTCCTTGTGGATCTGTGTCTTCATCTCGGAGAGTAAAATCTCGTATATAACTAGCACCGGAAACATCAAATGGTGTGGTTAAATGGTATTCATCCACATCATTTTGAGATACACTGTTAACCGTAAACATTTTTGTACCACTACTATTAAATAAAATATCTGTTGATCCAGCTGCCAATGAAAATTCCTGTACCAAATTGGCTGTAGCCACATCAAAGGCAGTTGCCAAACTGTATTCCCTTAGGCCTTTCGTATGCGCAACAATGAACATCTTTGTACCATCAGAGTTGAAGGCAATTCCGTGTGGATTTGGTGATACGGAAAAATTCTGCACAAAAGTGGCTGTGGAAACATCAAAGGAAGAGGTTAAATGGAATTCCTTCACCTCATCTCCATACCAACGGACGATATACAACTTGGTACCCTCTGGGTTGAAGGTCATTCCCTTAGCATGAGTCCCACCGGAATTAAAAGTTGAAATATTCGTTGCCGTAGACACATCATACGCCGTTGATAAAGTATACTCAGTTACAACACCTTGATTCCTAAGAACAAACATTTTTGTCCCATCATTGTTAAACTTAATGTCAGTTGGAATAGTTCCCGTGGTAAAATCTTGCGTAAATACCGCTGATAATATGTCGTGAGAATCATCTGAAACATATGAGATATTGGAACCAAATACGTTGGCTTCTAAATAATCTGCCGTTCCAGAATTATCGGTATCTATGGGTGTACCATATCCATCGCCTCCGGTAACTTTTCCGTCTGCGTCAACCCCAGTACCGTCTACTTGTCCGTCTGCATCTGCATCTGTAAAGCCAGCTTCGAAAGCATCGAAACATCCATCGCCATCTGCATCTGTATCTAAATGGTCTGGGGTTCCGTCGTTATTGGTGTCTTGGCCTTGGCATGTAGACGGACTTTCCTCTAAGATATCTCCAATGATCTCTATTTTACATTGTATGCCATTTGGTGTGGCTTCTAAAACATCAACCTCTAAGGTTAATGTATTAATACCCGTTACCTCAGTTAAAACATAGTTAAAATGTCCTTCACCAGTTATATGTCCTGTCCCTATAATGTAGTCTCCAAGTACACCACCTATAGATGGATTTTGATTGGTTGCTGTAAAATTAGAGGCATCGAATCTATGATAGGAACCATTTACTTTTAATTTGAATATTTCGTGACCTCCATTGGAAGGATTTGCTGCAATATTATGTGTAAGTGCATTAACAGATATTCTAACTTCAGTAATAGGTTTGCTGAATGTAAGTGTCAACACTTCGGATTCATTGAGATGACTTCCATTACTGATTTTATAACCACTAGGATTAAAAGACTGAAACTCCTCATAGACATTGGTATCACTGGAGAGATTAACGGTTAGTGTACTTCCATCTGTGGTCGTAAAATCTTGAGATGTGGTGGTAGTGTTTAATAGTTGGTAAGTATCAAATGTACCTGCTACATTACCACACCCCTCATCGCTATCTAAAATACCATCGTTATCATCGTCTACATCTGTAGCATCAAATATACCATCGCCATCAGAGTCTTGTTTTACGGTTAAAGTTCCTGTAACCACTAAACCTTCACTAGAAGATCCTCCACATTCTACTAATAACGGAATGGTGTAATTAAATACACCCGAAACCGTTGGCGTACCAGAAATGGTCAGTACATTGTTTGCCCAAGAGGCTGTAACACCATTAGGTAAGTTGGTTGCTGTACCAATACCTTTAGCTCCAGTTGTATTGAATGTAATATTTGTTATTGCTGAATTTAGTGTAATTGTCTGTACGGCCGGATTAGCTAAACTGTATTCTAAAATAGCATCACCAGTATGGCCAACCACAAATAGTTTTGTACCGTCATTATTAAATGCAAGTCCGTTAGGATTGGCATCATTTACTGAAATATTCTGCACATAGGAGGCGGTTGAGATATCAAACTCAGTCGTTAGGTTGTATTGATACACAGCTTTTCCTGTTGCGCCAACAACAAACATTTTGCTTCCATCACTACTGAATATAACCTCTTGTGGACTTGAATCTTCGTTAGCAACTGAAAAATTCTGAGCATAGATTGACGATGTAACATCAAAGCCAGTGCTTAGATTGAACTGATTAATGTCTTGCCCCGATGAGCCAATCACATACATTTTGGTACCATCATTATTAAAGGTGATGCCTCTTGGTATGGTTTCATGACCCGATATTATATATCGCTGTGTATATACGGCTGTAGAAATATCGAAAGCTGAAGCTAAATTGTATTCATTTACATCGTCCCCAGAATGACCCGTAATATACATCTTGGTGCCGTCTGTATTGAATGCCACACCTTGCGGAACATTTTCCTGACCTCCTACTGAAAAATCCTGAGTAAAGGTAGCCGTAGAAATATCATAGGCCGAAGCTAAACCGTACTCATATACTTTATCGCCAGTAGTTCCAATGACAAACATTTTGGTACCATCATTATTAAACCTTAAATCAGTCGGTACAGTTTCTTGGTCTGCTACTGAGAAATCTTGAGTAAGTGTAGCCGATGTGATATCGTAAGCACCATTTACCATGTAAGACGCGTTAGCCCCTAATACAGCAGCTTCTAAGTAATCTGCCGTTCCAGAATTATCGGTATCTATTGGTGTACCATATCCATCACCTCCGGTAACTTTTCCGTTTGCGTCAAACCCAGTACCGTCTACTTGTCCGTCTGTATCTGCATCTGTAAAGCCTGCTTCGAAAGCATCGAAACATCCATCGCCATCAGCATCTGTATCTAAATGGTCTGGAGTACCGTCGTTATCGGTGTCTTGGCCTTGGCAATTAGCCGCACCTTCTAACATAACATTACCAAACAATTCTATTTTGTATACAGCTCCATTGGGAGCTCCTCCTAACACATTATTTTCAAAAGTGAGTGTCTCGATACCTGTTGGTTCGGACAAAATGTAAACAAAGTTACCTAAACCATTGTTCATTGAAGCCCCATTTATTGCATAACCATCGGCTGAATTTATGCTAGGATTATTTGCTGTTACCGTAAAATTAGCAGCATTAAAAGCATGATAGGCTCCATTTACCTTCAATCTAAACTCTTCTTGGCCTATATTAGTGATTGAAAGAGCATAGACAGATATTTTAACTTCACTGATGGGTTGGCTGAAGGTTAGCGTCATCTCTTCAGATTGATTTATGTATTCATCATTAACACCAGCGCTACCATTACTCATCCAATAGCCAGTGTAAGTAGAAGCCACAAACTCTTCATGGACACCCGTAGGGCTAGAAAGGGTAACGGTTAATGCAGTTCCCTCTGTGGTGGTAAACTCCTGCGATGATGTCATGGAGTTTAATAGTTGGTAAGCATCAAATGATCCTACAACAACGCCTCCACAACCTTCGTCTATATCTAAAATACCATCGTTATCATCGTCTACATCTGTGATATCAAATATACCATCGCCATCGGTGTCTACTTTTACGGTAAGGGTTCCTGTAACTACCTTACCTTCACTGGTTGATCCCCCACATTCCACAAGTAATGGAATGGCATAATTAAATATACCAGATTCGGTTGGTGTACCAGAAATGGTAAGTACATTGTTTGTCCAAGAGGCTGTCACACCGTTTGGTAAGTTGGTTGCTGTACCTATACCTGTAGCTCCCGTTGTATTGAATGAAAAAGTTGTGATTGCTGAATTTAGAGCAACTGTCTGTACTGCAAGGTTCTCTAAACTGTATTCGTATACACTGTCTCCAGCATGGCCAACCACAAATAGTTTTGTACCATCATTATTAAATGCGAGTCCAGATGGATTGCCATCATCAACTGAAATATTCTGAGCATAGGTAGCGGTAGAGATATCGAACCCTGTTGTTAAATTGTATTGATACACAGCGTCACTAGATAAGCCAACAATAAACATTTTGGTTCCATCATGATTGAATACAACCTCTTGTGGATTTGAATCTTCGTTGGAAACTGAAAAATTCTGCGCATAGCTGGCTGTAGAAATATCAAAGCCTGTGCTTAAGTTATATTCATTCACATCTTTCCCAGCTGAACCAATAACATACATTTTTGAACCGTCGTTGTTAAACGTCACACCATATGGTGTATTCTCTTGACTAATTATTGAAAAACGCTGTATATACGTAGCCGAAGAAACATCGAAAGCTGTGGTTAAGCTGTATTCATTTACATCGTCTCCAGTATGGCCAATAACATACATTTTGGTACCGTCTGTATTGAATGCCAAGCCTTGCGGAGAAGTTTCCTGACCTGCTACTGAAAAATTATGAGTAAAGGTAGCCGTAGAAATATCATAGGCTGAAGATAAACCGTACTCATAAACTTTATCGCCATTACTTCCAATGACAAACATTTTGGTACCATCTTTATTAAACCTAATATCAGAAGGCGTAATTTCTTGGTCAGCTACTGAGAAATCTTGAGTAAGTGTAGCCGATGCAATATCGTAGGCACCATTTACCAAATAAGACGCGTTAGACCCAAATACAGCAGCTTCTAAAAAATCTGCTGTTCCTGAATTATCGGTATCTAAAGGCGTACTATAACCATCACCTCCGGTTACCAATCCGTTAGCGTCGTAACCGGTACCGTCTACCTCGCCATCATTATCTGCATCTGTAAAACCAGCTTCTACAGCATCATTACAACCATCGCCGTCTGCATCTGTATCTAAATAATCTGGCGTACCGTCGTTATCAGTATCCACTCCTGAACAATCCACATAACTAATAGCCTTACCAATACGTACTCCATCTAGAGATAAATATACTCTATTATTTCCTAAGACTTTTGCTACAAACGCTACGGTATGCGCACCTGTAGTAGTTGCTGTATAGGATATACTTTGGGTGTTCCAAGAGGTACCAGGAGACATAGTACCACCGTCTCCAATTACAGTAGTTGGTATTCCGCTACCAGGACTAATTAATACTTCTATTGCACCAATATCAGTATTGTGTGTGTAGTTGTTAACTGGGACGGCATCAAAAAAGGCTTGTTCAAAAGAGATAATGTAAGTTTCGCCCTCCAATAGGGAAATTGTCTGCATTACCCCCTCTCTGTAATCGGGATTTTGAAATCCCGTCGATTGGATTCCTGTCCAGGTACCGCCATCTGTTGAACTCGGTACATTTTCAAAAGTAAAAGAGCTTTGATTATAATTGCCACCTAAAAAAGGGTTGTCTTCATCATTTGTATCATAAGAGGATTCAGAGTAATTAGCAGTGTAATTATCCCAATCGGCATAATTCGTCGTGATACCAATAGGTCCATCGAAGGAACCATTGGTAAATAAATTGGTTTCATTGGTATTTACAATGCTACAACCTTCATCGGTATCTAAAATACCATCGTTATCATCGTCTAAATCTGTTGTATCCAAAACACCATCGCCATCGGAGTCTTGTGTTACGGTTAAAGTTCCTGTAACGGTTGTCGTTCCACATCCGCCAATTAAAGGAATAGAGTAATTAAACACCCCAAGAGCAGTTGGCGTACCAGAAATGGTCAATAGATTATTTGCCCAAGATGCCGAAAGACCATCAGGTAAATTGGTAGCAGGATCTATACCCGTTGCACCTGTTGTATTGATGGTTATATTGGTAATTGCTGTATTAATTACCAACGTTTGCGTTGCTGGATTATCTAGATTGTATTCATAAACCTTATCACCAACACCTCCAACAACATACATTTTTGTACCCTCGTTGTTAAAGGTAACACCTTGTGGTACTAAATCTTGATCAATAATTGAAAAGTTCTGAATATAAGTGGCTGTTGAAAAATCATATGCGGTAGACAAATTATATTGACTCACATCACGTGCACTTAATCCAATAATAAACATCTTTGTACCATCATTGTTGAATGATAACCCTGTTGGAGTCCCCTCTTCTGTTGCCACTGAAAAACTATTAACATAAGTAGCTGTCGTAATATCAAAGGCCGTGGTTAACTGGTATTCATTTACATCGTCTCCAGCTGTTCCTATGACATACATCTTGTCACCAACGTCATTAAAGGCCATGGCTCTTGGATTATTTTCTTGAGCAGATATCACAAAACGGTCTACATAAGTGGCGGTAGATACATCAAAAGCTGTCGCTAAACTATATTCATTAATATCGTCTCCAGCATAACCAACTATATACATCTTGGTTCCGTCCGTATTGAAGGCTAGTCCATTTGGATTTGCTTCCTGAGTATTTACAGAAAAACGTTGTGCATAGGTGGCAGTCGCAACTTCGTAGGCCGAGGTTAAATGGTATTCATTGACGTCGTTGCCGGTATCTCCAAGAATATACATCTTCGTACCGTCATTATTGAACACAATATCCGATGGAGCGGTCTCTTGAGCAGCTACAGAAAAATTATTAACATACGCAGCTGTAGATATATCATAAGCACCGTTCACTGTGAATGTATGGTATGATACCGTTACATCCGCTTCTACATAATCTGCCGTTCCAGAATTATCTGTATCCGCAGGGGCACCGTAACCATCGCTTCCGGTTACACGACCATTAGCGTCAACTCCTGTACCATCTACTTGTCCGTTAAAATCGGCATCTGTGAAGCCTGCTTCTATAGCATCTGGGCAGCCATCACCATCACTATCTGTATCTAACTGGTTTGGGATTCCATCACTGTCTGCATCGCACACAGCACTAGAATCATTCTCATCCAAACTACTCACAAAGAAATCATCAACCATTATTGCATTCATAACTGAACCTGTTGCCGGACGAATACTAATTGATATATTTGCTATATCAAAAGGCGCTGTAAAAGTTGATGCATAATATAACATCTCTGTACCGGTAATATCAATTTCATCGAGTAACACGGCTCCAGCGGGTATGGATTGATTTGTATTACCTGTTCGATTCGGATAACGATTCCCATATATTTCAAGCGTTACCGTATCTTCATTGTTGTAATCAGGGGCTGCGAATTTACCAGATGCTGCCCATAAAGACCAATTTATGTTGGTTCCTGAAGGAATGACCGATGAGAGGTTATGAGAAAGGCCTTCTTTAGTTGTTGATTCATTATATACAATACCTATGTAATTATCACCAACTACAGGAGTCTGATAACTAAACCATGCTGGCTCATAGCCGCCTTGCTTATTTAAGTCGGGAGTACCAGTGTTCCAATTAAACCAGTCAGCTAACAAGCCTCCCTGTCCCTGATTAGTAGGTGTGTAGGTTTCAAAAGAACCGCCCACTATGGCATTTGTACCACTTGTACCACACTCCAATATATCTAAAATACCGTCGTTGTCGTCGTCTACATCTACATCGTCTTTTATGCCATCACCATCGGTATCGGGCACTGGGTTACACGCTTCGTCTATACCCCCCTCTAAATGATCTGCTGTACCAGAATTATCGGTATCTGCTGGTGTTCCGTAGCCATCACTTCCCGCTACTGTTCCATCAACGTTAAACCCTGTACCATCTACTTCACCATCGTCATCCGCATCGGTAAAGCCTGCTTCCTTAGCATCCGAACAACCATCGCCGTCACTGTCAGTATCTTGTGCATCTGGTATGCCATCATTATCGGTATCGATACAACTGTTAGGAATGGTTAGACCAGACCAATCGATATCCTGTGTATCGAATCCATTGGCACCATTATAATAGCCCATAACAGCTACAGAGCTTATTCCGTAGCCTTGATTTCCTGTTTGGTTTTTGTACGCGGTATTCCATTCTGAATACGTGGTTTTTGCTGCATCATCGGAACCGTCTGTTATACCTGCTCTGATATTGTTACCATCTTCCGATATCTCAATAAATGCGGAATAATTAGATATAGTTGCAGTGGTTAGTTCATAATTCACCAAGGAAGTGCCACTATCTGAATATAATATAAGGTATGGAACACCACTAATATTTCTTAAGGCAGGAACAGGGCCATTTGTACCTATAACTATACTCTTGTTATCACTCCAATTAGATTTTTGTATACCAAAATAAAACTTATCGTTAACACTCAATTCACTGTACACATCCAGTAAAAAGTCACCGTCAAAAACAATACGTTGCCCTTTTTGGATATTACCATCTATAGAAACCCAAGAAGTACCAGTTATAACACTTCCAGACTGCTTGTCACTTGGTCCTTCTAGTGTTACACTCGAGGCACTTAAAATATTTAAGCATCCTTCGTCCGTATCTAAAATACCATCATTATCGTCATCTAAATCTGCGCTATCCGGTTTACCATCCCCATCGGTGTCTTGGGTTATGGTTAGTGTAAACGATTGTTCATGGGTACAAATTCCATCGGAAGCTCTAACGG
>NZ_MQVY01000002.1:156817-161708 GCF_002954385.1 Tenacibaculum sp. SG-28
CTGGTTAAATTCGTCGCAGTATATCCTGAAACAATAATATTGTTATTGGCGTCTTGCACAATTTTTCTACCGTACTGATAAGAAGAAGCTCCCATAAAAGAAACCCACTCCACCGCATAAGTATCCGGATCGAGTTTCGCCAAATACATATCCTCTCCGCTTACGTATGGGTTTACTATTGTATAACCAGCCCAAGAACTTGTCGCTTTTCCTGTAATATATAAATACCCGTCTTTTCCATATAGTATATCGTCTGTAGAATCAGTACCGGAAGAACCGAACTGCGTTTGTACCTGCGTATCATTAACATAAAAAGAAGCCGAATTACTATTTGAAGCAATTGCATTATTATCTATGGGAGCTGGAAGGTTAGGACAGGTGAGATTTAAGCTAAAAGTTACTGTATCCGAACAAAAACCATCACTTGCTGTGATGGTTATATTGGTTGTTCCGGGCGCTATTGGGTTAAATGTCAATGAACTTCCATTTGAAGATACTGTAGCTACGGAATTATTGGAATTATTTATAGAAAAAGTTAAATTATCGTCACTAGCATTAAATGCTTGTGCCATATTAAAATTAGGAATGTTATCTGTGTATTCATAGTTTAAATTAGCAACATTAGAAGCTTGAGGACAAGCATTGCTAAGATTAACGCTAAAAGTAGCGGTGTCGGAACAAAGACCATCGCTTGCGGTGATGGTTATATTGGTTGTTCCGGGCGCTATTGGATTAAATGTCAATGAACTTCCATTAGAAGATACTGTAGCTACAGAATTATTAGAATTACTTACAGAAAAAGTTAAATTATCATCACTGGCATTAAATGCTTGGGACATATTAAAATTAGGAATGTTATCTGTGTATTCATAGTTTAAATTAGCAACAGTAGAAGCTTGAGGACACGTATTACCTAAATTTAAACTGAAGGTTACTGTATCCGAACAAAAACCATCACTTGCGGTGATGGTTATATTGGTTGTTCCGGGCGCTATTGGATTAAATGTCAATGAACTTCCATTAGAAGATACGGTTGCTACAGAATTATTGGAATTACTTACGGAAAAAGTTAAATTATCGTCACTAGTAGCAAAAGCCTGTGCCATATTAAAATTAGGAATGTTATCTGTGTATTCATAGCTTAAATTAGCAACATTAGAAGCTTGAGGACAAGCATTGCTGAGATTAATGCTAAAAGTAGCGGTATCAGAACAAAGACCATCGCTTGCAGTAATGCTAACATTAGTTGTTCCAGGACCTATCAAATTAAAACTTAAATTATTTCCACTGGTAGACAATGTAGCAACAGAATTATCAGAATTAGTAACGGTAAATGTCAAAGGATCATCACTAGCAGCAAAAGCTTGGGTCATATCAAAATTAGATATGGATTGTGTGTACGATGTGTTAAAGTTAGCAACGTTTCCAGCAATAGGACATATATTTTGTGGGCCTTCTACACAAACTGTAACAGGTAATCGAGCACTTTCGCAATTCCCTACTTTATTAGCAACGTAATAGGTATTTCCATCTACTAAAGTAGTAGAGGCTGATACACTATTTCCTCCTAATTGCGAGGTATAAAAAACTAATGTACCGGATCCAGATACATTTAAATCAGCAAGCGTATCTCCGGTGGTGTAGCAAGTTGTATCTAATGTATTGCCGCAATTAGTACCATTATAAAATTGTACTGTTTGTGTTTCGGACATATTCGCAGCTCCAGGATCTACATCTACTAATTCACAATATTTTATTGTGTTGTACGGAAAATTTCCGCCTTCCCTTGGTTTAACAGTTACAACACTACTATTATTTGGATTGTTGGGTGCTTCAATAATTAGCTTCTTGACATATAAAGTAAAATTAATATTAAACACAGCATCTAATTGCCCTCCATTTGGTGCGGTATTTACAATGCGTAAAACATCTACAACTCCATTGTTGGTTTGGTTAAAATTAATCGTATTGACCATATAGCCATTCTGTTGGCTATTTCCAATATATTCCAATACTATTTGACCTCCATTATTATTGGTAGGCATTGGTGGTGCGCAGTTTAATACACCACTAGGTTCAGGGTTTATTCCTGAGGTATTAGTAATAGGATTGGGTATGTCATTATGTCCATAGGTATCTATAAAACCCAAAACAAGAATGCAAAGAAGTAATGGTCTTATTACGTACTTTTGAATCTTGACAAAACTTCTTGGATAAAGTATGGCTATGGGTGCAAAGAATTTGGATTTATTTTCTCTAACATTTTTAGATTTTTTTCTATTCAAGTATGAAGAATAGACTTTGCAAATTGTATGTAAAAATTGCTTGGTGTAATTGTATAACTGCATAAGGTCAATTTTAAAGGATTACCTACGAGTTATTAAAGATATTTGTATAAGCTATTGGGGGCGGACTTGAATCGTTGAAAGGTATTCTATTTTCGATTAAAGGAACTAAAATTGAGATTTTGAATTTTACCTTTCGACCAATGGAGGGTTCAAAAAGAGATAATTTACCGAACCTTTCAATTGTAAAGTGGTAGCGACATACTTAGATAACCTGTAAAGTCCTAATTAAACAAAAGTTAGTATTAATTTTATCCTTTTACAAAAAGTAAGTATTGGTAGTGTTGTAAAAATTAGCATCAATCTATTTACATAAAAAAATTACATAAAAAAGGAAGCTTAAAGACAAGTAGCCATCTCCAAAACTATTCGTCGAGCAACCCTTTTTATGTAAAATCATTTGCACTTTTTCTTTTTTAATTATTTATGTTAGACAAAAGCTATTACTAAAGTAAATACTATTCTCTACTGATATATACCCATCCAGATTTTGGTTTAATTCCGTTTCCTAAATCTAGGAAATAGAAGTAAGTTCCCGTTGGTAACATTTTATCTTTCTTTATATTAAACCTACCATTTGAAATACCTGTCCAGGTATTGTCATATCCCATTTTACTGTAGACAAGGTTACCCCAACGGTTATAAATCTCTAAAGTGTTATTTTTATATTTATCGTCTGTAATACAAGTAATTACAAAAGTATCGTTATAACCATCGCCATTCGGAGTAAATTCATTATAAACCGTTAAACAGCCATAAGTCTCTACATCTAAATAATCTGGTATTCCGTCTAAATCAGTATCCAAAGCATCATCAGGTATTCCATCACCGTTTAGATCCGGACTTTCGTCAATAGTGTTAATTCCATCGCCGTCATCGTCAATATCTAAATAATCCGGAATTCCATCATTGTCGGAATCATCATTAGTAGGATCACCATCAAAATCTAAATCTTCTTCTGCAGTTAAAATACCATCGCCATCATCATCAGTGTCGTGAATGTCTGGCGTTCCATCACCGTCGGTGTCTATAAGATTATCGCCATCTACCAAACCGCCAGAATCTTCATGACCGTCATTATCACTGTCGGATCCTCTTATTTCAATAACATCGTTAACCCCGTCGTTATCACTATCTAAATCGTGATGATCTGGAATTCCGTCGCTATCTGTATCTGGAAGATCTGGTATTGTACCTCCACTATCTAAATCAAATACATCGGCTATACCATCGCCATCCGAGTCGACAAAGGCATCTACCATTCCATCGTTATCGGCATCTAAACTAGCATCCGAACCAGATTCTACGAGATCGGAAAGACCGTCATTATCACTATCTATATCCTGAAAATCTGGAATACCATCACCATCCGTATCTACTGGATCTACTGTTCCATTTTCATTATCTACAACATCCATTACTCCATCAGAATCGGAATCTACAGTGCTATCTAAAATACCATCTTGATTTATATCCACGACAGATGCATCTTGACCACTTTCTATCAAATCTGTAATCCCATCATTATCACTATCTAAATCTAAGCGATCTGGAATACCATCGTTATCTGTGTCTCTATCTGGATCTCCATCTTCCTCCACGGTATCTAAAATACCATCATTATCATCGTCTAGATCAACTGCATCAGGTACGCCATCTCCGTCGCTATCCACGCATAAACTGTTGGCTATAATTTCCAGTTGCACTGGAGTTCTCGTTAAACTATTACATGCATTTGATGCCACACTTTCTGCATAATAAGTTATCTTTCCAACAGAACTTAGTACAGGGTCTGCAATTATATTACCTCCAATTGCCGCATCGTACCAAACCACACTCGATCCTGCTGGGGCAGTGGCATTTGCTACAATACTTTGGATAGATGGTAGCTCCTCACATACGGTTATGTCACCACTACTTGTAGGTGCTTCAGGCACCGGTGTAATTTCTAAACGAACCGCCGTTCGTGATAAACTTATACATCCTTTATCTGTTTCGGTCTGCGCATAATAAGTAACACTTCCTACCCTATTTAATATTGGATTTACTACTATATTTCCTCCTACAGGAGCATCGTACCATTCAAACTTTGAGGATAATGGAGTTATCACGGATGCTGTGAGTGTTTGAATTGGATCTTGCTCACACTCAATAATATCTCCACCACTAATAGGTGGTGTGGGTGCGCCATGTATCGTTAAGGTAACTGCCGTTCTAGTTAAACTAGTACAGTTATTTCCATCTACACTTTCTGCATAGTAGGTTACCGTGCCTACCGTATCTAATGTAGGTATGGCTACTGCAGTACCTCCCATAGCAGCATCGTACCAAACTACTCTAGCTCCTGCTGGTGCCGTAGCTCCGGCCGTTAGTGTTTGGATTGGGTCTTGCTCGCACTCTTCAATATCCCCATCGCTAGTTGGCGCTACTGGTGCTCCTTGTATGGTTAAGGTGACTGCAGTTCTGGTTAAACTAGTACAGTTATTTCCATCTACGCTCTCTGCATAGTAGGTTACCGTGCCTACCGTATCTAATGTAGGTGTGGC
>NZ_MQVY01000002.1:167689-696354 GCF_002954385.1 Tenacibaculum sp. SG-28
CCACTGGCAAATCATTGATGGTCAAAAGTACTTCCGAAGAAATAGCCTCAGTACATACGTTTTTAGTGCTTGTTAATACCAAACGATATTTATTAGAGGAGGCACTCAACGGTGGATTTGTGATAGATAATTCCGCAGTTGTAGCATTACTGTATATACCTCCATTAGTGATTGCACTCCAAGATCCAGTTCCGCCAAGCTGCACTTCCCATTGGTATTGCAATCCATTTGTTGTTTCCGTACTAATACTATAATCTGGTGTCGTGGTAGGGGGAACTCCCGTAAAAACCGTAGTACTCAAAGAGGAAGATATGGATGCAAATAAAACTTCTTCTCCCAAACAAATTTCAGCTGAACTGGGCTCTGTGTCAATTTGTATTTTAGTGGCCTCTATTTCATTTCCGGTCGTTCCATTATAACCTCCAGTCCCTCCAGTAACTTTACCATCAGAATCGTAGCCCGTGCCATCTAGAACACCATCAGAATTTGCATCTACTCCACCAGACTCTGAGGCATCAAAACAACCATCATTGTCAGAATCTAAATCTAAATAATCTGGAGTACCGTCGCCATCAGTATCCCGATTGGAAACTCCGTTCTCCTCAACGGTATCTAAAATTCCATCATTATCGTTATCTAAATCAACGCTATCTTGAATTCCATCGCCATCGATATCTCCAAAAATATTAAGTACTTCTATTGGATCATCTGGGGTATTGTTAGAATCTATTTGATCTTGTGTATTGGTTATGGTATTTGTTATGGTACTAAAAAAGGCAGGACTATCAACAGTTGCAGTAATGTTTAGCGTATGTAGATCTCCAGCATCCATAGATCCAATTATCCATTCCGAATTTGTAGTAGACCAAGTACCATGACTTGGAGACGCACTTACAAAAGTTAAACCGGCAGGAAGATTATCGGAGATTACTACATTGGTAACCTGATTTACGCCTCTACTCTCTACAGAAATATCAAAATTGACCACATCTCCTGCATTAAAAAATGTCGCGTCAGCAGATTTATTGAGAACAATATCTGGATTACAATGATATAAAGTAACTGAGTTAGAATCAAACTCACAAGTTCCTTGTGTTACCCTGAGAAAAATTTCTGCATACGATATATTTGCAGGTGGTGTATACGAAGAAGAAGTAGCTCCTTGTATTTCTTGACCATTCATAAACCACTTATAACTATCAAAATTACCTGTTGCCTCTTCAATTGTCCCTCCTGGTAAACATCCTCCATTGGTAATATTCAAATCAATAATTGGAGCGGTATCAAATCCCGAAAAATATCCTGCAATTCCAGCGGCTCCACTAAATCCTAAAAACCCAACAGATATTGGGCCAGAAGAATTTACTGTTACATCTCCATTTAACCCAGAGATATAAAATGTTTTCCAATCGTTAGTTCCGGCTACGTTAATTGGTGCAGGAAGCGTGACTGGTCCGTTATCATCGGTAACGATAATATTTCCATTCGGGGTCGAAGTTGAGGCGATAATTGTAACTCCACCATTAAAAGGTAGTCCTGCTACATCGCGAATATTCGGAATTCTATCCAATACTTTTGGCATTAAACAATTTACTGGAGCTATAAAATTTAAACCTCCTGTCGGTTCTGTAGCAGCTCCCGCAAGGGCCTGATAGGCATACACGCTTTTGGAAGTATTTATATACATATTTGCTCCAACACTATTTCCTGAGTAGTACGCAGAGGAAACTTCATAATAATCGCCATTGTTTATAGTAGTAACATAATTTCCTCCAATGTTTATATCTGTATTATTTTGTGTGGCTATAATTATAGGCTTTTCCATAGAACTGAGTCCGTTTCCTCTAACAAACACATATTCTCTACCTATAATATCTTCCGGTACTGGTTGGTCGATACCTCCATCTCTTGATGGAGAATTAGCCAAAATCATATTTAATAAGCCTCCATTACTGATAACAATATCTTTATCCGATTCGATAGAGGCTCCTAACCAGCCATCTTCATTTGCAGCTGCTGCATCAAGCACTGCCTCAAGCACATAGGATTCACCAAAATCTAGAGTAATCGTTATTTGATTTGCAGTAATTCCAGCATTATTAGTTCCTTGACGGAAAACACAATTTTGATGGTAACCAGATATCGTTATCGAGGTATTGTTTTCAGTAGCCATGATACCTAATGTTGCGGATTGTGAATTTGTGGAGGTTGACCTGAGAGGAATTCCTCCCCATTTGAATTTTTTACCCATCGCTTTTCTTCCTTTAGAGGTTAAGGATACTGCTTGCGCAGGTTGTCTTCCTCTGTAGTTCACATAAAATTTTTCACCTCCTGAAGATTCTATTCGTAATCCACTGTTAGACAAAACATTTCCAGTATTATTGTCGGTAACTAGAGAAATGTTATTATCTCCATCGGGTAAATTATAGGTTATGGAATTCGCGTTGGATAAATTTTGTAAAGTAGCATAGGGCACATTGCTATTACCTCTATATAGAGTCACCGTGAACGAATTAGTCTCTGGTGTAGAAAGATAAATTGCTTGCTCTCGAACTGCTGTTCCGTCACCGACCTGCTTTAAAGGTGGTAGATAATGTAAATCACTTAATTGTGCATATGCATTGGGTAAACTTAATACCGAAATAAGGAATAAAAGAAAGTAAAACTTTCTTGAACTCTTCTGAGAATTATGGAGATTAATAAACATAGTAACTTTGATATTGGTTAAATATTCACAAGGAAACTCATCTAAATTCGATAATTTTGAAGATGCTTACAGTCAAATATGGATAAAGTGTAAAAACCTTTCGGTGAATCTCCTAATGAGAAAGACAACCAATCAAATCCCTTAAAAGAAGAATAATTAGATTAAAGTGTTACCAGTGCGCATAAGGTAGCCCTTAAAAAAATGTATATCCTTATTAGTATTTCTAATGTAAGTTTTTGTTGTCTTAATAAACAGTACCAAGCATATGATTATATCCAAAACTTATACTTGTAATTCTAAAAAACGTAAATTTTACAATAGGTAACTTCTTTGAAAAATATTTTCATTCTTCACAAGGTATTTTAAAGAAGAAATGTAGAGGTCTTTTATCACTAATTATTGAAAAAAAGATTGTTGTATATGAAATAAAACCTATGATAGCCTCTTTGAGATTAAGGGTAAGATTTTAGAGGATATAAATTGAAAACTTAGTGATATTTATACAGGGTAAATATTCCGTTAAAAATAGTACCACTTGCCTTATCCATTCTAAAAAGCTGTTTAGGTTTTTGTATTGTACTAAAGCAATTATGAGTTATTAGCGCATTAAAAATATATTTTTAGACAGAGAGTCCCATTTCGTTCTGTGCTTTAATTAGACCACAAAATTAAGAAAATATGGAATAAAAAAACCACCTATTCAGATGGCTGGAGTTTTATTGTTAAAAATGAATTGCTCTAGAACATACATTAGCTATTTACTATAGGCGTTATTATGTTCTAGAGCAATTCATTAGTAACTCTATTGTTTATTAAGAGAGGATAGCTTTGGTTTGATATATGTATAAAACTATTCGTGTTAGTACATAGTATAAACCAAAATAAACCATAAATCTATAAATGGTTCCAACTAACCCCGATACCAAAGGATACAGATTCAGAATTGAATTTAATGGTAGGTGCAAAAAACCAGTTTTTGACACCGATAAAATATTTAACTCCAAAATCAATAAGCGTAGTTCTAAACTGCGAAACTTTATTCCTATTAATTTCACTTATGTGATTGTAGGATGTAATACCTGTTAAAAGATAAAAGCCTTTGTATGCTTCTATCCCGAAATTTAAGGAAACCCCACGCACTTGTCTCCGTAAATACTTCCTCTCACTACCTAAATTATGTTGTGTGTGAACACAATCGCAATCCTCGAAAACCTCTTCATAGCTTCCCTGGCCCTCTGACAAAGGTAATTTGTCAGAGTAGTAACCAGAGTGCTCCATTCCGAATAATATTCTGTTGGCCCATTCTCTTCCCTCTCTTTGGTTCATGTCCATAATAAAGTTAAAGCCAGCCATATACCCATTACCTAGATCCTTATCTTTGTTGGAGGATAATCCAGTATATAATTCAAAACGTTGCCCAAATGAATCCATTGTAAATAATAGAATTATAATAAGGAACAATTTCATCAATTTATTTTCCATATTTTAGCAATCCGTACAGTTTATTTCAACCCATTCTTGGAAAGTTAAATTCACTTTAGATTCTCTAAATAATTCATCATCTTTTATGATATACGAACAAGTAGTTGATGTTGAAGCTGTAACTTCAATTTTTCTTGTAAATGTGTCAATAAGTGTCCCATTTGCAGAATAAATTTCGGCTTTGATGGTAATTTCATTTCCATCTACAGCATCGTCATTTGACCAATAGTTAAAAGCCACATCATTTTCTTCTAATTTGTACTGTGTGCTCTCTACACCATTTACATCAATAAAACTAACCATGGCATAACCTTCGGTTTTATAGATAGCATCGTTTGCCCATTTTAAAGAAGAAATTCTTCTTCCGTGTTGTGTAGTTAAATCCACATTAACAATATTTGGCCCGGCTGCTTTAATTTCTTGTGTAAATGGAGTATTGTTATATAACACGTAAGGATTTATGGTCTTATAATCCTCTAATTTTTGTGTAATATTACTACTTGTAGCACCATTTTTTTCAAAATCCGTTTGAAACAACTGATCGCTGTCTGTTTTAGTAGTAACTACAACTTCATTAGGTCCAAGCGCAATATCTTTTACTACAAAGTTAGAAGCAGCTCCTGCTTTATTATTTTTTACAAGTTTAAAATTTTCAGCTTTAGCATAGGCAGAAACAGTTTGCGTGAAGGTCATGTCTACTTCACTTACCCAAGGGTAAATACTTCCTCTTTTAACATCTTTGTTAGAAGCACTAGCTCCCTTACCTGCTGTTTCTGGCGTTTGATTTACTATTGCAACAATTTCAGCTTTTGGAATTGCATTTATTCCAGTTTCATCCTCAGATTCAGAACAGCTAAAAAATAGAACTGACGCAAACGATAGTAATAATAATTTTTTCATTTTTCTTAAATTAGTAGTGGTTAACATTGTCACTTTTAGCAAATTGCAAGGCAGCAACCTAACCTTTAATGTTTATATCTTATTATTTTACAGGAAGACAAAAACCTTCCGTTACGATTTCTTGCATTTCAAAAAACCGATTTACATAATTTAAAAAATCAAGTAGTAAGCAGATATAAATATCTGACTACCAGTTAATAGTTTAATTTCGAATAAAAATAATGTTGAAATATAAATTCTAACAAACTAAGCCTAGTGCAAATAATTTTCATTTGTACTAATGGATAATAATTTTGTTTGAATATCTGGATATAAAAAGCTTGATCAAGCATATACTCCCCCCAATTATTACAAGTAGTTTTTAAAATCTAAAAAAACAATTTGAATAATTTAATTTCCCCAATTCAAAGTTAGATACTATTTTAAGTACTTTTTAAAGAAATCCTTTGATGTAAAAAAATTAAGTCATAAACGTTAAATCTTAAAGCCTAAAAGTTTGTTTTTTGTGCATTACTTTAGTAATATTTATCCTATTATATCATTTTATTGGAATACCTCTTAAGCAAAAATCCTTTGAAGTATGGAGGTATAAATCTAACGTGTGTGTTTTCTCAACACAAGTTTGTATTCCTAAAGCATCCGAATTGTAATACCACATATAGTGTTAATAATGGGAATAAAAGAATAGTAGTACATAAGTCAAAAATTAATAGAGAGAATATTTAGGCGCTGAAAATGCATCTTACTTACCTTAATTTTAAAATACAATACAGTAAATCTAACAACCTACTTCGAAGAGATAATTTTAATACGATCACTTATATAAGGAATTATGGTTTGTAAAAATTTATTAAGAATACAACTGTATTGTATACTTACTCAAGAAACAATTTTACAATTGTTTTAGAAATTGGTATAAGAGATGATGATAAACCTAACATATGATAAAAGAGTACCATAATTAGAAGAAAGTGGAAGTCTAGAAAAAGAGCGGTTGAAATAAAGTACTAGATGAGCACAAACCAATCGAAAACATAAATTACTACCTAAGTCCTAAAAATAAACACTGGTTAAAAAATCTGCCTAAAGATAATGGGCATAGGTTATTTTTCTATAGCCTAAGCGTAAAAAACATCCTATTATTTTATAGTATCACTAACTATAATAAAGTATGATCTTCTGTTCTTTGCATGTTCCTCTTCAGAGCATTTGCTCTGATTATCATCTCCACAGTCATTCAATAATTGAACCTCTCCATAGCCAATAGCACTTTCTATACGATCTGCGGATATTCCTCTAGAGACTATATAATCACGTGTTGCCTTTGCTCTTTTGTCGGATAGTGTTTTATTATAAGATCTAGACCCCCTGCTATCTGTATGAGACTCTATCTTAATGATCATATTTGGATGATTATTCATTACAGAGACAATATGCTCTAATTCATATTCTGCTTCCTCTGTGATAGTATGTAAATCATATGCAAAATAAATGGGATTAATAACAATTTGATCGTCTACAACAAGCGGAGTTATTGTAAAATCTTTTTTAACTTTTACATTCTCTTTACTTACGTATTCATTCAAATGTTGAATAGATTTATAATCCTCTTTGGAGGCTGTAATATTGTAATATTTGTCGCAATCTACATTTGAAAAAAGATAAGATCCATTATTTTTGGAATACGATTGTGCAAGAATCACTCCACTTTGATCCATTAAATTGATAGTAGCACTTTTCAAAGGTAAACCTGTTTTTGCATCGGTAACTATACCACGTATAGAAGCATTACAATAATATATTTTAAAACTATAAATATCGTCATCTCCCTTACCTCCCTCTCTGTTAGAGGAGAAAAAGCCAACTAACTTTGCCTCATTACTTACAAATCCAAAGTCGTCTCGTGGTCCGTTAATTGGAACTCCTAAATTTACAGGCCCTTTGTTATTTTCCTCCAAGGATACCTCAAAAATATCCAAACCACCCAAGCCAACATGCCCGTCGGAAGCAAAATATAACATGTTATTCGCCCCGATGAAAGGGAATAATTCTTTGCCTTCGGAATTGATAGCTTTCCCGAGATTTTCAGGTTCGGAATAACTTCCATCAGAATTTATGGATACTTTGTACAAATCTGTCTCTCCAAAACCTCCTGGTTTATCGGAAGAGAAATAAAGAGTTTTCTCATCTGCGCTAAGGGCTGGATGACCTGATGAATATTCGTCATTATTGAAGGGTAACTCTTCCACACGCCCCCATCCTTTAGAACCTTTTTTAGCCTTGTAAATTTTTAGATTTGCAACACGCCTTTTCCCACCTTTCAAGCGTTTACCATCGTTGTTATCTCTTGTAAAATAAACTGTACTTCCATCATTTGTGAAAACAGGATTAGATTCGTGAAATTTGGAACTTAAGGTTGTTACTTTTTTGACATCACCCGCGTCCAGTATAGAATTATCATTTACATATATCTGTCGCGACTGGTAAATATTCAAAAATGGTTGGTTATTCCAAGCATATAGTTTCTTGTTCTGAGCATCTGGTCTAGTAGAAGAAAAATAAAAAAAATCGTTTTGCATAAACCCACTAAACTCAGAAAATTCTGTATTGATAGACAAGTTATGGATATTGATATATTTTTTAGAGGTATTAGAGAGTTCCTCAAAATAATTGGAATTCTTTTCCAAATCAGCAACTCGGCTATCTTGGTTGTCAATCGCTTTTAGTTTTAGTAACCATTGGTCAGATAATGCAATTTTACCATTGGTTTTTAAAACCTGTGCATACCTAAAAACATGCTCTGAAGAGGCTATGTTTTCATACTTACGCATCAATTCAGCGTATGCCTTCTCTGCTTTTTGATAATCTGAAATAAAATAATACGAATCTGCTAAGCGACTCATAACCACATAAGAATTATCGCCTTTATCGTGAATAATTTGATAAAGCTCTGCTGATTTTTGATATCCAAACTCTTTAAAATATCTATCCGCTGCATACCGGCGTTGGCCATGGGTATTAGAAATATTGATTACTACCAATAAGACGAGTAAAATATATCTGGTGTTCATAAGGTCTCAAACTTTTTAAAAAAATCTTGGGGACTTCATTGGCATACCTCTAAAAATCTCATAACGCATCATGAGTTCGTGTGTTCCCGAATTGTAATTACTGTAATTAGAGGTAGTTAAATCATACGCATAACCAATTTGAAATGTATCGCTTACTTGAAATCCTAACAAAGCACTTATAGAGTCTCCCCAACGATAGGCTATTCCTGTTCTAAATTTATCATTAAACAAGAAATTGGCGGAAATATCAAGCGACAAAGGAGCTCCACTTACTATTTTGGATAAAATTGCTGGTTTAAATTTGATACTTTCATTTAAGTCAAAGACAAAGCCAGAAATTAGAAAAAAGTGGGTTCTCTCTTTGGCAACGGTCCCTCCTGTAGAATCATCATAGTGATCTGTTCTTAAAAAGTTAGGAATAGATAGCCCTACATACCAATTAGGTTGATAATAATAAATACCTGCACCTATTGTTGGTAAGAGCTCATTAATAGGAGTGGCTAATTGGTTATCGTCTTGGTCTTGGTATATTCCCTTTGTCCAATCTACGTTTAACAACCTTCCTCCTAATTTTAAACCCAAAGCAAGATTTCCCTCTTCACTCGTTCGAATCGTATACGACACATTCGCGTCTAAATAGGTTTCTGTAGCAGGGCCTATAGCATCGTTAACTAAATTAAACCCAAGCCCAACACCGCTGTAACCTAATGGCGTATCGTAACTTAATGTTTGTGTATCAGGAGCACCTTCTACACCTACCCATTGGGTTCGGGCAAGTAAATTAAAAACACTATGTCCTTTTGAACCAACATAGGCAGGATTAATACTCATAGTATTAAACATATATTGGGTGTATTGTGGGTCTTGTTGAGAATAAACTGCACTACTTATAAGTATGATAAGCATAAATACTTTTTGCAAATTTTGCCTCATTTCTTGTCTATTTTTTTTTAATATAATAACATTAAGTCTTGTAAAAAACATACTTGAAAACGTAAATAGTTGATTCATTATAGGTAATATACAAAATATTACAACACAATCTATCTAATTTATATCGATTGAATGATACTGTCGATAAAGAGTTCGAATTATGTATAATTTACCAAGGTAAATTTAGTTTGTGTGTAAACTCTAAAGTATCCCTCTAATAAATTACGTTTATAAACTTTATAACTCTCTTTTTTGGCTCTCTTAGAAAACTATCTTACAAAATACGGTGATGAATCGCTTACATTCTCAAGCTGCGAAGATACAATTATTTGCCATAATTGTAAAAATCAATTAGGGTATCGTAAAAAGCTAATAATATGGTTTTAAACTGTTTGTACTATAAAAAATATTTGTAAATCTGGAAGTAGGCGTTCCACTTCATTTCCCAAAACAAATCGAAACAAAAGAAATCATAATTTTTAACTTTGAAATTAATTTCAAAGTTACACTGCACTAACTTCCAAAGGAAAAATTCTTGGCTTAAAACTGCACTTACTCTACCTGTTCTAGACTAAAAACCTTCTGTATTACCTTGTCATATTGCTCATTAATCTTGTACAATCCTTCCTCATTAAACAAGTTTCTTCCAATTAATGTTTTCACATTTTTGCGCAATTGCTTTTTGGTCTTTTCAGATAAATCATCCTCTTTAAATTTCAATAAAAAAGCATCCGATACAGCTTGATTTTTATCAAAATTCGAAATAAAATCATCAATAGTTAAGCTTTGGAGTTCTTTTCGATTCTTGTCTACATAATCAAAAGCATAATCATCCAACGGTCCAAAGAAATATACTGGTAAATACGAGGTTGTATCTAATGGAACAAATACATCTGGAATAATGCCACCTCCTCCAAAAACAATTTTTCCCTGCGGAGTTTTATACTGTAAACTATCGTTTATTTGTATACTGTCTTTGTGAAAAAGTTCTCCATTTTCATATCGTTGGTTAACTTCATCTTGATAAGAAAAGTTTAGATTCTCTTGACCAGTTGTATTAGGAGAAATACCATTGGACCCAGACACATAGGGTTTCTGGATAGAACGTCCTGTTGGTGTGTAGTATCGGGCTGTGGTTAATCGTATTGCTGAGCCATCGCCCAAATCCATTTCTTGCTGCACCAAACCTTTTCCAAAAGACCTTCTTCCAATAATTGTACCTCTGTCATTATCTTGTATGGCACCGGCAACAATTTCAGAGGCTGAAGCTGAATTTTCATCCATTAAAACGTAAAGTTTTCCATCTTCAAATTCACCTCTGTTGGTCGCAAAAGATTCGTTTACATCCCCTTTGTTATTTTTTGTATATACTATTAACTGGTCCTCTTTTAAAAACTCATCGATAATTTTATTTGCAATATCAATAAAACCACCACCATTTCCTCTTAAGTCGAGTACTAAGCTGGTCATTCCTTGGGCAATTAATTGATCTAGTGCCGACTTAAATTCTCTATACGTATTTCTAGCAAAACGATCTAACTTAATAAACCCTATACTATCCTTCAAAATATAGGCAACTTCAACACTTTTGATATTAACTTTTCCTCGAGGAATCACTACATTGAATAAACTATCGTTTGTCTTTCTGTATATTTGAAGAGCAACTTCTGTATTTGGTTGTCCTTTCAGACGTTTCAGTATCGCATTATTTGTAAGATTTTTACCAAATAATGTATCGTTATCTGCCATCAAAATCCGATCTCCTGCTACAATACCTTTTTTAATACTAGGCCCCCCCTCGATAGGATGGATAACTGTGATGGAATCGCTTTCAATGCGAAACTGAACTCCAATACCAACGAAATTTCCTTGCATACTTTCTGTAACCAATGCCAAGTTTTCTTTTGGTATATACACCGAATGAGGGTCTAACTTCTCAAGCATTTCAGCAATAGCTCCGTCGAGCAATTTATCCGTATCTACAGCATCGACGTAGTCGCTTTGTATAAATCGAATTAAACGTCTAATCTTACGCTCATTAGCTGAAGAGGTATTTACGATGCTATCATCTCCCTTGCTGAAAAGGGTTCCTATACATATTCCGAATACTACGGCCAAGGAAAAATATATGGGTAGATTATTTTTTTTCATATGGTAAATAGGTCAATTCTACACCCGCTTTTTCTAAAAACTCCAAACCGGAAGGATCTTTATAAGCATTGGAATATACTACGCGTTTTATTCCTGCTTGATGGATTAATTTGCTACACTGCTGACATGGAGATAGTGTTATGTACAAGGTAGCTCCTTGGCAGGATTGGGTCGAAGATGCAACTTTTAATATCGCATTTGCCTCAGCGTGTAAAACATACCACTTCGTATACCCTTCTTCATCTTCACAAAAGTTTTCAAATCCAGATGGAGTTCCGTTATATCCGTCGGATATAATCATTCTATCTTTCACGATTAAAGCACCAACTTTTTTTCGTTCACAATGAGACAATTGACTCCATTCCTCTGCCATTTTTAAATAGGCAATATCATATTTACGTTGTTTTTCGTTCAAAGTCAAAATATTTAACACTTGCTAAGTTAATCAGAATAATAAAGTTGCACTAAATTTTTACCAAAAAACTCGGTCGATCATCATTTGCAGAGCAAAGCCTATTACTATGGAAGAGCTAACTAAAATCCAGTCTCTTCTATTCACTCCCAAAATACCTTGTAATAGAGACCCAATTACTAAAATTACTAAAACGATAATCACCTGAGCAACCTCAATACCCAGTGCGAATTCGAATAAGGGAAGTAATTTATCCGAAGACTTTCCTATCATCATCTTAAAATAATTTGAAAATCCTAAACCGTGAATTAGACCAAAAAATAAAGCGAATAGTAAATTTTGATTCTCTTTTCCAACGGAGGCTTTTTTTGCCGTTAAAACATTCGCAGCACCGGTTATAAAAATAGTTAATGGTATTAAAAACTCCACCAAATCTGCTCTAACGTTTATAACCCCATATGCCGAAAGCGCAAGTGTTATAGAATGCCCTATAGTAAACAGGGTGATTAACCAAAACACCTTCTTCCATTGCTTGAACTGGTATACTACCGCAAGAACAATAAGGAATAAAATATGATCGTAGGCATTTATATCTAAAACATGATATAAACCCATTTTAAAATACAGTAAAAAGTCGGTCATTTAAATTTTAATTTGCCTGTTAATTTGTTGGTCTAAAGAAATAAAAGTTTCTGTTCTCGATACCCCTTTTATGGTTTGAATATCTTTGTTTAAAAGGTGCATTAAGTCTTCGTTATTTTTACACATTATTTTAATAAATACTGCATAGTTCCCAGTAGTGTAATGACTTTCTACTATTTCTGGTATTTCATTTAAACGCTTAATTGCTGAAGAATACAAACTAGAAGAATCTAAAAAAACTCCAACAAATGCAGTGGTATTGTATCCTAATGATTTTGGGTTTAGCACCATTTTATAACCACTTATCAAATCCGATTCTTCAAGTTTTCGCAATCTTTGGTGAATCGCGGCTCCTGAAATACCCACTTCTCTGGCAATACTTAAAACAGGTGTACGGGCGTCTTTAACCAAACGTTTAATGATTATCTTATCGATTCCGTCAATTTTCATTTTTTTAGTCATGTCACAAAAATAACGAAACTATGTTAAATAAAAGACAGTCTTTTAATACCGTAAAGAAATTAAAGTGTTAAAAAAATCTTATAATCCTAAAAAAATAAAAAAACCACTCTTACGAGTGGTTTTAAGTAATTTTTATTCTCTGAAATCTAGCAGAAATCTTCGTATGCTGCTGCCAAATTTTGAGCGATCGCTTGCGCTGACCTTCCTTCAATGTGATGGCGCTCTAACATATGCACCAATTGCCCGTCTTTAAATAAAGCAATTGCTGGTGATGATGGTGGAAAAGGAATCATGTACTCTCTTGCTTTTGCAGTAGATTCTTTTTCAACTCCAGCAAACACTGTCGTTAAATTCGTAGGTGTCTTTTCAGCTCCCAAAGAAGCAATAGCACCTGGTCTTGCTGTACCTGCAGCACAACCACATACAGAATTTACCATTACTAATGTAGTTCCTTCTTTAGCTAAGGCATTGTCTACGTCTTCTGCCGTATATAGGGCGACAAAACCAGCATCGATTAATTGATCGCGCATTGGTTTTACTAATTCTTCTGGATACATGTTTAAAAAATTTTAGGCAAAGATAGTTCTTTTCATGTATTGTAACAAGAATCCAAATTCTCAAAAATAATAACCCTATAATTGTTTTCTATAGCACAAAACATTGCGCCCTTCGTTTATGACAACCTTTTGTAAACACCTTGATTTTAACAAAAAACAAAGAAGTATTTTGTTTCTTTTGAACGCAGACTTTAGTACTTTAGCATGTTATAATGAAGTTAAAATAACTAAACATGGGGAAATTTGCAAAATGGCTTGGAGCAGGTGCTGGGTTTACTTTAGGAGGTCCAATTGGTGCATTGATTGGCTTTGCTGTAGGAAGTTTTATTGACGGAGTATCTGTGGAAGACCTTTCGCAAGAACAACGAGAATACCAAAAGAGAAGACAAAGTTCAGGGCGCGAATATGTGAAGTCAGGGGACTTCGAAATTAGCTTACTAATTTTAGCCTCGATTGTAATTAAATCGGATGGAAAGATTGATAAAAGAGAATTGGATTATGTTCGTAAGTATTTTGTAAATCTATATGGAGTAAATAGGGCAAACAATGCCTTTAAGCTATTTAAAGGTATTGTAAAAAGTAAAATTTCTACTCGACAAGTATGTATGCAAATACGCCAATACATGCCACACGCTTCAAGATTACAATTACTCCACTTTCTTTTCGGAATTGCCCAGGCAGATGGTACTATCGCCATTGAGGAAGAAAACGCGATACACCAAATAGCTGGATATTTATACATTAATGACAGTGATTATACCTCTATAAAAGCAATGTTTATAAAGGAAACGGAGAGCGCCTACAAAATTTTAGAAATAACCAAAGATGCCTCTGACGAAACCGTTAAGAAGGCGTATCGGAAAATGGTAAAGAAATACCACCCAGACAAGCTAGTTGGATTGGGAGAGGAACATGTAAATGTAGGAAAACAGAAATTTCAAAAGGTACAAGAGGCCTACGAAAGCATTAAAAATTCAAGAGGGTTTTAAGTTGTACTAGACGAGACTAACAAATCACTTTTTATTACTGAACACCTCAGCAATTGTTGGATTGTCAGAACAAGTTTTTACGAGCTGCAATACATCCCCTACGTTAACATATCCGGTTTTTACTACCCTAAAATATACGCCTGAATAGGTTTCCTTTAAAAATTGCTTAACAATTTTCATAGTACCAAAACGAACCCCAAGTTTCATACATGGCTGTCGGGGTTTGGTAACTTCCAAAACTGCTTCTCCAACGGAAAAGGTATCGGCGACATGTAGTTTTGTTTCGTCTAAAGCAGAGATGGTTAAGTTTTCACCGAACATTCCATAATTCCAGTTTAGTTTTGGATATAGACTTTTCCAGTACGAATAATGTTCCTTGGAATATCCGTATACCGCCTGTAATACTCCACCGTGATATTTTCTATTACAAATTGCATCTCCCGCTACTTCCTCTTCTCCTAAAAAGATTATATCCTTTACAGGAAACTTAAATATTCCTGTAGTGATGGTTTTCCCTTTCCATAGTATTTCCTTCTGTTCTCCTATACAAGTTGCAATAATTTCCATATCCAATGCATTTATGTAAGCCATTTTATCAATTGTCTTAACGAATAAAAAGTAAAATATATTACAAAAAGCTAACACTGTAAAATTTTTACCTATTAAGTGTAAAATTGCTTCATGTAATTTGTTAGCCAAGATATCTAATTGGGAAATAAAAAAAGCCCCCCATTGGAGGCTATGTAATCAATTGTTATGACTCCCCTTAAAAATCAAAACATACTAAAATAATCATTTTTAAAAAAACAGCAAAAGGGAAAAACACCCAAAAATTAGATCTTGAAAAATAAACATAATTATATCTCTAGGAACTCTTTCAATTCTTCCGCGATTTTACGATTATCCGAGAGCTTTGGAATTTTATTTTGCCCGCCTAATTTCCCAATAGACCTCATGTAATTTTGAAAACCGCCTTTTTTAACTTTTCGAATAATCAAAGGTTGCAGAATGTTTCCTTCAATAAGATCTCTGTAATAAATGTTTTGTTTTTGCATCGAAAGGTCCATTTGCTTCGCCATTTTGTCCAGCTCTTTTGGAGCTTTTTCAAACTCGATAAACCATTCGTGATACGGCAATCCCATTTCAGGATTTACTTGTGGTGCGACAGTGAATTCACTTACAGATATAGAGGTTCCTTCTACGGCATTTTTTAAGGCATTTTCCACTTCCTTACCTATTACATGCTCTCCAAAAGCGGAAATAAAATGTTTAATTCTTCCGGTTACGCGAATTCGGTATGGCTGCAAAGAAGTAAACTCAATGGTGTCTCCTATATTGTAACCCCATAAACCTGCTGAAGTATTTAATATAATTACATAGTTAACACCCAATTGTACATCCTGTAAACAAATACGAGATGGATGTTCGTTAAAAAATTCATCGGCAGGAATGAATTCATAAAACATTCCCGAGTTAAGCTGTAACAACATCCCATCTGCTGTTTGAGAATCTTGGTAGGCAATAAAGCCCTCTGAGGCAGGATACAACTCCACAGAATCTATCTTTTTACCAATTAAAGTTTCAAATTTGTTCTTGTACGGTTCAAAATTGACACCACCGTATACAAAGAGTTCGAAATTTGGAAAAACTTCAGCTATTGGTTTTCCTGTTTTCTCCCTGAGCTTCTCAAAATACATTTGCACCCAAGATGGTATTCCACTTATGACCGTCATGTTTTCAGGCAAAGTTTCTTCTACAATTTTAGAAACTTTTATTTCCCAATCTTCAATACAATTGGTTTCCCAACTTGGCAATCTATTTTTCAATAAGTAATTCGGAACGTAATGTGCTGCAATACCACTCAAACGACCGAGTTTAATGCCATTTTTATCCTCTAGCTCAGGACTCCCTTGCAAAAAAATCATCTTCCCATCTACAAAAGTAGCTCTATTCATTTCTGCGATATACAACAATAAAGCATTCCTTGCAGATTTAATATGTGTCGGCATAGATTCTTTACTTATTGGAATGTATTTAGCTCCGGAAGTTGTTCCGGAAGTTTTCGCAAAATACAGAGGCTTTCCTTTCCATAACACATTTTCTTCACCTGCAATAATTCTATCAACATAAGAACGAATTCCTTCATAGTCATTAATGGGAACTCGCTTTTTGAAATCCTCGTAGCTATTAATCGAAATAAAATCATGATCTTTTCCAAAAGCTGTTTTACAACCTTCAGTAACTAAATACTCAAATACCTTTCGCTGGGTTTTATGAGGAGTATTCGCCCATTTGTAAACACGTTTTCTCACTTGCTTTGCAAACGGCAATGCTAGTTTTGACTTCACACTCATTTAATGAAAATCTATATAGTTAATAGGATCGACGGGATAACCATCACTCCAAAGCTCAAAATGTAAATGTGGTCCAGTAGAGAGCTCTCCTGTGGAACCTACATTGGCAATGACCTCACCCGACTTTATCATTTCTCCTTGCTCCTTCAAAAGCGTGCCGTTATGCTTGTATACAGAAATAAATCGATCAGGATGTTGAATTATAATTACATAACCTGTTTCTGCTGTCCACTCAGAAAGTATTACGGTTCCGTCTGCTATGGCTTTTACAGGCGTCCCAATTGGGGCCACAATATCTACTGCAAAATGTTTATCATTAAGGTTATACGATTGTGATATATTCCCAATTAACGGAGAAAAAAATACATTCTTTGCTCTTTCTGAACTGGCTGCTGAAATTGGAAACCTATCTTTACTTTCGATTTTTTCTCTAAAAATACTATCATTTTTTGTGGCTTGTAGTTTTCGCTGATCAAAAATAACATCTTTAGCTTCGGTAAGAATGGAATCTATTTTTTCTTCTTTTACCTCACCTGTCAATACTGGTTTTAAGGCTTTAGTGTAGTTTTCTAAAATAGCAAGTTTTTTGGATATCGAATCCGTTTCGTAGGTCAATCGCGTAGCTTTTCTCTTTAAAGCAGAGGAAGAGTACCCAGGAATATATTCTCGCAACGAGGTGAAGGCTATTAATAACGAGGTTAAAACTATTAATAAAATTGAAAATAAACCACCGAGAACAAATACATTTAGTCGGGATAACTTTAAAGAAAATCGCTCTTGAAAAGTATCCTCATTAAGAATCACTAATCTATATTTATCCGTTAGCTTTTGTTTTAATTTCTGCTTTATGTCTTTTTTAGCCACAGTAGGATATTTTGAGCTTCAAATATACAACGAAAAACAATGACTTCTTTTCATAAAACTTTTATAAAATTTTACGGTTTAAGAATTCAGAGGTAAATTTAAAGCAATAAATGAAGCCATTTCACACATACCTTCTATCAAAAAGCAAAAAGATAAGCTAGAGAAAAAACAAACGTGTTAGTAGGACTTAATGCCCCTTCTTTTTTAAGGGGTGAAGGAAAATTAAACACATAACCAATTTCAAAATCAACATTAGCAAAAGAATACAGTAAGGGTAATTTTAATTGTGTATTTAGAAATCCAAAATCATCTGTAGGATCCACTATTGTAAAAGTTCTGCCACGAAATACGATAGTTCTAGCCAACGGAATAGTTTGTTGCCCAATTTCAAGACTTAATTGAGGCCTTAGTAAAAATGCTTGTTTCTTTTTTCGGTATAATAAAATTTCAAGATATGTGGAGGAAACCAACTGTATAGATTCATCATCGCCGAATAGAAAGCTTACAGAGAGATCGGTACCAAATGTCTTTTTATCATTATCCATTCCAAAGCCAGTATTTACCGCATATCGGAAAGGATTATTTGCCGGTTGTGAAAAAAAATACCAATCGAAAGAAGCAGAACCCCAAAATTTTTTATCGTTGCCAAATCTTTTCGCATATCCAAGGGTAATTGCAGTGTAATCCCAATTCGGAGAAAGCCTCTCGTAATAGAGCCCCGATACACTCGCAAAAATTCCATTCGCATGCACATAGCTAACCTGAGGAATTAAACTGTATTGCGGTATTCCAATTTCTCTTCCAGAGAAATAGGTATTATGGTTATATTGCAAGCTAAAGGAAATAATATTTTTACTTATTACATAGGTTGATAAGTCTTGGATGGATTGATCATAAATCAAAGTATCAATAATATCATCCTCCTCATCGGAAAAGTCATCAAATATCTTTTGGGCATTTACCAAAGGAGTAAAAAATAGAAATACAATTAAAAAGTACAATATTTTCATAAAATCTTACTCTAGGAAAGTGACTGCACCCTATCCAGTCACAATAAGCGGCCACATACTTTTACATAAATTTAATTCCGAATTCCTTTTTTTCTGACTTTTTGAATTTTTCTTCTCATCCGTTTTTTAGCATTAGCATTTCCTCTTTGCTTTGCCATTCTGCTTTTTATTTGCTTCTTTTGTCTTTCAGATAAGGTAGCCCTAAATCTAGTCTTCGCTTTTTGTAAACTTGCATTATTCTTTTTAATTAACCCTTTTTGGGAGGCGTTTAAACTATTTTTTAATGCACGCTCTCTTTCGGATTTTGTTAATTTGGAATCCTTTAAAATAGCTAATTGCTCTGTTGAAAGTGTTGCCTTGAAAGCGTTTCTATTGTTTATCAATAGTTTTTTTTGTGCTTCTAACAATTCTTTTTGTTCTTTAGAAAGCTTAAGAACATCCTGCTCTTCTTGTGCTACTAGCTGCACAACACCCAGAAAAAGAAAAAATACACTTAATTTTATAATCTTCTTATACTTCATTTTAAAACTTATAATTATTACTTTTTTAGAATGTGGTTTTACAATGAATGTAACTATTCTAAAAACACCTCTTCGGTTAATAATTCATCCTGAACAAATCCATCGATAATCGCCTCTACCTCATCCTCTTCTGCCATAAGTGAAGCTATTAAAATATCACTTTCTAACACCTCATTCTTTTCAAAATAGCTACCAACAACAATGGTAAAAACCAATGCAATTGCAGCAACAGCAGACCATTTATACACCCCAGAAGAAAAGGGAAAAAGACTGATCTTTTTACTTTCCTCTACTGTTTGCTCTAGAATAGTGCGTTTTGATTGCTGAAAGTAATTTTCGGGTACACTCAGTCCTAAATCTGTTTTATGTTTTTTTTCTGAATTCACATCTAAAGTATTTCGTTGGCTAAAGTTATTGTTTTGCTTACTCATAACAAACTATGCTTTAATTTTTTCTAAATACGCTACCGTTGTTATATTGTTCTCAATGTGTTTCACTGCCGCATAATAATGCGTTTTAAGTGTGTTTTCACTAACGTCCAACAATACAGAAATTTCTCTGAATTTTAAATTGTCGTAATATTTCATATAGAAAATCTTCCTTTGTTTATCCGTTAATTCTAGCAATACTTCTTGCAATTTAATTTGTGCAGCATCTCCATCGAAAAAAGCATCTCCTTTTAGGGCATTTATATAGTGATCATTTACCTCTTGTAATGAAGAAAACTTCTTTTTATTCTCTTTTTCCAAAAATCTAATGGACTCATTATATGCTATTTTATACATCCAAGTATGCAGCGAACTATTTTGCTTAAAATTCCCTAAACTCTTGTATACTCGTAAAAAAGTATTCTGTAAAACATCGTCGGCATTTTCATGGGTTCCAACAATTTTTCTAATATGCCAATACAGCCGTTCTTGGTATAGATCTAATAATTTCGAAAAAGCTTTTTCTCGATACTTTTTAGAGGTAAGTTGTTGTATAAATTGACTTTCATTCATAGAATTAATGCACTGTCTAAACTTAGACCTTTAATTTAGGAAAAAGTTTTAATTTCTTTTAAAAAATAAGAGCACCACAAATATTCTTAGTACAGAACTACTTGCAGCGCCCCTAAAATTTACTTTTTCTTTTTGCGTAGAGTAATTTCTTTAACCCTTCCAGAGGCATCCGTTATTGTTGCCGTATTATCACACGAACCATCTCCAAAATCTACCGTATAAGTAGCTGTTCCTTTGGTTACATCTAAAGTCCCGCTTACTATATACCTGCAGGCATATTCCCTTTTTAAAGCTTTAACAACAGCTACACTTTTAATGCTTCCATCGCTTTGTTTCGTCTCCCAGTCTCCTGTAATTAAAACTACATCGTCACCTCTTTCAGGAGTTTCTGCTCCATAAACTTTCTCCTTAACTCGTTTTCCTTGCTTTACCATCGTTTCACCGGTAGCAAAAGTTACCCGTATAGCAACTTCATGAGTTCGCTCAGGATTACCATTCGTATTTTCCCTTATCTTACTAATAGTTTTTCGACCTTCAACAGCGTTCTCATCTACAAAAAAATTTTCAAAAGTTATCGTCTTCGAAAACGATGCATCTGCCTTAACATAAGAAATAATAATTTTACCCGAAAAGACACTTCCATTTTTTCCAGAACAACCCTCACCAAAATCGAGAGTTACAATTCTCCCATTTGTAGTATCTTGAACAGTTCTTCGCAAGCAATTCGGATGATTTCCTTTTGTTCGGCTAGACATGAAAATAGATGTTGTAGCGTCAGATTTACCCACGTAACTTTCTTCTAAAACAGCATCGTCTTCAATAATGTTTGCTACATCGGCTGAAATATCGTCTACTAAAACTACCTGCAATGCCTCCTCGGTTGTTAAAGTATTGGCATCCATTTCTAAATCTTCATTAGATTCACAAGATGCAAGTGCAAAAAACCCTAGTAGAGATAAGAAAAGTGAAATTCTTTTTATTAATCTTTCAGTCATAATTTCTAATTTTTAAGTTAATCAGTTCTTTGACCTAAGGATTAAAAAAAAGTTTTGCAGAAAATTAAAATTTATTTTTATAAAAATTCATCTCATCGATATACTGCCAAACAGCAGCAGGCAATAGCGGGCGAAAAACTTTCCCTTCCTGAATTAAATTTCGTATCATGGTAGAAGAAATCTCGATGATAGGCGCGTTTACTTTCTGAATTTTAGGATGCTCGCTAAACTCTCCATTAGAAACTCCTTCGGATATTCGAGGATATACATACACACTGTAATCTTCTAAAATAGCAGTGTAATTTTTCCATTTATGAAAGCTCTTTAAATTATCCTCTCCCATTATAATAGAAAAAGAATGAGACGGATACTTTTCAGAAATCTGCGCTAAGGTATTTATGGTATAATTTGGTTGTGATAGTTTAAACTCAAAATCTGAAGGAATAATCTTATGGTAATCTTTGGTAGCTAAATACACCATTTCTAAGCGTTGGTGATTGTCTAGTAGAGATTTCTTTTTCTTAAAAGGATTGTGTGGTGTTACCATCATCCAGATCTCATCCAAATCTGAATGCTCAACCATATGATTTGCGATGATAAGGTGCCCTATGTGAATAGGATTAAATGTTCCAAAGTACAATCCTATTTTCTTCCCCATATTACTTCTTATTGTGTTGTTTTAGCTCTAAGAAATCCTCCACTAAATCTTCAGCATCTTGAAGAGCCACCTCCAAGTTATAATTTTTAATTATTTTATCAAACATAGGGCTGTTGCCAATTCAATTGGAGCTTTTGCTATTCTTGCCGCAATTTTCTCATCACTTTCCTCACCTCTTTTCTTTAAGCGCTTTAAAAGTTCGTTAATGTCAGGTGGCTTTACAAACACAGCCAACGTCTCTTCAGGAAACTTTTCTTTTATACGTAAACCACCTCTAACATCAATATCGAAAATCACGTGCTTTCCTTGTGCCCATATACGCTCTACTTCTGATTTTAATGTACCATAGAAATTATCTCTATATACCTCTTCCCATTCTAGAAAAGCATTGGTTTTGATATTTTTTTTAAACTCTTCCAACGAAATAAAGTAATAGTCTTCACCGTGCTTTTCATTACTTCTGGGTTCTCGAGACGTCGCAGAGATTGAAAATGCGAGATCAAATCTTTCTTGCGCTAGCAAGTGGCGAACTATGGTAGTTTTACCAGAACCAGAAGGTGCCGAAAAAACAAATAATTTCCCTTTAAAATCGTCTGACATACTATAATACGTTTAAAATTTGTTCTTTTATTTTTTCCAATTCATCCTTCATTTGTATCACTAGTTTTTGCATCGGAGCAAAATTTGCTTTTGAACCTGTAGTATTAATCTCTCTTCCAATTTCTTGGACGATAAATCCCAATTTTTTACCATTAGAATCTTCAGTAGCTAATTGCTCTAGAAAATAATCTAAATGGTTTGCTAAACGAACTTTTTCTTCGTTAATATCTAGTTTTTCTAGGTAGTAAATTAACTCCTGCTCAAATCTATTTTCGTCAACTTCTACTTGCAATTCCGCCAAAGCTTTTTGCAAACGTTCTTTAACGTGTACAATTCGATCTCCATCTAGCTGGTTTACACTAATTAGAGCTGTCTTTATATTTTGAATTCTCTGTTTAAAATCCTCCTCTAATGAAATCGCCTCATCCTACGGTACTGTTGTAATTCTTTAATCGCTTTGTCGATGTACAAATCTATCTGTTTCCATTCCTCCGGATCTAGTTCCTCTCTTTCTGTTTTTAAAGCATCTGGCATTTTAATTGCCATGTGCAATAAGGTTACATCTTCACTAGCTCCTGTTTGTACAATGTTTCGCAATTGTTCCATATACTCTCTTACCACACCTTTGTTAACGGTTGTTACCGTCTCATCTGCAGTCATCTCTACAAAAATTGAAAAATCAACTTTCCCTCGAATGAGGCTACTGGCTAGCTTTTTACGAACATCTAATTCTTTTTCTTTGTAATACGAAGGAATACGTGCGCTAATATCAAGGTTCTTACTATTTAAAGACTTTACTTCAATGGTAATTTTTTTAGCAGGCAATTGCAAAACAGACTTGCCATAGCCAGTCATAGAATGTATCATTATTTCAATGTATTAAAGGATGCAAAGATACATTTATTTATGATTTGTTCACCTCTCTCTTTGTAACTAAAAACACTCCTATAAAGATTAAAATAGTTGCTGAAATTTTAACCATATCCAAACGATCACTACCAACAAATAGTGCATATATTGTTGCCACAACTGGTTGTAAGTAAATAAAAACACTTACCGTAGTTGGTTTTAGTTTCGACAAGGCAAACAAGTTAAAAAGATAGGTTACGCAAGTGGAAAACACAACTACAAAACCTGCCTTAAAATAAATATTTGTTGGCATGGATTCCCAAGAGACCGCTAACAACTCAGAGATTCCAAAAGGTAAAACTAAAATAAAACCAAATAAATAAAGCCATTTTACAAAAAGTATCGGATTGTACTTTTGAATTATGTCTCTTACAATTACTAAGTATAACCCGTAAGAGGCTGCATTCACAAAAACTAGAAAGTTACCTAACATCCTATTCTCAGCATCTTGCCCTGTGGCATTTCCGTAGGCGATTAATACCACTGCTCCAATTAATCCAACTATTACGCCAAGTATTTTTTTTAAAAAAAGTCGTTCTTTTAGTAGAATACTTGAGAAAATTAAAACTAGAATAGGAGTAGTAACCATCATTACCGAGGCACTAATTGGAGTGGTATAACTTAGTCCTTTAAAAAATGTGAGCATGTTTAGGGCAATCCCAAAAAAAGAGGCAAAAAAGATTCGTTTGTAATCTGCCTTTTGAATTGCACCTACTTTTAAAAAAGCACCTAAAAACCAAAAGATTGCAGTAGCACCACCTACTCGTAGCAAAATAAAACCATACGGCATAATGTAAAGTGGCATAACTTCTTTGGCTACGGTAAAAGTAGCACCGTATATCAATGTTGCAATTGAGGTTGCAGTAAGGGCTAATGCTCTCGAATTCATGTACTCATTTTTTAAAACGCAAAGATGCGTAATAAGGATTGAATTATGGAAAATAAGCACAAAAAAACACCACAATTCCAAAGTAATTGTGATGTTTATTTATCATAGTTTTAAAATCTTATTCCGCTAACGGAGGAACTCGTAACACCTGCCCTGGATATATTTTATCTGGATGTGAAAGCATTGGCTTGTTTGCTTCAAATATTACTGTATATTTCATGGCATCACCATAAAATGATTTTGCTATTTTACTAAGACTATCCCCACTAACAACAGTGTGGAATTTAGCCATTTGCTCTGCTTTCACCTCTGCTACTTCAGCCACCGTCATATTGTCTTCCACAGCGGCGATACCATTGGTATTTCCAACTGCTAAAACAACTTTTTCTTTGGTTGCTAAATCCACAGCTTGCCCGTGTATCGTTGCTTTGTCATCATCTACACTTATCGACAAATTTTTAACCATTAACCCCATACCGTTTACGGCTTCCATTAATTTGGATGCTTTTTCTGCAGCCTCCTCTTCTGATGTTTTTCCAATACCGAAAACCTTAGCTCCTGTATCTTTCATGAATGAAAAAATTCCCATTGTTTTTCTAATTTTTTTTAGTTATTACTTTTCAAATGTATACGCACAAGATACAATTTAATTATTGTTACGAAAAACCGAATCAAAAAGTATATTCTACACCTATTACACCACCGTCAAAAAGTACTCCCCCAACATCGTAATGATGGTATCCAGAATAGATAGCAATCTTTTTTAAATGTACCTTCAGTTGTGTTTTTAACAAACCTAACGCAACAGAATTATTCAATATACTTTCCTTCCATGAAAAATGAATACTCACTGGGTTCCAAGGATAAATTTCTGTTCCCACACCATAAGTAAATCCAACGCGATCGACTTCATTACCGATAAAGGTTGCTCCAACCCCCCACCAAACTGAAAAATATCGCTCCCTAAATCGATTGTAATTCACCAGAAGAGAGGAGACATCTAAGTATGTAGCTGCTCCTCGATTTTTTTCCGAGAAGTGAAGGTGGGATGCTTCGATACCTACGATTGGAATTGGCTTATATAACCCATTTAATTCTATGACTTTTACAGAATTAAACAAATAATTTGCTCCAATCCGAAAATTACTCCTCTTAGTATTTTTATTAAAAGATGTAGTAAATTCACCACCGTCGAAGTAAGGATAAGGAGTAATTCCTCTTTTCTCAGCATCACCAACAATAACTCCTAAGGAAGCAAATAGTATTACGTCGCCCAATATTCCTAAAAAAGAATTGGACAATTCGTCTGAAAAAGAGGTTGTAGATTTGGAGGTTTCTTCTTTGTCTTGTTTGCTATTGACAGAAGAAGCACTGTACATTTTAGTAGTATTTTTTGTGAGATTTTCTTTGGCTTTCTTTAATTTCTGTTGGGAAAATACCACAGAAGAACTAAATAATAATAAGTAAATGATTTTTTTCATAGAAAATTAATTTTCTATGAATTGTCAATTATTGTGCCGAAATAAATAAACTATTAAAATTAATTATTCTTGAAAGGAATTCCAACCTTGTGCTTGCAAAGGTAATTCTTGACCAGATCGTGTTACCAAATTCATCCCTTGTTGTTCCTCTGTGATATGACCGATAACCGAAAGGTTAGGATTTCCTTTTACTTTATCGAAGTCTCCTACTGGAATGGTAAATAATAGTTCGTAATCCTCCCCACCACTAAGCGCCACCATTGTAGCATCGATGTTAAACTCCTCACAAGTAGAAATAACCTGTGGGTCTAATGGGAATTTATCTTCGTATAATTTACAGCCTGCCTTGCTATTCGTACAAATATGCATAATCTCCGAGGAAAGACCGTCAGAAATATCAATCATGGCTGTTGGTTTTACGTTGAGCTCTTTTAAAAGCTTCGGAATGTCCTTTCGAGCTTCAGGCTTTAACTGCCTTTCGATGATATACGTGTACGAATCCAAATCGGGTTGATTTTGCGGGTTCACCTTAAAAACTTCCTTTTCTCTTTCTAAAACTTGTAACCCTAAATACGCTCCTCCCAAATCACCGGAAACGACTATCAAATCGGTTGGTTTCGCACCATTTCTGTATACAATTTCTTCTTTTTTTGCATGCCCTATTGCCGTTATAGAAAGTAACATTCCTTTGGTAGAAGAGGTAGTATCTCCGCCAATCAAGTCGATTTTATAGGTGTCACAGGCTAACTGAATACCAGCATACAAAGCCTCTAATGCCTCTAACGGAAATCGATTAGAAACAGCAATAGAAACCGTAATTTGACTCGCTGATGCATTCATGGCATAAACATCCGATAAATTAACCATTACAGCTTTATACCCCAAATGTTTTAAGGGCACATAACTCAAATCAAAATGAATTCCCTCTACCAATAAATCGGTAGTGATTACCGTTTCTTTTTCTGTCGGTGCCAATACAGCAGCATCATCGCCCACTCCCTTAATTGTGGTGGAGTGGTAGGTGCCAAAATTTTTTGTCAAATAATTTATTAATCCAAATTCACCCAAAGATGAGAGAGCCGTTTTTTCTTGATTTTTATCTTCTAACATGGGGCAAAGATACTACTAGATTATGAAATCTACTATGAAAAATCTAAGGATAACACAACGCGGTAGGTTACGGTTCATTGCTGTTTATTTTTTCTTTGCTCTTTTCAAAAGCATAAGGGCTAATTAATTACGATTCATTTGTTTACTTTTTATACATTTGTAGGAACCTTCAATACCAATTATGTTAAAAAATTCCCTTCCCATCTTTATCATTTGTTTCTTATTTGCCAATTCTATTCATACACAAACACCTTGTGAAAATGGATTTGCTGGAGAATACCCATGTAATGGAATAGATTTACTATCACATGTTCCAATCGCTACATTAGCCAACGAAAATAATAGCGCAAACGGAAGCCCTCCTGAGGGAAGTGATATTTGGGGATGGGTAGACAGTAGCACTCAAAAAGAATATGCCATTGCGGCTATGACCAACAGTACTGCATTTGTAGACATTACAGATCCTATAAACCCTATTTTTTTAGGACGACTGGATTCTAATGCCAATAATAATTTTTGGAGAGATGTGAAAATTTATAAAAACCATGCTTTTATCGTAGCAGACAACGTAGGAAACCACGGCATGCAAGTTTTTGACTTAACTAAGCTACGAAATGTCACAACGCCTCAAAATTTCACCGCAGATACAATATACACAGAGGTAGGAAGTTGCCATAACATCGTAATAAATGAAGACACCGGAATTGCCTACCTAGTAGGGTGTAAAAGCACCAACGGAGGAGGCCCTATATTTGTAGACATTTCCGATCCAAAAAATCCAAAAAGTCTAGGAGACTACACAGATGCAGGATATTCACACGATGCACAAGTCATTACCTATGAAGGGCCAGATACTGATTATACAGGAAGAGAAATATACCTAGGGAGTAATGAGGATGCAATAGTTATATTAGACGTTACCGATAAAGAAAACGTCAGAAATATTTCCTCGATTACATATTCGCAACTAGGATACACGCATCAGGTTGGTTTACCGAAGACCAAAAATATTTTTTACTAGGGGATGAACTAGATGAAGATAATTTTGGCATGAATACTAGAACTTTAATCTTTGACTTACAAGACCTAGATAACCCAACCTTACACACTACCTATTTTGGTGCGTCAAAAGCAATTGATCATAATGGCTATGTAAAGGATGACGAATTTTACATGGCAAATTACACTGCAGGAATTCGTATTTTAAATATAGGTAGCCTCAGCAATGAGGATAATTCAGTAAAAGAAATAGCCTATTTTGACACGTATCCAAATAACAACAACACCTCTTTCGCAGGAGCTTGGAGTGTCTATCCATATTTTCCTAGTGGTACTATAATTGTTAACGATATCAATAAAGGCCTATTCGTAGTAAGAAAAAACAACACACTTTCCACAAGTTCTAACACATTGCCCCTAGTGGAAGTTACTGTAACTCCGAATCCAACTACGTCTAACGTTAAAATATTAATTAGCGATGGGTTGTTACAATCTTTAGCCGTGTATACCATTTTAGGAAAAAAAATACTCACCAAAGAAAATATAAATGAGAACCAATTCGTTATTCCTTTAGCCAATTATCCACAGGGCATGTATATTGTTAAAGTAAATGATAGAGTTGTTAAAAAAGTAATCAAAAAATAAATCCTTTTGCGACCAAAACAAAGACTACCATTATTTTGTATAGTATTGCTTTTATTCTCATGCCAAAAAGAAACGATTACACTCGCTCCAAATTTTATTGGGGAAATTGAATTTACGACCACTTTAGGAGGAAGTAAAAATGAGGTTGCGAAATCTGTTGTCGCAACACGAGATGGAGGATACGCAATTCTCGGATATGTGCAAAGCAATGATTTTGATTTTATCGAAAAAGAAGATCTTTCTTTTGATTTTGTTGTTCTAAAATACGACAGTAATGACAGCCTTCTTTGGAAGAAAATCTTGGGTGGAAGTAATGACGATAGAGGGTCGAAATTAGTGCACACCGATGACGGAGGCTTTGTGGTACTGGGATACAGTAAAAGTAAAGATCGAGATGTCTCTAATAATTCTGGAGATAGAGACTTTTGGGTTGCCAAGATTAATGAAGAAGGAACTCTTTTGTGGGAACAATCCTATGGATACCAAGGACGAGACTTTGGAACTTCGATGATCCAAACATCCGATGACGGATTTTTATTAGTTGGAGAACTCGATGTCACTGCATCAGGAGGAGAAGGCAATAGCCGAGAAAAAATACAACATGCGGGGGGAGATTTTTGGGTTATCAAACTAAATAGTAGTGGAAAAAAAGAATGGAGTAGGTATTATGGAGGAACTTTTACCGACACTCCAAGTGCTGTTCTTGAGGCTTCCGATAACAGCTTTTTAATTGTTGGCGCTTCCGACAGTAAAGACGTAGATATCTCTAATAATTTAGGGGGATATGATTATTGGATAATAAAAATAGATGCTCTTGGGAATTTAATTTGGGAAAGAAGTTTGGGTGGCTCTGAAATTGATAGAGCAACAGCTATTGCAGCTACCGAAGACAATAATTTTTTAATTAGTGGGAATACCAGGAGTTCCGATATACAAGTAACTAACAATAGAGGAGGATCTGATGTTTGGGTCATTAAACTTAGTTCGGAAGGAAAACTACTCTGGGAAAAATCGATTGGAGGAAGTGATTTTGACGCAGCAAACACCATGAAACCAACACAAGACGGAAACTTTTTAATAGCAGGAAGTACGCGAAGTTCCGATGCTGCAATAGAGAATAAAGGACAAAATGATGCGTGGGTGGTAAAAATAGACCCAAATGGAATTGTCCTCTGGCAAACCAGCATTGGAGGTAGTGAAATTGACGTTTTCTACGATGCCATCGAACTTCCCAATAGAAAAATAGTGGCCGTCGGAGAAAGTAATAGTAGTAATAATGATATATTTGTAAATCGCGGGTTTTCTGATATGTTAATTTCTAAATTAAAATAGACATGAAAAAAATTATTCTTCTACTTTTCGTAAGCCTAAGTATCGCTTGCAGCTCTGATAACGATACATTGGTAAATGAAATTTCTGTCACTCTTCGTTTCACACATAATTGGGATGGAGCGATAGTTACTGTGGATGATTTTAATGTTCTTGATTTCACCAATAAAAAAGGAACAAAATTAAGCATCGAAAGATTGCGGTATTTAATCTCTAGAGTAGAATTGATTAATTCTGCTAACGACACCCTATCTTTTGATGGCTACAAACTGGTAGATCTCGCGTCAGAGGAAGATATTCTATTTAATCTTCCAAATACGATCCTTGAGGGTCCTTACAAACTGGAATGTACCTTTGGATTTAACAATGAAGATAATATTGATAATGCATATCCTGATTTAAACAGTGCCAATTGGAACGTTCCAGAAAATCTTGGTGGCGGCTATCATTTCATGCAACTAGACGGCAAGTTCAAAGATTCTCTTTTTAACGAATCTCCCTATAATTTCCATGCTATCCAAGCCTATGATATGGCTACTCAAGAATCAAAAGACACGTTCTTTAGAGTAAACTTTGGAACGATTTCCATTTCTAAAAATGCTACCATTGAATTAAAGATGAATATAGCGCAATGGTTTAAAGAACCCCATGAGTGGGATTTAAACGAACTAAACACACAATTAATGATGAATTTTGAGGCACAAAAACAAATTTCAGACAACGGAAGAAATGTATTTAGTTTAGGAACTGTATCGCAGTAGCAAATGAAGAAATTTCTATTCCCTTTTATTTTGCTTTGCTACAGTTGCTCTTCAGATAGTAATATGGAAGAATATTCGCCTACTCCTTATCAACTTCAAATACCAGAAATTTTTAAAAGGACTATTATCAACCCAGTGATTCCAAAGGACAATCCTTTAAGTGTAGAAGGAGTTCGTTTGGGTAAAAAACTATTTTTTGAAAAATTATTATCTGAAGATAATAGTATTTCCTGTGCGAGTTGTCATACTCCAAAAAATGCATTTACCGATCAAAATCGATTTAGCACAGGAGTTGATAACAGCATGGGAACAAGAAATTCCATGCCGCTTTTTAATCTTGCATGGAACTACGACGAACGCTTTGCTTGGGACGGCAAAGAGATCAGTTTAGAAAGGCAAGCAAAAGAACCTGTGAACAATCCGCATGAGATGAACAGTAGTTGGAGCGAGGTTCTTAAAAAATTAGAAAACCATCCCGAATATCCCTCGCTTTTTGAAGAGGCTTTTGGCAAAAATAAACTGACTCAAGAATCAATAACCAAAGCCATAGCGCAATTCGAAAGAACACTCATATCTGCAGATTCTAAATTTGACAGATATTTACTTGGTACGACAACATTATCACAAGAAGAATTAAATGGGTTTTCGGTTTTTATTAGTGAAGATAAAGGAGATTGTTTTCATTGTCATGGAGGAAAAAACAACCCCTTATGGACCGATAATGAATTCCGAAATAATGGTTTGGATGCGGTTTTTTCCGATCTTGGTTTAGGAAACGTTACAGGAGACCCCAATGATAATGGTAAATTTAGAACGCCTTCACTTCGCAATTTAATTTTCACAGCTCCATACATGCACGACGGCAGGTTTGAGACCATTGAGGAGGTAATTAATTTCTATTCCGAGGGATTGAAAAAATCGTCAACAATTGATCCGCTAATGAAAAACGTTAATAAAGGTGGTGCAAATTTAAGTGGGCAAGATAAGTCTGACTTAAAAGCTTTTTTGCTAACTCTGACGGATAATAACTTCGTAAACAATCCAGATTTTAGGGAATAAAGAACTATTATCGATAAATTCTATCTAAACATAAGCGATATTCATTCAAAAAATTACAAAAATCATTTATTGTGATTATCTTTGCAGTTGATTAAAACCTAATCGTTAAATAATATGATAAAAGTTTCAGACACTGCAAAAAGAAAAGTTGTCGAGTTAATGACAGATGATGGTTTCGATGCTACCGAAGATTATGTAAGAGTTGGTGTTAAGAGTGGAGGTTGCTCAGGCTTATCATATGATTTAAACTTTGACAAAAGTCAACAAGAAAATGACAAGGTTTTCGAAGATAATGGTGTAAAAATTATTGTAGACAAAAAAAGCTTTCTTTACCTTGTTGGTACAACATTAGAATATTCAGGAGGATTGAATGGTAAAGGATTTGTTTTTAACAATCCTAATGCCAATAGAACCTGCGGATGTGGCGAGAGTTTTTCGCTTTAATATACAGCAAACACAGAAGTAATGAGTAAATACACAGAAGACGATTTACGAGAAGAACTAAAAGACAAAGAATATGAGTATGGATTTTATACTGATATTGAAAGTGACACCTTCCCAAAAGGATTGAACGAAGAGGTAGTTCGTGCTATTTCAAAAAAGAAAAACGAACCAGAATGGATGACCGATTGGCGCGTTGAAGCGTTTAGAATTTGGGAGAAAATGGAAGAGCCAGAATGGGCAAATGTGAATTATACTAAGCCAAACTTCCAGGATATATCGTACTATTCTGCTCCTAAGAAAAAACCAAAATTAGAAAGTTTAGATGAAGTAGATCCTGATTTACTCGATACCTTCAAAAAACTTGGTATTTCACTAGACGAGCAAAAACGATTGGCTAACGTGGCGGTAGACGTAATTATGGATTCCGTTTCTGTAGCGACCACGTTTAAGGAAACCCTAGCAGAAAAAGGCATTATTTTTATGCCAATTTCAGAAGCGATAGAAAAACATCCGGATTTGGTAAAGAAATATATAGGATCCGTTGTTCCGCCAACAGATAACTTTTATGCCGCTCTAAATTCGGCAGTATTTTCAGATGGTTCATTTTGCTATATTCCGAAAGGCGTTCGTTGCCCTATGGAGTTGTCTACCTATTTTCGCATAAATGAAGGAGGAACAGGGCAGTTTGAAAGAACGCTTGTAGTGGCTGATCAAAGTAGTTATGTGTCCTATTTAGAAGGATGTACTGCTCCGCAAAGAGATGAAAACCAATTACATGCCGCAGTGGTGGAGTTGATCGCTTTAGACGACGCTGAAATAAAATACTCAACGGTACAAAACTGGTTTCCTGGAGATGCTTTCGGTAAAGGAGGCGTATACAACTTTGTAACCAAACGCGGTATTTGTGAGAACAATGCCAAAATTTCTTGGACACAAGTTGAAACTGGATCAGCTGTAACCTGGAAATATCCAAGCTGTATTTTGAAAGGAAACAATTCTGTCGGAGAATTTTACTCTATCGCTGTAACGAACAATCATCAACAAGCCGATACCGGAACTAAAATGATTCACATTGGTAAAAATACCAAGTCGACGATTATTTCAAAAGGAATTTCCGCTGGTAAATCACAAAATAGTTACAGAGGTTTGGTACAAATAAACGCAAGAGCTGAAAATGCACGTAACTTTTCACAATGTGACAGTTTACTGATGGGAAATGCTTGTGGTGCACATACCTTCCCATACATAGAAACCAAAAATAAGACGGCACAAGTTGAGCATGAGGCAACGACAAGTAAAATCGGAGAAGACCAATTATTTTATTGTAACCAACGAGGAATTGATACGGAAAAAGCCATAGCACTTATCGTAAATGGCTTTAGTAAAGAAGTATTAAATAAACTTCCAATGGAATTTGCCGTTGAAGCACAAAAACTATTAGAAATTTCCCTGGAGGGAAGTGTTGGATAATACACTCCAACTAAAAAAAACAAAAACACGAAGCTAAAGTTTCCACTTAAATAGGATATATTAGGATGTTAAAAATAGAAAACTTACACGCAGAAGTAGAAGATAAAGCCATACTAAAAGGAATTAATCTAGAAGTAAAAGCTGGTGAGGTACACGCCATTATGGGACCAAATGGTGCCGGTAAAAGTACCTTGTCATCGGTAATCGCAGGAAAAGAAGAATACGAAGTTACCTCGGGTACAATTGAACTTAAAGGGAATGACATTAGTGAATTAGCACCTGAAGAAAGAGCTCATGCGGGTGTATTTTTATCGTTTCAATACCCTGTAGAAATCCCGGGTGTTACCGTAACAAACTTCATTAAGACAGCGATTAATGAATCTCGTAAGGCGCAGGGATTAGAGGAAATGCCAGCGAAAGAAATGTTAAAGAAAATACGAGAAAAATCAGAATTGTTGGAAATTGATCGCAAGTTCTTATCGCGCTCTCTTAATGAAGGTTTTTCCGGTGGAGAGAAAAAGAGAAATGAAATATTCCAAATGGCAATGTTAGAACCTAAATTAGCCATTTTAGATGAGACAGATTCTGGATTAGACATAGACGCGCTTCGAATTGTTGCAAATGGCGTTAACAAACTAAAGTCTGAAGACAATGCTGTGGTTTTAATTACGCACTACCAAAGATTATTAGACTACATCGTTCCCGATTATGTTCACGTTTTATACGATGGAAAAATTGTAAAAACAGGAGATGCTTCCCTAGCTTTAAAATTAGAAGAGCAAGGATATGACTGGATTAAAGAGGAAGTAAACAGTTAATACCTTTACAATTAACACGAAATACCAAAAGTATTTGTATTCAAATTGTAAATCTTACAACGCGTAACAATGGAGTTAAAAGAAAAATTATTGTCGTCATATGTAGCTTTTGAAAATGGAATAAACACCAATTCAGACTTGCATAACATTCGTTCAAAAGCTTTAAAAAACTTTGAAGAACTAGGTTTTCCCTCTAAAAAATTAGAGGCATGGAAGTACACCTCCTTAAATTCTGTTTTAAAGGAAGACTATAGTATATTTCCAGAAAATGATGCAGCGATTACCTTAGCAGATGTAAAAAAATATTTCATTCATGATATCGACAGTTATAAAATTGTCTTAATTGATGGAAAGTACAACTCTTTTTTATCGGAAACCACCCATGAAGGGTGGATATCTGTCTCTTATCTGCTGCACTCACAAAATCAAAATTTAAGCCTGTTATCGAAAACTATTTTAACAAAATAGCAAAACAAGATAACATGACTTCTTTAAATACAGCATTTGTCACGGAAGGTGCTTTCATTCACATTCCTAGAGGTGTTGAAGTGGATAAACCAATTCAAATTATCAACTTTACCACGGGGAAAGAATCGGCCACTATGGTGCAGCCAAGAAATCTAATCGTGCTTGACAATAACGCACATGTGCAAATCATCGAACGACATCAAAGTTTAACGGACAATGCCGTATTGACCAATGTAGTTACTGAAATATATGCCGATGTTCATGCGACCTTAGATTACTATAAAATCCAGAACGATAACAAGAATGCTTCTCTTGTAGATAATACCTATATCGAACAACAACGAGAAAGTGAATGTGCGGTTCATACTTTTTCTTTCGGAGGAAATATTACAAGAAATAATTTAAACTACTTTCAGAAAGGAGAACACATAAATTCTATTTTAAAAGGCATTACCATTATCGAAGGTAAACAACACGTAGATCATCATACACTTGTGCACCATATCGAGCCAAATTGTGAAAGTCATCAAGACTATAAAGGTATATACGATGACAAGTCTACTGGTGTTTTCAATGGGAAAGTAATAGTAAATAAGGAGGCACAGAAAACAAATGCGTACCAGCAAAATAACAATGTATTGGTAAGTGATAAAGCAACCATAAACGCTAAACCCCAATTAGAAATTTTCGCAGATGATGTTAAGTGTTCGCATGGGTGTACCATAGGACAATTAGACGATCAAGCATTATTTTACATGCAACAACGAGGTATTCCTAAGAAAGAAGCGAAAGCCTTATTAATGTACGCTTTTGCTAATACTGTATTAGAGAGTGTTAAGATTCCTGAAGTAAAGAAAAGAATTACCAAGTTAATCGCTAATAAACTTGGTGTTAATATCGGATTTGAACTTTAATACTACAAACCTTAGAACATAAAAAAAGCTCTGCTGGTGCGGAGCTTTTTTGTCAAAATACCTAAGAAGCAAAGCTACAATTACTAGATAATATTACATGGAGAACATACGTATAGCATAACAAAGGATACCGTTATAACCAATGAAAACCGAAAGACTGTGTTTTTATCCATAAAAAAAGCCTACTGAATCCAGTAGGCTTTTCTGTATTTCAAAAAATAATAAGGTTTACATTTCTAGTGCTTTGGTAGGATTGTTGTCCATCAATAATTCCACTGGATTCTCTAAGGCCTCTTTAACTGCAACTAGGAAACCAACAGACTCTCTTCCATCAATAATTCTATGATCGTATGATAAGGCAACATACATGATAGGTTGAATTACTACCTCTCCATTTACGGCCATAGGACGATTTACAATATTATGCATCCCTAATATACCGCTTTGCGGAGGATTTATTATTGGTGTCGATAACATAGAACCAAAAACGCCTCCATTGGTAATAGTAAATGTACCTCCGGTCATTTCATCCACAGTAATTTGACCTTCACGAGCACGAATAGCCAATCTTTTTACTTCACTTTCTACACCTCTAAAGGTTAAATTTTCGGCATTTCTTATTACTGGTACCATTAATCCTTTTGGTCCTGAAACTGCTATAGAAATATCTTGGAAATCGTGCTTAACCTGGAAATCACCATCGATCATAGAATTCACGTCTGGATACATTTTAAGAGCCCTAACTACTGCCAAAGTAAAAAAGGACATAAACCCTAAACCAACACCATGCCTTGCTTTAAATGCTTCTTTATATTCGTTACGTAAATCAAATATAGGCTGCATATTTACCTCGTTAAAGGTAGTTAGCATCGCTGTTTCATTTTTAACAGAAACTAAACGCTGTGCAACTTTTCTACGCAACATAGATAATTTTTTACGCTCTGTACTGCGAGCGCCATTTCCTGGAGTTCCCATAGAAGGCACCGCTTTAACAGCATCCTCTTTGGTCACACGTCCATCTTTACCAGTTCCTTTTACATCAGAAGCTTTTATACCTTTTTCAGCCAGCACTTTCTTAGCTGCTGGAGAAGCAGTACCGGATGCATAGGTTTCTTTTACTGGTGCTGCTGATACAACTTCTTTCTTCTCTACTTTTGCAGGAGCTTCTTTTTTAGACTCTGCTCCTTCGGGTTTCGCAGCACTTCTATCAATAAGACATACAACAGCCCCAACTTCAACAGCATCTCCCTCTTCCGCTTTTAAAGTAATAATACCACTTTCTTCTGCTGGTAATTCAAGGGTTGCTTTATCAGAATCTACTTCGGCTATCGGCTGATCCTTTTCCACATAGTCGCCATCTTCTACCAACCAAGTTGCTATTTCTACTTCGGTAATTGATTCCCCCGGAGAAGGAACTTTCATTTCTAAAACCATCAGTTCTAAATTTTATATCTGCGTTTATTTTATGTTTCTATTATTCAAATTTGCTGGTACAAATGTAACAATTAATCAAAAACTTTATCGATTACTGCTTGATGACGGCGTTTAAACCTCGCACTAGAACCAGCTGCTGGTGCGGAATGGTACCCTCTTGAGGCACATTCTAAGGTGGCGTTTTCAAAACGCTCTAGCATATGTGTCCAAGCTCCCATATTTTTAGGTTCTTCTTGTGCCCATACGTAACGCTCTACATTTGGATACAAATCCATTATTTCTTTAATTTTTTCATTATGCAGAGGAAATAATTGTTCTATTCTAACTAGAGCAACATCTTCTCTACCTAAGCTTTCTCGAGCTTCTAACAAGTCATAGTAAAATTTACCCATACAGAACACCATCTTTTTAACCTTCGATTTTGTTACAGATACATCATCAATGACTTCCTGAAAAGTTCCTTCCGCAAGCTCTTCCATCGTACTTACTGCTTTAGGCAAGCGCAATAAACTTTTCGGTGTAAAAACTATAAGTGGTTTTCTGTAATCACGCTTCATTTGACGACGAAGAATGTGATACATATTAGCAGGAGTTGAACAATTGGCAACAATCATATTATCAATAGCACAAGATTGTAAAAAGCGTTCCATCCTTCCAGAAGAATGCTCTGGACCTTGCCCTTCATAACCATGCGGTAGTAATACAACCAACCCATTTTGCAACTTCCACTTGTCTTCGGCAGAAGAGATGTACTGGTCGAACATTATTTGTGCTCCATTTGCAAAATCTCCAAATTGTGCTTCCCATATCGTTAGGGTATTCGGCGCAGCCATAGCGTACCCGTAATCAAACCCTAAAACTCCGTATTCGGATAGGTGGGAGTTATAGATAGTCATAACTCCTTTGTTGTTCTTATTGGTATTTAAAAGATTAATTCTTTCCTCCGAAACCTCATCTCTTAATATAGCATGACGATGAGAAAAAGTTCCTCTTTCCACGTCTTCCCCTGAAATACGAACATCAAATCCTTCTTCTAGTAACGTTCCGTAGGCTAATGTCTCTGCAACCCCCCAATCTAGAGCATTTGTTTCAAAAACTCTTTTAGAACGATCATTTAAAATACGTTCTGCTTTCCTTAAAAACTTAACCCCTTCTGGAACAGTAGAAACTACCTTTGCAATATTTTTAAGTTTTGAAAGGCTATACGTTGTGTCTGTTGGCTGTAACATTGTTTCCAACTTCTTACGTAGAAAACCTGTCCAAACCTCTGGCATGAATTCGTTTACTCGAGATACTTCTTGTTTTTTAGACTCTTGAAATTCAAGTTCTAGCATCTCCTTAAACTCGTCGGTAATTTGCTTAACATAAGAGGCGTCTACGACGTTCTGCGCAATTAATGCATCGGCATAAATCAGTTTTGGATTCTTGTGTTTTGCAATAGCCTTGTATAATTTAGGTTGGGTAAATCTTGGTTCGTCTCCCTCATTATGTCCGTATTTACGATATCCTAACAAATCGATAAATATATCCCGCTTAAACTTCATTCGAAACTCAACAGCTAACTGCATCGCGTGACAAACCGCTTCAGCATCATCTGCATTCACGTGAAGTACAGGTGATAAGGTAACTTTAGCAATATCTGTACAATAGGTACTAGATCTTGCATCTAAGTAATTCGTTGTAAACCCAACTTGATTATTAACAACAACATGAATTGTCCCTCCCGTTTTGTATCCGTTTAACTGCGCCATTTGCACAACCTCATAAACAATACCTTGCCCAGCTATAGCAGCATCTCCATGCACTAAGATAGGAAGTATTTTACTAGCGTCTCCCTCGTAATCATTGTCTACTTTAGCTCTTACAATCCCCTCTACAACCGCGTCTACGGTTTCCAGATGCGATGGATTTGGCACTAAATTCATTTTAATTTCTTCTCCGTTCTTGTATTGCTTGCTTAGTGTTAACCCTAAATGGTACTTAACATCACCCGCTATAGCTTGGTCTTCGAAATCCTTGCCCTCAAACTCGCTAAATAAATCTCTAACTGGTTTTTTAAAGATATTAACTAGTGTATTTAATCGTCCTCTATGGGCCATACCCAAAACACACTCTTTAACACCATACTTTTCTGCAGCATCCCGAAGCGCTATACTTATTCCAGGAATCAGAGTTTCTCCTCCTTCGACCGAAAAACGCTTTTGCCCAACGTATTTGGTTTGCAAAAAGCTTTCAAATCCAACGGCCTGATTCAATTTGGAAAGAATATACTTTTTAGTATCTGCAGAGTACTTTGGGTGGTTATCGTTTTCATTCAAACGATTCTGCCACCATTTAAGTTCTTCCGGATTTCTCAGGTACATATATTCAACGCCAATACTATCACAGTATATGGCTTTTAAATGATCGATGATCTGAGAAAGAGTTTTAGGACCAATTCCTAGAATCTCACCAGCATTAAAAACGGTAGACAAATCACTTTGAGATAACCCAAAATTCTCTATATCGAGAGTTGGAGTGTATTTTCTCCTTTCTCTAACTGGATTTGTTTTGGTAAACAGATGTCCTCTTGTACGGTATCCGTTTATCAAATCTATTACTAAAAATTCTTTGCGTACTTCTTGTGGAATCTCAACTGAAACTTCTTCATCGGTGAGAAGATAATCTTCATTAGCTAAATCATAACCTTGAAAAAAACTTCTCCAACTTGGTTCTACCGCATCCGGATTATTTTGATATTGCTCATACAAATCACCAATAAATCCGGCATGTACTGCGTTTAAGAACGAAAACTTGTCCATATTTTTGTTATACTTTTCTTTGTGTAAGAATAATGAAAACAAAAGTACAACTTTTAGTAAAAACACGTATTTTTTTTAGTTATAATTTGATTTTTTTACCAAAAAAAACTTCTTGTAAAAAAAATAAACACTTACTAAATTATTTATTTACAAGATATTTATCAAAAGCCCTTAAGTAAAGACTGTTTTTTTATAGTATTTTATTTGGAGAACCAAAAAAAACACTTAAATTTGCACTCGCATTTTAAAACAATTAGTTTTAAATTCCTCCTTAGCTCAGTTGGTTAGAGCATCTGACTGTTAATCAGAGGGTCCTTGGTTCGAGCCCAAGAGGAGGAGCAAAAGGTCATTAGAAACCTTTAATTCTAAACAAGTTCTAGAGGAACATTCCTCCTTAGCTCAGTTGGTTAGAGCATCTGACTGTTAATCAGAGGGTCCTTGGTTCGAGCCCAAGAGGAGGAGCAATTTAATAAAAAGTTCAACAGTAATGTTGAACTTTTTCTTTTTATGGTGTTCGCGTATTTCCTGTGATCGCCTTACCATATGGCTCTGCCTAATACACCTATGAAAAAGCACAGCATTACCTATTAAAAAAATAAGCATACAGAAATCCATCTAGCAGTAGAATTCTTGTGCGTGTGGTTTCAATGGCAATCATTTTTATTGCCAGGACTGAAAAAAAAATTAAAATATTTATAGAAGTTTATATAAACCAATTCCAAACCAATCCGAATCGGATAACAAAGTCACGATACGGATAATTTGGTGCAGACAAGTAATTTTTCTTTAAAAAGAAAGAACTCACATTATCTGCCTTGAAGTAAATTCGTGTTCTTTTCACACGTCCGTTAAAAAATAGATCCAACATTGGATATCCTATTTCGCTATCATTTTGAAGCGTAAACTCCCCTAGGAGTGGATTAAATGCATTGGCATTGTATTTCGAGAAATATTTGAATGTAGCTCCTATTTGTACGTAGATAGGATCTCCCTTAAACCAATTGTCAGCGTAATAAAAAGTATTCCTAGTTACGAAATCAGGCACTCGTAAAACACTACTTCCATTTGCGACATTTTGATACATCAAGGTATTATCTAATGCAAATTTTCCAAACTTAAACTCCTTAGAGACCTTAGCTTTTAAATAGTTAACCGGACCATCGTATTGTGATGGAAGACCATTTTCATCAAAATAGGCATGGTTGTTAATATTTGTTATATCTAAAGAGGCACTACCCCATTTCGTATCTATCTCCCCTCCTATAACTCTTGTTCCAACAATTGCCATATTGGTTTCCCAGTTGTATTTGTTGTAGTTACTTTGTAAAAGTTGAAAATTAAAGTTTGGCAACCTGTTATTGATCTTCAATCGGGCCTTTACTTTTAAAAGACTATCCTTTTTGTACAGTGCTTCTGCGTAAAAATCATTCCCTGCTAATCTAGCTTTCCCTGGAGTTATTGATGTCGAGGCATTAATGTAAAAATTCTTAATTCTACCATTCCAATTAGCTCCAAAAGAGACCGCATTTCCTCGTAACTGGTTTCTCGTCATAGAAACCGTATTGTTCTGCAAGCTTTCGTAACCATACGTGTAGGTCTTATAGGTCGTTTTTACTCGAAATTTACCCAAAACATATTTAGAATTAAAATCGAGAAACAGTTGGTTGTCGTATAAGAGATAATTGGTTCTGTTATTTACCGATCCGGTAATTCTATTTACATCTATCAAATCAGAGGGAGTGGTTTGACTGAAGGTAAAAAACTTGGAGTCTCGTGTAAACGCATGCCCTATCTTAAGGTTGGAAAAGTCTTTATCTCCAAGACTATCTTTGGAGGATAGTATTTTAAAATCGTGCTCAAAATACAAACGCTTACTTTCAAACAAACTTTCTGCGTCGTTAAAATTAACGTCTAAACGACCTCTATCATTGCTAAAAGTAGGATCATCATTCAAAAAATATTGCATGGAAACTTCTGTTAATCCCCCGCTTTCTTGGTTTAAAAAATCTTGATTTACTGCATGCCCTCGAATACTATATTGACTTTCTGGTGTTTCATAGTGAAAACTCAATCTAAAATTTCCAGTACTAGATAAAGATCTTCTGTAAGCTCCTAAGGAGCGAAGCCCTTTATAGGCCAATGCAACGTTTAATCGCTTAGAGAAATTTGCAGTAAAAACAGCATCCACAACCTGCCCTTGCTCCAATCCGGTTCGATACATAATCTCTGTAGTTGGTGTGGGAACTTGGTAGTATTTAACATCTTCTATACCGATGTAATTGAACTGTTTCGCTGTAAATCCAATATCCGGAATGATAGAATTTTTACTAAAATCATACGCCAAACTATTAAATGTTTGTCCTTGGTTATGAAATGCTAATAACTCGAAATCATCTTTTCTCAAAAAGTTAAATCGGTAGTGTTTTTGGAGTGTTAGGGTAGTATCTACAATCGTAGTATCCTTTCGATGGGAAATGATTTTATAATCTGTATATTTCGTCTTTCCGTCTAATATTACCTCCAGCTCGCCATTGTTTAACGAATCCATGCGTTTGCTTGTAATATTATTTTTATTAGGATTCTTATACCCTCCCTCTACGGTTCTTATTTGCGAGAATACGGAAGCACCAAATATACAGAAAACCAAAATCAAAAACATTTTCTTCATAACGACAAAAGTAAAATAATAAAATGAGAAAAATCGCCAATATTTACTTGTAAAACTGTTAATTTGTATTGTGTTAAAATCAAATTACAGCGGCACTTTACTCGAGGCAGGTGCAGATGAAGCAGGAAGAGGATGCTTATCTGGCCCTGTAGTTGCCGCTGCAGTAATACTTCCCGAAAAGTTTAATCATCCCCTATTAAACGATTCAAAGCAAATTTCAGAAAAAAACCGTAAAATTCTTCGCCTTTTCATTGAAGAGCAAGCTATCGCTTACGGAGTTGCATTTGTCCATGAAGAAGAAGTAGACAAGATAAATGTATTACAAGCCTCCATAACCGGCATGCATAGAGCTATCGCAAAGCTCGATACAACACCGACCTTTATTATTGTGGATGGCAATAAGTTCAATCCTTATCCTGAAATACCACATAAGACAATTATAAAAGGAGATGCTAAATACCAAAGCATCGCTGCAGCTTCAATTTTAGCAAAAACATATCGAGATGATTTTATGCAAAAAATTGATGCAGAATTTCCGGAATATAATTGGAAAAAAACAAAGGTTACCCAACTAAAGAACACCGAAACGCAATTCGAAAATATGGCGCTACAAGGTACCACAGAAAATCATTCAAATTACTTCCGGAACAACTAAAACTTCCTTTCTGATTTAGGTCGATTTCACGCCAACAAAATGATCTGATTTTAACTTAAACAAAACATTAAAAGTTGTTAAACTACCATATATTCTTGTAATGTATTGTTGTAAATCAATTTTATCTTGATCATCTAACTGTTTGTTGGCATTGATCTTTTGCTCCATAACACGAATTCGATCTCTTACCATCACGATTTTATGAAAAAAAGTGTCGATGGGAATTTCCTTCGACGTTAAATTTGTATCGGAAGGCTCTATAATTAACTTACCCCCTTTAAATTTATCTGCAATAGGTACAATCTCACTAACATCACTCCATTGTTTTAGTATTTTTCGCAACGAAGTTTCCACTTCGTAAAAACTAACAGTGTCTACCTCTTGATTAACCAATTCAATAAGCTCAAAATCATCATCTAATGCAATAGTTTCTAATCCTTTTTCTTGAAATGTTACCCAATAATGTTTGCTATCTACATTGGTTACTACACCAAAACCAAACTCTGGATGATTTAATCGTGACCCTATTCCTAATAATTTCATAATCTATTATTTTTTGAGACTCTAAAATACTTATTTTTGCCTTCTAATTTAATATAAAATGATTAAAAGAACACGAGCAGAACTTAGCAAATGTATAATCCATAAGGTAGCGAATAAGTACAACAGTGGACAGAATGCTTTTTCAGAAAACCTAGTTCGCTTTGATGAAGAAAGTTATGAATTGCTCGTACCCTTTTTACTGAAGCCTTTTGGATCAATCACACAAAGTTATCGCTTTAACCACCATGCAGATGTTCGTTTAAATGAGCTAAACAAATATTCTTCTGATATTTTTGAAGACGAAGCTACGTTCATTACCCATTCTAAAAATATTGTTACCCATTTATACGAGCAATCTAACTCTGCCAACATAAAAACAGGGGATGTTATTGTAGCGTACTTTGAAGGTATTGAATACAAAGACATCCAAACAGAGGCCGTTGGGATTTTTAAAATTGAAAGTAAAGTCGATTTTTTCCAAACCTATTTAGACGAGGAAAGTTTTGATGTGGTGGTTCAAAAAGGAATTTCAACTAAAAAACTAGACAAAGGCTGTTTAATTCTTAATACAACAGATACTGAAGGGACTGTTGTATTGTCTGTAGACAACAATAATTATGATGCCCAATATTGGATTAAAAATTTCTTAAGTGTAAAATATGCCGACGACAGAAACCTTCACACCCAAAACTATTTGGAACTTTGCAAGGAGTTTTCAGAAGAAATTATCAAACCAGAACTTGGAAAACAAGAACAAAGTACATTTTTAGCCAACACCGTAGATTATTTTAAGGAACACGAAAGCGTGGACTATCATAATTTTAAAGACGATGTTTTTGTAGAAGACAAACATAAAGACATGTTTGAAGACTATAAAAAGCACTTTGAAAAACTTAACGATGTTCTTATTCGAAATAATTTTGAGGTATCGGATGCAGTATTAAAAAAAGAAAAGAGCAAATTCAAAACGGAAATAAAACTAGATACTAATATTCAAATTAAAATTGATGTAGATGCTCCAGACGCCTCTTCGGAATATTTAGAGAGAGGCTTTGATGAGGAGAAAAAAATGAAATATTACAAAGTGTATTACAATGCAGAAAAATAAAAGGTTAACTTCAATAAAGGTGATAGATACTTATACCTTGTATTAAAATTTTATGCTGTTCCAGTAACTATTCTTTTTCCGCCATCTTTTTTACGTAATCGGTTACAATTACTATCTGTGTTGGTCCTACTCTTCCTTCAATAAACTTGTCATTCTCGTGATCTAGTGCAATTCTGCGAACCACGGTTCCCTGTTTTGCAACCATACTAGACCCTTTTACCTTTAAATCTTTTATCAAAATAACACTATCTCCAGACTTAAGAACAACGCCATTAACATCGCGATGAATTACCTTATCCGTATCTTCAAGATGATCGCCACTTGCCTGGGCAAAACGCAGTTCTTCTTCTTCCATATACATCATATCTAACAAATCACGCGACCATCCTTCCGGCTTTAATCGATGTAACATTCGCCATACAACCACTTTTACAGGAGTGTATGGACTCCACATACTATCGTTGAGACAATGCCAATGGTTCACTTCAATATTTGTATCCTCTTCTATTTGAGAAACACATGCAGAACATGCGAATATACTACCATCAACACCACCAGTAGAAACAGGCTTTACCTCGTAAACTTCTAAAGAACTAGTTGCCCCACACAATTCACACTTTTTGTCACTTCTATTTTGTAACTCTTGGATTAAACTCATTTCTATTGACTATTTTAGTGGTCAAAAGTACAGTTTTAATTGCACTAAATTATAACCAAGGTATGCGAATACAAACAGAAAGATTAATCCTAAGAGAAGTAAAAGCTAGCGACGCCGCTTTTTACTTAGATTTATTTAAGGATCCTGGTTTCATTGCAAACATCAATGATAAAGGGCTGAATAACGTGCAACAGGTAAAACACTATTTAGAGAAAAAGGTAATTCCAGAATATTGCGTTGCAGGAATGGGTTTTTTTACTGTAATTGAGGCTAGTTCTAATAAACCAATTGGTGTCTCTAGCATCCTACAAAGAAAAGAAACAGCCTATAAAGATATCGGTTATGCATTTCTTCCAGCAGGAAGAGGAAAAGGTTATGCGACTGAGGCTACACGTCATATGATGTATTATGCAAATAACGTTTTAAAAGAATCGAAAATTATAGCCTTAACCTCTCCAAAAAACACAGCATCACAACGCGTCTTGGAAAAATTACACTTTACTTATGTAGGGCTAAAAGAAATTCAAAAAGAAAAAATGGATTGTATGTACGAGTACAACTTTTAGCGAGATATGATAAAAGATTACAATTTGGGAAGTAGTAAAAAGAAATAAAAAACCTTTACTATTATTCTAAATACAAAGCAATCAGACCATCAGGAGTAGTTACCGCAATCGTTTTATTTTGACGGTCTACCTTTTTAATGAAATCGTCAATTAACGGAATAAAAACCTCTTTACCATTGTAATCTATCTCAAAAAGTGGTTGGGCTGCAGTATCGTTAATACTTTTAACTATTCCTAACGCTCCAAACTCACTATCGATAACTCGAAATCCAATTACCTCATGATAGTAGAATTGATTTCCAGATAATTCAGGCAATAAAGTTAACGGAAGGTAAACGCCAGCTCTAATAATTGCCTCTGCGTCTTGTTCCGTATTAACATCCTCAAACTTTACACGAAACATGGTGCTTTTGCTCAACGATGACTTTTCAATAAAAAAAGGAATCAGATTATTGCCTAAGTCGACAAAAACTGATTCCAAATTTTCATATAGATAAGGTTCGTCTGTATCCAATTTGATAACGACTTCCCCTTTAAAACTATGTTTTTTTACGATTTTGCCTAAGTAAAAACAATCTTTCTTTTGCATCATCGTTTTCGAATTTTACTCTTCGCTATCTGCTCCTGCTTCTTCAGCAACTTCTTCTGTATCTGCAACTTCTGGTGTTTTAGCTGCGATACGAGCTTCATTAACTGCTTTTTCGGCTTCTAATGCTTGTTTCTTAGCTTCTTCTTTTGCTTTTTCAAGCCCCTCACTCTTACTAGAAACTTTACCAGCTTTTTCTTCCAACCAAGCAGTAAACTTCGCTTCTGCTTGCTCTTCTGTTAGCGCTCCTTTTCTTACTCCACCAGCGAGGTGGTTTTTTAATAGTGCACCTTTGTAAGATAAAATAGCTCTCGCTGTATCTGTTGGTTGTGCTCCATTTTGCAACCATTGCACCGCTGAATCAACGTCTAAGTTAATCGTAGCAGGATTAGTATTTGGATTGTAAGTTCCTAATTTCTCTAAGAAACGTCCATCTCTTTTGGATCTTGAATCGGCTGCTACTACCCAGTAAAATGGTTTTCCTTTTTTACCGTGTCTTTGTAATCTAATTTTTACAGGCATAATTTTAATTTTTAAGGTACGCGTACCTTGATTATTAATTTGAGTGCGCAAATTTAAACAATTATTTTTAGATAACTAGTCTTTATTGCAACAAAAAAGCACCTGAAAAACAGATGCTTAAAAAAATTAAATTGTGTGGATATTATATTAATCTAACACTTACTGCGTTTAATCCTTTTTTTCCCTCTTTTAATTCGAACTCTACAGTATCTCCTTCTCTAACTTCGTCAATTAGACCTGAGATGTGTACAAAATGTTCTGCGTTTGAATCTGATTCGATAATGAATCCAAAACCTTTAGACTCATTGAAGAACTTTACCGTTCCTTGTTTCATTGTAAAAAATATTATATTAAAGTGCAAATGTACTTTTATTAAATTGATATACAGCTTCTTTTTCTATCTTTTTTCAAAAAATAATTATTATTTCAAGACAACTGCAAATTGTAAACCTAAAGTACCAAACGTGTTTGCACCATAGTAATTAATTCCTCGGTAAACTTAAATTCTTTGTACTTTTGTTTATCTATAGATTTAAAACACAATCTACAAAACATCTTTCATGTATTTAATATTCGACACCGAAACTACTGGTCTTCCAAAAAGCTGGAACGCTCCAATAACAGACACTGACAACTGGCCAAGAGCAATTCAGATCGCATGGCAATTACATGATGAATTCGGTGCTTTGATAGAACACAATGACTTCCTTATAAAGCCAAATGGCTTTAACGTACCTTACGACGCAGAACGAATTCATGGAATTTCAACAGATTTAGCGCTAGAGCAGGGGATAGAACTAGAAGAGGGAGCGCGTCTATTCAAGGAGGCTCTAGATAAAACAAAATTTATTGTTGGGCAAAATGTTGGGTTCGACATCAACATTATGGGCTGTGAATTTCACCGTATCGGAATGGCTACTAAACTTGCCGAACTTCCCATTTTAGATACTTGTACAGAACATACGGCAAAGCTGTGTCAGATTCCTGGTGGTCGTGGCGGAAAATTCAAACTCCCTACCCTTACAGAATTACACCAGTATTTGTTTGGAACTGGATTTGGAGAGGCACACAATGCTACTGCGGATGTAGAAGCGACGACGAGATGTTTTTTGGAGCTTATACGACAAGAACAATTCACCAAGGAACAGCTCGAAGTTTCCCAAGACTATTTTAACAACTATAAAGAAGCCAATCCTTTACCTATAAAGGTCATTGGACTACAACATGTAAATCTTAAAAAGGAGAGTGAAAAGATTCGAAAAAGAAAAACTTCAGAATCCGAAACTTCTTCAACAAAATCAAAACAGGAAGGTTTAGCAAATCTTAAAGACGTAAAATTTGCACATTTACACAACCACTCTCAATTTTCTGTGTTACAATCTACGATTCAAATAGGGAATATTATAAAAGCAGCCGCAAATGACGGAATGTCTGCAGTAGCGCTTACCGATACGGGAAACATGATGGCAGCATTCCATTTTGTGAATGAAACGGTAAAACACAATAAATCTGCCGAAAACCAAATAAAACCTATTCTAGGATGTGAATTTTTTGTTTGTGAAAATCACTCCGATAAAACTAGAAAAGATAACGGCTATCAAATTGTTTTACTAGCCAAAAATAAAAATGGATACCACAATTTAGCCAAGATGTCTTCTATTGCGTTTGTAGATGGTTTCTACTACGTTCCTAGAATAGACAGAGAAATAATTAAAAAATATAAAGACGACATTATTGTATTAACCGGTAATTTATATGGAGAGGTTCCCAGCAAAATCTTAAATATCGGTGAACAACAAGCAGAAGAAGCATTACTTTGGTGGAAAGAAGAATTTGGAGAAGACCTTTACATTGAAATGATGCGCCACGGGCAAGAAGATGAAGAGGTTGTTAATAAGACACTTTTAGCATTTTCTAAAAAACACGATATTAAAGTTATAGCTTCCAACAATACTTTTTACCTAAACAAGGAAGACGCTAATGCACATGACATTCTTCTTTGTGTTAAAGATGGAGAAAAACAAGCAACTCCAAAAGGTAGAGGAAGGGGGTATCGCTATGGTTTACCAAATAACGAGTATTATTTCAAGTCCTCGGAGGAAATGAAGACTCTCTTTGCAGATGTTCCTGAATCGATTATTAATATTCAAGAGATCGTTAATAAAGTAGAGGCTTTTACGCTTGCACGCGATGTTTTGTTACCTGCGTTTGATATTCCAGAGGAATTCACAGATACTAAAGACAATGAAGATGGTGGAAAAAGAGGGGAAAACAACTTTCTTCGCCATCTTACCTATGAAGGAGCTAAAAAACGATATGGAGAAATAACGGACAGTATACGAGAACGTCTAGACTTTGAACTCGAGGTAATCGAAAAAACAGGATATCCAGGATATTTTTTAATTGTAGAGGATTTTATTCGTGAGGCTAGGAATATGAATGTATCTGTTGGGCCCGGTAGAGGATCTGCAGCAGGAAGTGTAGTAGCATACTGTTTATGGATTACCAACATAGACCCAATAAAATACGATCTACTTTTTGAGCGATTTCTCAATCCGGAACGTGTGTCTATGCCGGATATCGATATTGATTTTGACGACGAAGGACGAAGTAGAGTCCTGGACTATGTTATCGATAAATATGGTGCCAATCAGGTAGCTCAAATCATCACCTACGGGACAATGGCAGCAAAGAGCTCTATCCGAGATACAGCAAGAGTTCTCGATTTACCGCTTTTTGAAGCAGATCGAATTGCCAAACTTATTCCTGGAATGAAGTTGAAAAAGATATTTTCTCTAGATGAAAAATCTCTTAAAGAAAAACTTCGTTCTGAAGAAATGGAACTGGTAAACGAACTAAAACGACTCTCTGACGGTTCCGATTTAACAGCAGAAACTATTAATAAAGCCAGAATTCTAGAAGGCTCCGTAAGAAATACAGGTATTCATGCCTGTGGTGTCATTATTACACCAGACGATATCACAAAGTTCGTTCCTGTGGCACTAGCTAAAGATTCCGACATGTATGTTACTCAGTTTGACAACAGTGTTGTAGAAAGTGCTGGCCTTTTAAAGATGGATTTTTTGGGATTAAAAACCTTAACACTTATTAAAGACACTGTCAAGATCGTCAAAGCAAGACATAATGTTACTTTAGACCCGGAAGCATTCCCTATTGACGATACCAAAACATACGAGCTTTTCCAGCGAGGAGAAACCGTTGGAATATTTCAATACGAATCCCCAGGAATGCAAAAATACATGCGCGAGCTAAAGCCTACTGTTTTTGCAGATTTAATTGCCATGAATGCCTTATACCGTCCTGGACCCTTAGAATACATTCCTTCCTTTATTCGCCGAAAACACGGTGAAGAGGCCATAGAGTACGACCTTCCAGCTATGGAAGAGTACCTTGCGGAAACCTATGGTATTACCGTGTATCAGGAACAAGTAATGTTATTGTCACAAAAGCTAGCAGACTTTACTAAGGGGGAAGCAGATGTACTTCGAAAAGCGATGGGAAAGAAACAGATTGCTGTTCTGGAAAAAATGAAACCTAAGTTTATTACACAAGCTGCCTCTAATGGACATAATGAAGAAAAATTAGAGAAAATCTGGAAAGATTGGGAAGCCTTTGCTTCTTATGCTTTTAACAAGTCGCACTCTACCTGTTACGCCTGGGTTGCCTACCAAACAGCATATTTAAAAGCTCACTATCCTGCAGAATATATGGCGGCTGTCTTATCAAATAATATGAATGACATTAAAACCGTGTCGTTTTTTATGGAAGAGTGCAAACGTATGGGACTCGAAGTACTTGGCCCTGATGTGAACGAATCGTTCTCAAAATTCTCAGTAAATAAAGAAGGAGCGGTTCGTTTTGGTATGGCCGCGATTAAGGGGGTTGGTGGTAGTGCTGTAAAAGCAATTATTAACGAAAGAAAAGAAAACGGAAATTTCTCTTCTGTTTTTGACCTTGCCAAGCGAGTAGACTTACGCGTTGCTAATAAAAAAGCATTTGAAGGTTTAATTCTTGCCGGTGGTTTTGATTCTTTCACTAAAACCCATAGAGCGCAATACTTTGTACAAGATGAAAAATCCCAGACGTTTTTGGAAAAAGCACTTCGATTTGGCAATAAATTTCAAGAAAATAAAAATTCGTCTCAGGTTTCTTTATTTGGAGAGGCTTCGGCAGTAGAACTTCCAGAACCAATAATTCCAGAATGTGATACCTGGGGAACTATGGAATTATTAGCCAAAGAAAAAGAAGTTATAGGAATGTACATTTCTGCACATCCACTAGACGACTTTAAAAACGAAATAAAGTTCTGTAACGCAACACTAGCATACTTCAAAAACTTACCCAAATACGAGGCATATCGCTTAGTTTTGCCGGAATTATCTCTAGTGTAGAGCACAGAATCTCAAAAGCAGGAAAAGGCTGGGCCTCCTTTATAATAGAAGATTATAACGACAGTTTTGAATTTAGAATTTTTGGAGAGGAGTACCTAAAATTCAAACACTTTTTAGTACCTAATTCCTTTATTTTTGTAAAGACTACCATTAAACCAGGCTGGACCAACCGAGAAGGAGTAAAAGGTGACCCGAGAGTTTCTTTCGTGGAGTTTACCCTATTGCACGACATCATGGATAAAATGTGTAAGAAGATCACCATTAAAATACCATTAAAAGACATTCAAGAGAGTCGTATCAAAAATTTACAGCATTTATTTGTCACGAATAAAGGAGTGCAAAATTTACACTTTACCATATGGGATTCGGAAGAGAAAATAGAACTAAATTTACCGAGTAGAAATACCAAGATCAAAATTTCTAATGAATTCTTAAAAGCCTTAGACGAACAATACATACAATACAAACTAAACTAATGTAGGAATTGCGAAGCCCTCTCAGGTTTTGGGTAGATCGAGCAGTATAATTAAATAAAGCACTACAGCTAGTGCGGGATAATTACAAATATGTAACCCTCTAATCGGATATCTACTAAAAACATGCCTTCACAAGAGACCAAAGGGAGTCGAAGGTAACATGGAAGCTCGTTTAGTATAATTTACACCTAAGGATGGGAACTGTTTTTAAATTGGTTTGAAAGTATTGGACCCAATTTAGATACGATTTAGGATGGTATGTCAAACAAACATTTGCCATTCGATAGCGATAGCGTAGTGCAACAATTCACCATAAACTTTGTTAGCGATGATGGTATTAACTGGTAAGTTCTTGAAAAAGTCCTTCTAAATTTTTATTTTCTCTATTTAAGCCTAAAATTTTTAAGCCATTTTCCTGTGCAAAATCAAAAATAACAGGTCGCATATCCTCCGAGGTCTCAAATACAAGAATCCAGTTATTCTCTATTGGATTCTTAAACGAAATAAGATGCGGTAATCGTTTAATGAATTGCTCTTCTATTTTGTAATCAAAGGTTGCTCGAATTGTCTGTTTGGAATTTACCTGCAATTCTCGCAATGGCTTATCAAATACCAATTGTCCCTTTTTTACAATTAGAACTCGATCACAAATTGCCTCTACCTCTTGCATAATGTGTGTTGAAAACAATACTGTTTTATCCTTACCTAATGCTTTAATAAGTTGTCGTATTTCAACTAACTGATTAGGATCTAGGCCCGTAGTGGGCTCATCTAAAATCAAAACTTCAGGATTGTGTAAAATAGCAGCAGCTAAACCAACGCGCTGTCGATAGCCTTTCGATAATTGTTGAATCTTTTTATGTGCCTCGGTTACTAATCCAACCGCCGCAATAGTCTCCTCAATTTTTTCTAATCCTACTTTGTGTATCGATCCATGAAATTGCAGATACTCACGAACATACATTTCCGTATACAATGGGTTATGCTCCGGTAAATATCCAATTTTCTTTTGCCCTTCGATAGGATTCGTAATCATATCAATACCACAAATAGATACTGCTCCACTAGTTGGCTTTAAAAAACCAGTTAAGATTTTCATTGTGGTGGATTTTCCAGCTCCATTTGGCCCTAAGAAACCAACAATTTCTCCTTTTCGCGCAGCAAATGATATCCCCTTAAGCGCTTTTTGCGCACCATAGTTTTTTACTATATCCTCTAATTGTATAGACATATTTAAATTCTTTGGTAAGAAACAAAACTATAATCGTACTTGTTTTTTTCATCGGCTTTAAAATCTTCCCTAGCTACTTCCTTCCAGGTGGCTTCTTTAATTTCAGGGAAATAAACATCTGCCTCAAAAACATCGTGAACATGCGTTATATCTAAGGTGTCTATAAGGTTTTTGGCCAATACATACTGGTATATTTGCGCCCCACCAATAACAAATATCTTTTGACCTTTTGGCGCTGATGCAATAGCTTCCTCAACACTATTCACTATTATACATCCTTCCTGTGCATAGGTTTTATCTCGAGTAATGATAATCGTAGTTCTGTTTGGCAGTGGTCTTCCTATACTTTCAAATGTTTTTCGCCCCATTACAATCGTATGACCAGAAGTAACATTTTTAAATCGTTTTAAATCGGCTGGTAAATGCCAAATTAAATCATTTCCCTTCCCTAACTCATTATTTGTTCCTATAGCAGCAATTACTGTTATCATCTAAAAATACTATTAATTTAACGAGAAATCTCGTCTATTATTTGTCCTTTCGTTTGTAAAAACAAAGATAAAAAAGAATCTTCTTGGTTTTAGACTCGTATGCTTAATAAGCTGTTACTTCCTGTAAAAAAGAAGAAAAAGGCAGCTGCCAATAATACAACAGTTACAATTTCCGTTTATTACGGTTCCGTGTAGACCTAAAAAAATAGCGGTTTATTCTAGGCTACATATTTTTAACCCATTCACGGATATAAGAATTAAAGTCTTGTTTACTGGTCACAAAGTCATCACTTCTTTTTTCAATACTTTCTACAATAGTTTGAATTGCTCTTAATATATTAACATTTTCAATATCTGCAATTTTATCATAAAGAGTCTCTTTAATTAAATCTATTTCAGTGGTTGTCATGGCGTTTATTGCATTTAGTTTAGGCTTCCTAAGTTAAAAACAATGATTTAATTTTAATAATAAATAACACAGAAAAGAACGTTAAAGTTAAATGGCAACTTTTCCTTTAATATGTGGGTGAGGATTGTAGTCTACTAGCTCAAAATCAGCAAAGGTAAAATTTTCAATATTTGTAATGTTTGCATTCAATTTCATTATTGGCAATTTTCTTGGCTCTCTTGATAGTTGTAATTCTAATTGTTCCCTGTGATTGTTGTAGATGTGTGCATCTCCAAAGGTATGGATAAAATCCCCATATTCATATCCACAAACTTGCGCAACCATCATAGTAAGTAATGCATAGGAGGCTATATTAAATGGGACTCCTAAAAAGATATCTGCACTTCTTTGGTAGAGCTGGCAGGATAATTTTCCATCGGCAACATAAAATTGAAAAAAAGCATGACATGGTGGTAAAGCAGCCTTCCCTGCTGCTACATTTTCCTCAAAAGACTTGGCGGTATTCGGCAGTACTGACGGATTCCAAGCGGAAACAAGCATCCTTCTGCTATTTGGATTCTTCTTCAAAGTTGCAATTACTTCTTGCAATTGATCAATTTCATCACTATTCCAATTACGCCACTGATGGCCGTAAACTGGACCTAAATCACCATTTTTGTCTGCCCACTCATTCCAAATTCGCACACCATTCTCTTGAAGATATTTGATATTAGTATCCCCTTTTATAAACCACAATAACTCATATATGATAGATTTTAGGTGTAGCTTTTTAGTAGTAACCATGGGGAAGCCTGCACTCAAATCAAAGCGCATTTGGTATCCGAAAACACTTTTTGTTCCCGTTCCTGTGCGATCACCTTTTTCGTTACCGTTTTCTAAAACATGTTTTACTAAATCTAAATACTGTTTCATAATTCGATTTTTTTACATAATACAAGCTCAAGTTGCCTATATCCTTATCTATTATTTCTCATACCTACTATTTATTCTTTTTCATTAAATAGTCTTGTAAAAATAGAAAAGCATTAGCACTTATGTCTAAAGCTTACAATATTTATATTCATAAGTTATTAACCGATAATCATTCCTGCGATAGTAGCAGACATTAAAGATGCTAAAGTACCACCTATTAAAGCTTTCATTCCAAACTCCGATAAGGTTTTTCGCTGCGTAGGTGCTAAAGAACCAATACCACCTATTTGAATTCCGATAGAAGCGAAATTGGCAAATCCACACAACATATAAGTTGCCATGATAATGGATTTATTATAGGTTAAATGTATTGCATTTGTTGCGTTCTTTAATTCTGCTAATTGAATATATCCTACAAATTCACTTGCAGCTAATTTAATACCCAACAGTTGGCCCATAAGCGCCATGTCTTCACTCGCGACACCTACTAACCACATCAAAGGAGCAAATAAATACCCAAGAATAAACTCTAATGAAAGTGAATCGTAGGCAGTGGTATCGGCTATAATTTGATTTAGTGAGGTGAATTTCCAATCCAAATAGGCGATGCCATCAAAACCACCCAAAGCACCAAGAACCCCATTTATCATTGCAATAAACGCAACAAAAACCAAAAGCATTGCCCCTACATTTAGCGCCAACTGAAGCCCTTCCGTCGTACCGTTTGCAATGGCATCTAAAATATTGGAACCAATTTTTTCCTGGGAAACCTTTACGTCAGTATTTACGGATTCTGTTTGGGGGTATAAAATTTTAGAAATAATAATTGCACCAGGAGCAGCCATTACAGATGCTGCCAAAAGGTGTTTTGCATAGAGTTAACGAAGGGCCTCATCATTACCTCCCAAAAAACCAATATAAGCTGCCAATACGGCACCAGCTACAGTAGCCATTCCCCCTATCATTACCAATAATATCTCAGACCTATTCATTTTTTCTAAATAGGCTTTTATCAGAAGCGGAGCTTCTGTCTGTCCTAAAAATATATTTCCTGCAACCGAGAGACTCTCCGCTCCAGAAATTTTTAATATTTTACTTAACGACCAGGCTAAAACACGAACTACTTTTTGAATAATCCCCAAATAAAATAACAGAGAGGTTAGAGCAGAAAAGAATATTATAGTTGGTAGTATTTGAAACGCAAAGATAAACCCAAACGTATCCATATCGGAAATAAGACCTTCAAATAAGAATTTACTCCCAGCTTTGGTGTATTCTAAAATTTCTACGAATCCTTTTCCAATGAAGTTAAAGATTGCCTGGACAAAAGGAATTTTTAAAACTCCGATGGCGATAAAAATCTGAAAAGCAAGACCAATACCAACTATTTTCCAATCAATTGCCTTGCGATTAGCACTAAATAAAAATGCCAATACAATAAGTACAAACATCCCGAGAACACCTCGTAATACACTTTGTAAAGTAATTCCTTTACTTGGAATTATAGTAGATTTCGTAATAGCAATTTCACTTTTAAGGGCTAACACGTCTTCTGTTGGTTCGTCTTCAGACAGTGAAAATTTATACAAAATATTATTCTCAGACAAGGTGAGTTTACCATCCTTTGCGGCAATAATATTGTAATACCTAACCGTGTCTTTTGGCTCGCTATACTTAAAAATTAAGAGATTATTTTGATGTATGTAACTCCCTTTAGCTTGTAAACTATCCTTATGAAGTAAAGAATAGGAAAAATTACCATCTGCTAGATGAAAAACATCTCCCTTATGTGTGGTACTACCTCAACACCTTCTATGGTAGTAATTTCTGAAAACACCCAATTATTTTCAAACTCCTGACCATAAACCAATAGAGAGGTCCAAAGTATTAAAAACGAAAACACCTTCTTCATTTCTGTTGTTTTAAATTATCTAAGACCGTTTGCTAATTTCATCTCGAATTTTTGCCGCCAATTCGTAATCTTCATTCAAGACAGCGTCTTTTAGCTGCTCTTGTAACTGCGATAATGTCATTTGAGAATAGGCATTCGATGCGGAAACTTCTTCCTCTTCAAAAGTAAGTTCAAATTCTTCATCTACTTCCTCCTCTTCTTTAACGAGTTCCTCATCAATTTTCAAGAATATCCCAGCTTTATCCAAAATATTTTCATAGGTAAAAATAGGTGCTTGAAAACGAACTGCTAGTGCTATTGCATCAGAAGTTCTTGTATCTATAACTTCTTCTCTCCCATCTCGTTCGCATAGAAGGCTTGAAAAAAATACACCATCCACCAACTTATGAATAATGACTTGTTTTACAGATATGGAAAAACGATCTGCGAATGTTTTAAATAAATCATGCGTTAAGGGTCTTGGCGGTCGAATTTCTTTTTCTAGTGCTATGGCAATGGACTGGGCCTCAAAGGCACCTATTATAATTGGCAACGTTCTTGTTCCATTGATTTCACTCAAAACCAGAGCGTATGCACCACTCTGGGTTTGACTATATGAAATTCCCTTAATTGTAAGTTTTATTAGGCTCATGTAACAGTAATAAAAACAAAAAGACTGTCTAAATCAGATTTATTAAGGTTTTAGACAGTCTTTTAAATCGGGCACAATTTACTAAAAAATATGAGTTCTTTTCTAATTTCTTTGAAAAGAAAACGCAACCCAACACTTTTATGCTTGTTTAAATTCTTTAAGCTTCGCGATTAATTGGGGAACTACTTCAAAAGCATCTCCTACAATACCGTAATCTGCAGCTTTGAAGAATGGCGCATCAGGATCGGTATTAATAACTACCTTAACCTTAGATGCATTCACACCAGCAAGATGCTGTATTGCTCCAGATATACCAACCGCAATGTACAAATTAGAAGCTACCGGCTTACCAGTTTGCCCTACGTGTTCGCTATGCGGTCTCCAACCTAAGTCTGAAACTGGTTTAGAACAAGCTGTAGCCGCTCCTAGAACACCCGCTAACTCCTCAATCATTCCCCAATTTTCAGGACCTTTTAAACCTCTTCCTCCTGAAACAACTACATCTGCATCGGCAATTGTTACGGTTCCTGAGGCTTTGTCAATCGCTTCGGATTGCACACCTAAATTTGGTAAGGCAGCTTCAAAACTCTCCACGCTTGCAGATCCCTGATTTTCGTGCGCTCCAAATGAATTTTTTGCAACACCCACAACTTTGATTTCTGTTGAAATTTCAGTGTTGTTAAACCCTTTATTTGAAAAAGCTTTTCGTTTAACCACAAACGGTGTCGTACTGCTTGGTAGTGCAACCACATTAGAAGCATATCCTGCGTCTAATCCAGCAGCAACTAATGGCGCTACTGTTAACCCGTCGATACTAGAATCAATTACGATCACTTTTGCTTCTTTTGCTGCAGCCACTTGTTGTATTATTGCAGCATAGGCTTTTGCATTAAAAGAACTTAAATCGTTTTTAACTTCAACTACAGCCTCTGCTCCGAAAGCGGCTAGCTCTGCGGCATCGGCTCCATTAATAGTTAGGGTAACTAAATTCAACCCTAACTGTTCTGCTACTTTTTTTCCGTATGATACAACTTCAAACGCTGTTTTTTTAAATTTTCCTTCCGATGAATCGGCAAAAACTAATACAGACATATTTACTATTTTTTTGATGTAAGTTTTATAAAATTACTCCCATTTATGATTCGGTATCGCAACTATAAACTCACTTGTTTTACTTACTTTTTTTAAATTGCTTTTGCTTCGTTATGCAATAAACTAATTAGCTCATCCACATTGTCCACTAATTTTACAGCACCTTTTGGAGCTGGTTTCTCAAAAGATTGTGAAACAGATCCAGTGGCAGCACCAGCTGGTTCTACAACAGTTAAAGGTTTTTTACGTGCCATCATAATACCCCTCATATTTGGTATACGAAGATCTTTTTCTTCAACAATCCCTTTTTGTCCTGCAACAACCATTGGTAAGGAAGAGGAAACTTTTTCTTCACCCCCGTCAATTTCTCGCTCTAAAGATACATTAGTACCTTCTACTTCCATTCCAACACAACCATTTACAAAATTAAAATCCAAAAGAGAAGCTAACATCCCAGGAACCATTTGTCCATTGTAGTCTGCAGATTCTTTCCCTGCTAAAACTAAGTCATACCCCCCGTTTTTTACAATCTCTGCTAACTCTTTTGCCACCATTAAACCATCTGTTGGAACCGCATTTACGCGTATTGCATTGTCTGCACCTATTGCCAAAGCCTTTCTCAATGTTGGCTCTGTTGAAGGATCTCCAACATTTACAACCGTTACAGAAGCTCCTTGCTTTTCTTTAAACCACATTGCTCTAGTTAAACTAAACTCATCGTATGGGTTGATAACAAATTGTACTCCGTTTGTATCAAACTTGGTATTGTTATCCGAAAAATTAATTTTTGAAGTGGTATCAGGAACATGACTGATACATACTAATATTTTCATATATTGTTGTTTTAAAGAAACTTATTTTTTGAGCTACGAAGTTAAGACTTTTTTTCTAATTTACTATGCGTGCATAGTAAATTAATTACTTTTTTTACTGAAATTACGATAACAGTAAAATTTATGTTAAAAATTTAATACATACTCATAAATAAAGACTAGTAATCGTAAATACCACTACTAGTTACATAAAATAGTGCGTTATTGTAATTATTAATTTCTACACAATGAGATAATACATCTTTGCATAGCTCTCCTTCACTGCGCCACAGTAAGAAGCTTTTAATTGCTACAATCCTAGATTTAGTAAAAATCTACCTTTTAATTAGCACCAATTTTACTATTTTTGCACTCTTGATAAACAACTACTTTAAAATCATATGAAAACAGTTCAATTTAGAGAAGCCGTTTGCGAAGCAATGAGCGAGGAAATGCGTCGCGATGAAAGCATTTACTTAATAGGTGAAGAGGTTGCCGAATACAATGGTGCCTACAAAGCTAGTAAAGGTATGCTAGACGAGTTTGGTGAGAAACGTGTTATTGACGCCCCTATTGCAGAATTAGGTTTTGGAGGGATTGCAGTAGGTTCAGCGATGAACGGCAATCGTCCTATTGTAGAATATATGACCTTCAACTTTTCTTTAGTTGGAATCGACCAAATTATTAATAACGCCGCAAAAATAAGACAAATGAGCGGTGGTCAATTTAACTGTCCAATTGTATTTAGAGGACCTACGGCATCAGCAGGACAACTTGCCGCGACACATTCACAAGCATTCGAAAGTTGGTTTGCAAATTGCCCAGGTTTAAAAGTTATTGTTCCTTCCAATCCATACGACGCAAAAGGATTACTAAAAGCTGCTATTCGCGATGACGATCCGGTGATTTTTATGGAATCAGAACAGATGTATGGCGATAAAATGGAAATTCCGGAGGGAGAGTATATAATTCCTATTGGAGTAGCAGATATTAAAAGAGAAGGTAAAGATGTAACTGTTGTTTCTTTTGGTAAAATTATCAAAGAAGCCTATAAAGCAGCTGATGTTCTTGCTGAGGAAGGAATTTCCGTTGAAATAATAGATTTGAGAACTGTAAGACCAATGGATCACAATGCAATCTTAGAATCTGTTAAAAAGACAAATAGATTAGTCGTTTTGGAGGAAGCATGGCCTTTTGGAAGTGTAGCGTCTGAAATAACATTTAGAATCCAAGAAGAAGCGTTTGATTATTTAGACGCTCCAATTAAGAGAATTACAACTGCGGACACACCTGCACCGTATTCACCCGTTTTATTAGAAAAATGGTTACCAAATAGCAAGGATGTTATTTCCGCGGTAAAAGAGGTGATGTATCTAAAATAGTAGAACTACTAAAATATCCTGAAAAGCCCATGTAGTCTCAAACTATATGGGCTTTTTAATGTGTAAATTACAACCGCATTGGTAGTAGTACTTTTACATTACCCTGTAGACCAGAAAATGCCCCACATTTACGCTTCACCATAACATCCAAAGACAAACATAAAAGCCCATAAATCGCATTCCTTAATAACTATAACTTAACACTAAAAAAGTACTAATTATAGGCGAATTATGTTAAATTTTAGCTACTTTTGCAATCCGTTTTAAGAATTGAAGTTTTACGTTAAGAATATGACAGCAAAAGAGAAAAAAACAGTAGATGTTTTAATAGAGATACCAAAAGGAAGTAGAAATAAGTATGAATACGATTTTGAATTGGGGAAAATTCGATTTGATCGTATGTTATTTTCATCCATGATGTACCCGGGTGACTATGGGTTTATTCCAGAAACACTTGCTTTAGATGGGGATCCTTTAGACGTTTTAGTATTAGGAGCGGAACCTACGTTTCCAATGTGTGTTATGGAAGTAAAACCTATTGGTGTTTTTCACATGGCAGATGAAAAAGGGCCGGACGAAAAAATACTATGTGTACCAGTTTCAGATCCTATCTGGAACAAGTATAACGACATTACGGATTTAAACCCGCACCGAAAAGAAGAAATTACGCATTTTTTCCAGGTATATAAAGACTTAGAAAAAAAGAAGTAGATGTTGGAGATTGGGGTGATGCCAATGAAGCATACGATATTCTTCAAAAATGCTTAGACCGATACGAAGCTAGCGAACACAAAAAGAATGCTAACTTTGTAATCTAATAAGTAAAAAAGTTACCCTGTAAAAAATGTTTTTGGAATAAACAAAAGAAATTTTTTTTTAAAAGTCAATTAAAAAAGCCTCTTTTAGTAAGAGGCTTTTTTTATACGTTCTAGAAAACTACTAGTATCTGTAGTGTTCTGGCTTAAATGGTCCTTCTACGGTAACACCAATATAGTCTGCTTGCTCTTTACGTAGCTCTGTAAGTTCTACTCCAATTTTTGCCAAATGCAATTTAGCTACCTTTTCATCAAGGTGTTTTGGCAGCATATACACTTCATTTTTATAAGCATCTGCATTCGTCCATAATTCAATCTGGGCTAACGTTTGGTTTGTAAAAGAATTAGACATTACAAAACTTGGATGCCCGGTTGCACATCCTAGATTTACCAGACGTCCTTCTGCTAGAATGATAATATCATTTCCGTTAACAGTATACTTATCTACCTGAGGTTTTATCTCCACTTTAGTACCGCCATGATTATCGTTTAACCAAGCCATGTCAATTTCATTATCAAAATGACCGATATTACACACGATAGTTTTGTCTTTCATTGCTTCAAAGTGTTGCGAACGAACAATATCTTTGTTTCCTGTAGTCGTTATAACAACATCAGCATTAGCGACTACCGATTCTAACCTCTTTACTTCAAAGCCATCCATTGCCGCTTGTAAGGCACAAATTGGATCAATTTCTGTTACGGTTACAATACTACCAGCTCCTCTAAAAGAGGCTGCAGTTCCCTTACCAACATCACCATAACCACAAACCACAACACGCTTTCCTGCCAACATTACATCCGTTGCTCTACGAATGGCATCTACTGCAGACTCTTTACATCCGTATTTATTATCAAACTTAGACTTGGTGACAGAATCGTTAACATTGATTGCCGGCATTGGCAATGTTCCGTTTTTCATACGCTCGTACAAGCGATGTACACCGGTTGTTGTTTCTTCCGATAATCCTTTAATATCTCCTACTAAATGTGGGTATTTATCTAAAACCATATTGGTTAAGTCACCTCCATCGTCTAGAATCATATTCAAGGGTTTTTTGTCTTCACCAAAGAATAAGGTTTGCTCGATACACCAATCAAACTCCTCTTCATTCATTCCTTTCCAAGCATAAACAGCTGTTCCAGCGGCAGCGATTGCAGCGGCAGCTTGATCTTGGGTTGAAAAAATATTACAGGAACTCCAAGTTACCTCAGCACCAAGAGCTTGTAATGTTTCTATAAGTACCGCAGTTTGTATTGTCATGTGTAAACAACCAGCTATTCTAGCACCTTTCAAAGGTTGCTCCTCTTTATACTCTTCACGTAAGCTCATTAAACCTGGCATTTCAGCTTCGGCCAATTCAATCTCTTTCCTTCCCCAATCTGCCAAAGTGATATCTTTAACTTTAAAAGGAACGTATGTTGCTGTATTTGCACTCATATTTTTTGTATATTTATTATCAACTTTCGAACTGCAAAGTTACGGAATAACTTTTTAATTTATGCCGCTATATAAAACTGTAACCGTTAATAAAAATACAAACTTTTGGTATGGAAAATTACAGAAACCTCAGAGGAACTTTTTGAGGGTATTGTACTGACAGAGCAAAGTTTAAACAGGGTAAATAGCATGAAATCTGAACTGCATCAGAAAGGTTTTTTAAGCATTCGCCATTTGTTAAAATTAGCAGGTTATTCCGACGCAGATGTTGTATATGACACCTTCGGTAAACCGCACCTAAGCAACGGAAAATTTATTTCCATTACGCACTCTTTTGAATATACGGGAATTATCATTTCTGAAGACAGTCCGGTTGGCATAGATATAGAGAAGCGCAGGGATAAAATAGTGAAAATCGCAAGGAAATTTACACCGCTTGAAGAGTATAAAACCATTGCCAATCACAGTGCATTAGTAAGTAAGTTAACTATTGTTTGGGGGGCAAAGGAAAGCTTGTATAAAATTTACGGAAAAAAACAGTTACTTTTCAAAGAACACATATATATCGAAGACTTTGCTTTTAAAGATGAAAAAACAATAGGGACTATAAACTTCAACGGAACGAAATCATCGTATACCATTCATTTCTTCGAATTTGACGATTTTACATGTGTCTACGGATATGCCGCCTAAAAAGTTAGGTTTACATCGCACATAGTTTTTGTAATTTTATAAAAATTAGTAGTAAATACCTAAGACATCTAAGATTAGAAACTATCTTTGTTTTTGGAAAACATAATTCGATGCAAACCATGATAGATTTCTTATTCGGTCAGTATACCAACGCTTCTCCTCTAGACATTGGCATGGAAATTACTGCTGTTATCTTTGGTTTTTTATCGGTTTGGTGCTCTAAAAAAAATAGTATTTGGGTCTTTCCTACAGGTATGATTAGTACCGCTATTTTTGTGTATTTATTGCTAAAATGGAGTCTTCTCGGAGACATGATGATTAACGCTTATTACTTTATAATGAGTGTCTATGGCTGGTATATTTGGACAAGAAAAATCAATGAGAATGAAGTAACTCCAATAAGCACAACATCAAAAAAGGAACAAAAAATCAGTGGTGCTATTTTTATTACCACCTTGCTTTTCGTGTACACAGTCTATGTAAGCTTCGACAAATGGAACCATTGGACTGCATATGTGGATACTGTAACAACAGCAATATTCTTCGTGGGTATGTGGTTAATGGCAAAACGAAAAATTGAAAATTGGATCTATTGGATTATTGGAGATATTATCTCGGTTCCTTTGTATTTTTACAAGGGATTTACCTTTACTAGTTTTCAGTATTTACTATTTACTATTATCGCCATTTCAGGATATTTATCATGGAAAAAAATCGTGTATAAAAAAACACTACTTACATAAAATTTGTTAGTCTTTAACAAAGTGAACAAGGGAATTCTCAAAAAAACCACGGACAAAAACTCATCCGTGGCAATGCTTAAAAAAAGCAGTAAACGTTAAAAATAGGGTATTGTACTTAAAAATTACAACGGAATATTTCCGTGCTTTCTATTGGGTCTTTCTATTTTTTTACCTTCCAACATCGCAAAGGCTTTAATTAACTTTCTGCGCGTTTCTTTTGGTAAAATTACTTCATCTATAAAACCTCTTTCTGCTGCTACATATGGATTTGCAAACAAAGAGGCGTATTCTGCTTCTTTCTCTGCTAACTTTTCTTCCTTATTTACGGCATTTGCGATTTCTTTTTTAAATATAATTTCACTTGCACCCTTGGCTCCCATAACCGCAATCTCTGCCAATGGCCAAGCAAAATTCATGTCAGATCCAATATGCTTTGAATTCATCACATCATAAGCACCTCCGTAGGCTTTTCTGGTAATAACGCTAATTCTAGGCACAGTTGCTTCACTCAATGCATACAATAATTTGGCACCATTAGTAATTATTGCATTCCACTCTTGATCTGTTCCTGGTAAAAACCCTGGAACATCTACCAATACTAATAATGGAATATTAAAACAATCACAAAAACGTGTAAATCGAGCCGCTTTTTTAGAACTGTTAACGTCCAAGCATCCTGCAAGACTAATCGGTTGATTGGCAACTATTCCAATACTTCTCCCTGCGATTCTTGCAAAGCCAACGATTATATTATCAGCATAGTCTTTATGAATTTCAAAAAAAGAGTTTGCATCTACGATTCCATGAATAACCTGATGCATATCGTATGGTTTATTTGCATTCTCTGGAACTATGTTATTCAATTCTTCCCGAAGTTCATTTCCAAGCTCGTAGGGCTGCTGTAGGGTAGTTTCTTGATTATTTTGAGGCATGTAGCTTAAAAGACTTTTAATATCCTCTAAACATTGCACATCATTTGCAGCCGTGCGATGTGTAACTCCAGATTTCGTTGCGTGTGTACTTGCTCCTCCTAACTCCTCTGAGGTTACCTCTTCATTCGTAACTGTTTTTACCACATTCGGTCCTGTTACAAACATATAACTGGAGTTTTCAACCATAACGGTAAAATCTGTCATTGCTGGAGAATACACTGCTCCACCGGCACAGGGCCCCATGATTGCAGAAATTTGGGGAATGACACCGGAAGACTGCACGTTTCGATAAAAGATATCCGCATATCCTCCTAAAGATCTAACACCTTCTTGAATTCTGGCACCACCTGAATCATTCAAACCAATTAAAGGAGCACCAACTTTAACTGCTAAATCCATAATTTTACAAATCTTTTCAGCATGTGTTTCAGACAAGGAGCCTCCAAAAACGGTAAAGTCTTGTGCAAAAACATATACTAATCTACCATTTACTGTTCCGTATCCTGTAACTACACCATCTCCATAAAATTTTGGTTTTCCATACCAAAATCATTGGTTCTATGCGTAACCAACATACCTACCTCTTCGAAAGAGCCCTCATCTAATAAATAAGCAATACGTTCTCTAGCGGTTAACTTACCTTGTTGGTGTTGTCTATCAATTCTTTTTTGCCCTCCTCCTTCTTTAGCGGTATGAATTTTAGCTTGTAATTGTTGTATTTTAGATTTCACGAGTTGGTACTTTTAAAATTTGTTTTTCTTTTAAATATAGTTGCAATGCTACTTTAGCAGCAATCTCTGCTTCTCTTTGATAAATGGCTTGTAATTTATCGGTAGCATAATACTTTTTTACAAAATGCGTATCGAAATTCCCTGAAATAAAGGCTTCGTGTTCACAAACGAACTTACCAAAAGATAAGGTAGTTTCGATCCCTTTGATAGTATAAGCAACAATTGCTTTTTTCATTAATTCTATTGCCTCCTCACGTGATTTACCATAAGTTATAAGTTTTGAAATCATCGGATCGTAATAAATTGGCACTTCCATACCTTCCTCAAAACCGTCGTCTACTCGGATGTTCTCTCCTTTTGGAGTCTGGTAAGTTTCTAAAACACCTATACTTGGTTTAAAACCATCTAAAGGATCTTCCGCATATACACGAAGTTCAAGAGCATGACCAGTAATGGTAAGATCTTCCTGTGTAAAAGACAAGCGCTCCCCTCTTGCTATTCTAATTTGTTCTTCGACCAAATCAACACCAGTTATCATTTCCGTAACAGGGTGCTCCACCTGCAAACGTGTATTCATTTCTAAAAAATAAAAATTCATATTTTCATCCAATAAAAACTCAACAGTTCCGGCTCCAAGATAATCACAAGCCTTGGCAACCTTTATTGCCGCTTGTCCCATTTTTTGACGTATCTCTGGTGTTAGAACAGAAGAAGGCGCTTCTTCCACTACTTTTTGGTGCCGTCTTTGCACAGAGCATTCTCGTTCAAACAAATGCACCACGTTTCCATGGCTATCTGCTAAAACTTGAATTTCGATATGGCGAGGAGATCCAACGTACTTTTCTATAAATACAGCTCCATCTCCGAAAGCAGAAGTGGCCTCCGAAATCGCTCGTTGCATTTGTTCTTTTATGTTCTCCACTTTATCTACAACTCGCATTCCTTTACCGCCACCTCCAGCCGATGCTTTTATCAAAATAGGGTATCCTATTTTAGCAGCAATCTCTGTTGCATATGCGATATCTGTAATAGAATGGTCTATTCCTGGCACCATCGGTATGTCGTACTTTTTGACAGCCTCTTTTGCTGCCAATTTGCTTCCCATTACCTGAATAGCCTCTGCCTTTGGCCCAATAAAAGTAATACCGCTTTTAGTAACTGCCTGGCTAAAATCAGCATTTTCACTCAAAAAACCATACCCAGGATGAATCCCATCAACATGCAAGTCTTTGGCTATCTCAATAATTTTATCTCCTAATAAATACGATTGATTCGAAGGAGCAGGACCAACACAAACCGCCTCATCTGCAAAGGCTACATGCGGTGAATTCCTATCTACTTCTGAAAAAATAGCAACTGTTTTTATGCCCATCTTTTTAGCTGTTCGCATGACACGAAGTGCAATTTCTCCTCTATTGGCTACTAATATTTTTTTCATTCTACCCCTCTAATTCAATTAAAATTGTGTTCTTCTCGACCCGATCACCATTTGCTACAGCAATTGATTTTATTACGCCATCTTTAGGAGACACAAGGGTGTTCTCCATTTTCATAGCTTCTAACACCAACAAGCCATCGTTTTCTTTAACCTCTTGACCAACTTCTACGTTTATTGCAACAATAAGCCCAGGCATAGGTGCTTTCAAATCGTTTTCTTTCTTTTCTGCAGTAACCTCCATTCCGAGATCACTAATTAATAAATCTAAAGCATCGGAAATAGCTACATCATAGACGTTGCCATTTATTGCGATAGCATATTTTTTTTTATTAAAATTCTCATACACGACTTCTGCTTTGTACGAGGTTTTATTCTCAAGAACATGATACTCAGAACTAGATTGCGGTACAATGTCGAGTTGTTCAATCTGGTTTTCATCAAAATGAAAATCATAGGATGAATTTACCGTGGTTTTAAAGGATGTTTTCATATGTATTGATATTGCGGTTACTAAATTATTAAAATATTTTAGTACTACACAACTCTAAACTGCATATAAAAACACAAAACGATAATTAAAAAAAGAGAAAATAAAATAAACAATTAAGCTAGAATTCTTCAGGCCAAAAGCTATGGAAATTATATCCATACAATAATTAGATTATTTACTTTTTATAAAAGGAAAGCTCAATAGTACAGAGAAATAACTCGATCTGTTCGTGTTGGCACTAAAGGCATCGGAAAAAGCATCGTTCCAACCATAGTAATAACGCAGGTGAATATGAATCTCCTTATTCGGCTTAAAATCCTTTAATATGTAGGCTATATCGGTGATAAAACCAAAATCTTGCGAATTCATATTCGATTTAAAATTTTCCGTAAATTCTCCTTCTTCCCCAAAATAAACCATATTAGCACTTTGTAAAAATGAAAATTGAGGACCAATACTGTATTTAAAATTCCCTTTTTTATTCATGTAAGAGAACAAGATAGGGATGTCTAAATAATTTAGATTCAAATCGGTAGGAACATTTTGGAAATTTGAGTTCAGACTTGAAGATCCAGTATTTAGGGATAAATTTTCAAATTTCATTTTTCTATTTCCTAGGAAAAAATTGCAGGACTGATATAAAAACGTTCCGAAACCTTAACATTACCGGCAATACCAAAATTGATTCCTAACTTAGTTCTGTCGTAGTTATCTAGGCTGGAATAATGGTTAAAATTACCTCCGATTTCCATACTCAGATTAAACTTTTCAGAGGCTACTTTATCTCCAAAAATAAGTGCTAGTATTGCAGCTTGTCCTTGAACGAGCGAAGGTGCTGCAAATAAAAATAAAATACCAATAACAATTTTTTTCATAACTTTTTTTATTTAATTCCAAATCTGTATTGTAAGCCTGTTAAAATAAAACGTTGGGAACCAGAAATACCATATTCTCCGCGCAACATAAAATGTTTATTCATTTGTAAATTAAATCCAAACTGAAAAGTATAGGTTTGAATCATCTCTTTTTTGATAAAGTAATTTATGGAAGTTGAAAATACATCATTGTCATTTACGGTACTTTGTATTTCTCGTAATGCTAAATTTTGTGCTTTTAACTTTATAATACGATCTGCATCTAAAATGGGGTTTAAGCCCTGGATTTCTTGATTATTACTCTCCACTTTAGAGTTTATTTTTTCATTAAAAACCGTATCAATCTCAGGAAAAACTTCATTGAATTGAATAGATCCTCTACTGCCCTTTGCTCCAACGAAATCTCTATTCATAATACCCACATACGGCGCTAGAAAGAAATCTGGATTCTTTTTAGACAGATCAAACTTATACCCTAACCTAGCCGATAGATTTAAAATTCCTATTTGATTTTCTAACAATTCGGTATCTGTAGCAGAATAATTAAGATCAGTACTTAAAAAATAATTTTGATAACCAAATACAAGTGTTGTACCAATACCGTAGGCTTGTGCTTTAAAATCTACATCCGCACTAAATTCAGGTAATTGCAGAATGATGTTCCCTAACTCATCTCTCCAAGTTGGTTGTAAACTTACGTTTGTACCACCAGAAACATTAGAATATAAACCATAAATATTCATAAATGGAAATAGCCAAAAATCTGCTCTAAGATTAATACCATTAGACAACGCAGAAACTTCTGTAAAATTTAGGGTCTCTATATTGATTATATTAGATACATCTGTATTCCCTACATTAAGCTCAAACTCCGTGATTTTCATATCAATAAACGTATTGACATAATTCAGATTAACACCTAATGGAAGTTGTAATTGGTCTCCATAACCTTTTTCAAAAGCTTTTTGACCCCAAATCGGTAATTTGTATGGGTAGGTTTCTTTTGGAATGGAATCATTAATCTTTGCATCTAATTGAGAATAGCTGAAATAACTAACTAAAAGGACCAAAAAACACAAATATTTTGTCTTATTCATATTTATTTCTTTTCATTTTTTTAAAGATAAAAAAAATATAAAATCCAAGAATTAAAAATCATAAAAAATTAACCATAGATTTATCCTAGTAATTCTTTAGAATCTCCTAAATGCGAAGTATCTTTGCATTGTTCTCAAAAAGGGGTGCCTAAAAGAGGATTTTAATATAGTTAACCTATCAAAATTCAATTGGCTGAGATCATACCCGTAGAACCTAGAACAGGTAATGCTGTTTAGGGAACGCTATATTTTTACTTACATTAGTTGCTAGCGATTGGCGTGTCGTATTATACACGGGTTATAATTATTAATAGTAAAGAATAATAGCCTCTTTTATTCCAAAAAAATTAAAAGAAAAACATGAGTAACCAGTCTTTAATTAGAAAAGTGAAGAAAGTAACTTTTCTAGTGGCCTTATTCACTTGTATTCATGCAAATGCTCAAAAATATTCTATTTCGGGTTCTGTTGTAGACCAAAACCAGGAGCCATTACCGAATGCAAGTATTCGTATCACCGCATTAAATAAGGGAGCAAGCAGCGATTTTAATGGTACTTTTCAGTTTAAGATTCCCAAAGGAACATACCTGATAGAAGCTTCCTATGTGGGGTTTAAAACAGAAAAAAAGCGTATTGAGGTTTATAATAATCAAACGATTAATTTTGTGTTAGTCGAAGGAGACACCATGCTAGATGAAGTTTTGGTTTCTGCAGTTAGAGTAAAGGCGGATGCACCAGTAACCCACTCTAACCTCACAAAAAAAGAAATTGAAAAACGGAATCTTGGTCAAGATATTCCTATTTTACTGAATTATTTACCTTCTGTTACTACTTCGTCTGATGCAGGAGCAGGTATTGGATATACCTATCTTAGAGTTCGTGGTTCTGATGCAAGTAGAGTTAATGTGACAATTAACGGAATCCCATATAACGATAGTGAAAGTCAGGGAACTTTTTGGGTTAATTTAGGAGACTTTGCATCTTCCACAGAAAGCTTACAATTGCAACGAGGAGTTGGAACCTCTACCAATGGATCGGGAGCATTTGGAGCAAGTTTGAATATTTTAACAGACGGCATCTCCGAGGAGGCAGGTGGTGAAATTGCAAATTCTTTTGGTTCTTTTGGAACGAGAAAGCACACGGTGAAATTTACTACTGGGAAAATAAACGATAATTTTGAACTTGCAGGACGGCTGTCTAAGATCTACTCCGATGGGTATGTAGACCGCGCCTTTACCGATCTAAAATCTTATTTTCTTCAAGGTAGTTATACCGATGACACTACTTTAATTAAGGCTATTGTTTTTGGAGGCTCGGAAAAAACCTATCAGGCGTGGGCAGGGCTTACAAAAGAACAACTGGAGGAAGACCGGAGGCAAAATCCATACACCTACGACAACGAAACTGATAATTATTGGCAAGATCATTTTCAATTGCATTGGAATGAAAAACTATCGGAGAACTGGAACAGTATGATTAGTTTAAATTATACTAGAGGTAAGGGATATTTTGAACAGTATAAAACAGAAGAAGCAGCGAGTGATTACAACGACCTAATTAACGAGGATAGTGATGTTATTGTGCAACGGTGGTTAGACAATCATTTTTATGTTATCAATGGAACTTTAACGTATGACGACAAAGATAATTTGGAAGTTATATCTGGAGTTTCATACAACACCTACGACAATGATCACTATGGCGAGGTGATTTGGGGAAGTGACCTATCGGCAGGAACTAGCTGGGGAGATCGATATTACTTTAGTCAATCTAAAAAGACAGACTTTAGTATATTTTCCAAAGCATCCTATAGTATTTCCGAAAAGTTAAAGGCGTATTTAGATCTTCAAGGACGCTTTGTACACTATGAAACTGCAGGATTAACCTCTGATAGAAGCCCAATAGATGTAAATCAAAATTACAATTTTTTCAACCCAAAAATTGGGGTAACTTACTTTATAGATGGCAATCATAGCCTATATGCATCGTATGCAAGAGCGAATAGAGAGCCTAATAGAAGTGATTTTGAAGGAGGAAACTCACAGCACGAGAGCCTCGACGATTTTGAAATCGGATGGCGATTTGCCTCAGATAATTTTAAAGTAAATACGAATGTGTATTATATGGACTATCAAAATCAATTAATTTTAAGTGGAGCCATAGACCCATTAACAGGAGAACCGCTGCGAACTTCTAGCGGAAATAGTTACCGCTTAGGATTAGAAATTGATGCAGATTTAAAATTGGCAGAAAATCTTTCTATGCGTCCTAACATCGCTCTTAGTAAAAACAGAAATCAAGACTACTATCAAAAAATAAATGGTGCGCTTATTAACCTAGGAGATACACCTATTGCCTTTTCACCAGACATTATTTTCGGAAATGCATTTGTTTATGAGCCTGTAGAGAATTTACAAATTGGATTTTTATACAAATACGTCGGCAAACAATACATGAGCAACTTGAATAGCGCCATTTCGGAAAATGATGTCTTGGAGGATTTCTTTACCAGTGATTTAAATCTTATCTATGAAATTCCACTTAATAAAGTTTTTAAATCTATTGTATTTACCACGACTATTAACAACATATTTAACAAAGAATACGTAGATCGAGGCTATTACTTTACCTATGACGATACTTGGTCTGACCCAAATTTTGTAACCACTTTAGATGGCGCTGGGTATTACCCACAGGCTACCATAAATTTCCTAAGTGGTATAACCCTAAAATTTTAATAAAAAATCCGAGTATTAACTCGGATTTTTAATTTTGCCTACTCAATTCAAATACTTTCTCTAGGAGCTTTTGCAAAGGAACTGGTGGTGCTCCTGCATCAAAAGCCTGAGACGAATACGTGCTGTCTCTTAGGTACACGGAAACATTAGCCTGCATAGCTTTGTCTCTAGCCCTTTCGTTTGTAGGTGCTTTAAAGCTTGGTATTTTCGATGCATCAATTTCATTTAATAAATCGGAAAGCTCTTGGTAATCGTTTGCAGTGATTGGATGATTTTTATAGCTATCTCCATTTACGTAAATAATTTTGTCTGGAAATACCGTTAGTTGCGAAAAACTGCCTCTTGCCTTAATTTTATATACAAGTTTATCAAATTTTGGAGTATCTGTTTGAGTATAGCCCATTGCTGTGACTATAAATGTCAAAATAAGTAAATAAAAATATCTCATATCTGTAACAATAGTAAAAATAGAGAAAAAGATTCATATTTAATCGAACTAATAACCATTAAAATTATTTTTTATATGTTGTTGTTAAAAGATATATTTACCAAAACAATAATCAAATATGGAAAACACAATTAATACTAAAGTATTAGTTTCAGAAGTTTCTGAAACGGAAAGAATCGCTTTTTACAAGAAAACTTATGCACATGTTGCAGGAGGGGTTTTACTATTTATTCTCTTTGAATATTTACTCTTACAGAGTGCCACTATAGTAGAGTTTGCCCTTTCAATGACACAAGGCTATCGATGGCTTTTACTTTTAGGAGGATTTATGCTTATTACTAATTATGCGGAAAGCACTGCTTTAAAAACTACCGATAAAAACTTGCAATACCTGGCCTATGCAGGTTATATTTTCGCAGAGGCTTTTATTTTTATCCCATTAATATACATGGCAATCGTATATACCAATAGTGTTGAACTTTTACAACAAGCAGCAATAGTGACCATTGGATTATTTGCGGGTATTTCTTCAATAGTATTCCTTACTAAAAAAGATTTTTCGTTTCTACGAGCAGGAATCACCATAGGATTTTTTATTGCTCTCGGACTTATTATTGCAGGTACTTTATTTGGATTCACACTTGGATTGTGGTTTTCTGTTGGAATGTGTGTTTTGGCTGCAGGATCTATTTTATACCAAACCTCTAATTTAGTCCATAAATTTTCTACCGATGACTACATTCCGGCTGCCTTAGGTTTATTTGCCTCTCTAATGTTGTTGTTTTGGTATGTCATTCAAATATTTATGTCTCGAGATTAATCGTATAAATTAAAATCTCAATAAACTAAAAAAGCAACCTTTTAGGGTTGCTTTTTTAGTGATATAGTTTTTTAACACAACATCATTTGGGCCTTCTTGACGGCATTAACAAATACATCAATCTCTTCTTTGGTATTGTAAAAAGCAAAGGAAGCTCTTACTGTACCAGGTATTTCATAATAATCCATAATGGGCTGTGTGCAATGTTGGCCTGTTCTTACAGCGATCCCTAATTTATCTAAAATAGCCCCTATATCGTATGGATGTACACCATCTATGTTGAAAGAGATTACAGAAGTTTTTTTCGATGTTCCGTATATTTTTAGTCCTTCAATTTTTTCTAATTGCGCAGTTCCGTAGGTTAACAATTCATTTTCTCGAGTTGCAATAGCATCAAATCCAATAGAATTCATATAATCTAAGGCTACGCCAAAGGCGATTCCACCACAAATATTAGGCGTACCTGCTTCAAATTTATGTGGTAACCCAGCATAAGTGGTTTTTTCAAAGGTGACAGTTTCGATCATTTCGCCACCTCCTTGGTATGGCGGCAACATTTGCAACAATTCCTCTTTACCATACAGCATACCAACTCCTGTTGGCCCACACATTTTATGAGCTGAAGCGACATAAAAATCTACGTTAAGCTCCTGTAAATCTGGTTTTATATGGGGGCAAGCTTGAGCACCATCAATTAAAACATAGGCACCAAAGCTATGTGCTGCCGCAATTATTTCCTCAATTGGGTTAATGGTTCCTAGTGCATTGGAAATATGATTACAGAATACTAGTTTTGTTTTTTCATTCAACAAGCTATGAAATACTTCCATCTGCAAAGAACCATCTTGCTGCATTGGAATAACCTTCAGAATAGCTCCAGTTTTTTCACATAGCATTTGCCAAGGAACAATGTTAGCGTGATGTTCAAGAGCAGACACCAAAATTTCGTCTCCTTCGTTTAGTAAAGTAGAGAATCCTGAGGCAACAATATTTATACTATTGGTAGTGCCTGCGGTTAAAATTATTTCATAGGAATGTTTTGCATTAAAATGCTTCTGTATTTTGATACGAGCTTCCTCGTATTTATCAGTTGCTTCCTGACTCAACGTATGTACTCCACGGTGGATGTTTGCATTGTAATTAGAATAATAATCTACGATTGCGTCAATAACCACCTTTGGAGTTTGTGAGGTAGCAGCATTGTCAAAATACACTAAAGGTTTCCCGTGTACTTTTCTATTCAGTACCGGAAAATCTGCTCTAATTTTATCTATTGCAAACATTTTCTATAATTTACTACAAAGATAATACTTGGTTTATTAAAAATCATGTAAACAATTAAATTATTACATTTGTGAAAAATGAATTTCATGAAGTTATTTAAAAGACTAATCCTGCTAATACTTATTGTTATTGGAATTGTAGTTTACCGCAACTATCCTAGACTAAATCTACTAGCTGGATATGCCGCTAAAAACACCGCCTCCTCTGTTTTTCTTGCCAACAGAACATTAACTTTTACAGATAGCACTGACAATAACTTCTCCCCTGTAAACCTGGCTTCTAATACAATTAATACCGAGGAAGAATCTGCCACTAGTTCTGCTTTTGGATTGCTTTCCAGAAAGGCAATTTACAGACGAGGTTTAGGAGCTGTTTTGGTGCCAAAAAACGCAGATGTTTCCAAATCTTATCGAACTCCAAATCGAAATACAAAACCTAAAAATATCCCATATCCATATGGGAATGGAAAACAAAAAGACACTTTATTTCAAAATATTAACTACGATAAAGTAAATAAGGCTGTAGCAAACATGTTTAACGATACCAACAAAACTAGAGCTGTTATCGTAATTTATAAAGATCAGATAATTGCTGAAAAATACGATACTGATTTTACGAAAGAATCTAGAATTTTGGGCTGGTCTATGACAAAAAGTATCACTGCTACTATGTTTGGTATATTACAACACAAAGGTAAAATAAATGTAAAAGACACTCCAAATTTTCAGGAATGGCAAAACGATGCTCGTAGAGATATTACCATTCATAATTTGCTACAAATGAATTCTGGGCTAGAATGGGAGGAAGATTACAATACTATCTGTGATGTTACCGAGATGTTGTTTCTTTCGGAAGACATGACCAAAACGCAAATAAATAAACCATTAATAGGTGAACCAAACAAAACATGGAATTACTCTTCGGGCACTACTAATCTTTTATCTGGTTTACTACGCGAGCAATTTAACAGTCATCAAGAGTACCTTGATTTTTGGTATACTGCCTTATTAGACAAAATTGGTATGCATTCTATGGTTTTAGAGGCAGATATGTCTGGAAATTATGTTGGTTCTTCTTATGGTTGGGCAACACCAAGAGATTGGGCAAAACTTGGTTTACTCTATTTACATAAAGGAAATTGGAACGGAGAACAAATCTTTGCAAAAGAATGGGTCACCTATGCCACTACGCCAACACCCAGCTCAAACGGTTGGTATGGTGCGCAAATTTGGCTTAATGCTGGGAAACGCTATCCCGATGTTCCCGAAAACATGTATTCCTTTAATGGTTATCAGGGGCAAAATGTTTTTATTTTACCCGATCAAGAAATGGTAATTGTTCGAATGGGCTTAACTAAAAATGCAGATATTAATGTATTTTTGAAAGAAATTATTTCTGGTGTAAAAAATTAGCATATGAATCCTTTTTACTACGTACTATCTATCAATGGTTTACTTTTTATTTTCAGTATTCTCTTTTATTTTTTTCCTCCTAAAAACATAAATTCTTTTTATGGATATCGCACCAATAAAACAATGAAAAATGAGACGATTTGGAATTTCGCCAATGATTTTTTCACAAAACAGTTACTAAAGTATGCAGGGTTTTCATTAGCAGCTGCAATTCTTTTCGTTTATCTCGGAAAAGAGGTAACATGGCAACCTATGGCTATTATGCTACTTTCTTTAGCAGTAGCCGTTATAAAAACGGAGCAAGAACTCAGTAAAAATTTTGATGATGATGGAAACAAAAAATAATAACTGCTTACTTATATTCTTCTTTTAATGTTGTAATATCTGCAATAATTTTCTGCATGTTCTCTTTTTTAGTACCGTCATAGATACCTCGGATTCTTCGGTCTTTATCGATGAGTACAAAATTTTCTGTATGGATAAAATCGTTTTCATCACCATTGCCCTCATCTAAAACTGCAAAATAACTTTTACGTGCTAAATCGTAAATATCTTTTTTGTTCCCTGTAGTAACATTCCATTTTCCATCGATTACACCTTTTTATCTGCGTAAGCTCGTAACACGGAAACACTATCTATATCAGGAGTAACCGAATGTGACAAAAACATTACATCCTCATCATTTTTAAAGTGCTCTTGTAGTTCAGCCATATTGTAGGCCATGACAATACAGATAGACTGGCATCTTGTGAAGAAAAAGTCTGCGATGTAAATTTTACCTTTATAGTCATTTTGCGTGACAGTATCACCGTTTTGATTAAGCAAGGTGAAATCAGCAACCGTATGATTTTTGGCTTTATTTCTTACCGAAGCATCCACTAACTTTGGGTTCACATCAATGGGATTATATATTGGTAAACGGGTATCTACTTTTAATAAGTAAAAAAAGATCGGTAATACAACAATTGTAAAAACCGCGAAAAACCGAAGGGTATTTTTAGACTTTTTGAAGAATTTTAAATCCATTTAAGCTAAATTTTAAACAAAAATACAACTTATAAAATCTAATATTTACAGGAAGATTAAAAAGTTTGTTAAATCAACAGCACTCGTGACTTACAAACTTTTAGAACTCTTATGAAAAGCGTACATTTGCAACATTGAAAATTAGAAAAATACTATATGGAGATTTTAATAAAAGCATCTCAATTTATTTTAAGCTTATCGCTTTTAATAGTTTTACACGAGCTCGGTCATTTCATACCTGCCAAGCTTTTTAAAACTAGGGTAGAGAAATTCTACCTATTTTTTGATTATAAGTTTTCGTTATTTAAAAAGAAAATCGGAGAGACGGTTTATGGAATCGGTTGGATACCTCTTGGTGGCTATGTAAAAATATCAGGTATGATTGATGAAAGCATGGATACCGATCAAATGAAAGAGGAACCAAAACCTTGGGAATTTAGATCCAAACCTGCATGGCAAAGACTTATTATTATGCTTGGTGGTGTTACTGTTAATTTTATCCTCGGTATACTTATTTACATCTTATTAATGTATACCTACGGGGAAAAGTACTTACCAAATGAAAGTGTGAAAGATGGTATTTGGGCACAAGATGAACTGGCCACAGAATTAGGATTGGAAACTGGTGATAAAATACTTAGTATCGATGGTAAGTCGGTGCAAAAATTTAGAGAACTCCCATTAGAATTTATTAACGGGTCGGAATACACAGTAGAGAGAAATGGAGAAAACGTACAAAAGAAAATTCCCGTTGACTTTATCTCAAAATTAGTAGATCGAGGTAAAAGTGCTGGGGCTTTTTTATTACCGAGATATCCTTTTATAATTGCAGAGGTAAGCCAAGATTCTATTAATGGTGGAGCAGACATTCAACCAAAAGATATCGTTGTAGGCATTAATGGAACTCCCATAAAATATTACGATGAAGCCAAACCTATCATAGAAACTTTGAAAGGGCAAGACATTACCCTAACTGTTCGCAGAGGAGAAGAAACAAAATCAATACCTGCTAAAGTTTCAAAGCATGGTAATTTAGGCGTAGTTTGGTCGGCAGTTTCCTTACCTGATTTGGAAAAATTAGGATACTATCAATTGGCCGAAAAATCCTATTCCTTTGCCGAAGCAGTTCCTGCAGGAACAAAGAAAGCCTGGACAACACTAACCAATTATGTAAAACAGTTAAAAAAAATAGTTAATCCAAGTACAGGAGCATACAAAGGTCTCGGTGGGTTCATCTCTATTGGAAGTATATTTCCATCGCAATGGAGCTGGCAAACATTTTGGAGCATTACCGCATTTTTATCCATTATGCTTGGTTTTATGAATCTACTTCCAATTCCTGCTTTAGATGGCGGACATGTTGTATTCACCTTATGGGAAATGATCACGGGTAAAAAACCTAGCGATAAGTTCTTAGAATATGCACAAGTAACTGGTTTTGTAATTCTTGTTGCATTACTGCTGTTTGCCAATGGAAATGATATTTTTAGAGCTTTTAAATAGGCATTAATCTAAAAACCATAAAAGGAATCTCCCAAGTTAACAATTGCCTCGGTAGTTTTTTTAATTTCAAAATTGTGCTGTATTTCGTAATTTTGTAGGATGGAATTGCAGCCCCCATTTAAGAAAATTATTCATGTGGACATGGATGCTTTTTATGCTTCCGTAGAACAACTAGACCATCCAGAACTTAGAGATAAACCTGTGGCTGTTGGGGGAAATGGAATTCGAGGAGTGGTGTCTGCTGCAAGTTACGAAGCAAGAAAATACGGTGTCCGTTCAGCCATGAGCGGTACCCTTGCAAAGCAAAAGTGTCCGGAGCTTATTTTTGTCACACCGAGGTTTGAAAGGTATAAAGAAATTTCAACTAAAATAAGAGCTATTTTTTTCGATTACACGGATTTAGTAGAGCCATTATCTTTAGACGAAGCATATTTAGATGTCACACAAAACAAAAAAAAGAATCCTTCTGCAAATGCCATAGCGCGTGAGATTAGACAGCGAATTTGGGACGAATTGGAACTGCGAGCCTCTGCAGGAATATCGATTAACAAATTCCTCGCTAAAGTAGCCTCAGATATCAATAAACCTAACGGACAAAAAACTATTCACCCTTCTGAAGTAATTTCATTCTTAGAAGAATTACCCGTGCATAAATTTTACGGTGTAGGAAAGGTGACTGCTGCAAAAATGCATAATAATGGAATTTTCAAAGGCAATGATTTAAAGCAAAAACCCCTTGCGGAACTTACCAAACTTTTCGGAAAAACTGGCGTACACTATTACAACATAGTTCGAGGCATTCAACGCAGTGCCGTAAAACCAAATAGAGTTCAAAAATCAATAGCAGCAGAAAGAACATTTCAAAAAAATATATCTTCAGAAATATTTCTTCTAGAGCGTTTGGAAATCATAGCAGAAGAACTAGAACGAAGAATGGCAAAAACAAGAACTAAAGGAAAAACCATTACCCTAAAGATAAAATACAGCGATTTTACCCAACAAACAAGAAGTAAAACTACTACGAATTTTATGAGTCAAAAGAAAGAGTTTTTCCCGCTCGTAAAACAATTATTATACCAAGACAACTTACACAATTCGGTTCGATTACTAGGCCTTTCTTTTAGTAACTTAAACACCAAAAAACAAGCCCCTTTATGGGTTCAATTAAAATTTGAATTCTAGTTAAACTATTGGTAATCTCAAAGTAACCTTGGTACCATTGGCATATTGGCGTCATCATACAAATCGGTATATTCTAAGAAAAACTTATTCTCGAATTCATAGGAAAATATTTGGAGTCGTTGCTTGGTAAGCTCAATTCCGATAGACTCCCTTTGTAAAGATTTACTATTTTTTATTTTGAGAGCCTCTTCCCTTCCGATTCCATTATCGGTGATTGTTATCTTTATGAATCCTGACCCTATTTTTGTTACTGCTAAAGCTACTTTTTTTTCTCCTTTTTTAGAAGATAATCCATGCCATATCGCATTCTCTAAAAATGGCTGCAGAATTAATGGTGGTACCTTAATCTTATCTAAATTTATAGTTTCATCAATGGATTCTGTGTATTGAATTTCGTTCAAAAATCGAATGTTTTCAATACTCATATATATATCCATAGTTTTGAGTTCTTCTGAAAGAGATATCTCTTTAGCCTTTGAAGATTCAAGTATACTTCGAATTAACTTCGAAAATTTATTGAGATAATAGACTGCATTTTTTTGTTCATTGTTAATAATGTACAATTTTATCGAATTTAAAGCATTAAACACAAAATGTGGATTCATCTGCGTTTGTAATGCCTCCTGTTCCAGCATAAGTATTTTCTTTTCATTGTTTAGTAATCTTTGCCCATAAAAAGCATATAACAACACCCCAAATAACGCGATAGAAACCAATGCGATTGTTAATACATTTCTGTTTTGGGTTAGCTTTAACTTCGTAATTTCATTTTCTTTGCCTAAGCTCCTTTTCTGATTTGTTTTTACCTCATCGTCGAACCAATTAATTAAATTATTTACATATGCTGAGTTTTGACTATTAATTTTATCATTTTTTCCTTTCACAGATTTTTCATAATACACATAGGCATTTTCAAAATCCTGTCGCTCTCGATACACTTCTGAAAGATATTCATACGATTGGCTCACATTGTCAGCAATATTATATTTTAGTGCAACAGTTAATGCGTTTTCAATAGTTACTTGAGCAGAATCAATCGCACCAACTTTTAATAGAGAGTACCCTAATGTATTCCCTACTAGAGACCTGTAATAATTATTCCCAAGCTTTTGCGAGGCTTCCTTTACCTCTGAAATAAAGCGAAGTGCCTCGTTGAATTGTCCTTTCAAAATTAACACGCTACTAATTCTGTTGTGACATATAATTTTACCCAAATCAGAACCAATTTCGGTGTTGTAATTAAGAGACTCAAAATAATGTTTTAATGCTTTATCTAAATCGTCTAAATTTTGATGTACAACCCCAATACTTTGGTGTACTATTGCCAATCCTCTATTGTCTTGAAGTTCCGTTTGAATCTCCAAAATTTTCGTAAATTTTTCCAAGGCAAGTGGATACTGTTGCAAATCCATATAGATATTTGCTATCCCACTCTCTGCAATAACCTTACTCTTTTTTAAATCGATAGTCTTTAACTTATACTTACTAATTAAATCTAAAGCATATTGATGGTAATTTAACGCCCTTCTAATTTTATCTTGACGCCGATATACAACGGCTATTTGGTTTAGAGTAACAATCTCTGCAAAAACAAGTTTCTCCTTACGAGAAATTTCTAAAGCCTTAAAGTGATAAGTTAAAGCATCCTCATACAACAAGTTAGTTCTGTTCAATCTTCCCAGAAAGTTATACGCATATATTTGTCCAAAATCATTAGAGGTAACTTTACTCTTTGACAATAATAAATTAATGGATGATTCGTCTAAGTCGTACTGTCTAAAAAATGATTTTACTTGGTAAAAGTTATTATAATTAATATATAAGAAATCATTAATTACGGAAGGATCTTGCTGCGAATACTCCTTTCCAAAAGCAAACGAAAATGATAAAAAAAACAAAAGTGTATACAAAAAACCTTTCATACACTTAAAATTTATCGAGAAAGTCTGCCTTTTTTTGCCTAGATACAGGAATCTTATAATTACCTTCTAAAATCACATAGCCGTCCGATTTCAAAAATTCTTTTATTTTATTAAGATTGATAATGAAGGAATTATGAATTCTAAAAAAATGATCTTGTGGAAGCAATAAGTTAACTTCTTTAAGCTTTTTGGTAACTACTATTTTTTTTTGACTAGAGGTATGAATAGAGCAATAATTGCCATCCGATTCGACATACAGTATTTCTCCTTCTTCTAGAAAGATAAGTTTTCCGTCTGTGTTAATAGTGATTTTTCGTCGATCAAACTTTTCATTAAAACTATGTAGTATTTTATCGAACTTATTTTTACTACTATTTTTATGGAAGTACTTTTTTACACGAGTAATTGTATCGGCTAAGTCATCACTGTCAATTGGTTTTAGCAGATAATCAATAGCCTGACTTTTCAATGCTTTAATTGCGTATTCATTATATGCTGTTGTTATTACAATTGCAAAATCTTGAGCATCAATTTGTTGTAACAATTGAAAACCATCTATTGTAGGCATCTCAATGTCTAAAAATAAACAATCGAATTCATTAGAATTAATAAATCTAATTGCCTCATCAGCATCGTTAAAGGTTTGGATAACCTCTATGTCTTCTTTGAAACTTGATAATTCCCACGATAGAATTTGAATAGCTTTTGGCTCATCATCAACAATAACTGCTTTTAACATGATTGGTACTTTATTTCAAAAATAAACTTTATAATTATAAAATTGCTACACAACATCATAAATATTAACACAGCCCTGTATCATAACGTAATATACCAAAATATAAACTATCTATACAAGATTTAAGACCAATTACACATAAAGCATTGAGTAATAGTTTATTTGTTTACATATTTGCACCGTAGTACACATAAAAAAATCATTATGATGATTGGGGGATTTAATCAGTAATGATGATTACAAATAAAAGCACTTTATATTAAAGTGCTTTTTTTATAAAAATAGATATAAAGTATACTACTATTAACACTACTTTATTCCATTATTGTATAAAGTTCTACAACATAGAATTTCTATGTGTTAATGACAAGGTAATTTAAATCCTTTAACGTATTTTATGAAATAGTTTTAGATTTAAAATTATGAGTTTGTATATATAAAAAAACTGCCTTTAAAAAGGCAGTTTTTTATTTTTCTAAATCGAGTTAGTATTAAGCCTGAAACGGTTCAATAGAAACATATGATTTATTATCTCTTTTCTTTTGGAATTTAACAACACCATCAACTTTAGCATGCAATGTGTGATCTTTACCCATGTAAACATTTTCACCTGGATTGTGTTGTGTTCCTCTTTGACGAACAATTATATTACCTGCAATAGCAGCTTGTCCTCCAAAAATTTTTACTCCTAATCGTTTCGATTCCGATTCACGACCGTTTTTCGAACTTCCGACACCTTTTTTATGAGCCATCTTAATTGAGTTTTATATGGTTAAACTTACGGATTTATTTTTCAACGCCTCCGTCTAACTTGTCTTGTAATTCTTTTAATTCATCCCACTTTCCAGCAGCAGCTAATCCAGCTTGCATTGGCCAAGTATCTGTTACGTGGTTTCCACGAACATTTGCAATAATTTCAGCAATTTTTGCAGGCTCAGATTTAGCTAAAGCAGCAAAGGTTTTAATTCCCGCTTCTGCCAATGTTTCAGCAATTTTAGGACCTATACCCTCAATTTTCTTTAAATCGTCCCCTTTTTTAGTCGCTTTTTTTGGCGCAGCTTTTTAGCTTCTTTTTTGGTTCCGGCACCTGATGCAGCGATATCTTCAATCTGAATCTCTGTTAGGTACTGTCTGTGACCATTTTTCTTTTTGTAACCTTTCCTTCTTTTTTTCTTGAAAACGATTACTTTGTCACCTTTTAGGTGTCCTAATACTTTTGCAGTTACTCCTGCTCCTTTTATAGCTGGGGCGCCAATAGTTACATCACCACCATTGTCAATAAGCATCACTTTGTCAAAAGTAATTTTTGCTCCTTCTGCTTCTTGTAAACGGTGTACGTATACCTTTTGGTCTTTTGCTACTTTAAATTGCTGCCCTGCTATCTCTACGATTGCGTACATACTTTTTGTTTTGCGTTTATACTTTTTGCAATAACTTAGTGAAATTGCGGGTGCAAATATAACAAATAATAATCATTAAACAATTCAATTACAGGTAAAAATAAAAACAAAAGGTAGCATTTTAATCTAACTCCGCACAATTGTTCATTTTTAACAATTTTTATGACATATTTTCGTAACGAATAGTAATTTTAAACGTCCAAACAAAAACTAAATATTAACCAATGAAAAATCAAATATTAACTCTAACAACTTTAGTATTGTTCGCATTTTCTTCTAATGCACAAAAAGTAGAGTTTGAAGAGTACGATCTCAACAACGGAATGCACGTTATTTTGCACCAAGATAATACAGCGCCTGTGGTAACAACATCAGTGATGTATCACGTAGGAGCCAAGGACGAACAACCAGACAGAACTGGTATGGCTCACTTTTTTGAGCACCTTTTATTCGAAGGAACAAAAAACATCAAAAAGGGAGAATGGTTCAAAATTGTTTCTTCCAATGGAGGAACCAATAATGCAAATACAACCGATGACAGAACCTATTATTACGAAGTTTTTCCTTCTAACAACCTAGAGCTTGGTTTGTGGATGGAATCGGAGCGTTTATTACATCCAATTATAAAGCAAGGCGGGGTAGACACCCAAAACGAGGTTGTCAAAGAAGAAAAGCGTCTTCGCGTAGACAACCAACCGTATTCTCGTTTCCTAGAGAACGTAAAGAAAAACATGTTTAAAAAACATCCGTATAAAGGCACCACCATCGGGAAAATGGAACATTTAGATGCTGCAACCTTAGAAGAATTCTTAGCCTTTAACAAAAAATTCTACGTACCCAATAACGCTACTCTAGTAGTTGCTGGTGACATTAATATAGGAAAAACTAAAAAGCTGATTGAATCTTATTTTGGTCCAATTCCAAGAGGTAAAGACATCGTTAGGAATTTCCCTAAGGAAGATCCTATAACGGAAGAGTTTTTTGCAAAAGCTTACGACCCAAATATACAGATTCCTGCTATTGTACAAGCATACCGAACTCCTTCGATGAAAACTCGTGACGCGAGAGTTCTTGATATGATATCTTCTTACCTAACAAGTGGAAAAAGTTCTGTATTGTACAAAAAATTAGTAGACACAAAGAAAATGGCCCTTCAAGCAGGTGCATTTAATCTCAGTCAGGAAGATTATGGAACCTATATCGTCTTTGCACTTCCATTAGGAGAAACTAAACTAGACGAAATCACCAAAGAGATTGATGCCGAAATTCTTAAAATGCAAACGACGCTGATATCTGAAAAGGACTATCAAAAATTGCAAAACAAATTTGAAAACGACTTTGTAAATTCCAATTCCAGTGTAGAGGGAATCGCAAACTCGCTCGCTAGATACAACGTATTATACGGAGACACCAACTTGATCAATAGTGAAATTGAAATATACAGATCTATTACACGAGAAGACATTAGAGCAGTAGCAAAAAAGTATCTTAACAAAAACCAACGTTTGGTGATGGAATATTTACCAGAGGCAAAAAAATAATTCAGTAACAAGACAATATGATGAAAAAAATAATAGTATCAGCAATCGCAATTGTAACCATGTCTTTTGCTGCAATAGCACAAGAAATTGATAGAAGTGTGCAACCAAAACCGGGTCCTGCACCAAAAATAAAAATGGGAAAAGCTGAAAAATTCAACTTATCCAATGGTTTGCAGGTTATTATGGTTGAAAACCACAAATTACCTCGTGTGTCCGTTTCGTTAACTATCGATAACGATCCAATTTTAGAAGGAGACAAAGCGGGTCTTTCAAACCTAACAGGAAGTCTCATGGGGAACGGAACTATTTCGATGTCTAAAGATGAATTTAACGAACGAATTGACTTTTTAGGCGCGTCTTTATTCTTTAGTAGTAGAGGTGCCAATGCTAATTCCTTGACCAAATATTTTCCTGAAATTTTAAGTTTAATGGCGAAAGGTGTAAAAGCGCCGCTATTTACCCAAGAAGAATTCGACAAATCGGTGAAGCGGACCTTGGACGGGATAAAATCAGATGAGAAAAGTGTAACTGCAGTAGCGGGAAGAGTTGAAAATGCTTTAGTGTATGGTAAAAACAATCCTTTCGGTGAATTTATCACCAAAGAAAGTATAGAAAACATTACGTTAAACGATGTTAAAAACTTTTACAATACTTATTATAAACCTAACAATGCCTATCTAGTAATTGTAGGAGATATCAGCCCGAGAACCACCAAAAAAATGGTGAAATCACTTTTTGGAGATTGGAAAAAAGGAAACATTCCTGCTACCAATATTAGTACGCCTACCAATGTAGTAACTACAGAAATTGACTTTATCAACATGCCAAATGCAGTACAGTCTGAAATCGCAGTAGTAAATACTGTTGATTTAACACTTGGTGATAAAGATTACTACGCTGCCTTATTGGCAAACAATATTTTAGGTGGTGGTGGAACGGCACGTTTGTTTATGAACTTGCGTGAAGACAAAGGATATACCTATGGTTCCTACTCACGAGTCTCTCAAAATAAAATGGAAGGATTTGGTAAATTTAAAGCAAGTGCAGCAGTAAGAAATACAGTAACCGATAGTGCGGTAGTTGAATTACAGAAAGAAATCAATAAAATACGCTATCAAGAAGTATCGGCCGAAGAACTCAAAAATTCTAAGGCACAATACATTGGTGATTTCGTAAGAAATGTCCAAAAACCAGAGACTGCAGCAAGATTCGCACTTAATATTGCGAGATACAACTTACCGACATCTTTTTATGAAAATTATTTAGAAAACATAAATGCCGTAACTGTAGAAGACGTTCAAAATGCTGCGATGACCTATTTCCGTGGAGACAAAGCAAGAATTATAATAACCGGTAAGGGAATCGAAGTGTTGGATAACCTGGAAAAAACAACAGATTACAAAATCAATTACTACGACGCCTATGCAAACCCAACCAATAAGCCAGAAATGACAGCTCCAATTCCGGCAGGTATAACGGCTAACTCTGTAATTGATAATTTCTATGCTGCCATTGGTGGAAAAGAAAAAGTAGCTGCGGTAAAAACCCTATATATGGTTTCCAATGCAAGTATTCAAGGTACTCCTGTAAAATTAACTTCTAAATCTTCAGCTCCAAATAAGCAATCTAGTGTTATATCTGTAATGAATAATGTAATGCAAAAATCTGTATTTGATGGCAGCAATGGATATACAGAATTGAGAGGACAACGTAAAGATCTTGCAGGGGATGAACTTACAGAGGCAAAAGATACAAAAGCACCTTTTGCTGATGAAAGCTACAGAACGGGGAAATTAGACAGAATAGAGCCAATTGATGGAAAAAATGCCTATGTTATAAAGCATGGTAAAAGTGAAATATACTACGATGTAGAGACTGGGTTAAAAGTAAAAATGGTAACTACTGCTAAAGGCCTCAAGGGGAAGTAAAAGTACCTGTATATTTTTCGGAATATAAAGAGGTAAATGGCATTAAATTCCCACATAAAGTAGAGCGCTCAATGGGGCCGATGAAAATGGAGTTTATAACAGAAGAAATTAAAGTAAACGAAGGCGTTAGCGAAGAGGACTTTAAATAATTTTTAAAATACTAATTACAAAGGTCTAATCTTTACAGATTAGACCTTTGCTTTTTTATTTACCAAATACACGCCAAACAAAATAATAACTGCAGCAATTAACTGGTTAAAGCTTAGCTTTTCACCGTCAATAACACCCCAAATAACTGCTACAATAGGAATCAAGTACGTAACAGAGGAACTAAAAACCGGTGTGGATATTTGAATCAGTCTATTAAATAAAATTTTTGCAACACCCGTTCCTACCACCGAAAGAATAGTGATATAGAGTAACGCAGACTCCGTCTTCTCATTTAGTGTAAAAGAAGAAAAAAAATCAGTAAACACTAACACTAAAAGAGCAGGTATAGTAATCCAAATAAAACTTCCAACAGCTATCGAAAAGGCATCCAAATCTTGTAAATGTGCTTTTATTATATTTACATTTAGTGCATAGCCTAAAGAAGAAACTATTGGCAGTAAAGCATACCAATAATTTTGGTGAGGATTTAATTCAGCACCCGCCATTATAAGCATTATAGTTCCAAGTAATCCAATTAAAATACCCAATAACTGTTTTCGCTGAAATACGACGCCGAAAAACAATACTCCAATCCAAAGGGCATTAAATGGAGTGACAGAATTTAATATGGACGCTATCGAACTATCAATACCTTTAATTGCAAATGCATATAAAAAAGATGGAAAAAAAGTTCCAATCGAGGCACTTAACAACAACCACTTCCATTGTTCTTTTCGGATCTTTAACACTCTTTTAAAACCTAGTAGAATAAGAAAAATAGCGGTAATTAAAACGCGCAAAGCTCCTAGTTGGACAGGAGACACTCCTAATAGAGCTTTTTTCATCAAAATAAAAGAACTTCCCCACACTAAAGAAAGTGTAAGTAAATAGAGCCATTTGTAATTTAATTTACCCATACGTAATGTAAAAAATGACAAATTTCGACTTTTTAAAAAGTATTTACATGATATTATTGGTAAATTTGCATTTTAATTTAATAATTTAAAAGATGAAATTTTCTAAGATTATATTAGCAGTTGCTATTTTAAGCTTTGTTGCAATAGGCTGTAATAATGAAGCAAAAAAAGAAGTAGAAAATCAAAAAGAAGCGATAGCAGGGACAACAGAGGAAGCTAACTTTACTATTTCAGGGATGACTTGTGAAATGGGCTGTGCTAAGACAATAGAATCAAAACTAGCTAAAAAAGATGGAGTAATGGAAGCTACAGTAATATTCAATGATAGTACTGCAGTGGTAAAGTATGACGCAAACAAAACTAGTAAGAAAGAACTTATTGAATTTATCGATGGTATTGCAGATGGAGAAACGTATAGAACTTCAGAAAAAATTTTAAAATAATTATTGGAGTAAAATAAATCACAAAAAAGATTGTACATGGTACAGTCTTTTTTTTACACCACAGGTAAAAATTCAAGCATACCCTATAATTTGTATAAGGAAAATTATTTGTCTTTATTATTTTCTCATGTAACTGTAGACTAGGTAAAAAAGTATAGAAATCTTGTAGAGCAAGAAGCTTCTTCTCGGAATGGAACCACGATATACTTTTAATTTATTTGCTCCAAAAATGAGTATTTATTCTATGTTGAAAAGATATCGTGCAATTCTTTATACCTAGCCTCCCATACACATAGAAACATACAAAGCAGCATGTATATGAAAACCCATACTTTTTTATGCTAAACAGAAATATTACTAGTACAAATTTTAAACTTACATTCGTTTTTTAACATGTACGATTGGAAACGACTACTTTGCAGTCTCAGCAGCTTTTCGTTCCAATTCTTCTTGGAACTCCTCCATGACAGGTTTTACAGTACTCTCCGGGATATCGGAAACTTTTATATACATTAAACCATCAACCGCATTGTTAAACTTTGGGTCTACATTGAAAGCAACTAGCCTAGCATTTTGCTTTACATACTTTTTAATTAAAACAGGGATTCGAAGTGCTCCTGGCTCAATTTCGTCAATAAACTTATCAAACTTTTGCATGTCTGATTTTGTCGCATCAAAAACGAAATCTTTATCTGCATCTTTCAACTTTACCTTAAATTCCTTTTTTGGATAGATATACTGCGCAATATATGGATCGTAATAATGAGACTTCATAAACTCGATCATTAAAGATTTGGAGAACTCCGAAAACTGGTTACTTATACTTACCCCTCCAATTAAAAACTTATGGTCAGGATAACGTAAAGTAACGTGGACAATACCTTTCCAAAGTAAAAAAAGAGGCATCGGTTTTTGCTGGTATTCTTTCACGATAAATGCCCGTCCCATTTCAATAGAAGATTCCATCATTGGGTGTAGTTCAGGCTCTATTCGAAAAAGTGTTTGAATGTAGAATCCATCGATTCCATATTTTTTGTAAATTTCTCTACCAAGCCCCATTCTATAGGCGCCAACTAAGCAATCATTTTCACGATCCCAAAGAAACATATGATAGTAGTATTTGTCGTACTTATCTAGATCTAGCGAACCATTGGTTCCCTCTCCAACCTCTCTAAAAGTTACCTCACGCAATCTTCCAATCTCATGCAGTAAATTTGGGATTTGTTTAGCGTTAGCAAAAAAGACCTCATAATTTTTAGTACTCAAAAGCCTAGCGTCTAAATCTCTTAACTTGGCAACCTCTTTAATAAACAAATCTGGAAGTCTTTGCGAAGAAATTTTCTTTGCTTTTTTAGGGATTTTAAGATTTTGTGAAGATAGAATCTTTTGCGAACTTTTTTCAAAAGGATTAGCCAACATATACGTTTTGGTTCGCAAAAACTGGTAAAAATCGGGGATTTCAGGATATTCATTTTGATCCTGAACAGAAATGGGTTTACCAATTCTAACTTTTATGGTTCTATTTTTTTGTGATAATAATTCGGAAGGTAGTTTTGCGGTTCTAAGTGTATCATTAATTCTTGATAGCACATAAAATAACCTACTGTTTTTTGCATGAAAGTATATTGGTATTACAGGCACCTTCGCTTTTTTAATTAAACGAACAGCCCCCTGCTCCCACTCTTTGTCTACCATTAATTTTCCATCGCGATAGGTAGAAACTTCCCCTGCTGGAAAAATCCCAAGAGGTTTACCCTCTCTAATATGAGATAACGCACTTTTAATACCTGCTACACTAGATTTAGCGTCTTTATGATTTTCAAAAGGATTCACAGGCATTACGTAAGGCTTGAGTGGATCCACTCTATGCAGTAAAAAATTTGCAATTATTTTGTAATCAGGACGGTGTTCTACTAATAATTTTAGAAGTAGAATTCCGTCAATCCCGCCGAGTGGATGATTGGATATGGTAATAAATGGTCCCTCCTTTGGAATTCGTTTTAAATCTTCTTCTGGAATCTCAAACGAAATTTGAAATTCGTCTAATAATCCGTTTAAAAAAGGCAAGTCTTTTTTATGCTTGTGTTTATTGTAAACTTCATTTGCTTTTGAAATACGAAGAACTTTCATTAACAGCCAACCTGAAAATGTACCCAAAAAACCATATTTGTCAGCACCAATTGCCTTGGCAATTTCTTTAGGCGTTACTAATCCCATAAATTACAAACACTTTGAAGTAGGGACAAATATAACTCAAATTATGTGATTATATATTTTCTTGCAATACTAATTGCGCGGTTTTAGTATTTATCTGGCGTAAAATTGCCTTTCCTCTATTTCTAATTGAGGCAATCGCTTTATCATCAAAATGACGTATAGTATACAGACTTACATCCTTGTAGGACTTAATGGTATATTGTGCTTTAAGCTCTTGGTGAAAATGTTCAAAATTTCCATATTTATCATCTACACAAACTGAAAAACTAAGCGCTGAGTTTTGAATCATATTTACTTTCAACTTGTACTCGTGTAATTTACGAAAAACATGACTAATATTATCTTCCACCATAAACGAAAAATCCTTGGCAGAAATACCAATTAATATCTGTTTCTTTTTTACAATGAAACATGAAACTAATGGTTTTAGTAAAACACCCTTGCTAACTTTGGTACCTTTATTATTTAAATCATAAAAAGAACGAACAAACAAAGGAATTTCCCTTTTTTCAAGTGGTTGTATCGTTTTAGGATGAATTACTGACGCACCATAAAATGCCATTTCAATAGCTTCTGCATAGGAAATTTCTTTCAATAAATCCGTCTCTTTGAACACTCTTGGATCTGCGTTGAGAACTCCCTCTACATCTTTCCAAATAGTTACACTCTCCGCTTGCAAACAATAGGCAAATATTCCTGCAGAATAATCCGAACCTTCCCGACCAAGTGTGGTGGTAACATCATCATTACTACCGATAAAACCCTGTGTAATATTTAATTGCTTGGTATCCACATTTTTTTGAATTAAATTTTCAGTAACCTCCCATTGCACCTTGGCATCCCTGTAATTTTTATCTGTTTTAATTACCTCTCTTACATCCAACCAGGTATTTGAAATACCTACTGACTGCAAATATTCACTTACAATAGTTGTAGATAAAAGCTCTCCATAGCACACCATTTGATCGTACACATAATTGTAATCGCGTATTTTATTCCGAATCATAAAACCATTTAATTCGCCGAATAAATGGTGTACTTTATCAACGATAGCACTGTGGCCTTGATCTGAAAATAAGGTAGCAATGATATCGAGGTGATAATTCTGAATAAAATCTAAAGCCTCTTGTAAGAAATCTGTACCATCAAAATATGCTTGAATTAACTTTTCAAAAGCATTTGTCATTTTACCCATCGCAGAAATAACCACCAAGGTATTTTCTGTACCCTCGTGCTGCAATACTCGAACAACATTTCTTACCGCCTGGGCGTCTTTAACAGAAGCACCACCAAATTTAAATACTCTCACGATTACTTATTCTCTATAAATTCTTTTAAATTCTTTTCTTTCATTTTCACAACATACCAACCCTTATCAATAACAGCACCTGTGCTTTCGTAAAAAGCAATAGCATTAGAATTCCAATCTAATACTTCCCAACAAACCCTTTTCAAATTACGTTCATACGCATAGTTTAAAACTGCAGTATATAAAGCTTTCCCTGCTCCAATTCCTCTTTTATTTTGAGTTACCATCAAATCTTCCAGATGAATAACAGTGCCTTTCCAAGTGGAATAACGTTCGTAAAACAGTGCCATCCCAAAAACATAACCTTCTTTATCTTCCGCGACGAAAGTTTCAAATTTTGGCGTTTTTGAGAAACCGTCTATACGTAAATCATCAATGGTTATTTCTACCTCTTTGGGTAACTTTTCAAACACCGCTAATTCATGAATTAAATCTAAAATAGCTTGTGCGTCCTGTATCTCTCCTTTTCGAATTATAAAGTCCATTGAATTTTTCTGTAAATATAGTTGGAATACTTTTGCTTAAAAATAAATCTAAAAATTAAAACATATCATTTTTATTTGTTGAAAATTAAAAAAGGATAATCGTTGTAGAAACGTAAAAAAGGTAAGATATTTGTAGTAAATTCAAATATATATCATGAATAACAAGCACATGACCCTCGGTGAATTTATCATCAGTAACCAAAATTATTTCAAGTATTCTTCTGGTGAATTATCTCGTTTAATCAATTCGATCCGATTAGCTGCTAAAGTTGTTAACCATGAGATAAGAAAGGCTGGTTTGGTAGACATTACAGGAGCAGCCGGTGACATAAACATCCAAGGAGAAGCACAGCAAAAATTGGATGTTTTAGCAAATGATTTATTCAAACAAACTTTAATTAACAGAGAAATAGTTTGTGGTATCGCCAGCGAAGAAGAAGATGATTTTGTAATTGTAGAAGGAAAAAATAAAACCAATGAAAATAAATATGTGCTACTGATGGACCCCTTAGACGGTTCTTCCAATATTGACGTTAATGTTTCTGTTGGAACAATCTTTTCTATCTACAGAAGAGTATCTCCTATTGGAACTCCAGTGACAATTGACGATTTCTTACAAAAAGGTAGTGAACAAGTAGCGGCAGGATACGTTGCATATGGTACCTCAACAATGTTGGTCTTCACAACGGGAAATGGCGTAAACGGATTTACTTTAAACCCGGCGATTGGAACATTTTATTTGTCGCATCCCAACATGCAATATCCAGAAATTGGAAAAATCTATTCGGTTAGTGAGGGATATTTTACCCATTTTCAAGAAGGAATGAAACGCTTTTTAATCCACTGTAAAGAATTAAACAAAGAAGACAACAGACCATACACAGCCAGATACATTGGTTCGTTGGTTACCGATTTTCATAGAAATATGGTAAAGGGAGGAGTATATATTTATCCGGCTACCGCCATTGCTCCTAACGGAAAATTACGACTTTTATACGAGTGTAATCCGATGGCATTCATATGCGAACAAGCAGGAGGAAAAGCCTCCGATGGATTTACGCGAATTCTAGACATACAACCATCAGAATTACACCAACGCGTTCCCTTCTATTGTGGAAGTAAGAAACTAGTTGATAAAGCGGAAGGTTTTATGCAGGAATTTTCTATAGAAGAAAAACCTAACTATTCGTGATTAATAAATAGTTTTTAGTTATCGTTAGATAAGCATACAATTTACGCAGGGGTTGTTTGCATGAGTTTTTTCATTTAAATTTACCGCAGGAAAAATATAAAATAAACCATTTAAAAAACAAATACTTATGGCTTTTGAACTACCAGAATTAGGATATTCTTACGATGCTTTGGAACCAAATATAGATGCTAGAACTATGGAAATTCACCACAGCAAGCATCATAACGGATATACCACTAAATTAAATGGAGCTGTAGCTGGTACAGCATTAGAAAATAAATCTATTGAGGATATCCTTGAAAATCTAGACATGACGAACATGGCTGTTAGAAATAATGGTGGTGGCTATTACAACCACTCTTTGTTTTGGTCTGTGATGAATCCGGAAGGAAAAGGACGTTTATCAGGAGAATTAAAAGATGCTATTGAAGCAGAATTTGGATCATTTGATGCTTTTAAAGATGCTTTTTCGAAAGCTGCTGCAACGCAGTTTGGTTCAGGTTGGGCGTGGCTATGTGTACACAAAGGTGGAAAAGTGGAAGTGTGTTCGACACCAAACCAAGACAATCCATTAATGCCTGGTGTTACTTGTGGAGGAACTCCTATTTTAGGTTTAGATGTTTGGGAACATGCGTATTACTTAAACTATCAAAACCGTCGTCCGGATTACATTGAAGCTTTTTTCAATGTTATCAACTGGAACGAGGTAGAAAGAAGATATGCTGAAGCGAAATAATTTTCACTAAACTAGTATAAAAAAGGACTTCCAATCATGGAAGTCCTTTTTTATGATATCAGCTTTTCTATACTTTTTTACAAACCATTCGCCTTATTTGTTTTAATTATAGCCTGTGCATTTTTCCAATCAATCCAATTTTGTCCTTTCATACGTCGCATGATATTATCAATAGTTCGCATCACAAAAACATTGTAAATTGCTTTGGAAAGATTTTTAGGCTTTCTAGCAATAGCACGTAAACTCATTGAAAAACCCGGTGTGATATATCGCATATAATGCCAATACCCTTCTGGCATATATAATACGTTCCCGTGCTCTAATTCGGTAACAAAACCTTTGGCATTTTTTAACGCTGGCCATTTTTCAAAATCCGGATTGTTAAAATCTATATCTTCTCGGGTGATTAAAGAATGTGGAATCTTATACAGATACTTGTTCTGTTGTTGATCAAATAGTATACATTTCTTCTTTCCTTCAAAATGAAAATGGAAAATATTTGCCAAATCAATATCATAGTGCATGAAAGTATAGGAGTCTCTGCCTCCAAAAAACAACATTGGTAGTCCTTTCATTAAACGCAATCCAAAGTCTGGAAATGTAAAATCTTTCTGTAGTTGAGGCACTTCTTTTAAAACATTCCACAAGAATATTCTAAATTTAGTAGGCTCTCGCTTTAATAAATCTACATATTCACTCATTTTCATGGTAGCGTGCGGTTCGTTAAAACCATCTTTATAATCTACAGGTCTATCGTCGTATAGAGGAACAATTTTATCTCCTGCAACCTCTTTCATATAGTCTAAAGACCATTTAGAATAGGCAGGCCAATCTTCAATAAAACGCTCAATAACAACAGGCTTTTGAGGTTTAAAATAGTTGTTTATAAAATCTTCTTTGGTAATGGTTGAAACTCTATCGATACTTTCTAACTGTAGTCCCATAATTCAATTATTCAATTGTAAGTAGCAAAGTTAAGAAATTGTTATGAAGATAAATGTAAAATGAATTGCCAAAAAAAACCTGCAGAAATCTACAGGTGTTATTGGATATATAAATTAAAAGTTCTTTTATTTTCTTCGAATAGCCAAAGCTTCTTTTTTCTTAAGCTCGTTTCTTTCAATCTTGTGCCCAGGTCGCGTCCATTTTGGTTTTTCACCAAGGGCCTTAAACTGAGATGCCTCCTGCGCGACAGATTCACGTTGTTCGTGTTTGTAAAATGCTTTCTGTGGATTTAATCCTAGATCTTCAAACATTTTCATATCTTCTTTAATATCCGGATTTGGTGTTGTTAACAACTTGTCACCAGCAAATATAGAGTTTGCTCCTGCAAAGAAACACATGGCTTGCCCTTCTCTGCTCATTTGTGTTCTTCCGGCAGATAATCTTACTTGTGATTCTGGTAAAACAATTCGTGCTGTAGCAACCATTCGAACCATTTCAAAAATATTCACTGGAGGTTGCTCTTCCATCGGCGTCCCCTCTACGGCAACTAAAGCGTTAATTGGCACCGATTCCGGATGCGGTGAGAAGCGTGTTAATGTCTCTAACATTCCCGCTCTATCCTCTAAACTTTCTCCCATTCCAATAATTCCTCCAGAACAAACGGTAACGTTCGTTTTACGGACATTTTCAATCGTATCAATTCTGTCTTTAAAGGCTCGTGTAGAAATCACGTCGTCATAATAATCTTCTGAAGTATCGATATTGTGATTATACGCATACAAACCTGCTTCTGCCAATCTTTTTGCTTGATTTTCTGTAACCATACCTAAGGTACAACACACCTCCATATCTAGTTGGTTTATCGTACGCACCATCTCCAAAACCTGATCAAACTCCGGTCCATCTTTTACATTTCGCCATGAAGCTCCCATACAAACTCGAGAGGAACCACCAGACTTAGCTCGTAATGCTTGTGCTTTTACCTGGTTAACCGTCATCAAATCATTCCCTTCTATTCCAGTATGGTATCTTGCTGCTTGCGGACAATACCCACAATCTTCCGAACATCCGCCTGTTTTAATCGATATCAGGGTAGATACTTGTACCGTATTAGGGTCGTGATGTTTTCTATGGATTGAAGCGGCATCGTATAACAATTCCATTAAAGGTCTATTATAAATCGCTAAAATCTCTTCTTTTGTCCAGTCATTTCTTACTTCGCTCATAAACTTATGTTTATTAGTTAGTTGTTTGTTTGAGGTTCCAAAAATAGTAATAATATTATAGGTTTTCTATTTTTTACACAATAATACAGATACTGCATTGCCTCCAAAACCAACCGAATTTACTAAAATTTTTTCGATTCGTTTCGGTCTTTTTTGTTTTGTTATAAACGGTACATGGATAACCTCCTGATGCTGTAGCATTAAGATTGCTAATTCGATACTCAATAGCCCTGAAGTAGCAAAAGTATGTCCTAACTTCCATTTATTTGTAGTTAAGAAAGGAACGGAGTCCCCAAATACCTTTTTAATTGCATTCCATTCCGAAAGATCGCCTTTAATGGTTCCCGGTGCATGCATTACGATGACATCGACCTCGGAAGGCACAATGTCTTTTAGTGCCATCGTCATGGATTTTTGAAAACACATGGCATCAGTAGAAATCGATATATTGTGCTTTAAAACCTCTGTAGCATAACCGATCCCTTCAACTAAAGCTATAGCATTATCTGTGTTCCCATTTTCTAAACAGAGAACAGCAGCCCCTTCACCTAAAACCATCGTATTTTGTTTCTTTTGCAAATCAAACGCCTTACATGGATATGGGTCTTTGTTCTTGGCATATACTTTCAAAGCTTGCATCTGTGCGATGGTAAAACCTGTAAGTGATGCTTCACTAGCCCCTACCAAAAACGTATCTGTCATATCCGACTGTAACCAAGCGATTCCATTTAAAAGAGAGTGCAACCCGGTTGAGCAAGTTATTGAATGGGATATTTCAGGACCTTCAGTTTGTAGGTCATGTGCTACCCAAGAAGAAATATTCCCTAAAGTGGTAGTGGGCGAACTCAACGTAGAAGAAGTATTAGTTTCGATAAACTCTTTGTGATATTTTTCAAATAGGGAAGTAGCCCCTCGAGAAGAACCTATATTTATTCCAAAATTATGCTTATTATCCCATCTAGCCTGTGCAACTGCTTTTCTTGACACATATATAGCATACAATACAGAAGCGTCTAAATCTTTATACTTTATATCCTCCTGACGAAGCTTTTCAATTTTAGCAAGCTCCGGTGTTTGGACCGCAGCAACCCAAGCTTTAAAGTCACCGAAGTCTTTAACCTTCAAATATGGAATATCGTTAGAATACTGACTCCAGATAGTTTCCAATCCACTTCCCAAAGCCGAAACAGAAGCCATCGCTGTTATGGAAATACTATTTTTCAAATTTTGAAATTTTGGCAAAAATAAAACTATTTATACCGAATTTAAGAGTAAAGAGGTAGAGTTTTCAGGTTTTTTTTAAATTAAACATATTTTCATAATCTATTTGAATTTATACTTAATTCTACATTATTTTTTAAGTATTCACGCTAAAATTTAGCAAGGTCTTAAAGGAGACAAAGTAAAAAACTGGTATAAACGAAAGCATTACCGTTAAAGACGATGACAGGGTTATAGTCGAATGCCTTCCTTAATAAGTAATACTAAACTAAATTTAGGTAATGGAAGCAGCATTAGAACGTAGCTAATACTTTTTCAATAGTAGCATAAATTTTATGTAGCTGTTTTTTGGTGATGACGTAAGGTGCTAAAATATAAATTGTATTGCCGAGTGGACGCAGGCAAACGCCGTGTTGCATAAAAAAATCAAACAACTGGTATCTCAAATTACCATAACGCTCTATAGTAACATTTAAATCAATAGCATAGATAACACCATACTGACGTGTTTCTTTTATTTTCGGATGGTTTCTTATTTTAGCATCAAAAGCTGCATGTGAAGCAATAATTTGTTGTATGTTCTCTTGAATTTCCTCCGATTGTAACAAGGCAATTCCCGCTAATGCAGCCGTGCAAGAAATAGGGTTCGCTGAGTAGGTGTGCCCGTGAAAGAAACCTTTACTCATATCATCACTTAAAAAAGCACTGTATATTTCTTCAGAGCAGGTAGTAATTGCCATCGGAACTAAACCAGCTGTAAGTGCTTTAGAAAGGCACATAATATCCGGTTTATTCTCCATGTGCAGGGATGCAAAATGTTTTCCAGTTTTTCCAAAACCAGTCATCACCTCATCTGCAATAGTTACAACGCCATAATCTTTGGCTATTGCTAGTAATGTGTTTAAGCATTCCGGGTCAAACATTTTCATTGCTGCTGCCCCTTGCACGAGTGGTTCGTAAACAAATGCAGCTACATCTCCTTTGGATAACAGCTTTTTAAACAAGTCTTCTACGAGCGGCATATTAGCTTTTGTCGGGGCCGGAATTCTTGCCACATCAATAAAAAAGTCTTCAAATGGCCCATTATAAACAGACAACCCAGAAACAGACATTGCTCCGAAAGTATCCCCGTGAAACCCGTCTTCTAAAGCGATTATTTTACTTCGTTTTCCCCCTTTATTGAAATGGTATTGTAATGCCATTTTTATGGCAACATCGACCGCAGTCGAACCATTATCTGAAAAAAATACTTTTTCCTGATTTTCTGGTAAAATAGCAATCAATGCTTCCGATAGCTTAATAGCGGGTTCATGGGTAAAACCTGCAAAAACAACGTGATCTAATTCTTGCATTTGCTGGGCTACTCTATCGGTAATAAAACTATTGCAATGACCATACATACAGGTATACCATGAAGCGATGCCATCAATATATTCGTTTCCTTGATCATCATACAATAAAGCCCCTTTCGCACTGGTAATTGCAATATGATCTGGATGCAACTTGTGTTGAGTTAATGGATGCCAGAGATGTTTTTTGTCTCGCTCTTTTAGTGTCATCATAATTTATCCTTAAATATTGCTGCGTATTCCTTTACGACATTACTGTCGAAATAAGGTTCTTCGTCAATTCTTCCAATAACAGGAACACCTGTCTTCTTTTTTAGTATTTCTTCGGTCGTTTGGTGTTCTTTTCCAGAAAAAATAATAGCTACGTCATATCCTTTTTCTTTCAATAGATCTACCGTTAATAGTGTATGATTTATACTACCTAAATAATGACGAGAAACTACAATTACTTTGTATTCGTGTTTTATTATATCGAGTATAGTTTGCGATTCATTTATGGGTACTAATACCCCCCCTGCTCCTTCAATAACTAAATTATTCGTTGTTTCTGGCTCCTTAATTTTATCCAATTCTATACGCACACCATCAATTGCAGCGGCGGCATGCGGACTCATTGGGGTACGCAAGGCATAAGAGTTTTGGTGGACTGTTGTTTTGGAATTAGATATAAGTTTAGCTATTTTATCTTTATCCCCGAATTCTAATTCTCCTGCTTGAACTGGTTTCCAATAATCTGCCTTTAATGCTTCCGTTAAAATCGCGGAAGCGATTGTTTTTCCGACCTCTGTGGATATTCCTGTTACAAAATATTTTTTCTGCATTAAAAAATAGTTTTACATTCATTACATATGAGTTTCCTTTTTTCAAAAAAAGGAAATAACATAAAAAATAGTGTTCTTCTTTGTGGTGGTGCTACTAAAATAGTTGTTGCATCACAGTTAGGGCAAGGTATTGGGTTGCCTTTCTGATCTTTCTCATAATCGCGAACGGCATTGAAAATTTTAATAGCCTTATCGCTATCTTTCTCATGTACAAGCACCTTAACCCCACCGATTGCTTGGCTAATTAAAGGATCGGCATCAATAGTTTTTTCATCCATGAGCATCGAAGTTACACCCTCCGAATCTAACTTTGATTTTAACAACTGTGCTTCGGTAGAATATTCAAAAACTGTTAAAAGTACGTAGTCACTTCGCATCCTTTTCCTAATTATGAACAAAGGTAGTGAGGTTCACTAAAACTTGAGTAATTTCTGCTCTAGAATTAGTGCTATGTAGACAAAATCTAAGACGCTCCTCTCCTTTTTTTACTGTTGGATGTAAAATAGCCTTCACATCAAAGCCAGTTTCTTGAAGTTGCAATGCTATTTTTTGGTATGTGTAGTTCCCTGTATCACAGTACACTGGATTGCTGAGGCACTTGGAATAAAAGATAGTCCTAATCGGGCTACTTCTGAATTAAAATGTTGTATGTTGCACCGCAGTTTTTGCATTTCTTGCACCCCTTCGGCGCCTCGTAAGAATTGGTAGGCGATCTTTATGGTAGCTAAGGCATGTGGGGAAATCCCTGTGGTGTAAATAAAACTTCTAGAAAAATTTACTAAAAACGAAATCAATTCCTTACTTCCAAGCACCACGGCCCCATGGCAGCCTAAAGCTTTTCCAAAAGTTGCTATTCTTGCAAAAACTTTCTCCTCTAGTTCTAATTTTTGTACCAAGCCTAGCCCATTCTGACCGAAAACACCTAAAGCATGTGCTTCATCTACAATCAAATAAGCGGAATTTTCTCTACAAATCGCTGCTATTTTTTGCAAGTCAGGAGTATCTCCATCCATAGAAAATACAGACTCCGTAACCACGTATAAAGTAGCGTTGGCGTACTTTAAACTTCCTTTTATATTTGCAATACGTTTTGCTAAGTCTTGCAGATCATTGTGACGAAACTTATAGGAACTAGCATGTGATAGTTGCACTCCATCGCGGATAGAAGCATGAATAAATTCGTCGTAAAAGATAACATCCCCTTTTTGAAGCACCGCAGAAAAGAAACCAACATTAGCAGAATATCCCGAATTAAAAAGCAAAGCTGCTTCCGAATTATGATAGAAACTCAGTTCTTGTTCTACTTGTGCGTACAAAGAATAGTTTCCTGATAAAAGGCGAGAACCTGTGGCTCCATTTTCACAAATACCCGTATCGAGCATATACTGATGCGTATTTTCAAATATGGTTTTAGATTTTGAAAAACCTAAATAGTCATTGGAGGAAAAATCAATTAAATCTGTATTTAAACCCAATTTTCTAAAAGCATTTTTCGCCTTTCTCTCTGCTATTTTCTTATGTAGCTTGTCTGGTAACTTCACCGAACAAAAATACAAGAGTTTTTAGAAAATAGGAACATCTTCAGCAAGATAGTTCTTTAAGTAAAAGATCAAGCAAAGCACTATTAATTGCTATTTATTGCGAAAAACCTATAAAGGGATATGAAATCTTAATACAATTACTTTTGTGATAGCATACGAATTTTAATTCTAAAAGCTGCAAAAAGTAGTGTCATGAATGGACTCAACCAATTAAACATGGCATACATAGCGTAATCTACAACAGGAACACCCAATACTCCTGAGTGATAGGCTCCACAGGTATTCCAGGGGATTAAAACAGAAGTCACCGTTCCGGAGTCTTCTAGGGTTCTACTTAAATTTTCTGGAGCTAGTCCCTTGTCTTTGTATGCTTGTGCATACATTTTACCCGGAACAACTATAGCTAAATACTGGTCTGATGCAGTAAAATTTAAACCAATACACGTTCCTACTGTACTTGCAAATAAACCAAACACAGAATCAAACAAACCCAACATAAAACTACTTATTCTGGCCAAAGCACCGATGGCATCCATAATACCTCCAAAAACCATTGCAAGTAATATTAGCCACACTGTACCTAACATTTTTTTCATACCGCCGGCTGTAAATAAATCTTTTAAAACTTCATTTTCTGTGGCAACAGAAGTCTCTACAGTAATAGCTTGCATTACTCCTTTATATGCAGAAGAAAAGTCTAAACGTTCTACCCCTGTTAACTGAAGCAACACCTGAGGTTGAAAAATAATAGCAAATATACCTCCTAAGATAGTTCCGGCTAGTAGTGCAATTAAAGGAGGCGTCTTTTTTATAATTAAAATAATAACTAGTACTGGAACTAAAAACAACCAAGGCGTAATATGAAAAGCTTTTTCAATATCTGCCAACATAACTTGCGTGTTTGCTTCTCCGGTAGCTTGTTGAGTAAATCCTAAAATAACAAAAAAGAACATGGTAACCACAAAAGTTGGTACCGTGGTGTATGCCATATATTTAATGTGGGTAAACAAATCGGTCCCTGCCATGGCTGGCGCTAGGTTTGTAGTGTCTGACATCGGGGACATTTTATCTCCAAAATAAGCACCTGATAAAACAGCACCTGCAGTCATTCCTAGGGAAATTCCTAAGGCCTCTCCAATTCCAACAAGCGCGATTCCTACCGTTGCAGCGGTGGTCCAAGAACTACCTGTGGCAATGGATATTACTGCACATATTACCAAACAAGCCACCAAAAAAATTGTTGGATTTAAAACTTGAAGCCCATAATAAATCATCGAAGGGATTATCCCGCTAATGAGCCAAGTTCCTGCTAAAGATCCAACCATTAGCAATATTAATATTGCACTTGCCGTTGACTTAATATTTTCAGCAACCTCCTCCATCATTTTTTTATAAGTAACCTTATTCCTAAAACCAATGACAGCAGCTACTGCTCCTCCCAAAAGTAAAATAAACTGATTACTACCACTCAAAGCATCATCCCCAAAAACATACACGTTGTAGGCAAGCATTAGGATTAATGCGAAAACAGGAATTAAAGCTTCCCAAATACTTAATTCTTTATTCTCAATAATTTGCTCTTGTGCTACTTTGTTTTGTAATGGTTTATTACCTGCTTCCATGAATTCGTTTTTTGTGAGTGTAATGTTACGATTTTGAATAGAATTACACAAGTAGAAAACTAGTTGACATTGCTGTTGCATTAGAGAAAAAATAAATTTCAAACGTGTAATAAACACCTTAGTAAAAGTACGATTATATCCTACTGCTCATTTTAGGAATAGGGATAAAAAAAAGCCTTGCTAATGCGAGACTTTTTGTTCCGTGTAAAAAGCTAATTTACAACGACAGCTCTTCTTTCAAAACTCCAACGGCAATCATACACTGTTTCATCATTGCATACGTTCTTTCAATGTCATTATCTAAACCTATTGAAAATCTAATCAGACCATCCGTTAGTCCCATTTCTTTTTGTTCCTCTTCCGGAATTTCAGAGGAAGTTGAGGTACCTGGGGCAGAAAAAAGAGTTTTATAAAACCCTAAACTTACCGCTAAATAACCTAAATTTTTATCTTGCATTAATTCCATGAGAGCATTCGCTTTCTCTAAGGATCCTGCATCTATAGTAAGCATTCCTCCATACCCGTATTCTGCATTCATCATAGATTTAAAAATTTCATGAGAAGGATGTGAGGCCAATCCTGGATATACTGTTTTAACGCCATCCTCTTCAAACTTTGTGGCTAAATACATGGCATTTTTACTGTGTTGTTTCATGCGAATATGTAAGGTTCTCATATTTTTCAAAATGGAAGCAGAACGCAATGAATCCATAGAAGACCCCAACAACATACTAGCTCCATCAATAACACTTTTTTGTGCATTTATAAATTCTGCAGAACCGCACATTACACCGCCCATAGTATCGGAACTTCCATTGATAAACTTGGTCAAACTGTGAATTACTATATCCGCTCCGAGTTGCGCTGGTGAAATAGACAGAGGAGAAAAGGTATTGTCTACGACCAACATTAAATTGTATTTTTTTGCCAGTTTTGCTAGACCTTTTATGTCTGCTACCTCCAATAGAGGATTACTCACTGTTTCGCAATAAATCATTTTGGTGCTTTCTTGTATTGCAGCCTCTACCGCATCTAACTTTGTGATATCTACAAAGGAAGTTGCAATGTTCATTCTTGGTGTAAAATTCTTTAAAAAAGCATAGGTTCCTCCGTAAATAGTTCTACTAGATACCAAATGATCCCCAGCACCACAAACTTGCATAATAGTAGGTGTAATTGCACCCATTCCAGACGCGGTTACATTCGCTGTTTCTGTTCCCTCCATCGCTGCCAATGCTTCTCCCAAGTACAAATTAGAAGGAGATGTGTGGCGGGAATACAAATAACATCCATCAGTATTACCTTCGAAAGTATCAAACATTGTTTTTGCTTCTAGAAAAGTATAGGTTGATGAATCTGAAATAGATGGATTAACTCCTCCGAATTCTCCGAAATATTGTAAATCTTGAATATTATTTGCTGGCTTAAATCCCATAACTTATTAATTTTGTTGTTTATTTATTACAAAAAAGCTATTTTTTTGATTAAAAATCAATAGTTTTGAATATATAAAGAATTATTTTCGGTATTTTTTTATTTTAAACTAAAAATTATCCTAAAAAATTTACCTTCCTCTTCGTATTTAGAATATTTTTCAGATGAAAATAGACAGTATAGACAAACATTTACTAACAGAACTACAAAGCGACAGCAAACAAACTACAAAAAGCTTATCGTTAAAACTAAACTTATCTGTAACAGCCGTATACGAACGTATAAAAAAACTTGAAAGAGAGGGGTTTATCAAAGAATATGTAGCCATTATCGACAAAAATAAAATCGAAAAATCATTGCTAGTTTTCTGCCACGTCAAACTCATTAAACACAGCAAAGAATTTATTGCAGATTTTGAAAAAGAAATTAAAAACTTACAAGAGGTTTCGGAGTGCTTCCACGTCAGTGGAGAATACGATTACGTCTTAAAAATCTACATTAAAGACATGCTCGCCTACAGGGAATTCATGCTTAATAAAATTACCGGTCTAAAGCATATTGGAAGTACACATAGTATATTTACTATAGGTGAAGTAAAAAACACAATAGCTATTTCGCTGTAAACTTAAAAAGGTAATCGTATAACCTTTTTTCTCTTGTGTCTTTTAAGGTATAAATGTTTTTTTGGTAATCAATAAATGCTTTTCCAGACTCCAACACATCTGCTCCAATGATACCGTGAACTTCTTTTGCATTGTGCTGAGTTAATGCTGTGTTAACATGAGACAAATCAAACAAAACTAAATCACAAGTACGCATTTTCCATTTTCCAATACGAAGGATATTATTAGAAGATTTTTTCGTTTCCATATTCATGGCTCCTGCTCCTGCTGCTTTAATTTCACTGTCTTCAGAAATCAATTGGAAATACTCTATCAAATCAAGACCAACACAAGAGTTTGAAGCACCTGTATCTAAAATAAACCTCCCTTTCACACCATTTATGGTAGCCTTTAACTCTAGGTGGTTTGTAGCAATTTTTTTTAGTTTTACTTTTAGGTACTTCTTTTTCTTCAATACTTTTTTCAAACTTGCCATTTCTCGTACTTTTGTACCGCAAAGATACAACGCAAATATTGAAAATGATTACCGATACCCACACACATTTATACTCGGAGCAATTTGATGAAGACAGAAAAGAGATGATAGCTCGTGCAAAAGAGGCTGGTGTTTCTCGTTTTTTTATTCCCGCTATTGATAGCACATACACAAAAAGAATGCTAGAACTGGAAAAAGACTACCCAGAAAGTATGTTTTTAATGATGGGCTTGCATCCAACCTCTGTAAAAGAAAATTATCAAGAGGAGCTTGCTTTAGTTAAAAACTGGATCGACCAACGAAATTTTTACGCACTAGGAGAAATCGGAATTGATTTATATTGGGACAAAACATATTTGACACAGCAACAAGAAGCCTTTAGAATTCAAATACGGTGGGCAAAGGAAAAAAACTTACCAATTGTTATTCATTGTAGAGAAGCATTTGATGAAATTTTTGAAATTTTGGAAGAAGAAAAAGGAGAAAATTTACGTGGTGTTTTTCATTGCTTTACCGGAACCTTAACACAAGCAAAAAGAGCACTATCTTTCAATATGAAATTAGGTATTGGTGGTGTAGCTACTTTTAAAAATGGTAAAATCGATCAGTTCTTACAGGAGATTAACTTGAACCATATCGTTTTGGAAACCGATTCTCCGTACCTCGCTCCAAAACCTTATCGAGGAAAGAGAAATGAAAGCAGCTATATAACAAGAGTAATCGATAAATTAGTAAGTATCTATGGGGTTCCGTATCAGGATATTGTGGCAATTACCACGAAGAACTCTAAGGATATTTTTGGTGTTTGACCAGAAATTTTTAATTTAAATTTCGTTTTTCAATAAAAAATTTTTTCAAAAGAAATGCACAATCTTCTTCTAGAACTCCGGAAACAACCTTAGTTTTAGGGTGCAACTTTGTCTGCAAAACACGAAATCCTAATTTAGGTTCACTTGCACCGTAAACTATTTTTCCTATTTGTGTCCAATAACTCGCACCAGCACACATTTGACAGGGCTCCAAGGTTACATATAAGGTACAATTTTTTAAGTATTTACCCCCTAAAAAATCAGCAGCAGCAGTAAATGCTTGCATTTCTGCGTGCGCTGTAACATCGTTTAGGGTCTCTGTTAAATTGTGTGCTCTTGCAATTATTTGATTGTTAAACGTAATTACAGCACCAACAGGAACCTCCCCTTTGTCAAAGGCAAATTGTGCCTCTTGAAGGGCTCTTCTCATAAAATAAACATCGTCAAAAACATCCACAAATAAAAAGATTTAGGCGAAAAACAAATGTAACTAAAATTTTACGGAGCAGACTCTTGTCAAAATACTTATTTTTGCTAAAATTATTCAGTTTGACAACAATCGAAATTCCAAATACTAAAAAAGTTTATTTTGCATCCGACCAGCACCTAGGCGCTCCTACCCCTGAGGCAAGTTTTCCACGAGAAAAACTCTTTGTAAAGTGGCTCGAAGAAATAAGAAAAGATGCAGGAGTAATTTTTTTATTAGGAGATTTATTTGATTTTTGGTTTGAATATAAAACTGTGGTTCCTAAGGGTTTTGTTAGAGTATTGGGAAAACTAGCTGAGATTCGAGACAGTGGCATACCAATATATTTTTTTGTGGGAAATCACGATTTATGGATGCAAGATTACTTTGAAAAAGAATTAAATATTCCGGTATACCACAAACCGAAAGAATTTCAACTTAATTCTAAAACTTTTTTAATCGGACACGGAGACGGACTTGGCCCAAATGACATAGGATACAAACGAATGAAAAAAGTATTTACATTTCCATTGTTTAAATGGATGTTTAAATGGTTACATCCAGATCTTGGAGTAAGACTAGGGCAATACATGTCTGTGAAAAACAAACTTATATCTGGTGACGAGGATGCCAAATTTTTAGGTGAGGATAAAGAATGGCTGGTACAGTATTGTAAACGAAAATTAGAAACAAAACAATACAATTATTTTGTTTTTGGCCACAGACATCTTCCTCTAAGCATCTCCCTAGGTAAAGAAAGTGACTATATTAATCTTGGCGATTGGATTGTTTATTTTACCTATGGGATATTTGAAAATGACACCCTAACTTTGAAAAAATACCTTCAAGAACACGAAATCTAACAGTAAAGAGTTCTCGTCCTTTAACACGATAAAAACACCACTAATTTAACTGCCTTTATTCAAGAACATCTATTTCTTACTTGAGAGAGTTCCACTTATATTTAATGAATAAAAATTAGACCATAGCTCATATTTTTAGTCCATTTATAAAAAAAAACAACTTTTTTTGTAAGTATTATGAATTTTTATGTTTAACCATACTTTAACACATGTAAAAGTGTTAATATTGTAGCTTTGTGAGACAAAAAGCTAAAATAAAATTGAGTTTACCATGGATGTAGATGTTAGAGCAATTAACGAAAAAATAGAACAAGAAAGTGCCTTCATAGATTTGCTAACCGCTGAGATGAATAAAGTAATTGTTGGTCAAAAACACATGATCGAACGCTTGCTTATTGGCCTTCTGGGAAATGGCCATATTCTATTAGAGGGAGTTCCTGGTTTGGCAAAAACACTAGCTATAAACACCCTATCCAAAGCAGTACAAGGTAGTTTTAGTAGAGTTCAGTTTACACCAGATTTATTGCCGGCCGATGTAGTTGGGACCATGATATACAACATTAAAGAAAATGATTTTTCGATTAAAAAAGGTCCGATTTTTGCCAACTTTGTTTTGGCAGACGAAATAAACCGTGCACCGGCAAAAGTACAATCTGCTTTGTTAGAAGCAATGCAAGAACGTCAAATCACCATTGGAGATGAAACCTTTAAACTGGATGAGCCTTTCTTGGTAATGGCAACACAAAACCCTGTAGAACAAGAAGGAACCTACCCTTTACCAGAGGCTCAGGTAGACCGATTCATGTTAAAAACAGTCATAGACTATCCAAAACTACAAGACGAACAAACTATTCTACGCCAAAATTTAAGTGGAGGATTCCAAAAAGTAAACCCTGTAGTATCTATAGCGCAAATTATAAAAGCGAGAGCCATAGTAAACGAGGTGTATATGGATGAAAAAATAGAAAAATACATCCTTGATATTGTTTTTGCTACGAGGTACCCTGAAAAATACAACCTTGAAAAGCTGCAAGGGTTAATTAGTTTTGGTTCTTCACCTCGTGGAAGTATCTCTTTAGCAAAAGCTGCAAAATGCTATGCATTTATTAAAAGAAGAGGATATGTAATCCCTGAGGATGTGAGAGCTGTTGTATACGATGTTTTAAGACATCGTATCGGAATTACCTACGAGGCAGAGGCAGAAAATATCACATCTGTTGATATTATCAACACTATTATCAACGAGGTTCAAGTACCCTAAGCAAATAAAACAAACTAACACCGCTAGAAGTTTTAGCCCCCTTTAAAAAAATCTAGAGATGCCAAAATTTAAATTAACGACTTATAAAACACTAAAAGGAACACAAGAATTTTTAGAATTAACAGAAAAAAAATCTACAGAAGCCATTGTGTACCAAGATGACGAGCCTAAGTACTATGTAAATTGTTTTGACTTACAGACAGAGTCTAACATTATCATGAATAGTTTAGTTTTAGGGCAGAGTCAAAAAATGGAAGATGTTATCAAAAAAATCGCCCAAAAAAACAATGTAAATATCGCAATCAAAAAGGTGCCATTATTTTCAATAGAAAAATCTTTTGAATACAAACATTTGGATTTACCTCCATTGCCCGAAAATTGGTTAAGCTAATTAATGGATACAAAAGAATTACTCAAAAAAGTTCGAAAAATAGAAATAAAGACACGTAGGTTGTCTAATCATATTTTTGGAGGAGAATACCATTCTACTTTTAAAGGAAGAGGTATGACTTTTTCTGAAGTAAGACAATATCAATTTGGAGATGATATCCGTGCTATTGACTGGAATGTCACTGCGAGATACAACGAGCCATATGTTAAAGTTTTCGAGGAGGAACGAGAATTAACCATGCTACTGATGGTAGATATTTCAGGTTCAGAATTCTTTGGAACATCGCAACAGTTCAAAAAAGATACTATTACTGAAATTGCAGCGACTTTGGCATTTTCGGCAACGCAAAACAATGACAAAGTTGGCCTACTCTTGTTTTCAGATCAAATAGAGCTCTTTATTCCCCCTAAAAAAGGAAGAAGTCACGTATTGCGAATTATTCGTGAACTTATAGAGTTCCGCCCTAATAGCAAACAAACTAGTATTAATGGGGCGCTAAAATACGTGTCTAATGTGGTTAAGAAAAGAGCAATTGTATTTGTCCTTTCTGATTTTATGGACGAAGCATACGAACATTCCCTGAAGATTCTTGGAAACAAGCACGATGTCACGGGAATAAGAATTTACGACAAGCACGACATGGAAATACCCAATTTAGGTATGGTCCCAATGATAGATGCAGAAACAGGAAGAGTACAACTAGTAAACACCAGTTCCTCCGCAGTTCGAAAGCAGTACAAAACGAATGCAATACGCTTAGAATCATATTTTAAGACAACCTTTAAAAAAAGCGGAGCTGGAGTAATTAACATGGCAACTGATGAGAGTTATGTTAAAAAATTACTGGGATACTTTAAACAAAAAGCATAGAATTCATTTGTTCAAAAGACAAAGCCGACAATGAAACACACTATATTTTACATATTATTTCTCGCCACGTTATCTATTTGCAATGCACAATCTGAGCTAGTAAAGATAGAGGCAGACACTACCAACATTAGAATTGGAGAACAATTTGAGATAAAGATATCGGTAGGAGAAACAGAAAATGTAATTATTCCGAAATTAAGTAAACTAAACGGTTTAGAGGTAATCGATTCCTTAAAAACAGATACGCTTAAAAATACAATTTCAAAAAAATACATACTTACTGGGTTCGATAGTGGTGCTTTTTATGTGCCTAAACAGCAAATATTTATTAAAAATCAAGTTTACGAAACAGACAGTCTTTTAATCAATGTTGCTACGGTAAAAATTGACACAACGAAGGTTAAAAAATTCCCTATTAAGGGAATTAAAGGAGAACCGTATCAATTTGACGACTACAAAAATATAGTCCTAATAGCGTTGCTTTTAATAAGCATCGTGCTCACTACTTTATATTTTGCGCTTAAAAGATCAAAAGATGACCAAGTAAAAACTTTTGTACCAAAACTTGCTCCTTACCAGGAAGCTTTGCGCAATCTTAAACTTTTAGATGCTAAACTACTATGGCAAAACAATAAAATAAAACCCTATTACAGTGAACTAACGACTATTGTTAGAAATTACATTGAAAGAGAATTACACGTACCCGCGCTAGAGCAAACTACCAATCAAATTATTGAAAGTTTATTTGATTTTAGTGACGCCAAGGTAATTGAAACGGAAAGAGATACCATAAAAAAATTAAAACGGCTTTTTGAACAAGCCGATCTCGTAAAATTTGCCAAAGCTAAGCCGCTTGCAGAGGACATTACCTCCGACAGAAAAATAGCAGAGTACATAATAAATAACATGCAACCAATTCTTGAAGAAGAAAATTCAGAAGTGAGTTACAGCACACCGGTGGTTATTGTGCAAAAGCCAGTAATTGAAAAGCCAAATACTCTTGCTAAAGTAGTACTTATCCTAGTTACTGCAGCCGTAATTTTAATACTATCTATTGGTCTGGGAAAAGTAATTTCGATGTCAAAAACTTCAAAAAATCAAATGGAAAATGTTCAGTAATTTCGAATTTTACACACCCCAATTTTTATGGTTATTGGTATTGATTCCATTATTCGTTATTTGGAAATTTTTGACCAATAAAAAGGATAAAGCAATTTTAAAAATAACCAGTCTGAAAGGATTTTCAGCAGAGACATCTTGGGTTACTAAATTAGAACCACTGCTTTATGTTTTGCGATTATTAGCACTTTCGGCTATCATAGTTGCATTGGCGAGACCGAGAAATGTTAGTATTAGTAAAAAGACAAAAACAAACAGAGGTATAGATATTGTTATGGCCATTGATGTTTCTGCCAGTATGCTTGCAAAAGACCTAAAACCAAATCGACTAGAGGCTTTAAAAAGAGTTGCTACCGATTTCACCAACAGAAGGCCAAACGACCGAATAGGAATCGTGGTATATGCCGGAGAAAGCTTTACACAAACACCAATAACCAGTGACAAATCAATCGTAAAAAGAACTATATCTGAAATAAAATGGGGCCAATTAGAAGGAGGAACTGCCATAGGAATGGGACTTGGTTCTGCAGTAAATAGGTTAAAAGAAAGTAAAGCAAAAAGTAAGGTTATAATTTTACTTACAGATGGTGTAAACAATGCAGGGTTTGTAGATCCTAAAACCGCAACAGAACTAGCAAAAGGCAACAATATAAAAGTATATACCATCGGAATTGGAACCAATGGAATGGCTCCTTTTCCGTATGCTAGAGATCCAAGAACTGGACAAATTTCTTTTAGGAACCAGCAGGTTGAAATTGATGAAGATTTACTGAAATTTGTAGCAAAAGAAACAGACGGTAGGTATTTTAGAGCAACCAACAACAATAAACTCAAAGCGATTTATGATGAAATTGACAAATTAGAGAAGACAAAAATAGAAGAATTTAAATACTACAACTACACGGAACAGTTTCGTTTTTGGGTATTCTTGGCGGGAATATTTTTGTTACTAGAATTTATTTTAAAGAATACAATTTTTAAAAGTTTTATTTAAGAAAACATTGATATGTATAAAATTGAGGCACCTATATACTTTTACTTGTTGGCAATTATCCCAGTGTTACTTGTTATATATGCACTTGTGTTTTGGTGGAAAAAGAAAGCTCAGAAAAATTTTTCTTCCAGTGAACTTTTGGAAAAATTAGCTCCAAATACATCTTCCTTTAAGCCAATTTTAAAATTGGTGTTTTTCAGCCTAGGATTATCCTTTTTAATAATTGCCTTAGTAAACCCTAAAATGGGAACTAAATTAAAAACAGTAAAAAGAGAAGGGGTGGATATTGTTTTTGCTTTAGACGTATCCAAAAGTATGTTAGCAGAAGATATTGCTCCAAACAGATTAGATAAAGCGAAACAAATTATTTCACGAATTATAGACAATCTAGGTAGTGACCGAATAGGAATTATAATTTATGCTGGCAATGCTTATCCATTATTACCTATTACGACCGACCAAGCAGCTGCTAAAATGTTTTTACAAAACGCTAATCCGGATATGGTCTCTAGTCAGGGAACCGCAATTAATGAAGCTTTGGAACTAGCAAAAACATATTATAACAATGAAGAACAAACAAATAAATTCTTAATTGTAATTTCCGACGGAGAAGATCATCAAGAAGAAACAAAGCAAATAGCACAAAATACCACAAACGAAGGTATTAAAATTTACACCATTGGCGTAGGTACTGAAAAAGGTGCTCCTATTCCTCTGAAAGTCGATGGATCATTAATTGGATACAAGAAAGATCGAAAAGGAGAAACAGTAATTACACAAAGAAAAACGAATATATTAAAGGAAATAGCTCGGATTGCAAACGGAGCGTATGTAGATGGCAATAAAACGGACACCCCTGTAAATGAAATTACAAAAATCATTGGAAATGCACAAAAAAGTGAATTTGAAACCAAACAATTCGCAGACTACAAAGACCAATTTCAATGGTTCTTAGGATTTGGATTACTATTTCTTATCATAGATGTTTTCTTGTTTGAGAGAAAAACAAAATGGATTAAAAGTATCGATTTATTTAATGAAAAAAATAAAAGATAGTGTTATGAAAATTAAAATATCAAAACTTTTATACGCTCTAATTGGATTAATGCCACTGCTATGTAGTGCTCAGAAAGATACCATACAAGCAAATAGAGAGGCACGTGCTTTTGTTCGTGAAGGAAATAAACTATATAATAAACAAAATTACAAAGAAGCTTCCATTTCATACAGAAAAGCACTAAGTCAAAATAGCACCTATGACAAAGCGAGTTATAACTATGGAAACGCCTTGTACCAAAACAAATCCTTTAAGGAAGCAATTTCACAATACGAATTAACAACCAAAGCGACCACAAATAAAATTGAAAAAGCAGAAGCTTTCCACAACATTGGAAATGCAATGTTAGAACAAAAACAATTTGGCGCTGCTGTGGAAGCCTATAAAAATGCATTGCGTAACAATCCAAATGATGATGAAACACGATATAATTTAGCAGTAGCACAAAAAGAATTGGAGAAAGAGCAGAATAAAGACAACAAGGATAACAAGGATAACAAGGATAACAAGGATAACAAGGATAACAAGGATAACAAAGATAACAAAGATAACAAAGACAACAAGGACAACAAGGACAACAAGGATAACAAGGACAACAAGGACAACAAGGATAACAAGGATAACAAAGACAACAAGGACAACAAGGATAACAAAGACAACAAAGACAACAAGGATAACAAAGACAACCAGGATAATAAGGACAACAAAGACAACCAGGATAACAAGGAAAAGCAAAAACAGAAACCTTCTCCAGGAAAAATGACTCCTGAACAAATGAAACAATTGTTGGAAAGTCTTAATAACGAAGAAAAAAAGACGCAAAAGAAAATGAACGTAAAAAAATCGAAAGGGAAAAAAGTAAAACAAGAAAAAGATTGGTAACTCTTATTCGATTTTGAAAAAATAAAGAGCTTAAACGGTCTCAAAATATTATTTTTAAATATGTTTAATACTAAAGAAAATATACATTTTTATTTCTTCTTCATCTTAAGTTGCTTCTCACTGCTGACCTATGCGCAAGAAAACGAGTTAAAGGCAAGCGTAAGTAAAAATAAACTTGGCATTAATCAGAGATTTAGAATTCAATTTACGATTAACAAACAAGGTGGTGATAATTTTAAGGCTCCAAATTTTAAAAATGTAAGTGTAATTGGAGGTCCAAGTCAATCTATAAGCCAATCTTGGATAAACGGTAAACAGACATTTTCGCAATCGTATACCTATATCCTACAACCAAAAAGAAAAGGAGAAATTACCATAGGGCCAGCCACCATCGAGATGGAGGGTAAAATACTAACTTCGAATACCGTAAAAATACTTGTTTTAGATGCAGTTGAAATACCTAAAAACCCAAACGACCCTGATTATATCGCCTCGCAAAATATTCACTTAGTTGCCGAAATATCCAAGGGACAACCCTATGTAGGGGAAGGTGTATATGTAGAGTACCGTTTGTATGTTAGTGAAAACATATCTATTTATGAAAATGGGATAACAGAATCACCGCAATATAATGGCTTCTGGAATCAAGAACTAAATAACCAAGGAGCTTCCGTAAAACAAGGTACATACAACGGTGAGAAATACCGATATGCTGTTTTACACAAAGCACTCCTCATACCAACTAAATCTGGTAAACTAACCATTGACCCCATGAAAATGGATATTATTGTAGGTGTGCCAACAGGGAGATCAGACTTTTTTGGAAATATGGTAGAAAGAAGGGTACGTAAAGAATTTTCTTCTGCAAAAAAGGTAATTAAAGCGAGAGAATTACCGACAGCTAACAAACCCATTGATTTTAGTGGAGCTGTAGGACAATTTTCCTTTGCTGTTGGACTAGATAAAGATGCTTTAAAAGCAAACGAATCTTCTCAAATTTCGGTTACTGTATCTGGTAAAGGTAACTTAAAGCTATTTGAACTGCCAAAAATTGAAACACCAAAAGAATTGGAAGTATACCAACCAGAAAGAAAAGAAAAAGTGAATATTTCCTATGGTGGAATTAGTGGAACAATATCAGACAACTATACTGTGGTTCCAGAATTTAAAGGAAAATATAAAATTCCTGCAGTGACTTTTTCTTATTTTGATCCAAAAGAAGAAAAGTACAAGACCATAACTTCAGAAGACGTATATGTTGATGTACTAGAAGGGAAAGAGATTACTGAGAGCACAAATACCACAGATACTGTTATTAAAAAGAAAGACATAGAAGTTAAAGGAACGAACTTTAGGTACATACAAACTGATTCTTCCTTGGGACCATTGGAGACTGACGATTTTTATAAATCTACATGGTATTTTGTGCTACTACTTTTACCGGTAGTCATCGTACCAATTGTTGTTTTTACACATAGAAAAAAAGAAGAAAGGAATAAAGATATACTTGGAAATAAAAGAAGAAAAGCAGATCGACTAGCTAAAAAATACTTATCGGTGGCTGCAAAACAATTAGGAGATAAAGAACGATTTTACGAATCCCTTGAACGAGCAATGCACAATTATTTGAAAGCAAAACTTAGAGTGGAAACAGCAGACATAAGTAAAGACAAAATTAAAGCAATGCTTGAGAACAAAGCAATTAGCGAGACCAGTATTACCGAATTAATGGAAGTACTAAATAACTGTGAGTTTGCAAGGTATACTCCAATTGACAATTTGATGATGCGTCAGGAATTAGAAAAGGCTCAAAAGGTAATAACCCAATTAGACAAACAATTATGATGAAGTATATTATCCTAATAGCATTAGGGATTTCGAGTATGGCAATTGGACAAGATGTAAACGCCTTGTTTGAAAAAGCAAATCAAGAGTACAAGAACGGTAAATACGAGGATGCACTTTCACTGTATGAAGAAATAGAAGCCACAGGTAAAATTTCATCGGCGCTTTATCACAATATTGGAAATTGTCTGTACAAGATGAACAATGTGCCCGGTAGCATTTATAATTTCGAAACAGCCTTAGCCATAGACCCTGCAAATGATGATGCAAGAAATAATTTAGAAATTGCAAAAAAACTAACATTAGACAGAATTGAAGAACTGCCAAAAAATATCTTCCAAAAATTTCATTCGAAATACATTGCTTCAATATCATATAATTCTTGGGCCTATATATGTATTGTTTTATCCATACTTGCAGGGATATTGTTTATCCTGTATTACTTCGCTGTAAATCCTGCACTAAAGCGATTATATTTTGTGTTGTTTAGCATTAGTGTTCTTTCTCTTTCTGGGACGCTCTACATCACCTCATCACAATTTACTAGCCATAAGAATTCTGTATACGCCATCGTATTTGAAAAGGAAACATCCATAAAAAATGAACCAACACGAAATTCTGAAGAAATATTTTTACTACATGAAGGAACGAAAGTAAAAATTATAGATACGCTTGACGAATGGAGTAAAATTAAACTTGTAGATGGAAAGATAGGGTGGTTGAAAACTTCAGAAGTCAAAGTGATTATATAAAATTTTACTTTTTTTAACAAAAAATTATAAAATAATATATATTTTCACAGAAGTTTATGCGAAAATATATAATTATACATTTTTTAATAACCTCAATTGTTCTTTCAATTGGTATTCCTTCTTATTTAATATTATCTAATATTTCCGAAGATACTACGCATGTATTAGTAGATGCAGATTCGGAAGAAAATGCCGAAGAATTTGAATTAGAAATAGTACAATTTAAAAATGTATTTCCTTTCTTTAAACAAGTGGAATTCTCAGGAGAAACTATATATGTATTTCGCTATTTTTCCTCTATAGATGTTACCCTAGAATCACCCCCGCCAGAACTGTGAGGTATTACAACCTAATTTTTTAGGTCCCATCGCAGTTTTCTATCTGCGCTTTTCGATTATTGAATAGTTATAATAATTTTTTGAATGACAGTAAAAGCTATTCAAAAGCAAGTATCAAATTTATTTAAAAACAATCAACTTTTGAGTTGATAAAACTTAATTTACATGTTTAAGACAATTAAAAATGATTTACCAGCAAGTATAGTGGTATTTTTTGTTGCACTACCCTTATGTCTTGGTATTGCATTAGCCAGTGGCGCACCTTTATTTTCAGGATTAATAGCCGGAATCGTCGGTGGTATCGTAGTAGGAGCATTGAGTGGCTCTAATATAGGAGTTAGTGGCCCTGCAGCAGGATTGGCAGCTATTGTTCTTTCTGCGATAAGTACCTTAGGTGGATATGAAAACTTCTTGGTAGCAGTAGTTATTGGAGGAGTTATTCAAATCATACTGGGCGTTGTAAAAGCCGGTGTTATTGGTTATTACTTTCCATCTTCTGTCATAAAAGGAATGTTAACAGGTATTGGTATTATCATTATCATTAAACAAGTTCCGGTGTTTTTGGATATGATAAAGCAGCTGGTAGTATTTCTATGGAGACCATTAGTCTTGGATCAACCATTGTTGGGGTAGTAGGTTTAGCGATTCTAATTTTATGGGACAGAGTTTTATCCAAAAAAGGTAAAATATTTCAATTGGTACAAGGACCACTAGTTGCAGTAGTGGTTGGAATAGTTTTTTATATGATTACTAAAGACAACGAGGCCTTAGCAATAAATGCAAGTCAATTGGTAAATGTACCCGTACCGGATAGCTTAGATTCTTTTTTAGGACAATTTAGTTTTCCTAACTTCGCAGCAATTGGTAATAAGGATATATGGATTGTTGCTTTTACCATTGCTCTAGTTGCTAGTTTAGAAACACTATTATGTGTAGAGGCAACCGATAAAATAGATCCGAACAAAAATGTAACACCGACCAATAGAGAACTACTAGCTCAGGGAACAGGAAATATACTTTCTGGTATGATCGGAGGACTACCAATTACACAAGTAATTGTTCGAAGTTCTGCTAATATTCAGTCTGGAGGCCGCAGTAAATTATCTGCAATTATCCATGGGTTTTTACTTTTAATTTCGATAATAATAATTCCAAACTTACTAAATAACATTCCGCTTTCAGCCTTAGCTGCAGTACTTTTTATCGTAGGTTATAAATTAGCAAAACCCGCCTTATTTTTTCAAATGTATAAATTGGGGTGGAAACAATTCGTTCCGTTTATTGTTACAATTCTCGGAATCGTGTTCGCAGATTTACTAATAGGAATTGGATTGGGATTATTTGTTGGCATCATCGTTATTTTATACAAAAGCTACCAAAATTCACACTTCTTACACATTGAAGATAAAAGTGATGGCGTTCATAAAATTAAAATGACCCTTGCAGAAGAAGTAACTTTCTTCAACAAAGGAGCTATACTGAAGGAACTTGATAGTCTTCCAAAGAACACTTACCTAGAATTAGACGTTAGAAAAACAAGATATCTAGACAATGATATTATTGAAATATTAGAAGATTTTGCCTTTAAGGCAAAAGAGAGAAATATTAATATAAAATTAAATTCGGAAAGGGGAGTTGTAGAAAACCCCGAAAGCTTTATCGATTTTTTTAAATTGAGACCAAAGACAGCTTAACATGAATTGTTTATGGTCATAGTATACAAAAACTGTATTGCTAGCTACGACTGACAGTACAGTTTTTGTTGATTTATAATGCTTTAAGTTTTATATTGGTAGACACAGTGTTACTCCTAAAGTATAACCTTTATTTATATTGGGTGAACATAAAAGTTAATTCGAAGCGAGAATTGGTCCAATGTTTTAAAATTCAGACACTATTTTACATGTATGCATAAAGCTATACCTAGTAATAAAAACGATAAAAGACCGCAGCTCGTCCAACACTATAAAAGATACCCATAACTTATTTAAAACGTAATCGAAACGAAAAAACAGAGACTTTACAGAGGTACTCAAAAAAATAGTAGCCTTTTCTGTTTTTCCCTGTAATAATAAAAATGAAACATCTATTCACAAATCTTAAAGGAGATTTATTTGGAGGTATTACTGCTGGAATTGTTGCTTTACCATTGGCCTTAGCTTTTGGTGTATCCTCAGGATTAGGGCCTAGTGCTGGTTTATACGGCGCGATATTTATTGCTTTTTTCGCTGCATTATTTGGCGGTACTGCCACGCAAATATCGGGTCCTACAGCACCGATGACTGCAGTAAGTATGGTTTTAATTGGCGGTCTGATCGCTAGTAATGATGGCGACGTAGCCAAAGCATTGCCCGCCATTTTAACGGTTTTTTTATTAGCTGGAATCTTTCAAATAGCCTTAGGTTTATTTGGTCTTGGAAAATACATAAAATACATACCCTATCCGGTCGTATCTGGATTTATGACTGCCATTGGGATTATTATACTTATCACACAAATACTTCCAGCTGTTGGATATTATGCAAAGGAGGATGCAGAACTCGTAGCACAATTTAAACCAAAAGCAAAAGAAATAATCCTAACGAAAATTCTAGAAAAGGAGTCCTCAGAAAACGCACTAGTTTTAGAGGATTTTGAGGCAGCTATTGAAAAAGGAAAAGTTATAACCAACGAAGAGATTCTCAAGGAAAGTAAAACCTTAGCAAACAAAAAAGCATCAGGAGTAGCAGGAACCCTGAACGTATTACCACGAGCATTACAAAATATAAATTGGTTGGAACTACTCTTAGCTATAGGTACGATAGTTATTATTTATGGATTCAAAAAAATCACCACAGCCATACCAAGCACCCTAGTTGCTTTAGTTGTAATGACTTCAATAGCCTTGCTTTTCAATTTACAATATATCCCTATTGAAGAAATACCTGGAGGGTTTCCAATGCCAAACATGAAAATTTTCTCCAGTTTTAGACTAAGCAATATCACACCATATATATTTACAGCTTTGACCTTAGCATTATTAGGAGCCATAGATTCTCTATTGACTTCGGTGGTAGCAGATAACATGACCAAAACAAAACACAAGCCAAACAAAGAACTCATAGGACAAGGTATTGGAAATAGTATTACTGCTATTTTTGGAGGGATTCCTGGAGCAGGAGCAACCATACGAACCGTAGTAAATATAAATGCGGGAGGAAAGACAAAATTATCGGGTATGATTGCAGGAATTGTATTGTTAATTATTCTGCTCGGACTAGGCCCCATAGCCTCTAAAATACCTGCGGCGGTTTTAGCAGGAATCTTGATAACCGTTGGTATTGGAGTTATGGATTACAAAGGATTAAAAGCCATTCCAAAACTACCGAAAGACCTTAAAATTGGCCCGATTCGCTTTAGTTCTGAGGTGGTTATAATGTTCATAGTTATGGTTCTTTCCACATTCTGGAATCTCGTTTATGCAGTTGGAATTGGTCTGGTTATTGCCTCTATATTTTCATGAAAAATTGGCGATATGACGGGCGAACAATCTGGAGTTAAACCACTCAAAGAAACTGCGTGGGAAGATGAAGCATCATTTCCAGAAGCATTGCTCTCAAAAGTCTTCATTAAACACATTAATGGACCATTGTTTTTTGGGTCTACCAGTGATTTTCAGCAATTGATAAAACAAATCCCTGCCACAACAACTACGATTATAATTAGACTAGACAAAATGCAATATATAGATCAATCTGGCTTATACGCCCTAGAAGATGTTCTATTAAACTTAAAAAAAGAAAATAAAACCATACTGTTTGTCAATCTGCAAAGACAACCGAGGAATATGATGGAACGAATCGGAATCCTCCCAAATCTTGTTGGGGAAGAATTCGTGTTTTCTAATTTCCAAAATTGTTTGCAATGGATACAACAGAATAATGCGTATAATTAATAACCTAAAACAATAACGATGAGAAATACAGCGATCTCAAAAGAAGTTCAAAATGCCCTTACTCCGGAGAGTGTATTGGTAGATTTATTAGAAGGAAATGCAAGATACACCAACAACAATGTATCTTCATCTGAAATTACCGAATTGGTAAAACAAACAACAGGAGGGCAATTCCCTAAGGCAGTTATTTTGTCTTGTATTGATTCTCGAGTACCCGTGGAAATGGTTTTCGATCAAACTATTGGAGATGTTTTCGTAGCGCGTGTAGCAGGAAATTTTGAAAACACAGATATTTTAGGTAGCATGGAATATTCGTGTGCCGTAGCAGGAAGCAAATTAGTTTTTGTGTTAGGACATGAAAGTTGCGGTGCTGTTAAAGCTGCCTGTGATGGTGTTCAATTGGGAAATATAACGGCGATGCTAGACAATATTATTCCTGCGGCAAAATTATCAGCAGAACAAGTAGCAGGAGTAACCGATTCTAGCAATAGTGAATTTGTTGCAAAAACAGTTGAAAACAATGTGAAATTGACCATGGACAGAATTCGTCAAAAAAGTGCTATTTTGAAAGACATGGAAAATAAAGGAGAAATCAAGATTGTAGGCGGTGTATATTCTCTAACAACCGGGAAAGTAACCATGCTTTAAAGACACTTACTTGGTAAAGAAAGCAGTATTCTACTCTAGAATACTGCTTTTTATTTATTCAGAAATCTTTACCAACTTAAGATTGGTATTTTGGAACATTACCATACTGTATTCAAAAAATTTAACTGCTACAATAAATCTAACCCTACAACGCAACCATACATTACGAGTAAAGACAAAAAATATTTGCACTGAACTAATCCGACAAACAAATTGCTTTTGAGTATTAAAATTTTCTTCTTTTAACATCGGAACTTCTTTCTTTGTTCTTTAGCCATGTAACACTTTCTATTAATTTCTCTACATAATGAAATTGCAATAATTATTTCAAAAAAGGCAAGAAACTCCTGAATTCTTTGGAGTAATAAAAATAATAGAAATATATTCTAATTACTAAAAGTAGTTGCTACACTCATATAAAATGGAGAGGGCTATTTATCTATACTAAAAGACTCCATCTTGAGCTACTACAATATGCTATACTTCATTAGACTGCATCATTTAGGCCTACTAAAAATTCAAAGCGTAAAGGCTAAGTAATATAGAAATACACTATTCTATGATGCCATGCATCCCTATTTTAAAACTTAATTAAAAAAATAAAACTAGTAACAAAGTTAATTTTAAGAAATCACACTTTTAGTACTCACGTAAAACTCTTCATAAGTTTCTAGAAGACTCATTAAGCCAGAAACTAAATCTTGGGTCTCAATTAAAATACTAAAGTATAAGGTAGTATTCTTAGGACTTGTTTCATCTGTTCGTATACGCTCTACTTGTTTTTCAATAGATTTCGATACCTCTTTTAGAAGTTCCTTTTTATCTTCGATAACTGTTACTAGGCTATCAAAGTCTTTGGTTTCAAAAATTACACCAACATCTTCGAGTATTTTTGATAATTTATTATCAATACTTTTTAAATCTTTTAACTGACCCTTTTTAAGATTTTTATGATTGTTGTTCACGTGTTTATACGTTGCTCTTGAGATATAACTAATAGATTGGGCAACGTCTTGCAAATAACCCAAAATTAATATGTAAAACCTACTTGCCTGAACAGAGGTATCGTCTAAAGATTTTATAAAGTAAAAAACGCCATCTTTCAAACTATCAATCTCTTCATTCAATTTGGTTACGTATTTATCGGTCTTTCTTAATTTAACTAAATCATGATTAGCCAAATCATTTACTACACTAGAATACAATTTATTGATTCGCTTCGCGACACTGGCAATGTGGTCTGAACTTTCATTAATTACACCATTTATAGAGATTAACTCCGCTCTTTCCATAAACACCTGGTTCTTTTCTTCTTTTGCCTTTTTACGATGTCTAATCGTATTTCTACCAATCAATAAACCAACTACAAGAAGTAATATTGGAATCATTACTTTATCAAAACTGATGAGATATGCAACGATTGCAGCCACAATAAATGCCGTAATTGCCGTTAAGAACCAACCTCCTACTACATTGATTACCCCTGCTACTCTATACACCGCACTTTCTCTACCCCAAGCTCTGTCCGCAAGTGAGGTACCCATTGCTACCATAAAAGTAACATAGGTTGTTGAAAGAGGGAGCTTCATAGACGTCGCAATAGAAATTAAAATTCCGGCTACCACCAGATTGACCGAAGCCCTTACCAAATCAAAGGCTGGCATTTCATAGGTTTTATCTTTTGGTAAAGAAATTACTGGTTTTTGAAATTTTGAATCTATGTATTGCAATGTTTCTTTGGGTAATATATATGCGAATCCGGCGTTAATTCCCATGGCCGCTCTTACTACGACTCTGGAAACTGGGTTTGGTTGAAATTTTTCATGCCCTTCTCCTTGCCTTGACAAATCAATACCTGTTTTAATTACATTCCTCGCTTTACTAGAAGTCCACAAGGTAGCAACCATAATTCCTCCTGCTAATAAAAGAAGCCAAACATTCGAAGGAACTTTGTTCGCTAAAATACCCATAGAAAATTCTGTTGCTGCAACCCCTGATACTTCCCAAGCTTGATAAGAATTCCATGCCGCAATTGGTACACCGATAAAATTAACGAGATCATTTCCTGAAAATGCCATTGCTAAAGAAAAAGTTCCTACACCTATGATAAGCTTCAAAATATTAACCTTAAAGACACCAATAAGGAATTGCGACAAGCCACTCCACAACACAAAACTTCCAAGTATAATCCAGGTGGTATTCCCTTCTACTAAATGTTTGATATCTGCATAAAAAGGGGTTCCCTTCATCCCTTTAATTATAATAAAATAGGTAATTGCTGTGATGGCAAACCCTCCAAATAAAGCATGTATATAGGTAGGTCGAGTTTCAAAATTAAAGGAATAAATTAATCGCGAAACAAATTGAACCAAGGCACCAATTGAAAACGCAACCACTACCGAAAGTAAAATTCCATTAATAATTTCTACTGCCTTCTTGTGGTTGATGTAATTCCAAATATCCGAAATGGTTTGTGCCTCGTTTTGAGAAATTTTTATTAAGGAGATACAAACTGCAGCACCGAGTAATTCAAACACAATGGATACCGTCGTAGAGGTTGGCATTCCGAGAGAATTAAAAACATCTAACAATAGAATATCGGTAATCATAACCGCCATAAAAATGAACATAATGTCTTGAAAAACAAACATCCCTGGGTTAAATATTCCTTTTCGTGCCACTTCCATCATACCACTTGAAGTAACCGCACCAAAGAAAACACCAACACTAGCAATTAGCATTATATTTCGAATTTTTATGGCTTTAGAACCGATAGCTGAATTTAAAAAATTCACAGCATCATTACTCACACCAACCACCAAGTCAACGATAGCAAGAATTGCTAGCGCTATCAACATTAAAATGTACGGATCTCCCATTTCTTCTCTCTAATTAAGTTTTGCAAAAGTAACAACATAACCAAAAGGTAATGTTACGTGTATGTTATATTTAACGTAGCGAATATCCTAAATTATCTTGAATTTACAGGTATAAGATAGGTATTTTTTACATGTATTCGTGTAACTTGCTTGGCCCCTCTAAAGCAGTTCTTTTTATTTCCATTAACCCATCTGCATTGGCCTCAAAAAACCATTTCACGAGTGTAATACAATCTTTTTCTATCTCTATGCCTGTAATACATCTCGGATGCACACAACTCCCATCGTTAAAATAAGGTGCCTCGGTTTTTGTAGGAAATCTAGGACGATGCGTATGCCCCGCAATTAGCATTTGGTTATTATTTTGTCTAACCCATGATTGTAATCTTTTCTCTACCTTTATTAGCTCTCTATGGTTTTGGGCAGGGCTTGTAGGATCCTTTATTCCAATTATTTGTAAAGGTCGCCAAAGATAACGGACTAAAAATTTACTTAACTTCCAAAAAATATAGTTAAAAGGATCTGCCTGATGCCCGTGTAAAAGAAAAATAGATTTACCGTCTTCTCTCGTTAAAGTAATTGCTTCCGAAAAGTCGAGATTGGGCATGAGCTCTTTTTTCTGATCCTCGGCACTATCAAAATAAAAATCAAAATTCTTTTCTATGGCCTTCTTTTTTCGGTATTTCATATCATGGTTACCCCATATGAAATGTAATCTACCCTTGTCATGGAATTGTTTCAACAGAAGATATATATCCTTATTTGCATTAAAAATATCTGCAAAGTTATTTTCCCATAACTCGTCACCATCTCCAAGCTCTACATAGGTAAATTCTTTCTCCAAATAACTAGATAATGCAAAATGATAAATGGCACGGTTTCGAGAAAAATCGTCCGCAAAGCTATTATCTCCTCGATGACAATCGGAAAACAAGATAAATTTAGAATCTTCTTTAAGTTCTATTTTTTTTGCCTGTAAAAAAGCGCGAGTTATTCGCTTTGCTGAAGTCATTTCCTAAAATTTAATACCTTTCAAATATCTAGAAAATTATACGAATAACAATCTAAATATTAGTAAATAAAAAAGCCGAGTTGGTAGTAACTCGGCTTCTTTTCTATGAAAAATAAATTTACTTTGCTATTACGCGAATATTATCAATCTCAAATGTTGCTGCACCTACTCCAGAAGAAACATACTTAAATGCGATAAATAAGTTACCTCCTGCTGCTGCTGACACGTCTTGTTCACCAGAATCAGTCCAAGAAGACCAACTACCTGTATTCGTATCTAAAGTTGGGTTTAGCTTAGTCCAGGTATTGGTTGCATCATTAGGATTTCCACCATTGTAATTGGTAGAATAATACACTTCAATATCTAGTCCTGAATATCGCTTTACGCTATCAAAAGTAAATACAACATCTCCCAATACATTAGATAAATCAATAGCCTTAGTAATTAACCAATCTTCATTGTCTTGTGGTCCTCTATTAAACCCGGAGATCTTTGCACTAGGTGCCGGATTTCCAAAACTAACAATTTCCCAAGCTTCGTCTCCTTCCACATCCTGAATAGTCCATTGGTCAAAGTTATTGGCGGAGAAATTTTCTTCGAATAATGGATCACATCTATTTCCCGTAAAATCTAAATCTCGTGTATCTCTAATGAAAAGCTGTAAGTCGTTTCTATAGGTGCCAACTACAGCAGTTAAGGTCCCTTTCGCCTCTGGCATAGACTCCGCTTTAAAATCAGAGAAGCCACTATTACGCATAATTATAGTAGTATTGTCTGCACAACTCTTTAGAATTCTATTTACAGAAAACGTATTATCTATATTTGCATAAGTCTGCCCTTTTTCCTGCGTTTGAATATCCTGCAACTGAATAAGCATGCATATGTGATTTTCATTGATGTCATTAATACTTGCTAGCTCTCGAGGAACTAAAGTAGCGACTTCCGAAGAACGTAAAATATGCTCTTTGAAGGCAGTTACTGAAATTCGCTCTACATCCGATCCATTAATTTGCCCAATTTCTAAAACTCCATTGTTCTCGTGCATCGCTAAACCTAAAAGCTTCACATACACTTTTCTCCCTACTTCATAAAAAGTGTATAAATCTGTAGCGTCAACGGCTATTTGAATAGCAGCAGTTGGATCTTCTGGTTTGTCTTGAATATTTAAAACTTTGTACATATTACCTGCTTCATCACTAGAAACAACGTACCCCTCAAAAACCATCTCTCCACCATTATTTACTTCACTAAAATCAACAACACCAAACCCCGGATAAGCATCTTTGATCGACTGAAGGGTATTGGTAACAGTAACATCTGGCTCTTCAACGTTTACATCCGGAAGGCTATAATCGTTGTTATCTACGCACGCATTAGCAATTACCATTATAAATGCTAAAAATGCAATTCTAAAAATATTTTTTGTTTTCATTTTTATTAATACTTAGTATTATACTTTTACTTAAAATCTTATATATACATTCATGAAATATGTGGTACCTCTGCCATACCAATATTTATTTCCAAAAACAGGTGTATCCAAATCAGCATCTGCTTTATCCGTTCTGTAATTTGCATTTCTACCTTGTTCAAAACCTCCTGACTTGTACTTATGGTTTAAAATATTATTGATACTCGCGAAAAATCCAACATAATAATCCCCAATTTTCCACGATTTCCCCCCTACGGCATTTACAACGACATAATTATCAAATTGTTCTTGTGCAAGTAATTCTCTTGCAATTTCTGGATCGTAGTCTGCAAATTGTTGTCCGTCTGAATCTAGCGCATAATTTTCTGTTCTCTTTAAAGGAGCAATATCTACATAGGTCTCGTCTAAATAATTGGCAGTTGCACCAATCCACCAATAATCCGGATCGCGATATTCAAAACCAAAAGAATAGGATTTCTGTGGTCCTGAAGCTACTTTATAGTCTTTTAAATAACTTGTCGTTGGCATCAATGCAAAACCTGCATCAGAAGTTAAGTAAATATTAGGATTGTTATTATAGGTATACTGTCCAATATTTGCCGCACCGCGTAACTTTATCGTTGGTGTTACTTGTGCCTCTAAACCAATCTCTACACCAAAATGTTGCTTATCAACACCCGTTAATACTTCCTGAACAAAAGCACTACTATCTCCTCCTACACCATCCGCAAAGAAAAAGGAAATTTCAGTCGCATCTGAAATTCCTGTGTAGTATCCGGTAAGTTTTGCCTGAATAATCGGTGATCGTAAAATATAACTAGCATCAAATGCCATTACTTTCTCGCTTGTAATGTCTAAAACAACATCGTTGTTTTCACGTGGATTTGAGAATGAATTTCTTAGAGTAGGTGCTTTGGTTAAGTACCCTCCATTGAAATCTAATAAATGACGTCCTGAAATTTTATAGGTAAAACCGGCTTTTGCGCCAAAATTCGTAAAGTCTAACTTCTCTGATTTACCAAAAGAGGTATCAGCGAAAGAGCCGTTTTGGTATAAGCCCTCTCTTTGGTGTGTTGTTCTTGAAACATCTCCTGCAAGATAAAAATCAAATTTGTTGTATTTAAATTGTACCTGTAAAAAAGCGTTATAAATATCTGAATTAAAATCATAATTGTAAGCAAATCGATCGCCCTCAGTAACAATTCTATTGGGGTTTCTTAAGTCACTTTGCTTTTGCTCTTGTGTTGCTCCAAAAGTGTCTACATCCAGAAAACCAGAACCTCCTAATAAATCCAATACATTCGCAAAATTTTCCGACTTTACTTGCATGTATTGTACTTTACCATTTAAAGTTATATTATCATTTAGTTCAGAAGATACAATAACGTTTGCGGTAAGCTGCTTGCTATCGGTTCTATCTTCGTAAAGGATATATTTTGAATTTGTGCTTTCTGTTCCAGAGAGGTTTTGACGAATCATTTCGTCCCAATCTAACTGTCCATCATTTAAAAACTGCTGTAATAATTCGTATTCGTTTCCAGTACCATTACCCAAAGCATAACTAGGTAGTTTTTGATAATAGGTTGGATCTGGATTAGAACCACCACCAATAGGAATACCATCCACCAATCGTGCCCCATTATTGTTAATTCTACTGTTACCCATCTTTCCAAACTGGTACGAAAAATTGGAAGAAATCTCGGTGTTTTCCGAAACGTTCCAGTAGTGGTTTAACATAATTATTGGTTCGTAAATGCTACGCACACGAGAATTTCTCATTTTTCCATTCTGATAGCCCCAGTACGGATTGTACTTGATATCCTTTAAATCGTAAACTTCTTGGGTGTTTGGAGAATTTTTACCCCTTTCATTTTCGGCCGCAATTAGCGTTAAATTCAAACTATGCTTGTCATTAAAAACCTTCTCCAATGAAGCAAATATAGAATTCGCATCGTAAAAAGTTCCATCAACATAACCTTCATTACCAGATCTTCTACTTCCGGAAACTGCAACTGCCCATCCCTTCTCCATAAGTCCTGAAGTGTAGGTCCCCGTAATACGGTTAACATAACTTCTATTCGAAGCAGCATAAGATATTCTGGTTCCTTCACTATACTCCGATGCTCGTGTACTAATATTCGTAGATCCTAAAACACCGCCAAAAGTATAATTAGATGGGGTAAGCCCATTACTAAACTCTTGATTTCGTAAAACATCATTTAAACCACCCCAATTACTCCATTGCGGGCGACCATTGTAGAGCTTATTCATCTCTACACCATTAATTAAAACTTTTCCATTCTCAGAATCTACTCCACGGATACGATAAAACGAACCGCCCCACTCAAAAGCAGCAGTTCTTAAATAAACGTCTCTTGATGCTTGCAACAAGCCAGATATATTGTCTGCTGCACTGGTATCATCATTTAATTCATCATCTGTAAGCGTAATCGTGCTTAAATCCTGATCTTCGGAGAGATCTTCGTACATCATAATAATGCCTAAATCAATAATTTCTCCTGACATTTGTACCGGAAAATTTTGCATTTCATAACCTTCCAACGAAACCACTACAAATTGCCTTCCATTAGGTATATTATTTAATGTAAAAGCACCATTAAGATCTGTTAATACTGCAATTTCATTGTCTTTAATACTAACAGAAACATTTTGTAAAGGATTTTCGGAATCGCCATTAATAACGATACCTTTTACAATTTTTTGGGCTCTCATACTCAAACTAAGTACCAAAAACACAAACAATGTTTCTTTAAAATTTCTCATAACATATTGGTTCTAACTATTATTCTTACTCCCTTTCAAATTAATTTGAAAAGGGCGTAAAAACTACGAAAAAAGAAGGGTTTCAATATTAAATTATTGTTATACATAACACAAAACAAGATTTTAAGTTTAATTTTTCTATTATTTTTGCATAATTAAATTTTAATAGATGAAGAAAATTATTTCACTTTTTGTGCTAAGCATATTACTGACAAATGGTTATGCACAAGAGCAACAAGGCAACTATAAAATTAGGACTGCTGCTTTTTACAATTTAGAGAACTTGTTTGATACCGTTAACGATACGGAAAAAAACGACGAGGCCAGTCCTATTATGGAAATGGAAGGAGATAAAGAAAAAGTTTACTGGGATAAAATAGAAAAACTCAGTTCCGTTATAAGTCAAATAGGAAAAGAGAAAGCAAATACGAGCCCTGCGATTTTAGGTGTTGCTGAAATTGAAAACAAAAAAGTTTTAGAAGATCTTGCCACATCAGAGAATTTAAAGAGCAAACGCTATGAAATCATTCATTTCGACTCCCCAGATAAGCGAGGAATTGACGTGGCTTTATTGTACCAACCACGCTATTTTAAACCAATTCACTTTGAGGCTTTTAATCCTAATATTTATTCACAAAATCGCAAAGTTTACACCAGAGATATCCTACTAGTTTCTGGTTATTTAGACGATGAATTAATTCACGTAATTGTAAATCATTGGCCTTCCAGAAGAGGTGGGGAGGCAAAAAGTAGACCTTCTAGAGAAAAGGCAGCCTATAAAGTCACGCAAATTATTGAAAAGATAAAAGAAAGCGACCCTAACCCTAAGGTTTTAATTATGGGAGATTTCAATGACGACCCTAATAACTCAAGCTTTAAGACAGTATTAAAGACAAAAGCTAAAAAGAGTGATGTGGAAGATGGTGACATTTATAACCCTTATGAAAACATGTTTCGAAGAGGTATGAATACCTTAGTATACCGGGATAACATAAACTTATTTGATCAAATTCTTATAACCTCTCCCTTACTAAATAAAAATAAAAAAGAGTTTTCAAGTTATAAAATGTTTAAAGCTATGATTTTTAACAAACGTTTTATAACGCAGAAAAAAGGACGATTCAAAGGATATCCATTTCGGAGCTTCTCCTACGGGAAATACACTGGTGGATATAGCGATCACTACCCTGTTTATACCTATTTGATTAAAGAAAAATAAAATTAAGAGCTTGCTGGGCAAGCTCTTTTAATTTTTACATAAATCATTTAAGTAATTATTCATTCGAATTTGAAATAAAGTTCCTCGCATTAAATCTTCAATTTGACTGAGCTCCTCATAGGAAACGGCCATGCTAACTTTATTTGACGGAGTTTGCAGTAATACAGACCTACATTCTTTTGACGTATTGCAGCCTTTACATTGTTTTTGTACTTTGGCATCCGCTATTTTATCTATAAAAACTTCCATTTCTTCTTCGCTTAGATGAAATCCAGTATCTCTAAAGATTATCTGTGTTAAGTTGGTTTTAATATCTTTCCATCGAAAGGAAATTCCAATAGTGTTATCGTAAATTTTATGTATGCTCTCCATAATCAATTGAATTGTCGAGCAAATATAATCAATTTAGAATAATTCTAAATAGTTATCTGATATCTTTCAATTCTAATTGCATTGAAGTATTCCCATTCCATGTATTTTCACTCAGTGAGTATACAATATCAAAATCATTTGCAACAATGGCTAACTTAGTACCTAGTCCGAATCCAATGGCACCAAAGGTACGCTTCTCGGCACCGTAAAATAGATTTAATTTCAAATGACTTTTATCACTGCCAACTTGCTTTCCAAAACCATTATCTCTAACATTTTCGGTCATAAAAACAGGCTTTCTATTTTCAGGTCCGAAAGGCTCCATTTGTTTCAAAATTCTATAAAACTTTGGAGTGATATCCGATAACTCGATAATAGCATCAACACATATCTCTGGGGTTTGTAACTCCTTTGGTATAGATTTAGACACCACGGCTTCAAATTTACTCTTAAAAGAAGCATAGTTCTCTGGGGCTATAGTAAGACCAGCTGCATATTTGTGTCCTCCGAACTGCTCGATAAACTCCGAACATTCTTCCAGAGCATTGTAGACGTCAAAACCTTTTACTGACCGAGCAGATGCCGCAAGTTTATCTCCACTTTTTGTAAAAACTAAAGTAGGCCTATAGTAAGTTTCTATTAGTCTTGAAGCAACAATACCTATTACACCTTTGTGCCAAGTTTCATCGCAAACTACCGTAGTAAATCGATATTCCTCGTTATTTTTTTTATTTGTTGCAGGGCGGCAGCCGTCATTTTACGATCCAAATCTTTCCTACTAGTATTGTACTCTTCAATTTTTTTCGCCTCTAATTTAGCAGTTTCCAAATCTAACTCGGTTAATAGACTTACCGCAAAATTACCGTGCATAATTCTTCCGGCTGCATTAATCCTTGGAGCAATCATAAACACAACATCCGTAATGGTAAATTCTTGTTTTTGCACCTGATGCAACAACGCTTTTATACCATTTCGAGGATTGGTATTAATCACTTGTAATCCATAGAAAGCAAGAATTCTATTTTCCCCTGTAATTGGAACAATATCTGCTGCAATAGCCGTTGCGACAAGATCTAGATAAGGGATTAGGTCTTCTTGGGTTCTACCTTTATCTCGATGCAATCCTTGAATTAATTTAAAACCAACTCCACAACCACACAATTCAGTATACGGATAGGTACAATCCTCCTGCTTAGGATTTAATACAGCAACAGCATCTGGTACTTTTGAGCCAGGCTTGTGATGATCACAGATAATAAAATCAATATTGTACTTTTTGGCGTAAGCAACCTTATCTATTGCCTTAATTCCACAATCTAAAGCAATTATAAGCTGTATATCGTTGTCTCGCGCAAAGTCAATACTTTCATACGACACTCCATACCCCTCTTTATACCGGTCCGGAATATAGGTAGCAATATTGGTATATTCTTCCTTCAAATAAGATGCAAGTAACGAAACCGCCGTAGTCCCATCGACGTCATAGTCGCCGAAGATTAATATATTTTGATTCTTGCGAATCGCAAAATTAATTCTTTCTACAGCTAAGCGCATCCCTTTCATTAAAAATGGATCGTGTAAATCTGACAAAGAAGGTCTAAAAAAAGATTTTGCTTTTTCGTAAGAGTCGATACCTCTTTGCACCAATAGTGTAGCCAAAGTAGTATCCACTCCTAAAACACGCTTCAACGCATCGATATTTTCCGCTGCTGGTTTATCTTTAAATACCCAACGCATAGCTACTCTTCAATCTTAATTATTATGAAAATGAACCGCTATTTCAACTGCTGCAAACTGTCTAAACATCTCCATAACTCCACAATACTTTTCCACGGATAACGCGACTATTTTATGTAATTTATCTTCAGGCAAGTTTGTTCCATAAAAATGATAGTCAACAAAAACTTTATCGTAAAATTTGGGATGTTCTTCCGTGAGATTTCCTGTTACCTCTATCATAAAGTCATCTAACGAAACTCTCATTTTTGGTAGTAAAGAGACTACATCCAAACCAGAACATCCTGCTAAAGAAGAGAGCATCATCGCTTTTGGGCTTAGCCCTTCCCCATCTCCCCCGTTGGCTACAGAGGTGTCCATCAGCACTTTATGTCCACTTGGGTTATCCGACTCAAACTGCATATTTTTTTTCCAAATGGTTTTAACTTTATTATTTGTCATATTTTACTTAATTTTATAGGTTTTATTAAGCCGAAACTAACATATTGGCTTCATAATTCAATAGTTTGTATCTACAAACTTACAGTAAATAAACATTAATAAAAACTAAAAACAAACAACAATGGCATTAGTAACACCATTAGCTGCAGATCACGATCAAGAAACTAAAGAATTAGCAGCATTCTTTAATGAAACACTTGGGTTTTGCCCTAACTCTGTATTAACTATGCAATATCGTCCTGCAATCTCAAAAGCTTTTATTAACCTAAATAAAGCGGTTATGGCAAACGAAGGGAGGGTTACCTCTGCACTTAAAAGAATGATTGCATGGGTTTCGAGTAATGCAACAGGATGCAGGTATTGCCAAGCACATGCAATTCGAGCTGCAGAACGATATGGTGCCGAACAAGAACAATTGGACAATATATGGGAATACAAAACACATCCTGCTTTTAGTGACGCAGAACGAATTGCACTAGATTTTTCCCTTGCTGCAAGTCAGGTTCCAAACATGGTAGATGATACTATGAAAGAAGAATTATACAAGCACTGGAACGAGGGAGAAATTGTAGAAATGCTGGGGGTAATCTCGTTATTTGGCTACTTGAACAGGTGGAATGATTCCATGGGCACAAGCCTTGAAGAGGGCGCTGTTGAGAGTGGAGAATTATACCTTTCTAAAAACGGCTGGAACAAAGGTAAGCATGTTTAAAAAAATGTAATTGTGTATTTGTAAAAGAAGTTCTCTCTAAAAAGAGAGGGCTTCTTAATTGGAAAAAACTAAACAACAACACGCCTGATGCGTTGCGACAAAGCTGTTAATATTTCATAGGAAATCGTCTCGCACTGTTGCGCCATATACTCGACTTGTTCTTGTGTATGGAATATAATTACCTCATCTCCCTCACGACATGGAACTTTAGAAACATCTACCATAATCATATCCATACAAACATTTCCAAGTATTGCTGCGGGTTGACCATTTACAAATACAACCCCCTTTTTATTCCCTAATTTCCTTGAAATCCCATCTGCATGTCCTATTGGAATGGTTGCACTTTTAGTCGGCCTGCTAGCTACAAAAGCTCTGTTGTAGCCAATTGTTTCCCCTGGTCCAATAGTGTTAATTTGAGAAATTACAGACTTTAATGTAAGTATGCTCTTAAGCTGTGCTGTTTCTTTTGGATCGTTCCCAAAACCGTATAAACCAATACCTAAACGAACCATGTCAAACTGGGCTTTAGCGTAATTGACTATTCCGGAGGTATTGAGAATATGCAACATCGGTTGGTATCCTAAATGTTTATACATCTGCTGCACGATATAGGCAAAATTATTTATTTGACCTATTGTAAATTCGTGCTCGTTAGCATCTTCACTTGCTGCTAAATGAGAAAATAAGGACTGCACCTTAATATTATTAGATTTTTTAATAGCAGCCAAAATAGCGGGTATGTCTTCATGCGAAAATCCAAGCCTATTTAAACCGGTATTAAATTTAAGGTGGATTGGATAATGCAATAAAGGTTTCTTGTCTGCTAGCTCTAAAAAAGCATCCAAAATTCGGAAAGTGTACAAATTAGGCTCTAACTTATACCTAATAATACTTTCCAAATTATCTATCTGTGGATGCAGAACCAATATAGGTGTGCTTATACCGGCCTCTCGTAGAGCGATTCCTTCACTCGCATAAGCAACTGCAAAATACGATACGTGATCTTGCACTATTTTAGCAATCGCAACAGATGTAGTTCCGTAACCAAAAGCCTTAACTACAACAAGTATTTTGGTATTAGCCGCTAATTTTTGCTTAAAGTAGTTTAAGTTGTGTAATACTGCCTTTTGGTCAATCTCTAAGACTGTTACATGTTCATTCTTCATTATCCCTTTTTACTTTTTCTTCTGCAGAACCTTGTCTCGCTTTAAAATAAGCCGCTCTACTTAAAGGCTCATATTCTTGGGTTTCTCCCAAAAGAACTAGGTCTTCACCACTGGCCTTTCGAAAACTATAGTTAGCCAAATTACCGGTACGCGTACAAACAGCATGCACTTTTGTTACGTACTCTGCAGTAGCCATCAAAGCAGGCATCGGGCCAAAAGGATTTCCTTTAAAATCCATATCTAATCCGGCCACAATTACCCGTATCCCTCTGTTTGCCAAATCATTGCAAACTGCTACGATTTCATCGTCAAAGAATTGCGCTTCATCAATACCAACTACATCTACATCAGTGGCTAACAATCGTATATTAGAAGAGGCAGGAACTGGAGTAGATCTAATTCTAGTTTCGTTATGAGAAACTACCTCCTCGTCATCGTATCTGATATCAACAGTTGGCTTAAATATTTCCACCCTCTGTTTCGCAAATTTTGCACGTCTTAAGCGTCTGATTAATTCTTCTGTTTTACCAGAAAACATAGAACCACAAATTACCTCAATCCATCCAAATTGTTCTGTATGATTTACTGTATTTTCAAGAAACATTTCGTAATTTTAAACGCTTTTACTGATATTTGTCTTACTTTCGGTTGAAAGAGCAAATTTATTAAAATTAAATAGCATTATTTAAAAAGAGAGAACAACTTATGCACAAAAAATTAGCAGCAGACCTAACTAGTTTAGCACATAGCATACTACAGATGAAAAACAAGGAAGATGTGTTAGGCCTAAAAGAGAAAGCATATGAGGTATACGAAAAATTAACTGTTTTAGCTTATGTGGATGAATATCTTTCAACTACACCTAATACTTCGGTTACCAAAGAGGAGCTAATTGAAAAAATTATAGATGCTGAAAACAAAAAAAAATTAGCACAGAATAATGCAATAAAAGAAGAAAGTACTACTTCCTCCCAATCAATCCAAAAGGAAACGGAAATGCCTAAGGATACGAAGGAGGTCGAAAATTCTGTGCAGAAACCATTGGAGTTAGACAATGAAGACGATATGCCATCGAATATCTCGAAAGAAAAAATTAGCAAAGAGAAACAAGGCATAGAGGCAAACTCGAGCACCGAAGAGATTGAAGAACAACCTTTCGATGCCTTAGAGGAATTAATGTTCGGCGATTCAAAAAACCTCAAAAATGATGTTAGCGATGTAGGAGAACGAAAGTCACCCACATTAGACGATGAGTTAAAAGATACCCTACCTGTTGATGTAATGGCGAATCTTTTTGAAAAAGCATCACCAGTAAAATCTTTAAATGACCAATTACAAAAAACTATCCAAATAGGGCTAAATGATAGAATTGCCTTTGTAAAACATCTATTCGAGGGTAATCAAAATGATTTCAACAGGGTTATTTCTCAGTTAAATACCTTTAAAACGGAAAAGGAAGCAAAAAAGTTTATTAGTAAAATGGTAAAACCAGATTACGAATGGTCTACCAAAGAAGCATATGAAGAAAGACTGATAGAAATAATCGAAAGACGTTTTTCCTAAATGAATTCTAAAATCGAAGTCATACATACACATTTTCATAACCGAAGAACAGGGGTTACACGAAGTATTGAAAACATAATTCCGTTTTTACAAAAATATTGTAACGTGCATTTATACGGCTATAGCATAGCGGGAAAAATACTTGGTAAAAAGAATTTTAAAAAAATTATTTTTTCAAAAAACACCTCTATAGTGCATTGTCACAGAAATAATGAAATTGTAAAAATGCTGTTTTTTAGACTACTTGGAGCAAAATTTAAACTGGTTACAACCAGACATGCTGCAACAAAACCGTCTGCATTAACCTTATTTCTATTGCGAAAATCAGACGCCGTAGTCACGCTTACAAACGCCATGAGTGAGCAACTGCAAATGCCCAACAAAAAAATTCCGCACGGCGTAAATACAGACGTTTTTCAAAAAAAGACGTTACTATTTCTACTATAACGGAGGAAAACTTTATTTTGTGTGCCGGAAGAATTCGAGAGGATAAAGGGCAAGAAATATTGGTAAAAGCAAGTATTGATCTTTTAAAAAATAATAAAAATTGGGCTCTAGCCATCGTAGGTAAAGTTGATGACTTCGAATTTTTAAAGGTACTGCAAGACCTAATAGTAAGGAACAGCATTTCCACTCAAGTATATTTTATCGATGAAACTTTAGATATAGTCTCGTATTATCAAGCCTCTAAAATTGTAGTTGTTCCTTCCTTTACAGAAGGCTTTTCATTAGTATGCGCAGAAGCTATGGCCTGTGGAAAAACTGTAATAGCCACAAAAAATGTCGGAATTCATTCGCAAATTATACAAAACAGACACTCGGGGTATTTATTTGATGTGGGAAATAGTCAAGAATTAGCGTCTATTTTAAAAGACTTAATCACTACTAAACTACCTTATGTCGGTATTAATGCTGAAAGTGAAATTAATAACAATTGGAGTTCCAAGATCGAAGCAAAGGCATTGTATAATTTGTACCGAGAACTCCTTTAAAACAGCTTTAAGGAAAACGCATAATTAAGAGCTTTTTCTCCTTTCCAATAAATACCTTAGCACCACTAGGGCTATTGTAAAAGACTTTCAATTTTAAATAAATAATATTAAGTTACCACGGTATAGTGGATATTTCCTTAAAATTCTAAAAATAAGTACGGTGAAAATGAAATTGCATTAAATGCGATTGCTAAAAAATACTCTAATGTCTTTTGCGTATTAGATGAAGGATCTTTTATCCAAGAATTACAAGAATTGTAAGATAATGGTTATGACCGCTGTGAAGAGGACGAGGATGAACATTTAGCTATCCTGTATGCAACACCTATGGGCTGGATATGGAGAGTTGTAGATCAAAATTCAGAAGATGTTCTTTCTCCACAACGCTTAACCAAACAATACCACCAAGATTACGAAGTTTTCTCGTATTCCTTCATTGACTATCTAGTTACAAATATTTCAAGGAGTAGGTTGCTAGCTTTGAAACTATGATTAACAAAATAGTAATCGTTTATATTTTCGATTCCTACAGTTGTATACACTACAAAAAAAGGCGCTTAATAGCGCCTTTTTGGGTTTGGTATTTCTATTTTAATTTTTTCTTTACAGCTACTTCCGTGTAGGCTTCGATAGTATCTCCTTCTTTGATATCATTATATCCCTTAACTTGAAGACCACAATCGTATCCTTTTTTCACTTCTTTAACGTCATCTTTGAATCGTTTTAAAGAAGCTAATAAACCATCATGAACCACGATACCATCTCTAATAATTCGAATTTTAGAATCTCTAGTTATTTTTCCGGTCATTACCATACAACCTGCAATGTTTCCAATTTTAGAAATCTTGTAAACCTCTCTAATTTCTACATTACCGAGTACTTCTTCTTTCATTTCCGGAGAAAGCATTCCCTCCATTGCATCTTTAAGATCGTTTATAGCATCGTAAATGATAGAATATGTTCTTATATCTACTTCCTCTCTATCTGCAACGGTTCTAGCGTTTCCTTGTGGTCTAACATTAAAACCTACAATAATCGCATCGGAAGCGGAAGCTAACAATACATCCGACTCGGTAATTGCACCTACGCCTTTGTGTAATATATTAACTTGAATTTCCTCTGTCGAAAGCTTTTGGAAAGAGTCTGTCAATGCCTCTACAGAACCATCAACGTCTCCTTTTAATATGATATTTAACTCTTTAAAATCTCCAAGTGCAATACGACGACCTATCTCGTCTAGGGTAAGTGTTTTCTGTGTTCTTACCGATTGTTCTCGTTGTAATTGTGATCGTTTTGCAGCTATTTGCTTTGCTTCACGTTCGTCATCGAATACACTAAATTTATCTCCTGCTTGTGGAGCACCATCAAGCCCTAGAATAGAAACTGGGGTAGACGGTCCGGCAACTTTAACTTTGTTTCCTTTATCATCAAACATCGCTCTTACCTTTCCACTGTGTTTACCAGCGAGTAAATAATCTCCTATTTTAAGTGTACCTGCTTGTACAAGGATGGTAGAAACATATCCTCTACCTTTATCTAATAGGGCTTCAACTACAGCACCATTGGCATTTTTATTAGGATTTGCTTTTAACTCTAATACTTCTGCCTCTAGCAATACTTTTTCTAACAACTCGTCAACACCTTGCCCTGTTTTAGCGGAGATTTCTTGCGATTGAATGTTTCCTCCCCAATCCTCTACTAGTAAATTCATAGCAGATAATTGCGTTTTGATATTATCCGGATTCGCATTCGGTTTATCAATTTTATTTATTGCAAAAATAATAGGAACCCCAGCTGCTTGTGCATGAGAAATTGCCTCTTTAGTTTGTGGCATAACATCGTCATCTGCAGCTACTACAATAATTACCAAATCTGTCACCTGGGCACCACGAGCACGCATGGCGGTAAAGGCCTCGTGTCCGGGAGTGTCCAAAAATGCAATCTTTTGATCTCCCACACTAACAGAGTATGCACCAATATGCTGTGTGATACCTCCTGATTCTCCATCAATTACATTCGCTTTACGAATGTAATCAAGCAAGGAAGTTTTACCGTGATCTACATGTCCCATTACAGTAATGATCGGAGCACGAGTGATTAAATCTTCCGGATTGTCTTGCACTTCTTCAATAGACTCCTCTACTTCTGCACCAACAAATTCTACCGTATAGTTGAATTCTTCCGCAACAATTGCAAGCGTTTCCGCGTCCAAACGTTGGTTCATTGTTACCATCATTCCCAACATCATACAAGAAGATATAATATTGGTAACCGGTACGTCCATCATGGTAGCAACTTCACTTACAGTAACAAACTCCGTTACTTTTAGTACTTTACTTTCTGCTTGCGCTGCCTGTAAATCTTTTTCAACTTGTTGACGGTGTTGGTCTCTTTTATCTCTTCGATACTTTGCACCTTTACCTTTGCTAGATTTACCCTGTAATTTTTCAAGAGTTTCTCTAACTTGTTTCTGAATTTGTGCTTCTGTTAATTCTTCTTTTTGAACAACAGGTCTACGTCCTCGTTGTCCGCCTCGGTTTTGACCACCTCTGTTAGGGCCACCTGTTCTGTTTTGTCCTGGACCACGATTATTGCCTTGTCCGGAAGGTCTTGAAGTATTTCCTGTCCCTGCCGTATTCGGTTTTACAATTCGTTTACGCTTTTTCTTATCTCCATCTTTGCCTACTCCACCAGATTTTGCTTCAGGTTTCTTCTTTTTAGGTCTTTCAAATTGCTTTAAATCAATTTTCTGACCAGTAATCTTAGGGCCGTCTAGTTTTTTATACTGTGTTTTGAGTTTTTCTGCAGTTTCTGCGGTTACCTCAGTGGCTTTTTCAACTGGTTTTGACTTTTCAGCTTTCTTAACTCTTTCAGAATTACTTTGCGCTACCGCTTTATCAATTTCTTTTTTAGAGACAGAACTTTTATTCATGTCGTCTGCACTTTGTGAAGTTTGCGAATTTGGAACTTCTGTTTCCTTTTTGACTTCGGCTACTTTATCTTGACTTTCAGTCGAAGAAACAAGGGGCTTTTCTTTTTTATCCTGTACAGTTTCGTTGGTAACTGACTGTTCTTTTTCGTCCTTAGCCTCTTGTTTAACCTCTTTATCTGCTATCTCAGAAGTAGTCTCTTCAACAGGCTTTTCAACAACATCCTCTCCAGTATTGATGTCAATTTTACCTACTGTTTTAAGTTCTAATTTTGCTGATTTGGCTTTTAAAACCTCTTGCTTTTTAGCTTCATCTTCTATGCGTTTCCTCTCTTGCTTAGCCTCAAGCTCAAGTCGAATTGCTTCTTTTTCCTTTCGCTTCTCCTCACTTACCTCTTTCGACGCAACCTTCTTAGATTTATCTGTTTGGAAACCATCAAGAAGAATCTGATACTCTGCATCAGAAATCTTTGTTGTAGGACGTGCCTCCACTTCGTAACCCTTTTTAGCTAAGTGTTCTACAGCTCTATCTAAAGAGATGTTTAATTCTCTTAAAACCTTGTTTAGTCTTAATTTGTTGCCTTCAGCCATAAATTATTTTATTCTATTTTTTTAAAAAACACACTTTATAAAAAACTTATAGTTATGTTCTTTTTCTATATTTTTATAAAGTATTTTGTACGTTTAAAGGTACAAGATAATTCAGCTTATGCTTCGAATTCTTCTCTTAAAATTCGCTGCACGTCTAATATTGTTTCTTCTTCTAAGTCGGTTCTTTGCACTAACATTGAAACATCTTTTTCAATAACACTCTTTGCGGTGTCTAAACCGATCTTTTTAAACTCGTCGATTACCCAAGCTTCGATTTCATCAGAAAATTCTGTCAATTCAACATCCTCTTCTTCTAAACCTTCTCTCTGTACGTCTATCTCATAACCTGTTAGTTCACTTGCTAAACGAATGTTAACTCCTGAGCGTCCGATAGCTTTAGATACTTCTTCTGGTTTTAACAAAACGTTCACTCTCCCTTTTTTACCGCCTTTTTCTTCCTCGTACTTCTTGATATCAACAGAAACTACCTTTGCAGGACTCAAGGCTCTTGAAATGTAAAGTTGTTCGTTTTTAGTATAGTTGATTACATCGATATTTTCGTTCCCTAACTCTCTTACAATACTGTGAATACGAGACCCTTTAACTCCAACACAAGCACCTACAGGATCAATACGATCATCGTATGAATCTACGGCTATTTTCGCTTTATCTCCAGGAATCCTAGCTACGCCCTCTATAGTAATTAGACCGTCAAAAACTTCTGGAATTTCCTGCTCAAACAATTTTACTAAAAACTTTGGAGCTGTCCTAGACAATATAATCGTCGGCTTATTACCGCGTAATTCTACAGATTTAATAACGCCTCTAACAGTATCTCCTTTTCTAAAAAAGTCCGATCTAATTTGCTCACTTTTTGGCAATACTATTTCATTCCCTTCATCATCTAATAAAATCACTGCATTATGACGGATGTGATGCACTTCTGCACTGTAAATATCGCCTTCTAAATCTTTAAATTGCTTGAAGATATTCGTACTGTCGTGTTCGTGTATTTTAGAAATAAGATTTTGACGTAAGGCAAGAATTGCTCTTCTTCCAAGATCTACTAATTTTACCTCTTCAGAAACGTCTTCTCCTATTTCAAAATCCGGTTCAATTTTTCTTGCTTCCGCTAATTCGATTTCTTCGTTGTCATCTTCAGACATCCCATCGGCAACAACCACTCTATTTCTCCAAATTTCCAAATCCCCTTTATCCGGATTTATAATAATGTCAAAATTTTCATCCGATCCGAATCTACGTTTTAAAGCAGCTCTAAAAACTTCTTCTAGAATAGACATAAGTGTTACCCTGTCAATACTTTTATTATCTTTAAATTCTGAAAACGATTCGATTAACGCAATATTTTCCATCTCACTATCTTAAATTAAAATATAATCTTCACTTTAGCTTCTTTAATATCTTCATACCGCAATGTTTTTGACTTCTCTACAGTATGTTTTCCCTTACCTATTGGTTTAGGTTCTCTAACCTTCCATTGTAAAGTTATGGTATCTTCTGTCACCTCAGACAAGGTACCTTCAAAATCTTCTACTTCAGTTTTAACCTTTAGTATTCTATTAATGTTCTTTTTATACTGACGTTTGTTTTGGAGTGGATGTGCGATATCAGGAGTTGTAACCTCAAGAGAAAAATCTTCTTCTTCACGATCGAGATTGTGTTCTATATTCCTACTAATGCGCACACATTCGCTCAAGGGCACCCCTTGGTCTCCGTCTACAATTACTTTAATTTTACTGTTTGCTAAAAATTGCAAATCAATCAAAAAAAGTGATTGGTTTAAGTCTAAGGCCTCGTGTAATAAATCTTTAACTTTTTCCTGATTCATTTTAGGTATAAAAAGAGGGGACAAATGTCCCCCTCATCAATAACTCTTTTAAATTCTGTGCAAATATAGCAACTATTAACCAAACACACAAATTGGTTTTCTTTATTTTTTTCGTATATTTAAGTGTAAATCCCTCTTAATTTTTAATGATTCCTTATGAAAAATATCTTGATTCCAATTGATTTCTCCAAACATTCAAAATACGCCTGTTCCCTAGCCTCAAAAATAGCAAAAAAAACACATGCTAACGTGCACTTGCTACACATGGTTGAACTACCAACAGGAATTATAGACATGGGCTCTGGAAATAATTTTAGCATTCCAGAAAGCATGCTGTACATTCGAAAAGTTAAAGACAATTTATTGGATCTGAAAAAGAAATACTTTACAGAGATTTCTGAGGTAAAACACGCTATTCGGTTTCAAAACCCTTTTCAAGGAATTAAAGACTATTGCACAAAATTCAACATTGACCTGATCGTTATGGGCTCAAGAGGTCATACAGCATTGGAAGAAATAATCATTGGTTCCAATACCGAAAAAACAGTGCGAAGTATGGATATCCCAGTCTTAGTAACCAAAAAAGAAAATACAGATTTTAAATTTAAAAGAATCGTTTTTGCTTCTTCTTTTGATAGCCACGAAAACAAAGCCTTTTCAAAATTTGTTACGTTTGCCAAGTATTTTAAATCAAAAGTCTATTTGCTTAAAATAAATACGCCTCAAGTCTTTGAAAGCACGGCTATATCGAAGAAAAAAATAGAGACCTTTACAGAAAAATATGATCTGGAAAACTATTCGATTTGTATCTACAGTGACACTTCCGTAGAAAAAGGAATTCTAAATTTCTCGGAAGAAAAAAAAGTGGATTTAATCTCCTTAGCAACCCACGGAAGAAGCGGCCTTTCTCGATTTTTTAACGAAAGTATTTCTCTAAGTCTTTCGAAAAATGAACTAAAACCAGTATTGACCTATAAAATCTGATTTCAACTTTCAACAATTGCAATAACCACCTTATGTCGGCTAAGTATAATCACCGAATAATTGGCCTTATTTTGCAAAGAGTTGATTTTGATCCTTGAACGCTTTAAATTCTAGGGCGTTGTTTTCCGGGTCGAGAAAGAACATCGTCGCTTGCTCCCCTACTTGTCCCTTAAAACGGATGTAGGGCTCCACAATAAATGCGATATTTCTTGCCTTCAAATTTTCCGAAAGTTTTATCCATTCCTCCCATGATAAAACGACACCAAAATGAGGAACTGGAATATCTTTCCCATCTACAAAATTAGTACTTGTATTTTCCCTGGTCTCTGGTGCAGATTTTTCATGAATAACTAATTGATGTCCAAAGAAATTAAAATCGACCCAATGTGCGGCACTCCTACCCTCATCACATCCAAGAACATCCTTATAAAAAGCTCTACATATCTCTAAATTGTTTACGGGTATGGCTAAATGAAATGGATGCATATATTCTACTTTTTTAAGCATAATTACAAAGAAAGACAAATATAAAAAATAACCTCTACAACCAAAATATGATCGCGGCTACAAATTGAGCGCTTACGATTTTTCAGAACCAAAATATACTTCTTATACGGTAGGTTTTTCAAAGCAAAAAAAGACAGTAATTTTACTAACTGTCTTTCGTATAATTTACTTCAATTCATTAATCGATTCTCATTTTTAATCCTCGGTAAAATCTTGTAAATTAAAATTGATTGGAAAACTGAAACTCACATTGGCTGTCACATTATTATGTGATCCAGGAACAAATTCAGGTAATAATTTGATTACCCTAACTGCTTCTTCTTGCAATAGTTCACTTAAATCTGGCCCTTTGGTTTTAATATCTTCGATAGTCCCTTGTTTTGTTATGATAAAACTTACCCAAACATCACCTTCTACTTTCTGATGTAAAGCCTTTTTAGGGTATACTATATTCGAAATCAAATGACTTTCCATTTGAGAATTAAAGCAGTTTACTACATCATTAGTGCTAGAAACACATTCCTTAAATTGGGGTATTTGTTCAACATCATTAAAGGGAATGGTTATATTTGACTTTTTATTTAAAATAACAGCATTCACTGCTAATACCGATTTTTTAACATCAAACAACTCCAGCGCATGCAGTTTATTTAAAGTGTCAAACGAGACTATATCAGCCTTTTCTAATTCCGACAGAGAGATTGCTCTCTGTGAGATTAAACTTCGTCTCTTTTGTCTATTTCTATTCGAAACCACAATAACTTTAGACGAATTTTTCAATGTTCCATTTTTAGGAACAGCATTTCCTACCACCGAACACTTGGATATATTAGAAACCTCATTAAGCTCGGAATCCTCCTCTTCGGAAGTACATATCTCTTGCGCAAAAATCATATTTACGAAAAAGAAACCACATAAAATTAGCATTAATTTTTTCATAACATTAGTAGAATTTCTGTAACTACAAAAGACGACAAAACAACAACAGCTATTGTAAAATGTTGTTATAGGCGTATTGTACGCATGTGAAATTTTAATAAAATTACAGTAATTAGTTCTCAGTGCTGAGAACTACGAAATGTAAACTAAGCTAATCTTTAGGTTTGGTTTGTAAATAGGAATACTTTTTACAAATTCATAGGGTATGTTTGTCATTATTTTGGGGGATTAAAATGTTAATAACTAGGCCTTCTTGCCTTTTGGATTTTTACCAAATATAATAAAAATTATTCACAAGGATAAACCACGGCAATGATTTCACCATCATAAACCGTTAAAATCCCCTAATCTATTCGTGATATAAGAAATCATTATACGGAAATCTCTGTATGTGAATACTTTTTACGGCATCGTATACGACGTCTTTAAATTCCTCCAAATTACGCTTATCCAAAGCAGAAATAAACACACTATTTTGCCGCAAATCATTCATCCAAGTCTTCTTCCAATCCTCTAAAGTATAATGAGCTTTGGTCTTTTCCGTTAACAAATCATCTTCCTCTATAATTTGATGGGTGTAACCGTCTATTTTATTAAAAACCATAATAGTTGGTTTGTTAGCACTATCAATTTCACTCAAGATTTTATGAACCGATGCAATATGATCTTCAAAATTTGGGTGGGTGATATCCACAACATGTAAAAGTAAGTCTGCTTCTCTAACCTCGTCTAGAGTCGACTTAAAAGATTCAACCAATTGCGTAGGTAGCTTTCTGATAAAACCTACCGTATCGGTCATCAAAAAAGGAATATTTTTGATAACAACCTTTCTAACCGTGGTATCTAATGTTGCAAATAATTTATTTTCAGCAAAAACATCACTTTTACTGATGACATTCATCAAAGTAGATTTACCAACATTGGTATAACCAACCAAGGCCACCCGAACCATCTTTCCCCTATTTTTTCTTTGCACAGCCATTTGTTTGTCAATGGTTGTTAATTTTTTCTTTAACAGGGTGATTTTATCTCTAATAATTCGCCTATCGGTCTCAATTTCTGTTTCTCCAGGACCACGCATACCGATACCTCCTTTTTGCTTGTCTAAGTGTGTCCATAGACGAGTTAATCTTGGAAGTAAATATTGGTATTGGGCCAATTCTACTTGTGTTTTTGCAGAACTAGTTTGTGCTCGTTTGGCAAAAATATCGAGGATAAGATTGGTCCTATCCAGAATTTTACAGTCCAAAACCTTCTCAATATTTCGCAATTGTGCAGGCGACAATTCATCGTCGAAAATTGCGGTACCAATATCGTGTACATTTATATACGCTTTTACATCGTCTAATTTTCCGGAACCTAAAAATGTTTTGGGGTTTGGTTTTTCTAACTTTTGCACAAAACGCTTTACCGCAGTACCTCCTGCGGTGGCAGTTAAAAACTCTAACTCATCGAGGTATTCTTCAGACTTTTCCTCATCTTGCGTTTGGGTAATAATACCTATTAAAACCGCTTTTTCTGATATCGCTTTTCTTGTTTCTATCATATGCAGCAAAAGTACAAAATATTAAGACGTACCTCTCTACTAAGATTTACATTTTATATCAAGAAAACAGTTCAAAAAATATAAAAAACACCCCAAATTAGTGGGGTTGTTTAATTAATTTTTGTGATTTCTAGAAAACCGAAGAGGAACTTTATAGACCTCTATTTCTTTTAATTGTTTAACATTTACTTTTTTGTAATTTAGTTTTTGCTTGATAAAACTGCAAATTTCAGTATTTGAACATTGAATGTCTACAATAACGATCTCACTTTTTTTATTTATAACGAATACAACTGTTGTGCTAAGTTCTTCCTCAATGGTAAAATTTGTTTTTCCTAAAAGTTTTACAATAGTAGATCTCATTTCCCTCTTTTCAGGGTTTTCATTAGTTCCAAATGCAGTTACACTAAGGAGTAATGGCAGAATAAATAAAAATAATTTTCTCATTTTTTTAAATTTTATAGGATTTATTTTAGTGAATTTGTATGATTAAATTCTATACAAATATGATAAAACACTGTTCTTCAACAAACAAAAAAATATTACTAAAATATTGCAAAGAGGTTATGTTTTTGTAATTCGATACTCTATTTATATTCGCTTCATATTGCATACTGTATATCGCAGCTGTAAAAAGTATGGAATTTAATCGCCTTGTTCGGCCATATTTTTCGAATTCTTTTACAAAAAATAGAATTTAATGATAAAAACATAGAATTGCACGTTATGAATATGTTGCTATAGTTTGTAACTTGTGCAAAATTTAGCTGTACTAATGTGTGAAAATAAAAACAACAACCTCCTTACTGTAGCATTTTATAATGTAGAAAATTTGTTTGACACAAAAAATGACCCGTATACCAATGATAATGAATTTACTGCTACAGGGAAATTACACTGGACGAAAAGAAAATATCTTAGAAAATTAAAAAATATTTCCTCTATCGTATCGCTAATAGGAACCAATAGCACAGCTACACCTCCTGCAATTATAGGATTGGCTGAGGTTGAAAACGCAGAAGTTTTACAAGATTTAACAGCACATCCGAATTTAATAGAGCATCGGTATAAATTTATACATTTTGAGTCTTTGGACGAACGAGGTATGGACGTGGCTTTGTTATATAAATATGACTCGTTTACCGTACTGTCCTCTAAAACACATGCCTTTCATTTTTACGACGAAGACGGCACACGAGACTATACCAGAGATCTATTAGAAGTTAAAGGTGTTTTGCATGGTGATTTAGTTTATATACTCGTAAATCATTGGCAATCGAGGCTAGAGGGCAAGGCAAAAACAAACGCAAGACGTGTCGAAGCCGCTACTTTTGTGCGACAAAAAATACAAGAAATAAAAGCAAATGAAAAAGCAGATCCAAAATTCATTATAATGGGCGATTTTAACGATGACCCCTCTAGTGAAAGTATAAAAGATTATTTGGTAAAAGAAGACTTTTTTAATCCGATGGAAGACTTACACCAGAGAAATTCTGGATCTCTAAACTACTATGGTAGATGGCATTTATTTGATCAAATCATTTTATCTAGAAATTTTTTTAATGAAAAAAGTAGTCTTGCATTTCAAAAAGCTAGTATTTTTAAAAAGCCTTGGATGAAAATTCAAAAAGGAAAATATAAAGGAAGCCCTCTGCGAACTTACATAGGTCCATGGTATAAAGGTGGTTATTCCGACCATTTTCCAGTGTACGTAACATTTGAGAAAAAATAAAGCTTTTAGAAATATCTAAAAGCTTTATTGCGTTATTTATTATCTATTTTTTACTTATTCAACAGTTACAGATTTAGCTAAATTTCTTGGTTGGTCTACATTTTTACCAAGCATCACTGCAATGTGATACGATAAAAGTTGTAATGGAATTGTTGTTAATAAAGGTGTAAAAGCTTCGTCAGTATCTGGTATTTCTATAACGTGATCGGCAATTTCTCTAACCGTTACATCTCCTTCTGTTACGATAGCAACAATCTTACCACTTCTCGATTTTATTTCTTGAATATTACTAACTACTTTTTCATAGTGCCCTTTACTTGTTGCAATAACAAAAACAGGCATATTTTCGTCAATTAAAGCAATAGGGCCATGCTTCATCTCTGCAGCAGGATAACCCTCTGCGTGGATGTAAGAAATCTCTTTTAATTTCAGTGCTCCTTCCAAAGCAACCGGGAAATTAAATCCCCTACCCAAATACAAACAATTTGTAGCTTCTTTATATACATCAGCGATATCACGTACCAGAGGGTCTATAGCCAATAACTTCTCCACCTGATTCGGAATCTGTTGTAAGGCTTGTAAGTACCCGTTGATTGTGGAAGTAGATAAGGTTCCTTTTGCTTGTGCTAATTTTAATGTAATTAAAGAAAGAACTGTTATTTGCGTTGTAAATGCTTTTGTTGAAGCAACTCCAATTTCTGGTCCTGCGTGGGTATATGCTCCCGCGTGGGTCTCTCTCGAGATCGAAGAACCAACGACATTACAAACACCAAAAACAAATGCTCCTTTAGACTTTGCTAATTTAATAGCAGCAAGCGTATCTGCAGTTTCGCCCGATTGTGAAATCGCAATAACAACATCTTTCGAGGTGATTATAGGGTTTCGATACCTAAATTCAGAGGCGTATTCTACCTCGACAGGGATTCTTGCCATGTCTTCGAAAAGATACTCTCCAACCAATCCTGCATGCCATGATGTCCCGCAGGCTACAATAATTATTCGGTCTGCATTTAAAAACTTAGATAAATTATCATCAACCCCTGCCATACGAATTACTCCTTCGTTAGCTAGCATTCTACCTCTATACGTATCGACAATCGCTTTAGGCTGCTCGTGTATTTCCTTCAGCATAAAGTGGTCGTAACCTCCTTTTTCTATTTGCTCTAAATTTAATTGAAGTTCTTGAATAGTGGCATCAATTTCCTTATCATTATCAATTTTTCGAACTTTTATACCCTTATCTTTTTTTATAATAGCAAGTTCTCCATCTTCTAAATAAATTGCATTTTTAGTATACTCTATAAATGGAGACGCATCAGACGCTACAAAAAACTCCTCGTTCTTATCGCCAACTCCAATCGCTATTGGACTTCCTAATTTAGCAACGACCAATTCGTTTGGTTTTGTCTTGTCAAAAACGGCAATTGCGTAAGCTCCAATAACATTAGTAAGCGCTAATTGTACAGCCTTACCTAACTTACAGCCCTCTGTTTTCTTAACTTCCTCTATTAAATTAATTAATACCTCAGTATCGGTATCACTGTGAAAAGTATATCCTCGAGCAACTAATTCTTTCTTGAGAGTATCGTAATTTTCGATTATACCATTATGAACGATAACTAAATCTCCAGACTGCGAAAAATGTGGATGGGAATTTACATCGTTTGGCACACCATGGGTAGCCCATCTGGTGTGACCTATTCCTATTTTCCCTTCCTTTTTTGCTCCATCACTAGAAACAATAGCCTCAAGATCAAATACTTTACCTTTGGTTTTAGACAATTGTATTTGCTCTCCGTCATAAACCATGATACCAGCACTATCATATCCTCGATATTCTAGTCGTTTTAAACCATTAATAACAATAGGATAAGCATCTCTGTACCCTATATACCCCGTTATTCCACACATAATAATTTTTTGTTTTTTCTATTTTCTCTCTGAATATGTTAAGCGTAACACCGCTCTTTTGGTTCCATGAGACTGTTCGTCGTTATTTAACAAAGTAACCCCTCTAGGATTCCAATTATAGGTTGATACATTAATATTTAAAACCCCATTCGTTGTTGGATCATCTGTGGGATTGTAAACTTTTAAAATTAAGGGATTATTATCTGATGAATTACCGTTTATCACATTCGCTATATGGTCCGTAATTCTAAACGAATAATTCTCAGGATTATCTTGTTCATCCAACAACAAATTACCTCCGTAATAATCTGGTTCTCTGTAAGTATCTGAAAGTTGGATTGGGCTATCTTCTGCATCAGTTGTGTAAAGCAATAAATTTTGTGGCAAAATATACGAATTTGGGTTAACTGTTTGATTAACATAAAAGTTCAACATTGCATCATTAACCAACAAACCGAGGTTATTATTTGTTTCATCCTTAATAGAAGCTAACTCTTGTAGATCCAAATAACCGTCTTGGTTAGAATCTTTGTCTTGATGAATTAAAATAGGGTTTTCTGAATCTTCTTGTTTAATCTTTTCTAGACTAACGCCTTTAATTTTTATAGAAGCCATAGTACCTGCAGTTCCTTGTATTAGAAAATTATTATCTGGAGGAGGAGTAGTAGCAGGGGACATCGCATAAATACTATTTTTCACACCTGCTAAGGGAAAAGAATATTTTGAAGGTACCGTGTCTTTGTGCGTTAAAACGTCTTCTCCCTCTTTTATTTCTTGTCTTGTTATGGTGTAATAAAAATCAACACTTGCTTGACCTAATAGGGTTAAAGGGACCATGGAACCATCTTCCCCTTGCGCCTTTACTATAATACCTCTAAAATAATCCTTAAAAAGTTCCTCTGATGAAAATTCAGTGTCATAGAATTTATCCCAAAACAATTCTTTCATTGTTTCTATTTGCAAAGGAATAGCTAAAAACGGACCCGTAACAGGTTCTAATTTTTCTTCTGTTTTAAAAGTTGAACCGTTTGCATGATGCCTCGTTACAACAAGCATTGTATCTACTGCCCTTGGTTCTAAAAAAACTTCTTCACTTAAAATGTTTCCTTGCAAATAATTGTAGTTGGAGGGAAAAGAATTACTTTGTGATGGATCGTTTGGATCTAGACTATTTAAAAATGTTTCACTTTGATATACCGTTAAATTAACAGGTTTTAAAGTATCACCCAAAATAGAATCCAATTTAAATTTTGGTTGCCTATCATCATAAAAACCAATATTGGTTGCAGTATATGGTAGTTTTAAAATAACTTGATCTAGAATAAATGTTGAATCAATTTTTAGGCTTTGAACTGTTTCATTTTCAGCAGGAGAAACATCTTTCGTTTTTAGGTTACTTGCAAGACCTAATTGGGAAATGAATGATCCTTCAATTTTTTTGTAATCGCCACTATTATACACACCAAGCCAGTATTCTGAAATCGTAGTACCTATATTATCTGCTCGTACGCTTTCTAAATCAACCTCTTCAATCTCAATTTCTAAATCTATTTGATTAGTTAAAAATTTATTATTGTCAACAATATTAGTTGCTATATCACTAAAATCTTCTTCACACGAAATTAAGGTAGTCAAACATAAAATGCTTAGACTAAGAACACCTATCTTCTTCATCATTGTTTTTATTCGCTTAATTCTAAAACATTTTCTTTATAAAATTCCAAATAGGCTTCTGTCAAGTTTTCTTCCGACTGAAACTCTAATACTTTAGTGTCTCCATTAGAAATATAAGATTCTATTTCTTTGGGTAAAACAGCGCTTCCCTTTACAATAGCATCAGAGTTATCAATGGCACTTTTAAGAATGTTAATATAGTTTGGTGTTTCAAATGTAGCAGCTTCTTTTTCACTGATTTTATCAAAACGAACTTTTGTAGCAAGTTCTTGGTTGAGTTCTCCATCAAATCCATTATTGTATAGTGAAGTAACAATTTTACTTTCTGTAAACAATGGTTCTTCTTTGTAGAATTCTCTCAGGTAAAGAGGCAATAAAGACGCTAACCATCCGTGAACGTGAATAATATCTGGAGCCCAATTTAATTTTTTAACTGTTTCGACAACTCCTTTCGCAAAGAAAATCATGCGCTCGTCGTTATCGTTAAAAAGGGTATCGTCTTCATCGGAATACACTGCTTTACGTTTAAAATACTCATCATTATCAATAAAGTAAACTTGCATTCTCTCTTTTGGAATGGATGCCACTTTAATAATTAAAGGCATATCCATATCATTGATAATAAGATTCATACCAGACAAGCGAATAACCTCATGTAATTGATGTCTACGCTCATTAATCACACCAAAACGAGGCATAAAAATACGGGTTTGAACTCCTTTTGAATGCGCTTGTTTTGCAACATTAAATGCTGTTGACGATAATTCTGTTTCTGGTAAATAAGGGGTTACCTCTGAGGAAACATATAATATTCTCTTATCCTTCATTGAATCGAACTCTTTTATATAAAGTTGCAAAAGTACGAATTTTTATGCTAAAATGATGTTAAATTGCTAATTTTGCTCGTTTTCAATTCGAATGTGATGGATATTTTTAAAACAAAAACTGCTTTACGAGCTACTTTAACAAAATATAAAAAAGAGCATAAAACTATTGGTTTTGTGCCTACGATGGGGGCCCTTCATGATGGCCACCTATCCCTTGTTAGAAAATCAAAAGAAGAAAATGACATAACTGTGGTTAGTATATTTGTAAATCCTACGCAATTTGACAATAAAAAAGATTTAGAAAAATATCCAAAAACCTTTAATAAAGATTGCAATCTTCTCGAAAGTGTAGGTTGTGACATTCTGTATTACCCAACTACTCAAGACATTTATGAAGGTGAATTGGCGGCGGAAAAATTCAGTTTTAATGGTTTAGAATTTCAAATGGAGGGTAAGCATAGAGAAGGACATTTTGATGGTGTTGGAACCATCGTGAAAAAATTGTTTAAAATAACCGAACCAAACAAGGCGTATTTCGGAAGAAAAAGATTTCAGCAATTGCAAATAGTAAAACAACTCGTAAACCAAGAAAAAATCCCTGTGACCATTAAAGGACAGCCTATTTTAAGGGAGAAAGATGGTTTGGCTATGAGCTCAAGAAATGCTCGTTTAACTAGAGAACACCGAGAAATTGCGCCTTTGATATACAAAACTTTACAAGAGGTACAACAACGATTCCCTTACGAAACCATTCAAAATCTAAACCAATGGGTGCAGGAAGTTTTCGAAAAAGAACCATTATTGCAGTTGGAGTATTTTTGTATTGCGGATACAAGTAATTTACAGACAGTGCAAAAAAAAGAGCTCCATCAGAAGTACCGTGCTTTCATAGCAGTATTTGCGGGAGATATTCGACTGATAGACAATATTTCGCTTCAATAAAATTTATAAAATAAAAGATTAATAGGTAAAAACATTTATTTTTGTAATATGTTAGTTCAAGTAGTAAAATCTAAAATCCACCGGGTAAAAGTTACTGGTGCGGATTTAAATTATATTGGAAGTATCACCATAGATGAAGATTTAATGGATGCAGCTGGTATTATTGAAGGAGAAAGAGTTCAAATAGTTAACAACAATAACGGGGAACGACTAGAAACATACGCCATACCTGGGCCAAGAGGGAGTGGAGAAATCACGCTTAACGGAGCTGCAGCTAGAAGAGTGCAGCGCGGTGATGTATTGATACTTATTGTTTACGCGTTTATGGAACTAGAGGAAGCAAAAAATTTTAAGCCAAAACTCGTTTTTCCTAACGAGTCCGATAATACATTAGGTTAACATTGGATGTGAAAAAGATTTTAAAAATTGCGATTCCCCTAGGATTAGGTGGTTTTTTGGTTTGGTACTCCTTTACTATCGTTCCTCCTAAGGAGCTATTGGAGTATTTTAAAGGTGCTAACTATTCTTGGGTATTTTTGGGGTTATTCTTCGGATTATTAAGCCATCTATCCAGAGCTTATCGATGGAAATACCTCCTCGAACCAATGGGCTACAAACCCGATTTTTTAAACAGTGTTATGGCTGTTTTAGTTGCCTACCTAGTTAATATTTTTATCCCGAGAGGAGGGGAAGTATCCAGAGCTGCGGTAATGGCCAACTATGAAAAAATACCATTTGAAAAAGGTTTTGGCACTATCGTAGCAGAACGAATTGCAGATTTAGTAATGATGCTAATCGTTATTTTAATTACTCTTTTTTTTCAATTTGACTTTATTTACAATCTAGTAGTAGAAAATTTCGATCCTGTTAAAATATTCTTAGCGATTACCGCTTTAACAATAGGGATATTCTTGTTTAAAAGGTATCTAAAAAATGCAACTACAGGCATAGGTTTTAAATTAAAAAATTTCTTGCTCAGTCTATCGGAGGGAGTAACGAGTATTTTCAAGATGAAAAACAAATGGCCCTTTATTTTACACACTATTTTTATTTGGGTAATGTACGTAGCAATGTTTTGGGCAACGGTTCCAGCTATTGAGGGCTTAACAGTTCCATTTGGAGGAGTTTTAGTTGGCTTTCTTGCCGGTGGTTTTGCCATTGCAGCTACCAATGGAGGATTAGGAGCATACCCAGCTGCCGTAGGAGCAGCTTTAACACTTTTTGGAATCGCCAGCAAAACCGCTGTTGCCTTTGGAAGCGTTATGTGGGCTGCACAAACGGCAATGATTATTATTTTTGGAGGATTGGCGTTTTTACTCTTGCCTGTCTACAATAAAAATAAATAGTTTTCTTTTCTTTGTAAGTAAATCCGATGCTTTCTATGGCTAAAATAAAAACTACTTTTTTTGTCAAAATTGCGGTACACAACATGCAAAATGGACAGGGCAATGTTCTGTTTGTAAGGAATGGAATACCATTGTAGAGGAAGTAATTCAAAAAGAAGAAAAAAGGAATTGGAAAACCAAACCGCAAAAGCAAACACTTAGCTCCACTCCGTTGCGAATTGCAGACATAACTTTAAATGCTGAAGAACGAATCCCAACTACCAATAAAGAACTGGATACTGTTTTGGGAGGTGGAATTGTAAAAGGAGCAGTTGTTTTACTCGGGGGAGAACCCGGAATAGGTAAATCTACGTTGCTTTTGCAAGTAGCGTTAAAAATAAGGCAAAAAGTACTTTATGTTTCTGGAGAGGAAAGTCAATCACAAATAAAAATGCGTGCAGAACGACTGGAGGAACTACATTCAAATTGTTTGATTTTAACGGAGACAAATACGCAAAAAATATTTAAAACTATTGAAGAAATTCAACCAGAAATTTTAGTAATAGACTCTATTCAAACTTTGCATACTAATGCCATTGAAGCATCTCCTGGTAGCATATCACAAATTCGAGAAACCTCAGCAGAATTAATCAAATTTGCCAAAGAAACAGCCACTCCAGTATTATTGATAGGACACATAAATAAGGAAGGACATATTGCAGGACCAAAGATTTTAGAACATATGGTAGATGTTGTTTTACAATTTGAAGGTGACAGAAACCATACCTACCGTATATTACGATCGCAAAAAAATAGATTTGGGTCTACTGCAGAATTAGGAATCTACGAAATGTTGTCGAATGGATTACGGGAAGTCGCAAACCCTTCAGAACTATTAATTTCAAAGAAAGATGCAGATTTGAGTGGAACTGCAATTGCATCTACTTTGGAAGGAATACGACCTCTGATGATTGAAATCCAAGCTTTAGTAAGCACAGCAGTATACGGAACCCCACAAAGAACAACTACCGGCTATAACTTAAAAAGGCTTCATATGATTCTGGCAGTGCTTGAGAAAAGAGCTGGTTTCAAATTAGGCGCAAAAGATGTTTTTTTAAATGTCACTGGTGGAATCCATGTAGACGATCCTGCAATAGATTTAGCTGTCGTTGCTGCTATCTTATCCTCTAACCAAGATTTACCAATTAACCCAAATGTTTGTTTTGCAGCAGAAGTAGGTTTGGCAGGGGAAATAAGACCTGTTTCAAAAATCGACCAGCGTATCATAGAGGCAGAAAAACTCGGCTACAAAACTATGGTGACCTCTAAGTACAATAAAATATCCTCTCGAGAAACCAACATTAAAATTTTACTTGTAACTAAAATTGAAGAGGCTTTTGCCACACTTTTTGCCGAATAATTAGCTGGAAAAATACGAATTTTATTGGGTCAGTTCTATCAATGTAGCTCTGTAGGCCGATAACAACTTTGATTTGGATATAAATCCAACATACTTTTTATCTTCCACAACAGGTAAATTCCAAGCATCACTTTTCTTGAATTTTTTCATTACTGTTTCTGTAGTATCCTCACTAAAAATTACAGCTGGAGCCTGCTTCATCAAAACCTGAATGGTTAACGTGTCGTATAATTCTTGATCAAACATTAAAGGTCGGATATCATCTAGTAATACAATACCTAAAAAATGCTCTTGATCGTCGATAACTGGAAAAATATTTCGAGAAGATTTAGCTACTGCAGATTTTAGCATTTCACCCAAGGTCATGTTTGGATGTATGGGCACAAAATTATTTTCAATTAATGTATCCATATGCAATAGTAGCATCACGTTTTTGTCTTTATCGTGTGTAATCAATTCTCCACGTTTTGCCAATTCGTAAGTATAAATAGAATTGGACACGAAATACTTAGTTATGGCAAAAGAAATCGCAACAACTAACATTAAAGGAACAAATAATTCATATCCTCCAGTAATTTCAGCTATTAAAAAAATTGCTGTTAATGGTGCGTGTAGCACCCCTGCCATAAGACCACTCATACCAATTAATGTAAAGTTGCTTTCAGAAACATTACCGCCAAAGGCATTGATAATTTTTGCAAAAACATTTCCAAGAGAACTGCCCATAACCAAAGTAGGAATAAAAATTCCACCGACACCACCTGCTGCAAAAGTAGTAGTCATGGCTATTGCTTTAAATATTGTGATGAGCAACAAAAACACAATCACCATCCAAATGTTATCTAAATTTATAGTATATGGTATCGCTTCAAGAACCTTTACCGCATCGTCCTCTAACAAGTTATTAATAATGTCATAACCTTCACCGTATAGCGGTGGTAAAAAATACAACATCGTGCCAATTGCAATCGAACCTACTATCAACCTATAAAACTTGCTTTTAAACCGAGTAAAGAATCGTATAATTTTAAAATATATCTTAGAAAAATAAACGGAAGCTACCCCTGTACCGATTCCTAACAAAACATAATAGAATGTCTCGGTTATTACAAATTGATCTTTCAATTCAAATCCCAATAAGACATCTTGTCCTAAAAAAAAATACGAAGTAATTACCGCAGATACAGAGGCCAAAAGTAAAGGAACTAAAGAAGCGAAAGCAAGGTCTAAACTAAAAATTTCAACGGCAAAAATAATGGCTGCAACCGGAGCCTTAAACATCGACGACATAGCTCCTGCAGTGGCACAGCCTATAAGAAGCATTCTTGTTTTAGTTGGCATTTTAAACAATTGAGAGATTGTAGACCCTAATGCAGTACCTGTACTCACAGCAGGTCCTTGTAACCCTGCTGAACCACCAAATCCTACTGTTATCGGAGCAGTAAGCAATGATGCATATATCTTATACTTTTCAATGATTCCACTTCGCATAGCAATAGCATGTAATGTGGAAGGTATGCCATGGCCAATTTCTTTCTTGATTACTTTATTTCGGAGATAATACACTAAGAAAAGGCCTATGACAGGGAAAATAAAATACAAAGAATGGTGTATGTCTTTGATAAATTTACCCTCTAGTACAGACTGGAAGAAATAGGTTAGATTTTTTAGTAAAAGTGTTCCGATTCCGGCTAAGAAACCAACCAAAATACTTAAAAAGTACACAAATTGTCTTTCAGAAATTGCTTTGTATCTCCAAACAAGTAGATTTTTAACTATTTTTTTTGTCTTTATCATCGAGTTACAAATACATTACTATTCTTGCCTTAAAAAATATACAAAGAATAAATGTAAGTAATACTATCCAAAATACAGAGCAAATCGGATTTATTTCAAAAAAATAGAAGGTGTTTTTAGAAAAATTAAAGTGGTTTAACAACACCCACCTCCATCGTAATGAAAAGTGGACTCGCTAACAAAAATATCTTCTCTTCCCAACTGAAGCAGTGCATTGGCTGTTTTATCACAAATTGCTAATGGTTGATTTTGCAGTAATGTATGCCCTTTATTATCATCAAAATACTTCTCTTCGCCGAAGTAAATAGCGGCTTTTCCTGTAAAAACGCACGGACCATCGGATGGCATAGGATCTTTAATTGCAGCCACCTCAATCGACTCAATAAAGAGTAGTGATTTTGTAGGGTACGTTTTTGGATCTAGTATTCGATATGGCTTCCTAGCTCTGATCTCAATCGTACCAAAACCAGCATCTGTAAGCATTTTTACATACTCCGCAATGGGTAAACTACCACTCAAACACAAGGCGCGTAAACGCGCATCATTACGAAGTTCTTCACTCATTGGTTGTTCACAAGTAGGGTCGCTCATTACCAATCTACCGTGTGGCTTTAAAACGCGATACATTTCAGCAATTGCCTTTTTAAGGTCGTCCTTTTTGAAAATATTAAAAAGACAATTTTGCGCAGCAACATCTATAGAATTATCGGCTACAGGAAGGTGTAATGCATCTCCTTTTCGCAAAGTCACAAAATCACGTTTAAACCAAGGATTTTCTTTTTCAGCTACTTTAAAATTTTGTTTTGATGCTGCTAACATTTCATCCACCACATCGATACCAATCACTCCCGATGTTTGTCTGGAAAAATATGCGAATTGTAACAGCTCCATACCTCCTCCTACACCAACATAGAGAATTTTTGGGCTATTGGTTAAATCACGAGCATGTACAGTGGAACCACATCCATAATTCATTTCTTGCATGATTTTAGGTATCTTTAACCCTGGTAATTCCCATATGGGGTTTGTGGTACAGCACAAGCCAACCTCAGGGGTTAATGCAGCTTTTTTATATATGTCCTTAGTGGTTTCTAAATAACTCATATCATCACAAAATTAGTGCAATTAAAATTTAAAGTGAAGCTATTAAATCTCTGAATAACGCAATCATTTTTGGTTCCGCTTGTCCTGCCACAGCAATTATTTCTTGAATGTTTACTGGTTTTAAATTTTTGGGATCACATTCATCGGTTAATACAGAAATAGCTGCGCAAGGTAGCTGAAGGTGTTTTGCTACAATAACCTCAGGTACAGTGCTCATACCGACAGCGTCTACTTCTAAAATTTGCAGCATTCTATACTCTGCCCTTGTTTCCAACTGCGGTCCTACAACACTAGCATAGACCCCTTCTTTTAAATCTATAGCATTCGCTATCGCAATAGCCTTCAATTTATCGTTCAAGCATTTGGAATAAGGTTCTAACATATCCGCAAATAAGTCTCCAAAGTTACTGGCTCCCTTAAATGCTAACGGAGAACCTCCTTGCAGATTAAGATGATCTTCTAGCAACATTAAATCTCCCTTTTTATAGGCTGTATTAATAGCACCTGCCGCATTAGAAATCAACAAATTTTTTACCCCTAATTGATGCATAGTTCGTATTCCATAAGTAACTTCCCACAAGTCATACCCTTCATACAAATGAAATCTACCAGACATCACAAGAACTTTTTTACCTGCTATTGAACCGTATATAAGTCGACCAGAGTGAAACGCCACAGTTGCCTGGGGAAAGTTTGGAATATCGGCATAAGCGACCTCTATTTCTATAGAAATTTCATGCAGAAACTTCCCTAAACCCGTTCCTAATACGATGCCTATCTCGGGGCTATTAATTCCTTTGTTTTGCAGATACTTTTTCGTAGCTTCTAGTTGTTCTATTCTGTTCATTACAGTTTTATTTATAAAATTTATCAAACAATTTAATGTCTTTAATATCTTCAAAAACATCAATATCGTTTAAAGGCTCGAGCAAATGTACAGAAAGCCCTTCTAAATCTTTTAATGTTTCTTCATATACGGAAGTGGAACCCCAATTTTTATTTCTAAAAATATTTGGTATATGATTTTTGCAACCCAATAAGTAATATCCCCCATCTTTTGCAGGCCCTATTACTGTATCATGGCTGTTCAGTTGCTCAAAAGCTTCTGTAAGATGTATTTCTTGAAGATCTAGTAAGTCGCTACCAATCACAACAACCTTAGAATATCCTTTTGCAAAAGCATTTTTAAACGCAATATCCATTCGTGCTCCAAGATGCGTTCCAATTTGCACATATTTCTGATATGAAGTAGGCTCCCAAATATCATTTTCCTCAATTTCCTCAGAATAATAAACGGCCTTATCAAATGTAGACGCTTGGGTTATCGATTTTGTATGTTCTAGTAGGAACTGATAGATATGTAGAGCAGGAACGGTACCTATAGATTTTGCCAAACGTGTTTTTACTCTTCCTAGCTTTGGATTTCGAGTAAAAATTAACAGTAAATTTTTAGCCATTACAGAGATTAAAATAAAGATTGTTACTTATTTTTAAAAGGATACAATTCTTGGTTTACAAAGTCTTTGGGAAAATTTTCATCTCCCGGAAAACCAAGTTCAATATCTCTTCCACTGAAGGGAATATAGTTTGTTTTAAAAATATAATCCCATAGACTTAAGGTAATACCAAAATTAACTCCTCTCTTTTTTGCATTAGGCAGGTGTTTTGCATGATGCCATATATGCATTTTAGGATTGTTAAAAACGTACTTTAAAACTCCGTAATCCCAATTGATATTGGCGTGATTTAAGTGACCTATAACAATGGTGAAAAAGTGAACGATTGCGACATCTTGCGGTGTATAACCACCTAATATAGCTAAGGCAATATACTTTATAGAATTATACACCACAGGTTCCATCCAGTGGTATCGAAGATGGGCTGCAAACCCCATTTCCTTTACCGAGTGATGTATTTTATGGAAGTTCCATAAAAAGGAAGTTTATGCAACATAATATGGGTGCACCATTGCACAAAATCTAGTACGATAAAAAAGACCAACAACTGAAAAAAATAAGACATCGCGCTTACATCAAATACTTTAAAACTTTGTACGGATAAACCAAATACCCCTAAAATATCATTGAAAAATTGGGCTGCGGTGTTTGATAGCGCAATTAAAACAAGTAAGTTTAAAAGAAAAAAATTGAAAAACATATAGAAAAAATCAAGCCAAAAATCTTTTCTAAAGATGGATTGGTTTTTCGCCAAGGAAAAACTAGTTCGAGAACCCAAACTACCAAAGAAATAAGCAACAAGCCATAGAAATAATTATCCCATTGAATTTGAAACAAAACCGATTCTTTGAGATAGTTCCAATACCCACTGTAGGAATTTTGTATTATTTCTATGTATTTACGCATATTAAAAAATACTAAATATAGCTTATTTCGAAGATAAAAACTACTACTTAGGTCGTCAAAATCGCCTCTAAATTACAAAAGCCGTTGAGTGAAAACTTAGCGGCTTTTGTATGAGATTATAGATTTTTATTTTTTGTTATTTTCTTTAATATATTTTTCAAGCGCCATTGTCATCGATGGAGTTTCCGGAGTCGGAGCGGCGATGTCTACACGTAAATCACGATCTTTAACCGCTTTTATAGTAGAATTTCCAAATACGGCAATACGCGTATCGTTTTGTTTAAAATCTGGAAAATTCTTGAATAAACTATCAATACCCGATGGGCTAAAGAAAACTAATATATCGTAAAATACGTTTTCTAAATCCGATAAATCACTAACTACCGTACGATATAAATCCGCACGCTTCCAGTCTACTCCCAATTTATCTAGTTCATTGGGAATTAAAGCCTTCAACTTATCTGAGGATGGTAGTAAAAATTTTTCGGTTTTGTGTTTTTTAATTAATTTTGATAATTCAGGAAATGTTCTATTCCCTACGTAAATTTTACGTTTCCTGTACACTACGTACTTCTGTAAATAATATGCCACTGCCTCTGATTGGCAAAAATATTTCATATCATCTGGCACCGTGAATCGCATCTCTTCCGCAATTCTAAAAAAATGATCAACAGCATTTCTACTTGTAAGAATGATGGCGGAAAAGTTATTAAGATCAATTTTCTGGGTTCTAACTTCCTTTACAGGAATACCTTCTACATGAATAAATGAGCGAAAATCAATTTTTACTTTTTGTTTTTCAGCCAAATCGAAGTAAGGAGAAGTTTCGGTTTTAGGGGCAGGTTGAGACACTAAAATAGTTTTCACTTTCATAAAATTTATCTTTACGTTGTTGTTGTTTTATAAAGAAGCAATAGCGGTGCTATTTCAAGAGTGCAAAAGTACAAAATAAAATAAAACAACTTACTTATAAGCAACCTTTTATTGTTAATGAAAATTAAAAAGGTTCTACAACCGAGTAGAAGTCCAAAATACACGAGTAGAAAAGTAATGTTTGAATAGGTGTATTGGTATACAATTAACGCTGGTAACATCCATAATGCCAACGTTACTAAATAGCCATATTTTAATCTAGAAAAGTAATCTAAATACTCTTGTATTCCAAGAATTTTCATCAAGCAGATATCTACAAAATACTTTAGCACATAAATAATTAAAATAGCTAAGGAAATTTTAAAAAAAGAAATAAATCCTTGGAGCGGACCGTTAAAGTGTTCTAAAATTTCATAACAAAACAAAGATAGTGTAGTAACACCTAAAACAAAAAAAACCATATTGGAGTAGGTAAGTATTGGGCTGTTTTCTGTATTTTTTTTCTTAAAAAAGCCTACGGTAAAAAAAGCAGTAGTGTAATTGTGTAACTCGTTAGCGTTTATTAGTTTGAGAATCGCTAACATTGCAATAACGAATAAGATTACCAAGGTACACCAGGTATCATCACTTTTTATTAGTTCAATAGCTTGCAAATTGTTCTTTCTTGCTTCGGTTAATTAACACAAAATTAGTGATAAATTAGTGTATATTTGCCCTAATTTAGTATAAATATGATGTCAGACAGCTTAGTTATAATACCAACTTACAACGAAAGAGAAAATATTGAAAGTATTGTAAGGACCGTGTTCCAACTCAAAAAGCAATTTCACATATTGGTTGTTGATGATAGTTCACCCGATGGCACTACTGACATTGTTAGAGCCCTTCAAAAAGAATATAAAGAACAATTGTTTTTGGAGGTTCGCGCAGGAAAAAAAGGTTTAGGAACAGCCTATATCCATGGTTTTCAATGGGCGTTAAGCAGGAATTATGCGTATGTAATAGAAATGGATGCTGATTTTTCGCACAATCCAGAAGATCTACCGAGGTTATACCATGCGTGTAAAGTAGAAGGTGCTGATGTTTCGGTGGGGTCGAGGTATTCTGTCGGTGTAAATGTTGTTAACTGGCCAATGCACCGAGTACTTTTATCCTATTTTGCCTCCAAATATGTTCGAATGATCACCGGTATACCAATACACGACACTACTGCTGGCTTTGTTTGTTGGAAGAGAGAGGTACTAGAAAAAATAAAACTAGATCATGTAAAATTTGTTGGTTATGCTTTTCAAATTGAAATGAAATACAAAGCTTGGAAACATGGCTTTAATATCAAAGAGGTATCTGTAATTTTTACAGATAGAACAAAAGGCGAATCTAAAATGAGCGGAAGTATTGTATCAGAAGCTTTCTTTGGAGTTATTAAAATGAGAATAAACGGTTTACCTAGATAATATGCAATCGTACTTGATAAAAAACGCAAACATCGTTAACGAAAATACTATTTTTTATGGGGATGTTTTAATAGAAAACAAAATCATTAAAAAAGTAGCTTCGAGCATTACGGCTGAAGAGGCTATTGTAATTGATGCAAAAGGAAAACACCTACTACCTGGCATGATCGATGACCAAGTTCACTTTAGAGAGCCAGGGCTAACACATAAAGCCAATATAGCTTCAGAGAGTAAGGCTGCCATAGCGGGAGGAATCACTTCGTTCATTGAGATGCCCAATACAGTTCCGCAAGCAACAACACAAGAATTGCTAGAAGATAAATTCGAAATAGCGAAGAAAACATCGTACGCAAATTATTCTTTCATGTTCGGTGGTACGAATGATAATCTTGACGAATTACTAAAAACAGACCCTAAAAAGGTCGCCGGGATTAAATTATTTCTAGGTTCCTCTACAGGAAACATGTTGGTAGACAACCAAGAGGTATTAGAAAAAATCTTTTCCTCTACAAAAATGCTAATTTCTGTACACTGTGAGGATGAAGAAACCATTCGCAGCAACACCGCCCAATTCAAGGAAAAATATGGAGATGCAATTCCAATAAAATACCATCCAGAAATACGAAGCGAAGAAGCTTGTTATTTATCTTCTTCAAAAGCTATTGCTCTTGCAAAGAAAACCGGAGCAAGACTGCACGTGTTTCACTTGTCTACCGAAAAAGAAACCCATTTATTTAGAAATGACATTCCACTTGAGGATAAACAAATAACAGCAGAAGTTTGTGTACACCACCTTTGGTTTACAGATGCAGACTACGAAAAGAAAGGTACCCATATTAAATGGAATCCAGCGGTAAAAGGTGAAAAAGACAGAGCCGGTCTTTGGAAGGCTTTATTAGACGATAGAATTGATATAATTGCAACCGACCATGCCCCGCATACTCTTGAAGAGAAGGATAATGTGTATACCAAAGCCCCTAGTGGAGGACCTTTAGTACAGCATGCAGTAATTGCTATTTTAGAAAAAGTAAAAGAGGGAGTACTCACGATAGAAAAGGCTGTAGAAAAAATGTGTCACAACCCTGCAAAACTTTTTAAAGTGAATAAAAGAGGGTTCATCAAAGAGGGTTACTTTGCCGACCTTGTTTTGGTAGATCTCCACAAATCTTGGACGGTTAATAAAGATAATATTCTATACAAATGTGGTTGGTCTCCTTTTGAGGAGCAAAAATTCTCCTCTACCATCACCCATACCTTTGTGAATGGTAATTTAATGTATAATCTGGGACATTTTAATGAGGAAATTAAAGGAGAAAGACTAGAATTTAATCGCTAATGAAAAAAGTTATCTATTTTTTTTTGGTTTGGTGTTTAGTAGGCTGCACTAGTAACACAATTTTCGAGAAACCCAAAGATCTTATTCCAAGGGATACCATGATCAGTCTTTTAACAGACATGTATTTGGCATCGTCAGCAAAAAACAAAGAAAATAAATTTTCAAAGAAAAAAATCAATTACATGTACCTTGTCAATGAAAAATATAACATTGACACGCTTCGTTTTGATGCAAGCAACAACTATTACGTTTCAAAAGTAGACGAATACGCGAGCATCCTTAAAAAAGTGAAACAAAACATTGATAGTTTAGAACGTGTATACAAGGGAGAAAAATTAAAAAGAGACTCTTTGAAAAGAATTAAAAATACACGTACTTTTGAACTAATCCCTGACTCCTTAAAAAACAAACTAAAACGTAAAGGTATTGACAAGGAAGCGAAAACTGATTATAAATAGTAATTTTCACAAACTTCTTGAATTGCTTTTGTAACAGGGGTAAATATAAAATTGATTTCCTCCGTTATTTTTCTAGAAGAATATCGATTGACATTGTGTACTGATTTGGCAGAATTTTTTGTAAGTATTGGTTGTCTATTCATTAATTTAGATACCACCCAATCGAATCTCCAAAAAACACTTGTTACAAAAGACCCTATTTTTATGCTTGGCTTTTGCTTACCAAGAGCCTCTGCAATGATCGAAAACACTTCTCTAAATGATAAGTTTTCTGAAACCAAGATAAACCTTTGGTTTTTTACGGATGACTCCGCTAATAAAATCATTGCTTTAACTACATCTTTCACAGAGACAAAACCAGTAACACCCTCGGTATAAAACCGAAGTCCTTTATCTACTTGTCGCACTAGTTTTCCAGAGCCTTCCTCCCAAAATCCACTACCTAAAATCACGCCGGGATTTACAATTACTACGGGAATACCCTCCTGACTGGCACGCCATACTTCCATTTCTGCACCGTATTTTGTGATTGCATAACCGTGATTATCGTCAGTATCTGACCACTCGTTTTCTTCGGTAATAATTTTATCTTCAACCGCATCACCAACTGCTGCTATCGAACTTACAAAACACAACTTTTTAACACTGTTGTGAATACAAAAATTCACAATATTTGCAGTACCGCATATATTGACACTTCGCATTTGCTTGTAGTCATCCGGATTAAAAGAAACTAAGGCTGCACAGTGGTATACCTGAATAATGGGAAACGAAAAGACAAGTTCGAGTGATGGAATATCTGTAATATCGGCCTGAACCCATTGAATCTTATTAAAAAGAGCGGTAAAATTCTCTGTGTAGTAGGCAAAGACATTTGCTGTTTTTTCTAGGCGATTTTTAGTCCGATAGATAGCCACAATTGCATCATTTTCCTTTGCTAAATGATACAATAAATGTGCTCCAACCAAACCTGTTCCACCAGTGACTAAAATCATACTACGAAAATAGAATTTTTTTAGCTTATAAATGTATCTTTGTTTCTTTAAAATGGTGAAATATGGCTCATAATTTAGTTGAAGAATTACGCTGGCGCGGAATGATTCATGATATAATGCCCGGAACAGAGGAGCAATTAGAAAAAGAAATGACAACTGCCTATATTGGCTTTGATCCAACCTCAGATTCCTTGCACATAGGGAGTTTAGTTCCGATAATTTTATTAGTACATCTTCATAAAGCTGGGCATAGACCTATTGCTTTAGTTGGAGGAGCAACCGGTATGATTGGCGACCCCTCTGGGAAATCAGATGAACGAAATCTTTTAAATGAAGAAATGCTTGCTAAAAATGTTGCTGGTATTAAAAAAACGCTAGCTAGATTTTTAAACTTTGAAGGTTCGGAGGCCAATACTCCTATTTTAGTTAATAATTTCGATTGGATGAAAAACTTTTCCTTCATTGAATTTGCGAGAGATGTAGGCAAAAGAATAACAGTAAATTACATGATGGCTAAAGATTCTGTAAAAAAACGAATTTCTGGAGAGTCAGGAGGAGGTATGAGTTTTACAGAGTTTACATACCAACTAATTCAAGGATACGACTTTTACCATCTGCACAAAACATACGATTGTAAATTACAAATGGGAGGGTCAGATCAATGGGGTAATATCACTACAGGAACAGAGCTGGTTCGAAGAATGAATGTTGGAGAGGAAGCAAAAGCATTCGCAGCAACCTGTCCTTTAATCACCAAAGCAGATGGGTCTAAATTTGGAAAATCAGAGGGCGGAAATGTTTGGCTAGATGCCGAAAAAACTTCCGTGTACAAGTTCTATCAATTTTGGCTTAATACCTCAGACGTAGATGCTGAAAAATACATCAAAATATTTACATTTTTATCTCGAAAAGAGATTAGTACTTTAATTGAAGAACACAAAAAAGCCCCTCATCTTAGAGTATTACAGAAAAGATTAGCAGAAGAAATTACGACTTTCGTACATTCTAGAGAGTTATTAGATAAAGCCATTACAGCATCAAATATTTTATTCGGAAAATCAACTGCTAGTGATTTAAAAAGCCTAGATGAGCAAACGTTTTTGGATGTTTTTGCTGGAGTTCCGCAAGCGGTTTTATCTGTTGAGGAAATTGAAGAGGGTATCGATATGATTGGCGCACTATCGGCTAAAACTAGTTTTTTAAAATCAAATGGAGATGCACGAAGGGCGCTAAAGGAAAATTCTATCGCTGTAAATAAAGAGAAGGTTAAAGAAGACTTTGTTATAACAAAAGAAAACCTGATCGCTAACCAATACGTTCTGTTACAAAGAGGAAGAAAAAACTACTTTTTATTAAAAATAGAAAGCAACTAAGAAACTGCTTTTAGTTTATAAACTAAAGGGCATCGCTTGCAGTTGATGCCTTTTTTTGATATTTATTACAACACTTACTCTTAGGTTTAATACAGCTAGAGGAACACGTGGTGGTGCATATACTTTCCTTTTTTTCAAGCTCTAAAGAGACCCCATTGGCAACATTATTTTTGTCTTGGTAAAAAACAATCATTCTATCGTCTAAAAAAATTCTTTGCAAATATAGGTTTTTTATTTAGAACAAATTAAAATAATTCGTTATATTTCACATTAATAGGATTTTAATAGCAAATAAGGTTCTTATCTGATGTAATAATACTGATTTAACCGTAAGGATTTATATTTTTATGGACTATTATTTTATTAAACTAAATTTTTAAATCAATGAAAAAATTACTCCTAACATTCGTTATTGTATGTTTATCGTTAACTTCTTCTTTATCTGCTCAAAATTTTGCAGGTTTAGACAAGAGTCCAATGGATGCGGCGGCATTTCCATCTAGCTATAGGGTATCCGATAAAACAGTAAAAATAATATACAGCCGTCCGCAATTAAAGAACAGAAGTATTTCTAAACTTGCACCTTCTGGGAAAATATGGAGAACGGGAGCAAATGAAGCACCTGAAATTACATTTTATACCGACGTTAATTTTGGAGGAAAAGCAGTAAAGGCCGGAACTTATACGCTATTTACGATTCCGGGAGATAAAGAATGGACTATTATTTTGAGCACTGCTAAAAACGTTTGGGGGTCTTATTTCTACAAAGAAAGTGAAGATGTTGTTCGCGTACAGGGAACTGTTTCAAATCTTGCCAAAAAAGTAGAGGCATTTTCTATAAGTTTTGATGGAAAAAACGAAGATTTCAATATGTTTATGGGATGGGGTAATACTTTAATAACTGTACCCATTAAAGAGTAGTGTATTTAGGGTTACTCCCATAAATCATAGTCAAAAATTAACAATAGCCAAAAGCATAGTTACAATATGTAATGCTTTTGGCTTTTTTTAAAGTGCAATTTTTAATCGACAAAACAATAGGAACCTAAAGAAAAAATACTATATTTAGTACCCTAAAAAGGGTATTCTCTACTACAAAACGCTTATACCCATAATACCAACACTTATACCTTAAAAAGGTACGCATAAGTAATTTATATCCATTAAAGGCTCTTTTGACAGTAGCTTAAGGTTTCAAAAAAAATTACTACTTATGCTAAGCACACCCCCCCACAAAAAGAAAAGTTAAGCACTTTACAAAAAGAATTTGAACTAAAAATTAGTCAATTTGAAAACCCAACCCAAAACAACGTTGACAATCTACTACTAGAAACCCAGATTGATAAAATGCAACTTGTATATCTTTCCGGACACTACGTAATTAACAACCAAGAATCTAAAGGTTTTGTTCTATAAACACCACCAATTACAAGTTTGAAGTACAGGTTAAAAACAAAGTTTTCATGGTTAAAATACCAGTAATAAACATTTCGGTCTCTATAGATGGCAAAAGTTCCAAAGAATTTACTTTTGAGGAAGTAACTTTCTACAGAGACAACCTTGTTATAGATGGGTATTTGGATATAAATTTCTCTCGAAAATATAATATTGGTAAAATAGTCTCATTTTCTGGTACCATTCAAACACAAAATGAAAAGAAATTTATTACCGGGGCTACCTATTTTAACTCGGTTCCTCTGAAGGCATTTTCAGGTACTTACAGAGAACTTACTGGTTTTACGGTTGGTAACCACATCATGCGCATCACAGATTCCTCTTTGGTGTTTGATTTTGGTAATGGACCTGTTGAAATTACCGAATACATCTACAAGCCGTCGGTATGTACACTAGAATTTTACAAACCAAGAAGTTTAGAAAAATTTGAAGTTATTTTAGGTTTGTCTGGAAACTCCGGTTTAGCTTGTAATATATTGAGTAAACACAGAACGCGATTTGCAGTTACTATTCCTATGAAAATTTAGATTACTACATGTAAAAAATCTCCAATTATAAGCAGAAATGAAGCTGTATTTAATTGGAGATTTTTCTTGCAATTTTATTGCCATAAACTTTACGAACGGTTGAGGTTAAAAAAAATACATCGACTAGTAAAATACTACATACTATCACTTTTAACGAAAAGAAATCGACCTCAAACACACGTTAGAGGTTGTTTTTCTATGCTTTAGCGATGCATTATTTTTCAAAGTATAACGAAAATTTATAAGCGGTATCAAAGCAATTACTACAATTTTTAGGTATGGGTAATAGATAATTTATTTAGTAGGACAAAATAAGCACCTAAAGAACATATTTTTATTAGAAAAACACAGGAGCAAGATTTAAATTATTGTACTGCTAAAAATTAAATAGCTTCCTTTAAAGTATCTAAAAACTGTACATATCCTTTATTCTTTCGGATACCTATTTAAGTCTTTATGTTGCCAAAGTAGATTTACAATACTCCATTTTCCATCTAATTTTATCAAGTGTAAATATTCCACCCAGTTGTCGGAAATTAATTTAACATTGGCTACTCTGTTGTAGATATCAAGAATCCGTACTTGGTCGTTAGGCTGCGGCGGGAACTTGGTATTTGCCTTGTTCCAAGAAGTTGCAAATGCAAGCATTTGAGCTTTCGTCGTCGGTACAGCAACCTCCTTTTTAAGTGTTCTACTCCATCCTATGGTAACCTTTTTAAGACTATCATTCATCACCTCCTCCATGAGTTTTGGTTGGAGGTTCTGCAATGCTTTCAAATATCCTAAAGCTATTCTTTTAATTTCTAAAGAATCTTTTTTGGAGGCTTTAGTAGCTAGAGTAATATTAGTATTGGTAGCTATTTCTCTTACGCGAATTCTAGTTTTATGAATATCAAATTGTTCTAAACCAATGTAGTTCCCTATACTGTCGTACTTTTTTTTACCATAAGCAAATCCCCAAGGATTGGTAACTAGATTATCCTTTGCATCGTGATAACTGTATACAATATGATTTTGATTTTCATCGTAAGTATCTTTATATGCTGCAATCCCTTTCGCATTGGGAACAACATTTAAATTCTGGTCAAGATTATAATGTGCCATTGGAGCCCCATTTTTATCCAAAAGAATACCGGTGGTTTCAAATTGGAAATAAGGAGACAAGGAAACCGCAACTCCTTTGCGATTAAACCGTTTTTCGACGATCATTTTTTTATCCTTCGTCCAACGGTATTCTGATATGCCCCAATTAGACTCCATTGGTTTATTGGCCATATCGAAAAACGTAAGCCCCGTTTTAAAACCGTTTTTTTGAAAGGTGTATACTTCTTTAAAAACTTCTCTATCATTACTTATACGTTTTCCATTTTTATCGTAAAATACTCTAGTCTCTTTGGCATCAGTATAGGTTATCACAACTTTATATACACCTAAAGAGGCCAATGGATGTCTTCTCTCAGTATGGTAATGGTTATTTATAATCTCTACAATTCGATTGGCACTATCGTAGGTAAACCGATAATGCGAGGTATGTTTTGCTGTTTCTTTGTCTATAGGATAGATTCCTGCTAAATCGATATGTGGCGAAACGTGGTTAAATCGTAAATGTCGGTAGTACGAAATGGTATTTTTGTTAGCAAATGAGGTTGTGTTACTTAAAAATAAACATAGTAGTAGTGTTACAATTTTCATAGGTGTTTTATTTATATTTTTATAATTCTTTTAAAACCTTTAGAGCGTTTGCTTTGTAAAAATCGCCGAAAGGAATTTCAATAGATCCAATTTCAACATCTTGTCTTGTATAAGCAGAAACTTTGGTAGTATTTACAATATAGGATCGGTGCACTCTCAAAAAGCGCTCATCTAACTTTTCTTCAAAAGCAGTAATACCGTGTTTTACCATAATGGAAGAGCTCGGTAAGTGTATTCTAATGTAGTCTTTAATACTTTCGATGTAAGTGACATCGTCGAAGTTTATTTTAATATTCTTCTTGTTGCTTTGAACGAAGATATACGATTCTTGTGTCGGTATATTTTCATTGAACTTAGGAGGCGATTTCTGAGAATCGACAAATTTTTCAATAGCCTGAAAAAAACGAACAAAAGTAATTGGTTTTAAAAGATAATCTACCGCATTTAATTCAAAGCCTTCAATGGCATATTCTCGGTAGGCAGTTGTAAATATTACTCTCGGTTTTTGCTTCAATGTTTTGAAAAAGTCAGTTCCTTTTAAAACAGGCATCTCAATATCTAAAAATAATAAATCTACGTTTTCTGTTTGTAATATTTTGTGGGCCTCTATAGCAGAGGAGCAAGAGGCTATTACCTTAAAATTTTCAAGTTGTGACAAATGTGTTTCTAGCAGCTCTCTTGCCAAACTTTCATCGTCAACGATTAGACATTTATACACCATTTGTTTTAACTTTTAAGTGAACCCTATACAATTCTTTGGTATTCGTAACATCCAACTGATAAGCTCCAGGATATAACAAATTTAGTTGATTAATAGTATTATTGAGCCCTATGGGCTCTCGTTCGGTGCGGTTGTCATTTTTAGTAAAAGTGGGCTTTGAATTTTCTATTTTAAATTCGATTTCTTTCGAATTTCCTGTGACGAAAATATCTATTTTTGCGATATGTAATTCTTCTACAACACCGTGCTTGTAGGCATTTTCTAAAAAAGTAAGTAATAGTAACGGAGCTATTTTAGCGTCTTCCGAAATTTTTTTGGTAAATCTAACTTTCACTCTATCTCCATAACGAACCTCCTCAAGATCTATGTAATTATGCAACAAAATTACTTCATTTTTGAGAGGCACAAAGGTATCTTTACACTGGTATAAGATATAATCTAATATTTCGGAAAGCTTTGCTATTACCTCTGAAGTTTTATCGGATTTTTTTAGAGAAAGTGCGTAGAGGTTATTCAGTGTATTGAATAGAAAATGCGGATTTAACTGGTTTTTCAAGGCGTTTAATTCTGTAGTCTTTTTTTGCTCTAGCAAAACAGCAGTTTCTTGCTGTTTTTTATAGTAGTCAAAAATCACTAAAATAACCGTTGGAAATAAGTAGCCTGGTATACTTCCGATATAAGCAGAAAAATTAGTAAACCTATCTCTTAAAATAAAAGGCGGCCTGTAGGAAAATTCTTCAGGATAAGAAGGAATCATCACGAAGTATTTATAGGTTGAATACACGATATATAAAACATAAATTAACCCCATAGAACTCGAGAAAAAAAGCCTCTCTTACCAGTATTAAGAAAACGTGGTATGAAAACTTTTAAAATGGTGTACGCCAAAATAATTTGCAAGACCAGCTTCAAAAAAACACTTTCAAATAAAAGTATTTTATTTTTTCATAAGGCCACGGAACACTCATGAAATAAATAAGCATAATTATCCAAAATAAAACATGTCTTAGCTCTTTTGTGCGTAAAAATGATGGCATAGGATAACTTGCAATTAAATATATTTTGGTTAAAACTACATAATTACTACTAAAATTAGTTTTAAAATAGATAGAAACTGTTTAAAAGCCATCAAAAAGACGGTATCTACAAACAAAACGGTTTTTCAATGTTGTATTTCTCTCTGTTTGCTTTTGCCGCGATTTTGTCTCTTGTAAAATTTTGTGGGTAGAATCTTTATATTTTTCCCCCTACAAAAACAAATGTATTCGCAATGAAGATTATCGTATTTCTTTTAACAATTAAACTTTTACTCATAACAGATGCTAATTATGCACAACAACAAAACTATACCGATTTAATAAGAAATGGATGGGGATTTTGTTTGAAAAAAGAATATACCAAGGCAATAAAGTTGTATGAGGCGGCATTTAAACTAGAAAAACCTATCCCGATAGCAGACCGTTATAACCTATCTTGTATCTATGCCTTATCGGGAAATTCAGACAAAGCCTTTTACCAATTATTCAATATCTCTTCCGACTCGCATTGGGATGACTATACCCATCTCATTAACGATACAGACTTGCATAGTTTGCACGGAGATTCACGCTGGGAAGACTTAAAGTTATTAGTTTTAGAAAATAAAAAAAATACAGAAAAACATTTTGACAAAGCGCTGGTAAGCATTTTAGATACCATTTATTACGATGATCAAAGTACGAGAAGTAAAATTCGGTCTATGGAAAAAAAATTCGGAAGAAATTCTAAAGAAATGGACCAGTTTTGGCAAACGATCCTTCAAAAAGACTCTATAAATCTTACAAAGGTGCGTGCTATTTTAGAGGAAAGAGGGTGGCCAAGTAAAAAAACAATAGGAAAAAGAGGAACTTCTGCCATATTTCTAGTTTTACAGCATGCCAATCTTGAAGTACAAGAAAAATATTTAGTTTTTATAAAAGAGGCTGTAGCGAATAATGATCTCCCTAAAAGACAATATGCCATGTTTTATGATAGGCTTCTTTTGAGAAGAGGGCAACGACAAATTTACGGCACGCAATTAGCAAGGAGTAGTAAAAGTAACAAACCATATGTTTTACCTTTAGAAGACCCACTAAATGTCGACAAACGAAGACTCGAAATGGGGCTTAATTCCATGCAGGAAAACCTGAACAGATGGAATCTGATATGGGAGGCAAAAACCTACCTAAAAGAGCTACCACAAATAGAGGCCAGAGAGAGAGAATTACGGAGGCAAAAATCATAAAGAAATTTTAATCAAACACCTAAAAGTTAAGATTTCAACAAAAAAGGTTCCTTTAAAAAGAAGGTTTTCAAAAGAGACGTAATTGCTTGGGTTAAAACTTTTATAATCCTGAAATAACCGTAAATTTGCATCCGTAAACAAGATAGTAAAGATGCAATACAATCATCAAGACATAGAGAAAAAATGGCAAGAGTTTTGGGCTAAAAACGAAACTTTTAAAACAGAGAACACCTCTGAAAAACCAAAATATTACGTACTAGATATGTTTCCTTATCCTTCGGGTGCAGGATTACACGTTGGTCATCCGTTAGGATATATAGCGAGTGACATATATGCTAGGTACAAGCGTCATAAAGGTTTTAATGTATTGCACCCACAAGGATATGACAGCTTTGGTTTACCTGCGGAACAATATGCTATCCAAACAGGGCAGCATCCCGCAGTAACTACAGAAACAAACATCAAAACTTACCGTAAACAACTAGATAAAATAGGGTTTTCCTTTGACTGGTCTCGAGAAGTTAGAACTTCAAATCCGGAGTACTACAAATGGACCCAATGGATATTTATCCAGTTATTTAATTCTTGGTATAACAAAGACAAAGATAGCGCGGAAGATATTTCTTCCTTAGTGGCCATATTTGAAAGTCGTGGAAATGAGGCTGTACATGCCGTATGTGACGAAGATTGTACTAGTTTCTCTGCAGAGGAATGGAAAAACTTTTCGGAGGAAAAACAACAAGGAATTCTTTTGCAATACCGTTTAACCTACCTGTCAGATACGGAAGTGAATTGGTGTCCTGAACTAGGAACAGTATTAGCAAACGATGAGATTGTTAATGGGGTATCGGAACGAGGTGGACACCCGGTAGTACGAAAAAAATGAGGCAATGGTCGATGCGAATCACCGCCTATGCGCAGCGTTTACTTGATGGTTTACAAAACATAGACTGGCCACAACCTTTAAAAGATAGCCAAACCAATTGGATTGGTCGCTCCCAAGGTGCTATGGTAAGTTTTAAGGTAGACGGACACGATGCAACTATTGACGTATTTACGACCCGACCTGATACTATTTATGGCGTTAGTTTTATGACACTAGCACCCGAACATGAATTGGTTGCAAAAATAACTTCAGAAGCACAAAAAGACGCAGTAGATGCCTATGTTACTGCCACTGCCAAGAGATCAGAAAGAGATAGAATGGCGGATGTGAAAACTATCTCTGGAGTAAATACAGGAGCCTTTGCTATCCATCCTTTTTCTGGGGCAAAAGTTCCTATTTGGATTGGTGATTATGTATTAGCAAGTTACGGAACAGGTGCGGTAATGGCAGTTCCTTGCGGAGACCAAAGGGATTATGATTTTGCAAAACATTTTGATATTGGCATCCCGAATATATTTGAGGGCGTGGATATTTCAGAAACAGCATTTGCCGATAAAGAAAAGACCGTTCTGGCCAATTCGGACTTTTTAAATGGTTTGTCTTATAAAAAAGCGATGAAAACCGTTATTTATGAAATGGAACAACGCGGTTTTGGTTACGGTAAAATAAATTATCGTTTACGAGATGCAGTATTTAGTCGCCAACGCTATTGGGGAGAACCATTTCCGGTGTATTATAAAAACGGAATGCCCCAAATGATTGCTTCCGAACATTTACCAATTGTTTTACCGGAAGTAGAAAAATATTTACCGACAGAAGACGGCAAACCTCCTTTAGGAAATGCCGATATGTGGGCATGGGATACCGCTACTAATACTGTAGTCGCAAACGAAGGTATAAACAATAATACTGTTTTCCCTCTAGAACTCAACACCATGCCAGGATGGGCAGGAAGTTCTTGGTATTTCAATCGTTATATGGATGCCACAAACAATGGAGAATTTGTGAGCAAAGAAGCAGTTGGATATTGGAAAGAAGTAGATTTATATATTGGTGGCTCAGAACATGCAACAGGACATTTACTATATGCACGTTTTGGCAAAAATTTTTATTCGATAGAGGATTGCTTCCCGTTGAGGAGTTTGCCAAAAAACTAATCAATCAAGGAATGATTCTTGGAACTTCAGCAATAGTATATCGCATAGCCGGAACCAACAAATATGTTTCTGCAGGTTTACGAGAGGCATATGAAACCGAAGAACTTCGTGTAGATGTAAAATTGATAAATGCTTCCGATGAACTAGATATCGCAGCCCTTAAACAATGGCAACCACAATTTTCTAATGCTACCTTTGTACTAGAAGATGGTAAATACATTGTGGGAAGAGAGGTAGAAAAAATGTCGAAAAGATGGTTTAATGTGGTTAATCCGGATGATATTTGTGAGACATATGGTGCGGATAGTTTGCGATTATTCGAAATGTTTTTAGGTCCATTAGAACAATTCAAACCTTGGAAAACCTCAGGTATTTCAGGAGTTTATTCATTTTTAAAGAAACTTTGGAAGTTATATGTTGGTGAGGATGGTAGTAAAGCATCGGAAGATGCACCAAGTAAAGATAGTTTAAAAACCTTACATAAAACCATCAAAAAAGTAGAAGAAGATATCGAGAATTTCTCGTTTAATACCTCGGTTTCTACCTTTATGATTGCAGTAAACGAATTAACAGCGCAGCGATGTACCAGCAAGGCTATTTTAGAACCCTTATTAATATTGATATCACCGTATGCACCCCATATAGCGGAGGAACTGTGGAGTCAACTAGGACATGGAAATTCTATTGCTACGGAAAAATTTCCGGTCTTTGAGGAAAAATACTTAGTAGAGTCTGAGAAAGAGTATCCTGTTTCCTTTAATGGAAAAATGCGATTCAAGCTTAAACTTTCGTTAGATTTGAGTAAAGATGAAATCGAAAAAACTGTAATGTCGCATGAAAAGACAGTACAACAGTTACAAGGAAGAACTCCAAAGAAAGTAATTATAGTTCCTGGAAAAATTATCAATATCGTAGGATAAAAAACTATTGTAAAAAATAGTACAAGAGTCGTCAGAAATCATACTTTTTGACGACTCTTTTATTGTATAATGTTCAATATTAAAAGAGTCGCTATATTTTTGCTATTGAATTTCCAAATGTAAACGCTTGTGAACTTACTATCTAGAAATAAAAATACCTTTACTGTTCGATTTTTCGATAGTGTAGAAGACATTTCTCCGTCTATTTTTGAGGATCTACAATGCACTGCGAATCTATATTTTAATCCGTTATACTTAAAGGCGATAGAAAAACACAATACAAAAATCCATTTTGCGTACCTGGTACTTTTTGATAGTTTGCATAAACCTATTGGTCTTTGCAGTATTCAGGTATTTGATTTCCAAACAAAACATCTTACAAACAGCATACACTCTGTGCGTTCTTGGCTAGAATATATTGGGCAGAAGTGGAATGTACTAAACAGTAAAAAAGCAGTTACAATAGCTACCTGCGGGAATTCTTTTGTTTCTGGCGAACACGGAATTTACCTGCATCCAGAGTACGACAAGAAAACGCTACTAAAACAAGTAGCTGATGGACTAGTTCACTATTCTTTAGAGAAAAAAAAGTTGCACAAGACCATAGATGCTTTCGTAGTTAAAGACTTTGTTAAAGAGTCTATCAAAGCATCGAATTCCCTTTTGAATATGGGATATACTTCTTTTCAAGCCGAACCAAATATGGTACTTCAATTACCAGATAGTTGGCAAAACTTTGACCAGTACCTCGATGCTATGAAAACGAAATTTAGAGTAAAAGCCAAACGAGCGCTACAGAAAAGTTCCGCTCTTTCAGTAATCGATTTTTCTATGGAAAAGATCGAACAGTTTTTACCCGAAATGACCACGATGTATCAAAACATATCTAAAAATGCTACTTTCAACTTGGTAAATTTCAATCTAGAAACCTATGTATCACTTAAAGAGAATTTAGGCGATAGATATTTTTTAAACGGGTATTTCTTGGAAGGGAAACTTGTTGGTTTTGCTTCTGGTTTAGTTAATGGAAAAACTTTAGATGCCCATTTTGTGGGTATTAATTATTCACTAAACAAAGAATATTCTATCTACCAACGCATGTTGTACGACTATGTTTCCATTGGTATTTCGAAAAAAGTAAAAAGTATTAATTTTGGGAGAACTGCAAGTGAAATAAAAAGCTCTGTAGGTGCTATCCCGGAGAAAATGACAATTTATCTGCGACATCGAAAGAGCATTCCGAATAAAATAGTAAGTTTGTTGGTAAAGAACATAAAACCAACTGATTTTAGCCAAAAATCACCTTTTAAAACGAATGCACTGAAAAAGTAAGAACACTATGAAAAACACGAAAGATTTATTAGACATCTTAATTTTAGAAGATACTGGAAGTAATAATTTTTTAGGTAAAAGCAACGATATCGGGAGTCCTAATGTTTTTGGAGGACAAGTATTGGCCCAATCGTTAAATGCAGCCTATAGAACTGTTGCTAAAGAGCGCGTACTCCACTCGCTGCACTCCTACTTTTTAGAAGCAGGTAATTTAGATATTCCTATTACCTACAACGTGCAAATCATAAGAGATGGCGGTAGTTTTTCTACGCGAAGAGTAACCGCTTATCAAAATGAAAAAACCATATTTATTCTAGCGTGTTCCTTTCATAAAATTGAAAAAGGTCACGAGCATCAAATACCCATAAAAAAAGACATTAAACAACCTGAAGAACTATTAAGCTGGACCGATATGTTAACACAATTTGGAGAATTTATTCCCAAAAAACTAAAAGCTTTTTTAAGTATCGATCGCCCAATTGCATTTAAACCAGTACAAGCTGTAAACCCTTTTGAAAACAAAGATTTACCACCAATAATAGATGTTTGGTTTAAACTAAAAGGAAATGGAGAAAATTTATCGCTTGCCATTAAACAGCAAATCTTAACGTATATCTCAGACTATAATATTCTAACCGCATGTTTGCATCCAAACGCCAGTAAGGCTAACTTTTCGAATACACAAATGGCAAGTTTAGACCATTCGATGTGGTTTTACAGAGATTTTGACTTTACAGATTGGATGTTGTTTTCTATCGAAAGCCCAAACTCTTTTGGCGCTAGAGGTTTTTCACGAGGAAATATTTTTACAAGAGATGGAAAACTCATTGCCTCTGTTGCCCAAGAAGGACTACTGAGACCGTTACAAAAGTAAAACATCCATAAAGTGATTCAAGGAAAACAATGAAAAGAATCGCCTACAAATGAGAGCCTAAAATACTATTGTTAGGCACTTATTTGGGTAATAAATAAATTTAATCACTACCAATGGTTATATATAACTTTCCATACTTTTTCGAACTGCTTTCTGTTTCTGCTCCAAAAAGGCTTTATCCTTTACAAGAAAGTCATAAAGTTTGGTATCTGTTGTTTTTGTAGCTGTAGCAATATTTTGCGTGCGATGCATGTTCATTTCTGTTTGCATTTGTACTTGGTATAAATTAGCTGCTACCTTAAAGTCATATTCACTTTTTGAAGCGATAAGCTTGGTAACTATTGGTGCAGTCTCCACCATGAGAAATAATAGAAAAATAAACAACGATGGAAGATACGGCAATGTACCTAAAGCCTCTATCCTAGCCATCAAACCATCGAAATTCGATACAATTGGGGCAGTTTGTATTTCTTGCTGCTCTTGTTGCTCTTGTAATTTTTTTATGGCGCTCTCTTTTTCTAGTATTTTTTGTTCATTACGGCTTTGTAATTGTTCCAGTGCGAGAAGCGCAGCATCGTGTTTCTCCCTTTTTTCTTTGTATACAGGTCCTTTGCCTAATAATTTGGTTCCTGCCTTTCCCTCTGCCTCAGCAATATAAGTTGCATAAAGAGAATTCACCTCGTTTTCTTTTTGTAAAATTTCATTTTTCAATTCGGTAATTTCCTTTTGTTTGGCATTTATTTGCGGTGTAAATTGCAGTGCAATCTGTTCTTTATTGGCAAGAAATAAAGTATTTTTCTTTTCGAGTAAAACTTGATTTATTTCTTTTTCAAAAATTTTTAACTCTAGGGGCTTTGCAATTACAACAGCAATGATAATTGCCATAAATAACCTTGGTGTTGCTTGCCAAAAAGCTTGCCAAAACGAATCTCTTTTATGCATAGTAGCAACAATAAAGCGATCTAAATTAAATACTAACAAACCCCAAAGTAAGCCAAAACATATCGCAATATAGACCGTATCAAAAACCGTAAAAAGGGCATAACTTGCCGTAAGGAAAGCCATTACTGCGGTAAAAAAAATGGTAGCTCCTATACCAACAAATTTATTTTGTTCTCCTGCAGAACATTGTTGTAAAACAGGGATATCAGCACCCGAACATAATAGAAAGAAGTTTTTCAGCATATATGTATAACGAATTACCAATAAAATTGTTACACGATTAGTACTACTAATGGCTAACGATCTTAAAAATTTCTGAGATAATTATCGCAAATAGCACAAAAAAGCTAAAAAAATGTTTAGTATTTTTGATTAAACTGTTTGTAATGAAAAATATTTGGATCTCCTTTCTACTTCTTTGTTGTGGTATACAAGCACAAACTAAGTTTGAAAAGGAAAATCGAATCAAAGAAAATCAAGTACCTCAAAAGGCAGTTCTATTCTTTAAAGATTTAGATCTTGCCTCAAAAGTTAAATGGTACCAAGAAAAAAGTCAGGACGGAATAAGCTTCGAAGCAAAAGTTATTCATAACCATCGTAAAAACAGTATTGAATTTACCAAAGCAGGAACTATTATAGATCTCGAAATTCAAGTGGATTTCAAAAAACTACCAAAACCAATTCAAAACACTATAAAAAATACGCTCCGTCAAAGATTTGAAAAATTTCGCATCGAAAAAGTACAAATGCAATATACTGGAGATGCCGAAACTTTAAAAAATATTGCATTTGAAAAAAAATCAAGCCATAAAAAAATTCCTACCTATGAAGTGATATGTAAGGGGAAACACAAAAAAGAATGGGAATATTACGAGCTTCTTATAGACAAAAACGGTACAATTTTAAAAGACTTGAAGTTTTCTTATTTCCCTCTAGATAACCTAGAATTCTAATGACAAAGAGAACATATTTATACCTCTTATTTAGTTTTTATTTTGCCGTTGGTGTAGGGCAAAACGAATGGGCCGGTGGGTGGTTGCCAAAATTTAATATTTCAAAAAAAATTGCGCCTACTTATAAATGGGTTGCTGGTATAGAGACAAGAGAGGAGATAACTACGGAACCTCTTATGGCTTCCCATCAATTGTTGGATATCTCCAATTATTTTTCGGTGCAAATCGGTGCAAACAGTCGTTTAAATATTGGTTATATTATTCGATTTAAAGGAGAAGATGTAATTCATCGCAGCACCCAACAATTTAACTGTACTTCTATATACGCAAATTACAAACTAGCCCATCGATTTGCTGTGGAACAATTCTTTCAAAAAAATAAAAATCCGCAATATCGAGGACGCTATCGATTAACTTTTGAAAAAGCTTTAAATGGTGACAAAATAGACGTTAAAGAATGGTATTTTAAAGGTGCTAACGAATATTTATACCAATTTAATGCAAGAGATTTTGAAATACGAATCGTGCCCAGTATGGGCTATTTATGGAATAAAAATAATAAAATAGAATTCGGACTAGACTACCGGCTTGCCAAAGTAGGTAAAGAAAACACATCCCAAAACATATGGTTTCGCACTACTTGGTATTTCACCATACAATAAACCATAATATCCCAATAAAAAGACTACCTAAAAGTTGTCTTTTATTGGAGTTCACCGAAGAAATTATTTCGATAGTTCTGTAAAGTATTGGTAGAAATACGGAATAGTTTCAATTCCTTTTAAATAATTCCAAACGCCAAAGTGTTCGTTGGGCGAATGAATTGCATCGGAATTAAGACCGAATCCCATTAAAATAGTTTTACTTTCTAACTCTTTCTCAAATAAAGAAACAATAGGAATACTTCCTCCACTGCGTTGCGGAATTGGACGCACACCAAAAGTTTCTTGATAGGCTTTACTCGCTGCCATATAGCCAATGTTATCGATTGGAGTTACATATCCTTGGCCACCGTGGTGCGGTGTTACTTTTACGGTAACTCCTGCGGGTGCGATACTTTCAAAATGCTTTTTAAACAAGGTTGTAATCTCCTGCCATTCTTGATTTGGCACCAATCGCATGGAAATTTTTGCGTATGCCTTGCTCGCAATTACAGTTTTAGCTCCCTCCCCGGTATACCCACCCCATATTCCGTTTACATCTAATGTAGGACGTATAGAGTTTCGTTCGTTGGTGGTATATCCTTTTTCACCGTATACCGCATCAATAGCCAACGCGTTTTTATATGCCTCTAGAGAAAAAGGGGCTTTTGCCATTTCTGCGCGCTCTTCCTTGCTTAACTCTTCTACTTTGTCATAAAATCCAGGGATAGTGATATGATTATTTTCATCGTGTAAAGAAGCAATCATCTTGGTTAAAATATTGATAGGATTTGCTACTGCTCCTCCGTATAACCCAGAATGTAAATCTCTATTAGGACCCGTAACCTCCACTTCTACATAACTCAATCCTCTTAAACCAGTAGTGATAGACGGAATGTCATTTGCAATCATGCCCGTATCCGAAATAAGAATTACATCATTGGCCAATTTCTCTTTATTTCTTGGTACAAACCATGCCAAACTCTCCGACCCAACTTCTTCTTCTCCCTCGATCATAAACTTAACATTACAAGGAAGGTTTCCCGTATTTGTCATGTACTCTAAAGCTTTCACATGCATGTACATTTGCCCCTTATCATCACAAGAACCTCTTGCAAAAATAGCACCTTCCGGATGAATTTCTGTTTTCTTAATTATTGGTTCAAAAGGTGGAGAATCCCATAAATCGATGGGATCGGCAGGCTGCACATCGTAATGCCCATACACCAATACCGTTGGTAAATTAGGGTCTATGATTTTTTCTCCGTATACAATTGGATAGCCTGGTGTTTCACAGATCTCTACCGTATCACAACCTGCTTTTAAAAGACTTTCTCGAATGCTGTCGGCTGTATTGATAACATCTTGGTTATAGGCAGGATCTGCACTAACCGAAGGCATTTTTAACAAATTAATAAGTTCCTCTAAAAATCGTTGCTTATTCTGTTGAATATATTCTTGAATGGTTTGCATTGTATAGTTATTATTTAGGCTAATTTACTCAATTTTTTAAACATAAGAGCATTGTTCCATACCACAGTTCAAAACGAAATAATAGAAAATTAAAATTCTAATTTTTATCCTACTCTAAAACAAAATTTAAAGCATCCAAGTATATTTTAAATGGTGAATACATAATATTTTCGTAAATTTGTAACTTATTAGTTTCTATTTAAAATTTTTAGAAGGGTTTTGAAATAGAGTAAACAAGAAGCTCTCCTCGGAGAGCTTTATTGTTTTAAATAAATGGCTGGATTAATTCTTAGCATTTAAAAGAAATAAATCTTTATTATAGCATTGTATTTTGAATTGTTTGTGTATATTTGCACGCACAATTTTAAAACACGCGGGTGTGGTGGAATTGGTAGACACGCTAGACTTAGGATCTAGTGCCGCAAGGCGTGGGGGTTCGACTCCCTTCACCCGTACAAAGGCTTAAAAAGCCAGCATTAACAAGGTCTTAGAGAATGTAAAATCTCTAAGATCTTTTTTTATGCACTTACGCCCTCAAAAAAAGTACATGTAAAAGTACATGTAAATAGCACTACACCGATGCCAGAAAAAAATTGTAAAACAAGCGGCAAAAGTGTAAAAAAGTCTAAAATCGCAGATTTTATGCCTAACTATTCAAAAGTAAAAATTTTAATACCGAAAAAAACTGTAAGTAGGAAGAAGGTAGCCGCGCTAGATATACATAATTAAATTTATTAAAAAATAACTCCCAGACTTAATCCTACACCATTTGACTTAATAATATCATCCGATGTACCAATTCCTTCATTAGTAAAGCTAACTGTTTTATGAGAATAAAAGATATCAAAGATAAGATGTAGGCGATTTCCAGCGTTAAATTTATAGCCAAAACCAAAGTTAAAAAGTACTCCTTTCCTTAATGTAGAATTATCTCCTCCAAGTTTTAACGTTGGCCCAATGTCAAGAAAAGAATAAAGAGAATTCTCTTCTTCAGAATGATATAAACGAGCATCTAAAAAAACAGGTAGAGTATTATAATTAGGAGTGTGATGTCCATCAAGGCCTACACCTATACCTAACGAAAAGTGGGGTGAAATAAAATAACCATTAATTGTTTGGATACTCCAAGCGTGAGCACCATTAGTATCTAAATCGGTAAATATGGTACCTTCACCTTTAATGAAGCGTTCTTGCCTCAAGCTACTCATTGAAATAAAGCTAACCTTTGTAATATTGAAGTATCCAATATTTTTACTGATATCAATTTGTTTGTTTTTTTGATTGTGGCTTTCTTGCCCCCATGAACTTATAGAAATAAAAACCAATAAGTATAAAATTTTTTTCATGTTAATTTTTATTAAATTATCTATTCAATTCATTTGCTTTGTTTTTGTCAAACTAAAACACAACGGTTTGTCTAATGTTAGTTGCGTGGTTAAGCAACTTAATTAGTAAACAAATACGAACCTGAAAAAATTCCCAAGGAATTTTCCAAATAAGCACTTACCAAAGCAATAAATTATACACGGTGTTGTGCAAGGTTTTTATAGTTCAATGAGTAACGTAATTCCGACTGAATTTAAGTTTTTCATTTTCTGTTCGTCATTTATTCCAACATTATTATTTGACTCAAATTTGCTTAAGTCAGATTGTCCGGTATAATTTATTCCAGCATAATAATTATTAAATATCTCATATAAAAAGCCAAGTCCAATTTGTGCTCCAAAATTCCAACTATCATAAACGTCTTTTTGAGTATTATTTAGAAAACGATATTCGTCTTTAATTATGTTCTGTCCGTAAAATCCTAAATTAGCAAATACCCTAAAATTTTCATACAATTTAGAACCCACAGTAAATAATAATGGGACTTTTAACAATGTTCTTTCGTGGTAAAAGTTTCCAACAGAATTGAATCCATTACCTGATAATTTGTTCATTCCAATTCCAGCTGCAATTCCGAACTTTTGATTTATGTTATAGTTCAAAAGAATTTCTCCGCTGTTGCTATTCAAATTATAATTCGGTTCGTTGTTGTTTTCCACAATTCCGTATCCGATTCCACCGTATCCAATTATATTGAATTTAGATTTTTTCACTTCGTCTTGAGCTTGAATTAGATTAAAAGTCACAAAGAAGATAAATAGTAAGATGCAATTCGATTTTTTCATTGATTTTTGTTTTTTGTTAAATGTTGCACAACGGTATCGGCTACGAGAAGTTGCGTGGTTTAGCACGTAACTTTGGAAGTAAACACTTGGCTGAAATTCTGAAAGAATTTCAGAGGTAAGCGAGAGGTAGCAATTACTTATAGCCATTTTTAGCTACAGGTTTTATTTCTAAATTTATTCTGCAAATCGTATAATTCCATCACTTTCAAACCAGAGTTGTTTATATTTTATTGGAATTATTTCCTCTCCTTTTTTGTTTATATATCCAACTTTACCATCAATTTCAACATATGCTAATTCGTTAACGAAAGGAAGTGCCTTATCATAAATTGCTGGTATTTTTATTCTTCCTTTTTTGTTTATAAATCCATATTTTCCACTCTCTTCAAATAAAGCTAAATCATTGGTAAAGAAAGGATATTTAGTTTTTTTCAAATCGAATTTGACTTTAATCTTATTCTTTGTGTTAATACATCCATAGTTTTCTCTTTTTTTACAAAAGCCAAACCATTTAAAAATGCAGTGGCATCATCATATTCAAATGGTATTTTAGTTTCGTTTTCTCTGTTAATAAAACCCCATTTCCCATCTTTTAATGCAGGTATTAAGTTATCATTTATGTTAAACCCAACTTTATCATAGATTAATGGAATAACTACCCTACCTGCCTTGTCAATAAATCCAAACTTTTTGTTATTTTCTACAGCATAAAGTTCACTGTCATTGATGAAATAAATATTTTCAAATTTAGGTTGAATAATAACTTTCTCATCAATAATTACAAGGCCATTTAGTTTTTTTCGGTCTATTATTTCACGAAAAACTATAATAGAATCCTTATCAAAATAATGGCTTTGTATGTCAAATTTTAGACTTCGATTAAAAATAACGTTACCATTTGAATCCAATATGTGCTTTTTTTATTTTCAGTTTGGCATTTAAAATGGTTGAAACCAAAGTTACTCACCATCGTATATTTGAATTCAGTTAAAGAATCACCCTTACGATTTATTAAACCGTATTTCCCATTCTTTTTTGCAATACCAGTATTACCATAATAAAAGAAAACATCTGTGTAATTTTCCAGATAAGTTTCTTTACCATCTTTATTTACATAACCGTATAAAGAGTCTTTAATTACATTAGCATAATCATCATAAAACTCTGAAGCCATATTAAATTTAGGCTCAATTATTATTTGTCCTTTATTATTTAAATACCCTATTTTCGGATATTCTTTTGGTTGGATTCTATAGTATAATATTCTTAATAAATTATCAGATAACGAATTGCTTTCTGTTTTTTGAGGAACTCTACTAAGAAAATTAATTATATCAATATCGGCTTTTATTTTTTCTTGAGAGAAAGTCCAATTTACTGAAATTAATAAAAGAATGATTGTGATTTTGTTTTTCATATGAGTTTTTTTTTCTTATGACTAATCATTGAATATGCATTATTGTATTTATTTATCTTATATTTTTTGTGTTATAACGGCAAATATATGTTAATAAAAAAAAATCCTTTAGACTATATGAATTAGTTATTATTTACTTTTAGTGGCACAAATTAAAGGATTATATTTTTCAAAAAATATCAGTACTAACCCTAGAATTTGACTAAGGGTTAACCCTTAGTTTGCTTGTTCGCATTGCATTTTAAAAGTTAATATTTTTACACCGAAAAAAACTGTAAACGGAAAGAAGGTAGCCACGCTAGATTAACAATGGTTTGTTTTTTTCTATTTTTGAAACCACTGTACCAAAATATACAAAAGTTTATTTTTACATATGGTATAAGTAAGTCATATACTTATCGAGAAAGGAAACAGGCAGCTACAAATCTTCAAAGCGCAATAAGAAGATATTTAGAAGATGGATACAATCCGTTTGAGATGATAAATTTCGATGAAAGTATAGAAAAAGATTACAATTCTGTTGATGCTCTTAACTTGGCATTTAATCACAAAAAAACTCATGGAAGGATAGAATACTGAATGTTACTAATTTTTACCTAAAAACGATTTATTATCTGGTTAATTGATAAAAAATCAATTACAAAAATTTCAAGAAAACATATATCAAATACCCAAACTTGATTTAGCTTTATCTCCTTCATTTATTTTATAATAGCATTGTAATTATAAAATCGATGGCAAGATTTTATGGTTCTTCTTCAGGTTTTCTATCTAATTGATAGTATTTGTTGCTTGCTAAGAATAGTAAATAAAGTATTCCTACTTATTTTAATATTGGCTTTGTTAAAATCTATTCCTAAAGATTTTGTAAGCTTCCGAAAACCTTCTCAGGGAAGAGGTTTGCGTCTTTTTTTATACTACCACAAAAATGCTTTAGATTCTAATTTGGCAAACCTAAAATTATTTAAATTAGTGGATATAATATATGATTGAGGTTTTTTTGATTTAATGTAGCCATTATTAGAGGTTCCTATAGTTATAGGACTATAGACAATCTTGATATGTTAATTTTAAGAGTGCCTGAACATTTGGTTGTCATTGAGCTTATCTAATAATAATAACTTGGCAATTGAGTCATGGGTAATAAATTTTTTAATAATCCAGTTAATGAATTCAATATCTTTTTTAAGTCTGTTTAATGCTAGGACTGTTGAAAGACTCTATTTTTGATTAGAGCCATTACTACATAAAAGATTCCCCTTCCTTAATTCTTTTAAAAAAATCGAATTGATTACCACATTTGAGCAGTATTAACTTAGAACACTGTCATAACATGTTTCATACGTTAATATGACATGTATTTATATAAAAAACCGGCTATATAGCCAGTTTTTAAAATACTTTGTGAATTTATCTTAATTAAAGAAGTATCCAATTGAAAATTGAAATACTGAATTTTTAACTTCAGCATCAGAATTAGAATCATCAGAAATATTAGACAAACCTAAATTGTAACGAGCTGAAAAATTTAATCCTGAATCTAATTTATATCCAAATCCAAAGTTTAATCCAAAATCAATAGTTGATAAATCTCCTAATAAGTCCTCAGCATCTACTGTTTCTCCAGCAGCTTTAACTTTAGAATCAACTAAAAATCCAATTTGTGGCCCAGCTTCTAAACTTAATGCTTCAGTTACATAGTATTTAGCCATAACTGGTAAGTTTATATATGAAAAGTTGTATTTAAGATTTTCTGTTTGGTCTCCAGCACCGTTATCGAAAGTAATATCTTCTTGAGCACCCTGTGCAGAAAATAATAATTCTGGTTGTACAGAAAATTTTTCGTTTATTGATATTTCAGCCATACCACCAATATGAAAACCAGCTTTCATATCAGCTTCAGCATCACCAGTTAACGTTGCTAAGTTTAAACCTGCTTTGGCTCCAAAGTTAATATTCCCCTGTGCATAAGAAAATGAAAATACACATATTGCAAATACGGATAGTAATGCTCTAGTCATAATTTGTTAGTTTTAAAATTAAATTTTGCCCAATATAAACATTATAATTAATATTCAAAATTTATTTCTATTCTCAATTCTTCCTTCATACCATATGGCCCAAGAAAAAATAGGGAATAAAATCTAAAATTATGGTGATCTTTACCATACAAAAGAAGGTACTATACTAATATCATTTGAAGAAGCTGAAGCCAATTCAATACGCATAACTCTTGACTGTTTTTTTGGCCTTGCTTAAGTCTTTATACTTAGCTTTTTTAGTAAATAAACTGTCTTACAACTAAGGTCTTCTGCAGCAACTTCTAGGTATGAATCTTGAATCATAGCATCCAGATCTTTTTTTAACAAGAGTTTTTTTAGTTGTTCAATCTCTTTTTGAAGTTCCTTAATTCTGGTTATTTCATCCTTAGTTTTCACGGTTATTCTTGTGTTCATAAGGTCTTTAAGGTTATACTTTTTAATCCATTCATTAATGGTAGTTGGAGTAATACCATATGCCTTACCTAATTGATACTTGTTTAATTTTCCGGTTGTAAGTTCGTCTAAAATTTTCAATTTAAAAGGTTCTGAATAACGTCTGATGACTTTGTCGTTTTTATACATAATGTTTAAAATTATGTAGCCTTTATTCAGGACGGGGCAAACTAAAACATAACGGTCTCGTATAACTGTCAGTTACGGGTTTTAAGTTACTGTTTTTGATTAAGCACTGACGGTCTTAATTCCAAGTGGATTCGGACTTAGTGAAATCGACCGTAATTTCGGTTATACATTTTAAATTAGCATTTTAATATATTGGTTAGTTAATCATAAAGAACCAAAGAGTGGAATAAGCTAAATAACGCTTAAACTCCAAATAAATAGTAAAAAAGTAATAGCCAGAACTATAAAAATTGTAAGGCGTTTAATAGTAAATTTTACAATTTGCATTGTGTCTTATAGTGTTGGTTTTAAATTTGTTGTAAAATTATTACTGTGTATCTCATAAAGAATACAATAGATTTTTCGGCCTAGAGTTTTAATTTTATGAAGAGGAATTATTGCAAAACTATAGTTTTACTAACTGGTTAATTCCTAAAATAATTGCTGAAAAAAAATTAAAATTTTAAGTGCACTAAAATTGATTAAGGATAGAAGACAAACCCTAAAGATCTATTTTAATTTAAATGAATGTAATTCTTCATTTAATTCGATATCGAATTTCCTCATTAATTGATTCGTTTTTTCGTTAATTTTTCTATTTAAAGCCAAACAATCATTTAATGATTTATCAATAACTGTTCTAGCTGCACCTTCCGTTAATGAATGAACTTTATTTTTTATTTCATAAATTTCACTTTTACTAGGGATGGCATTATTTTGAATTTTAAATAGTAATTCATCTGCCTTTACAGAAAAAGCTTGAAGTTCATTTTTAAATGTCATATCCTCATATAACGTAATACCAGCCTTGTTAATTTTCCTTAATAGATTAAATTTAATTGCTTCTTCTATAACACCATCACTTAATTTGAATAATAATTTTTTATCCAAAACTAATTGATCTACTATAGGAGGCATTCTTTTTAAATAAGTAGTTACCCTAGCTAATTTTTCCAATGTAATCGTCTCTTCTGGGCTATCCACAAAATTTTTTATCTCTTGAATACTTTCTGCTATTTTCTTTTTCGACTTATAACTCTCCTTTTCAAACTCCTCTAATCTTTTTTGAATAAAATTATAGGTGTTTTCAGACCTTAATAATTTGTTAGACTTTACCTGTTCTCTAAAAGATATATAAACTAATATTGCTGCCAATAAATTTATAAAAGGAGCTGTTATACCACCAATGGTATCTCCAATTTTAGCACTTTCATCGCTAAAATAAATATTTGTAAATGTTCCGGTACTAAAAACATACGGCATCCACATAATGATAAAAAATGCAACTGAAATAAAAATAATCCATCTATATTTGATCCATATATTTCTAAAGGACTTTGAAAATTTTAAAGGCATGAAAGTTTATGTATTAAGATTACTGTTCTATGACTTACAAAGTAAATAAGACTTAATCCAATCGTATTCCCTTGTTTTTTAAATCGAAATTGTTATTACTAACTTTTATTTTCTCCTTTTTTTGAATTTTAAATATCAATCTTATAACGCTAATTTAATTTTATAATTCTTCATTTTACTTTTTTACTGCATAAATAAAAGTAAGGCCTTTACAAAGTTGCTAGTCTATTTCTCTTTTTCAGCTTAAAAAGGACTGTAAAGAATTTATATGCAATACATTAATATCGAAGAAACCAAATATACTAATAAAATCGCACCAAATAATACGGTGAAGTAAAACCCGACCTCGAATAGAATGTCATGTGAAGAAAAAAGTAGCAACATATGCACCTATCCATGCACTAGATTTGGATTCTTTTTCCGTATCAATTGCAACAGGGTAAAAAATATTGGAAAGAAATAAATAAGATAGCGTAGAACAAATAAGTACAAAAGCCAGCATTCATAAGATCTTAGATAATGTAAAATCTCTAAGACTTTTTTATGAACTTACGCCAAAGGAAAAACCACCTGAAACAGCACCTATAACCCAGAGCAAACAAATAATAAAAAAAAGAGGTTTTTGACAAAAAAAAATCAATATCCCTATGGATGAAATCGCCTATGTTCTTTATTTTTTAAAATATCTAGAGAAGAACTACATCGATTAGACTGCATTTCAAGCACATAATAATTGCTACAATGCCACTCATCATAGACGTGACCTTCTTCTTTTTCTTGACCGTAGAAGTCACCGATATATAAAATTAAAATGGCCGTTAGTAGTATCCTTTTTAATATTCTTTTCATTTTGCTCAATTTTATACCTTAATACTACACAAATATATCATCCACATTAATAACTTACATCTAGTTTTATAAAACACCACGTATTATGTGCAGCAAATGATTGTACTTTTAAAAGTTACTTTTACCCTCATTTTTTTTAAAACTAACTAATAAACTTTTTTTAAAACGGAGGGTCTAAAAGGAAAACACCTTTAAACATGACACTACGTACATTAAATTGTTGGATCCTTTTTGTGGCAGTATGTAGTACTGCTTGTACTAACGAAGAAGCCATCTCGGTAATAGAAGAAACGCCTGTTGTTCAAAAAGAAGCGACGTATAACACCTCGAAAATTCAAGACATTACCTATGCCGAAGGACTAAGTCACAATGCATCAAGCACTACTCCTTTTTCCATACCCCTAAAACTAGATGTGTATTACCCCGATACCAACACTACAAGCAAACCGGTATTTATGTTTATTCATGGTGGTGGATTTAAGGGCGGCATAAAGCATAAACCAGAAATTGTGGAAATGGCGGAATACTATGCCTCGAGAGGATGGGTTTTTGTTTCCATAGACTACCGAACTACAGAGGAGTTGGGAAGTATACAAGGTAAAACCAAAGAGGAAGTGCTAGAATACTACCGTGGCATTGCACCCAAAGAATGGGTAACTAATGCTTTGGAGGGAGCAGAAAACCCAGAACAAGTACAACAGGCTATTGCCATGTATACCGCACAAAGAGATGCAAAAGCTGCCCTTCGCTGGATAGTAGCCAATAAAAACACCTACGGCGTAAATACCGACTACATTTCCGTAGGAGGGGCATCGGCAGGCGCAATTACCTGCATCGCTTTGGGAATTTCAAATCTAGAAGACTTTAAAGGTGAAATGGGCTGGGAAGAAGATCCTTCTTTAGCAACCACCAATGAAAACGAAACCTATGCGGTACGCAGTATGATTTATTTTTGGGGATCTACCATTAAATTAGATGTTTTTGAAAGTGTATACCAAAAAAACAGGTACGACAGTAATGACCCAGAATTATTTATGGCGCACGGAACGGCGCAAGACCTTGTAACCCCGTATTCAGAGGCATTAGAATTACAAGAAATATACAAATCTCTGGGAATTCACCACGAGTTGGCAACTATCGAAACACCTAATGGTACACCTGCCGGACATGGAGCTTGGAATGGCGTTTTTAATGGCAAAGGATTATTTGAACTAACATTTGATTTTATTAGCAAACGGCAAGCGTTACTAGTAGAATAATACACTAGTAAACAAAAAACTGTAACGATGCAAAAACCTTTTTACTAGGGCACAGCTATAAAAAAATAAAAAGTATTTTTTTTCGTATATTTAAGAAAGATCGCAAATACAGGATTTCATTGTTTAAAAAATCCTTGCTTTTTAAAATTTACTTATGAAAAATTTTGTTTTATTATTCACGCTATTTTATGGTTTTACCCTACTACAAATACAGGCCCAAGAAACTACTATTATAGAGACGGAAGGAAATTTAGAGTCGCCAAACCCTTGTAATTGCGTTCCGATATCCGAAATAAATCAGCAACACAATCCTGCAGATATATATATAGGTATGAGAAAATGTATCGAACAAAAAGACTACGCAAAAGCAGCAAGATTATTTGCTATTGCAGGCGTTTTTGGGCGATTTGACACGTTTCGAGTACAAGATAAAACAGCACACCAAGCACTTGCAGTATTGCAACAAAACACCATCAGTACCATATCGGAAGAAGATAGAAAAATAATGGTAGAGCAACTTAAAAAAGTTCTCGAAAAAAACTCTCGTGAATTGTATGCTGTATGCCAAGAAATTCAAAAAGTTGGTACCCCTACCTACCATCCAAAATATATGATTCAACACGGTATGCAAGCGTTTTTAAATCCGGAAGGAGATGGATTAGTTCCAAATTTTAATTCAAAAGAATCTTGGAAATTAGCATTAAATAGTTATTTAAATTGTGAATAACACCAATATTTTAGAGCACGCCTACTACTAATTACGCTGTAAAAAATTTAAAAAATACGACATTCTTTCGATTGCCGTACCTTATTTTTGGTAAGAGTAACATCGTTTGTAATGGATTCACTAACACAAATTGTATTAGGAGCAGCAACGGCAGAGGCTGTGGTAGGAAATAAAATAGGAAATAAAGCACTTTTACTAGGCGCAATTGTAGGGACCATTCCTGATTTAGATGTATTGGCCAGTCCTTTGTTAAGTGTTGCTGCAGCGTTAGAGTTTCATCGCAGTTTTAGTCATTCTATCCTATTCGCAATTTTTGGGGGAGGTATATTTGCCTATCTTTTCTGGAAAATTTTCAACTGGAAAACTATAGGCTATAAAGCGTTATATTGGGTTTTCTTTCTTTGTTTTCTAACACATATTCTCCTAGATACCTGTACCACGTGGGGAACACAGCTACTTTGGCCCTTTACTAGCTATGGGTATGCGCTTTACAGCGTTTTTGTAGTGGATCCTTTTTATACCATACCATTTCTGCTGTGTGTACTTAGTATACTTTTTATACAAAAGACAAATCCATGGCGAAGACGAATAAATTGGCTTGGCATAATCTGGAGTACTTCCTATTTAATCTTGGGCTTAGTATTGCAGCACCGAGCTGCCGATATTTTTACAAAAAATGCAGCCGAGCAAGGCATACAAACAGAGGATATAATTACGAAAACAACACCAGGTAACATTATTCTTTGGAGTTGTTCTATAAAAACTAAAACCGGATTTTACAACGGATTTTATTCTTTTTTCGATAAAGAAGACACCATTGCTTTCGAATTTGAACCAGCCAATACTCATTTGCTAGATCCTTTTCGTTACCATCGAGAAGTTCAAACTCTCATCAAGGTTTCAAAAGGATTTTACAGCGTTGAAAAAACAAATAGTGGTGTTCTAATGAATGATGTACGTTTTGGCAAATTTAATGGTTGGCAGGGAGAAGATAAAGGTACCTATGTTTTTAAATACAATATAGATACTTTAAAAGGTGGCTCCCTGCAAATAAAGGAAAACACCTACAGAGAAGCGCCAGATAAAGCATATACCAAAGCATTTTTTAGTCGTGTTCTAGGAAAAAAATAAGCTGTTATTTTTACAAATAGGTATAGGATTTCGAGCATCAAATAAGTATATACCATCATAAAAAATGTAGTATCACATTAAAATAGTATTTTATCTTCTTTGGATAAAAATTTCATTATTGGTAATTAAAACATATGAATGTTATTTAAAATTCAATAAATGATTTAATATAGTTGCATATTTTCAGTATCTTCAACCCCTTAAACTTTAACCCGTCTATCTTAATTTCGATTAGTTTAGATTTTCAATAACAACAAAATGAATACAATATCCAAACTACAGAAGAGCGCTATTGCATTATGCGTCTCTTTTATTTTTTTCTGTTGTATCCCATCTAGTTTTGGGCAAAACACCAAGAAAACAAATAATGTAAAAAAAGTTAATAACAGTGCCATTTTCAATGGTTTAAAATTTCGAAGTATTGGTCCTGCCTTAATGTCAGGAAGAATTGCAGATATTGTTATACACCCTAAAAACGAAAATATATGGTATGTAGCAGTGGCGTCTGGTGGTGTATGGAAAACAGAAAACTCAGGAACCACATGGAATTCTATTTTTGATGGTCAGGTTAGTTACTCGATAGGATGCATCACTCTAGATCCTCAAAACCCTGATATTGTATGGGTTGGTACTGGAGAAAATGTAGGAGGTCGTCATATAGGATATGGCGATGGTATATATAAAAGTGAAAATGGTGGAAAGTCATGGAAAAATATGGGACTTCAAAAGTCGGAACACCTGTCGAAAATTATCATACATCCAACAGACTCCAATATCATGTGGGTTGCCTCACAAGGACCATTATGGAGTAGTGGTGGAGAACGCGGTGTTTACAAATCTACAGACGGTGGAAAAACCTGGGAACGTAAAATAGGCGATGCAGAATGGGTTGGTGCTACCGACTTGTTAATAGACCCTAGAAACCCAGATCTTTTGTATGCTGCAACCTGGCAACGCCATAGAACTGTAGCGGGGTATCTTGGTGGAGGACCAGGATCGGGAATTCACAAATCTACAGACGGTGGAGAAACCTGGACAAAATTATCAAATGGATTACCAGGAGGAAATATGGGAAAAATTGGTTTGGCTATATCGCCACAAAAACCAGATGTTGTATATGCCGCAATTGAATTAGACAGAAGAAAAGGAGGCGTGTATAAAAGTGAAAATAAAGGAGGTTCTTGGAAGAAAATGAGTGATGCAGTATCTGGTGGAACAGGACCACACTACTACCAAGAATTATATGCTTCTCCGCATCGATTTGATCATTTATTTTTGGCCAACAACTACATGTTAGAATCTTTTGATGGCGGAAAAACATTTAGCAGAATGAACGAATCTGAAAAACACGTAGACAACCATGCCGTTGCTTTTAAAAACGAAGATCCTAATTATATTTTAGTGGGGTGTGACGGTGGTCTGTACGAGAGTTTTGACAATACCAAAAACTGGAAATTTATCGACAACTTACCAGTTACACAATTTTATAAAATTGCTGTAGACGACGCAGAGCCATTTTATTATGTGTACGGTGGGACACAAGATAACAACACACAGGCAGCCCCTTCGAGAACAGACAATATCCACGGCATACGAAATTCCGATTGGTTTATAGTTTTAGGTGGTGACGGACACCAACCAGCAACAGAACCAGGCAATCCTAATGTGGTATATGCGCAATGGCAACAAGGAAACCTAAATCGTCACGATCGAGCTTCGGGAGAAAATGTAAGCATTAAACCTCAACCCGAATTGGGGGAAAAAACAGAGCGTTATAATTGGGATGCCCCTATATTAGTAAGTCCACACAATCCTAAAAGAATTTACCACGCTTCACAACGGGTATGGAAATCGGAAGACAGAGGGGACTCTTGGCAAGTAATCTCTAAAGATTTAACAAAGAATATAGAGCGTATTCAAACACCATTTTATGGAAAAAAACAAAAATGGGACAATGCCTGGGATATTTATGCGATGTCTAATTACAGTACGATTACCTCTTTATCGGAATCGCCTAAACAAGAGGGCTTGTTGTATGCAGGAACCGATGACGGCATCATTCAAGTTACAGAGGATGGCGGAGCAAACTGGAGGAAAATCAATTTTTCTAAAATTAAAGGATTACCAGAGACAGCATTTGTAAACGATATCAAGGCAGATTTATACGATGCAAATGTGGTGTATGCGGTATTTGATAACCATAAATACGGAGACTACCAACCGTATTTATTTAAAAGTACCAACAAAGGAAAAACTTGGGAAAATATGGCTAACAATCTTCCCGACCGAACGCTATTATGGCGCATTGTACAAGACCATGTAAATAGTAATTTACTATTTTTAGGTACAGAATATGGCGTATATTTTAGCACAAACAAAGGAAAAACCTGGACAAAATTAAAAGGCGGACTTCCTAATATAGCAGTGCGAGATTTGGCAATTCAAAAAAGAGAAAATGATTTAATTGCCGGAACCTTTGGTAGAGGTATTTACATTCTTGATGACTATTCGGCACTCCGAAATATAGACAGCAACAAAGAAGCGCAACTATTTGCCCCTAGAGATGGAAAATGGTATAAGCAACGTCGCGTATTAGGTGGTGGTAAAAAAGCTTCCCAAGGAGATAATTTTTATGTAGCAGAAAACCCATCTTATGGTGTAGAATTCACGTATTACATAAAAGATGAATACCAATCAAAAGTAGCAAAACGTTTGGCGCAAGAAAAAGAAATTGAGAAAAACAATGGCGTAGTAGCGACGCCTGAATGGTCTGTATTAGAAGCAGAACAAAAAGAAATAAAGCCAGAATTATGGTTGTTTATCTATGATACCAGTGGCAATATTCTCCGAAGAATTCAAGCAAAAAATGCGCAAGGAATACACCGAACCAGTTGGGATCTTTCTACCGAACCAACCTATACTATTTCTGCCAATACGATAAACAATAGAGGTAGAGGTTATATGGTAGCCCCAGGAACCTATGCAGCTTCCCTTTTAAAGCAAATAGATGGAAAATATACCGCTATCACAGACAAAGTTACCTTTAGTGTTGTTCCTTTTGGAAAAAGTATCGAAAACGGCAGCGCGCCAGAGGTAGTTGTAGCACACTGGAAAACCATAGGGGATTTGTCTTCTAAAGTTAGAGATCTTCAAATGGATGTAAGTACTACAAATAATAAAATCAAAATGATGCTTAAAGCCTACGATAGAGCTCCAAGAAGTAACGAAAATCTTCATGCAGAACTCTTAAAATTACGAGGAGAAATGCAAACCATAGACCAACAGTTCAATGGAAGCAAAGCTCGTGGTGAAGTTGGGGAGAAAAATGAATATCCATCTATCAGAGACTACATGTGGGCAGCAAGTGCAAATAGTACCTATGGCCCTACTGCAGCTCACTTGAAGTATTTAGAAAATGCTAAAAGTCTCTTTAGAGAAACATCTTCCAAACTAAAACAAGTGAAAAATGGTCTAACGCCTTTAGAAAAACAACTAGAGCTAACCGGAGCTCCAAAGATTATACAAGAAAATATAGCAACTCCGACACTAGACTAAGCAGCTTCAAAAAAGGTATCTCGCCTTTAGGGTAGCTAACAACTCCTCTCTTTTTCTTTAATTCTTAGAAAAAAGAGAGGAGTTGTTGTTTTAAAATTTTTGTCGCAAAAATCTAATGTTAACTCTTGTAAAAATTACCACAACTAAATTTTAAGTAATTTTGTGTTTTATTTTTGTAGCCTTTTGATAGGCCATTTGAGGCAATGCCAAAAAAACAGAATCTTTAGAAAAACAATCTATGCAAAAACAAAAAGGAATTCCACTCGTAATACTAAACGGATTTCTAGGATCTGGGAAAACCACCTTATTTAGAAGTCTTTTAGCGCAATCTAAAAGGAAAGGTCTACACGTTTGTGCCATTGTAAACGACATGAGTGAATTAGACGTTGATGGGGAATTAATCGGAAACACCGATGCTGTGGAGGAAGATAACAGTATCCTAGAATCCATTTCTTCTTGTGTGCTTAGCAGTGCGAAAGGGCTCGAAAAACTAGATCTTGCTATCGATAAATTGTGCAAAAATCAAAAACCTGAATTGTTAATTATTGAAACATCAGGAAGTTGTCATCCAATGCCACTTATTGCATATTTCAAAGAACATACAAAAGTTACACTAACGGGAGTATTTGCCCTTGTAGACAGTTTAATGTTATCGCATGATTTTAATTACGGGGAAACTTTAATACCTCGTATGCAACAAAATATAAGCGCAGGAAAACGCGATACGGTAAATTTACTGGTAGAACAAATTATGTTTTGTAGTCATATCTTTCTCACAAAATCCGATCGTATTGCAAAGGATAAATTGCCACATATTGCTTCTTTTATTCAAGATATAAATCCATACGCATCGACACATTCAGTAGTTTTTGGAAAGCTTAATATAAATTCACTTTTTGAACTAGAGGAATACAACTACGACAACGTTACCCAACTAATAAAAGAATTACAACCTATTCTAGCTGCAGAGGCAACCGAAGAGCAACCTTATGATCTTGTGTATCGAGTTATCAAAGACGATCGTCCATTTCATCCGAAACGCCTTTGGGATATATGTCATCAGTACCTAGATCATAGAATTTACAGAAGTAAAGGGTTTTTCTGGTTAGCGAGTAGGAATAAACATTCTATGCTTTGGAACCAAGCAGCTGGCGGAATAAACCTAGAAATCATTGGATCTTGGCGTTCGGGAATTGTAGAAAGTGAAAATCATGGACTTTCTGAGATGGAAATAGTAGAGCTACAAGAAATGCTTAAAAAAGAAAAAGGCAGATTTGGTGACCGTCACTGCGACCTAACCGTTATTGGAGATGTATCGCAGATAGATCGATTTACCAAAGCACTAGAATCGTGCTTTCTTACCGAGGAAGAAATAACGCTTTGGTACGAAGGCTACAATTTCGAAGACCCATGGCCTACAAATATTGTTAGAATGACGAATTAAAAGATAGAAATTTATACTTCTCCTTTATTTTTTTAACACACTAGCCCAACCGTTACTACTAAAGTCTAAAACTATCAGAATATTAGAACTTTACCCTCACCCACCCTAAAATCATCGTAATTAGAAATGTAACAATACAACAATAATGCTATTCTTTTTTTCATTTACTTGGTAACAAATGCAGTAGTGAATCGTCTCCATAAAATAATGTAACCTAGTAGCTACTTTTTATAATTTTATGTGTCATTTATTCTAGATACATTAATATATACATAAAATTATAAGACAGAGCAAGGACAATTTAACTGGGTTGCTTCTGTAAGAGTAGCTAGAGATTAACTTTTACAGGAAATTTTAATAATCACTCAAATATCCATAAAAAATGACAAAAAAATTATTTATTACCAGTATGCTATTGTTCTTTGTAAACGTTCTTATTGGGCAAGAATTAGACAAGGAAACACTTCGAAACATTTATGAAGGGAATACAGCCGGTTTAGCAGCGTTAACCCAAAAGGAAGCAATTAATAAGTGTTATTCTGTAAAGGGTAATTCGTATTCTATTTTAGCGATAAGTATAAAAATGAAACAAATGAAATCGCTTCAGTATTTCACAGAAAAAGGTGCGGATATTAATAAGGTATGTATGGAAAAAACTCCGATAATGTATGCGGTAAAATACGGGCAACTAGAAATGGTGAAGTACCTAACAGAACAAGGTGCAACTTTAAACACGCAAACCTCTAGAGGAAGAACAGCTTTAGACTATGCAAAAAAGTATGAGCAAAGTGAAATTGAAGCGTATCTTAAAGAAAAATGGCAATAAACCTATGTAGGAACTCTTCATATGCGTTAAGGGATGCACAATTTTAAAATTTGGTAGTGGTCTCATTAAAAAGATACAGAAAACTGGTCGATTAAAACGACATTCAAAAATAAGTGCATATTTGAAAAAAAGTACACAAGGATTTTTCATTTAAAATGTATAATTTTATACAAAAGTTAAACCCTAATCAAAATGAGAACAAAAATTTTAGGAATTTTAGGAATCGCTCTGTTACTTTCCTGTAAAAAAAATAACGAAACTACGCCAAAAGAAATACAACAGTATACTATTGCGCAATTTATGAACAATGAAGCTGTTGGGGGGGGAAGTTTTTCACCAGACAATAGTAATCTTCTTGTATCGAGTAATCGCTCTGGAATTTATAATGTATATACTGTTCCTGTAAAAGGTGGGGAAATGCTTCCGATTACCAAGTCGGATTCTACATCCATATCAGCCGTATCGTATTTTCCTAATGACAATAGAATGCTGTTGAGCGCCGATGGAAATGGAGATGAAATAGATCATTTGTTTGTAAGAGAACTTGATGGAACCATCAAAGACATTACACCAGATAAAGGTGCCAAAGCAAGCTTTTATGGGTGGTCTGAAGATGATAAGTATTTGTATTTCGGATCGAACAAAAGAAATCCTAAGTATTTTGACACTTATAAAATGGCGGTAGACGACTATAGCTATGAAATGATATATCAAGACGATACCGGTATGAGTTTTTCTGGTATGTCTGACGACGAAAATTACTTTACTTTAAGTAAATCTATAAATACTAACGATGACGACTTGTACCTATTCAATGTAACTACCAAAGAGACGACAAAAATAAATGATAGGCAAAGCGGAAATTCTTCACAAGCCTTTTCAAAAGACAATAGTACATTGTATTATACAACAGACGACGGCTCGGAGTTTTCTTATTTAATGTCATATAACCTAAAGACCAAAGAAAAGAAAAAAATACTTGAAAAATCGTGGGATATTTCCGGTGCAGGATTTACACCAACCGGATCGCATATGGTTGTATATGTAAACGAAGATGGTAAAAATGCTATCGAGGTTTTAGATGCAAAAACATTACAACCAATGCCCCTTCCTGATTTTGGAGATAAAAGTATTACTAGTGTGCGATTTAATGAAGACGAATCATGGATGCGCATGTATGTTGGTGGTTCTGATGCTCCATCTGATTTGTATACCTACGAGTTAGGAACTAAAGAAAAACACAAACTTACCAATGTACTCAATAAAGAGATCAATCCAAACGATTTGGTAAAAGCAGAAGTGATTCGTTTTAAATCGTTTGACGGTACTGTTATTCCTGCGATATACTACGTTCCTAAGCAAGCTTCAAAAAGTAATAAAGTTCCTGCAATGGTATGGGTTCACGGTGGGCCAGGAGGACAAACGCGTCAGGGGTTTAGCTCTTTAATGCAATACATGGTAAACCAAGGATATGCTATTTTAGCAGTAAATAATCGCGGAAGTAGTGGTTATGGGAAAACGTTTTACCAAATGGACGATTTAAACCACGGAGAAAAAGATTTACAAGATTGTGTAGAAGGGAAAAACTGGTTGGCAAAACAAGATGTAATCGACGGTGAAAAAATAGGAATAATTGGAGGTTCTTACGGTGGTTATATGACCATGGCAGCGTTAACCTATACTCCGGAAGAATTTAAAGTTGGAGTTAACCTTTTTGGAGTTACCAATTGGTTGCGAACCTTAAAAAGTATCCCTCCATATTGGGAGTCTTTTAGAAAAGCACTTTATCTAGAGCTTGGCGATCCATTTACGGCAGATTCTGTTCGATTAAAACAAATTTCTCCCTTATTTCATACCGATAAAGTAACCAAACCATTACTAGTATTACAAGGAGCACAAGATCCAAGAGTTTTACAAATTGAGTCTGATGAAATTGTAGCTGGAGTAAAAAAGAACGGTGTTCCGGTAGAATATGTTTTATTTGAAGATGAAGGGCACGGCTTTGTGAAGAAAGAAAACCAAATAAAAGCCTACAGTGAAATTGTTTCATTTTTAGATAGGTATTTACAACAGGAAAACATAGCAAGTGCTGCCTCCGCAGAATAACTAAAACGACATATTTTACTAAGCACTATTTTTAGTATTCTTAGAAACAAATAAGTAAAAAACCCAATCTCACAGTGAGATTGGGTTTTTTATTATTGTATAATTTATTCTTAATCCTTTACGTCTAATTGTATACTTAACTCCTCCAATTGCTCGTTAGCAATGGTAGCAGGTGCATCAATCATTACATCTCTTCCCGAATTATTCTTGGGAAAAGCAATGAAATCTCTAATCGTCTCTTGTCCTCCCAAAATAGCGACTAAACGATCCAATCCGAAAGCCAAACCACCGTGTGGTGGAGCACCATACTCGAATGCATCCATCAAAAAGCCAAACTGACTTTTAGCTTCTTCTTCCGAAAATCCTAAATGTTGGAACATCACTGCCTGGGTTTCTTTATCGTGAATACGGATTGAGCCTCCTCCAATTTCATTTCCGTTTAATACTAAATCATAAGCATTGGCTTTCACTGCCCCCGGATTAGACGCTAACAAGTCGAGTTGCCCTGGTTTTGGAGAGGTAAATGGGTGGTGCATCGCATGGTAATGCCCGGTCTCTTCATCTAGCTCTAATAAAGGGAAATCTATAACCCATAACGGTGCAAACTCATTTCCTTTGCGCAACCCTAGTCTCTCAGCCATTTCCATTCGCAAAGCACTTAATTGCGCTCTCACTTTTGAGGTAGCACCCGATAATACACAGATTAAATCTCCTGCTTTTGCAGCGGTAACTTTTGCCCATTTTGCCAAATCATCTTGGTCGTAAAACTTATCTACCGAAGACTTAAACGAACCATCTTCGTTACACTTTACATATACCATACCTAAAGCGCCAACCTGTGGTCGTTTAACCCAATCGATAAGCTTATCGATTTCTTTTCGTGTATAAGAAGCACCTCCTGGCACTGCTATTCCAACCACTAATTCCGCCGTATTGAAAACTTTAAAATCTTTGTGCTGCGCAACTTCGTTTAGCTCTCCAAACTCCATTCCAAAACGAATGTCTGGTTTGTCATTACCATATTTTCGCATCGCCTCGTCAAAAGTAATCCTTGGGAAATCGGAGACTTCTACACCATTAATTTCCTTTAATAAATGACGGGTCATGCCTTCAAAAACTCCTAGAATATCTTCTTGGTCTACAAATGACATTTCACAGTCTATCTGAGTAAATTCCGGCTGACGATCGGCACGAAGGTCTTCGTCTCTAAAACACTTTACGATTTGGAAGTACTTGTCAATACCTCCAACCATTAGCAATTGTTTAAAGGTTTGCGGACTCTGTGGCAATGCATAAAACTGTCCTGCATTCATTCGAGAAGGAACTAAAAAATCACGTGCTCCTTCGGGTGTAGACTTTATCAAATATGGAGTCTCTACATCAATAAATCCTTTATCCGATAGATATTTACGAACTTCCATAGAAACCTTATGACGAAAAACTAAACTGTTTTTAACCGGGTTTCGACGAATGTCTAAATAGCGGTATTTCATTCGTAAATCTTCTCCTCCGTCTGTTTCATCTTCTATGGTAAACGGGGGTAATTTTGCCGCATTCAATATGGTTAACTCAGAAACCAACACCTCCACATCGCCTGTTGGTATGTTAGAGTTCTTTGAGGCACGCTCAATAACCAAACCTGTAACTTGTACCACGAACTCGCGACCTAATTCTTTTGCTTTTTGCATTAAATCTTGTGGCGTTCGCTCTTCGTCAAAAATTAATTGGGTAATTCCGTAACGATCTCTTAAATCTACCCAAATCATGAAGCCTTTATCGCGTGATTTTTGAACCCAGCCAGAAAGGGTAACTTCTGTATTTATATGCGATGCTCTTAGTTCACCACAAGTATGCGTTCTGTACATTTCTTGAATTTTAGATGCGCAAATTTAACCAATAATGTCAGTATGTAAAAATTAAGTGTTGGAAGTTTTACGTTATATCTTTAGTACTTCAAAAACAAAAAAGCCTCTCTTTGATAAAGAGAGGCTTTCACACTTTTTCTAATTCCTTTTATTTATAGTGTTATCCTTACATTACAACGTAATTTTCTAACGAGTATCAATAATTTAAGAAAACCAAAACTTAAAAAAAATGGATAACTATTTTTTAAAACCTTAAAAATTTTACTGTTAGAGAGTTAACAAACCCTATAAATAATATCTTTCCCTACTCAAATATCTTAAAAATTCTTTCCAGAAATAATACAAATACCCTTGTCGTATATATTTAGTGCCCAAGCGTCATGAATAAGGAATGGAATGGTGTTATTGGTCACCTCCGTTAGGTATAAACCATCCAATAACATCTATTCGAAAGCGTTGGCTTTTAATTTTTGAAAATAAATTGTGGCCGCTTTTTTTACTTTGGGCGCTAATATTAGAGTAGAAATAAGTGTTGGTATTGCCATAAGCGCATAAGCACTATCGATAAGATTAATAACAAAATCTAATTTTACAGTAGAAGCAATAACAATGGTAACTATGTAAATGTAATTATAGTATTTTCCAACTTTAGAATTGGTTAAATAACTCAAGCAACTATACCCGTAAAAAGAATAGGTAAATAGTGTAGAAAATGCAAAGATTAAAACGCAAATTGTTATAATTATACTTCCCAGATTATCGGGTAAAACCCGATCAAAAGAAACTAGAGTTAATGAAATTCCACTACCCTCAAAATCTTTCCAAACTCCCGAGGCTAAAATAGCCAACGCTGTTAAAGTACACACTAAGAGGGTATCTATGGCAGGCCCTAACATGGCAACTAAGCCTTCTCTTATCGGTTCTTTAGTCTTGGCAGTTCCATGCATAATTGGAGCGGTTCCCAAGCCCGCTTCATTTGAGAATGCAGCCCTTCTAACGCCAGTTATAATTAAGGTTCCTAAAGCCCCTCCTAAAACAGCATTGCCAGAAAAGGCATCGGAAAAAATAAGTCTAAAAATAGCAGGAACTTCCTTAATTTTTAACAAGAGTATCGCCAACACAGTTAGCAAATAAACAACTACCATTATCGGCACTAATTTCCCTGCAACTTTTCCAATCCTTTGGATACCGCCAAAAATTACTAAAGCAGTAACCACGGCAATAAATAAGCCTAGTAATAATTTTGCTGTTGCGGTGTTTGCAGCATTCACTTGAAATACATCAATAAGAGTTTGTGTTAATTGGTTTGCTTGAAAAGCTGGTAAGGTTCCGAATAAACCTGCAAATGCAAAAAACACAGCCAACGGTTTCCATTTCTTACCCAATCCTTCGGTAATTACATACATTGGTCCGCCCTTAACATTGCCTTCCTCGTCTTTTCCGCGATACATTACTGATAAACTACAAGTAAAAAACTTGGTTGCCATTCCAACAAAGGCACTAACCCACATCCAAAAAACAGCGCCAGGTCCTCCCATAGAAATAGCAATAGCAACACCACTTATATTTCCCATTCCCACTGTTGCTGCAATAGCAGAGGAAAGTGCTTCATAATGTGATAAGTCTCCGGGAGAATCTTTTTTATCGTATTTTCCCTGCAGTACGCGAATTGCATGTTGCATGTAGCGAAATGGGACAAGCCCCGAGTATACAAATAAAAATAATCCACCGCCTATCAAAAGAATTAGCAAAGGAATACCCCATATCCATTGGGAAAAGTCGGCGATATAATTTTGTATAGATAGAAACATACATGCAAGGAGATGTAAAATCGATAATTTATGAATTCATTAATGCCTCAATTTCATCCGCTTCTATAGGAATATTCTTCATTAAATTTTTTGGTGCACCGTTTTGTTGAATTACCACATCGTCTTCCAGTCGTATTCCAAATCCTTCTTTTGGGATATAAATACCTGGTTCTACGGTAAAAACCATATTTGCTTGCATTGGTTCATGCAATAAACCATAATCATGTGTATCTAAGCCCATATGGTGGGAAGTTCCATGCATGAAATACTTTTTATACGCTGGCCAATTCTTATCTTCATTTTGTACGTCTGCTTTATCCAACAATCCTAAACCTAGTAACTCTGAGGTCATAAGTTTTCCAACCTCTACGTGATAATCAGCCCAAATAGTCCCTGGAACAAGTAATTTAGTAGCTTCCTTTTTTACAGTATTTACAGCGTTGTAAACTTGTTTTTGACGCTCTGAAAATCGTCCAGATACTGGAATAGTTCTGGTCATATCTGAGGAGTAATTAGCATATTCTGCACCCACATCCATCAATAACAAATCCCCTGCTTTACATTGCTGGTTATTCTCGATATAGTGCAATACATTGGCATTATTTCCAGAGGCAATAATTGGTGTGTATGCAAATTTTTTCGAGCGATTCCTCAAAAATTCGTGTATGTACTCTGCTTCAATTTCATATTCCCAAACCCCAGGAGCTACAAACCCTAAAATACGTCTAAAACCTTTTTCTGTAATATCACATGCCTTCTGAATAAGATCCAATTCAATAGCATCTTTCACCGAGCGTAATCGTTGTAGAATTGGATTGCTTTTTGCTACAGAATGTGCAGGATATTTCGATTGCAACCACTTTGAAAATCGATCTTCTCTGGTTTCAGTTTCTACATTTGCTCGATAGTGCTCGTTGGTATTTAAATACAAAACTTCTGCATACGACATTACTTCAAATACGATTCTTTCCAAATCTTGTAACCAAAAAACAGTTGCGATACCACTAACTTCAGTCGCTCTTTCTTTGGTTAATTTTTCGCCTTCCCAAACTGCTATGTGTTCATTGGTTTCGCGTAAAAATAACAGCTCTCTATATTCTGGCTTTGGACAATCTGGAAATAGAACTAAAATACTTTCCTCTTGGTCTACCCCGCTCAGGTAGAATATGTCTCTGTGCTGTTCAAAAGGTAATGTACTATCAGCACTTACCGGATAAATATCATTAGAATTGAAAAATGCCACACTATTTGGCTTCATTTTGGAAGAAAAATTCTTTCTGTTTTTTACAAAAAGACCATTGTTTATCGCTTGATATTTCATAGGTATAGAAGTTTTTCAAATAAATTCCTTCAAAAATATGCAATTGATGGTATTTAATTGCAGTGGGTCACATTTATTTTAGAATATTTAAAATTTTAGACAAAAAATAAATAGTTGTTACAAGCAAATAATTCACATAAAAAAGGTGCCAATTGGGCACCTTTTGTATTATTTTATATGAGGTTATTATTTTACCGCACCTTTTATTAGGCCAACAAGTACCATTAACACACCACCACCAACTCCTCCTCCTAGAACACTTCCCAGAATACCGCTAAGATCTAACCCTAACATTCCGAGTAATTGCGCACCAAGTCCGCCGCCTAAAATACCTACAACCGAATTCCATAAAGTTCCTAATGAAAATTTCTTTAACAAAGCTCCTGCGAGGTTTCCTCCAGCAGCACCGGTTAACAAGCTAATAATTAATTCCATAGTTTATAGTTTAATTTAGTTAATTTTACTAAAGAACGTAAAATTATAGCAATACCACAAGAATATTTTCTTTTTACAGTTCCCCAACGTGAAAAATAGCATCCCCCATATTGATAATTGGAAAGTTATTTTTGGCCAAGATATAGCCATGGATAGGAGATTTTACTTTGATATTGGTCTCTCCGTAGGTATCCATAATATTACCGATAACTTCTCCTTTTTTGACATAAGATCCATTCGCCACTTTAGACGTTAAGAGCCCAGCCTCTTTGGCTCTTATCCATCGTCTCTTCTTTATAAAAACACACTCCTTTTGCTCGGGTATTTGTATGGTTGTATCAATCATCTGAAACGATTTCAAGATTCGCAAAGTTCCGTGTATTCCTTCCTCAATGGCATGTTCGTCTATTCGCAAGGATTCTCCTCCCTCATAAACCAATACAGGAATACCATTTTTAAAACATTCATTTCTAAATGACTTTGGTATTAATTTAGAAGCGAACATGATTGGTGCATTAAAAACCTTAGCCAATTCATACGCCACAGTATCTTGCGCTGTAAATCGTATTTGTGGAAAATTATTTCGTTGGGCTCCTCCGGTATGAAAATCGATTGCAAAATCTACATTAATTATCAATTCTCTCATTAAGAACTTAGCAATTCTACTTGCTAAAGAACCTGTTTTAGAACCGGGAAAACACCTGTTAACATCCTTTCCGTGCATGTCGCGAGATAAGTTTAGAAAGCCAAACACATTCAGCAAGGGTACAACGATAACACAGCCTTTATGAATTTTATACCGTTTATCAATTAACATTCTGCGAACTAACTCAATACTGTTAATTTCATCTCCGTGCAAACCGCCCTGAAGCAGTATGGTTGGTCCTGCTTCTTTTCCGTTAAAAACATACACTGGAATCTCTATAATAGTTCCTGTTGGTAATCGATCTACCGGTACCTTAATCAGTTTTGAAACACCAAGTCCTACCGAGTGTCCGTTTACATTTACTTCCTTATTTTGAAACCCCTTTTCGAACATTTTCTCTCTATATATTTAACCATTCCCTTCGCCACATTAATAGCTGTGTATGCTTCAATACCCTGCAAACCTGGTGTTGAGTTTACCTCTATGAGAAGTGGACCTCGCTTTGATCGAATAAGATCTACTCCAGCGATAGGTAGACCCAAATAACCTGCTGCGTCTATTGCAATTTGCTGTTCTGCTTTGGTTAGCAAAACTTTAGAACCACTGCCCCCTCTGTGGATGTTAGACCTGAAATCATCTATTGTACCTTTCCGTTTCATGGCACTAATAACCTTATCTCCAACTACTAAAACGCGAATATCTTCACTATTGCTCTCTTGAATAAATTCTTGAAGAATAAAACTACTTTGCATGGTAAATAGGGTATCCATCATTGATTTTGCAGACTTTTCCGTCTCTGCTAAAATAACACCTGAACCATGGGTGCCTTCTTGTAATTTTATAATAATAGGAACTCCTCCTAGTAGTTGTATTTGTTCCTCAATATTTTCTGTGTTTACCGAAAAAACGGTATCGGGAATAGGAATATTATTTTGGTTCATCACTTGCAATGTCCGAAGCTTGTTTTGTGCACTCAGTATTCCTTGAGAGCTTGCCGAGGTTTGTACACCATTCATTTCAAACTCCCTCACAACAGCAGCGCCATTTGCTGTTACGGAAGCACCAATACGAGGAATAATAACATCTGGTTCATTAATTATATTTCTACCTTCATAAATTACCTCTCTAACTCCGGAACGCAATTTTAGGGTACATTTTGTATGGTTAATTATGCGCACGTCATGACCACGAGCAGTAGCTTCTTGGTATATTCTATTGGTAGAATAGATACTTTCACTTACCGATAATATAAAAATTTTCATGAACCTATTAGTATGGTTTGAATTTTGGGAACTGCGCATAAAGGCAATTACAGATTCTTGGAAATAGCATTCCTTTTATTACAAATCTAATATTTTTTTAGCGTGAAAAGGCGTATTTCTTTTACATATAATCATAAAAACTGTTAATTTTTTTGATAAACTTAGTAGTTGTAGTAATTTTCAAGTCTCAAATTATTTTTTCATGAAAACCAAACTCGTAACCATTTTACTGCTGCTATCCGCAGTAGTAAAGGCGCAAAAAGCCACATCTGCAGGTAGCATACAAAAAGCACTTTCTGAAAAAGAAAAGCAACAGAGTTCTTCCATTGTACAGAATATTGCATTCGAAAATATAGGGCCAACAATCATGAGTGGTCGTGTGGTGGATATTGATGTTAATCCAGATAATACGGCTGAATTTTATGTTGGATATGCATCTGGTGGGGTATGGTATACAAAAAATAACGGTACTAGTTTTATTCCTATTTTAGACAACGCCCCTACACAAAATGTTGGGGATATTGCCGTAGACTGGAAAAACAATACCATTTGGGTTGGTACTGGTGAGAACAATTCATCGCGTTCGTCGTATGCAGGAATCGGTGTCTTAAAGTCGATGGATGGTGGAAAGACATGGAAAAACATGGGGCTTTACGATAGCCATCATATCGGAAGAATCCTTATAAACCCTAACAATCCGGAGGAGGTAATTGTTGGTGCTTTGGGCCATTTATACTCTCCCAACGAAGAAAGGGGTATTTACCGAACATCTAATGGAGGAAAAACATGGGAGAAAACCTTATTTATCGACACTAATACGGGAATAATTGACCTACAACCAAGCCCTGATAATTTTAACATCATATACGCTGCTTCTTGGGAACGTGAGCGTAAAGCATGGAATTTTGATGGAGATGGAGCCAATTCTGCCATTTATAAAAGTATGGATGCTGGAAAATCTTGGGTCAAAATTTCCAAAGATAATGGTTTTCCAGAAGGAAATGGCGTTGGAAGAATTGGGCTAGCCGTTTTTAACGATACTACCGTATATGCGTTTCATGACAATCAGTTTAGACGCGATGACAAAGACCTTCAAAAGAAAGAATCTAATGCTTTAACCAAAGAAGACTTTAAAAGCATGTCTGTTAGTAGTTTTTTAGCGTTGGATAATAAAAAACTAAACACCTACCTTAAAACCAATGGTTTTCAAGAAAAGTACAGGGCAGAAAATGTAAAACAAATGGTTCGATCTGGTGCTGTTAAGCCTATCGACTTGGCTAAATATTTAGAAAACGCAAACTCGCTATTGTTTGACACTCCGGTAATAGGTGCTGAAGTTTATAAATCGGAAAACGGTGGAAAGACTTGGAAAAAAACACACGAGGGGTATTTGGATGATTTGTACTATTCGTATGGATACTATTTTGGTGAAATTCGCGTAGATGTTCAAGATCAAAACGCAATTTATGTTTTAGGGGTTCCTATTTTGAAATCTAAAGATGGAGGAAAAACTTTCCGATCTATAAGTAAAGAAAATGTGCATGCCGATCACCAAGCATTATGGGTAAATCCAAAAAAATCAGGGCACTTAATTGATGGAAACGACGGCGGACTAAACATCTCTTATGACGATGGCGAAAACTGGATAAAATTGAACAATCCTCCCGTAGGACAATTCTATGCCATATACGCAGATAATCAAAAAAACTATAAAGTATATGGAGGGCTTCAAGATAACGGCGTTTGGGTTGCCAATCACAATGCCACAGTAGATAAAGCGTGGCAGCAAACCGGAAAAAATCCTTACGAAAACCTCATGGGAGGTGATGGAATGCAAGTCACAGTTGACGATAGAAACCCCAACATTTTGTACACTGGGTATCAGTTTGGAAATTATTATAGAATACACCGAGATACAGGAAAGAGAACCTATATACAGCCAAAACACAGCTTGGGCGAAACCCCTTATCGATTTAATTGGCAAACCCCAATTCTATTATCCAAACACAACCAAGATATTTTATATTTAGGAGGAAATAAATTACATCGCTCCATGAATCAGGGAAACGACTGGCAAACCATATCTGAAGACCTAACCCAAGGTGGTAAGAAAGGAAATGTAGCCTATGGTACTATTACTACCATTTCTGAAAGTCCTTTTCAGTTCGGACTGCTTTATGTTGGTACGGATGATGGTGTAATTCAGGTTTCAAAAAATGGTGGAGGAAACTGGGAAAATATTACAAATTCCCTACCTAAAAATTTATGGGTAAGTAGAGTTATTGCTTCCCAACACAAAAAAGAAAGAGTATACGTTACTTTGAACGGGTATCGCTATGATGATTTCAAAACCTACATATTTCAATCCGACAATTATGGCGAAACCTGGACAGATATTAGCACGAATATTCCTATTTCTCCGGTAAACGTAATAAAAGAGGATCCTAAAAAAGAGAATATCTTGTACGTTGGAACCGATAATGGTGCCTATGTAACCATAGACCATGGAAAAAAATGGTCTCCTTTTGTAAGAGTTCCTAATGTTGCTGTACACGATTTGGTTATTCAACCTAAAGCAAATGCTTTAATTTTAGGGACGCACGGAAGAAGTTTGTACGTTGCAAATATTTCGCCACTACAAGAATTAAACGATGCAAGTAAAGATGCTCTTTTTAGCATTAATGACGTGAGAAAAAGAAACTCTTGGGGTAATTCGTGGAGTAAATGGTTAACACCAGATACGCCAAACCAAAACATAGGGTTTTATGTAAACTCCGCTAAAAATGTTACGATTAATATTTTTGAAGAAGATGTTTTGGTAAATAGCATAAATAAAAAGGCATCCAAAGGATTTAATGAAATCGACTTTGATGTCTCTTTTTCTACAAGTGGGAAAAAGTCTTATCTTAAAAAACATAAAGACGCAGTTCTTAAGAAAGCAAAAAATGGGACCTATTATTTGCCAAAAGGAAAATATACGGCAGAAATGAATGGAATAACACAAAATTTTGAAATACTATAGTTTTTAAATCATCACAAAACTAATAAACATTGGTATCTTTGTACTATGGGAATAATACGAGTAAACAACATTCGAATATACACTAACCACGGATGTTTGGAAGAAGAAGCCAAAATTGGTTCGGAATACAGAGTAGATATCGAAGTACAAGCAGATTTACAAAAATCAGCAGAAAGTGACGCATTAGCCGATACTGTAGATTACGTACATTTAAATAAAATCGCAAAAGAAGAAATGGCAATTCGTTCAAAGCTTTTAGAACACGTTGCCAAAAGAATTTTAGACAGAATATTTAACGAAATTCCATTAGTAGAGGAAGGAACTATTAGTGTTTCTAAAATAAATCCGCCAATAGGAGGTAATGTGGAAGAAGTTGTCATCGTTTTAAAAGATGTTCGTAAAAGCTAAAAAACATTTGGTATAAAAAATAAAAGATGTAAATTTGCTCTCCCATAACGACAGGGTGTCGTGGCCGAGTGGCTAGGCAGTGGTCTGCAACACCATCTACAGCGGTTCGAATCCGCTCGACACCTCAAAAAAAGCGCAATAAACAAGTTGTTTATTGCGCTTTTTAATTGCAATTGTCTTTTTACCCCATATTTATTTTTTAAGGTAGCTTTGTAAATAACTCTTTAGACGTTCATTTGAAGGACGAATTTCATCTGCACTAATAACCTTTCCCTCCTTGTCTAAAAACAGAAAACGCGGTAACGCACCAATATCGTAAAATGTAACGAAAGGATTTTCAAGACCACAATGCAATTGTGTTCCCTCGAGCAGTGCACTTGTTAAATAATTATACCAAGTAGAAAAATCTTTATCAATACTTACAGACAAGATTGCAATAGCCTCAGTATCGGAAAAATACGCTTCTAAATCTTTCAAATGCACATACTCCTCTTTACAAGGCTTACACCAGGTGGCCCAAACGTCAATATACACGTATTTACCCTTGTAATCTTGTAAGGATACTGGTTTTTTATTGGCGTCTTGAAAAACAAAATTATTTCCAACAGTTCCTATTAAAGATCGTTTGTATAGGTATTTTGAATTTTTCTTAACTAAAATAGAAGAAAACTTTTCAAATTTATTTTTGGTGTAATCAACCAATGAATCTGAAATTTGTTCGCTTTTCCCCTTTTGCAAAACCATCTCCTTTTTTTCTGCTAATTCTACTTGTAAATCTTCTTGAGAAATTCCATTTTTCACTTGTTCCGACAATATATTCTCTATATTCCTGGCATAGGCAAAATAATTATTAATAGCAGCATACGTGCCTTGAAAATTGATAGAGGCATACGGATCATTTTTATCCATTTGAAAAGCATTCCTTGAATTCGGACCAAGATAAATCTCTCCTAGTTCTTGTTGCATGCCATCAGTAAAGAAATACATTTTATAAATTTTATTTTGCGTCACCTGTAGTGTGTCTGAAATCATGTTTGCATCCGCAAAACGATAACAACCCATGATATCCCATGAATTCTCTTTATCGTACACAATTAAACTGTCTATAACATTCTCATTATTAATAGTGATGTCTAACTTGGCACCCTTAATTGGCTTTTCATTAGTAGTACAGTGCACAAAAACTAATAAGCACACCAAAGAACTTAAAATAATATTTTTCATAAAATTCATATTTCCATTCGTATTCGCCATTTACATTATGCAATGGCAAAGCACTTATACAAGTGCTACAGCCATAAAGATAAGATGTTTTTTATAATATATTCTACTAGAAATTAAAAGAATACTCGCAACTTAGTAGCTTTTCGTGAAATTTTCATGTGTCAATCTACTCGATAAAAGGCAAGAACAAATGCATAGCAAAATAAAAAGGTATGGTTATATTTGTTAGACAAATCACAAATCTAAACTAACGTTATTATGCAAATATATCCAATAGAAACCGGTAATTTTAAACTAGATGGGGGTGCTATGTTTGGCGTAGTTCCAAAATCTATTTGGAATAAAACGAATCCGGCTGATAGTAATAATATGATAGAGATGAGTATGCGATGCCTTCTAATAGAAGATGAAAACCGACTAATCCTAATTGATACAGGACTTGGCAACAAACAATCGGATAAATTTTTTGGATATTACTATTTGTTTGGAAACTATTCCTTAGATGCATCCTTATCGCAATATGGTTTCCACAGAGATGACATTACAGACATTTTCCTGACGCATTTACACTTTGATCATTGCGGTGGGGTAATTCAGTGGAATAGTGATAGAACCGGATACGTCCCTGCTTTTAAAAACGCTAAGGTTTGGAGTAACGATAAACATTGGAAATGGGCAATAGAGCCAAATGCCCGAGAAAAAGCCTCATTTTTAAAAGAAAATATCGTACCCATTAAAGAAAATGGGCAATTAAATTTTATCCACAGAAACGCAAAAGACCAAATTGGTTTTGATGTTATTTTTGTAGATGGTCATACCGAAAAACAAATGTTACCAAAAATATCCTACAAAGGAAAAACTATTGTTTTTATGGCCGATCTTTTACCAACTACCGGGCATATTCCATTGCCTTATGTTATGGGCTATGACACAAGACCATTACTTACCATAAAAGAAAAACAAGTCTTTTTAAACGAGGCAGCAGATAGAAATTATTACCTATTCCTAGAACACGATGCACATACAGAATTATGTACTGTACAACATACGGAAAGAGGCGTTAGACTTAAAGAGACTTTTAAATTCCAAGATATCTTTTAAAGTCTGGTTCAAGCTAGAATTAAAATAGTTAAAAAAATGAAAAATCCTCAGTTTTGGTTATATTTTTCGGTTAAATAATAATAAATTTACAGTTATTATAATTAATAAAGATATTATGAGAATTTTGAAACCTGTTTTTTACTCTGCATTAGCAGCTACAACTTTAGTTGGTTGTTCTTCAGTAAGTAAAATACCTGTACCTAACGGAAGCAACTCTGTCGTAAATATTACTGCAAAGAAAGCAGCACTAACTGATTACGAAAAAAATAACTGGCAACACCTAGATTTAGCTACCGATTCTATTCCTGGAATGAGTGTTCTAAAAGCACACGAGTTTTTAAAAGGAAAAAAAGCAACAGAAGTAATTGTAGGTGTGGTAGATAGTGGTACCGACTTAAATCATGAAGATTTAAAAGAAGTTGCTTGGGTAAACACAAAAGAAATTGCCGGAAACGGAATAGACGATGACAAAAACGGATATGTTGATGACATCCATGGATGGAACTTCTTAGGAGATTCTTATAAAGAACACCTCGAATACGAGCGTATTCTAATGAATCCAGAAATTGCCGATGCAGAAACTGTAGCAGAGGTTAAATCATATCAAGAGAAAAAGGTAAAAGAAGCACAAGATAACAAAGCACGTTACGGTCAAATGTTAGACGGTTCTAAAAAATCGCACGAAGCCTTAAGCAAGCATTTTGGTAAAGAGGATTACACTGTTGCGGAAGTAGAAGCTATTCAAACAGAAGACGAAGATTTAAAGAAAAGCATATCTCGTGCAAAATACATGTACCAATTTGTTCCATCGCTTCCTGAGGTAATAAAGGAGCTTTCCTCTCTAGTAGATAAAGCAGATAAAACCATCAATGGAGACAATTTAAAAACAGATTACAGAACTGTAGTAGGAGACAATGCCTATGACATAAATGACAAACCAGGATACGGGAATGGAAATACTGGGCATTCAGTAAAAGACGAATTACACGGATCACATGTAGCTGGAATTATCGGGGCAACAAGAAACAACAATACCGGAATGGATGGTGTAGCAGATGTAAAATTAATGGCAGTGCGTTCTGTTTCTGATGGTGATGAATACGATAAAGATGTTGCTCTAGGGATTCGCTATGCTGTAGACAACGGTGCCAAAGTTATCAATACAAGTTTTGGTAAAGGCTTCTCTCCAAATAAAGAATGGGTTTACGATGCCATTAAATACGCTGCTAAAAAGGATGTTTTAATCGTTAATGCTGCAGGTAATGATGGAAAAAATATTGATGTTGAAAAAACATTTCCAAACGATGCTCCAGATTTAGTAAATGAAATTGCAGACAACGTATTAACACTTGGTGCAATGAGTTCTAATTATAACGAAAAAATGCCTGCATCTTTCTCAAATTATGGGAAACTAAACGTAGATGTCTTTGCACCTGGGGTAAATGTGTATTCTACTACTCCGGAGAACGAATACAGACCGTTAAGTGGTACCTCAATGGCTGCTCCTTCTGCTGCCGGTGTTGCTGCTTTGGTGCGTTCTTACTACCCAGAATTGAGTGCAAGTCAAGTGAAACACATTTTGATGAATTCAGGTACTAAAATAGACTTACAAGTTATGAAACCAGGTTCTAGATCTGCTGCAAATCCAAATGGTGAAATGGTTCCATTTTCAGATTTATCTGTTTCAGGACGTGTGGTAAATGCATACAATGCTGTTAGAATGGCAGATAGAATGGTAAATGGAAGAAAATAGTTATTAAAATAAATTAGTACATTTGAAAAGAGCATTTTAAAAATGCTCTTTTTTTATAAAACCAAATAAGATGAAAAAAATACTTTTAGGTGCTTCTTTTCTTTTTTTAGTGGGTTGTGCTTCCGCAAAACAACAAGAAAAAGCGATACCAATCGACACCGAAAAAAAATCCAATTCAGGGTATTGGCAGCAACACGCAGATTATACTATGGATATCGATATGGATGTAAAATCACACCAATACAAAGGTGTTCAAAAGCTTGTATATACCAATAATTCACCAGATGTTTTAGAAAATGTCTATTACCACTTATACTTTAATGCCTTTCAACCAAATTCGCAAATGGATGTTAGGTCGAGAAATATTAAAGATCCGGATGGAAGAGTAAGGGATAGAATTAGTAAATTAAAACCAAATGAAATTGGCTTTATTAAGGTTAATTCTTTACAGCAAAATGGCCAAGCTGTACGATATGAAACCGTTGGAACTATTTTAGAGGTACAATTAAATTCTCCAATACAACCTGGAGAGCGAGTTACCTTTACGATGAACTTTGACGCACAAGTTCCGAAACAAATAAGACGTTCTGGAAGAGATAACAAAGAGGGTGTGGCACTTTCTATGACCCAGTGGTATCCGAAAATGGCAGAATACGATTTTGAAGGATGGCATACACCACCTTATTTAGGAAGAGAATTCCATGGTGTATGGGGAAATTTTGACGTAACCTTACACATTGATAAAACTATACAGTTGGTGGAACTGGTACTTTGCAAAATCCACAAGAAATAGGGCATGGATATGAAAACAGCAGTGAAAAACTAACACTTCCTTCGGGAGAAAAATTACATTGGCATTTTAAAGCAGACAACGTTCACGACTTCACCTGGGCCGCAGACCCAGAGTATAAACACGATATTTTAAATATGGAAAATGGTATTGCATTACATTTTCTTTACAAAAAAAATCTAGATCCACAATATCTAGAAAATTGGCAAAAATTACAAGGTAAAACAGCCGAACTTATACAGTATTTCAGCAAGCATATTGGGCCATACCCATACCCACAATACTCAGTTATTCAGGGAGGTGATGGTGGAATGGAATACGCTATGTGTACGCTTATTACAGGAAAACGTAAATGGGGTAGTCTTTTCGGTGTAACTGCACATGAGTTAGCCCACACTTGGTTCCAATTTTTATTGGCTACCAATGAAACAAAACACCCTTGGATGGATGAAGGATTTACTACCTATATCTCCAATAAAGCAGAAAATGAGATTTTAAAAGAAAACAAAGTAAATCCTCAGGATGGATCCTACAGGCACTATTATTATGTGGTGGGAAGTGGTGTAGAAGAGCCCTTAACTACCCATGCCGATAGGTACCATACAAATATGGCGTATTCGATGGCTAGTTACTCAAAGGGAAATCTTTTTCTAAGCCAATTGGAATACATCATTGGAAAAGAAAACGTCGCAAAAACACTATTAAAATATTACGAAGATTTTGCATTTAAACATCCAACACCAAATGATATCAAAAGAACTGCAGAAAAAGTTTCAGGAGTTCATTTAGACTGGTATTTAAACGAATGGACACAAACAACGCATACCATTGACTATGGAATCAAATCGGTGGATGGCACTAAAATTACTTTAGAACGAATTGGAAAAATGCCAATGCCGATAGATCTAAGCGTTACCTATGAAGATGGTACCGAAGAAATGTTTGTTATTCCTTTACGAATGATGCGAGGAAACAAACCAACAAATGCAACACTTCTAGAAGATTGGACGTTTGCCCACCCGACTTATACGTTTAATACCGACAAAAAAGTTTCATCTGTTACGATAGACCCATCTAAACTTATGGCTGATATCGAACTTAAAAACAACACCTATACAACTTTGAAATAAAAGTAAAAGTTGGCATACCAAAAAATGGATAGAGAACAATTATTCTCTATCCATTTTTTTACCTACTAATTATTAAAATCACAGAAATAAAATTTCTATTAGAAGTGATTCTAATAAAGCTTTAATTATTTTCTTATTCGGTTGGTATTCTTTCGTCAATCATCTTTAACGGCATTCCTTCCATTAAATCAATTAAGTCTAGTATATCTCTTACTTTTTCCTCTTCTTCTGCCTGTTCGGTTACAAACCATTGTAAAAACATTTCCGACGTAAAATCACCAACTTGACGAGATTTTTTGAATGCGTGATGAATCGCATTAGTAACCTCAATTTCACCATCTAAAGAGGCCTCGAATAAACCTCGCATACTTTCAAATTCGTGAGACACTGCAGGAACTTCAGGAGACATAGCACTTCCACCATTATCATTGATGAATTTAAAAATTTTCATCATGTGTGTACGCTCTTCCTCCGCCTGATCGTAAAAGTACTTTTTACAGTTTACAAGCTCTCTTTGGTCGCACCAAGATGCCATCGCCAAGTACTTAGAGGAAGCTTTTTGTTCTAACATGATTTGTTTGTTTAATAAATCTACAACCTCCACGTGTAGAATCATATCTCTTCTAATTGCTGTTTTCATTTTACGTTGTTTTTTACTATAAGTAAAGATACCTAAAATTCAGCGCTTTCATAAGGGATATTACAGTTTAAAGACAATCTAAGTAAGCACTAGACAACTGTAGTATGCTCAAAAACAGATAGTAAAACTTTTCTTAATCGAAGTAATTGTGGCACGTCTAAATACAGCAAATGTTTATTATCAGCAGCAAAAACTAGGACAAAATTATCATGGTGAAGAAGATATTCAATATTGCTATTCGAAGAATGTGTTAAAATTTTTTTTCTAAAAGAAAGTAATTGACCAAAATTTAACTCAATTATCTTGTAGCCAAGGTTTAGTTCATAATAACTTCTCCTTGTATTCGTAATGGTTATTTCGTTTTTATCTATACTTACCTCCATGTGGCAAAAATAGCTATTTTTAATTAATCTAAACAAAAAACAAGTGTTAAAATTGAGATTTATCAAAAAAAAAGACTTGCTAAGGCAAGTCTTTTCTCATATATGTTTTAGATATTTAGATATCTAAGGAAGATAATAATTCTACTAATTTAGGATCGGATGGTCTTGGAGCATTAGAATCTACTATATTGCCTGCAGCATCTAATAAGATAAAGCGAGGGATCCCTGAAACTCTATAAGATGCAGTAAAGCTCTGGTCTTCTTTAGCATACAATTGGATTCCTGTAAGCTCCTTTTCCACAACCATTTCTCTCCATGTCTTGTAGTCTTTATTCCTATCAATTGAAATACTTACAAATTCGATATTTTTGTCGTGAAATTGCTTTTCTACTTTTTTCAAATACGGTATTTCATTTTTACAAGGTTGGCACCATGTAGCCCACATGTCTATGTAAACATACTTCCCTTTTAAATCGTCTAAAGAGGTAGAACCTCCTTTGTGATTTTCATAACCAACAAACTTCGGAGAGGCCATGCCTTTTGCTAAATTCTTAGCAATATAAGCTTGCTCTTCATAATTTCTATTGAGATACTGTTTCATCCCCTCTAGAGTTTCTCGCTCTGTTACGACAAAAGCAGAATCTAATTCTTGTGCAGTAATTCTTGTCTCAAAATCATTGGTATAGCTTGTGACTTTGGCATCAAACTCTTCCTTAGAAAGTTGGAACAAATCTTTATCCATAAGAAATTCCTCTTGTAGCAACGCTGTTTTCGCTAAAAAATTACTTTCATCCACTCCTTTTCCAGTGTATACTATAGATTCGTCAAATTCCTTGGCGTCTAACGTTAAATTCACCTCATCACCATTTCTAAAAAATGCTCTAGTACTCTCTTTTCCATCATAAATACTATACAAACCGTCTACTATTTTCATGGTATCTTTGAAAGCTCCATTCTCATCTACTTGCAGCACTCTCTTAAACCCAATCATAGGATTCCAAACCAGTAACGAGTCTGAATTCTTATTGGTAATCTTACCGGAAAAAGTTAGATAATCTTTTGATTCTTGCTTACAAGAAAGTATGGCAAGCGACGCTATCGCTAAAAGAAATATTTTTTTCATTATTATTCATTAAATGATTAGTACCTGACGAAGGTAGTAAATTTCCAATAAAAATGTATTTAATCAAGAAACACAAAGAGAAAAATAAGTGTAAATTATAATAACTTTATGATTTAATTGAAAACACGTAGTTTATAATACGCATATTTGCAATGCTAGAATATCACCCTAACCAACCTTCTCTATCCAAACTTCTATATTGAATGGCTTCTGCTAAATGATGGGGTGCAATATTCGTGTCTTTAGACAAATCTGCAATAGTTCGCGATACTTTTAAGATACGATCGTAAGCTCTTGCAGATAAATTTAATTTTTCCATAGCTTTTTTAAGTAATGCTTTACTTTCGGCTGATAATTGGCAAAATTCCTTGATCCTTTTCACATTCATCTGGGCGTTATAGTGTATATGTTTAATGTTTTTAAAGCGTTCCAACTGAACTTCTCTAGCCATAGAAACACGCTTTCTAATTGCTGTGCTAGATTCGGACGGTCTTGAATCGGACAATTTATCAAAAGGAACAGGAGTCACCTCAATATGAAGGTCTATTCTATCTAATAAAGGCCCGGATATTTTACTTAAATACCGTTGCATTTCGGTTGATGAAACAGCAATAGGAGCGTTTGGATCATTAAAATATCCTGAAGGACTCGGATTCATACTTGCTACTAGCATAAAACTACTAGGGTAATTTACCGTAAACTTGGCTCTAGATATGGTTACCTCTCTATCTTCCAATGGCTGCCGCATAACCTCTAAGACACTTCTCTTGAACTCAGGAAGTTCGTCTAGAAATAAAACTCCGTTATGTGCCATTGAAATCTCCCCCGGTTGCGGGTATTGTCCACCTCCAACTAATGCTACATCTGAAATGGTATGGTGCGGGGAACGAAAAGGACGTCGGTACAACAAACCACCATTTTTGATATTACCAACAACAGAATGAATTTTAGTAGTTTCAAGTGCTTCTTGCAGTGTCATAGGAGGAAGTATAGACGGTAACCGTTTTGCAATCATGGTTTTTCCAGAACCTGGTGGACCAATTAAAATAATATTATGCCCGCCTGCTGCTGCGATTTCCATACCTCTTTTTATACTTTCTTGTCCTTTAACATCGGCAAAATCAAATTCGGGAGTGTCGTAATGTTTATCAAATTCTGTCTTGGCATCAACCTCGGTAGAGACTAATAATTCTTCGTGTGTAAGATGCTTAATAACCTCTGTAATGGTGGATACTCCAAAAACTGTAATTCCGTTCACTATTGCAGCCTCTTTTGCGTTATCTACAGGGACAATTAAAGAACTAAAGCCTTCCTCTTTAGCTTTTATAGCAATTGGTAATGCTCCTTTTATGGGTTGCAAGCTTCCATCAAGAGATAGCTCTCCCATCATTAAGACCTTCTGTAAACTTCTACAGTGTATTTGTTTAGAGGCAGCCAATATTCCTACAGCTAAGGGCAGGTCAAAAGCAGCACCTTCCTTACGGATGTCGCAGGAGCCATATTAATAATAATTTTTTTCCCGGGTAATTTATAGCCAATATTGGCTAATGCAGCTGAAATACGGTAGGAACTTTCACTAACTGCTTTGTCTGGTAAACCAACCAAATGGTAGCCAATTCCCTTATCAATATTAACTTCAATAATGATTGTAGTAGCCTCTATTCCGAATACGGAAGAGCCATAAACTTTTTTTAGCATAGCGAATTTTTGTTTTAAAAATAACGCTTCTTTGAATAAGAAAAAAATAATGTTAAAATAAGTCAATGGAAGAAAAATTGACTCTGGTACTATTCCTACCGTTTAATTAGTGACCGTAATAGAAAAAGCTCTGGTTCTGCTATCAAGAAAATCAGCAGCAGTATATCGATAGGTAAGAAAACGAAAAAAGCCTCTTTGTATTTAAAGAGGCTTTTGTATTTGTATAGCATAGAAGACTATTCTTTTGTCTGATTAAAACGCTCTAAACTTTTGTTTAACCACTTGTAATACGTATCCTTATCGGTATACTGCTCTGGAGTATTTAAAACTTCTAATTCAGGACTCATAGTGACATAATATGGTTGTGATGCAGTTTTAAAATTTGCTATCTGTAAGGTAGCCCATTTATCACCATAGGTACGAATTCGTTTAATTTTACCGTTAGGCTTTATGAAATCGAATTGCTCTTCCTCTGGAAGCTTTTTTTGGTGGTCATCTACGTATAAAGAAATTAAAACGTACTCTTCATTAAGAACTTTGTATACATCTGGCTGGCTCCAAATATTCTCTTCCATCTTTCTACAGTTCACACAGGCCCAACCAGTAAAATCTAGTAATACGGGTTTATTAACCTCTTTTGCATAAGCCATTCCTTCGTCAAAGTCTTTAAAACAATTTAAACCAAGAGGACATTCGTTATCGGTTGTATAAATACTGTGAAATTGTGGTGGTGCAAAACCACTTAATAATTTCCCTTGGTCCCAAGCTGGTTTTTGCATTACTCCTGGTGCTAAATAAACAACAGCTGCTAAGGAGGCTATTCCTAATAAAATTCTCACAAAAGATACCTTACCGTACTTTTTCCCGATAAAACCAAATAAATACAAGGCCATTAAGAAAGACAACAATGCCCATATTCCAATAAATATTTCGCGTTTAAGGATATTCCAATGTCCAACTAAATCGGCGTTAGATAAGAATTTAAAAGCGAATGCTAATTCTAGAAAACCTAAGATTACCTTGATGGTATTCAACCAACTCCCTGATTTTGGTAGCGAATTTAACCACCCTGGGAACAATGCAAATAATGCGAAAGGTAGTGCCAAAGCTGCACCAAAACCAGTCATTCCAGCAGATAATTGCATTGCACCACCACTAGAGGTTAACGAACCTGCTAATAGAGATCCTAGTATCGGACCAGTACATGAAAAAGAAACAATAGCTAAGGTTAATGCCATAAAAAATATTCCAATAACACCACCTATACCTGAGGCTTTATCTGCCTTGTTACTCCATGAACTTGGTAAAGACAATTCGTAAAGACCAAAGAAAGATCCGGCAAAAAATACCAAAACCACAAAAAAGAAAACATTTAACCAAACATTGGTGGAAATGTTATTTAAAATCTCTGGATCTAAGGTATCTAAATAATGAAAAGGAACACTCAAAAGTGCATAAATAAGTATGATAAAGAATCCGTATAACAGGGCACTTCCTAATCCTTTACTTTTTTGTTTTTTCTCCGATCTTTTGGTAAAGTACGAAACAGTTAACGGAACCATTGGAAACACACACGGTGTTAAAAATGCCAATAATCCACCGACAAAACCTAGAATGAAGATATTGAATAAACTATTATTTTCTTCAGAGGTTTCCTCGATGGTTGTACCCTCTAAAGCAGTGGTATTTTTTAAATCTAACTTGATAGCTTCTGACATCATTTTATCCTTTTCACTTAATTCCGTAACTACCTCTTCCGCAGGACCACCGTTTAATGAAAAAGAAAAAGAAAAATCTTCGTCAAATGGCATACAATATTCCTTACAAACTTGCGCATCTAGGTTTAGTACCACTCGAGTAATGGAAGGATCTGTAATAGTTATGCGTTGTAATATTAGGGCCTCATCTACAAAGAAGATCTCGTCTTTCCCCCAGATTTCACTAAATTCAGTCTCTGTTTCACTTTCTGTTGCTTTTCCATTTAATGTATAACCACTCTGTCCTTCTGCAGGTGAAATAGTCATAGGAAGAGAAGCTCCTTCTGGATTGTACTGAGAATATAAATGCCAATCCTCAGCAATTTGTATCTCAAAAATTAAATCATATTCCGTATCCGAAACTTTTTCAACAGAAGGGGTAACCAATAGGGGGTTATCATCCGTTTGGGAAAAAGAAACAATACCTACAAAAAACAAAATTAGGGTAAAGAGTTTTTTCATTATATACTTATTTACAGGGGTTGATATTTACTAATTTGTACTATTTCGGTTGTGTTATCCTTTGGCAAAAATCTTCTATCTTGTCGCTTTCCAACGACCCATATAATCTCATTTTTTGCAGAACAAAGCAACCATGTATTTTGCTTTTCTAAAAACGATAATTTTTCATCTTTTAAATACTTATTGATCTTTTTTTTCCTAACATACCCTTTGGGAAAAAGTAATCTCCATCACTCCATTTTCGAATTGAAAGGGGGTAATTTAATAAATTTTTATCAACATAAATAGTATTTTTGCTTAAAGATGCCAATTTTTGAACGTTTTTTACCATTAATCTTATAGGCTCCTCAACAACTACATCAGACTCTGTAATTTTAAACACCTGACTATCATTACTATATAATTTATGGGTGGGTAAAAGTAACAAAAAATCTCTGTCTTTCAGTAAAGTATGTGATTTTGTTTTTAAAAATTTACCAGTCGTAGCGTTCATCAAATTATAGACATCGTTCCACTCTTTAAATCCGTAACCTTTTAGGAATTGGTATAAGTAAGCACTTGGATCAGAGAGTTTTTTCAATGCAGAAATCTTGAAGCTAATACTATCGGCATTCCGAGAAATTATACTGGGTTCCACTTCCTCAATTCGGTCTTTAATAATTTGTTTACTTTGTTCTATAAAATATAAAGATTTAGTGAAAGATTGCAGCATGCTTGGATTCATCTCTTGCAAAATAGGAATTATGGTATGACGTATTTTATTTCTGAGATATTTCGTGTCGGTATTACTTGCATCCTCTCGCCAAGATAAGTCATATGACAGAGCATAGTTTTTAATTTGCTCCCTTGAAAAAAACAATAATGGCCGAACAATATTACCATTTAAAGCAGGAATTCCGGAAAGCCCGTCCAAACCAGTACCACGAGTCAGATTTATTAAAAAGGTCTCCAAATTATCATTGGCGTGATGTGCTGTGACCACATAATCTAAACCATGTAAAGCGAGCAACTCGCTAAACCAAGTATACCGAAGTTCTCTGGCGCCAATTTGCGTGGATACTTTATTCTTTTTACAGTATTTAACCGTATCAAATTGTATCGTGTATTTAGGAATTTGCAACTTCTCTCCAAGAGACACCACAAATTTTTCATCCAAATCACTAGCTTGATCCCGCAATTGAAAGTTACAATGGGCTAAAGAAATTGCATAACCCAATCCGTGTAATAGATGTGTCAAAACAACACTATCCATCCCTCCTGAAATTGCGACAAGCAATTTTTTGTCTTTCAAAAAGGGAAAATTTGATACTAAATGGCTTGCAAATTGTTCTTTCATAGGGTATTAATTCTCTATTTGATTTTCTAGCCAATCGGTAATGTCTTGCAGTACTTCTTCTTTACATAGGTCGTTATGTAGTTCATGATACCCCCCTTGATAGAGCTTTAACGTTACCAAATCGGTATTTTTTGCAAAAGCCTCTGAGCAAGTAGGGTCAGTTATTTGATCTGCTGTTCCGTGCAATAGTAGCATCGGGCAAGAAAGTAACGATGCATTTTCAATAGCCCAATGACCTGCATCTATAAAGGAAATAGAGTAATTAGGGCTTACTTTATCATGTACATTGGATCTTGGCAATATTTCTCCACCTCTTTTTTATCACGAGAAATTAAAGCAGTATCTAATTCATTTCCCATCGTAATGGAAGGAGCTAGCTTTTGCAAAAACCTTCCCATAGTAAGTTTCCATTTTGGTGGTTCGAATGCCAATCCTAAAAACGGACTGGTAACAATGGCTCCTTTAATAGGGTATTTCTTTTTCCTAAGTAAGTAATTAACCACTGCATTACCGCCCATAGAATGTCCGTAAAGAAAAATTGGGAGCTCACCAAAAACAGTTACAGCCTCCTCTATTAGCTTGGAAATACTTTCCAATACCAAATCATAACCGGGGTTATGCCCTTTTTTACCTTCTGTTTTTCCGTGTCCAAAATGATCAAAAGCAATTACTGCAAAATCGTGTGCCACCATTTTTTTAGCGACGTGTACATATCTTCCAGAATGCTCTCCCATTCCATGAACTAGAACAACCATTCCCTTAATTTTATCGGGTGCCCAATATTGTCCAAAAAACTTAGTTTGGTGAAAATTAAAATGGAATTCTTTGTGTTGCATGCTAAAGGTATTTAGATAATTTTATGCTTTCGTAAGGTTTAGAATAATGTTTTGCAAACACAAAAAACCTTTTGAAGCATATCAAATAGCTAATATAAAAAAATCTACTAGGAATTGGATAAAACAATCCGCATCGCTTTTGCTTTTAGCAAACACTCTTCATATTCTTTCTCGGGGATGGATTTGGAAGTAATGGCACTTCCTACAGAAAAAGAAACATACTCTGTTTCTTCATTGTATAGTATACTTCGAATTACTACATTGAAATCAAAATCTCCATCTGGTGTAAAATAACCAACTGTCCCCGAATATAGCCCGCGTTTTGAGTTTTCTAATTCTTCTATAATTTGCATAGCAGATATCTTTGGAGCTCCTGTCATACTTCCCATTGGAAAAGTGTTTCTTATAACATCTACTGGATGCGTTTCCGCACTAATTTCAGCGGTAATTGTAGAAATTAATTGGTGTACTTGTTCGAATGAATAGACTTTACAAAGCTCTTCTACTCGCACACTTCCCTTAGTCGCTGTACGAGAAAGATCGTTTCTTACCAAGTCTACAATCATTATATTCTCTGCTCGTTCTTTTTCATCTCTTGACAAATCAAAAGCAATTTTAGCGTCATCCGTTGCGTTTACCAAACGCTTGGCAGTTCCCTTTATAGGCTGGGATATGATTTTAGTTCCGTCTTTCTTTATGTATCGCTCGGGAGTAGCAGAGAGTAAATACAAATTCTCATGCCTAAAAAACGTAGCAAAAGGAGGACGTGATACAGCATTTAGCTCCGTATAAATGGTATATGGATCAATCGTGGTATTTTCTGCATAAAACTCTTGGCAGAAATTAGCTTCATATATATCACCAAGTCGAATATGTTCTATTACCTGGGATACTTTTTGATGATATTCATCCTTAGACATTCTGAGCTTAATTTTTACCGCTGAGGAAACTTCATTATCCTTTAAAATGCTTTGGGCTTCGCTTTGATTAGCCTGGTTTTCTTGAATAGCTATAAAATCCTTATCCATCTCATCACCTATCATGTGCAAATAGTGAAATTCAACTATATTCCCTTTTAAAAAAATTAGTTTTTGCGGTTGAAAGAAATAAATATCCGGAAAATATAACCCGTCAAAATTTTTAGAAGTTAAATCTTCCACATCATTTTTTACATCGTAAGAGATGTAGCCAAAAATATAATCTTTAGTATGAGATTGGTATTCTTTTAAAGTATCAAAGGCCCCGTTAAAATCAGTCTTGATAGCGGTGAATTCATCTACGGCAAGAGCACAATCAAAATTGCCATAATTCTGGGCATATTCATTGGTATCGAACCAAACAGCTGTTTCGTATTGGGCAGCCCAGGAAAATAGATTTTTCTTGAACGACTCAGAATCGGTAATTGTAACTATTCGCGTTGCTCTTAACATCCGGCAAAAATAAGAAATGGATCACAAAATAATAGCAATTGAACGCTATAATTCATAACGCATAGAGACAAGAAAAAAAGCCCTGTACGACCGCAGGGCTTTATTTAATTTTATAGACAAGGGATTACTTCTTTTTAATTTCCTTTAAAACATCTGCTTCTCCTTCTTTGGCTTTTCCTTTTGCTTCTTTGACCAATTCTTTTACCTCTTCTTCCGACACAACTTTTTCTCTAATAACTTCTGGGTCAATAACCGTATCTGTAGCCTCTTTATTTACACCAACAGGTTGGGTTTTTACTTCCGGAGTCTCTTCGATTACCTCGATAACTACTACCTCTTCTTCAATAAAATATTTATCCGAATGTCCTCCTAGTATAGGAGCTATAACTAAACCAACAAGACAAGTAAGTTTAATTAAAATATTCATGGATGGACCGGAAGTATCTTTAAATGGATCTCCTACAGTATCTCCAGTTACCGCAGCTTTATGTGCATCAGAACCTTTATAGGTCATTTCTCCGTCAATTTCAACACCTGCCTCAAAAGATTTTTTAGCATTATCCCATGCGCCACCTGCATTGTTTTGGAAAATAGCCCACATTACACCAGAAACACAAACTCCTGCCATATATCCACCTAATGGTTCTGCTCCAAAAATCAAACCGATTAGAATTGGTGTAATAATAGTAATTAAACCGGGCAGAATCATTTCTTTCAACGCTGCTTTAGTACTAATAGCAACACATTTTGCATATTCAGGGGTACCAGTACTCCATGATTCCGGGAATTTCTCTAAATTGTCTGCGAACCTCCTGTACCATTTCCATTGCTGCTTTACCGACAGACTGCATCGCAAGAGCAGAAAAAACTACAGGAATCATTCCACCAACAAAAAGCGCTGCCAATACATCTGCCTTAAATATATTAATTCCATCAATGCCTGTAAAAGTTACATATGCTGCAAACAAAGCCAAAGCGGTTAATGCTGCGGATGCTATGGCAAAACCTTTACCAACAGCTGCAGTAGTATTTCCTACAGAATCTAATATATCGGTACGTTCGCGAACGTGTTCTTCTAGCTCACTCATTTCTGCTACACCTCCTGCGTTATCTGCTATAGGGCCAAAAGCATCAATTGCCAATTGCATAGCAGTAGTTGCCATCATAGCAGAAGCTGCTAGTGCAACGCCATAGAAGCCTGCAAAGAAATAAGAACCGTATATCGCTGCTGCAAACAATAACACCGACAAGAAAGTAGACTTCATACCTACCGCCAAACCGGCAATGATATTTGTTCCTGCACCCGTTGCACTATTCTGTACGATTTCTAAAACTGGTTTTTTACCCAAACTAGTGTAATATGCCGTTACTACAGATATTAAAGCGCCTACGGCAAGACCAATACAAGAAGCCCAAAATACATTCATAGAAGACACCTCTTTTAAGCCTTCTCCAAAGAAACTCATGGTTAACGTTTCCGGCAGCATGGCGTCGATTAAGAAAAAACTGGCAATCAACGTTAAAATTATAGCCACCCAGTTTCCAGTATCTAAGGCTTTTTGCACCTGACTCTCTTTAGCGGTATTGTCTTTTATATTTACTAAAAAGGTTCCAATTATAGAGGCTACAATACCCACACCTGCAATTACAAGTGGTAAAAGTATCGGTCCCATTCCGTTAAATTGGTCGGTAAACTGTGTGGTCACCGACATATCTCTAATTACATAATTTCCAAGGACCATTGCTGCTAAAACTGTTGCTACATACGATCCAAATAAATCGGCGCCCATTCCGGCAACATCCCCTACATTATCTCCTACATTATCTGCAATAGTTGCAGGGTTTCTCGGATCATCTTCCGGAATTCCTGCTTCTACCTTACCAACTAAATCTGCTCCTACATCGGCCGCTTTGGTGTAGATTCCTCCACCTACACGAGCAAATAAAGCTATAGACTCAGCACCTAAAGAAAATCCTGCAAGTGCCTCTAAAACCATGGTCATTTCGTTGTAAAAGTTACCTCCTTCTGAAATAAATTGGTTCACAAATAGAAGAAAGAAAGAGGTTAAACCAAGAACTGCTAAACCTGCTACTCCAAGCCCCATTACAGTACCACCTCCAAAAGATACTTTTAGTGCCTGCGGTAAACTAGTTTTTGCTGCTTGTGCTGTTCTGGCATTTGCATCGGTAGCAATACGCATTCCGATATTACCTGCAAGTGCAGAAAAAATTGCTCCTATGACAAAAGCAGGAACTATCATGAAACTGGTGGTTTCAACAATCTGCGAAATCCCAAATAAAGCTATCGAAGCGATAACAACAAATACTAATAATAAACGATATTCTGCAGCCAAAAAAGCCAAAGCACCCTCTTTGATACTTTTGGAGATAGATTGCATTTTATCATTTCCTGGATCTTGCTTTTTAACCCAAACCATTTTTACATACATAAAAATAAGCCCTAATAATGCCAATACAATTGGCACATACATCATATTTTGTTTCATGTTTTTTCTAATTGATTAGTTATATAGATTTCGTAAATATAACCAAATCAAGCAATAAAAAAAACAATACACCTTCATTACCAAGCTTACGTGAACGAATAAAAAAATATTTTAAGTAATCTTTTCTTTGGTTCGTTTACATGACCAAGAAATTCTAAAAGACTATTTTTTTGGATCAAAACGGATAGTGAAAGCAAAAAATGAGTTCGTGGAGGGTGGATTTGTTGGGTGTCATTTTTTGTGTAATGTTGTTGCTTTATTACCCTGTATTCTATTCGTACAAAACTAAAATAAGCTCAACTTTTTTATGTAATTTTGCTATTCAATTTAAGAGAAAAATGTCAGAAGAAAAGAGATCGTTAAACTTTATTGAACAAATAATTGAAGAGGATTTAACCAATGGAATGCCAAGAGAAAATTTGCGTTTTCGATTTCCACCAGAACCAAATGGTTACCTACATATAGGACATACCAAAGCTATAGGGATTAGTTTTGGTTTAGGAGAACATTATCAGGCTCCTGTTAACCTAAGGTTCGATGATACCAATCCCGCAAAAGAAGAACAAGAATATGTAGATGCTATTAAAAGAGATATCGATTGGTTGGGATATCGTTGGGAAAACGAATGCTATTCTTCCGATTATTTTCAACAACTCTACGATTGGGCCGTACTATTGATAAAAAATGGTAAGGCATACGTAGATTCACAGACCTCTGAAGCCATGGCAGAACAAAAAGGTACTCCAACAAAACCTGGTTTTCCTGGACCATATCGAGATCGATCGGTAGAAGAAAATCTCGACCTGTTTAACCGAATGAAAGCGGGTGAATTTGAGGAAGGTTCGCATGTACTTCGGGCTAAAATAGATATGACCTCTCCTAACATGCTACTCAGAGATCCTATCATGTATCGCATACTAAAAAAGGAACACCATAGAACAGGGAATGATTGGGTTATTTATCCCATGTACGATTGGACCCATGGAGAGAGTGATTACATAGAACAAGTATCGCATTCTTTGTGTTCTTTAGAATTCAAACCACACCGTGAATTGTACAATTGGTTCCGAGATAATGTGTACCAATACAGTAAGGAACAATTTCCATTACTTCCCAAACAAAGGGAATTCTCAAGACTAAATCTTAGCTATACAATTATGAGTAAGCGAAAGTTATTAAAATTAGTTGAGGAAGGGATTGTTTCTGGTTGGGATGATCCGAGAATGCCAACCATCTCTGGTCTTCGTAGAAGAGGATATACGCCAAATTCCATTAGAAACTTTATCGAAACAGTTGGTGTTTCCAAGCGTGAAAATATAATTGATGTGGCATTATTAGAGTTTAAAATTCGAGAGGATTTAAACAAAACTGCCAATAGAGTTATGGGAGTTTTAAACCCAGTTAAACTAGTTATAACCAACTACCCTGAAGGTAGAGAGGAAACGTTAATAGCAGAAAATAACCCAGAAGACGAAAACTCTGGAACGAGAGAAATTCCATTTTCAAAAAATCTATTTATCGAAAGAGAAGATTTTAAAGAAGAAGCGAATCGAAAATTTTTTAGGTTAACAATCGGAAAAGAAGTTCGTCTAAAAAATGCATACATCATAAAAGGTGAAAGTTGTGTTAAAGATGCCTCAGGAAATATTACAGAAATTCATTGTACTTACGATCCATTAAGTAAGTCTGGAAGTGGCACCGAAGAAAGTCAAAGAAAAGTAAAAGGAACCTTACATTGGGTATCTGCTAAACACGCAGTGCAGGCTGAAGTAAGGGTTTATGATCGTTTGTTCAATAACGAATCTCCTGATGCGCATAAGGAAAAAGATTTTATGGAGTTCTTAAATCCAGATTCTCTACAAATAATCGACGCGTATGTAGAGCCAAGTTTGAAAGATGCCAGAATTGCAGATCGTTTTCAATTCCAACGCTTAGGATATTTCAACATCGATATCGAATCCTCTAAAGATGCTTTGATATTCAATAAAATCGTTGGGCTTCGAGACAATTGGTCTAAAAAAAATAAATAAAAATCCGCTAGAAATAGCGGATTTTTTTACTCAATGGTAAACACTTCTGTTTGAATCCAATTTGCTCGTAATTTAAATTCATTTGGAAAATAGAGCACTCTTTCTGGCTGGACTTTCTCCAAAAAGTTACCAGTGTCCCATCGCTTATTGTTGTTATCATCTACAATTACGCGTATGTTGTAAGTTTGTGGTTCTAACAAATCAAAAGTTATGATTTTAGAGGTATTTGTAAATTCGCGTCGCAATACCTTATCTTTTATACCCAATAACTCCACAATAAGCGATGTATTCCTTGTATTCTTTAGATCTAAATTATACTGCCATAATCTTCTTCTTCTCTGGTGTTAAATGTATAGTAAATCGTATCATTTTTGCATTCATACACATCGGATAATGCCTCTGGAAAAAGTGTTAATTTGTATTTTTCTTTAGGCTTTTTTGCAAATAACAAGGCAACCTTTCGAAGAGATACCTTCTGAAGATCGTATGAAACCGCAACCGTATCCTTATCTACAAATCGCACCTTGGATGTATCTAGTTTTACAATCGGGTTATTGGTCTCGATAAATAGAGTATCACTCAAATGAAGTATATTACTAACAGAGGAGGTAACTGCTAGTGAATCTAATTTCTTTTTTCGAAGTCGAACGGTAATCGTATCGGAAAACTCCTGGTGGAGTATCTCAAAATTTAAGGAGTCTCTTGCGATAGGCGAATGCCATAAAAACAAGGTGTCTTTATCCTCTTCAAATTGGTAAAAGGTTTTAAAATCTTTAGGAACATTCGATAAAAGAGATACTTTTAAGTCTCTTCTATCGCCTTGAAAACCGAACTGAATTTTTCCTTTGTACAATTCTTTTGCTCGCTTAAACTTGAAAGGTTTAATTTCGCTAAAAACGCGAATGTTATCTGCTAAAACGCTATCTCTTGGTAAGCGAATAGTATCCTTTACAAATCCTATTTGATCGGTTATGGGGTTATAAATATAATCTTTGGAAGACTCTTTTAATACCACTAAACGATAATTACCTTCTTTTACATTAGTAAATTTAAAGTCGGTAGAGTCTAGCGTACTAGAAACATATTGGGGCTTACTTTTATAAATTAATGAATCGGTATAGGTACTATCTAATTTGTACAGTAAAGCACTTGCAGACTTAAGTTGTTTTTTTGATAAGCATTCGCAACATCTCCTCGTATCATAAGCGAATCTAGAATATTACCAGTAGCAAAAATATACTTAAAATTTTCTAACTTATTGCCCTCATTATTATCCTGAATAGCATTACCGAAGTTTAAAGTATAGGTTGTGTTCGGTTGTAAAGTGTCTAAAATTTTAATGGTGATATTCTTACTCGCAGTTCCTTGTGGCGATACGGATAATGGATTTTTTAATGGAGGAGACACCACTAACTGTTTGCCTAAATCTTTCAGTACTACATACTCATCAAAATAAATTCGTATTTCTTTCTCTTCAAAATTTAATGTTTCATATGGCGGATTTGCAACCATCATTATTGGTGCAGTCTCATCTTTTGGTCCTCCTACAGGACTACCCCTTCTGGCACAACCAGAGAGGATGAGAACAATAAAAAAAGAAATCCGTAAAACAGTTTTTATACTCACAAAATAAATTTTAATAGATATCAAAAGTAGTAAAATTAGCGTAACCAAACCTCATACTTTCTCTGTATATGCCATACAACAAATACTTATGGAAATATTAGAAGCTGTTCGTAATGCATTGCAACAATCTATCAAGGTTCCTCCTGTTGTGATAACATCATCTATAAGCAGAATATGTTTATTCTCATAAAATGCCGGATCTTCGAGCAAAAATTTCGTGGCTTTATTAGAAAAACGTTCAAAACGCTGTTTTACCGTTTGGGTTGTACTACTGGAAACTCGGACTAATTTTCCGCTTTCCAATGGCAATTCTAATTTTTCACTTATGCGTTTTGCAAAACTGTATACTTGATTGTACCCTCGCTGTCGCAACTTTTTTTTATGCAATGGAACTATGGTAATACAATCTACCTGCCTAAATAGAACATACTTTTGTATTTGTAAAAGCATACAATCTGCCAAAAAAACACCAATTTCTTCTTGATTTTTATATTTTAGTGCATGGATTAACTGTTTAGCAATCCCTTTGTTCCTGTAGTACAGCAAAGAATATATAGAAGTGATTGGCACAATACCATAAAAAATTTCGTGTAACATTTTCTTCGTAGCCTCGTTATATGTAATAACTGGTAAATGATGGGTACATCGAACACATAAAGTCACCTCTTGTTTTAGTAAAGGAGTGTAGCAATTGACACATAACCTAGGAAAAAAGAGGTCTAATAGGTCACGAAATAATGCCATATCAAAACAATTTTTTTCGTAATATACTAAAAAACAGCTATATACACTTTGAGTAACAATTTTAATTTTTTCAAGGCCGCCTTAAAAAACTACAAAACTTCAGGTACTCTAGTGCCGAGTTCGAAGTTTCTTGCCAATAGAATGCTAGCACAAGTAGATTTATCAAAAGCTAAAGTAATTGTTGAGCTAGGTCCTGGAAATGGTGCTATAACTAAAAAAATACTGGAAAAAATCACACCGTCAACTACGCTTATTTGTTTTGAAATCAATACCGTATTTTTGAAAGAACTTGAAAAAAATACAGCACAATCAGCTAATTCTGAAAAATGCTTCAGCTGAGGATATAGATGCAGAACTAAGTGATTTGGGTATACACGATGTTTGTTATATTATTTCAAGCCTACCTTTAACCATACTTCCAAAAAAAACAACACACACTATTTTACAAAAATGTTATTCTTTATTGCAGTCTAGAGGTAAATTTATTCAATACCAATATAATTTAACCCATTATAAACTTCTAAAACGCGTTTTCGGGAATAATATCGCAGTAAGTTTTGAAACCTTAAACTTCCCACCTGCCTTCGTTTATCAATGTGAAAAATGATTGCTCTATTTTATCTTCTTAGTCCCGAGGCAAATTGTGATTGAAAAGATACTACAAGACCACTAAGCAAAACATAGAAGTATTTATGTTTTTAAAAAATTATCTTATCGTTAGTATTTATAGCTTATATTTATTGCGAATTATCACGCTATGGAATTTTTAGAAAATAAGATTATACATTCGCACAAATGAGTTTACTATTTTAACACTAATAAATAATTTATAACAAACCCCCTAAATTATGAATCCAAAATCTATCAAAACACTAGCAATTGTAGTTCTTCTTGCAGTAGTTATTTTCTTACTATTTTTCGGCTACAAAAAATCTAATGAAGTACTCTTACTAGAAAATAGTTTTCAACAAGAAAAAATTGATCTTCAAAATTCTTTAGATGAAATGATTAAGGATTACACTGATGTCGTTATTAGAAAGCAAAGTTTATCGAAAAGGCTGCGTAAAGAAATTCAAAAGATGAAAGATTTGAGAGATTCAGTGGCGGTACTTGAAGGTAAAAACTACAGCCTGATTCGAAAATATAGAAGTAAAATTTCAAGTCTAGAAAGAGAAAACAGAAGGTTGTTTATTAAAATTGACTCCCTAAGCACAGCGAACCAAGCACTTGCTGAAAAAAATACTATTACCAACGAAATTTTAAATGAAAAGGTGATCATCAATGATGAGTTAAATCAAAAATACAAAGCACTGGAGGAGAAAGTGGAGATTGCCTCTAAAATAGAAATTAGCCCTGTACGAGCCATAGCCATGAAGGAGAGAAGTAGCGGTAAGCTAACCTCAACTTCTCGCTCTAGTAGAACAGATGCTTTTAAAGTAAATTTTGATCTTCTCAAAAATGAAGTGAGTACTCCAGGTAAAAAAATGGTGTATATTCAAATTATAGATCAAAAGAAAAATGTAATTACCCCCAAAGGAAAAACAGCCTTAAAAAATGGTGCTCAAATTCTATATAGTGATTCTATCGCAGTTAATTATTTAAACGATAAACTAGCACTAACATCTCTCATATTGGTAAATCGAGATGATATTAACAAAGGACAATATACCGTAAGTGCCTTTGTGGATGGAACTTATTCAGGCAACTCTGTGGTAAGCCTCAAATAAGGGTATCTAAACACTTAAAATCGAAGACCGTATTATTATACGGTCTTCGATTTTTTGTACAAAACGTAAATTTAAACAGCATACACAGCGTATAATACTCTAGCTTTTATAATACACTTGTAATGTTAAAATATTTAGACGTTACACGCGACCGTAATTATTTTAATATCGGTAAGTCAATTAAGAAACAATATTATATTTTTGCACTATGGCAAAACAAGAAGATCAATTTAAAAAGGTAATATCTCACGCAAAAGAATATGGATACATATTCCAATCCTCTGAAATTTACGACGGACTTAGTGCGGTATATGATTACGCCAAAACGGGGTAGAATTAAAGAAAAATATTCGAGAATATTGGTGGAAGGCCATGGTACAGATGCATGAAAACATAGTAGGTATTGATGCTTCTATACTAATGCACCCAACCACCTGGAAAGCCTCCGGACATGTAGATGCCTTTAATGATCCTTTAATTGATAATAAAGACAGCAAAAAAAGATATAGAGCAGATGTTTTAATTGAAGACTATTGTGCCAAAATTGAAACTAAAATTGAGAAGGAAGTAAAAAAGGCTGCTAAACGTTTTGGCGAAGCTTTTAATAAAGAGGAGTTTTTAACGACAAATGCACGAGTTTTAGGTTACCAAGAAAAAATCAACACTATTCTAAATAGACTCGGAAAATCTTTGGAAAATGAAGATTTAGCAGATGTTAAAAAACTTATCGAAGAGCTTGAAATTGCTGACCCATTAACAGGAAGCAAAAACTGGACAGACGTTAAACAATTTAATTTAATGTTTGGAACGCAACTTGGGGCATCTGCAGATAGTGCAATGAAAGTATACCTAAGACCAGAAACAGCGCAAGGTATCTTTGTGAACTTTCTAAACGTTCAAAAAACAGGACGAATGAAAATTCCTTTTGGAATTGCACAAACTGGTAAGGCATTTCGAAACGAAATCGTTGCGAGACAGTTTATATTTAGAATGCGTGAATTTGAGCAAATGGAAATGCAATTTTTTGTGAAGCCTGGTACACAACAAGAATGGTATCAAAAATGGAAAGAAACAAGGCTAAAATGGCATTTGTCTTTAGGAATGGGGGCAGATAATTACCGCTTTCACGACCATGAAAAATTAGCCCACTATGCAGACGCTGCTGCAGATATTGAATTTAAATTTCCTTTCGGATTTAAGGAGTTAGAAGGAATTCACTCAAGAACTGATTTTGACCTCAAAGCCCACGAAGAGTTCTCTGGTAAAAAACTCCAATATTTCGACCACGAAGAAAATAAAAACTACGTGCCCTATGTAGTAGAGACTTCGATAGGATTGGACCGAATGTTTTTGGCTGTATTTTCGAACTCCTTGCAAGAAGAAGAATTAGAAAACGGCACTACGAGAACCGTCCTTAAAATTCCTTCTGTTCTAGCACCAACTAAGGCAGCAATATTACCACTTGTTAAAAAAGATGGCCTTCCGGATGTCGCACGTAAAATTGTGGAAGATTTAAAATGGGATTTTAATGTTTCTTACGATGAAAAGGATGCTGTTGGTAGGCGATATCGAAGGCAAGATGCTGCTGGTACGCCGTTCTGTATTACTGTAGATCACGATACGTTACAAGACAATACGGTAACCATAAGACATCGCGACACCATGGAACAAAAACGAGTAAACGTACAAGATTTAAAAAAAATCATCTTTGAGGAAGTAGCGGTAAAGTCTTGGCTTATGAAAATGTAAATTTTAAACACCCTACATACGGGTGTTTTTTTTTAGATATAATTAGTAATGTAAATGTGTAGTAAAATGAGAATACCCCAACTTCTATTAGTGTTTTTCATTGTAACATCTTGTAGAACCGAAAAACAAGTTCATAAAATAACAGCCAAGACTATTAACATAGATAGTACGATTGTACCAGCTACTGATATCGATAGTATTATTGCTCCCTACAAACGTAAATTGAGTCTTGCAATGGGAGAAATATTAAGTTATACCCCAAAAGATCTAATCAAAAAAGATGGTACTATGCAGAGTTCTTTAGGGAATTTAATGGCGGATATGTGCTACACCATGGCAAATCCGAACTTTAAAAACAAATACCACAAAGAAATTGATTTTGTATTGTTAAATTATGGAGGCATTAGAGCTACACTTCCCAAGGGAAATATTACTACAGAAAATGCCTTTAAACTTATGCCTTTTGAAAACGAGCTTATTGTAGTAGAACTAGCAGGTAATAAAGTAGAGGAATTAGTAGCCTATATCATTGCGAACAAAACGGCACACCCTGTGTGTAAAAATGTAGAGCTCAAAATTTCCGAAAATAAATATGATCTAAAAATTAAAGGAAAAAAGTTCGATACGTTAACAACGTATAAGGTATTAACCAATGACTACTTACTAGGAGGCGGTGATCGAATGGATTTCTTTAAAAAACCATTGCATAGTTACCCTTTAGACTACAAAATGAGAGATGCAATTATCGATTATTTCAAAAATACCGACACCATTAACGCAAGTATTGACCATAGAATTACTGTTATACGATGAAAAGAAGAAGTTTTGTTAAACAACTAGGCAGCGCCTCTGCCTTAACTGTCGTTGGAGGATTAACAACATCCTTTACCACCAAAAAGCAACGTCATATTACCATTTTACATACCAACGATACGCATAGCCACATAGAACCTTTCCAACCGACTCACAATAAGTATGCAAACCAAGGAGGGGTTTCTAAAAGAGCTACTCTTATAGCACAAATACGAAAAGAAAATAGCAATACATTGTTACTCGATGCTGGAGACATATTTCAAGGCACTCCCTATTTTAATTATTATAAAGGTGCTCTAGAATTCAGGTTAATGAGTATGCTACAATACGATGTTGCCACCATTGGTAACCATGATTTTGACAATTCTATTGAAGGTCTTTACGAACAATTACCAAATGCAAAATTTGATTTTGTTTCTGCTAATTATGATTTTTCAAACACCATTTTAGATAGCCATGTAAAACCGTATAGAATTATTAAAAAAGATGGCGTAAAAATTGGCATTTTTGGCTTGGGTGTTGGTTTAGATGGGCTCGTAGATAAGAAGCTTTACAAAGAAACAAAATATTTAGACCCAATAGAGATAACCCAAGATATAACCAGAGAATTAAAAGAAATTCATTGTTGTGACCTTATAATATGTCTATCGCACTTAGGGTACTACTATAAAAATAATCCTAAAAAAATATCCGATTTAAACCTGGCCAAAGCAACTACAAACATTGATTTAATTATAGGAGGACACACCCACACATTTTACCAAAACCAACCATTGTAAAAAATGCAGATGGTAAAAACATGCTGGTAAACCAAGTAGGTGCTTACGGTATAAATTTGGGGAGAATTGACTTCTACATTGACGAATTAAATCAAAAATCGGCAAAAGGGACCACCATAATAGTATAGCTATAAAAATCCACTACCTAAAATCCTACTTTTGTAAATCGAAGTTATAATAGCGTTACAATTGCAGATATTTCAAACTAAAATAATAATACTGTATTTTTGTACGGAAATCCTGTAGAAGAATTTACTATAATGCTCATAAACAAAAAATAGTATGAAAACTCTCGTTAAAATTCTGTTCGTTATTTTTTTATTCTGGATGGCCCTAGGCGTGTACTTACGAAACACACAACATCCGAAAGCAGAAGTCGTGATGGGACTCGGTGTATTTTTTATGGCATTTGTTCTAATGCCCGTTTTTATTTACTATCGTTACCGAGACGGAAAATATAAAAAGTATATTATGAATTCAAAGGATACTAAAAAAAAGACTAAGTTAGAAACTTAGTCTTTTATTGTGAAGTATATTTCTATCTCAAAGAAGGAGAATAGTTTGTAGGATAGTCATCCGCTTTCGCTAAACCATCGGTTGCTGTTGCAAAATTAGATCCGTATTTTAGATCAATAGCCTCTAATAGTTTATTTGCCATTAATGCGTACCCTCTTGAAGTAAGGTGAATTCCATCCAAACTTACAAGGCCACCAAAAACCAAATCAGTACTCATAATATAATCATCAAAAACTAATGCAGAATTTGCTGCCTGCTCTAAAACAACATTCAAATCCACAAAAGCCAAACCTTTTTCGTCTGCTACTGCTTTTATGGTTGTATTGTAAGCATCTGTTGCTTCTCTAACTTCCTGAACCTCATCTGCAGTTAAAACCCAATTATCTGCTAATGGCACAGAGACACCATTAACTAACGCTGGGTTACCTCCAACTGTAGTTCCAATGAAAGAAGAACTAGTTAACACTAATAAATCATCAGAGGTTGCTTGTCGCATAGAAACCAATTGCGCATTAATACCGGTCAAATCGGTTAAAGCTTCGTCTAAGATTACCACTGCATTCTGTCCTGGAGCAAATGATATCGTACGTTTTGCGATCTCCGCATCTGCGGCATCTTGTGATATTGCACCTGCAGCTACTAGAGCAGCAAAGGCTTGTTGAATACCTCCATTATAGGCTGCAAAACCTTGATTTGATACTGCTGCCGTAGCAGCATCCATTGGAACAGCATTATAAGGAACCGTTGTGAAATATGGCAAATAGGTAATATAAGGTACATTAGCTAAAACTCCCTTTGCTCCTTGTGCTGTTAAGGCATCAGCAATCTGTCGGAATACTGCATTGAAAGTTCCAATAGGTGTAATTGCATCTCTACTTTGATCTCCCCCACTGGTTGCATAGCCTAAAACGTCGTTTCCTCCAATTTCTGATAAAGAAAAGAAAGTCGGTTGCTTGGATACAATCTCCTCAAGTAATGTAGCTTGTGTCGGAGTCATTCTTCCGTAGTAAGCATTTGCTTGCTCATACCCTGGTGCTACAAGATGAAAACTTCTTGCTCCTGGAATACCATAATTGTTAAAAGAAGTAGCATTGTCTGCTGGTGCTCCTAAAATAGTGGTAGGAATCGCAGGCAATACAGCAGGACCGGCACCATTAAAATAAAGTCTCGGCGGGCTCAAAACTGTATCTTGACGCGAGTTGGTAAATCCACCGATATTATCTTTCATCATAGGTTGGTTAAATTCCCCTCCATTACCCATTGCAAATTTAGAGGCCATGATATTTGGAAAAGAATTGTTTTGTGCTTCAATAAACAAGGCATTGTCCGTATAACCAGAAGAAAAAGAGGCTCCTACAGCTATATAATTGGAAAAATCAACAGTTCCAACATTTAACTCAACAACTGGTAATTCCTCAGGTAAAATTTCATCCAACTCATTATTTACATCACACGATGTTAACGCCACTGTTAAGCCTAACATCCATATAAATTTATTTTTCATCATTTCAGTTACGTTTTTAGTTATTAATTGTCCAAGCAAAGAAATACTGTGAACCAATAGCACCTACTCCTGGAGCACTTAAATATTCTTGACCGGTTAAGTTAGCACCTCCCAGTTTGAAGTTTGATTTCCATTTCGGCACGCTGTAGTTAATTTGTGCATCTAACACAGTTCTAGCGTCAATCTGTGCATCCATAAAGGTAGATTCCCAATAGAACTCATCTTGCCATCTCAAGTTAACATTAAAACCAAGGTTTTTATATACATTTTGTTTTCCGAACTGGAACTTCACTTTGTGTTCTGGTGTATTAAATCCGGCTTCAAAATCAGGGTCAGAAGCTTGATCAAAATCAAATTTTGCATAGGTATAATTAACACCTACATTGAATCCATTAAAAATCTTGGTGTTTAACCCTATGGAAGCACCATAAGAACTAATGTCTGCAGCAGAATTTGTATACGTTGAAAATGTAACTCTATCTCCTCTATCAAGTGCAACTAAGGCTTTAGGAACCTCACCTTGCCCTGGTACAGGAACTGTGTCAGATAAATCAACATTTCCATAAAGAGGAACAATTACGTTTTCGTTAGCGATAAAATCTTTGTAACGATTATAGTAGGTACTAAAATCAACAGTTATCTTATTACTTTCACCAGTTGGGATTACTCCACGATATCCAGCTTCAAAAGCAGTTACTTTCTCTGGTTTCACCAAACCAACATTAGCAGCTTGAGGATTTCCATTTAAAACTGATGATAAAGAAAAAGCATTTTCATATGCTTGCCTACCAGAGGCTGCGATAGCGGATTTTCCAGTTATAATTTGCCCAAATTCACTTAAATTAATTTCTGGTGTAGTATATCGATCTAAATTATCTGGAGCAGAACCCATTAGGTATGCTCTACCAGCATTTAAACCAATGTATTGGTCTTGGGTAGTTGGGTTTCTAAAACCAGTTTGGAAAGAAAGTCTAAAGTTATGATCTTTGGTTTTTCCGGCGGCGTATGCTAACGAAATTCTTGGAGAAAAATTACCGTCAAAATTTTCGGCCTTATCGTAACGGATAGACCCTGTAATCTTTAAACGATCGTCTATCATTTTCTTTTGGATTTGAGTATAAACTCCCATTTCATTATATTCTAAAGGGCCATCATAATCGGTGTAAATACTCCCTCCCGAATTTAAAGAATATTTTCTTGCAGATCCTCCAACTTGGATTTCTGCCCAATCAATATAATCTCTTAAATTTAAGTTAGCGTCTGCATGATAGATTTTAGATTGATCGGTAAATTTAGCACCAGTAGTTAAATCTGGATTTGCAATAATTTCATTGTAAGCACGATTAAATTCAGGGCTTCCTGGAACAAATCTTCCATCATCAGCCTGACTTCTTCCTAGAGCATGTGCTTCTGTAGTAGAGGCACCAGACAAAATTGCTCCTAAATATCCACCAACATAAGTACCAAACCATGTATTGTCGTCTCTCCATGCTCTATTTATATTAATTGCTGCAAAACGGGTATCGTAAGAATCTCCTGCATCCTCTGCAGTAATATACCCTCTTACGAAAAAGTTTTTCCCTCTAAACTCCAATTTATGCTGTTGCATAAAGAAGTTCTTAATGTAATAGCGATTGGTTCCTTGATATATTGTGTTACCAACACCAATTTTTGCATTGTAGATAATTTCCAAACGGTCGTTACCCCAAGGGCGATAGTGTAAAGACCCTCCAAACTTTACGCTTCTTGCGTCATAGTCCATTAAATCTCTTTCATCATAACCAGTTCTACTTACATTTACACTAGGTATTAAATTAGATGAACCTGCTGGAATAGTACCCATTTTCTCTAATATTTTGGCAACTTCATTTATATTAGTAAAAACTTCATCTCCATAAACATTTAACCCGTCATAATTAACATCTGAATCTCTATCTCCAGGAATATATGTTCCTAAATTAGCATTTGTATTTCTGTAATCTGTAGCAAACCATTCTGTACCCTTTAAGAAAGAAAAGGTAGCTTTTGCAGCAAATTTATCATCAAAGGCATATGCCATGCGAATACTTGCATCATAGTACTCATTGTCTCCTGCTGCTTCCTGACTGGTTAAACCAGCTTTAAAACTAGTACTGATACCTTGGTAATCAAAAGGATTTTTACTCGTCATGAACATGATTCCGTTAAATGCATTTGCCCCGTATAAAGCAGAAGATGCTCCAGGAAGTAATTCTACACTTTGTACGTCTAATTCCGACAACCCTAATAAATTACCTAAAGCAAAGTTTAATGCTGGAGAAGAATTATCCATACCATCTACTAATTGCATGAATCTGGTATTAGCAAAAGTTGCAAAACCACGCGTGTTTACCGACTTGAAGGTTAACGAGTTTGTGTTAACGTCTACGCCTTTTAAATTTTCTAAACCATCATAGAAAGATGGAGAAGATGTATTTTTAATAGCTCTAGAATCCATGCGCTCTACGGTTACAGGAGACTCCATAATACGTTCTGGAGTTCGCGATGCAGATACGACAACTTCATCTAAAGAGGTTGCTAGTTCCGTTAAGCTAAGTTCAACCACTTGGTTATTTTCCGTTATTTCTACTGATTTTGTTCCATATCCTAAAAGAGATACCTCAATCGTAAAAGGAGGTTTATCAGTAACTTGTAAAGTAAATTTTCCATCAAAGTCTGTGGAAGTACCAACCGCTTTACGCGAAACTTTGATGTTAGCCCCTGGAAGAGGACCTCCATACGTTGCATCATTTACGGTTCCTGTAATGGTCGTTTGTGCCACCATTATACTACTACAGAGCGCAAATGCAACAAGTAATAATCTTTTCATCATAATGTTATAATAATTTGTTAACTAATCGCAAAATACGATTTTTTTTCATTTACAAAATAATTGTGTTGAATTTTATTCAAAAATATGTGGTACAAATTGTACATTTGTTAAAAATTAAAGGACTTGGACGTTACACACTCTATTTTTGATTTTAAGCCTTCCCAAGAGACATTTGTTACTATCGGAACCTTTGATGGCGTTCATGTAGGACATCAAAAAATCATTAAAAAGTTAGTAAAAAATGCCAAAGCTTCTGGAAAGAAATCTGTCTTGTTAACCTTTTTTCCACACCCGAGAATGGTACTCCAAAAAGACGTTCATATTCAACTTATTAACACTATAAGAGAAAAGACTGATTTACTAGAGGCCTTAGGTCTTGATTACCTAATTATTCATCCTTTCTCCAAAGAGTTTTCTAGAATGACTGCTTTGAAGTTCGTTAGAGATATTTTAGTGGAAAAATTACACACTGCAAAATTAATAATTGGTTACGATCATCATTTCGGGAAAAATAGAGAAGGAAACATTGAACAACTCACCGAATATTCGCATTTATACGACTTTGAGGTAGAAGAAATCCCTGTACAAGACATTGATGATGTGTCGGTTAGCTCTACAAAAATCCGAAAAGCCTTACTAGATGGCGCCTTAAAAACTGCCAACAAGTATTTGGGATACACATTTAGTATTACAGGTAAGGTAGTAACGGGGAAGCAACTTGGTAGCACCATTGGATTCCCTACTGCAAATATTCATATTTACGAGAACTACAAATTAATCCCGAAAACAGGGGTATACGTGGTACAATCAGAACTAAATGGCAGCACCTATTACGGTATGATGAATATCGGAAACAGACCAACGGTAAGTGGCACGTATCAAACCATTGAAGTGCACTATTTCAACTGTGATCAAAATCTTTATGATGCTGAAGTTTGCGTTTACTTATTGTATTACCTACGAGAAGAAAAAAAATTTAAATCTATAGAAAACCTTAAGGAGCAACTACGAAAAGATAAAACTGCCTCGCTAAAATTTTTAGAGGAACAAATAAATCTACAGTAAAGCCAATAATTACTTGTTTTTTCAGCCAATTAAATACTACTAAAATCTGATTGTTTTAATGTTATTGTTGCGCTATCTTTGCTTTTTTTAAAAATTAAAAAGATGTTACAGGTACAGTTTATTAGAGAAAATAAGCAACGTGTTTTAGATGGCCTTGCCAAAAGAAATTTTGCAAATGCTGAAACTATTGTAGAGGAAGTAATCCAAACAGATGAAAACAGAAGAGCTGCACAAGCAAAGCTAGACGCAGTTTTAGCAGAATCCAATAAACTGTCTAAAGAAATTGGTAATTTATTTAAATCTGGCGAAGTTCAGAAAGCAACCATATTAAAAGAGAAAACGGCTAAGCTCAAAGAAGACTCTAAAGTATTTAGCGAAACTCTTAATTCGGAAGCGAATAAGTTACAGCATTTGTTATATCAAATTCCAAATGTTCCTCATGTGTCTGTGGTGAGCGGAAAAAATGAAAAAGACAATGAAGAACTATTCAAGGAAGGAAGTATCCCAGAGTTAGGAGAATACGCCCTACCACATTGGGAATTGGCAAAAAAGTATAACCTTATTGACTTTGAATTAGGAGCTAAAGTAACTGGTGCAGGCTTTCCAATATACAAAGGAAAAGGTGCCCGATTACAACGAGCGCTAATCGCATACTTTTTAGATAAAAATACGGCAGCTGGTTATACAGAAGTTCAAGTACCGCTGCTGATTAACGAAGCCTCTGGTTTAGGAACCGGGCAGTTACCGGATAAAGAAGGGCAAATGTATCACGTCACTGAAGATGCTTTGTATTTAATTCCAACTTCAGAGGTTCCTATTACCAACATGCATCGCGGAGACTTGTTACAAGAAGCCGATTTACCAAAAGCATATACCGGATACACCCCTTGTTTTAGAAGAGAGGCGGGCAGCTACGGAGCGCATGTGAGAGGTTTAAATCGTTTGCACCAATTTGATAAAGTTGAAATTGTTCGTGTAGAGCACCCAGATAATTCTTACCGAGCTTTACAAGATATGGTAGAACATATAAAGGAAATTCTCAGAGAACTAAAATTACCATACAGAATCTTACGATTATGCGGCGGAGATACTGGTTTTACAGCGGCTCTAACTTTTGATTTTGAGGTCTACTCTACTGCCCAAAATAGATGGTTGGAAATAAGTTCTGCTTCCAATATGGAAACCTTTCAAGCCAACCGTTTAAAATTACGTTTTAAAAATAAGGAAGGTAAGAGCCAGTTAGCACATACCTTAAACGCTAGCTCCCTTGCTTTGCCGAGAGTATTGGCTGGTATATTAGAGAATTACCAAACAAAAGATGGAATTAAAATTCCAGAGGTTCTTATCCCGTACTGTGGTTTTGATACTATTGATTAAAACTGGACCAGACCAAATAATTCCAAAAGTAAGTTTTTGAAACAAAAACTTACTTTTTTAGTTTGCTACAACGGCAAGCATTAATCTTTTACATCTATTCATTTCTAACAAGGCTGTAAAATATTTAGATATTTGACCATTTTTCATATACGTATTGGCCTTGTGTTTTGCAGATTCGTATTCGGAATTTAAATTTTTCATAATAGTAGTTGATTTGATTTATTACTTTTAAGACAAACTTCGTGCCAAAATGTTACAAAATTAAAATTCTAAATTTTATTTTTAGTAAAAAATTAACAAATCCAACAGTAAAAAAACCGATAATAAGAGAGTTAAAACTTTGATTATATGGGTTTTTTTAAGAAGTTTGTATAAATAGGTACACTAAATTTAGATACTTAGATTTTTTATATTCCTTTTTCCATGAAAAAAATATTCTGCTATTTTTTACTTTATTTATTAGCTGGTTTCACTATTCGCAAGAGAATAGCTATGTCATTGCTGAAAATTATTTTAGAAATGGAGAATTTGAAAAAGCTACGCAAATATACGAGGAGTTATATCGAAAAAGCCCTTACAACACGACATATCTCAAGCAATTGGTGTTTTGCTATCAAGAAACCAATAAATTTGATACCGCAGATACACTACTGAAAACCCAATTGCAAAATTTCCCGCAACAATCATACTTGAACGTTCTAATTGGTTATAATTACGAAAGACAACAAAAATCGGAACAAGCAGAGAAATATTATCAGAAAGCAATTGATGCCATACAAGTAAAAAATAGGTATGGAAATTTAACTGCTACCTTTTTTAAAAACTACACCAAGCTCAATTATGCCGCAAAAACCTATACCACAATAATGGAAAACAATCCCAGAGCAAATTATGGGTTTCAATTGGCGCAAATTTACGGTGAGCAAGGCGACTTTAAAAAGATGTTTAGTTCCTATGTTGATTTAGTGGATAAAAATGAAGATTATCTCGGAAATGTAAAGCGATATGCATCCAAATATGTTACCGAAGAACCAGACAATGAATACAATATTTTATTCAAACAAGCACTCCTTAAAAAATCTATTAGTAATCCTAAGAACTGTTGGAATGATCTTTTAGGCTGGCTTTTTATAAATCAAAAGGAATACAGTAAAGCATTGGTGCAATACAAAGCTTTATTAGCAAGAAACATAGATAATCTTGGTAAAATAAAATCTTTAAGTTCTATAGCTTTTGAAAATAAAGATTACGAAACTGCAAGGAAGTGTTGCGATATACTCATAGAAAAATCAAACTATCCCAGAGATAAATTTCAGGCTATTGAAATGAATTTGCGAATGGATATCAACACCCAGCAACCAAATATTGAATCAAAATTTCAAAACTTATTTGCGACGTATGGAACCAACAAACAAACTTTAAATATTCAATTAGCATATGCTAACTATTTGACATTTACCAAAAATAATCCGGAAGAGGCAATAGCAGTTATTGATCGAGCTTCCACCTTTGCAGATTCTAAATTTACAAAGGCTTTTATCAAGCTTAAACTTGGAGAAGTGTTAATTTACAACCAACAGTTTAACAAAGCACTGTTAAACTTTTCACAAGTACAAACACAATTTAAAAATCATTTCCTAGGACAAGAAGCACGTTTTAAAGTTGCACAGCTTTCTTATTTTAAAAATGATTTTGATTGGGCAAAAGCACAATTGAAAATTTTAAAAAGGTTCTGCAACACAATTAATCGCAAACGATGCAGCGGAACTTTTTTTAACCATAAGTGATAATCAACCACAAGACAGCACGGGAACCGGATTAAAAGAATATGCAAAAGCAGATTTATTGAAGTATCAAAATAAAAATACAGAGGCTATTTCGATACTTTCAGACATTATCAAAAACTATAAAAACCAGCCTATAGAAGATGAAGCACTATACCAACAGGCAGAACTGTATATAAAAGAAAAGGAATATCAAAAAGCGGTTTCTAATCTCGAAAAAGTGATTGCCATAAATCCGGAAGGAATTTTAGTGGATGATAGCTTGTATCACTTAGCAGAATTATATCGCGTCGAATTAAATAATCCCAAAACAGCCGCAGAGTACTATCAAAAGATTATTTTTGCACATGCATCGAGTATTTACTTGGTTGAAGCTCGAAAAAAGTACCGTAAATTGCGTGGAGATGAAATTTGATGTCTACCAATTAATAGAAATTCCTTGTACATGTAGAAGGGTAAAATTGATATAATTATTTAGAGTACATTATGTATATATACAACGTAACTGTTAATATAGAAGAAAGTGTGCACCCGGAATGGTTGGTGTGGATTGAACAACACATACTAGATGTTTTAGCAACTGGACACTTTGTTAGCGCTAAAATGACAGAGGTTTTAGTAGAGGAAGAAATGGGTGGAAAAACATATTCCATTCAGTATACTGCAAATACAAGAGAAGATTTAGATAAGTATTACGAGCAAGACGCAACAAAGCTTCGCAATGCGGGTATGAAAAAGTTTGCGGATAAAATGCTAGCTTTTAGAACGGAGCTTAAAGTAATAAACGAATTTTATCCAACGACCAGTAATAATTAGAACATCTTGTGTAATTAAACAGCGGTAGTGTTATGAGTGTACGGGCAAAAAAACATCTTGGACAGCATTTTTTAAACGATGAAAACATTGCCAAAAAGATTGCCGATTCTTTGCAGGGTAATGGATACGATACAATACTTGAAATTGGGCCAGGTATGGGCGTACTTACCAAGTATTTACTGGAACAAGAGGCAAAGGTTACCGTTATGGAATTAGATTCTGAATCGGTGCAGTATCTAAAAGAGACCTTTCCTGTGGAACACATTACACTAAATACAAGTCCGGGGCACTTCTGTATTATAGAAGGTGACTTTTTAAAACAAGATCTTTCTAAAATTAATCATGGAAAACAGATAGCAATTATTGGGAATTTCCCGTATAACATATCTAGTCAAATCGTTTTTAAAACCATCGAAAACAGAGCATCAGTACCTGAATTTGCAGGAATGTTTCAAAAAGAAGTTGCACAGCGCATCGCAGAAAAAAAGGGTAGTAAGATTTATGGTATCCTTTCGGTTCTTACCCAAGCGTTTTACGATGTCGAATATTTGTTTACCGTACCTCCTTCGGTATTTAATCCTCCTCCTAAGGTAGATTCGGGAGTAATTCGTTTAAAAAGGAAAGAAAATTACACCCTTCCTGTTAACGAAAAACTATTTTTTCGCGTGGTAAAAACAGCTTTCAACCAACGAAGAAAAATGCTGCGTTCTAGTTTAAAATCGCTCCATCTTTCGACTAGTTTAAAAGAAGACCCTATATTTACTTTGCGCCCCGAACAATTATCCGTTCAAGACTTTATTGTTCTAACCTCTAAAATAGCAGACGATGGCACTAGAGATCACGCATAAACTTATTAAAGAACTACAAGGCTATATTACCTCGCAAAAAGATGGTAAAATCGCAGAATTTTTCTCCGACGTACATCATGCAGATATCGCAGAACTTTTGGAGGAACTATCTTTTGAAGAGGCACTTTACATAATACGTTTATTAGATTCTGAAACCACTTCCGAGGTACTTATGGACGTGGATGAAGACATTCGTGAAAAGGTATTACAGAAACTTTCTGATAAAGAAATTGCAGAAGAGATTGATGAGCTCGACACCGATGATGCTGCTGATGTAATTGCTGAACTTCCAGAAAAAAGAAAGCAAGAGGTAATTCAAAAAATCGAAGACAAAGAGCACGCCAAAGAAATTGTTGAATTACTCCGTTATGACGAAGATACTGCAGGAGGTTTGATGGCAAAAGAATTGGTAAAAGTAAACGAAAACTGGAATGTATTAACCTGTGTGAAGGAGATGCGTTTGCAGGCAGAGGAGGTTACACGAGTACATTCGATTTACGTTGTGGACAACGATGGAAAACTAAAAGGAAGATTATCTCTTAAAGATCTTCTCATGGCTTCTACACGATCAAAAATTGCCGATGTATACATTCCCAAAGTAGATTTCGTAAACGTACACGATAATAACGAGGATGTTGCGAATATCATGCGTAAATATGACCTTGAGGCGATACCAGTAGTAGATGAGCTTGGAGTTCTGGTAGGTAGAATTACCATTGACGATATTGTTGATGTGATAAAAGAGGAAGCCGATAAAGATTATCAATTGGCAGCGGGTATTACCCAAGATGTAGAAGCAGATGATTCGATTTGGCAATTGACTCGAGCGAGATTACCTTGGCTATTCTTGGGTTTGTTAGGAGGAATTGGAGCATTTCTAATTATGGGTAATTTTAAAGAAACTTTTAAAGAAAATGCGGTGTTATTTTTCTTTACGCCATTAATTGCTGCAATGGCAGGTAATGTTGGTGTACAATCTTCAGCGATTATCGTTCAGGGATTAGCAAATGACGATGTAAAAGGGAGTATAAACAGTCGTTTATTTAAAGAAATGCTCCTGGCACTTTTAAATGGTTTGGTCTTAGCCATCTTCTTGTTTGTTTTTGTTTTTGTTTACGAACAAGACTTTTTAAAGGCCTTTGCAATATCGATATCCTTGGTTGTCGTAATTATTGTCGCAGGATTAATAGGAACATTTATCCCATTATTTCTAGACAAACAAGGCATAGATCCTGCCATTGCCACGGGACCATTTATTACTACCAGCAATGATATTTTTGGAATCTTAATCTACTTTTTAATTGCCCAGCTAATTTTAGGCATATAAATGAATGCTAATTCTGTAGATTCTCTATTTCTACCTTTTTTATGATTTTATCCATCTTTTCTTTAGGAATAAATCCTTTCAGCATAAAAAACGCTCCGAAAACAATTAATAAAACACCCATAGCTCTTTTGATGCGATAAATAACCAAAGGAGTCAATTTGTTTTTGACTTTTTTGCTAGCAAAATTTTACCCAAATCAGTACACAAGTAACCAATAATAACGGTGAAAAAATACCAAAATATTGCCGAAGCATTCATGTCTAAGGTAGGCCCTACTACTACCATTATACCGAGCCATCCGGCGAGTACTCCAACATTGATGAAATTCAAGAGAAAGCCATTGAAAAATAGCCTAAAGTAGTTGTTAGCCTTAGGAACTTGTACTTCACTTTCGTCTACTTCTTTTTTATTACTTTTATCCAAGTAAGTAAGGATTCCGTATACAATTAGTATCAAGCCACCAATAAAAAATAAACGAGGGTCATCTTTTATCTTTTCTAACAGACTTCTACTTCCGTAATAGGCAATGAGTATAAAAACAACATCCCCTAAAACAACACCAAGGTCAAAGGATATAGCAGCTCGGGCTCCTTTTAATATACTCGTTTTAATAAGCATAAAAAATACCGGTCCAATCATGAAAGCCATGAATACTCCAACTAGAAAGGCATTTTTTAAGGTATAAAAATCCATTGCTATTTCTATTTTTTATACGTCGTCGAAATCTACCGCCAATACCGAAGTGGTTGGGTGAGCGATGCAGGTTAGAACAAATCCTTCTTCCAGTTCTTCCTCAGATAGAATAGATTTTTTAGTCATTATAGCTTTTCCTTCTGTGATTTTGGCTATACAACTGCTACATACTCCTCCCTGACACGAGTAAGGTGCATCTAACTTATTGCGTAAACTAGCTGCTAATATGGTATCGGTATGCTGCATAGAGAAAGAAACTTCTTCGTCATCTAACAAAACCTTTACCTGGGAAATCCCTTCTGCTATTTGCGTAGTATCATCTGCGGCAGTTACCGCCGTGAATAGTTCAAAATGAATATTTTCTTTCGCAATATAAGTACCTGCTATTACCTCCGAAGCAGTTGTAATCATCTCTTCGGGACCACACAAAAAGGCAGCATCAAAAGTTGTATTGGTATACAGTTCCTTAAAAATATAGGCAACACGTGTAGCGTCTATTCTTCCTGAAAAAGCATTCGGGTTTTCCTCTCTACTATACACGTAATGAATAGTAAGCCTATCACTGTGTGTCTTTTGCAAGGCATTTAATTCCTCGAAGAAAATAGTATCGGTAGCAGTTTTGTTTCCATAAACTAAAGTGAATTTTGCCTCGGCATTCCCTAGGACATCTTTTATCATAGCCAATATCGGAGTAATACCACTTCCGGCTGCAAAACCAATATAATGTTTGTTTGCTTTTGGTTCTAAAACAAACTTTCCTTCCGGAGGCATTACTTCGATAGTATCTCCTACTGTTAACTCTTTTGTAGCGTAGGTAGAAAATTTACCGTTTTCTACCGCTTTAATAGCTACTCGTAACTCGCCTTCTTGTGAACCCGAACAAATAGAATAAGCTCTTCTTACTTCTTCGCCTTGAATTACTTTTTTTAATGTTACATATTGCCCTGCCTTAAATAAAAACGAGTTTTTTATGGCTTGGGGAATAGAAAATAAAATAGAAACTGCATCTTTCGTCTCTATTTTAATTTCTTGTATTGTTAGTGTGTGAAATTTACTCATCGTTACATAAATATCTTGCAAAAATAACAAACTAATCACGAAAGACTAGTTAGAGTTTTTATAAATAACATGCATAATTTTGTTATGTATAAGATATTTAGATTTAAATACTTGCGATATCTATAACATCTAAAATATAAGTTAATAGCATAACTATGGGTAATAAGAAACTTTATAAAGGATCTCTGTAAACAATTATTTTAAAATTATTAGCAGATAAACATAAAATGTATGGATATGAAATTACGCAAAAAGTAAAAGAATTAACGAAAGGGGAATTACAAATAACGGAAGGAGCCTTATATCCTGCCCTGCATAAACTAGAAGCGGAAGGTTTATTAGATGTAGAAATTGCAAAAGTTAGCAATAGACTTCGCAAATACTATACGCTAACAGAAACGGGAACAAAAGAAATGGTGCAACGTTTAAATGATATGCAGGAATTTTTACAAACGATGCAACAGCTAGTACATCCTAAATTTAGCATGGATTAGATTAAATAGGAATAGATATTACCGTCTGGTTTCGTAAAGGACGTTCTGGTGATGCTATAATTTTCCTCTATCTAATACAAAACTCTAAATATTAAATCATATTAAAAATCACAGTTGAAACCTAAATTAATGGTAAAAACATGAAATTAACAAACAATCAAATAGATGCTATACTCCTTTTTACCAGAAAACATTATGTTGAACATTACGATCTGCAAATCAAACTGGTAGACCATCTAGCGAATGCTATTGAAAATATTTGGTAAACACAACCAAATTTAACATTTGAAAAAGCTAGGGATATCTCTTTTAAAAAATTCGGTGTTTTTGGTTTTATGAATGTGGTAGAGGAGAAACAAAAATTTTTAGGCAAAAAATACAAATCTATTATTTGGAAATACGCCAAAGAGTGGTTTGCATTACCAAAAATAGCATTGACTTTTACGGCTATCTTCTTCTTTTATTACGTAGCACAAATACAAAATGGAATGTATATAATTAGTGGTATTTTATTAATTTTTGCAATAGTAAACGTATACTATGCACTAAAACTAAAACGAGAGTTCAAGAAAAGAATGCAACACTATGGTAAAAAGTGGATGTTAGAGGAAATGATTTTTAATGTCGCCTCCTTTGGCGGAATTATGATTGCAAGTAATATTCCTCAAATTGTAACTAGCATAGAAAAAATACCTTCTAAAACTGCTGCCTGTTTGATTGCTGTATTGCTTACAGCGGCTATGATTTATTCCTACATCACTTTAATTATTATTCCTAAAAAAGCAGAAAAGTTCTTACGAGAACAATATCCAGAATACCAACTATGTTCTTAGAAAAATGTACACTATTTCCTACCCTCTACCACGATAACAATTTCCCCTTTTACGGGTTTTTTGGTATAGTGCACTAGTACTTCCTTTAAAGTTCCTCTCTGGGTGTCTTCAAATAGTTTTGTTAATTCTCGGGATACCGATACCTGTCTATCTTCTCCCAAATATTCTATAAAATTGGTTAATGTTTTAAGTAATTTGTGCGGGCTTTCATAAAAAATCATGGTTCGGGTCTCTTCCGAAAGAAATTTTAAACGCGTTTGTCTTCCCTTTTTAACGGGCAAGAACCCTTCGAAAATAAATTTATCATTGGGTAATCCTGAATTCACCAATGCCGGCACAAAAGCAGTAGCACCAGGAAGACATTCAACATCAATATTGTTTTGAATACATGCACGTGTAAGCAAAAAGCCTGGATCAGAAATTGCTGGCGTTCCTGCATCAGAAATTAGAGCAAAAGTCTCACCACCTTGCAAACGATTAATAATGGTATTTACTGTTTTATGTTCATTATGCATGTGGTGTGATTGCATAGAAGTAGTAATGTCAAAATGCTTGAGTAACTTGCCACTGGTGCGTGTATCTTCGGCCAAAATAACATCTACCTCTTTTAAAATTCGAATGGCACGAAAAGTTATATCCTCTAGGTTTCCAATAGGTGTTGGTACTACATATAATTTACTCATACTACAAAGCTACAAAGTTTTACCCTTACAAAAAGGGTGTGCAATCGTTTTTGTACATTTGTGTTATGTTAAAGAACCTGTTAGATACTATTGTATATCCCTCAGATTTACGTAAACTATCTCCCGAACAACTAGTACAAGTTGCGAAAGAACTGCGAGCGTTTATAATTGATATTGTAGCTACCAAAGAAGGACACCTTGGAGCTAGTTTAGGTGTCGTGGAGCTAACTATTGCGTTGCACTATGTATTCGACACCCCAAAAGACCTACTAGTATGGGATGTAGGACACCAAGCCTATGGACATAAAATTTTAACTGGTAGAAAGGCTGTGTTTCATACCAATAGACAATTGGGAGGTATATCAGGGTTTCCAAAAAGAAGTGAAAGCAGGTATGATGCTTTTGGTGTTGGCCATTCTTCTACCTCTATATCAGCAATTCTAGGTATGGCTATTGCCTCTAAGTTACAGAGCAATAACAAACAACATATTGCTGTAATTGGGGATGCATCTATTGCGAGTGGAATGGCCTTTGAAGCCCTAAACCACGCAGGAAATACCAATGCAAATATCTTGGTTATTTTAAACGATAATGCGATTGGTATTGACCCATCTGTAGGCGCATTGAAAGACTATCTAACAAGAATAAAATCTAAGCGAAGCGATATTGCACAACAAAATATATTCGAAGCACTGAATTTTGATTACTCTGGCCCTATTGATGGTCATAATATGACAGAATTGCTATTAGAATTAAAACGCTTGAAAGAAATTGATGGTCCAAAATTTTTACATGTCATAACAACGAAAGGAAAAGGGTTAAAACAAGCTGAAGAAAATCAAGTGCAATATCACGCACCAGGAAAATTTGATAAAATATCAGGGGATGTATTACCAAAATCACCAAATAATTTCACAAAGTTTCAGGATGTATTTGGAGAAACCATAGTGGAATTGGCTAAAAAGAACGATAAAATTGTTGGAATAACACCAGCCATGCTTACCGGAAGCTCGTTAAAGTTAATGCTAGAAAAATTCCCAGAAAGAACGTTTGATGTCGGAATCGCAGAACAACATGCAGTGACATTAGCTGCCGGTATGGCAACAGAAGGACTAGTTCCCTACTGCAATATTTATTCTACTTTTATGCAAAGAGCCTATGATCAAATCATTCATGATACGGCAATACAAAAGCTTCCCGTTATCTTTTGTTTGGATAGAGCAGGATTAGTTGGCGAAGATGGTGGAACCCACCACGGTATTTTTGACATTGCTTATTTGCGCTGCATTCCGAACATGATTATAGCTGCTCCAAGAAATGAAATAGAATTGCGCAATATATTATACACCGCACAATTGGGCCTACAACAACCAATAGCAATACGCTATCCAAGAGGCAGAGGACAAATAGAAAATTGGAAACAGCGCTTTAAAAAGGTTACTATAGGAAAAGGTAGTTATTTAAAGAAAGGAAGTGATGTTGCGGTACTATCAATTGGTACGATGGCTAATAATGTCTCAAAAGCTATAAAAACCATGGAAAATCCCGATGTTGTGGCGCATTATGATTTAGGTTTTATAAAACCCATCGATACTAAAATGCTCCTTCAAATCTTTGCTAAATTTAATGCGATAATTACTGTAGAAGATGGTGCTGTGCTGGGTGGAGGAGGAACTGCAGTTTTAGAGTTTGCGGCAACAGCAAACTACAATGGCGAAATTATAAACTTAGGGATTCCAGATACTTTTATAGACCACGGTACTGTAGATGAACTTCAAAAAAAATGTGGTATCGATAGTAAAAGCATACAACAAACGATACTGCGAGTACTAAACAAGTAAAAAAATATTGATAGTTATTACAAAAAAAAGCGAGGTATACACCTCGCTCTCTTTACTGTATTTTTTTACTAATTATTTAATGCTTCGGCACCACCAACAATCTCTAATATTTCATTGGTAATAGCAGCTTGTCTTGCTTTGTTATAGGTTAGCAATAACTCGTCTCTTAGTTCCTTTGCATTATCTGTAGCTTTATGCATTGCAGTCATACGAGCACCGTGTTCGGCAGCAAATGAATCACGAATAGATTTGTACAACTGAGTTTTCAACGATCTTGGAATTAAATCTAATACGATACTTCTTTCGATGGTTCGAAAATATAATCCATATTAGCATCTACATCTTTTTCAGCTGGTTGAATTGGAAGGAATTGCTCTACTTGAACAATCTGTGTAGCAGCATTTTTAAATCTATTGTAGATTATTTCAATTTTGTCATAAACACCATCTACGTATAAATCCATTAATTGCTCTGCAACAACTGCGACGTTTTCAAAAGTAAGGTCGTCAAAAAGATCGTTTCTATTTTCTAAAATAGAGTACTCTTTAGACAAAATATCATTTCCTTTTTTCCCGATCGTTAGTATGTCTACAGAAACACCATTATAGGTGTTTTTAATAGTTTTAACCGTTTCTTTAATCACAGAAGAATTAAAGCCACCACATAAACCTCTATTAGAGGTGATCGTTACTAATAATACTTTGTTTACTTCTCTTTGTGTAGAATATGCTCCACCAGCATCACTATCTAAGGTAGCACTTAAGCTCTGCAATAATTCAGTAAGCTTTGATGAATATGGACGCATTGCCGTAATTGCATCTTGTGCTTTTTTCAACTTCGCTGCAGATACCATTTTCATGGCAGAAGTTATCTGCATTGTTGAACCAATAGATGTAATTCTGTTACGTATTTCTTTTAAATTTGCCATACTACTTTAGTATTTAGTAATGAAAATTAGTTAGTAGTCGAAGTATCGACTACTAACTAAATAAATTTTTATGCTGAAAATTTCGCTGAAATTTCACTTGCAGCATTAGTTAACACGTCGATAACTTCATCGGTTAACTTTCCAGCCTTAAGAGTATCTAAAGTATCTCTGTGCTTCGCATTTAAATACTCTAAATAATCTTTTTCAAATTCTTTTACTTTATGTACTGGAACATCTTTTAACAAGTTTTTAGAACCTGCATAAATAATGGCAACCTGGTCTTCAACGGTAAATGGATCTCCTTGATTTTGTTTCAAAATCTCCACATTACGTTTACCCTTAGAAATTACATTCATAGTTGCAGCATCTAAATCAGAACCAAATTTAGCAAATGCTTCTAGTTCACGATATTGTGCTTGATCTAACTTAAGTGTACCAGATACTTTTTTCATCGATTTAATCTGTGCAGAACCTCCTACACGAGATACCGAAATACCAACGTTAATTGCCGGACGAACTCCTGAGTTAAACAAATCAGACTCTAAGAATATCTGACCGTCTGTAATCGAAATTACGTTGGTTGGAATATATGCAGAAACGTCACCTGCTTGCGTTTCGATAATTGGTAAAGCAGTAAGTGAACCTCCACCTTTAACCTTTCCTTTTAACGAATCTGGCAAGTCATTCATTTCAGCAGCTATCGCATCATCATTAATAACTTTTGCAGCACGTTCTAATAATCTTGAGTGTAAGTAGAAAACATCCCCTGGATACGCCTCGCGTCCTGGAGGACGACGTAATAATAAAGATACCTCACGGTAAGCAACAGCCTGCTTAGATAAATCATCATAGATAATTAAAGCTGGTCTACCAGTATCTCGGAAATACTCTCCAATCGCAGCACCAGCAAACGGCGCATATACCTGCATTGGTGCAGGATCAGAAGCGTTTGCAGCAACAATAGTAGTATACGCAAGTGCTCCTTTTTCTTCTAACATATTTGCTATTGCAGCTACGGTAGAACCTTTTTGTCCTATGGCTACGTAGATACAATATACTGGCTCACCTGCATCGTAAAATTCTTTTTGGTTTAAGATTGTATCGATAGCTACCGTTGATTTACCAGTTTGACGGTCACCAATAATTAACTCACGTTGTCCGCGTCCAATAGGAATCATGGCATCTACAGATTTAATACCTGTTTGCATCGGTTCTGTTACTGGCTCACGATAAATAACTCCTGGAGCTTTACGCTCTAAAGGCATCTCAAAAGTTTCGCCTTCGATAGGCCCTTTACCATCGATTGGCTGCCCTAATGTATTAACAACACGACCTACAATACCTTCACCTGCTTTTAGAGAGGCAATACGGTTGGTTCTTTTAACTGTTGATCCTTCACTTACAGAAGTAGACGGACCTAACAATACAACCCCTGCGTTATCTTCTTCTAAGTTTAATACGATACCTTCCAGGTCGTTATCGAACTCTACTAATTCTCCGTATTGTACGTTTGATAAACCGTATACACGTGCAATACCATCTCCCACCTGTAACACAGTTCCAACTTCATTTAATGAAGCCTTTGATTCGAAATTTGTTAATTGTTCCTTTAAAATTGCTGATACTTCAGCTGGTTTAATTGCTGCCATCTTATATCTTTTGATGTAAAATTAAATTTTTGGAATGAAATGACTATTGTCAAATACCTTTCTTAATTCATTAAATTGATTAGAGATACTTGCGTCGTATTGCACATCTCCAACACGTAAGATGAATCCACCTAGAATATTAGGATTCACTTCATTTTCTATACTTGCGCTATTTCCTGTAAGTTCTACAATCTTAGCTTGTATTTTGTCTTCTAGTTCTTTCGTTAAGGCTACTGCCGTAGTTACTTTCGCAACTTGCATGTTTTTGTAATGGTCGAATATAAAACCGTACTGACGTGCAATAGGCTCTAACATTACCATACGCTTATTGTCTTGTAAAAGCGTAAACAATCCTTTGACAATTGTATTTACTTTATCTCCGAATAAAGCCGTTAAAACATTGTGCTTATCAGCAGCTGGAATTATTGGACTCTTTAGCATGCTACGTAAATCGCTACTCGCTTCGATAGTATCGAGGATTAACTTCATATTATCATTAACCTCAACATCTGCATTTGAACTCTTCGCTAAGTTCAAAACCGCTTTGGCGTATCGTAATGCTGGTCTTGCTCCTTTCATTTGTAGACTAGTTTAAAGTAACTTCTTGCAACATTCCTTCGACCAACTTTAATTGCTCGTCTTGTGATGCTAATTCTTTTTTCACAATTGTCTCAGCAATATCAATAGACAAATCAGCGACTTTCTTCTTCAGCTCTGCTATAGCAGCTTGTTGCTCTTGTTTAATTGCTGCTTTGGCGTTGTCTATCATGATACCTGCCTGCTCTTGTGCTTCTTCTTTAGCTTCTGTAATGATGGTTTCTTTAATTTCACGAGCCTCTTTTAACATTGCATCTCTTTCTGCTCTCGCTTCTTTTAACAACCTATCGTTATCGGCTTGTAAGTTTTGCATCTCCTTACGCGCATTTTCAGCTTGATCTAATGCACTTTGAATACCTTCTTCTCTTTCGTCTAAAGAGTTTAAAATAGGCTTCCAAGCATATTTTGCTAGTAAAAATAATAACACTAAAAGGATTACCAATTGTAAAGCAAATAATCCTATTGAAAAATCATTAAAAATATCCATACTATTATATTCTATTTTTGTTGTTTAATTTTTTAAAACACATCTGCAACCAACCGTTGCAGAGTGTGTTTTTTCCTTAAATCTTGTCGGATTATTTTCCTAGAAGTAAAGCACCAAATGCCAAACCTTCTAATAATGCTCCAATGATGATCATCGCTGTTTGAATTTTACCAGCTGCCTCAGGTTGACGAGCAATACCTTCCATTGCTTTACCACCGATTTGACCTAAGCCGATTCCACCTCCGATTACGATTAATCCTGCTCCAATTAAATTGTACATACTAATTGATTTATATTAAATTAAACAAATTTTTATTCAAATTTTCTAATGAGCATCTGCATGCTCGTGATCGTGCTCCTCTACAGCCATTCCAATAAACAATGCTGAAAGCATCGTAAAAATAAATGCTTGTAAAAAAGCAACTAAAACTTCAATTATGGTTAAAAACAGAGTAAGTGCAAAAGAAATACCTGTTGCCCCTACCGTTCCAAATTTAGCCTTCAATAAAATCATTAATGCTGCAATCCCCATAACAACAGAGTGGCCTGCAGTAATATTTGCAAACAAACGCACCAATAACGAAAACGGTTTGATCAATAAAAAACCAGCCAATTCTAGCACTGCCAAAACTGGTCTTAATATTTTTGGTACTCCTGGCATCCATAATGTATGCATCCAGAAATCTTTTGAACCATTTGTAATATACACTATTAAAGTACACAAGGCTAAGCAAACCGTAACTGCTATTTGCCCTGTAACATTAAAACCTAGAGGAGTTAACCCCAATAAGTTTAGTATCCAAATAAAGAAAAACACGGTAAGCAAATACGGCATGAATTTCTTGTACTTCTTCTCTCCAATATTTGGTCTTGCTATTTCGTCACGTACATATAAAACCAAAGGCTCAAGTACTCGCCCTACCCCAGTTGGAATGGCACCTTTTTTATAACCTTTGGCTAGGGAACGGAACCCAAAAAACAACAAACCTCCTGCTAACAGCATACCAAATACGCTTTTTGTAATAGAAAAATCTAGAACTTTTCCTGCATTTGTAGCATGATGCGCATCGTCAAAAGTGACTGCAGAAGCACCTCCATTTAGTTCGTATATTTTACTGTGAATTTTCACCAATTGTACATCTCCCTTATCTACTATCACTGTGCCGTCGTCGTTGTGATGGAACGCAGAAGACATAAAAGTTTTTAAACCTTTGCTAGTCCAAACAATTACTGGTAAAGGGAATCCAACATGCTTTCGCTCTCCGGCATCGTTGGTATACGAATACAGAGAAAAATCATGGGAATCTGCTAAGTGGTGTTTAATGTAATCTTGAATTGCTTCAGGAGTATTTACTTGCCCTCCTTTACTTGGAGTCTCTCCTCCTAAAGCTTGCACCGAAAACGAGCTAAATACTAAAACTAATATTGTTAAAAAACAGATAGGTTTTTTTGCTATCATCATACCTTACTAAATATAGGATTATGGTCTCTAAATTTCCGTGCAAAGGTACACAATTAATTAAAACTACAAACGGTTTTTTAGTTTAGTTTTTCTCTCGGTAATTTTAAAATATTAATAAAGAAAACTATTTGTTGTTCAGTAGTTTTGAAATAAATACCGCTTCTAGTATCAAAAACAAAAATAAGGGAATAACCAAGGATAATCTCTCTACTTTAGAAAGAATGACTTCTGAAAAAACAGAAGCTCTAAAAATCAATACAAAAAATCCTAATTTTATAAAAACTGAGGCCAAATAGGCGTACCCAACTTGATTTGGTAGTTTATAAGCTACTCCCTCCACTATTGCGTAAACAATAGTTGCCGCAATGAGGTGATATAGGTAAATAGACAACAAGGAAAAATGGAGTGTTTCTCGGTTATGACTTAAAAAATATGCATGCGGAAAATAACTAACTGCAAATAAAACTAGCAATGCTATGCAAAAATATACCAATCGTTTAATCATTTTTTTTTGGACATATTGGTTACGTTATAAATTACAGAAAACATAGCGGCAAAAACAGCCACGAGGGTACAAATTTTGGTATATAATTGATTTTGGTTATCATATTTGGTATCTAACCATTCACCTAACAAACTTCCTAGATAAATGGTTAGTCCCATTTGAAGAGCGATACCTGAAAAACGAATAAATTTATTAAGCTGTTTTTTCGGCTCTTTGTTTTTCATTCTTCTGAAGTTCTTTTACAGCACCTTTCATCGCACAAGTGGCATTAAAAGAGGCTCCTGGTTCTACCGATAGTTTACTGACGATGACGTCGCCGGAAATAGTTGCTGTAGATTTTACAGTTAGGGTGTTTGAAACTTGTAGATCGCCAGAAATTTTTCCTTCAATATCTGCATTCGCACAAGATGCCTTACCTTTTATTAGCCCTGATTCTCCGATGATTATTCTTCCTTTGGTAACAATATTACCATCTAAGGTGCCATCAATTCTAAAATCACCTTCCGAGATGATTTCACCTATAATTTTTGTGTTTTTACCGATTAGGTTTCTTTCAGATACAAACTTTTCGTTTGTTCTTTTGTTTTCTTTACTAAACATGTTAAAGGGGAAGTTAAATTAAAAAATTTTGAGTTTTAGTTATGGTTTTAGTTTTAGTTTTTAATGAAAATTTACTTTTCTAACTGCTTTAAAAGCTCCTCGGCACGCGTTCCTTCTTCGGTGTTTTCATAAGTCGTGGCTACGTATTGAAGAGATTCTTTATAATTCTCTCTGTTTTCGAGTTTTCCGATACATAAAGCCTTTAGAAGTGCCAATTTAGGAATTAAATTCGAATTTTATACCTCGAGGTTAGTTTATCTATGTTTTCGATAGCGTTTTCATATTTATCGAGCTTATATAAATAATACACTGCCTTGTAGGCTTTTACTACTTCGTCTTCTTCTGAAAGTACCGTTTCTATTTCTGTATTTGGGGATAGTAATACCTTTGCAAACTGCGAATCTGGATATTGATTCACTACGATATCCTTGTGGAATTTGGCTTTTTCAGTATCTCCTAACTGATCGTACAATTGGTGTAAATGATAATTTATGGCTAATTCTAAATCTTTATCCTTTCGAAGTTCTCTTACTCTTTCAAAGTTTGCAATTGCCAACTCCGGATTTTTAAATTGCTCTTTATAAATTAGGCCTAGCTGGTATAAGGCATCATTTCGATTTTCTGTGAGCTTCGCTATGGCTTCAGGATTGGTTGGTATCGCAGTTAAATAAGTTGCTAATTCGTATCTCGGATTTTTATCGGATTCATTAGAATCAATAGTATTGTCTGTTGTTTTAACAACTCCAGTATCTGAAAATCTCCAATTATCTGCCAAGGGTCTGTTTCCCCATACACGCTCAAACTCTGCTTTTCCAAAGGAAACACTTTGGGTATTGTAAAAATACCATTTCCCTTTTTTAGAAGTGTTTCCAAAAGCCCCCATACTACTTCCGAAAGAGGACCCAAAATTTTGAGAATTGAGTAGTTGCTGTCTATTTTCTTCGTCTTGTTTTTGTATTTTTTTTATGTATTCCTGAAAGTAGGTAGTTCGCTCTGAATCCGACATGGCAACCAGCTTTAAAATACTGTCATTTGTAGCAACCAGTTCTTCGTAGGTTCTAAGCGTAGTTAGTCCTTTGTTTTTTCTTCGTATTCTTCGAATTCGCTTTTCTTGGTCAAATTCTTTAGAGGTAACCGACAGAACACTGTCGTAGTAAGATCCTGCTAGTACGTAATTTTGCTTATCAAAAGCCATGTTTCCTAACTGTTCGTAAGCATATGTTTTTTGATAATTGGTATTCACTTTAGCACGCAAGGACTTTTCAAAATATATCGCTGCATTGTCTACGTTATTTCTACCCAATTCTAAAACTCCTGCTTGGTAATACAAGGCATTTAAAAACTTTCGATTGTCGGTATTGCGTATTAACTTTTTGATGCGACTCAATACTAAGACAGATGCACTATCATTTTCGGTATTTTTAGCCAATTCAATATTGGCGCGTATGCGATATTTAAAAGGTGCCTTTTTCTGATCTGCAAGCTGCTTAAAAACCATACGAGCAGAGTCTTTTTTACCCTGTTCACTGTATATTTGTCCTAAAATAAATTGATTTCTTGCCGCTTGTTCTTTTTGCTTGAAAGTTCGCGAAGCCAAAGTTAAACTTTCAATTACTTTTTGAACTGAATCTGTTTTTTCATAGGCCATAGCTAGGGCTGTATATGCCTCTTCTCGTTGTAAATCTGTAAGTGATTTTTCGTTCTTATCCACTTCGAGAAGTAATTTTAAAGATTCGATAGCTAAATTTTCATTCTCGATTCGAATGTTCGCTTTTGCCCTCCAAATTTTAGTTTCATAGATAAGGTTTGCCTTTGGGTAATTGGCAATAATGTAATTAAAAGCCTCAATGGCCGGAATAAAACGTTGCGTGTAATATCTTGCCTTACCTAGAAGCAGATAAGCATCGTCTATCTGCTGGTTTTTTTCATACCCTTCAATATTCATGGAATGCATTTGAACTGCCTTTACAGCCTTTTCTTCTGCCCTATCAAAATTGGTAAGGTTTGCAGAAAGCTCCTCTTCCTCCTCATTTATATTCATTCCCACGCTAGGCTTCAAAACAGGGATGGCTATTTTCTTATCGTCAAAGGTTATGGGTTCGATAGGAAGTCTTTTCCAAAAGTTATCTTGGTGCTTATCTCTAATCTCTTGCAACCCCATCTCATAAGCTTCTGTACCATTAAATAAAACATTATACTTCGTTGTTAAGGAATGGTAATTACGATTAATAAAGGTGTCTTTTTTAACACTACATGATAAAATAAGTAGCGTGAAAAAACTGACTGTAAATACATTAGATACTTTTCCCATAAAAAACGCATTTAGCATACAACAATTATTCCTCTAACTTATTGTATGTAAATGCGTAAAAATACTAATAATATGGTAATAATTTTGTTAGGCTGAGAAATAGACTTCTAATTCTTCTAGTGTTTCCACAGAGGTTTGTATGTCTTTTTCAATAGTTCCTTTTTCCAGAACGACGATTCTTTGACATACATCTGTCACATGGCTCAAATCATGGCTAGAAATTAAAACAGTAATATTCTCATTTTCTGTCAATATTTTAATAATTGATTTTAACCGTATTTGGGTAGTTGGATCTAAATTTGCAAAAGGTTCGTCTAAAACAACAACCTCAGGGTTTCCCATCATCGCAGCAACTATACCTACTTTTTTCTGGTTCCCCTTACTTAAATCTCTTAGGTATTTCTTTTTTCCTAGTATTTCACCATTGAAAAATTCTTCAAATTGCGCCAAAAATCGAGAAACATCTGCCTTATTCATATTTCGCAAATCACCAATAAATTCAAAATATTCACTAGGTGTTAAATAGCCTATTAAAAAGCTTTCGTCTATAAAAGACCCTGTGAAATTTTTCCACTCTTCGCTACTATGAACTGGTATACCGTTGCTAGTAACTATGCCTGTCGTTGGCCGAATTAAATCCAAAAGGATGTTAAATAGGGTTGTTTTACCAGCTCCATTATTCCCAACTAAACCGAAAGATTGCCCTTTTGGTATTACTAATTTTTCTACTTCTAATACTTGTGTTACTCCGTATTTTTTTGTGATATTATTTATTGTAATCATAGTTTGCAAATTTAAAATGTGAAATTAAGATGTTTGATTGAAAGCGTTAATTGCTGCGTATTTATCTTTCTTGTATTTCTTTTCTATTACTCCCATAAAAAAGTTTTTAAAAACAATACAAAGTATTCCCGCCACTGCAATAGCAGTTAATCCTGCGTGGAAACCAATGAATTTATTGAATAGCCAAAATAGCAACATTGGAAGCCCCATAACAGGAATGATAATCAAAAATTGCGTAGCACTGGTTCCTTGGGTGTTTCCAAAACCACTTTTGTTTAATTCGACTCTTTTTCTGTTAAAAGAACCTGCATAAAGTAGAAAAAGAGAATTAAATCCAATATTGAAAATTGCACCAACAGTAATCAGTAAAAATTTATCTAATCCATAAAATATATAAGGGATACTCAAGAGATACAAGCAGAATGTCATCACCACCATTAAGTACAATTTACTTTCTAAATATTTTCGATATTTAATATTTTGACTCATCAACATCGCATAATATTCACTGTCCCATGCAGGTATAAATTGGCCATAATTAATGGTAAATCCACCGGTGATAAATAATGCTGCAAATACTAAAAAAGCAGGCATTTTTTCCTCATAAACAGGATTTCCAAAGAATATAATACCATAAAATAAAAACAAAAACGACATAAAAAAGACAGTCTTTGTTCGTTTATTTCTCCAAATTTGACGAATATCATTTTTGATGAAAGGCGCAACTTCACCAAAATTCTCTACCCAAGACAGGTTTAATGATTTTGCTTCCTCTGTTTTACCTGTTATAGCGTCGTCTAGGTATACTTTAGCTCGTAAGTTTTTAAAATTAAGATAGTATAAAATCAGAACTACGGGAAGCATTAAAAAACTTAATAAAGGAGTTTCATATACACCTTGAAATATACCTCCAAAGAAAGCTTCTAGTTCTAAAAATCCGTATTTGTAGGCAACAAAAAGAAATCCTATGACGGTTAAAAGTATGCCCAAAGCCACATTGGATTTATTGATCAAAAAATTTAAAAAGTTGCAAGAAAGGATACAAAGTACCATAAAAAATAACCACCCCAAAACACCCAAAACTTGGTAACCTTGGGAAATTAGAACTACAGCAAAAGGCACAAAGAAAAAAAGACTCAACACATTAAAAATCGAAAAGATGGATTTCCTTAATAAATAGTGGGTTAAGGTATTTTTCTTTATTGGAAGTAGTAACAGAGGTTTAATATTCATTACGGGAAGTTTCTGCATTAAATAACGAACAATAAGGTCTACTAAAAACGCAAAAATTAACAGCTGATTTACAAATACCAGTGGGTCTACATTGGGCATTTTATCTTTAATGATAAAAAAAGAACCTGCACCAATGGCCAAAAAAGAAAGTACAAAATATAGGGCAAAAAAGGTCATTATTATTTTAAGCGCTATACTTTTACCAAAATTTGCAGAACGAAAAAACTGTTTCCATTCTAAATTTAAAAAGTGTGATATCATAGAGTTTGCATTAGTTTGTCTTATAAGTAGCACAAAGAGGTGTGTTGTTACAACCTTACCGCAAAATTTTTAACGCCATTTGCATCTAGGTTAAATAAAAAAACACCGTGAAAGACACGGTGTATATGGTTTGCATAGAATAGGAGTAGCTATTTTATCTTCATCGATTTACCGATAGCCTCTAATTCAAATATAAAATCTCGTTTGCTAACTGAGGGCGCGTAAGTAAAACCCTCGAAAACAATTAACCGATTATTTTCTTTATCTACAATGGTATAATTTATAAAAGGACCAGCCATAAAATCATTTTTAACCTCCCATTTTCCTCTGGTTTCATAGGCTTTCTTTCCATCAATAGTAGTATTAATAGTAAAAGGGGTATAGGCTTGTTCTGTAATCATGTACATCCCTTCTTTACTGCCGGGTATGTATTTCTTTCCGATGGAATCTCTCGTGTCTGCGATACTATTTACAATATCCTCTTTTCCCTCCAAAGGAACACTGTATACCAATATATTATTAGTCCCATCTCCTTTTGCTATCCCGCTTTTTAAGTGCTGACGCAACCATAAAAAATCACCGGTATCATCTACCAAATTAAAACGTTTCGGAATATCTAAAGAAACTCCTAAGTTAGTTAGTGTCTTAAAAGAACTATCTTCTATCCTTCTTTTCGAAAAATATTCTGAATAAATTTTATGTCTTCCTCCTGAAATGTAGTAATTATCTCTTCTCCTTTATCTTGTAATAAACGTTTAACGCTCGCCTTATCTTTAGCATTGGCGTACACTATAATTTGCGGCATCGCATACTTGTTTCTCTCTACGGAAATACCTTCTTCATTACTTCCTATGTTAATCACTAGAACAGCTTTTCCATGACGCATAAAACCTTCAAATCCAACAGGATCTACTTGTGTTACGGATAAAATTGTTTCTGGTTGCGGAAGTCCTATTTGATGCTGTCCAAAGAGAGATCGCAATGCGTCTCCAATTTCTCCCTCCCAATCTGTACCTTTAGTAACTACTAAAATTCTATTCGTATTTCCTGAAGATTTTGGAACTGTATATCCACTGCCGCTTTGGTTACAAGCTGTAAACACCAAAAAAGCAAAGAAAAGTGCAACTATATTTTTCATAAACTAAATTTACTTTTTTAAATAAACATTCAAAAAAAACCGAATAAAACTTCCAATTTAACCTTTATAGATTTTAAGTTTCATTCCTGGTTTGAGACTTTTAACACTCCAAATATTGTTCCATTTTTTAATTTCATCTACAGAAACTTTTGGATATTTTTGGGCAATTGTCCAAAGCGAATCACCTTTCTTCACCAAATACATAACATATGCCCCTTTGGGAGTGGTGTTCTTACTTTTTGCAACCGGCTTCGAACTTGTAATTTTTCTCGGATAGATACTCAATCGCTGTCCTATTTTAAGATTATTAGAACGCAATCGATTCCATCGTTTAATATCACTTACTCTTACTCCAAACTTTTCTGCTATTTTCCCTAAGTAATCCCCACTTCGAACTTTATATCGAATTCTTTTGTCCATCTCAAAATACTTAGGTAAGGGCTTTTCTCTTTTCTCAGCATCACTCTTTGCCAAGGCATACAAAGTAGCTTCTTTATCTAAAAAATCAATAGCGTTAACTTTAGGAATACGTATGGCATAATTTTTATCCTTTACAAAGGGAATGATATCTAATTTATAAGCTGGATTCAAAAAAGTAAGCAACGCATTATCTAAGCCTGTTACTTCGGTGATCTGATCAAAGCTAACGGTATGCTTAACTCGTATCGTATCCGTTTCAAAATGATAAATTTTAGTTGGCTCAGGGTATAGGCCGTGTTCGTCTGCATAAGCAAACAAATACATGGTTGCATAAAATGCAGGAACATATCCCGCAGTTTCTCGTGGTAAAAAAGGGCGAATATTCCAATAATTTCTGTATCCTCCGGATCTTTTTATCGCCTTAGTTACATTTCCAGGACCAGAGTTATACGCTGCCAAAGCCAAATCCCAATCTCCAAAAATTCGATACAACTGACTCAAATATTTACAAGCTGCGATAGTAGCTTTAACCGGATCTCTTCGTTCGTCAACATAGGAACTAACCTTAAGATCAAACTGAATTCCTGTTCCATACATAAACTGCCACAAACCAGTTGCTCCGACATAAGACCTAGCATCCGGACGAAGTGCAGATTCTACAATCGCCAAATACTTCATTTCTAGCGGTATGTCATACTGGTCTAGGTATTGTTCAAACATCGGAAAATAGTACTTTGCTCTTGCCATAAGAGCAGGAAAGTATTTTCTTCGCTTTTTTAGATAACTGTGAATGACCTTTTCTAAGGCAGGATTGAATGCCAAATGAAATGGAGTGTTTTCTTCAAGAGTAGCCAAACGTTCTTTCAATAACGCTGTTGATAAAATCGTACTTTCTATAGGAAGCAAATCTTTATCATCAATTACATATTGAATGGTATCAAATAAAGAGGAATTAAATCGGTCTTCTATCAAAAGACTATCCATCAATTGCAAATCTTTAGTAGTGAATAAAGAATCCGGAACTTTTTGAAATAAAGAATCTTTAGGTACGAGCGGAACTTCTAAAGTATTAGGAAGACTGTCTTTTCCAATTTCCTGGATTTGCTTAGTTTCTTGTGCTACTACTATAGCAGGTAGTAAAATTAATAAAAGAAAATATCTCATAGTGTATATGCAAAAAGCCACAAAATTAGGAGATTTTGAAATAACCTCGGTACTAAATTTTTGTTAAACGTTTAATTCTAAGACAATTGGACAATGATCAGAATGCTTTGCCTCTGGTAAAATATATGCCCGACTTATAGCATTCGATAGCGAATCGGCAACCATACAATAATCGATTCTCCAGCCTTTGTTGTTCGCTCTTGCGTTGGCTCTGTAACTCCACCAACTATAATGCCCTGGTTCTTTGTTAAGGTGTCGAAAACTATCTACAAAACCACTAGCTATAAACCCTCCAATCCATGCGCGTTCTTCGGGTAAAAATCCCGAAACTCCTTTCATTTTAGGGTTGTGAATATCTATCTCCTGATGACAGATGTTGTAATCTCCACAGACCACCAAATTGGGAATTTCTTTTTTTAGTGCAGAAATGTAGGCTTGAAATTCATCCATATAATTGAATTTAAAGTCTAGTCTAGCACTATTCGTTCCTGATGGTAAGTACAAACTCATAATAGAAACATCTTCGTAATCGATACGAATATTTCTTCCTTCAAAATCCATACTTTCAATGCCGGTACCATAGGCTACGTGTTTCGGTTCCTTTTTGCAGAATATCGCCACTCCAGAATATCCTTTTTTTTGTGCTGAAAACCAATATTGATATGGATAACCCGCAGCAACAATATCTGTACTATCTACTTGGTCTTTTTGTGCTTTTGTCTCCTGAATACAAATGACATCCGGACTAGCATGCTGCAACCAATCTAGAAACCCTTTTTTGATTGCAGCTCGTATTCCGTTTACATTATACGATATAATTTTCATTACTATAAATTTACTGGCTTTTTAAGAAATACCCAATACAATTGTACCTTTCCCCTTCTTTTGTTTGTACAATTTTCTTTCTAGGCGCTAAAAAATAAGCGAACCCTATCGCTAAGGCAAATCGTAGCCACGTAAGCTCCAAGTGAAATCCTTTATCTAAAATTAACAAAAATAAAACGATAAGTAGCGGATATATTACCCTGTGATATTTGCGTAAATACTTCATTTATAAAATCATTTCCGGAATATCTCCTTCCACAACAAGAGTGCCTTCTGTTGCCTCCTGGATTTCAGCTACAGATACCCCAGGAGCACGTTCTAGTAGATGAAACGTATTGTCTTTAATTTCTAAAACTGCTAAATTGGTAACAATTTTAGTAACACAGCCAACTCCAGTTAAAGGTAGAGAACAGGCTTTAAGAAGTTTAGATTCTCCTTTTTTGTTCGTGTGCATCATGGCAACTATAATGTTATCTGCGCTGGCCACTAAATCCATGGCTCCACCCATTCCTTTGACCATTTTACCAGGGATTTTCCAATTGGCAATATCTCCGTTTTCGGCCACTTCCATGGCACCCAAAATCGTTAGGTGTACGTGTTTCCCTCGAATCATAGAAAAACTAGTCGCCGAGTCAAAGAAACTAGCACCCGGAAGGGTGGTAATAGTTTGTTTCCCGGCATTTATAACGTCTGCATCTTCTTCTCCTTCGAAGGGAAATGGCCCCATTCCTAGCACACCGTTTTCACTTTGAAATTCCACCTCAATATCCTCTCTAACAAAGTTTGCAACAAGAGTAGGTATTCCTATTCCTAAATTTACATAATATCCATTTTTTACTTCTTTCGCAATGCGTTTTGCGATTCCATTTTTATCTAATGCCATGCCTAATTTTTTTGTCTTACCGTACGTTGTTCAATTCTTTTCTCGTAGTTTTCACCCTGAAAAATACGTTGTACAAAAATTCCCGGAATATGAATTTGATTGGGATCTAATTCTCCAACCGGAACCAATTCTTCTACCTCCGCTACCGTTATGGTTGCAGCACCACACATATTTGGATTGAAATTTCTGGAAGTTCCTTTAAATACAAGGTTTCCAGCGGCATCCCCTTTCCATGCTTTTACAAAGGCATACGCTGCTTTAAAGGCAGGCTCTAAAACATACATCTTTCCATCAAATTCACGGGTTTCCTTTCCTTCTGCTACTTCCGTTCCGTATCCGGCTGGGGTATAAAAGGCTGGAAAACCAGCTTGTGCAGCTCTACATTTTTCAGCAAGAGTTCCCTGTGGTGTTAGTTCCACTTCCAACTCACCAGATAACATTTGTCTTTCAAACTCATCATTTTCTCCCACGTAAGAGGAAATCATTTTTTTTACTTGACGGTTTTGTAGTAATAGGCCTAAACCAAAATCGTCTACCCCTGCATTATTAGAAATACAAGTAACCTCTTTTACACCAATTCGAACAAGTTCTGTGATTGCATTTTCAGGAATTCCACATAATCCAAATCCACCAAGCATAAGTGTCATTCCGTCTTTAACACCAGCAACAGCTTCTTGTACGTTGTTTACTTTTTTGTTAATCATATTGTTGTTTGTTACTGTTAAAAGTCTGTTTCTTCTTCGTTTTCTTTTTCTTGTAGCTTATCGTTTGTTTCCGATTCGGTATCTTCAGTTGTTTCGGCACAGTTAATTCTAATGGTAAGTTCTTCCTCTGGCTTTTCGAAGTCTTCTTTACTAATAGAAAGCGTCTCATCTTCGTAGCACTTTCGCATATACATTGCCCATGTGGGCAAAGACATTGTGGCACCTTGCCCTAATGAAATTCCATAAAAATGAGTTGCCCTGTCTTCACCACCAGTCCAAACTCCTGTAGCCAAATTGGGTACAATGCCCATAAACCATCCATCCGATTGGTTTTGGGTAGTCCCTGTTTTACCAGCAATTGGGTTGGTGAATTGATACGGAAATCCTGTATTTGCATCTTTTCTGCTGGTATAGGTAGATCGTAATCTCGCCCCAGATCCCGATCGTGTGACTCCTTTTAAAAGATCCAATATCACATAGGAAGACTCTTCACTAAGTACTTCCTTACTCTCTGGAATAAACTCTCCTAAAACAGTACCGTTTTTATCCTCTATTCGGGTTATCATCATCGGTTTGATTCGCAAACCTTTGTTAGCAAATGTAGAGTAAGCACTTACCATTTCCATTAAACTTAAATCCACAGTTCCTAAAGCTATGGATGGATTGGGTTCTATTTTTGTGGTAATCCCTGCAGAATTTGCTAAACGCGCCACATTGATTGGAGAAACCATATCAATTAACTGAGCAGAAATCACATTAGTGGAGGTAGCTAGGGCATCTCTAAGCGTTAATTTACCTTCGTATTTTTTATTGGAATTTTCGGGAGTCCAATCTTTAGGCATGCCATATTTTTCCTTTGGGATAGTATATGGGGTATTCGGTAAGGAGTCACAAGGAGACATCTTTAACTGATTAATCGCTGTGGCATATACAAAAGGTTTAAACGTAGAACCCACTTGTCTTTTTTGTTGTTCTACCGCATCGTACTTAAAATACTTATGGTTAATACCTCCTACCCAAGCTTTAACGTGGCCAGTTTGTGGCTCTATTGAAACCAATCCGGAACGCAAAAAATGCTTGTAGTACAAAATGGAATCGTACGGGGTCATAACCGTATCTCGTTCGCCTTTCCAAGTGAAAACCTTCATCTCTGTTGCTGTCTTGAAAATTGCATCAATTTCCTTTTCAGATTTCCCCACTGCTTTTAACCTCTTATAGCGCTCTGACTGTTTCTTTGCTCTTTTTATATTACTTTTTATTTGCTCTTCATCCAAATCGTAAAAGGGAGCGGTTTTATTTTTAGCTTGTTCTTTATCGAATAACGATTGTAAATTTGCCATATGCGTTTTCAGCGCTTCCTCTGCATATTGCTGCATTCGAGAATCAATGGTTACATAAATTTTCAAACCATCTTTATAGATGTTGTATTTTTCGCCATCCGGTTTAGGATTGTTTTCTGCCCACTTTTTCAGAAATTGTTTTAAATTTTCTCTAAAATAGGTAGCTAAACCATCACTATGCGACTCTGGAGTAAAGTTCGTTTTTAAAGGAAGTTGTTGTAAGGAATCTTTTTCTTCCTCAGTTAAAAAACCATTTTTTACCATTTGAGCAAAAACCACATTTCGTCTTTGTAAAGACTTCTTTTTAGAAATTTCTCGCACTGGGTTATACTGTCGAGGGTTTTTAAGCATTGCCACCAAAATAGCAGACTCCTGTAGATCTAACTCATTAGGCTCTTTACCAAAGTATATTCTTGCAGCAGATCGGATTCCTGTAGCACGAAATAAAAAACCCTGTGTATTTAAATACATGGTAATTATTTCTTCTTTGGTGTATTGTCGCTCTAATTTTGTAGCCACTACCCATTCCTTCATTTTTTGTACAACCCTTTTAATTGGATTTGAAGAAGCCCTTTTTGTAAATAAGTTTTTAGCCAATTGCTGCGTTATGGTACTAGCTCCTCCTCCAGTTCCAAACTTTGAAATCGCTCTCGCAGTTCCCCTGAAATCAATTCCAGAGTGCTCGTAAAAACGCTCGTCTTCTGTGGCAACCAAAGCTTGTACTAAATTTTCTGGAAGCTCTTTATAGTGTATGGGCTTTCTATTGGCTTTATCGTAATAACTACCAATCACTTTACCGTCCGAAGAAATAACCTGTGTTGCTAAATCACTTTTGGGATTTTCTAACTCCTCAAAACTTGGCAGTGCACCAAAAACTCCCCAAGATGCTAATAAAAACAATAAACAAACGAATAAAAATCCTCCAATCAAGATTCTCCAAAACCATTTACTGTATGTTGTAAAATTTGCTGCTTTTTTTTCTGTCATTACTTAATTTTTTCAATTCTAAAACCAACATGTGTTACGCCCTCTAAGGCTTCAATTCCATTTGCTTCTCCATTCTTTCGCATGGCTTGACGTACTTCAAAAGTATACCTTCCCTTTGTTGGAAATACGATGTTTTCTTTGTAAAAAAGTTTGTTGTCTTTAACATCGGTAAATCCTCTTCCTAAAAATTTACCTGCGCTATCTGCCATTGCATACTCTAAAGTATCCACAACTACATTGCCATCAGGAAATCGCAGTGTTGCTATCAAAAACAAATTACTATAGGCATATTCTTTATTGTTGCGTAGCGAAATAAATAAATTGTGCTGCTGTACAGAGTCTTTAACTTCAAATGGAAAACGCAAGGTGTTGTGTTTATTCCACTGTTGTTCTTCGATTGGTTGATACTCGTCAAAAACTCTATTCGCATCACAAGATACAAACAACAATACTACTGCCACTACAAGGCTGAATATGTTTCGTCTATTTCGTCTCTCCAGCATTTTTATTACTGTTATTGTTTCTTCTCTTTGAATTGTTTCTTCTTTTTTGCGTGCTTGTACTTTTGGCTTTTGGCTGTTGTTTTGTATTTGTTTTACTTTCGGGATTAGCTTTTCTATTGGTAGGTCTATTTTTAGATTTCGCTACCTTTTTATTTGCACTGTTGGTAGTTTGATTATTTTTGGTAGAATTGCTTTTTTGTACCTGCCTATTTTTAGAATTTTGCTCTCTTTTTTTCTGATTTCTATTTTCTCCGCCGGCTTTAGAACTTTTACTAGTGGTAGAAGTTCTGTTATCTGCTGCTGCTTTAGATCTTGTATTCTTGTTGTTATTTCTTTTGTTTTTTCTTCTAGCTCTTTTAGGTTTTTTAGGAGTGTCAAAACGTGTTAAACTATCTTGTCCTACTACATTTTCAAAATCTGCCTTTGGTGCTTCTATGATTTCAGATTCGTATTCTTCTAAAGGAGAAGCTACTTCACCAGTAACGTTTAAATCAATAATTTCTTGTACCTGATCTAAGGATAATTTAAACCACTTGAAACTTTGATCTTTATAGGTATACCAGAGTAAATTTTTAAAAATATCCATTTTTACAAAAACCGCATCCCCGCTTTCTGTTTTGAGAACAGTGTCTTGCTTTGGAAAGCTCTTCAAAGCATCCAGATAGGTGTCTAACTCGTAATTTAAGCAGCATTTCAATTTCCCACATTGTCCTGCAAGTTTTAGCGGATTTAGGGAAAGTTGTTGGTAACGTGCCGAGGCAGTATTGACTTTTCTGAAATCGGTTAGCCAAGTAGAACAACAAAGTTCTCTTCCGCAAGAACCAATACCTCCTAATCTTGCTGCTTCTTGTCGCATACCAACCTGTTTCATCTCCACACGAATAGAAAATGCACCAGCTAAATCTCTTATTAACTGTCTAAAATCAACTCTATCATCAGCGGTGTAATAAAAAGTGGCCTTGGTTCCGTCTCCTTGGTATTCTACATCTGACAGTTTCATTTTTAAGCCAAGCTTACTAATAATTTCGCGACCTCTTCGCTGCGTCTCTTGCTCTTTTTCTCGAGCTTTTTGCCAAATGTCAATATCTTTTTGGGAAGCTTTGCGATAAATTTTCTTTACGTATTCTGGAGAATTTTCAACTTTCTTTTTTCGCATCTGTACTTTCACCAATTCTCCTGCCAAAGAAACAACACCAATATCGTGTCCAGAGGATCCCTCAACTGCAACGATATCTCCCATAGAGATAGAGAAGTTTTCTGTATTTTTATAAAAGTGCTTTCTTCCGTTTTTAAAACGTACTTCGAATATATTAAATGGAGCTTCACCAGCGGGTAAAGTCATGTTTGATAACCAATCAAAAACAGCTAATTTATTTCCACTTCCACAACTTCCTGTTGCACAATTCCCGTTGCTTTTACAACCCTTTGGAATGCCGTTTTTATTAGTTGAGCAACTGCTACAACTCATAATCTATATGTATGTTAGTTTAATTTTTTTTTAAACCTGACTCAACTCAGTATCAAAAAAAACTAATTAATCACTTGATTTATAAATATTTATCTTTGATTTTTACACAAAGACACCTAATCGGTAAAGATACATATTAAAACCGAATGTGAAAATTCAATTTTTAAAGGATTCACAAACTCTTATCACAATAGGGTATCACAAGTTTATTAGACATAAAAAACCTCATAATAGGCATATCATGAGGTTTTTTATTTCCATTTGTGCTATCTACACTACTCCTTGGTCTAGCATGGCGTCAGCAACCTTTACAAACCCAGCAATGTTAGCGCCTTTAACATAATCGACATAACCATCCTCTTGGGTTCCATAAGCAACACATGCCTCGTGAATACTATTCATGATACCGTGTAATTTTCCGTCTACCTCTTCTCTAGTCCAAGACAATCGAAGTGAGTTTTGAGACATTTCCAAGCCGGAAGTAGCTACACCACCTGCGTTAGATGCTTTTCCTGGGGCAAATAAAATTTTTGCTTTTTGAAATACTTCAATCGCTTCTGGTGTAGATGGCATATTAGCACCTTCTCCAACGCAGATACAGCCGTTGGTAATAAGCTTTTTGGCATCTTCGCCTTGCAACTCATTTTGTGTCGCACAAGGTAAGGCAACATCACATGGCACATTCCAAGGTGTTTCCCCTTTAAAAAACTTGGCAGAAGGATATTTCTCTACATATTCGTGAATTCTTCCTCTTCGTACATTTTTTAATTCCATTACAAAGGCTAATTTCTCAGCATCTATCCCTTGTTCGTCCAAAATATAACCCGAAGAGTCGGATAAAGTAACTACTGTAGCCCCTAATTGAATTGATTTTTCTGTTGCGTACTGTGCTACGTTACCAGATCCTGATATAACTACTCTTTTCCCTTTGAAAGAATCTCCTTTTGTTTGTAGCATATTTTGTGCAAAGTATACGTTTCCGTAGCCTGTTGCTTCTGGGCGTATCAACGATCCTCCCCAAGAAGCACCCTTACCGGTTAGTACCCCAGTAAATTCATTTCTTAAACGCTTATATTGTCCGAACATATATCCTATTTCACGTCCACCAACACCGATATCTCCTGCAGGGACATCTGTATTTGGCCCAATATGACGAGCTAACTCTGTCATGAAAGACTGGCAAAAAGCCATAACTTCACGATCCGATTTTCCTTTAGGATTAAAATCAGCACCACCTTTTCCACCTCCCATTGGAAGTGTTGTTAACGAGTTTTTAAATACCTGTTCAAAACCTAAAAACTTTAGAATAGATAAGTTTACAGAGGGATGAAATCGCAATCCTCCTTTGTAAGGACCAATCGCAGAATTAAACTCCACTCTATATCCTCTATTTACCTGTGTCTCTCCTTTATCATCTACCCATGGCACTCGAAACATTAATACACGCTCTGGCTCTACCATTCGCTCCAATAATTTTTTTCCTTGGTATTTTGAATTTTTTTCAATGAAAGGAATAACAGTTTCTGCAACCTCGTGCACTGCTTGTAAAAACTCTGTTTCATATGGATTAGATTGCTTGACATAATCCATAAAAGCATTTATTTTAGATTCCATAAATCTTTAGTTGTTCTGTTATTAAAAATATTAACAATTTTATTCGGCAAATATAATTAATTTACAATTTGTTAAATTTTATTTTTTTAATTATTTTATAATTTCTCAATCGATTTCGTAAATAATGGTAATTGTCTAAAAACAACCTTATTTTTAAGGAAAAATCTGTAAATTTGCCACTTAATTTTTTGTGTTCGATACCATGTTAGATAAAGTAAAAGAATTAATTGGCGATGTTACTGCTTTTCAGGCCTCTTCCAAAGAGGAAATAGAGGCTTTTAGAATTAAATACCTAGGAAGTAAGGGTTTGTTAAAAGACCTTTTTTCGGAATTTAAAAATGTAGATGTTGCCTTACGGAAAGACTTTGGACAAGCACTTAACACATTAAAAAAATCTGCTGAAGGTAAAGTAGCCGCATTAAATGAGGCCCTAGAAAATACTATTGCACATGAAAATAGATATGGGGATCTTACACGACCAGCGGAACCGATAGAACTCGGTTCAAGACACCCGATATCGTTAGTGAAAAATCAGATTATTGAAGTTTTTAACAGAATCGGTTTTACCGTTTCTGAAGGACCTGAAATTGAAGACGATTGGCATAATTTCACGGCGTTAAATTTACCAGAATACCACCCTGCCAGAGATATGCAGGATACTTTTTTTATAGAAAAAAACCCAGACACATTACTGCGAACACACACTTCATCTGTACAAGTTCGTTATATGGAGAATAATGAACCTCCTATCCGAACAATTTCTCCGGGTAGAGTTTTTAGAAATGAAGATATCTCGGCTCGTGCGCATTGTATTTTTCATCAAGTAGAAGGCTTGTACATCGATACAGACGTTTCTTTTGCTGACCTCAAACAAACCTTATTATACTTCACCAAAGAAATGTTTGGAAAGTCTAAAATTAGACTTCGCCCCTCGTATTTCCCCTTCACTGAGCCAAGTGCAGAGGTGGATATTTATTGGGGTTTAGAAACGGAAACCGATTACAGAATAACCAAGGGAACCGGATGGCTAGAAATAATGGGCTGTGGTATGGTAGACCCTAACGTTTTAAAGAATTGCAATATCGATCCTACGGTATACTCGGGATATGCTTTTGGAATGGGTATTGAACGCATTGCTATGCTGTTGTATCAAATTCCTGATATCCGAATGTTTTATGAAAATGACAAGCGTTTCTTGGAACAATTTAAAGCTGTCCTATAAAGAAAAACACCTTGAGAAAAGATATTAATATTCCGGAAGTTACTGGTATTGAAATAGCTGTGGTTCGAGAAAATAACGAACAACATAACACCACAGATTGGTATGTGTATTTGTGGAATAAAAAAGCGGTAGCCATAGAAATGGTGGTAATTGTATCGCAGGGTTTTTCAAAAACAAAAACTACTTCTGTTTTTCGAAAAAAATAGATCATTTGCCAGCTAATTCCTTTGCTAGAATTGAATTAATACAGCCAGAATTATTTGCACTAGACAACCGTTTTCAAGTCTCCTTTTTCGAAGGAAATACACTCTTTGATAAAACCTTTATCTTTAAAGCAAATTCTATTAAAGAAGGTGCACTACGAATGATAAAGCAGCTACAGAAAAAAGGGGTTATTTGCAAATAGAAAAAGGTTTTTAAGAATCAAAAGTCTATTTTTTTATCCCTGGTAGAAATTTAGTTGATAAAATCAAAATTGTGAAAGCGATAATCTTTAAAAGAAATATACTTCTTGTGCTACTTCTGTTCTTTTCAGGGGTATCTTTATTAAAAGCACAGAACAATTGGGAGCGATTTAAAAAAACTTCCGCTCCGATGCGAAAATGGGTACTATTGCATCCTTTCAAAGCACAAGCTGCACTAGATGTTTCCATGGAAACCCAAAGAGTTGCTGATTCTATTAAAAGTAGCCCTCTTTTGGATAAAGATCCCTCTGGTGGGCAAGTAGATGCTTTTCGACATGCCTATTGGATGGCTCGATTACGTCAAGAAATCGGTAAAAGTGCTGCTGAATCTTTGGGTAAAGTGCACGAAAAAGAGAATTACAAGACCTATGAAGAGAAAAAGCTAGAAGACGGAATTGTTCCCGACGAAGCTTCTACTATCATGGATCTTTTTAATAATAAAATTGGCTTAACCTTTACGGAAAAAGGGAGTGATATTTCTTCTAAAAGTTTAATTTATAAAATAATAAATGCTATTCATCACGGTAAGATGAAAGTAATTAAAAAATCAGAAGCAGGATTATTTCTTACTTGTTCTGGTGCGGTAATAAAAAACAAAGACCTCATTGGAAAATGGAAGAACGACAAATGTTTAGTAGACTCTAATTACAAGGATTGATGAAAAACGTGTATTTTCTTCCAGGAACATGTGTACCGAGGCACTATGGAAATTTATATTTCCAAAATTAGAGAATATAAATCCAATTCCAATCGCAATCACCCATTGTAAGTCTTTTGAGGAAATAAACAACGAAATAGCTGCGTGTATCGAATCACCAGCAGTTTTGGTTGGCTTTTCTCTTGGTGGTTTTATAGCCATGAATTTTGCTTGTAATTATCCCGAAAAAATAACAAAACTTATCGTTATCGCTGCAAATAGCTCTGAGCTGAAGAAAAAAGAGCTGCAACTTCGAAACCAAACGATTACTTTTTTAGAGAAAAATAAATACGCTGGAATCACCACTACAAGGATGTATCAATTTTTGCACGAGCAACAACACAAGAACCAATTGCTTTTAGATCTCATAAGAAATATGGATAAAGCATTAGGAAAGGAAATTTTAATTCGCCAATTAAAAGCAACCTCGTTCCGTTCGGATATTTCAGAAAAACTTAAAAACATCAAAATTCCAGTGATTTTAATTGCCGCTGAAGATGACAGAATTGTTTCTTTTGAAAGTGTAAAAACCACCGCTAAAAACATAAGAAAAAGCATCGTTTATAAAATTAAAAATTGTGGTCATATGATTCCTCTAGAAAGACCAAAGGAGTTAGCCTACATCCTAAATAATCTTTGAGAAAACAAATGACTTTTATCGAAAGAATACAACAATAAAAGTAGTATAGGTTCTATAAAATTTAACGCTTATTGCTATCTTTAAAGTACAAATTACTTCCGAGAGAAAATGACTATTTAAACCGATTCTAAATTTGAAATAAAACAATTCCCAAAGTTTGTGCAAGAATGGTATAGCCCTTAAATTTGTGGCTACTATTTTAACAAATAAACAGAATAATGAGCGGATTATTAAAATCTTCTATTGGAAGAAAGTTTGCCATGGCGCTTTCGGCATTTTTTTAATGTTTTTTTTACTTCAACATTTTGCAATAAATATCACATCTCTTCTCCCAGATAATGGCGAAACATTTAATACGTTATCGCACTTTATGGGAACCAATCCAGTGGTACAATACGGATTACAACCAGTTTTAATATTTGGTGTAGTTTTTCATTTCGTAATGGGATTCATTCTAGAAATCAAAAATAAAAATTCTAGAGTAGTTAAATATGCCAAAAATAACGGTGCAGCTAACTCCTCATGGATGAGTAGAAACATGATATACAGTGGTTTAGCAATTTTAGGATTTATTGTGCTTCACTTTATTGATTTTTGGATTCCGGAATTAAACACCAAATTCATTCAAGGAGATTGGTCTGGAATGCACAACGGAGAATACCGATATTTTACCGAATTACAACACAAATTTGTTAATCCTATCCGGGTTGCTGCATACGTAGTTGCATTTGTGTTTTTAGCGCTACACCTATTACACGGTTTTGACTCTGCATTTCAATCTGCAGGAGCAAATAATAAATATACCAAAGGGCTGAAAAAATTTAGTAAAATATATGCAATTGGAATACCTGTAGGTTTTATCATTATTGCATTATTTCATCACTTCAACCATTAATAAAAACCACTTAAATTATGGCAATTTTAGATTCAAAAGTACCAAAAGGTCCATTAAAGGATAAGTGGACATCTTATAAAGACAAGATAAACCTTGTTAATCCAGCGAATAAACGTCTTATCGATGTAATCGTAGTTGGAACAGGTTTAGCAGGTGGATCTGCATCTGCTACCTTAGCAGAATTAGGATATAATGTAAAAGCATTTGCTTATCAAGATTCTCCGCGTCGTGCACACTCTATTGCGGCACAAGGGGGGATAAACGCAGCAAAAAATTACCAAGGAGATGGCGATTCGAAATACCGTCTTTTCTATGATACTATCAAAGGTGGAGATTACAGATCGCGTGAAGCTAATGTGTATCGTTTAGCAGAAGTTTCTGCAAATATCATAGACCAATGTGTTGCACAAGGAGTTCCTTTTGCAAGAGATTATGGAGGCCTTCTAGACAACCGTTCTTTTGGTGGTGTATTAGTTTCTCGAACTTTTTACGCTAAAGGACAAACAGGACAACAATTACTGTTGGGCGCTTACTCGGCGATGAACAGACAAATAGCACGTGGTAAGATTGAAATGTTCAATCGCCATGAAATGTTAGATCTTGTTATTGTAGATGGCAAAGCACGTGGTATAATCGCCAGAAATATGGTAACTGGCGAAATAGAACGTCATGCAGCACATGCTGTAGTTGTTGCTTCGGGGGGATACGGAAATGTATATTTCTTGTCTACCAATGCCATGGGTTCTAATACTACAGCTGCCTGGAAAATTCATAAGAAAGGGGCTTATTTTGCAAATCCTTGTTTTACACAAATTCACCCTACTTGTATTCCTCGTTCTGGTGATTACCAATCGAAACTAACCTTAATGTCGGAATCTTTGCGTAATGATGGACGAATTTGGGTACCTAAACACATTGATGATGTTACAGCAATTCGAGAAGGTAAATTGAAACCTACGGAAATTGCAGAAGAAAATAGAGATTATTACCTAGAACGTCGTTATCCTGCTTTTGGAAACTTAGTTCCTCGTGATGTTGCATCGCGTGCCGCAAAAGAACGATGCGATGCTGGTTATGGTGTTAACGCTACAGGAGAGGCGGTATACTTAGATTTTAAAACCTCTATTGAACGTTACGGTAAAGAACAATGTAAACTGAAAGGAAATGATAATCCAACGCATGCAGAGATTTTAGCGGAAGGTGAAAAGGTGGTAGAGAATAAATATGGAAATTTATTCCAGATGTACGAAAAAATCGTGGATGAGAACCCATACAAAACACCGATGATGATTTATCCAGCTGTGCACTACACCATGGGTGGAATTTGGGTAGATTACAACCTAATGACCACTATTCCTGGATGTTATGCCATTGGAGAGGCTAACTTCTCTGACCACGGTGCCAATCGTCTTGGAGCATCTGCACTAATGCAAGGTTTATCGGATGGATATTTTGTATTACCATATACTATTGGAGATTATCTAGCAGATGATATTAGAACAGGTCCTATATCGACAGATTCTAAAGAATTTGAAGAAGCTGAAAACGCCGTTACTTCGAGAATTGAATTTTTCGTAAACAATAAAGGAAAACACTCTGTTGATTATTACCACAAGAAACTAGGAAACATTATGTGGAATAAATGTGGGATGTCTCGTAACGAAACAGGATTAAAAGAAGCTATCGCTGAAATTAAAGAATTGCGTGATGACTTTTGGAAAAATGTTACCGTTCCTGGTGGGGCTAACGAAATGAACCCTGAATTAGAAAAAGCAGGACGCGTAGCAGACTTTTTAGAATTAGGAGAGTTATTCGCAAGAGATGCCTTAGACAGAACAGAATCTTGTGGAGGACATTTTAGAGAAGAATCTGTAGAACTCGATGGCCCTCAAAAAGGAGAAGCTAAACGTGATGACGAAAACTTTACTTATGTATCCGCATGGGAATTTAAAGGAGAACCGTCAGATGCAGTTTTACACAAAGAAGAATTAGAGTTTAACGATATTGAACTAAAACAACGTTCGTATAAATAAGAATAGATTATGAATTTAACACTTAAAATCTGGAGACAAAGAAACGCAAGTGATAAAGGAAAAATGGTTGCGTATAAAGTATCCAAAATTTCTGAACACATGTCTTTCTTAGAAATGATGGACGTATTGAACGAACAATTAATAGCCAAAGGGGAAGAACCTGTTGCCTTTGACCATGATTGTCGTGAAGGGATATGTGGTATGTGTTCGATGTATATCAACGGAGAAGCACACGGACCAGATAGGGGGGTAACTACGTGTCAATTACACATGCGAATGTTTAACGATGGGGATACAATACACATTGAGCCCTTTAGAGCAAAAGCATTCCCGGTAGTAAAAGATCTTGTTGTAGATAGAAGCGCCTTTGATAGAATTCAACACGCTGGTGGGTATGTTTCTGTTAATACATCAGGAAATACCCAAGATGCAAATGCCATTCCTATCAATAAAGAAAATGCTGATAAAGCATTTGATGCTGCAACTTGTATTGGTTGTGGTGCTTGCGTCGCAACTTGTAAGAACTCCTCTGCAATGCTATTTGTAGGCGCTAAAGTTTCACAATATGCATTACTTCCACAAGGACAAGTAGAAGCTGTAGATCGTGTTAAAAACATGGTAGCACAGATGGATTTGGAAGGGTTTGGAAACTGTACGAATACTGGTGCATGTGAAGTAGAATGTCCTAAGGGAATTTCTCTTGAAAATATTGCACGAATGAATTCTGAATTTATTAGTGCAAGTCTTAAGGGATAGTAATAATATTCCCATAAACGAATTAAAAAGAAGTCTTTTCAGACTTCTTTTTTATATCTCTATTCCTTATTTGAATTCGCCCATCCTCAAATATAGAGCACTTAAGACATCTTTTTTATACCATTCGAACATACCTTGTATATTTGGAACAGCAATTAGATCTAAAGTATAAGGGGAATTAAAAATGACTAATTGTTTGCATCTAATTAGATGACAACACAAAGCCTGGAAGTGATTCTTCTAGGCTTCTTCTTTTAGCATTACATAAAGGTATATTATTGCTTATAAACAACACCGTCTTTCATAACAAAAACAACATTTTCCATAGTTGCAATTTGTTTGGTTGGGTCTTGGTTTACGGCAATAATATCGGCGTAAAAACCTTTATTAATTTGGCCAATTTCATTTTCCATTTTTAAAATTTTTGCATTGGTGATGGTAGCAGATTGAATGGTTTCCATAGCGGGCATTCCCGCGTCAACCATAAAGCGAAACTCTTTATTATTGTCACCGTGTCTAAAAACACCTGCATCGGTTCCGAATGCTATCCCAACACCCTTTTTGTAGGCTTTTGCAAAAGTACCCTGGATTTGTGGACCTACCTTTAATGCTTTTGGTACGACTATATCTGGGTAATAGCCTGCAACTTTTGCCTTTTCCTCCACTTCCTTACCAGCGGTTATGGTAGGCACTAAATACACATCATGTTCCATCATCAGATTCATGGTTTCTTCACTCATATACGTACCATGTTCAATGGTTTTGACCCCTCCTAATATTGCTCGTTGCATACCTTCATCGCCATGTGCATGCGCAGCGACGTGCATTCCGTAATCCTTTGCAGTAGCACATATGGCTTTTATTTCTTCTATGGTGAACTGCGGATTATCACCACTTTTGGCGACACTTAGAACACCACCTGTGGCTGTAATTTTAATACAATCTGCCCCATTTTTATACCGCTGTCTGACCGCTTTTTTAGCGTCATCCACACTGTTTACAACTCCCTCCTTAGGTCCTGGATTACCAATTAGTATTCTACTGCTACCATTGGTTGGATCTGCATGACCGCCGGTGGTAGCTAAAGATTTTCCTGCTGTATATACTCTAGGTCCAGGAATTTTACCGGCATTAATAGCATTTCTTACAGCAATATTTACACCAGTTCCCCCTAAATCTCTAACAGTGGTAAAACCGTGTAATAAGGTTGTCTTGGCAAATCCTACAGAGTTAAAAGCGACATCTGCCTCATTTAAAATGTATTTCTGTAAACGAGTACTCGGACCGAATTCCTGTTCAATATGAACGTGCATGTCAATAAGACCAGGCATAACCACCTTATCTTTTAAATCAATTATAACATCAGTTGATGCTTTGGTTGGTACATAACCATCTAAAACTGCTTCAATCTTATTGTTGGTAACAATAATTGTTTTTTGAGCATAGGAGGCACCTTTTTTAGTATCGATGATTGCGCCGCAATACAAGTATGTTTTTTGGGCGAAAGTAATGCCTATACCACAGCATATGAGAAGGGCAAGAAGAACTTTTTTCATGAGAGAGGTTTTAAAAATTTGGAGCATTAAAGATAAGGCTTCCCAGAAAAATTAAACAGTGAAAATTTAATAATTACTAACAGCATCTAAAATTTGAAAACGCATATAAAAAAAGTGATACCGTAAAACGAAGTGCGATTTACGGTAAGATAATTAGAAACCTCATAAAAACAATAGAGTTTACAAAAATTATGGCTTTTTAATCTTGTCGTGTACTTTAGTTGGAATATTATCATTCCAGAGCGTCAGAATATCCGTAGCGACGCTAGCTCCGCTTCCCGCAGCTATGGCATATTGACTTCGCCAGCCAGCGATAGTACCACAAACGTATAACCCATCCTTTATGAGATGATTAAAATTACGCAACTGAATTCTATCTTTCATCGCATTTGCTCTAGAGTGCCTTTCTAAGTATTGCTCCAGACCTGCTATGGTAAATGGTTTGGAATAATTAAGAGCTATGACTACAATTTTACTTTGGTACTCCATTTTATTGGTAACCACAGTAAAGCCAACGGTACCGTCTAAAACAGCTTCTACTTTTTCTCCTTCTATTTGGGTAACATCCGGATAAAATTTAGCCAATTGTCGTTTGCCTTCTTTTAAAATATTTTTACCCAAGGAACCCTCCGGTAACCCGAGCACATTATTGAAAAGAGCATCTTGTAGATGCGAACTTCTTTGGTGCATAATAATTCCTATGGATTTATTTTTTGCAAATTCTTTTTCTTTAGCAGAACCTAAAACTAAAGCACATTGCATCCCAGCAACACCACCTCCTATTACTAACACATCAAATTCCATAGCTACGCCATTAACATTTTAATATTATCGGCAAACAATTTCACCGCAATGGCTAATAAAATCACACCAAATATCTTGCGGATAATCTTAATTCCGTTTTGACCAATAAGTTTCTCAATCCTCGATGAGGTTTTCAATACAATATATATTAATAAAACATTTAAAAGTATCGCAATTACAATATTCTCCCATGCATATTCAGATCGAAGGGATAAAAGCGTTGTTAAACTTCCAGGACCAGCAATTAAAGGAAAAGCAATGGGAAATACAGAAGCATTTAAAGCAGAATCGTCTTCATCTTCTTTATACAATGTTATCCCGAGAATCATTTCAAGCGCTATAAAAAAAAGTATAAATGCACCAGCCACCGCAAAAGAATTGACATCAATTCCTATAAAACCAAGCAATCGTTGTCCTACAAATAAAAAAATAATCATAATTATACCAGCGATAACAGAGGCTTTTTCGGATTGTATATGACCGGCTTTTTTTCGCAAATCAATAATGATAGGAATGTTGCCTATAATATCAATAACTGCAAACAAAACCATAAATGCAGTGAAAATTTCTTTTAAACTAAAATTCATAATGTTACGTTTTTCGGGCACAAAATTATACAACTAAAGTTACAATCTACTATTTTTGTAAAAATTTTACGCAATCGTAACCTACTGTAAAATAGTATATTTCTAGATTACTTTAGGTTTTAAGGATATAAAATGTATGTTTCAATTAGGAAAGACCCTAGTATCAGAGGATATTCTAGAAAAAGAATTTGTTTGTAATTTAAGTGCATGTAAAGGATCGTGTTGTATTGAAGGAGAGGCTGGTGCTCCTCTTTTACTTGAAGAGGCATCTGTTTTGGAGGATATCTATCCCAAGGTAAAGCCTTTTTTGAGGAAAGAAGGTATCCAGGCTATTGAATCCCAAGGAACTTGGATTAAAAACGACTTTGGAGATATAGAAACTCCACTGGTAAACAATGCAGAGTGTGCCTACGTTACCTTCAATGATAAAGGATATGCCTCGTGTGGGATTGAAGATGCATACAACCAAGGCGTAATTTCGTGGAAAAAACCAATATCTTGTCATTTATATCCTATCAGGACAAGAGATTACAGTGAATTCTCTGCTGTAAATTATCACAAATGGGAGATATGCGATGACGCTTGCAGTTTGGGTAAAGAATTACAAGTACCTGTATATAAATTCCTTAAAGATGCATTAGTTAGAAGGTTTGGCGAGAATTGGTATGACGCACTAGAAAAAGTAGCGCAAGAAAAGCAAAATGACGCATCTCTTTAAAACGAGTTACAAAAGGATAACCTCACACAAAAAACTATACAATATTTCCTTTAATTTTTTTGTGTAGCCTTATGGCATAACTATCGGATAATCCTGCAACATAACTACAAATTTGCATGATTCTATCGTATAAATTTACTTTATTTTGTCGGAACTCTTTCGGCAACAAATTTAAAACCAACGTGTCGTAGTTAGATTGCTTATTTTCAAAGGTATTGTTTAATGCAGTAATAAATACATCTAAAAGATCTCCAATTATTTTATACCCGGCTACTTCTTTTTCAATTACTTCATTACTCTTGTAAATTTTATCGATACTGATTTTAATAATATCGTTAATTTGTGCTTCGTATTTGCATTTATCTAACAAGCCACGATTAAATTCACCGTGTAAAATAGCTTTTTCGTTTGCCAAGAATATTGCAACAGCCTCGTTGATTAAAACACCAATAGCCAGTGCACGTAAATAACTCACCCGATCTTTTTTATGTTTTAAAGCATAATATTTTTGCTATCTATGGTATCTTTTACCAACTTAATCATATACTCTAGGGCATAATCTTCATCGATAAGTCCTAAATTAATACCATCTTCAAAATCGATTATGGTATAACAAATATCATCAGCAGCTTCTACTAAATAAGCCAAAGGGTGGCGGTAATATGAAGTATGGGTGTTCGATTTTTGTCGAAGCCCTAATTCTTTTACCAAATCCTGAAAGGCTGGCTTTTCAGACTGAAAAAAGCCGTATTTTTTATCTACTATATGTGCAGAAGGTTTTTTAGGCAAACTCTCTTTAGGATACTTTAAAAAAGCTCCTAAGGTTGCATAAGACAGTCGAAGCCCACCAGACATACCTACTTTGCTCTCTGTTAAAATCTTAAAGCCATTGGCATTCCCTTCAAAATCGATCAAGTCTTGGTATTCTAACCCAGATAAATACGCTTTATATTGTGAGCCATTTCCTGTTTTAAAATACTCTCCAATAGCTTTTTCACCAGAATGACCGAATGGTGGGTTTCCAATATCATGCATTAAAGATGCTGCTGCAACTATAGCGCCAAAATCATTGAAAGTGTATCCTAATTTTTTTAAGTTCGGATGCCGATCTAACAACTCTTTGCCTACTCTTCTGCCTAATGTTCTGCCAACTACAGAAACTTCTAAACTGTGGGTTAACCTAGTATGAACAAAATCGGTTTTTGATAACGGAATTACCTGTGTCTTATCTTGAAGACTTCTAAAAGCGGAAGAAAATATAATACGATCAAAATCTACTTCAAATCCCAATCGTGTTTCATCTTGTTGCAAACGTTCTCGTTTTTGAACATCTCCAAAGCGCTTTAAAGAAAGTAATTGTTCCCAGTGCATAGTATATGTGTATTGGAACAAAGTTATTTAAAGTTTTTATTTTAATAGAGTAAGTTTATATAAATTATCAACACAACAAGTAATAATGTCTTGCAGTTGAAAGTGAGCGGTAAAAAACAAAGGCATTACTGGAGGGAAAGCCTGAAGGTTTAAAAGAAATGCTTCTATTAAATATGGTAAAATAGTAATATTTTATAGCTTTGTATTGTATATGTTTAAACCTAATAGTAAAGTTAAGACAACGATATATGGGAACAACTAGTGCTGTTGCAAATGAGTTTTTAAAACTTTCCGAAAATACAGAAATCGAATTAACAACAATGAAGCTACTAAAACTTATGTATATAGCTCAGGGGCTTTCCCTATCTCTTTTAGATCGCCCAATTTTTTCAAATGACCATATTGAAGCATGGAAATTTGGCCCAGTAATTCCAAGCATTTACCACGAATTTAAACACTTTAAATCAGAACCGATTACATGTAAATCTATTGCATTAGATACTACATACCAGCAGTTTTCAGAACCTATTCTATCTAATACGGAAGAGCAAAAAATTGTATTATTAACCTGGCAATTGTATAAGAACATCTCTGCAAAAGATTTAGTAGATTTAACCCATATGGCAGGAACTCCATGGAGTTTATCCTACAGAAATAATCAAAATAGCGTCATAGAAAACACACTCATTAAAAAATACTATGACAAGTTCGTAACAAACCTAGATAAACAATTAAAAAGTGCATAATACTAAGTTAGATGAACTTCTGAAGGATTCGAAAAACTTATCTTTCGACGCCAAAATAATTGACAAGGAAACTGTTTTAACAGAGCAAGAAATTTACGATAGAGTTCAGGATAGATACGAACGAAAGAAGTATGCGTTTAGAACCTTTATTTACTTGTGTGCATTTACCAGTATCATCTTGCTCATTATTGTTGGAAATGGTTTTTCTGGGGTTCTAAATTTTAAGTTAAGTGATTCGGTATTGATAGCCTTAATAACAACCTCATTAGCGACAGTTGTAGGGATTTTTATTCTAGTGATGCGCTATTTGTTTAAATAAAAAAAGAGGCGTTTTTAACGCCTCTTGTGAACTTTAAATTAAATTTGCTCTAAGAGCCACACATCAAACAATCATCTGGACCCGAATTTTTTGATTCTTCAATCAATGCTTTCAATTCCTCTGCAGACATTGGTGCGTCTTCTTTTTTCTTTTCAATATCTAATGTAAATTGTTTCGCATTTACAGCAGACTTTGTTCTTAAATAATACATTCCTGTTTTTAGACCCGATTTCCAAGCATAAAAATGCATAGACGTAAGCTTTCCAAAATCAGGATCTTTTAAAAATAGATTTAAAGACTGCGACTGGTCTATAAAATAGCCTCTTTGACGAGACATGTCAATGATATCCTTCATACTCATCTCCCAAACCGTCTTGTATAATTCTTTTAAATCTTGTGGAATACTTTCGATGTGTTGGATAGATCCATTAGCTCTCATGATATCTTCCTTCATGGTATTATCCCATAAATTTAACTCTACCAAATCTTCCAGTAAGTGCTTGTTTACCACAATAAACTCACCAGAAAGTACCCGTCTTGTATATATATTAGATGTATATGGTTCAAAAGCTTCGTTATTACCCAAGATTTGAGAAGTAGAGGCCGTTGGCATCGGAGCAACTAATAACGAATTACGCACTCCGTGTTCTTGAACCTTTTTTCGAAGCTCTGTCCAATCCCATCGTCCGCTTAACTCTTCATCTTTTACTCCCCACATATTATGTTGGAACTCTCCTTGCGACATCGGCGAACCTTCATAAGTAGAATAAGCACCTTTATCTTTTGCCACTTCATTAGAAGATGTCACGGCGGCAAAATACAAGGTCTCAAAAATTTCTTGATTTAGCTTTTTCGCCTCATCGCTGGTAAATGGAAGGCGTAACATAATGAATGCGTCGGCTAATCCTTGAATACCGAGACCTACAGGACGGTGACGAAAATTAGAATTTTCAGCTTCTTTTACCGGATAGTAATTTTGATCAATTACCGTATCTAAATTTCTAATTACCTTTTTGGTAACCTCAAACAATTTTTGATGATCAAAGAATTTATTTCCGTTCTCGTCTTGCGCTACGAACATAGGAATCGCTATGGAAGCAAGATTACAAACTGCAACCTCATCTTTAGCAGTGTATTCTAAAATTTCAGTACACAAGTTAGAAGAACGAATTGTTCCTAAATTTTTCTGATTTGATTTACGGTTTGCTGCATCTTTATACAACATATATGGAGTACCTGTTTCAATTTGAGACTCTAGAATTTTCTCCCAAAGCTCTCTTGCTCGAATAGTTTTTCTTCCCTTACCTGCCGCTTCGTAACCTGTATATAGTTTTTCAAATTCGTCGCCATAGGTGTCGTATAAATTAGGACATTCGTGAGGACACATCAGTGTCCATTGTCCGTCTTCTTGAACGCGTTTCATAAAGAGGTCTGAAATCCACATCGCATAAAATAAATCACGTGCTCTCATCTCCTCTTTACCGTGGTTCTTTTTTAAATCTAAAAAGTCAAAAATATCTGCATGCCAAGGTTCTAAATACATGGCAAAAGAACCTTTTCTCTTTCCTCCTCCTTGATCTACGTATCTTGCTGTATCGTTAAAAACTCGTAACATAGGAACAATTCCGTTAGAAGTACCATTTGTTCCACTAATGTAAGAGCCGGTAGCTCTAATATTATGTAACGACAACCCTATACCTCCTGCAGATTGTGAGATTTTAGCAGTTTGCTTTAACGTATCGTATATGCCTTCAATACTGTCATCTTGCATCTGTAATAGGAAACAAGAAGACATCTGTGGTTTTGGTGTTCCAGAATTAAATAATGTAGGAGTAGCGTGTGTAAAATATTTTTTACTCATTAGTTCATAAGTAGCAATAGCTTCATCGATGTCTTCTTTATGAATACCTATCGAAACACGCATTAACATATGCTGCGGACGCTCTACGATAACTCCGTTTAACTTTAGTAAATAAGAACGTTCTAAGGTTTTAAAGCCAAAATAATCATAATTAAAATCACGACTGTAGATAATAGTAGAATCTAACTTATCTGCATTATCCATTATAATTTGATACACATCATCTGCTAATAATGATGCATCTTTATTCGTACGAGGATTTACGTATTTGTATAAATCCGTCATGGTTTCTGAGAACGACTTTTTGGTGTTTTTATGTAAATTAGAAACTGCGATTCTAGCCGCTAACTTGGCATAATCAGGGTGTGCCGTTGTCATTGTTGCAGCAGTTTCAGCAGCGAGATTATCCAATTCTGAAGTGGTTACCCCGTCGTATAAACCTTCAATAACTCGCATAGCAACTTTTACTGGATCAACAATCTTGTTTAATCCATAACACATTTTTCTAACTCTTTCTGTTATCTTGTCAAACATCACTGGCTCCCTTCTGCCATCTCTCTTTGCTACATACATATAATTTTATTTTGGTATAAGGTTAATAATAGTTATCGAGCTCGTTAAAAGTTCGTAACCGTTTAATAATTTAAAATGGTTCTTAATTAGAAACAAGATTTGAAGTTAAAGTGCACCGCTTTAACACAATCATTACTGTATAGATAGGGGATTACAGTATAAAACTCCTCCTTAAAAATCAGCATCGAAGCTGATATCACCGGTTCCACCCGATTTTACACCTGCTTTTTGATATTCAGAAACTCTTTTCTCGAAAAAATTAGTTTTTCCTTCGAGAGAAATCATCTCCATGAAATCAAATGGGTTTGTAGATTCATAAACTTTGTCACAACCAAACTCTAATAAAAGTCTGTCGGTAACATACTCTAGGTACTGCGTCATTAATTTTGAATTCATTCCAATTAAACTAACAGGCAGCGATTCTGTAATGAACTCTCTTTCAATGTCTAGTGCAGATATAATAATTTCTTTGATTCGATCTTTAGGAACCTTGTTAACGAGATGATTGTTATGTAAATGAACTGCAAAATCACAATGCATTCCTTCATCTCTAGAAATTAACTCATTCGAAAAAGTTAAACCAGGTAATAGTCCTCTTTTCTTTAACCAAAAGATAGAACAAAAAGAACCAGAAAAGAAAATCCCTTCTACAGCAGCAAAAGCGATTAGACGTTCTGCAAAAGAGTCAGATTCTATCCATTTTAAAGCCCATTCAGCCTTCTTTTTAATGGCAGGAAAAACGTCAATAGCTTGAAAAAGCTTTGTTTTTTCTTCATCGTCTTTAATATACGTATCAATTAAAAGAGAATAGGTTTCCGAATGAATATTTTCCATCATAATCTGGAAACCATAAAAGAATTTGGCTTCTGAATATTGAACTTCATTAACAAAATTTTCTGCTAAATTTTCATTAACTATTCCATCAGAAGCGGCGAAAAAAGCTAAAATATGCTTGATAAAATAACGCTCATCATCGGTAAGTTTTGAATTCCAATCGTTGAGATCGGAATGCAAGTCAATTTCTTCGGCAGTCCAAAAACATGCTTGCTGTTTTTTATACCATTCCCAAAGGTCATTGTGTTGAATTGGAAAGATTACAAATCTGTTTTTATTCTCCTGTAAAATTGGTTCAATCGTCGTCATCTAGTAGTGTTGTTTTATCTTTAATTCTTCTCTAAAAAGGGGTTTAACAAAGATGGTACTTTTTATTAAAATTTACAATCCATACTTATTCACAAAACCCTTGAAGTTTTTAACAAAACATTAAAAACTCAAGAAAAACAAGAGAAAACAAACAAATGTTAAAACCTGTAAATGAGACACTTAAGCTAATCGAGAGTTGTTGTATCCGTGATACTCATTAGGTTTACTAAATACTTCTACACAAGCCTTAAGCTGCTAAAAAACTAACACTTTTCAAACATCAAAATTTCAACTGTAATACCGTTTCCATAATTTCCATAATTTGCTTTTTCGGAAGGGCACCATGTGCCATTTGTGGCGGTTCATTTACGGGGCAAAAAAGCATGGATGGAATACTGCGAATACCAAAGGCAGCAGCTAATTCTTGTTCGGCCTCTGTGTCTATTTTATATATCTTCACTTTTCCATCATATTCTTCACTCAATTCCTCTAATATCGGTGCTAAAGCCTTACACGGCCCACACCAATCGGCATAGAAATCTATTATAGCTGGTATGTCTCCCTTAAAATTCCAATCGCTATTCTCTTCGTAGTTAAAAACTTTTTGAAAAAAAGTCTCTTTTGTTAAATTTTCAGTCATTGCTACACATATTGTTTAAAAAAATAAAATTAAATGTAATTCGGCTGTTTTATGTGTGTAATTTATGTTAAAGTCCTCTTAAAAAGAGAAAGAAAAATTAAATTTCATCTAACTTTGGAATACATTTCTACAACTATTATAAAAATGAAGCGACGCATCCTACCATTAATTCTTGCGAGTATTACAATATTCTCATGCACGAATTCAGAGAAAAGTAAAAATACCATAACTGTGAAGTATCCTGAAACGAAAAAACAACCCGTTATAGAGGATTATTTTGGCACCAAAATAACCGACAATTACCGATGGCTAGAAGACGATAGAAGTGAAGAAACGGAAGCCTGGGTTTCGGCAGAAAACAAAGTAACATTTGATTACCTAAACAAAATACCGTACAAAAGCGCTTTAAAAGATCGTTTAACGGAGCTCTGGAATTACGAAAAGGTCGGCACTCCTTTTAAAGAAGGTGACTTTACCTATTATTACAAAAACAATGGATTGCAAAATCAGTACGTTTTGTACAGAAAAAATAAAGATGGAAAAGAGGAGGTTTTTTTAGATCCAAACTCTTTTGCAAAAGATGGAACAACATCTCTTGGTGGAATTAGTTTTACTAAAGACGGAAAAACAGTGGCATATTCGATTTCTGAAGGTGGAAGTGATTGGCGAAAAGTGATCATCATGGATGCCCTAACCAAAGAAATTAAAGAGGATACTATCGTAGATGTTAAGTTTTCTGGAATTACTTGGAGAGGAAATGAAGGTTTTTACTACTCTAGCTACGACAAGCCAGCTGGTAGTGAACTATCTGCGAAAACAGACCAACACAAGCTTTATTTTCACAAATTAGGAACTCCGCAAAGTTCCGATGAAGTAATTTTTGGAGCTGTACCGGAGGAAAAGCATCGATATGTTGGTGGAAGCTTAACCGAAGATGATAAATATCTTATCATTTCTGCTTCTACTTCAACTTCAGGGAATAAATTATACATTCAAGATTTAACGAAAGATAACAGTAAACTATCTCCAATCATTGCAAATTTTGATAGTGATTCTTATGTAATTGACAGCAGAGGAAGCACCTTGTTCATCGTAACCAACTTGAATGCACCTAACAAAAAAATTGTTACTGTAGACGCAGCAAATCCAACACCAGAAAATTGGAAAGATTTCATTCCTGAGACAGAAAATGTACTTTCTCCTTCTACAGGTGGTGGATACTTCTTTGCAGAATACATGGTAGATGCAGTTTCTAAAGTTCTACAATATGATTTTGACGGAAAATTGATTCGTGAAGTTAAATTACCGGGTGTAGGATCTGCTGGTGGATTTGGAGGGAAAACCGATGCAAAAGAATTGTATTTTTCGTTTACCAATTATAACACACCCTCGTCTTCATACTTATTTAACCCTACTGATGGTACCTATTCGTTATATTGGAAACCTACAATTTCTTATGACGCGGACAACTATGAAAGCAAGCAAGTTTTTTATACTTCAAAAGACGGCACAAAGATTCCAATGATCATCACCCACAAAAAAGGCATCGAACTAAATGGAAAAAACCCTACTATTTTATACGGATACGGTGGTTTTAACATCAGTTTAACTCCGAGTTTTAGCATTGCGAATGCCGTTTGGATGGAACAAGGTGGAATCTATGCGGTTCCCAATTTAAGAGGTGGTGGAGAATACGGAAAAAAATGGCACGACGCGGGTACCAAAATGCAAAAGCAAAATGTATTCGACGATTTTATAGCCGCCGGAGAGTATTTAATAGCGAACAACTATACCTCTTCAGATTATTTAGCAATACGAGGTGGCTCTAATGGTGGATTATTAGTAGGAGCAACTATGACCCAACGACCAGATTTAATGAAAGTAGCTCTCCCGGCAGTTGGTGTTTTAGACATGTTGCGATACCATACCTTTACTGCAGGAGCAGGATGGGCATATGACTATGGAACTGCAGAACAAAGTGAAGAAATGTTTTCTTATTTAAAGGGGTATTCTCCCGTACACAATGTTAAATCTAGCATAGAATACCCTGCTACCATGATCACCACAGGAGATCACGATGATAGAGTAGTTCCTGCGCATAGCTTCAAATTTGCTGCTGAACTTCAAGAGAAACAGACCGGAAACAATCCTGTCTTGATTAGAATTGAAACAAATGCAGGCCATGGAGCTGGTACTCCAATTGCAAAGACAATAGAGCAATACGCAGATATTTACGGATTCACCTTATTTAATATGGGCTTTACGAAACTACCAAACGAGTTATAAACAACGAAAACATAACCAATTTAAATACAATGAAAACAAAGCATAAAATTCTTTTTACAACAGCGATTACTGCATTAGGTCTTGTTGCCTGTAAAAATGAAACTAAAACCGCAGAAAGTATTCCAGGAATTGCCCTTGAGAACATGGATGTTAATACAAAACCTTCCGATGATTTCTTTAGATACGTCAACGGAGCGTGGATCGACAGAACAGAGATTCCAGACGATCAAACCTCGTGGGGTGGATTTAACCAACTTCGAAAAAAAACAGATGCAGATGTACTAGCTATCCTCAATGAAGCTATCCAAGAGGAAATTTCCCTAAAATTAAAGATAGTAATGGAAACGAAATAGATTCTGACCAAGAAAAGGCAGTGAATTTTTTCGAAACTATCATGGATACTGTTGCCAGAAATAAAGCTGGTATGGAACCAGTAAAGCCCTTACTTCAAAAAATTGAGGCGATTAATACCTTTAAAGAGGTTCAAACTTATATCACAAATATGGCGCCATATGGAGGCGGTGCATTTTATGGTTTTGGGGTTTACAACGACCTTAAAAACAGTAACATGAATGCAGGTTACATGAGTGGCGGTGGTTTAGGATTGTCTAGAGATTATTATGTAGACCCGAATGTTGAAGACAAACTGAATAAATATCAAGAGTTTGTTGCTAAAATGCTGCAAAAGTTTGGAGAGGATGAGGTTACTGCTACTAAAAATGCTGCAACAATTGTTGCTTTTGAAAAAAGTTTGGCTGCACCGATGATGACCAAAGAAGAACGCAGAGATACACGAAGAATGTACAACCCAATGTCGATAGAGGAATTAGAAAATTTAGCACCTGTAATTGATTGGAACGCATATCTTACTGGAATCGGGGTAACCAATATCGACCGTATTATTGTAACCGATCCTGGATACTTTAAAGCGATGAATGAAGTATTGAAAACGCGTTCTGTTGCCGATATGAAATTACTATTGCGTTGGAACACGATTAATAATGCTCTAGGTTCGCTTTCTACAGACTTAGAAAAAGCAAACTGGGAATTTTACAGTAAAGAAATGCGTGGCGCTAAAAAACAAAGAGCTAGAGATGAACGAGCCTTAGGTGGTGTTAACAGAGCAGTTGGTGAGGCTTTAGGTAAGTTGTATGTGGAAAAGAAATTTCCACCGGAAGCAAAACAAAAAGCGCAAGAAATGATTGACAACGTTTTACTTGGTTTTGAAAAGAGAATAGCACAACTTCCTTGGATGAGTGAAGAAACAAAGAAAAAAGCCCTTGAAAAACTAAGTAAACTAACGGTTAAAATTGCCTACCCTGACAAATGGAAAGACTACAGTGCTTTAGAGGTAAAAGGAACTGCAGATGGTGGTACTTATTTTACGAATGCAAACAATGTTAGAAAATGGAACTTTGACAAGAGTATTGCCAAGTTAGGAAAAGAAGTAGACCGAACAGAATGGGGAATGTCACCACAGACGGTTAATGCTTACTTTAACCCTGTAAACAATGAAATCGTTTTTCCAGCTGCCATATTACAACCTCCTTTTTATAATTACAAAGCAGATGAAGCCGTAAATTATGGTGGTATTGGTGCCGTTATTGGACATGAAATTTCACACAGTTTTGATGACTCTGGTGCGCGTTTTGACGGAGATGGTAATTTAAGAAATTGGTGGACTAACGAAGATTCTGAAAAATTTGCTGCCGCTGGTAAAAAGTTAGTTGCACAGTTCAGTAATATCGTAGCTATTGATAGTACACATTTAAACGGAGAATTTACCTTAGGAGAAAACATTGGTGATTTGGGTGGCGTTCAGGCTGCCTATGAAGGATTACAAATCTTTTTAGATAAAAACGGACGCCCGGCAGAAATAGATGGTTTTACTCCAGAGCAACGTTTCTTCATGTCTTGGGGAACTATTTGGAGAACTAAGATGCGTGACGAGGCTTTAAAAAATCTAATCATGACTGATACCCATGCTCCTGGTATGTATAGAGCATATATGCCGCTTAAAAATGTAGATGCTTTTTATGAGGCTTTTGATGTACAGGAAGGGGATAACATGTATTTAAATCCAGAGGATAGAGTGCGAATCTGGTAAGAAATAAAAAATAATACTAATATAAGTCGATACCCTAAAGTATCGGCTTTTTTTATCTTTCTAACCTTTCCTTAAAATTTATCGCAATTCTGAAGGTAAAAATTTATTTTTGTTGCATGCTTAACGTTGCTAACATATCCTTTCAATATTCAGATTCTAAAGAAACACTGGCTAATATTAGTTTTACCGTAAACAAAGGTGAAAACTTATGTATCATGGGAGAAAGTGGCTGTGGTAAGTCTACTTTACTGAAGGTTGTATATGGTTTATTAGAGGTTTCAAAAGGGTCACTACACTGGAAAGATAATGTTATTTTGGGTCCAGAGCACCATCTTATTCCTGGTATGGATTTTATCAAATTTGTAGCACAAGACTTTGATTTAATGCCATATATTTCTGTTAGTGAAAATATTGCCAAGTTTCTGTCTCGATTTTATATGGACGAAGCAAAAAGACGTACCGAGGAATTACTAGAGGTAATCGAAATGAAAGCCTTTGCCAATGAAAAGGTAAAAAACTTAAGTGGAGGACAGCAACAAAGAGTTGCTATTGCAAGGGCTCTTGCAAAAGAACCAGAACTCTTACTTTTAGACGAGCCTTTTAGTCAAATAGATAATTTTAAAAAAAATTCACTGCGAAGGAAATTATTTGCATATCTAAAACGCAAACAAATTGCTTGTATTGTAGCGACGCATGACGGTAGTGATGCACTCTCTTTTTCAGATACAATGATGGTTATTCGAAATCACAAAATACTTGCTTTAGACACCCCCAGAAACCTATACAGCAACCCAAAAAATAAATATATTGCCTCTTTGTTTGACGATTGCAATGAAATTATAATAAATGGGAAAAAGCAGTTACTTTATCCGTATCAAATAAAAGTTGTTCCTAATTCTTGCCACAGCGCAATAATTACTAATTGTTACTTTAAAGGCACATTTTGGTTACTAGAAGCAGTCCTTGAGCAGCAAAAAGTATTTATTAGACACGACTGCTTTTTGGAAGAAAATACACGTATTTATTTAGAGTATTCAAGTACAAAATAACCTTACTGTACCTCTAAAACCTCCCACCTATTTCCATTAAAAACAAACGAAGTTCCTGCGCGAGCTCCAAGGAGTAGTTTTCCTATGGGAGATACCGAGGAAACTGCAAAATACGTTTGATTTTCTACCAGTAATTTGCCTGCAGAAATACTGATAAAGTAGCTTCCTCTATTCGTAGTTGCTATACTTCCTAGGCAAATTTGCTTGGTTATTTTTGTAGCGTCAATTCTTGCTAGTGTATTTCGCATTGCAGTGACGTTATTTAATTGCTGACCGGCTTTTTCCATCTCCAACTGTAACATTGCTCTTCCGGTTTCATGCTTATCACCAGCAGAAGATTTCGTCTCGGATTGTAAAGCAGCGGTATTGGAAGATATGGTCGCAGAAATGGTTTGCAAACGCTTTTCTACAAACTGAGAGCACCTATTTACCAGTTTTTCCTTCCGTGTCATAATTGTGCCGCTAATTCTTTACCAATGGAACTTCCAATGGCTACACCCATTCCTCCTAAACGTACCCCACAATACACGTTATTAGACAGTTGTTTAACAATTGCTTTTTTTGTTGTCCAACTCCCATAATACCACTCCATCTGTGGGCAATCTCTACATTTCTATCGGGAAGAATAATATCGCGCAAAATTGTTTCTAAGGCATCCTGAATTATAGGAGTTTGTGAGAAACTCGTAGTTTCTTCTCCTTGGAAATCTAAATTTCTTCCTCCCCCAAATAATATTCGATCGTCTATATTTCTAAAATAATAATACCCTTTATCCAAGTGAAAAGTTCCTTTAATATCTAAACCTTTAATTGGTTTTGTAATTAAAACTTGCGCTCTAGCTGGCTTAACAGGAACATTAATGAGCTGTTTGGCAAAACCATTCGTAGCGATACAAACTTTACTGCTGGTAAACTCGAGTCTGTTGGTTTTTAGGTGAACCGATTCGTTATTTTCCTCTATGGATTCTACCGTAATATTATTAACTATCTTTATACCTAATGCGCTTACTTTTGCTAGTAATGCAGTAATCATTTTACCTGTATCAATCTGACCCTCAAAAACATTTGTGATGTATTGTTGGTGAACATTTTTAAATCCATAACGATTTTCATCCACTTTAAATACAGAACGATTGAATAATGGCTCTAATAATTTATTTACCTTATTTAACATCCCGATACATTCTTCGAACAAAGAAGTTTGCAAAAACAATTCGTAACCATTGTATTGTTTAAAGTCTAATTGCTTATCTCCTAAATTACTACGCAATAATTGCAATCCATGCCAACGTTTTTTAACTAACTCAAGTACTTCTTCTTCAGAATGACTTTTCAGATCATCGATTAATTCTGACATACTACCAAAACAGGCAAAACCTGCATTTTTACTACTGGCTCCTTGTGGAAGCATTCCCTTTTCTAAAATGACAATTTTTGCTTTTGGGAATTTTTGCTTCAAATACAGTGCTGTATTTAGTCCTACAATACCGCTACCTATAATTGTGAAGTCAATATTGTAAAACCATTCTTTTAATTCCCAATAACTATAATTCAGCATAGTAAAGTCTTTTATAACGCAGTACTTTGGTATCTTTGTTGCAGTGGTTAAAATTAAAGAAAATAAAATGAAAATAATGAAACTTTTAAGCATTATACTTCTAGCTATCGGATTTTCAAAATGTAAAAGTTTGCCTTTTGAAAATAATCCTCCTTTTACAATTCACAATGCTACCCAAATTGATATTACTGGAGGTATGCCAGGCTCTAATATGATACAATTACTAGTAGAATACTCTAGTTCAGAAACTATAAAAGTAGATTCTTTATATTTTCTGAACCATAAAGCAAAAGCTAGTGTGGAATCACGAGGGGATAAAACCTATTTTATCGGTCGATTTTATCCAAACAATATACAGAGTAAAGCAGATTTACAATTACATAAAGATGGGATAAATGAATACGGAAACAAACCTCCCCAAACAGAGAAAAACATTCCATTTGAACTTGAGAATAATGAGGCGATTATTAGCTATAGAGATGGTTCTAAAATAAAATACGTAAAAATAGAAAATATTAAGAAAGGCAAACCAATTATACGCCAATAGAAGAATTTATCCCTAACCTAAAAAGCCGCTTGAAAAATCAAGCGGCTTTCGTATATGCTATACTAAACGATTCTTATAGATCGAACTTGATACCTTGTGCTAAAGGTAAATCAGTAGTGTAATTAATGGTATTAGTTTGGCGACGCATGTATACTTTCCAAGCATCAGAACCAGATTCGCGTCCTCCTCCAGTTTCTTTCTCTCCACCAAAAGCACCTCCAATTTCTGCACCTGAAGTTCCAATATTTACATTGGCAATTCCACAATCCGATCCGGCATTAGAAAGGAATCTTTCTGCCTCTCGTAAATTGTTGGTCATTATCGCAGAAGACAACCCTTGTGCAACTCCATTTTGAAGTGCAATTGCATTTTCTACATCTCCAGAGTATTTTAGTAAATACAATACTGGTGCAAATGTTTCATGTTGAACAATTTCAAAGTCATTCGAAGCTTCTGCGATTGCTGGTTTCACATAACAACCACTTTCATATCCCTCTCCTTGCAATACGCCTCCCGCAACAACAACATTTCCTCCTTCAGCAACTACTTTATCAAGTGCTGCTTGGTACATTTTCACAGCGTCCTTATCGATTAAAGGACCCACGTGATTGTTCTCGTCGAGAGGATTTCCGATACGAAGTTGTTTGTAGGCATCTGCTACAGCTTCTTTCACAGTATCGTATATAGATTCGTGAATAATTAAACGACGTGTAGAGGTACAACGTTGCCCTGCAGTTCCAACAGCACCAAAAACGGCACCTATTACCGTCATTTTAATATCTGCATCTGGGGTAACAATTATAGCATTATTTCCTCCTAATTCTAACAACGATTTTCCTAAACGACCAGCTACTTCTTTCGCTACTAATTTACCCATACGTGTAGATCCTGTAGCCGACACTAATGGAATACGAGTGTCTTTAGATAGGTACTCCCCTACTTTGTAATCACCATTTACCAAACAAGAAATTCCTTCAGGTAAATTATTCTCTTGTAATACCTCAGCAATAATGTTTTGACATGCAACACCACATAATGGTGTTTTTTCAGAAGGTTTCCAAACACAAACATCGCCACAAATCCAAGCTAGTGCTGTATTCCACGCCCATACTGCTACCGGAAAGTTAAACGCAGAAATTATCCCAACAATCCCTAATGGATGGTATTGCTCATACATGCGGTGCCCAGGACGCTCTGAATGCATCGTTAAACCGTGTAACTGACGCGATAATCCTACTGCAAAATCACAGATATCAATCATCTCCTGCACCTCACCAAGACCCTCTTGATACGATTTACCCATTTCATAGGAAACAAGCTTGCCTAAAGCTTCTTTTTTCTCGCGGAGTTTCTCTCCAAATTGACGTACAATTTCTCCTCGTAATGGAGCAGGCATCGCTTTGAAATCCTTAAACGCTGCCGCGGCAGTTTCCATTACCTTTTCATAGTCTTCTCTAGTTGTTGTCTTTACTTTACCAATTAATTTTCCATCTACCGGAGAGTATGATGCTATAAGCTCACCATTAGAAAAATTAACAGAACCTGTAGATGTCCCCTCGTTTATTTCTTGTAAACCTAAGGTTTCAAGAGCTTTATCAATACCAAAATCAGTCATGTATTTTTAATTTAATTATAATTCCACTTTACTGAAGACAAAACTACGAATAAAAACAAAACTATAAAATTAAACATTAGGTGGTTTTTTGTGTAATATTAGACAAAATCAGTTAATATATCACAAAACAAGTTCTAGACTACCTGTTCCATCTTGAGGCCAAGTATATCCTTTGTGAAATTATACCTAACACGTGGTAAATCATTCTATTTCTAATACAATAATTGTTATTTTAGTAGTAAACATTCAAAACTATACCATGAGAAAAATAACCCTTCTACTTTTTATTATTTGTACTACTATTGGCTGTAAAAAAAATACTACCGACCAAGACCCAACTGCGATAAAACAAGCGCCATTTGCCATAATTATACACGGTGGTGCAGGTACCATACTTAAGAAAAACATGACTCCAGCACTGGAAAAAGCCTATGAGGAAAAACTAACAGAAGCGGTAACAGCCGGACACAAAGTTCTTAAAAATGGTGGAAGTAGTACCTTGGCAGTTGCTACTGCAATTAAAATTATGGAAAACTCTCCACTTTTTAATGCTGGAAAAGGATCTGTCTTTACCCATGGCGGAGAAAATGAAATGGATGCTTCCATTATGGAGGGTAAAACGCTTCAAGCAGGAGCAATTACAGGGGTAAAAACCGTAAAAAATCCTATATTGGGAGCTATCGAGGTAATGCAAAATTCTGCACATGTATTACTATCCGGTAAGGGAGCAGATGAATTTTCGGCAGAAAGAGGACTTGAGATAATGGATCCAAGTTACTTCTACACTAAAAAACGTTTTGATGCACTGCAACGCGTTCAGAATTCTGAGAAAGAAGACGATAATCAGAGCGGTAAAGTTAGTTTCTACGATACGGATATTAAAAACAGTAAATACGGAACTGTTGGTTGTGTTGCATTAGATCAAAATGGAAATATAACCGCAGGTACCTCTACGGGAGGTATGACTAATAAGCGCTGGAATCGTATCGGTGATGCTCCTATTATTGGTGCAGGTACTTATGCAAATAATGAAACTTGTGGTGTTTCTTCAACCGGCTGGGGAGAATACTTTATTAGAGGTGTAGTAGCGCACGATATCGCTGCTCAAATGGAATATAAAAAAGTACCATTAAAAGAGGCAACACGTGACGTAATTCAAAATAAACTAACAAAAGCTGGTGGTACAGGAGGAATTATTGCCCTAGATAAAGATGGCAATATGTCTTTTGAATTTAATACAACAGGAATGTATCGAGCCTCTATAGATACCTCTGGTGCTCTTACTGTAAAAATATATAAATAGTAAGGCGACAAGCAGTTCTGTTAAAAGCCAAAACACCAATAGTACAGAATTTAAAAAGCACTTTCTTTTCACAGGAAAGTGTTTTTTAATTCAGAAAAATTAAATGGTCTTACCGTGCTTTACTCATCCCTCCATTTTTATAGAAAGTGCAAACCATCGTTCTTCTTTTTCCTCTAGGCTGCTAATAATCTCTTGCAATTCTAAAGATTTGGTATTGATATCGTCTGGCGTAATTTCATTATTGGCGAATTGGCTTTCTATGGTGTCTTTTTTCTTCTGCAGTTTTTCTATATCTGTCTCTAACAATCCGTATTCGCGTTTTTCTTGGTACGTTAACTTGCCTTTTAAAGGAGCTTTTATTGGCTTATCCGAAACCTTTTTATCTTCTTTAGGTACCAAGGGAGTTGAGTTTTCATAAGCTCTAAAATCAGAGTAATTCCCTGGAAAGTTTTCCACTATTCCAGCACCCCGAAAAACAAACAAAGAATCTACAATTTTATCCATGAAGTAACGATCGTGCGAAACCACTATTAGATTTCCTGGATAGTCTAACAAAAAGTTTTCGAATACATTTAAAGTTACCACATCTAAATCATTGGTTGGCTCATCCAGTATCAAAAAATTGGGGTTTTGTATTAAAACAGCACACAAGTACAAGCGTTTTTGTTCTCCCCCAGATAATTTTTCTACAAAATCATATTGCTTTTTACGATCAAATAAAAACCGCTCTAACAATTGCGCGGCTGAGATTTTTCGCCCTTTGGTTAAAGGGATATATTCACCGAATTCCTTGATAACCTCTATTACCTTTTGTCCTTCTTTAATGTGAATTCCTTTTTGTGTATAATAGCCAAACTTCACCGTCTCTCCTACTACTACTTTTCCTCCATCTAACGATTCTTTTTGCGTCAAAACATTCAAAAACGACGACTTTCCAGAACCATTTTTACCGATGATACCAATGCGTTCACCCCTTTTAAATACATATTCAAAACCATTGAGGATTATCTTTTCACCAAATGATTTTTTTAAATTATGAAGCTCTACAATTTTACTACCCAAGCGCTCCATATTAATTTCCAATTGTACTTGATGCTCTTGTCTTCGCTGGTGTGCTTTACTTTTTATTGCAAAAAAGTCATCAATTCTAGACTTCGATTTAGTAGTACGAGCTTTGGGTTGTCGTCGCATCCAATCCAACTCCTTTTTAAATAACTCTTTGCTTTACTCAAATTCGTTGCCTCTAGTGCTAAACGTTCTTCTTTGTTTTGTAGATAATACGAATAATTACCTTTGTATTTATATAACCTACCGTTATCTAACTCTATAATTTCATTGCAAACTCGCTCCAAAAAATAACGATCGTGTGTAACCATAAATAACGTAATCTTTTCTTTGGCAAAAAAAGATTCTAACCATTCAATCATTTCCAAATCTAAATGGTTGGTGGGTTCATCAAGAATTAATAAATCTGGCTTATTTATTAAGATAATTGCCAAACCTAAACGCTTTTTTTGGCCCCCAGATAAGGTTGCTACTCTTTGCTCTAAATTTGAAAGCTTTAACTTGGATAAAATTTGTTTGTATTGGGTTTCAAAATCCCATGCATTGTGCTGCTCCATCAATTCAAATGCTTCCTGATAGGCTTCTTGATCCTCCGGATTTAATAGTGCTTTCTCGTACTGTTTAATTACAGGTAAAATCTTATTTTCTGTAGAAAATATAGTTTCCTCAATGGTTAAATCTTGATTAAAGTTTGCATCTTGTGCCAAATAAGCAATGTGTATTCCTTTTCGACTGATGATTTGTCCTGTATCTGGAACATCTTGTCCAGCAATAATATTTAGAATAGAGGTTTTACCACTCCCGTTTTTTGCAACAAAAGCAATTTTTTGATCTTTATTAATTCCAAAGGAAATGTCTTGAAATAATACTTTCTCTCCGTAAGATTTGGATATATTTTCTACCGATAAGTAATTCATAGGGCAAAAATAATTAAAAATCCCCGAGCAAAAGCTCGGGGATGAAATTAGTTAATGTATAAGAAGGGTTTTGAACCGTGTTAACTAATTTATGGTATTCTTATGTTCTTTGAAATAATAGAAAATAGATATCAGACAATTGAAAAACATTTCTAGAGTAAGTACATTACCCAATACTAGTTATCAAAGTTGGGGCTAAAAAGCCCCAACTACAATTACCTTTTCCTTATTCAAAACTTATTATCTTTTAATAATCTTAGTGGTTAAACGTTTCTGACCGTCGTTCACTTCTAACATATAAACACCTGTTTTTAGCGAAGAAACATCGAGATTTGTATCGTCTAAACTACCTGATTTCACAACACTACCTAGAGTATTAATAACTCTATAGCTAGCATTTTCTCCTCTTACATTCAACTTAACTTGTACAAAATTTGTCGCTGGGTTAGGGTACGTCATAATGTCTACGCCTCCTTCGTTAGTAAGTACCTGTCCGTCTATTATATCAGCAAAAGTAGTATTGAAATTGGAACTATTTGCAGTGATATTTACAATATAATCCTCCACTTCACCATAAGAAAAAGACTCACAAGCAGTTTGTGCAGCGTTCCATTTCATAGAAACGCGCATTCTGGTTTGTCCTAATGTAGCATTGGCAGGAATAGCAACATCAGAAGTTAAATTAGCAGCACTCGAAGAAGATCCATTAGTCACTTTTTCACTTTCACTAAAAGTACCATCTCTATTAAAATCAATCCATACAGCCCAATATTCTACATATGAAGAAGTTCTAAAACCTGCACTTACCACTAATTGATTGGTTGTTCCACGGGATACCGTTGCTACTTTATCGGTGTAATCTTCATACCCACCATCATTACCAGATGCGTTGGTCATTCCACCAAAAGCAACATAGTCGATCCACTCATAGCTAGAGTCGTTTCCGTTAGAGGCACAGTACGTAAGTACAACATTTTCCGTCGTCACATTTACTACATTACTAGCAGAAGAAACATTACCAGCCTCATCTTTGGCTTTTACCGAAAAAGTATAAGATGTATTGGCTGTTAAACCTGTAATATTTGTAGAAGTTCCTGCTACAGAACCAATAACAGATGCTCCTTGATACACATCGTAAGCGGTAACTCCAACATTATCAGAAGAAGCAGACCAATTTAAGGTTAGCGTAGTTTGGGTAACATTTGTAGCTGTTAAACTAGAAGGTGCCGTTGGTGCTTGTGTATCCACTTGTGGCGAAGTGATTACCACTGTATAATCCTCCGTTTCTCCATATGAATATGTTCCACAAGAACTTGGTATTTCGTTGTATCTCAAAATTACACGCATTGTGGTAGCTCCATCTAATGCCGACTCCGGTACAGTAAACGATCCGTTTACTGGTGTAGTTTGTGAGGGTGCTTTTGTCCAAACAGTTTCTCCAGCATCTTCAAAATCACCGTCTTTATTGTAATCAATAAACACAGCATAGGCTTCGTTATACACAGTACCTGTCCATTCTGGTGTTATGGTAATCGTGTTAGATACTCCTTTTTCTAAGTCGGTCGTCAAAGAAGTATGATCAGTATACCCATTACTTGCACCTGAAGGATTGTCAATACTTCCGAGTTGTACTCTTTTAATATATTCATCTGCGACACTATTACCTCTTGAATCACAATAGGTAATTACAAACTCGCTAGTAGTGAAAGATACTGACGAACTATAACTTGAGTTACCAGAATCACACTTACTTCGAACTTGTACTTGGTATGCTGTTGAAGCATCCAAACCAGTTAAAGCTGTTGTGTTCGTAGCAACGGTGTTAGTAGTCCAAGAAGAAGTACCTACTGGACGGTATCTAACATCATAAGTTGCTGCTGGAACTGCAGACCATGCAATGGTTGCTTCTGAAGCAGTAACTCCAGATACACCAACTCCAGTAGGGACTGTTGCATTACATGCAACTGGAGTTCCTGTTAGACCAGTAACGATAAGAGAGAAATTCTGACTTCCTCCTGTTAAAGAACCTTTGTGGGTAACAGTTATTGTATACGTCCCTGAGGCACCTACAACATCTACCCTTTCGTACGGATCAACATTGTTGTCTTGTTGTGCACTAGTTGTTGGACTTGTTAATTTATACGGTAAAAAATTAGTTCCATTTTTAGACACTCTTATGTCTAAATCATTTACTAGAACAGGTGTAGTTGAGTTAACGGTTTCCGTAGCCACACCCGGACGATCTGTCCAAGAAATTGAGGCAAATAAAGGACTCGTACCATCTGAATCTACAGTTATGGTGTACGATTGTCCTGAAGAAAGCGTTAATTCTTCTATTTTAGTTTGGTCTCCATTCGCTGAAATTACCTCTGCAGCTCTTTTCGTATTCATAAGACCCCATCCAAAAACAGCATCCGGTCCGTTAGCACCTGCGTCATCTGCTGTATGCAGTGCTAGGCCCTTAAGAGTTGCGGCTTTCATGAAATCACCATTGTTTAAATTTTTATAATGCTGTTGCAATAGTAATAAAGACCCAGTTACGTTTGGAGAAGCCATAGAAGTTCCTGTAATACTGTTGTATGCAGTATCACTACTAGCATAGGTTGAATAAACTCCTGTTCCATTTCCTGTAATATCAGGTTTAATTCTGAAATCATCGGTAGGACCTTCACTACTAGAGCTATTAATAACAACAGAAATTAAGTTTCCATTAGCATCAATATTAGCATCTTGTGCATTAGCTACCACTAAATTATTTTTTGAAGTAGAGTGTCCTGTGAGTTTATCCCAACCAGAACCACCTGTAGGGTTGCTATTTGCAGAATTATCGTTTCCATCATTTCCTGCGGCAACGACCATTAGATAATTTGGTGCATTGAATAAAATTTCGTCCCAATCTCTTGATTCTGAAATATAACCTCCAAAGAAGTATTGGGGTAATTGTACTTGACCAAATTGATTTCTAAAAGCATAACCATAAGAGTGGTTAGAAAGAAGCATACCTCCAACAACTTCACTTGTTGCTTCTGCTTTGTCGTTATTCCAGTCTGCTGTTCTTGCTTTCGCATACGGAGCCATCCCTTTTGCGTCTGGGTCAACACCAGAAGCCATTATTGTTCCTGTAACATGCTGGGCGTGAAAACTACTTCCATTTAAAGTTGATCCATCGATTATGGTAACACGATTATTACCGCCAGGACCATCAAACTCTTGGTGTGTAATTCGGGTACCACCACCATCCCAAACGTGGGCTGTCATATCTTGACCCATTAGATTTAAACCTAAAGAGCCTCCTGAATGTAAAAAATTTGTTCTTGTTGATTTGGCAGCATCAACATTATAGGTAGTGTAGTAAATTGGTTTTCCATTTACCACTCGTTGTAGTTCCATGAAACTACCATCAGACTTTTGTATTTGTGTTTGCCAGCCGTTTTGCTTTGCTAGTTTTATAGCTTGCAGCTTATCGTTTGAAGCATTTTTTTTGAAGTTTTGCTTCATAACTTGAAGTTTGGTTAAATCGTAATTTTTACGAATTTTTTCCACTTCCTGTTTGGTCTGTGCTTGTATGCTGGTTTGGAAACCTAATCCCAATAACGCACTACAAAACACAAGACTCTTAAAGTACTTGTTTTTCATTTTTAGAAGGGTTATTTAATTATTTTTAGTAATTCGGTGATAAAAATTTTGAATTCCTAATTTTTTTACCAAATCAGTGCCAAATATACATTATTTTTTTAACAAAAAAATAACATCTAAAGAATTAGGGTATAATTGTACTACTTAAAACGCTGGAAGGGATTATACTATACTTTTCGTTTGGAATATTCTTAAAATTATTGGTAATCAATAGCATATTTGAATTTAAAGACGAAACACGATACCAAATAAGCTCTAATTATGGAAATTTTTTAAGAACTATTAAAAATATGATGATATTTAACTAATAAGGAACAATGAGAAATCACTACCTTTTTGTTTATAATTTTTTATGAGAAACCAGAGCCAATACTCTAGGTTTGTTAGAATAGCTTAGCTATCAGCTTATCTTTTCATTATTTTAGAAGTTAAAATCTTTTGACCATCATTAACTTCTAAAATATATACTCCCGAATTCAAATTAGCTAAGTTAATGTAAGTATCTAAATCTCCTTCTTTTACAGACATTCCTAGGGTATTGATAATTCTGTAGGTGGCAGCTTTTGCTTTAGATATCAAATTAACATTTACATAAGAAGTTGCAGGATTAGGATAAACCGTCAAATCTACAATTTCTTCGTGCCCTAATGCAATGGCATTCGCCGTAAATTCGCTGGTTCTTGAATCGTTGGAAATAGTAACCGTATAATCTTCTACTTCCCCATAGGAAAACGTTTCACAAGAGGTTTGCACTGCATTCCACTTCATAGAAACACGCATTCTTGTATTTCCTAATAAAGCATTGGCTGGAATAGTAATATCAGAACTCAAATTAGCGGCACTTGGGGTGGCACCACTTGCAAGTTTTTCAGTATCTGAAAAATTCCATCTTTATTAAAATCAATCCAAACAGACCAAAATTCAACATACGATGAACTTCTAAAACCAGCACTAATTATTAATTGTGCGGTACTACCCCTGGTAACATTGGCTACTTTATCTGTAAAATCTGCATAGCCCGCATTATTCCCGGAACTATTCGTCATCCCTCCAAAAGACACAAAATCTATCCATTCATAACTTGAATCATTTCCTTGTGAATCGCAATACTCTAGAATTATATCCTTTGTAGTTATGGTAATAGTTTCAGGATTGGAAACATTACCAGCAGCGTCTTTTGCAAAAACAGTGAAATCATATTCGGTATTTGCTACTAATCCTGTGATATTAATAGATGTATCCGAAACACTTCCAATTAAGATAGTTCCTTGCAATATATCATAGCCTATTACCCCTACGTTATCTGAAGCGGCAGTCCAGCTAAGGTCTATGGTTGTTTCTGTTATGTTATTGGCGGTTAGGTCTGCTGGTGAAGTTGGGGCTTCTATATCAGAAGCGACAGCTCCTATTATTACGGTATAGTCTTCTGTCTCTCCATACTCATAGGTACCGCAAGCTTCTGGAGTTTCTTCATAGCTTAAAATTACACGCATTCGGGTAGGACCTTCTTTGGCTGAGTCTGGAATTGTAAATGACCCGATTACTGGAGTAATCTGTGAGGGAGATTTTGTAAATACAATTTCTCCGCTATCCTCAAAATCACCATCCTGATTATAATCAATAAATACTCCATACCCCTCATTGTAAACGTTTCCAGTCCAAAAAGGTGTAATGGTAATTGTATTAGTATCCCCTTTAGCAAGATTGGTAAAAATATCGGTATGATCTGTGTAGCCATTACCCGATCCAGATTGGTTGTTGATACCTCCTAACTGCACCGTTTGTATGTATTCATCGGTAACACTATTTCCCTTGGAGGTGCAATAGGAAAGAATAGTTTCTGATGTGCGAAAATTAACAGAGGCACTGTACGCTGAAATTTCACTGGTACATTTACTTCTTACTTGCACCTCATATTGGGTGTTTTCGGATAATTCTGTTAAAGTAATAGAAGTGGCAGAAACTGCGGTAGAGTTCCAAGAGGAAGTGCCTATCTCTCGATAACGGACATCGTAGGTTGCTGCTGCAACAGAATCCCAGGTGATAACTACTCTAGAAGACGAAATACTTGAGGTATTCAAACCATTTGGTACTGCAGCGGAACATGCACCTCCACCTCTTTTTTTATCGGATAAAGCAAGACTTCTTCTAAAACCTCCTTCAGCCAAAACGGCTCGCATTCTAGATTTTTGACCAAGAGTATATAAGTTCATACAACTATCGTCTGAATAATCCATATAATTTTGTACCATATCTTCGGAACCACAAGAGCTGCTCTCAGCAGCACATCCGTAATTAGCTCCATCGGATATAGGTGTATCTGCAACGGCATCATCTATCCCACAACCACCGTCACCCCATATGTGCCGTAAATTTAAAAAGTGTCCAACTTCATGCGTAGTAGTTCTTCCTTTATCGAATGGGGCCATTAGGTAGAAATTAGATCCTTTATCCGAACTACCAAAATATTGTGGGCTTATCACAACTCCATCTGTCGCTGCACTTCCTCCTGGAAACTGGGCATAACCTAAAATACCTCCCCCGATATTACAAACCCAAATATTAAGATACTCTTCAGTATTCCACGGATTAACCCCCCCTTGAGATGCGAGTTTCATCGCATCAGTGGTTCCCCATTCCGTTGTTGTGGATGCCTTTCTTGTAATGCCATTTGTAGTATTTCCTTCTGCATCAACCTCTGCAAGGTAAAACTCTATTTCCGAATCTGCGGCCTGTGACCATTTATCGGTCTGGTCTGCGTTTGTTCTTCTAAAATCCTCATTTAAAACAGCAATCTGCGATTGAATTTGGGCCTCACTAATGTTTTCTTGGGAATTGCTGTAAATGACATGAACCACCACAGGGATTTGAATGACATTCCCTACAATTTTACCCTGGGAAGTATTCATTTGCTTGACTTTTCGAAGTGTGAAATCTTCAATTTCCTGCATGCGTTGGTGTAACATAGGATCTTTGGATTGTCGATATTCCAGGTTATGCATGGTGTGGCAATTCCTTTTGTGCTGGGCAGTAATTGTGCAAATAGATATCAATAAGCACAATAATGCAAGGGGGATTTTTGCATTCATTTTTTTGGGGGGGGCATTTAATCAGTTCGTAAAATAATATTCGGTTATTTCTAATTTAAAAAAAAATCACTAAACCTCTGTAATAAAACGAATTGAAAGTTTCATTTTTAGCAGCTAATAATGCCATTTATTATAGTATGTTAATAAAAAACCATAAGAATTTGCAAGAACCGCAATTATCTTCTTGGGTATAATTTTACCGAGAAAACTCAAAAAAAGTTATTTTTACCAAAATTATAACATGCTACACGTCAAGAATCTTTCGATATCTTTTAATACTAATCAAGTTTTACACAACATTTCCTTTTCATTAAAAGAAAACGAAATTTTAGGAATAGTCGGGGAAAGTGGAAGTGGAAAATCCATAAGTGCATTAGCCATAATGGGGTTGCTTGCAGAAACTGCAAAAATTAATGGAGAAATTTTATATCGAGACAAAGATCTCTTGATTGATACCGATTCGGAAATTCAAAAATTAAGAGGTAACGAAATTGCCATGATTTTTCAAGAACCAATGCGTTCTTTAAACCCAACACTTACTTGTGGTTTTCAGGTAGCAGAGGTTTTTCAGAGGCATACCTCGTTATCGCATAAACAAATAAAAAAAGAAGTTCTCAACTTATTTGATAAAGTAAAACTTCCAAGACCGGAGCAACTTTACAGCGCTTATCCACATGAAATAAGTGGCGGCCAAAAACAGCGTGTAATGATTGCAATGGCGATCGCTTGTAAACCAAAAATTTTGATTGCTGATGAACCAACTACTGCACTAGATGTAACTGTCCAAAAGGAAATTATTATTCTTCTAAAAGAACTGCAGAAAGCGTACAAAATGAGTGTGTTATTTATTACGCATGATTTGTCCTTAATATCGGAAATTGCAGACCATATTATGGTTATGTACAAAGGAAATATCATAGAAAAAGGAACTGCTCAATCTTTATTTACAAAACCAAAAGAAAACTACACCAAGGCATTAATAAATGCAAAACCAAATGGTAAAAAAAGACTCAAGACACTTCCAACGGTAAGCAGTTTTATAAACGGAACTACCAACTTTACAGAGTATACGGAGGAGGAAAGAAAGCAATTTCATACCACAATTTATCAAAAGAAACCCCTATTAGAAGTTATGCAATTATCAAAAGAATTTACATCGGGAACTTCTTGGTTTAAAAAAAAGAAAAAAATAAAAGCAGTTACTAATGTTTCTTTCAAAATATATGAGGGAGAAACTGTCGGTTTAGTCGGTGAGAGTGGTTGTGGAAAAACTACCTTAAGTAGAACTATATTACGGTTAGAAAAACCAACATCTGGGAAAATTATATACCGTGGGGAAGACATCGTCAAATACTCAAAAAAACAACTTAAAAATCTTCGAAAAGAAATACAGATAATTTTTCAAGATCCTTTCTCTTCCTTAAATCCAAAAATCTCTGTAGGTAATGCAATTACAGAGCCAATGGTGGTTCATGGTATATTAAAAACCGCAAAAGAGCGAAAGGAATATGTATGTGATTTATTAGAAAAAGTTGGTCTCAAAGCAGAACATTTTGATAGATTTCCTCATGAATTCTCTGGCGGTCAGCGACAAAGAATTGGAATTGCAAGAACCATAGCACTGCAACCAAAACTTATCATATGTGATGAATCGGTTTCTGCATTAGATGTTTCTGTACAAGCACAAGTTCTTAATCTGTTGAACAAATTGAAAAGAGAATTTAATTTTACCTATATTTTTATCTCTCATGATTTATCTGTTGTGAAGTATATGGCAGACCAATTAATTGTTATGAATAAAGGGAAAATTGAAGAAATTGAAGATGCAGATACGGTTTATAGTTCGCCTAAAACTGCCTATACAAAATCTTTAATAGACGCCATTCCTAAAGGAATCTAATGTTTTTTAAAATGTAATTTAGTAGTATATTGCAACGATAAAAAAGAATCTTATGAAGATAATTGTTCCAATGGCTGGAATAGGGTCTAGATTACGCCCACATACCCTAACAATACCAAAACCTTTAACCTTAATAGCAGGAAAATCTATAGTACAACGTTTGGTAGAAAACATCACCTCTGTGGTGGAAGAGCCCATCGATGAAATTGCATTTATCATAGGGCCAGCTTCCAAAGGTTTTCCCGCCGATACCGAGACTACCCTTCTACAAATAGCTTCTGAATTAGGAGCAAAAGGTAGAGTATATGTACAGCACACCGCAGAGGGAACGGCTCATGCCATTTATTGTGCAAAAGAATCTTTGAGTGGGCCGTGCATTGTGGCATATGCAGACACCCTATTCAAAGCAGATTTTACATTAGATGCCAATGCAGACGGAGCTATCTGGGTGAAAAAAGTGGAAGATCCAAGTGCTTTTGGAGTTGTTAAACTAGAAGATGGTTTTATCTCTGATTTTATTGAAAAGCCAAAAGATTTCATATCAGACCTCGCTATAATTGGCGTGTATTATTTTAAAGACGGTGCCAAACTAAGTGCTGAAATTCAATATCTTATCGATAATGATTTAAGAGAAAATGGAGAGTACCAAATAACCAATGTATTAGAGTCTCTAAAACAACAAGGTGCCAAATTTATACCCGGACAAGTTAACGCATGGATGGACTGTGGTAAAAAAGACCCAACAGTAGATACTAATAAGCAGATTCTAACGTTCGAACAAGAAGCTGGTAATAATCTTGTAGCTACAGATGTAATTCTTGAAAATGCCAAGATTATTGAGCCGTGCTACATCGGCAAGAACGTAACCCTAAAAAATACAACAATTGGGCCTCATGTTTCGATTGGGGAAAATAGTATTGTGGAAGACTCTACAATAGTTAATTCTCTTATTCAAAATAATGTGCAAATAAAAAATGCAACTTTAGATAAGGCAATGATTGGAAATTATGCAAAATATAACGGAAATTATACTTCAGTAAGTATTGGTGATTATACAGAACTCATATAAGGGCATAAAGAGCCGATCTAAAGAACGTAAAAAAACATTGCAGATAGTGCTTTGTTTTTTTCTTTTTTCTTGTTGAGTATAACCTCTACCTTGTTTTCGCAAGAAAACAGTATGGTGTCAGAAGAATTAAAGGAAGAAGAAAAAATAGAGTTTGAAACTTATTTTTTGATGCTATCACCAATAAGGCGATAAACAATTACGAAAAAGCAATTGAAAGTTTAGAAAAGTGCAACAGAATTCAAAAAAATAATATAGCGGTTTTATTTGAGTTATCTAAAAATTACGCAAAACTAGGCAGGAGGGAGGAAGCTGTAATTTTTGCTAAAAAAGCATTGCAAATTGCACCTAAAAATATATGGATATTAGAACATCAAGTATCCGTTTTGCGAAAAAATGATGCAATTGATGAGGCTATAGAGGTGCAGCGAGAAATCATACAATACTACCCGAATAAAAAACCGCAATTGGTATATCTATATCTTCAGAAAAACGATATTGCTACTGCCAAAAAACTTATGCAAGAATTAGAGAACACAAAATCTCTTACGCCCAGACTTCGAAATATTAAAAAGCAATTAAGCCAGCGGGAAGCGGCCTTTGAAATTAAAGAGTCAAAGAAAAAAACAACACCGAATACCTCTATTGAAAACCTTTTTAACACGTATAAATCTTTTGAATATTTAGAAGAATTACTGTTAAAATTAGATACCGATAACGATCCGAAACTCGGTACCTATAGCGAACAAGGATTAGCATTATTTCCAGCGCAACCACTAGTGTATTTGATGCAAGGAAGAGCTCTAAATAAATCTAGTAACTATGCAAAGGCTATAGAGATATTGCTTGGTGGTATCGATTTTATAATCGATAATAACGCTTTAGAAAGATCATTCTATGAAGAATTACTAAAGAGTTATCAAGGAATAGGAAATGAAGACAAAGCAAAAATATACAAAGCAAAATTAAAGCGATAATTCCAAAGAGGATCATATAGTACAAATGAGAGCACTTACATACATAGCTGTTTTTTTGATTGGGTTATCTTCTTGCAAATCTGCGAAGAACGCAGCTGAAAACTCGAGTAAATTAAAATCCGTGACTGCTAGAAAGGTTGTTAAAAAACACGTTTCTCAGAACTTCAATAAAGAAACAATCGACGCAAAAATGAAGGTTGTTTACAAGGATGCCAAAGATAATTTAAGCTTTTCGGTTCGAATGAAAATTAAAAAAGATGAAGTTATTTGGCTTAAAGCAACGAAGCTAATAACCCTTTTTAAAGCCGAAATAACACCAACAACAGTACGTTTTTACTCTCCGTATAAAAAGAATTATTTTGAGGGAGATTTTTCTATGTTAAAAGAACTATTAGGCACCGAAATTAATTTTAAACAGTTGCAAAATATCTTACTAGGCCAAGCAATACTCGATGTAAAAACTAACCGACAAGAGTTGGTAATTAGTGAAGAATCTTATGTATTATCGCCTAAAAAACAAATAGAACTATTTGATGTTTTTTTCTATGTGAATCCTAATAATTTTAAATTAAACCAACAATCTTTAATCAGGGCAAACAACCAACAAAGTTTGGATATAATGTACCCATCTTATCTCAAAAAAGACGGAGTAATACTACCAAATAAAATAAAGATTCTCGCAAGAGAAGATGTAAAATTTACGACAATTGATATTGGGCTTCGTTCTGTTAATTTTGACAGTAAATTAAATCTGTATTTTTCCATTCCTTCAGGGTATAAAAAAATTGAATTATAAATGAATAAATTTCTTTGTTATATCGCTCTTATATGTCTCTTGCCATGGAGTTTTTCTTCTTATGGACAAACGAGAAAAGAATTAGAAAAAAGAAGACAGAGTATAAAAAAAGAAATTAAACAGGTAAACAGTTTGATTTTTAAAACCAAAAAGAAAAAGAGTGATGCTCTTGAGGATTTAAATGATTTAAATCAAAAAATTAGTATTCGGGAACGACTTATAGAAACCATTGAACTTGAAGCAGATGTGTTGGAGAAGGAAATAAACTCTAACGAAAAAGAAATAAATAGGTATTCGGAGGAATTAGCTGGTTTAAAATCGGATTATGCCGCTATGGTTGTTAAAACAAACAAAAGTAAATCCCTGCAGAGTAGAACGATGTTTATCCTGTCTTCAAACAGTTTCTACCAGGCGTATAAGCGGTTAAAATACATGCAACAATATAACGAATTCCGAAAAAAACAAGGGGAAGAAATTATTGAAAAAACAGAGTACGTTACAAAACTTAACGATTCCTTAGCCACGAAATTATATACCAAAGAACGTTTGGTGGCAGAGGAAAAAACACAACAAGAGGCATTTGAAAACGACAAAAAGAACCAAGAAAATCTCCTAAAAAAAATAAAAAAACAAGAAAGTAGTTATCGTAAGTCTCTTTTGAAAAAGCAGAAAGAAGAGAAAAAAGTTACTGCCCAAATTGACAAGCTAATTAGGGAAGCAATTGCTAAGGCAAACAAAGCTAAAGGAGCAAAAAAATCTAGTGAATTTAGCTTAAATGCAGAAGAAAAAGTGCTACTTGCAAACTTCGAACAAAACAAAGGAAATTTACCTTGGCCGGTACAAGGAGTTATCACAAGAAAATATGGAATACAACCACATCCGTCATTTCCTGGTATCCAAATAAATAGTCCGGGATTACACATAGTAAGTAAGAAAGATTCGGATGCAAAAAGTATTTTTAACGGGAAAGTATTAGTTGTTCAAAAACATTCTGACGGAAGAAAATCGGTCTATGTGCAACACGGTAGTTACATTTCGACTTATAACAACTTGGAAAAAGTATACGTCAAAAAAGGAGACAACATAAAAACAAGTACAAAATTAGGAAAGATATTTACGGATAAAATAACTGGAAAGACAAAACTCATCTTTGTACTATATAAAAACACCAAACGCCTAAATCCATCTGTTTGGATTCAATAAAAACCTAGAAAAGTGAAAAACGCAGCAAATGTAGTCATCGTAACCACAGCTATTTTAGCTGTTTTAGTCATTGGAAAAGGGATAATAATCCCTTTTATTTTCGCAGTAATCTTTTGGTTTTTAACTCGTGAAATTCGAAAGACAATTTACAGAATTCCGTTTGCGAAAAAATACATACCAAAATGGCTCAGTAATATTATCGTTTTTAGTCTTATTGTAATGAGTTTTAGTTTTATGTCTGGAATTGTTACAAAAAGCATCTCTGATTTAACAGCCTCCTACCCAAAATACGAGGCCAATGTAGATAGAATCATAAAGAATATCAACTCTTATTTTAACGTAGACGTTATGAATTCTGTTAAAGTTCTTATTGGAAAATTCAATTACGGGGCATTTTTAGGCGATATAGCCAATGCAATAAGTGGTGTGCTTGGAGATACTTTTATGATCATAATTTATGCCTTATTTATTTTTCTAGAGGAATCTAGCTTTAAAAAAAAGTTAGTGAAATTATTCCAAAAAGATGACACGTCTTATTCGAATGTACTACATCTAATTACCAAAATTGAATATTCAGTATCCAACTACCTACGATTGAAAACCTATGTAAGTTTACTAACAGGTATACTGAGTTATATTGTTTTATTAATTGTCGGTGTTGATAGTGCACCTTTCTGGGCTTTTTTAATTTTTTTATTGAATTATATTCCAACGATTGGTTCACTAATAGCAACGGTTTTTCCTGCAGTTTTTAGCCTTTTTCAGTTTGGAGAGCTAACACCATTTATAATTGTTTTGGTTGCTGTAGGAAGTATTCAAGTAATTGTAGGGAATATCATAGAACCTAAAGTATTTGGAAAATCTCTAAATCTCAGTCCTTTGGTAACTATTTTATCATTGGCGATTTGGGGAAATATATGGGGCATAACGGGAATGGTTTTGAGTGTGCCAATAACTGTCATTATGATTATCGTTTTTTCACAATTTGAGTCTACTAAATCGGTGGCCATACTCTTATCCGAAAACGGAGAAATTGAAGAAATATAACCAGTAGCTATATTTATATAAAAAATATCTCTTACTGCTACCGTTTAGTATCCTTTAATATCGAGAATCTCTTTAGCAAGAACAATAGGATTGAATATATCTTCGTGTGGATACTTATTTCCTAAAAAATTTTTCAATACAACTTTGTTGGTATATTTTTTAAAAACTGTCATTCGTATTAAATTATTGTCAAGTAATAATTAAATTTTTACCATTTATATATTTTCTTGTAATACTACCTAAAAATGGTTGGTTATAAGAGGTTTAGAACATAATTTTGCGCCCGGAAAACAACAAATAGTATTATGAAAAGAAAATTACTTAAGGGGTCTAAAAGAATAATTAAAAACATGTCTGTAATTTTGACAGAAATCGGAAAAGGGGCCGGTTATGCCATTAAAAATTAAGACAATACTGTTTTTCTAAAAAAAATTATTCCAAGATCATCAAGGCCATAAATTAGATTTATGGCCCTTTTGTATGAATTATTCTTTACATTCAATTAAGATAATAGAAGCGTTAGCTTGTTTTTAACAAACAATTAGGTTTTGTAACACAAAATATACTTCTAGTTTAAAAATAGTGCTTTTAACTCTGTTGCCTCTTTGGGCTTCATTTTACCAGCGAGCACAAGACTAAGTTGTTTTCTTCGTAATGCACCGTCATAGCGCTCAATTTCTAGAGGTGTTTCCGGTTTCAACGATGGAATAGGCACCGGTTTACCTGTTTCGTCTACGGCTACAAAAGTGTAAATTCCCTCATTCACCTTTGTTTTCTCCCCAGACTGTCTATCTTCTATCCACACGTCTACATATACCTCCATAGAGGATGTAAAAGCTCTAGACACCTTAGCTTCAATGGTAACCACACTTCCAACTGGAACCGACTTTGTAAATGCAACGTGATTTACACTTGCAGTAACCACAATACGTCTCGAATGTCGCCTAGCAGCGATACTACATGCTCGGTCCATTCGTGCTAATAATTCTCCTCCAAATAGATTATCCAAATAATTAGTTTCTCCTGGTAAAACTAAATCCGTTAGGGTGGTTAAAGATTGTTTTGGTGTTTTTGTTTCCATGCCTTCAAATTTTTTGCAAAGATACAAAAGACCAAAAAGAGAGAGGTTTGATAACTGCTTTTATTTTTCTAAAAGCCAAACATCTACAGTATAATTTTGTCTAATGTCTTTTAGAGCAGTTCTAGCCGTTTCCAACTCTGTATAACTTCCAAATGCAACTTGAATCAATCCTAATGAATTCTCTCCCACTATGCGTGCGTCATAACCTAAGTTTTGTAAGCTCTCTAATTTTCGGGCAGCATTTTCTGAAGACTTAAAAGCTCCTGCAATTAAATGAAAAGAATAAGAATTTTCTTTGGTTACAGGAAGTTCTATTACCGGAAGGGGATTGCTAATTACAAAGGTAGCCGATTGAATTTGTTGCTCTTGATCGGAAGATAAATCAGTGCCAAGTTTGCTGTTTCCGTCGATATCTTGCATACCATTCCAGGTGATATAAGAAACACCGATAAAAACAGCAGCGACGGCAGCTTTTTTAACTAATGAAATTACAGGAATGGATTCTTTTTTATGTTCTGGTCGATTCGCAATGAGAACTGGCGCTTCCGATCTTTGAATTTCGGTAACCCCTGCCTCGGATAAACCAAATGCCTCTTTTAGAAAATTAGAAGTTTGATCTGGTTCAAATATTAATTTTTGATCCTTACTTAAACCTATCGAACCAATAGAAGCTAAAACCAGAGTTTTTATTTTTACTTCCTCATTCCAAATCGCAACTTCTTTCGAGATTTTAACAACTGCCGCTTCGAAAGAAATCTTATCTACAGCCGCGATATAATTTGCTAACAAGCCGTCATTATGTTGTAAATATGCATTAAAACTGACCTGCTTTCTAGGCGGATAAAAAGCAGTATTTTCATCATTCAAATTGGCGCTTATCCTATTGGTTACAAAACCACCAAAATTCGGTACGATAACACAATCGTATCGGTATAATAAATCTTTTATGTAGTTGGCTAATGTCATAGTAACAAATCTAATAATTTTATAGACTTGTGTTTGGTTTTTCTTCAATACTTATTAACAGTTTTTTGTATCTTGGAAATCAAATAATTGCACTATGAAAAAAGAAAAATTGTTAGCTATACTTAGGCTGCAAGTAGCTAAACACGTTGGAGATATTACTGCTAAAAAGCTTATCCATGCTACTGGAAGTCCTGAACAAATATTTCTAGAGAACCAACAAACTTTAGCAAAAATACCCGGAATTGGTAAACATACCATTGCATCACTATTAGATCCAAAGGCATACGAAAAAGCGATGCTTGAACTGGAATTCTTAGAGAACTCTGATTACACTTTTGTATATTATGAAGATGTGGATTACCCCACAAATTTAAAGCAATGTATCGATGCTCCTATACTAATTTTTAAAGATGGAAATATAGATTTTACATCCGACCGAATAATAGCAGTGGTTGGGACTAGAAATATGACCAATTACGGGAGAAATTTTTGTAAGAATCTCATAGAAAATCTCGCAGAATATAATCCAATAATTGTAAGTGGTTTCGCCTACGGAATAGATATATGTGCACACGATGCCGCGATAAAAAATAAACTTCAAAATATAGCAGTTTTAGCCCATGGCTTGGAGGAAATATATCCGAAAGCACATAAAAAATACATGCATGCAGTGCAACAAAATGGTGGTTTTATAACCGATTTCTGGCACGATGAAAAACCGATACGAGAACACTTTTTAAAACGAAATAGAATCGTAGCAGGGTTGGCTGATGCTACGGTGGTAATTGAATCTGCAGAAAAAGGTGGGTCTTTGGTAACTGCAGATATTGCAAACTCCTATAATCGCGAAGTTTTTGCGCTCGCCGGAAGACATAATGACGCATTTAGTAAAGGGTGTAACAATCTCATCAAAACAAACCAAGCACAACTTATCACTTCAGTGAATGATATAGTAGAGGCGTTAAATTGGGATATCCCAAAAAAGAACCTTCCGGTTCAACCCCTGTTATTCGATAATTTAACGGAAGAAGAACAAAAAATAGTTGACTTTTTAGTTGAAAATGACAAGCAAGACCTAGATACTATAGCTTTTTCCTGTAATATTCCTGTGTATAGAATGTCTCCGCTATTGCTAGGATTAGAGATGAAAGAGATAATAAAGCCCTTTCCAGGTAGATTATTTTCCGTGTAAACAAACAACTCTGCAAAAAATGAGCTAAGGCTTTTCGCAAAAGGATACTTAGTTTTGCTTACAAAAATAAGAATAGTTTAAAATAGATTATTTTTACAAAAAAGATATACATGTCATCCAATGAAAAATTAATGTCGCAGAAAAAGCCTGCGTTTCCTGTAATAAATCCTTTAAATGAGTATTTAGTGGAGCATAGCAGAAACATTAAAATACCCATTTTTTACGATGACTTACTTCGTTTCCAAGGATCAATCGTAGTTTACGATAAAAATGAAGAAGACACTTTGTGGGTAAGAACCTATTATTCAGAATTCGAAAGAGAAGAAATCGATCTAAGCTTAAAAAAAGTGTATACTCTACTGCATTCCAATGGTAATGAGGAAACTATTCCTTACTTAAATATTGATGCTATAGACTACTGTACTTTTGGAAATTCCAAACCTTTCCGCGTAAAAGTTAGAAATGTATTAAATGATAATTATACTCATTTTTACATCAAAAAAACAGATGCATCAAGAATTTATGGCTTGGAGTTAGAGCACATTTTATCGCCGTATAACCTCAACTTTTTGGTTTATAAAGACACCTTAATTGAAGAACATATTGCAGGAATTCCAGGGGACGATTTTATTCGTGATTTTCTACCAAAATGTACCGAGTCTGAAAAAGCCCAAATTGCAAAAGAGTTTGTAAAATTTAACGAAAGATGTATGATACGATTATTAGGAGATATGCGTTCCTATAATTATGTAATTGTACCTACGCATGATTTTGACCATGTGGTTTATAAAATAAGAGCTATCGACTTTGACCAACAGTGCTTTGAAGGGAAATTTAAAGTATACAATCCACAATTTTTTAAAGAAAATATTCGAATGGTTGCTTTAGTAGGTCAAAAACTACAAGAAGCCTCGATAAACCAATATAAAATCGAAGAGAGGTCTATTGTAGCGAAACGTATTCTAAGTTCTGAAACTCGTGTAAACGAACTAATAAATTGCATGAAAAAAGACGTAATTTCTTCAGAAAAAAATATTGATTTATTAAAAAATCAAATCTATAATTTTACAAAGGATGTACAATTTAAAAGAAGTAGCAATATGGGAGAAATCTTAGAGACTGCTTTAGAATTTGTAAAAAGAAATTACGAAAACATGCGTGTTTCTTAAAAAAATGCAATACTCACTTTTTGTGACATAAGTTTATATTCATGTCTTTATTTCTTACTTCGAATACTTTCTATACAAACCGCTGCTAAAATTAAACTACCTCCAATATAAGTATTTGTGGTAGGCATCTCTCCGAGAAATAAAGCAGCAAGAATAATACCAAAAACAGGTTGTATGCTTCCGATAATACCCGTTGTGGTTGCAGAAAAGAATTTTAAAGAATGTACCATTAAACTATGTCCTATTGCTGTAGTTATCAAACCTAACATTATCAAATAAGGAAGTTGGGATTGGATATCGGAAACATCTTTAATAAATAAAAAAGGAAAAAGACAAACTGCAACAATAACTGTTTGGTAAAACATTAGTAAAACCCCATTATACTCTAGTACATATTTTTTTAAAATAAGTATCCGAATAGCATAGGATACTGCAGAAAACAACCCAAAAACTACGCCTTGAAAACTTGAATTATCTAGGCTAAATTCGGGAGAAAGAATGAATAACCCTACAAAGACTAAAAGACCAAAAAAAGGTGTATTGGATTAAATTTTACCTTTAAAAAAAGTGGTTCTAAAAATGCAATTAGTACAGGAAACGTAAAAAGAGAAAGCATTCCTATTGCTACATTCGATAATTTTAGTGCATAAAAATAAGTAACCCAATGAATCGCCATTAGTATTCCACCAAGTAAAAAAGGAAGTTTATGCTTTGGAGACTTCACAGCAAGACTAACTTTATTTATCGTTAAATAAATACCCAAAAATATCATTGCTAAAAACGCTCTACACCAAATAATTACCTCCGTAGGCATCGCTATATATTTGCCCAATACTCCTGAAGTACTAATTAAGAAGGTTGCTAATAAAAGCCCTCCAATATTTTTAGTGTGATCTTTATTCATAGGTATTATCCAATAGATTTTAACACTGTTAGTGCTTTTGCAATTGAGTCAATTTTTATAAAAGTTACCAGTAAACGCAAACCTGTTTTGGTTTGTTTTTCTTTCATAACGCAACTCTTTGGATGCGTTTGAACGTATTGCAACATTTTTGAAAAAGCTTCCGTTTGGTAAAAATCACTTTGTTGATCGGCAACAAAATACCCCAATAATCTCTTTTGTTTTAAAATAACTTTCTCCAAGCCCATTTTCTTAGCAAGCCATTTAATTCGAACGCTATCTAATAAATCTGCTACCTGGGTAGGATATGGGCCAAATCTGTCGGTAATTTCTTGTTCAAAAACTTGTAATTCCTCCTCTGTTTCTAGTGTAGAAAGTTTGTTATATAAAATTAGTCTTTCACTTACAGAATTAACATAATCGTCTGGAAATAAAATTTCAAAATCGGTGTCAATTTGCACCTCTTTAACATACTCTTTAACGGTATCATGATCGATTGGATACAGATCTTTAAATTCATTCTCTTTTAGCTCCTCAATCGCCTCTTGTAAAATCTTTTGGTATGCATCAAAACCAATATCATTTATAAAGCCACTTTGTTCTCCACCTAGTAAATCTCCTGCACCACGTATTTCTAGATCCTTCATCGCAATGTGTAAACCACTTCCCAGATCAGAAAAAAGCTCTAATGCCTGAATCTTTTTTCTCGCGTCTTCCGTCATATGGTGATATGGAGGAGTTATAAAATAACAAAAAGCTTTTTATTAGATCGTCCTACGCGACCTCTCATCTGATGCAGATCGGATAGCCCAAAATTATTGGCATTATTTATAAATATAGTATTGGCATTCGGAACATCCAAGCCACTTTCAACAATAGTAGTAGCTACTAAAACGTCAAACTCATTATTCATAAAAGCAAGCATTAATTCCTCTAGCTTTTTACCTTCCATTTGTCCGTGACCAACAGCGATTTTCGCATCTGGTACAAGGCGTTGTAGTAAACCTGCTACCTCTTTTATATTTTCAATTCTATTGTGAATAAAATAAACTTGTCCTCCTCGTGAAATTTCATAAGAAACGGCATCGCGTATGGTGTCTTCCGTAAAACGTATCACATTAGTTTCGATGGGATGTCGATTCGGTGGAGGGGTTTTAATAACCGACAAATCCCTTGCTGCCATTAAACTAAACTGCAAGGTTCTTGGTATCGGTGTCGCTGTTAAGGTAAGCGTATCAACGTTTTCTTTAATTGTTTTAAGTTTGTCTTTTGCGGCAACTCCAAATTTCTGTTCTTCATCAATAATTAACAAGCCTAAATCTTTAAATTGAACATTTTTGTTGGTAAGTTGATGCGTTCCGATAACAATATCAACACTTCCGTTTGAAATCCCTTCTAAGACTCCTTTACGTTGTTTTGCTGTTCTAAATCTATTTAAATAATCTACAGTAACCGGAAACTCTTTTAAGCGTTTAGAAAAGGTTTTAAAATGTTGGAAAGCCAAAATAGTGGTTGGAACAAGTACCGCAACTTGTTTGCCGTTATCTACCGCTTTAAAAGCAGCTCTTATGGCAACTTCTGTTTTTCCAAAGCCAACATCTCCACAGACCAATCTATCCATAGGTTGTTCTCTTTCCATATCCCTTTTAACATCTTGGGTAGAAGAAAACTGATCTGGAGTATCTTCGTATAGAAAACTAGCTTCTAGTTCATGTTGCATGTGCGTATCCGGTCCAAAAGCAAAACCTTTCTCTAACCTTCTTTTTGCGTATAATTTTATGAGATTAAAAGCAATTTCTTTTACGCGTTTTTTTGTTTTCTGCTTTACTTTTTTCCAAGCGCCAGAGCCAAGTTTATATATTTTTGGTGGTTTTCCGTCTCTTCCATTAAATTTGGAAATTTTATGTAAAGAATGAATACTTACATACAAAATATCACGATCTCCATACACTAATTTTATCGCTTCCTGTTTTTTACCCTCAACATCAATTTTTTGTAAGCCTCCAAACTTTCCAACACCGTGATCTATATGTGTAACATAATCTCCAACTTCCAGTTTGGTAAGCTCCTGTAAGGTAATTGATTGTTTTTTTGCATAGCCATTTTTTAGGCGGAATTTATAATACCGTTCGAATATTTCGTGATCGGTATAACAAGCGATTTTAGCCTCTTCATCTACAAAACCTTGGTATAGAGGAAACACCAATGCTTGGTATGGAACAGTTTGATCAGCATCGTTAAAAATATCTTGAAATCGCTGTACTTGTTTGTCATTTGCACACAAAATAAAATTGGAAAACCCTTTAGCATCATTTTCTTTTAAATTATCAATCAGTAAGTTGAACTGTTTATTAAAAGAAGGTTGCGGTTTCATGTGAAAGCGAACATCTTTTTCCGGGTTTTCAGATTTTAATTCCGATCGAAAAGAAATTTCGGCTATGGTAAACGTTTGAAGCTGGGTCGTAATTTCTGTTCCGTTGCAAAACAATGTTTTCGGTTGCGCATGCTTAAGCTCTTTAGATAATGCAGCAAAAGCAGTTGTGGCTTTATCAAAAAATGCATCTAAACGATTGTTTAATTGTGTGCTATTTCTCACCAACACTACCGAGTCGTTAGGAATGTATTTTAAAAAACTTTCTCTGTGCTCTTGTAAAGTTTTGTTTTCTATATTTGGTATAATACTAACTTTCTTTAATTTTTCTTTAGAAAGTTGTGTTTCAACATCAAAACTTCGAATACTATCGATTTCATCACCAAAAAATTCAATTCGATACGGAATATCATTAGAAAAAGAAAATACATCAATAATACCTCCGCGTACCGAAAATTCACCTGGTTCGGTAACAAAATCTACGCGATTAAAATTATACTCAAAAAGAACCTCGTTAATAAAGTCGAGGGAAACTTGATCTCCAACAGAAACTTTAAGTGTGCTTTTTTCTAGTTCCTTTTTGGTTACTACCTTTTCGAATAAAGCAGCAGGATAGGTAACAATTACAGCAGGTTTTCTTCTAGAATTAATACGATTTAAAACCTCAGATCGAAGTAATACATTCGCATTATCCGTTTCCTCAATTTGATAGGGTCTTCGGTAAGAGCCAGGATAAAACAAAACATTCTTTTCACCTAATAATTGTTCTAAATCATTCAAGTAATATGCTGCTTCTTCTTTATCATTACAAATAAAAAGATAAGGTTTAACAACTTGCTTAAAAGACTCAGAAATTACAAAAGATAACGAAGATCCCACCAAATTCGTAATTTGAAATTGGTTTGCATCTTGTTTAAATTGCGCAACAATCTTTTTAACTTTAGAAGATTGTTGGTAATGATTAACAATGGTTTGCTTGCTCAACAGAAAAAAATTTGCACAAAAATAAGGCTATTATTAATGGAAATAAAATAGAAGGTTTGTAAATAGCAGACTTGTAGGTTGTTTTTAGCAATTAACCATGAAGTACTACGTTCAAAAGTTTACTTCCCAACAAAACGAGCATTTTTTCTATTTGATGGCATTTCCTAGTTTGGAATATCGTCTAATATTTTTAAATAAAGTTATAGTATTACTTTGTCTAATCTTTCATACGTATACTAGTAATAGGTTACCAATGAAAAAATAAATAAAGGGGATTATTTCTGGTTAAGTATAGAAATTATTTTTTGCAATGCTACTCTAGCTTCTTTCATAACAGGTAAAAATGGCCATATATGGGGCATGTTATAACCGAATATTGGAAAAACAGCTACCTTAGCTTTTTGTAGTTTCTGAAGTGCGATTAATTGATCAGGATACGTAATATCATTCTCTGCTAAGAATAAAAAAGTAGGAGGGAAGTTATGATAATCTCCATTGTTTGGTGAAATTATTGGGTCTTTTAAACGATCATTAGCGCATAATTTCTTTGCACTGAAGACTCCTTTTTTAGATAAAATTGGATCGGTTTTGTCAACAGCATTAATAGCAGGATTGGTAAAAGTCGCATCCATTACAGGAGAAACTAAAATAATTCGTTTTGGAAGTTTACAATTCTGTGCTAGTAACCGTTGAACTAATGTCGTAATTAAAGTACCACCAGCAGAATCCCCTAAAAGGGTAATAGCTGTAGTAGGATATTTTTTTACAGCAGTAGCGTAAATTGCATCTATATTTCTTGAAATATCCTCTATATTGCTCTCTGGAGCCTTTGGGTAGTCACACATCCAAACTGCATGATTTGTGTTTTTAGCTATGTTCTTCACAGCATTCCAGTGATGTGCTTTTGGACCTGAAATGAATGCCCCACCATGTATAAAAAGGACTAGTTTTTCTGAATTCTTAGATGTAGCAACCTCGGTAATAGAGGAATCTGATATTGTAAAGCGACGCAGACTGTTTTTCTGGTAAAAAAATGTTTTCGGATGATGAATATCTCCTTTTCTAACTTTTTTTAAATTTATTGGGTCTTTAGAAAAGTTGCTTTTTATCCCTTTCAACCGAATAATAAACAAACAGATATAATAACTTAAACTTTGTTTCATCTAGTTTTATTTTTACTATTGACAAAATGATTTTACACGTAAAATTTCTTTAAGGTATAATAATTTTATTATTTAATGGTCTTCTACGTTTTTTTGAACACAAATCCTTAAATTTTATTTTTAGGGTTTAAATACGCTATTTACTACGATTTTAAGGGTTTTTTCTCTAGATAGACCAATATACCTAAGAGGTAAAAAAAACGCTTTAAAAAACTATTCTAAACACGTGTTTAGAATTGGTATTTCTTATAAAGAATTAACTTTTGTATCAGAAAAAATAATTGTAAATTGTACTATTACTTTTTTACACCAAAGTAATTATTACGTCATGTATTATTCTAGATGCTTAGTGATTACTTTTAAATTTTTAAAGACCGAGAAGCTATGGCTATTTCAGATTTATATGCAAGCGGACAACACAAACAAGAAATTGGACACTTTGCAAGTATCGTAAAAATTGCTAAGACCGATAATATTATTTCAGAAGGAGAAAAAATTTTGCTAGATCGTGCTGCTAAAAAATTACATATAAGCGCAGTGGAATATGAAAAAATATTGGAAAATCCCGAAAAATTCCCGGTAAACCCTCCAGTAAGTTATGAAGAACGCATCGAAAGACTACATCGTTTAACACGTATGGTTTTTGCTAATGATCACGTGGAAAAGGAACAAGTACATCTATTGCGAAAAATAGCGGTCGCACTTCATTTTTCCACCGATAATATTGATAAGATTTGTTCTAAAGCAATACAACTAGTAGCTAGAAATTCTGATTTAGAAACATTTAGCACTTCTATTAAAGAAATTAACCACTAAAAAAGAAAATTTTAATTTCTTTATTCTTGAGATAATTCCTTTATTGCTACTTCAATTCTATGGATAGTTTCCTCTTTTCCAATCATTTCCATAATATCAAAAAGATGTGGCCCCTTCAAAGCGCCAACTAAGCTCAATCGAAGTGGTTGCATTACTTTACCAAAACCTATTTCTTTCTTAGTGATCCATTCTTTAATCAAATTCTCGGTATTTTCAGAAGTAAAGTCGTCTATATTTTGAATCACTTCACCTACCTCAGTCATTAAACTAGGAGTGTTCTCTTTCCATTGTTTTTTAACTGCTTTTGGGTCGTATGCTTTTGGAGTCTCAAAAAAGAAATCGGATAGTTGCCAAAAATCAGAAACAAATACAGCTCTCTCTTTTACTAAAGCAACAACTTTTTTAACGTACGACATTTCTCTAGAAATTCCTCTATTTTCAAGAATTACGGAATAAAGGTTGGCCAATTCTGTGGCAGATTTTTGCTGTAAATATTGCTGGTTAAACCATTTTGTTTTATCCGGACTAAACTTTGCTCCTGATTTACTTACGCGACCCAACTCAAATGCCGCAATTAATTGCTCCATAGAAAATATTTCTTGCTCTGTACCTGGGTTCCAACCTAATAGAGCGAGCATATTAACAAAAGCCTCTGGAAAGTAACCTTCTTCTTTGTACCCTGAAGAAACTTCTCCTGATTTCGGGTTAGTATACGCCAATGGAAAAACAGGAAAACCTAATTTATCACCGTCCCTTTTACTTAATTTTCCTTTACCTACAGGCTTTAGAATAAGTGGTAAATGAGCAAATTTTGGAGGATTCCAACCAAAAGCTTTGTACAAAAGTATGTGAAGTGGGAGCGAAGGCAACCACTCCTCTCCGCGAATTACATGAGATATTTGCATCAAATGATCGTCTACTATATTAGCGAGGTGATAGGTAGGCATTCCATCCGATTTAAATAATACTTTATCATCTAAGGTATTTGTATCGATGGTAATCGTACCGCGAATTTCATCTACCAATTGAATTGTTTCGTTTTCAGGACTCTTGAAACGGATTACGTATTTTTCTCCATTTTTAATTTTTGCACTAACGACATCCTCTGCTAGTGCTAAAGAATTTTGAAGTTTGTTTCTATTGTGCCAGTTGTAAATAAAAGTTTTACCCTTTTCTTCATGGTCTTTTCGGTGTTTATCCAGGTCATCTGAAGAATCAAAAGCATAGTAAGCGCATCCTTTTGCTACTAACTCATCTACGTATTTTTTATAAATTTCTTTACGCTCTGACTGACGATAAGGACCGTATTTTTCATGGATGTTTGGGCCTTCATCAATAGTGATATTACACCATTTTAAAGCATCAATTATATATTGTTCAGCATTAGCAACATAACGAGTTTGATCGGTGTCTTCAATTCGAAGAATAAAGGTTCCATCATACTTTTTTGCAAATAAGTAGTTGAATAAAGCAGTTCTAACCCCGCCCATGTGTAAAGGTCCTGTTGGACTTGGTGCAAATCGTACTCTTACTAAATCTGACATTTCTTATAGTTTATATTCTAATTAAATCCTATCTGCAAAGATACTTATACGGTGTAAAGTGTGAAATTATCTAGAGAATTAAATATGTATTTATCGATAAAATTAACATAACGCATTTTTTAGGGTAGTACTTCTTTACTTTAAATGTTGTATTTTTATAAGTGATATGAGCGCTTACGATACGATTATAAAAAACTAAAACAGTTTAGTAAAAAATATTACACCAATGAACTTATAAAAGGAACTATACTTTTCCTTACACTAGGACTGGTATATCTATTTATTACAATGTTTATTGAGTACTTTTTATGGCTGCAACCATCGTTTAGAACTTTACTATTTGGAATCTTTGTGCTTGTAGAATTTATTCTATTACTGCGTTTTATTGCATTTCCAATTTTCAAACTAATAGGGCTAAAAAAGGGAATTTCTATAGAAGAATCCTCTAAAATAATCGGTAATCATTTTCCTGAAATTAAAGATAAATTACTGAATATCATACAGTTAAGCAACAAAAAGGACTCCTCAGATCTGCTACTGGCTAGTATAGAACAAAAATCAAACGCTATCCAACCAATATCATTTGGAAAGGCTATTAATTTTTCTTCAGGTTTGAAATATGGTATATATTTATTGATTCCTATTTGTATATGGGGAGTAACGCGACTTTCGGGAATTGAAAAAAATTTAAACCAAAGTTTGGATAGAGTTTTAGACTATAAAACAGCTTATACTCCACCTGCACCATTCGAATTTTTAGTAACCAATAGAAACCTAAAGGTATTGCAGGGAAATAGCCTAAAAGTTGGTATAAAAACCATTGGTACTATTGTCCCTGAAGAGGCTAAAATATACTACAATAATCAGGAATATTACCTTCAAAAATCATCTGCAGGTAACTTTTATTATCTTTTTGAAAATATTTCTGAAAATACATCCTTTCGTGTCTCAGCAAATGGTGTTGGGTCTAATGTTTATCAAATCCAAACGATAAAAACTCCTTCTATCCAAAACATTACTCTTAATATTAGATATCCTAAGTATACCAAAAGAAAGAATAAAACAATTTCAAATTCAGGTACCATGGATGTTCCACAAGGAACAACGATAACTTGGAATGTAAAAACGACTGATACCGATAGCGTTACATTTAGTTCTAATAAACTTAAAAAGTATTTTCAACAAGACAACAATGGCGATTATAGTTTTACAAAAAAAATAATGAACGATTTGCCGTATAAGATTTCTACATCGAATAGTAACTTAACAAACTACGAAAATTTACAATTTTACATTACCACGGTAAAAGATCTAGTACCACAAATATCAGTGACCTCAAATATTGACAGTATATCTAGGGGAAATGCTCAGTTTTTAGGCACAATTTCTGATGATTATGGCCTACAAAAGTTAGAACTTATCTATAGAGAAGTAAATACTGATAAAAGCACTGTTGTTCCAATAGGTATCGAAAATAATTCGATTCAAAACTTTTATTTTGAATTTCCAAATAACATAAAACTGAAGGAAAATAGTAACTATGAGATATATTTTAAAGTTTATGATAACGATAGAGTAAACGGTAGTAAGGCATCCAAAAGTAGAATATTTTATTACAAGCAAAAATCGGAAGCAATAATAGAAGAGGAGTTATTAGAGGAACAGAGGGAATATTTAAATAAATTAGAAAAATCTATCACCTCGCAAAAAAAGACAGTACAAGACTTAACTAAAATCCAAGAAGATCTTCAAAATAAAACAAACTTAAGCTGGAATGACCAAAAAAATATAAAAAAATTACTCGAACGCCAAAAACAATACCAACAAATAATGAAACGGCAAACGAACCTACTTAAGGAAAATCTAGATGAAAAAGAACCTCAGAAAGAAACACTTCAAGAAAAAAAAGAAAATTTAAAAAAGAGAATCGAAGAACTTGAAAAAATCAATAAAGAAAAGGAACTTCTAAAAGAACTTGAAAAATTAGCAGAAAAATTAAATAAAGAGGATCTTGTCAAAAAGACCAAGGAATTAGCCGCGCAAAACAAGCAAAAAGAGCGAAGTTTAGAAAGAATACTAGAAATGACAAAGCGCTATTATGTCGAACAAAAAATGAATCAAATAGCAAATAAATTAGAAAAGTTAAGTGAATCACAAGAAAAGCTTGAAAACAATGATACTTCGATTGAAAAACAAAAAGATATAAATAAAGCATTCAAAGACATACAAGAAGAACTTGAAAAGCTCAAAAAAGACAATGAAAGTTTAAAAGACCCCATGGCACTTCCAGAAATGGAAAACTTAGAAAAAGAGATATCCAAAGAATTAGAAGAGTCTTTGTCTAACTTAGAGCAAAATAACAATGAAAAAGCGAAAAAGAATCAAAGGAGCTCTTCAAAAAAAATGAAAGAAATGAGTGCTAAGATGAAACAATCCATGGAGGCAATGAGTGCGGAGATGCAAGAAGAAGATATGGAAAGTCTACGCCAAATTTTAGAAAATTTGCTTTTATTCTCTTTTGACCAAGAAACTTTAATGGAAACCTTCCGAAACACAAATTCTTCGAATCCTGACTTTGGAAAAAATATTAAAAAACAATACCAGTTAAAACGTTATTTTGAACACATAGACGATAGTTTATTTACCTTATCTATGCGCGTTCCTGAAATTAGCAGTACCATACAAAATGAGCTTGCAAATACACATTATAATCTTGATCAATCCCTAGAAAATTTTGTTGAAAATAGAATGACCGCAGGCGGTTCAAATCAACAATATGTTATGACTTCTGCAAATACATTAGCAGATATACTTAGTAATACATTAGATGCGATGCAAAACCCAAAAGAAGGAATGGGTAAAGGCAAAGGTAAGGGCAATTCGTTTAGTTTACCAGACATCATACAGAAACAAGAATCGTTAATTCAAAAAATGGAGGATGGAATAAAGAAAGGAGAAAAAGGAAAAAAAGAAAACACAGGGAAAGATGGAGAAAAGGGAAATAGTAATAAAGGAGAAGATGACATGGACGGAGAATTATTTGAAATTTACAAAGAACAAAGTAAACTAAGACAAAGTTTAGAAGAGTTGCTACAAAAAGGAAGTAATGGTAGTGGAGATGCAAAGGCAAAAAAAGCAATTCAGGAATTAGAAAACCTAGAAAATAAAATTTTAGAAAAAGGATTTACCAAAGAAAATTTAGAAGTGATGAAAAAATTAAATTATGAGCTTCTAAAATTAGATACTGCCAATTTAGAACAAGGAAAAGAAAAACAAAGAAAAACCAATTCTAATAAAAAAGAGTTTAATGAAAATCCCAATAAAAAACTCAAATATAAAAGCTTGTTTTACAATCAGAATGAAATATTAAATAGACAATCCTTACCTTTGCAGCAGAAATACAAAAAAAAGGTTCAATTATATTTCAATTCATCCGATAAAATCTAAATATTATACTTCTATAACGAATACATTTCAAAGTATAGTACCGTAATTTTTTAAGAAGGAGTGAAAATAACACAACCTTATTTACCTTAAGAAATGATAAACTTTAATTTTGAAACGCAATTTCAATTAAAAGATTCGCAAAAAACCTCAGATTGGATAGCATCGTGTATTCATAAAAACGACTTTACCTACAGTGAAATTAACTACATTTTTTGTGACGACAAGTATCTACACAAAATAAACATGGAGTATTTACAACATGATACACTTACGGATATTATTAGTTTTGATTATACGATGGGAAAAGAAATAAGTGGGGATATATTTATTTCTATCGAAAGGGTAGAAGAGAATGCGAAAATCTATCAGGTTTCTTTTCAGGAAGAATTTCATCGTGTACTTATCCATGGTATTTTACATTACATGGGGTATAAAGACAAAAGCGAAGAAGAAAAAGAAAAAATGCGTGAAAAAGAAAACGATTGTTTACAATTATTACATAAAATATAAGCAGTTCCACGTGGAACGAAATTAATACTATGAGTTTATTTAATACGAAATATGACGTAATTGTAGTTGGTGGTGGACATGCAGGAAGTGAAGCAGCTGCAGCTAGTGCAAATTTAGGTGCGCACACACTTCTTATTACCATGAACCTACAAAATATTGCACAAATGAGCTGCAATCCAGCTATGGGTGGTATTGCAAAGGGTCAAATAGTAAGAGAGATTGATGCATTGGGTGGGTATAGCGCTATCGTTACGGATAAAACAGCTATCCAATTCAAGATGCTAAATAAATCAAAAGGACCAGCAATGTGGAGCCCAAGAGCTCAATCTGATAGGATGGAGTTTGCTGCTTGCTGGAGAACAATGCTCGAACAAACAGAAAACTTAGATTTTTATCAAGACTCTGTAAATGGATTGGTATTTGAAGGAAATAAAATAACAGGAGTAAAAACAGCGCTTGGTTTGACCATTTCAGCAAAAACAGTAATTGTAACGGCAGGAACATTTTTAAATGGTCAAATACACATCGGTGAAAAGACATTTGGTGGAGGTAGGGCAGGAGAAGGTTCATCGACAGGAATAACAGAAGATCTTGTACAAATGGGATTCGAATCTGGAAGAATGAAGACGGGCACACCACCCAGAGTAGATAGCAGATCTCTTGATTACAGTAAAATGACAGAGCAACCAGGCGATCAAAACCCGGAGAAATTCTCGTATCTCCATACAACCACAGCGCTAAAAAAACAAAGATCATGTTATCTAACTTATACTAATCCAAAGGTACACGAATTACTTCGTGAAGGATTTGAAAGATCACCGATGTTTAATGGTAGAATACAATCCACTGGGCCTAGATACTGCCCATCCGTAGAGGATAAAATCAATCGCTTTTCTGAAAAGGAGAGACACCAAATATTTGTTGAACCAGAAGGATGGGAAACCGTAGAAATATATGTTAACGGTTTTTCGACATCTTTACCAGAGGATATCCAAGACAAAGCAATACGGGCGATTGACGGATTTGAAAACGTGAAATTTTTGCGATATGGGTATGCTATAGAATATGACTATTTTCCACCAACACAATTAAAACATAATTTAGAAACAAAATTAGTATCCAATTTATTTTTTGCAGGACAAATAAACGGAACAACTGGTTACGAAGAAGCTGCTGCACAAGGTTTAATGGCAGGAATAAACGCTGCCTTGAAAACACAAAATAAAGAAGCATTCATACTTAAAAGGAACGAAGTTTATATTGGAGTTCTCATTGATGATTTGATAACAAAAGGAACAGAAGAACCTTACAGAATGTTTACATCACGTGCGGAATATAGAACGCTATTACGCCAGGATAATGCAGATATTAGATTAACTAAAAAATCATTTGATATTGGATTAGCTAGGCAAGAGAGGTTAGATCGTGTATCTACAAAAATTAAAAAAACAGAATCTTTTATAGATTTTCTAAAAAATTTAAGTGTCACAAAGGAAGAAATAAACCCAATTCTTGAAGAAAAAAATCTTGCTGTAATTACACAAAGCATGAAAGTATACAAAATTGCTTCCCGCCCACAGCTAAAATTCAAAGACCTAGAGGACATAGATAGTATACAACAATACATTCAAAATAATAATATTGATTCTGAAATAATTGAACAAGTAGAAATTCATTTAAAATATTCTGGGTATATTAAAAAAGAAAAAAGTAATGCCGATAAATTAAATAGGTTAGAGAATGTACCGATACCTGCAACATTTAATTATGAAAAAGTTAAATCTTTATCATATGAAGCACGAGAAAAATTAAGTAAAATTCAACCAACATCCATTTCACAAGCAAGTAGAATAAGCGGAGTATCTCCCTCGGATATATCAGTACTACTTGTTTATATGGGTAGATAAATTAAAAGCTTTACAAAAAGAATTCCGTTCGGAATTCTTTTTTATTCGTAGAATACAAATGTTCCCCGTGGAACAATTATATAATTTAATAATAAATAATGTTCCCCGTGGAACATCAAAATTAAATACATTGATTTTAAACGAAGCATCCGGAAAACACTATTTAGATTGTAAAGATTATTCTATAAGTAACGAAGAATTTAGTCTCATTTACTACAAGGAATACGACGTACTAAAAACCACGCCAAACCCTAAAAATATAGACAAGTATTATGCGAGTGAGAAGTACATTTCCCATACGGATGATACAAAAAATCTTGTAGAGTATCTTTACCAAAAAGTAAAAAAAATTACGCTAAAAAGAAAACTAAAATTAATAAACTCTTTAAAAACAAAAGAAAAAAATATTTTGGATATTGGTGCAGGAACTGGTCAATTTATAAAAATATGTAAAAGTAATGGTTGGATGACGGAAGGTATTGAACCAAATAAAAAAGCAAGAGAAATTGCAGCAGAGAAAGAAATTATATTGCAAAATGATATTCATCAGCTAAAAGGTAAAAAATACGACATCATTACCTTATGGCACGTATTAGAGCACATAGAAAATATAAATGAATATTTAGATAAGATTAAAAGATTATTGAAACCAAATGGATACTTAATCGTTGCTGTACCAAATTACAAGAGTTATGATGCAACATACTACGGTTCGTTTTGGGCAGCATATGATGTACCAAGACACATATGGCATTTTTCTAAAAAATCGTTAAAACGTATATTTAAGGAAATAAATATGGAAATTATTAAAATTAAAGGAATGCAATTTGATTCTTATTATGTATCCATATTAAGTGAACAATACAAACAAATCAAATTACCTCTGTGTAGGGGTGTATATCGTGGTTTCATATCAAATTTAAAGGCAAGAAGAAGCAAAGAGTATTCTTCCAATATATTCGTCGTACAAAAAAAAGATTAAGAAATATAAGAGGTATTTAAGCCTTAATCAATAAAATGGAAGGTACTCTATTATTTTTTTTTAAAAACGTCTTAAAACACTTTAAAATAGATATTATTAATAAGTATAATTGATATTAAATTAAAAATAAATAGATTTTAATTATTTATAAAATATAAACCTAAAATCACAATAATAAAGTAAACAGCAAGCGTCATGGCACCTGCATAATCTTTAGCTAAACGTTGGCCAATTAATAAACAGATTAACGATACAGCAGACAATTGCATACCAGATATAGCCAAACCTGTATCCCCAGTAGTTAAAAGTGTAAATATCCCCACGAACATAAATGCTCCTGAAAGAAGTTCCAAAACTAAAATTACAGCAACTAATAATGGCACCATATTTCTTAAAGGAGAGGCACTAAAATGGGATTTTATGAAACTTACATTACCACTCCAATCGGTTACTTTATCTATACCAGACTGTAAAAATGTAACAATTAAAAATACAAGAATTAAAATTACGGTAGCGTGTTGTTGAAGTAAATCCATTTGATTATTGTTTTCACAAATATAAAACAATAAAAATGTAACATTTAAAAAAAATAACGTCATATAGGCATATTATGTTGTATTTTTAACATAGTAGTTAATTCTTAAAAAATAAAATATGATCTTTTATGCACCTCTATTATTCTTTGCAATACTATTCGTATTAGCAGCGTTCTTTATTGTTAAACAACAAACGGCAGCCATTGTTGAACGATTCGGTAAATTTCAAAGCATTAGACAATCTGGTTTACATCTAAAAATACCCGTGGTGGACAGAATAGCTGGAAAATTAAGTTTAAAAATACAACAATTAGATGTCATTATAGAAACAAAAACCCTAGATGATGTTTTCGTAAAACTCAAGGTCTCTGTTCAATATAAAGTTATTAAGACAAAGGTATATGATGCTTTCTATAAGTTAGACTATCCGCAAGATCAAATAACATCCTACGTATTTGATGTGGTACGTGCAGAGGTCCCAAAAATGCGATTAGATGACGTTTTTGTTAAAAAAGACGATATTGCTATAGCAGTTAAAAGTGAACTAAATGATGCAATGATGGAATATGGCTATGACATTATAAAAACGTTAGTTACAGATATAGACCCCGACGCACAAGTAAAAGAGGCTATGAACAGAATTAATGCTTCCGAAAGGGAAAAAGTAGCAGCACAGTATGAAGGAGACGCACAAAGAATTTTGATTGTGGAAAAAGCAAAAGCGGAGGCAGAAAGTAAACGATTACAAGGACAAGGGATTGCAGATCAACGAAGAGAAATAGCAAGGGGACTGGAAGAATCAGTAGAGGTATTGAATAAAGTAGGTATAAACAGCCAAGAGGCATCTGCTTTGATAGTTGTAACACAACATTACGACACACTTCAGTCTATAGGAGCAGATACCAATAGTAACTTAATTCTACTACCAAACTCACCACAAGCAGGAAGTGACATGCTTAATAATATGATTGCAAGTTTTACAGCTAGTAATCAAATTGGTGAAGCAATGAAAAAGGCAAATGAGAATAAGGAAAGTGAAGAATAACAAGACGTAAAAAAAGCGATTCTGAGAGAATCGCTTTTTTTCTTATTTTTTGTCCAAACTACCATTATCGTCATCATCATTTTTGGTAGCGTCTTTAAATTCTTTTATTCCTGTTCCTAAACCTTTCATAAGCTCGGGTATTTTTCTGCCTCCAAACATTAATACTACCAGCACAACTATAATAGCTATTTGCCATGGTCCGATAATTCCTAAAAAAATTGTAGTTGAATACATTTTATCTTATTAAATTTATGCAAATATACAAAAATTAACTTCGTTGCTTTATTACCCCACCGATAACTTTTTTATCAACTAAAACATCAGGATTACCTTTGTAAAAGATGGTTCCTCCAAAAGAAACTTTTGCATCTAAAGTTTCTCCTGCATCCACCTCAGCTTTAGCTCCAGAACCAGCTCTTACAACATTCATAGCGCTTACCGAAAGATTATATCCGTGATAGTTAGCACCTAAATCAACATCGACGTATTGATTTTTTGCAGTACCACTTAGCTTTATCACAGAGCCAGAGGTACTTTTAACTTTTAAATGTTTAACGGCTACAACTATATTAATAAAAGCCCCTTCTTGTCCTTTAATCTCTATTTTCTCTTGCTCTATCATGCTACTAGTAATTATAGCACCTTCATTGCCATCTATAATGGCAATGTCTTGGTTGTAATATAAAGTAATTTTTGCTTTACCATCTGCAGTGGTTTCCGGAAAATTAAGCATAATTTTTAAGCGATTATTGTCTGCTTTAAATTTAACTTTTGATGCCTTTTCTCCTGAGATTACTGCCTCTACTTTATTACTTTTCACCAACGCAACATCAATACCATTGTACACCTTCAGTTCTTTAAAAGGACCTAACTTCTGGGTTATTGAAGACTGTGCTGTTGCGCTACCAATAGTAAATATTAACAATAGTATAAGAACTCGTTTCATTTTATCTATTTTAAACATAAATTTAATATGGTAATATTACGTAAATTATCAATTAATACACTACTAATAAAATGCAAATAAATTAAAAATATTGTCTACACCAAATATTAATGGTTCACAAGAGAAAAATCCAAATGCTTTCGTTCCAAATCTGTATTTTTAACTTTTACAGTTACCTCATCCCCCAATTGAATTATAGCTTTTGTAGATTGACCAACCACAGCATACTGCTTTTCATCAAAAATATAATAGTCGTCTGAAATATCTCTAATACGAACCATACCTTCACATTTATTAGATGTAATTTCCACGTATATACCCCATTCTGTAACGCCAGATACAACCCCTTCGAACTCTTGATCTTTATGATCTTGCATGTACTTAACTTGCATGTATTTGATAGACTCACGCTCAGCCTTGGAAGCCAATTCTTCCATTTGAGAAGAATGCTTGCATCGCTGTTCGTACAATTCATCTTTTGGGGAAATTCCTCCATCTAAGTAGTGTTGCAATAAACGATGTGTCATTACATCGGGATATCGACGTATTGGCGAGGTAAAATGTGAATAATAATCAAAAGCTAAACCATAATGTCCAATATTATGCGTTGTATATTCTGCTTTACTCATCGATCTAATTGCCAAGGTTTCCACTAGATTAGCTTCTCCTTTACCATGTACTTCTTTTAGTAATTTGTTGAGACTTTGTGAAGTAGACTCTTTAGTATCTGTATTAATTTTATATCCGAATTTACTAACAATATTTTGCAGTGCTGCCAGTTTCTCCACATCAGGCTCGTCATGCACACGATAAATGAAAGTATTTTTAGAAGGTTTACCCTTTTGAAGACCTATAAACTCTGCTACTCTACGATTAGCTAAAAGCATGAATTCTTCAATTAGTTTATTGGCATCTTTAGCTTCTTTGAAAAATACTCCGGTAGGATTTGCATTGGCATCAAGGGTAAATTTAACCTCTACCTTATCAAAAGATATTGCACCTTCTTTCATCCGTTTTTTACGCATAATTTTAGCCAAATTGTTCATAGTCAGAATGGCATTTGTAATTGGTGACTCTATTTCATATGCCTCTCCTGTTAAAGAAACAGTGGCTGGTATTGTTGCAGATTGAGTCTCAATAACACTCTGCGCTTCTTCATAGGCAAATCTTCGATCTGAAAAAGTAACTGTCCTACCAAACCATTGGTTAACGATTTGTGCTTTTTCCGTAATTTCGAAAACAGCAGAAAATGTTAATTTTTCTTCTTGTGGTCTAAGGGAACAAACACCATTAGACAACATCTCTGGTAACATTGGTACAACGCGATCTACCAAATAAACAGAGGTAGCACGATCGTAAGCTTCCATATCTAATTTTGTATTAGGCTGCAAATAATGAGATACATCTGCAATATGAATACCAATTTCATAATTTCCATTTTCTAATGGTGTAAAAGAAAGTGCATCATCAAAATCTTTTGCATCTCTGGGATCAATGGTAAATGTTACATCTTCGCGCATATCCCTTCGTTTGTTTATTTCAGAAGCTGTAATTTCTATGGGCAGACTTTGCGCTTCCTTCTCAATTTCCGGAGGAAATTCATAGGGTAAACCATATTCCAACAAAATAGAATGAATTTCAGTATTGTGCTCTCCTGGTTTGCCGAGAAGTTGTGTAATTTTACCAAAAGGATTTTTAGAATTCTCTGGCCAATCTGTAATACAAGCAACAACTTTATCGCCATCACTAGCACCATTTAATTTGCCTTGTGATATAAAAATATCAGCGTACATTTTAGAATTATCCGGGATGACAAATCCAAAGTTTTTATGCATCTGAAGAACTCCAACATACTCCAACTTATAACGTTCAATAATTTCAACAACATCGGCTTCGAGTTTGTTACTGCGTTTCTTTTTGTAGATGTAGGCTTTAACTGTATCCTTGTGAAGACCTTTTCCAAGGTTTACGGCTGGAACAAAAATATCATTTTGAAAATCATCACAAATAAAATATGCATTTCCATTAGAAGTCACATCTAAGGTACCTATGTGATACTTTCTGTCTTCATTAATTTTATATTTACCGCGTTCTACCTCGATTATTTTATTAGCTGCGGCTAATTCAACTAACTTTTTTAAAATCTGCGTCTTACCATCGGAATCACTGATATTTAGTTTTGCAGCAATTTGCTTGTAATTAAAAAGCTTATTACTATCTGTATTAAATATTTTGAATATATTCCTGGTGAGATCTTTTATTACTTTACCTTTTTTCTTGTAGATTTTTTTCTTCCTACTCATTAATCTTTCATCTTATAATTAAGTACCAAAATACAAATAAAAGTTTGTTAAAATTAATATAACACACTTTAAATGCCACAATATAATCTAAGCGATTGTTGTTGATATTTGGTACTAAAAATTAAGACCCACTTAATTACAAGCATAAAAAAAAGAACAAAAGAATAGGTTGTTAAAAAAATCATAAAAAAAATGTAACAATTTGTGAATTATTACGTCTATATAATTGCAGTGTTATTCGAATGAAAGATTTAAAAAAAATAATAGCTTTATTTATAGCCATTTTTATAATGGGTATAGTAATAATTGTAATTAATATTAATACTAGTTTAAAAACACCAGTAAACACAGTAGATATTAATAAAAACGACACTTTATATCTTATCAAAAAAGAAAGTCAACTTTCATAAATCCTTGTTAATAACATTACGCTCCACTGTCACAGAAGTATCTTTTTAATATTACTATTCATTCTATAAAATAAAACTAGTACTACGATTTACTAGGCAATATTTTGGAATTCGTAAACTTTCAAATAGGTTATTAACAATATATATAATTATAAATTTAAATTTTAAAAAAATAAAAAAAGAATAATGGTTATAATAGTTTGTTAATAGATACAAAAAAAATGCTCTATAAATTTTGTATTAATGACTTATTAAAAATAATCAACAATTTTTAAAATCTTAAAACTATAAAAATCAAGAGATAATTCTATTTATTAACATTTATTAAAATTAGCAATCAACGCAAAATTGGTTATTATTTTTTAAAAATTTAATGTAAATAAAATGTAAATTATATGTTGATAAAACTTTATTAAAAATTAAGAAAAAAAGTTGCATTAATCATCTTTGATTTGGTATTGTAAAAAAAATGATGATAATCAAATATATTTTTTAATAACTATTATTAGTTTTTAACAATTTATAAAATTTACATACTAATATAATTATCAATGTTTTAACGTAAAATATTAAAAAACCATTGTTAATAGGTGTTGATAACCATCAATAATAGTACTTTTGTAATTTCAACTAAATTAAAATCAATAAATTATGACTATTGCCATCGGTAACGATCATGCAGGTACAGATTATAAAATAGAAATTATTAAACTTCTAGAAAAACTAGGCCATAAAGTTATTAATTTTGGCACTAATACAGAGGACAGTATGGATTATCCTGACACTATACATCCAACAGCTGAGGCTGTAGAGTCAGGTCAAGCGGAGATGGGTATTATTTTATGTGGAAGTGGAAATGGTGCGCAAATGACAGCTAACAAACATCAGGGAGTTAGGGCTGCATTGTGCTGGAACAACGAATTGGTAGAATTAACTAGGCAGCACAACAATGCCAATATATTAACCATACCTGCGCGTTTTGTTTCTCTTCAACAAGCTCTTGGATTTGTATCTATATTTTTAAACACTGAATTTGAAGGTGGTAGGCATGCAAATAGAGTTCGTAAAATATCGTGTTCTTAATTTATGATTACAAAAATTAAAACGTTTGATACTCTAAGCATCACTGAACTTTATGCTATTTTACAATTGCGTTCTGAAGTATTTGTAGTAGAACAAGATTGTGTATACCAAGACATAGATGGTAAAGATCAAAAAGCACTTCATATTTTAGGTATCCACAATTCTAGAATAGTTGCGTATACTCGAATATTTAATTCTGGTGATTATTTTGATACACCTAGTATTGGGAGAGTTGTTGTAGCTAAAGAAATGCGTAAACACGGTTTTGGAAAAGATATAATGAATGCCTCTATTCATGCAATATCATCGCATTACAACACTACACGTATTACACTTTCTGCACAGACTTATTTGAATAAATTTTATAAAGATTTAGGTTTTAATCCAGTTGGTCATGAATATTTAGAGGATAACATACCACACATAAAAATGGTTAAATTTTAAAATAAAAGAGCTTCTTTAAAGAAGCTCTTTTATTTTACGTATACAAAGCATCGCTATTAACGGTTTGTATTTAGTTTTTTATGATATTCTATTAAATTATCAATTGGTTTTCTTACTATAGCTGTAATTTCTAAACCATTTCCCGTGGCTACCTCTTCTAAAATATTTTTAAAATAATACGCTATAGATCCAATAAAATATATTGGGGTATCCTTCGGTTTTTTATAGTTAGTAATATGAAATTTAAAGAACTTTTTAAATCCATTTTTTACTAATTTTTTGATGTATTCGTCTTCCTGATGATCAAACATAAATTTAGCATAAGATGCTAAATATTTATTTGGGTTATCCGCTTTATAAAGATTATACTTAATGGTATCTGGTACTAAACGGAATTCATTTTCAAAGAAAGTAGATATTGTAGCAGGCATTTTTTTGTAATAGTAATCTCTTAACAATCGCTTTCCGTAGTAGTTGCCACTTGCCTCATCCATAATAGTGTATCCTAATGACGGTGAAATACATTCTATATTTTCTCCATCGTAATAACAGCTATTAGATCCTGTTCCTAAAATACAGACGATAGCTTTTTTATTTTCTGCAGATGCATAAACTGCACCGAGAATATCCTCTTCTACAAATATTGTCTTGGCATTATTAAAAAATTTTTCAAAAATTTCTTTTAATAATTTTTTTGGCGTTTCTGTTCCCAAACCCGCTCCGTAGAAGTATAGTTGTTTAATACTTTCTTTATATTGCTTTAATTCTTCAATACTTTCAATTCTGCACAGGAGCTCTGACGTGGAAACCACATTTGGATTTAATCCTGATGTTCGAACTCTAAAAATTTCTTTGTTATTATTATCTATGGCAATCCAATCAACTTTTGTTGAACCACCATCTGCAACTAGTACCATCTTATTTTTTTTTCAAATATAAAAATATGTTTAGTAAAATTATCCAATATGTATGGCTTGTTTCTTTTATTTACTAAAACGTAATAGTTTTATATTTGGTTGATAAAAAACTACTACATGTTTAAAAATACAAACTATAATTTTATAAATTAGCAACTCTTATTTTTAAATTATTTTAGAAGATTTTATGGCAGCAGATAAAGAAAAAGAAGCGAAATTAAAAGCGCTTCAACTTACACTAGATAAGTTAGACAAAACCTACGGTAAAGGTACGGTAATGAAGATGGGGGATAGTCAAATTGAAGATGTAGAAGCAATATCTTCTGGATCTTTGGGTTTAGATTTAGCATTGGGTGTAGGTGGTTATCCTAGAGGTAGAATTATTGAAATTTACGGACCGGAATCTTCTGGAAAAACAACCTTAACTATTCATGCAATTGCAGAAGCACAAAAAGCTGGAGGAATTGCAGCATTTATTGATGCAGAACACGCTTTTGATCGTTTTTATGCTGAAAATTTAGGTGTAGATGTTGATAATCTTATTATTTCACAACCAGATCATGGTGAGCAAGCATTAGAAATTGCAGACAATTTAATCCGATCAGGTGCTATTGACATAGTTGTTATTGATTCTGTAGCAGCATTAACTCCTAAATCTGAGATTGAGGGAGAAATGGGGGATTCAAAAATGGGATTACATGCCCGTTTAATGTCACAAGCACTGCGTAAATTAACCTCTACAATTAGCAAGACAAATTGTACGGTATTTTTTATCAATCAGTTACGTGAGAAAATTGGTGTTATGTTTGGAAATCCCGAGACCACTACTGGTGGTAATGCCTTGAAATTTTATGCCTCTGTTCGTTTAGATATTCGCAGAAGAACACAGATTAAAGATGGGGATAGAGTAATAGGAAACAGCACGAAAGTAAAAGTTGTGAAAAACAAAGTAGCACCACCATTCCAACAAGCAGAGTTTGATATCATGTATGGGGCAGGAATATCTAAAGTAGGAGAAATTTTAGATATAGGTGTGGAGTACGGTATTATTAAAAAAAGCGGCTCTTGGTTTAGTTATGGTGATACAAAACTTGGGCAAGGTAGAGATTCTGTAAAAGGAGTTATCAAGGACAATCCGGAACTTATGGAAGAACTCGAAAATAAAATTAAAGAAGCTATCGAAAATCAAGAGTAGTTTATATATACATTAGAGATTCTTTCAAAATTAAAGCTGCTGTATTTACTATAGCAGCTTTTGGTTTATTACGCGATTAATTACTGCAGTATATGAGTATTATTTATATTTCAAAAAACCTTCAACTACAGCCCATTGAAAAATCTGATACAGCAGCACTTTACAAGCTAATGCAAAAGGTTTATATTCCTGCATATGCCAATTTTTGGAGGGATAAAGGGGAGTGGTATCTCCAAGAGCAATATTCTGAAAGTAACATTCAGCGAGAAATAAACGAAGAATATTGTTCTTACTATTTTATTCTCTACCAAGGAAAAAAAATAGGTAATTTTCGAATTAAATGGAATGCATCACTACCTCAATATTCTCATTTAAAATCTGTAAAATTACATCGAATTTATCTGCATCCAAAAGAACAAGGAAAGGGAATCGGCTCCCAGTTATTAGGTTGGTTGGAACAAGAGGCCATTGTAAAGAAATATAAAATTATATGGTTGGATGCGATGGATAAAAAATTAAATGCTTTAGAATTTTACAAAAAATTAGGGTACCAATACCATTCCCATTGTTTTTTAGATTTTCCTTTGATGTACGATAAATACCGTAAAATGGTACAGTTAATAAAAGTATTGGTCTAGACTCCTGTACTTCCAAAGCCACCAGTACCTCTTTCAGTATCCTCTAAAGTCAAGACTTCTATCCATTCTATTCGTTCGTGTTTTGCAATAACCAATTGTGCAATTCGTTCACCGTTATTAACCGTAAATTCTTCGGTAGATATGTTTATTAAAATTACACCAATTTCACCTCTGTAATCTGCATCTATAGTTCCCGGAGAATTTAATACTGTAATTCCTTTTTTAGCAGCCAATCCACTTCTTGGTCTCACTTGTGCCTCAAATCCACTGGTAGAGCGATGAATAATCCTGTTTTTACTATGGCTCGTTCCAATGGTTTTAATACAATTGGTGCCTCAATATTAGCTCTTATATCCATACCTGCAGCACCTATTGTTTCGTAGTTAGGAATTTGGTGCTGTGATTTGTTAATTATTTGTACTCTCATAGGTTTGTGTTTATGTCGTCAAATATAATAAGCTTATGTTTTAGATTGTCATTTCTATATTTATTAATTTAGCCACAAAAATATATTACCAAATGATAAGTAAACCAAAAATAGCTGTACTAGGAGGCGGAAGTTGGGCAACTGCTATTGTTAAAATGCTTTCTGAAAATTTGGAAATCATTGGATGGTATATGAGAAGTACATATGCTATTGAACACATAAAAAGAAACAAACACAATCCTAACTATCTTAGTTCTGCAGAATTGCATCCCGAACAATTAGATTTATCCGAAGATATTAACACTATTGTAAAAACATATGATATTTTGATTTTTGCAATTCCATCTGCTTTTTTAAAATCTGAATTAGATAAATTAACTATTTCTTTAGAGGATAAAATTATTTTTTCTGCTATAAAGGGTATTGTTCCAGAATCAGGACTAATAGTTGGAGAACACTTCCATGATCATTACAACATTCCTTTTGAAAATATTGGTGTATTGACAGGGCCATGTCATGCCGAGGAAGTTGCTATGGAAAGATTATCCTATTTAACTTTAGCATGCCAAGACGAAGACAAAGCAAAACAATTGAGTAATTTTATTGCAGGTAGGTACATTAAAACGAAGATATCAGATGATATCATTGGAACTGAATATGCTGCTATGTTAAAAAATATTTATGCCATTGCTGCAGGGATTGCCCACGGTTTGGGCTATGGTGATAATTTCCAGTCTGTACTAATGAGTAATGCTATTAGAGAAATGAAACGTTTTATTAAAAAGGTACACAAGATGAAGCGTAATATTAATAACTCTGCTTACCTAGGGGATTTATTGGTTACTGGATATTCAGTATTCAGTAGGAATAGAATGTTTGGTAACATGATAGGAAAGGGGTACACAGTAAAATCAGCAATGCTTGAAATGAGTATGGTAGCAGAGGGGTATTATGCTTCTAAAAGTGCTTATAACATAAAAAAAGAAAACGGTGCTAAAACTCCTATAATAGATACTGTTTTTAACATTCTTTACGACAAAAAAGAAGCGAAAGATGAGTTTAAAAAGTTAACAAATAGATTAGATTAGTTGTTTGTATTTGCACGTATTATACTTTTTACAAAGCAAGAATCCCTCACCAATCGCTCCTTATAATTAGCTGTGTGTTGCCGTTTTAACATAAACGATTTCAACAAATTTAATCTAAAATTTTGAATAACAAGTTTTTTTATAAATTAACTTGCAACTAATTTTTTTGTATAATTTTACAAAATAGTATTTTTTTAATACTATTGGTTTAAAATTTAACAAAATTATGAAAACAATACAAGAAGCTGTTGAGATAACGATAAGAAAAACACCATTTATAGAGGAAGCTTTAAATGAAAAGCTAATTAATGTTTCTTCCTTGGCTAGAGAGATTCTTCCTGAAGTTTCTAAATTGTTAAAGAAAGAGATAAAAGTTGGTGCTGTAATGATGGCAATCAATAGATTATCACCGATAAACGAATTGCGTATTCGAAAAAATATTAAAAAACTAGCACTTGACTTAGGAGATGTTATTGTTCGATCTGATTTATGCGATTTTACTTTTAAAAATACACCGTCTTTATTGCGAGAAATTGCTAAAATTTTAAGTAAATCTGCAGATAGTAATGACTATTTTTTAACGGTCTCTCAAGGAATTTTTGAAACAAATATTGTAACTAGTAAAAATTTACAACCCTTTGTGGAAGATATTTTTAAGAGCGAAATATTGATTAATAATGTAAATGATTTAGCTTCGATAACGATTAAACTTCCAAAAGATAATCTAGAACAATCGGGGGTATATTACTTTATTTTAAAACAGTTTGCTTGGGCAAATATTGCTGTTCAAGAAGTAATTTCGACAACCCATGAAATGACTATTGTAGTTAAAGAAAAAGATGTAAACGAAACTTTTGCTATTTTGATGGATTTAAAACTCAATTAGAGTCCCGATAATGATGAAAAAAAAAGATCCGTATGCTTCCTTGCGTTTCAAGGAATTTAATATTTTTTTGTTGGTTCGATTTGCATTGGTTTTTGCATGGTCTATGCAATTTATTATCATCGAATGGCAGGTCTATTCTATTACCCAAGACCCATGGAGTCTTGGTTTAATAGGTGCTTTTGAATTTATTCCTGCTTTTTCTATGGCCTTATTTGCCGGTCATGTCGTAGATCAGAAAGAAAAAAGAAATTTATTAGCACTTTGTATAGCTTTATTTTCTTTAATTAGTTTGGGTTTATACGGACTAACAAACCCTGCAATCGTTGATGGCTGGAATACCAATTATGTATTGTATTCCATTTATGCATTGGTTTTTTTGGTGGTTTTTTACGATCGTTTTTTGGACCAACCATTTTTTCATTGATAGCCTTGATTGTTCCTAAAAAATTATACCCAAATGCTGCTACATGGAGCAGCACTACTTGGCAAATAGCTAGTGTTTTAGGACCTGCATTTGCTGGGTATACCATATATTTGCTTGGGGTACACAATTCTCTTCGTATAGTTTTTGCTCTCGTCATGGTCGCGTTGTTTTTGGTGTTTTTTATAAAACGAAAACCAATTATGAACCCTAAGAAAGGAGAGCCAATTGTAAAAAGTTTAAAAGAGGGTATTTCATTTGTATTTAAAACCAAAGCCATACTAGGGGCTATTACTTTAGACATGATATCCGTTTTATTTGGTGGAGCGATTGCACTGCTACCAGTTTTTGCACAAGACATTTTAGAGGTGGGTGCCAAAGGATTTGGGGTATTGAGAGCCGCACCAGCTGCCGGAGCAATTTTAACGATGTTAATAACAGCTTATATTCCTATAAGCAAGAATGCTGGGATGAAATTACTAGCGGCTATTTTTGGTTTTGGTATTTGTATTATTGTCTTTGGTCTTTCTTCTATTTTTTGGATTTCTCTTGCAGCTTTATTCTTTAGTGGAGTTACCGATGGAATTTCCATGGTTATTCGACAGACTATATTACAATTGAAAACTCCAGATCACATGCGAGGAAGGGTTTCTTCAGTGAATTCTATGTTTGTCGGTTCCTCTAATGAATTAGGAGCGTTTGAAAGTGGTTTAACAGCCAAACTAATGGGTACAGTTACCGCAGTTGTTTTTGGTGGAACAATGACTTTAATAACTGTAATTTCTACTGGGATATTAAATCCAACATTGCGAAACTTAGATTTGACAAAAGATCTGGAGGAGCACGAAAAAATGGAAGGTTAATTACTCTTTTGCATTTTGGTAAAAAGATCCCATAAAACAACGCCACAACTAACGGCAATATTTAAAGAATGCTTGGTGCCAAGTTGTGGGATTTCAATACACAGGTCCGATGCTGTAACTACTTCTTGTTGAACTCCTTTTACTTCGTTACCAAAAACTACTGCATATTTTTGTTTTTTTTCGGGATAAAAAGTGTCTAACATTGTACTTTGTTCTGCCTGTTCTATACTCAATACTTTTATGCCGTCTTTTTTAAGTTTGGTTAGAAGAGAAAGTGTGTCTGTTATATATTCCCAGGCTACCGATTCTGTTGCTCCAAGAGCAGTTTTATGAATTTCTTTGTTTGGTGGAGTAGCAGTGATGCCACATAAATATATTTTTTCGATTAAAAAAGCATCTGAAGTTCTAAAAACAGCGCCAACATTATTTAAACTTCTAATATTGTCTAAAATTACAATAATTGGTGTTTTACTAGATTGTTTAAATTCCTCTACGCTTTTGCGTCCTAGTTCGTTATTTCTAAGTTTTCTCATTCTGTTAGGCCAATGGAAACAGCAAAAATTTATATTGCTGAAAAAGTAAGTATCTGGATAGCTTTGTTCCTTTTAACCAAATAATTAATTGAATTATTTAACAAGACTATCTCTTTTTTCTATCTTCGCAAAACTAACAGAAAAATTCCAAAAACTTGGCAAAAACAAAGGCAAAAAAGATAACTCCATTAATGCAACAATACAACGGAATTAAGGTTAAATATCCGGATGCAATGCTTTTGTTTCGAGTAGGAGATTTTTATGAAACCTTTGGAGAAGATGCAATAAAAGCCTCTGAAATTTTAGGAATTATTTTAACCAAACGCGGTGCAGGAAGTGAAAGCGAAACTGCATTGGCTGGTTTTCCACATCATTCTCTTAATACGTATTTGCCCAAGCTTGTAAAAGCTGGATTACGCGTGGCTATTTGCGATCAGTTAGAAGATCCGAAAATGACGAAAAAGATTGTTAAAAGAGGCGTCACAGAATTGGTGACACCCGGCGTTGCATTAAATGATGATATTTTACAATCTAAAGCCAATAACTTTTTGGCAGCCATTCATTTTGGTAAAAAAAAGTTAGGCATATCTTTTCTCGATGTATCTACGGGAGAATTTTTAGTGGCAGAGGGAGATTCTGAATACCTCGATAAACTATTACAAAACTTTTCACCAAGTGAGATTTTAGTACAGAAACAACACAAACAGCAATTTTTTGAATTGTTTCCAAATACCTATCACGCTTTCTATCTGGAAGACTGGATCTTTCAAGAAGATTATGGCTATGAATCTCTTTCTAACCATTTCAGGGTTAAAAATTTAAAAGGTTTTGGTGTGGAAGATTTAGTGCATGGAGTAATTGCGGGAGGTGCAATAATGTATTACTTATCCCAAACACAGCACAAACAATTAGAACATATTCAATCTATCAGTAGAATTGCCGAAGACCGCTATGTGTGGATGGATCGCTTTACGATTAAAAATCTAGAGTTGTACGGCGGTAATTCTGAAAATTCCGTTTCTTTATTAGCTGTTATAGATAAAACTATTTCTCCGATGGGAAGTAGATTGCTTAAACGTTGGTTAGCATTGCCTTTAAAAGATCTTAAGGCTATTCAACAAAGGCAAGAAATGGTTAAGTTTTTTATAGACCAAGATTCCTTTTTAGAAAGTGTCACATATCAATTAAGGCAGATTTCTGATATTGAAAGACTTATTTCGAAAGTTGCCACAGGTAAAGTTTCTCCCAGAGAAACGGTGCTTCTAAAAAATTCTCTTCAAGCCATTTTACCTATTAAAGATATAGCGGAAAAAAGCAAAAATATTGCGGTAAAAGGAATAGGAGAGCGAATAAACGATTGCAAGAATGTAATCGATCGTATTGCAAAGACTCTTTACGAGGATGCTCCTGTACATATTTCAAAAGGTAATGCAATTGCAGATGGTGTGTCTGAAGAACTAGATGCACTTAGAGCAATTTCAAATTCTGGAAAAGAGTATTTGGATGCTATGTTGAGTAGAGAGACCGAGCGAACAGGGATCTCCAGTTTAAAAATTGCTTTTAACAACGTATTTGGGTATTATATTGAAGTGAGAAATACCCATAAAGATAAAGTTCCTGAAGAATGGATTCGCAAGCAAACGCTTGTGAATGCCGAACGGTATATTACTGAAGAATTAAAAGAGTACGAGACTAAAATTTTAGGAGCTGAAGATAAAATACAACAGTTAGAAGCTGAAATTTTTTCCGAGCTGATACATTACATTATAAATTTTGTAGCGCCTATTCAGGAAAATGCTCAGCTAGTTGCCCAGATTGATTGTTTGTTATCGTTTGCAACCCTAGCAATTGCAAATAATTACGTACGACCTGTGGTCGATATGACAACGGATATTGAAATAAAAAATGGAAGGCACCCTGTTATTGAGAAGCAGCTTCCTATCGGCGAAGATTACATTGCAAACGATGTTGTTTTGAACCGAACACAACAGCAAGTAATCATGATAACCGGACCCAATATGTCTGGTAAATCTGCTATTTTAAGGCAAACTGCTTTGATTGTTTTATTAGCGCAGATGGGCTGTTATGTTCCCGCTCAAAATGCACGTATCGGGCTGGTAGATAAAATATTTACTCGCGTAGGGGCTAGTGATAATATTTCTATGGGAGAATCTACTTTCATGGTTGAAATGAATGAAACAGCCTCTATATTGAACAATATTTCAGATCGTAGTTTGGTTCTCTTGGATGAAATAGGAAGAGGAACCTCAACTTATGACGGTATATCCATTGCCTGGGCGATAGCAGAGTATTTACACGAACACCCAACTAATGCTAAAACATTGTTTGCTACCCATTATCATGAATTGAATGAAATGACCACTACTTTCGAACGAATCAAAAACTTTAATGTTTCTGTTAAGGAATTAGACGACAGTATCATTTTTTTAAGAAAGCTCGTCTCGGGAGGGAGTAATCACAGTTTTGGAATTCACGTTGCAAAATTAGCAGGAATGCCAAGTATGGTTATACGTAAAGCAAATAAAATTTTAAAGCAGCTAGAAGAAAATCATACGCAAAAAGAAGTTAAGGATACCCTAAAAAATGTACAATCGGAAGATATGCAGCTTAGTTTTTTCCAATTAGACGACCCTTTACTAGAAGATTTACGAGAGGAAATAGTAGCGACCAATATAGACACGCTCACTCCAATTGAGGCCCTTATGAAACTGAATGAAATTAAACGGATGTTGGTAAAGAAATAACTTATTTTTATTTATATGTCGGCATCAAATTATTGGGATACCAAAGAGGATATAAGTTTTAAACGGATTAATAAGCTCGCAATACCGGCATTAATTGCTGGAGTGGCAGAACCACTTTTGTCTACTACCGATTTAGCAATTATTGGAAATATAAAAGTTATGCCAACAGAAAGTATTGCAGCTGTTGGAATAGTAGGTGCTTTTTTATCTATGTTGATATGGGTTTTTGGACAAACTCGTTCTGCGATTTCTTCCATAATATCGCAATATTTAGGAGCAGATAAATTAGAGGAAATAAGAGAACTACCTATTCAAGCAACAGTAATTGTTATCGCTACAAGTATTTTAATTTTAGCAATATCGTATCCTTTTGCTAGAGAAATTTTTCAATTTTACAATGCCAGTGATAGTATATTAGAATTTGCCATATCTTACTTTCGTATCAGAGCTTTTGGGTTTCCGATAACTTTATATCATTGCTGTTTTTGGTATTTTTAGAGGTTTGCAAAACACCTACTACCCAATGTTAATAGCCATTGTTGGGACTCTTGTTAACATAATTTTAGACCTACTCTTGGTGTATGGAATAGAAGGGTATATCCCTGCAATGAATATTCAAGGTGCTGCTTATGCAAGTGTGTCTGCACAAGTAGTTATGGCACTTATGGCCACCTATCTACTACTTACAAAAACCAATATTAGCTTGCGTTTCACGTTACCATTTCATCGAGAGGTTCGACATTTTATCATTTTGATTTCTAATTTATTTGTGCGTACAATCGCCTTAAATGTAGCTTTGTATTTTGCTACTTCTTATGCGACATCCTACGGCAAAGAATACATAGCAGCCTATACCATTGGCTTAAACCTATGGTTAATGGGGGCTTTTATGATTGATGGATATTCTAGTGCTGGAAATATTTTATCTGGCAAGTTACTAGGAGCAAAGGACTATACAACCCTATTGAAATTGGAAGAAGGTTAATTGTATATGGCTTCAGTTTTGGTACTGTACTTGCTATTTTAGGATTTGTTTTCTATGATTTTATCGGAAGTGTATTTTCTAAAGAGCCTGTAGTTTTAAAAGAATTTTATACTAGTTTCTGGGTAGTATTAGTGATGCAACCAATTTGTGCGATAGCTTTTATATACGATGGAATCTTTAAAGGTCTTGGAGAGGTAATATATCTGCGTAACGTATTATTAGTTGCTACAGCCATAGTTTTCATTCCTGTTTTACTATTTTTAGACCACCAGGATTTAAAATTATATGCGATATGGGGAGCATTTTTTGCATGGATTGTAGCTAGGAGTATTCCATTAATTTTAATCTTCCGTAATAAATTCTCTTCCGTGGCAGAAGTAAAATAGTTGTTACCACTATAAATTACTCTTTAAATTGCCTATTTTTGCGGAAAATTTGTAACCATGCGTACCAATAGAACTAACGGAAGCTTGTATACCCATATTGATCGTAATATTGCTGTAATTGAATTTGGTCATACGGCTAGTAATTCTTTTCCCAGTGAACTTTTAGAAAGATTAGCTAACGAATTTGAGACCTTGTCTAGAAATGATCAAGTGGCAATCATTGTGTTAAAATCTGAAGGAGACAGAGCTTTTTGTGCTGGTGCATCTTTTGATGAATTAGTAGCTATTGACAGTTTAGAACAGGGAAAGATATTCTTTTCTGGTTTTGCCAATGTAATTAATGCAATGCGCAAGTGTTCGAAATTAATTATTGGAAGAGTTCAAGGAAAAACCGTTGGAGGAGGCGTCGGTTTAGCGGCAGCTTGTGATTATGTTTTAGCTACCGAACACGCAGCAATTAAATTATCTGAGTTTACTATAGGTATAGGTCCATTTGTGATAGCACCAGTTGTAAAACGAAAAGTAGGTGTGAGCGGATTAGCAGATTTAACCCTAGACGCAACTACTTGGAAAAATGCCTATTGGGCCAAAGAAAAAGGGCTATATGCAAGGGTTTTTGAGAATATTGCAGATATGGATAAGGAATTAGCGATATTTACAGAAAAACTAGCTTCCTACAATCCTGATGCTTTACAGGAAATGAAAAAAGCCTTGTGGTTAGGAACAGAGGATTGGGATGCTTTATTAATGGAACGAGCCGAAACTTCTGGTAAATTAGTACTATCCGATTTTACTAAAAAAGCTTTGGCAAAGTTTAAAAAGTAAATTCTCCTATTTTCCTAGTTTTTATGTGTCAATTACTTCGTTTTTTGCAGCTTATAGATTGTAGTTGTCAAACAAATTCGTAATTTTGCCGAATTAATAAAAACAACTACGATGGATAATTATTTATTTCTTTTTTAGCAGTAGCTTTAGTAGTAGTATATTTTTATAATAAATATAGAAATAGAAGATAAACTATTTCACAAATGATTAATGATGAGTGCTATAAGAATTACAAAACAATTCTCTTTTGAAACCGGTCATGCTTTGCATGGATATGATGGAAAGTGTAAAAACATTCACGGACATAGCTATAAATTGGCCGTAACTGTTATTGGAAATCCAATCGAAGATACAACGCATCCTAAATACGGTATGGTTATCGATTTTGGCGATTTGAAAAAATTGTAAAAGAGGAAATTGTAGACCTTTTTGATCACGCGACAATTTTTAATAAAAACACACCACATTTCGAATTAGCAAACAACTTGCAAAACATGGGATTGGATGTTGTTTTGGTAGATTATCAGCCAACGAGTGAGATGATGGTGATTGATTTTGCAGCAAAAATAACTGCACGTCTTCCAGAACATATTGCATTACATTCTTTAAAACTGCAAGAAACAGAGACCTGTTATGCAGAATGGTACGCTTCCGATAATTAAGGTCACATTTGTAGTGTCTTGCTTTTTTATCTACAAATAGTCTGTTCCGGATAAACAGTTTCTTACTGTTGGTTAATTCCCTAATTGAATAATTGTAAACACAAACTCTGGCTAGAACCCGATAATAACAGTATCTTATTTGTTGCTATCTATTTTGCCATTATAAGCATTCATGGTATTTGCTAAACCTCCATTTATAAAAGATGCAATTGCACTTACTGAGGTCGGAATACGCTCTATTAGGGCACTTTCTTCTTCTTTACTCCATTTTCCTAAGACAAAGTCGACCTGACGTCCTTTAGAATAAGTTGCGCCTACACCAAACCTAAATCTTGGATAGTTACTCGAGTTTAATTTTTCTTGTATATCTTTCAATCCATTGTGCCCTCCTGCACTTCCTTTGGCTTTTATGCGTATGCTACCAAAGTCAATATGAATATCGTCTGTAATAATCAGTATATTTTCTGTTTTAATCTTTTCCTTTTGCATCCAATATGCAACAGCTTTTCCACTTAAATTCATGTAGGTACTTGGTTTGAGAACTACAACAGTTTTCCCCTTTATTTTCAAGGATGCAACAGCACCTAACTTTTCGGTCTCAAAAGTACTTTCGTATTCTTTTACAAAAGCATCTGCAACTTTAAAACCTATATTATGACGGGTATTGTCGTATTTTTCACCAACATTACCTAAACCTACGATTAAAAATTTTTTCATATTATTTTCTTCTTTTGCGATCGTTTTACTTTTAGTACCAAAAAAGGAATATAAAAAAGATTTTATATGTATACTTATAAAATAAAAAAGCGCTACACAAGGTAACGCTTTTGATTAGAAGTCTTAAATTCTTAAGATTCTGTTTCTTCTGTTGCCGCTTTTGCAGCGTTACGAGACATACGAACTTGCGCTACTACTGTATTGTCTGGGTGTAAAATATTATAGTTGTCATTTTTTAGAGCGGTAACATATAACTTATTACCAATTTCTAATTCTGTAATATCAGCCTCGATAAAATCAGGTAAGTTAGCTGGTAAAGCTTTCACTTTTAGTTTTCTTACGTTATGACGTAAAGCACCACCAACCATAACTCCTTTAGATGTTCCCACTAAACGTACAGGGATTTCCATAGTAACTTCTTTGTCTTCGAATAATTGATAAAAATCAACATGCAAAATTTTGTCTGTTACTGGGTGGAATTGAATATCTTGCAAAACCGCATTATATTTAGTTCCTCCTAAAACAATCGTAGCAGTATAAACGTTTGGAGTATACACTAGGTTTTTGAATGCTAATTCTTCTGCTGAAAAGTGTACAGGTTTGTCTCCTCCGTATAATACGCAAGGAACCTTTCCAGCATTACGTAAGGCTTTAGTAGCTACTTTACCTACGCTTTCTCTTTGAGATCCATTGATTGTAATTGATTTCATTACTTTGTTTATTAATTAAATTTACATTAAAAATTCATCGCTTATCGATGTATTGTCTTGCACTTTGTGCATCACATCTGCGAATAAAGTGGCGCAAGATACAACTTTTATTTTAGATACGCTCTTTTTTAGAGGGATAGTATCGGAAACAATTAGCTCTGTTAATTTTGAATTTTGTATGCGTTCGTATGCTTCCCCAGAAAGAATTGGATGGGTACATATCGCACGAACACTTAAAGCTCCTCTTTCCATCATTAAATCTGCAGCTCTAGCTAGTGTTCCTCCTGTGTCAATCATATCATCTACCAAAATGACATTCTTTCCTTTTACCTCTCCGATTAACTCCATATGCGATATAACGTTTGCTTTTTTACGTTGTTTGTAGCAAATTACAACATCACTTTGTAAGTATTTAGAATAGGCATATGCTCTTTTAGACCCTCCCATATCTGGTGATGCAACAGTAAGATTTTCAAGGTTGAGGTTGTTTACATAAGGAAGAAATATAGAAGATCCAAACAAATGATCGACAGGTTTTTCGAAGAAACCTTGTATTTGATCTGCATGTAAGTCCATAGTCATTATTCTTGTTGCTCCGGCTTCCTCCAATAATTTTGCAACTAGTTTTGCGCCTATAGCAACTCTTGGTTTATCTTTTCTATCCTGACGAGCCCAACCAAAATATGGTAACACAGCTGTAATATGTCTTGCAGAAGCACGTTTAGCAGCATCTAAAATTAATAGCATTTCCATTAAATTATCAGCCGTAGGAAAGGTGGAACCGATAATAAATACACGTCTACCTCTTACCGACTCTTCTAATGCTGGTTGAAATTCACCATCACTGAAACGAGAAATTTTAACATTCCCTAACTCCGTACCAAATTTTTTTGCAATTTCTGTTGCCAATTCGGTACTCTGAGTACAAGCGAAAATTTTTGGGGATAATTGATTTGTAAGCATTTAACAAAGAATATTTTTAGATTATGTTGTTGTTATCGGCAAAAATAGAATTATTTTGAGAGATTAGCCTAATTTTATCAAATTAACTAAAATAATTTTATAGCTTTGCAAACACATCAATGCCAAAGTGGTGGAATTGGTAGACACGTCGGATTCAAAATCCGATGCTCGCAAGAGCGTGTGGGTTCGAGTCCCACCTTTGGTACTTGGCCTTAAAATTATGTATTTTAAGGCCTTGTCGTTTGGGGATGTAGCTCAGTTGGCTAGAGTGTTTGACTGGCAGTCAAAAGGTCGCGGGTTCGAGCCCCGCCTTCTCCACGCAATAGCCCTGTATATTTTGTATATACAGGGTTTATTTTTTGGTATTCATACAGGCCTCCGCTTTTATTTAAGACTTTATCGTAATCATATCATAAGTAGGACATGGTTATCAAGCATTAACATACTCTGTGTTAAGTGAATTAAGATATTTTATAAATTTAAAGTCGTTCCTACAATACATTTAAGTTTTAATGTGTTTTTTAGCCTCTTTAAACTTTTATAGTCTTTCCTGTGTGCAAAGTCAAATTGCTTTAGTTTCTATCTATGAATGAAGTTCGCATAAAGATTGTAGTAAGCATATATTTTCATTTAATTAATAGATGATTATTTAGGAGTACAGATAATATTTATAAACGTAAAAAAGCTATTGTAAGGGGTACAATAGCTTTTACATTTGAAAAGGAAAAAATAAAGGGAATTATGTATTAATTAAATTTAAAAATCACTACTACTACCTCAAATATATTAGTAGAATTGTTTTTAGAGGGTGTATATTATAATGGTAGACAAGATTTATTTTATGGCTTGGTGTGGTTTTATAAAACCACATTTAATATTCATACGATTTATCGTTTAAGCGGCTATTAAAACTTGTAATACAATAGCTTTTAGGTAAGAACAAATTTCAATTCTAATTTGTAGCAGTTCAAGCAGAACGGGTTTATTTCAAGTACGTATTAAAAGTCTTATTTTATTCTTCGTTCCTACTCCTAAAAGCAATCCTTAAGTACTATTGAATATACGGCATAAAAAAAGCTACTGCAGGGGATACAATAGCTTTTACATTTGAAAAGGAAAAAATAAAGGGAATTATATACTTTATTTTAATAAATCACTACTACTAATGTAAAAGTACACGGAATCGTTGTGATATTCGCTTCGTTTTATAAAGTTGGATAAAATTTACTTTGTAAAGATATTTTGTTTCATAATTCGATACTTATTACTTTTTTTCATCTAAGCCATTTACAGCGAAATAATTGGTATCCAATGCTATAATCCAAAGCATATAATATTGTAGACCAAAGGAACAATGTAAAAAGTCAAGTAGTATGAGAAAGCAGCTAATGGGATCTTGTTAAAGCTCATGACAATTTTTACTATTTCTTCTGAAGAAATTTTGTTATGTACTATTTATATTTAAACGTGAAAAAATTGCATAAAAAAAGCTATTGTAGGGGATACAATAGCTTTTACATTTGAAAAGGAAAAAATAAAGGGAATTATATACTTTATTTTAATAAATCACTACTACTACTACAAAGGTATAGGTAAACTATTCATTATTAGCGTTATATTATAAAATTGGATGTAATTTATTTTTGAAAGATGTATTGTTTTATAAAACTTTACTCTATTTTTTAATTGATTTTCTTGTATAGCTTGTAGGAGACTTACTGTAAATGGCTATTTTGTATGCTAGAAGATATTTTTACTACGCAGAGATACCAATCGGAAAAAAGTATATTGCAACCCCGATAGTTCTTCTCATCTTTTAATTAGGTCTTTTATTATTGTTGGAGCTACTGTATAATATTAGTTATATGGCATGAAAAAGTAATTAGAAAAAGATTCTATAAAAGTATCCTAATTGTACTTTTAGTTGTTGGTTGCTAAGAGTGGTACAAGGGGATTTGTAAGTATTTAAGACTCCGGGTTGCACCTGAAAAAGTAAAACTTTACATATTTATCATAAAAAAAGCTACCGCTTTTACACGGTAGCTTTAAAATTAAAAAAGGAAAATAAGGGGAATCCTTTTTGTAAATATGATATCTGTTAGTATGTTACATTTCAAAAATACGAGTCAAAAACAAAGTTTCTGCTTTGTTTTATAATTAAACACTAAATTTATTTGAATAAATTGTCTAATTTTACAAAACTAGACAATGTGTTAATTCACTGCTTAATAGTGTTTTAACCATTTTTTGATTGAAAAATAAAAAGAGCTGCTACTATGAGTGTGTTTCCAATCCTTAGTTTTATCTTAGGAATTTTCCTAACATTTTTTATTTTTTTTACCAAAAACAACTTAGGTAAGAAAAATTACGTTCGTTATTTCTTAGGTGCCGTTACCTTTATTTATTCGTTATTATCTTTAGATACTTTTACCACAGCGAACAAATTTAAGTTACCTGTTTACGTTTGGTTTTTTTCATTTTTGTTATTTTCACTTGTAGGTTTCTTGTTTTATGCGTTTACTAAAAATCTAGCACAGAAGCATAGCGATGATAAAAAGTGGATTCTTTTTTTTAGTCTTTTTAGTGTTCTTAAAATAGTATTTTTTATTTATGCCTCCAGCTATATTGATAAAACGGCTCCTTTATCGGATTCTAAGTATCTTAAATTTTTTGAAATTGAATTTATACTATCATCGATGATTAACCTTTATTTCTTTTACAAATCTGCACAATTTTTCAAACGAAAAAATGCAGTAATAGATTTAGAAGATAAAAATCACGTTTATTTTCATTGGATTAATCTATTGTTAAAAGCTAACGTATTATTAGTTTTCGCTATTTTATTAGAAGCTATATTCGCTTTTTTTGATGCTAGTTTATTCCCTATTTTATTTAAAATCGAACCTATATTTTATACTATTTTCTTCTTTGTATTAGTGTATTCACTAATGTATTTTCCTGTTTTTGCACTTACCGGTGATCACGAAGATGTAGATACTATACCAAAATATAAAAATTCTAAACTACATAATTCATCCGAGTTGTTTGATCGAATAGATAGCTTGGTAACTTCTGAAAAATTGTACCTTTCCTATAAATTAAAACTTAATGTTATTGCAGAAAGGTTAAAGTGTCCTGTTCCATATGTTTCTCAGGCCATAAATGAAAATAAAAAAATGAGTTTTTCCGATTACATCAACTCCTTTCGCATAGAAGAAGCTAAAAAGAAGCTATTACAGGAAAACCCAGACACCATATTTGCTATAGCAATTGACGTTGGTTTTAATAGCAAAGCAGCTTTCTATAACGCTTTTAAAAAATTAACAAATACTACACCAACACAGTACAGAAAAGAGAATCTTGCGAAAGCAGAAGTGTTTTAGATGTCCGTCTATTCTATACAATTATACGTTTTTTGAAATTTCCTTAAAGGCTTCTAGATACTCTTCTTCGGTATTGATATTGCGAATTAATCCATCATCTACTTCTATAATCTTAACATCTGCGTTAATTAGCATTTTTCTCGGACAAGAGTATCCTTGCGCTAAATACTGAAGGAGTTTACCGTATGCTTTTGGTTCATAAATAGTGATTAAAGGCTCTGGAAATTTTTTATTTTTTCCTTTTATCGCTGTGGCTACTTTACTTGAATCTCTTTCTTCTAATAATAGTTGTACCAAATTTTCATCTACGAAAGGTATATCAGTTGCGAGAACTAACCAAGCACTATTCGGATCTTTTTGAAAGGCAGAACAAATGCCACCAAATGGTCCTAAATTGTAAAAACTATCTACAATTTCGTCTTCTTTACCCGATGCATTTGCTACCGAAAAAAAAGTGGTTAGATTACATTTTTCTAACATGTTTTTTACATGCTCTTTCTGCGGTAATCCGTGGTAATTTAAGGAGGCTTTATCTTTTCCCATTCGGCTACTTTTACCTCCTATTAACACCAATCCTTTCACCGATGAAATAGCTTCTTTTATATATTCCTCGATATGGACTGTAATTCCTTTAACATCATTTATAGCAAAGGTTGGAATGGTTTCTATTGCAGGAAATTTTGACGTAAGCAGTCAAAATAAAAAGAATCCTCTGTCAAAGTTATAAAACAAGAAACATCTGTTATTTGTTCGATTCGCTTTAGAATGGAAGCCTCTTTTTGCGGATCCAAAATAACAATTTGTTTAATTCCCGGATAATGATTTCCATTTATAAATACTAAATCATGTTGGTAAAATTGTAGTCTTTGTTCGTAGCTATTGATGCTGCCTCTGGTGGTTATTTCTAAATTTCCTTCGTGATGATAGGTGTACTCAGAAAATCGATTTCTGGAACGTCTGTAGCGTGAGAGGCATCAAAATAACCCAAGTTAAAATGGTGTAACGCATCCGATACTTCAGCCACAAGCTTGGCTATAGTACTGCATTTTGTTCCTAGTATAGCGATTTCATTTGGCGCGTAAAGACCGTTGTTTTTTCGCGTTAGGTTGGTGTGTTTAGAGTGTTTATTCATCGTATTTTTTAATGTCAGATTTTCCACCTGTTTTTTCCAATAATCTAAGTTCTTCAATAACCATATCTTGATGTATGGCTTTACACATATCATAAATAGTTAAACAAGCAGCGGATGCGCCGGTAAGCGCTTCCATTTCAACTCCTGTTTTACCCTCTATAGTTACTTTACAATATATTTCTAAATGTGTTTTTGAAAGGATATCAATAGTAATATCCACTCCATTAATAAGTAATGGATGACACATAGGTATAATGTCTGAAGTTTTTTTAACCGCCTGAATTCCTGCAACAATTGCTGTTTGAAAAACAGGTCCCTTTTTAGTACTAATATCTGTACCACTAAAATTTTTAATAATATCTTCCCCCACAAACATTTTAGCTTTTGCAACTGCAATGCGCTTGGTTACTTTTTTATCCGAAACATCTACCATTTTTGGTTGATTCTTATCGTTTATATGAGAAAAATTATTCACGTTTTCTGTTAATTAAGTTAGTACTATAAATTTTTGCTGTTTTGCAATCAGTTTAGTAGCAATCCCGATAGGTGATTACTGGAAATACACTTCCTTCCTTAAATTCGGATGCTTCGGATTTTGGAATTTCTAAAAAACCATCTGCTTTCGTGAGATTTGCAAGATCTCCAGAACCGTTTCCTTTTACTGGCGTTGCTATCCAGTGTCCGTAACGATAGGCCAATTTTACTTGTAAAAAGTAGGTTAAATTTGGTTTAAACTGCACAGTTTCTTTGAGTATCGCAGTCTTTGTTTCGATAGTAACCCCATTCGAGGCAAAAAACCAGCTGTAAAAATAAACCATACAATTTACATAGGTTGAAATTGGATTTCCAGGAAAAGCAAAAACAACAGTATTTTTAGTCTGTTCCTTTTTTTGGTAGTTGTTAAAGTACTACCAAACCAGAAAGGTTTTCCCGGTCGTTGCGAAACTCTGTGAAATTCTTTTCGAACGCCAAGTTCCTCTAAAACTTCGGGTAAAAAGTCATATTTTCCTTTACTAACAGCACCGCTAAAAAGAAGGGCATCAAAGTCTACTAAGTATTGCCTAATTTTTTCTTTTAAGGTTTTTTTATCATCTGTAAGATGTGCAGTTTCTGCAGGTATATTTATTTTTTCTAGCAAAGAAACTAAGGTGTACACATTGCTTCTTCTGATTTGATGGTCAAGTGGCTTTTCGCTGACCTCCACCAACTCATTTCCAGTAGAAATCACAATTACTTTTGGAGTTTTGGCAACTTTTACAGTAGACTTTCCAACCGTAGCTATAATTCCTATTTCAGCTGGGGAAATAATTGTATTTTGTTGGATAAGAATACTTCCTTCTTCTTGGTCTGTGCCTTTTTTATGGATGTTTTGACCTTTATTAATAGTAGATACCCGTATTTTTGCCATCCCATTTTTTATTTCAACGTCCTCATAGCGAACAACAGTATCTGTATTTTTAGGCAAGCTCGCACCTGTCATTACTTCATAACAATGTGCTGCATTATGCATGGTTTCCTGTTCGCTTCCTGCTGCCTGAATTCCTGCAATTGGAAATTCACGAGTACCATTATTAAATTCGTGATAAACAATGGCAACACCATCCATAGCGACTCTATTAAAGGGAGGAAATGGTCTGTCTGCATAGATATTCTCTTTTAAAACTCTACCTACCGATTTTAAAAATGGAACCTCCTCAGAACCAAAATTTTCCGTATTCTTCAAAATTATGTCTTTCGCTGCTGCAACATCGATCATTGGCTAAAAGTTTACCTTATACGTTAAATAAAAAATAGTTTTACCCTCCAATGGTAGACATGCTCTCCGAAATTGCTCCGTTTTTTCTGTTAGCTTCTGCAATAAATCCATTTTTTGGTTTTTCCTTTACAAGAGATAAAAATAACGATTTCAAATCTTCGTTACTAGCGCCATTTCTTAAAAAATCTCTAAGATTGAAAACTCCATCATCAAACAAACAGTTTTTAAACAAACCTGTGGCAGTAATTCGTATTCGATTACAGTCGTTACAAATGGTTCTTGTGAATGCTGGAATAATTCCAAGGTCGCCTTTAAAACCGGGAACTTTATAATTTTTAGAGGTAGACGATTTTGGTGTTTCAAGTTTTTTAATCTCAAATTCGGAGGCTATTTCTTTTAAAATTTTATCAAAGTTCCATACTTCCTCCATAGTGCGTTGCCCGTTTCCATTAAATGGCATTTCCTCAATGAACCTTACGGTCAGGTTTTTCTCTGCAGTTAGTCTCACAAAATCAGTAATTTCATTCGTATTAAAACCAGATTGCACCACGACGTTCAGTTTTAGGTGTAAATTGCTTTTCTCAAGTACCTCTAATACTTCGTAGACTTCTGAAAACACATCCCTACGTGTAATTTTTTTAAATTTTTCTGCATGTAAGCTATCAATACTTAAATTGATTGTCTTAATTTTAGGGAGGGCTTGAATTTTTTCGAGGTGTTTTTTAATTAAGGCGCCATTGGTGGTAATGTTTATGGCCTCTAATAAATCGTTATAAGAAAGCATCTCTAAAAAGGAAATAAAGTCTTTTCTGACAAAGGGTTCCCCGCCTGTTAAACGCACTTTGTGTATCCCCAATTCTGTTAGTACTCTAACGATTCGATACATTTCTTTGAACGTCAGGAGTTCCTCTCTTGCAACAATAGGAATTCCGTGTGCAGGCATGCAATATTGGCATCGAAGATTACACCGATCTGTAACTGCTAAGCGAACATAATTAATTTCACGTCCAAAACGATCTACGAGTTTCTGCATCTAACAAAGGTACACATTTACAGAAATAGATGTATGTAGCTGTTGTTAAATAAACCCAAAAGCTTGGGTATCCTTAAATAATTTCCATCTTTTTCATTAAAAACGAAGCATTCATATTTTTGCAAACTCCTCGCTTCATAATATAATCAAAGTGAAGTTCATCAGCGATAATTTCTGCATCAAAATAATAGTTTTCAATAGCCTCATAAGAGGCTGCTAAAGTACATAAGCTTACGTCGTGTGTGGCAATAATACCAGTAGCAGTTGTCTTATTTAATTTTTCTATAAATTTTTTAGAGCCTGTGGCTTTGTCTTTGCTATTTGTTCCTTTTAAAATTTCATCTAAAACAACAAAATATCGTGCTGAGCCAATCTGGTCTACTATCATTTTTAGACGTTTTAGTTCCGAATAAAAATAGGATGTCTCCTCAGACAAAGAATCAGATGTTCGCATACTTGTTATTAATTGTATTGGCGAATAAGAAAAATGACTGGCACAAACTGGCAAGCCGCAATTTGCCATCATTATGGAAAGTGAAATGGTTCTCAAAAACGTACTTTTTCCTGCCATATTTGCTCCCGTTACAATAAAAAATTGTTCTTGTTGTATACAGAAATCATTCGTTACTCTTTTATTTGGAGCTAGTAATGGGTGACCTAGTTCCTTGGCATTTAGCAACATATTGGAAGCAAAAGTTTTAGGATAACTATAGTCGGGGTGGTTGAATGCAAAATTAGCAAGTGAATTTTGTGCATCGAAAAAACTAACCACGGCAAACCATTGAGAGACTGTTTTTTATGAGTATTTATCCATTTTTCCGTGCGAAGGGCATTAGTAATATCCCATAAAAATAATCCATTACCGAGAATAGCGATTACGATGTTATTTCGTTGGTCAAAGGCATCTAATATTTTGGAGAACCTTTTGAATATATCCGATGCTTTTTCTTCTTTTGTTTCGATTTCTCTTTGTTTTTCTTGAAGTAAATCACTAGTAAAATTTTCGTTTTCAATCTGTTCTAATAGTGTATAATATTGTTTGAAAAGCGCTTTTGCTGAACTTGAATTTGTGTATATTTCCTGTGTTTTTTTAAGATTAAACCCAGTCACAAACAACCCAAAGAAAAACCAATATAAAACCAATTGCAATGGAATTATATGCAAAAAAAGTAGTCCAATTAAGACGATAGATAACAAAGAAAACACAATGGTAATTGGAAGCAAATAAGTTGGAAGTTTGCTTTGGTAATTTTGCATCCATACAACTGTAGAAGCGCTTCCTTTTTTATTCGTTAGCAAACTTTCTAATGCAGAAAAATGCTGTCTCCAATCTATTTTATCTTTTAGTTCTTTTATGGAGTCCTGTTTTTTTTCAATAGCATCAATATCATTACTTGTTAAAAGGTTTGCCAACACCTTTTTCCCATCGGTAGTGACGGTTCTGTTGAGGTATTGAAAAAGAACCTTTTCCAAATAAGTCAATATCGTTACTAAAAGCGTGTTTCGAATTTTTAAACGCTATTCCAGAATCAAGTTGCGTAAAATTTCCATGCAACACTTCAATTTCAACTTTATTGATTGCTATTTTTGTTTGAATCAGATGTAATTGCCTTTTTAAACGTTGGTGAAAAATCACCAATCCTATAAAAAAAACAAAACCAAAAAAGCCGAGTGTAATGGGTAAATTTTCATACTGAAATGTGAAATATATACCCAGAGAAACAAGAATAAAAACGAAAAAACGCATGGTTCGAATACCAGTGATTTTTTTACGAAGCCTTCTTTTTTCGTTTTCTAGTTCATCAAGATTAAATTTGTATTGGTCTATAGGTTTCTGCATTTCATATCTATAAATAAGTATAAAAATAAGCTATTTCACTTTATTTTTTTGATAAAATTGTATTTTCGTAATATGCCAACAACTCTAGATCTTCAAGTTAAAACACTACCAAATTCTCCTGGTGTCTATCAATATTTTGACAAGAATGATATCGTAATTTATGTAGGTAAAGCAAAAGATTTAAAAAAGAGAGTTTCTTCCTATTTTACTAAAAATCACGAGCAAGGCAAAACAAGAATTTTAGTAAAAAAAATAGTTCGTATTGAGCATGTGGTTGTCGATACGGAAACGGATGCTTTATTACTCGAAAATAACTTGATAAAAAAATACCAGCCGAGGTATAACGTTTTACTGAAAGATGATAAATCTTACCCATGGATTTGTATAAAAAAAGAACGTTTTCCAAGAATATTTTCTACTAGGAGAGTAATTAAAGATGGTTCGGAATATTTCGGACCCTTCACCAATGTAAAAACAGTAAGTTCACTTTTAGGCTTGATCAAGGAATTATATCCTTTGCGAACATGTAACTATGATTTACAGGAGGTCAAAATTAACGCCGACAAGTATAAAGTATGTTTAGAATATCATTTGGGAAACTGTAAAGGCGCATGTGAAGGTTTACAATCGGAGGAAAATTACACTAAAGATATCAAAGCTATTCGAAATATACTGAAAGGGAATTTTAAAGAGAGTTTGGCTATTTTTAGCCAGATGATGCATGATTTCGCTGTAGAGATGAAGTTTGAAGAGGCCCAAAAAATCAAAGATAAGTTGGATTCCTTAAAGCACTACCAAGCAAAATCTACTATTGTTAATCCAGCCATAAATAACGTAGACGTTTTTTCTATTACTTCAGACGAATCGCACGGTTATGCTAATTTTTTCAAAATAATGAATGGCGCAATTGTGCAGTCTTACACCACAGAGATTAAAAAGAAATTAGAAGAATCTGATAAAGAACTGCTAGAGCTTTTTATTGTGGAAACAAGAAGAAGGTTTACTTCTTTATCCAGGGAAATTTATGTTCCTTTTGCAGTCGATTTAGGAAACGACGTAAAGGTAATTGTACCGAAGCTAGGAGATAAAAAGCGAATTGTCGATTTATCCTTAAGAAATGCTAAATACTACCGTCAAGAACAATTCAAACAAATAAAAATAGTAGACCCTGAACGGCATGTGTCGAGAATTATGGCTCAGATGCAGAAAGATTTGCGCCTGCACAAAGAGCCCAGACACATAGAGTGTTTCGATAACTCAAACATACAAGGAAGTAACCCAGTAGCAGCATGTGTGGTCTTTAGAGATGGAAAACCAAGTAAAAAAGAATACCGTCATTTCAACATTAAAACAGTAGAGGGTCCGGATGATTTTGCTTCTATGGAAGAAGTTGTTTACAGGAGGTACAAAAGACTCCTAGAAGAAGAAAAACCACTTCCGCAACTCATTGTTATCGACGGAGGAAAAGGGCAATTGTCTTCTTCTTTAAAAAGTTTAGATGCATTGGGTTTACGAGGTAAAATTGCTATCATTGGTATTGCAAAGCGTTTGGAAGAAATTTATTATCCAGAAGATAGTGTTCCTTTGTATTTAGATAAAAAGTCAGAGACTTTAAAAATAATTCAGTATTTACGAAATGAAGCCCATCGCTTTGGTATTACTTTTCATAGAAACAAAAGAAGTAAGGCTGCTATACAATCCGAATTAGAACAGATACCTTCCATAGGAAAACAGACCATTACAAACTTGCTGCGGACCTTTAAATCTGTAAAACGAGTTAAAGCAGCGAGTTTAGAAGAATTAAAAGCAGTAGTAAATCACGCAAGAGCCCAAAAAATATACCAATATTACCACAAAGAATAACCATGAAAAATACCTTCTTATTTTTTTTATTTCTTCCGTTTTTTATGGTTTCCCAAGAGCAACCCAAAGTAGGACTTGTGCTAAGTGGTGGCGGAGCCAAAGGATTTGCCCATATTGGGGTGTTAAAAGAGATAGAAAAAGCCGGTATACAAGTTGATTATATTGGCGGTACTAGTATGGGAGCTATCATAGGGGGCTTATATGCTTCTGGCTATTCTCCTAATCAAATTGAAAAAATCATGGAAGAGGTGGATTTTATGTCCTTGATTCAAGATAAAGTAGATCGAAATTTAAAACCTTTTTTCATGAAACAAGTCGGAGAGAAGTATGCTGTTACTCTTCCTATAAGAAAAGGTAAGATTAGTCTTCCTCTAGGACTGTCGAAAGGTCAGAACATTCTAAATTTTTTAACTGTTCTTTTAGCAGAGGTCGATGCAGTAGATGATTTTACCAAACTCCCTATTCCCTTTTTCTGTATTACCACCGATATAGAAACAGGTAAAGAAGTTGTAGTTGAAAGCGGTTCACTTCCATTGGCTATGCGAGCTAGTGGTGCTTTTCCCTCACTACTAAACCCTGTAGAGATTGATGGAAAATTAATGGTAGATGGCGGGGTGGTTAATAATTTTCCAGTGGATATAATGCTACAGAAAGATGTAGATATTATAATCGGAGTAAATGTGCAGGGAAAGCTTCTAAAGCGTGATAAATTAACCTCTGTGGCCTCTTTATTGCTGCAGATTATTAATTTTCAGATGTATGAGAAAGAAGACAAACACGTAGAATTATTAGATGTTTCTTTACGTCCAAATATTAAAAATTATGGTGTATTGTCTTTTAACAAAGGGAAAAAGATTTTAGAAGAGGGCCAAATAGTAGCCCAGCCTTATGAAAAAACATTTGATAGTATCGCTAGGTTGCAAACCATAAAGAAAAGGAGAAAACTAATCTCTGGAAAAGAAACGTTTTTCAAATTAAATGGTATTGTTATTGAAGGAAACCAACAATACACGGAAAACTATATTTTAGGAAAAATGCATTTGGAGCAAAATGATAATGTTTCCTATAAAATGATAGCAGACAAAATTAGTGCCTTAACAGCTACCAATAATTTTAATAGAATTGACTATTACGTCACCAATTATGACAATAGGCATGTACTGCATTTAAAAGTTAAAGAAGAAAAAATAAACACCTTCCTTCAATTAGGGGTACATTATGATTTATTGTACGAAACTGCAGCTCTAGTTAATTACGAACATAAGAATTTACTATTTAAAAACGATGAACTCTCTATCGATTTGGCAATTGGAGATAGAGTTCGCTATGATGTAAATTATTTTATAGACAACGGTTTGGCACCTAGTTATGGTTTCGAGGCAAGATATAATTACTTTAGGGAGGCCTTTAGATTTATAGACAATGAAAATTTTGACGATATCAATATAAAACACAGGGACTTTACCAATGCAGTATACCTACAAACTACACTTAATGAAATTTCTGCTTTTGGATTTGATTTCCAACACAAGCACCTTAAAATCGTGTCCGATACTTTTTTAACCAACAACCTGGAGACCACATTTGACGATAGTAATTATTTAAGTGTAGGTGCTTTTTTAAAAATAGACACCTATGATAAAAGCGTTTATCCTACTAGTGGTTTTTTTGCAGATTTTGGTTTCCAATGGTATTTTTGGTCGGATAGAGATAAAGATTTGAATTCGTTTTCAAGTTTCGCCAAAGAGTTTCGACAATTCTCACAATTAACAGGAACATTTGGCGCAGCAAAAACGTTTTATGATAAACTAACTCTACATTCCATTTCCGACATTGGATATACTTTGGGTACTGTAGAGTCTGAGATATTTGATTTTAGACTTGGAGGCTACAATAAAAACTACATTAACAATTTTATTCGATTTTATGGTTATGAAATAGGAGCTTTGCGAGAGCAATCTTTTATAAAAACCGAATTTGATGTTAGGTATAACGTATACCGAAACCATCATGCCATATTTATAGCCAATTATGCTAGAGTAGATAGCGATATTTTGAAGAACGGAAAATTATTCACAAACATAAAATCTGGATATGCATTGGGCTATGGTTTAGATACATTTATAGGGCCTATAGAGTTAAAATATTCTTGGTCTCCAGATACAAACGATGGGATTTGGTTGTTTAATTTAGGTTTTTGGTTTTAAACTCTATTACATTGCCTTTTCTAACGTAAAAGAAAATTCAGTACCTTCTCCAAACTTACTTTTTAGTAAAATAGTTTCATTATGAGCTTCTATAATGTGTTTTACAATTGATAATCCAAGCCCTGAACCCCCTTGTTCTCTTGAACGACTTTGATCCACGCGATAAAATCGTTCAAACAAACGAGATAGATGTTCTTGTTTGATACCCTCCCCATTGTCACTTACTCTGATGATAAATTTCGAGGAATTATAGTTTTCGACCCGAACCGTTGTAATTCCTCCAACCTTTCCGTACTTTATTGAGTTTACTATTAAATTAATAAGAACTTGTTCAATGCGCTCAATATCTCCTTTTACAAAAAGTGGAAATTCGTATATTTTATCAAATTTCAATATGATATTTCGCTTTTTTGCTTTCATTTCGAAAAGGTCAAAAACATTCTGGATTACCTCCAAAATATTGAAAGTTTCTATATTCATTTTCATTCCATCGGTCTCTAGTTTAGCAATCATGTCTAAATCTTTAATGATGGAAGTCAATCGTTCTACCCCTTTACTTGCACGTTCGAGATATTTCGTGCGAATTTTTTTGTCTTCTGCAGCACCTTCTATCAAGGTTAAAATATAACCTTGAACCGTAAATAAAGGTGTTTTTAATTCGTGTGCAACGTTACCCAAAAAATCCCTTCTAAAGGAATCTCTTTGCATTAGATTTGTAATTTCTTCACTTTTTCCTTCAACGTATTCTTTTACTGTCTTAGTTAGTGCCTCCACATCAGTGGTTACTTTTTTCTTTTTAATATCGTTAATGTCTAAAATAGAAATGTCTTCATATAGTTTCTTTATTCTTTGGTATATAAAGCGCTCTGCTCTAAACTGTATCACAAAAAATGAAATTATAAATATAGAAATAGCAAAAATTACTACAGTAAATACACCCAAAGAATCAAATAAAAATACATAATAAAATACTGCAAAAATCGCTGAAACTAGGGTCACGTATAATGCTGACCATAAAGCATAGGTGTATGTTTTTTTTATTTTCATTGTGATTATTTAAGTCTTTGGCAATGTAATTATTCTAGCCCAATAATTTTGTTTCTTGTTTAAATGAAAGAAGATTGCACTTTGCAATCTACTTTACTGTATTTCATATACATTATTAAAATTATATATCCGATCCTTCTAAAACGAACTTATAACCAACGCCTTTTACTGTTTTAAAATAGCTATCCCCAATTTTTTCTCTTAACTTTCTTATGTGAACATCAATAGTTCTTCCACCAACAACTACCTCGTTACCCCAAACACTATCCAAAATAATCTCTCTTTTAAATACTTTTCCGGGCTTAGATGTTAACAAGGAAAGTAGTTCGAACTCTTTTCTTGGAAGTGATATTTTTTTATCCCCTTTAAAAACTACGTACTCATCTCTGTTAATTATAATATCGCCAATTTTTGTTGTCGTGTCTAATTTTTCTTCTGACTTCATTCTCCTGAGTAAAGACTTCACTTTACTAATTAGCACTTTAGGTTTTACTGGTTTGGTGATATAATCATCCGCACCTGCATCAAATCCAGCTACCTGTGAATAATCTTCTCCTCTTGCCGTTAAGAAGGCTATAATTACATTTTCTAGAGATTTGATATTTCTAATTTTTTCACAGGCTTCGATGCCATCCATTTTGGGCATCATAATGTCTAAAAGTATTAGATGTGGATTTATTTTCTGTGCCGTTTTTACACCTTCGTTGCCGTTTTCTGCTGTAAAAACTTGATATCCTTCAGATCTTAGGTTATATCCAACAATTTCCAAAATATCTGGTTCATCGTCAACTAATAAAATTTTAATATCACTTGTATTCATACAATTGTGTTTGGTATAGGTATCTCAAAAGTAAGGATTAATTAGTAAATCTAGGTTTAGCTCCTTTAACTTAACATTCTTTTAATGATTTGTAAACCTAAGAACAATGTTAGTTTTTTCATGATTTATGTAGTCTCTAATTAAATCTTTAACAAGTACTTTTTAAAAATTGAAGCTTATTTTTTGGATATCTTTTGCCTAAAATATTGGCCATTAAAGTTGTAGCTCTTACAAATCTGTATAGCTCTTACTTCTAATGAATTTCCTTGACTTGTTAGCAACTATAGTCATTTTCGATAGAAGATTTTCCAAAACTAGTACTATTTCTGACGTACAAGCAGGAATTTATTTAGTTAAAGTAACGGAAAACGACAAGGTTTCAATTAATATCTTGGTGATTCGATAGTATTAGAACAGATAATTTTTCATAAAACACCTTTTATTTTAAGAGGTCCTATTTTTATATATTAAACGTTAAACTACTTGATTATGAATTTATTATTTGCTATTTTTAAACAAAAAAATGCTTTCAAAAATTACTATGAACAATATATTATTTATAGATATTGAGACCGTTCCTTTGCACGAATCTTGGGCCCTCTTAAGTGAAAAAGAAAAACAGCTTTATGCAAAAAAAACAAAATACCTAAGGAAAGATTCTGAACCTCCAGAAGCTTTTTACGAAAGAGCTGGGATTTGGGCAGAATTTGGTAAAATTATATGTATTTCCGTAGCGCGATTTGTTTGGAATAAAGGCCAACGACAGTTAAAAGTAATTTCTTTTTATGGAGATGATGAGGAAAAAATATTGCAAGATTTTAGGCGATTGTTAGACAATAGACACATCAATTCCAAGTACTTATTATGCGCTCATAATGGGAAAGAGTTTGATTTTCCTTTTATCGCAAGAAGGATGATTATTCATCAAATACAATTGCCTAAGAAGTTAGACTTGTTTGGAAAAAAACCTTGGGAAGTTCCGCATTTAGATACCTTAGAATTATGGAAGTTTGGCGATTACAAGCACTTTACCTCCTTACAGTTACTAACTCATATTTTAAATATTCCCAGTCCCAAGCAAGACATAGACGGAAGTGAGGTAGCTATGGTATATTATCAAGAGCAAAATTTACAACGAATTGTGACTTATTGCGAGAATGATACCATGCTGTTGCGCAGGTTATCCTCAAATTTTCTAATGTCTCTCTATTAGAAACGAAAAATATAATTAGAGCGCAGATTAATCCGTTTGATAATAAATAAACAATACCGATTTATTAGTAGAACGATAGCCTTCCCTTTTATAGCTCGTTCCTTAAATCGGTATTGGAAGTTCTGAAACCAGACCTGAACCATCCAACAAGACACCTCTTGTTCTTATGAATAGGTTTACTCGATAACAGGAACTTCTATTTCCTCGAAAATATTATTTCCAATGGAGTCTTTACCTTTGTAAAATTTAAACAAATAGTTTTCTCTTTGCGTAACTCTAATAGGTATGGTTATTCGCTCTACAATAGTATCATTTTGTGAGTTTTGCTCTATATCTTCAATAAGCTCCACTGCGACAACCCTAGCAGTATCTTGATAGGTGTATACTACGTCGTAAAGTGCGTAGCTGGTGTTAGGGAGTTTATAAGAAATAGATATGGTATCTAATGATCTATAAGTAAAGCTTTCCGGAACTTCTGCTTCTTCAATTGGTGCTAGGTGAAGGGCAAAATTAGTATCATCACTGGAACAAGAAATAATACATACCATAGTGATGAGTATAAGTAATTTTTTCATGGTAGGGAGATTTTAAAATTTATAAATAATGCCAGTATATACTCCAATGGTATACGGTTCAAATTCAACGGACTCCTTGGAGAAAGTATTTAACTGGGCTTTAAACATTGGGTTTATACTAAGTTCAAATTGTGAATTAATAGAATATTGAAAATCTAATCCAATATTTCCACTGAAATTAATTGAATTTATACTTTTATTTTCTGTCGAAAAACTTATATTTTCTGCATTTATATTTGTGTTATTTTGTTGTAAGATCAAGGAGCTAAAACCAGTCACGATTTTAGACCTAAACTTACTGCTCTCTAAAAAGGTATAGGCAACTTCCACAGGTATTTCAAGAAAACTAATACTTTCATTTATTTGTGCAGGAACTGCAGCAGACTGACTATCTAAAGCAAAGGGTGTTTCTGCAGTAGCAGAAGGAATATTAACAAAGCCTCTAGGAATTTCAGTTTTCCCTAAATATTTATTTTTAAAGATTTCCGTACCTATAGCACCTGGGTTTACGGTAATATTAGTAGTTTGAAAGTTCATATTTTGTACCAACACACCCGATTGAAGCTCCCATTTCGTATCGAGTTGGTAGGCTAATTTTACACCATAGGAATAATTGTTTCTTCCGGAAGTATTCGCCTCATTTAAGGTATTGTCTAGAGGAGAGGCATTCGAAAAGCTATTACTATTCGTAATGGCGAAGACAGGGATATAGACCACTTATTTTTACCGTTTTCGGTTTCCATACCAACATTTGTTTTGGTATTCTCTGCAATTAAATTTTTCTTTGGCAACCCTTTTTTACTACGGTTTTCGCTTGGCTTTAATTTCTTTTGGACATCTTCCGATGTAGTTCCGGTTTTTATTTTACTAATGGTATTCGTACTATGTTTATCTGTAGCGGCTAATTCTATCTTCGTATTTTTTTTAGATTTTACAACAGTAGTTTTTACTTGGCTTTTATTTTTATAGGGAGCCGCTTTTGCAATAATTGAATTTTCTTTAGGCACATTTTCTATCGGTAAAGAAGGAACTAATTTTTTATTTTTAGGTACAACCAATTCCAATTGTTTTTTACTCGGAGTAGTAACCATTTCCATTTCATTTTCTAAGAATACTTCCCTTTCTTTAGATGGTGTAATTGTCATGAGAAGTCCTATAATTAGGGAAGCAGCTGCTCCACCATACAACCACCACAAAGGAACTATCTTTCTTTTTTTTCTCGGTAGTTTAGCTTCAATTGAATTCCAAATCATTTCAGGCGGATGCGCCTCAAAATCTTTGAGTTTTTCTTGAAACAGTCTGTCTATGTTTTTTTTATCCTTCATAAGAACATGACTTTTGCATTTCTAAATGAGTTTCTATTTTTTCTTTTAAAATTAATTTCGCACGTGATAAATTTGATTTGGAGGTCCCAGGCGATATTTCCAGCATCGTGGCTATTTCATTGTGGGAATATTTGTCCAAAACGTATAAATTAAACACCAGTCGGTATCGATCCGGTAGCTCTTGAATGCATTGCAATAAAAAATCTATGCTAACCGAGCTATCGTCATATTCTACCTCCTCTGTTTCCTCTACGGTTTCCTCTTTTACAAGTTGTAAGGGGGATTTTTTTCGATATTTTTCTAATGCTGTATTTATGGTAACTCTCTTTATCCAACCTTCAAAAGAACCTATATTTTTGTATTGGTTTATCTTTTTGAAAATAGCGATAAAACTATCTTGTAAGGTGTCTTGAGCATCTTCATAATTGGGTGAATATTTTAAACATAAAGCAAACAGTTTCGATGCAAAAAGGCGATAGACTTTTTCCTGTGCAGCGCGATTATTGAGACTGCATTGCTGTATGAGTTTTTCTAAGTTAATATTGTTATTCTTTTGGTGATATTATAATTTGTTGCTTAAAGTATAGCGTTTTTATTTACAAGCAATATCCTACCTGGCTGAGGTTTTTAACGACAGCTTCATAAACACTTCTCTAAATATTATATAATTTAACTAGAAGTTTATGTAGTGAACTCTTAAATTTTTTAGTAGCCTAAAACAAATTCAGTTTAGGAGTTAAAATCAGAGTTTTTTCTGGTTTGTGTTAAAACTCTTTCTAAAGAAAACTGGTTTGCACTTTTGTGCTTAGAAACCATAATTTCGTATTCGAAACCTTCTACGTAATCGAAACCAGCAATATCTCCTGTGAATTCTTCCCAAGTTGCAGCTCGATTCATCTTGATTTGTAGAGCATTATTTTTTGCTTGTCTTGAAGCTACAGTAATAACTAATTGTCTTGTAGCATTTTTTTCACTAAATATACTTTTTACTTTGTTTAATAAAATTGTCATTATGAGTTGTTTAGGGGATTTAAAATATAACTCCAACACTTGCATTTTTATTGCTTATTACCCAATAATTTGCTTGTGTTCTCTTACAAGATGCATAAATAATAAAAAGGTTGCGTAAAATACTCTTATTTTTGTAAAAAATTATGCAAGACACTATTTTTAACATACATTCGGAGGAAGAGTTTACCAATGCGGCATTAGAAGTATTTAGACATCAATTCACCAACAATAAGGTATATAGGTCATTTTGTGACTTACTATTTAAGCATCCCTCAGAGGTTACGACAATTGCTGAAATCCCTTTTTTGCCAATTCAATTTTTTAAACAAAGAGAAGTCATAGCATCGAAAATGCTTTCCGAAATTATATTTACAAGTTCTGGCACTACAGGAAACACAACGAGTAAACATTTTGTTACCGACATTTCATGGTATACCCAAAGTTATCGAAAAGCTTTTGCAAAATTTTATGGCCCGATAGAAGAGTATGTTGTTTTAGCCCTTTTACCAAACTACCTAGAACGAGAGGGCTCATCTCTGGTGCACATGGTTGCTGACTTCATCGAACAATCCTCCCATCCCGAAAGTGGCTTTTACCTGAATAACCTAAACGAACTTGCCACAACGCTATCTGAAGTAGACCAAGCTGGTAAAAAAGTCCTTTTAATTGGAGTCTCTTTTGCGTTACTAGACTTAATCGAACAACACGAATTTTCCTTACAAAATACTGTTGTTATGGAAACCGGTGGAATGAAGGGAAGGAGAAAAGAACTTATTCGACAAGAGTTACACCAAATTTTACAAAAAGGTTTTGGGGTAACAACCATTCATTCCGAATATGGAATGACCGAGCTTTTAAGCCAAGCATATTCAAATGGGAAAGGAATTTTTAAATGTCCTGCTTGGATGCGAGTTTTTGTAAGAGATACCGAAGATCCATTAACATTGTTGCAAACAGGAAAATCTGGTGGTATAAATATAATAGATCTTGCTAACTACAATTCGTGTTCGTTTATTGCTACCCAAGATTTAGGTAAAGTATATTCGGATGCAAGTTTTGAAATTATCGGTAGGTTCGACAATTCTGATATTCGAGGATGTAATCTGATGGTTTTGTAACAATAGAATTACTGCTTTTACTTTCTTTAAAATTCCGTAATTTTAAACATTGAAAAACATCTAAATCTTGTAAGCAAGCCTTCCATTAAAAGCAATGCAGTTTATATGAAATACTACAGTATCTTTTTCTTGTTTTTTCTAACGTCACTTCAAGCCCAGACCTTAGACTATAATATAAAAAACGGGTTTTTGGCAAATGGCTACGACTTAGTTTCTTATTTTACAGCGCAAAAGCCAGTAAAAGGAAGTAGCCAATATACCTACAACTACAACGGTATCCCATTGCAATTTTCTTCGCAAGAGAATTTACGATTATTTCTGAAAAACCCTACAGCATACTTACCACAATACGGCGGGTATTGTGCCTATGCAATTGCCGTTAAAAAAATTAAGATGAAAATTGATCCGGAAACCTACGAAATTAGAGCTGGTAAATTATATCTATTTTACAACGCTTGGTTTTCGAACACTTTAAACGATTGGCTTGCTGGAGATGTGCTTCAATACCAAAGGCAAGCAGATGCAAACTGGAAGCAGTTAAAATTTATCCAATAGAGTTTTTATAAGATATTTCTTCTTCTACGCTTTAATAGAGCGATTTATCCTCGCTAACCGAGAGGTTTTATTTCTTATTTTTGTTAGGAAAAAAGAATTCTATGCAAAGCTTTTCCTATTTTGACCGCGCTACCATTCAAAAAGAACTAGAGCATACCGAATTTGACCTACTCATTATTGGGGGTGGAATTACCGGAGCTGGTATTGCTTTGGATGCTGCCTCTAGAGGAATGAAAGTTGCACTCGTAGAAAAAGATGATTTTGCTTCGGGTACTAGCAGTAAATCTACAAAATTAGTACATGGAGGTTTGCGCTATTTAAAACAGTTTGATTTTTGGCTGGTAAAAGAAGTAGGAACAGAACGCGCCATTGTGCACCAGCTAGCGCCTCATTTGGTAGTACCAGAAAAAATGCTGCTTCCCTTAATTGAAAACGGCACCTATGGCACTTGGTTGACCTCCATTGGTTTAAAAATTTACGATATTCTGGCAGCTGTAGAAGGTGATGATAAACGCGTCATGCTTAACAAACAGGAAGCATTACAGAAAGAGCCGTTGCTTCCGGAGCAAATATTGCACGGAGCTGGTTATTATGCAGAATACAGAACAGACGATGCTCGATTAACCCTTGAAATTATAAAAACCGCAAGAATGTATGCTGCTTCTATTTTGAATTATACAGAAGCTATCGGCTTTACATACGAAAATATCCGTGTTTCAGGGGTAACCGTAAAGGATAATTTTGACCAAAAAGAGTATACCATAAAAAGTAAATATGTAGTGAATGCTGCAGGGCCTTGGGTAGATGATTTACGACAACTAAACCACCCTACAATCGGCAAACGCTTGCACTTAACCAAAGGGGTGCATTTGGTGGTTCCCCATGAAAAATTTCCGGTACAACAATCTGTTTATTTTGATGTTCCAGACGGTCGTATGATGTTTGCAATTCCTAGAGGAAACGTAACGTATTTTGGCACAACTGATACCAATTACCAAAAAGATAAAAATTCTATAACTGTAGCAATGGTAGATGCCTTGTATCTCTTAGAATCGGTGAATGCAATGTTTCCAAAGGTGTCTTTAACAATAGAAGATGTTACTTCTTCTTGGGCAGGGCTTAGGCCTTTAATTCATGCAGAAGGGAAGTCTCCTTCCGAACTATCTAGAAAAGATGAAATTTTTGTTTCCGATACAGAACTTATTTCCATTGCCGGAGGAAAGTTAACTGGCTACAGGAAAATGTCCGAACGCGTGGTAGATTTGGTAGCAAAAAAAATGTACAAACGCTTTGACCAGCAATTTGATAGTATTCAAACAGCGAATATTTCGTTAACAGGAGGCGCTTTTTCTAATTATTACGAGGTTACCACTTTTGCTAAAGAGGTATATACCAAAATACGAGAATTCGGCTTTTCCGAGCAAGATTCGGAGTATTTAGTACATAATTACGGTAAACAGTGCTCTGTAATATTAGATAAATATGCACTTCTTACTAACTCCAACCAAGAGCAACGTTTATTGCATGCAGAGCTATGGTACAGCACAGAATATGAAATGGCATGCACACCAGTAGATTTTTTGCAACGAAGAACTGGTAAGCTGTTTTTTAACATGCCTCAGGTAATCACCCATAAAGAATTTGTATTGGACGTGTTTACAAAGATTTTTGATTGGAACAGTAGCACGAGATTAAAACATAAAAGCATACTAGACAAACAAATCTGCAATGCAATTACCTTTAATTAAGGTCTTTTCTATAACACTTTAAAAAAGCTTTAAAATATTTTGTTTTTTTGGAGGAAAGCGTATTTTTATAAAAACTAAAATTTTAATTATGAAAAGTACTAACTTAGAACAAAAGTATGCCTACCAACTAGGAGGTGGCAGTGACATTGAAAATGAATCGGATGGTGACACAGGGCAAAATGACGGAGATAACTAAAGATTAAAGTTATTTTCAAAGACAATTTTAAAAAGACAACTAATTTTAATTAGTTGTCTTTTATAGATATACTAGTTACATCCTTAAAAATCCTTTTTTTAGTATATTCGTATCTTTTAATTTTGTATTTATCTGTTCCGCTACCCAATGAATCCCTTGTTTTTTATTTTACTACTAGCTATTACGGGTTTTAATCAAAAGTTACATAAAAACACCTTCAATATTGGTGCCGAATATATAATACAACAAAAACAGCACCCTTCCCACCTAGATAGCTTAACCTTTGCACAATTAAAAAAGCGCGGAGGTCTTGCATCGCGAAAAAAGGATACCATTACCCTTAAATTGGTAGTAGATGAATTAAAGCAAAGGTTTGAACAAACAAACGACTCTTTGATTTTAGCCAATTATTATTTTCAAAAAGCAAAGTATTACAGGATTTTATACCAAAAAGATAGTGCATTTTTTTACTATCGCCAATCAAAAAATATTTCCAGTATTCTCGGTGATTCTCTGGCAGCTGGGAGGCGGTTGCTAACCATTGGTATTCTAGAAAAACAAGCTCTAGATTTGATAGGTAGTGAGATTAGCTATACCGAGGCCTTAAGATACCTTGAGCCTATAAAGGCTTACAGGTATATAGAAAGTGCTTACACGGGTTTAGGTGCTGTTTGTAATCAGCTCGGTCAATTTAAAGATGCGAAATCTAATTTTGATAAAGCTTTATCTGTAAACCAACACATAACAAATACTCACTATAGAGAAAGGGCATACCTATTTTTACAAAATAATATTGGAATAATGTACCGAAGAAACAAAAACCATGAAAAAGCACTTCGGTTTTTCCAACAGGGCTTGGCTATGGATAGTATAGCTCAAAAGCATTCTTCGATATATCCCATGCTACTAGAGAATGTGACCATATGTAAATATTACCTCGACTATCCGGCAAAGGAAGTGCTTGAGGGGTATAATTCGGTAGTGAACATTTACAAAAAACAAAATAACCTAAGAAGCTTAAGCACTACCTATTTGAATATTGCTAGGTGTAAAATAGTGCTTCAAAAGGAAACAAAAGAAGGGATACAATACATCTATAAAGCACTAGAACTTGCCCAAAAAACCAATTTTAATAAAAGAACCTTACAAGCTCTCGCCTATCTCTCTCAGTATACAACTGGAGAAACGGCTAAAGAATATATGGGTAAATATTTAAAGCTAAACGATAGCATTTTAAAAAAAGAGCGATTAACCAAAAACCAGTTTGCCAGAGTAAAATACAACACCGAGAAACAAGAAAAAGAAAATCAAGCATTAAAAGCAGAGAACACTTTCAAACAACAAGAAATCCTGCGCCACAAACAACAAAAATTGATAGGTTGGCTGGCAGCGGTAATTGGTTTTTTAGGGATAGGAGTAAGTATTTTAGTATTCCTCAATCGCAAGAGAAAATTGGTTTTTCAGGCCCAATTGCAAAAAGCACAGGCAAGAGAACAAGAAAGACAACAAATTGCCAAATCGTTACACGATGAAGTGGCAGGAGACCTTCGGGTATTGCATCGCAAGCTAGAGAAATCTGCATTGGTGCAAGAAGCACAACGATTGGATACGGTTAAGGAAAACGTTCGTAACCTTTCGCATCAATTAAGTAGTGTTAGTTTTACAAAAGTAACCTTTAAAGAACAGGTGGTTAATTTGGTTACCGATTATTTTGAGCCCAACTTTAAAATTATCATTCGCGGTATTCACGAGTGTGATTGGTCTACTATAGATGCAGCCATTAAAAGACTATTATACCTCTGTATGCGCGAGAGTATTCAAAATAGTAAAAAACATGCACAAGCATCGCAAATTACGATAACTTTAGCAATTGTTAAAAAAGATGTACATTTGACTATTACAGATAATGGCGTTGGTTTTGATACCGATACACAGAAAAAAGGAATTGGTTTGCAAAATCTACAAGAACGTGTAGAGGAGTTAAATGGAAACTTTGTTATTCAGAGTAGGGTAAACCAAGGAACGCAAACCAATGTTGAAATACCTATAAATGTCTAAAAAGATAAAAATATTATTGGTAGACGATCACCAACTTATTATAGAAGGTATCTGTTCTTACTTAAAAGATTTTGATAATTTGCATATAGAGAGTACCAACTCTTGCGATAGTGCTTTTAGTTCGATAAAATCTTCTTTACCGACGATTCCTTTTGATATTGTATTCACAGACTTAAGTTTTGATGGTTCTACAAACGAAACCATAGATGGAGGAGAAAGCTTAATTAAAGCCTTACAAAAGGAAGAAATTCCAATTAAAATAGGTGTTATCACCGGTCACTCGGAAACCAATAGAGTGTTCAATGTCATTCGAAATCTAAACCCTTTATCCTATTTACTCAAAGGATCGATCAACACTACCGAATTGACTTTTGCTATAGAACGAATGCTGGCAGACAAACCATATTATTCGCATGAAATTCACAACAAACTCCTGAAAAGAACCTTGGTGGAAATTCAAATGGATGAGGTAGCGATTCAAATTTTAAAAGAACTGCCAAAGCATACAAAAATTGCTAATTTGGAGGGTGTAATCAAAAAGCCCGATGGTAACTTACTAAAAATACGAGCTATTGAAAGTAAACTAGCAAAGTTAAGAACCGATTTGAATGCCAACAACAACACAGATTTAGTTTTAAAAGCCAAAGAGTTAGGAATTCTAGATTAAACTAGTCACGGATTTTTGCAGTTCTAACTTCGGTTTTCCCCTTTTTTAGAAGTAAAGTTGCACTTAGATTTGTTCCCATGTAATACATATGATGAATTTCTATTGAAAAGAAGAAAAAGAGAATTAAAAAAGCTTTCAAAATAATTATTTTGAAAGCTTTTTTGTCAGAAGCATATTTATTTTCGAATACAACGCTGATTCTGTGCAATTCGGAACTTGCAATCTGTATGTAGTGGTTATTATTCTGTACTATTTTTTAAATAATGCTTTTTGGCACGATGTTTGTCATTAAGTATTTAACTCATGATAATGAGAGTATATATAATTTTAAGGGGAAAAGACCTTCTAGTGAAGCACTAGAAGGTCTTATCATTTTTATAATATTGTATTTATAATGGCGCTAGAAAACGCTCATTACATGAGGTATTTTAAAAAAATGAAGCTTTCTGTTTTAAAGGGGAAAAACCCTTTTTTATAATTCCTATTTTAAGGGTACATTAGAGTGAATTTAGTAAGGGACAAATTCAAGTGAAAAAAGAGTAGCGATACTTATTACCTTTATAATGTTTAATTATAAAGGTTTTTTTATGCTTAAACCTAAGGGGCTTTTTATTTTATACGCATAACTTACCTATCTACGGAAATCTACACTTATTTGTGCAGACATCCTCTATTACATACCAAAAGGCGATGGTATATTTGCACTGTATCTTATTCATAATGAGTACGAAATTTAAGGGGAAAGAAAACCTTCTGGATTAATTTCTAGGAGGTTTTTGTTTTGTACTTATTTCTCGGTAAATCCTTTTTAATGGAAATTTAAAAATTGCACTTTAATTATGTAAATTGCTTTTTGTAAATTCATAGGTAATGGCAGAAAAATATATTGTAGCATTAGATCAGGGTACAACGAGTTCAAGAGCTGTCGTTATTGATGATTCCGGAGCGTTTGTAGGAATGCAGCAAAAGGAGTTCAAGCAAATTTTTCCGCAGTCAGGGTGGGTGGAACACAATCCTATGGAAATCCTAGAAACGCAACTCGAAACATTTAAAAGTGTGGTCTATAAACACAACATAGATCCATCGGCTATAGTTGGTGTAGGGATTTCTAACCAAAGAGAAACAACCGTAGTTTGGGATAAAAATACGGGGAAACCTATTTACAATGCTATTGTTTGGCAAGATATTCGAACAGTTGCTGTCTGTGAAAAACTAAAACAACAAGGGTTACAAGATTACGTGAAGCAACGCACTGGTTTGGTAATTGACAGCTATTTTTCTGCTACTAAAATCCATTGGATCTTGAATAATGTAACTGGTGCACATGAAAAGGCAACAAAAGGAGATCTTTTGTTTGGTACTATCGATACTTGGTTGTTGTGGAATTTAACCGATGGAAAAGTTCATGCTACCGATTACAGTAATGCTTCTAGAACCATGTTATTTGATATAAAAAACTTATGTTGGGACAAAACGTTGCTCAATGCGTTAAATATTCCAGAAAGCATGCTTCCAAAGGTATATCCGTCTTCGTATAATTTCGGCACATACAATTTTGACGGAATTTCTATTCCTATTGCCGGTATGGCAGGTGACCAACAAGCCGCATTATTCGGACAAGCGTGTTTTTACAAAGGAGAGGCTAAAAATACCTATGGCACAGGATGCTTTATGTTACTTAATACCGGAGAAAACATGCAGTATTCTAAAAATGGTCTTTTAACGACGATTGCGTGGGGAATAGATTCTAAAGTTTTTTATGCTTTAGAGGGAAGTGTTTTTGTAGCGGGAGCTGCTATACAGTGGCTACGGGATGGTTTACAAATTATTGACACTGCAGAGGAAAGTGAACTTTTTGCTAATAAAGTAGCTGGAGAGAATCCTGTTTATGTGGTTCCTGCTTTTGCAGGTCTCGGTGCGCCATATTGGGATATGTATGCAAGAGGAGCGGTGTTTGGGCTTACCAGAGATACAGGGAAAAATCACTTAATTAAAGCCACCTTAGAATCTTTAGCCTATCAAACTAAAGATGTATTAAAGGTAATGGAGAGAGATAGTAATCTATCCTTAAAAGTTCTAAAAGTAGACGGAGGAGCTTCTGCTAACGACACTTTAATGCAGTTTCAAGCAGATCTTTTAAACGTGCAAGTAGAACGTCCTGAACTAACAGAAACTACAGCAATGGGTGCTGCTTATTTGGCCGGAATAGCTGTTGGTATTTGGAGCCAAGAAACCATTTATAAAAAAGTTCAGGGACATCGCGATTTCATTCCTAATTGTTCAGAAGAGAAAAGAGATCGATTGTATGCCAAATGGAAAAAGGCAGTAGAGCGAACCAAAGACTGGATGTAGAAACAGTAGGAAACAATTTGACCGAGAAAATAGTTGATGTTATCGAAAAAAATTGTTTTTTTTTAGCCCCTTTAATTCTTTTGTTTTCATAATATAAATATACTTAATATGAAAAGTAAACACATTTTTACAGTAATAGTAATCTCTGTTTTTTTAAATTCTTGTATTGTTCGTTCTTTACTTCCATTTTATACCAAGGATAGCATACGATACACAGAGGATTTTTTAGGAACCTGGAACGACGAAGAAGGTCATTCGTGGATTATAACTTCCGCAAAAGATGTATTGGTAAAAAAACCTGATAGTACTACAATAGATTCGATGGATGAATTGGCATTGCAAAAGTATTCTGATTCCTATTTGATTACTCATAAAAAACAAAATACCGATCTGGAATCTTATTTCATAGCTACTCCTTTTTGGATAGATGGTCAGTATTTTTTAGATTTTTTTCCTATTGAAACAATAAACGATAATCTTCTTAAGTTGGTGTCATACCATATAGTATTTGCACATTCTTTAGTGAAGTTAGATTTTAATGATAAAGCAGAGGTTTCTATACAATGGTTTGACGAAGATGTAATGAGAACCCTCTTTCAGGAAAATAAAATTAATATCAAACATCAAAAAACCGGATTGTTAGAGGAAGATTTCTTGCTAACAGCAAGCTCTAAAGACCTCCAAAAATTTATAAAGAAGTACATGGCATCAGAAGGCACAGATAAATGGAAAACTTCGGTTAAATTTACGTTATCTAAAGAGAAATAATGTTAGCTACCCCATATACATTCAAACGAAAGAAAAATACATGGGTATTTAATGTTATACTATGGATATTTTTATGTTTGGGAAACTTTGTATTATTCATCAATTTCCCTCTGCGGAAAATTGATATTATTTATAGTTTAAGCTATTTGGTTTCCTTAGGAATACCTGTTGCAATCAGTGTATATTTTTTAGTTCCGAAATTTTTTAAAAAGCAATATTATTTTCGTTTTGGTTTATATCATTTTTTAGTATTTGGTTTTTTTATGTTTCTGAATACTCAGTATCTAGAAAATAGTATTGATTTCTTATTTCCTGATTATTACTTTATTTCTAATTACTCTCTCCAACAGAATTTTTTAATTTTTTTTTCCATATCATTTTTTGCTTTATCCATTAAACTAGTACAAGATTGGGTGCTGCACAATCACTATGAAAAAGAACACATAGAACAGCGATTGCAGGCATTAAAATCTCAAATAAATCCTCATTTTTTATTTAATTCTCTAAATGTAATTTATTCTTTATCCATTGGTAAAAATCAACAAGTAAGTGATGCTGTTTTGCAGTTATCTGATATTTTAAGATATGTTATTTATGACACAGATCGATTAACTTTAATCTCAAAAGAGATAGAATTAATTAAAAATTATATTGCCTTTGAAAAAAATAGACACAGCAAGAAAGAAAATATTTTATTTGAAACATTTTTAGACGAGGACTCCTCCATACACCCTATGCTTTTTCTTCCCCTAGTAGAAAATAGCTTTAAACACGGATTAATGTCGTCTATAGAGAACCCTTTCATTAAAATTGTGCTAACAAAGAAAAAAAGGCTTGTTCATTTTTACATTGAAAATAAGTTTGATAAAAACAATACCTTTACAAAAAAAGTATATGGTGGGGTGGGTATTGCCAACGTCAAAAAGAATTTAGAAATTATATATCCTGATCAGTATGAATTTCAAAAGCAAATAAACAAAGAAATTTATAGTGTGTCCTTAAAAATTAACTTAAACTAATGCGTATCCAATGTGTTATAATTGATGATGAACCATCTTCTCAAAACGTTCTATTACATTTTATTGATAAAGTGGAATTTTTACAACTTAAGGGCATTTGTAATGATGGCGTTGAGGCATTGAAGCTTTTAAATAATACGGCGGTTGATCTTTTATTTTTAGATATTAACATGCCTAATGTATCTGGAATGGAGTTTTATAAAATGTTGGTGAACCCACCTCCAGTAATTTTTACAACTGCTTATGCTGAACATGCAATGGAGGGTTTTGATTTAGCCGCTATAGATTATCTTTTAAAACCGTTTTCGTTTGCACGTTTTTTACAAGCTGTTTTAAAGGCAAAAGAACAAATTAAAATTAGCCCAGATCAAACATTCATTTCCCTAAAATCGGATAAAAAAATATACCAAGTTAAAATAGATAGTATTTTATTTATCGAAGCACAGGGCGATTATATAAAAGTTCACACAGAGGAAAAATCGTTATTGTGTTACAAAACACTAACTAAAGTATTCGAATTACTTCCCAAAGATATGTTTATTCAAGTGCATAAATCGTATATAATTCAGAGGGAAAAAATGGATTATATTGAAGGTAATCAAATCCGAATCGCTTCGACTGTAATTCCCATAGGTCTAAAATATAAAACAGACTTCATTAACCTATTAAACATATAACAATGGCAAAGTTTTATAAAGAATTATCTACTAGAATTAAAAGGTTTATCACCGAACAAAAAATGTTTTTCGTTGCAACCGCTCCAACAAAAGGTCGTATCAACCTATCGCCTAAAGGAATGGATACTTTTCGAATACTTTCAGACACCAAGGTAGCTTGGTTGAGCGTTACAGGTAGTGGTAACGAAACTTCTGCTCATATTTTAGAAAACAATAGAATAACTATCATGTTTTGTGCTTTTCAAGGAGCGCCAAATATTTTGCGATTATACGGAACAGCCATGGAAATTCAAGAAGAAGATACCGATTGGGAATCCTACATTGAATTATTCCCCAAATTACCCGGAACCAGGCAAATTTTTATAGTTGATTTGGATACCATTCAAACTTCTTGTGGTATGTCACTTCCATTTTACGAGTACCAAGGAGAGCGAACCGAATTAAATGAATGGGCTGAAGGTATTGGTAAAGATGGTATTGCTGCGTATTGGGAAGAAAAGAACCAAGTTAGTATTGATGGTTTGAAAACGAAACAGAACCAACAATAATTCTCACACTACGCTTTTAAATGGAAAAATTATACAGTAGTTTTCACTACTGCATATGGTATAGATTTTATTTAAAAGCATTTAAACCGGTTATGTCTAATCCGGTAATTAGTAGGTGAACATCGTGTGTTCCTTCATAGGTAATAACACTTTCTAGGTTCATAGAATGACGCATGATTGAATAGTCACCAGTTATGCCCATTCCCCCTAAAATTTGTCTTGCTTCTCTAGCAATGTTTATGGCCATTTCTACATTGTTTCGCTTTGCCATAGATATTTGAGCGGAACTTGCGCGCCCTTCGTTTTTTAAAACACCCAAACGCCATGTGAATATTTGTGCTTTTGTAATTTCAGTTATCATCTCTGCTAATTTCTTTTGCTGTAACTGAAATTGCGCAATTGGTTTTCCAAATTGAGTGCGCTCTTTCGCATAACGCAAAGCAGTATCGTAACAGTCCATTGCTGCACCGATAGCGCCCCAAGAAATCCCATAACGAGCGGAATCTAGGCAGCCCAAAGGAGCACCCAATCCAGATTTGTTTGGCAGTAGATTTTCTTTTGGAACTTTTACATTGTCAAATATTAATTCTCCAGTGATGGAAGCTCGTAAAGACCATTTGTTATGTGTTTCTGGAGTACTGAACCCCTCCATTCCCCTTTCTACCAATAATCCGTGAATTCTACCTTCTTCATTTTTTGCCCATACTACAGCAACGTCTGCTATGGGTGAATTAGAAATCCACATTTTAGCTCCGTTTAAAAGATAGTGGTCGCCCATATCTTTAAATTTTGTTTCCATTCCTCCTGGGTTCGACCCGTGATTAGGTTCTGTTAAACCAAAACAACCAATCCATTCACCACTTGCCAATTTTGGGAGGTATTTTTTTCTTTGTGTTTCGTTTCCGTAGGTAAAAATAGGGTACATTACTAAAGAAGATTGCACTGAGGCTGCAGATCGAATACCACTATCTCCACGCTCTAATTCTTGCATGATTAAACCATATGAAATTTGATCCATACCTGCTCCGCCGTATTCTTCTGGAATGTAGGCACCAAAAGCTCCAATTTCTGCTAATCCTTTTACTAAAAATTTTGGAAATTCAGATTTTTGCGCATATTCTTCAATAACAGGAGAAAGATTCTTTTTCACCCATTCTCTTGCACTATCACGAACTAACTTGTGTTCTTCTGTTAATAGGTCATCAACTTGGAAATAATCAGGCGCTTGAAATAAATCGGGTTTCATACGTTTAAAATTTAAAGTTACTAGGAAACGAATACTACTGCTATACTACTGGTTAACAAAGTATGCGAAATGAGCCTAATTTCTTATCAAGAAATAGGCCTTGCCTCAAAAATAAGTAAAAAAATGATTATTCGTAAAGGTTTGTGTATGTTTGTATATGATGAAACTAAGTTTAGGTAAAGAAGAGCGATTAAAGAGTAAAAAACTAATTGGAAACTTATATGCAGAAGGAAAATCCATTAAAGTATTTCCTTTGCGTATGGTTTACCTGCAAACAGAACATACCTCAACATATCCGGCCCAAGTTGGTGTTTCCGTCCCAAAAAGAAACTTCAAAAGAGCAGTAGACCGAAATAGAATAAAAAGACTGCTACGGGAATGCTATCGCAAAGAAAAATCTTTGGTCTACAATGAAATCAGCAAGCCATATGTGTTTATGATTTCTTATCTTGCAAAAGAAGAGTGGTCGTATGGTGATTTAGAGGCAAAGATGATTAAATTACTTAACACCTTCGTTAAAGAGGTACATATCGATGAAAAATAGAAAAATACTCATATTAGCTTTTGCTGTCTGCATTGGTGTCTTTTTTTCTTTTCAATCTCGTTTTTTTGAGATTGCAAAACAAATTGAGATTTACAATACCCTTTTTAAGGAATTAAATATTAATTATATAAATGAGATAAATCCTGGAGAAATTACCAATACAGCAATAAAAAACACATTAAAAACCTTAGACCCCTACACTAATTTTTACAACGAGCAAGACGTTGAAGACGTAAGAATTCGCAGAGAAGGAGAGTACGGAGGTATTGGAGTGCTTAGTTATTATACCAAAAAGGGTATTGTTTTAACAGAAATTTACAAGGGATTTCCAGCCGATAAAGCTGGGTTAAAAGCCGGAGATATTATTACCAAAGTTGACGACCAGGAATTGAATGGGCTAGACCGTAACCAACTATCTCAAGTATTGAAGGGCACCCCGTCAAAGCAACTCCGTTTGGAAGTAAAAAGAAAAAATCAAGCGTTACAAATTCCTATTACACTGGATAAGATTGTTCTAAATCCGGTGCCCTATTACACTATGCTAGACGAAGAGACAGGATATATCGTATTAACACGATTTACCAGTCAAAAAGCTACACAAGAGGTTATCAAAGCTTTTAAAGAACTCAAGGAAAAAGGAATGCAAAAATTAGTTTTTGATTTGCGAAACAATCCTGGAGGATCACTTTTTGATGCCGTTAATATTACCAATATTTTTATTCCAAGGGATAAAAAAGTTGTAGATACACGCGGTAAAATTTCAAAAAATACAAGAACCTACAAAACAAAAAATGACCCAATAGATGCCCAAATTCCGTTAGTTGTCTTAATTAATGACCGGTCTGCCTCGGCCTCAGAAATAGTATCTGGAGCATTGCAAGATTATGACAGAGCTGTAGTTTTAGGGAAACGTTCTTTTGGAAAAGGATTGGTACAACGTTACTTTAACCTGAACTACGGAACACAAATGAAGGCAACGATATCGAAATATTACACCCCTAGCGGAAGGTGTATTCAAGAACTAGATTACGCAAACAGAGATCCTAAAACCGGTGTTGTACCCAAGTTTTCAGACGGAAATGTCTCGAAATTTTACACAGAAGGAGGAAGAACAGTTTTTGACGGGGGTGGAGTTACTCCTGACGTATCTTCGGAACTTTCGGATAAAAACACAGAAACAAAAAATTTATTGAAATCTCGTGTTATTTTTAATTTTGTATCAGATTATATTTCTAAAAATCCCAATATCGATTCTTTAAATTACACGTTCGATACTAAAAAGTACGGTGTTTTTAAAAACTACTTATTTAGTACGGATACTAGTTATGTAACAAAAGAGGAACGACTTTTTAAGGAGGCATATTCTTCCGTTTCTAACAAACGAATAATAGAGAATCCATACCGAGATTTGGAACTGAAATTAAAAAGAGATAAAATCGAAAAAATCTCTAAAAATCAAGATGTTATTGTTGAGAAAATAGAAAAGGAAATTTTAAAACAATTGTATTATAAAGAAGGCATGTATAGACATTTCTTACAAAAAGACCCTACAGTAGAACAAGCGATTTCTGTGTTAAAAAACGAAAAAAAATATAGGTCCATACTAACGAATTAATATTATTTATTTTTTGCGATAAAAGAGAAATATGTCAAAATCAAATTTAAAAGAAAGAACTAGGGCACAAGAGTCTACAAATGCCATTGAACGTTTGTATATTTCAATGCGACATTTGTTCAGTAGAGGTTTTTACAAGCCTATGGGAGTGTCTGGAGAAACGCTACGAAACTCTTTGTTGGAACTTCGTCCTGAAATCTATGGTTCTATAGCAGAAGAAAGAACAGAATTGAATGGGCTTAAATACGTTATTGAACGCTTGCCGGAAGGAATAGAAGAGTGCAGATTCATTAACCTTACTACCGATGAAGGGTATAAAAATTCGCACTTTAAAGTTATAGTTCCCCCAAAGCGAAGAAGAAATTGTTATCGTATTGATACAGATCAAATGAATATTGAAATTACAAGAGGAAGATCTGAAATATACGATATACTTACCCATTTAACTTTTTTATTTATAGAGTCCCACAAAATCAAAGACAAAGTTACTATTGGAAGTGCTGGAGGTAAGTACACTAGAGAGTGGTTGAATCTCGAGGATGTGGTGGTGTATAATAAAACATTATCCGACAAGGAAAAGGATGTAATGATGGTACACCTAGGGAATATTTTAGGACGAACTTACGAGGAGATTTATGAAGTTTATCATTCTTTTGCAACCGAGGAGATTCCAAATCGTTTCTTACATTTAATTTATTGGTTAGGTAAATTAGCAATTAATGAAGTAGAGTTGGATGCAAAGAGATCCATAACTTTTACAACAAACTTAACCGAAGAGATAGGCCATCATTTTTATGGTGAAATATGGGCAGATACGATAAAGAAAAAACTACTAGAAAATAATTTATTAGAAAGGCCAATACACATTATTAGTGCTAACATGCACAGTGTAATGAATAGTATTTATGCCAAGATGGCATTGCCAAAAGAAGATGCTAAGAGCAAAGGTTTTGAAATTTACGAACTATTAAGTAATGCCAATAGTCAGGCCATCCAGTCTAAAGTAAAGCAATGTGCCTCTGAAAATGGGTTGTTTTATATTAAAGATACTTCCGGTACCAATATCAACGTACAAATTATTGATACCCAAAAACTCGATTTTGCTAAAATACCATTTCAAAAGAAACATTCTGCAGAAAAGGCACCTGTTATCATTGTAATGGATTATGCTTTTGGAGAGCAAGCTTATGAAACAATGGATGAGTTGTTAAAGCCCTTTAAAACGATGAATAAAACTATTCATCTAGACGTAGAATCTGTTTCTATTATGGGAAAAGCAGGGATTTTAGAAGGAGGTAAAGGAGATATTATGATTCCTTCTGCACACATTTTTGAGGGAACAGCCGATAACTATCCTTTCGCAAATGAATTGTCTAAAGAAGATTTAGAGGGTTTTGGAGTACAAGTTTTTGATGGCGCCATGGTATCTGTGCTTGGAACTTCTCTGCAAAATAAAGATTTACTTAAGTTTTTCCACGACTCTACATGGAATGTAATTGGTTTGGAAATGGAAGGCGCGCATTATCAGAAGGCTATCCAATCGAATTCTAAAATTAGAGGAAATATTTCTTCGGATGTCAGTGTACGGTATGCGTATTACGCTTCTGATAATCCATTAGAAACCGGAGCTACGCTTGCCTCAGGAGGCTTAGGAATGAGTGGAGTTACACCAACATATGCAATTACGCAAAAAATATTAGAACAAATTTTTTAAAACATGACGCAACACAAGAACGAGGAGGAGGTAGACTTAGGCTCGGTATTTTTAATTATTGGTAGAGGTATTTCTAATTTTTTCAAATTTATTGGAAGCATATTTTCATCCATCTTCCATGCGATTATAAGTATTCTTTTATTTTTTAAAAATAATCGCATTAAGTTAGGTCTTGCATTCTTTATCGGTGCGGTAATTGGTTTACTTGTTGAATTGAAGGAAGAAAAGGAATTTGGCTCGAATCTTTTGGTACAAACCAACTTTGACAGCGCTAGGCAACTTTATAACAATATAGATTTTTACGATGATTTGGTGCAGCAGAAAAACTATGCAATGTTGGCAAAAATTTTCAATTTAGAGGAGGAGGCTGCTGCATCCCTTAGACGCTTTACTATTGAACCAATTAAGAATGGTAACGATATTATTACCAGTTTTGATGCCTTGGTACTATCGATAGACACTACTACGGTTAAAAGTTATTCTTTTCAAGATTTTAAACAGCAGTTTACCAAGTTTAATTACAAGGTGCATACAATAGAGGTACAAGCAACTAAAAATGATGTGTTTTCAAGTATAGACGAAGTTATAATTGCGGCGATCACAGAAAACAGCTATTTTAATAAACTGAAAGAGTTAACCAATGAAAATTTAAACAGAACCAATACACTACTTCGAAAAAATTTAGCACAAACGGATTCTTTACACCGTATTTATAAAAAAGTACTGTTAGAGGAGGCTAGAAATCAGAATCAAGGCACTAGTATTGACTTTGGAAACCAGGTAAAAACTAATAAAGAATTGGCTTTGTTTGAAACCACTTTGACGCTTAATGAAGAATTAAAATCTGTGAGTGAAGAGATCACAGAAAAGTCTGAAATAATTAATGTTATATCAAATTTTCAACCAATTGGATATGAAATCAAAGGAGTGTCGGAGAATAGAGGTGTGCAATTTGCTTTGGCTTCTTTCTTCTTAATGATTCTGTATTTACTAGTGTTAAAACTAAATGTTTATTTAGAAAATTACAGTCAGAAAAAGTAAACCCTATGAAGATTATACAAACCCCATTGGAGGGGTGTTTTATTATAGAACCCAAACTATTTGAAGACGGAAGAGGATATTTTTTTGAGAGTTTTAACCAACAACTATTTGAAAATAGCACTGGTATAAAAGTAACTTTTATACAAGACAATGAGGCATTTTCTAACCGAGGAATTATACGAGGGTTACATTATCAAAAGGGTAAATTTGCGCAAGCGAAGTTAGTTAGAGTTGTACGAGGAAAAGTAAGAGATGTTGTTGTAGATCTGCGAGTAAATTCTAAAACATTCGGACAACATTTTGCAATTGAACTATCTGGAGAAAATAAAAAACAACTCTTTATTCCACGTGGTTTTGCACACGGCTATGCCGTATTAGAAGATCATACCTACTTTGCGTATAAATGCGATAATCATTACCATAAAGCATCGGAGGCAGGAGTAGTATATAACGACAGTTCTCTAAAGATCGATTGGAAAATACCCGATGATGAGGTGGTTTTGTCGGATAAGGATAAAATACTACCTAATTTTAAAAAACTATTATAGATTTAATCGATAGACCTTTTAAGGCACCTAGTAACAAATATGGATTTATTTTTATAGGATGTTATATGTTTTGAAAATGTGTTGATAATGAATTTGAATTTTTTTTCTTTAGTAATAAAAAACGGATTCAAAACTCTGGTTTTTAAAATCACAGGTTTACTGTTGAGTTATTTAATGATTTTATTTGTTACGAATAATTTTGGTGCAGCTATATATGGTAAATTTTCAATATCCTTAATTTTTTCGCAAATAATAGCATTAGTTTTTACCTTAGGTTTTCCGAGTTTTATGGTTACCTTACTTACCAATAAACTTCACTTTGAACAACAACACAAGACTAACTTTTTTAAAAAAATTCTATTTCTTATTAGTTGTTTAGGGATCATTATATCCTTGGTTATCTATTTTTTTTCGAACGTAATTGCGAGTTATATTTTTAACGATGTAAGTTTTGTACCCTTTTTAAAAGTATTGAGTTTTTTAGTACTGCCAATAATGCTTCACGAGATATTTCTTGGATATTTAAAGGGAATGCAAAGTTTTACACTCCATAATTTATTTCTGTTTATATTACCGCCGGTATTTTTCTTTCTCGCATACTTTCTATTACATAAGGTATGCGAAACCGATGCCCTAGTTTTTATTGCTTATACCATTGGTATTTTTTGTATTGTTGTTTTGGAAATTATTCTGACAGACAGAAAATATGTTACTAGGCTAAAGGACATTCCTACTTCTTTTTTATTGAAAAGATCTTTACCAATGATGTATAGTGGTGCGTTAATATATGTAATTGGATGGACCGATGTTTTAATGTTAAAAATATTTAAATCCTCTGTTGAGGTCGGTATTTACAACGCTACTTTTAAAGTGGCGTCTTTAGGCCTTTTGGTAATTACCTCCATCAATATTGTCATAACGCCAAAAATTTCAGAATTATTTATCAAAAAGGATTTGGAATCCCTTCACAAACTTATTTTTCAAACTACTTGGTTAACCACGCTTTTGTCACTTCCGCTGTTTGTGGGATTGTTAATTTTTAACAAGGAAATTTTAAGCCTATTTGGACCTGAGTTTATTGCAGGATCAACTGCAATGGTATGTATTGTTTCCGGTATTTTTATTAACGTTTTTTCCGGTGTTGTAGACCAACTATTGAACATGACAAATAATCAGAATATTTTAAAAAGAATAGTTGTTTTTAGTCTTTTACTGAATGTAATTTTTAATTGTATATTAATCCCGAAATATGGTATAAATGGGGCCGCGTTTGCAAGTTTAGTAACCAATATTATTTTAAACTTTACTTGTGTTTTTTTTATAAAGAAAAAATTAGGATTTTACACATTTCTCCGAGGAACGTAAAAAAATAAACCAGAGAGAAAATGTACGTATGAAAAATGAGATAATATGTCTTAATTCGTAAACACTTAATGAAAGAAAGTAAAGTATATATAATTATTTTGAATTATAATTCTTATGAGGATACGATAGAGTGTTTGGAAAGTGTTATGAAATTGAAGTATTCTTCGTACGAAATAATTCTTGTAGATAATGCTAGTACAAATAATGCATTACATTACATACGAGAATGGGCTGCGGGAACATCTGGTAATACCATTTCATCTAAACATCAAGAATTAGTATATCCCTTAGTTGCTAAACCAATTCCATATAATTTGTTAGAGGAAAAAGAAATAGAACCTTCTGAGCATCCCTTCACTATTATAAAAGCAGCAAAAAATCGAGGGTTTGCAGCAGGGAATAATATTGGTATTCGGTATGCGATATCCAAAAAAGATAGCCGTTATTTTTGGTTGTTAAACAACGATACTGTAGTGGATAAAGATTCGCTTTTTTACATGGTGAAATACCACGAATCGAAGAACATTATAGGTATACTAGGCTGTAAATTGCTCTATTACGACTACCCTAATACTTTGCAAGCTGTCGGAGGAATATTTAATCCGCTGTTGTATACCTCCAAACATTTGGGGGAAGGAATGGGGGCCAATATTACCAAAAGTGATTTTAGAAAAATTGACTATGTAATAGGTGCCTCTATGTTTGTTCCATTAGGTTTTATAAAGGAAGTTGGGCTTTTAAACGAAGATTATTTCTTATACTATGAAGAGTTAGATTGGGTATTTAGAGCTAAAAATACAAAATGGGAAATAGATTGGTGTGCTGACGCAGTGGTATATCACAAAGAGGGAAAAACAATAGGGAGTTCTAGCAATTTTAAAAAAAGAAGTGACTTTTCTGAGATTGAGGTTTTTAGAAGTAGAAAGATATTCTATACTAATTTCCCAAAAAATACTTTTTCTTTTTGGGTTTCGAGTTATCTAATTATAGGTAACAGAATCAGGAGAAGACAATGTAAACTTGCCTCAACGTTTTTTAGAATATTGCATAAATAAGGGAATATGAAAGTAAAAGTAATTGTTTTATTCTTAATACTATTAGCTGCAGTATATCAAGATTTTCCAATGGTAAATTATTTTGGAGAAATTGCGAAAAGTCCAATTGTTTTTTTAGTACCTTTTTTTCTTTTTTATCTCTTGAAAGAAAGAAAAATGCCGCTCACAAATTATGTTAAAACCTATGTAGTTTATTTATTATACATAGCATTGATTTCTTTAATTTACACAATATACCTTGTTGTTAAGAACAAATCGTTTTACGTTTTTGATGAAAACCTTTTGGTAAAAAATATAAAAATGTTTTTTTATCCATTATGCTCTTTGATATTTTATCAGTTTATTTATGTATTTCTAAAAAGGACTTCCAATCTTTATTATGTGTTCCAGGCAGTTTTTTACCTGCAAATTCTCTTGGTGTTATTGTTAATTTTTGAGGTTAATGTATATAAAACTAAAGAAGTATTTTTACCATTCTTACATTCTAGTACTGAAAAATATTGGAGAATTAGACTGCTCACCTTCGAGTCAAGCTGGTCGGGTTCCGTAGTAGTTATTTTCACTTTTCTTCCCATCTTTTTGGCGGAATATTTACAAGTTTCTAAAAACAAAAGATTAGCCATTTATACATTATCTGTATTTTTCTTTTTTTATTACACGCTACACTGTGAGTCGAAAGGGTATTTATTCTTAGTTTTAATTTCTCTTTTACCAATGCTTATTCGATATGTTTATGCTAACAAAAGATTGCGATATGTACTTTTTATATTACTTGTTCCAATTGTTATTACTTTTGTATTCGTATATAATTCGTTAAAAGAGGAAGTGATTTCACAATTGTATACAAGCATCACATTTGGAACTAGATTCACAGGGTATTCAGCCGCTTTAAAAACCTTTTTATTTAATCCATTTGGTGTTGGTTTCGCACCGTATATCGAAATATATACTCATAGTATTTTAGATGTAGTCTCGTCGGATTTTATGCAGCAATTTAATCTTTTAGAAGTAAAACAGTATTTAGAGTCTCCTAAATTCTTATCATCAAAAACATATTTTTTGATCATTTAATTTATGGAGGTATTCCTTTTTCAGTGTTTTTCTATTTGTTCTTTATTAGAAGATTAAACTATTTATCGAGATTTAAAAATATTTATTTGTTAATAATTGTGCTAGTTTATATAATTTTAGCGAGTATATTTTATCTAACATTTCATATAAAATACGAAATATGGTTTTTCTTGGCTTTTTTAGATTATTTTGAAAAACATGAACTCAAAACGTAAAATTTTAATTGTTTCCGGATTTTTTCCATATCCAACTTATCACGGTGGTATGGTAGATGTTTGGCAAAGAATTATTGGTTTAAAAGAGCTTGGTTTCACCATAGATTTATTGTATACCAGTAAGTTTGTTGTTGAACAAGAACACATCGATATTGTTTCCGAATATATAAATTGTTTTTACAAGGTCGATAGAAAAAATAGAGCTATTGATTTTTTTAATTTTTCACCGCTTCAAGTTATTTCTAGAAATAATTTACAAAACGTAAGTATTAATAAAAGTTACGATTATTTAATTTTAGAGGGAGACTATGTCGGTAGTGTAGTTCATAATTATACCATCAAAGCAAATAAACTAATTGTAAGGAGTCATAATGATGAATCTCATTACTTTAAGAATCTTAGCAAAAGTTCTAAAAGTTTATTGCGCAAAGTTTTTTATACCACCGAATCGTATAAATTTAAAAGATATACAAAGAAAATATACGATAAAGCCGATAAAATTTGGTTTATCTCCAAAAAAGAAGAGTCTATTTTTAAAACAGGGAATTCCTCTACTAAAAGTATTCACTTACCTGTACCATTTTCTATTTCTGATATAAAGAGGCCAGTTTTAAAATCTAAGAGTGTTCTTTTTGTTGGATCTCTTTTTATGGATAATAACATGGAAGGGATACTTTGGTATTTAAATACAATTCACGCTAAAATTTGTAAAGAAGTAAACGAGTATAAACTTATCATAGCAGGAAGTCTTGGAGAGAAAAAAGAACAGGAATTAAGGAAGGTATTTGATGCTTATACAAATATAGATTTGCACTTTAATTGCAGTAATCTTTTGGAATTGTATGCTGGGGCTACTGTTTTTATTAACCCTATGTTACACGGTGCTGGGGTGAAAATTAAGTCGGTTAATGCCATCGTTAACGGTCTTCCATTAGTATCCACAAATGTTGGCGTAGAAGGTATAGGATTGACTCCTCGTAAGGAATTTTTGTTAGGAGACACCGCAGCTGATTTTAGGGAAGCAGTCATCATGTTATTACTTTACCCTGAAAAAGGTCATTCCCTGGTGCAATACGCACAACAGTATTTAAAAGAGAACCATTATTTAGAAATTCTTAAAAATGAATTATGTACTTAAAAAAAGCATATAATTACAGTTTTTTGGGCATTGCAACCTTCCCTTTATTCAGTATAAAAACCGCAACAAAATTTATAGCCTTATGGGTACTATTTTCTATCATTATCCTTCTAAAAGAGAAAAGTTGGCGCTCTTTAAGAAAGACGGATATTAAATCTATTTTTATATTGTCGACCTTTTATTTAGTGTTGCTTGGTAATTATTTTTTTTCTGGATTTGATGCTTCTGTTTTAAAATTTTTAGAAACAGATGCCTTGTTTATCGTTTTTCCGTTATTTATATTTATAAATCGAGAATATTTTGGAAAAGAAACACTTCAAAGAAGTCTCGTTGTGTTTTTTTTAGCAAATACCATGCTTGCTTTAATTTGTTGGGCGAAAGTATACAGTATTGGGTATACCGAATTGGCGGCAGAAAATAATTTTTATAAACCAACATTTAGAAACTTATTTTCAGATACTTCAGGCATTCATTTACCGTATCTAGGTTTACTCTTTACCTTTTCTATTTTTATTGGTATTTTTTGGGTACGTAAAGCAAAGGGGAAAGTATATGCCAAGGCTATGGTTATTTTAATTTGCTTAGTACTTTTACTATCCATTGCTACTTTTTCGGCGCGAATGTCGCTTATTTCTTTTCTAGCAATTAGTATTTATATTTTACTGTGCACTTTAAGCGGTATTAAGCAAAAAGTTTTAGGAATAGTAATAATGCTATCACTTGGTGCTTTAATCGTATTTACAACCCCTATTAAAAGTCGAATTGATGGTGCTTTAGATAATTTTTCTTTACCTAGTCTTGCACAAAATGACACCCCACATGAGGTTAATTTACGATATGGAATTTATTATTGTACCATTCAAAACATAAAAGAGAATTTCTTTTTTGGAGTAGGGAAGCAAAATTCACAAGATAAATTACAGGCGTGTTACAATACATTTACCTATTCGGGAGTTAATGATTTTACAAAAGTTACTTATAATTCCCATAATCAATATTTGGATGTATTTTTAGCATATGGATTTTTCGGTTTCCTAATTATAACGGTATCTTTTTTCTGTGGTTTTTTTGTAAGGCCAAATTTACTTTATTCCGTATTTTTACTCCTTATAGCTATGGCTTTATTAACTGAAAATATATTTGATAGACAAGTTGGTGTGATGTTTTATACACTTTTCAACACCTTGTTTTTTTTGAATCAAAATAGAATACATAATTAGATGAAAAAAGCATTGGTACACGATTGGTTTTACACTTACGGTGGCGGCGAAAAGGTGGTGGAATCTATTACCAATATTTGGGAAGATTTTGACTTTTTTTCTATTGTAGATTATCTGTCGGATTCAGATCGATTAGAAATCCTTAAAGGAAAACACAGCACCCCAAGTTTCATTCAAAAATTACCCACTGCCAAAAAGAACCATCGAAAGTTCCTTCAATTGTTCCCTTTGGCTATTGAGAGTTTTGACTTAAGCAACTATGATTTGGTAATTTCTTCCTCTTCTTCTGTTGCAAAAGGAGTTTTAACACACCAAAACCAATTGCATATTTGTTATTGTCACTCTCCAATGCGATATGCATGGAACCTTCATTTTGATTATCTCAAGAGTAAAGGACTAACCAAGGGAGTAAAAGGGTTTTATGCAAAATATGTTTTGCATAAAATGAGAAGCTGGGATTTTATGAATAGTAATAGAGTGGATTTTTTTATTGCGAACTCGGAGTATATTGCAAAAAGAATCCAAAAAATATACAATCGAGAGGCAACAGTTATATATCCACCAGTAGATACGGACGCCTTTCAATTGCACACCGAAAAGGAAGAATATTATGTCGCTGCATCCAGACTGGTTTCTTATAAAAAAACAGATGTAATTATAAGAGCTTTTAACAAAATACCAGATAAAAAGCTACTAGTTATTGGCGATGGACCAGAGATGAAATACCTAAAAAAATCGCCAAAAACAATGTTTCTTTTTTAGGAAAAACAACACGAGAAAAGATGGTTACACTTTTACAAAGAGCGAAAGCCATAGTGTACGCAGCCGATGAAGATTTTGGGATTTTACCAGTAGAGGCACAAAGTTGTGGAACTCCAGTAATTGCCTTTAAAAAAGGGGGGCTCCTAGAAACAGTAATTGAAAACAAAACTGGTGTTTTTTTTAACAAACAACACGCAGACGCTATTGTATCAGCAGTTGAGGTTTTTGAAACCAAAGAGTTTTCTCCTACATTGATACGTGAAAATGCTCTTCGGTTTAGTAAAGATCGTTTTGAAAAAGAATTGAAGGTATTCGTAGAAGAAAAAATTACTGAATTTTACCATTGAAAAAGCGCTATTCTAAATACATAAATTTACTATTCCTTCTAGCGGATATACTTACGATACTTGTTATTGGCTACAGTATCCATGAACCAGAGTATTTTAATCGCTATTTTATAAGTTACGCGATACTATTTTGGCTTATTGCTGGCTTTATTACTAAATTTTATAAAGTATTTAGGTTTACCTCCACCTTTAAAGTTATAAGTCTTTTAGCAACCCAGTTTTCTTTGTTTGCATTGGGGTATTTTTCTTATTTTACGATTTTTAGAGAAGGTGTTGTAATTAATAGCCAAACCAAGGTGCTAACCTTACTATTTACGGTAGTAAGCTCTGTAAAGTTTATCGGGTTTTTTCTTCTGAGAAGGTACCGAACTTTTGGAAATAATTATCGAAAAGTTGTTGTTTTAGGGCAGGATAGTTCTGTAAAAAAAATGACAACCATGTTTCAAGAAGACAAAGAGTTAGGTTACCAATACGAAGGCTATTTTTCAGATGAAAAAAGAAAAGTAAATTTTACTTAGGAAAGATCGCTACCGTGCCGACTTATGTTTTGGAAAAAAATATAGATGAGATCTATTGTTCCCAAAAAGAAATATCTCCGGAGCAATTAAAAAAAATAACCCGATTCGCAACAAAATACAATAGAGTTGTAAAGATAATTCCTAATGCAGATGAGCTGTTTAATAAGAATGTAAAAAACGAATATTACGGAGATACAACTTTGGTGCTTAAAGTTAAACAATTGCCTTTTGAGGTGATAGATAATAGAATTATAAAGCGCATATTCGATATCATTTTTTCTATTTTTATCTGCATATTTGTGTTGTCATGGTTATATCCTATCATATTTTTATTGGTAAAAATAGAATCTAAAGGTCCGGTAATTTTTAAGCAAGTACGGGAGGGTTTAAACGGTACTTCCTTCGTGTGTTATAAATTTAGGTCTATGTATGTAAATTCCGATCAAAATACGATGCATGCCAGTGTACATGACTCTAGAGTAACAAAAGTAGGGGCATTTATGCGTAAAACAAGTATCGATGAATTCCCGCAATTTTTGAATGTTCTTTCGGGAGCAATGAGTGTAGTGGGTCCTAGACCTCATATTGAAAAATTTGCATTAGAGTACCAGAAAGATGTCGATAACTATATCGCAAGGCACGATGTGAAACCAGGGATAACAGGTTTGGCGCAGGTGAGTGGTTACAGAGGTGAAATACAGAAAAAATCGGATATTAAAAACAGGGTTCGACTCGATATTTTTTATATTGAAAATTGGTCTTTGGCGCTAGATCTTAAAATTATATTTAAGACAATATTTAGTGTTTTTAGGGGAGATGAAAAAGCTTATTAAAAATGCAGAAGCTCAAAATAACTTGTAGTATTGTAATTTTTGAGGAAAAGTTTTCGGTTCTTGAAAAAGCAATTACTAGTTTCTTGAACCTTCCTTTTTCTAAAAAGTTATTTATTATAGACAATTCTAAAGAAGCTAAATTTGACTTCTCACATCCTTGTTTAGAGTATATAAAGAACTCGAGTAATATTGGTTTTGGAAATGGGCATAATGTAATATTAGACACCCTTAAAGATCTTTCTGAATTTCATTTAATTCTCAATCCTGATGTCGCCTTTGAACCGCGGATTTTCGAAGAATTGATTTTAAAGTTTTCTACTACAGATTCCCTCGGGATAATCGCGCCTAAAGTATTATTTCCGGATGGGAAACTACAATATACCTGTAGGAAAAACCCTACGGTAAAAGAGATGGTGTCCAGAAGATTAGGTCTTTTTAAAAACTATACGCATCAAATGGAATATAGAGATCGCGATTTGTCTCTTTCATTTCATCCAGAGTTTATTCATGGTTGTTTTCTACTTTTTAAAACCGAAGATTTTATCGGTATTAATGGTTTTGATACACGGTATTTTTTATACCTAGAGGACGCTGATATCTGTAGAGAAATGATCGCCCGAGGAAAACAAATACTCTACTATCCAAACGTTGCAATTACCCATATACACAGGAAGGGTTCTGCTACAAGTTATAAGCTCTTTTTCTACCACCTCTCCTCTGCTGTAAAATATTTTAAAAAATGGGGAATATTTTGATAGAACCGATTTTCACACCCTATATTTGTAACGACAAAACAGAACACAACAATGAATATTTTAATTTTAGGTTCAGGAGGAAGAGAGCATGCCTTTGCTAAAAAAATTGCAGAGAGCGATAAAGTTTCGCGACTATTTGTCGCACCCGGTAATGCGGGTACTGCTACAATAGCGACCAACGTAGCTATAAACCCAACAGATTTTGAATCCGTAAAGGCACTAGTTTTAGAGAATGCTATATCTATGGTAATTGTTGGCCCGGAGGCACCATTGGTGGCAGGAGTACACGATTTTTTTGTAGCAGACGAAATGTTAAAGCACGTGTCAGTTATTGGTCCCAAAAAAGATGGTGCTCTATTAGAAGGAAGTAAAGACTACTCGAAGCAGTTTATGGAGAAACATCAAATTCCAACTGCAAAGTATCAATCATTTACCGCGGAAACTTTAGAAGCAGGAAAGAAATTTTTAGAGACTTTTTCTCCTCCGTATGTTTTAAAAGCAGACGGACTAGCTGCAGGAAAAGGAGTTTTGATTATTGATGATTTAGAGGAGGCGAGAAGCGAATTAGAGGAAATGCTCAGCAATGAAAAATTTGGAGTAGCCTCTTCTACCGTCGTAATTGAAGAGTTTTTAGATGGTATAGAATTATCTGTATTTGTCTTAACAGATGGAATTAATTACAAAGTATTACCCTCAGCTAAGGATTATAAAAGAATTGGAGAAGGGGATACTGGTTTAAATACCGGAGGAATGGGAGCTATTTCACCAGTTCCTTTTGCAGATGATGATTTTCTTCAAAAAGTAGAAGAACGCGTGATTAAACCTACAATAAATGGACTACAGAAAGACGCTATAGATTATCGAGGGTTTATCTTTATTGGGTTAATGAATGTGAATGGAGACCCTTATGTCATTGAATATAACGTTAGAATGGGCGATCCTGAAACCGAGGTAGTGCTACCTAGAATTGCCTCAGATTTAGTAGACTTGTTCGAAGGAGTTGCGACACAAAAATTAGCCGATAAATCTTATGAAGTAAGCTCGCAAACTGCTGCAACAGTAATGTTAGTTTCGGGTGGATATCCGGAGGCATATGAGAAAGGAAAATTAATAACAGGCGCAGATACTATTGAAGATTCCATTGTATACCATGCAGGTACCGCGTTACAAGGTAATCAAGTAGTTACCAATGGCGGTAGGGTGATGGCTATAACTTCTTTAGGGGATACCATACAAGAGGCCTTGAATAAAACATATGCAAACATCGAAACTATTTCTTTTGAAAAGATGAATTTCAGAAAAGATATCGGTTTTGACTTAGTGTAAAAAATAGATGTGAAGATAAAAAAACCCTTTCTTTTATAGAAAGGGTTTTTTATTTCATAATAAGATTAAACCTTACTTACTTTTAGGTTTTTTAAAATAAAACTTATACTGTAAGTATTGGTAGGCATCTCGAGGTAATATTTTAATCCACTTTTTGTGTTTTAAGAACCATTTAAAGCGAATGGAATTTATACCATTAGTTAAATAACCAGCAATAAAAGGATGAACATTTAACGTAATGTTCTTATAGTTTTTATCACTATTTATAATGCGCTCTAGTTCCGCTTCCATTTTGTCTAACAATACAACAGGAGCTTCAACTTCTCCATTTTTATTTGGATTTGGTTCTCTTGTTTTGATGTGTAATTCAGGTCGTACACGCTGTCTTGTAATCTGCACTAATCCAAATTTACTTGGAGGCAGAATTTTGTGTTTTGTGCGATCAAACGACATAGCTTCTTTTAAAAACTGAAAGAGTTTTTGTCTGTTTTCGGCACTTTTCATGTCAATAAAGTCAACTACAATAATTCCTCCCATATCTCTTAATTGCAATTGTCTTGCAATCTCTGCAGCGGCAATTAGATTTACTTCAAGGGCAGTTTCTTCCTGACTCAATGCTTTATTGGAACGATTTCCGCTATTAACGTCAATAACGTGCAGTGCTTCGGTATGTTCAATTACCAAATATGCTCCTTTACTCATAGAAACCGTTTTTCCGAACGATGTTTTTATCTGTCTTTCGATACCATATTTTTCAAATATTGGTGTTTGTGCCTTGTGTAGTTTCACTATTTTTTCTTTTTCAGGATAAATTTCTTGTAAGTATTCTTTAATTTCTACTTTTAAGGCTTCATCGTTGGTTATAATGCTTGTAAAAGACTCATTCATTATATCTCTCAAAATAGAGGATGCTCTATTTAATTCACTGAGAATTTTTGTTGGCGTGTTTGTGTTTGCAATACTTTTACACATCGTTTTCCAACGTTCTAGCGAATTTTGAAGATCTCTATCTAGTTCTGCTACTTTCTTACCTTCAGCAACTGTTCGAAGAATAAGTCCAAAACCCTTTGGTTTTATACTTTTTGCTAATCTCTTTAAGCGTTCTTTTTCTTTGTTATCTTCTATTTTTTGAGAAACTGAAACTCGGTTAGAAAAAGGAACTAGGACTAAATATCTACCAGCAATGGAGAGCTCGGAACTTATTCGAGGTCCTTTGGTAGAAATGGGTTCTTTTACAACTTGTACTAATAAATTTTGACCTGATTTTAGTACGTCTTTGATTCCTCCGTTTTTATTGATATCTTCTTCAAAACGGAAGTTTTTTAAAGTGAATTCTTTGTATTTACCTGTGCTTACCTTTTTAATGAATTTGTTTAAAGACTGCACTTGTGGTCCTAAATCGTGGTAGTGTAAAAAACCATCTTTAGGATATCCAACGTTTACAAAAGCAGCATTAAGACCAGTCATTACCTTTCCTATTTTAGCAAGAAAAATATCTCCAACTGAAAAATTATTGTCGCTTGTTTCTTTGTTTAATTCAATAAGTTTACCATCTCTTAGTAAGGCAAAATCAATATCAGAAGAATTGGAACGAATTATTAATTCTGTTTTCATCTGAAAATAGTTTTTGTGCCTGCGTATTTGAATACGAAGACGGATTAAAATTTGTAAACAGGTATTTTAATACCATGTAAAAGGTGTTTAAACCTTTTTGTCAATGAACTTTTTAGCGTTTTAAGCAAACGAAAAAGTAAGCAATTGCTTACTTTTTCTTATGACGGTTTGCTCTAGCTCTTTTCTTTCTTTTGTGTGTAGAGATTTTAGCTCTCTTTCTTTTTTTACCACTTGGCATAATTATCGTATTTTAAAGAAAGTCGGTTGTAACGACTTTCACATTAATATTTGTTTTTATTATTTTACAGCTACCTTAGTTTTAACTCCTTCTGTGAAAACTTTTGAAGGTTTAAAAGCTGGAATGTTGTGTGCAGGAATTTTAATAGTAGTATTTTTAGAAATATTTCTACCAGTTTTTTCTGCTCTTTTCTTAATGATGAAGCTTCCAAAACCTCTCAAATATACATTATCACCGCTTTCTAAAGAGTCTTTAACCTCTTCCATAAATGCTTCAACAATTGCTAAAACATCTCCCTTTTCAATCCCACTCTTATCCGAAATCTTGGATACAATATCTGCTTTTGTCATTATAAATATGTTTTTTGTTTTCTTTAAAATTTGAGCATGCAAATATATGATAATTAATCTATTCCGGAAAAGTTAAATAGTTAAATCTTGAAAATTTTAATAAATCTCATTTGCTTCATAATCATTAGGTTATCTATTTTGTGCATTTTGATACCGCAAACCATAGTAAGCTATTCCTGTTGTTGCTACCAATGGTTTTTCCTGAATTTTAATTTGAATAGCCAAACTGTATTCTTTCAGGAATGGTTTATACCAACAGTTTGGACGTATTGTATATTACAACAAAGAGTAATATTTTCGCATTATTATTTACAGTAATGATATTTAATAGAGAATTAACAAAATGGTATGTATCACACCAAAGAAATTTACCGTGGCGAAGCACTAAAAACCCATATTTCGTTTGGTTGAGTGAAATTATGCTGCAGCAAACTAAAGTTTCTCAGGGGTTACCATACTATCTTAAGTTTGTTGCTGTTTTTCCTACTGTATTTGATTTAGCAGATGCTTCAGAAAGTGAGGTTCTCAAGCTATGGCAAGGTCTAGGATACTATTCAAGAGCAAGAAACCTGCACCATACCGCCAAGTATGTTGCCACAGAATTAAATGGCGTTTTTCCAAATAATTACAAGGGTTTGTTGCAGTTAAAAGGAGTGGGAGAGTATACAGCATCTGCCATTGCTTCTATATGTTATAAGGAACCTGTTGCAGTGGTTGATGGAAATGTCTACCGCGTACTTGCCAGGGTTTTCGGGGTACATACCGCTACAAATTCTACTCAGGGTATTAAAGAATTTAAGCAGTTAGCTAATAGCCTTTTAGACGTAAATGCTCCCGGTAATTACAACCAAGCAATCATGGACTTCGGCGCCATCCAATGCACACCGAAAAAACCAAAATGTACCACGTGTATTTATACACGAGATTGCTTTGCCTACCTAAATAATCAAATAGATGTTTTGCCCTTCAAAGAAAAAAAAGTAAAGGTTAAAAAGAGATATTTTAATTATTTAGTTACCGTTACACAAGACAATACAACTATTATCGAAGAACGAAAGGGAAACGGTATTTGGCAAGGGTTATACCAATTTCCATTAGTAGAAGGATCGATGAAAATGTCACGACAAATGATAGCCGAGTCTAGTGTGTATAGATCGTTGTTTCCAACCACTGCAGAAATTTCCTTATTTAACACAAAAGAAATTATACACAAACTTTCCCACCAACATCTGCACACCCAATTCTGGATAGTCAAAACAAATACATTATCGGCTGCAAACCAATCTTGGCTTCACATACAGGAAAAACCTGTGCCTGTTTTGATTGCTAACTTTTTAAGTGAATTTCTAAAAGAACGGCAGTAATTTTGTATATTTGAGATTACACAGAAGTAAACTATGGCCGGAACAATAAATAAAGTGATTTTAATTGGACACCTCGGAGATGCAATCAAAATGCACTATTTTGAAGGTGGGAACGCAATTGGACGTTTTCCTTTGGCAACTAATGAAACCTATACAAACCGTCAAACCGGAGAAAGGATATCGAATACCGAATGGCACAATATTGTTGTCCGAAACAAATTAGCAGAAATATGTGAAAAATACCTTAGTAAAGGAGATAAGGTATACGTAGAAGGACGCATTAAAAATCGGCAATATGAAGTGGATGGACAAAAACGTTACACCACAGAAATACAGGTTCAGGATATGACATTCTTATCCACTAAAAAAGACCCCAATGCCCCTGATAAATCGCCCATAGAACCAGTTCAAAGTCACAAAGAATCTTTTCAAACAGGTCCTGACACCGCTATTAGCAGCGATGACGATTTGCCTTTTTAGATAACTAAATTTTAATCTTTTGGATCCCGAACCCAAACTTGTTCTTTTAGTACTACATTTTGATTGGATAATTGCTATGCATTGTATAGCCTTGCTCGGTTTGTTAATATGTTCCGCCTTAATCTCTGGAACAGAGGTGGCATTTTTTTCCATTTCGCAAACGGAATTGGATCATTTAGATCGAAAAAACAAAAAGGGCGATCCTGTTGTAAAATTACTAGAAAATCCAAGAAAGCTTTTAGGAACGATTTTAATCACCAACAATTTCATTAACATATTAATTGTATTGATTTTTGCAGCACTCGGAGAATTTCTATTCAAAGATTTATCTGGTGTAATAAAGTTTTTAATTGAAGTTGTTTTAGTTACCTTTCTAATTTTACTTTTTGGAGAGGTTTTACCGAAAGTTTATGCTACTAGAAGATCCTTATCTTTTGCAAAATTTATGGCTAAACCAGTTTTATTTTTAAATACTTTTCTTACGCCTTTAAGTTTTCCCCTGATTAAACTTACCAACAGTATTGAAAATAAGCTTGGAAGTAGACGCAATAGTTTGTCGGTAGAAAAGTTATCCCAGGCACTAGAACTAACTGCTCCAAGTGCAACAAGCAAAGAAGAACAAAAGATACTGCAAGGAATTGTTTCTTTTGGTACTATAGAAACAGTCCAGATTATGAAACCCCGAACAGATGTATGTGCAATAGCTGACGACACCAATTACAAAGAAGTTCTTAAAATTATTTTAAAAAATGGCTATTCTCGTAATCCTGTTTATCATGAAACCATTGATAATATTGTTGGTATTCTGTATGCTAAAGATTTGTTGAAGCATCTTAATAAAACCACTTTCCATTGGCAAAAGTTGCTTCGCGAGCCATTTTTGTTCCGGAAAATAAAAAGCTAGACGATTTATTAAAGGAGTTTCAAGAGAAAAAAAATCACCTGGCGATTGTTGTAGATGAATACGGAGGAACTAGCGGAATTGTTACCCTAGAGGATGTTATCGAAGAAATCGTTGGTGATATTAATGATGAATTTGACGATGAAGATTTGACCTATTCAAAATTGGATGAAAATAATTATATTTTTGACGGTAAAATTACCATAAAGGATTTTTGTAGAGTACTAGAGGATTCGGACGAACATATCTTTGCGGAGGAAAAAGGAGAAAGTGAAACGCTGGCAGGTTTTATTTTAGAGGTTTCAGGAAAATTTCCGAAGATAGGAGAGAAAATAAACTTTAGTAAATATACGTTTATCGTGGAGGCAATAGATAAAAAAAGAATAAAACAAATTAAAGTAACAAGAAATGCGTAATGTCATATGGTGTATTACCTTATTAATTATATTGGGCTGTTCTGAGGAATACATTCCAAAACCAAAAGCTATTTAAGTTTAGAGTATCCGGAACAAAGTTTTATTTCTTTGCCTGTAAAACGGCCTTATAATTTTGATATTCCAACGAATGCAGTCACTGTTCCATTACCCCAAGAGTGGTTGAAAATCACCTATCCAGAATTAAAAGCATCCGTAGATATTACCTACCGTCCTATACACAATAATTTGAAGGAGTTATTTTTAGAAGCTGAAAAATTAGTTTTAGAACATACCATTAAAGCAGACTTTATTTCTTGGAGAGATTTTGAAAGACCGGAAGCAAAAGTATATGGAAAGATGTGCGAAATTGGAGGGAATGCAGCATCGCAAGTTCAATTTCACGTAACCGATAGTTCGAAACATTTCCTAAAAGGTTCGTTATTTTTCTATGCTAAACCAAACTATGATTCTATTTATCCTGCCGTAGAATACATCAAAAAAGATATGATTCGGATTATGGAAACTTTAGCCTGGGAAAATTAGATCCGTAGTACTCATACTGATAAAACACTATTCTTTCAGATTGGAGTTAGCCTTAATTTTGTTTGTGGTTACGTCCCTACTTTGCAACCACAAATAAAATTGTAGTCCAAACAAGATAGATCCAGCGAGTAAATGCGTTGCTTGTGTTCCTATGGGAAATTCTGCATAATACATCAAAATTCCTGTAATGGTTTCTAGGAGAATTAAAAACACAATCCAGTTTACGAGGGAATACCCTAAATTTTTCATTTGGTTTAGATAAAACATTCCAAAATTAACCAAAACGATAGCGATAGTAAAAGATCGATGAAAGTAGAATTTAAAACTAGGATTCATTAAACTGTATTGTTTGTTTTCAAATCCGTAGAGCTTTACTTGTTCATCGATAAATTGTCTTACTTGAGTACCCATAGCAATTTGAATTATAGAAAACACTACCGAAAACAGTAATAGTCTATGGAAAAGCGCATGGTATTTAAAGGAAGAACTTTTGGGTTTTTGAACGATAAAATTAAGCCATAATAAAAGACCGATTATTACTAAACCAACTACCATATGAATGGTAATAGCTGTTGGTTTTAGGTTGGTATCTACTACTGTTTTTCCAAGCCATGCCTCAAAAAGCATCAAAAAGAATGCACCAAATGCCAGAAGAGGAATTGTTTTATTTTCTGTCCAAAATTTTCTCGCAACAAATACAAGAATCAAAAAACAAATCCGGAAAGCACAGAGGCAAGTCTGTTAATGTATTCGGTCCAGGTGTGGTATTTGTTAAACTTTGCATAATCGTGTTTGGTGTATGGACTCCAGTTCGAGGGTTCAAATACAGCGGTGGTAGTAAGGTCTTTTTCTGCTACAAAAAGTGTCTCCTCTTTAACGATAATCATTCCTTTTTGGTAGGCAGTATTAGCATGCCATGTAATTTGTTCTTCAGAGGTGGGAGGAATATAATATCCAAAACATTTCGGCCAGTCAGGACAACCCATTCCGGATCCGGTCATGCGCACTATCGAACCTGCTAAAAATATCAAATACACCGATATTATGGCAATTTTAACGATAAGTGGAAAATGTTTTTTCATGGAGTAGAAATTTTTACAAAGTTACACAAAACCGCAAAAAAATCTATTTATACCCATTCTAATTAACAATAAAATCGCCTAGTATTCCTAGACGATTTTACAATTGTAGTGCTGTAGCGTCAATTAAAGTTTAAACTTTAATTTTTCGGATCTGCCTTTTTTAAATATTTTATTGCTTGCATGCTTACCTTTTCGAAGTTCCTTTTGTTCTTCATAAGGAAGGTGAATTATTTCTTTGCATTCGTCGGAACAGGTATTTTCCATTTTTTCAGCACATTCATCGCATTGGATGAATAACAAATGACAGCCTTCATTGGCGCAGTTTGTGTGAGTGTCGCATGGTTTACCACATTGATGGCATTTAGATATTACATCGTCTGATATTCGTTCTGCACGGCGATGATCAAAAACAAAGTTTTTACCTAAAAATTTATTTTCAATTCCCTCTTCCTTAACCTGTCTTGTATATTCAATGATTCCTCCCTCCAGTTGGAAAACATTTTTAAATCCTTTGTGTTTGTAGTAAGCAGACGCTTTTTCGCAACGAATACCTCCTGTGCAATACATTAAAAGATTTTTATCTTCTTTATTGTCTTTTAAATCTTCTTCAATAATGTCTAAAGAGTCTCTAAAAGTATCTACATCCGGAGTTATTGCTCCTTTGAAATGCCCAATTTCACTTTCATAATGGTTTCGCATATCCACACAAATCGTATCGGGATTCTCTAACATTTTATTGAACTCTTTTGCAGAGAGGTGTACCCCTTTGTCGGTAACATCAAAAGTTTCATCTTTTAGTCCATCCGCAACTATTTTATCTCTTACCTTAATCTTTAGTTTTAAAAAGGATTTGTTATCGTGTTCGACAGCGACGTTTAATCGAATTCCTTCTAAAAATGAAATCGAATCTAGTTGTGCTTTTAAATCTAAAAAGTTTTCTGCCGGAACAGAAATTTGAGCATTGATACCTTCGTAGGATACGTAGGTTCTTCCTAGGACATCTAGAGCATTCCATTCTAGAAACAGTTTATTTCGAAATAAAGTAGGATTATCTATCTTGTGGTATTGATAGAAAGAAATAGTCATACGGTCTTTTCCCGCCTCGTCTATTAATGTAGCGCGTTCTTTTGCGCTTAACTTGTTGTACAGTTGCATGCTATACTTTTTAAGTTAAACAATTCTAATTTTGTTTTCTAAAAAACGATGCAAAGCTACTGATTTTTTGTGGTTTACTGTTCAAAATGATACTTTTTCTAAAAAATTGACAAGAATTAAACTTTAACTAAAAAAATGATACTTTTAAGATACAAGGAAACATTATTTTTTAAACCTTTGTATTTCAGAAATTAAATATTAAAAGAAAAAAGTATGAAAGTAGCAGTTGTTGGAGCTACCGGTATGGTAGGAAAAGTAATGTTACAAGTGTTAGAGGAACGTAATTTTCCGGTTACAGAATTAATCCCTGTTGCCTCAGAACGCTCTGTGGGTAATGCAATACAATTTAAGAATTCAGAATATACCGTTGTAGGGCTGGAAACAGCTGTTGCAATGCAACCAGATATTGCCTTATTTTCTGCTGGAGGAGCAACCTCTTTAGAATGGGCGCCAAAGTTTGCAGCAAAAGGAACTATCGTAATTGATAATTCTTCTGCTTGGAGAATGGATCCAACTAAAAAGTTAATCGTTCCTGAAATTAATGCTGCAGAATTAACAGCTAACGATAAAATTATAGCGAATCCGAACTGTTCTACTATTCAAATGGTTTTGGCCTTAGCACCATTGCACAAGAAGTATGGAATAGACAGGGTGGTTGTTTCTACCTACCAATCGATAACGGGAACTGGAGTAAAAGCGGTACAACAACTAGAAAATGAAGCAAAAGGAGTGGAGGGCGAAGTTGCATATCCACATCAAATCCATAAAAATGCCTTACCACATTGCGATATTTTTGAAGAGGCAGGATACACCAAAGAGGAGTTGAAATTAGTAAGAGAAACGCATAAAATTTTAAATGATGCATCCATAGGTGTTACCGCTACTGCCGTTCGAATACCTGTTGTAGGAGGCCATTCAGAAGCCGTAAACATCGAGTTTAGAAATCCATATGAAGTGGAAGATGTAAGGGAAATTTTAGGCCAAACTGAAGGAGTAATAGTACAGGATGATATTAACAACAACCACTATCCAATGCCTTTTTATGCAGAGGGTAAAGATGAAGTGTTTGTGGGAAGAATTCGTAGAGATTTATCTAGAGAGAATACACTTAATATGTGGATTGTTGCAGATAATTTACGAAAGGGTGCTGCTACAAATACGATTCAGATTGCCGAATATTTAATGGCAAAGAACCTAGTTGGTAAAGCCTTAGGAGTTTAGTATAGCAAAATATAATTACTGTAAAGTCTTAGGCCAACCGCTTAAGACTTTTTTTATTTTTGTACTTATGGATCAAGATAAAATTATACAAGAGACGATAGCATTTGTAAAATCAACATTACACCAGGCCGAGGGAGGACATGACTTTTTTCATGTGGAACGGGTTTATAAAAACGCATTAAAAATAGCTGAAAACGAACAGGTAGATACGTTTATTGTAGCCATTGGTGCCTTACTTCATGATATTGCAGATAGCAAATTTCATAATGGAGATGAAACTGTTGGTCCTAAAAAAGCTAGAGAATTTTTAGCGTCTTTTTCCGTTCCAGAAACGAATATCCTCGCGGTAGAAAATATAATTAAGCACATATCTTTTAAAGGAGGGAATTTTGAGAAAACGTATACCTCTCTAGAGTTACAAGTTATTCAAGATGCAGACCGCTTGGATGCAATAGGAGCAATTGGCATAGCGCGATGTTTTAATTACGGTGGGTATAAAAACAGAAAAATTTACGACCCGGCTATTCCGCCTAATTTAACCATGACAAAAGAAGAATATAAAAAAGCAACTGCTCCTTCTATTAATCATTTTTACGAAAAGCTTTTATTGTTAAAAGATAAAATGAATACCAAAACAGGAAGAATTCTCGCTGCGGAAAGACATGAATTTATGGAACAATTTTTACTGCAGTTTTACAAAGAATGGGATTCTTAATTTACATAGAATCTAAATATTCAAGTATTTTTTGTTATCCATAAAAAAATAAGTATGTTTGAGGAGTTGTTTTTCCAAACAATTATTTTATTTAGTTCCCCTTAAGTAAAAAATAGCATTTAATAAATTTAAATGCTATTTTTATTTGTGATTATTTTATTTACCGCTACTCTTTAAGCACCAGGAAAATTCGGTTTTCTCTTTTCTAAAAATGCAGTGGTACCCTCTTTAAAATCCTTTGTGCCAAAACAATTTCCAAATTCTGTAATCTCGGTATCATAGCCATTAACTCCCTCTTTAAAGTTAGCATTTACTGCGCTTATAGCCGCACCTATAGCCACTGGTGAATTTTTCATGATTTTACTCGCTAATTTTTCGGCCGTACTATGCAACTCCTCTGAAGAAGTAACATAATTAACAAGTTTGTACTCTTTTGCCTCTTGTGCATCAATCATGCTTGCGGTCATGATTAATTCCATCGCTTTTCCTTTTCCTATCAGTTGCGATAATCGTTGTGTTCCACCATACCCGGGAATTACACCAAGAGATACTTCTGGTAATCCCATTTTTGCATTCGCAGCAGCAATTCTAAAATGACAAGCCATTGCTAACTCTAATCCACCTCCTAATGCAAAACCATTAATTAAGGCGATAACAGGCGTGTTTAGATTTTCAATAAAATTAAAAAGTATTTCTTGTCCTTTTCTTGCTAAAGTAGCACCTTCCTCTTCAGAGAAATGAGCAAATTCAGAAATATCTGCACCGGCGACAAAAGCTTTTTCACCACTACCGGTTAGAAGTATTACTTGTACTTCTGCATCGGCATTAAGCTCTTTGAAAGCAGTGTGAAGTTCCGATATAGTAGCCTTATTGAGCGCATTTAATTTTTTAGGACGATTGATAACGACTTTTGCCAAACCATTATCTTTTTCTATTACAATATTTTCAAAGTCCATGTGATTATGTTTTACTAAAATTATTTTTTTGGTAAAGTTACGGTAAAAACGGTGCCTTTTCCTTTGTTGCTTTTAAATTCTATGGAACCATCATAGGTTTCTATTATTTTTTTAATCATGGGTAATCCCAAGCCCATGCCACTTGTTTTTGTGGTAAATTTAGGTTCGAAAATTAAATCGATATTTTCTTCACCTATTCCCATTCCATTGTCTCGAACCTCTATTACGACATTATCGCTAATTTCATTAACCGTAACTTCTACTCGGGGTTTAGGATTACTTTTATCAATAGCTTGTATTGCATTTTTCACAAGGTTTGTGACGATGCGAATCAGTTGTGATTTGTCGAGATATGCTACTAGTTCTTCTTGTTTAGGGTGGTATATAATATACTCTTCTACAAAAATATCTAAGGCGTGTTTTACTACTTGTATAACGTCTATTTTCTCGCGTTTTTGTCTTGGCATTTTGGCGAAGTCAGAAAATGCCGAAGCGATAGAACTCATTACATCAATTTGCTGAATGAGCGTGCTGCTATACTCCGCTAACTTTTCTTTAATATTAGGGTCATGTGCATCAAATTTTCTTTCAAAACTTTGCACGGAAAGTCGCATAGGCGTTAAAGGATTTTTAATTTCATGAGCTACTTGTTTTGCCATTTCTTTCCAGGCCTGCTCTCGTTCACTTCTCGCTAATTTTACGGCACTCTCTTCCAACTGATCGATCATGTTGTTATACGATTCGATTAGCGAATTAATCTCCGAACTAGCCGATTCTAACGTTATTTTTTCATTGCGCTTATTTAATCGTGTCTCCTTAATTTTTTCAGAAATGGTCTGTATAGATCGCGTAATGTAACTAGACAAAAAGTAAGCTAGTAAAATGGCAATGACAAACATCAGCATATATACCAGAGATAAGTTAGACATAAAATCTTCTAGTTCTCTTTTTTGATCTAGATTATTTTGCGCTATTCGCAGCTCTAAGACACCAATTCTTTTGAACCTATTGTCGTTGATATACGTGAAGGACGACAGATGTGTAATACCACCTTCTTTTTTATCCTCTGTTACCCTGTGATTTGAATTTACAGCAAGTTTTTCAAGTGTTTCCTTCGACAGGGAGATAGTTTGGTCTTTTTCGAAATCAAATGGAATGGAAGATTTTAAAAGTTTTCCATCCATGTCATAAATGGATATGGTTAGTTTGTGAATTAGCGCAACTTCATAGATTCTATCTTGAAAAATTTTAGAGAGATTACCACTAGTAAGTGGATACGTGGTTTTGTCTAATATAATATCAATATTTTGTTTTGTTGCTTCCTCTTTTCTTCCAAAACGCTGTATGTTGTATTCTTCTGTATGTACTTCGTATTGACGATAGGTTACGATAGCGATGAGTATCGAGGTTAAAAGAATTAGAAGTATCATAGACAGAAATATTCTAATCCTCAGGGAAATGTTGGCTGGTGAGATCATTTTTTTAAAGTATCATCTTTTTGGTGAAGCAGTCTGGTTAACTTTATCGATAAATCTAGTAAAATATTTTTAGCATTTCCATTTCTTTCAATGTGATATTGTGCAGTACTAACTTCTTCTGCTATCTGAACAATGTTGGCACCGTGAATATAAGGAGCAAATTTTTCTATGGAAAATTTGCTGTTGTCGTTTCGAGAAATACTAATTCAGGAGTTCCATAGTTCGTAAGTAAAGCTTGTCTAAAAAAGTGTAAGCAATATTGCAAGAACTGTTTTTGTGTTTCTCTCCCAGATGCCGCAATATTTTCCGACCAACCAATTAAATCTTGAATAACAGCAGCATTTCCTTTTGCCCGAAATGCACTGCGTACCCAGATTATGAACCATTCTTCAAAAATGGAATCTTTGTTGCTGTGGTGTAAAATTTCAAGCGCTTTATTGTAGCTACCCTCCGACTGGTGTGCAATATTAATGGCTTCATTTTTGGAAACATTCTCCATTTGCTGCAAGTGTTCTGCTATTGCAGCTTCGCTTAAAACAGGAAAATGTAAGGCTTGGCATCTAGATTTTATCGTATTAATAAGCTGTTCCTCGTCTTCAGTGACTAGTATAAATATAGTCTTACTTGGAGGCTCTTCAATCAATTTTAATAACTTGTTAGAGGCTTGTACATTCATTTTTTCGGCCATCCAAATTAGCATTACCTTAAATCCCCCTTCGTATGATTTTAATTGTAATTTTTTAACAATTGACTCTGCTTCTTCTACTCCAATTAGACCTTGTTTGTTTTCGACCCCAATATGCTGGAGCCAGTTAAATAGATTTCCATAAGGCTTTTCGGCTCTAAAAGTTCTCCAGTTTTCTAGAAATAAATCGCTTATTGGATGTTTTTTTACAGAATCTGTGGTAGTTACTGGAAATGCAAAATGCATGTCCGGATGTTGTAGTTTACTACATTTTAAGGCACTTGCATCTGGGTTTTTAGAGAATTTACACAAAATGTAGTTTGCGTAGGCAATTGCGGTAGATAATGTTCCTGCTCCGGGTTTACCTATAAATAGTTGTGCATGCGGAATCCTACCATTATCTGTCGATTTTATAAGGTGATTTTTAATGTGTTCTTGTCCAATTATAGCATCAAATGTCATGATACAAATATACTATTTCAAGTTGCGATAACAATAGCAAATGACAAATAGAAAGCAAAGCCTTACATCGAAAAATAACAGCCAATCTATTTTAGTATATTTGTAGCTAAATTTTACTTTTTGAATACAATTTTATCGTTACAAATTGGAGAAAAAGGGATTATATCAGAAAATTGTTTAGATCAAATTCCTTTAAAGCTTTTAGAGATGGGTTTTCTGCCAGGGACAGAGGTTGAGCTTCTGCAACTCGCTCCTCTCAAAGATCCCTTATACCTTCGAGTAAATGGGAGCTATCTTGCTATTAGAAAAGAAACTGCCTGTAAAATAACTATTTCTAAAATCGAACAATGAGTAAAACGATACATGTTGCATTAGTTGGTAACCCGAATACTGGTAAAACGTCATTGTTTAATGCACTTACAGGTTTAACTCAAAAAGTTGGAAACTATCCTGGTATAACGGTAGAGAAAAAACAAGGATGGTGTACCTTATCCTCCCAAATTTCGGCCCATATTACAGACTTGCCAGGAACTTACAGTATAAATCCAACTTCACTAGACGAAAGTATTGTTCTGGAAACGTTGTTACTTCCCGCAGATCAGAAAGCTATTGATGTTCTTCTTGTCGTTGCTGAGGTTGAGAATTTAAAGCGAAACCTATTGTTTTTTTCTCAGGTAAGAGATCTAGATATTCCGACGATTTTGGTTATTAATATGGCAGACCAAATGGAAGAGAAAGGCATATCGATTGACGTAGCTAAAATTGAAAAAGAGTTGCATACCAAAGTTGTTTTAACTTCGGTTCGCAAAAATACTGGCCTAGAATCTCTAAAAGCCGAAATTGAAAAGTACGAGGAATTACCTAAGCACTCTGATTTTACATTACTTTCTGATAGAATTGATGCTAACTATTTTTCTTCCTTACAAAAAGTATCTAGTCGATATGGCCGATACCAATTATGGCTAATAGCAACGAGAAATACATCTATCCCATTTTCTAAAGAAGAAAAAGATTTTTTCGATGGTTTGGGAAAGGATGCTGCAACTTACAAAAAATACCAGCACAAAGAGACAATTTATCGCTATCAGCGAATTAATACCTTGTTGGGTGAAGCCTACGATCAGGATTTTTCAAAAGCCAGAAATTTGCGTGGAAAATTAGATCGCATTTTTACGCATAAAATATTCGGATATCTTATATTTTTTGGAATTTTACTTCTAATTTTTAATTCAATTTTCGAGTGGGCGACGGTTCCAATGGATTATATAGATGGGCTATTCGCTGACATTTCAGAATATGTAAAAGGAGTGTTACCCGATGGTAAAATTTCGAATTTAATTGTCGATGGCATTATTCCCGGTCTTGGAGGAGTGGTGATTTTTGTGCCGCAAATAGCTATTCTATTTTTATTTATAGCAATTTTAGAAGAAACGGGTTACATGAGCAGGGTTGTGTTTTTAATGGATAAAATAATGCGACGGTTTGGAATGAGTGGAAAAAGTATTATACCCCTCATATCAGGAACTGCGTGTGCTATTCCTGCAGTTATGTCTACAAGAACCATTTCTGGTTGGAAAGAGCGACTAATTACAATTTTAGTGGTGCCTTTTACAACCTGCTCCGCAAGATTACCTGTGTACACAATTTTAATAGCAATGGTAATTCCCGATACAAAAGTTCTTGGATTTTTAAACCTTCAAGGCTTAACACTTTTAGGAATGTATTTACTAGGATTTTTTATGGCCATACTTGCGGCGTATATTTTACACAAAATCCTTGCTATTAAAACAAGTTCTTTATTTGTTGCTGAAATGCCGCAGTACAAATTGCCTTCTCCAAAGAATGTACTTTTAGAGGTATATCAAAAGACAAAATCTTTTGTTTTCGGTGCGGGAAAAATTATTCTTTCTATCTCTGTAATTTTATGGTTTTTAGCAACAAACGGACCTGGAGATTACGCAAATATAGAGCAAAATCTAACGGAAAAATGGCAAGAAAAGTCGATATCTGAAAAGGATTTGGAACAAAAAGTAGCAGCCGTTCAATTAGAAAAATCTTACATAGGAATCATGGGAAAAACCATAGAACCTATAGTGAAACCATTAGGATACGATTGGAAAATTGGAATTGGAATAATTACGTCTTTTGCTGCGCGTGAAGTTTTTGTAGGAACACTAGCTACTATTTACAGCGTTGGAAGTGATGCTGAGGATACAGAAACCATAAAAGAAAAAATGGCGGCAGAGATAAACCCAGATACCGGAGAGAAACAATTTAATTTTCCCACGGGGGTATCTTTGTTACTTTTTTACGCATTCGCCATGCAATGTATTGCTACCCTTGCTATTGTTAAGCGAGAGACAAATAGCTGGAAATGGCCCATATTACAACTTGTGGGTATGGGCATACTAGCATATGTTGCAGCATTAATTTCGTATCAAATTTTAAAGTAATGGAAGATTTTTTTCTTTATATAATTGTTGGTTTTGCAGCCTATTTTTTGATAAAAAGATTTTTTATTAAAAAAGGCAACAAGAAGAATTGTGATTCGGATTGTAATTGCGGGTCATAAACTATTTTAACAGATACTTCGTTATTAAAATATGATCCGTATTCTAGGTGTTGTCGTTTGTTTTCTGGTTGTACTGCATGCACGCGCACAATTAAAACCATCTACGTTTCAAAATAAAAACATCACCATAGTTAAGGATACGATTTCCTTGGATAGTATTAGTATAAGTCCTGTCGATTTTAAAGTGTTCACTTCTAAAAACATCCGCATTCCACCGAGTGAATATGCTGTAGACTTCGCCAACGCTACGCTTGTTATTTTTTCAAAAAAACACAGTAAAATACGCGTTGAATATCATAGATATCCAGAATTTGTAACCAAAGTATATTCTCCATTTGACAAACGATTAGTGGTAGAAAACACGAAAAATACTCAAAAACTATATAGTCAAACAACCAATAAAAGTACCTCTAATCTTTCATTTTTTAACGGTTTAGAAACTAAAGGTTTTATAGTGAGAGGTCTTACAGGTGGAAATAATCAAAATGCAGTAACCAACGCCTCTTTAGATTTATCAATACAAGGTAAACTCTCCGAGAAAATAGGAATTCGTGCTAATATTTTTGACACAAATTTTCCACTACAGCAAGGAGGATATTCACAAAATATTACCGATTTTGATAGGATATTTGTAGAATTATTTACCGATACATGGAATCTTAATGGAGGGGATATCCGTTTGGAAAATAGAAAAAGTTATTTTTTGAACTTTAACAAGCAAATTTCTGGTGTTGCTGTAACCACTTCTATTGGCAATAATATGAACGCATTCGCTTCTGGGGCAATAGTTAGAGGAAAATTTTCATCGTTTAATTTTATTGGTGTCGAAAACAATCAAGGACCCTATAAGATTCTCGGACCAAATAACGAACCTGCCATTGTTATTATTGATGGAAGTGATCAGGTCTTTGTGAATGGCATTCTTTTAGAGCGAGGGGAAAATAAGGATTACATCATAGATTACAACCTGGCTGAAATTCGATTTACCACTACCTTTCCTATAACTAATGATATGCGTATTCGCGTAGAATTTCAGTATTCAGACAGAAATTATACACGATTTATTACCTATGACAATGCAACTTACACTACCGATAAATTTTCAGTTTCTGGATATTTTTACAACGAAAATGACGCAAAAAATCAACCCATTCAACAAAGTTTAACAGAGGAGCAAAAACAAATTTTAGCCGATGCAGGAAATGATCCAAGTAAAATGGTTAGTCCTAGCGCATATCCAGATGTTTTTTCGGAAGATAGAATTCAATACAAAAAAACACAGGCAAATGGTGAAGATATTTTTGTGTACACGAACAATTCGGAGGATACCGTTTATACCGTTACTTTTTCTAATGTGGGAGCAAATAATGGAGACTATGCCGTGGAGCAAGCTACGGCAATTGGCACCATTTATTCTTATGTCGGAAAAAAACAAGGAGGTTTTAGTCCGGTAGTGCAATTAATTGCTCCCGACAAACTTCAAGTTGCCGTAATACAATCCTCTTTTCAACCTTCCGAACATACAACTTTACAGGCAGAAATTGCATACAGCAACAAGGACGCTAACTTGTTTTCAACCATTGGAGATGCCGAGAATCATAAAATGGCCACTAAAATAGGGTGGAAACAATCTTTAGCAACCAAAGCATGGGAAATATCTAATCGTATGAATTATAAATTTATTGAGGATAATTTTCAATCTGTACAAAGATTTCAAGCAGTAGAATTTGCAAGAGATTGGAACTTGAATAACCCATTAGGAAATCAGCAAGAATTCAGTAATTTAATAACTGCACAAAATAAAATAGCATGGATAACTTACGGTTTCGAGCACCTTTCTTTTTCCGATAGTTTCAAAGGAAATAAGCACCGTATTACAACTACAGTAGATTTAGATAATTCTAAAATTTGGATGACTGGAAGTTGGCTTCAGAATACGAATAATCAATCGGATGATTCTTTTTTTAGACTTCAGAGTGGAGCTAAAAAAGGTTTCCAAAAATCGTGGTTTGGTGCCATGGTTGCATTGGAGGCCAATGTAAAAAAAAACAATGCTACCAAAGCATACGATTCTTTAAGTCATAAATTTAAAGATTACGAAATTTTTTATGGCTTAGGTGATTCTACAAAAGTCTTTGCAAAATTTGGTGTTAATTTTAGAGAAAACGACAGTGTTAGAGGTAGTGATTTTACCACCATTAATTCAAGGAAAACTATTTACATAGACAGTAAACTAATTCAGAATAAAACAACTAATCTCGGGTTATACGCTAACTTCAGGAGAACTAATAATGTGTTTTCTGATAACGAATCTTCTCTACATTCTAGGTTGCATTACCAACAACTATTCTTTGCTGATTTTTTACGCTTAGCAACCAATTACGAAACGACATCTGGTTCGATTCCTGTGCAAGATTTTATCTATGTAAAAACAGAGCCAGGACAAGGGTATTATACCTGGATAGACTACAACAACGATGGTTTGGAACAATTCAACGAGTTTGAGATTGCACAATTTCAAGACCAAGCATTGTATCTGCGATTAGCACTGCCAAACACCAGATTTCAGCCAACCCAAAAAGTAAAATGGCGCCAATCTTTAACGTTAAATCCAAAAAATTGGAAAGACAAAAATGGCCGTAGTACATTTATTTCAAATTTTTATAACCAAACGAATCTAAACATAACAAATGAACGTTCACGAACCCAAGCTACTTTTCATTGGAATCCTTTTCAAAATTCTAGGGAACTTTTGAGCATTGACTTCAATTTTAGGAATAATTTATATTTTAATAGAAATAAAGAAAACTATAGTTGGGTTTATACGTATGGAAAAACTAGAAAGAAACAACAATATGCTATCGGTATTCAGGAAAATAAAAACTTTATTCACCAAGTAGATTTTCAACATAGATTTTATAACCATTGGTTATTTGACGCTCTAGGGGCTTTCTCAGAAAATAGCTTTATTCCGAAAACTTACGCAATAGAAATTTCAATATTAGTACCATAGAAATAAGACCGGAATTGCAATATAGGTATCGAAAAAATCACAAGATAACTTTGTTTTATCATTTCAAAGAGAAAGAAAACACAATCGCATCCTTTGAAAAGCTAACCCAACAAAAATATGGGTTTTCTTATTTTTATTTGGATAAAAAAAACAATCAATTAAGTGCCGATTTCACCATGTTTTTTAATGCTTTTTTAGGAGATTCAAATTCTCCTGTAGCATACCAAATGTTGGAGGGTTTACAAAAAGGCAAAAATTATACTTGGAATTTTCAGTGGAATAAAAAATTATCTTCTCTTTTAAACCTATCGCTAAATTATTTCGGAAGAAAAAGTGAAAACACCTCCACAATACATACAGGAATGGTACAATTGAAAGCCGATTTTTAATTATGTTTGCACTACTAGAATACAGATATTTTTTAAACAAAATAGATATGAAAAAAATACTTTTTACACTATCCCTATTACTTGCTTTTTATGCAAATGCCCAACAAGAAGTTAAAGTAGATATTGCAGACGCTTTGGTAATGAAGTCTCTCGAAATATCTTATGAATATTATATCAGCGATCAATCTTCGGTAGGAATATCAGCATTGTTCAATTTTGAAAAAGAAAGTTCCGATTTTAGATATAATGAAGAGCAGATGATTTCCCCATATTTCCGTCATTATTTTACGGCAAATAGGAATTGGAATCATTTTGGAGAAATTTTTCTAGGAATAAATACAGGAAGTAAAAGGGTAAATCAAGAGGGTACCGATACTAGCGTAAAAAAAGATTATACGGACGGAGCATTAGGAGTAGCAGTAGGATCAAAATACGTGTCTAATGGTGGTTTTGTAGTAGGAGTTTATGCAGGTGTAGGTAGAAATATGTTTACCACGGATTCCTATGCAGTAGTTCCAAGGCTGGTGTTAACGTGGGTTTTAGATTTTAACCTTAAAAATGTAGAAACACCAAGCCCGCTATTGTTTCTGTTTTCGGTGTTGTTTAGAGGCTAATTAGCGTTTTTTATTCTTGATATATTAACTGTTATAAAGACCAATATTGATGGTAATACCCAACTTAAATGGTAACTGCTCAACGGTAATATCAATAGTGTTTTGGTAAATTTTGCGTTTGGAAGCACATAGTGCAGAAAATCGGGCATACTAAAAATAAATGCGGTTAAAACCACTGCTCTAAAAACTAGTGGGGCGCTTAATTTTTCGGGAAGACTGTTTAACAGTATCAATACGATGGTTATGGGATAGATAAAAATTAAAATTGGAAACGCTATGTTGATAATATAATTCACGTCAAATTGTCCTATAATTACACCCAACAAGCAAGCAATAAAAGCGGTCGCTACATATGCTTTTTTAGAGTTTTTCAACCTTCCTTTAAAATAATCTGCAGTTCCAGTAACTATTCCTACAGCGGTTGTAAAACAAGCCAAAGCAACTAAGAAACTCAGAATTTGAGTACCAATTTTACCCAATGTGGCACTACTGAGAGTATTTAAAATTTCTGCTCTACTAGCATTTTCAGAAAATACCGTTTTAAAGCTAGCACCAATGTAGATTAAACCCGCATAAATTAGTAACAATCCAGTGCCTGCGATTAATCCTGCTTTGGTAATTAGTTGTTTCTTTGTTTGGAATGAGTTTTCTTTGGTGTAATTCATTGAAATTACCAAGACACCTCCAATTACCACGGCGCCAATAGCATCAAAGGTTTGATAGCCTTCTAACATTCCTTTTGTAAAAGGATTTTCAAAATTTCCAATTGCAATACTTTCTGTATCTGAAAAGATTCCTATTAGTATTACACAAACTAAAATAAAGATAATCAGAGGAGTTAAAAACTTGCCGAGTATTCCAAGTATTTTAGCTCTATTTATTACAAATAAAAACACGAAGATAAAATAGATACTACTCGTGGTTATGGAACTTACAGAGAAATATGGTTGTATTGCCATTTCATGGGCCACAGAGGCCGTTCTAGGACCGGGTAGGGTTACTGAAATAGCATAGATAGTAAAACAATAGATGGCGCTAAACAACGGAGACACTTTTGATGCAAAATCATACATGGTTCCTTGGATTTTTGCGTAGGCATAAATACCTAATATCGGAATGAATACAGCAGTAATAAAAAAACCTACACTAACCATTAACCAGGAAGTTCCTGCCTCTTTTCCTAAGAATGGTGGAAGAATTAAGTTTCCTGCTCCAAAAAACATAGAAAATAAGGCAAAGCCTCCTATTAATACCTCTTTATTTTTATTCATTCTCTAACAAGTTTATCTTTGTCGAAGATACATTAAATATGATTTTTACCTATAAAAACAGTAGTGTTTTTTACTGCGATCAGGGCAAAGGAAGTGCAGTTGTTTTGCTGCATGGATTTTTAGAAAATTCTTCGATGTGGAATACCATTGCACCAATTTTAGCAAGAAGGAACAGAGTAATTTGTATTGATTTATTGGGGCACGGGAAAACCGACACGATCGGATACTTGCATACCATGGAAGAAATGGCAGATATGGTAAGTTGTGTATTAAAAAGCCTTAGAATTCGGAGGTCGTTTTTTATTGGTCATTCAATGGGTGGTTATGTCTCTCTTGCCTTTGCCAAAAAATTCCCAGAAAATACCAAAGGACTTTGTTTGTTAAATTCAACTGCACAAGCAGATACCCAAACACGAAAAAACCAAAGACTTCATGCCAATAAAATAGCCGTTACAAATTACATTTCTTTGGTGCGAGCCTCGATAAATAATCTCTTTGCACTTTCCTCTAAAAAAATATTTTCCAAAGAGATTATTGCCATAACAGAAGATGCTTTACAAACTTCTATAACAGGATATATTGCATCTAATGAAGGCATGAGACTTCGAGAAAACACTGAAAGTGTTTTACAAGGAATCTCTAAACGACTTATTATCGCCGGAGAGAAGGACGCTGTTCTCTCCATTGAAAGTATCCAACAAGAAGCTCTGCGAACTAACACGAAATTGGTGCTGCTTCCTAATGGCCACATGAGTCATATAGAAGATTTGGAAGTATTAGTAAAGGTTTTAAAAAGTTTTATTTCTTAAATTTAGCATAAATTTATAAAGGATATGCTATGCAAATACACAATATATCTAAACAAGATTCGATACTGAACACATTTATTGCTGAAATAAGAGATGTTACTGTACAAAGAGATGCGATGCGTTTTCGAAGAAATATCGAGAGAATTGGTGAAATTTTAGGGTACGAGTTGAGTAAATCTTTGCGATATACACCAAAAGTTACCAAGACCCCTCTTGGGCAAAGCACGGATAATATCCTAGATAACGACATAGTACTTTGTTCTATTTTAAGAGCAGGACTTCCTTTACATAATGGTTTGTTACACTATTTTGATAAAGCAGAAAATGCTTTTATTTCTGCATATCGTTCCCCTAAAGCAAACACGAATTCATTTACGATTGTAACCGAGTATTTTGCAGCTCCTAGTTTAGAAAAAAAGACACTTTTACTGATAGATCCAATGCTAGCTACAGGAAAGTCATTAGTTGCAGTATATGATGCTATAAAGAATAATGGTGCTCCAGAGGAAATTCATATCGTATCTGTTCTAGGCACAACTGAAGGAATCGACTTTGTAGAAAAGCACTTTCCAGAAAACACTCACTTGTGGATCGCAGCTATCGACGCAACATTAAATGAAAAAGGTTATATCATTCCAGGACTAGGAGATGCAGGAGATTTAGCATTTGGTACAAAGCAGTGATTTTAAATAAAAAAGTTTACAATGGAGGCGATAACAAAAACTAAAATAAAAATATCTGCAAACCATTTTTTTTGAAATAATTCTAGAGCATTGGCTAGAATAATAGCAGCGGGAAAACCCACAAATATTAGTTCTGCTCCAGTTTTATTTGGAACTAAAAAAGCCACTAGCAGAGCGATTGTAAAATGGCTTAAAATTAAAATCCAATTTTTTCTGAATTGATTTAGAACAGCTAGCGTTTTTGGTGTTTTAAGAAGAATCGATAGTACCGTAAAAACTCCAACAAATCCAAGGGTGAAAATATAGGAAGCCTCCTTTAGAATTTGGATGTCAATAATAGTAGATACATCCCATAATCTAAAAAAATTATCCGTAGTATCCGTCCAAAAGCAGTAGGTGTAATACAAAAAAACAGGGGCTACAAATCCTAAAAAAGGAATGAGAAGTGTTTGGTAGTTTTGTTGTTTGTTAAGGAAAATAGAAATGTAGAGCAATACCGTAAATAAAATAGTTGTTGGTTCTATTAAGAAAGAAATAGCAAGCCACATACCACCGTCAAAAAGTTTATGTGATATTTTATTTAGCGTTTGCAAACTGTATACTTTTCTCAAAAATAAGAGAATGGTTAGGTTTGCGTAAAAAACAGAATTTAATTCTATTTTTTTGTATCAAAAAACCTACTAGAATAACATAAAATAAAAAGGCAAAAGAATTGTCAAAGGTGACTTTGTTTTTTATGACTATAAAGTTGTAAATAGAAAATATAATTACGAAAACCAATACTAAATTACTGTAGTTTAAAAGCAAAAAATTTTCAGAAAAAAATAAACTTATGGTGTAGCATAAAAAAAGAAGAAAGAGCACCACGAAATTAACAGGTTTAGATTTGCTTAAAAAATTGGTTAACATGGATTCTTTTTATATTTTTGCTGCCGTAAAGATAATCAAGTTATGTTAGCATTAAATATTTTTAGAGTAATTGGTGATATATTCGAAGTACTATTTACACCTTTTAAGTGGTTGCGACTTGTTGTTGCTAAGGCAGACTTAGATGGTGGACTTCTAATGGATTAAATTGGTTCTTTTTACTAGTGCTTATTGTTTTGCTTGGTTACTGGATGAAAGAATCTGCTCGTTTTATCAAAGAGGGTACCGAGGATAGAGCTTAAAATTCCATATTGCTTTGGGAAGTAAAAATAAATTAAAACGTTTTAAAGAAAACGAATCCTTTTCCAACGTTATTCAACCTACAAGAGAAGAAGTTACAACTAATTTTAAGTATAAAGGGAAATGGGCTTCTTTTTTGGTAATGATAATCCTATCGTTTTAGAGTTAGGTTGTGGCAAAGGAGAATATACAATCGCCCTTGCAGAAAAAAACCCGAATAAAAATTTTATTGGCATAGACATTAAGGGTGCTCGATTTTGGAGAGGCGCTAAAACAGCTATCGAAAACGACCTACAAAATGTTGCTTTCATAAGAACCCAAATTGAACTTGTGGAGTATGTTTTTGCCGAAAATGAAGTCAGTGAAATATGGATTACATTTCCAGATCCACAGATTAAATATAAAAGGACAAAACACCGTCTTACAAATTCTAGCTTTCTAAGAAAATACTATGGTATCTTAAATGTTGAAGGTACGGTTAATTTAAAAACAGATAGCGAGTTCATGCATGGGTATACCCTTGGATTACTTCACGGAGAGGGGCATGAAATATTGCACGCAAACCACGATGTTTATAAAAATTACTATTCTCCCGAAGAAGTCACGCAAACCCAAACTTTTTATGAAAAACAGTATTTGGAAATAGGCAAGCCAATTACTTTTATAAAATTTAAGATCAAATACTGATTTTTGAGAAATTCCGAGTAGTTTGCGGTGTTTGAATCGGCTACAATGCTTTTAATTTTTGCACATGAGTACATCCGATAATTTTTTTCATAAAGTATATGAGATCGCTAGGTTAATTCCCTTCGGAAGAGTGACTAGTTACGGTGCTATAGCATCTTATTTAGGAGCTGCAAAGTCGGCGAGAATGGTTGGTTGGGCTATGACAAAATCAAGAACACAAACAGAGGAGGTACCTGCACATCGCGTAGTAAATAGAAATGGAATACTCACCGGTAAACACCATTTTGAAGGAAGTGATTTAATGCAACAATTACTCGAAAATGAAGGGGTAAAAGTAGTAGATGATCAAATTCAAAACTTTGAAAAAATATTTTGGAATCCAGCTGAGGAACTGTGATATTTAAGTATAAATGCTCCTTATAAACCGATAGATTTTACCAATTCAAACACTTTATTTTCTGCATGCTATGACGTATCTTTGCTCTAGAAATTAACGATATTATATCGTATTCGAACTAATATAGCACAGCAATAAATGAGTTTTAAGAAACAAGACATATACAAAGCTTTAGAAACGTTAACGGCACCAGGTGAAGGAAAAAGCCTCGTGGAAAATGGTAATGTTAAAAATGTAGTAACCTTCGGCGACGAGGTTATCGTGGATGTTGTTATTAACAATCCAACACTACAAGCTAAGAAAAAAGTAGAGGTAGATATCATGAAGCGATTCACCAGCATGTGGCCCCTAAAATTGTCGTAAAAGTTAATGTAAAAGTTGAAGCTGCTCCTAAAGAAGACAGCAGTCAAATTAGGGGTAAAGAAATCCCAAATATTCAAAATATAATTGCTGTAGCCTCAGGAAAAGGAGGGGTAGGGAAATCTACCATAACCTCCAATATGGCAATTTCTTTGTCTAAAATGGGCTTCAAGGTAGGTGTTTTAGATGCCGATGTATACGGTCCTTCGCAACACATAATGTTTGATGTGGATAAAGTAAAACCACAAGCAGTGAATGTAAACGGTAGGTCTAAAATGAAACCCGTTGAAAACTACGGAGTAAAATTATTGTCTCTTGGTTTTTTTACCAATCCGGATCAAGCGGTTATTTGGAGAGGTCCAATGGCATCCAAAGCCTTAAATCAGCTTATTTTTGATGCTGATTGGGGTGAATTAGATTTCTTACTAATAGATTTGCCTCCGGGAACGGGAGACGTACATTTATCAATTGTGCAAGCACTACCAATTAATGGTGCGGTTGTGGTAAGTACGCCACAAAATATTGCCCTAGCAGATGCCAAAAAAGGCGTTGCAATGTTTCAACAGGATAGCATTAATGTACCTGTATTAGGAATCGTTGAAAACATGGCTTATTTTACGCCAGCCGAGTTGCCAGACAATAAATATTATATTTTTGGTCAGGGAGGAGCAAGACATTTAGCAGAAGATATTGCTACTAGTTTCTTAGGAGAAATACCTCTAGTGCAAAGCATACGAGAAGCAGGAGATGTAGGGCATCCTGTGGCGTTACAGGAAAACACACCTTTATCTGATGCGTTTACCGAAATGACCAAAGAGATGGTTACGCAATTATTAAAGCGAAATGCGAACCTTCCACCAACAGAAGTTGTAAGAATTACAACAATGAGTGGATGCAGCACAAAATAAAGATTTTATCACTATTTTTGGTAGTGAAAATTAATGAAATTGTTTAACAACAAAACTCAAACTCCCAATTTGAGTTTCTTCTCATAAGAGGAGATTAAGTAGGGAATGTTATGACTGCGTCAGAAACGAGAAATAATGTAGAAAAAGCTTTAGAAGAAATACGTCCTTTTTTGATTAGTGATGGAGGAAACATCAAATTATTATCTATAGAAGATACTACCGTTAAAGTGCAACTAGAGGGTGCATGTACTGGTTGTTCGGTTAACCAAATGACACTAAAAAATGGTGTAGAGGCGACCATAAAAAAATATGCTCCTGAAATTAAAGAAGTAATTAACGTAGCCTAACACTAAAGTAATTTAGTGTATGTCGTGTCTTTTCAATTTAGAAATTAATTAAGTTGCCAATGGCTTAAAGTTGAGATGCCTTTTTAAGCACGGTAAAAGCATTTTCTAATTAGCGAAAAAATAATTTAATTCCTGTCTTTATGCTCTAAGACAGGAATTACAGTATAAAAAAGATTTACAAAGTAAATGATACAAACAGATATATTAATAATTGGTGCTGGTCCAACAGGACTTTTTACCGTTTTTGAGGCGGGGCTTCTAAAATTACGTTGCCATTTAATTGATGCTTTACCGCAACCAGGAGGGCAGTGTTCGGAAATATACCCTAAAAAACCTATTTATGATATCCCTGCATATCCAGAGATTTTAGCTGGAGACTTAACCGAAAGGTTATTAGAGCAAATCAAACAATTTGAACCAGGCTTTACTTTAGGGGAACGAGCAGATACTATTGAGAAACAAGAAGATGGGACGTTTATCGTGACTACCAATAAAGGAACAAAACACGCTGCTCCGGTTGTTGCTATAGCAGGAGGTTTAGGTAGTTTTGAGCCTAGAAAACCACCAATCCCGAATATTGCTGAATTTGAGGATAAAGGTGTAGAGTACATGATAAAAGAACCAGAATTATATCGTGATAAGGATGTAGTAATTGCAGGTGGAGGAGATTCTGCCTTAGACTGGTCTATTTTTTTAACCGATGTAGCAAAATCGGTTACCTTAATTCACAGGAGAAATGAGTTCAGAGGTGCTTTAGACTCTGTTGATAAGGTACAAGAACTGAAAAATGAAGGTAAAATAATGCTCATTACACCTGCAGAAGTTAAGGGAATTGTTGGAAAAGACTATGTGGAGGGAGTTCTTGTGGAGCAAAAAGATAAAGAACCATTTACGCTGAAAACAGACCATTTTATTCCGTTATTTGGATTGTCACCTAAGCTAGGACCAATTGCAAATTGGGGATTGGAAATTGAAAAAAATGCCATAAAAGTAAATAATGCCCTCGATTATCAAACCAACGTTCCTGGTATTTATGCCATTGGTGATGTAAATACCTATCCAGGGAAGTTAAAATTGATTTTATGTGGTTTTCACGAGGCTACTCTTATGTGTCAGAGTGCATACCAGAGAATCTATCCCGATAAAAAGTATGTAATGAAGTATACAACTGTGGGTGGCGTACAGGGATTTGACGGAACTAAGAAAGAAGCACCAAAAGCGGTAGTTAAAGCAATAAATTAAAAATGATTTTTAGTGACTATATAAAACAACTCTCTCAAGATAACTTATTATATTTTGCACTACCCATTTTTTTTATATGTATTCTGGTAGAATACCAATTTGCTAAACAAAATTACCAAAGACAAGACACAAGAGTATCGTTGTTCATGATGGTATTTGCAGCCATAGTGGAGTTTATTCCGAAGGTTCTTGCTTTTGTTGCCTTTGTCTATTTACATGCACTAAGTCCATGGAAAGATATTGTTCAACGCCAATGGTGGGCTTGGCTATTGTTACTTTTTCTAGACGATTTCTCGTACTATTGGTTCCATCGCCTAAATCACGAAGTACGCTTGTTTTGGGCAGGTCATGTTACGCATCATTCTTCAACCAAAATGAATTTTGGAACTGCCCTACGACAGGGAGTTGGCGAACGAGTACATAAATTTTTTTACTGGTTATGGATTCCGTTATTAGGTTTTGATCCATTGATGATGTTTACCATGATGAGCATTAGTTTGATATATCAATTTTTCGTGCATACAGAGGTAGTACAAAAGCTTCCAAATTGGGTGGAATATATTTTTAATACACCGTCCCATCACCGCGTGCATCACGCTTCCAATATTCGGTATTTAGATTGCAATCATGCAGGTGTGTTTATTCTTTGGGATCGACTTTTTGGAACCTTTTCAGAAGAGTGCTGTGAGGAAGACAAGCCCATATACGGTCTAACTGTCAATATAAACTCCTATGATCCTATGCTTGTAGCAACTCACGAATATGTAGCTATTTGGAAAGATGTTAAACGAGCAAAGCATTGGAAAGATAAGCTTCAGTATATTTTTAATGCTCCTGGATGGAGCCATGATGGCATTGATAAGCGAGCAAAAACCTTACGAAAGAAAATAACTAAATTACAAAACCATTCTGAGTAGCTTATGGATAACAATGATATAACGATAAAGATCACAGACAGAGAAGGTATTTTACACGAAGTAGTTGCCCCGACCGATATGGCGATGAATTTAATGGAAGTAGTCCGTTCCTATGAGCTGGCTCCAGAGGGAACCATTGGTATATGCGGAGGAATGGCAATGTGTGCTTCTTGCCAATGTTATGTCAAATCAGAACATGAAATTCCTGAAATGACTGACGATGAAGATGCTATGCTAGCAGAAGCTTTTTACGTAGAAGACAATAGCCGTCTTGGATGCCAAATTCAAATGACTCCAGACCTAGATGGTCTCGAGGTAGAGTTGGCTCCCGAGAGTTAATAGAGTTCTATTTATGGTAAAGAAGGTTTATAACTCTGCCTCTTTTTTAATTTGTAAGAGCCATTTTTCGATGCGCTCTTGGGTTAATTCAGGTTCGTTATCCTCGTCTAATGCCAATCCATAAAAAAGGCCTTCGTCCGCAAGTTCTGCTTTAGATTCTGTAAAGTCATATTTAGCAGTTGGCCATTTTCCAATAATGGTGCCCCCATTTTCTAATACAACTTTTGCCAATATTCCAACGCCATCGATAAAATATTCTCCATAACCATATTGATCTCCTAGTCCAAAAAGAGCTACTTTTTTACCAGAAAAAGAAATACTTTTAAACTCGTCAAAGTAACTTTCCCAGTCGCTCTGTAAATCTCCATCATACCAAGTAGAAAGCCCTAAAATAATAAAATCGAATTTTTCAAAATCAGAGGAACTTACATTTGTCACTTCAATTACCTCAATATCCATTTCTTTCCATTCGTCAACAATACTATGCGTAACCTCCTCTGTCATTCCGGTATCAGAACCGTAAATTAACCCTATTTTTGTATTCATCATTTCTTAATTAATGTTGCAGTTGTATATATTCTTTCTACCAAATCGCCAGATTTGCTAGTCACATTTTCTTTAGTGTTTGTTAGTTCAGAGATAATAAAGGGTGTTTCCTTTACTAGGTTTTTAAAATCGTTTTCACTAAATAAATTAAACCTTTCGTTTACAAAAGGAAGTTTTTGCATACAACTCTTTTGTACATAACCAATTACACAGATTCCTTCCTTTTTGAGAATGCGATACATTTCTTTGAGTAGTGCTTTTGGTTTTTTCCAAAAATAAATAGTGTTAACGCTAAAAACTTTATCCATACTGTTTGGAGGATACGGTAAATTTTCACCGTCATAAAGCGAAAAACGAATCTTACACTCCTTTTTTAAGGGGACACTATTAGCTATGGCCTCAGCATTCATAATTTTAGAGATTTCTATACCATAATAGGATATGTTTTTAGCTGTTGCAAACAAAGAGCTTAAATGTCCTCCGTTACCGTGTCCTAGCTCAAGAATTTGTTCTTTGGGTTGAATTTTTAAGGTGTTAATAGCATTCATCGTCATCGAAAAATTTGTTGCGTTCATCAAGACACCAATTTTTTTCCCAGCTCTCCCTCCGGACAAGCTAACTGTCGTTCTAATTCCTTAAGCTCCTCTTTATTCATGAAGGTATACTTTCATCGCCATTAGTACTATCTTTTCGCCACTCATTTAAGGCCTTTATTAATAGGATACTCGCAACAACTAACAGGATTAAAATGAATATTTCCGAAATATTGGATGGTTCATAAATTACAGCAGTTATTACATGGTATAGGTTAAATATGCCAAGTATAATAGCCCAAATGAATGAAGATAGGACAAACCATTTTTTGGTAATTTCTAAAGACAGTAATCCAAAGGTCAACGCTAACCCCTCTAATAAAATTCGCCATTGATGTGCCCAAAATGGCGTTTCTCCGGTTGCATCATCCAATAAAATTGATTCCTGAAAGTAGACATTTGCTAAACCATAAACATGGTGAAATATAAATCCTATTGCAATGAATATCCATAATAGTGAAATTTTTATTCTCATTGGTAGGTGGTATTTTTTATTGGTTAGTGTATTTTGTTTTTTATTTTCTTTTGTATTGGTGTATGAGATTGGTGTTTTATTAAAGGAGCTTTTTTCTTTAATACTAGGTTTAACTTTGAAGTAAAAAAGTAGTGCCAAAGAGGCAATTAGTAACCATAGAACATCTACAGTTAGAATTTCATATTGTTTATCTGCATAAGTTTTCCAAATCCAGTTGCCAGACACTAGTCCATTACTAATAGGTATCAAAAAGCCAAATATTGCTCCTAATAATAAGCTTGATTTATTGGTGTAGTAGTTGTCTCTTTTACATCTGTAAAAAATAGCAAAGGCAAACCATGATAAAAAGTAAAAAGAGTAAATGGCGGTTTGCTTATTTAAAAAATTACCAATACCAAACTTTACAAATAGAAAAGACAATGCGGTAGCAGGCAACATCGATAAGCATATTGCTAGGTAGATATGCCCTATTTTAGCTGTAAACATTCGTTGCTCTAGTTGCATACTCTTTTTATTTCTTGCTTCAACCCAAATAAGTACTCCAGTCAGTATTACAAAACAAGTTATTAAAGCGAGTATGAAGTAAATTATTTTTATGAAAGAACCACCAAAATCAGCAAAATGTAAACGACCAACCGTCCTTTGTACATCTTGTACATAGTTTGGTTCCCTTGGATTTGTAATGCTTTCTATCCTTCCTGAGTATGCGTCATAAGTTATGTTTCCGCTTCCAACAAAACGTTCTTTATCCGAAATATCTCCAATAATAGTATATTTCATATTAACGCCTTTATAGTTTTTGATAAAAGCTCGTGTTAGGTGAAAATCATCCCACTCTGATGCAGTTTGCTTGGCAAAAGTATTAAAGCTTGGTACTTCCTTATCGGAAGGTTTTATCCATTCGAAGGTTTTTCGTTCTGGACGCAGATCTTCAATTAATTTGGTTTGATTGTTATTGTAAAGGAAGTTTGCAGGGATTAATACTAGTACACTAGTTGCAAAATACGCACCCGTAACGGCAAAAACAAATTGAAAAGGTAATCCTATAATTCCAAGCGCTGTGTGGGCATCTGTCCATAATTTCTTTAGGATGGATTTTGGATTAAAAGTAAAAAAGTTACTGCCAATTTTTTTCCAATGTACTATGGTACCGGTAATTATTGCAAATAAAAAAAACAAGGATATTAAACCTGCGAGATAGACACCAATGCTGGGTATTTGTTGTAAAAAGTGCAATCGGTACAAAAACTCACCGAGACTGTATTGCTCCTCATATGTTTTGGTATCTTTTGTAATAATATCGGTGTAAAAATAGTGTGGTGTTTTACTTGCCTCAGAGGCTAAGGAATCCTTACTAGGCCCCAAGTAAACATATATAGCATCACTCTTCCCACCAAAATTAAGTTGCATATCTCTGCCTAGTAAATCATACTTCGCATCTAAATTTCTCAATATTTCGTCGTAGTCAATGTGTTCTCGTTTTACATGACTTATAAACCTACCCTCTTCCCAAATTTGGATTTCTTCTCTGAATAATGAAAATGCACCTGCAAAAAATATTACATAAAGGGCAACACTGATTATAATGCCACTAACCGTATGGGTGTTGAAAAACACATTGTAATTTCTTTTTGGCATTAGATAAAGGGATTATTTTGGTTATTAAAATAATACGACACGAGTAAAAGAAGTATACTTAAACCGTATAATCCCCATACTTTCCAACCATTCTTAAACAAATAAGGAATGATTAAAAGAGCGCACCAAACAATATAAAAAGTAACGATGGTGGTAACCAAAACCTCATGATGCTTGGGGATTAGAAGCGCAATATTCATATGAAGTAAAGCATCTATAAAATATCCACCTATAATGCCAGCAGAAAGTTTAGCAAATTTTTGCCATGGTGATTTAGTTAGGTATTTTGAATTAGCAGGCATACTTAAGAAATAAATTCAATAATGAAAGTTAACATAAAAAATATAACAATATGTTTGTAGGTTACAGCACGCATTGGGTAGAATAATATGGTCATGCTAAAAACAACCATAATTGTTCCTAACCAAACTATAAGCCCAGACATACTTCCAAATGTCTTTACAGAAAGTATTAACGGTATAACCAAGGCAATAAATCCAATAACTTTCGATAGAAATTGATGTTTTTGAAACCATTTTTCAATTGGAGAACCTTCTTTTATTTGGGTACTTTTTGCACCGTTATACAGTGCAAAACTGGCCATACAAATTAAAATAATAATTAGGTTTACCATATTTGTATATTTTAATCCATAAAACTCTGAGTAATATGATTACTCAGAGTTTTATAGAAGTTTTTTTGTTTTTTTCTTAGAACTTATAGGTAATTGTACCTAAAAATGCTCTTGGTGCTTGCGGATTTATAGTACTCCATCCCTTGTAATACGTTTCATCTGTAAAATTATTTACTTTTACACCAATTCTAAATTTTTGTGAGTTGTAATAAATTGCACTGTTAAAAACAACATAACTTGGTAGCTCAAATTGTCCACTAATACCGTTGTCCATGGTATTGTATGAGGAAGCTCCGTTAAACCCTATTCCAATTCCGAATTTTTCTAATCCTGATCCTTGTTTAAATTTATAGTCTGCCCAAAAATTGTATACAGATTCAGGCCCTGCTTCTTCCGGTCTTTTATGTAAAAGCTCTGCAATTGTAACCTTTGTAATCTCACTATCATTGTAAGCATAGGAAGCTCTAAGGTTTAATCCTACAAAAGGATTCGCATTTACCTCTAGTTCTACTCCTTGACTTACAATTTCATCAATTGGCACACTTACAGGTAACAGTAAGCTACTAGGGTCTGTACCTATTCTGTCTTCAGCTTTGATATTGTAGTAGCTTGCACTAATATTCAATTTACCGTTAATTAAATTTGTTTTGACACCAGCTTCAAATTGGTTTGCTTTCGTAGGCTCCCATGTATCATAATCTCCTGTTGCTGGATTGAATACAGGATCATTATTGATAAAACCTGTCTGGTAGTTTGTAAATAAGCTCAACTTATCTTTAATTGGTTGATAGATAATTCCTGCATTAGGAGAGAATGTTGTTTTGGTAAATCCGTCATCTGGATTTTTTACATCTCCCTTTTGGTTAAAATAATCCAAACGCAATCCAACATTAACGGTTAATTTGTCTGTTAGGTTAATAACATCAGAAACATACGCTGCAAAAGTACTAGATTTAAAATCGTCATTTCTTCCAGGTACTTGATTGAAAATTTCCTCCAAACTAGCATTTGTGATATTCGTTGTTGCTCCTGGCGTAAAAGATGTAGGTATTACGTTTCCTTGTGCGTCAAAAAATGCATCGAAATAGGGTAAACTAGAATAAAAAGCTTCTAGATATTCTGCTGTTGGTACCAATTCTGGAATACTGTTTAACGTACCTAATAATTGTGGGAAATTAGAGGTTGACGTAATTACAGGGTTGCCACTTTTATTTTTGTAGTTATACTTGCTTACCACATAATCTAATCCGATAACCATGCGATTACGCATATTACCTAATTTGAAGTCTCCTGTAAAATTTTGTTGAAAGTTAATGTGGTTTGCAAGAGCATCACGTTTATCAAAAATTCTAGTAAATGCCTCTGTTTGCAATAAAGAACCTGCTTCTTGTAACATTGGAGCTACTATCGGTGATAATATTGGTTGTAATGGAGCAAGAGCTGGGTCGGTAAGTAATTCCTGTAATGATAAAATTGCCACAGCTCCACCATCTATATTGTACTGGTAAAATCCTTTAGATTCTCCAAAATTTCCTGCAAAAATTGTTTGCGAGGTCCAATTATCGGATAACTTATAATCAGCAATTGCTCTTGTTGTTACACTTGGGCTTGTTAAGTACACATCATCCGAAGTAAATGATTTTTTGGGTCGACGTTCAGTTCTTCAATACTTGTTGAAACTAATGGTAACCCTCTACGTAAGAATAACATTGAGGGATTCGTTTGTCTCGTCCATGAGTACTCTAGCCCAGCAGATAAATTTAATCTGTTATTAACTCTATACATTAAAGAAGGAGCTACGAAGAATGTTTTTCTAAATCCTGCATCTTGAAAACTATCTTGAGTCAAGTAAGAAGAATTTAATCTGAAATACATGTTTTCTTTTTTGTTCAATGCTGTATTAACATCTAAGGAAACACGATGTGTTCCAAAGCTACCTCCTGTATAAGAAACGCTTCCTCCGGTTCCTTTATACGGTTTTTTAGTAACTACATTGATCAGCCCTCCAAGAGAAGTAAATGTGCTTCCAAATAAAGTAGCTGAAGGTCCTTTTATCACTTCAATTCTCTCGATATAGGAAGGATCAATAGCACTTAAAGTTACCCCAGGTAAACCATTTACCATTTGCGGTTGCGTTGAAAAACCTCTTGTAGAAAAATATCCAGTCCCTCTTAACGGATCTCTTCCTGTAGCTTCCCAAAGTTTAGAAACGCCCGTAGCATTTACAAGAGCATCATCTATACTTGTAACCACTTGAGATTCTAATAATTCTGTAGTAACAGTAGAATATACATGAGAATTATCTAAATCTTTCAAAGGTAGTTTTGAAACATAGGCAGATTCTTTTCGTGAAAATTTATTTTTTCTATCAGTATCGATAGCAACTTCCTGAAGTAATTCATTTCCTTCAAAAAGAACTACAGTTAAATTTTCAGACTGTTGGTTGTTTAATGTATATGTCTTGGTTTTATATCCTACATAAGATACTACCAATGTTTTTCCATCTTTTGCAATAGTGTTTAATTCAAAATTACCATTATAATCGGTTTGTGTACCGGTTTTAGTCCCTTTTATAATAATATTTACTCCCATTAATGGGACTCCGTCAGCATCACTAACAGAACCACTAACAACATTATTTTGTGCCATTGTTGCCACGACACTTAGAAGTAGCAATAGGGCAGTTGATAAGCCTTTCATTATTTTTATTAAGTTTTGATTAAAATTTAGCCACAAAAATATTTCTTAAAATTTTAATATCAAAGCTTATTTAGAATAAATTAAAATAAAACATTCGTAGTTTTCATTTTTTCAAACCTTACCAAACACAATTTTATATTCTGTATATTTGTATTACAAAAGCATAATTATGGTTACTTGTAAACCTTTTTTTGGCTTACTCGCACACCTCAAATTTCTAATGAAACGAAATCCTGAGTGACAATGATTTAAAGAAGACGAAATAACTTAATAACTTTAAATCAAAAAAATATGCCTTTTTATCATAAATTAGGAAAAATTCCACCGAAGCGCCATACGCAATTCAGAAAAGATAATGGCGATTTGTATTATGAGCAGTTATTTGGCACCATTGGTTTTGATGGTATGTCAACTAATATGTATCATGAATACAGACCTACTATGGTCAAAAAAATACAAAAGCAATATACTATTGCGCCCAAAATAGCCAAAGAAAATAATATACAATCGTATCGTCTACGAGGTTTTCAGGTACCTCAAGAAAACGATTATTTAGATAGTAGAAAAGTAGTGCTAACAAACTCAGATTGTAATATTATTCTGGCAGCGCCAAAAAATTCAACTACTGATTATTTTTATAAAAACACTGATGCTGACGAAGTAATTTTCATTCATAAGGGTTCTGGTAAGTTACGTACTATGTTAGGTAATTTAGACTTTTCATATGGGGATTATCTGGTAGTTCCTAGAGGAACTATATACCAATTAAATTTTGATAGCGAAGACAATAGACTTTTTATCGTGGAGTCCTACTCACCGATATATACGCCAAAACGATACAGAAATTGGTTTGGGCAGTTGTTGGAGCATTCGCCTTATTGTGAGCGCGATTTGCGACAACCAAACGAATTGGAAACGCACAACGAAAAAGGTGACTTTTTAATGAAGATTAAAAAGAAAAATGAAATCATAGAAATGGTGTATGCTTCGCATCCTTTTGATGTTGTTGGTTACGATGGATTTAATTATCCCTACGCCTTTTCAATTCATGATTTTGAACCAATAACCGGTAGAATTCACCAACCACCACCTGTACATCAAACTTTTGAAAGTTCTGGTTTTGTGATTTGTAGCTTTGTACCTAGGTTGTACGATTACCATCCAGATTCTATACCAGCTCCATACAACCATAGTAATATAGATTCCGATGAGGTTCTTTATTATGTAGATGGTGATTTTATGAGTAGAAACGATATCGAAGCAGGACATATTTCCCTCCACCCAGCGGGTATTCCACACGGGCCGCACCCAGGAGCAACCGAGAGAAGTATCGGGAAAACAGAAACGGAAGAGTTAGCCGTTATGGTAGATACCTTTAAACCATTAATGGTTACTGAGGAAGCTATGAAAATAGCAGACGAAGATTATTACAAATCTTGGATGGAATAGCATTAGTTAAATTACAAATTAGAAAGAAATGTCAAAAGAAATAAAATCCGTAAACTACGGTTTAGAAAAAATATTTGAAGGAGCACAAGATTTCCTTCCCCTTTTAGGAACAGATTATGTAGAGTTTTACGTTGGAAATGCCAAGCAATCGGCGCATTTTTATAAAACCGCATTCGGTTTTCAATCGCATGCTTATAAAGGATTAGAAACGGGTTCAAAAGACTCGGTTAGTTATGTGTTAAAGCAAGACAAAATTCGTCTGGTATTAACGACGCCATTGACCAGTAAGTCACCGATTAATGATCATATCGTAAAACACGGAGATGGTGTTAAAATAGTCGCTTTATGGGTTGAAGATGCAAAATCTGCTTGGGAAGAAACTACTTCAAGAGGCGCCAGGTCATACATGGAGCCAACGGTAGAGAAAGATGAACATGGAGAAGTAGTTCGATCGGGTATTTATACCTATGGAGAAACTGTTCACATGTTTGTGGAAAGGAAAAATTACAATGGAGCATTTTTACCAGGGTTTAAAGAATGGAATCCGGATTACAATCCACCAAGTGCTGGTCTCAAGTATATCGATCATATGGTTGGTAATGTAGGTTGGAACCAAATGAATAAATGGGTAAAGTGGTACGAAGACGTCATGGGATTTGAGAATTTTTTGTCGTTTGATGACAAGCAAATCCATACAGAATATTCCGCCCTAATGAGTAAAGTAATGAGCAATGGGAATGGAAGAGTAAAATTCCCTATCAATGAACCAGCTGAGGCAGCAAAAAGATCGCAGATAGAGGAATATCTCGATTTTTATGAAGGTGAAGGAGTACAACATATTGCTGTTGCCACGGACGATATTATTAAAACAGTGGCACAATTAAAAGCAAATGGTGTAGAGTTTTTACCACCACCGCCACAAGCATATTACGATATGATTCCAGAACGATTAGGAGTACACAGAGACATGATGAAAGAAGATATCGCTAAATTACAAGAGTTATCTATTTTGGTAGATGCTGATGAGGAAGGTTACTTATTACAAATTTTCACTAAGCCAGTGGAAGACAGACCAACGTTATTTTTTGAAATTATTCAAAGAATGGGAGCAAGAGGCTTTGGTGCTGGTAACTTTAAGGCTTTGTTTGAGTCTATCGAACGAGAACAACAACTTAGAGGAACCCTGTAAAAATTTTTACTAAAAAGGATATGTAAAACCAAGAAAAAGCTACATTTGTTTTCTCTTGGTTTTCTTTTTGAAATTATGGAAGGCAAACTAAGCAACAATTCACGCGATTTAAATACAATGTTTCCCTTCTAGTAGTTGCTTTTCAAATTCGGTAATTGAAAGGAGTACAATTAGTAAACAATATACAATGAGCAAAGAAAAACTATTACAATCTATAGAAGAAAAATACGAGGAACTGGGGGTTCCAGTGGAGGCCATGTTAGAGGGTCTACTCTGGAGTAAGCCAATTACCTATTGGGATTATATACAAACAGATGCCCTTTTAGGCTTACAAATTCCGAGAACTACGCAGCCCGATGAGATGGTATTTATCATGTATCATCAGGTAAATGAACTTTTGTTCAAAATGGTCTTGTGGGAAATCGATCAAGTTGCAAAAGCAAATACAATTACTGCGGAAAAATTCGCGAAGCATTTAATGCGCATCAGTCGCTATTTTGACATGCTTAGCAGTTCCTTTTCTGTAATGGCAGATGGAATGGATGTTGAACAATACCTTAAATTTAGAAATACCTTAACCCCTGCTAGTGGTTTTCAAAGTGCACAATATCGTAAAGTAGAATTCGCATCTACAGAGTTAATAAATCTCATAGATGCTCGATTTAGAGATACTATTGACAGGTCTTCATCTTTTAAGCACGCCTATGACCATTTGTATTGGCAGGCAGCAGGTAAAAATTATACTACTGGTCAAAAAACCACTTTATTGTCTTTATTTGAGAAAAAATACATGGGAGAGTTTATTGATTTTATGGAAGATTATAATGATTGTAATTTGTCTTCTAAGTTTAAGCAGCTTCCTGAATCGGTGCAAAAAAGTGAGGAGCTCGTAAAAGCAATGCGTCACTATGATTACACTGTGAATGTAAAATGGGTAATGGCCCATTATGATGCTGCTGGAAAATATTTGGGAGGGGATGATACTGCCTTAGAAGCAACAGGTGGCAGTAATTGGCGAAAATACCTACATCCAAAATACCAAAGGAGAATTTTCTTTCCTTATTTGTGGAGTGCCGATGAACTAAAAAACTGGGGAACCTTTTAAAAACACACAAAAACCCATCATTTAGTGCCTATTTGATGGGTTTTTCTTTTTTGGAATAGTAATTGATTGTTTTATTTCATAAGTTTGACATCGATGAAGAAAATTTTTGCACTCCTTTTTTGTTGTTACCTTACCACCGCACTAACTGCTCAAGAAGAAAAAGTGGCTTTTAAAGATGGGGAATGGTTGCGTTATAAAATGAGTTACAGTGGTTTTCTTAGAGCAGGAACAGCAGTTCTGGAACTAAAAGAAGAAACGCTTAACGAAAAAGAGTCATACATGCCACTGGAAAAGGATGGACCTCCGGAATGATTAGTTGGTTTTTTAAATTAAATGACACCTACGAAAGTTATTTTAGTGCCTCTGATGTTAAGCCTTATTTATTCAAGAGAGATATCGATGAGGGGGGGCACAAAAAAAGAAGAGACGTAACCTTCGACCATGATAAAAATACGGCATTTGTAAAAGATTACCTTAAGAAAAAAGATACTGTTATCACTGTAAATGGTCCGCAAGACATGATTTCTACCTTTTATTTCCTCAGAAATTATGACACTAAAAACATGAAGGCAGGTGAGGAAATTAGTGTGGATATGTTTTTTGATTTTGAAACGTATTCTTTTAAACTTCAATTTTTAGGATATGAAACCTTAAAAACAAAATTTGGTAAGGTTAAAACACAAAAATTTCGTCCAATAGTTCAGGCAGGGCGTGTTTTTAAGGCTAAAGAAAGTGTAACTGTGTGGATCACTGCAGACGAAAATAAAATCCCTATTCGAATGAAAGCGTCTCTTGCTGTAGGTTCTCTTAGGCTGAATTGGAGGCCTACAAAGGTTTGGCAAATTCTTTCCGTATCATAGTAGACTAATTGTAAGATGTTTAAGTATTGTTAAAGTCTATCGAACAATTGTATATATTTGTACTTTTGTAGTATTAGGCCATTTAAATTACCATCCCTTTGAAAAATATATTTATCGTATTGCTAACATTGCTAGCATTTTATTCTTGCAAAGAAGCGAAAAAAGAAGCAAAGATTCCCATTCAACTAGAAAAACCGAAACCTGTGTTTTTGTTTGGCTATAATCTTGACGACTACAATGTCGTACACGATACCATTGAAAGTGGTGAAAGTTTCGGAGTTATTCTAGATAGGCACCACATAATGTACCCTAAAATAAATAAAATAGCCACGCTTGTGAAAGATACTTTTGATGTGCGAAAAGTGCGTTACGGAAAACCGTATACCATTTTAACCTCCAAAGATTCCTTACCAAAAGCAAAGGTTTTTATTTACAAGCACAATAAAGTTACTGCTACAGTAATTGATTTCAAAGATTCTACGATATCGGCTTATAAACACAGAAAGAAGATTAAAACAGTAGAAAAAGAAGTGGCTGGTAAAATATACTCTAGCTTATCTGTTACCATGGACAGTCTCGGTTTACAACCGTCTTTAACCAATAGAGTGGCCGATATTTATGGTTGGACTTTAGATTTTTATAAGTTACAAAAAGGCGATAAGTTTAAATTAGTGTATGAGGAAAAATTTATCAACGACACCACTTTTGTGGGTTATGGTAAGCTTAAAGCTGCAGTTTTTAAACATAAAGGAAAAGATTTATACGCGTACAGATACGTCGCAGATTCTCTAAAGAACGAGGCAGAGTACTACAATGAAAAAGGAAACATGCTGCGAAGAGCCTTTCTTGTGTCTCCTATTAAATTCCAATATCGAATTTCATCTCGGTATAATTTACGAAGACGTATTAAACTTTATGGTAATAAGGTACGTCCTCACAAAGGAACTGATTTTGCAGCAAAAAAAGGAACCCCCATTATGACTACTGCTAGTGGAACCGTAATCGAGTCGAGAAGAAAAGGTGGGAATGGAAATTACGTCAAAGTAAAACACAATAGTACCTATACTACCCAATACTTACATATGAAAAAAAGAAATGTTAAGGTTGGCGATTACGTCAAGCAAGGTGATATTATTGGATGGGTTGGAATGACAGGAAATACCAGTGGACCTCATGTTTGTTATCGCTTTTGGAAAAATGGAAGGCAAGTAGATCCATTTAAACAAAAATTACCAACGGCCAAGCCTTTGGAAGAAAAATACAAACCAGCTTATTTTGATTATATTTCGAATCTTAAGACACAGTTGGATGGGATTCCATATCCGGAGCCACAAGAAATGCAATTACAAGATTCGATACCATCGAGCATACAAGTCATAGCGCATAATTAAATATGGCTTTAAAAAAAATAAATCCAACCAAAACTACATCTTGGAGAGCTCTTGAAAAACATTTCGCAGAGGCCAAACATTTTCAGCTTCCCAAGTTATTTCAAACAAATAAGCAAAGAGCAAAAGAATTTGCGGTCACTTTTGAAGAATTACATTTTGATTTTTCTAATAACCTCATAAATGAGGAAACTTTACACTTACTTGTCAATTTTGCAGAGGAGGTAGATGTAAAAGATGCCATTGAAAAATATTTTTCAGGAGCTCCGATTAATGAAACAGAAGGTAGGAGTGTGTTGCATACTGCCTTGAGAAGTTCGTCAGAAGAGGCGGTATTTGTTGCGGGAAAGGATGTAAAACCAAAAATCAAACAGCCTTGAGAAAAATCAAGGCGTTATCTAATAAAGTGATTTCTGGAAAATGGAAGGGGTATACCGGAAAACCAATTACAGATGTTGTAAATATTGGTATTGGAGGTTCCGATTTGGGCCCTAGTATGGTAATAGAAGCACTTCAATTTTACAGCAATAAATTGCGTACGCATTTTATCTCTAATGTAGACGGCGATCACGTACAGGAGGTTTTACAAATAATCAATCCTGAAACAACATTATTTGTTATCGTTTCGAAGTCTTTTACCACACAAGAAACCATAGCAAATGCAAACACCATTAGAGATTGGTTTTTGAAAAAGGCAACCATATTTGATGTTGCCAAACATTTTATAGCCGTATCCTCTAATCTTCAGGCAGTGGAAAACTTTGGAATCGATAAGAAAATATTTTTCCGATGTGGGATTGGGTAGGTGGACGCTTCTCTTTATGGTCTTCCGTTGGAATTACCATAAGTTTGGCATTGGGTTATGAGCACTTTAAGGCCTTATTAGACGGAGCAGAAAAGATGGATAACCATTTTAGAAACTCCGAATTTTCTAAAAATATACCTGTCTTAACAGCTTTACTTAGTATTTGGTACAATAATTTCTTTGATTCTGAAACCGAGGCTGTGTTGAGTTATTCTAATTATTTGGCGAAGTTTCCAAGTTACTTACAACAAGCTCTATGGAGAGTAACGGGAAAAGTTTCGATAGAAATGGAGAACCTGTTGTTTACCAAACCGGTGGTATTGTTTGGGGCGGTGTAGGAACAAATATGCAGCATTCTTTTATGCAATTAGTACACCAAGGTACAAAACTTATTCCTGCAGATTTTATCGGGTTTTCCGAGCCACTGTTTCAAGATAAACAGCATCATGACATCCTAATGGCTAATTTTTATGCCCAAATTAAGGCCTTGGCCTTTGGACGTTCTAAGGAAGATGTACATCTTAATTTAAAAATGAACGGAGAATTAGACCAACTTTCTAAATTATTACCCTATAAAGTTTTCTCAGGAAGCAAGCCCTCCAACACTTTTCTGTTACAAAAATTGACGCCGAGTTCCCTCGGAATGTTAATTGCAATGTACGAGCACAAAGTGTTTACACAAGGAATTTTATGGAATATCTATTCTTTTGATCAATTTGGTGTGGAATTAGGGAAAGAAATCGCCAAAAAAATGTTAAAATCGTAAAAAAACAAGCCATTAGTTTCTAAATAAAATGTTAAAAACCTTAACATTAAGTTAATATTAGACTTGTATAAATGTTGGAATTTTGCTAAACTAAATTGATAACAAATTAGATTAGAAAATGAAAAAAATTACAAATCTTTTACTAGTAGCCATGTTTATGATAACTGCTACGGTTTTAGGACAAACCCAAATTACCGGTATTGTGGTCGACGAAACAGGAGAACCACTTCCAGGAGCCAATGTTGTTGAAAAAGGAACAACTAATGGAACCTCTACGGATTTTAATGGGAAATTCGAATTAAAAACGAAAGCAAATGAAGGTATAGCGGTAATAACTTTTGTCGGGTATACAACAAATGAAGTTACGTTTTCTTCATCAAAAACAGACTTAGGGACGATTCAGCTTAAAGAAGACGGATCTGTTTTAGAAGAAATAGTAATAACTGCTACTTCTTTTGCAATTGATAGAAAAACACCAGTGGCAGTGTCAACAGTTAAAGCCTCTGATATTGAAAGAAAATTAGGTTCTCAAGAATTTCCTGAAATATTAAAGTCTACTCCTGGGGTATATGCAACAAAATCAGGGGGTGGTTTTGGAGACGGACGTATTAACTTGCGTGGTTTCAATTCAGAAAATGTTGCCGTTATGATTAATGGAGTTCCTGTGAATGATATGGAAAACGGAAGAGTTTATTGGTCTAATTGGGCTGGTTTATCTGATGTTACTTCTGCAATGCAGGTTCAAAGAGGGTTAGGTGCGGCAAAAGTAGCAGTTCCTTCTATTGGAGGAACCATCAATATTTTATCGAAAACCTCTGACGTTCAAAAAGGTGGAAATATTATTGCTTCAACAGGGAATGATGGGTATCAAAAATACGGTTTTACCCTATCTACTGGTCTTATGGATAATGGTTTTGCTGCTACAGTATCTTTTGCAAAAGTTTCTGGTGAAGGCTATGTAGACGGAACTCAATTTGATGGATACAATTATTTTGTTAATTTGACGAAAGAATTTAATGAACAACATAAATTATCTTTTACCACTTTTGGAGCACCACAGAGACATGGGCAAAGACAAAATAGAAGTACTATTGCAACATACAGAAACGCGCAATCTGGAAATCGTTTTAATCCAGATTGGGGATATAAAAATGGTCAACTTGTTAGTATAGAAGATAATTTTTATCACAAGTCTCAATCTTCATTAAACCATTATTGGACAATTAGTGATAAGTCTAGCCTATCAACTGCTTTATACGCTTCCTTTGGTAGAGGAGGTGGTGGTGGAACTGCAGGGTCGAATACCGATTTATTCAATAATAGACTCGGTGGAGACGATCAGCCAGTAGACTTGGATAGTATTGTAGAAATTAATTCTGCGAATGGTGCATTGGGCGCTGAAGCTATTTTAAGAGCATCCAGAAATGACCATGAATGGTATGGGTTGTTATCTACTTTTAAGACAGAGTTGTCTGATAATCTTGATTTAGTTGCAGGTATAGACTGGAGAACTTATGTAGGTACTCACTACAGAGAAATTACTGATTTATTGGGTGGTCAATATTTCCTAGATAACAATAATGTTAATAATCCTAATGCAGCTTTAAAAGTTGGAGATAAATTTTCATACCACGATGATGGTAAAGTTGGTTGGCTAGGTGGTTTTGCTCAGTTGGAATATACCAAAGATAGATTATCTGCCTTTATATCTACTTCAGTTCAAAGATCTACTTACCAAAGAGTTGATTATTTTCAATATACTCCAGATAGCGAAAACAGAGTGTCAGATAAGTTTGATTTTGTTGGATTTGGTACAAAAGGAGGGGCAAACTATCGATTGAATGATGTGCATAATGTTTTTGCCAACATTGGATATTTTGAAAGGCCAGCTAATTTTGATGCAGTATTTGAAAACTTTAATAATGTGGATGTTAATCCAGATGCAGAAAATCAAAAGATTTTCAGTGTAGAATTAGGATATGGTATCAGAAGTGAAAAGTTTGCAGCCAATTTAAACGCTTATTACACAGAGTGGAATGATAGAACTTTTACAAGAAGAATTCAAAATAGAAATCCTGGAGAAGATGATTTTACTGCAAATATTTTAGGGGTAAATGCATTACATCAAGGTATAGAATTTGATTTTACTTATAAACCAACGGATAAATTAAATTTTACAGGGATGTTATCTTTAGGAGATTGGAAATATGCAGATGATTTGATAGATGTCAAAATTTTCGATCAAGACCAAAATTTGGTTGAGACTGTAGATTTACCTATCAAAGGTTTGAGAGTATCTGATGCAGCGCAAACAACTGCTGCCCTAGGCATGCTTTATAAATTTTGGGATAAAACATCAATCACTGTAGATTATAACTATTTCGCAGATATTTATGCGCAATTTGATGTATTGGATAGAGCTATATTTAAAGGAGATAATCCAGATCCAAATGCTCCAGCTCCTGAACGTAAAGGAAATACATGGAAAGCACCAAATTACAGTACTTTTGATGCAAGCTTACGTCATGGATTTAAAATAGGTAATTTTGATACGACTGTTACTGTAAGGGTTAATAACCTTTTTAATACAGAATACATTGCAGACGCATTAGATGCTGATGATCCTTTGGTTTGGTTCGGTTTTGGAAGAACCTATAATTTGGGAATGAAAATTTTATTTTAATAAACAATATAAAAATAAGACGATGAAAAAAATTATTTATTATTTCGTAATCTTCACTATGGTGTTTACTTCCTGTAATCCAATGGAAGACATATACGATGAAATCGATGCACAGACTAACGCTAACGGTATTGTAGGAGATATTACGCGTACACTTTCAGACGAGGATTATTCTGAATTAGAATTACCTTTTGGTAACTTTAGTTCAGAAGAGGATGCAAAAGTAATGTTACCTCCATTTTTATCAGAGAAGTACCCAGCTCTTGGGGTAACATATAATGCAGACGGTTCTATCAAAGAAGCTTCTTCTGCAGCTGTTACCTATAAGCTATATAGTCCAATTTCTTACACAGACTATACAGTTACTGACGAAGACTATGCAGAATTTGGTTCGGATAATTTAACTACTCCTGCTCAGTTTAATGCTTTTTTAAGTTCAAAATTTACAAGTCCTAATGGAAGTATTGTTAACCTAACATACAATACACTTGTTCCTCAAATCGAATATACTTTAACGGATGATGATTATGACTCTGTTGGTAATGGTAGATTTAATAATTTTGATATTCGTCCAGGTGGAGATGAAGAAACTCTAGAAGCAAGGAGAGTTAAGATTGAAACTATTTTACTAGCGAATTTTCCGGAAACTGCTGTTGGGCAACAATATCTTGTTAATTACGATATATTTGATGGTGCTCCAGGTACAAGACAAATGCTTTTGCAATTAGTCGATAATAATAGCTATAAACTAATTAATGGATATACCTTAACGGATGATGATTATGAATTAGTCGGTAATGGAAGGTTTGATAATTTCGATATTCGTCCAGGTAGAGCTGAAGAAACTATAGAAGCCAGAAGGGTAAAAATCGAAACTATTTTATTGGCTAACTTCCCTTCAGCTGTTATTGGCGATCAGTATTTTGTAACTTATGCAATCTATGATGGTTCACCAGGAACTAGAAATATGCTTTTAGAGTTCAATGGGACAGGATATGATTTAATTGGAGCTACACTAATCTCTAAGACTAGTAAATTTGTTTATACAGGGGAATGGGCTCCACCAGTAACTTTTACTCCAGAGGAGTATACTACAATGGGACAACGTTTTCCAAATTTCAGTGATGAAGCAGAGGCGGAATACAAAATTGGAATTTATTTAAGAACTTTATATCCTTTTGCCTCACCTGAAGATTTTGTGGCTGTAGAGTACGATTTATTTAGTGGAGGATCGGTTAGCCAGAGAAATGTAAATTATGTTTTTGATGGTACTGTTTGGAATGCAATTCCTACAGTAATTGATGCTACTTTGAAGTTTGGTCATAATGGGATAGATTGGGTTCCAGATAATACTATAAAATATACCTTAACTAATGCTGATTACGAATTAGTAGGTAATGGAAGGTTTAATAACTTTGATGTTAGACCAGGAAGAGACGAAGAAACAATAGAAGCTCGTTTAGCTAAAATTAACACTATTCTACTAAATAACTTTCCTGAATATGGTGAGGGTCAAAAGTTCTCTGTTTCTTATAATGTTTGGAAACCTGGAAATGATGTATTTATTATGAATGTAATTAATAATGGTACTGAATACGTCTTACAATAGGATAAAACTGAATCTATAATTCTTAATAAAACCACCTCAAAAGAGGTGGTTTTTTTGTTTAAAAAGTTTTATTTTTGCGGTCGTAAAACCCCTTATTACATGCATATTTATTTCAGTAAAAACAAACCCCAAATTTTAGTTGTCTTTTTATTCTTTGGATTATCATCGGTTTTATTCGCGAACTCTTCACATGGGTTGTATTCCAGTAACCACTTTTTTAGTAGTATACCTGCTGTAACAAAAAGTTTAGGGAGTAAAATAATTAGAACGGAATACCTTAGAGACAACCTGAAACAAGAACTTTCAAGCTATACTTTAACCGATAAAGATTACGCGATGGTCGGTAATAACGGATTTAGTAATTTTGATATACGAGAAGGCTATGAAGATGCAGCTTTATCGGTTCGATTGGACAAAATTAATACCATTCTTCTCCACCATTTTCCAAACCAAAAAAAAGGACAAAAAATAGCCGTTTCTTATAATGTTTGGCAGCCAGGCGATGCTGTTTTTGTAATGCATGTTATTTATAATGGAAATGCATATGAGCTACAGAAAGAAATTTAATTGCAACATTAAACTTTAAACATCTAATTTTATTGCCTAGTAGCTTTCCATAAAATTCAGTAAGTTTGTACTAACAAAAACACACAAAATCATGATGAAAACAATCCACTCTTATTGGGCTTACATAGTTTTAGTAGTATTAGTTATTGCTGTTGTTAAATCTGTTATGGGTTTGGTACAAAAAAAGGAATTTACCCATAAAGAATTCCGCTTGGGTCTTTTTACTTTAATAACTAGTCATATACAATTACTAATTGGTTTAGCTTGGTATTTTATGTCTCCTTGGTATAAAGCACTACAAGCTGATCCTAGTGCGGTCATGAAAGACTCTGCTACGAGATTACTTGCAGTAGAACACCCTATTACCATGGTTACCGCTATTGTATTGATAACCATAGGATGGTCGAGACATAAAAAACAGGTTAAAAGTGAAGCTAAATTTAAAACCTTTTCGATATTTTACGGCTTGGCATTAGTACTTGTTTTAACAAGAATTCCGTGGAGTAATTGGTTTTAAACAAAATAAATACATCCTGCTTCGGCAGGTTTTTTTATTTTTGCATTTGTTTTAGAAGTCAATACAAGAAGACAATACTAATGGTATCTCAATAAAGTGCTGTTCTTTTAAACTATAATTTTAAAGTAAACGAAACCCCATGAAAATAGTAAGCTATTTTTTATCAACGATTTTTGCTGTAGTGTTTTTTTTCTTTTTACTCTTGTTCCACCCATTACAATGGCTTGGGTTGCATCTATTTGGAGCAGAAGGACACCAAAAAGTAGTAAACCTACTAAATTTTTTTTTGGTAAAATCGCTATTGATTCTCGGGGTAAAGGTGCAAGTGACCAATGCACAGAAACTTCCTGAAAATACGACTTTGATTTTTGTTTCTAACCACCAAAGTACCTTTGATATTCCACCAATCATCTATTACTTTAGAAAATACTATCCAAAGTTTGTGTCTAAAAAAGAATTGGGAAAAGGTATACCAAGTGTTTCTTTTAACCTAAGGCACGGAGGTGCAGCATTAATAGACAGAAAAGACGGGAAGCAAGCCTTGAAGGAATTAGCTGAATTTTCAAAGCGAATACAGAAAAATACTTGGTCTGCTGTTATTTTTCCAGAAGGAACTAGAAGCAGGAATGGAAAGCCCAAATCGTTTGCACCTAATGGATTAAAAATGATTACAAAATATAATCCGGATGCGTACGTTGTTCCATTAACGATAAATAATTCATGGAAAACATTTCGTTACGGAAGGTTTCCCCTAGGTATTGGAAGTCCTATAACAATTCAAACACATGCTCCTATAAAAGTAGACAGTATGTCATTTAATACCTTGCTTGATCAGGTGGAAAACACCATAACCTCAGCGATTACGTAAAAATCAAATATTACTAATAAAACTTAACCCTCTACCAAAATATGTCGATACAAAATATAAGAAAAGAAGTAATGCAAACGCTAGAAAAAAATATTGATAGCTTTGTAGATAAGTTCTTAATTCCCGTAGAAAAGATATGGCAGCCAACCGATTTTTTGCCAAATTCCCAACAAGATACTTTTATTGAAGAAGTAAAAGAAATTCAAGAGATATCGAAAGAGTTAGACGATGATTTTTGGGTCGTTTTAGTTGGCGATACCATTACAGAAGAAGCACTCCCTACCTATGAATCTTGGTTGCTTGATTTAGACGGTGTAACACAACAACCAGACAACGGTTGGGCGAAATGGGTTCGTGCTTGGACCGCAGAGGAAAATCGTCATGGAGATGTCTTAAATAAGTATTTGTATTTATCAGGACGAGTAAACATGCGTGAGGTTGAAATTACAACACAACACTTAATTTCTGATGGTTTTGACATCGGTACCGCTACAGATCCTTACAAAAACTTTGTGTATACTAGTTTTCAGGAGTTAGCTACTTATATTTCCCACCTTAACGTCGCGAAAATTGCGAAGAAAAAAGGGCATAAAGCACTAGCAAAAATGTCTCGTATTATAGCTGGTGACGAAATGCGTCATCACCAAGCATATACAGAGTTTGTAAAACAAATTTTTACAATAGATCCCAGTGAGATGATGTTAGCTTTTCAACACATGATGAAGCACAAAATAGTTATGCCAGCAATGCATCTGAGAGAATCTTTTGGAGCCAAAGGAAGTTTATTTGATGATTTTTCTACAGTAGCACAACGGATTGGGGTTTATACAGGTTTTGATTATGTAGATATTCTAAAAAAATTAAACGAAACTTGGGAGATAGATAAAATTACAAATCTAACTCCAGAGGCTGAAAAGGCTCGTGATTACCTTATGAAGTTACCCGATAGAATGTACAGAATTACGGAAAGAATAGTAGTTCCGGATACAAAGTTCAGTTTTAAATGGATGATTCCAGCATAATCTGTGTTGCTTTTTATTTCTATAAATGCCTTTTGTTTTGTATGAGCGAAAGGCATTTACAGTATAGAAAAAGTATCCATATCGCTTAAGAAATGAAATTTATTCCGCGCTAAATTTTGCTTTTCTTTATCGAGTGTAACATACATAATTACTGCCTCTCCTTTGTTATTTTTAACCAAGCATTTACCCATGGTATCATAGCAGGCTGAATTTCCGCTATACTCGTAACCGTTATCGTCAAAACCTACCCTATTAACACCAATGGTATACGACATATTTTCAATTGCTCGTGCACGAAGTAAGGTGTCCCAGGCCGAAATTCTCGGTGTAGGCCAGTTGGCAACATACAGGAGTAAATCGTAATTTTCGGTATTTCTTGCCCAAACGGGAAAACGCAAGTCGTAACAAATTAGAGGACAAATTTTCCATCCTTTGTAGGAAACAATTAGTTTCGTATGCCCACGTTCGTAGACTTGATTTTCCTTTGCCAAAGTAAACGTATGCCTTTTATCATAGAACTGAATCTTTCCATCGGGTGTTATAAAAAGGAGCCTGTTTTTAAAAGTAGTTCTCTTATTTTCTTGAACTTTAATTATCAAGCTACCTAAAATTGCAAAACGATGTATTTCAGCCATTTTTTTTATCCAAGATACCGTTTCCCCTTCCATTCCCTCCGCTATTTCGTTTGCATTCATGGTAAATCCTGAGGTAAACATTTCCGGGAAGACAACTAGCTCTGTATCTGGTAAAATCGTAGCAAGTTTCTTCGCGTAAGCCTCTCTGTTTTCTTTCGGATTTTCCCAAATAATATCCGACTGCAAGATTGCTACTTTAAGTTGTGACATATTTTCTTAGTTTGTTTTGCAGACATTAAAAATACGATTTTAATATTCAATTGATGTTTGTAATAGTGATGGTTCCGCGTACGCAAGATTTTATGCTGCAATATGTCTGTATTTATAGACTTTTTGGATTCATTTTCTCCAGGAAAGGTGCTATTCTAATAGAGAAAGCTACGTGCAAAATCAATTTTATATTGTATTTTAGAGTTATTTATTTTTCGATATGAAATCCTTTATAACAGAAACATTAAACCTCGTATTACACAATACGAAAAGCTTTGAAAATGTTACTTTTATACTTCCTTCTCAGCGAGCTGGAGTGTTTGTTAAACAAGAACTAAAAAATAAAATTTCTACAGGTTTTTTACCAAGAGTTATCAATATTGGTGATTTTGTTGAAGAGGTTTCAGAAATAGATAGCCTAGATTCCCTGCAATTATTGTTTCATTTTTACGGAGTTTATAAAAAGGTAGTTAAGCATCCTGATCCATTTGATACTTTTTCCTCTTGGGCAATAACAGTGCTTCAAGATTTTAACGAAATTGATCAACACCTTATTCCTGCCAAAGAAATTTTTACCTATTTAAGGGATATAAATAGGTTGCAAAAATGGTCTGGTTCGGAAACTGTTTCGGAAACTACTTTGATGAAGAGCCACTTCGCATTCATGGAACAACTATACGAGCTCTATGAGCATTTTTATTCTTTTCTTGTTCAAGAAAAGCAAGGTTATCAAGGGGTACTTTATAGGGAGTCTGTTCAAAAGCTAGACGCGTATATTTCAAAGCACAGTTCTGAAAAATTCTTTTTTATTGGCTTTAATGCCCTTAATACTGCCGAAGAAATCCTCTTCCAAAAAATGTTGGCAGCAGGGAACACGCAAGTATTCTGGGACATCGATAAATTTTTTCTCGAAAGTAAACATCAGGCAGGAAGTTTCATTCGAAAGTATAAAGCAAATTGGAAGTATTACCAAAAAAATCCTTTGGAAACCATTGCAAATAATTTTCAGCGGCCAAAAAATATTGAAATCATTGGTGCTGCAAAAAACATAACACAGATAAAGTATGCGGGAGAGGTTTTATCCAAACTTCCAAAGCACCACAAAACTGCCCTTGTTTTGGGAGACGAATCGTTATTACCAATAACGCTAAATTCCTTTCCAGAAAATGTAGAAGCAGTAAATATTACCATGGGATATCCATTGAAAGATGTTCCCTTAACTGGCTTATAATTGCAATTTTTAAGCTTCACTTAAATCAAAAAAAGCTTCAAAAAAATCAAGAACATTTGTTCTATCACAAAGATGTAATTACCCTATTAAAACAAGCTCCTATCTACCAATTGTTATACCATGGAGACGTTAATATCATCGATCGTCTTGCCACGGATATTGCAAAAAATAATGTAACTTTTTTAGGGTTAGACTTTCTAAAAAACTATTTTGACACTATTCCTATTTCCGTAAAAGCTCCTATTTTAGATTGTTTTGAACCATTCCAAACCATCACAGATTTTCTGGCACGTGTACTAGCATTGTTACTTTTATTAAAAGAAACCGCAAATGAGATGGAAAAAGAATATTTGTTTCGGTTCTACACGGTTTTTGTGCAGTTGCAAAACTTACATGCTACCTATGGCTACATTAAGGATATAAAAACATTACATCAATTATTCAAACAGTTAATGCAATCCGAGAGTATATCTTTTCAAGGTGAGCCATTACAAGGTTTACAATTAATGGGGGTTTTAGAAACACGAGTTTTAGATTTTGATACTGTTATTATTACCTCGGTAAACGAAGGAGTTCTACCAAAAAGTCATCAGCAAAACTCCTTCGTGCCTTTGGATGTAAAAATAGAGTTTGGTCTTCCAACGTATCGCGAAAAAGACGCTTTGTTTTCATATCACTTTTTCAGATTATTACAACGAGCGAGTAATATATTTATACTGTACAATACAGAGCATGATTCGTATGGTAGTGGCGAGAAAAGTAGGTTTTTAACACAGTTAGAGCTACTTCGAAAAGATATAAAACAAGAAATTGTAATTCCTAATATCAGTACTACTAAAACAATTCCCAAAGAAATACTTAAAAATGAAAGTGTTTTCATCCGGTTGAAGGAATTAGCAACAAAAGGTATTTCTCCATCGGCTTTAACCAACTATTTATACAATCCAATGGCTTTTTACAAACAGAAAGTTCTGAGGATAAAAGAGTTGGAGGATGTTGAGGAAACCATAGCAGTAAATACTATGGGAACGGTGGTTCATGATACTTTAGAACACTTATACGAGCCATACATAGGAAAGTATGTAACTGCAGAAGTAATTACTACCATGGAAACTATGGTTGAAGATGTCGTGGTACATTATTTTAAAAAACACTTTAAAAATGGCAATATTATTGTTGGAAAAAATCGTTTGATTTTTGAGGTTGCGAAACGGTTTGTCTCTAACTTTTTACAACAGGAAAAAAGACAACTACAAGATCCAAAAAATAAATTAAAGATTATTGCTACAGAGCAAACGCTATCTACTGAAATTCGTGTTGAGGGGTTTGATTTTCCAATTAAAATTCACGGACAAGTAGACAGAATTGACCAGTGGAATGGAGTGGTTAGAATTATTGACTACAAAACAGGAAGGGTAGACGACACGAATTTAAAAATATCCGATTTTACTAAAATAGAAGAACTTAAATACCACAAAGCCATTCAGGTTATGTTGTATGCGTTCTTATACACAAAACACAGTAATTTTTCCTTTAACCAGCCTTTAGAGGCAGGGATCTATTCATTTAAGAACTTGGGGAAAGGGTTTTTAAAGATGAATTTTTCTTCGGGAAGAAAATCCCCCGATACCCTTATTACACCCGAGAGATTGGAGGCTTTTATGGAAGAAATCAAGGAGGTTCTTAAAGAAATTTATGATCCTAGCGTTAGTTTTACAGAACCGCTAGACCTAAAATATTAACTATTCTCTTACTAATTTTCCCGTTTAAAGTGAAGATTTCGACAAAAAGCGTTTCAAAAATATTGTTAGGGTAAGGTTTTAAAAGATGCTGTAAAAAAAATAAATCTTGGATTTGTTGCCGCAATTTCTAATTTTATGTGTTAAGGGTGTGCATTAACCCAAACCTCACCATCCGAAAAATATTCTTTTTTCCAAATAGGTACCGTTTCTTTAAGGGTATTTATAGCGTATTCGCAGGCAGCAAATGCCGCCTGTCTATGTGGTGAAGAGACAGCTATAATTACGGGAATATCTCCAATATTAAGCATGCCTTCTGCATGATGAATTGCAATTTTTTTGATGGCATATTTTTCTAATGCATGTATTGCAATTTTTTCCATCTCTTTTACAGCCATAGGCCTATAGGTAGAAAATTCTAGTTGCGTAACTTTTTTACTATTGGTAGCGTTACGAACAGTTCCTATAAATGCAGAAATACCGCCACAACTTGGATCTTCCACGAAGTTATAGCATTCTTTTATGCTTAATGTTACCGATGATATTTTAATTGAAGTTGTCTTCATATAACTTTAACAAATATATATGTTTGTTATCACACTGATAAATATTTTTATGTTGTTTTAAATAGTTATTTTTGTTTAAAATATCCTTAAAAGAGGAATCGAAAAAACACATACTACAATTTATGAAAACAGTAAACGACTATAATTTTGAGAATAAAAAAGCTTTAATTCGTGTAGATTTTAACGTGCCGTTAAACGATGCATTTGAAGTAACAGACACTACTAGAATTCAGGCAGCAAAACCTACCATTATAAAAATTTTAGAGGATGGAGGTAGTTGTGTTCTTATGTCGCATCTGGGACGACCTAAAGGCGTTGATGCAAAGTTTTCATTAGGTCATATTAAAGATACTGTTTCTTCCGTTTTAGGTGTCAAAGTGATTTTTGTGGAAGATTGTATCGGAGAAAAAGTAGAGGAAGCTGTTGCAAACTTAAAGCCAGGAGAAATATTGATGTTAGAAAATCTCCGCTTTCATAAAGAGGAGAAGGCAGGAGATCATGCATTTGCGGAGCAGCTTTCCAAATGCGGAGATATCTATGTAAATGATGCTTTTGGTACTGCACACCGCGCACATGCATCTACGGCTGTTATTGCTGAGTTTTTTCCGCAGAACAAATGTTTTGGCTTATTGCTTGCACAAGAAATAGAAAGTATTGATAAAGTTTTACATAACTCTGAAAAACCAGTAACTGCAATTTTAGGAGGGGCTAAAGTTTCTTCTAAGATAGGGATTGTTGAAAATATTATTGAAAAAGTAGATCACATTATCATCGGTGGAGGCATGACTTTTACTTTTATTAAGGCTTTAGGAGGTGATATAGGAAACTCTTTGGTAGAAGAAGATAAACTAGCACTTGCCTTAGAAATTTTAGAGAAAGCAAAACAACACAATACTCAAATTCACTTGCCAGTGGATGCAGTTATTGCCGATGATTTCTCCAACGACGCCAATACAAAGTCTGTAAACACCAATGAAATTCCCGATGGTTGGATGGGATTAGATGTAGGACTAAATACCTCTGAAAATTTTGCAAAAGTCATAGCAGATTCCAAGACCATATTATGGAATGGTCCGTTGGGAGTTTTCGAAATGGAAAATTTTGCTAAGGGTACGATAGCTCTAGGAGACGCTATTGCTGAAGCTACCGAAAACGGTGCGTTTTCATTAGTAGGAGGAGGGGATTCTGTCGCTGCGGTAAAACAATTTGGGTTTGCAGAAAAAGTAAGTTATGTTTCTACCGGAGGTGGCGCTATGTTAGAAAGCTTGGAAGGGAAAACATTACCAGGAATTGAAGCAATTCTTTCCGAATAAAACAGCAAACTTACTTTTTAAAATTTAAACTAAAGTAAATCTTTCGTAAGATATGAAATACACAACATTACCTAACACGGATGTTAAGGTTTCCAAAATATGTCTGGGAACCATGACTTGGGGGAATCAAAACACCGAAGCGCAAGGACATGAACAAATGGATTACGCTCTAGAACAGGGCGTAAACTTCTTCGATACAGCCGAATTATATTCCGTTCCTGCAACTCCTGAGACCTACGGGGCTACCGAAAAAATTATTGGTTCTTGGTTTAAAAAAACAGGTAATAGAGAGCAGGTAGTATTGGCCTCTAAAATTGCAGGACCAGGGGATTATACAGCGCACATAAGAAAAGACGGTTTTAGTAAAAGAGCATTAACCGAAGCTATTGAGGGGAGTTTGCAGCGTCTGCAAACCGATTACATTGATTTGTACCAATTGCATTGGCCTGGGCGAGGAGTAAATTGTTTTGGTGTTCGAGACTATCCTTACAAGACAAGTAAACAAGAAGCAGAAAATCATTTCGAAATTTTGGAAACTTTACATGATTTTGTACAGCAAGGAAAAATAAGACATATAGGATTGTCGAATGAGACTCCTTGGGGAACTATGAAGTATTTACAAACAGCATCTGCACATAATTTTCCAAGACCCATAACCATTCAAAATTCGTATTCTCTAATACACAGAGCCTATGAATATGGGATGTCAGAGGTTTCATTACGAGAAAATATAGGATTATTAGCCTATTCTCCTTTAGCACAGGGTGTATTGTCTGGAAAGTATTTAGACGGAAAAACACCAGAAGGAGCAAGAGGAACTCTATTTCCAAGATTTATAGCTCGATACATGACTAATGGTGCACAAGGAGCGGTATCTGAATATGCTAAAGTTGCTGAAAAGCACGGTTTAACTCTCTCACAACTTGCGCTCGCATACATAAACCAATTGCCTTTTGTAACTAGTAATATCATCGGGGCTACCAAAATGCAACAATTGAAGGAGAATATTAATTCTATTTACATTGAATTATCAGAGGATGTTTTAAAAGACATTGAAAAGGTACATAGCTTGCTACCAAACCCCGCTCCTTAATGAGCAATCGCTAAATTTCGAGAAGTAATTACCTCTCGAAATTTAGTGGTTTATTATTTGAAAAGAAAACGCTTTAAATCGTGCTTCTTGAAACTTTCCAGAAACCTTGGCTTTTCGAACAGCGTTACAAAATCCTATAGTTTCGTCGTGTGCATCTCCATAATCGTCAATGTGTGCACCATCCACGAAATAAGATGTATTCTTATATCGAATGGCTAAATCACATCCTTTTTGCGTTTTTAGCCCAAACTGACATTGTCCGCAGGAAGCTTCCACAATCTGATTATCAAGTTCTTTTTTACTACAACTAAGAAGTAAAGTAAGACATATACATAGTAAAATTCTCATGTTAATACCCTATTTTTTCTCGCACTCTTTGCAAAACTTCTCTAGCAACAGAAGAAGCCTTTTCTGCTCCAATGGCTAAAGCTGTGTCTATTTCATGTTTATTATGCATATAATGCTCATATTTGTCACGAACATCGGCAAATTTATCTATTATAAGTTCATATAAAGCCTGTTTGGCATGACCATAGCCGTAGTTACCACCTTCGTAGTTTGCTCTCATTTCGACAAGCTGCTCTTCGGATGCAAGTAATTTATAGATAGCAAATACATTATCGGTATCCGGGTTTTTAGGCGCTTCCAATGGGGTACTGTCTGTTTGAATACCCATAATTTGTTTTCTAAGTTTTTTATCGGGAAGAAATATGTTAATGATGTTGTTTCTAGATTTACTCATCTTTTCACCATCGGTACCCGGTACTAATTTCGTGTCTTCGTTAATTTTGGCCTGTGGAGGAATTAAGATATCTCCAACAATATTATTAATTCTATTTGCAACATCTCTAGTCATTTCTAAGTGCTGTAATTGATCTTTTCCGACCGGAACTATTTCCGCATCGTATAATAAAATATCTGCAGCCATTAACATTGGATAGGTAAACAACCCACTATTCACATCGGAAAGCCTATCTGCTTTATCTTTAAAACTATGTGCTAGAGTTAATCGTTGGTATGGAAAATAACAGCTCAAATACCAAGATAACTCTGTAACTTCAGGAATATCACTTTGGCGATAGAACACTGTTTTGGAGATGTCAATACCACAGGCTAGCCAAGTTGCGGCAGTACTGTAGGTGTTTTCACGTAACTGTTTTCCGTCTTTAATTTGCGTTAAAGAATGCATGTCTGCAATAAATAAAAACGATTCGTTTGCAGGGTCATTTGCCATCGCAATTGCTGGTAAAATAGCACCCAATAAATTACCCAAGTGTGGAGTTCCTGTGCTTTGAACTCCTGTTAAAATTCTTGACATCTATTATTTTTTAAATAGGATATTTACGTTAAATAGCGTTCCAATTAATTAGTAGAACCCAAGCAAAAGTAAGGTTAAAATTTATCAAACGAAAGAAATTACTACATTCGCACATATGAAGTATTTTAAAATCCCTTTTTTAGTTCTTTGGAGATGTTGGTTTTACCTTTTAATGTTCGGAACCATACTTCTTATGTTACCATTTTTATTCCTTTTTACAGCTAGTGAACGCTATTATTCTTCATTTTGGAAAATGATGAGAGCCTGGTCTTTTGTTTTAATTTACGGGATGGGTTTTCGACTTAAGATCGAAAGACAGCAAACTATTGACGCAAATAAGAGTTATATGTTTATCGCGAATCATGCTTCCCTTATTGATCCTTGGGTAATGATTGCGATGAGTAAAAATCCTATTGTTTTTGTTGGGAAGAAAGAGCTCGTAAAATTACCCGTCTTTGGATTTTTATAAAAAGTTGTCATAATGGTAGATCGCGACTCTAGTAAAAGTAGAAAACGAGTATATGAAATGGCTAAAAAAAGACTTCGAAATGGAGTTAGTGTGGGAATATTTCCCGAAGGTTTGGTGCCTACTGAAAATGTAATCCTATCGAACTTTAAAAACGGAGCATTTAGTCTGGCTATTGAACATCAAATTCCGATAGTGCCGCAAATCTATTTCGACTGTAAGCGCTTTTTTTCTTGGGATATTTTTAAAGGAGGTCCGGGTGTTTTAAGAGTGAAACAATGTAGTTTTTTACCAACAGAAACGTATGTTTTACACCAAAAAAAGGAGCTAAAAGAAAAGGCATTTCGCATTGTTTTAAACGAATTGTGCAACGATGCGAAATACATGAAAGACACCAACAGAAAAAATAACGCAAAGGAGTTTACCTCTTTTCTCAGTTAGTTTTGTTTTTTACCACTGCTTAAACGGTCTTTTACTTAAATTAGAATTGTAATATTTAGAAATGCCGGTAACCTCGACACCTAACCAAGACGGTCTTAGGAATTTCTCATTTTCCTCGGAAAGTTCTACTTCCGCAACAATGAGGTCTTCATTGTCCCCCAAAAAAACATCAATTTCATAGGTGTGTTCACCAATACAAACGAGATACCTTTCTTTTTCAATAACGCCTTCCTCACATAAATCTAGTAAGCGTAATGCTTCTTTTACAGGAATCTTTTGCTCCCATTCATATCGAGATGTTCCACTCGTGTTTGAAGGCCCTTTAATTGTTAAATATCCATCGTTACCATAAACTCTAACGCGAACAATTCTGTTTTTATCCGAGTTTAAAAAGCCTTGTTTTATGTGTTTTTTTTGATACGCATCTGCTTTAAAGCTAGTAGATGTAACTAAAAATTTTCGTTCTATTTCTATTCCCATACCGATATCAATTATGTACGAATGTACTATTTATAACGTTAATAATAATATCTTTGTTACTATATGAAAAAAGTTGTTGTTATTTTTCTTTTATGCTTCTGTTGTAAGCTCGCTGCCCAAACAGATTACAGTGATCGTTGGGAAGATTTATTTGCCTACACGAATGTGAAGGATTTTTTTGTAGCAGGAGATCTTCTGTATGCGGTCACAGACAATGCAGTTTTTTTATACAACAAAGACACAGAGGTAACTACAAAACTATCCTCAGTACAAGGTTTGTCTGGAGGAGAAACCTCTGCAATTTATTACAGCAGTGCCTTTAACACATTGGTTATTGGGTATGAAAATGGTCTTTTAGAGATTGTTTCCGCGAACGGAGAAATAACCACCTCCCCAGAAATCACGAATTTTAACCAACCAGGAGAAAAGAGAATCAATCACATTTACGAATACAATGATAAACTATTTATTGCTACCTCCTTCGCAATTGTTGTTTACGACTTGAAAGCGTTAGAGTTTGGAGATACCTATTTTATAGGACCAGGATCTAGTGATGAAAATATACACATGATTACGGTGTTCAATTCAACTATTTATGCTGCATCTGATACCGGTATTTACACTGCTAATGCAAACAACCCTAATTTAATTGACTTTAATAGCTGGACCAACATCTCCCCTGAAAACTATACGGCTATTACGGTATTTAACGATGGCGTCTATGCAGCAAGAGCAAATACATTAGTCACAGTAAGGGGTAACTCGGTAGTCACCGAAAGGAATTTTAGTTCGGGTATTACAGGACTTAAAAGTTCAACAAGTAGCCTGGCGGTTGCATTTTCCAATGCTGCAGTGTTTCTTGGGAACAACTTACAAGAAATTGCGCAAGTGAATCCGAATGTGAAATTTGATTTTAATGTAAATCAGGCATATGAAGAAAATTCTTTAATTTTTATAGCTACCAAACGCTACGGAGTTTTAAAAACGCAAACCACTGCGACCACGGTATTTACAGAAATACACCCGCAAGCCTTTGCGCAACGATATTTTTGCAATGGATGTACACAACGATAATTTGTGGGTAGTATATGGTGGCTATGATGCTACTTATACACCTTTACAAAAAAGAGAGGGGTATTCTTATTACAATGGTAAAGACTGGAATAATTCCCCATTCAATGCGCAGCAGCCATTTGGAGATTTAACCTATGTTACTATCGATAAAACCAAAGAGAATAGCGTTTATATTAGTTCTTTTGGAGACATTTCCGGACCAGAAATAAATACGCCTCTAACAGGTGGTTTACTGTATCTTGAGAACAATGAACCCCAACGATTTTACAACCAAAGCAATAGTCCATTACAAGATATTGTTAGCGACATACCAAATAGAGTAACGATTAGAGTTAGTGGAACTGCATTGGATGCTAGCGGAAATTTATGGGTAACCAATATTGGTGTTTCAAGCCGACTTAAGAAATTATCCCAAACTGGTACTTGGACAAACTTTGATATCCAATCTATTGTTAATGTTAGTGATAGATTTGGTATGAATGAAGTGGCTATCGATAGAGCAAATACCGTATGGATAGGAACAAGAAGAAACGGGGTGTATGCCTATAATGAGAATGGAGATCGAAAGAAGGCTTTTACTACAGAACCTACCAAAGGGAGTTTGCCAAATTTAAACGTTAGAACCGTTGCTGTAGATAGAACTAATCGTTTGTGGATGGGAACTTTAACGGGTTTAGTGGTCTATTCGAATCCTTTAGGGATATTTGATACTGATATTTTTGATGCAGCTCCCGTAATTATTTTAGACGACGGTGTTCCAAAAAAATTATTAGGAGATCAAACTATTAACACTATAGAAATTGATGGCGCAGATAACAAATGGTTTGGTTCGGAAACAGGAGGCGTTTTATATACCAATCCCTCAGGAAGTACTACTTTAGCAAATTTTAACAAGGATAATTCTCCTTTACCTTCCAATAAGATTATTAAAATAAAAGCCGATGAAGTTACCGGAAAAGTATACTTTGCAACAAACAGAGGGATGGTGGTATACGATAGTAAAGTAGCACCATTTGGCGATGAATTAGGAGAGGTCTATGCCTATCCAAATCCGGTTTTAAAAACGCACCAAGAGGTTGTTATTCGGGGAAGGAATGGAAAGAATATTCCCAAAGGAACCAATGTAAAAATACTAGACACCTCTGGGAATCTCGTGTACGAAACTAATGTGGTAGAAGGCCAACAATTAGGAGGTGGAAAAGTAACCTGGAACAAACATAATTTAGCGGGTGTGAAAGTTGCCTCTGGCATCTATATCGTTTTGCTATCTTCTGAAGATAATGCACAAACTTCTTCTACCAAAATAGCAATTGTAAACTAATGGCAATAGTAACTACAAAAGCCCTTGTTTTTAATGCTATAAAATACAGTGACTCTAGTTTAATTGTAAAATGTTTCACCTTCGAAGATGGATTGCGGTCGTATTTAATTCGCGGAATTTTAAAATCTAAAAAGGGAAATTAAAAACAGCCTATTTTCAGCCTTTAAATCAATTGGAGCTTGTAGTAAATCACAGAAATACTACTACTCTAAATTCTATTCGAGAAGCACGCATTAGCCATCCCTATAATACGATTCACACTTCCATTACCAAACAATCCATACTTTTATTTTTGTCTGAAGTATTATCGAGTATTATTCAAGAGGAAGAACAAAATCAATCGTTGTACACCTATCTTGAAACCGCTTTAATATGGTTAGATACGCATGATGAAAATGCGAACTTCCATTTGGTTTTTTTACTTAATTTGACGCGCTTTTTGGGATTTTATCCCGATACATCCAATAGTGACTATGCAGCGTTCAATTTAATGGAAGGAAGCTTTACCAATAGTACCTATGACAAACTAATTTTAAAAAATGAAAAATTAATTTTGTTTAAACGTGTGTTAGGCATAAATTTTGATGCATTAAATCAAGTTTTTTTTAGTAAAAAAGAAAGACAAATAGTTCTCCGAATAATAATTGATTATTTTGAATTACATTTGGAAGGCTTTAGAAAACCAAAATCTTTAGATATTTTAGAAACTGTGTTCCGTTAATTATGAAACGAGTATTTGTAATAGTATTTTTTACCATAATATCTCCTGTGTTTTCGCAAGCAATTAAAGTTATGGATGCGGAGACAGGAAAACCTGTAGAAGCTGTTGCGGTGTTTAATAAGGAGAAGTCAATTTCCGCCATTAGTAATGAGAATGGAATAGTGGATATCAGTACATTTCAAACTGATGAGCTGCTAATTTTTTCTCACGTTGCCTATGCAGAGTTCCAAACTAAAAAGAAGACCATACAAGTAAATAACGGTAAAGTATTCCTCTCAAAACAATCGGAGCAATTAGATGAGGTTGTTTTATCGATGTTTAAAAATAAAGAAAAAACCAATAGAATTGCCGAGCAAATTGCAGTAGTAAATAGTAAAGAGATCGTTAGAATATCGCCACAAACTTCTGCCGATTTATTAGCAAATATTCCTGGGATTAAGGTTCAAAAATCTCAATTTGGAGGAGGTAGCCCTGTTTTAAGGGGTATGGAAAGTAACCGTGTTTTACTAGTGGTGGATGGTGTTAGAATGAACAATGCCATATATAGAAAAGGACATTTACAAAATTCAATTACAGTATCTCCTAATATTTTAGATAGAACTGAAGTTGTTTTTGGTCCGTCTTCTGTCGTATACGGGTCAGATGCATTAGGAGGGGTAATTCATTACTATACTAAAACGCCAAAAATATCCGAAAATAACCAAGTAAAAACTTCTTTATTTTCAAGGTACAGTACTGTAAATGGTGAAATGACTAACGTGATTTCTGCCGAATTACAATTTAAAAAATGGGCTTCATTTACTAGTGTCTCCTATAGTGATTACGGTGATTTAAAAATGGGAAAAAACCGAGTTCACAATTTTTCAGATTGGGGAAAAGTTCCCTTTTACAGTGATAACATGTATGGTAATTATGAAGAATTTCCCACGCCAAATTCCAATCCAAATATCCAACGAAATACTGGTTTTACGCAAACAGATATCTTACAAAAATTTTATATTCCTTTAGCAAAACAGACCGATTTAAAGTTAAATATACAATATTCAACCTCCTCTGATGTTCCTCGTTTCGATAGACTTACGGAGTTAAAAGACGGCACATTAAAGTTTGCAGAATGGTATTATGGGCCACAAGAACGTTTCTTACTATCGCCACAATTAGAAATTAAACCAAAGAAAAAATGGATTTCTAGCGGAGTTCTTACATTTGCTTATCAAAAGATTAAGGAAAGTAGAATCCAAAGAAAATTTGGAAGTTTAGATAGATCGTACCGAAATGAATCTGTAGATGTGTATAATTTTAACGGAGATTTCACTGTTTCTTTGGCCAAAAGACGCGATTTAAATTACGGTTTTGAAGTAGCCTATAATAAGGTTGGTTCTGATGCGATTGGTAAAACACTTCGCATTACAGACAATGAAATAGACGGATTTAGTGGAGATTTTCCGGTACAAACAAGATATGCCGATGGAGGTAGTACGTATTTAAGTTCTGCGTTATACGTTGATTATCGTCAGGATATTAGTACAAAATCTACCTTAAAAACAGGAGTTCGATTAACCAATACTCATTTAACTGCAAAATGGATAGACGAGCAATTTATAGTACTACCCGATAATGATATTAGTCTTAACAATACCGCACTAACAGCTACTGTTGGCTACGTATACAAACCTGGTAATAGTTGGCAATTAAATAGCGTTTTATCCTCAGGATTTCGATCTCCAAATATTGATGATGTTGGAAAGATTAGAGAAAAAAATGGAGATGTTACCGTTCCAAATGTTGCGTTAAAACCAGAGCATGCCTACAATGCTGAAATTGGAATTCAAAAATACATTAACGACAGAAAATTTCGAATCGGTGCCAATGTTTATTATACGCTTTTAGATAGTTACATTTACAGAACACCTTTTGATATAGCAACTAATACAGAGGCCTCTGGTAAAGGAAGTGAAATACTTTACGATAATGAAATTGGAAACACCGTTGCTAATGTTAATAAAGGACTAGCATACATTACAGGATTTACCTTAAGCTATCAAGGGAAGCTCCATCGAAAATGGAATACAATAGGTTCTATTACGTACACAAAAGGGAAAAGTTTTGATTTAAACGAACCGATGTCTTCTATTCCTCCGCTATTTGGAAATTTTGAAATTAATTATTCCGATGGAAAGTTTGAAGGGGGGATAAATTTAGTTTTTAATGCTAAGAAAGACATTGCCAACTACAACCTAACAGAAGGCATTGACAACCAACAACAAACGCCTGTAATAGATGAAAATGCTACCGAGGATATTAATAAGTATTACGGTTCTCCGAGTTGGACGACGATTGGTTTATTTGGAGAATATCAGCTCACTAGTCATATAGAATTACAAGGGAGAATTCAAAATATTTTAGACCAGCACTATAAAGAGTTTGCTTCCGGTATATCTGCTCCAGGAAGAAATTTTTCGCTAGCTTTGTATGTAAATCTTTAACAAATATCGCATTATGGTTACTTTCTTTAAAATTATTGCATGGCTAGAAGGGATTTCTTATATTTTATTACTGTTTGTAGCTGTACCCATTAAATACCTACAGGGAAATCCAGAGTATGTGAAGCTTTTAGGAATGCCACACGGTTTGCTATTTGTAGCATATATCATTGTTGCGATAATGCTCAAATACGATCAGGATTGGAACGGCAAAACCTTAACGATAGTCTGTCTGCTTTCTTTACTTCCATTTGGTACTTTTTTTATTGGAAAATTTCTTAAAAAGTAGCAAGGAAATATTTAACCACCACTTACAGGGGGTATCAATGCAACTACGTCATCATTTTCTAAAATAGTAGCACTATTTGCATATACTTCATTTACAGCAACAGCTATAGCGTTAATACGTTTAAATTTCGGATGCCTTTCGTATAACAAATCCTGCAGGTCTTTTACCGTACTTTTATCTTTTAATTCTAGAACTACACTAGAAGTCTCTAAAATATCTTTTGTTATGCCAAATGCTAAAAGTTGAATTTTCATTCTATAAATAATGTTTGGAGCGCTACTAAGTTACAATATTCTATTGGCAGCTAAAAAGGCTACCATTTTATCTGGAAAATCGGTAAAAGCCCCGTCTGCTTTTGCTTCCATTAACAGAACTTGAAGCATTTCTTCAAAAGAAGAAAATTCTTCTAATTGATCAGCTCTAAAAGTATAGGGATGCACTACAAGATTTAATTGATGTGCATCTTCTACTAAGGACGTAAACTCCCATTGTTTGTTTTTTTATGGGCTAGTATTTGTTTGTACCAAGGTCCAATGCCATCTGCGTACTTTGCATAGTGTTCTAAATGTTCTGTTTCGTCATTAGATTCTATAAGTTGCACTAAGAAAAGATTCGAATGCAACACCTTGCGTATTCGTTCTAGTTCTTTAGCGTCAAAACACTGAAGAATACACGGATCACTTTTTGCCGTGTACCCGTAATTGGAAAGAATTTCTAGGGTAATTTTAGCAATATCTTTACCGTGTTTTTGGTGAAAAGCTGGGTTTTTGATTTCCGGATAAATGCCTATTTGTTTTCCAGTACTTCTATTTAATCCCTGAATAAGTTCAATTTCTTGTTGAAAAGAGTGCAAGGTAAAATAAGCTTTCTCTTTCGGAAATCGCTTTGGATAGAATTGCTTTCCATTTCGAGGATCAAACGTTCCGTTACCTGTAGTTTTTGTAATTCTTGAAAGGTAAAATCAATCACATAATACCTGCCATTCTCACGTTTTCTTTTCGGAAAAACACGAGCTACATCGGTAACATCATCAAGATATATATCGTGTATTACTATGGGTATGTCATCCTTACTTAAAACAAGGTCTTGTTCAATAAAGTTTGGATGCATGGCGTAGGCCATTGCTTTGGCCTCCATAGTGTGCTCCGGCAAATACCCAGAAGCACCTCTATGTGCAACTACTACTTTTGTATGCATTCGCTTTTTAGATTTTGTACTACAACTATTTGCTATAAGGCAGAGTAAAACTACTAAAATTATAGATGTATTCAAATTGTAATTACCAACGCTTTTTAACAATAGAGACATTTTTTATCGTAGGTTTTAAAATTAAACTGAGGTTACTATTTGTTTAAAGTTACCAAAACAAAAGAAAAACCAATCAAATTATTTGATTGGTTTTTCAAACGAAATGTATAAACGATTATTTAATTTAATAGGCTCTTTTATTATTTCCTTCATAGAAATTAATAAAGGCTTGGTTAACCACTCTATGCCCACCATCTGTAGGGTAATCTCCAGTAAAGTACCAATCGCCTAGGTTATCAGGACAAGCCTTATGCAGTTCGCTTACTGGCTGGTAAATAACCTCCACCTCTGCTTTAATTTCAGAAGTTTTCAGCATTTCTGCAATTTTTGCAGAGATTTGTTGGTCTGTAAATGGCGCATAGATTTCTTTAATATAATTTACGATATCCGTATCTATATTGTTTTGTTGTGCTTTACATTTTTGATATACGTCGTAAACAATGTGGTACTGGTTGGTTTCTTTTAGAAGCTCTAGGGCAGCTTTGAAAGCGATAAAATCTCCAATTCTTGCCATATCAATACCATAGCAGTCAGGATATCTAATTTGAGGAGCAGAAGAAACAATTACAATTTTTTTAGGGTGTAATCGATCTAATATTTTGATAATACTTTTTTTAAGCGTTGTACCTCTTACGATACTATCGTCAATAATCACCAAATTATCGGTTGGTTTCACCACGCCATAAGTAACATCATAAACATGTGCTACCAAGTCGTCTCTACTACTGTCGTCAGAGATAAATGTTCGTAATTTAGCATCTTTTATTGCGATTTTTTCAAAACGAGGTCGTTTCGATAAAATTTCAATTACACGTTCTTTAGAAAGTTTACCATCCCCTGCTAAAATAGCATCTGTTTTTTGCTGGTTTAAAACATCCTCTGCTGCTTCCATCATTCCAAAAAATGAGGTTTCCGCAGTATTTGGAATATAGGTAAAAACACTATTTTCAAGATCACTGTTGATAGATTTCAACACCTCTGGAAACACGAATTTACCAAGATTCTTACGTTCTGTATAAATAGACGCGTCACTACCCCTTGAAAAATAGATACGTTCAAAAGAGCATGCTTTTTTGGGACGTTGTTCCATAACTGGTTTCATAGAAGTTTCTCCACTCTTTTTGATAATTAGAGCATGACCGCGTTCAATTTCTTTAATGTTGTCAATCGGAACATTAAACACAGTTTGAATCACTGGACGTTCTGAAGCAACAACGACTACTTCCTCGTCTTTATAATAAAATGCTGGTCGAATTGCAGAGGGATCTCTAAGAACAAAAGCATCTCCATGACCAAGCAAACCAGCCATAGCATAACCACCATCCCAGTTCCTTGAGGAACGCTGTAATATTCTTTGAATATCGAGATTCTCCTCAATAAACGGTGAAGAATCTTTTTTATTTAATCCTTTATTTTTGGCCTCTAAATAGGTGTCCGCAACTTCGTCCTCTAAAAAATGACCAATTTTTTCCATTACCGTAACGGTATCGGTAGATTCTTTTGGATGTTGTCCTAAATCAATTAATTCTTTCATCAATTGACTAGAATTTGTCATGTTGAAATTTCCAGCGACGATTAAACTTTGATGACGCCAATTGCTTTGTCTTAAAAAGGGATGTACATTTTCAATACTATTTCCACCATAAGTTCCATATCTAACATGACCTAAAAATAGGTTTCCAATGTAAGGCATGTTTTCTTCTTGCCATTGCACATCATCTTTTTTGTCGGGGTTTTCGGCAAAAATAGTGTTTACACGTTGGTTAATTTGTCCAAAAACGTCTTGTATAGGTTGTGCTTTGTTAGAGCGAATTCTACTAATATATCTAGTTCCAGGCTCTACATTAAATTTTATACTTGCCATTCCAGCACCATCCTGACCTCGGTTGTGCTGTTTTTCCATTAGCAAATACATTTTATTAACACCATAAAACGCAGTGCCATATTTTTCTTTGTAATATTCAAGAGGTTTTAACAACCTTACCATGGCAATTCCACATTCATGTTTTAAAGTATCACTCATTTGTAAAAATCTTTTGTTGTGTTACGTTGTTGTTTTGTTGAAACAAAAAGCCGCAGTAGTACTGCGGCTTTTTTATGAATTAGATAGTTCTATATCAAATTGTGTTAATTCTTTAAATGCTTGTAAACGAGTATTAATCTCTTGTTTTGAAAGTTCTTCCATTCGCTGGGTACCAAATTTTTCAACGCAGAAAGAAGCTAAATTTGAACCGTAAATGATAGCGTTTTTCATATTTTCAAAAGAAATATCTCCTGTTTGGCTAAGATACCCACAGAATCCTCCCGCAAAAGTATCTCCAGCGCCAGTAGGATCAAAAACTTCTGCCAACGGCAATGCCGGGGCGAAGAACATTTTCCCTTTGTTAAATAACAATGCACCGTGTTCTCCTTTTTTAATAACTACGAAATCGGGTCCCATTTCATGAATTTTTTTAGCGGCATTTACCAAAGAGTACTCACCACTTAATTGTCTTGCTTCTTCATCATTTATCGTAATTACGTCAACGCGTTTTAGTACTTGATGCAAGTCTGCTAATGCAATATCCATCCAAAAATTCATCGTGTCTAAAACCACTAATTTTGGGCGTTTGTCCATTTGATCCAATACAGAGGCTTGGGTTAAGGGGTGTAAATTTCCAAGCATCACTATATCTGCATCTTTAAATGTATTTGGTACCACCGGACTAAAGTGTTCCAAAACATTTAATTCCGTAACTAAGGTGTCACGAGAGTTCATATCGTTGTGGTACTTTCCACTCCAAAAAAATGTTTTACCTTCTTTGATAATTTCAATTCCCTCTGTATTGATGCCTTTATCTTCCATCATATCTAAATAAGATTTTGGAAAATCACCACCCACTACGGAAACCACGCCGATTTGTACCCCAAATTGCGCTGCAGCTAAACCAACAAACGTACCTGAACCGCCTAAAATTTTATCCGTTTTCCCAAAAGGAGTTTCGATAGCATCAAAGGCCACTGTTCCTACCGCTAATAATTTACTCATATCCTTTACTTAAATTCATACTACTTTTAAAGACTGATGTTGCCATTTGTTGGATATCTTTAGAGAATCTAACAAATCGTTTATTTTATGCTTACTAGGGCAACAATTTGATAAAAAATCCCTTTTTTATCGTAATTTTGCAGCATATAAATAAATTAGTCTTAGACTTTGCAAAAATAGTTTTAAAAAATGACTATCAAAGAAATACAAGAAGAAATTATCGAGGAGTTTTCTATGTTTGACGACTGGATGGAGCGTTACGAGTACATTATAGAACTCGGTAAATCTTTGCCTATAATTAAAGAGGAATTTAAACTCGAGGAAAATTTAATAAAAGGTTGCCAGTCTAAGGTATGGCTGCATTCTGAACTTGATCATCAAAACGTTAAGTTTACTGCCGATAGTGATGCCATTTTAACGAAAGGAATTGTTGCGCTTCTGTTACGTGTGTTTTCAGAGCAGCATCCCAGAGATATTATAGAGGCAGATACTAGTTTTATCGATGACATCGGTTTGAAAGAACATTTGAGTCCCACAAGAGCTAATGGTTTAGTTTCGATGGTGAAGCAAATTAAAATGTATGCAATTGCGCAACAATCAAAATTAACACAATAACTAAAAAAGATGACGGAAGAAAATTTAGAAGAATTAGGCGATAAAATAGTTCGAGTATTAAAAACAATATTCGACCCTGAAATTCCTGTAGACATCTATGAACTAGGTTTAATTTATGACGTTTTTGTGTCTGAGGAGAATGACGCTAAAATACTGATGACTTTAACCTCTCCAAATTGTCCTGTTGCAGAGTCGCTTCCTGTAGAGATAGAAGAAAAGGTAAAAACCCTCAAAGAAATTAATAATTGTGAGGTGGAGATCACTTTTGATCCTACTTGGACGCAAGATATGATGAGCGAGGAGGCTAAATTAGAGTTAGGACTATTGTAATAACCATTATGGCAGGAGAAATTGTAAATAGAGTGGCTAACTCTAAACTCGTAACTATTGATTTAGAAGATTTTTATCCAAAAGGTAAAAGGGTAGTTCTAGATATCAAGCCCTGGTTATTTCAGGAACTGGTTTTAAAAGAAAAAGAGTTTAGGCAGCGGGTTAGTGAGCATGATTGGGAACAATACCGAGGCGCCTATGTTGCGCTTACATGTAGTGCAGATGCAATTATTCCATCATGGGCCTATTTATTGTTATGCACCCATGTAAATGGATATGCAAAAAAAGTAGTCATTGGTTCTCTGGTACTCCTCGAGACACTACTCTACAAAGAAATCATTGATAAGGAAATTTTAATTGCAGATTTCGTAGATAAACCAGTAATAATTAAAGGATGTGCAAACAAACCAATACCAGATTCGGCCTACACGATGTTAATAGATAAAATTCAACCTGTAGCAAAACGAATTATGTACGGGGAAGCTTGTTCTATGGTCCCTTTGTATAAAAAATCCAACTAAAATCATTGTTCAACAAAAAAATGGCATGAAAAATTTCATTTGTGCACTTTTTATCCTTTATTCGTTTGTAACTTTTTCACAAGAAGAGAAGGATACTATTCCTCAGACGTGGAAAGTATCAGGAAAGTTAACTTTTTTGTTAAATCAATCTGCTTTCTCGAATTGGATTTCTGGGGGAAGTAATACTATTGCAGGTAATATTGGTTTGGATTATAACTTCAATTACAACAAAAAAAGGTGGCGATGGGATAATAAATTAATTACTTCCTACGGTCTAAGTCATATAGAAGACCAAGGGAACCGAAAAACGGACGATCGTTTAGAGTTCAATTCTATTTTAGGGCTTCGAGTAGGGAATCATTGGTTTTCATCTTTTTTCACCAATTTTATAACCCAATACAGCACAGGGTACGACTACAAGCAAGAACCAAAAGTTGCAATTTCTGATTTTATGTCTCCCGGATATTGGAGTTTTGGCCCAGGAATGCTATGGAAAAAATCGGACAATGAACGGTTAAATATTGCTCCGGCAACTGCTCGATTTACCTTTGTTTCGCGAGAATTTTCGGGAGAATATGGTGTAGAGGAGGGAGAATTATACGCATTTAGTTTAGGGTTTAACTTGTCGGCATACTATAAATTTAAATTGATGGAAAATATTCAAATGGAGCAAATTCTTGCTATTTATTCCGATTATCTGAACAATCCCCAAAATATAGATATTGATTATCAGTTAAATTTTTTCGTAAAGGTAAACAAGTACATTTCTACTAATCTTGGGCTCCACATGATTATAGATAATGACGCTTCAAGCAGAATACAGTTTCGACAAATTTTCGGTTTAGGCTTTAATTATATTTTTCCTAAAAAGTGACTTTCTCCGCTTAAATTGTCTCTATTCGGATTGTATGATGTAATTTTGCGCAAGGAAAAAAATAAATTTAAATAGAAACAATGAAAAAAGTTTTAGCTATTGCATTTTTATTCGGAGCGATGGTAATGAATGCACAAGAGGAAACCGAAGAGCCTGTTGAAGGCTGGACGAAGATAGGGAACATCTCTTTCTTATTTAATCAATCTGCTTTTGATAATTGGTTAGCGGGTGGAACAAATAGTATTTCAGGTACTTTAGGAGTAAATTATGATTTCAATTATTTAAGAGGAGATTGGTCTTGGGACAATAAATTAATTGCTTCTTATGGTTTAACCAAACTAAAAGGGGAGGAAATGCAAAAGACGGATGATCGTTTTGAATTCAACTCTGTTTTAGGTAAAAAGGCCTCAGGATATTGGTACTACTCATTATTTTTTAATTTTAAAACCCAATTGTCTTCGACATTTGTAGAGGGGGTGCAGGAATCGCACTTTTTTTTCTCCCGCATATTTTCAGTTTGGTCCTGGTATGTTGTGGAAAAATCGGATAACTTAAAGGTAAATATTGCACCATTTACGTCTAAACTAATTGTTGTAAGTTCTGATTTAACACCTGCTTTTGGTGTAGATTTAGGAAAGACTACTCGTTATGAGTTAGGAGCTTCTGTAAGTGGCTATTACAAGTTTGATCTTATGGAAAATGTTTCTGTGGAGAATATTTTAAACCTGTATGCCAATTATTTAGAAGATTTTCAAAATGTAGATATAGACTACACCGTTAATGTAATTATGAAAATTAATAAGTATTTGTCTGCCAATCTAGCACTGCAAACTATCTATGACGATAATGCGTTTAGAGGGTTTCAAACGAGAGAGGTGTTTGGTTTAGGAGTTAATTATGGCTTCTAATTTTTAAAACGAAATACAAACTAAAAGTCATCTTTTAAAAGATGACTTTTTTAGTTTGTAGGAATACTGCAATTAAGAATTTATCTTTGGATTATATCGAATTTATTTATAAATTAAAGATTTTGGCATACAATTTGAAATACATTTTTTGAAAATTAAACCTAACGCCCATGAAACGTTTAAAAATACTTTTTTTATTTTTTGCAACAAGCGCTATGTTCATCTCCTGTGATGATCCTATAGATGATGGTATATCGCTGAACCAATTATTGTCAAGCTACGATTTGTGGTATGTAGATTATAATAGAACGGAAGGAACAGGGGATGTTCCCTTTGTATCAAGAGCGTTTACCATGTCATTCTTTAATGGAAGAATGTTTGCGAATAATAATATTGCGGATATTGGTATTACAGGGAATGGTTTGGGGATAGAAGTAGGGAGTTATGGTACTTTCAGTACCGTATTAGAAACTAATCATATTATCGACGGAAGATACGATTTTGATGTTGTGCAGTTGTCTAGAAATCAAATTCGAATTGATTGTTTAGATACGAATGTTAGTTATTACTTAATTGGTTACCAAAGAAGTAATTTCGATTACGACATGTTATTTTATGACAATATCGAGTATTTTTTACAAGAATACGTAGCTTGGGAAAGAACTGGAATATCGGGAGGAATCGACAACGTATTTGACGAAGAACATTACTTAGAGTTTACTCCAGAAAATATTACAACATTTCGTTCTTCACAAGATCCTTTTGGCACAGATATTGATAATATCCTTTGGGATTTTGTGGGATCCTACGAGGTAACTGATGTTAGAGGCTATGAGTACCTTAAATATTTAACCCTGTATTACGATGGTGGCGATAGAGAAGAGTTTGAGCTTAACGTTTTAGACGACCAAACCATAGAATTGTATCATTTCGATTCTGATCGAGTGTATAGATTTAGCGGTAGAGGGTTTATTCAAATTCTTAAAGGAGACAAAACTAGTGCTAAAACGAAGGCTAAAAATAGAAATAGCAATCGAAAGAGAACACGAGTTAAAAGAAAAACAGTAGACAAAAGAGTTTTAAAATAAAGTTTGGTTAGTTGATTTTCGGTTGGTTGTAATGACCAACTGAAATAAACCGCTCCGCAAGGGGCGGTTTTATTTTTTATAAATACGGTATTTACATAAAAAAAGTACCTTTATATGAAATAAACAAAACCATGGTAAAGACCGCTTTTATAACTGGAGCAACCTCAGGAATAGGAAAGGCAACAGCTCAAATTTTGCAAAAGAAAAGTACAATTTAATTCTTTGCGGACGTCGTAAAGAAAAGTTAGAATCGCTTCAAAATGAACTTTCGAAGGAAGTAAATGTTCATATTCTTCAATTCGATGTTCGTTTTCAAAATCAGGTGCAGGAAGCGATTACAAGTTTACCGGATGCTTTCAAGCAGATTGATATCCTTGTTAATAATGCAGGAAATGCACACGGATTACATGCTATTCAAGAAGGAAGTATAGAAGATTGGGACGCCATGATTGACGGAAACGTGAAAGGCTTATTGTACGTCTCTAAAGCTATAATTCCTCAAATGGTAGAGAGAAATAGTGGCTTTATTGTAAATATTGGATCTATTGCAGCGAAAGAGGTTTATGCAAATGGAAACGTATACTGTGCCTCTAAATTTGCTGTAGATGCTCTTAATAAAGGAATGCGAATCGATTTAAATAAGCATAATATTCGCGTATGTGCCATTCATCCTGGATTAGTAGAAACAGAGTTTTCGAATGTCCGTTTTAAAGGAGATACAGCCCGGGCGAAAACGGTATATCAAGGCTATAAAGCTCTACAACCAGAGGATATTGCAGACGTTATTCAGTTTGTGGTTTCGAGGCCTTATCACGTGAATATTGAAGATTTAATCATATATCCAACTGCGCAAGCTAGTGCCACTATTTTGCATAAAAATGTCTAGTTTTTCCGACATTATAGCTGGCTGTATGGGTTGGGGTGTTTGGGGTGAAAATTTGTCCTCTAAGGAAATGACTATGCTTATGCACACGTGTTTAGAAAACGACATAACTACCTTCGATCATGCCGATATTTATGGTGATTACTCCACAGAAAGTTCTTTTGGAAAGGCCTTTGTTAATACATCTATTCCAAGAGAAAATATCCAGCTAATATCAAAATGTGGCATTCAATATTTGGGTAAAGCAAGAGCCAATAGAGTAAAACACTACAACTATTCTAAGGAGTATATAATTTGGAGTGCTGAGCGATCTTTGTCGAATTTAAAGACAGAATATTTAGATCTATTTTTATTGCATCGACCCAGTCCTTTAATGCATCCTCATGAAATTGCCGAGGCAATTTCTCAGTTACAAGACCAAGGAAAAATAAAGCAATTTGGAGTATCTAATTTTACAGCTAGTCAACTTCGTTTTGTTTCAGAATATATTCCTGTCTCGGTGAATCAAATAGAGATTTCTATCACGCATTTTTCTAGCATGTTAGACGGTACTTTAACACAGATGCAATTGTTAGAATGTATCCCAATGGCCTGGAAGCCTTTAGGTTCATATTTTAAAGAAAGTAACGCGAAAAACCTTAGAATAGAAAAAGAATTAAAATTTTTATCTGAAAAATACCAAGCTAGTACCAATCAACTTTTATTAGCATGGTTACTGCAACACCCCAGTGGAATTATTCCCGTTGTGGGGAGTACCAAAAGGGCGCGTTTGGAGGAAATGGCAAAGGTCAAACACTTCGCTTTAGAAATCGAAGATTGGTTTGCTCTGCTAGTAGCTAGTCAAGGACATAAAGTACCATAAACAATGATTAATAAAAGGCTTTTAATTAAAAACCTTCTTTCTAAGAGTGATGAGAATAGCTTTTACGATAAAAAGCAAAAGTTGTCTCTGCACACGCGTGAGGGTAAAGCTAAATTTATTAAGCATATTTGCGCTTTTTCAAATACCAATCCAGATAATAACTCGTATATGGTTATTGGAGTAGAAGATGAAAACAGTAAAATTATAGGTGTAGACTTTTTTGACGACAGTAAAATTCAGAATTTAGTAAATGCTTATTTACACAACCCACCCAAAATTGAATACGAAAATGTTCCTTTCCCAAGATTGGCCAGGCACAAGGTAATTGGGTTAGTTACCATATATCCTAATAAAGGAATTACCTCGCTTTCCAAAACCATTTGGAAGTACCCAAAAGGAACTGTATTTTACCGAAGGGGAAGTAATTCCTTGCCTAGTGAAAAACTAGTACAAATAGAGAATACCAATAAGAGTATTGTAGAAGCCATTGAGAGAAACGCAAGGAATAATATTGAACTTACTCTCAACGGAGTTTTTGATTTTTTTAAGCGGCATAAAAAAGAGTACGATCCAAAATATATCGTTTTTAAAGAACAATTTGTAGTATGCTGGGCTGGTAAAAAAACAACAATAGCATCGGAAATTTTTTACTCTAGGGTAGACATTGAATTGGTAAACGAACAAGTTCGATTGTTTTATTCTAACTTAGATGATGTTAAAATTTCATACAATCAGAATTCATTTATTATTACGGAATACATTCTTTTAGGTATCGATAGTTCCGATACGCATTATCCACTTGAAAAAACAGTGATTCATTTTAAAGACAATGGAATTCACGACATTGCCTCTGAGTTTTTATTTGACCCGCCACAATTCGATACAAAAATCTTGCACCATATTTACATTCAAAATAACGCCATAATCTCGAAAATTGAAGCGGGAATTGCACTCAGTAAATCAGAAGATGAAGCGGTATTAAAATTACCAAAATCCTATTTGATTTGTTATCTAAATGGTTTTATGGATGCCTCCGAACAATTGCGAAAAGTAAAGCCTTACATTCGCAATTTAAAAGACAAAACCACCTACATAAAATACAAAGAGGCACTGCGAATAATTCGTAAGGTAAAATACAGCCGGTAATTATTTATAGTGCCCTACCCAGTCTATTTTTTTCGGTAAAATTTTCCACTATTATAGTATTTAAAGGAAGTGTAATTTGGAAAATTCCTTGTTTAAAATTTGTGCATCATCCACTCCAAGCCAGCGGTCTAATACCGTAGCATATACCTCTCTAAAATCAATCTCATATTGCAAATCGCCATTAAAATCCAAGTTGCCTAAATCTGGTTGCCCCATGTATTTGTTTTGATTTTTTAGATTTTTACCAATGACAAAAACATTGTTCGCTGTTCCGTGATCTGTACCTTTTGCTGCATTTTGTTGTACTCTCCTTCCAAATTCAGAAAATGTTAAAATTAGCACATCATCAAATTTATTGTTAGTCTCTAAATCACTAACAAAATGGGCCATACTCTCCGCATATATTTTTAATAACCTCGCTTGTTTCATATTTTGATTAGCGTGGGTATCAAACCCACTAAGTGCGGCATAATATACCTGTGTTTCTAAACCAGAATTTATGAATTGTGCAATAGTTTTCAACTGTTTTCCGAAGACATTGTTTGGATAGGAATTCGCTGCGGTATTTGTATTGCTTTTTTCATAGATGTATGCTGCTGACGATTTGGCATCAATCATGGTATTGTATAGGTATCCTAAATTGTGTTCGCTAAGATGTTCGTCTTTGTAAAAGGATAGCACATCGTTAAAAAATGGTTGTTTTAAGGATTGATACAGCAATTTTGGATTTGTTACGGCTAAGCCATTTTGTTGTTTTCCTTTTAGCATTAAGGAAAGACTTTCATCTACCTCAATAGCATTGTAAGGTTGTGATTTTGTGCTATCCAAAAACCTACCAATCCAACCAGTTTGCAGGTATTCATTACTATTACTTGCGGTTTGCCAAATATCCGTAGAGCGAAAATGAGACCGGTTCGGATTGGGATATCCGACATTGTTTAAAATACTCAAATACCCGTTGTCATATAATTTTTTCAATGCACCAAGATTTTTATGCATACCAATATCATCGGTAAGCTTAAGAATACCATTGCTTTGAATACCTATATCTTTTCTTTTTTGATAGTAGATATCGTTTCTAAAAGGAATTATTGTATTTAAACCATCATTCCCTCCCTTTAATTGCACTATTACTACTTTTTTTGGGTTGAATATTTTAGCGGTATTTTGTTCAAAAGCCTTTACAAACTGTGGTACAAAAAACAAGCCTCCAGTGGCCAAAGATGATCTCTTTATAAAATTTCTTCTGTTCATTTCTTTTGTTTTTAGCATAATTGGTATTCTGGCAAGGATAGTAATTGTATACAAAAATCTTTTTTGGATACAGAATTGCTTTCCTTTAGTAATTCATAAACACCTGTATTTACCTCGGTAGCAAGAAGGCTTGTAATTAAGTCTTCGGGAAATAGGTTCTCATAATTTTCTTCAAAAACATTCCACTTTGCAATAGTTTTTATAAAGGTTTTCTTTCGCAACCTTTGGTTTTTTAAGTCGTTCACATCGTCTTCCAACCCACCTTTATCCGAGTAGGTTATTTGTGCATTGTTTAAAAGCACTGAAGGCAATCGCAGTCGGGTAACTATGGTATTGCTATCGATCCAAGATCTTCCACCTTTCCAACCCGCAACATTTGGCGGAAACAATAATACTTGGCCTAGTAATTTTTGCAAGAGCATCCCTTGTTTTTTGTTGGTAAGATCAAAGGGAACCGTAGTATGAATACCAGCAATTAGCTCTATTGGCGATTTAATTTTTGATCCAATATTATTCTCGCTGTAAAACCATTCGGAAGATAGAACAAAACGCATCAAGCTTTCTATGTTGTAAGACGGGTAGAAAACAGCAATCATCTCATCGATGTGATGCTCACATATTTTTTCATTTACAAAATACTGGTATATTTTGTTACATATAAAACGGGCACATTGTTTCTGGGATACGATAATATCGATTATAGCATCTCCGTCATAGTACCCCGTTTGCCCCATAAATGTCTTCAAACCTTGGTCTTGGTGTTTTTTATGAAGTATAAAATCACCATGAATAGTGTGATTGTATCCCGTAAAAGCTCTTGCGCATTCTTTAATATCTCGCTCTGTGTAATTGCCTTGGCCTAGGGTAAAAAGTTCTAGTAATTCTCGTGCAAAATTTTCATTAGGGCTTCGTTTTTTATTTTGCTTATTGTTTAAATATTTTAACATGGCAGGCTCTTTCGAAATTACCTTTACAAAGCTTTTAAAATCTCCCAGTGCATTTTCACGTAGTGTGTTGTTGTAGCGTTGCGCAAAAAGAACATACTTGTCTTCACAAACGAAATGATTGGCCCAAAACAAGGTCATTTTTTCCCGCAATAATTCTGTAGGGTTTAATATTCTATCCAACCATGCCTGATTTAAAGCTACAATTTTCTTTCTGCTAATTTTCATGATTTCCTTACGTTTTTTTTTGTCTTTGAAATCTTGAATCGCATAATTATCTAGGAAAGAAGTATCTATTTGTATTGGGTTATATGCTTGAGACGTTTTGAAAAGTAAATCTACTATTTCTGCCTTTTGCAAACCGTGCATTTCCGCTATTGATTTTGGGGTAATTCCGAACCCAACTCGGTGGTACAAATGTTGAATATGTCTTGTTTCCATACTTCTTAGACTATATTTTGTTAGGAAAGTTTAATGCATAGCTAGTCTTTATACATCCTAGTGCGTATTAGAATTTTATTTTTAGGCGAAAACAAGAAAAGCTTGGATATTTCACCAAGGCTTTTTGTATCTATTCGAATAGAACTTGTATTAAATTTTTCCTCCTTTAAGTTCGTCTTGCCATTGTACAAGTTTTTTCCACTGTCCTTCGTAGGCAAGTTTTGCTTGTGTTGGCCAAGTTCCCGGATTATGAACTCTATATCTTTCACCACCACTATTTAGTACTTCCTGACATTTTTCAACAGAGGTTTCTGATAATGCTCTCCATGTGGTGATGCCAAAATTAGTGAATAGCCCTTCGATTTTTGGCCCAATACCCTCGATTATTTTTAAATCATCATGGTTTATTTTTTTACCGTATGCTGCTTTTGCGGCCGCAGCGTCAAAAGGTAAATCTTGTGCTTTTGCGGCAGCGTTTAATTTCCCTTGCAACTCAGTTTTAGATTTTTCACAAGCGTCTAAATCACTTTCTAATTTGGCGATTATCGCAGCCGAGTCCTCTTTTTCATTGTTTGTACTTTTTCCTAATAAATATCCTAAGTAAGCACATATAGCACCTACAAGTAATGGTATTAACCAACATGGAATTATGTCAAATATATTCATCGTATTCTTAAATTTTTTATTTTATAATTATTTCAATTCTTCTATTTTTAGCGCGTCCTTTTGCGTTTTCATTACTTGCTACAGGACTATTTTCTCCATTAGAACTAGTGGAAATTTTATCGGCTGACACTCCTTGTTTTATAAGATAGTTCTTGCCAAAATTTGCACGAGCCTGTCCGAGATTATTGTTTAAATCGTCACTGCCCGTATTGTCTGTATTACCAATAATACGAACTGTTGCATTTGGAGTTTGTAGACAGGAAGCGATAGCCTTTAACTTTTCTTTTTGACTCGTATTAATGCCAGTGGTAGATTGCCCGATATTAAAATATATAAGCAAAGGCTTTTTTCTGAATTCCTCACAAATCGCCATTTTAGTGGTATCCGCGCTACTTTCGGTATTTAAGGTTTCCATGTCGAATTTTACAGGGCCATAAAGTATACCATTCTGATCTGGAATCATTGCATCGTTAAGTTTTCCAAATGTTTCCATAATTTCCGCAGGTACTCCTTTTTCTACCATATATTTTTTAACTGCTTCAGCTCTTGCTATTCCAAGGTTCTCATAAGAGGAAGTGTTTTTTTCATCACTTTTATAATATCCTGTGATTGCTATTTTTTTATTCGGATTGGTTTTAATATAATCCGCAACAGAAGCAACTCCATCTTGCACCAATACGGGTATTGGGTCTGCGATAGATGCACTAGAAGTATTAAAATTGAAATTATCATCTACAGTATAAGATAATTTTCCTAACGCATCCATTATTCTAAACGGAATCGAGGTAGGGTCTTTTACTGTAGGCTTTAAGCTTTCCTCAGTATTGGTGGTTTCCTCAGTAGTATTCATGCTTTCGGTACAACACACGTTGCAGCAGAGAAACCAGTAGAGAATAGTTCCAATAATGATAGTCAGCAAAATTAAAAGTAGGTAAGTTGATTTTTTGCTCATTAGTTAATCATTTATAATTTTGATTTCCAATTTATTAAAAATTAGTTAGACTAAGAAATTTAGTGTTTAAGAAAAATTTATGTTAAACTACTAAATATGTGTTAAGGTGTACTTTTTACTGAAACAAATTGTGATTCTTCTAGTCTTATCTGTAACATTTAATAATTAAACATTTGAATCGCATGAAAAATTTTTATTAGCAAGTTTAGTAGTTGTTTTAGGGGCAACAACAATGCAAGCAGCTACTACCGCAAACAACGAGATGAACCATTCAGTAACAGCTTATGCTGAATTAAGCACCATTTGTAAAATGATCCAAGCTGGAGAATACGATGCCGTTAAGGCCTTTATTGATAACGGAACTGATATTAATAGAAAATCTATGGGAATGACGCCTGCTATGTATGCAGCACGTTACAACAGGGTTGAAATTTTGAAACTATTAATTCAAAACGGAGCCAAATTAAAGTTAAAATCCTCTAATGGTTTTACTGCTTTAGACTATGCGAAAATGTCGAAAGCAAAGGAGGCATATGCTGTAATTGAGAAGGCGTTGCAATAGTTATAGTACATTTTATAAAGTTAATTGGATAAAAGACTGTCATAAAAGACAGTCTTTTTTAGTTATTTTAGCAAAAAATTTACACCATGACCTTATTACTTATTTACGCTACCTTATCTATTTTTTTTTCGTTTCTGTGCTCTATTTTAGAAGCGGTTTTGTTGAGTGTAACACCCACTTTTATCAATGTTAAAAAGAACGAGGGTAAAGGATATGCAAACCAACTTGAGGTCTTAAAGAAAGACGTAGACAAACCGTTAATTGCAATTCTAACCGTAAATACTATTGCGCATACTGTAGGTGCTATTTTAGTTGGGGTGCAGGCCGAACAATTACCTTATAAATTTGAAATTTTGGGGGTTAATGTTGTGGGTATCGTTTCTGCAATTATGACCATTTTGATTTTAGTTGTTTCAGAAATCATCCCGAAAACCATAGGAGCTACCTATTGGAAGTCTTTAGCAAACTTTGCAACCAAAGCGCTACGTGTATTAATCTTTCCATTGCGTTGGACCGGTCTTTTGTGGTTGCTACAGCTTACCACAAAGTTAATAGGAGGAAAAAGTGCTCATGGAGAAAGCGTTTTAAGTAGAGAAGATTTCACTGCAATGACCGATATTGCTGAGCAAGAAGGAGTTTTTCAGGAAAATGAAAGTAAAGTAATTCGCAACATGCTCGGGTTTAAAAATGTGCAAGCGAAACATATCATGACGCCGAGAACAGTAATGGTTATAGCGGATGAAAATCAAACGATTCAATCTTTTTTTAATGAAAATCAAGACTTGCGTTTCTCTAGAATCCCAGTTTTTTCAGAAAACTCGGACAATATTACAGGATACTTTTTAAAAGACCAATTACTACTCTCTCTGGTAAATAACGAGGGTGAAAAACCCTTAACAAGTATCAAAAGAGAGATCATAGTAGCCAATAGAGAGTTGTCTATACCCAACCTATTTGAAACCCTCATAGAACAGCGAGAGCATTTGGCTTTAGTAGTAGATGAGTTTGGAGCTGTAAGTGGTTTGGTTACCCAAGAAGACGTTATCGAAACACTATTGGGTTTTGAAATTATGGATGAAAGCGATAACGTTGCCGATTTACAGAGTTTTGCCCGAAAAAATTGGGAGCAAAGAGCAAAAAGATTAGGCATCATTGATGAAGAGGAAACAGAATAATATATCTCGTATCTTATTCTGTTCCATAGTAACTCGTTTATATTTTAGAGTATAAACAAATGGTATGTTTGTGAAAATCTCACGGTTTGTGTTCTTATAGTTTTAAGCCAAATACAATGCGATTCTCTTTTTTGCCATTAAGGCTAGATTGTACAAAATCAATCCGCAGTACTCTCCATTTTCCAAATCCTACATTGTCTAAACCAACAGAAAATTCCGAATAGGGTTTATTCCCTCCGGTAAATAGTCCTTTTGCTCCTGTTACTAGGTGAAAGTTTAATTTATTCAACAAAGGAATTTTACTCCATAAAGCCCCTTTAAAATTTTGTTCAGCATGTATTTCTCCATATTTGTCATTGGTTGATAGTGCATAATATGGAAGTGCTAAGAATCCTCGTGTATAATTGTTATCGGTTGCGATAAGTAGTCTATTTCCATTAAAATGGGCATAGTCTATAAATGGAATGTCTTTTTCCTCTAAGAAAATTCCTCCTCCTAGGTTGTATTTAAAATTACCTGCAGAGCCTAAAGCGATGTTTTGATAGGCACGAGCATACACAAAATCCGAATCCCAAGCGTGCTCTCCAGAGCCAAAATTCTTCCTATATCCAATTTGCATTGTTGGGTATTTTTTATTTCCAACAGTAATTTTTTGGTTTGGATAGGATAAATATTTTTGTCCGAATCGGATATAAGCTCCTATGTTCAATGAAAATATTTGGTGGGGCGTAAAAGCACTTGTAAAATTACCTGGCTCCTGAGGATTGTTAGAGGTGTATTGCACATCTTCTTGCGGAAACATCACGTAATCGGTAGTGTTAAAAAGAGGTTTGCGATCTGCAAATTCAAACGAAGAAAACAAGCGAATACCATTGGTTACCTCTTGCGAATAACTTGCCTTTGCATACGCTTTTTCGTAAATTTTCATATAATTTCTCTCAAAAAGAACAGAGCTAATTGTATTCCAAAAAGGAGAAATTGGATTGTTAGCATTGAATTGCGAAGTCGCCACTCCTCCTGAAATACGTAAATAAGGATAGCTTATATTATTCCATTTATAATTCAGGTATGCTTCTGGTCTTGCTCTTTTATCCGATATTCCATAATTTACATTAATTCCAGTAGAGAATCGTTTGCCTGTTTCGTTTAATCTTTTGGTAAAGTTAACTCCCATGGTAGAGTTCCAACCCTGTACGGTATTAAAATTGATTTTTAAAACTGGTGAACGGACACCAAAAGACCACTTTTCATAAGAATTATCATAATCATATCCTGAAATTAAGTCTATAATTCTAAATTTATTTCTCTTTTGGTCTATAGAGTCTAAATATTTTTTAGACTTTCTAACGGTTTGAATACTATCTTTTAAACGATAGTCTGAAACCTCCTCTGTAGTTAGGGAAACGGGACGAATAGCGTTCCAATAGGTCGTATCTTTTTTAGTAGCGTTTTTTGCAAAAGATAGCAGCTCATTATCAAAAGAATTTTCAGTAAAGTTGGGCTGAAAATTATAGTTAGAATAGGCTGCTGAAAAACGGCCATTGAAATTAAATCCTAACATTCCAGCTTCAAAGTCAATGGTTTGCGTTACTATAGCCCAAGCTTCAGAACTTACTACGTAATTGTAATTTTGTTTTATGTGAAGTTTTTTTACTGCCGGGATACCAACTTGCGCACCCCCAACTTCTAGATCGGTTCCGTATATTGCCCAAGCATCTTCCACCACATAGATGTAGCCAGTAAAGACCCGATCATTTTTTCGCTTTGGAAGAAGTTTTATCTTGTTCACCAATATTCCACTTTCGAGGTAAAATGTTCCTTCCAAGGCATATTTATAATACCCAAAAGCACCATCAGCAATAGGAGAAATCATCGAAGTATTTGCAATGGCGAATGTATTCTCATACAAATTGAAATTAACTTCATCTGCCTGGTTAAAACTTATCCCGTTGTCGCGTCCGGAAACTTTAGAGGCTAGAATGTGTTCTTTAAAACGCTTTGGTTTTTTTGATATTGAATTGTAGAGATGGTTTCTGAAAGATATACAATGCCACTTCTAGTGGAATCTAAGCCGCCGCCAAAATCTCCTAGTTCTTGTCCGAGAAACTTTTTGGGAGCATTTTTGATTTTAAATAGTCCTCTAGAGTAAAAGTTGGCTTTATATGCCGCTAATTTATCGGTATTCTTGTCTTTATTTGCAATTGCATTCCGTATAATTTGATTGGCAGGGTTTTCTTTGGAAGAAATAGAAACTTCCTCTAATGAAATTTGTTCTTCCTCCAAGGAAACATCTAGTAGCAGTGGTTCCCCTGCATAAGAAACAGATTTTTGAATGGTTTTATACCCTAAAAATTGGAATACCACGTTGTAATTACCTCTTTTCGTTACTTTTAAAATATAATTTCCGTTGGTGTTGGTAGTGGTGCCCGTGACACTGTTTTCTAACAGCACACTTACAAAGTGGAGCGGTGTGCCATTTTTGTCGGTTACTTTTCCTTTTATTTGACCAAAGGCGTTACAATAACCTAGGCATAAAATTACAAGTATTAATTTTTTCATCATCGTAGTTTGGATTAGTTACCTACAAACATAAAAGCTATTTGTATTACTATTGGAACACAAAAATGTTAAGCTTCTCCAAAAGAAAACTTAAAAATGAAGGGCTACACTTTTTAGCCTTGTTTTTAAAGCAATCAAATTTCACTCGAATTCAATTGTGTATTGTATCGGTGTTTTTAATTTTGTGGTAATTTAACAAGTTAAAAATACTAGTATTTTTAAAACTTTAGGTAGCTTATAAAATCTCTTTGGGTCGTCGCAGTATTTTTTTAGGCCACAATCCAGTCTTTTTTGGAGAACTTTTACTGGGATATTTTTGAATTTGTTGGGAATGTAAAGACAAAGGATGCTGTAAAAATAAAAGTTTTGGTAATTTTGTATTTTGAAGAAAAACGTCGGATGAAAACAAAACAGCAATATTCTCAATTTATTAAAAACCAAGCGAAAAGACTCGGGTTTTTAGGTTGTGGTATTGCCAAAGCAGAATTTTTAGAGGAGGAAGCACCTAGCTAGAACAATGGCTACAGAATGGTTTTCAAGGAGAAATGCAGTATATGGAAAATCACTTTGACAAAAGACTAGATCCTACATTACTCGTAGATGGTGCTAAATCAGTTATATCGCTTTCGTATAATTATTTTCCGAAGGAACACCAAGTTGCAGATAGCTATAAAATTTCCAAATATGCCTATGGTCAAGATTACCATCATGTTATCAAGGATAAACTTCGAGAATTATTACAATCCATAAACGATGAAATTGGAGAGGTTTCAGGAAGGTGTTTTGTAGATTCTGCACCCGTTTTGGAACGAGCTTGGGCAACCAGAGCAGGTTTAGGTTGGAACGGGAAACATTCGCTATTAATCCAGAAACAGCAAGGGTCGTTCTTTTTTTTGGCAGAACTAATACTCGATTTAGAATTAGACTACGACCATCCTTTTACCACAGACCATTGTGGTAGTTGCACCAAGTGCATTGATGCTTGTCCTACGGATGCTATTCTTCCTAACAATACCGTAGACGGCAGTAAATGTATTTCTTATTTAACCATAGAACTGCGAGATGCAATACCAACGAGTTTTACCGATAAAACTGCCGATTGGATGTTCGGTTGTGATATTTGTCAGGACGTTTGTCCTTGGAATCGATTTTCGAAGCCGCATGCAGAACCATTGTTTAGTCCTAATCATGAATTGTTACAGATGCTAAGCCAGACTGGGAGGAATTAACCCAAGAGACCTTTCGTAAAGTTTTTAAAAAGTCTGCTGTAAAAAGAACCAAATTTACCGGATTACAAAGAAACATCACTTTTTGCAAAAAAAGAAATGTAAAAGCATCATTTTTACTTTACGTCATTACAAAATGTATATTTGTAAGCTAAAACAAACAACAATTTCAAATGAGTGAATCAAGAAAGCGACGAGAGGCTTTGCTATATCATGCCAAGCCCAAACCTGGTAAGATATCTGTTGTACCCACTAAAAAATATGCTACGCAGCACGATTTGTCGTTGGCATATTCTCCTGGTGTGGCAGAGCCTTGTTTGGAAATAGCAAAAGACAGAGACAACGTATATAAATATACCTCTAAAGGGAATTTGGTAGCTGTTATTTCCAATGGAACTGCAGTACTAGGATTAGGAGATATTGGTCCGGAGGCATCCAAACCAGTGATGGAAGGAAAAGGCTTATTATTTAAGATTTTTGCAGATATCGATGTTTTTGATATCGAGGTAGACACCACTGATGTAGATAAATTTATCGATACAGTGAAGGCGATTGCTCCAACTTTTGGAGGAATTAACTTAGAGGATATCAAAGCACCAGAGGCTTTTGAGATAGAGAGGAGATTAAAGGAAGAATTAGATATTCCGGTAATGCATGATGACCAGCACGGAACCGCTATTATTTCCGCAGCTGCTTTAATTAATGCCCTGGAAATTAATGGAAAAGATATCGAAAAGGTTCAGATCGTAGTTAATGGAGCGGGTGCAGCTGCAATTTCATGTACACGCTTGTATCTTGCACTTGGAGTGAGGAGAGAGAACGTAATTATGTGCGATAGCAAAGGAGTAATTAGAAAAGATAGAGAAAATTTAACGCCACAAAAAGCCGAATTTGCAACCGATAAAGATTTACATAGCCTAGACGAAGCTATGCTAAATAGCGATGTTTTTATAGGACTTTCGAAAGGAAATGTAGTAAGTCCGGAGATGCTATTATCTATGGCAAAAAATCCTATTGTTTTTGCAATGGCAAATCCTGAGCCAGAAATTACGTATGATTTAGCGGTGGCTACTCGCGATGATATTATCATGGCTACAGGAAGATCTGACAATCCAAACCAAGTAAACAACGTTTTAGGGTTTCCATTTATCTTTAGAGGTGCATTAGATGTTAGGGCAACGAAGATAAATGAGGAAATGAAAATGGCAGCAGTATACGCTTTGGCAGATTTAGCCAAGAAGTCAGTTCCAGAGCAAGTAAATATAGTTTATGATGAGGTAAGTTTATCGTTTGGAAAAGACTATATTATACCAAAACCTTTCGACCCAAGGCTTATTTATGAAATTCCTCCGGCAATCGCTAAAGCGGCAATGGACTCGGGCGTTGCAAAAGAACCAATTAACGATTGGGATAAATACCGCGATGAATTAATGGATCGCTCTGGTTCTGGAAGTAAGGAAATACGATTATTACACAACAGAGCAAAGAAAGACCCTAAAAATATAGTTTTTGCAGAGGCAGATCATCTGGATGTTCTCAAGGCGGCGCAGCGTATTTATGAAGAAAAGATGGGAGTACCAATTTTGCTCGGAAGAAAGGAGGTCATCTTAGAATTGAAGAAAGAGCTTGGTTTTGTGGGAGAAGTTCCAATTATTGATCCAAAACAAGATGAGGAGAAAGAGACTAGAACCCGATATGCTGAAATTTTTTGGAGGTCACGCCAACGGAAAGGAATTACCTTATTTGAGGCGAAAAAATTAATGCGAGAACGAAATTATTTTGCAGCTATGATGGTGAATACCGGAGAAGCAGATGCACTTATTACTGGTTATGCAAGGCCTTACGCATCGGTGGTAAAACCAATGCTCGAACTCATCGAAAAAGATAAAGGAGTTTCTCGCGTTGCGGCAACAAACTTAATGCTTACCAAACAAGGTCCTATATTCTTAGCAGATACCACTATTAACATCAATCCGACAGCAAAAGACCTGGCTAAAATTACACAATTAACCTCTGGTCTTGCTAAAATGTTTGGTGTGAAACCTAATATCGCGATGTTAGGATTTTCAAATTTTGGCTCTGCCAATTCGGAGAGTTCCGTTAAAATTCGCGAAGCAGTTTCTTATATACACAGAAATTTCCCAAAAGTAGTAGTGGATGGAGAGTTACAAGCTGATTTTGCTTTTAATCCTGCACTTTTAGCAAAAGAGTTTCCATTTTCAAAATTAAATGGGAAGAAAGTAAATGTGTTAATTTTTCCGAATTTAGAGGCAGCCAATATCACCTATAAACTCATGAAGCAACTCGATGGTGTTGAATCTGTAGGTCCTATTTTAATGGGGATGAGTAAACCAGTACATATTATTCAATTAGGGGCAAGTGTAGATGAGATGGTTAATATGGCCGCTGTTGCTGTTGTGGATGCACAAAACAGGGCTAGAATTAAAAAGCAATCGGAGGTAGAGATTTAAATTTGTTTAAAAGTTTTTTTATACTTTAGACAGCGCAGAAAACCAAACTTTAATGATTACACAAATAAGAGGCAGACTTGTAGAAAAAAATCCAACGTATGCCGTTGTAGATTGTAATGGAGTAGGATATTTATTGCACATTTCTTTGCATACCTTTTCCGCTTTACCAGAGGAGGAGAGCGTGACCTTGTATACCCATCTTTCTATTCGTGAAGACGCACATACACTATTTGGTTTTTCCAGTAAAATGGAAAGGGAGGTTTTTTTATTATTGGTTTCTGTCTCCGGGGTAGGACCAAGTACTGCACGAACCATGCTGTCTTCGATGACGGCCCAGGAAATTCAGCATGCAATTGCATCCGAAGATGTGAAACTCATTCAATCTGTAAAAGGTATTGGAGCTAAAACAGCACAACGCATCATCGTGGATCTAAAAGATAAAATAGTTAAGATTTTTGGTGTAGATGAAGTTTCTGTTGTTCAAAACAATACAAACAAGGAAGAAGCGTTATCTGCTTTAGAGGTATTGGGCTTTTCACGAAAACAGGCAGAAAAAGTAGTGCTTAATATCCTAAAAGAAACACCAGACGTAAGTATAGAGAAACTGATAAAACTGGCATTAAAAAACTTATAATAACGTTGAAAAATACATTTGTTAATAAATTAGTTACAACACTTACTTTACTGGTAAGTGTTGTTTCGTTTTCACAAAACGTTGCCAGTGCTAGTCAAATAGTAAAGAAGGATACCGTAATTCCTTTAAAATATAATTTTAAGTACAACCAACAAGGATCTTTATTTCTTAACAATCCTTCCGAATACACAGTTTACTATGATGAGGTTTTAAAGAAGTTTGTACTATTAGAAAAAATAGGAGACTACACCATAGGAAACCCGATATTCATGACCATGGAGGAATATGAAAAATTCCGACTTAATCAGGATATTAAATCCTATTTTAAAGAAAAGCTAGATGCTACGGATACAAGAAAGAAAGGAAGTAAAGAAGCAAGAAAGAATTTATTGCCAAAATACTATGTGAATTCTAAGTTTTTTGAGTCTGTTTTTGGAGGGAATAGTGTAGAAGTAATTCCAAGAGGACAAGTCAATATTAAATTAGGAGGGATATATCAGAACAACGAAAATCCGCAAATTTCAATTGACAATCAGAGTAGTTTTACCTTCGATTTTGACCAACAAATAAGCGCAAGTTTACAGGCAAAAGTTGGAACTCGATTACAAGTAACTGCAAATTATGATACCCAATCTACCTTCGATTTTCAAAATCTGATCAAGTTAGAGTATACGCCTACTGAGGATGACATAATTCAAGGAATTGATGCCGGTAATATTAGTATGCCCATAAAAAACTCTCTGATTAATGGTGCACAAGCACTTTTTGGAATAAAGACAGACTTACAATTCGGAAAAACCAAAATAACAGCTGCTTTTTCACAGCAAAACTCACAGTCTAAAACAGTAGTTTCTGAAGGAGGTGCTACAATTGAAGAGTTTGAGTTTAGAGCCTCTGATTATGATAACGACCGACACTTTTTCCTATCGCAATATTTCCGGGAGAATTATAAAAAAGCATTAAATCAATATCCATTAATTAACAGTCCTATCAACATAACTAGGGTGGAGGTTTGGATCACCAACCAAACCCAAAATGTGAATGATTTTAGAAGTATCGTAGCCGTGGCAGATATCGGAGAATCGAACTCCTCGGCAACTTCCGATAACTTAGTAAACAATACTGTGGTAGATCCTTCGATAAGCCCGGTTCGCGTTGGTGCATCCAATTTACCATACAATGAGGTTAATAAAGTAAAAGATCTTTTGGTAGAAAATGGTCCTATTCGAGATGTTGCAACACTTACCAATGCTTTTGCCGATGCAGGAATTACTGGAACAGTACAAGGTTCGGATTATTCTTATTTACAGAATGCCAGGAAATTACAACCCAATGAATACACTTTAAATTCCCAATTGGGATATATTTCCTTAAATAGACGTTTAAACGATGGGGAGGTATTAGCCGTTGCCTATGAATATACAGTGGTAGGGGCAACCGAAAATGGCGCACCAAGTAGCACCTCTGTTTTTAAAGTAGGAGAGTTTTCAAACGATGGTATTATCGCACCAGATAATTTAGTAGTAAAACTTTTACGAAGTGAAATCCTCTCTACAACAAGATCCAATGACAATTCCAAGCCTTTTCCAACCTGGCAATTAATGATGAAAAACGTATATGCCATCAGCGCGTATACGCTGCAGCAGGAGGGTTTTCGTTTCGAATTATTGTATCGTGATGATGAAACAGGAACGCTACAAAACACCCTACAAAACGCTGTAAGTTCTGATATCGGAAATACGCCATTAATGCAGGTATTTCATATAGATCGTTTAGACCAAAGCCAATATCAGGTGCCTGGGGGAGATGGTTTTTTCGACTTTATTGAGGGGGCTACTGTTAATGCCCAAAAAGGATATGTTATTTTCCCAGATCCTGAGCCCTTCGGAACAAATTCTTATCTAGACAATAAGCTAGTTGGCAACGATAAAGATAAATATTTGTTTGAAGAGTTGTATTTAACCACTAAAATCCAAGCTAAAAACGAATACCAGAACAAAGATAAATTCTTTCTAAAAGGGTATTACAAATCGGAATCTAGCAGAGGAATATCACTAGGAGCATTTAATATTCCGAGAGGTTCTGTAAATGTTACCGCAGGAGGAAGACAGCTCGTAGAGGGAATAGATTACGTGGTAGATTATCAATTGGGAAGAGTACAAATTCTCGACCCTGGCTTAGAGGCTTCTGGAGTTCCAATTAATGCTACGGTAGAAAACAATACTTTTTTTAACCAACAACGTAAAACTTTTATAGGAGTAGACGTAGAACATCGCTTTTCGGAAGATTTTACGCTAGGAGGAACTTTTTTAAACGTTAGTGAAAAACCAATTACGCCAAAAGTAAATTTTGGAGGAGAACCGATTAATAATGTGATGCTAGGTTTGAATTTAGACTACTCTTCTGAGGTGCCCTATCTAACGAAATTAGCAAATAAACTCCCCTTTGTAGAGACCGATGTGGTTTCTAATGTTTCGGTAAGAGCGGATATGGCATATCTTCTACCAGGATCACCAAGTGGTATTGATGTTAACGGAACGGCAACTTCTTATGTAGATGATTTTGAAGCTTCACAAATACCAATAAATCTTAATGCGCCTCAACAATGGTTTTTGGCCAGTACCCCAGAATCGCAAGGTTTTGAAACCGACGGTAAGCAAGTAAACCAATTAGATTACAATAACCGTCGTGCCAAATTAGCATGGTACAATATTGACCAACTTTTTTATGGTACTACGAACCGACCATCCAATATCAATGAAAATGAATTATCGAGAGATCAGGTACGACAAATTAGATATGAAGAGTTATTTGATATCGATTTAGATATTACCCAGCAAAATTTGGTGCGAACCCTAGATTTGGCTTTTTATCCGGCAGAGCGAGGCCCTTACAATTACAATACCAATCCCGATGAGGCAGACATTGATGCAAGTAATGACAAAGTATCTTTGTTAAAGCCAGAGGAGAACTGGGGAGGAATCATGCGTTCGTTAACTACAAATAATTTCGAGCAGGCCAACGTAGAGTACATTCAATTTTGGCTAATGGATCCCTACGAGAATTATTCGATTACAGAAGAAGAAGGATTTCCTTCCAATTTAAATCCTAACGACCCTACTAATTACACTGGTAAACTTTTTATAAATCTTGAAATATTTCCGAAGATATTTTACGTGATGGAAGCAAGCAATATGAAAATGGACTGCCGGAAGATGGAGAAAAGATCGAAGGTAATAATGTACGAGAATCAGTTTGGGGATATACGCCTATAAATCCTTCAATTTTATATGCTTTTGCTGCAGAGGATCTCGCGCGAACTAACCAAGATGTTGGTTTGGATGGTCTATCCGATTCCGATGAGAAAAAACCGAGTACTTCCGAAGATCCAATAAACGGAAGGCTAAATCCTTTTCCATTAGAATACCGACAGTTATCCGATCCTTCTGGGGATAATTTTCAATTTTTTAGAGGTAGTGAATTAGATGCTAATAATGCTTCTATTTTGTCGCGATACAAAGACTATAACAATACCCAAGGAAATTCACCTACCGCAAATCAGTCTACAGAATCGTACCCTACTTCCGCAACCACTTACCCAGATACAGAGGATATCAATAAAGACCAAACCATGAATCCGGTGAGTAGTTATTTTGAATACGAAATATCTATGGATAGAAGCGATTTACGTTTAGGACAAAACTATATCGTAGATGAAAAGGAGAGTACGATTGTTTTAGCAAACGGCCAAAATCAAACTACCAAGTGGTACCAATTTCGTATCCCAATACGAAATGTTGAAGACGACCAAAGAATTAACGGTATTACCGATTTTAACAGCATACGCTTTATCAGAATGTTTGTGACGCAGTTTAAAATTCCGGTAGTTTTACGATTTGGTGAGTTAGAACTTGTACGAAGTGATTGGAGAAGGTATACCCAGGGTTTAGACAGCCAACAATTAAATAATTTTGAAATCGGTGTGGTGAACATCGAACAGAATAATGATAAATATGCTTTACCTCCAGGTATTCAGCGAGAGCAGCTACAGGGAACGAATAGAATTCAACGACAAAACGAGCAGTCTGTTACCCTAAAAGTAACCGACCTTCCTGCAGACTCTACAAGAACTATTTACAAAAATATCAGTATTGATATGCGAAGGTATAAAAACCTACGTATGTATTTGCACGCAGAGGATCCTGATGGGTTAGCAAAGCAAGGCGAGAATTCAGAGACCGCTGCTATAATTCGTTTAGGTACCGATTTGAATGACAATTACTACGAAATTGAAAAGCCACTTATTTATTCCGCAACCAACGGAACTCCAGTGCCCGATAAAGTTTGGCCTGTGGAGAACAATTTAGAAATTCTCTTAGAAGAATTGGCAGGTTTAAAGTTGGAAAGAACCGGAAGTGCCTCGGATGTGTATACAGGAGTTAGTTCTAATGGTTTAAAAATATCGGTTAAAGGGAATCCGACGCTGGCACAAATACGAACCGTGATGTTAGGAGTTAAGAACGAGTCGGCTTCTGCAAAATCAATTGAGGTATGGTTTAACGAATTACGCGTAGTTGGATTCGATAACAAAGGAGGATGGGCAGCAGTGGTAAATGCAGATGCAAACCTTGCTGATGTCGCAAATATTTCTTTAGGTGGTCGTATGTCTACCATTGGTTTTGGTAATGTAGAGGATCGAGTGCAACAGCGAAGTTTAGAGGAGATTAAGCAGTACAATATCGCAACCAATATAGAGCTTAATAAAGTGCTAATGCCAGCGAAGTGGAACATGCAAATTCCGATGAGTTATAGCTATGGGGAGGAATTTAGAGATCCCAAATACGACCCGCAATTCCAAGATATTGAAATTGAAGACGCAAAAGAAAATGGTTCTGAGTTGGCAAAGAAAAATATTGCCAATGCTCAAGATTATACAAGGCGAAAAAGTATTAGTTTTATCAATGTAAAAAAGAACAGAAACCCCGAGAGTAAGAAAAAACAGAAATTCTACGACGTAGAGAATTTCTCTGTTTCCTATTCTTATAACGAAGAGTTTCACAAAGATTACAATATTGAAAAGTTTATCAATCAGAACTTGATGGCAGGCGCAAATTATAATTTTAATTTTACTCCTTTTGTTGTCGAGCCCTTTAAAAAATCAAATACTTTTAACAGCAAGTATTTGCGCTTTATCAAAGATTTTAATTTAAATCCAGTACCCAAAACTATCGCTGTTAACTCGAGAATCAACCGAAATTATAGTTCTCAAAAATCTAGAAACCTGATTGAAGGGTTAACACCGCAGCCAGAACTTAAACAGCGAAATTTTGCCTTTAATTGGGATTATACCATTGGTTTTGATTTAACCAAGTCGTTACAACTTAATTTCAACGCCACCAATAGTCACATATACGATAGCTTTGGTAGGGAAGAAGACCTAGATATTTACGACAAGTTTTTGATGTAGGACGTCCTAATAGTTACCATCAAAATTAAATGCTACCTATAAAGTTCCCTTGAATAAGTTTCCGTTTTTAGGATTTGTTTCAGCAGATTATGGTTATACTGCAGACTTTGATTGGCAGGGAACTTCACAGAGTCCTATATACAACGACGCTGGTGAGGTAGTGGGCGATATAAAGGATAAAATTGGGAATATGATTCAGAATGCCAATACCCACAACCTTAATACTGCTATTGATTTTCAAAAATTTACAAAGCTATTAAATTAGAAAATCTCTTTGTAAAACAACCTAAAAAAGGGCCGGTGCAAAAAGGGTCGTTAAAAGCAAAAAGTACTGCTGCTTCTAAGGAAGTCAAATTAAAGAATAATGCAAGTTTTGGACAAAAGGCACTCAAAGGGGTGTACGATGTATTGACTTCTGTTAAAAGAGCCAAAATAAACTACAGCCAAAACAATGGTACTTTACTACAAGGATATATTCCTTCGGTTGGGTTCTTAGGAAGAAATAGTTACAATGGAAGTACGGCTCCTTCGCTTGGTTTTGTATTTGGAAGTCAAACCGATATTTTAAACAATGCAATTGCTAACAATTGGTTGGTTACCAGAAATCCAAACGATTCCACCGATACGTATTACAACAAAAACTACGGAAAAACCAAAAACTCCAAATTAGACTATACGGTTTCTGTAAAACCCTTGAAAAGTTTAACCATAGACCTTCGCGGAAACAGAATTAAAACAAGTAATATTTCTCAACAGTTAGACATTATTAACGATGGATTTGGAAGTTTTGCACAAAACGAAAATATTCGAGCTTTTGAAACAGGGAACTATAGCATAAGTCATTTTATGTTAGGAACTATGTTTGCGAATAGTGATAATTTGTATCAAAACTTTAGAGCTTACAGAAGTACGATTGCCAATCGCTTATACGATGAAACAGGTTTGCCTCGTCCATCCAACCCGAATGACCCAGCGTTTCAAGAAAATGGGCAGCAAGTGATGCTTCCGGCATTTATCGCTGCATATTCAGGAAATAGTCCTAACTCGGTAGACACTGGTATTTTTAGAAATGTTCCAATACCAAATTGGACCCTGCGATACAATGGCTTTATGAAGTACAAGTGGTTTAAGAAAAACTTTACTTCCTTTACCCTTTCACACGGCTATAGATCTTCCTATACCATAGGAAATTATACTAATAATTTACAGTATGAGTTTGGAGAAGCAAACACCTCCGGAAACTTTCAACCGGAATTGTTAATTTCGTCTGCAACTTTAATTGACGAATTTTCACCGTTAATTAAAGTAGACTTTAGAATGAAAAATTCACTTTCCTTTAAAGGAGAGGTGCGCAGAGATCGAAGTTTAACGTTAAATTTTAATAACAATACCATTACCGATATAAATGGAACAGAATACGTATTTGGTTTTGGATATAAGCTAAGAGATGTTAAATTTGTAACCAGATTTACAGGAAAGAAAGAAACCATGAAAGGGGATATCAATTTTAGAGCCGATATTTCTTTACGTGATAACATAACATTAATACGCAGTGTCGACGAAGAGAACAACCAAGTAACCGGAGGAGAAACGCTTTTAGGAATAAAGTTTTTAGCAGATTATAATTTGAGCAGTAACTTAACAGCGTCATTTTATTACAACCATCAAACTTTTAACTATGCAATATCTACCACCTTCCCTCGTCAGGCAATTAATGCAGGAATTAACATCGTTTACAATTTAGGAAATTAACATTAATAACAATAAAAACACACACAATACAATGAACATTCCATCAGAATTAAAATATACCAAAGACCATGAATGGGTATCGATTGAAGGAGAGATTGCAACAATAGGAATCACAGATTTTGCACAAGGTGAACTCGGTGACATCGTTTATGTAGACGTAGACACACTAGACGACACTTTAGATATTGAAGAGGTTTTTGGTTCTGTTGAAGCAGTAAAAACGGTTTCTGATTTATTCATGCCTATTGCTGGAGAGGTAATAGAGTTAAATGAAGCCTTAGAAGATGAGCCAGAATTAGTAAATTCGGATCCTTATGGAAAAGGATGGATGATTAAGGTTAAAATCTCAGACACTGCGCAAATGGAAAGTTTATTATCAGCAGATGCTTATAAAGAACTTATTCAAGGATAGAAAAATTTGGGCTGTAATAGCAATACTAATTACTGTTAGTATTGCTGTTTTAAGCCTCGTTCGACTTAAACCACCTTCAGTTTCCTTTACAAATGTAGACAAGATTGGTCATGCAATTGCTTATTTTGTCCTTGCTTTTGCATGGTTTCAGGTTTTTGGGGTCAAAAAAAGCGCCTTTTTTTAGTATTTATTTGTTGCTTTCTCTACGGCATAATTATTGAGGTATTACAAGCAACAACAACGAATTACAGGTCAGGAGAGTTTTATGATATTCTCGCAAATTCTTCAGGAATAGCAGTAGCATTAGCAGTAATGGTAGCTTTTTTTCAAAAAAAAAGACTATTTGAAAAATTACTTTGTAAAAGTCGAAATAAATTATTTAAATTAGCGAACTATTAAAAACGTATAGGATGGAAATTAAGAAAAATCCAAAATCAAATCTAGAAAATTACAGCAAGCTTTTTGTGCAGTTAGGTTTGGTTTTAGCTTTGTTTGTAACATATGTAGCGATTGAGAACAAAACATATGATAAGATAATTGGAGAATTAGGTATGGCAGATATGTCTGCAGATATTGAAGAAGAGACAATTGAAATACAGCCAGAGCCACCAAAACCAAAACCAAAAACTCCACCACCACCAGCTCCTGAAAAGATAGAAGTTATTGAAGATGAAAAAGAAGTTGAAGAAACGATCATTGAATCTACCGAAACGGATGAAACAGAAGCCGTAGAGGTAGAAGAGATTGAAGAGGTAGAAGAAGAGGAAGAAGTAATAGAAGACGTTCCTTTCTCGATTATTGAAGACGTTCCAGTTTTTCCTGGATGTAAAGGATCTAAGGAGGAAAAGAAGGCCTGTTTGAATAAAAAAATGAACCAACACGTGAAGCGTTATTTTGACGCAGAACTTGCAAACGAATTAGGATTGGCTCCTGGTAAGAAAAGAATATATTTAATTTTTAAAATTGGTAAAACCGGAGAAATTGAAGATATAAATGCGAGAGCACCGCACCCAAGATTGAAAAAAGAAGCGATACGAATCGCTAAAAAGTTACCTAAAATGCAACCTGGTAAACAAAGAGGACGTCCTGTACGAGTTGGGTATACGCTACCAATATCGTTCAATGTAGAATAAATAGTTCATTTTATATATAGTTAAAAGCAATCCACTTCGGATTGCTTTTTTTATTGGCATATTTCTTGTACTGTTTATATCGATTAACATAATTTATAAGCACTATGAAAAAAGTAAAAAAATATCCAAAAAATCAGCTTGAAAAGTTTTCTACCCTATTTACACAACTAGGTTTGGTTCTAGTTTTATTGGTAGTTTATCTTGTTTTAGAGTACGAAACAGTACCTAAAAAAGCCATTGCTTACTCCAATACTAGTGTACTCGAGGAAGTTTATTCGATACCCACGCCTGTGGTATTAAAAAAGTTACCTAAAAAGGTAGTACAAGAACAAAAAGTACCAAAAAAAATGCTTCCGAAGGTTGTGCCGTTAGACCAATTCGATAGTACGAAGGAGGAAAATCTTCTGCAAGAACCACTTCCACTTAGCACAGAAGTGGAGGGTCTTTTGGAGCATCCGGAACCAGAAATTATAGACGCGGATGATGATCCTGAACCGGTGTTGCTCATGCATTTACAAAAAGCACCAATATTTCCAGGTTGTGAGGGGTTAACAGAAGCACAAGCCAGAGAGTGTTTAGAACGTAAAATAAAAGCACATGTACGTCATTATTTCGATGCAGCAATTGCACAAGAAGTTGGTATGAGCTCTGGTACCTATAGAATTTTAACCCAGTTTGTCATTGATAATAACGGTGAGATTACAGATCTTCAGATTCGAGCGCCGCATGCAAAACTAAAGAAAGAAGCCACGAAAGTGGTAGATAAGCTACCGAAATTTACACCAGGTATGCAAAACGACAAACCGGTTAAAGTTCGCTATAGTTTACCGATTACCTTTCGGGTAGAATAGCAAGGAAATGCCGTACTATTGCCAATACTTTTTTTACATTTGTGTACTATGAGTGAAACAAATACATATTTTTCGCACGAGACTGCCGTTATTGATCCGGGATGCGAGATTGGACCAGGTACTAAAATTTGGCATTTTACCCATGTGATGCCGAATTGTAGTATAGGACACAATTGTAATATTGGTCAGAATGTGGTGGTATCTCCTCAGGTTACTTTGGGGAATAACGTAAAAGTACAGAACAATGTCTCCATCTATACTGGAGTACACTGTGAAGATGATGTGTTCCTTGGACCATCTATGGTTTTTACCAATGTTATCAATCCTCGCAGCGCTATCCAAAGAAAAGACGCGTTTCAAGAAACCATCGTAAGAAAAGGAGCCAGTATCGGTGCTAATGCTACTATTGTATGCGGAAACACCATTGGTACCTACGCGATGGTTGGGGCAGGTACCGTAGTTACCAAAGACGTATTGCCATATGCGTTGGTAGTTGGTAATCCTGCCAGACAGATAGGATGGGTTAGTGAATACGGACATCGCCTAGATTTTTCCGCGAACAATGAAGCTATTTGTCCGGAGTCTGGTATGAAATATTTACTTAAAAATAATATACTCTTAAAGAATAGTTAAAAAAAATGATTTTTATTTTGCACTTTGAAAAAGATTTGTATATTTGAAACGTGGTTGAAAAACCACTTTCTTTTTCTTTTTCATAGCAATTTTTCCCACTCAAATTTTGAGTGGGTTTTGTTTTTTATACCCTTTAAAATTTCCGGTTTATTTAGTTACTAATGGTCGAGACGATTCCCTAACAACGAGATCTGTTCGGATTACTTTGGTCTCTGTGTTTTTTTGTAGATTCTTTTTCTCTAATCTACTAATAAGCATCTCTGCGGCTGTAGCTCCCATAATTTCACCATGTTGGCTGACGGTAGTCATTTTTGGGTCGGAATGCCGCGCTAGAATACCATTAGAAAAAGAGATAATAGAGCAATCTTCAGGGATTCTATATCCCTTGCGAATGGCTACTTTCATTGCCGCTACCGCAGAAGATTCATCAGTAGCAATAACGCTGTCAATTGCATGTTGTTTAAATATTGGCGTAAGGATCGATTCGTATTTCTTGTAATCTTCCTCTTCAATATTAATAATTAGATTTTTATTTACCGGCATATTAATGTCTTCAAGACCCTTTAAGTAACCTAAATACCTTCGTTCGCCAATTTTTAGTTTGCTCATGGTAGAGACAAATGCAATGTTTTTATGCCCAGTTCTGTGCAGGTGTTTTACTGTATTTACTGTAGCTTCAAAATCATTGGTAATGACTTTATCACAATCGATATGCGGTGCAATGCGATCAAACATTACAATTGGAATACCATTATTTATAGTATTTTCAATATGCGTGTAGTTTTTTTTCAGCAAGGTTTCTTCTGCCAAGGATAAGATAAAGCCATCGATACTTCCATTGGAAAGCATGTTAATAGTTTCTACTTCTTTGTCGAAGGACTCGTTAGAAATACAAGAAATTATTTTATAGCCTTTTTGGCTTGCAACTTTTTCGATTCCTTTGAATACTTGCGCAAAAAATAGTTGAGCATATTTGGAATGATAATTCCAATAGTTTTTGTTTTTTTACTCTTTAAGCTTAAAGCGGTAACGTTAGGATGGTAGTTGTGGGCTTTAGCGTACTTTTTGATTTTTTCTTTGGTGGTTTCACTAATCTCATAACTATCATTCAAGGCCTTTGAAACTGTTGATATAGAAACATTTAAGGCTTTCGCGATATCTTTAATAGTGAGTTTTTTCATAAAACATTAAAAAGTTTATAACAATATTACGAAAATCGTAGCAAATTCTTTCAAAAACTATCCTTTGCTTTTAAGCAACTTATTTTTACGACCTTTAAATTCCCAATACATGTATATAAATAGAATGCAATACTCTGCACCGACAAACCATAAATTTTCTTGCCATGGCGTGTTTGCATAGGTTTGGTAGCTTAGTACGATAACAAAACTCCATACCAAAGGATATTTGTAGCTGGTAAATATCGACAACAGTACAAGAGTAGCAAGATACCACGGATGAACCGTGGTAGAAAAGAAATAGTAAAATGTGAGGGCAAACAGCATGTGTTGTAGCAGTACTCTCATAGAACTACGGTTACTTTTAAAACTTAAATAGCTGAGAAATCCAACGGTAAGAATTGGTAGAATTTTACCTATGGTTGCAATTTCATTATAGCCTCTAAAGGTATATCCAATTGCCCTAAATAGATAATAGAAACTAGCGTTAAATTCAAAATTATTAAACCACAAACCCACCGATGCGCTATAATTTGCAATAAGTGCTTTCGATAAGAACGGAGCAAAGGTTAACAGCACTGTGCCAAAAACGACAAGGTAAAACCAAAGTAATTTTGAAAGCGCTTTAGTCTTATGTACAGCACCCTCCATAAAGTATTTGGCGAATAAGGGTAAAAAAAGCAGAGGAATTAATTTTACACTTACCGAAAATGCTAAAAAAATGGCAGCAGTAATCCACTTGTTTTTTTGTAACAAATACAAACTGTACACTAAAAAAAACAACAGTACAGCTTCAAAGTGTAAATTGCCAGTTAGTTCAATAATGACGAACGGATTTAAAGCATAATAAAATAGGTTTGCTACAGGTAGTTTTAGTTGTAAGAGAAGTTTTCTACCTATCACAAGTATTCCTATTTCCGCTGTAATAATAATAAGTCGTAGCACCACTGTGGCACCCATAATACTGTGTTCCGAAAGTACTGTCGCAATCCAAAAACAAAACTGATTTAACGGAGGGTAATTGGTGTAATGACTACCGTTTAAGGTTCCCATCTTCGTAGAGTGCCTTGGCTTGCGCCACCGGAAATTGCTGGTTTTGAATAAAGGTTTCCGGTAAATACACATAAGGATTTAGTCCTTCGAAAAGCATTCGTCCATCCCAAATAAATCGGTAAAAATCTTGGGATAAATTAGGTATAGCAACTATAAAAAGTATTCGCAATACTATGGCTGCTATTGCCAAAAAATAGAAGTTACCTCTTTTGTGGCGATACAACAGATAAGACGTTATAAAAAGACCTGTCCAGGAGATACAGAGATTTAGAAACGAAGTTCGATCGACAAAATAGCCGAAGAATACGTATTGTAATCCTAATAGAAAAACAAGAAGCGGTGCCGTATGTTTTTTAAAAACAAGCATTTAGCTTTTAGAAAAAATAGAGCTCAAAAAAACAAAACTGAAGCCTATACATAGCATAAGGTGGAAGGGGAACAGTCCAAAGTCGCCTCCATCTTTTCCAACCACAAAAGCACTATACATTCCAAAGGCAAAATACAAAGCAAGTAGGCCTTCAAGGACAACATGAGAAGCTATATTTTTTTGGAGGTATTTATTATCCTTCCAGGAATCCCTTATATTTTTAATATTGAACTTAGGCGTTCGAACAAAGTCGCTTTTTTTACCCGAGTGCCCTTCTAAAACAGCAATCGTATTATGTAGCGAAAACCCCATGGCTACAGTGAAAAAAGAGAAAAAAGAACCAGTGTACTTCAAAAAATCCTTCCAGCTCTCTCCGTAGGTTGCTTTATACATATGCCAATAGCAAATAAAAAAAATAACGGTACTACTTGCAAAAAATCCCATTGCGATAAAGTAACCCTTTAAATTTTCATGTTCGTTTTTTATGTATAGCACAGGAACGCTCAGTACTGCAACAATAAAAACACAGGTGAACATAGAGCTGTTTAGCAAGTGCAAAATTCCGTGAATTTTTGATTTCACACCCATGTGCTTATGGATCAAAATTCTTTTGAGCATCTTCTGAAAATTTTCTGCTCCACCTTTATTCCACCGAAATTGTTGCGATCGTGCAGCGCTGATGACCACAGGAAGCTCTGCTGGTGTTTCTACATGCTCTAAATATTTAAATTTCCAGTTTTTTAATTGTGCTCTATAGCTTAAATCTAAGTCTTCTGTTAAGGTATCTCCTTCCCAATTTCCTGCATCGAGAATACACGCTTTTCGCCATATACCAGCAGTGCCGTTAAAGTTTATAAAATGTCCTTTACTATTTCTACCAACCTGTTCTAAGGTAAAATGCGCATCCAGAGCAAATGCTTGAATTTTGGTAAGGATGGAGTAATTTCTATTTAGGTGTCCCCATCGCGTTTGCACTACGCCAATTTCTGGATTTTTAAAAAAAGGGACGGTTTGTAACAGCCAACTTGGTTTTGGTAAAAAGTCGGCATCAAAAACTGCGATAAATTCTCCCTTTGCCTTTGCAAGCCCTTCTTTTAAGGCTCCCGCTTTGAATCCATTTCGGTTATCCCTGGTTAGGTGTTGAATGTCAATACCAGTTTTTTGCAGTTTTTCAATATGTTTTTTTGTCGTTATTAGAGAAGCATCGGTGGAATCATCCAGCACTTGAATTTCTAATTTTTCGCGAGGATACTCTAATTTTACAATAGTATTCAACAACCGCTCCATCACATACATTTCATTATACACTGGCAATTGTATGGTAACCATTGGTATTTCTTCAGAACGGTTTATATCCAACGCTGGCGTTCTATCTGGTTTTTTTTAGCGCCTAAATAATTAACAAGTAAATTTAACTGCGCTATGGCATACATAAAAATCAATACTATAGCGATGGTGTATACAACTAAAATACCATACTCTATTACGCTCATTTTGTACTGTATTTAAAAATCCATCCTAAAATTTTGATTCCTGCTAAAATTGAACCTTTTACCGTTCCTGATACTTTAGAAACGCCAATTCTATTGCGGTATTTTACTGGTATTTCTTGATAAGTTAAACCTTGTTTGATAGCTTTTAATTGCATTTCAACAGTCCAACCATAGGTTTTGTCTTCCATATTTAAAGCGAGTAACTTTTCGTATTTTATTGCTCGGAAAGGGCCTAAATCGGTATAGTTTGCATTAAATAAAGAGTGCATTAACCTCGTGGCTAACCAGTTACCAAAAATTTGTTGCGGAGTTACGGCACCTGGTTCTCGCAATGCTTTAGTTCTCGCCCCAATAACAAAATCTATATTGTTCTGAACAATAGGAGCAATAATAGCGGTGAGTTGCTCCGGATAGTCGGAGTAATCACCATCCAAGAAAACAACAATATCTGGCGGTAGTGCTTTATTTTCCAGATAAGCCATTCCTTTCAAGCAAGCATAACCATATCCTTTTCTTACTTCTGATAAAACGGTTGCACCGGCCTCTCTTGCATTTTTTGCAGTATTATCGGTCGAATTGTTGTTTACCACAATTATTTCATCCACAACAGTAGGGATGTCTTTGATAACAAAAGCAATAGAATCCTGCTCGTTGTAGGCAGGAATTATAACGTTAATTCGCGGTTTCATTTTTGGTTACTATCCTTTTCATTTTTTACTGTTTAGCAGTATACGATGCTCGTTTTTGCAATTATTAGCATAAATTTTACGCTAGAAATTACAAATTTATTACTGCGAGGAATAGGGCATAAAAGTAGCAATATTTGTACGATTCTTCTTCTATAAATAGGTTTCTTTTTACAGACAGAAAAGGACCGTTTTACCGCTGTTATTTGTCGTTTAAGAGCTGTAGTAAATCCACATCATTACCCAGTAAAATTTCTGTTGGATTGATGCGTCCTTTTTCTGGTCCGTTTTCTAATTTAAGAACCCCTCTCGGACATACCGCCGAACATATACCACAGCCTACACAACTAGCGCGAACAATATTTTCTCCCTTTTGCGCATAAGCTCTAACATCAATACCTTGTTCGCAATAGGTAGAACAGTTTCCACAGGAGATGCACTGTCCGCCGTTAGTGGTAATTCTAAATCGAGACTTAAAACGTTGTACCACTCCCATGTAAGCGGCTAACGGACAACCAAAACGACACCATACGCGGTTTCCAAAAATAGGATAAAATCCTGTGCCAATAACACCGGCAAACCAAGCACCTACTACAAAGCTGTAGGTGTCTTTAATCCATTGGGAAGAGATACCTAAAAACGAATAGGCACCGGTAAAGTAACAGTACAAGGTAACAGTGGTCATTACCAGAGAAAAAACCAAAATACTGTGAATTAGCCACCGTTCTAGTTTCCATGCCTTAAGTGATTTATCGGAATGTTGTCGGTAGGGGTCCCCTAAGGTTTCCGCAAGACCACCACAGCCACACACCCAGGAACAATACCATCTTTTTCCAAAAAAATAAACCATAACAGGAACAATTATTACTGTTAAAACGGTTCCCCAAACTAAAATAAATAGACCTATAGCACCAGAGTTTCTTAGATTTTCTAGGTTCCATTCAAAAAAGAAATCATAGTCTAAAGGAAAGGCATTTTTAAAATCATAACCAGGCATGTTTAAACTAGCCATTAGCTCCGGGATTAAAAAAGCAAATACAATTTGGAAAAATAAAACAGAAGTTGTTCGAATAATTTGGTATTTGTTATGGCGGTATTTAATGTACATTCTAATGGCCATTACTAGCATGACTATGCAATATAGAAACCCATAGACAAACCATTGGCTTGCAGGATTACCATTTAAAAAAATACTGAATGGATCTAAAATAAAGGTCCAGTTAACCAGGTAGTCGGGTAGAAAATACAATGCCAGGTAAAAAACAACCAAGTAGAGTAAAACAAGCCAAGCGATCCATCCTCTACTGGTGCTCGCATGGACGTAAATACCGTCATTTTTAATTCCTTTTGGACCAAGTAGTATAAGGTCTGGTAGAATATACATTACGCCGCCAAGAATACCGAGACCAAAGGTTAGTATCCACAACAGCATTGGATTATTTTTCACAAAACCAGTGCCTACTTTTTTGGCGAGTTCAAAGCTTATGGTATGGGGTTTGTCGTAAATTATATATTGGTATTGTTCTCCTTTTTTATCCCAATTTTTTTCGGCATCGTACCTTGCAATTTGCTGCTCATAATGTTGGTTTGCAGCCGCTACTGCAGTTTGTACACTTTTGGAGAATTCAAAGATGGAAACTTCCTTTTTACCTGCTAAATTTTCCGTTAGAAAATCTTTAATATATTCGTTTTTATATCCTTTTTGCGCTAGAAAGGTATCGATGTCTTTCGCTGTGGTATGGAAATCTCCAAAAAGAACGGTCCCTGAAAAAATTACTAAACCAATTAAAAACAAAAAAAGACCAATATTTTTTATTGTTTTCATAAGGAATTACTATTAAAAATTTGCTTCCAGCTCTTTTTCTTCAGTGGAATCTTGGTGTTGTTTTCTGCGTTGTACTTTTGCAGTATTTCTCGTTCGAAGGTTTTGTAAAATTCCGGGTCAAAATTTGCATTTCGCAGGTTTTGCAATACGTAAGAAACAGCTTTTTTCTCTCGAAGGACTCTATCAAAAAATGCATGTCTTAATCGAATTCCTAGCGTATTAATGCCCAAGAACTCTTTTGTGTTTTTATCGTAATTTACATGGATACATTTTTTATCATCGTTATGTATCCAGTAGAATCTTTTTTCGTTCTCCTGTGCTTGCGGAGGAATCCAACCGTAGGTTTGGTATTCTATGTTGAAAAACTTTGCAGAGTTAAACCAAGGACCAGGTTGGTATTTGGTACGATTTCCACAGATGGTCTGCGCCACTGTCTCTCCCATCATTCTTCCGGTATACCATACGGCTTCAATTGGTCTTCGTTTTGCAAGTACCTCTGTTTGTTCTGCACAATCGCCAATGGCATAAATATCAGGTATATTCGTTTCTAAATATTGGTTTACTACAACACCCTTAGCGGTTGCTATGTTAGCATCTTTGAGAAAGGCAATATTAGGAGAAACGCCTGCGGTTAGCCCAACTACACTGCAGGGTATTTCTTCTTCAGTTTCTTTAATAACTACTGCGGTTACTTTGTTATTCGCATCGGTTTTTATTTCTTTTAAGGTAGTGCCAAGTCTAAGGTCTATGTGGTGCTCTAAAATCTCTGTATTGACTATACCCGATTCCTCTTGTGGTAGCACACCATTCCAGAAGCTAGATTCTCGAACTAAAAAGGTAACCGGAATATTTCTGCTGTAAAACATTTCTGCGAGTTCAATACCGATTAATCCGCCTCCTACAATAACGGCTCTTTTACAAACTGTATTGTTGGGAGCAAGCTGTTCTAATTCTTCTAGATCTTGTTTGTGGTACAAACCTAGAACACCTTTTGCGTCTTCTCCTGGCCATCCAAATTTGTTTGGTTTGGACCCTGTGGCAATAATTAATGAATCATAGGCTATTGCGGTGCCATTTTGTAATACAAGCGATTTATTCGATGTATCTACTGCGGTTACAAGTCCTTTTTGCAGGGCTATTTTATTTTTCTTCCAAAATTCTTTTTCATACGGCTGGGTGTGCTCAAATTTTAAGTGTCCCATAAAGACATACATCAATGCAGTTCTCGAAAAAAATATTCCGTTTCGTTCGATATTATGGTTATTGAAGCATCGGAATATTTTCGAATATGTCTTGCTGCAGTTACTCCCGCGATACCGTTACCAATAATTACAACATGCTGCATTCTAAGAAATTTATTTTTACTTAGGTCGTGCCTAAAGGTACTAACTTAAAATTTTGCTTGAGTTTAGAATCAGTATAAATAGTGTAGCGACTCTAAAAATCGTACTAAGTATTAGGCAACTGTTCCCTGACAACTGCTTCCAGAACCTGCGGTACAACCATAACAATGCTGGTGTATGCTAATGTTTCTTTCTAGTAGTACTTTTTCGTTATAGGTACCAATATGCTGCACGTTGCTGGCTACCTTTAGATTTAGCATTTGGTTAAAGTCACAATCGTACAAAAAACCATCCCAGCTTACCGAGATAGTATTGGTACACATTACATTTGCAACAGCGGCAGGATTAAAGGCATCCACCAAGGCATGCATGTAGTCTTCGTAATTTTCAGAGGCTATTAAATAGTCTAAAAACCTACTGATTGGTAGGTTGGTTATGGCGAAAAGACTGTTGAAAGAAACGCCAAAATCCTTTTGTAATGCCCTTTTGAAATCTTTTTCCATGGCCGATTGATCGCTTGGTAAAAATGCGCCGGAAGGATTGTATACCAAATCCAATTCTAACCCAGATCCCTGTATTCCATATCCAATGGCATTTAGTTCTTGGAGTGCTTTGATAGAAGCTTCAAAAACACCGTTGCCGCGTTGCTTGTCTGTTTTTCCTTTGGTCCAGTGTGGCATGGACGATACCACATGAATGCCGTGCTTTTTAAAAAATAATGGCAAGTCGTAAAACTTTTTGTTTGCTCGTAAAATCGTAAGGTTAGAACGCACAATAAAATCTTGTATTCCAACTTTTGAAGCTTCTTCTACAAACCATCTAAAATTAGGATTCATTTCCGGAGCTCCTCCTGTAAAGTCGAGGGTATGTGCTCCTGAATTTTGGATCACATGGAGGCATTGTTCCATGGTTTCTTTGGTCATGATTTCCTTTCTATCGGGGCCGGCATCTACATGACAATGGGCACAAACTTGGTTGCACATGTAGCCCAGATTAATTTGCAGAACCTCCAGTTTTTTTGGTTGTAAGGGATATTGGTTGGTCTCCTTTATTTTTGCTGCAAACGTAGGAAGTTCTTCCGTAAAAATACCACCAGATAACAACTCTAATTGCCGCTGGGTATTTGCCAAATCGTTATTTCTTGCTACTAGTGATTTTTTCATTGTGCTATCCGCTTTCTATACTATATTCGATGCCTATGGTTATTACATTGGCATTACATTTCCAATTTTTGCACCTTTTTCATCATTTGCACTCCATGTACAAGTGTAGCACCACTTTTTATGGCTGCTCCTACATGTATGGCCTCCATCATTTCTTCTTTGGTAACCCCGCGTTGTAAACCGTCTTTGGTGTATGCGTCAATACAGTAAGGACATTGCTCTGTATGTGCCACTGCCAAAGCGATTAAACTCTTTTCTCTTGCCGTTAAGGCTCCTTCTTCGAATACTTTTCCGTAGTACTCAAAAAATGTAGAACCGAGTTCCTCGCTCCATTCTGTTATGGAACTGAATTTTCGTAAATCGGATGGATCGTAATAGGTTTTAGACATACATATGTTTTTTGTAGTAGATTGTAAAATTACTGTTTTCTTAACAAGAAAATAAATACCCTAAAGAGCAGAAACACGTTTTTAGGGTATTTAATTTATGGTGAGGTTTTTTTATAAAAAAGTTTCAAAACGCTCAAAATGACAGGTGTAACCGTTCGGATTTTTAACCAGGTAATCTTGGTGGTAGTCTTCTGCAGGCCAGAATTTGCTATAGGGCTCTAAAGTAGTTACAATTTTACTAGGCCATCGGTTAGAAGCATCTACTAGTTCTATCATTTCCTCCGATTGCTTTTTTTCTTCTTCGTTTTGAAAGAAAATAGCAGAGCGATAGCTAGACCCTCGGTCATTTCCTTGGCGATCTACGGTGGTCGGATCGTGAACTCTGTAAAAATAGTCTAGAATCTCTGTAAAGGATGTTTCTGTAGGGTCATAGGTTAGTTCGATACCTTCTGCATGCCCCGGATGATTTTTATAGGTAGGATTGTCATTTTCGCCACCGATATAGCCAACTTCGGTGTCTTTAATACCCTTGCGCGTACGAAACAAATCCTCCATACCCCAGAAGCATCCTCCTGCTATATATGCTTTTTTATACGTATTCATAATTGTTGTTGTTTTGCTATGGTAAAATTACGTGAAATACGAAGTATTTTCAAGGCATACCTTCCTAATATTTTGATAAAGTTGCAAAAAGCTACGAAAATGCCATAAAAAACTGCACATAATTCTTGTTACTCTTAGATAAAGTTGTATATTTGCCCTCGCAAATCGCGGGATAGAGCAGTAGGTAGCTCGTCGGGCTCATAACCCGAAGGTCACAGGTTCGAGTCCTGTTCCCGCTACAAGGCGTAAGCTACTGAATTTAAACGGATTGTTACGGAACAATCCGTTTTTTTATGTCCATAACTTTCTTACTTTTACGTACCGTAAACGCTACCGTAAACGTTTTTGATATGAAATTGAATTTTTCTGAGCCTAAAATCTACACTGGGGGAGTGTTGATTTCGGAGTGGTCTAAACTGTCTCGTACCCAACAAAAGCAGGCTTTATCTAAGGATTGGTTTTTGTATTATTCTTTTCGAGATCCTAAAACCAAACGCCTAAAACGACAGCCGCACATCAAGGCTGGCGTAAACAAATTTAAAACCAAAAAAGAACGCATCTCGTTTTTAATGACTTTGCAAAAGGCTTTGGTAGAACTTTTAAAAGCAGGTTTTGATCCTTACCAAGACAATACCGAACTAAAACGCAAGTTTTTTGATACTGAAGAAGCTCCTGCGGTACAAGAAATTATTCCCGAACCGGTACAAGCTCCGGTTAAAAAAGTGCGTGCTGCTAAAAAGGTAAAAGCAAGATCAAAATCAAAAACAAAGAAAGCACAGGAGAAAACCTGCAAAGAAGCCATTGCTTTTGCCATGGAGTTAAAGCAAAAGGTAATGAACCAAAACACCTGGTCGCGTTATCGCAGTAGAATCGGAAGGTTTGGTATATGGCTTACCGAAAACGGATTTATAAACCAACCAATCACTAGCATAGAAAAGAAAGACATGAGCAGATATCTCAACGAGGTACTGCAAAAAACAAGTGCTATAAACAGAAACAACACCCGTACGGACTTGAGTTCTTTATTTCAGGTAATGGTAGATAACGAACTGTTACAGGATAATGTTATCAAAAGAATACCGGTATTAAAAACCACACCAAAGCGTAACAAGACCTACACCCCAGAGATGGAACAAAAACTGTATTCGTATTTGCAAAGCACGGATCCGAGTTTGTATTTGTTTGTGCAGTTTATCTCCTACAATTTTTTGCGCCCTATTGAGGTATGTCGATTGCGGGTAGAGGATATTGATGTAAAAGACAAAAAGCTATATGTAAAGACCAAGAACCAACCGATAAAGACCAAGATTATTCCGGATATCTTATTACAGCAATTACCCGATATGGAAGGTGTGGATCCGAAAGCCTTTTTGTTTACCAAACATGGCTTACTGGGTAGTTGGAAGGCACAAGCATCGCATAAACGTGGAGAATTTACCGGAAGGTTTAGAAAGGTAAAAGACCACTTTGGATTAGACGATCGATATGGTCTGTATAGTTTTAGACATACCTTTATTACCAAACTATACCGAAAAATACGGGAGACCAAAACCCCATTTGAGGCCAAAAGTCAGTTGATGTTAATCACCGGACATACTAAAATGGAAACCCTTAGCCATTATCTCAGAGATATTGATGTAGAATTACCCGAGGATTATTCTTCGTTATTGCAATGAAGTAGGTAAAAAGACTATTTTTTTAAATAAAAAGGGGTACCGTAGGTAACTTTATCGTGCACTAGCCTACTTTATCGCGGTGTAGAGTGTCGTAGAGTGAATTAGCCGAACTAGCCTACATTAGAGTCACACGCTTTATTTTATTCCTTGTATACTTCGCCTGTTTTTCAATACAGAATAGAATTTGGATGCAAAAGTGGTATATCAAGTAGTTAAAATGCTCCCTAAAAGTGAGCAAAGGATACTATTTGGTATA
>NZ_MQVY01000002.1:696379-716872 GCF_002954385.1 Tenacibaculum sp. SG-28
CTAGAAAAAGAGCAGCAGGCTAAAAAGCTTCCAAAACTCAAAGCAAAAAAGAACATTATAACCCGAGACGAGGCCATACAGTATTTACTGAAAAATGTGTTTTAATTGGAGTAGAACTAGCTATAACGCTAAGAGGTATTTTGTAGAAAAAAAACATAAAAAAGCGTGTTTCACTAAAAATTAAGCGTAAATAAACGTTCGTTTACGGATACATTATGAAAAAGAGTCAAACTTGTAAGCATTGTGGGGAGTACTTTACTCCGAATAGAAGAGGAGTACAAAAGTACTGTTCTAATTCGTGTAGATCACTAGCGTGGCGAAAAGCGAAAACCAAACCCAAAGAAAATACTTTAGCTGGGGTAGTTGGAAAGGAACCAGAAAAAGAGCAAGCAGAAATTCCATCGAATCCAAAAGATAAAATATCCTTTGCAGGAATTGCCAATGCCACCATTGGTTCTGGAATTGCTTCTATCGTGGATACTTTATTAACTCCCGAGGAAAACAAACCAGCCACTAAAAAGGATATTCAAGCGTTACAGGCAAGTTTAATAAAGCGCTATTTACCAATTAGAAACTTGGCTCCAAACGCTAAGGGACAAAATGCGTATTACGATTTTGAAGTGAAGGTTGTGGTTTATAGGTAGGGTTGATACTTATTGATAGAATTGTTATCAAAAGGAAAATTAAAAAATTTGCTTATTAGCAGTGTGTAATAAACTATTAAAACAAGTATTTTCTATGGTTAAAAAGGGTATCCCATGAAATGAAGAATATAAAATTACTTTAATTATAAATTAAAGCTTTTTTACTTGGTTTTTGCCTCAGTTCTTTGTTGTACACTGGCTTTTTTTCCGAAAACTTGCTAGCGTTGCAGTTTAAGCTCTTTTAAATTTGTGAGGCACGAGCAAATTTTAAATGTGCTTGAACTTGCGTTGGCTTATTCTATTTGGTTTTAAAATTTTCCACTTGTTCCATGACTTGGTCGAAGACCTCATCATTATGCTGAGGTGGATAGCCATTTTTATGTAAGCAGAAGAATATTTTTTGATTCAAGTCTGCTCTTACATTACTATTATTTAGCCAATCAGTAAACGAAGATTGCATATCAATTAACTCTTTTATTTTCTTAGCCAAGACTTTACATTTATCGTTTATAATTAAATTACCTACTTTTTTATCTTTACCAAACTCAAAGTTATACTTGTCTCGAAGATGCATCAAAATATCATAGAAAGCTTTTTCCTCGAAAGTCAGTCCAAGTTTTCTAAAGCTATCTTTATCCTCACCTAATTTAGACATTAAATCCAATGCCTGTTGCGTAGCATTTCGAATGATTGAATCTACTGCTTCTGCTTGTGTCGAAGACGCTTCATCAGCAGACAAACTTGCTCTTCTATTATGGTATTCTTCAAGCGTTCTATTTAGCAATTCCTCATATTTTTCTGCTGCTATTTTATTCGTGTCTTTGTATTCTTGTATAGACTTACGAAGCATCTTAATTAATACTTCAAGTTTTGTAGCTGGAAGTTTTATGTTATCTAGTTGCTCTACAAATTCAGGACTAAATATATTCTCTTCTACATCTGTATCAAGAATATCTACAACTGAGTTACATTTTAAGGCTTCTGCAACCATTCTTTCAACTACGCGATTCATACTTTCAGTATCGTGTTTATCGCCTGATGTTTTTCTGATATACGAAGCTACTGCCATAAAACATTGCGACAATGATAATTGTTCACCTGTAAGTACATTTGATGGTTGGCAAATGTCATAAGCAGTCCTTAATCGTCTAACGTGAGCCATAAAAAAGGTCTTTACACTAACCGTTTTCGGCTTATCTTTTCCGTTGCTAAGGTTAAGCTGTTCAGTAAGGGTTATTATATAGTCTGCTGCCGAAGACAAACATTCCAAACGTTCCAATGGTGTTGTGTTAGAGGCTGTAAATGGTGTTATATCAAAATCAGTAAATACATCACTAATTATTTTTAACTCAATAATTAAAGCCTCCAAAGCCTGTTTTACATCATCCTCGCTCGGACCAAATGATTTCCCTCCAAACTTACGCATTGCTTTCATCATATTTTCACGAATACCAATGTAGTCTATAACATATCCAAACTCTTTGCCTTCGTACTTGCGGTTTACACGACTAATGGTTTGAATAAGCGTCTGTTTTTGAAGTGGTTTATCATTGTATAAATAGGTCAAACAAGGAACATCAAAACCAGTAATCCACATATCTACAACTATCACAATACGGAAGTTTGAATGCTCCATTTTAAATGCATCATCAAGCTTTTTAATTCTAGATTTATCACCTAAATATTTATACATATCCTTAGGGTCATTAGCTCCTCTAGTAGAAACCATTGCGATGGTAGGCATTTCTGGAAGCTTCTTAAGTTCTTCCTTTGTTAACTTGCTATCGTCTGGTGATTTCTTCTCTTCAAACCACTCAGGATTTTGTGCTCTAAACTTTTGTAACAAACGGTACGCAATTTTCCGTTTGCTACATACAATCATTGCTTTTTGAACGACATCTACTTTGTTTTCGCAAGCATTGGTGTAATGTGCTGTAATATCTTTGACTAAACGCTCTAAACGTTCATCATCACCAAGAATCACTTCCATAGCACTCATTGCTTTTTTACTAGCTGCTATATCATCTTCGGTAGCACCTTCATCAGCACATTGTTTGTAATACTCGTCTATCTCTTTAGCTTTCTGACTATCTAGTGTAACATTTGCTATACGAGGTATGTATTTTAAACCAACCGTAATTTCATCATCTACAGATTGTTGCATTGTATAGCTATCTACAACCTCACCAAAAACTTCGATTGTTTCTTCTAGTGGCGTTCCTGTGAAACCTACAAAGGTAGCGTTAGGAAACGCAATACGCAGATGCTCCGCATAAGGCTTTGTAATAAATGCACCTAAAGATGTATCTTGTTTATCTGTGGTTTCTATTAAATTATCTGAGGAAATCTCTTTTTTAGTTTCTGGTTTTTTATCCTTTATTTTTAGCTGCTTATTTAATTTTACTTGTGTACGATGTGCTTCATCTGAAAAACAGATTATGTTTTTTCGAGTATTTAGTTCGCCTATCTCTTCACAAAATTTCTGAATTGTGCAGATAAAGAATCCACCAGATTTTCTAATGGACATTTCCGTTTTTAGGTCTTCTCTGTCTTTAATTATTTTAGCTGCTCCTAACGATAAAAATTCTTCTGAACGTAAAAACAATTTACCTGCCTGTGTCTGTAAATCGTCTCTATCTACAATCATTACTATAGTTGGTGAACCAAGTTCTTTGCAACGTAAGGATAATTGACGAGCCAAAAACATCATTGTATAGGTTTTGCCACAACCTGTTGCACCAAAGTAAGTTCCTCCTTTACGACTATTTTCTAAATGTGCTTTTAATACACTCTCGGTTAACAATCGTGTGGCAAAAAACTGAGGATAACGACATACTATCTCTTCAATTTTATCTGAATTTTTATCTGGAAAATAAACATAGTCACGTATGATTTCCAAAAAGCGATTAGGTTCATATACACCCGCCACTATAGTTTTTATTTGGTCTATCCCTTTTTTGGCTGATTCATCTTCATTATTTACTTTTTTCCAAGCATAGTAGTGGTTATATGGTGTGTAGGTAGTACCTAATTTGGTATTATTGACTGTTGCATCGCTAATACAAGATAATGGGCAGTAACGTAAAAGATGTGGAATGTCTCTTTTATATCTTTCGTGAATTTGCTCATAAGCACTTGCAATAGTTGCTCTAGCATCGGTTGGGTTTTTAAGTTCAAAAATACAAAGCGGAATACCATTTATAAACAATAACACATCTGGTATACGAATGTCGGCTTTTAAGCCATAACCAACCTCAAATTGATTGACACAACTATAGATATTATTGGTGTTGCCAAACTCAAAATCTAGATATTCGATATCGAATATTTTACCATCACTACTACGAGTGTAGCGATAGCCATCACGAATTAAATGAAAGGTGTTACGAAGCAACTCAAAATGTGTTTGACCACTAGTGTAACGCAAGTTGTTTGTAATCTCCTCAATATCAGAATCGTTTAATTCACTGTATCGCTTTTTTAGATACGTGCTTAAATCATCACTTATTAAGACTTCTCGATTATTGCGAGCTATATTACCACCATAAATATATGTCCAACCTTGCTGCTCCAATAAGTATATAAGAGCCTCTTCGTAGTCGCTTTCGTAAAACTTCCCTTTTTTCATAATATTAATATTCTCGCTTATGGTTATCCGTTTATTGCCTTTTGAACTAATGCAGGGCAAAGTGTTTGCATATTTTCACGTGCTTCGTTTGCTATTTTCTTAGCCTCTTCTGCACAGTTGTAGAGGTTTACTATAGCTTGTTGTACTTCTGGTGGTGGAATTGGAATACTCACCCTACGTAATTCATCCCAATCAAAAGTTTCTCTGGCACTGCCCCAAGAATTGAAAAGTGCATACCTGTCAAATTCAACACCTTTAAAAATTAAGTGTAAAAAACCAATATTCAATACATTATTATCTTTAGAGAAAATGACCTTATTGACTTGTGTTACTACATATGTTTCATCTGAAGTATTTAAAGCGTTTGCAAAACATTTCTCATTTTTAGTAGTTTGCACATACGACAAATAGTTTGGTGGTACTAATTTATATCCTTGAAGATTATTTTTATCAACTTTGGCATTAGTATCTTTGAATTCCTTGGTTACAGAAACACTTTTTACAGTTTTAATTTTATTATCAGAGTTTTTTACATCATACTCCTCAATATACTCACCTAATTCAACTTCTGGATATTTCTTTTTGCAATCCACAATATAGGCTTGACAAGCTTGGTTAAGTGGATTAATTAAAGCTTCGTTCTGTTCTGCTAATGCTTTTAGACCATTATAAGTATCGACTAATTCTTGTTGCGTGTCGATGTCTGGTAGTGGGATTTGAATATCACAAAATACATCCCAGTCAAGATTAGAACGAACACTGCCATCACTTAGAAACCATCCATACCTATCCATTTGAAATCGATTAAACTGAATGAATAAATATTCTGGTAATAGTTCTGATTTATCTCTTACGATGAATGTAGTATAGGCTGGTGAGATTAATATAGAATCATCCTTTCCATACAGAGCTAAACGAATACAAACATCACGCCCTGTTTGCATCCCACTAAACACGAATACATCTTTCTCGATAATCTTATATTTAGATCTATCTAATCCATTCGTATCCGCTACTGTAGGCATAAAGGTTTTATCCTTATTTATACCGAAAAAAGGCAAGTCTAAATTTTTGATATTCTTTGAGTCATAAACCTCGATATAGTCACCAAGTCGAACCATTTTAGTCTTGACTTTATTAACACTCATAGCCCAACTGTTTTAGTGCATTACGAAGCGTTTTATCATTTTCTTCTTGACGCTTTAGTAGGTTGGAAACAGTTGAGGCTGTTTCGGTGAGTACTTCGTCATAATTGATTTTTGAGTCACGATCAACAAATTCAATATATCGGCTTGGTACAAGTGAATATTCCTTATCTTCTAACTCTTTCATACCTACTGAACGGTATTGTTCAGGCTCTGCATAGTTTGCACCTTCTGTACCTTCACTTTGCCAATTAAAATAGATGTTGGTAGCTCGTTTTATTTGGTCGGCTTTTAACTCTATTTTCTTTTTTTGTTCTTTTTTTACTGGGTTTTCTCTCCATTGGCGCAAATCCATAAAGAGAATCTCATTTTCTCTGTTACGTAATTTGCGGTCGTGCCAAGTACCACCTTTTTTGTTTTCATTCAAAATCCACAATGTTACAGATATGTCGGTGGTATAAAACAAATCTCGTGGCAGTACCACAATGGCTTCTATTTTGTCATTTTCAATGAGTTTTTGACGAATTGCAATAGCATCGTCATCGCCTAAAGCACCATTAGCCAACAGAAAACCTGCTATACCTTTACCCGCTTTTAATTTAGAGAGCATATGTAATATCCAAGCATAGTTTGCATTACCTGCAGGTGGTGTAGTATAATCTGCCCAACGACTATCGTTACTTAAATTTGGGTTGTACCATTTTTTAAGATTAAATGGTGGATTTGCCATTATAAAATCAAAACTTAAACCTTTATGTAGGTCATTAGAAAGTGTATCAGCATTTTGCTCACCTAGATGATGTGAGATACCACGCATAGCAAGGTTCATTTTTGCCAAACGATACGTAGCTGGGTCTCGTTCTTGCCCATAAACATTTACCTTTTCTATATCACCTTGTTTAGCTTCTACATACTTAACACACTGAATAAACATACCTCCAGAACCACAACAAGGGTCGTAAAGCGTTCCATCATACGGCTCAATAAAAGCAGCTATTAACTCCACTATATCGTGTGGCGTATAAAACTCGCCCTCTTCTTTGGTTGCATTTACTGCAAAGGACTTTAGGAAATATTCATACACACGACCAATTAAATCTTTCTCCTCTCCAAAGGTTTTGTGAGATATTTTGTTTACCTCGTCAACAACCTTTTTAATCACATTGGCATCGAGATTTATTGAAGTAAACAAACCAATACGAATACAGCCTTTTAACTCATCACCACTATTCTCAAGTTCTTGAATTGCATCATCTAACGCAGCATTCAATTTTGCTCCAGGCTTTTCCATAATTGTATTCCAACGAGCAGCTTCAGGAACATAGGCTATCCCTTTATATCTGCTTGGGCTATTAAGGAAAGATTTTATTACTTCTTCATCTGTAATTCCGTTATCAATACATTCTTGCCTCATTTCATTTTGAGTGTTTTCAAACTTCTCACCAATGAAGCGCATAAAAACGAGCGTTAATAGTAAATCTCTTTTATCATTTAGTGAAGCATTACTTCGTAAATACTCTCTGCAATTAAACAGGATTGATTCTAGGTTTTGTGTATCAGTAGTTTTTTGCTTTTTTTTAGCCATATTTTATTTCTTATTCGTATTTGAGACAAGTAGTTCTGAAATGTCTACATTTAATATTTCTGCAATCTTATATAAGTCTTCTAAACTTGGTTGTCTTTTGTTCTGAGCATAAGAGTGTACCATATTGTAACTCTTTCCCAATTGTTCAGCCAACCAGATTTGTTTGATTTCTTTTTCTTCTAAAACCTCTTTTATTCGGTTCATTTTTTGAATTATTTAATTCAGTCAACTAATGTAGTCAACAATTTTAAAACACTCACTAAATGAGTATAAAAATTATCATTAAACAGTAATGAGCGATGGGAAAAGGCAAGCTCTTTTTATTTTTTGAGGCACTAGCAAAATGAAATATGCTTTACTGTGCGGATGGCTTTTTTTTAATGGTAAACAACGGTCTAGGCTATGTTTAGCAAGGGAATTAAAAGTAGTGAACTTTCGATTTAAGCACTTAGCCAAAACTTTTTATTTTGTTTTATCTTTTTCATTTTAAAGCATAATCAAAAGATTTGGCGTACATAGTTTAAAAGCTTTGTACTTTTTGTGTCCAGCACCAAAACCCATATTAATTATAGCCATTGTTGGCATTAGTTATTTCCAAATATATTGATTGGTAAACCTATTGAAAATCCTAATGTTCCTTTTTCTTTTAAATCCAGATTACTAAGATCATTATTGAGATCAGGAATGTCATATTTTAATGTGAAACTTGCAAGTGTCTTATCAGTTCCTTTTTTCTTAGTAATTGGAATAGTTAGTCCAAATCCAATATCGGTTGATTTTAATTCTTTTGTTAAAGTTTGTTTTCCATAAGTACTGAGTCCAATATAGAAATCTTTCGCTGGAGAAATAAGAGCCATTAAATTGTAATTAATGCTTGACGAATTTTTAATTTTTATAGTCCCTTGTCTTACATTTTTTTCATCTGATGAAACTTCAGTTATATTCCCATTAGCATCTATAATTGTTTCAATTTCTCTAATATTTACTGATGGTAGGGATGAGTAATTATTGTCATTTGTTTTAAAGTCAAACCCTACTTTTCCGTTGATAGATAACCATTTGATTTTAGATTTAGAAGGATAGAAGAAAAAATTTAGGTCAGTCTTTGCTACGAAGCTATTTAAATTCTCTTCTGAAAATTTGTCTTTATTCAATAATGTTAAATCTCCATTGTAAGTCTCTAGTGTTGAATAATTATATCCTGCTTTAAAGTTTACCCAAGACCAAAATAATTGTGAAGCTTCATCAATGGTCGCTTTATCTATGTCACCATTAAATCGGCTGTTAATATCAGACGTATAGAATTTTGTGGTTGTAGTTAAGAATTTAGTATAGTTAATGTTTATTCCTAAATCAGGCAGCCATTCGCCTTTTTTCACTAAAGGAGTATAATCATTTGAAGAAGCTATTTTACCATCAATATAGAATTGATTAAAAACTCCTTTATTTAAAGGAATATTGAAATTCAATTCAGGACTTTTAGTTATATCAAAGATGAAACTCGATTTTGGTGTTTCCGTATTCGTTCCAACTATTTTACCAATAAAGTCGTTAAACTTTGCTCGTCTTATAGAGTCATTTTGATTGTCATCTATTTCTTGTGCATTGAGAGATAATACACCAAAAAATAATATTACCGCTAGTAGTTTATTTTTCATCTGTTTTTTTAATGTCTAGTCCTGAAATATGACTACAGGTTAAAAATTGATTTAGGCTGTTAATTTGTATACCATATTTGGTGTTTTATAGTCTAAAGATACGTGTAATCTTATTTGGTTGTATAGATTGATTGCACTTTTTGTAGCTCTTTTTGCATGTATCACATTATCAAAGGTTTGATCTAAGTAAAACTCATCTTTTAATATGCCATTTACCCTTTCAGCGACAGCATTTTCTATAGTTAAAAACGCTATTCCTTACAATGGAGAATATAAAAGTACTGTAGTTGTAAATTGCAGGATTTTTATCTTAGTTCTTTGTTGGCAACTGGCTTTTTTTCAATGTTCCCAATGGTTTAATTTATAGTTAGTTATTATTGAATCTTTGTCAAATTCAATATGCAATTCTTTTCCTTCCATTGGGTCAATGTTCCAACCATGGTCAACCATTATTTCATAAATTATCTCGTTCTCTTTTTTGTTGTGATAGTTTCCAGGTTCTCCCAACAATTCAATGACTCTGTTTAATTCCATTCCTTTTTCAAGATGATTTTCCATTAAGTCTTTAACCATATTTTCTCTATATTCATAATATCCGTCAAATCTCTCATTCCATTTAGATTTTTCGAATTCCATTTCTTTTACTCCGCAACTTGATAATTGGATTAAGGTTATTATGGTCAATGTTTTTCTTATAATTCTCAATTTTTCAAAATCCGTTTGCGATAAATTAAAAGTCCAATAAAAGTCAGTCCGCAAAAAATTGCTAAAACGTGAAATGTTTTGATTGCTCGACATAAATTAATTCCTGAAACGACAGAAACACAATCAGTCAATTCACGTGTTTCATATTTCAAACTGACCATTGAATTGAAAGGCATAAATTCAAACAATAGTATTCCGATTATTAATAAAATCAATGCTATTATATAAATCGTTTTTCTCAATAATTTTCGGTTTTCAGCTTGTTGCCAACGTATTGGTGTATGATCTCGTTGCGTTGTTTAAGTACTAAAGTTAGCAAATAAAACACAGATAGGAAGCCCGCTAGGACTTTCGCAAGTAGACACTAACTAGCAATGAATTATACACGGTGTTGGCTGTAGTTTTTAATTTATTTTAATTCAGTTACTATTCTATTAAATTGTTTATCTGTTAAAACAGGTTCAAAGTATTTTATATAATCATTTAATTCTCTCAGCAGTTTTACACTAACGTATTTAAATTGACCACTCGGTTTATTATTAATCATTACGATAAGATTTCGAATTGGCACCCTTTGTTCTCCCCAATGGTGTTCATTTAAAGTTATATTTTCCGAAATGTAGACATAAAGAGCAAAATTCGACCTTTCAATTTGTTCAATTGGCGACCTTAAACTAATAGAATTGACAGATGATTTGCTCCAGTTTTTTGTTTCTATTATAAAAATTCCTGCTTTTGAAATTAAAAGATGGTCAATTTGTATGGAATAGATTCTCTGATTATATTTTTTGTGAAAAATTGGACGAGAAAAACTCAAATTGAAGTCATTAATCAGAACATAATCATCTGAAAGTTTTTTAATTTCTTTTACAACTAAATTTTCTCCAATTGCTCCTGAAATTAGATTTTTTGAGTTTTCTAAAACATTGCGAGTATATTCTAATTTTTCGATTTTAGATTTTGCTCTTTTTTCAATCAAGTTTTGTTTTTCAGTTTCGTATTGTTTTATAAAAAGTTTATCACTTTCAATATTTCTAGAGATGTCTTTTACTGATGATCTTATTTGTTCAGGCTTATTTTTTATTAAATAATTAGATTTATTTCTTAGAAAATATACTCTTATACTTGAGATTAGTTTTTTCAGAAATTTAGTATCCTTACCATTAAAGGAATCAATTTTTGTTTGTAAGTCAAAAATTCGATTATTTATTTTTTCAGTTTCTAAATTGATTCGTTCAGCTTTGTTCCGCACTCTTTGTTTTAGGTTGGTACAAGTTCCAAAGTATTCTTTTTCTAATATATCAGATGCATTATTTAGAATAGTGAGTTTTTCCCTACTGTAATTTGACAAAAAATCATTAATCTCTTTTACAGAGTTAAATCTGGAAATTCCCTTATTTTCTAATTCTGATTTTAAGGATTTTAGTGATTCTATTGTTCCGTATATTTTTGCCATTTACGAAATTCTTCAAATTACAGCCAACGCTTGGGGTATGGTTTGTTGTGATATTTTAGCTATAAAGTTAGCAAACAAAACACAAACTTTAGTTAAGCATTTACTTTTTCAAATTAATCATATAACCATAATAAACTATACCCTCGTGTTGTGTGCCGTACTTTTTTAGTCTATTCCAAATTCCTTCTCCCTATTTCTTCTCCAGTCTCTCTAAAATATTCAGATATAATTTTCTGCCATAAAACCATTCCGTTTTCTGAATTTGCAAATAATACTAATCCATCTTTAGAGTTTTTAAAGATGATAGCTATTGTTTTTATACCATAATCGCCACCAGTGTGCATAAATGCTGTTTCATTATTTGGTAAGTCAGATAGCATTTGCATTCCTAAGCTCCAATCAATTCCCTCTTTTTCGTGTGCTTGAACTTTTAAAAATTCTCGATACGTTTTTTCTGACAGATTAGCTCCATTTAAAATGTGAATCAAAAATTTAGAATAATCTTCTACTGTCGTTAGTAAATTTGCTGAAGCATTTGCAGTAGTATATTTTTCATAGTTTATCGGTTTTCCGTTTTCATCATGTTCCGCTGCATATTGATTTTCATCCATCTTTTCTGACCAATAAAAATGAGTATTCTGCATTTCTATACGATCAAATAATTTTTCTTGTGCAATTTTTTCAAAAGGACGGTTCAATTTTTTTTCAATTGCTTTACGCAAGTACTCAAAGCCTTCTCCAGAATAGTGCCATTTTGTTCCTGGTTCAAATTGAAAAAATAGCTTGTTATCATCTGTTAAATATCTCCAGTTCGGAAAACCTGATTGGTGAGATAAAATATGCCTTGTCGTTAGCTTATTTAAATGGTTACTATCTTTTATGTCTTCATCTATAAAATATTTTGAAACAGGTTCGTCTAAACTCCAAACGCCTTCATCAATAAGTTTTAATACAACAAAGGCAGTGATTGGTTTTGTTAAAGAGGCAACTTTATAAATACTGCTATTCGAGATTGGTTTACTTGACTTTTTATTTCCAAATGTTCGTATTTGTTGAAGATTACCATTTTTAATGAGTCCTATTGCTATAGATGGAATTTTGTGTTTTATTAATAATTTTTCTATTTTTCGGTCATTATCAAACAAAGGAAGCGCATAATTAGCATTGAATTTTTTACCATAATCTTTTACAGGCTTATGGTCATAGCTAAAAATTCGTTTAGCTTTCCAGGCTCCATTTTCTAAAACCCAAGTGGTTATAAATTTAGCATAACCTGTTATATAAGGCTCTTTGTTTGGTTCTCTAATATAAAAATTATGTACCCCTTTTTGAATAGCACCATATAATTTCCCATTATTTTTTAAAGGATACACTTCAAGGGTTTCAAGCAGTAATTTTCGTATTGGTTTATAATTTGAATTACCACAGATATTTTTTGAAAAAGCGTCATAAAACTGTTCCAAATTTTGAGTACCACCTAAGTCGTGGAAAAACTCTAAATCTTGATGAAGTACTTTTTTTAAAGCAGCGTAATTACACTTATTAAAGCCTTCCTTAAACATTAAACTATCTGTTTTTTTAATTGAATAAATAAATCAGATTTTTTTTCGACTTGAGCAATACTGTATTTTACTGTAAGAATTAATAAGATTACAAAAAATAGTTGATGTGTTTTCATTTTGAATTTTTAGTGATGTTTGAGATAACAAATCTCATCAAATCCATAAAAAAGAAGCAAAAATATACCTGACAAATATATGACACTTACATGACAGTTGTTATATTATGCTGTTATTGAGTGAGATATATAATTTTTGTTTTTTTGTCAATGAAAACGCATTAATTAGAATGATAGTAATATTTATCACAATGGTAAAAAACAGAAATAATACAATAGGGCTATTTTTAACAAATAAAACCAAGAAAAAAAAGATTATTACCGAACAGATAAACCAAACTATTTGTATCGAAATAATGTTTTTAGCGAGTGGATCAAATTGCTTTTTAATTACCATTAATAATAAGGGAGCTATAATACTCCCTAAAGGAAGGACGACAAAAGGTAATGATGAAAGGTTTATTAATTTAATAACACTAATAGCTATTTCAGTGGAAACTTCAGGTTTATTAAGTAAATACTTTTGATCTATTCCCAATGCTTCTGCCAAAACTTTTAAAGTATATCCTTTTGGCTCTATTCCTTTTTCAATTCGTTGGATGGTTCTCGTTGAAACACCCGATTTTTCGGCTAACTCTTCTTGAGTTAAATTAAGTTTTTCTCTATATTTTAGAAGTTTATTCAATTCTTGAGTATTTATTTAGTATAGCACACAACGGTCCGTGTATGGTGCGTATCCCGAAGGGTATGCACTATACACCTTGTTAGCCTTCGTTTATTTTCTTAAATATTTCCTTTAATTCAGCATCCACTTTCTCAGGGTGTGATGAAAATTCTTTGATAAGTGAGTTTTGGAAACTTATATAATTAGAAATCCCAAGTCTTTTAGCCAAACCTTCGAGTAATTCTTTCCCAGGAAAAAGACTGAGCCATTCATTATTTGATAAGCTGTTCTGAACTTCTGTTTCACAATTATTTATTACTTCTTTAATGGATTCTGATGTTAAAGAGGATGCTAATGAGGTTCCTATTTTTTCGGAAGTTTCAATAAACTTAGTTTCGATAACATTGCTTTTATCTTCATTGATCTCTAGTTCGGAACCATTTTGATTGAAATATGAATTACCATTTAGAACTTTGCCAATGGAAAAATCTTGAGGATTAAGACTAAGATTTAACCTAAAGCTTATCATATCCCTTATTACTTGGGATGATAAATTAAGAGCCGTCTGATATAGCAAACTCAATATTTCTTCTTCCGATTTGTCAACTCCAAAAATTTCAAGAAGTACAGACTTAATTAGTGATACATCAATTAAATAATTCTCGATTTCATGTTTTTGTAAAACGAATACTTTTCCCGAAGAGTGAGAACGATATTTTGTGACCATTTCTTCAGTCAAGTAATCCTTATCTCTTATTAAAAAGAAGGTCATCCAACCTAAATTGGAATCCATTATTGACATTATTGCACTATTTATCCTGTTTAAATTATCACTACCATTAGATGGTATTAGTTTAAAATCTGAGTTGCTTTTAGGAAACAGGGTGCTATAAAACTTTCTATCGGGACTTGAGTTATCACCTTCTAAGAAGACTAATTTTCGCGAGACACCGATATATCCAGAATAACCAAACAAGTTTTTAAGTTGAATTATGACATCATCTTCTTTATCGCCACTGACAAATTTTGCTTTGCGAGTCGATAAATCTCTTGCAACATAAACAACTTTATCTCTTCCAGCTTCATCAATTATTTCTGGATTGTGTGTTGCAATCCAAATTTGATTACCGTTCCTAATAGACTTTATATTGCGTATTAAAAGTCTTGAAAGTTCAGGGTGTAGATGCAATTCTGGCTCATCAATAACAATAATGGCGTTTTCGACATTATGTCTAATGAAGAAAGACAGAATAAAGAATACCTCTTTTTCACCTGATGATAAATCATTAAATGTGATTATTTCCTTTGATGGAAGTTCAATGAATAGGTTTGACGGAATAGATTCATTCATGTCTGCAAACTTGTAATCAGGGAAAAGCTTGTTCAAAAGCTTTTCATAAGGTTTTATTGGATCAGAAGGCTCCTCTGCTGGCACTTCTACTCCTTTATTCTTCTGATTATGGTAGTTCCCTAATTCTCTCAAGTAATGATAGCGCTGTTGGACAAGAAATTCATACATGTCCTGATATTGAATCTCACTAGTATTGAAAGCCATTGACCATAAATGCTCTTTTCTTTTAACACTATCAAATGAGAAAATCTTTTTTCTGTCAAACCCTTTTTGAGGGTAATTTCTATCTGCCCTAAGAAAGAAACCTAAAGACCTTTTTAGTTTGTCTTTTAACTCTCGAGTCACATAACTGTGAATTTGATTATGAAGAGTTGGGTTCTTAGCATATTCGCCCTCATTGAATTCAAATGCTCGGAAATAAAAATTAGAATTCTTGAGATATTCTAATATATCATATTGATGTTTGTGAGGTCTTTTAGTTTGTTCAATAAATTGATTTTTCTGAGTTTCTTTAACAGCTTCTACAATCCCTTCTTTTTTATCAATTTCTTCAATTCCTGATGCTATTCTTTGCTCTATATCTTTTAATTCTTCACGTAAAGAATCAACAATAATTTCCTTTTCCTCGGGGTTCAGACCTAATGATAATTCAAAAGAAAAACCGTTAAAGGTTCTCGATAATTGCCAACCCAAAGAATAAGAGCTTGACAAAGCATATCCAATCAATTCTAAAACAGAGCTTTTCCCACTCCCGTTTGGACCTGCAAAAACAGTTAGGTCCGATGATTTATTATTAAAATTAAAAGGCCCTAGTTCTTCATTTTCTAAGTGCCTAAACTTTTTTATTATAATTCTGTGTATATACATTCTTATCTTTTATGAAGGCTAACGGTTTGGCTATGCGCAGTGTCCCGAAGGGCATTGTGTATAGGTGTTGTTAGGCACTTTTTTTAAGTTTTATAATTAATTGGTTATTTTCATATGGTACCCCATCTATTAAAATTTGCCCTCTACCATTAAAATCCTTTATAAACTCTACTGAACCTTCATTAAGGGTTATCAATTTATTTATTGCAAACATTCCAATTCCATCACCATCTAATTCTAACTCTTTAGCCCATTTACCCGATTTTGTTTCAGTAAATAATTCTTGTATTTCGTTTTCCTCGACTTTCAAGCTTTGCATATTCATTTGAACACAAACAAAACCTGCTTCATTTTGGAAGGATATTACTAAATCTGAATGTGGCATGACATACTTAGCAATATTGTCAAAAACATGTGATAGTGCAACTGAAATCGACTTGTAATCCACATATACTTTATCAAAACATGGCGCTATGTTAATATTCACATTTTGTTCCACTAGGTCTAACCAAAAAGGATTTAGAGTAAGAACCAATATTTTGTGAATTGGATGATTTAGAAAGTCTAAATAAGGGTTAACTGTATTGAACATTTCATAAACCTCGAATTCCGCTTTCATGAGGTTTGCACTTTTTAGAACTTTTAAATACGTAAAAGCTCCCTTTCTTGGATTAGAGGAAATGAGTTTTTGGATAATATCAACATGGTTAGCCTGAGCTTTAAAGGCGTCTTGTGGAATTAGTTTAAATAATTCTTGCAGAATATTTGAGTTGTGATTTATTAGATTGTGTTTGAGTCGTCTCGTTTTTTGACTCTCAATATGCTTAACTCTTGTAATATCATTATCCAGTAAATCGCCAAGAATTTTAACTCCAGATAGTTTATGTTTGAAAATCTTGTTAGTAATATCTTCATCGGTAGAAATGAAGATATTATGATTTGGAAGAGACAGTAGTCCCTGTCTTCTATACTTTCCCGAAATGGGACATTTTACTCTTTCGAACTCTTTTTGACATTTTTGGATTTCTGAAATGAGTTTCTCATCGTTTAGGTTAGACAAAGCTACTATTCCAGATTTATTGACGATTACATATTTCATCCAGCAACAGTAAAGTATAATTGAATAATGTTTGAAATGGCTGCTCCATTCTGAATATTAAAGACCTTGGCGACTTTATTAGTTGAGTAATCTTGCTTTTGGTAAAGTGTATTCATATTAGCAATTACCTTTTCACTCTCCATTGTCCTTCCAAACTCTTTAATTATCTGATTCTGAATCCTTTTAATGCATTGGTCAAGAGAGAATAATTCCGTTGCATATTGTTCGATTGCAACTTGAAATTCGTACGGGTCAGCTTGCTTACTTAATCTTTTATCTGCTGCATCTATTCCTGCATGGAATGCTTGTATTTTTCCCTGGTCTTCAGCACTATAAACGATAACTCTCTTATTGGGGTATTTTTGCTTTAAGGCCAGAATAAGCCCAAGTCCTTCATCCTTAAATTTTAGTTTTTTTCCAACCCCTTGGATATCTACTATTAAGATATGAGCCTCTCTAATTTCCATTTGCTCCAGGGAGTTTGCATCTTTAATTCGAATTGTGTTTATCCAGCCTGCATCCTTGACAATATCGACCACAGGAAAGGCCTTGTCGTCAATGAAAAGAACTTTGCATATTCTTTTTATTTCATCAATATTCCGTTCCTTCAACGGTTCCAATTGAGTTTTCCAAAATTTCCAATTCATATATGTTGTTTAATTGTGCCTAACGGTTTGTGTAATGTTAGTTGCGTGATTTAAGAACCGAATTTAGCAAAAGCAAACCGAATATAAAAGCAGGCAAGATTTAAAGTAATAAGATCTGCAATAGCAATTAATTTTACACAGTGTTGTACACAGTACTATTTTTAATTTAATAACTCTTTCCATTTATTAGATTCCGCAAACTCTTTTACTATCAAGTTTCTTTTGATTAATAAGTCAGTCATATATTTTTTTAGAAAAAGCTTATCTGCCAACTTCCCAAATAGACCAAGAGGCGATTTATAATCAAAAAAGTCTGTCATCAAAGTTCCTCCATTTAATTCAGTAAAATGATGTTGGTGTTTAAATTCCGCAAACGCTCCTTTAACCATTTCATCAGTAAAGTAATTCGGTTTATCAAATTCAGTTATTTTAGAAGTTAGTTTTTGATAAATTCCGAAATGTTTTGCTCGCCATGTCACACTTTCATTCAATCCAATTAATCCGCTAGTTTTTCCTGCGATTGCTTCTTCGTTAGTATGTAAGGTCGATATTTTGTGTAAATCAATACTTCGAGATAGGTCAAATACGATATTTCTATCAGCTTTTATTTCGGTTTTAAGTTCTATTCTTGGCATTTTTTGGTGTTGTGTACAACGGTTAGTATATGGTAAGTAGGGCAATAGAAAGCGATAAACTTTCGAGTTTGCACTGAGCCAAAACGTTGTATTTTGTTTTTAATTTTTTCATTCTTAAAAGCCAAATCAACGATTTGGCAATGTTTATCATTAGCACCGAACTTTCTTTAACCACTGAACGCCCTATTTGCTATATATAGTGTTGTGTACAGTTTATTTCCACTTTGTTTTTAATTCTGCCCATTCAGCCCAGAACTGATTGAATGCATTTTTATCAAATTCATCTTCAGGTACAATTTTATCTTTTGGGTTTCCATAGAATTTTTCAATTTCATTCGTGAAGTCAATTACTTTTTTCTTGTAATCATTAAAAGCCAACTTTCCTTTAGTTCTTTTTTCCGATTCAAAAATTACTTCTTCATTAAAGTGCTTGATTTTCCAATCAATTCCGCTTGGGCACCCCATTATGACAACATAATTATTCCGGTCTTCATCAGGAATCATAAAGTGTCCACAACAAGGAGCAAGTTGATTGGAAAATTGGTTTAACTCACAGTCTTGTTCCAAAGACCTTAGAAGATACAAACCTGTAACACTTAAAGTCCATGAATCAGAGTCTTTAGTTGAAATTTCTTCGGTTCCAATTCGGATATATATTTCTCCATGAGAGCAAAGGTCTTCCTTGTCATCCTTTCCGTCATCTTTTATCCAATGTTGACGAATAATATTTATTTCAAAATCGGTTTGGTTCATTCTAATGTCTAGTCCTGAAATATGGCAACGGTTAGTATAACCGTCAGTTACGGGTTTATATGCGTTTATTTTAGGTTTGGCATGGACTTTTGCAATTCCGAGTGAGATTAGAGCTAGTCCAATCCGCCGTAATTGCGGTTATGCATTGTTGGCAGACGTATTACTCTTTTTTATTTGCAAATTCATTGACTATTTTACAATTGTCTATTAAATAAAATGTCAAATCTTTCATAAATAAATCTGAACTTACTTCAAAAGATAAATCATAAATTTTCATCATTTTTTCTACATTCTCAGATATTTTTGGAACAACAGCATTAGAAAGTTTTTCATTGCTAAAGTCTTCAATTTCTTCTTTATTCAATATTTCACAAATCTCAATTCCGATTGATTCAATAAAGTCTCTTTTTTTCTTATTCTTTCTTCTCTCTTTTTTGCTTAGAGATTTATTGATGTCTATATCTATTTTTCCAATTAAATTTTTCTCGAGATATTTTTTTGTTCGATTGTTGGTTTCATTACTTTAAAATAAATTTCAACTGCTTTACAGGATTTAAAAGCAATAATTTTACTTAACTTATTTTTAACACCAATAGTAGTAATAGTTTTTGCAAGTTCTTTAGTAGTCAAATCATTGTTTAAATTAGAAATCAATACTATTCCTTTACTAAATTCAAAACTTTCTTTGGTATATAATTTTTTAGATGAAATTACCTTGTATGATACAGTTTTTTGAAATTTAACTTCTGTTTCTAGATTCTCAAATTTATCTACACAATTAAATTCAGAATTTTCTTGTGCAAAATTTATTATAGGTAATACTATAAAAATAATTAATATTAAATTTTTTGTTACGCTCATTATATGTTTGCCAACGGTTTGTGTATGGTTAGTTGCTTGGTTAAAGCATCGAATTTAGTAAATACAATCCGAATAGAAAATCCGTGATAATAATATTATATATAGGCTATATACAAGCAATTAATTATACATATTGTTGCCATTTCGTTATTTTATTCATTTAGTAGATGTCAATCAATTCGATCGAAGGACTATTCCGAAACATTTTCAATTCCATTCGAGTAAGCAATTCCGTAACTTAATACATATCATATTCAGCTGTATTCTTTTTTTCCGAATTTTCCTGTTAGAAATAATCCAATTCCAGCACCAATTAAAAGACTAGAAATAAAATTAACAGCGTCGTTTTCCAATGTGAAGGAAATTATGATTCCAACAACTAGTATTCCTAATCCAAGTATTCTTGTTTTATTCATGTTTTTTTATGTTTTGAGTTCGTTCTACAATGAATGGCAACGGTTTGGGTATGTTGTCGTAGCTGACATTTGGAAGCTATGCAATATACCCATTGTTATCTGCTGTTTCTTTTATTTATTATTGATTTCAGATTATTCCAAAATCCTTTGTTTTTAAATTCACTTTTAGGAGTTGTATTGTCAATTCCATTTTTTAATGTTCCATCTTCATTATGAAGTTTTTTTAATCTAATAATTTCTTTTTTTAAAAACTCATTAAAGTTCGTCCAAGAATTCAAAACTCTGAATTTATTTCTATCAGTTCGAATAACTTTGTTTGTTGATTTATCAATTAAAACTAAAGAACCATCACTGAAATAGCTTCCAAAAAAGAAATGTTCGGAGTTTGTGTTCTTTGGTCTTTCATAGATATTTTTTGTACTTAAATCGAAAGGTTGACGAGCATTTATTTCCGCTTTTCTATCGTAGCTTGTTCTTCTTCCATTTAAACTCAATGTGGTATTAAATAATTTCAACCCGTTACATAGTTTTAAAAATTCTGAATAATCTTTAGGCAATTCAATATCCAGTTTTGATTCAATTTCCCTTATTTCACTAATTTCAAGCCCTTTGTAAATAGAATGCAACCAAGCTAAAGGTGCGATGTGAGGTGCTTTTCCAATAAGTTTCGTTCCGTTTTCTTGAACTATAGAGCCATATTTTTCGTATGGCTTTAATTCAGAAATTATATAGTTGTAAATATCGTTCATTCAGATTGCAGA
>NZ_MQVY01000003.1:0-1378 GCF_002954385.1 Tenacibaculum sp. SG-28
CAATGCCTAGAGATATTCAACCACAAGACCACTCGGAGCTATTAAACCTAACGGTCTCGGCTATGATTTCGTTGTGGAATCATCCGCAGGATTATTCCGCTTAGAAATCAGCTGTTGATTTATACTTTTATTATGGTGTGGCACAAAACCACAATGAATTATAGCCATTGTTGTAGCCAGTTATTCTTTTTTATTCGATTCACCTTTCTTTTCAGCGGCTTTAGCTCTCATTTTTTTCAAATCCTTTTTACCTATCATTTTATCTACATCTACTCCTAAATATTCTAGTGTTTTTAATCCCAATTTAGTAGGTCTGAATCCTTTTACTCCAGCTTTTCCTCCAACTTGAGTCCATCCGCGAGCACTAGCGACTTCAATTACACCAATCGAAACCATATATTCTAAACTAGATTCAATATTTTCTTTAGATGCGGAACTGGAATTCATTCTTACCATAATTGACTCTAGAATATAACCAAAAGTTGGTTTGTCTTTTGCATCAGGGTCATAATCACTACTTAGCTTAACATTATCTTTTCCCCAAGTCATAACCAGCATTTCTGTAATTGATTTTAGCAAAGAAGCGTGTAATGGACTCATTTTATCAATTGTATCCAAAATCATTTCTTTTTCTTTGTCCTTCGCGAGTTTTTTGGTGGAAGAGTTAGCTAAAAATTCAGACAAAATTTCCTTTTTTCTTCTCTTAGCTCATCTTTACCTTTGTTAACAGTTTGTTCAATCAGATTTTTAGCTTCATCTGATGCTAAATATTCTGAATCAACTTCGCTTTCTATACTCTGTAACCTTTCTCCATAATCCATTAAAATTTGTTCAATTCTTTCTGCTTGCTTATGATTTTTATATTCAGACCAACCAGAGGCTAGCGATGCAGCAATAGGAAAAGATGAAGCAATAGAGACAAGGCTAGATTCTATTACTTGAACCACATTTTTTTTTGGTTTTGACTGCTCTTCGGGTTTTTCTTCTTCGGTACTCATTTCTTTAATTGGCTACAACGGTTTGGCTAAGCTGCGTTTTAATGCAGTTTAGCTTTTGTTAGGTTTGTGTAGCGACACATAATGCTGAGCGGCAAATACAAACATAACTTTTATTAATTTTTATAAAGTACCCTTACTTAAATACCAAATCCTAAACTTGGTAAATGTAAAACTACTCTGACCAAAGATAGAAAATTAGTGTTTTTATACAACCCTGATTTTCGACTACAGTCATTCGTTTTTATATCCTTAAAAGCTTACGAAATCATATTCCTTTTCATATTCGTAGTAAGCAATTTTCTGTTTTCTTTTCCGTCCAACTCCGCAATTCATGGAGCAATTCATCCGCAAGACCACTCGGAGCTATTAAACCTAACGGT
>NZ_MQVY01000003.1:1536-2862 GCF_002954385.1 Tenacibaculum sp. SG-28
AAGCTGCGTTTTAATGCAGTTTAGCTTTTGTTAGCAACTGGTACTATTCCTTTAATACTTTTTTAAGATCATTTTGTATTTCTCTTTGTGTATTCATTAAATCCATCATCATTATTTTGAGCAGTGTTTTTTCTTTTTTACTAGTTTTATATAAATTGGAATAAGCGAAATCAATAATTTTATTCCTTTTATATTTTAATATTTCATTTCCTTCTTCAATATCTGCTAATACTGATAACTTATTATAATCAAGTAATTCGATTTTTGAACTGGATAGAGCTTTCCAATAATTCAGTTTTACCAAAGGGCCATTAATTCCTCCAGCTTTTTCAATAACTTGAATTAGAGGTGTTTTTTCATCGTTCTCATAAAATTCAAGAGTATCAACTAATGCTTTTTGTTTTGGTACTTTTTTTATTATTTCATTATTAGTATCACGAAATTCCTTCTTTAGAGACGAATAAAAATTATTAATATATATTGTATCTTTTCGTTGTTCATTCCAATTATCTATAAATAATGCAATTAATACACCTAATAGAACTGGTATTATATTTTTGATAAACTCTTTAATGGTATTTTTCATTTATTTACTGTGATATGCTAGTTGCTAACGGTTTGGCTAAGCTGCGTTTTAATGCAGTTTAGGTATTGTTGTACAACGTCTTTACTTCAGGTCTTCCATTTTATGAGTTTTGTACAATATTACTAATACATTTAGCTCCTTTGTTTATTGCTTTAACTTTTCGTTTAGTTCCTTTTTTTGCCTCAATATCATGATATTTACCCTCCTCTGTATCTGGAAGTCTGATGATTTTTATTTTATAATTTGTTAATTTAATCAAATCAGATTCCGAAAGTAAGAATTTGAAAGAATAAGCTGTGTATGTATCAACACTACTCATAGAATAACCGCCTGTTCTAAAAAAACCCTGGTAAGAAGTTGTACTTGAAAATTGTTCCTGCCTAGGTTTAGATACTCTAATCGATTTGAGTGTTAATTTTTCGTTATTATCCAATTTTAAAAGTATATCAGTCTCTTCGTTAAATTCAAAATCTCTATTTCCTAAGTAATAAAAAACAATCTCAAATGTTACTTCTTTATTTCGTAATTCAAAATATACAGTTTTATTTTCAAAGTCAAAATAATCAACCCTTTCATCTGTAAAAGGGTCTACTTTTGTTTTACATTTTTGGGAAAAAGCAGAGGAAATAAAGAATAAGAAGATGGAGTAAATAAAAATATTTTTAATCATTATAGTTTATAGTTTATAGTTTATAGTTTTTAGATGTTGTACAACGTTTTGGCTAAGCTGCGTTTTAATG
>NZ_MQVY01000003.1:5967-9245 GCF_002954385.1 Tenacibaculum sp. SG-28
GTTTGTGTATGGTTAGTTGCGTATATAAGTGTACATTTTTTATAGCTAAACACCAGATTTATAAACAACCACTTAACTTTGGTCTAGCAAGGAATAGCGATTAACTATAAACTTTGTTGGCATTTCGTTATTTTTTATTCGAGTAATTCTTATTCAATTTTATTCTTTTTTTATTTTTCTGTGTTTGAGTGAATTCGGACAGAAATTTATCCCGAAAAACTTCTCAATTCAGATTGAGTGAGCAATTCCTTAACTTCTAAATTCCGAATTCAATTCGGTTTTTGCCTTTTAATTCAGTTTAATATTAGCTTAGATTTTATTTTCAACCACTTCATTTTTTAATGAGCGAAAAGTAAAAAACCAAATAAAAATATTTGTAAACATAAAATACATTAAATTAAATTTTTCATTTGATTTTATGCTACTAAATATTAATCCTCCTAGTATACTCCCAGTTAAAAAAAAACCGAAACTTAATTTTAAAATCCCCTTTTTTGTGATATGTAAATTACCCAATTTTAAATAAAATTTCTTATTCATAATTTCTTATTGTTTTTTTACTAGTACTTAATTTAAGTTAATTTTTACAATACTATTTCTGTATTAATAAAATTCTATTAAAGTTCTTTCTAATGAATGCCAACGTTTCGGCTAAGCTGCGTTTTAATGCAGTTTAGGTGGTGTTGGCAATAGTAATTTGTTTCTTAAATTTTTGTATTTCATCATAATCCTCAATGTTTAAAACATTCAATAATTCCAACCAGCTAATTATTCCATTTTTATGATAGTTTGTTAAAATGTCTTTATAAAACTTAATTTGTTCAGATTGTGTCTGCAAAAAATTGTATTCAATTTGTTTTCCATTTTTTAAAGTCAAAATAAAACGATTGCTCAGACCATTAGATAAATGAGGAGCAAACTCCCAAAGGTGATTTGTAAAATTCCCTCTAACATCATAAGTTGAGAAAAATTCCAACTTTTTCATTTCGTCAAGTTTGTAGTCTACATTTTCAATATTAATATGATTTTCATAAAAATATATTCTTCCACAATATTTTCCTATTTCCCTTTCGTATCTAAAAAAGTGCTAATTAATAATCCAATTATATATAAAGTTCCAATTATAAGTATTACAGATTCAATTCCTTCAAAATCGTATCCAAAAGAATTTTTAAGATAATAAAGCAGAAAAATTATTCCAAGCCAAACTATTGCAACAATGTTTTCTGGTGAAATATAAAACCCCTTTTTTTCCTTAAATAAAGATAGTCTGCGTGGATTCATTTTTTATTATTGCCAACGGTCTCGTATAACCGTCAGTTACGGGTTTAAAGTTACTATTTTTTGATTAAGCACTGACGCTCGCAATTCCGAGTGGATTCGGACGCAGTAGAATCTGACGTAATTGCGGTTATACATTGTTGGCAACTGTAATTTATTTTTCATAATCCACTTCTTTTCCGTACGCCATAAAAATTAAAGCGTCAAAATGATTTAGTAAATTAGTTTTATTATTTGGTAAATTAAAAATATACATGTCATCAAAAATTTTATTGCCAAAATCAACACTTTGAGATGTTATTTTTTTTGAATCAACAAAATAATTGCTTTCAAGTGAAGGTAAAAGGGATAAAATACTATTACTTTTTTTTCTCGCTTTTATAAGGTCTTTTTCATTTCTCTCAGGCAATCTTATAGAACCGACAGCAATGTGATAAGAGCTATTTGGGTTTAATTGTCTAAATTGATAACCCATTGTTTGTCCTTTCATTAATTTGTGATTGGATTTTGACATATGTCCGTTTGCAAGCCAGACAATAAATTTTTTATTAGGATTTGATTTAACTAAAAAATCAAGGTTTTTTGCCATTTGTGTATCTCTAATTAAAATTCGATTTTTATCAGAATTGCTGTCTTTTATGGTATAAAGTTCAATAGTACTTTCAAAGTTTTTTAAAATTTGAAACCAAAGTTTATTAGTTTTTATTACGTTAAAATTTATTAGTTCTTGAGTTTGATTTTTTAAAAATTCAATTTCTTTTGAAGTTAATTCTTTCCTGCTATTATATTGATTTTTTACGATCAACTTAGAAAGTCTTATAAATTCTGGGTTCAATTCAATTCTTACTTTTTGAAGAATTTCAGATAGTTTTTTTGTAAAGTTTTGATAAGAATAAGCAGAGTATAGTTTATTATCAAATCCCCATATTTTCACATTGTTATTTTTTAGAAAACCGAAAAGTTCTTTACACTCACTTGACTTACTCCACATTGTGTATAAGTTTCTCTTATCGTGGTCAAATAATAAGGCAAAGAAATCACTTTCAAAGGCTATGTCTTTGTAGCCATGTTTAAGAACTAAGTGTTTTACAAGTTCAGTTTTAGCAAGAAAGTCAGTCCCACAATAATGAACAGCTTCTCCGAGAAATACTATTTGCTCTTCACTTATATTTTTATCAATTACTTTTTTAACTTCTTCAGTTAATAAGTTATCTATTGAATTCAATTCATGAATGTCTTTCTCAATTTGAGAAAAGAGAACTTGAAAAGAAAAAAATATTGATAATAGAAGTGCTTTTCTCATTATTGTTGCCAACGGTTTGGCTAAGCTGCGTTTTAATGCAGTTTAGGTGGTGTTGTAGCCAGTTTTTATTTTTCAATTTTATATAAAAGTAACTCCTCATTACCATCTGGTAGTTTTGTTGTGCCTTCTATTTTTAATCCTAATTTTTCTAAGAGTCTTTGAGAAGAAATATTTGCTTTGGATGTAATAGCTTTAACTTCTTCTATTTCAAATTCTTCAAACGCTGCCTTCATTAATCTATGAGATGACTCATAGGCATAACCCAATTTTTCGTATTGTGGTAAAAGACCAAATCCAATATCAACACCATCTATTCCAGCTCTGTTATAAAGCCCACAGGTCCCAATTTTCTCTCCACCTGTCTTTGTAATTAAGGAATAACTTGAATATCCATCAGACCGTAATTGTGGAAGCATTTTAGTCCGAATATATTTTTCAGCATCCTCAATTGAATTAATATTTCTATCTCCCACATATTTGATAAACTTAGAGGTGTTCATTAGTTGATAAATTAATTCAGCATCTTGTTCTAAAGTTGGTCTTAGAAAAAGCCTATTTGTTTCAAATTCTTTATACATTTTTGTTTAATTGGCTACAACGTTTTGGCTAAGCTGCGTTTTAATGCAGTTTAGGTGGTGTTGTAAGCAGTTCTATATTTTCTATTTTTTCAGTTAATTTTTAATATTTGTTCAGT
>NZ_MQVY01000003.1:10117-13697 GCF_002954385.1 Tenacibaculum sp. SG-28
TTGTGTAAAATGCGTTTTAATGCATTTTTAAACATTGTTGTAACCAGTTATTTTTCGTTAATTCATATCGCCTGTCAATACATTGGTCTGACTCATTAAAAAACTCTTTAACTCCAACCATAAACTTTTCCAAAATCTTTACTGAGTTTAGATTTCTAGTGTCAACATCTGCCGTTATTTTATCCATTTCAAGTTCCTCAAATCCGAACTTAATTAATCCTTTTGCTATTTCCGTTCCAAAGCCCTTTCGCCAGTACTTTTCTCTTAAACGGTAACCTATTTCATCCTCATTTTCATTGTTTTTTAAGAAAGCACAAAGCCCTATAAATTCATTTTTGGTTTTCACTTCAATTCCCCAGACTTTAGTATCAGTTAATGTTTGGTCTTTACCCACGAAGTTATTTAAATGCTTATCACTCTCTTTTCTTGACATAACTTGCCTTGGTATCAAACTCATTACATTTGGATTTCCCATCATATCGAAATAATCTTCAGAATCACCTTTAGTTAAATTCCTTATTAATAGTCTATCAGTCTCGAATATTCTCATTCAATTTTTAGAATTTTTCAATTGGTTACAACGTGTTTGTATATGGTTTGTTGCGTGTTTTAAGCAACTAATTTAGTAAATAATTACCGATCAAGAAAGTCTGCGAAGACTTTCGTAAGTAGGCGAAAACCAAGCAATAAATTATATACGGTGTTGGCAAATCGTTTTTTTTGTTTTCAAGGAATAATATAACTCAATCCGTAAAAATATACGATTCCGATTATTATAATTCCAATATAATTCATTTTCAGTTTTGTTCTTTTTAAGTCAGACCAAATCGTTTTTAATTTCTCTTTTTCTGATAAAACTACTTTCGTATTCGCCATAAAATCCCCAATTCTTCTTTCGGGATTAATAAATCCGATAATAACTTCTAATGGCCAAGCAACACACACTGTAAAATTCCTCACGAAACATTGTAATTCAGTCGCTGGCATTTCCGTTTTTCGGTCAACCACTTGATAGCCCATTATTCGTTTCGCAGGACTTTTGGCATTAAAAAAGTCTTTATTATAATATATGAAAATTATCAAAACCCAAACATAGAATATCATTCCATCATTTAATCGAAATCCAGATTTTTCTAAAACTATCCCAAATAGAATTGCAATCGGAATTATCAAAACACACATTAAAAAGTGGTCTAATAACATCGCAGAAACTCTATGAAATCGAGGACTTCGGTTTGCGATATTTTCAAACATTTCGATAGATATAATTCCGCTATTATTTTCTGTGCTTTTCGTCATTCTCAAATGTTTGCCAACGTGATTGTATAAGATTAGTTGCATGTTTTAAGTACCTAATTTAGCAAATACAAACCGAATAGAAAATCCGCGAGGTTTTTCGTAAGTAGGCTTGCACTAGCAATTAATTTTATACGGTGTTGGCACACGTATTTTATTTATTTTCCAGTTCTATAATCAGTATTTGAATAGTTAAAATCGGAAAAGTCTTTAAATAGTAAAATCCGCTTTTCTTTAGTCAAATAGTTTTTTATTATTTCATAATTTCCTTTCGGAAAACTAATTCGGTCTCCTTTTGTCAAATAAGTGTCGCCACCAAATTCGCACTCACATAATTTTCCACAAACAGCTGTTGCGTAAACGGTTACTTTTTCTTTGTAGCCATCTTTCCATTCTTTCTTGATTACTTGTATCTTCTCTCTGTTTTTCTTAACTAATTCACGTAATTCAGTCAGATAATCACTATAGCTTTCAGGAAAATTAAATTCCGTTCCCGTTGTCATTGTATATGGATAAGAAACCTCTCCTAAACAACAAGATTCTAATTGTTCACTACCGTAAAATTCGTGCAAGAAAAGAGAATAAATTTTCGGTTCTTTATATTCATCTACTTTTTCATATTTTTTTAATTCAGCAATCCAATAGTAAATAAAAGTTCCGTGAGCATCTTTATTTCTATCCATTTCAAAAGTTAGAATTACGAATTCTTTTTCAGTCAGATTTTGAGTAAATCCGCTGAACGAAATTAATAGTAGAAATATTAAAATTAGCTTATTTTTCAATTTGCAAATATGTTTCTTATATGTGTGCCAACGTTTAGTATATGAAGCGTAGTGACCGAATGGGAGCTATGATTTCATATACCTTGTTAGCCACTGGCATTTTATATTTCCAATGTTAAGTCATTTTTCACCTTATGATACATTAGTGTCGCTCTTATGCATTTTTTCAATTCTGTCACAGGAATTTCTTGGTCAAGTTGAAATATTATTGCTCTATTCTTTTCGTACTTAAATAAATCTCCAAAGACCAATTTAAATGTTTCTATCAATCTACTGGTGCATTTGAAATACATTTGATATTGAGTTGGGGTCTTTTCCTTCCAATCCATTCGCAATGTGCTTCCGTTTTTGTTCAGAAAACTTGGCTCACCCCATTTCAATACTTGTTCCAAGTTGGTAACTTCAGGTGTTTCTTTGGCGACTTCAATAATCAGTTCTCTTAAAAATTTCATCTGTTCACCGACAAAGTCAGGGTAAGATAAAATCTTAGCTTCAAATTCTGGACTTGTTGTCACATTCAATTCCCCCATTTTATTCTTGTTTATCTTCTGCTGTTTAGTTTGTTTTACTTGTGGCTAACGTCCCATGTATGGTGTCGTAGCATCCCGAAGGGTGCTATGCACTATACATATTGTTGTGGTTAGTGTTTTTCATTTACTTAATTTCAATATCCTAAAAGCTCCTTGAATTACCAAAGCGAATACAATAGTTCCGATTATCAAATCAGGTTTATTTGAACTCAACCAATTCACCGTAATTCCAGCGATTATTACACCTAGATTGATAATTACATCATTTGAAGTGAAAATCATGCTTGCTTTCATATGTGCTTCTTCTTTACTTTTTGACTTTTGTAAAATGTAAAGACAAATTCCATTTGCAATCAGTGCAAAAATCGAAACGATTATCATGGTTGAAAAATCAGGAAGTTTCTCGTCTCCAATAAACCTTCTTAAAACTTCTACAAATCCGATAATCGCAAGTGTGATTTGAAAATATCCTGCAAGCTTTGCAATCCGTTTTTTCTTTATCAGCGTTCCGCCAACTGCAAACAGACTAATTCCATAAACGAAGCTGTCTGCAAGCATATCCAAACTATCGGCAACAAGTCCCATAGATTTTGAAAACAGACCTGTTGTCATTTCGATTATGAAAAAAGCAAAATTGATTACAAGTACAGACCAAAGAAGCTTTTTTTGGTTCTCGTTTTCTTCAAAGTCCGTTTGATCGGTCTGTTCAGTCGATATTTTCTTTCCACCTAAATTCAGTTCGATAACAGACTTTTCAATTTGGTCGATTTCACCACTATGAAAAACGGTCAATTTTCGTTCTGGAATGTCAAAGTCCAAATTTGCAATACTTGAAATTCCGTCCAATTTCATTCGAATCAGATTTTCCTCTGACGGACAGTCCATTTTGGTGATTTCAAATATTGTTTTATTCACTCGATTATTTTGTTTTCTGCATTAACCACAACGGTTTGGCTAAGCTGCGTTTTAATG
>NZ_MQVY01000003.1:15385-82650 GCF_002954385.1 Tenacibaculum sp. SG-28
ATTAAACCTAACTATTGAATATGCGCAATTGCATATATTTACCTTTCAAATATAGTGTTATTTCTTAATTAAGTCGAACGGACTTTTGATATTCGTAAGCATATCTGAGGCCACATGAGTATATACCTCAGTGGTCTTGCTTGAATTATGTCCTAGTAATTTTTGAATATACCGAAGATTTGTGCCATTTTCTAATAAATGAGTTGCAAAGGAATGTCGTAAAGTATGCACTGTGCCTGGCATTGTTATCTTTGCTTTGCGCTTCGACTTGTTAAAAATACTTCGAATACTACTAGTACTATATTGCTTTCCACTAATACCCTCAAACAACCACTTTTTTGGGGTGTATTGTTTGTAATAATTTCGCAATAAAAATAAAGCATTCTCCGACAACAAGGTGATCCTGTCTTTTTGACCTTTTCCATTTCGAACCCATATGCGCATGGTATCAGAATCGATATCCTTTATTTGTAAATTAACACATTCAGATATCCGCAAGCCCGCACTGTATATAAGAGTTAAAATAGCTTTATGCTTCAGATTAGTAGTAGCATCTAGTAGATCTAATATTTGTTTTGTAGACAAAACACTAGGAAGACGTTTGGGTTTCTTAGGACGTTCAAAATCATAATGTTCGGAAGGTTGCTTTAGAACCTTTTCTAAATAAAACTTAATTGCATTGATACTTTGGTTCTGAAAAGAAATAGACTTGTGGAATTGTGTGACAAGCTTCGTATGGTACTCTTTAATAATCGAACTATTTATGGTATGCATAGGTCGAGGGTACATATGTTTTAAAAACAAAGTAAACATAAAGATATAAGATTTCTGGGTGCTTGCACTGTAATTTTTACGTAGTAAAACATCCTGCATGGCTGCAATAGCACAACGATAATCTTTAGTAACGTAATTATTATGTTGATATCTAGACAAATACATACTTCAAATATGTGTATTTTTACAACAACAACAATTTTATAAACGCTTAAATACATTTTTTCACGTTTATAAACATAAAAAAATGCTTTGCTATGAAAACTAAAACATGCCTATCCTGTGGTAAAGAACTTACAGGAAGAATCGACAAAAAATTTTGCGACACCTATTGTAGAAATCAATTTCACAACAGAAACAAAGAAAAATATGAATATACCATTAAAGAAATAAATAAAATACTACGAAAAAACAGAAGAATTCTGGCGTATTTTTGTCCTAGCGGAAAAACAACCATTCGAAAAGAAATTGCACAAGAAATGGGTTATGATTTTTCTTATTTTACCAATGTGATAAAATTTAAATCTCAAAACTATTTTTTTTGTTACGATTATGGCTTCTATCCTTTTACCGATGTACATAAAATACGGAAACTAACCATCGTTCCCAAAGAAGCATCTATGGAAAATAAAACAGTAAGACTTTGGAGGGAATAAAAAAGAGACATTTCTATGTCTCTTTTTTTATTATGCTTCTCCTGTGGTTCCTCCGAAATTCATAGGAATTGGCGGGTGCTCATAATCTTTAATTTCACCGTTGTTTTGCTCAAACTTTTTAATGTTGTCTTGTAATGCTTTAGACAATCGTTTTGCGTGCTGCGGTGTTAATATAATTCTTGATTTTACTTTCGCTTTCGGCACCCCTGGCATTATATTGATAAAATCTACAATAAATTCAGAAACCGAATGGTTTATTATTGCCAAGTTACTATAGGTTCCTTCGGCAACCTCTTGATCTAATTCTATATTGAGTTGTGGTTCTTTTTTCGCGTTATCCATAATTTAAGTAATTTAAAAAGAAAGACCTCTGTAATAGAGGTCTTTACTTTGGTTATAACAGTAATTTTACAAACTGTTTTCTATCTCTTCTTTAGGACCTACAATTTGAGTATCGTAGCTACGCATACCTGTACCTGCTGGAATTCGTTTACCAACAATTACATTTTCTTTCAATCCTTCTAAAGTATCTACTTTACCATTCACCGCTGCTTCGTTAAGTACTTTTGTAGTCTCCTGGAACGACGCTGCCGAAATAAATGACTTCGTTTGTAACGATGCTCTTGTAATACCCTGCAATACTTGTTCTGCAGTTGCTGGTTGCGCATCACGAGCTACTACTAAGTTTTTGTCGGCTCTACGTAAAATAGAATTTTCATCTCTTAATTGACGTGCAGATACCATTTGACCTGGTTTTAGGTTTTCAGAATCTCCAGCATCTTCTACAACCTTCATTCCGTAGATAGCATCATTTTGTTCAATAAAGTCATTTTTATGAATCAATTGATTTTCTAAGAATAGTGTATCTCCTGAATCGATAATTTTAACTTTACGCATCATTTGACGTACTACAACTTCAAAGTGCTTATCATTAATTTTCACCCCTTGTAAACGATATACTTCTTGTATTTCATTTACTAGGTATTCTTGTACCGCTGATGGGCCTTTTATATTAAGAATATCCGTAGGCGTTATGGCACCATCTGATAATGGCATTCCTGCTTTTATAAAGTCGTTTTCTTGCACTAATATCTGGTTCGATAACTTAATTAAGTATTTCTTAATCTCTCCTGTTTTCGATTCGATAATTATCTCACGGTTACCTCTTTTAATCTTACCAAAAGAAACAACACCGTCAATTTGTGCAACAACCGCCGGATTAGAAGGATTACGCGCCTCAAATAATTCAGTTACACGTGGTAAACCTCCTGTAATATCCCCAGCTTTACCTGATTTACGAGGAATCTTAACTAAAGTCTTTCCTGCTTCTACGTATCCCCATCGTCTACTATTAAGTGTGCTCCTACTGGTAAACTATATGAACGTAAAGCATTGCCATCTACATCTTCGATAATTAAAGAAGCAATAATCTTCTTGTTCTTAGAATCTGTGATAACTTTTTCCTGGAAACCAGTTTGCTCGTCAATCTCTACTGTGTAGTTTACACCTTGTTCTAAATTGCTAAATTTAACCTTACCAGAGAATTCAGAAACGATAACACCATTAAATGGATCCCATTGACAAACAACATCTCCTTTCTTGATCTCTTTTCTATCTTTATCGAAGATGATAGATCCGTAAGGTATATTATTTGTACTTCTGGTGATACCAGTTTTAGTATCTGTAATTTTGATTTCCGCAGTACGAGAAATAACTATTTCTACCTCTTCTCCTGCAGCATCTTTACCTTTAACTGTTCTTAGGTCGTCGATGGTAACTTTACCATCAAACTTGGCGATAAGCTTATTGTCTTCGGAAATATTTCCTGCAACCCCACCAACGTGGAACGTACGAAGTGTTAACTGTGTACCAGGCTCTCCAATAGACTGCGCTGCAATTACACCAACTGCTTCTCCAATTTGTACTTTCTTACCGGTAGATAAACTTTGTCCGTAACATTTAGCACATATACCTCGTTTAGATTCACAAGTTAATGCAGAACGCACCTCTACTCGATCAATACCAGCTTCTTCGATTACATCTGCTAATTTCGGTGTAATTAACTCTCCTGCAGGAACTAATACTTCTTCAGTTCTTGGTCGGAACACATCATGCAATGCAGTTCGACCTGAGATGCGATCGCTAATAGACTCTACAATTTCATCGTTTTTCTTTAACGGTGTAACTTCTAAACCTCGTAAAGTACCACAATCGTCTTCGTTAATAATTACATCTTGCGAAACATCAACCAAACGACGTGTTAAATATCCTGCATCTGCTGTTTTTAATGCCGTATCGGCAAGACCTTTACGAGCACCGTGCGTAGAAATAAAGTATTCTAAAATTGATAATCCTTCTTTAAAGTTAGATAAAATCGGGTTTTCAATAATTTCTCCACCTCCTGCAGTAGATTTCTTTGGTTTTGCCATCAGACCACGCATACCGGTTAACTGACGAATCTGTTCTTTAGATCCACGTGCACCAGAATCTAACATCATAAATACAGAGTTAAATCCTTGTTGGTCTTCACGCAAACGCTTCATCGACAACTCGGTTAATTCGTTATTGGTTCTACCCCAAATATCAATAACCTGATTGTAACGCTCTTTTTGCGTAAGCATACCCATATTATAGTTCATGATAATGCCATCTACCTCTTTGTTAGCATCGGCAATCATCGTGTGCTTTTCTTGTGGAATAATAATATCCCCTAAAGAGAAGGATAAACCACCTTGGAAAGCAAATTTATATCCCATGTCTTTGATAGAATCTAAGAACTTTCCTACCGAAGGTATATCGGTTACCTTTAAGATTCGACCAATAATACCACGAAGTGATTTTTTAGTTAAAACCTCATTGATATACCCTGCTTGTTCTGGTACTACCTCGTTAAATAATACTCTACCTACAGTGGTTTCAATTATGGTATCTACTAATTCTCCGTTTTCGTTTAAGTCTTTGGTTCTAACTTTTATTCCTGCATTTAGGTTAACACGCTCTTCGTTATAAGCAATAGTTACCTCTTCTGGTGAATAAAAAGTTAGGCCTTCTCCCTGAATTGGAACTTCTGGAGTAGACTTGCGCTCTTTGGTCATATAGTACAATCCTAAAACCATATCCTGTGATGGTACCGTAATTGGAGCACCGTTGGCCGGATTTAGAATATTATGCGACGCTAGCATTAATAGTTGCGCCTCTAAAATAGCCTCTGGTCCTAAAGGTAAGTGCACCGCCATTTGATCCCCATCAAAATCGGCATTAAAGGCCGTACATACTAGCGGGTGTAAACGAATCGCTTTTCCTTCAATTAATTTTGGCTGGAATGCTTGAATACCTAAACGGTGTAAGGTAGGAGCACGGTTTAATAAAACTGGGTGTCCTTTAATTACGTTCTCTAAGATATCCCAAACTACTGGCTCTTTTCTATCTATAATTTTCTTAGCAGATTTTACCGTCTTTACAATACCTCTTTCAATTAATTTACGAATTACAAAAGGCTTGTATAATTCGGCTGCCATATCTTTTGGCAATCCACATTCGAATAATTTTAATTCTGGTCCAACAACAATTACCGAACGCGCAGAGTAATCCACACGCTTCCCTAATAAGTTTTGACGGAAACGACCTTGTTTTCCTTTCAAACTATCCGATAATGATTTTAATGGACGGTTAGATTCTGTCTTTACTGCAGAAGCTTTACGCGTGTTATCAAATAAAGAATCTACAGATTCTTGTAACATACGTTTCTCGTTACGTAAAATAACCTCTGGTGCTTTAATCTCCATTAATCGTTTTAAACGATTGTTACGAATAATTACACGACGATATAAGTCATTTAAGTCTGAAGTAGCAAAACGACCTCCATCTAATGGCACTAAAGGACGTAATTCTGGTGGAATAACAGGAATCGCTTTCATGATCATCCACTCCGGATTGTTTTCTCTATTTTTCTGAGAATCTCTAAATGCTTCTACAACATTTAAACGCTTTAAAGCTTCGTTTTTACGTTGCTTTGACGTTTCGGTATTTGCTTTATGACGCAGTTGGTAGGACAGTTCATCTAAATCGATTCGCTCTAACAAATCAATCAAACATTCTGCCCCCATTTTAGCGATGAACTTATTCGGATCAGAATCCTCTAGGTACATATTGTCCTGTGGAAGTTCATCCATGATATCCAAGTACTCTTCTTCCGTAAGGAAATCCATCTTTTGTAACGGCTCTCCTTCGGCGTTTTTAGCAATACCTGGTTGAATTACTACGTAGCGTTCGTAGTAAATAATCATGTCTAATTTTTTTGATGGTAACCCTAAAAGATATCCCATTTTATTCGGTAATGATCTGAAATACCAAATGTGTGCAACAGGAACTACTAAGTTGATGTGACCTACTCTATCTCTACGAACTTTTTTCTCCGTTACTTCAACTCCACATCGATCACATACGATACCTTTGTATCGTATTCTTTTGTATTTACCACAAGCACACTCGTAGTCTTTTACAGGACCAAAGATACGCTCACAAAATAAACCATCCCTTTCTGGTTTATGCGTACGATAGTTAATTGTTTCTGGTTTTAAAACCTCACCTCTAGACGCTTCTAGAATAGATTCTGGTGATGCTAAACCAATTGAAATTTTGTTAAACTTCTTAACAGTGTATTTTTCGTTTTTTCTTGCCATAATAATGGATTCGAATTAAAATTAGCGTCTTATACAAGACTAATATTGAAAAAATGATTTGCCTCAGTGTATCGAACACCAAGGCATTTCACTGTGATTATTCTTCTAATTTAACGTCTAAACCTAAACCTTTCAGTTCGTGCATTAAAACATTAAATGATTCTGGTAAACCTGGCTCTGGCATTGCGTCTCCTTTTACAATACTTTCATAAGTTTTCGCTCTACCTAATACGTCATCCGACTTAACCGTTAAGATTTCACGTAAGATACTTGATGCACCATATGCTTCAAGTGCCCAAACTTCCATCTCTCCAAAACGCTGTCCTCCAAATTGTGCTTTACCTCCAAGAGGCTGTTGTGTAATTAATGAGTAAGGTCCGATAGAACGCGCGTGCATTTTATCCTCAATCATGTGACCTAATTTAATCATGTATATAACACCAACGGTTGCAGGCTGGTCGAAACGTTTTCCTGTTCCTCCGTCATATAAATAGGTATGTCCGAACCTAGGAATAGAAGCTTCGTCTGTTAAGGCATTAATTTGCTCTAGAGATGCGCCATCAAATATTGGTGTCGCATATTTCTGATCTAATTTTTGGCCTGCCCATCCAAGAACAGTTTCATAAATCTGACCGATGTTCATACGAGAAGGTACTCCTAATGGATTCAATACGATATCCACTGGTGTTCCATCTTCTAAGAACGGCATGTCTTCCTGACGAACGATACGAGCAACAATACCCTTGTTTCCGTGACGTCCTGCCATTTTATCTCCTACTTTTAACTTACGCTTCTTGGCTACATAAATTTTAGCTAACTTTAAGATACCAGCTGGTAATTCGTCTCCTACTGAAATGGTAAATTTCTCACGACGTAATACCCCTTGTAAATCGTTAACTTTAATTTTGTAGTTGTGAACGAGTTCTACAACTAAGCTGTTTAAATCTTTATCGGTAGTCCAGGTTCCGTGTAAATGCACAAAATCTTCTACAGAGTTTAGCATTTTCTGCGTAAACTTTTTACCTTTTGGTAAAACTTCTTCTCCTAAGTCGTTGTAAACTCCCTGTGAAGTTTTTCCGGTAACTAGATTAAATAGCTTGTCAATTAAACTGTTTTTTAAAGCATCGAACTTAGAAACATAAGATGCTTCTAATACAGCAATTGCTTCTTTATCACGAGCACGCTTATTTTTATCTTTAACCGCGCGTTTGAATAACTTTTTATTAATTACTACACCGCGTAAAGAGGGCGAGGCTTTTAAAGATGCATCTTTTACATCCCCAGCTTTGTCTCCGAATATAGCACGTAATAATTTCTCTTCTGGTGTAGGATCAGATTCTCCTTTTGGAGTAATCTTACCAATTAAAATATCTCCCGGATTCACCTCTGCACCAACGCGAATCATTCCGTTTTCGTCAAGATCTTTTGTTGCCTCTTCCGAAACGTTTGGAATATCATTGGTTAATTCTTCTGCTCCTAATTTTGTATCTCTAACATCTAGAGAATATTCATCAATGTGGATAGAAGTAAAGATATCTTCACGAACTACTTTTTCAGAAATTACAATCGCATCCTCAAAGTTATACCCTTTCCAAGGCATAAAGGCAACTTTCATATTTCTACCTAAGGCTAATTCTCCTTTTTGAGTTGCATATCCTTCACAAAGTACTTGTCCTTCTTCTACTCTATCACCAACTTTTACAATTGGCTTTAAGTTAATATTAGTACCCTGATTGGTTTTTCTAAATTTAATTAAATCGTATGACTTTTCGTCCGAATCAAAACTAACCATTCGTTCCTCTTCTGTTCTGTCATACTTAATGGTTATTTTGTTAGCGTCTACGTATTCAACGACACCAGCACCTTCGGCATTGATTAGAATTCGAGAATCTTTTGCTACTCTTCTTTCTAGTCCGGTACCAACAATTGGTGATTCAGGACGTAATAACGGTACGGCCTGACGCATCATGTTAGATCCCATCAAGGCACGGTTTGCGTCATCGTGTTCTAAGAATGGAATTAAAGATGCAGAAATCGAAGCAATTTGGTTTGGCGCCACGTCCATATAATTTACAGCTTCAGGGCTTTCCACTGGGAAGTCCCCTTCCTCACGTGCAATAACTCTTTCCGATTCTATAGTTCCAGAATCAGAAACAGGAAGGTTAGATTGGGCAATTTTCATCCCTTCTTCTTCTTCCGCACTCAAGTAAATAGGTTCTTCAGATGCAACCACACCGCCGGTCACCTTTTTATATGGTGTTTCAATAAATCCAAGGTTATTAACCTTTGCAAACACAGCAAGGGAAGATATCAAACCAATGTTTGGTCCTTCTGGTGTTTCAATAGGACACAAACGACCGTAATGTGTGTAGTGAACATCACGTACCTCAAAACCAGCTCTTTCTCGCGATAAACCTCCAGGTCCTAAAGCGGATAAACGACGCTTGTGAGTAATTTCAGCCAATGGGTTTGTTTGGTCCATAAACTGTGATAACTGATTGGTACCAAAGAACGAATTAATTACCGAAGACAGGGTCTTAGCGTTAATCAAATCGATAGGTGTAAATACCTCGTTATCGCGAACATTCATACGTTCACGTATCGTACGGGCCATTCGTGCTAAACCTACACCGAACTGTCCCGCTAATTGCTCTCCTACAGTTCTAACACGACGGTTAGATAGGTGATCGATATCATCTACTTCAGCCTTAGAATTAATAAGCTCAATTAAGTACTTGATGATGGTAATAATATCGTTTTTGGTAAGTACTTTTTGATCTAGAGCTTCATCCAAACCAAGTTTAGTATTCATTCTAAAACGACCTACTTCTCCTAAGCTGTAACGTTGTTCCGAGAAAAACAATTTATCAATAATACCACGCGCAGTTTCCTCATCTGGCGGTTCTGCATTACGTAATTGTCTGTAGATGTGCTCTACTGCTTCTTTCTCAGAATTGGTAGGATCTTTTTGTAATGTATTGTGAATGATGGCATAATCGGCAAGCAAATTGTCTTCTTTGTGTAAAAGAATAGTTTTGGCGCCTGCTTCGATTATATCGTCAATATGCTCTTTTTCTAAGATCGTATCGCGGTCGAAAATTATTTCATTTCTTTCAATAGATACCACTTCTCCAGTATCCTCATCTACAAAATCTTCATGCCAAGTTTTAAGAACTCTAGCTGCTAATTTTCTTCCTAGTACCTTCTTTAATCCTGCTTTAGAAACTTTTACTTCTTCTGCTAAATCAAAGATTTCAAGAATATCTTTATCTCTTTCAAAACCAATGGCTCTGAATAACGTTGTTACTGGTAATTTTTTCTTTCTATCAATGTAGGCATACATTACCTGATTGATATCGGTTGCGAATTCTATCCATGAACCTTTAAACGGAATAACTCTTGCGGAGTATAGTTTTGTTCCGTTAGCGTGGAAAGACTGGCCAAAGAATACACCTGGTGAACGGTGTAATTGCGATACTACAACACGTTCTGCTCCGTTTATAATAAAAGTACCGGAGTTCGTCATGTAAGGTATTGTTCCTAAATAAACATCTTGAACAATAGTTTCGAAGTCTTCGTGTTCCGGATCAGTACAATATAACTTTAAACGCGCTTTTAAAGGTACACTATGTGTTAAACCTCGCTCGATACATTCTTGAATGCTATACCTTGGCGGGTCAACAAAATAGTCTAAAAATTCTAATACAAATTGATTACGAGTATCCGTAATCGGAAAGTTGTCCATGAAAGTTTTATACAAACCTTCATTACCACGCTCATCTGCTTTTGTTTGTAGCTGAAAAAAATCTTGGAATGATTTTACCTGAATATCTAAGAAGTCCGGGTAATCAGCTCCTAATTTTGATGATGCGAAGTTAATTCTTTCAGTAGTGTTTATCGTTGCCAAAAGAGATACTATTTTTAAATTAAAAATATATTTTTTGAAACTAAGCGTTTCAACAATGCAATTTTAATTGCAATAACCGATTAAAAATCAGTTAATTATAGTCGAACAATCACAAATATGATCATGTGATGAGAAAAGAACGAATATATACACAAAATGGTTTAGGACTAAAAACTAAGTTTCTAGTACCTAAACCTTTATTGTTTATCCCGCCTTAAAACGGGCATAAGTATTACTTAAGCTCTACTTCAGCTCCTGCTTCTTCTAAAGACTTTTTAAGACCTTCAGCCTCATCTTTAGATACTGCTTCTTTGATTGGTGCTGGTGCACTATCTACGATAGCTTTAGCATCTTTTAATCCTAATCCAGTTAATTCTTTTACTAACTTAACTACTGCTAACTTAGATCCTCCTGGAGCTTTTAAGATTACATCAAATTCAGTTTTTTCTTCAGCTGCATCTCCACCACCTGCTGCTGGACCTGCTACTGCTACAGCTGCTGCTGCTGGCTCAATACCATACTCATCTTTTAAAATATCAGCTAATTCATTAACTTCTTTTACTGTTAAGTTAACTAATTGTTCTGCGAAATCTTTTAAATCTGCCATTTTAATTGTTTTTGAAAATTTTAATATATTAGTTTATTAGTGCGCTTGTTTACTTTTCAGATAAAGTTTTTAAGATACCTGATAACTTACCACCACCTGATTGAAGTGCTGAAACAACATTCTTCGCTGGTGATTGTAACAATCCGATGATATCTCCAATAAGTTCCTCTCTAGACTTGATGTTAACAAGAGCGTCTAGTTGGTCGTCTCCAACGTAAACAGCTTCCTCTACATAAGCACCTTTTAATAAAGGTTTATCTGATTTCTTACGGAACTCTTTAATTACTTTTGCCGGTGCATTAGATGCTTCAGCAATTAACATAGATGTATTACCTTTTAAAACGTCTGGTAATTCTCCAAAATCTTTATCAGAAGCCTCCATTGCCTTTGACAACAATGTATTCTTCACAACGGCTAATTGTACATTTGCTTTGAAACAAGCTCTACGTAAATTAGAGGTTGTAATTGCATCTAAACCAGAAATATCTGCTAAATAGATGGTGTTCGTATCTGCTAATTGTGCAGTTAAATCTTGTATTACTTGTGATTTTTCCTCTCTAGTCATGGTTTAAAAGTTTTAAATGCCTTATGATAAAGATTTTTCATCTATTGCAATACTCGGACTCATCGTAGAAGACATAAAAATGCTCTTGATGTATGTTCCTTTAGCTGCAGTTGGCTTTAATTTAATAAGTGTTTGTATTAACTCATTGGCGTTCTCTTCAATCTTGGCAGCATCAAAAGAAGCTTTACCAACTGCTGCATGTACAATACCAGTTTTGTCAACTTTAAAGTCGATCTTACCAGCTTTAACTTCTTGTACTGCTTTAGAGACATCCATAGTTACCGTACCTGTTTTAGGGTTAGGCATTAAACCTCTTGGCCCTAAAATACGACCTAAAGGACCTAATTTACCCATAACACTAGGCATCGTGATGATCACATCCACATCTGTCCATCCTCCTTTAATTTTTTGAAGGTATTCGTCTAATCCAACATAATCAGCACCAGCTGCTTGTGCTTCTGCTTCTTTATCTGGAGTAACTAATGCTAAAACCTTTACATCCTTACCAGTTCCGTGTGGTAAAGTTACCACACCACGTACCATTTGATTCGCTTTACGTGGATCTACACCCAAACGAACTGCTAAATCAACAGATGCATCAAATTTTACAGTAGTAATATCTTTTACTAAGGCTGCTGCTTCTTTTAAATTATAAACCTTAGAGCTATCAACTTTAGCACGAGCTTCTTTCTGTTTTTTAGTCAATCTTGCCATTTCTAATCTCTTTTAGTTTATGCAGGAGCATCTCCTTTTACTGTTAATCCCATAGAACGAGCTGTACCAGCGATCATTTTCATTGCAGACTCCACTTTAAAGGCATTTAAATCTGCCATCTTGTCTTCTGCAATTGTTCTAATTTGATCCCAAGTAACGCTTGCTACTTTTTTCCTATTAGGTTCTCCAGAACCTTTCTTAATTTTGGCCGCTTCCATTAACTGTACTGCAGCTGGTGGGGTTTTTACAACAAACTCGAAAGATTTGTCTTTGTAAACCGATATCACAACAGGTAATACTTTACCTTGCTTATCCTGTGTACGCGCATTAAACTGCTTACAGAATTCCATGATATTAACACCGGCAGCACCTAAAGCGGGTCCAACTGGTGGCGACGGATTCGCTGCACCTCCCCTAACTTGTAGTTTTACTACTTTACTTAATTCTTTTGCCATTGTTTAAGATTTAAAGATGTGTTTTAAATTGGAAGCTAAAAAACACACCAACATATATATAATAGGTGTAACAATTATATTTTTTCTACTTGCATGTAATTTAATTCTAATGGCGTCTTTCTTCCGAAAATCTTTACCATTACTTCAAGCTTGCGCTTTTCTTCATTTACATTTTCTACAGTACCGTCAAATCCGTTAAAAGGACCATCAATTACTTTAACTGTTTCTCCAACATTGAAAGGAATTACAATATTCTCGTCTTTTACAGACAATTCATCTACTTTTCCTAACATTCTATTAACCTCTGCTTTACGCATAGGCACAGGATCTCCTCCTTTAGTCTCGCCTAAAAAGCCTATAACACCAGTTACCGCTTTTATTACATGGGGTACCTCACCAGCTAGGTTAGCTTCCACCATGATATAACCCGGAAAATAAACGCGTTCACGATTTATTTTTTTTCCGTTTCGTACTTGTATAACTTTTTCGGTTGGTACTATAACTTGATTTACAAAATCTGCTAATCCATGACGTGCTATTTCTGTCTCGATGTAGGTTTTTACCTTATTTTCTTGACCTCCTATAGCTCTTACAACATACCATTTCAACACTGAATCAGCCATGATTAAAATAAATTAAAAAAATTATCTAATCCTGTTTGAAAAACTTTATCGATAGCAGCTACTACCAAAGCAAATGCAATAGTAAAAGAAGCTACAACAACTGTCGACTTTTGCGCCTCTTCTCTAGTTGCCCAAGTCATATTAGTATTTAACTCTTCAAAAGAATCTTTGATATATTGTATAAAGTTATTCATAAGTCTATCCTTTTAACGAGCTACAGTGCTCTGTAACTCGTCTGGTTTGTTGCACGGGTTGAGAGGCTCGAACTCCCGACAACTGGTTTTGGAGACCAGTGCTCTACCAACTGAGCTAAACCCGTGTATAATTTAATTTAAAGGAGTCTCTCTTTGCAAGAGACTCCTTTAGTATTGTATATTAAAGACTGTATTAGTCTAACAATTCAGTTACCTGACCTGCACCTACTGTTCTACCTCCTTCACGGATAGCGAACTGTAAACCTACGTTTAATGCGATAGGTTGGATTAAATCAACAGTAATCGTTAAGTTATCTCCAGGCATAACCATCTCAACTCCATCAGGAAGTGCGATATTACCAGTTACATCAGTCGTACGTACGTAGAACTGTGGGCGGTAGTTATTGTGGAAAGGAGTGTGACGACCACCTTCTTCTTTCTTTAGGATATATACCTCAGCTTTAAATTTAGCGTGTGGAGTTACAGAACCTGGCTTACAGATTACCATACCTCTTTTGATTTCTGTTTTATCAATACCTCTTAATAAGATACCTGCATTATCTCCAGCTTCTCCTCTATCTAAGATTTGACGGAACATTTCAATACCAGTAACAGTAGAAGTTAATTTCTCTTCTCCCATTCCGATGATATCTACAGCATCTCCAGTGTTGATGATCCCTGTTTCGATACGTCCTGTTGCTACAGTACCACGACCAGTAATTGAGAATACATCTTCAATTGGCATTAAGAAATCTTTTTCAGTATCTCTTGGTGGCTCTTCAATCCAAGTATCTACAGCTTCCATCAATTCTAAAACTGTATTTACCCACTTCTCTTCTCCGTTAAGAGCTCCTAAAGCAGATCCAGCGATTACAGGACCATTATCTCCATCGTACTCGTAGAAAGATAATAAATCTCTAACTTCCATCTCTACTAACTCTAATAACTCCTCGTCATCAACCATATCAACTTTGTTTAAGAAAACAACGATACGTGGAATACCAACCTGACGACCTAATAAGATGTGCTCACGAGTTTGTGGCATTGGACCATCTGTAGCAGCTACTACTAAGATAGCACCATCCATTTGTGCAGCACCAGTTACCATGTTCTTTACATAATCGGCGTGACCTGGACAGTCAACGTGAGCGTAGTGACGGTTTTGAGTAGCGTACTCTACGTGAGAAGAGTTAATTGTTATACCTCTTTCTTTCTCTTCCGGAGCGTTATCAATTTGATCAAAAGCTCTCGCTTCAGAATATCCTGCATCTGCTAATACTTTAGTAATTGCAGCAGTTAAAGTAGTTTTTCCGTGATCTACGTGACCAATAGTTCCTACGTTTAAGTGCGGTTTCGAACGATCATAAGTTCCTTTTGCCATGATTATTAATTTTAATTCTTAGTTAAATTTATTTAGTGTTACTTTAAAATTTTTACTCTTTTTTAAAAAACTCTAAAAAGAGCCAATGACGGGACTTGAACCCGTGACCTCATCCCTACCAAGGATGCGCTCTACCAACTGAGCTACACCGGCTTGGAAAATTTTGAGCGGGAGACCGGGTTCGAACCGGCGACATTCAGCTTGGAAGGCTGACGCTCTACCAACTGAGCTACTCCCGCATAATAAAAAACTATTGTGGGGAGAGCAGGATTCGAACCTGCGAAGTCGAAAGACAACGGAGTTACAGTCCGTCCCATTTGGCCGCTCTGGAATCTCCCCAAATAATTTAATATTTTAATGAACTTTACTGAGCCGATGGAGGGACTCGAACCCACGACCTGCTGATTACAAATCAGCTGCTCTAGCCAGCTGAGCTACATCGGCTTTTTATTGCAAAAAACAATCCGCTATTTCTAACGGACTGCAAATGTAAAAAGTAATTTTTAATTTTTAAAGTTTTTTACACTATTTTTTATGAGACTACTGTTTCTCGTGATTTTTCTTTTGCTTTTTTGAGTTGTCTCTTTAAAGATTCTACACTAACACTAACTCCTTCCTCAAAAGTTTTACACTGTTTCTTCACTATCAATTCACTACCAGGAATATTAATCTTAACTTCCGTAATTTTATTTTCTTTCTCGCTTGTCTTCTGAACCTTTAAAAAAACTTCAGCGTCAACAATCTTGTCGTGAAACTTTTCTAATCCTACCATCTTTTTCTCAATGTAATCAATAAGCTTCTGATCCGCATTGAAATTAACAGATTGAGTATACACCTTCATAATATTTCATATTTTAATAGGACTCTCTAGGGTGAGTCTTGTTAAACACTTTTTTAATTGTTTCCAAGTTATTGTGTGTATATACTTGGGTGGAGGCTAAACTGGAATGCCCTAGCAACTCTTTAACCGAACTTAACGATGCTCCTGCATTTAACAAATGCGTAGCAAACGCATGCCTTAAAACGTGAGGACTCCGCTTCACCTTGGAAGACACTCTACCAAAATACGAATTAATAACACGATAAACAAGTGTTTCATATATTTTAACTCCTTTTTTTGTTACGAACAAGTATTCGTTATGCAAACCGCTTTTTTCCTTCACCTGAAGATAAGCTCGCATACTATCCTGCAAAAGAGGTAAAAGAAGAATGATACGCTCTTTATTTCTTTTTCCAACGATCTTAATTGTGTGTTGCGTAAAATCAATATCCGTCTCTTTTATCTGAATCAGTTCAGACCTCCTAATTCCTGTTGCATAAAACAACTCTACAATAAACCTATCTCTAATCCCCTCAAAGTCCTCTGCACTCGACAACAACTTTAAAACCGCTTCTACTTCTTCTTTTGTAAAAGGCAAATTAGATTTTTTTTTCACCTTCAACGCCTTATGCCTAGCCAAGGGGTTCTCGGTAATCTCATCCGTCTTCTGAAGAAAACTATAAAAGCTTTTTAAGGCACTTATTTTTCTGTTAATAGTGCGATTATCTATTTCTGCATCCACTAGCGCAACAATCCAAGCCCTGACATCAGAATACACCACGGCAACGATAGCATCTTGCCCTAAATTTTCAGCACAGAAATCTCTGAAATCTGCTAGGTCTTTTTGGTAGGCAATAATCGTATGTTTCGAATACTTTTTTTCAACCTCCAAGTACCGTAAAAAATAATCTATATACATCTCCAATTTTAAACATCTCTAAAATACTATTTTAAATGCTAGCGACCATAAAAAAACCCATGATAAAAAATACCATGGGTCAACTATGCTTTTTGCAATGTAGAAATTTATCCAACTTCTTCTTGCGTTCTTAAACGCTGTACGTAAGAAGCTTTAATTTTCTGTGCTCTTTTAGCTACGGAAGGTTTTGTAAACTCCTTTCTTGCACGAAGTGAACGTAACGTTTTGGTGTTACTAAACTTACGCTTGTATCTCTTTAACGCTCTATCGATATTCTCTCCTTCTTTTACTGGAATGATTAACATATGTTGGCACCTCCTTTCACTGTATATTTTGATATTTTAAACGGAATATTCAATTTTTAACTTGAAAACCCCAGTGTTGTTTCTACTTTTTTATGGATTGCAAATTTATGAAGAGTTTTTTAAAAACCAAGAAAATAATAACAATTTATATTTTACAGGAAGTAAAACAGGCATAACACCCTACTAGCACTGATTTCTCTACCATACAAACCTAAAAAACCATTCTGCTACGAATGGTTTTTCCAAATTTTTATTCCAATTACGCTAGGTAGCTGGTTTGTATTCTTTTTTATCGATAATCATTTTAGCTATAATCTCTTTTAGAATTTCAGAGGTCCCTCCACCAATAGGACCTAATCTACTGTCTCGCAATAATCTTGCCATTGGATAATCTTCTATGTAACCGTAACCTCCAAGCATTTGTAAGGCATCATAAATAACCTCATCGGCCATTTTGGTAGATAATAATTTACTCATACTAGCCTCTTTCACCACGTATTGCCCATCGTTTAATCGTTTCGCTATAGAATAATTATATTCCTTACACATGTCTACCCTACTGGCCATTTCTGCTAGCTTGTGTCTTAACGCTTGAAATTCATTTAATTTTTTCCCGAATGCCACTCGATCGTTCATGTACTCTAGTGCATATTCTAGGGCAAATTCAGCGCGTGCATGCGCATTAATCCCCATGATTAATCGTTCTAATGCGAAGTGCTCCATAATATAGGTAAACCCTAATCCTTCTTCCCCTAACAAATTTTCTTTCGGAACCACAACATTATCAAAAGCAATCTCACCGGTATCCGATGCTTTCCAACCCAATTTATCTAATTTTGTTGCAGAAATTCCCGGAGTATCTCTATCTACAACAATGATACTCATTCCTTTATGCTTTGCTTCTGGGTTTGTTTTTGCAGCCACTACTAAATAATCGGAATAAACACCATTGGTTATAAAGGTTTTAGACCCATTAATTATATAATTATCTCCCTCTAAAGATGCCGTTGTTCGCATCCCTGCAACATCACTTCCTCCAAATGGCTCAGAAATACAAAGACAACCAATTTTATCGCCCTCAATACTTGGTGTTAGGTATTCTTTTTTTATTCGGTCATCTCCTTCTTTATTGAGATGTGTCATCCCAAGATAAGCATGCGCCCACATATTAGCTGCAAATCCTCCTGAATTTATCTTTTGTAACTCTTCTAAAAATATAGTGGTATAAAAGAGATCTAAATTTAACCCACCGTATTCTTCTGGTTGGTTCAATCCAAAATACCCCATTTCTCCGAATTTTTTCCATATAAAGCGTTCTACGGCACCTTCTTTCTCCCATTTATTGATGTGTGGTACTACCTCTTTTTGCAAAAAATCTTTAAAACTTTTACGAAACGAATTGTGTTCTTCTGTAAAGTACATACTACTCATTGATATCTGTTTTTTTAGTTGTTGTTATTCAGCTTTCAAATATAACACTATTCTGTCGTACTTATTTAATGGGAAATTGTTAATATTTTTGAGTTCGGCAATATTTTGAAGTTCTGCGACCTCTTCTCTGTAGTCAACTATTTTTTTGCAAAGTTGGTAATTAATGTAAGGAATACTCAAAATTTCTTTAAAAGAAGCCGTATTGACATTTATTTTCTCGATCAATGGTTTTTCTTGTATTGTAAATGATCGGATTGTTTTTCGCAAAGCAGTGACGGAAACACCCGGAGCCTCTTTCAGCTGTTCTATATAAGTAAAACCCTGGAGGGATTCCCTATATGAAATAATCTTCTTTGCGTCCAAAAGAGATATTCCTGCTTTGTTCGCAATATCCGGAGCAGATGCCTGATTGATATCTGCAGTGATGTCTCCTAGCTTGCTTTTAAGAACCTGTAAATCTTGATGATGCCTTGCTTCCTGCTTATGAAGCAGTCGCTCCTTTTGTTTTTTTGCGACAACCCAATCCGGAAATTTAAAATTTGGTGCAATTATGCGCAGTAGGCTATCAGAAACTTTGGTAACCGCCTTAAATTCCTCTATGGAATTGACGTATTTACCCTGCGCTCTAAAGGTGTGTAATCTATCAATCTGCGCTACAGACATCCCTAATTGATACCCTTTATAATCAGAGATAAAATTAGGATTAAAATAAAAACGCTTTTTCACTGGTTTTTCAACTGCTAAGCGCTCCAAACTATCCAAGTGTTTTTCTAATGCTAAAACTTCATGCGACAGCACATCACTTGGAACAGAAGAAAAATCGGTAAAAATGTAGAATAACTGTAAACATATAATTAGTAAAACTAAAAGCAAAACCCCATTTCTTTGGCTTTTGTAGAACCAGAAATGGGGCTTTAGTATCTTCATGACTTCAAGTTTAGCTTTTGATAGCTTTCATGTATTTATCGAGCTCCTCCTTTACCTTCGGTGCTAGTAGAACGATTCCTATCATATTAGGTACCATCATTGCAAAAATCATGGCATCTGAGAATCCAATCACAGAACCTAAACTAGCTGCAGAACCGATTACTACGAAAATACAAAAGATAACCTTGTAGGTGTACTCCATTTTCTTACTTCTTCCAAATAGGTAAGCCCATCCCTGAAAACCGTAATAAGACCAAGATATCATCGTTGAAAAAGCAAACAATACCACCGCTATGGTTAACACATATGGAAACCACGATATTGCAGATTCAAATGCTCCTGATGTTAGTAATATTGCTTGTGCATCATTTAGTCCTGAATTAGCAGAAGTTACATTTCCTGTTATAATGAGAACTAAAGCTGTCATTGTACAAACAACTACTGTATCGATAAACGGCTCTAATAGAGCTACCATTCCTTCGGATGCAGCGTATTTTGTTTTTACGGCAGAGTGTGCAATAGATGCAGACCCAACTCCTGCTTCATTCGAGAAAGCAGCTCTTCGGAATCCTTGAACTAAAACACCGATTGCTCCTCCTGCAACCCCCTCCGGGCTAAATGCTCCGTTAAATATTTGCGCAAAAGCGTCTCCTATCATGGAAAAGTTGGCGAATATCACAAACAAAGACGCCGCAACATAAATTGCCACCATAAAAGGTACAATTTTATCGGTAACCTTGGCTATCTTTTTGATTCCTCCAATAATTACAATTCCAACAAGAACGGCCATTATTATACCAAATAACCATCCTTTACCATGAATAAAAGAGGCTTCTCCTCCTGTAATATTTTCTACCAATTGAAAGGCTTGGTTTACCTGGAACATATTACCACCTCCAAAAGAGCCCCCTACAACAAAAATCGCAAACAATACGGCCAATACTTTTCCTAATGTTTTATTTTTCAATCCTTTTGTTAAGTAGTACATAGGCCCTCCGTATACCGTTCCGTCTGCCTCAATATCTCTATATTTTACACCTAAAGTACACTCTACAAACTTAGATGCCATTCCCAGTAGCCCTGCAACTATCATCCAAAATGTTGCTCCTGCACCTCCAATAGACACTGCAATTGCTACACCAGCAATGTTACCAAGCCCTACTGTTGCAGACAGTGCCGCAGTTAACGCTTGAAAGTGTGAAACCTCTCCTTCGTGGTCTTCTACTGCCATCGTTCTCGGAATATCGCCTCCTGGTGCAGGATCCCCGGCAACAGCCATAGATTCGTGGTGATCAATATCATCATATTTTCCCCTTACTATATTAACAGAGGTTTTTATTCCTGTAAAATTGATGAATTTAAAATAGAAGGTAAAATAGGTTGCCCCCAAGATAAGTGGGAAAAGCACCCAATACACTTTAATACCACCTCCGAAGTCTATTTGATAAAAAATAGCTCTCACAAACCATCCTGTTGCGCTACCAAAAGCCTCGTCTATTTGTTGGTCTAAGCCTTTTTCTTGAGCAAACGTTAACATGGGTATCATTAACATTAGTAATGCTAGAAGTTTTTTCTTCATAATATTGTTATCTGTTTAGTGTTTTTTTGAATTTGTGGTCTGCAATATCTTAAAAAAAAAAGAATTCGCCACAACTTTTAAGCGTTAAATACTATCGTAGGTTATCTTTTCTTTAAAGTTTTGTAAATCTTCTGCAAAATTGGTTATTGGCAATCCTAAGACAGATTGTGTCTTTGTAAGGTCAAATCCTGTTTTTGCAGGGCGTTGCGCGCGTTGATTAAGCGCAGAAGAACTTATTGGAACAAGGAGCTTTGGATCCAAATTAAAAGTGGTCGCAATTTGCGTTGCTATTTCAAAAATACTCAACAACGAATCGGAAGATACATGAAAAACTCCCTTTACCTCTTTATCCATAGCTAATTTGCATGCTAAGGCTAAATTCTCCACATAGGTAGGCATCCTAAATTGGTCGTTAACAATTGTAATTTTCTTTCCTTTTTCTAAAGAGGCTTTTACCCAAAGTACAATATTACTCCGAGACATATCGTAGACGCTACCATACACTAAAATTGTTCTTAAAATGGTATAATGAACCTTCGAATCTTGCAATATTTTTTCCGATTGCAACTTGGATAAACCGTAATGACTCAATGGATTTGGCATGTCGGTTTCCTTGTAATTCCCTTGTTTTCCATCAAAAATAAAATCGGTACTTAACTGCATAAGTTGCGTCTGCTTACCCGAGGCATACTCGGTTAACCATCGCACCAAATCTACATTTAGAATTGTACAAGCCTCTTTTTCTATTTCGCATTGGTCTACATTCGTCATTGCTGCTGTATTTATAATTACAGCAGGCGCTATGCGTTCCAAAACAGCATTTACATTCAGTTTATCTGTCAGATCTACAGACACGTAGGTGAAATCACTTCTGCCACTCCGGTTTTCCCCTCTAGCCAACCCGAAAACCTCGTAATCTTCTTGGAACTGCAGCAATAAATTAAGCAAACTCTGCCCGAGTAAACCATTGCTTCCTGTGATTACAACCTTTTTCATTAAAACAACGCTCTTAATTTATTTATCTGCTCTGGTCGTCCGAGCACTATCAAAATAGAGCCGGCTTCCATTTGTACATTTGCGTCAGGGTTGATGGTGTATTGTTGGTTTGGAGATTTATAGCCAATAACCGTACATCCTGTCTTTTTTCGCAGGTCTAAATCTAATATAGTTTTTCCTACATATTTTATTGGTAAATCGTCTACAGCGACTTCCTCTAAATTGGCAGTAGTATCGCCTCAATAGTTAATCTATCGACGAATTCAATCACATCGGGTGTTACTACCAAAAGGGCCATATGTGCACCGCCTAATTTATCTGGCATAATCACGTTATCTGCTCCTGCTATTTTCAATTTGCTATTAGAGGTTTCTTTAGAGGCTCTACTAATTATTTTACACGAAGCATTTAATTGTTTCGCCGTTAAAACTACAAATAGATTGTCTGCATCGGAAGGCAACACGGTAATCAAACTATCGGCATTCCGTATTCCTGCCTTGAGTAAAGTTGCATCTAAGGTAGCATCTCCCTCCACATTTAACACTCGGTCTTCGTCTAAGACTGAAATTAACTTTTTATCTATTTCAATTACAACCGCATCCTTTTTATATCCTGTTAGTTTGGCAATTGCCTGTCTCCCATTTCTTCCATAACCACATACAATGGTATGCCCCTTTAAAGTTTCTATTTTTTTTTGCACTTTTTTTATTTTTAGTTGTTTAAAAAACCTTCCACTAATTAGATATTCGGAAAATGCAGAAACTACATATCCGAAAATAAATAAACTGGAAAGAATAAGCCCAATGGTGAATATTTTTTCCCCAGCACCAAAGGGATGTACTTCTCCAAATCCTATAGTGGTAACGGTAATAATGGTCATGTACAAACCATCGATGAATGAGTAATCGAATAGAACACAATAGCCAAATACTCCTATCGATAGAATAAGAAAGGTAAAGAAAATTGCTCTGTTAACTCGAGATTGAAAAATTGTTTGCATTACAAATCAAAAACTGAAGTTCGTTTGGTGTAGATCATATCTTTCAGCTTTAATAAAAAGGCCAGAGTCAGGTACAAACCAAATGACAAACCTACGGTCACAAAAGATATGTATATGAAGAACAAGCGAACATTAACTGCGCGCATCCCCAATCTATCCGCTAAACGAGAGGAAACATTAAAGCCATTTCTTTCAAAAAAATGCCGTACCGATTGTACACTCATAGATATCTATTTTGGGAGTTAGCTTTTAAAACTTTAAATATATTATATTTAAACAAAATACTTATCAAAAAAAACATAAATGAATGGAAACTGTCTATAAATTACAATCTATAATTAGCCACATAGTGAAATTACAGATCTATTGCGTAAATTTGCAACTTTCTGTAAATATCTGAATTTGAAAGACCAAGAATACATTGAAGTTTACGGTGCGCGAGCTCACAACCTTAAGAATATTGATGTTAAAATCCCTAGAGAAAAACTTGTGGTAATTACGGGTTTAAGCGGTAGTGGAAAATCCTCCCTGGCTTTTGACACCATTTATGCAGAAGGGCAACGAAGATATATAGAAACTTTTTCTGCATACGCTCGTCAATTTTTAGGCGGATTAGAACGTCCGGATGTTGACAAAATAGAAGGTCTTTCTCCGGTAATCTCTATTGAACAGAAAACCACCAATAAAAGCCCGAGGTCTACGGTAGGAACGATCACAGAAATATACGATTTTTTAAGACTTTTGTACGCGAGAGCAGCTGATGCCTATTCCTACAACACCGATGAAAAAATGGTACGTTACTCGGATGAACAAATTAAAGACCTCATCCTTAAAGAGTACCAGGGTAAAAAAATTGCCGTACTTGCCCCCTTGATTAAATCTAGAAAAGGACATTATCGAGAATTGTTCGAACAGGTTGCTAAGCAAGGATTTGTTCGGGTGCGTGTCGACGGAGAGATTAAGGAAATCACCAAAGGAATGAAGCTAGATCGTTACAAAACCCACGATATTGAGGTGGTAATCGACAGACTAGCAGTAAACTACACGGCAGAAAAGCGACTGGAGGAAACTATAAAAACAGCCTTGTACACAGGAGACAATATTTTAATGGTAATTGCAGTAGATACTGAAAAGCCGAGGTATTTCAGTAGAGAATTAATGTGTCCTACAACAGGGATTGCCTATCCTAATCCAGAACCAAATACCTTTTCATTTAACTCACCGAAAGGTGCGTGTTCAAAGTGCAACGGATTAGGAACTATCCATGAAATAAATATTCAAAAAGTAATTCCAGACCCAAGCATTTCTATAAAAAATGGAGGTATTGCTCCTTTGGGCGAACAAAAAAACAGTTGGATTTTTAAGCAACTCGAAACCATAGCAAATAGATATGCATTCCAACTGACAGATCCTATTCAAGGCATTCCCAAAGAAGCACTAGAAGTAATTTTAAATGGCGGTAAAGAAAGTTTTTCTGTAGCTCAAAAGTAGCAGGCGTTACCAGAAATTACGAGATTAATTTTGAGGGTATTATTGCTTTTATTGAAAACCAATACAACAATACAGATAGCACATCCATTAAAAGATGGGCCAAATCGTATATGGATGAAGTACCCTGTTCTTCCTGCCAGGGAAAACGACTAAAAAAAGAATCTTTATATTTAAAAATTGCCGACAAAAACATTAGTGATGTCGCACAAATGGACATTTCAAGTTTGGCAGAATGGTTTGCTGCTATCGAAACAAAACTCACCGAGAAGCAACGAAAAATTGCGGTAGAAATCATTAAAGAAATTCGTACTCGCTTACAATTTTTATTGGATGTTGGACTAGATTACCTCACCTTAGACAGAACCTCAAAATCTTTATCCGGTGGAGAAGCACAACGAATTCGTTTGGCCACTCAAATTGGTTCGCAACTAGTTGGTGTTTTGTATATTTTAGATGAGCCGAGTATTGGCCTGCACCAAAGAGATAATGAAAAGCTCATAGATTCTTTGGTAAAGTTACGAGACATCGGAAACTCGGTCTTGGTGGTAGAACACGACGAAGACATGATTAAAAATGCAGATTTTGTTTTTGATATCGGACCTGGTGCTGGGCGATTTGGTGGAGAAATCGTGAGCCAAGGAACCTTTAAAGAACTCAAAAAACAAAAAACACTTACAGCAGATTACCTTGCGCAAAGGAAAACTATTCCCGTACCGGAAAAAAGAAGAGAAGGAAATGGGAAATTTTTAGAAATAAAAGGTGCTAGTGGAAATAACTTAAAACACGTTTCTGTAGCATTTCCTTTGGGTAAAATGATTTGTGTCACAGGAGTCTCGGGTAGCGGAAAATCTACCTTAATCAACGAGACGCTATACCCCATATTAAATGCGCACATATACAAAGGTGTTAAACAACCCATGGCATACGAAAGTATCGAAGGGATTGAGCAGGTGGATAAAGTTATCGCCATCGACCAGTCTCCTATTGGAAGAACACCGCGATCTAACCCTGCAACCTACACCGGAGTATTTAGTGAAATTAGAAGTCTTTTCTCGAAAACGCCAGAAGCTGCTATAAGAGGATATAAACCTGGCAGATTTAGTTTTAATGTAAAAGGCGGGCGATGCGAAACCTGCCAAGGTGGTGGTGTTCGTGTTATTGAAATGAACTTTTTACCGGATGTACATGTAGAGTGTGAAAGTTGCCAAGGAAAACGTTTCAATAGAGAAACCCTAGAGATACGATACAAAGGAAAATCCATTTCAGATGTTTTAGAAATGACCATTAACCAGTCGGTTACTTTTTTTGAACACATTCCAAAAATTTACAGAAAATTAAAAACCATTCAAGATGTTGGCTTGGGATATATTACCTTAGGACAGCAGTCTACAACCCTATCGGAGGAGAGGCCCAACGCATAAAACTAGCTTCTGAATTGTCTAAAAGAGACACTGGAAACACCTTTTATATATTAGACGAACCGACAACCGGGCTGCACTTCGAAGACATTAGAGTGCTAATGGATGTTCTAAACCAACTCGCCGATAAAGGAAATACAGTTTTAATCATCGAACACAATTTAGATGTCATTAAATTAGCAGATCATATTATTGATGTTGGTCTAGAAGGTGGAAAAGGTGGCGGTCAAATTTTAACAACAGGAAGTCCAGAGCAAGTAGCCAAACATAAAACGAGCTATACTGCTAAATTTTTAAAGGAATGTTTACGTAAGCTTGCTTAACGATATTTTTAGCTGGATTACAGCTATTTTAATGAAACAAATATTATATGTAGAGAGGGAACTTTGTTTTAGCATATAAAAGACAACGTTGCTATGGTATGGATGAAAATAGATGTATCTTTTCTATTGCAAATACTGCCCTTTTAAATAATCATGCATTGCTACCTTAAAAAGCATTAGAAATCAAATGCTCACAAAACATTAAGTACGTACTAAAAGTAAAAATAATACGGCTACAACGCTTCAGGAAAACTTAAAAAGCAGTAAATTAGCAACACTTTTTTTAAGAAAAAGTAAAAACAAAAAAATATGAGTATGAGTCCTAATGACGATAGAAAAATCAGAGAAAAATTACAGCAAAAGACCTGGAACGAAATTAAAACCAATGATTCTTGGGCTATTTTCAAAATAATGGCAGAATTTGTAGACGGCTATGAGCGTCTCAGTAAGATAGGGCCTTGTGTATCTATTTTTGGATCTGCACGAACCAAACCAGACCACCCCTATTACAAATTAGCCGAGGAAGTTGCATTTAAACTAACGCAAAATGGATTTGGTGTTATTACTGGTGGGGGGCCAGGTATAATGGAAGCCGGAAATAAAGGAGCCAATAGAGGAAAAGGAATTTCTGTAGGATTAAACATTGAGCTTCCTTTTGAACAACACGATAATCCTTGGATTGACCCTGGAAAGAGTCTAGATTTTGACTACTTTTTTGTACGAAAAGTAATGTTTGTAAAATATTCACAAGGTTTTGTGGTTATGCCTGGTGGATTTGGAACTTTAGATGAACTTTTTGAAGCAATCACGTTAATTCAAACCAAAAAATTGGTCGCTTCCCAATTGTCCTAGTCGGTACCAAATTTTGGAGTGGACTAATCGATTGGATAAAAAACACACTTCTAGAAGAGGGAAATATCAGTCCAGAAGACTTAAATTTATTCCGAATCGTAGACACTGCCGATGAGGCGGTTGAGCACTTCAATAAATTCTATGCGAAATACCAATTAAAACCTAACTTTTAGAAAAATAAACTTATATTTAAAACTCGATACTTTTGGTATCGAGTTTTTCTTTTAGATACTATGTTGAGAAGATTGTTTTTGATTTTAATACTTATTTCGAGCTTGCGGTCGCAGGCTCAAAACAACAGTATCCAAGCAACAATTGAACTCAAAGATAGTATTGAAACCTTGTATATTCATCAAAAAATAGTATACCATAACAAAACTGGAACTACCCTAAAAAATATCTATCTTCACGATTGGGCAAACAGTTTTAAAAATAACGAAACACCACTTGCCAAAAGATTTTTAGACGACTACCAAAAAAGATTTTACTTTTCTAATGAGGAAGATCGCGGATTCACAAGAATCACGAAACTTCTTCTCAACAACAAAAAAGGAAACTTCTACAGTAGTAAAGAACAACCTGATATTATCAATATTGATCTAAACGAAAACCTTCCGCCAAAAGACAGCGTTACAATATCGATGGCGTATCGCGTAAAAATTCCAAATTCAGCGTTCACTGGATATGGCAAAACTGCAAAAGGGTACCACTTGCGATTCTGGCAAATTATTCCAGCAGTATACCAAAACGGCTGGCAACTCATGAGTAACCTTAACATGGACGATCTATACCAAGATATTGCCAACTACAGGTTAGAAGTTAAAATACCGATAGAATACCGCTTGGAAAGTAACTTATACCAATACAGAACGCCGTATAAAACCTATTCCCAATACTACTTAATCGGCAATAATAAAAAAGACATCATTTTAAGCATCAACAAAGAAGATCCATATATTTCCATAAAACTAAAAACAAAAGAAATTAAAACAGATGCCTATGATGAAGACATCTCTAAAGAACAAACCAATGCGATAATCAGAAAACAAATAAACTTTATCGAAAGCTACATCGGAAAAGTGCCTTTTACAGAATTATTTATCGACAAAACAACGATAAATAAAAACACACTTCATGAAATATATGGTTTGCCGGATTGGTTAAAGCCTTTTCCGGAAAATTTTAAATGGGAAATTAACTTTTTCCATTCTCTGTGTTCTAAATATATCAACAATTTAATTTTACACAACAAACGAGTTGGATACTGGTTTTCCGAAGGCCTGCAAACGTATTTAATGATGGAGTACTTAGAGAAATATTACCCGGAAACTACTTTATTAGGAAAATACTCAGCCTACTGGCCCTTAAAGAATTACAATATAAGTAAACTAAAGCAGGCCGATAAATATACATTCGTTTATCAATTTAGTGCGCGTCGTTTTTTGGATCAAGCGTTAAACACCTCCTCAGATTCCTTATCTAATTTTAACAGAAAGGTGGTAAGCAGGTACAAGGCTGGTCTTGGCCTTAAATACTTACATGACTACATCGGAAAGGATACACTACAACGGTCTCTTAAACAATACTTGCGCTCGAGCAACTTAAGACCTAGTTCGCCAGATCAATTTTTGAAAATCTTGGAAAATAACACCACAAAGGACATAGGATGGTTTAAGGATAATTATTTAAAAACAAGTAAAAAAATAGATTACACCATAACAAACGTAAAAAAAACCGAACGGGAAGATTCCTTAAAAGTTACGATAAAGAACAAACGTACATTCGCTGCTCCTGTTGCTATTTATGGGATTGATGACAAAAAAATAAAATACAAAAAGTGGATTCCACCGGTAGACAGCACCGCTACTATTACTATTAAAAATGATGCTTTTAGCAAAATTGCACTAAACTATGAGAATATTTATCCGGAGTACAATTCTTTAGATAACTTTAGGACAGTTACTAACAACATTATTAATAAGCCGCTTCAGTTTAAGTTATTTAAAGACATTGAAGACCCATACTACCACCAACTATTTTATTTACCAACCGTTAAATACAATCTATACGACGGACTTATAGTAGGTCTTCGAATTAATAATAGACCATTAATAACGCATAATTTTAAATTTACCATTGAGCCAAATTACGGTATAAAAAGTCAAGAAATGAATGGCTTTTTTCTATGTCGTACGATCATTATTTTCAAAAGACAAACATATACAGAATTCAATATGGCTTGCAAGGCAGTACTTATAATTATGCACCCGACCTCCGGTACAACGCAATTGTTCCGTATGTAACGCTAAATTTCAGGCGCAGAAATCTTCGAGATGTTGGTTCCAAGAGTTTTTCCACGCGTTTGTTCAATATAAACAAAGACGTCCAACCAAATACAATATCAAAAGATGAGGACAACTATAGAGTTCTAAATTTTAGGTATATTTTTAACAAACCAAACGTTATAAAAAGACTGCAATACGCCGTAAATTTAGAGTTTGGCAGTAGTTTTACAAAACTGTCTACGGATATTCGATACCGAAAGTTTTTTGCCCTTGAAAAAAGTTTTGACCTCCGATTTTTTGGTGGTGTTTTTCTAAACAACAACGCAGATACTAACTATTTTGATTTTGGCTTGAACCAAAGTTCCGACTATTTATTCGAACAAAACCTATTTGGTCGTTCGGAAAACTCGGGAGTTTTTAGCCAACAATTTATCACTTCTGACGGTGGATTTAAATCTAATTTCAAACAACCATATACCGCAAATCAATATATCTTTGCTGGGAATACAAGTATAAGTATTTGGAAATGGTTCGAGGTTTACAATGATGCTGCAGTACTAAAAAACAGGGACCAAAAACGAAAATTTTTCTATGAAAATGGAATTCGTTTCAATTTTATACCGAATATTTTTGAATTGTATTTCCCCGTATATACTAACGAAGGTTGGGAGATTAACAAGGAAGCATATCCGTCTAAAATTCGCTTTGTCTTCACCACAAATATCGATCAAATCTACAACTTTATTCGTCGAGGAATTTTATAAAAGTACAGTGTAAGAAAACACTGTAAACCGTAAAATTTAGTTTACCACCAGAAGTAATTACCGATTAATTGTCATACCGATGCTATGGTCACCCTCATAGAAACTACTTTTAGAAGATTAGGAAAAAACCTGCCGCTTTTAAAGACAAAGGATATGGAAAAATCCAAGCACCTATGACCTCCAAAATTTTCGTAAAACCATAGATCCAAGAGGATAAAGACACAGGATTAAATATTACGAAATACGCAATAAAGCATCAAATTTTAACAAATTATTGAGAATAATTCAACAAAAAGAATGATTTTTAAAATTCAATTAAAAAAACTATCTTTGCACCACAACTAAATTTTACAAACATGACAGAAAATTCTGAGGCTATACATACGCATAAAATATCTTTCAACGATTTTAGAAACGAAGTTCTACAAGATTATAGAATTGCTCGTATCAGCAGAGAATGTAGTCTTTTAGGACGGAGAGAGGTTTTAACTGGTAAAGCTAAGTTTGGAATTTTTGGTGATGGAAAAGAAGTGCCACAGCTAGCAATGGCAAAAGCCTTCCAAAATGGAGACTTCAGATCCGGTTATTACCGCGATCAGACCTTTATGATGGCAATTGGAGAGCTTTCAGCACAACAATTTTTTGCAGGATTGTATGCACACCCTGACATTACCGTAGATCCTATGTCTGCGGGAAGACAGATGGGAGGTCACTTTGCTACACATTCCTTAGACGAAAATGGCGATTGGAAAAATTTAACTACACAAAAAAACTCATCTTCAGACATTTCTCCTACAGCAGGACAAATGCCGAGATTACTAGGTTTAGCACAAGCATCGAAAATATACAGAAATGTTTCAGAATTAAACCAGCACACTAACTTTTCGAATAAAGGAAACGAGGTTGCTTGGGGAACTATTGGAAACGCAAGTACAAGTGAAGGGTTATTTTTTGAAACCATTAACGCAGCTGGTGTATTACAGGTTCCAATGGTAATGAGTGTTTGGGACGATGAATATGGAATTTCAGTGCACGCAAAACACCAAACCACGAAAGAGAGCATTTCTGAAATTTTAAAGGGGTTCCAAAGAGACGAGAAGAACGAAGGATATGAAATTTTCGTTATTAATGGTTGGGATTACGTACAATTAATAGACACCTATGCAAAAGCTGCTAAAATTGCAAGAGAAAAACACGTTCCTGTTTTAATTCACGTTAAAGAATTAACACAACCACAAGGGCACTCTACCTCTGGTTCACACGAGCGTTATAAATCGAAAGAACGTCTGCAATGGGAAAGAGATTTTGATTGTATCGCCCAGATGCGAAAGTGGATATTAGGTTTTGAATTGCAGGATGAAGATGGAGAAATTTTAAAGTTTGTAGATTCGGAGGAAGCGTTATTGCAAATCGAAAAAGAGGTTAAAAAAGAGGTTAGTAAAGCAAAAAGAGATGCTTGGGCTGCCGTTACCGGAGAGATTAAAACCGTTGCGAAAGCCGGAATTCAATTGTTAGAAACCTGCGCAAAAACTAGTAATAATGGATCTTTTATTACCAAACTAAAAAACGATTTAGAAAACATAAAAGAACCGATTCGCAAAGATATTCTCGTTGCTGTTAGAAAAGCATTACGTTATGTAAAAGATGAAGATTCTGCAGCAAAAATTGCACTTCAAGATTTTATTAAAGATAATCTAAAAGATGCCTATTCAAAATACTCATCTCATTTGTTGAGTGAAACAGCTCATACACCTTCTAACGTAACGGAAAGTGTTCCTGAATTTGAAGGGGAGTCCAAAATAGTAGATGCCAGAATAATTATGCGGGATAATTTTGATGCTATTTTGAAGAAACATCCAGAAGTATTGATATTCGGGGAAGATGCCGGTTACATCGGAGATGTAAATCAAGGATTGGAGGGATTACAAGAAAAATATGGAGAATTGCGTGTTTCTGATACCGGAATTAGAGAAGCTACCATAATAGGCCAAGGTATTGGGATGGCAATGCGAGGCTTAAGACCAATTGCTGAGATTCAATATTTAGACTACTTATTATACGCACTGCAAATAATGAGTGATGATTTAGCTACCCTAAGATATCGAACATTTGGCAAACAAAAAGCACCTTTAATCATAAGAACAAGAGGGCACCGTTTGGAAGGGATTTGGCATGCCGGTTCTCCGATGGGCGGTATCATTAATAACCTTAGAGGTATTCATGTATTAGTTCCAAGAAACATGACCAAGGCGGCAGGATTTTATAATACTTTACTAGAAGGAGATGATCCTGCATTGGTGGTAGAATGTTTAAATGGATATCGTTTAAAAGAAGCACTTCCTACCAATCTCGGTGAATTTAAAACACCTATAGGGGTTGTTGAAACTATACAAGAAGGATCGGATATCACTATCGTTTCTTATGGGTCTACCCTGAGAATTGTTAGCGAGGCAGTTAAAGATTTAGCACAGGTTGGAATTTATGCCGAAGTAATAGATGTACAAAGTTTACTTCCTTTTGACACTAACCACGATACCGTTGCATCCTTAATGAAAACGAATAGGCTACTTGTGGTAGACGAAGATGTTCCAGGAGGAGCTTCAGCCTACCTTTTACAAGAAATACTAGAAACTCAAAACGGATACCAATTCCTAGACAGTAAACCAGCAACGCTTACTTCCAAAGCACATCGCCCCGCATACGGAACCGATGGAGATTATTTTTCAAAGCCATCTGCTGAGGATATTTTTGAAAAGGTATACGATATTATGCACGAAGCAGATCCGATACGATTTAAAAGTCTATACTAAAAGACAAAGGTCCTCAACGCAACGAGGACCTTTTGCTTTTCTAAAAAAAATATACTCTCCAATACCTTTAAAACCAATTACTTCCGAATGTGACGTGTGGGATATACATTCGCTCTACAACAGTACTTTGTAGGACGATTAAAGCATTTCTATATTCTTTTTTAGTGTTTGCAATTTCGTAAATTCCAGCTGTTTCCAATAGCAGCCAAAAAGGTACAGTTATTGGCAAGACTGCGGCTCTTCATAAAAATTTATAGCACTATTAAATATACTAATAGTGAAATGAATGTATTTCTGCATTATCACAGTATTTTTGTGTAGATAAATAAAACACCACATGAATAATAGTATTGAAAGTTTAAAATGCGATACGCCGTTAAAAAATTTGATTCGAATAAACTACTGTCTGAAGACCAAATAGAAACCTTAAAAGAAGCCTTTAATCTTACCGCTACTTCCTATGGACTTCAGACCATTAAACTAATAATAACTAAAAATAAAGCCCTACAAGAAGAATTGGTTTCGCACTCGTGGAACCAGCAACAAGTTGGGCAAGCATCGCATTTATTTGTTATTGCTATTCCCAAAAAAATAACCTCGGAAGATGTTGAAAATTACTTTCATCTGGTAAAGAAGATACGACAAACCCCAGACGAAATAATTAATCCATTTAAAGAAATGCTAACGGATTCTATTGCACAGAAAACAGAAGACGAATTACACCAATGGATGAAGAATCAGGCCTATATAGCACTCGGTAATTTGATGACAGTAGCTGCAAATGAAAAAATAGATACCTGTCCGATGGAAGGTTTTATCCCTGAAAAATACGACGAAATTCTTGGGCTTGAAAAACATAACTTAACTTCAGTTTTAGTCTTACCTGTAGGTTATAGAGCAGAGGATGACTTTATGAAAGACCTAAAAAAGGTGAGAAAGCAAACCCAAGATATGGTAATTGAGCTATAACTTAATTTAAATTACGAGTTAGGAATGCTTTTGAATCTAAGCACTTTATTAGTACATTCGTATTCCTAATTCGCAATTTAATATATGCAACCAGTACACATTATTTTACTCATCTTAGGATATTTCAGTGTTTTAATTTTAATATCGTACACAACGAGTAAATCTGCCAATAACAACACTTTTTTTAAAGCTAATAATAGTTCTCCGTGGTATTTGGTGGCATTTGGCATGATTGGAGCTTCTCTATCTGGGGTCACCTTTATTTCTGTTCCTGGATGGGTGGAAGGCCAACAGATGAGCTATATGCAAATGGTATTAGGTTATGTTCTTGGATATGCGGTAATCGGATTAGTATTGCTTCCACTCTACTACAAACTAAACCTCACATCCATATACACCTATTTAGATACTAGATTTGGCCGATTTTCCTACAAGACTGGGGCTTCTTTCTTTTTGCTATCAAGAACTATAGGTGCCTCCTTTCGTTTATTTCTCGTCGCTAATGTTTTACAACTGATTCTATTCGATGCCTACGGTATTCCATTTTGGATTACGGTAACCATAACTATTTTATTAATTTGGTTATACACCTTCAAAGGAGGCATAAAAACAATCGTATGGACAGACACCCTACAAACACTGTTTATGCTGCTAGCAGTTGGCGTGTGTATTGTGATGATAAAAGATGCTTTACAAATAGAAAATCTATTTTCCTACATTAGCGAAAATAAACTCTCAAAAATATTTTTTTGGGATGACTTTAAAGCCGGAAATTACTTTTGGAACCGATTTTTATCGGGTGCTTTTATTGCCATCGTGATGACGGGTCTAGACCAAGATATGATGCAGAAAAACTTGACGTGTAGAAACCTAAAAGACGCACAAAAAACATGTTTTGGTTTACTGTTGTTTTAGTGGTTGTTAACTTTTTCTTTTTAGCATTAGGAATTTTACTCACCGATTATGCAGGTGCAATTGGAATAGAGGCACATAAAGATGAATTATTTCCAAAAATTGCAATGCAAGGAAATTTAGGAATTGCAACCTCGCTCTTCTTTTTACTTGGCCTCATTGCTGCGGCCTATTCTAGTGCGGATAGCGCCTTGACTTCCCTGACGACCTCTTTTAGTATTGACATTCTAGAAATCGACAAAAAAAATGCAAAATCCCAAGAGAAGATTAGAAAAAAAATTCACATAATTTTTTCACTAGTGTTAATCGCTACGATACTAATTTTTAAATATTTTATTCAAGATGCTAGTGTCATTGCCAAGATATTTCAATTTGCAGGATATACCTATGGCCCTTTATTAGGTTTATATGCTTTCGGTTTATTTACCAAATGGAAAGTAAGAGACCGTTTAGTTCCATACGTATGTATTATAGCTCCTTTTTTGTCATTTGGTATCAATTGGTACACGAGTACTTACTACAATTTCAACTTTGAATTCTTTATTCTTATCCTTAATGGAGGCATAACCTTCTTGGGATTATTACTGCTTAAAAAAAGAAATCATGGCTAAAAAAGGAAAAGAAAAGAATACCCTAAATAAGTCGAAAAACAGCAAGCTAATGAAACAGAAAGCTGCTAAAATTCGAACGGAAAAACTACGGAACAAAGAACGTTTGGAAGCGATTATAAAAAAAGCAAATGATACCAAAAACAAAGTAAAGGAATAAACTTGTTTCAACTATTATTTTCCTTCGGAAATCTAAGTGATTAAAGTAGTTTTTGATGTATTTGTAACGAAACTATTTCCAAAAAAAATAAGAAAGTGAAACGACAAAGGAGTATGCGATTATTCCCTAGTTACTTCAAAACGAAAACCACATTAATTATCGAATTGTCATTTATTGGTTTGCCAACTATAGTACATTATGGAAGCCCAGATGCATAACTATTCATAGACTGTATATTGAATATCTAGATTTTACTTTGGCAATAGGTAGTACCTAAATAAAAAAACCGAAAAAATTTCGGTTTTTAAGAATCTATTGCCCCTAGAACTCGCTTCATAAAGCCGTTTAAAGCCTCTTTAGGAGGAGTTCCTTCTTTAATCATTTTTTGTACTTCGATTGCTCCGTACATATTAGAAATCAGCTCACCAATAACATCTAACTCCTCATCTTTAAGCGATGGAACTTCTGTTAGTGCCTCTAGGGTCTCTATGGTTTCTAAAATATAATCCTGATCATTTTCCTCTATAAAAGAGGTTAAATGTTTTATTACCGGTAATTTCATAAATTAAACTACTTCGTTAACCAACTCCTTTAGAACCTCAAACTTATTCGTTTGGGTCTGATTCACAAATTTACCGTCTACGAATGTGGCAAACGTAGGTAAATTATTTACGGAAGCCAGCTTTCTACTTTCTGGATATTTTTCGGCATCAACCATCAAGAAAGAAACGTCTTCGTTTTCAGAAGCTAATTTTTTAAATTTAGGCTTCATAATTCTACAGTTTCCACACCAGGTAGCGGAATACTGAACTACAACTTTTTTATTTTCCGCAACAATTTCAGATAAATTGTCTTGATTTAATTCTTTTACCATCACTATTAATTGTTAAAATTCACAAAAATAACTATCGGAACGATAGTGAAATTCTAGGTAGTATTTTTAAACATGTTCATGCTTTACTTGTGGTGTAAAGCATGAACAAATAAATATTAGTTTACTGCTAAATACTCAGCAGTTGCTTTTGCATTTGGTTGCATCGCTTCTTTTCCTTCTTCCCAGTTTGCAGGACAAACCTCACCATTAGTTTGCACATGAGTATACGCGTCGATTAAACGTAAATACTCGTTTACATTTCTACCTACCGGCATGTGGTTAATTCCTTCGTGGAACACAGTACCTTCCTCATCAATGATAAAGGTTGCTCTATAGGTAACGTTATCTCCTTCTACTTGTACAGTACCAGTTGCTTCGTCGTAGGTCTCGTTTGCAATATCTAATATACCTAAAATAGAAGATAGGTTTCGGTTACTATCCGCTAATAAAGGATATGTAACTCCTTCAATACCTCCGTTATCTTTAGACTGGCTTAACCATGCAAAGTGCACCTCTGGAGTATCACATGATGCTCCAATAACAACCGTATTTCTTTTCTCAAATTCTGGTAAAGCTTCTTGGAAAGCGTGTAATTCTGTAGGACATACAAAAGTAAAATCTTTTGGATACCAAAATAAAATCACTTTTTTATTATTTTTTACAGCTTCTTCTAACACATTTACTTTAAACGTATCTCCCATTTCATTCATAGCATCAACGTTTAAGTTTGGAAATTTTTTACCTACTAATGTAGCCATCTTTTTTATTTTTTTTAAATTAATAATTTATTAGTGTTCTTTAAAAACAGATACAAAAATATTTTCTTTCTTAGATATAGCGCATCAATTTTAAATTTATTTACTTATAGTTTAATAGAAATTTTCAATACTAAAAAAACAACAACATAACGAATTCTAATAGCGCTAAAAAATCACGTTTTTAATCCCATTTACACGCTACAACATAATCAAATATTATAGCCACATAGAAACTATAGATAAAAAATATTCATTGCTTTTTTGTAAATTAGAAGACAAAAGTTTCAAAAACAGCAAAATATGAAAGATGTTAATACCGCAAATGTTACAAAAAATGGGAAGTGCCCATTTTCAAACGGACAACTTTATCATGGTGCTGGAGAAGGAATCTCTAACAGAGAATGGTGGCCAAATCAATTAAAATTGAATATTCTTAGGCAGCATTCATCCTTGTCTAACCCCATGAAGGAAAACTTTAATTACGCAGCGGAGTTTCTTAAACTTGATTTAAAGGAATTAGCCAAAGACATTGATGCGATGATGACCGATTCTCAAGATTGGTGGCCTGCAGATTACGGCCATTACGGTCCGTTTTTTATCCGTATGGCATGGCATAGTGCAGGAACCTATCGCATTCATGATGGAAGAGGTGGTGGTGGCGCAGGAAGCCAAAGATTTGCGCCATTAAATAGTTGGCCAGACAATGGTAACTTAGACAAAGCACGTAGGCTTTTATGGCCTATCAAACAGAAATATGGCCAAAAATTGTCTTGGGCCGACCTCATGATATACGCAGGAAATAGAGCCTTAGAAACGATGGGATTTAAAACATTTGGCTTTGGTGGTGGTAGAGCAGATACCTGGGAACCAGAAGATGATATTTACTGGGGACCAGAAACAACTTGGTTGGGCGATAACCGATATACCGGAGAAAGAAGTTTAGAAAATCCATTGGGTGCTGTACAAATGGGATTAATTTATGTAAATCCAGAAGGTCCTAACGGTACTCCCGACCCTCTCGCTTCTGGGAAAGATATTCGTGAAACTTTCGGACGTATGGCTATGAATGATGAAGAAACTGTTGCGCTAGTGGCAGGAGGTCATACTTTCGGAAAAGCACATGGAGCCGCAGATCCGGATAAATACGTCGGACGCGAACCAGAAGGAGCCAATATTGAAGACCAAGGATTAGGGTGGATGAATTCCTTTGGAAGTGGTAAAGGAAACGACACCATTACCAGTGGAATTGAAGGAGCTTGGACTCCTTCTCCGACCGAGTGGAACAACGAATATTTTGACGTTTTATTTGGTTATGAATGGGAACTTACAAAGAGCCCAGCTGGCGCGTATCAATGGAAACCGACTGCTGCGTCAAATGCCCAAAAAGCACCACAAGCACACGATGCATCCAAAACACAAGAGCTCATGATGACAACGGCAGATATGGCCTTAAAACTAGACCCTATTTATGCGCCAATATCGAAAAGGTTTCATGAAAACCCTGAGGTTTTTGCGGATGCCTTTGCACGTGCTTGGTTTAAATTGACCCATCGAGACATGGGCCCAAAAAAATTATATCTGGGTAATGAAGTACCTGAGGAGGAATTAATATGGCAGGATCCAATTCCGGCAATAAACTATACATTAGTTGAAGACCAAGATATTGTACTGCTCAAAAATAAAATTTTAGATAGTAATCTAAGTATTTCTGATTTGGTAAGCACTGCTTGGGCAAGTGCCTCTACATTCAGAAACTCCGATAAAAGAGGTGGTGCCAATGGTGGGCGAATTCAATTATCTCCACAAAAATTTTGGGATGTAAACAATCCTACTCAGCTGTCCCATGTTTTGGGAGTTCTCTCGACTGTAAAAGAAGAATTCAACGCATCGCAAAGCGGTACTAAAAAAATATCATTAGCGGATCTAATCGTTCTCGGGGGTGCTGCGGCAATAGAAAAAGCTGCAGCTGCTGCAGGTACAGAAATATCGGTTCCTTTTACTCCAGGTAGAAATGACACAAGCCAAGAAAAAACAGATATTACCTCTTTTGCCGTGCTAGAACCAGTAGCAGATGGCTTTAGAAACTACAAGAAATCTTTTTATAAAGCAAAAGCGGAAGAATTATTGTTGGATAAATCGCAACTACTTACCCTAACAGCACCGGAAATGACGGTCTTGATAGGCGGTATGCGAGTATTAGGTACCAATTATGACAACTCTTCGCTTGGTGTATTTACAGAAAATCCAGGGCATTTAACCAATGATTTTTTCACCAACCTATTGCACCCAAACATTTCCTGGACTCCAACAGACGATTCCAAAGAGATTTTTGAAGGTAGTGATTCCTCAAACGGGAAAGTAAAATGGAAAGGTTCTAGGGTAGATTTAATCTTTGGATCGAATTCAGAATTGCGAGCGTTAGCGGAGGTATACGCTAGTAATGATGGGGCTCTCAAATTCTTAAACGACTTCGTTAAAGCATGGGTAAAAGTGATGAATCTAGATCGCTTTTAATGAAAAAGTTGTCGCTGAAAAAAACACGAAAATTACACGTATAATTTTCGTGTTTTTTGTTTTACTTATTAGCAAAAAGTTTAATGTCATTTTCGGAAACAATACGTTCTCCCAAAATAATCAAACGTTCTACAACATTACGTAACTCTCGAATATTTCCTGTCCAATCGTATTGTTGCAATAATTTTATGGCATCCTCTGAAAATTCTTTGACGGGGTTTCCTTGTTCATTTGCAATTTTATCGGCAAAGAATTGCACTAACAATGGTATATCTTCTCTCCTATCATTTAAGGCAGGAACTTGAATTAATATTACCGCTAGACGGTGGTATAAATCTTCTCGAAACCTACCCTCTTCAATCTCTTTTTTAAGGCTTTTATTGGTAGCGGCCACTACGCGAACATTTACCTTAATATCCTTGTCAGAACCAACTCTAGAAATTTTATTCTCTTGTAATGCTCGCAGTACTTTTGCTTGCGCAGACAAACTCATGTCTCCTATTTCATCTAAAAAATAGTGCCGCCATTTGCTGCTTCAAATTTTCCTGCTCTATCTTTATTAGCACCGGTAAAACTCCCTTTTACATGACCAAATAATTCACTCTCTATCAATTCTGCTGGAATAGCGGCACAATTAACCTCTATCATTGGTGCTTTTGCTCTACTAGATTTTTCGTGTAGCCAGTGGGCTACCAACTCCTTACCCGTACCATTAGGTCCGGTTATTAAAACTCTTGCATCGGTGTCCGCAACCTTTTCAATAATATTTTTAATATGCTGAATCGGTGCACTCTCTCCTATCATTTGGTTGTTTTTCGAAACCTTCTTTTTCAATCGTTTGTTTTCAACAACAAGCTCTTTTCTATCCAAAGCGTTACGAACGGTGTTTAATAAGCGATTCAAATCAGGTGGTTTTGAAATATAATCAAAGGCACCTAAACGCATAGTATTTACTGCAGTATCAAGGTCTCCATGGCCAGAAATCATTACCATGGGAATCTCTGGCTTTAATTTTTTAACTTTTTCCAAAACCTCAACACCGTCTAGTTAGGCATTTTAATGTCGCACAAAACCAAATCGTAATCGTTGTTTTTAATCATTTCGAGACCAACTAAACCGTCTTCCGCTTCCTCTACCTCATAAGAAGTACTCTCTTCGGAAATAATTTTTTTCAAAACTCTTCGAATCGCTGCCTCGTCTTCAATTAATAAAATTTTACTCATGTATCACTTATTTTATCTTTTTACATAGAACATCTATTCGTTTAAACTTATCATACTTCGTGCCATACTATTGGATATTCCCATATAGCAAAAACTCACGTTGTTATTCCGACCAAATTACTAAATAAAATACAAACCTAAATTTAAAAAAAGGAATAGTATCTGTAGTAGTGCAGTTAACAATAGCGCACAGTAAAGTTCGACCTTACTCCCCTAACTTACTTATACTAGCTTCCCGGTAACAAAAAAAAGCAACTAATACCTAGTTGCTTTTCAAAACTTTATCCACTGTAGCGAATCCATTTCCAAAGATCCTTGTAAGATGGTTTCTTCCCATACATCAATATTCCAACACGATATATCTTCGCTGCTACCCAAACAAAAAGTAAAAAGGTTAGCACTAGCAAGGTCATGGAAACTGCAATTTCCCACCAGGCAACACCAAAAGGTACGCGCATCAGCATTACAATTGGAGAGGTTAACGGTATATAGGAAAAAATAACCGATATTGGCCCATGCGGGTCATTAATAACCGTAGCAAAACCAACGTAAACGGCTAAGATAAGTGGCAACATTATAGGCATCATAAACTGTTGGGTATCGGTTTCGTTATCTACGGCAGCACCTACAGCTGCAAAAAGAGAACTATAGAGCATATAGCCTCCTAAAAAGTAAAAGATAAAGAGGAAGAAAAGCGTTACTAACGGTAGTTGAAAAAATTCTTGCAGTAGCATTTCTCCTTTACCTCCTGCAGCCTGCTGCATTGCTTCCATTTGCTCCGGTGTAACTTTAGCAGATTGCATCTCTACCATACTTACACCGAGAAGAGAAGAAACAATTACACCAAAAACAGCCAGTAAAATACCCCAAATAAAGAATTGTAATAATCCTGCTGATGCATTCCCGATAATTTTTCCCATCATCAATTGAAATGGTTTTACAGAAGAAACAATAACCTCAATAATTCTTGTTGTCTTTTCTTCAATTACACTCCTCATTACAGAGGTTCCATAAATCATCACAAACATCATTAGTAGATATCCTGCTATGGCACCCACAGCTATTTTCAGACCATTCCTTAACTTAGAGGATTTCTCGCCTGAAAAATTATACATTTTAATATCAGAAGCTATTTTGGAAGCCTTAATTTTAGCCAAATCAATCCCAAAACTCGACAGCTTTTCATTCTGAATTTTTTTATCTATTTTATTTTCCAAAGAACTAATGATAGACATGCTTGGTGAATCTTTAGAATAGAATTCAATAGAATTTGCCAAAACTTCCAAACTATCTTTTTGCGGAATGAATAAGACGCCATAAAAATCACCATTTTCTACTTTTTCCTTGGAAACTTCAAGCCCTAAACTTGTAAAATCTTGGTATTTTACCGTTTTAGAATCTACAAATAAATCGTTGGCCAAAAACCCAGATTCATCCACATAAGCTATATTCTTGACCTTCTCATCATTCTTCTGCATCAAAAAGAAAATTAAAAATCCCATTCCAACCAAAATAACAGGACTTAAAAAAGTCATTACAATGAAAGACTTGTTTCTAACTTTTGCAATAAATTCTCGTTCTATAATTAATCGTAACTTTTTCATCATCTTAACTGTTTTTCTGCACTGCTTGGATAAAAATATCGTTGGCACTAGGAACCAACTCCACAAAATGTTGTACCTCCCCTTTACTGGTTAGATATCCTAATAATTCATTTGGTGAGGTACCGTTTTCTAATTTTACATGCAAACTTAAACCTTCGTTTAAAAGGGAAAAATCCGCTGGAGAAACAGCAAAATTTTCGTGTAACGTAGCCGCTACCTCCTCAGGAGTATCGGTATTAATACCAACTTGAAAGGTATTCGTTCTGAATTCTCGTTTGATATCTAGTAATTTCCCATCTAAAATTTTATTAGACTTATTTATCAACGCTATATAATCACACATCTCTTCTACGCTTTCCATTCTATGAGTAGAAAAAATTATAGTTGCTCCTTCGTCTCTTAATTGAAGGATTTCCTTAGCTATAATTTGTGCATTAATAGGATCAAACCCTGAAAATGGTTCGTCAAATATTAAAAGTTTTGGTTGGTGTAAAACCGTAACAATAAACTGCACTTTTTGGGCCATTCCCTTAGAAAGTTCCTCAATTTTTTTATCCCACCAGGCTCCAATATCAAACTTATCAAACCAATATTTTAAACGCCTTTTAGCCTCTGCCTTAGACAGACCCTTTAACTGGGCAAGATATAACGCTTGTTCACCAACCTTCATACTTTTATACAAACCGCGTTCTTCTGGAAGATATCCTATGTATTCAACATGGTGCGGTGCCAGAGGTTCACCGTCTAGTAGAACGGATCCACTGTCAGGCATTGTGATTTGGTTGATAATTCGGATCAAAGAGGTTTTTCCAGCTCCATTAGGTCCTAAAAGTCCAAACACACTTCCTTTTGGAATATGCATAGACACATTATTGAGTGCCGTAAAATCGCCATAACGTTTTACTACATTATTAATTTCAAGTAAATTTTTCATTGACTTTTTTTAAGTAATGCGAAAATACAGAAGAGATTATACTTAAACAAGTTTATCTAATTCTCTTGTAAAATACAAGTACTTACATAACACCATACGAAATAGAAATATCTAAAAATGATAAAACACAATAGTAAAATTTAAAAGGAGTGTTTTTCCTAAAAAATGCAAAAATATACTATGCACGCATAATTTTTTCAGAAATGTTATGCGTGCATAGTATATTTTTATATATTTGACCCATATGGATAAAGTTAAGTCGATAGATCACCAATTAAGAGCAACTTGGCAAGCTGTTGCGAAGATGTATAACGAGCAAGCAGCGAAGCATAATAGTACTATGGCCATGGCTTTCGCTCTACTTAATATTGATTTTGAGCAAGGAACACCATCTACCTCTTTAGGACCATTAATGGGAATGGAACCAACAAGCCTATCTAGACTATTAAAAACGATGGAAGATAAAGGTGTTATTTGCAGAGAGAAAAACCCAAATGATGGGAGAAGTGTGATCATTAAATTGACAGAATATGGCAAAGAAATGCGAGAAGTATCCAAAGGACACGTTTATCAATTTAATAACAAGGTTAGAGAGTTTATCTCCGATAGTGAAATAGATGCCTTTTTAAAGGTAACCACCACGATCAATAAATTGATTACGGATAAATTGATTTACGATAACGTTAACAAAAATGACTAAAAACAAATAAAAAAATGACACGAAGAATAAAAAAAATAGCAATCATCGGATCTGGAATAATGGGTTCGGGTATTGCATGTCATTTTGCCAATATTGGCGTTGAAGTTTTATTATTAGATATTATTCCACGCGAACTTAACGACAAAGAAAAGGCAAAAGGATTAACATTAGAGGATAAGGTAGTTCGTAATCGTCTTGTAAACGATGCCTTAGCAGCCTCTTTAAAGTCTAAACCTTCCCCAATTTATAGTAAGAAGTTTGCAGAACGAATCACAACAGGAAATATTGACGATGATTTACACCTAATAAAAGACGTAGATTGGGTTATGGAAGTTGTTGTAGAGCGATTAGACATCAAACAAAGTGTTTTTGAAAAAATAGAACAATACCGCACTCCTGGTACTATTATCTCTTCGAACACCTCTGGAATTCCAATTCAATTCATGAATGAAGGTAGAAGCGAAGATTTTCGCCAGCATTTTGCTGTTACCCACTTCTTTAATCCGCCAAGATATTTAAAATTATTTGAAGTAGTTCCCGGACCGGATTGTAAGCAAGAGGTAACGGACTTTTTAATGGAATACGGATCTAAATTTTTAGGTAAAACTTCTGTTTTAGCAAAAGATACTCCTGCTTTTATCGGAAATAGAATTGGTATTTTTGGTATTCAATCTCTATTTCACCAAGTAAAAGAATTGGGTTTAACTATTGAAGAGGTTGACAAATTAACAGGTCCGGTAATCGGACGTCCAAAATCTGCGACTTTCCGAACCGTTGATGTAGTTGGTTTAGATACCTTAGTACACGTGGCAAACGGTATTTACCAAAATTGCCCAGAGGATGAAGCACATGATTTATTCAAATTACCAGATTTCATCAATACCATGATGGAAAACAAATGGTTAGGAAGTAAAACAAAACAAGGGTTTTACAAAAAATCAGTTACCGCAGAGGGCAAAAAGGAAATTCTATCCCTAGACCTAGATACCATGGAGTATCGATCTAAAAAACGTGCTAAATTCGCCACACTTGAATTAACAAAAAACATAGACAAACCAATAGACCGCTTTAAGGTTTTAGTGAGCGGAAAAGACAAAGCTGGAGAATTTTATCGTAAGAATTTTGCCGCCATGTTTGCCTATGTACAAAATAGAATCCCAGAAATTTCAGACGAGCTTTACCGAATTGATGATGCCATGAAAGCAGGTTTTGGATGGGAAAACGGACCATTCGAAATATGGGATGCTGTTGGTGTTGAAAAAGGTATAGCACTTATGAAAGCAGAAGGAAAAGAACCTGCTGCTTGGGTAACTGAAATGCTTGCAAACGGTTCTACTTCTTTTTATACCGTTAACGATGGAGCTACGTATTATTACGATGTTCCTGCTAAAAAGCAAGTGAAAAAGCCAGGGCAAGATTCCTTCATTATTCTAGACAATATCAGAAAGACAAAAGAGGTATTTAAAAACTCTGGGGTAGTTATTGAAGATTTAGGTGATGGGATTCTAAACTGTGAGTTCCAATCAAAAATGAATACCATTGGTGGCGATGTATTGGCCGGTTTAAATAAAGCGGTAGATTTAGCAGAAAAAGATTTCCAAGGCTTAGTTATTGGTAACCAAGGAACAAACTTCTCTGTTGGAGCAAACATCGGAATGATTTTCATGATGGCAGTAGAGCAAGAATATGACGAGCTTAACATGGCTATCAAATATTTCCAAGATACCATGATGCGCATGCGTTATTCGGCTATACCAACTATTGCTGCACCGCACGGAATGGCACTAGGTGGTGGATGTGAATTATCCCTTCATGCAGATAAAGTTGTTGCAGCAGCAGAAACGTATATTGGTTTAGTAGAGTTTGGAGTTGGGGTTATTCCAGGTGGTGGAGGATCTAAGGAAATGACACTACGCGCTCAAGATTTATTCCAACGAGGAGATGTGCAACTTAACGTTCTTCAAGAACACTTTTTAACCATAGGAATGGCTAAAGTAGCAACCTCAGCCTACGAGGCTTTCGATTTTAATCTTTTACAAAAAGGGAAAGACGTTGTTGTGGTAAACAGAGACCGTCAGATTGCAGAAGCTAAAAAACACGCGGTACTTCTTGCCGAGGCTGGCTACACCCAACCTGTAAAAAGGAAAGATGTATTGGCACTTGGAAAACAAGCATTAGGAATGTTCTTAGTAGGAACGGATTCAATGAACGCTTCTAAATACATTTCTGAACACGATCAAAAAATCGCAAACAAACTAGCATATGTAATGGCTGGAGGAGACTTATCAGAACCAACACGAGTTTCTGAACAGTATTTATTAGACCTTGAACGTGAGGCTTTCTTAAGTTTAACAACAGAGCGCAAAACATTAGAGCGTATCCAACACATGTTAAAAACTGGTAAACCATTAAGAAACTAAAAGAATGAAAACAGCATATATAGTAAAAGGATATAGAACCGCCGTAGGGAAATCTAAAAAGGGTGTGTTCAGATTTAAAAGAGCGGATGAACTAGCTGCAGAAACCATCCAATACATGATGAAAGAGTTACCAGAATTTGACGTAACGCGAATCGATGATGTAATTGTTGGAAATGCAATGCCAGAAGGCTCTCAAGGATTAAACATGGCACGAATCATTTCGTTAATCGGATTAGATTCAGTAGATGTGCCTGGAGTTACTGTAAATCGCTTTTGTTCTTCTGGATTAGAAACGATTGGAATGGCTGTCGCTAAGATACAATCAGGTATGGCAAGCTGTGTTATTGCTGGAGGTACAGAAAGTATGAGTTCTGTTCCTATGACCGGTTTTAAACCAGAATTGAGTTATGATATTGTTAAGGCGGGTCATGAAGATTATTACTGGGGAATGGGTAATACTGCGGAGGCAGTTGCGCAAAAATATAAGGTGTCGCGTGAAGACCAAGATGCATTTGCATACGAATCGCATATGAAAGCGTTACGAGCGTTGGATGAGAATCGTTTTCAAGATCAAATTGCACCTATTGACGTTGCAGAAACCTATATTGATGCCAACGGAAAGAAAGCAACTCGTTCTTACACGGTAACAAAAGATGAAGGCCCACGTCGTGGAACTACCAAAGAGGCATTAGCGAAACTCCGTGCCGTATTTGCTGCCAACGGATCGGTAACTGCTGGTAACTCCTCGCAAACAAGTGACGGTGCTGCTTTTGTTTTGGTAATGAGTGAAGATATGGTAAAAGAATTAAATCTTGAGCCAATTGCAAGAATGGTGAGCTATGCTGCTGCCGGGGTTCCTCCACGTATTATGGGAATAGGACCAGTTGCTGCTATCCCTAAAGCATTAAAACAAGCAAATTTAAAACAAAGTGATATTGATTTAATCGAGTTGAACGAAGCCTTTGCTTCACAATCTCTAGCAGTAATTAGAGAGCTTGATTTAAATCCAGATATAATTAACGTTAATGGTGGTGCTATTGCATTAGGACACCCATTAGGATGTACAGGAGCTAAATTATCTGTTCAATTATTCGATGAGATGCGCAAACGTGACATGAATAATAAATACGGAATGGTAACTATGTGTGTTGGTACTGGACAAGGTGCCGCAGGAATTTTTGAATTTTTAAAGTAACAAAAAAAACAACAACATGTCAGAATTAACAACAAAAGCAGACATTTTACGAGGAGGACAGTTCCTGGTAAAAGAAACAAATTGCGAAGACATATTCACTCCTGAAGATTTTTCGGAGGAACAAACGATGATGAAAGATGCGGTAATTGAGTTCAATGACCGTGAAATTATTCCACACAAACACAGGTTTGAGGCAAAAGATTATGCCTTAACAGAGGAAACTATGCGTAAAGCTGGAGAATTAGGGTTCTTGGGCGTTGCAGTACCAGAGGCATATGGTGGTCTTGGAATGAGTTTTGTATCAACCATGTTAACTTGTGACTATATTTCCAGCGGAACGGGGTCTTTTAGTACTGCCTTCGGAGCACATACCGGAATTGGTACAATGCCAATAACATTATACGGTACCGAAGAGCAAAAACAAAAATTTGTTCCTGCCTTAGCTACTGGAGAAAGATTTGGTGCCTACTGTTTAACGGAGCCTGGTGCAGGTTCGGATGCAAATTCTGGAAAAACAACTGCAGAATTAACAGAAGACGGAAAACACTATAAAATTAACGGACAAAAAATGTGGATATCTAATGCAGGATTTGCAGAGGTATTCATCGTATTTGCTCGTATAGAGAACGACAAGAATATTACAGGATTTATTTTAGAATACGACAAGAACAATCCTAATGGGGTAACTCTTGGTGAAGAAGAACACAAATTAGGTATCCGTGCTTCTTCAACGCGTCAGGTATTCTTTAACGACACGTTAATTCCTGTTGAAAACATGTTGTCTGAGCGCGGTGGTGGATTTAAAATTGCCATGAATGCCCTTAATGTTGGACGTATCAAATTAGCGGCTGCATGTTTAGACTCACAACGAAGAATTATTACAGAAGCTGTAAAATACGCCAACGAGCGTAAACAATTCAAAACACCGATTGGCGAATTTGGCGCTATCAAAGCAAAACTAGCGGAAATGGCTACAAGTGCCTATGCTGGAGAATCTGCTTCGTACAGAGCTGCAAAGAATATTGAAGACAGAATTGCCATTCGTGAATCGGAGGGTAATACACACCAAGAAGCAGAGCTAAAAGGCGTGGAAGAATACGCTATTGAATGTTCTATTCTTAAAGTAGCAGTATCGGAAGATGTACAAAACTGTGCCGATGAAGGAATTCAGGTATTTGGAGGTATGGGATTCTCTGAAGAAACACCAATGGAATCTGCATGGAGAGATGCGAGAATTGCACGTATCTATGAAGGAACCAACGAAATTAACAGAATGCTTTCTGTTGGAATGCTAGTTAAAAAAGCAATGAAAGGACACGTAGACCTATTAAACCCTGCTATGAAAGTAGCAGATGAATTGATGGGAATTCCTTCTTTTGACACTCCAGACTTTTCGGAATTGTTTTCAGAAGAAAAAGCAATCCTCGGAAAACTTAAAAAAGTATTCTTAATGGTTGCTGGATCTGCAATTCAAAAATTTGGACCAGATTTAGAAAAACACCAACAGTTATTGACGGCTGCTTCCGATATATTAATCGAAATTTATATGGCAGAGTCTACAATTTTGAGAACTGAGAAAAATGCGAAGCGATTCGGTGAAGATGCTCAAAAAGAACAGATTGCCATGGCTAAATTATACTTATATAATGCCGTAGATATCATCTCTAACAGCGCTAAAGAAGGAATTATTTCTTTTGCAGAAGGAGACGAGCAAAGAATGATGTTAATGGGACTAAAACGATTTACAAAATACACCAACTACCCAAATGTAGTTGCTTTACGTAATACCATTGCAGAAAAATTAAAAGCAGAAAATAAATACTGCTTCTAATTCATAGAGAATTAGATTAAAAGTTTTCCGGATACTGGCTTGTGATGCAATGGGCTAGTTTCGGAAGAAAATTTTCTTCAACTTTTATATAGGTTTTAGAATTTAGTTGTTTGTTTAAAGACCGTTAAATTAATTTTTAACGGTCTTTTGTTTGTATTAACGCAAAGAATATTTAAAAATGAATTACCTTTATATCGCTATAGAACAATTTAAAAGTAAAATACTATGATGTTAGGAACCATAAGCATTCTAATAATACTTGCAAATATTATATTTTCCTACAAAGGATTTGAAGATTGGAATTTTTTTAATCAGTATAAATTTCAGGTTGGTGCAATACGAACCCAAAAAGATTATAAGCGTATTGTAACTTCCGGATTTTTGCATGTAAACTGGACGCATTTAATCTTCAATATGTTTAGTTTTTATTCCTTTGGAGCAATATTAGAAAACCATCTTGGTTCCTTAAACTTTACCCTACTCTATTTTGTGAGTTTAATTGTGGGTAATTTATTTGCCTTATCCATTCATAAAGCGGATATGCATTACAGTGCAGTTGGTGCATCAGGTGCAGTATGTGGCGTTATTTTTGCTGCTATTGCATTGTTTCCAGGAATTGGAATTGGAATTTTATTTATTCCCATATCTATTCCAAGTTGGTTGTTCGGACTACTTTACATTTCGTATACCATATACGGGATTAAATCGAGTAACGATAACATTGGACATGAAGCACACCTTGGGGGCGCTATTTGTGGAATGGTAATCGCAGTACTGTTGCAACCAGCCGCATTGGTTACTAATTACGTTCCCATATTACTTGCTATTGTTCCCACCATACTTTTTCTAGGATATAAATTATACAGGATAAGAAAAAACAACTAGAAATTACCTCGAGAAATACCGTAAACTACAAACTAAACATCATTCCAAATAAAAAGCCGTACTTTCTTTAAAGGAGTTAACAACAAAAGAGCTATGGATGTTAGAAATTCCCTCTACTACGGATAACTTTTCATTGATAAATTGTTGGAAGTGATTCATGTCATCTACTGCTATTTTCAATAAAAAGTCAAAATTACCAGAAACATGATGACACTCCATTACCTCGGTAAATACTGAAATTGTATCTTTAAAATTATCAATTAATATCTTTTGATGTTGCAATAAAGTCACCTGACAATATGCGATGATTTGTTTGCCGATACTATTTCTGTTTAGAAGTGCTACATAGTCTTTTACAACCCCTTTTTGTTCTAACTTTTTTACGCGCTCGTAAGTAGGTGTCACAGACAAGCCCACTTTATTGGCAATTTCTTTCATGTTTTGCTTGGAGTTGTGCTGTAACTCCATTAATATTTTCTTATCCGTAGCATCCATTACAGAAGTATTTTCTAAAAACTATAAAACCCAAATAATAACATAGTTCAAAAATACTAAAAATTACATAAAATTAGTTTTAAAAACTTATTTATAGTATTTAAAGGGAAAATAATCTAAAAAAATATAATTTTGCCATCTATAAATAATTCTTGGAAATTTAATCCTACAACATGCATACCGAACGTCTTACCGAGTTATTACAGCAACTGCAAAAAGCAAGTGAATCTTTTTTAGGATATCCAGTATCTAAAGATTTTAATTACGCTGAATTATATGACTTTTTACAATATCCAATAAATAATTTAGGAGACCCATTTGAGAGCAGCACCTATAAAGTACAAACGCATGACATCGAAAAAGAAGTGGTTAACTTTTTCGCAAAACTTTTTAGAGCAAATCCAAACGATTATTGGGGCTACGTAACCAATGGTGGATCCGAGAGTAATTTATACGGTTTGTATATTGCCCGTGAAATGTATCCAAAAGCCATGGTATACTATTCGGAATCTACACACTACAGTGTAAAAAAGAACATACACTTGTTAAACATCCCTAGTATCGTGATCCGATCACAAGAAAATGGAGAAATAGACTATACCGATTTAGAAGAAACATTGAAATTTAACCGACACAAGCCTGCTATTATTCTTACTACCTATGGTACAACGATGACGGAAGCAAAAGATGATGTTTCTAAAGTAAAAAAAATACTAAAAAAACTAGCGATACAAGACCATTACATTCATTGTGACGGCGCCTTGGCAGGATCTTTTGGTGCGTTTGTAAACCCTAAAATCCCATTCGATTTTATGGATGGTGCAGACAGTATTTCTATTAGTGGACATAAGTTTATAGGCTCACCAATACCAGCAGGAGTGGTTATCACCAAACGCTCTCTCCGAGATCGAGTTTCTAAAGGTATTTCCTATATAGGATCGCTGGATACAACTATTACAGGCTCGCGCAACGGACATAGTCCATTATTTCTATGGTATGCCATTCAAAAAATAGGGATACAAGGACTACAAGAACGGTATGAGAAAAGTGTAGCGATTGCAAAATATTGCAAGCAAGAATTACTAAAAATTGGCATAAAAGCCTGGTCGAATCCTGGAGCAATTACTGTTGTATTTCCTAAAATGCCCGACGAAATTAAAAATAAATGGCAATTGGCAACTGAAGAAGATATCACGCACATCATTTGTATGCCAAATGTAACAAAAGAACAAATTGACGCTTTCATTGCGGATGTAACAAGAATAGACCATTCACGATACCTTGAGGAGGATATCATTTATAATTAATAAAATAGAAATAATAAAAAAGCTTCCAAATCAGGAAGCTTTTTTGTTTTATTTTTATACCGATATCCGAGTTCTATTCTAGAGCTCCTAAATACCTTTCAGCATCTAGAGCAGCCATACAACCAGTTCCTGCAGCCGTAACCGCCTGACGATAATCTTTATCTTGCACATCTCCTGCAGCAAAAATTCCAGGAAGATTTGTCTTGGTTGTTTTTCCTTTGGTAATTAGATACCCCGTATCATCCATATCTAACATTCCGTGAAATAACTTTGTATTTGGCGTGTGGCCAATAGCTATAAAAACACCTGTTACTGGGATTTCCGACTCTTGTCCTGTTTGATTATTTACTGTTCGTACACCTTCCACAACGTTACCGCCTAAAACCTCAGCAATCTCTGTATTGTATAACACTTCGATATTTTCGGTTTTATTTACACGGTGTTGCATAGCTTTGGATGCTCGCATGTAATCCTTACGCACTAGCATCGTTACTTTACTACAAATATTCGCTAGATAAGTTGCTTCCTCAGCAGCTGTATCTCCCGCTCCTACCACAATAACATCTTGTCCTTTATAGAAGAAACCATCACAGGTAGCACAAGCCGAAACACCACCACCTATTAAACGTTGCTCACTTTCCAAACCTAGATACTTTGCTGTAGCTCCCGTAGAGATGATAACTGTCTCCGCCTCTAGCTCGGTAGTTTCATCAACAGTAACCTTGTGCAGCCCTCCAACTTCTTGAGAAAAAGCTACGTTAGTTGCCATTCCAAAACGAACATCTGTTCCAAAACGCTCCGCTTGATTTTTTAAATCATCCATCATTGCAGTTCCGTCCGTTCCATTAGGGTACCCAGGGAAATTATCTACCTCTGTTGTAGTAGTTAATTGCCCACCCATTTGCATTCCTGTATACATCACTGGCTTCATATCTGCTCTTGCAGCATATATCGCAGCAGTATATCCTGCTGGCCCAGAACCGATAATTAAACATTTTATTTTTTCCGCCATTTTCATTTTAAATTTAACAGTACAAATGTAATTTATTTTTAGAGGTTTCCAAGATATGGCGATATATTTTGGTTATCTATAGATAGAGAAGTCAAATACTATATTTTTTAACTAAAAAATTTTATTTATCCTTTTTTTTTATACATTTGCATTCCCAAATAAAAAGAGATTTTAAGGAAAAAAATTCCTTTAAATTCCAAATCGGGGTGTAGCGTAGCCCGGTCATCGCGCCTGCTTTGGGAGCAGGAGGTCGCAGGTTCGAATCCTGCCACCCCGACAAAAGAGTAGTTAAAGTATAACTACTCTTTTTATTTTAGATACTTTTTCATAACCTTTTCTTAATTTTAAATTACTCTGATATTTGTTTTTTTGTCGGTATGGCAAAAAATATTCCTAGTTTTTACATTGTGTTTCCCTTTTGTAATCATAAGTGCGACAGTGCACTCTCCAAACTCTAATCAGCTAAATGACAGTCTAGCGTACAAAAACTATGCACTTGGTAATCTTTATGTAAAGAATCATTTACACGCGAAGGCGATACAATATTATACAAATGCAATAACTGCCACTACCGTCGACACTTTTCATATTAATATCAAAAATGCTATTGGCAATATCTACCTAGACCTTGAAAATTATCCTATTGCGGAAAAGTACATTAACGAGGCACTAATTCTTGGCGAAAAGGAAACTTATGAATCTGGTATGGCAAATTCTTATTTATTACTAGGCGCAAGCAAGGAAAAACAAGGCCGATACCTAGAAGCTATTAAAAATCAAGAAAAAGCATTACAATGGTACACTAAGATGCAAGATAAAATTGGTGTAGCAAATAGTAAAATAAATATTGGTAGTATTTATGAAGATTTAAATCAGTTTGATAAAGCCTATAACTACTTTTTGGAAGCCTATGCTATTTTAAAAAACACCCAAACAGCCGAGGAGTGCGATGTTTTAAATAACTTAGGAGATGTCTATAGAAAGAGAGGTGATATTCAAGCTGCTATCAGCTACACAAACCATTCCTTGGATATCGCAAAGGCACTAGAGAATAGCAATCTTATAGAGAGCGCATACAAAGATCTTTCTAAAGCATATTTTGACTTAGAAGAATACAGAAAGGCCTATGAATATAGAGTGAAATCAGAAATTTACAAGGAGATCACTACAAACAAACAAAATACAAAGCAACTGAATTTTTTGCTAGCCAATTACGATTCAAATACAAAAGAAGCGGAAATTAAACTCTTAAAAGAATCTAACAAACTCAAAAAAACACATCAAAATATTTTAATTGCTTTACTAATCGTGTTACTCTCTTATAGTATTGTTGCCCGATATATATTCCAAAAAAAACGTAAGGCTAAATTAAAAATACAGCAATATAAAGAGCAAATACTAAAGTCGGAATTAGAACAAAAACAAGTACAACAAACAATTTTAGAACGAGATATAAAATCAAAAACAGCATCGTTATCCAAATACAGTCTTCACTTATCGCAAAAAAACACGATGCTGCAAGAAATTTCATCAAATCTAAATCATATTTCTAAACGAAAAAACATTGATGTTCACAAAAAAATTACCGAAGTATACAAAGAGATAGACTTCCATCTAAAACAAGATAATGAATGGGAAGATTTCAATACTTTATTTAAAGACATTCATCCTGACTTCACAATTAATCTTCAAAAAGCAACATCCCAAAAACTATCTCCTTCAGAATTAAAATTAAGCATGTTACTCCGACTAAATTTAAGTTCAAAAGAAATTGCAACAATTTTAAGAGTCACACCAGATAGCATACGAGTGGCTAGATATAGATTACGAAAAAAACTTCCCATACATCCAAGAGAAGAACTGGTAAATTTCATGCACAATTTCTAAATATTCAGAAATAGTTATTGCAATGTAAAAGAAGTATTAATGTTGCCTTGATGTTGCCTAAAATTTGCCTTTTTGTTGCTGTAAAAAAAAGGCTTTTAGACAAGGCCAATACTAGTTTTGCCCTGAAAACAAAACCAAAATAAATGACACATTTAAAATTTTTAAAAACACTATTTGTAACAGTATTTTTATGTTTGTACTGTGCAAGCACCAATGCCCAGACTGGGGTACTTAAGGGTATTATTTCTGATGAAAGCGGTTTGTATTTGCCGGGTGCAATAATTACCATTGATGCTACAAATAAAAGAACTACCACTGACTTTAATGGTCAATTTACCATCGTAAATGTACCAACTGGTACACAAGAGATTACCATTACTTTTATTGGGTATGCGGTGAATAAGCAAAAAGTAACCATCAATGCCAACGCTACAACAAGCATTAATGTTGCGATGATCCCGAAAACAAATCTTCTCGATGAAGTTACTATCGCAACCAGAATTGGAGGAGAAACAAAGGCTTTGAACAAGCAACGATCTAACACTAACATTACTAACGTTATCTCTACGGATCAAATTGGTAAATTTCCAGATGCCAACATTGGAGATGCTATCAAACGTGTTCCGGGTATCACAATGCAAGTAGACCAAGGGGAGGCAAGAAATGTTATTATTCGAGGTTTATCACCACAGCTAAACTCGGTAACACTAAACGGAAGTAGAATACCCTCCGCAGAAGGAGACAATAGAAATATTCAAATGGATTTAATCCCATCGGATATGATTCAAACTATTGAGGTAAACAAGGCTGTTACTCCCGACATGGATGGCGATGCTTAGGAGGTTCGGTGAATCTTATTACCAGAACTGCCCCTTTAAACTTTAGACTGTCTGCTACCGCTGGTTCGGGAATCAACTTTATTAATGATAAAAGAATTCTAAATGGATCTTTTTTAGTAGGAGATCGTTCTGAAAATAAAAAGTTCGGTTGGATGATAGCTGCGTCTATTAACGATAGTGATTTTGGCTCTCACAATATTGAAGCAGATTGGGACACTGAATTTGAATACAATAACGGAACAGATACTGAAAAAATAGAGGTAAACCCATTTGTTAAGGAATTTCAACAACGTGATTATGTGGTACAGCGCGTTCGAAGAAGTTTCTCTGCTAACTTTGATTACCAATTAAACGATAATAACACCCTATATTTCAAGTCTATGTATAACTGGAGGATGATAGGGAAAATCGTTTTAGAGGCACTTACGAACTTCTTGACGGAGACGACATCAACATGGATGATTTCACCATAACCAATAACACGCCAGTTCGTTTCCCTGTAGAGGTAAAAAGAGAAACTAAAGGCGGTATAAACAACAATAGAAATAAGAACAAAAGACTAGAAGACCAAAGAATGCAAAACTATACACTTGGTGGTGATCATTTATTTGGAAAAGTGAAAGCCGACTGGATTGCTTCTTATTCTAAGGCATCGGAAGAGCGTTTAAACGAGAGATATATTACCTTTAAATCGGAATACATCATCAATAATGATATTTCCAGCTCAAGATTCCCATTATTTACTGCCGAAAACCCAGCAGATACTGATAATTTGCAAAATTTTGAATACGACGAAGTGACCGAGGAAAATCAATATACAGACGAAGAAGATTTTAACATCTTTACTAACTTTCAACTACCAGCTACTTTGTTCCATAGCGAAGACGGTTTTGTTAAATTTGGTTTTAGAACACGTCTTAAAGAGAAAAAGCGTAACAATATTTTCTATGAATATGATTTAGAAGACGCTTATCCTACCATGGCAGATGTTACCACAAGAGACATAACAAACCCTAATTATTTAGCAGGTAGTCAGTACAAAGCTGGTCTTTTCACCTCGGAGGAATGGTTAGGAAACTTAACATTAAACTCTTCGGTTCCTAGAGAACTAGTATATGATGAGTACTTAGGCGGTAACTACAATACTAAAGAAAATGTTTACGCTGGATACATTATGACCGAACAAAAAGTTTCTTCTAATTTTTCTGTTTTGGCCGGTTTACGAATCGAAAACACACAAATCAGTTCTACCGGAAATACCGTTAACTATGATGAAGATGGTAACTATGTAGATTACCAACAAACTACTGTAGAGAATAATTATACGAACTACTTACCCGGAGTACATTTAAAATACAATTTTAATAAAAACTCTATTCTTAGATTTGCATATACAAATACCATAGCACGTCCTAACTATATTGATTTAGTTCCATACAAAAACATTATTAGAGAAGACGAGGAGATTGAGGTTGGTAATCCTGATCTAAACCCAGCAAAATCGATGAACTTTGACTTAATGGGAGAACATTACTTTTCTACTATAGGAATAATCTCTGCAGGTGCATTCTATAAAAGTATTTCAGATTTCGCATACACCTATATTAGCGAAGCAGAAGATAACAGTTATGGTACGGATACCGAAGGATACGAGGTTAAAAGACCAGAAAACGGAGATGACGCCTATGTTTTCGGAATAGAATTTGCTTTTCAGAGAAAGTTAACTTTCCTTCCAGGATTTGCAAAAAACTTTAATGTGTATCTAAACTACACCTATTTAACTTCAGAGGCAGACGGCATCAATAACGAAGACGGTGACGAAAGAACAAACATGACCTTACCTAACACAGCTCCAAATATGTTTAACGGATCTTTAGGGTATGACGATGGCAGGTTTACTGCAAGAATTTCGGCTAATTTTTCAGATGCATACATCGATGAAATTGGTAAGGACGAATTCAATGATCGTTACTATGACGAGCAATTCTTCTTAGATTTAAATGTTGGCTATGCTATCACAAAGAACTTAAGGGTGTATGCAGATTTCACCAATTTAACAGACCAACCGTTGCGATACTATCAAGGACAAAAAGACAGAACCATGCAAATGGAATATTATGGAAGAAGATTAACATTTGGCCTTAAGTATGATCTATTTAAAAAGTAAACCAATGAAAGTTATAAAATTAAGCATAGCGATAGGTTGTAGTCTTTTACTATTCATATCGTGTAAAGAAACAAGTAAACTACCCGTTATTAAGGCAGATATAATCACAGAAAAAACACCAAATGACAGTGATGATCCTGCCATATGGGTAAACCCAAATGACCCTACAAAAAGTATCATCTTTGGAACCGATAAAGAATCGGAAGGGGGAATTTATGCCTTTGATTTGAATGGAAAAATACTACCCGAAAAAAGTATCAAAAATATAAAACGTCCTAACAATGTTGATGTAGCCTATGGCTTTAGGCTTAGCGATAGTACCAAAACAGACGTTGTCGTTTTCACCGAAAGAGAAAAGCAACAAATTAGAATGTATAGCGTCCCCGATATGCAACCATTAGACAATGGTGGTTTCAAGGTCTTTGAAGATGCAACAGAACCCGAGCACAACCTACCGATGGGAGTTGCCCTTTACACCTCTCCAAATTCTGGGAAACTTTACGCTATTGTTGGAAGAAAAACTGGCCCGAAAGACAACTATCTATACCAATACGAAATAGGATACAATGGAAATAGCGCAACTGCATCCTTAGTTCGAAAATTCGGAAAGTTTAGCGAAAAAAAAGAAATAGAAGCCATTGCTGTTGATAATGAACTCGGGTTTATTTATTATTCAGATGAGCAACACGGAGTACGTAAGTATTTTGCGGAGCCATCGAAAGGTAATCAGGAGATTGCCATTTTTGGAACTGATAAATTTAAAGAAGACATTGAGGGAATTGCTATTGCGAAGACAGAAAATGACAATGGATATATTCTAATTTCCAATCAGCAACAAGGAGAATTCAACATATTTGATAGAAAAACCAATGCATTTATCAAAGCAGTAAATCTCGGAACAACCGAAACAGATGGTTGTGATGCAACAACTGTAAATTTAGGAGCAAAATTTCCAAACGGTCTTTTTGTTGCCATGAATGACAACAAAGATTTCTATTTCTACGACTTACAAAAAATAGTACCATAATTTTATACGAATTCTGTTTATCTAAAATAGGGTTAGTTCGAAAGAGCTAGCCTTATTTGCTCTTACAATGGTTTCTTCTTTTAAGTTTTACGAAATCCCATAAGTTTTAGTAACTTCGTAACTATGGAATTACTATTTATTGGCTTAGCAATCGGAGCAATTATTTCTTTTTTTGTATTTAAAAAATATACTTCTTTTAACAGAAAAAACATAACTGAAAAACAATCTGTTGTTTTATTGGATAAAATACGAAAGGTTTCCAAACTTATTACTGTCGAGGGAGAATTTGCAGAAATATACCACCATGAAAACTCCAAAGAAAAGTTACTGGGCTTAATCACTAGTAAAAAGAAAGCGATAATAATAATTAATGCAAAAGTGCATATAGGTTTCGATTTTAGAAAAATAAAAATGCAAGCCGACACCAAATCAAAGACCATAATTTTATCTGCATTTCCGCAGCCAGAAATATTTTCGGTAGAGCCAAACATCAAGTTTTACGATATCCAAAATGGACTTCTCAACAAGTTTAATTCGGAAGATTTAACCAAAGTGAATGCAGAAGCGAAAGAACATATTATCGATAAGGTTCCTGAGAGTAATTTGATGCAAACTGCAAATAAAGAAGCTTTGGAAGCACTTGAATTGATGCATAATTTGGTAGAAACTATCGGTTGGAAATTGGACACCACCGCACTAAAATTACCAGAAAGACCAGTTGCAAAAATTGAAGCATGAATATAGAGGAACTTCACCAATATTGCAGCAACAAAAAAGGTGTTACAGAGCATTTTCCTTTCGATGAAGTAACCCTAGTTTTTAAAGTAAAAGGAAAGATGTTTGCCTTAATAAATTTAGAAAAATGGGAACGCGGTGAAACCGTTATTAATGTAAAATGCAAACCAACCTGGTCGGAAGAATTACGAGAAGAATACGAGGGTGTAAACCCAGGTTTTCACATGAATAAAAAACACTGGAATTCACTCACTATTAACTGTGATATTCCTGAAAATTTAGTATTGCGCTTGATCAATCATTCTTACGATTTAGTGGTGAAAAAATTACCAAAAAAACTGAAAGAGGAATTGAAGGAAATGGAATAACATATGGCTATTTTATGAAAAAAAAAAGTACTTCGAGATCATTACAAACAGAAAAGAAATACCTTAACGGAGGAAGCGATACGAACTTACCAAAAAAATATATACGACCAAGTAAGCGCTTTAGAAATCGAAAAGGTTACAAATATTCATGTATTTATTTCTTTAAAAAAATTTAAAGAAATAGATACGCAACCTATCATAGATTTTTTTCGATTACAAAAAAAACAGATTGTCGTAAGTAAATGTAATTTTGAAAACAACACATTATCCCATTACATACTACAACCTACTACCAATTTAAAAGCTAATAAATACGGGGTATTAGAACCCTATGATGCAGAGGAGTTAGAGGTACAAAAAATAGATATGGTATTTGTTCCATTGCTAATTTCCGATCGCAATCAATATCGTGTTGGTTACGGAAAAGGCTACTATGATCGATTTTTAGGCGAATGTAGAAAAGATGTCGTTAAAATCGGTATTAATTATTTTCCTCCAATACCGCATATAGAAGACCTGAACCAGTTCGATGTTCCTTTAGATTTTGTAATCTACCCAAAATAAAACCTGCCAATTGGCAGGTTTTATTGTAATGTTTCTTGTGTTATCCATTCATAGAAATTAAAAACTCCTCGTTATTGATAGAGGTTTTAATTCTTTGTTGAATAAATTCCATTGCCTCAATAGGATTCATATCTGCTAAATACTTTCGCAATACCCACATGCGCTGCACACTTTTCTCATCCAATAAAAGATCATCACGACGCGTACTTGATTTAATCAAATCAATAGCTGGGTATATTCTGCGATTAGAAATATTGCGGTCTAATTGCAACTCCATGTTACCGGTACCTTTAAACTCCTCAAAAATAACCTCATCCATTTTAGACCCTGTCTCTGTTAAAGCTGTTGCGATTATCGTTAATGACCCTCCATTTTCGATATTTCTTGCCGCTCCAAAGAAACGTTTTGGTTTGTGTAATGCATTGGCATCTATACCACCAGACAAAATTTTACCAGAGGCAGGTGCTACAGTATTGTATGCTCTTGCTAAACGAGTAATAGAATCTAAAAGAATTACCACATCGTGCCCACATTCTACTAATCGCTTTGCTTTTTCTAATACGATATTCGCAACGCGTACATGTTTGTCGGCTGGCTCGTCAAAAGTAGAAGCAACCACTTCTCCTCGCACACTTCGTTGCATGTCGGTAACTTCTTCAGGACGTTCGTCAATTAGCAGTACTATTTGATACACCTCAGGGTGATTCGCTGCAATCGCTCGTGCCACATCTTTTAACAACATAGTTTTACCAGTTTTTGGCTGCGCTACAATCATACCTCGTTGCCCTTTACCAATTGGTGAGAACAAATCGATAATTCGTGTAGAAAGAGAACTACCTTGTTGTGCTAGATTAAACTTTTCATCGGCAAATAAAGGCGTTAAATGTTCAAAAGAGACTCTATCGCGCACGATATTTGGATTTAAGCCATTAATCTTAGATACTCTAATCAAAGGAAAATATTTCTCTCCTTCTTTTGGTGGTCGTACATTACCTCTAACAGTATCTCCAGTTTTTAAACCAAAAAGTTTGATTTGAGATTGCGATACATAAATATCGTCAGGAGAAGAAAGATAGTTATAATCGGAAGATCGTAAAAAACCATAGCCGTCGGGCATCATTTCTAACACTCCCTCACTTTCAATTATTCCATCAAATTCAAAGTCTGGATCGCGATACTTGTTACCAGCTTTGTGATTTGCTTTGTTTTTGTTTTGATTGTGTTTGTTTTTATTGTGGTTATTATTTTGATTATTTCGCTGCTGTTTGTGATTGTGTTGCTTTTTATCGTCCGAAGATGTTTTTTTAGAATCATCAATGCGCTGGGCCTTACCTTTACTTTGTTCTTTACCAGGAATCGTATTCGCAGTTTTTGCTGGACTATTTTTTTCGGTGGCTTCTTTTGGTTTTCCGGACACCTCTTTACTGTTGTTCTTTGCTAATTCTGATGATTTGTCTGCGGTATCTTGTACTGGAAACTTTTCTTTATTAGAAGGTGTGGGTGCAACCTTTTTGTTTGAAGATTCCTTACTTGTTGCAGAATTTGGTGTATTCTCACCAATTCTTCTTCTCTTTGGTCTTTCTTTTGTTACTTTTTTCTCAACTGGCTTTTCCTCTTTGTTGGTCGCCTCAGCCTGAGCATCTAATATTTTATAAACTAAATCTAATTTTTTTATCTGACTAATTTTCTTTAGCCCAATATTTTTAGCAATTACTTGCAAATCAGTAAGTTTTTTAGCTTTTAATTCCGAAATTTCGAACATTAGTAAATTATATTAAGTTAAAAGTTTCTTTCGTAGAAAGAATTTAATTATATAGTTATGATTGCTGTGTTATAGGAAGTATATAACAATTATTGTGCGGTTTATAGTGCAACAAATATATGCAAATAATTTTACTTCTTAATATTTCTTTTTAAAAAAAGAAGTGCTACTTTTGCGAGACAATTTTTGAAAAATGATACAGAGAATACAATCCGTATATCTTTTCCTAGCTTTTTTGCTAGCCAGTGTTTTGGTGTTGTTTGTTAACTTATGGAAACAATCAAATGGTGAAACGGTTGTGTATGCACTTGATTTATTAGCAGAAAATTCTATTTTATCTAAATGTGTACCGGTATTATTTTTCATATCTGCATTACTGTCTCTTATTACCATATTTCTTTACAAGAATAGACAGTTACAATTTGTATTGTGCAGAATTAATATTTTGACTAACTTTTTTTTATTAGGAATATTGCTATATGTCTCACTAAAATTATCTGGAGAAACTGCGGTTTCAGAGAAAGGTATTGGGATGTTCATACCTATTATTGTTATTTTGCTTTTAGTTTTGGCAAATAAAGCCATTAAAAAGGATGAAGATCTTGTAAAATCTGTGGATAGATTACGATAAACCTATAATCTTAGTATATTTAGTGCACCTAAAAACCGAGAAAATATTCTCGGTTTTTTATGCTTTAAAAACGCAATACTCCATAATTATAATAAGCAGAAGTATGCCAATAAAAATTTATATTGTACATTTAGATTTATAAAGCTAATAAATATAAAAACATCTAACTACTGGAATTCAATAACTTAATTCATTTAAAATGACACTAACCTAGGGTTAACCCTTAGTTGTCTAGTAAAAACCCTTAGTAAAGGTCTAGGGGCATTGAGTATTGCACAGTATGTAGTTGTCTTATACATTTGTAAACGTAAACGATATAATGAGTTACAAGATTAAAGTTCATATAGCCGACGACCACAAAATTTTAATAGAAGGCGTGATGGCTCTTTTAAATACTGAAAAAGACATTGAAGTTGAGGGATATTCCTTAACTGGTAAAGAACTCGTAAACTGGGCGAGTAATCACACTGCAGATGTTTTAATATTGGATATTAACATGCCAGAAATGGATGGGATTGATGTACTCCGTGTCTTTAAAAAACGGGATATCAAAATCAAAACTATAATTCTCTCCAGCTTGGCAGATCCAAAATTAGTACAAGAATTAATATCCTTAGGAGCCTGTGGTTTTTTAGAAAAAAGTTGTGCTAGCGATCATATCGTAGCCGCCGTTACATCGGTGCACAAGGGCATTCAGTATTTTAACGATGATATCAAGAGTAAACTTTTCAATTTATATGTAGAGAACTCAAAAGTGGATACCAATAAAGAAGAGTCCCATAAACAACTCACAGAGAGAGAAATTGAAGTTTTAAAATTAATAGCAAAAGAAAAGAGCTCCCTGGAGATAGCAGATATCTTAATGATAAGCCTAAAAACAGTAGAGTCGTATCGGCGAAATTTATACAAAAAATTAAAAGTAAAAAATGTAGTAGGTTTAGCGATGTACGCAGTAAGGAATAAAATAGTATAATCCTTTCATTTAATTTTCTTTACAAGAGAAAATGCTCCTTCCTCAACTTTGAAATTCCTAACGAAATACGTCGCTCCTATCTACATTACTTAAATAATTACGGCGATGTACATTGTTATTGCAATAACAAAGTTTAGAGAAATACCTTCGTGTTGTTTTCTTGATCCCCTAACACTGAGAACATTCCCCAATCTGTAAGTATTTTTACTACGTGCATCGCCTTTTTAAACAAAACTAAATTACCCGCTCAAAAGAAAAACCTTAAACTTTAGAAAAATGAATAAATCAATAATTTTACCGTTTCTGTGTGCCCTATTTTTTATTGCATGCTCCTCTAACGAAAGTGAACTTGAACTAAATACTTTAGAAAATGAATCGAGCTATCTGCAATCGTATACTTTATTAAGAGATGTTGATGGCAGATACTCACTGGATATAAATGTAAAAGAAAACACACAGGTTGACAATTTTACCCAACCTAATAGTGTGAATGAAATTGTCTTTTCCAAGGTTAACTATCCCACAGAGAAAAACATCAGTAATGATTACACCATAGAAAACGATTTTCTAAAAATCAATTTTTTAGAGTCTTCGAAAGGACAAAAATCATTCATACAAGTAAAAGATGACAACATTCAATACGCAAACAAAAATGGGGTTACCAAATTTTTAAAAAAATATAGCGTTACAAAAAATGAAGACGGTACCTTTACATTAAACTTTCATGTACATAAAAACGTAACTACTAACTTTGTATATAACGAAGCTATTGAGACTTATGAAGTTCATTTGGCTGAAGGAAAAAGTAAAACTAGAAAGTTTTCTAAAGAATTAGCGGTACCTACGTCTAAAATATTGAGAGTTGATTTTGTGAATTATACTGACAAGGTCGAAAGTAAAAATTATTCTAGCAAAGATTATAATTCTGCTGCTAATAATAGAAAACCGAAAATAATAATTGTAAGTGGATAAAAATAAATAAAATAAGCTTCAAAATTAATGAACTTAAAAATAAGTATATTTTCAATACTTTTTTCCTCATTGCTAACAAGCTGCACGAGAAAAAAACATACAAAGAAACAGTATTTTCAAACAATACTGTTTTTATGTCTTTTGGTGTTTTAGACCAGTCTTCATCTCTTGATAATTTATATGAAGAAGCTAAAATATATTTTGATAAGGAACAATATTCTGAATCTTTAAAATTATCACTAGAAGCATTTGAACAAAGTAAAACGATTAAGAGCATAAATTATATGTTTCTATTTTCAGAATTAATCGGTTCCATTTATGATAGAACTTTCGAAAGTACAAAAGCAATATACTACTATAAAAAAAGCCTTAATTATCAATCGCTAATAAACTATCAAAATTTAGATAATATTAATTTTAGTTCAAATATTAAAAGTATAATAAGTAAAATTTATTTAAATCTTAACAGCAACTATCTTAAGCGATATCAAAATATTAAATTTCAAGAAACAAATTTAAATTTTGATGAAAAAGATAAAAAACAGTTGTTAAGCAAATTTAAAGATAGTGCTCAATTCTACTTTAATAAATTGGATAAAATGAAAGGAATTAATGATGAAATACAAAAATATAAAGGCATCTCATACATAAATTTATCTGCATTATATTTTATTGATTCCATCTATAACAAAGCGGAATATTTTGCTAAAAAAGCAGTAGAAATTCAAAAAAAAAGAAATGATAAGAAAAAAATAGCAAGTGCTTTAAATAATCTTGGAAGTATTTATATCGATGATAATAAGTTTGGCAAAGCAAAAAAGACATATACAGATGCCATTCAAACTATAATAGAGGACAATAGTTTTGAAGCTGTGAAATTCAAAATTACTTTGTATAGTAATTTGGCATGGGCCATGCGAAACTTGGGAGAAGTTGAAGCCTATGATAACCTTGAAATTTCTTATACATTAAATGATAATTTGAACGAAAGAGAATTTAACGAAATCATCAAAAAAATTGAAACCGAAAGCAACGAAAACATTACAAAATTAGAGCACGAAAAAGACATAAAAATTGCTACGATAAAAAAACAATCTACCACGTATTTACTGATAGGATTAAGTGTTTTGATTCTTACTATATCAACGATTATAATATACAATTACAAACTAAGGCAGAGAACCCTGCAGCTCTTATTAACCAAGAACAAGCTTTTGGAGGAACAAAATTTAGATCGTTTACGATCAGAATCGCAGGCAAAAATTCTTAATGCTACCATAGACGGGAAGGAAAGTGAACGAAAAAATATTGCAGAAACTTTACACGATAGCGTAAGTGCACTTTTATCCTCAGCAAATATGCACATCACTGCTACAAAAAAGCAATTTAATGGCAACATACCAAATGAATTGGAAAAAACACAATCGATAATTTTAGAGGCATCTAAAACTGTTCGGGATCTATCTCACAATTTAGTTTCTTCCATTTTATTAAAATTTGGCTTGGAATACGCTACTAAAGATATCGCCAAAAAATATTCCAATTCAGAAATAAAATTTCATACCGAAATTAGCAATATTGGCAGGTATGACCAAGATATTGAAATTAAAATTTACAATGTAATCCAGGAACTTGTCAACAATATTATCAAGCACAGTGCAGCAAATAATGCACATATCGTATTAAAAGAAGCTGATAATCGTATTTCATTATTGGTAGAAGATGATGGAATTGGCTTCAATTACAAGCAAAATAAAATTAACTCTGGAATTGGCCTCAACCAACTAGAAGCAAGAATACAAGTAATGAAAGGAGACTTTACAATTGAATCATCAAATAACAAAGGAACTAAAATTAGTATATCTATTCCTGCTCCGAAACGTTTTAAGTTTGACTTCGCACACCTAACTCAATAATCTCCATGTTTTTTATAGCTCCGTTTTCTAAAACAAAACGCAACATAGTTCGAACTTTATGAAAACCATGTTTTCCTGCTGCCCCTGGGTTCACATGTAACATATCAAACTTTTTATCGTATTGTACTTTTAAAATATGAGAATGCCCGCATATAAATAATTTTGGTTGGTGTAAACGAATTGTTTCTTGAGTTCTAACGTTATATTTACCAGGATAACCCGCTATATGGGTCATCAATACCTTTACCCCTTCTAATTCAAAATTAATGGTTAAAGGAAATTCTGTTCTTATTATATGATCATCAATATTTCCAAAAACTGCTCGTAAAGGCTTAATTTTTTTTATACTATCGGTTACTTCTAAATTTCCAATATCACCAGCGTGCCAAACTTCATCAGCGCATTGAACATATTTTAAAATTGTAGAATCTATAAAGCTATGGGTATCTGATAGCAACAATATTTTTTTCATGTAAGATGTTTATACCAAAGTTACAGCAATTGTTTAATTAAAAGTACGCTAAACAATACTTATCTAAAACTCT
>NZ_MQVY01000003.1:83419-199731 GCF_002954385.1 Tenacibaculum sp. SG-28
TTATATAGCTAAGTTACAAGGAATATATACAATACCAATTAACAAAAGTTTATCTGAAGTCCCATTTGGAATACTTTTTTGCTACTTAGGAAAAATCAAAATATTTTTAAAGCACTAGCAAAATAAAACAAGTAAAAAGGATACTCCATCTTAAAGTAATTACCAAAACAGATAGTATAATAAAAAATAAACTCGCATGTAGTATTGCGAGTTTACCTTTAAGGGGAAGACTTATGGGGGATTGTTGTCTTATATATCTAAGTTACTAAGAATACAGAGAACACTAATTAACAAAGGTTTATCTGAAGATTCATTTGGAATACTTTTTTGCTATTTAGGAAAAAACCACATATTATTAAGGTGATAGCGAAATAAAACTAGTAAAAAAGGTTCGTCTTTATTAAAGTAATCACCATAACATATATAGGTATAATAAAAAATAAACTCGCATGTAGTATTGCGAGTTTACCTTTAAGGGGAAGACTTACGGGGGGATTGTTGTCTTATAAATTTAAAGATACCGAAAATAAATACTAGTTCCATTAACAAAGGTTTATAGGGATTCCAATATGCTTTCAAAAACAGCCCTGGTAAAAAAACAAACTCGTAACGAGCGTTACGAGTTTTGTATAAGAGGAAGACTTACGGGGGGTATTGTCTTATACGTTAAAAATACTTCAAACAATAAAGCCATAACTAAACAAAGGTTTACTTGAGCCTTTATTTGGAATACTTTTTAGCTATTTGGGAAAAAACAACATTTTTTAAAGCACTAGCAAAATGAAACCATAAAAAAAAGGACACTTCATCATAAAGTAATAACCAAAACAGATCGTATACCAAATAAATAAACTCGCATGTAGTGTTGCGAGTTTACCTTAAAGGAGAAGACATATGGGAGATATTGTCTAGTATATATGAGTTACCAAGAATACAAGAAATACCGATTAACAAAAGTTTATAAAATGTAAAACGTAGAACAATACTAAAATCTAAAACCATATAAATGACTGTGATTTTCTGTGATAGGTTTTGATAAAATATCAAGAAAGTATTTTAATTAAAGAAACGATACACTCTTCAAATAAATAAAACAATAATTATATTATCTAAGCAATGAATAAAAATCCATAATTTAGCATTCTAAATTTCAATTTCTTGAGATATTTTATTGAATTTTCATATAACGGAAAAAATTATCATGGTTGGCAAATACAACCGAATGCCATTACCATTCAGGAAAAAATCAACAGTGGAATATCCACTATTTTACAAAAAGAGGTTTCCGTTGTAGGCGCAGGGAGAACAGATACCGGAGTTCATGCCATACAAATGTTTGCCCATTTTGATATTCCAAATGCATTACCCAAAGACTTTTGTTATAAGTTAAATGCAATTTTACCAAATGATATTGTAATTCGGGATGTATTCTTAGTTTCTGATGAAGCCCATGCTCGTTTTGACGCAACCAGTAGAAGTTATGAGTATCGAATCTGGCTTGGAAGAAATCCATTTATGTTAGATACAACCTGGCAAATTCAGTATAAAAATATTAATTTCCACATGATGAATGAAGCGGCAAAAATACTGTATGAATACAAAGATTTCCAATGCTTTTCAAAAGTAAAAACAGACGTACATACCTTTATATGCTCTGTGAAAAAGGCAGAGTGGAAACTTGACCAAGACTCTCTTATTTTTTATATTACAGCAGACCGATTTTTAAGAAATATGGTTAGAGCCATTGTAGGTACCTTATTAGATGTTGGTCTAGGAAAAATTAGCTTGGTGAAATTTAGAGAAATAATAGAAAGTAAAAATAGAAGCAATGCTGGAGCTTCGGTACCTGCGAAAGGTTTATTTTTAACAAACGTAGCATATACATATTTATAGTGAGTACAAAATCAGGAAAAGCATTTGACATAAAAATTTTTTCAAGACTAATGAGTTTTGCAAAAAAGTATAGACTAAAGTTTGGGATAGCTATAGTTTCAACAATTTTGTTAGCAATTACTGCAGCAGCAGACCCGTACATATTAATTTATACCATAGATAATTTTACAGAAACTAAAAGTCTAAACAATCTTTTTAATAATATTATACTACTTTTTGTGGTATTACTTGCACAAGTTCTACTACAATTTTTATTTATTTATTATGCAAACTGGGTTGGTCAGCACATCATTAAGGATTTAAGAGCAAAAACATTTCGAAAAATACTAGATTTCAAAATGGGGTATTTCGATAACAATTCTGTTGGTAAACTAGTAACAAGAGTTGTTTCTGATATTGAAACTATTGCTGCTTTTTTTACGCAGGGTGTTTTTATGATTGTTAGTGATATTTTAAAAATGCTTATTGTTACTGTTTTAATGTTCGTCATTAATTGGAAGTTGGCATTAATTGCATTAGCTGTTTTACCGATTTTAATCTATGCAACGAAACTTTTTCAAATTGCCATTAAAGCAACATTTCAAGATGTAAGAAATCAAGTAGCGAACCTCAATGGTTTTATTCAGGAAAGAGTTACAGGTATGAAAATCGTACAACTTTTTAACCGTGAAAAAATTGAATATGAGAATTTTATTAGCATCAACGACAAACATAAAAAAGCACATATTAAAACTGTTTGGTACTACTCGATATTTTTTCCAATTGCTGAAATATTGTCCTCTATTGCTATTGGATTAATTGTTTGGTTTGGTGGTCTTATGGTCGTGGAAGGCAACAGTATTGAATTGGCTACTATTATCGGTTTTATAAAAATGGCACAAATGCTTTTTCGTCCTCTTCGACAGATTGCCGATAAATTTAACCAACTACAAATGGGTATTGTTTCTGGTGAAAGAGTTTTTGCAATAATTGATACAGAAAGTTCCATAACTAAGCATGGTAATAAGGAAGCAGATACTATAAAAGGAAAAATTTCTTTTGAAGATGTTCATTTTAGCTACATCAAGGGAGACGAAGTATTGAAAGGAATTAACTTTTCCGTAGAAAAAGGAGAAACTGTTGCTATCGTTGGCGCAACCGGAGCAGGAAAGTCAACGATTATCAATCTAATTAGTAGATTCTACGAAATTGATAGTGGTACTATTACGGTAGACGATGTTGAAGTATCTGAGTATAATGTCAATTCGCTTCGAAAAAAAGTAGCAATAGTACTGCAAGATGTCTTTCTATTTTCAGACAGTATCTTAAATAATATTACTTTAAACAATACTGATATTACTGAGGAGGAAGTAAAAAAAGCTGCCCAACAAATCGGAATTCACGACTTTATAATGACACTTCCTAATGGATATGATTATAATGTTAAAGAAAGAGGTGCTATGCTCTCCTCTGGGCAAAGACAATTAATTGCCTTTTTAAGAGCCTATGTTAGTAAACCGAGTATTCTTATTTTAGACGAGGCCACCTCTTCTGTAGATTCGCATGCCGAGCAAATGATTCAGTATGCAACAGACCAAATAACTAAAGATAGAACTTCCATTATTATTGCGCATAGACTTGCTACAATTCAAAAAGCGGATACCATTATTGTTATGGACAAGGGTACTATCGTTGAAAAAGGAAGTCATAAAGAATTACTTAAAAAAGAAAACGGATTCTACAAGAATCTTCATGACAAACAATTCAGCAAGGAAATTGTATGATAAAATTTGTTAATATCTGCCAAAGTATTACATTTGTTTTTATTAACTATTAATTTTTGAAAAACATGAAAAACTAGTTTTATCTTTAGTGGTAGCTAGCTCTTTATTAGCAACTTCTTGTAAAAATGCAAAAGAAGAAACAAAAGAAGCCGTTGAAACAGTAAAAGAAGTAACTACTGATGCTGCTGAAGCTACAAGTGAGGCCGTTAAAGAAGCTGCTGATAAAACAGCTGAGGCTGTAGAATCTGCCATAGAAGGCATTACGATTCCAAGTTTTGACAACGAAGAAGTGGATACATATTTAAAAGAGTACTCAGCATACGCTAGTGATTATATCGAAGCAAAAGGAGATGTTGTAAAAAATACTGATCTTGCTAAAAAAGGTGTAGAATTATCTAAAAAAGGAAGCGAAATTGTTAAGAATTTAGATGAGGAAACTGCTAAAAAATTCAATCAAGTAATGAGTGAAATTCAAGCAAAAATGGCACCTGCCAAATAATTTTCACAAAAAAATTTTACAAAGAGTCTCTCCTTAGAGACTCTTTTTTATGCCATTGTATCTTCTTGAACCCTTTTCAGCAGGGCATCGGTAGATTCATACAAAACAAAACCGCCATCTTTGATATACGAAATCTCTCCGGTTTCCTCAGAGACACATAAACAAATAGCATCCGTCTTTTCAGTAACTCCAATTGCAGCGCGATGTCGTAACCCAAATCTTGAGGGAATCTGTGTATTATCGGAAATAGGTAAAATAACACGAGTGGCAATAATGTAATTATCGCGAATAATAGTTGCTCCGTCGTGCAAAGGGCTATTTTTATAAAATATACTTTGAATTATTGCCTGATTTAATAAAGCGTTCATGGCATCTCCCGTATTTACTAAAAAATCTAAGTTATTTGTTCTCTCAATGACAATTAATGCTCCTGTTTTGGTTTTAGATAATTGCAAGCAAGAATTAATGATTGTTTCCGTATCCATTTCCGAAGTTATTTCAGATTTCAAAAATTTCAACTGGTTTAAAAAGCCGCTACGTGCAGAAAAATTAGTAGTCCCTATCATTAACAAGAACTTTCTTATTTCTTGCTGAAATACAATTATTAAGGCAATGACACCTCCGGAAAGTAAATATCCTAAAATCCCACTTAACATCTCCATATGCAATGCTTGTGTGATTTTCCAAATGATAAATATAAATGCAATTCCAATAAAAATATTGATGGCAACAGTTCCTTTTAACAACTTATAAATGTAGTATAGCAAGGCAGCTACAAGTATAATATCCAATACATCAAGAAAAGAAAAATCAATAAAACTAAAATCCATGCAAAATCAGGTATTTGTGTAAATGTACTCATTTTTAGAAACAAACTTCAACCAAAATGATTCTATCTGCCAAGTATACGACTCCGAAAAAACTCCTAGACCTAACAGGACAATAGATATTTTTCTTAAAAATATTTTGCGGTTCATTTTTTCAATCCAATTTTACAACTGGTTATATAAAGTTACAACTTCCACAGCTTCCTTAACATCATGTACACGTAAAATATTAGCCCCATTAAGCACTGCCACAGTATTGGCAACACTGGTGGCATTTAATGCCTCTGCTGCTGTAATGTCTAGGGTTTTATACAGCATCGATTTTCTAGAAAGACCAGCCAAAATAGGTACCTCTAGATTTTTAAATAAGTGTAGTTTTCTTAGAAGTTCAAAATTATGGGGAATTGTTTTTCCAAAACCGAATCCTACATCGATAATTACATCGGCAACTTGAAGTTTCGATAACTTTTCGATTTGTGTAGAAAAAAAAGAAATCAGTTCTGTAACAACATTGGTATACGTTGGATTTATTTGCATGTTTTGTGGTGTTCCTTTCATGTGCATCAAAATATAAGGAACCTTAAGATGGGAAACGGTAGAGAACATATTTTCATCCATATTCCCACCTGAAATATCATTAATTATAGATGCTCCTACGCCAACCGTTTCAGAAGCTACTTTACTTCTAAATGTATCTACGGATAGTACCGTATTTGAAAACTCATCCGCTATTAATTTCACTACAGGAACAACTCGTTGTAATTCTTGCTCCTCGGAGACAAAAGACGCTCCAGGACGAGAGGAATATCCTCCTACATCAATAAATGTAGCTCCTTCTCGCAGCATTTTTTCGGTTTGTTGCAGTATTTGCTTTGCACTTTTATAGCTACCTCCATCGTAAAAAGAATCTGGCGTTATATTTAAAACCCCCATTACCTTGGGTGTGCTCAAATCAATTAAATTACCGTTACAATTAATCGTCATTTATCGAACTACTTTATTTATAATATTTACCTTATTTGGGCTCTTATACGAATTAATCTTTTTCATTAGGCCAGCTACAGTTTCTTCTGTAAGTACCAGGGCTCTACTTTCTGGTTTTAAAAACCCTTCTGTAACCATTAGATCTAATTGTCTTAGCAAAGGGTTAAAAAAACCATTGACATTTAAAAGTCCTACTGGTTTTTGCTCAATTTGAAGCTGTTGTAATGTTAATACTTCAAATATTTCATCTAAGGTTCCAAAGCCACCTGGCAAGGTTATGTATGCATCTACAATTTTACTCATTACTACTTTTCTCTCGCTCATGGTTTTGGTTACAATAATTTCAGACAGTCCGTCATGAACAACTTCTTCTACCTTTAATAGATCCGGAATAACGCCAACAACTTTTCCTTTTTCAGCCAACATAGTATCTGCTAGAACTCCCATTAAACCTACTTTTCCACCGCCAAAAACCAACTGTATATTATGTGTCACAAAATATTTACCTAGTGCAACTGCCGCTTCCCCATATACCGAATTATAGCCTTTACTGGAGCCACAAAAAACAACTATACTTTTACCTTTCATAAAATATCTAACTAAAATATTTAGTAAAAATAAAGGAAAACCTAATTGAATTGTTATTTTTACCTTATTATTTCATAAAATTACCAATGGAAAATACCTCAACGCAATACGATTCTGTCATTCATACTTGTAGAAGTTATTCGTTAAAAAAATGTCAGATTACGGAAGTGCATGGCGAATTTTACGATTGCCGTCGCTAACCGATCAGATTTTTATTAAAGCACAACGAATTAGGCAATTACAAGAAAATGAAGTACGAAAGGTAAATGAAGGAGAAAAGTCTGAATTTATTGGTATTATCAACTATGCAATAATGGCCCTAATTCAATTAGAGCTGGGCGTCGTAGAACAACCAGATCTTTCCACCGAGGAAGCTACAACTTTCTACGACAAACACATTAGTACAACCAAAGAATTAATGGAAAACAAAAATCACGATTATGGTGAAGCATGGAGAGAAATGCGGGTTTCATCTCTTACAGACTTAATTTTACAAAAACTATTGCGGGTTAAACAAATTGAAGACAACCAAGGAAAAACGATCGTTTCTGAAGGCATAGATGCAAATTACCAAGATATGATTAATTATGCGGTATTTGCACTTATACATCATCAAGAATCTACCCATTAATTAATTCTAAAACACCCCTTTTTTATGTTTTTAAAAAATGTAACGCATATTTCAAGACTACTAGTTGGCTTATTATTTATTTATTCTGGTTTTGTAAAACTGATAGACCCCATTGGTTCGCAGTATAAATTTGAGGAATATTTCAACGAAGATGTGCTTAACTTAGAGTTTTTAATTCCGTTCGCTTTACCCTTTTCTGTGCTGTTAATTGTCGTAGAGTTAGCACTGGGGGTTATGCTTCTTGTGGGATACAAACCAAAATTAACCGTTTGGAGTTTATTTGGGCTCAATACTATTTTTCTTTTCCTAACCTGGTATTCGTATACCTACAATAAAGTGACCGATTGTGGATGCTTCGGAGATGCAATTAAACTAACTCCGGGAGAAACCTTCTACAAAAATATCGTTTTCATGATATTCATTGTTGTTCTAATTCTTGGTCTCAAATATATAAAACCGATATTCTCTGTAAAATTCGCAAGTATTGCAACCTATGGTTCTGTATTTATTTCCTTAGGAATAGTGTATTATGTTTTAACCCATTTACCAATTATTGATTTTAGAGCTTATGCCGTTGGAACCAATATCGCTGAGGGTATGGAGTACCAAGAAAACAGCGATGAAGCACCTCCTATTCACGATTTTGAAATTGGAACGGTAGACGGAGATAAATTGGAGGAAATGTTACAAAAAGAAAAAGCACTTTTGGTTTTCATGACTACAATAAATAAAGCTAGCAAAGAGGGTTTACATGCGGTATCTAAAATTGCTAGTACTGCAAAAAATAAAGGATATAGCATCTATGTTTTAACCTCCGATATCATGATGGCTGATGTAATTTACGAGCAAAATTTTGAAGCGTTAAACAAATTCAAAAAAGAGTATAATTTACCGTATACCTTCGGAAGTTGTGATGAAAAGGCTATAAAAACTGCCATTCGTGCCAACCCAGGAGTAATGACAGTTCATAAAGGTGTTATTTCGGGTAAATGGAATTGGACAGACGCAGAGGATGTGAGCCTTTAATACTAAACCTTAATACAATAATGAAACAATTATTTTTGATATTTGTAGGAGGCGGAACAGGTAGCATATTACGGTATGTATTGGGCAAATTATTAAATAACTCGAAGACAGGAATTCCTTATGGGACTTTTGCTGCTAATATCTTAGGAAGTTTATTGATAGGTATTATTCTTGGGTTTGCAGCAAAAAGTGAATCTCTAACACAAAATCATACCTTATTACTAGCCACTGGATTTTGTGGAGGTTTTACTACTTTTTCTTCCTTTGCATACGAAAATCACGTTTTCTTAAAGTCTGGAGATTTTATGAGTTTTGCAATTTATACCGTGGCAAGTTTTATTATTGGATTCTTGGCAGTTTTTGGCGGTATATATCTAACAAAAATATTATAATATGAATGCATTGATACACTACAAAGAAGAAGAAAATTACGTACTTCTTTCTTTACAAAATGGTAAGGCAAACGCTATATCTCACGATGTAGTTACGGAATTAAACCACTGTTTAGACAAGGTCGAGAAAGCTGGAAAACCCGTTATTATAACCGGACAAAAGGGTATATTTTCTGCAGGGTACGACTTAGCTAGTATGACTAAATCTCCAGCATCTGCCTTAGAATTAGTAACCAAAGGCTCTACACTTTCTTTGCGAATGCTCTCGTTTCCATTACCCATAATTATTGCCTGTAACGGCCATGCTATCGCGAAAGGTGCCTTTCTTTTGTTGTCTGCAGACTATCGACTTGGTGTTTCAGGAGATTTTAAAATAGGATTAAATGAAGTCATGATAGGGATGACCATGCATAACGCTGGTATTGCAATCGCAGAAGCTAGGTTAGCACCAGTATACGTCGAAAGATGTGTGAACAATGCAGAAATATTTTCTCCAAAAGAAGCAATTTCAGCAGGATTCCTCGATAAAACTGTGCCGGAAGAACAGCTACTCCCAACGGCGATTAAAATAGCTGGTTTGTTTGGTAAATTAAATGGTCGTGCACATGCAGAAACCAAAAGGAAAGTTAGAGCAAAGCATATAAATAAACTTGAAAAAGCTATCGCACAAGATATTCAAGAAGGCCTAACTCCGCCATCGAAATAACTTAGATTATTGTTGTTTTTTAAAATCTTTTACTCCTGCTAAAATTTCTGTAGCAATGTAATTTTCTTTTGGAGGAATAGGACAAGAATACAAGTCATTATAGGCACAATATGGATTATACGCAGTATTAAAATCTATTTCTACAGTACCCGAAGGAGTTGTATCGCTTACTAAAACGTCAACATACCTTCCTCCTTGGTAAGTTGAAACACCATTAGATGCATCTAAAACGGTAAAAATAATTTATTTTTAGAGGTGGCACTTACAGCTTTATCTCTATAGATAACTAAAGAGAAACTCTGATTATCAATACGAAAGGTTACAATCCCATATTTTTCATATACCACAGTTCTTTTGGTAGTTGTGGGAAAATAATACAAGGGTGCATCAGGGGTTTTAGTTAGTATAGCAGTTACTTTATACTTAGGCTGAATTGGAAAAAAGTCTAGGGTTGTAAATTTTTTGAGATCTTTTTTTAACAATGGTGAGGTGCTGGCATCCTTAAACTCAGCATTTATTGCAATTTGAAAATCACTAGCACCGAGTACTTTTCTTTTTCCTCTTGAGGTATCACAAGAAACAAAAAGAATTATAAACAGTAAAATATTTAAAAACTTCATTTACAAATTTTGATAAATACAAATATAGAATACAAATAAATACGCCACACAAAAAACTTACATACAAAGAAAACCAAAATCTTAAATTTAAACTTGCAATAGAAAATAACCTACAATAAATATTACTTTTAGCACTAAAAAAACTGGTATTTACTTGATAAAAATTAAAACGTTTGTTATATTTGAGTACAACACGTTTAGAATTTCAATTATTTTAACGAAATATTCAATCGTTAATTAATTAAATTTATAAGTAAATAATATATTTTGATTGTTTTTTAACACAATAACATTCAAATTAAGCTATATTTGACCCCGTTTTTGGCACATATAATACAAAAACAGACGTTTGTGAATCATCTTCACAATAAGAAAAATTTTTCGATGTACTGCATGGAATTAGAAGATTAAAAAAATAAGAAAGGAGAATTATATGAATTTAGAATTAATTAGTAAAGCGGAAGAATTTGAACACAGAAAATTCAAATTTGTTACCACTAGTGATAGGATCCTGGCCTCAAGAGAAGCAAAGGCACTTATCCTTGAAATTAACGAGGTTTATAAAAAAACCAAAGACACCAATTTAATGGACATCATGAAACGTTTAACCGTAGTAAAACAACGTATCGACAAACGTTTAAAAGGAAAACCATTAACCGCCTAAACCTATCTAATAAAAACTAAACCTTACTTATGAGCATCAGTAAAATCAATTACTGTTCTTTTAAAATATTTATTTGTAAAAAATCTAGGAATATTCCTAGATTTTTTTAGTTTTGCCCCATCGGGATGTAGCTTAGTCCGGTTAAAGTGCTGGTCTGGGGGACCAGAGATCGAAGGTTCGAATCCTTTCATCCCGACTCTTTCTTCAAAAGAAATCTATTCCAAAAATAAACGAGACTAATCGATTATTTTTAAATAATTATCGCACGACATTATCTAAAAAAGCAACATCCTCTTTAAGAGTCTCAATAAAGGCAGTTAAAGGTCTTCTAATAAAGTTTTCGGGAGACTGCAACCCTCTTTTGGCTAATTCTGATGTTATGATATCTCTAGCATGATACCCAATTGAACCTATAAAATATAAAGGTACAGCTTCCAATTCATTTTTGTATTGTAGTAGTTGCCTGTCAATAAATTCAGAAATACACCCGGTAACAATTTTTTTTGCAAAAGGATGTTCTAAATTCTCAAACAAAAATCGGGCATATTTTGCCAAATACCTATTGGGTAATTTGGAACCATATAGCTTCCCAAGAACTTTATCGTCATGCAAATTAAATTCCTTTTCAAGAGAAAATTTAAGATCCTCTGGAAGTTCTCTGTAATAATAACTCTTTAATACTTCCTTCCCTAAATGGTTACCACTTCCCTCGTCCATTAAAATATACCCCATTGCTTTAACCCGCTGCTCCACGGAATCTCCGTTGTAGTAACAACAATTCGATCCTGTTCCTAAAATACAAACCACAGAAGGATCTTTGGAAGCCGCGAAAACCGCTAGCATTAGGTCTTCTTGAATAATCATCGAAGACACGTTAGGGAAAAAACCTTGAAAAGCACTTTCAATCTTTTGTTCCCCTTTCTTGTTGTTACAGCCTGCTCCAAAAAAGTATATAGAAGAAACAGCATCTTTATAATGGAGCATTTCCTTACAGTCATCAAGAATAGAATCGATATTTTTCTTTTTAAGAACCGAAGGATTGACACCTTTGGTTCGAATTCGTGTTACAATACTTTTATCTTCCTTTTTTAAAAGAATCCAGTCACATTTTGTGGATCCACTATCGGCAATTAAAATCATGATTTTTTATAACTATATTTTTGAATACAAAACGTTAGGGTTAAAATTAAATCAATACACCTCTATCTTGAATAATATTTACACACATTAAAAGAACAGCGATACAAAGACAAAAGCTTAGCATTGTAATTATTTCGCTCTTTAAAAAGATACAATATCGTTCGCAACAGCCATTAGTAGCGAAATATCAATAATTATTTGGCTTTAGCAATTAGACGTTCGAGGCCAGGAACAATAACTAATTCGGTATCTACAAGAGGCTCTTTCAATACGTCTAAATAAGCTTCCACTTGTTGTACATTTTTTGTTGAAATAGTTCCTTTAGAAAGCATCTCTACATAAAGTAATGATAGCTGCTCTAGGGTTTTGTAGTGCTCTGTAATATTGGAAACTATTGGATTTTGTGGAATAGCGCTAAAGTTCTGATAACCGTTTATCCAAGCGTTAAAATACTGTAATAATTTCTCTTTGGTTTCTTTGTTTGGTGCAGTTGTAAATGTTTCTGCTAATTTATTGAACAAATAGGCATCGGAGGCATCCGAAGAACAAGCGTCTGCAAAAAGTGTAAAAGGAGAAAAGGTTTGGTATTCTGTACCTCCTTTATTTCTAGTATAAATTTTTAGCGGTTCGTATATTTTCGTCAAAAGTAGCAACGAACTGATATCTCCTGACTTTGCTATATTTCGTAAGATGACATCCCTGTTTCTGTAATGGGTAATTCCAAATTCCTCTAACTGCATACTAATTGGTTCTAACCTAATACGCATGCTAGCAATATCGATAACCTCTTCAGGAGACCAAAATCGCTCAGCGATTGCAGCAGTTCTAGGCCATATTCTCGAATCAATAGTTAATGGCGTAACCAATTCTGACCACATCGTAACTTCACCTCCTAAAACACGTTTCTTTTCCTCGCTGGTTAAAGACTCTCCTCCTGTGGGATCATAAAGGTAATGATGGTTTACGGACTGCATTCGATCGATATAATAATCGTTAGACAAAACCGCATTATACCCTTCTTTAACTGCTTTAATTAAAGTTCCTTTTTCAAAACCTTCATTAACACCCCTCCAAGAGTGAATAACAGCTGTTTTTGGCATGTTTTTGGTCATGATTTCGTCCCAACCCATTAACTTTTTACCATATTTACTTAATATTTTTTGAAGTTTAATATTAAAATACGTCTGCAGCTCATGGTTGTTTTCGATTCCTTCTTTTTTCATAAACTTTTGAATCTCCTTATTTTGATCCAATGTTTACCTGCATTTTCATCACCTCCAATATGGAAATAAGCATCCGGGAATAAGGGAGCAAGTTCCCCAAAAAGAGTATCCAAAAAGTCATACACTTTTGGATTGATAGGGTTCAATGTTGGATGAAAAATACCAGAATTACGTTCGATGTTATACGTATATCCCGCTTTGCTTCCTAACTCTGGATAGGCCGTTAGTATCGCAGTTGCATGTCCGGGAACGTCAATCTCAGGAACTACTCTAATTCCTAAATTGTTCGCATAGGCTACGACCTCTTTAATTTGGTCATGGGTATAAAACAAGCCATCGGAAGCCGCTTCGTGTAGTTTTGGAAAAACATCAGACTGCACGCGATATCCTTGATCATCGGAAAGATGCCAATGAAAAACATTCATCTTCATAAAAGACATCGCATCCAAATTTCTTTTTAACACATCGATCGGATGAAAATGTCGTGAAACATCAATCATTAAACCTCTCCAAACAAAACGAGGGTTATCTTTAATAGCAACTCCCGGAATGTAGAAAGAATTTTTATCGAAACTTACCAACTGTAATAACGTTTGCAAGGCATGCATAGCTCCTAAATCCGTTTTGGCCGTAATTAAAACTTTTGAGTTTTCAACCGATAACGTGTATGACTCATCTACCTGTAAACCCAATTCCGCAACCGTATCAAAAGTAATACGAACGGTAGCGTCTTTGGTGTAAGCAATAGGAAATCCATTCGTAAGAAAAACCCCTGTTGAATTAGATATATTTCTAATAAATTTAGTCGAAGCCTTTAATAAGCGTTCAGAAGATTTATTGTACGTAACCGTAAAATCATTTGCAATAGTTACTTTATTATTATTTTTTACTATTTCTTTAGGCCAAGGCATTAAATTTAGGCCTTCTAAGGTTGTATCTTGGCCTTGTAGCTTTACAAAAAAGCATACAAAGAAAACAGTTAGTATTTTAAGAATGTTTGTATTCATCATAATCTTACATCTTTAAAGCCTTTTATAGACCTCAATAATTTTGTGGTCGACACCTAATTCTTCTATTTTTTCTATCCCAGAAATCGTAAGTGTGTCGTTGGCTATAGTTGCGTTAAATTCGAAAACTTTACCTTCCCATTCTCGGTAATTGAGAAATTCAACATATTCGGTATAGGTACCATTTTCAAAAGTATATTCCCCTCCACCTGCTACAAAAACAGGTAGGGAATCTTTTCCTTTATGCACATCATGCCGCAGGAATGCAAAATGTGTTCTATTAAAAATTTTAATTAATTTTTCATTTGCATGAACCGAAGAATAACTAGAATCTCCTTTATAAATACGGGCAGACAGTAATTCCCAAGAGCCAACAATAGTTTGTTTTTTTGTTTTTTCAACACAAGAAAAACACAGAGAAAACACTAAAACACACAAGAAACAGCTTCTCATCCCTAGAAGTAATAGCGCTTAAAAGCCTCAATTGCAGCATATTCTGCCATTCCTAAACTACGGTACTTTTCTGCAGTAAGTCGATTTCTATCCTCTGCACGAACCCAAAACTCTCTTGCATCATTCCCTTGGAACATTACATTATCCTTTTGCGATTGGTGGTAGAAAATAGCATGACGCTTTTTCAAAACCTGATCAGGACTCATAGGAACCGCCATGTCTATTTCATGCGGTTGCCATTCAAACCAAGCACCTCGATACAACCAAACCCAACAATCTTTCATATAAGATTCGGTCTTTAAAGCTTTTAAAGCCTCAAAAACGGCATCCAAGCATACTTTGTGTGTACCGTGAGGATCTGCCAAATCACCAGCAGCATAAATTTGATGCGGCTTAACAGACGCAATAAGCTCCGACATAATATCGATATCCATTTTGGATAAATTGTCTTTTTTAACTCTACCAGTTTCATAAAACGGTAGATTCAAGAAATGAACATTTTCATCCGGAACACCTAAATATCTGGTTGCTCCTAAAGATTCCGCTTTACGAATTTGCCCTTTGAGTTTTCGAACTTCATCTGTATCAATTTCATTGGGTTCCTTTGCAAGAATGGAAGCAATAATCGTATCGGTGAGATCTGAATTTGGTGCTAAAGTTTTAGAAACCTCTGCATAACGCAACGCATTATCATCGGAAACGGCAATATTTCCAGAAGTTTGGTACGCTATGTGTACTTCATGACCTTGCTCTACCAAACGATCAAAAGTACCTCCCATAGAAATAACATCATCGTCTGGATGCGGACTAAAAATAATAACGCGTTTCTTTTCTGGTGTCGCTCGTTCCGGACGATTGGAATCGTCGGCATTTGGCTTTCCTCCAGGCCATCCAGTAATCGTATGTTGTAACTCGTTAAACATTTTTATATTCAACTCGTAAGCACTTCCTTCTTCTACCAAAAGACTTGCCATACCATATTCGTTGTAATCTTTGTCCGTTAGTTTTAAAATAGGCTTACAAACCTTTTCACTCAACCAAAAAATAGCATTCTTTTTTAATTCATGCGTCCACACACAAGAAGTAACTAACCACGGGGTTTTAATTCTTGTTAATGCACTTGCAGCTTCTCTATCTAAAACAAAAGTTGCGTTTTGGTGATCCTGTAAATACGTAGCAGGAACCTGTGCAGAAATTTCTCCCTCAATGGTACGTTGTACTATTGGAGCTTTTCCTTCACCCCATGCAAGTAAAACAACTCGTTTCGCCTTTTTGATGGTACTAATACCCATAGTAATGGCTTTTTTAGGAACATTATCGATACCTAAAAAACTAGAAGCAGCATCTTCACGAGTAATATGGTCTAAGGTAATACTTCGCGTACTAGAATTAAAATGAGAACCAGGTTCGTTAAAACCAATATGCCCTGTTCGGCCAATTCCCAATAATTGAAAATCTAAGCCTCCTGCTTCCTTTATCTTTAATTCGTAATCGACACAATATTGGTAGACATCCTGTGGTAGAATTGTCCCGTCGGGAACGTGAACATTCTCTGGCAAAATATCAATATGATTAAACAAATGATCGTGCATGAAGTAATGGTAACTTTGAATATCTTCTGGCTGCATAGGCCAATACTCATCCAAGTTAAACGTAACTACATTGGCAAAACTCAAACCTTCTTCTCTGTGCATGCGCACCAGTTCTTCGTATACTTTTATAGGAGAAGACCCAGTTGCAAGACCCAACACACATTGTTGGTTATTTTTAGCTTTATCTCGAATTAAATCCGCAATTTCAGAAGCTACAATTTTAGAGGCTATTAGAGAATTATTAAAGATAACGTTGTGATTTTTTTCAAAACGAGTCTCCTCAAACTGCCCTATTGGTTGATATTTTATTTCTTTAAATTTTGACATAGTCATATTTTCAATACCTTAAAATGAATTGCATATGTAAATATAAATCCGAAGCAATTTTATCTCTATTTTTTTCGACTAAACGCTTTAAAAGAACTACTAAAAACAATCGAGAATGACGGAACATCACTCTCGATTATTACAAGTTAAATAAACTTCATGAAATTAAAAGTTTGAGGCTCCAGTATCCCACCAAAGTCTTGTTCCTCCGTTATCAGGACCACCTAATAGCGTTATTGCTTTTTGAACATTAGAAGAATTTGTAGCATTTTCACTATCTACAAAAGGAATTCTTCTAATCTGGATATCGGTATCAATTGTACCACCACTTTGGTTGCTTACTACAGGGAAAATCTTAGGATATCCTGTTCTTCGGTATTCACTCCAGGCTTCTTGCCCTTCTGGGAACATAGCCAACCATTTTTGGGTAATGATTTTCTCTAATTTCTCCTCGTTGGTCCCGCCTGCATTCCAAGCAATAGTAACATCTGTCATTGCAGCAATATTATTGCTCGCATTCACTGGGTCTACATAATCTGCTGGTGTTGAAGTATTGTCTGCAATATAATCTGATACACCGCTCGCACCGTGTTGTTGGAAAGATAAAGAAATGCCTTCTTCGTAATTTGCCTGTGCATCACCTGCTCCTGCCCAACCGCGTAAAGCAGCTTCTGCTTTTAAGAAAGCTACCTCTGCCGCAGTCATTAACTGCACTCTTGGTGTATGAATAGCATCATTAATAGCAGAAAAACCGATATAATCTGCTTTTTGCGCCAATTCATCATCGTACCCATCTAACAATGGTAGTCCACCACGAACACCTTTAACAGAGCCAGTAACACCCGTTGGCGCATCAAAATACTTTTCAGTACGAGGGTCATTGTACCCTACTAAAATAGACTCCATAGAGGCATTCATTCGAATATCTCCCCATGAATTATCAATCGTAGCTAATGGGTGATCCAAGCCTCCATTAATAAAGAAACCATCTTCATTTGATACCATTAGCCCTACAGATTGGCTTAGTGCCTTTTCTCCTTCCATTTTAGCTTTAGCCGCATCCACTTTAGAGATACGTATCGCCAGGCGTAAACGCAATGAATTCGCTAATTTTACCCAATTGGTATACTCGCCTCCGTAGGCCAAATCATACGCAGTAAATCTTTGACTATCTAAATCGGCTGTCAAATTAGCAACTGCAACATCTAACTCTTCAAAAAATTTATTGTAAACAGTTTGTTGATCATCATACACTGCTGGATTATCTAAATCAGCATAATACTGATAAATTATAGGACCAAAAACATCCGTAACCCTATGCATTGCTGCTACTTTAAGAATTAAATTAACTCCATATAAGGTTGGATAGTCTTCTTTTGTGTTTTCAGATATAAAATCTACGTTATTCATTACGTTTTGATAAGGAACTGACCATATAAAGTTATTCCATCCGCTAACTAAATTATAAGTCGTATTATTTGCTCCTGCAATGAAAGGCCTTGGATTGGTCATGTAACCTGAATAGACATCCGCATTCAAATTTTGTTGCAATTGGTACGACCATGCTGGATTATACTGGTAGATATTTTGAAAAATAGGTTTGTATCTCGAACCTACATGTTGAAAATCTATCTCTAGCTGCTCTTGTGTGATATTTCTATCATTTACATTGTATTGCTCCAAGTCGCTGCAACCAATTAGAAACATACTAGCTACAACCAAAGGAATATATTTTTTAATATTTCTCATCGTGAAATTTTTAAAATGTTAAATTAATATTTAATCCCAAGCTTCTTGTAGATGGTAAACCTAAGATATCTACTCCTTGTAATGCATTACCTGTACTCAAAGACACGTTAGGATCGTGTGGTGCATCTTTGTAGAAAAAGAATAGATTAGACCCAACTAAAGAGGCTTTTGCCATCTTAAAGAATGAATTTTCTCCAAGATTAAAACTGTATCCTAAGGCAAGCTCAGCTAATCTTACATTGGTGGCACTATACACATACTCTCCTAAAAAACCGTTTCTTCCTCCAACTGCGCCATAATACTCCTGTGCAGACAAAGTAGATGTATTACCATTTAAATCAACTACAGTTACATCTCGATTAGCAGTTTCTCTAGCAGAATTGTTACTAAATCCTTCCACAACAGCTTCGGTCATACTTACCGTCTCTCCGCCAAATTTCCCGTCAATTAAGAAATCTAAAGATAGGTTTTTATATTGGAAAGAGTTACTCCATCCTAAAGTCCAGTCAGGATTTGGATTACCTACTTTTGTCAAAGCAATGTCATTACTGTCATCTGTTTTTATAATGAAACTATCATTATCATATATCGGCACACCATTATCATCCCTAACTAATTCTTGTACATAAATATCTCCAAAAGCACCACCTTCTACCAAATAAGCTCCAAAAGTATTTACCCCTGCAGGACTAATTTCAAAAAAAGATTCCTCTACCCCTTCAATTAAATTTTCAGTAGTTAAGGATTTAACTTCATTTTTATTAGTAGCAAAGTTAAACATGGTAGTCCATCTGAAATTTTCAGATCTAATAGGCTTAAAATACACGGAAGCTTCTATACCGGAATTAGTAATGTCACCAGCATTTAGCCCAGCCAATCCAATACCTCGAACTAAAGAATCTGGTATTCCAAATGAAAAATATTGATTAATAGTACTGGTGTAGTAATATCCTATATCAAAACCAAAGTTATCAAATTTCCATTCCGTACCAATTTCAAACGAACGTTGTCTCTCAGGTTTTGGTATTGTACCGGGTAATGGTCTGATTGGATCATTGGGGTTTATACCATTTGCAAAAAGAATAGATCGGTTCGGACTATATGTATCAGTCCCAACACCACTTCCTACCTCACCATACGAAGCCCTTACCTTAGCAAATGGAACATTGAAGGTTTCGCTTAAGATTCCTGTTATACCAAAAGAAGGGTAGAAAAATGAATTACTAGATTTAGGTAAGGTAGAAGTCCAGTCATTTCTTCCAGTAATATCAAAGAAAATTTTGTCTTTATACCCGATAGTAGCACTAGAAAAAATAGAATTTGTGCGAGATTCAAAAGAATTTTGTTGAAAAGTAGTAGCAGCATTTCCATTAAAATTTTGTAGAGCAAACACATTAGCAAACTGTAAGTCCCCATTGGTACCAGAGTCTGCAACAAATAATTCTGCTGTATTTCGCTGTGTACTAACCCCTACTATGGCTGAGATTGAAAAATCCTCTCCTAAATTCGTATTAATATTAGCGATAAGATCGCCATACATTTGTGTATAGTCATTTTCGTTTAATATATACCTACCGTTAAGCGGTGCCAGAGTAGCTTCTGTTGTGGCATATATTTTCTTTTCAAAATTTACATAACTCTGGTCATAGGTACCTCTAGTTTGTAACGACAACCAATCGTTTACTTTAAATTTAAGATTTAAAGAGGCTACTAATTTCTTGTTTTCGTCTTCGGATGTATTTCTATTTAAAATCCAATACGGGTTTTGTTCTATATCATAAGTAGGTCTAAACCATCGTTGCTTCATTAGGTTTCTATTCGAGTCATACTCTTCAAACACACTGTAATCCGATAATTTTTCTGTATCCGATTGAAAACCGTATACTCCAACCAAAGGGTTAAAATACAATCCTGAAACTGGTCGGTTTCGGATACTTTGTACCGTACCTATGACACTGGCATTTAACGTTAATTTATCCTCAAAAAATTTAGCAGTTTCTCTAATGTTAAAAGTATGTTGCTTTAAGCTATTTGTTGGCAATATACCCTCGGAAAAAGTATTACTATACGAAAAGTAGGTTTGTGCTTTTTCCGTACCTCCTGAAAAAGAAAGTGAGTTAATATTGGTGGTTCCCGTACTAAAAAAATCATCTACATTAGCTTGTGCAGTATCGTTAAAATCCATGTAATACGCGGCACTATCTACGGTAAGATTAGAAGAGAAATTCACTTTAAAGTTTCCTTCTTTTCCTTTTTTAGTTGTAATTAAAATAACCCCATTCAAACCAGCGCTACCGTATAAAGCAGAAGCCGAAGCACCTTTAAGAACGGTAAGCGACTCTACGTCATCTGGGTTCAACAATGATAAGGCATCTCCACCATCACGGTTACCTCCATTAATTTCTCCAAATGTATCGCTTGGTTGAGATGAAGATATATTATTTAAAGGAATTCCATCAATAACATACAAAGGCTGATTATTGCCAAAAGAGGCAACACCCCTTAGAAGCACCTTTACAGAACCACCAGCTCCAGAAGCACTTCTCGTAATTGTTAAACCAGAGACCTTACCGGATAAACTATTAATTGGGTTTGTTTGTTTAACCCTACTAATTTCTTCAGCTTTTACATCTTGTGCTGCATACGTTAATGACTTACGAGTCTTTTTTATACCTAAGGCAGTTACCACTACCTCATCTAAAAGGCTGTCGTCCTCAAGAGAAACGTTAATGGTGGTTTGGTTTAATACCGTAACCGTTTTTGTTTTCATCCCTACATAAGAAAACTGTAGTACATCACCTTCCGAAACTTGAATTTGATATTTTCCATCAAAATCAGTTTCTGTTCCTCTAACTGTTCCTTTAACTAAAATACCAACTCCGGGTATCGGCCCATTGTCTGACGCAGAGGTCACCACTCCAGAAATGGTTCTTTCTTGGGCATTTGCGAATTGCACCAATAAGAAAGAAAAACAAAACAGTAATAAAATTTTATGTTTTTCATGAATAAGTTAATTAATTGTTTCCTTAAAGTTATGCGTATTGCAAAAGAAGAAAAAAAAATTATATCTAAACAACACAAAAAACGGGATGAATAGCTCATATTACCGGACTATGTTAAAAAATTTAACATTCCTATTTTTTTTTATTTTTGGAGCAACAAAAAATTACTTATAAATTGCCACTTTTAGTTTTTATTATAAATTTACAATATATTGATTTTCAGTAAAATAGTTCAAAATAACAAAACAATCAAAACAAAGTACCACATCTACTTTTGGTTGGGGTATTTCTTATTTAATGTAATCCGTTGGGGAAGTTATTTTGACGATTATTGGTATTCTCTAAAATCAAATTTAGTGGAATTCCCACTACATATACTAATTGTATATTTTAATATCTACATTCTTATTCCGAAATTTTTACTACTAAAAAAGTACAAACAATACATTCTCTCCTTAGCTTTCAGCCTCCTGCTAATTTACATTTTCAGAACAGGGTTAAATTACCTCCTTGTAACTAAAAATATTTGGCCAGAAGCAGAGGGAATTCAGGAAGCATTTACATTTAACCACATTATCGCAGTTACTCTTGGAGAGTTATATGTGGTAGCACTAGCAACGGCAATAAAACTCACCATTGATTGGGCAAACCAAAAAGACCGAATTGAAACCTTAAAAAAAGAACGCTTAAAAAGTGAGTTGAACTTTTTAAAAACACAAATACAACCTCATTTCTTTTTTAATACACTAAATAACTTATATGCCCTAACTCTAGAAAAGTCGAAAAAAGCACCAGAAGTAGTATTGAAGTTGTCGGAGATCATGCAATATGTAATCTACGATATCAAACAACAAAAAGTTTCACTTTTAAAAGAAATTGAATACATCCAAAACTACATAGACCTGCAACAGCTTCGATGTCATAAAAATGCTACAATTAACATTGCTATCGATGGAGATATCAGTAAAGCGAAAGTTCCTCCATTAATTTTCTTATCTTTCGTAGAAAATTGCTTTAAACATGGCGATAGAAACAGTAATAATTTCTATATTTATATCCTATTTAAAAAGACAAAACAAAATAATCTAGTTTTTACGGTTAAAAACAGCTATGAAACCAAAGAAATCACTAGTGTAAAAAAGGGAATAGGGAATACAAACACAAAACGTAGACTTGATTTAATTTATGAGAACAAGTACAAACTAAACATTTCTAAATCGAATAGTGTTCATGCAGTTGACTTAGAAATTCCTTTAACAAAAAACTAAAACAGTGAAAATTAATTGTGTAATAATTGATGATGAACCGCTTGCAATAAAGGTAATACAAAATCATTTGCAAGAATTCCAAAACATTACCGTTGTAGATACCTTTAATAACCCTCTAGAAGCAATTCAGACGTTAGAAAACGAAAAAGTAGACGTCGTATTTTTAGACATTAACATGCCCAAAATGAGTGGGCTTGATTTTCTTAAAAATATGTCATTAAAACCAAACGTCATTATCACGACCGCCTATCGTGAATTTGCCGCAGACAGCTATGATTTGGATGTTTTGGATTATCTGGTAAAACCAATTCCTTTTCCAAGGTTTTTAAAATCCATCAATAAGCTTACACAAAAAATGCACGTTAACCAAAAAGCAAATACTGCATCGGTAAGTGAAGAATCTTATATTTTTCTGAAGGTTGATAAAAAGCTAATGAAAGTAAAGTACGATGAAATACTATACATAGAGAGTTTGAAAGACTACATCAAGGTATGTACACTTACAGACAATCATATTGTACACAAATCGCTTACTAGTATTACCGAAGAGTTACCGGAAAAAAACTTTCTTAGAATTCACAGGTCCTACACTATTTCTATTAATAAGGTTAATTCTATGGAAGGAAATTCCGTTGAAATCAACAACAAAAGAATTCCAATTGGTAGAAAATACATCAATAACACCAAACAAATTATTCTTAAAACACCACAAGTTTAGTAGTGTTATTCTTCCTTTTTTAATGTTCAGCATCTTTTTTAATATGTTGGTACTAAAAAATGCGTTACTAGTAGAAATTTAAAGACACTTTTGTTTTGAATTAAGTATATTGGGCATCGGTTTTTTTCTAAAACCAAGAACTTACAATACCAAATTACTTAATTTCTTAACACAAAATTATGTCGCAAAAACCTAAAGAAACTTCTAGCAGCAATAGCATGTTGGTGCCAATTATGATTATTGCAGGATTATTTTTCATCTTTGGATTTGTTACCTGGATTAATGGTGCATTAATTCCATTTATGAAAACAATAAATGAATTAACGGATGCACAATCTTACCTAGTAGCATCTGCCTCATACATCTCTTTTGTGGTAATGGCGTTACCTTCCTCTTATGTCATTAATAAAGTAGGATACAAAAAGGGGATGTCTTTAGGATTGCTAATTATGGCTGTTGGGGCATTAATTTTCATTCCAGCTGCAGGAGCAAGAACTTATTGGGTTTTTCTTTTAGGCATTTTCGTACAAGGAATGGGCATGACGCTATTACAAACCGCCTCAAACCCATACATTACCATCCTTGGTCCTATTGAAAGTGCTGCAAAACGAATTGCCATTATGGGAATCGCGAATAAAGTTGCAGGAGGTTTAGGTTCGGTTATTTTTGGCGCAATCTTACTTTCAGGAATCGATAGCATCAAAGAAAAGTTAGCTACCGTAAGTGGTACAGAAAAAGAAACACTTTTAAATACCATGGCAGATAGCGTTGTTACTCCTTATATAATAATGGCCGTTGTTTTATTTCTCTTAGGAATCTTAATTCGATTTGCTCCTTTACCACATGTAGAGGCAGCATCGGATGAAAAGACCATGGAGAACAATGCCGATAAAAAAAGTGTTTTCCATTTTCCACATTTATGGTTAGGAGTGGCTACCTTATTTGTGTATGTAGGTGCAGAGGTAATTGCGGGAGATACGATAATAGCCTATGGAATTTCCTTAGGAATACCAGGCGCAGATGCCAAGTTCTTCACTATGTTTACCTTATCGGCAATGGTAGCAACCTACGCCTTAGGGGTAGTACTTATTCCTAAATACTTGAGCCAAGCATTAGCCTTACGCATAAGTGCTATTCTCGGAATTATCCTTACGGCGTGCATTATTTTCACTACCGGATTTACTTCTGTGTTATTTGTGGCAGCTTTGGGTATCGCGAATGCATTAGTATGGCCAGCTGTTTGGCCACTTACCTTAAAAGGATTAGGTAAATTCACCAAAACAGCTTCTGCCTTATTAATCATGGCAATTGCGGGTGGTGCGATTATTCCACCTTTGTACGGATATTTAGTAGACCATCAAAAAGTAAGTCTTATGCAAGAAGGCATGGAAGAATCTTTAGCACTTGCAAACGCTTCAACTTCTAGCTACTGGATTTTATTTCCGTGTTATGCCTTAATACTATATTACGCAGTAGCAGGCCACAAATTAGGGCTTAAAAAAGACTAAATACACAAGAAGATGGGAAGAATTGCTTCGGTAGATACTTTAAGAGGTATTACTATTATTGCCATGATCTTGGTAAACAACCCTGGATCTTGGAGTAAAGTATACCCTCCATTACTACATGCTTCATGGCATGGTATCACCCCGACAGATTTAATTTTTCCTTTTTTCTTATTTATTGTTGGCATATCGATAGCCTTAGCCTATCAAAATAAAAAACCATCTAAAAGTACCTATAAGAAAATAGTTATCCGCAGTGCCAAATTGATTGGCTTAGGATTGTTTATCAATATATTTACGCCAATCTTTCCTTTTTTCGAAAACTTACAAGAATTTAGAATTCCAGGTGTATTGCAACGAATTGGATTAGTGTTCTTAGTTGCTTCTGTTTTATTTTTAAACAGTTCAGAAAAAACAATTGTTCTCGCTACCATAATATTGTTGCTTGGCTACTTTTTTCTCATGGGTTTTGTAGCACTTCCAAATGGAAGTATGCCTTCGTACGACAACAACCTAAACAACTGGGCTAATTATATAGATTATACGATTCTAGGAAAACACATGTGGCAAGAACTGTATGACCCAGAAGGGTTATTGAGTACGATTCCTTCTGTTGCTACTTGTCTTTTGGGAATACTGGCAGGACTTATTTTAACGAGAAATACCAAGATGAAAAAAGAGTATATACTCGTTATTTTCGGAGTTACACTCTTACTTTTAGGATACGTATGGAATATCTGGTTCCCAATCAATAAAACATTTTGGTCTAGTAGTTACGTTTTGGTTACCGCAGGATATGCTTTTTTCATTTTGAGTATTGCCTATTATTTTAATGACGTTAAAAATATAAATCCTAGCAAGATTTTCACCTATGTTAGTAGAAATGCAATTACCGTATATTTCTTGTCGATGGTCGTTGCCAAATCTTTTTATAGTATTAAAGTAAACGAAACAGAAAACCTTCATACTTGGCTATATCATACCTTTTTTACCAATTTTTTAGGCGATGTACAATTAGCGTCTTTCTTATATGCGGTAACGGTAGTTACTTTCTACGTTTTACTCAGTAGATATCTGTTTAAAAAACAAATATTCTTTAAAGTATAGCAGATTCATGTTTGTTGCCAAAAAAATATTAGAAGAAACAATGGTTCCTAATCTTGCTTATGACAGTAGGTTTTACCATCTTAATTTATCGGAAGCTTGTACCTTCAAAAACTACGATAGTTTTAAAAACTGGCTAGTATTTGAATTTGATTTGTACTTTCAAGAAGAAATAAACAACAGGCTTATCATTTATACCCCAAATGGATCCATAGAAATTGCCGCCGAAACACCAAAAAGCATTGCTATTTCGGTAAGAAATAAAAATAGCAAAGCTTGTTACAACACCATGTTAAAGGTCTATAAACTTTATATACTTCACAAAATAAAAAAGCTCTAAACTCCTGAATTACAATACCGATTTATTCGTGCGAAAAGTAAGCTTAAAAAAAATAAAAATTTCTTTTTTCAGTTTCAAAAAACATTTTATATTTGCCACGCTTTTGAGGTAAAGGCCGATGTAGCTCAGCTGGCTAGAGCAGCTGATTTGTAATCAGCAGGTCGTGGGTTCGAGTCCCTCCATCGGCTCCAAGCAAAAAGTGCTAACAATTACGTTAGCACTTTTTTTATGCCGTATTTTTTCTAAATTTGTTATTTGTAAAACGATATAACGTATAATGAAAAATATTTTTGTAATCGGTATTGCCGGTGGTACTGGAAGTGGGAAAACAACCGTTGTAAATCAAATAATTAATGAACTTCCTTCGGAAGAGATTTGTGTTATATCGCAAGATTCTTATTATCGAAAAACGGATAATTTAACCTACGAAGAACGAACAAAAATAAATTTTGATCATCCGAGAGCTATTGATTTTGAGCTATTAGTTTCACATTTAGAAACGCTAAAAAAAGGAAAAATCATCGAGCAACCTATCTATTCTTTTGTAGCCCACAACAGAACGAAAGACACTTTAAAAACACACCCAAGGAAAGTTATCATTATTGAAGGAATCTTAATTTTTAACAGTAAAGAATTACGAGAGTTGTGCGACATAAAGGTCTTTGTGCATGCAGATGCGGATGAAAGACTCATCCGAAGAGTTCGGAGAGATATTAAAGAAAGAGGGAGAGACATCAATGAAGTATTAGATCGATACCAAGATACGCTAAAACCCATGCACGAACAATTTATAGAGCCTACGAAAAACTTTGCCGATATCATTATCCCTGGCGGAGGACATAATAAAGTAGCCATAGATGTTGTAAGGACAGTAATTAACGATCGACTCTAAGATGAATTTTAAATCGTTATTACATAAGCCTCTCGTTAAAGTACTCACCAACAAATACGTCATCATTATATGCGTTTTTGTAGTTTGGATGTTGTTTCTTGATGGAAACTCCTACCTGATTCATAGAGAATACAACAAGGAAGTAGAAGAGTTGGAAACTTGGATTGACTTTCACGAGAAAAAAATTGCCGAAGACAAGAAAACAATTCAGAGCCTAGAGGATAGTGTGGCGATAGAGAGATACGCTCGAGAAAAATACCTGATGAAGAAGAAAAACGAAGACATATATATTATCGAATTTGATACGATTAGAAAATAATGAATGATTTTTTATTTAACGAATTTCAAAAAGTAACTGCGCAAGCATGGAAAGCTAAAATTCAAGTAGACCTCAAAGGAGCAGACTATAACGATACCCTTTTGTGGAAATCAAATTCTGGCATTACCGTGAAGCCCTTCTACACCAAAGGAGATAGAACCAAACACAAAATCAAGCTCCCAAGGAAAGGCTTTTCAATTTGTCAATCTATTCCTGTGGAGCAAGAAGCCGAAGCAAATCGTTTGGCAGTAGACGCGCTGCAAAGAGGTGCTAATAGCATAGAGTTTGTCGTATCTAAAAAATTCAATCCCGAGATCTTAACAGCTGGTTTACAAGAAACAGCGGTTTATTTTCGCTTCCAGTTCTTTTCTGAAGATTTCATGAAGGAGTTATTGGTACTCTTACCAAGCAAAAACTTCTACTTTAATATAGATGTTGTTGGGAATTTAGCAAAAACAGGGAACTGGTTTAACAACCTGCAATCCGATTTTGCAAGTATTCAAAGTCTTAACAAACTGCATCCGAATAGCATTTGCGTTAACGGCGCTTTGTACCAAAATGCCGGTGCCAACATTCCACAACAATTGGCCTACACCTTAGCTCATGCAAACGAATACCTTAACCATCTGGGGAAAGATTGCGCTAATAACATCCACATCACTTTGGCGGTTGGTAGTAATTACTTTTTTGAAATCGCTAAGTTAAGAGCCATCCGATTACTTTGGGAAGCACTTTTAGAAGAGTACAATATACAAAACCAGCCTGCGCTGCATTTATTTGTAACCCCTAGTCTTAGAAATAAAACCTTATACGATTACAATGTAAACATGCTTCGAACTACTTCAGAATGCATGAGTGCAGTTATCGGTGGTTGTGATACGGTTGCCAATGTACCGTACGACAGATTATTTCATGAACCCAACGAATTTGGAGAGCGTATCGCAAGAAACCAATTGTTAATCCTTCAAAAAGAAGCCGAACTTTCGCAAGCACAGCACACAGCAGATGGTGCCTACTATATCGAGGCAATTACGAAACAAATCGCAAATAAAGCCTTAGAAATATTCAAACAAATTGAAAATGGAGGTGGTTTTCTCAACCAACTAAAAGAAGGAACCCTACAACGTAAGATTGATGAGGCCGCAAAAAAAGAACAAGAACAGTTTGATAAAGGAGAACTCATTTTATTAGGTACCAATAGTATTCAAAATGAGAAAGATCGCATGAAAAATGACATCCAAGTGTCTCCTTTCCTAACAATGCGTAACGAAAAAACACTTCTTAGACCGATTATTCAGAAAAGGTTAGCAGAAAGCCTAGAACAAGAACGACTCGACAATGAATAGAAAAGACATATCCAACATAAAGATAGCAACAAATACAACCGAAAACAAACAAAATTTTCCGCATGAAGATTTTGTTGCCGGAATAGCACCTAACCTGCGGGGCCCGTATTCTACCATGTACGTGCGAAGACCTTGGACGATACGCCAATATGCTGGGTTTTCAACCGCTGAGGAGAGCAATGCTTTTTATCGCAGAAATTTAGCGGCAGGACAGAAGGGCTTGTCTGTAGCTTTTGATTTGGCCACACATAGAGGCTACGATTCGGATCATGAGCGAGTACAAGGAGATGTTGGAAAAGCAGGTGTTGCAATAGATTCTGTTGAGGATATGAAGGTTTTGTTCGATCAGATACCACTCGATAAAATGTCGGTGTCCATGACGATGAATGGGGCTGTATTACCTATTTTGGCATTCTATATCATTGCAGCAGAAGAACAAGGGGTTGCACCAGAATTACTCTCAGGTACGATACAAAATGATATTCTTAAGGAGTTTATGGTTCGCAATACCTATATATACCCTCCTACTCCGTCGATGAAAATAATTGCGGATATTTTTAAATACACCAGTAAAAACATGCCTAAATTTAACTCAATTTCCATCTCTGGCTATCATATGCAAGAGGCCGGTGCCACACCAGAAATTGAGTTAGCATACACCTTAGCAGATGGTTTAGAATACATCCGTAAAGGAATTGAAGCAGGTATGGATATTGATAGTTTTGCTCCTCGCCTTTCTTTTTTCTGGGCCATAGGAATGAATCACTTTACGGAAATTGCAAAAATGCGAGCTGGAAGAATGCTTTGGGCTAAAATAGTTTCCCAATTTAATCCCAAAAATCAAAAGTCTTTGGCGTTGCGAACCCACTGCCAAACTAGTGGTTGGAGCTTAACAGAGCAAGATCCATTTAACAATGTGGCTAGAACTGCTGTAGAAGCTATGGCTGCTGCTTTTGGAGGAACACAAAGTTTGCATACCAATGCATTGGATGAAGCAATTGCATTACCAACCGATTTTTCAGCAAGAATTGCTAGAAATACACAAATTTATCTACAGCAAGAAACCCATATCACGAAAACCGTAGACCCTTGGGCAGGAAGTTACCACGTGGAAGAATTAACCCAAGAAATCGCCGACAAAGCTTGGAAACTGATGGAAGAGGTGGAAGAATTAGGGGGTATGACAAAAGCTATCGAAAAAGGTATTCCTAAAATGAGGATTGAAGAAGCTGCAGCGAAGAAACAGGCTAAAATAGACAGTGGACAGGACATCATTGTGGGAGTAAACGAATACCAATTACAAGAAGAAGATCCTTTACATATCTTAGAGGTAGACAACGAAGCAGTAAGACAGTCACAAATAGACCGCTTACAAGATGTGAAGGCAAAAAGAGATGCCAACAAGGTAGCAGCTTCACTACATGCCTTAACCGATTGTGCAAAAACCGGTAACGGCAATTTACTAGACTTGGCCGTAAAAGCTGCAAGAAACCGAGCCACTCTTGGAGAAATCTCGGATGCTTTGGAGAGTGAATTCGGAAGACATAAAGCGGTTCACAAAACAATATCAGGAGTGTATAGTAAAGAAATAAAAAATGACGCCTTGTTTCAAAAGGCATCCAAACTAGCAGATACCTTCGCAGAGCTAGAAGGAAGACGTCCTAGAATAATGATTGCTAAGCTAGGACAAGATGGGCACGACAGAGGTGCGAAGGTAGTAGCGACAGGTTACGCCGACCTTGGCTTTGACGTAGACATAGGCCCTCTTTTTCAAACGCCACAAGAGGCTACGAAACAAGCCGTTGAAAACGATGTACACATTTTAGGAATTTCTTCCTTAGCAGCAGGACACAAAACTTTAGTGCCGCAAGTAATTTCTGCCTTGAAAAAATACGGTAGAGAGGATATTATGGTTATTGTTGGTGGTGTAATACCCGCGCAAGACTACGAATTTTTATTCGAACAAGGAGCGGTTGGCGTCTTTGGCCCGGGAACTAAAATAGCCCAAGCAGCCATTGACATGCTTACCATATTAATTGAAAGTATCGCTGAATAATGTAAACGCTATGAAAATAGAATTCATCCATAGAAAAAAAGGTATAAAACAATCCGAAACTCCTCCTGGGGAAGGATTTCTAAAATTGCTATACCATAATCCGTTTGGTAAAATGGCGTTATTACCATTGGTAAAACGAAAGTTTTTATCCGAATACTACGGAAGGCTTATGGATAAACCCAACTCTGTTTCTAAGATACCTAGTTTTGTGAAAGAGCTCCAAATCAACATGGAAGAGTCGGAAAAATCACTGGAAGATTTTATTTCGTTCAACGATTTTTTCTATCGCAAACTAAAACCGAATGCTCGCACAATTGAAGAAGGATTAGTTTCTCCTGGAGATGGTAAAATGCTTGCTTTCGAGAATATTAAAGATCTCGAAAAATTCTTTGTCAAAGGACAAGACTTCACCCTAGAAGCTTTTTTAGCCGATAAAAAACTAGCCAAAGCTTACGCTAATACTTCGCTGATAATTTTAAGACTAGCACCAAACGATTACCATCGCTATCATTTTCCGTATTCGGGAACGCCATCGCCAATTCAAAAGATTGACGGTTCGTATTTATCGGTTTCCCCGTATGCATTAGCGTCGCATTTCACAGAGGTATTCTGTGGAAATAAAAGAGAATATTGCCTTTTAAAAACACAAAATAAAGGAGACATACTTATCGCACCAGTTGGAGCAACCATGGTTGGCAGTATAATAGAAACCTATACGCCAAACCAGGCTGTGGAAAAAGGCGCCGAAATGGGGTATTTTGCCTTTGGTGGTTCTAGTGTGGTATTACTAGTAGATCGTGAAAAATTTACCATTGCCCCAGACATTATTGCCAACACGAAAAACAAAATTGAAACTTTTGTGCAAATGGGGGAAAAAATTGGTAGTTAAAACCTAGCAATCAGAATACTACTGAATTCTTTTTAATCAAAATTTAACAATACTTTAAGAATCTATTTGTTATAGCAGTAGCTATAGGTAAATTACTCTATTTTTAATGATTCTACACAAAAAAAAAGCTAACTAACCTAAGAAAAAGTCTGTGAATAATACGTAAATTTGCGGTGTTTTATACATATCGCATTTTCACATGAAGAAAATCTTAGACTTCCTTTATTCTACCAGACTTACCGCAGTATTGTTTTTTTTATTTGCTTTAGCCATGGGTATTGCAACCTTTATTGAAAACGACTTTGGTACGCAAACCTCTAAAGCCCTCGTTTACAATTCTTGGTGGTTTGAATTAATTATGGTGTTTTTCGTTATCAATTTCTTTGGAAATATTTTTCGATATCGCTTGTACAAAAGAGAAAAATGGTCTGTATTAGTATTCCATTTGGCTTTTTTATTGGTATTGATTGGTGCCGGAATTACCAGATATATAAGTTATGAGGGAATCATGATTATAGACGAAGGAGAAACTACCAATACTTTTTTCTCCGATACAAATTACCTTAACGTAACCATAGACGACAATCAATTTCAAAAGGTTACCGCCAATAAATTATTGCTTTCTGCATGGGGAGACAACACTGTTTCTTTTTCAGAAAAATTCCAACCCAACCCCAATAGTAAACCACATCAAGTAGAATTCAACCTCGTGGATTACATCCCCTGGTCGGAACAAAAATTAGTACCAGACGAAAATGGCGTAGAACACTTATTTTTAGTAGAAAGTTCTGGAGGAACAAGACACGAGCACTATATCAAAAGAGGAACCATAGAAAATATCCACAATATTTTAGTAGGTTTTGATGCGCCGAATCGCAATGCTTCTGTTAACTTCTTTTACGAAGGAGATGCCTTAAAATTATCGTCACAGAACGATGGGGATTGGCTACGCATGGCAGATCAAAAAAGAGGAGCTATCGTTAAAGACAGTGTACAACATTTACAATTATTAACCCTACACAATATCGGAGGTCTTCAATTTGTAGTTCCAAAAACCCCTGAAAAAGGAGCGGTAAGAACGGTTCGAGGAAAAAAAGACGATAAAAAATACGATACGGTAATTTTTGACATCACTGCAGATGGTGCTACGGAAAGAGTAGAATTCCTTGGAGGACAATTTAACGTAGATAACCAGCAAAGTTTTAGCATTGGCGATTTAAACTTTAGAGCTTGGTATGGTGCTAAAAAATTAGAAACGCCATTTCAGGTTAAATTAAACGACTTTCAACTAGAGAAATATCCAGGTTCGGAAAATGCCTCTGCCTATGCGAGTGAAATAACCGTCATTGATCCAAAAGAAACCTTTGATTTTAGAATATTTATGAACAATATCTTAGACTACAGAGGCTATAAATTATTCCAATCTAGCTACAAAATTGAAAACGGCAAAGAACAAACGCACTTGTCAGTAAACCACGATTTTTGGGGCACTTGGATTACCTATATAGGGTATATACTTCTATTTACTGCAATGACGATTGGTCTTTTTGCCAAAGGAACTCGTTTTGATGCGCTTAAAAAATCCTTAGATAAATTACGAAAGAAAAAAGCTTCTTTGAGTATTTGCCTCCTACTATTCTCTTTAGTAAGTTACGGACAAGAGTCACATAGTTCGCATGCTCCAAGCAGAATAACCGAAACTCAAATAGATTCTATTTTAGTTGCTAATAAAGTAGCTAAAGCGCATGCAGACTTATTTAGTACACTAGTTATTCAAGACGAAGGAGGAAGAATGAAACCGGCCCACACGTTTGCTTCAGAACTAGTGCGAAAAGTAGCACATACCGATACCTTTAAAGGAATGGATGCGAGCCAAGTATTGTTATCGATTACAGAAAACCCAATGTTTTGGCTTAACGTTCCTTTTATATATTTAGAAAAAGGAAACACCCAAATTAGAGAAATTTTAGAATTACCAGAGGATGCCAAATACGCAAGATTCATCGATTTTTACGATGAAAACCAAACCTCTAAAATTGGAAATTTAGTACAGGAGGCACAAAAAAAACGCATTCAAAATAAATTTGAAACCGATATCATAAAAATTGAACAGCGTGTTTGGTTGTTATCAAAAGCTTTGGGTGGTGGTATTCTTCGCATCTATCCAATACCCGGAGACGAAAACAACAAATGGGTATCGCAACCAGAAACCGCGCAAGCAAATTTTACCGGTACAGACTCTGTTTTTGTGCGACAATCGCTCCCTGTATACCTGCGTATGTTGCAAGATTCGAAACAATCAAACGATTATACCGAAACGGATAAGATACTAAATGGTATTAAAAAATTTCAAACTAAATACGGTAGTGCCGTAATACCTTCTACCGATAAGATTAAGGCAGAAATTGCCTATAACAATTTTAATGTTTTCGGAAAACTGATTAAATACTTTGGGCTCACTAGTGTCGTTTTGATTATTTTCTTTGTAATCTCTATTTTCAATGCAAAGAAGTGGCCGGTATTAGTCATGAAAGCACTCATAGGGTTAATTATTGCCTTTTTTGTATTACAAACTCTGGGCTTGGCAGCAAGATGGTATATCAGTGGTATCCCACCATGGAGTAACGCCTACGAGTCTATCTTATTTGTGGCTTGGGCTACTATGCTTTTTGGTTTGATCTTAGGAAAAAACTCTACGCTTACCATTGCCGCGGCAACCTTTATTACCGCTATAACGTTATTTTTTGCAAGCCAAAACTGGCTGGACCCGGAAATAGCTAATCTAGTACCAGTATTAAACTCTTGGTGGCTAAAAGTACACGTATCTATTATCGTAGCTAGTTACGGGCCCTTTTCTCTAGGAATGATTTTGGGTGTTTTTGTGCTGTTTTTGATGTTGTTTACTACCAAAAAGAACAAAAAGAAAATGACCCTCTACATAAAAGAGCTTACCATTATTAACGAAATGACCTTAACGGTTGGGCTTGTTCTGCTTACCATAGGAACCTTTTTAGGTGGTATGTGGGCCAATGAAAGCTGGGGTCGTTACTGGGGTTGGGATCCTAAAGAAACGTGGGCACTCATTTCTGTTATGGTATACGCCTTTGTTTTGCACATGCGACTAATACCAGGTTTACGAGGACCATTGGCGTTTAACGTCGCCTCTGCTATTTCCTATTTATCGATTATGATGACCTATTTTGGCGTTAACTTTTACCTTTCAGGTTTACATTCCTACGCGAGTGGTGACCAAGCCGTTACACCAAAAGAAGCCTATATTTTTATTGCATTTATTTTTGTGTTAACGCTTTTGGCAAGGTTTAAAAACCAAAAACTTCAAAAGAAATAAGATTTTAGGCACAAAAACTGTACTTTTGTCGCGCAAAAAAAGAATATAACGGTATGTTTAATAAGAATATAAAATTAGTTTTAGCAGTACTTACAGCTGCATGGTCGGTGTATGAATTTAGCCAAGGTCACATCATGAACGGAATTTCCATACTGCTGCTTGCAGGGATTTTCGTATTATTCTACTTTAAAAACGAATTTATATTATTAGCATTTTTACAACTTCGCAAGCAAAACTTCGATGGAGCCAAAAAATGGTTGGGGTACATCAAAAACCCAAGCACTGCCTTAACTAAAAAGCAAGAAGGATACTACAACTACCTGCAAGGCATCATGCTATCACAAACCAACATTACACAAGCAGAAAAATTCTTAAAAAAAGCGGTGAAACTAGGGTTGTCGATGGATCACGATTTGGCTATGGCAAAATTACAATTGGCTGGAATTGCAATGACCAAAAGAAGAAAACGTGAGGCTACAACACTTATGGCAGAAGCAAAAAAACTAGACAAGCACGGCATGTTGAAGGAGCAAATGCAAATGATGAAACAACAAATGAAGAAGATATAATTGTATAAAAGTACAATTCATAAAATATAAGTACATTTCTATTAATAGCGCATATTCATCATGATTAAGAACTTACTTTTTAAGCTAATAGATCGCTACGCCTCCAACGTAGTAGTTCTGGTAGTAGATATATTTCTCGTATGTCTTGCCTTTGTTTTAGCTTATACCGTTCGCTTCAACGCAAGTTTGAACTTTGAAACTGAGTTATTACTCTACCAAATTCCATTGATTGGAGTTGTTGCTTTGGTGAGTTTTGTAACCGTAGGTTCGTATCGCGGCATCATACGACATACCGGTACAAGAGATGCCTTTAATGTATTTGTTGGGGTTACTCTAATGTCTATAATAACTGCAGTTTTTGTATTACTGAATAGCGCGTTTGGACTATTTTCGTGGTTTACCATTCCAAAATCTATTGTTATCATCCACTATTTAATTTCGGTTATTCTATTGGTAACTAGTCGCTTTGTTTTTAAGGCTTTTTATGAAATTATATCTTCCGATATCGATGAGATTATCAATGTATTGATTTATGGCGCAGGAGACTCTGGGATGATTACTTATGGAGCTTTAAACCGAGATACGAAGAACAACTACCAGGTAGTAGGTTTCATGGACGATGACCGAAGAAAGGTAGGAAAGAAAATTGATAGGATTGAGATTTACTACAGTGAAAAAATTACCAGAGAGTTTATAGCCAAACATGAAATTGATGAAATAATTATTTCGATTCAAAACCTAAAATCTGAAAAATTACTATACCTAACCGATAAACTTTTAGCACTTGGTGTACAAATCAAAATTGTTCCACCACTAACCAAATGGATTGGAAATGACTTTGAGGCCAACCAAATTAAACAAGTGAAAATTGAGGACTTACTCGATAGAAAACCAATTCGCATAGACAATCCTATTATTAATAGAGATGTTAAAAACAAAGTGATTTTAGTAACTGGAGCTGCGGGTTCCATAGGTTCAGAAATCTCAAGACAGTTGAGTAACTACGAATACGAGCAGCTTATTTTGGTAGACCAGGCAGAATCTGCACTCTACGACCTGCAACAAGAATTGGTACATAAAAATAAAAGTAACTTTATCGCTATTGTTGCCGATGTACGAGATTTCACTAGAATGCAAGACATCTTTAGCACGTATAAGCCTAGTAAGGTATACCATGCAGCAGCCTACAAACACGTGCCTTTGATGGAGGTCAGCCCATATGAAGCAGTAAAGATAAATATAGGAGGCACCAAAAACATCGCTGATTTGGCCGTGGCACATGAAGTAGATCGTTTTGTGATGGTTTCTACCGATAAAGCCGTAAATCCTACCAATGTAATGGGAGCTACCAAACGGGTCGCCGAAATGTATATTAGTTGTTTGAGTAATAACAAGGAGCATACTACTAAATTTACCACCACACGCTTTGGTAATGTTTTAGGGTCTAACGGATCGGTAATTCCATTGTTTAAAAAACAAATTGAAAATGGAGGACCGTTAACCGTTACCCACAAAGATATTACCCGTTATTTTATGACCATCCCGGAAGCATGCCAATTGGTATTAGAAGCCGGAACCATGGGTAATGGCGGGGAAATTTATATTTTTGATATGGGGAAATCGGTAAAGATTTATAATATCGCCAAACGAATGATTCACCTCTCTGGCTTGCGCTACCCAGAAGATATCGACATTAAAATAACTGGCCTACGCCCTGGAGAAAAATTATACGAAGAATTGCTTGCTAATGGCGAGAATACCACGGCAACGTACCATGAAAAGATTATGATTGCTGCTACACAAGCGATTAACCCTGAAAAAATAGGTAAAAAGATAGAGGAGTTGTGTACTCAAAACGATGCCACTGATAATGCTATGGTAGTGAGGTTACTCAAAGATATCGTTCCCGAATATATTTCTAACAATTCCATTTTTGAAAATTTAGACACGCCAATAAAAAATTAATTTAGTACTTTCGCAAAAAATAGTTTTCAAATGCAAAAAGTTACCAAGATTGTCCTGCTTTTAGCAGTAACAATTCTAGCCTCCTGTGTTGCTAAAAAAGACATCGTTTACTTTCAATACGATCAAGTAGACCAAACCAATGTAACTAACAGTTACAAGACTATCTTTAAATCAGATGATTTGTTAGAGATTACAGTATCTGCATTAGACATTGAAGCTACAAAACCCTTTAATTTACCGGCGGTTAACTTTGCTACAACAACGAATAATGTAGCAGGACCGCCACAGCAGCAATCTTACCTTGTAGATAATGAAGGTAATATTGATTTTCCGGTATTAGGAAAACTAAAAATAGCAGGGCTAACACGTGCAGAAACCATAGCAATGCTGAAAGCCAAATTAGATCCCGATTATGTTAAAAACCCTACAATAAATATTCGTATTGCCAATTATACCGTAACCATTTTAGGAGACGTAAAAAATCCTGGAACCTATACCATTCCAAACGAACGTATTACGGTATTAGAGGCTGTTGGATTGGCTGGGGATTTAAATATTTCAGGAGTCCGTTATATCGAGGTGAAAAGAGAGGAAGGAAAACAAATTACTAGCTATAAACTTGATCTACGCTCTAACCAATTATTTACCTCTCCGGTATATTATTTACAACAAAACGATGTGGTATACGTACAACCCAACAAGGCTCGCTATCAATCAGCCTCTGCGAACCAAAACACCGGTTTATTTATTTCAATCGCTGGTTTGATAATTTCCATTTTAGCAATAGTTTCCCGATAGTTATGAATAGAGAAGATTTAAATGCTCCTTTACAGGAGCAAGACACCATTAACATCAGAGCAGAACTAGAAAAATACCTATTTCATTGGAAATGGTTTATACTTGGTGTACTGTTAGCATTATTAGGTGCCTATACCTACTTACGCTATGCAACCCCAAAATATAACGTTACAAGCACCATCTTAATTAAAGACGATAAACAAGGAGGAATCTCCGGGGAGTTAGCCGCCTTTGAAGACCTTGGAATCGTTGGAGGATCTGGTCAAAATCTCGAAAATGAAATTGAAGTAATTAAATCTCGAAAATTACTAGGAGATGTAATAACCAATTTAAATTTAAACACATCCTATTATAAAGAGGGAAGGTTAAAAGAGAGTGAACTATATACAAATTCCCCCATAAAAGTTCTTTTTGCAAAATCTAATCAAGATTTAAATATTAAATTTAGTATACAGCCAAAAGACAGGAATTCTTTTGTCATATTCAATGCCGAAGGCTCACAAGTAGGTTCTGGGACTTTTGGTGCAGTGACAAAAAATTCTTCTATTGATAGCCTTGTAGTTTACAAAACGGAAAAGTTTACAAAAGAGACTGTAAACAAAAAAATAAAAGTAAGTATTACACCTTTTAATACCTTAATTGACGGTTTAAGAGTAACAATATCTGTCGCTCCAATTAGTAAGAAATCAAGTGTTTTAAAACTAAGTATGCAAAGCACCATTATCGAAAAAGCCGAAGACATAGTAAACGAATTAGTAACACAATACAACAACGATGCTATATCGGATAAAAGACTAGTGTCGGAAAAAACAAATGAATTTATAGCTGAGCGTTTAACCACCATTAGTAAAGAGCTAGCGAAACTAGACGATAACATAAAAGATTTTAAAAATAAAAATAATATTACAGATATCTCTTCTGAAGCTGAATTAATCTTGCAAACCAACGCAACCAATAGACAAGCAGTAATTCAAGCTACTACAGAATTAAGCTTGGTAAAGGCTTTAAAAAACGAAATTGGTAGTAAAGAAGAGTTACTTCCGGCCAATCTTGGGTTAGAAGACCCGAACATTGCCAAATCTATCGCGGAGTACAATCAATTGTTAATTCAAAAGAAACGTTTACTAAAGAGTGCAGGGCTAAAAAATACCGTCGTCATTGAGGTACAAGAAAATATCGACAATATTCGGTCTTCGTTACAACGTAGTTTGAGCAACCGCGAGCGTTTACTAGAGATTAACCTAAATACCTTACAAAAAGAAGCAGGCCGCTACAATGCTAAAATAGCTGCCATACCTACCCAAGAAAGAGCTTTTTTAGACATTGCACGTTCACAAGAAATCATCGCTGGTTTATACTCGTATTTACTAAAGAAGAAAGAAGAAACCGCCATCTCTCTTACGGCTAGCGCAGTACCTAATGCGAAAATAATCGATACTGCTTATGGATCTGAAATACCAGTAAGCCCAAAGAAAAACATCATTTACTTGGCGGCATTATTATTAGGTTTAATCCTTCCATTTATTTTTATTTACCTAAGAGACCTATTGGATACCAAGGTACATACCAAAAAAGATATCGAAGAGCATACGACTATACCGTTTTTGGGAGATATCCCACATTCAGAGGTAAAACAAAAAGTAGTAATTAGTGCGAACGCTCGCTCGAGCGCCGCAGAAGCCTTCCGTCTTATACGAACGAACTTGGACTTTATGTTACTAAATAATAGTTCGAATCAGGGAGGTAATACCATATTTGTGACTTCTACGACAAGTGGAGAAGGAAAGTCTTTTAGTTCCATAAACTTGGCAGCTTCGTTATGTTTATCGGGTAAGAAAACCATATTAATTGGTATGGACCTTCGTGCTCCGAAGATCACGGAGTATCTTGAGATACCCGATCGTAAAGGAGTAACGAACTACCTAACCAACGATAGTGTAACTTTAGACTCCTTAAAGTTTGGAATTCCAGAGATTCCGAATTTAGACATAATAGCCTCGGGGGCAATACCTCCGAACCCTGCAGAATTATTAATGAGTGCTAAAATAGAGGTACTATTTAAAACCTTGGCACGAGATTACGATTATGTAATTGTAGATACCGCACCAACAAACTTGGTAACGGATACCTTACTTATTTCTAAATATGCAGATTTGGTATTCTATGTGGTTCGTGCCAACTACCTAGACAAACGCATGCTTGTAGTTCCGCAAACCTTATACCGCGACCAAAAACTCAAAAATATCGCCATCGTACTAAACGACACGGATATGAGTAGAGGTTATGGTTATGGTTACGGCTATGGTTATGGTTATGGTTACGGGATACAAGAAGAAACTTCATCGCCATGGTACAAACGAATTTTCAATAGATAAATAGATTCATTAGAATATATAGCAAACGCATACAAAATGTATGGCGTTTTTAGTTTATTAAAATAGAATTGAAAACAACAATTCTCTTTTGGGCTTAATATTTAAATTTAACTATTATTCTGTTTTATAAAAAACAGCATTATTAGCAGCTAAATTCTGTACCATTTGAATCGCTTTTTGACTTCCTATTTTAGGTAATAATCGCAGGTGGTTTTGGTGGTGGGTGTCGGTACCTACAAAATCGTATAAACTTTTTTTTAGTAACTTTTGCGCAGTTTTTTGCACCCCTTTTCCGTATTGTTCAGTTAAGGATAATAAATTCAACTGGAATACACAGCCTGCTTTTTTTAATTTGTAATACATATTAAAATCGTTGTGGTAAAAATGGTAGCGCTCTGGATGTGCTAAAACAGGCTTATATCCTTTTAACTGGATTTGAAACAAAACATCCATCAGATTATACGGTGCATTAAAGTAAGACATTTCTACCAAGATATACTTTCCAGAAAGGGTAAGAATATCGTCTGCTTCTAATCGCGCTACAAACTGTTCGTCTAGCATGTATTCTGCTGCAGCACGAAAAGAGATATCGTTAAAGCCTGTCTTTTCCAATTCCAATCTAACCAAAGCTGCCTTTTCTTGAATGATTTTGGAAGAGTTTGGGTACACGTCGCCCAGAACATGTGGTGTAGTAATAAAATTCTTGATTCCATAGGAATGCATTTTTGCAATCAGGGCAATGCTGTCTTCGATATCTTTAGCACCATCATCAATACCTGGCAACAAATGCGAATGTATATCCACAAAGCTATCGGTGAAAATTTCGGTTAATGGAACTTCTTTCTTCTTAAGGAAAAACATATCAATTAAATTTAAAGTATATAAATATTCAAAATAAGACTATTTTAATAGATATTAATATAAAAAACTATTCTATATCAAAAACTACTCCAAAACTTACAAAAAAGAAACTAACTTTTCCAAGGCCATCCCTCTAGATCCTTTTATAAGAATACTCCTATTGCTATAGTGCTTACTTTTTAAATACACCATAAGTGCCTCTGTATTCGGAAACTTTTGTAATGGCGACGAAACTTTAGAAAAATGCGTTCCTACCAATATGGAATCCTTCAACTTGTAAGCTAGGATCTTTTCTGCTAGATCTTGATGCTCTTGTGCACTATCCGATCCTAATTCAAACATATCGCCGAAAATAACCAATTTATTAGCTGCTTCTTGTACAGCAAAACTATCTAGTGCATGCTGCATACTGGTAGGATTGGCATTATAGGCATCTAAAATTATGGTTAACGAATCTTTCTTTATAATTTGAGAACGATTGTTGGTGGGAACATAGTTGCTAATAGCAGAACAAATCGAAGGCTCTGGAACTTCAAAAGTTACCCCTATTGTAATTGCCGCAGCAATATTTGTATAGTTATACCCCCCTATGAGTTGAGACGTAATTAAATGGTCATTAAATGTAAGTTGCACAAAAGGCTTGGCTGTTTTGTATATAATATCCGAACTAAAAAAGATACGATTAATCTCTTTTGTACGGGCAACTTGTTTAGCATCTTCCGGGTTGACAATGGCAATTTTATGGTTCTTTCGAAGGTAATCGTATAGTTCTGATTTTGCCCGCACTACCCCTTCCAGCGAACCAAAACCTTCTAGATGTGCTTTTCCAAAGTTGGTAATATAGCCATAATCGGGCTGTACCAAATCGGATAAAAAAGCAATTTCTTTTGGATGGTTTGCCCCCATCTCTACCACTGCAATTTCCGTGGTAGGGCACATCGATAGTAAGGTTAACGGAACACCAATATGGTTATTAAGGTTCCCTTTGGTGGCCACAACGACATACTTTTTCCTTAAAACGGCATGTATTAATTCTTTACTAGTCGTTTTTCCGTTACTTCCTGTTAAAGCTACAATAGGAATACCCAATACATTTCGATGGTGTTTCGCGAGTGCTTGCAAGGTTGCTAAAACATCGGATACATGAAAAATATTTGGCGCGGTAGCATATTTTTCTTCATCAACTACAGCATAAGCAGCACCTTTAGCAATGGCCTCAGCAGCAAAGACATTCCCATTAAAATTAACACCTCTTAAAGCGAAAAACATGGTGTTTTTACGAATCGAACGGGTGTCGGTGTCTACCAAATAGTGCTCCTGATAAGCAATGTATATTTTTTCTATATTCATAGTATAAAAATAAGAAACCTCATTGTAAACAATGAGGTTTGCCAATATTTTAAAATTTAGAGCTACTTGTTTACGTAACGAGGAGTAGCTGTTTTGCTTTTGTTCATCATCATAGGCCCCATCTTATCGGTAGCACATCTAAAACCAATATAATTGGTAGCCATGTACTCCGGAAAATAGCGACGCTGCGCAGGGTCTAACCAGTATTCTCTATCCGCCCAAGAGCCACCTTTATACACACGAGAATTATCACTAATTAAGGTAGTACGGCGTTTCCCATCGTATTTATAGTCATTGATCGTTCTTCCTAAAGAATCCTTTTCTGCCTCCGGACGTTGGGGTGAATTGTACATACGTGGTTGCCCAATTAACTGGTCTTTGTCTAAATCGTACAATTTAGAAGAAGCCTGGTCACCATCGTTTAAACTAGAGTTATCTGCTAGGTTATAATTTCTACGCATGTAGGTATCTTCTTTGGTTACCGGGATGTATTTTACGCTACCTGGTAGATCCTTAGGAATAATTCTACCACTTTCTAAGGTATCGTATTCAATATCTCCAATTTGATCGCCTACGATAACTACTTTTCCGTCTTCGTTGATTAACTTTTTAGTAAAAATATTTCCTCTAAAATAATTAAAATCGTTTGCTTCGGCATCGATGATTGGTCGGTACACATCCGATACCCATTCCGCCACGTTGCCAGACATATCGTACAACCCAAAGGCATTTGGTGGATAACTTCTTACAGCATTTGGGATATCTGAACCATCACTACTCCAGCCAGCAATACCACTATAGTTTCCTTTCCCTTGTTTAAAGTTTGCCAATTGGTCGCCTCGGTTACGCTTATCTCTGTTTCTAGTATACTTACTGCTCCAAGCGTATTTCTTTCTACCACGAATGTTGTTATACTCTCTGTTTTCAAAAACTGCCTTTGCTGCATATTCCCACTCCACTTCGGTAGGTAGTCTAAACTTTTGGGAAAGAATACCATCGGTAGAGGTAACTTGTCTACCGGTGAATTGGCCTTTGGCTGGTTTAGGAGAACCCTTGGTTCTTGCTACTGGTAATCCTTTTTTATAAATAGTTGAATCCCCATCAAAAAGGGCGTATGGATTGGTTAAATACGCATCGGTATCAAAGTTATTTTTTCCTTTAAAAGAAAGGGAATCGTCTTTGAAAATATTTTTGATAACCCCTTTATCCATCAAAATTTTAAGGTTTACGGCATTCGTTCGCCACTTACAGTATTTATTGGCCTGGATCCAGCTTACCCCAACTACAGGGTATTCCGAGTAGGAAGGATGACGTAAATAACTTTCGGATAAAAGATTGGTGTTCCCTAAACCTTTACGCCATACTAGCGTATCTGGTAAAATGGAAGAATAAATATGCTTGAATTGTGGTTCGTCTGGCGGAAATACATCTTTAGTATACTGCATGAACAGCAAGTATTCCGAGTTAGTTACCTCCGTTTCATCCATGTAGAACGAACGAACGTGCATTTGTCTTGGGGTAGTATTCCAGTCGAACATTACGTCGTCTTGTACTAAACCCATAGTAAAGGTACCTCCTTCAATGTGAATCATTCCTGGGGGAACATTCTTACCTGCTTTGTACTCACCCTTTAAGTATCCTCCGTAATTAGGATCGTTAAAGTTCCATCCAGTAAGGGATGACTTTCCTGAGCTTCCATTTTTACTGCTACAAGCACTGAGTAAAAATACCGCAATGGTAAAAAAACTAAATAATTTCACTGTACTTTTCATCTATGTCTAATTGTTTTTAAGGGTGCTGCAATTTACATAATTTAAATATTCTACCAAGAAATATGAATTATAAAAGGCAGCAGAAACAAAAATATTCGTCATTACGTATAAGCTAACGGAACATTTTTATAAATATTATTACGAATCTATGAAAAAGATTAAAATAACTCGCGTTAAAATTCGTTATTTTGTGGGAATGATAAAAAAATACAGTAGTCTTTTTTGTTTACTTTTTGCCTCGGTGGTACTAAGTCAGTCAGAATCAGTTTTATCGCAAGGTGATTGGTATAAATTTTCTATTGATACAACCGGAGTTTTTAAAATAGACAAAGCTTTTTTGTCGCAATTGGGAGTAAATACCAGTGGCCTCGACCCAAAAAAAATAAAAATCTACGGGAACGGTGGAAAAATGTTACCGCAAAAAATTAGCGATACAAGAGCCGAAGACTTGCAAGAATGTGCCATCTATGTTAGTGGAGAGCAAGACGGACGATTTGACAACGAAGACTATCTGTTATTTTACGGAGTAGGACCCCACGATTGGAAAGTTACCCCAGCTACCGGGGTTGTTGCACATCGACAAAATATTTACAGTGATACCGCGTATTATTTCCTTACCATCGGAGATACCAATGGAAAGAGAATAAATACCTACACAGCCCCTTCACAACCAAGCACAACCACCATTAGCACCTACAATGACTATATCTTTTATGAAAAAGAAGCAATTAATCTATTTGCGGTAGGACGTAAATGGTTTGGCGAAGATTTTAATTTTGAAAACGTACAAAACTTTCGCATTCCTTTTCCGAAGCAAGAAGCAAATAGTGCCCTAACAGTGCGAGTAAGTGGTGTTACCATATCTTCTTTAAACTCAACCATGAGCGTTACTGCCAACGGAACGAACATAACTACCTTAAATTTCCCGCCCGTCTCTGGTTCAGGGATAAGTTCCTTAGCGATACAGAGAATCGGAGAAGGTAGGCTTAACAGCAATGCTTCCGATTATGTAGAAGTTTCCATTAGTTATAACAACAATGGTTTGCCTTCTGCTAGAGCCTATCTAGATTACATAGAAATTATAGGTACCAAACAATTGTTAGCCACTGGTAAGCAATTTGGTTTTCGAAGTTTTACAGCAATCAATTCGGGAGAAATCGTTAGCTACAGCATTCAAAACCCAGACAACATCGACCAAGTTTGGCGAGTAACAAATGCCATAGAACCGCAACAAATAGCAAACAATACTTCTGGTGGAGATTTTCGCTTTGCAGCAGACTCGAATACTTTAGAGGAATTCGTCGTAGTTAATTATTCCGACACCTACCAACCAACGGCCGTAAATTCTGGTAAAATTGAAAATCAGAACTTACATAACCTCAGCGATATTCAATACCTTATTATTACCGATCAAAGTCTTGTTACCCAAGCCAATCGATTAGCGGTCTATCATAGCCAAAATTCGAACCTCAGTACCCAAGTGGTAACTTTAGATCAAATTTACAATGAATTCGCTTCAGGAGTACCCGACATAACCGGAATTCGAGATTTTATCAAACACCTGAACAATAATTCTACTGGAAATAAAGCACTGCGCTATGTTTGTTTTTTTGGCGACTCCTCTTACGATTACAAAGATCGTATAACCGACAATAATAATCTTGTACCTACTTACCATGCGGCACAAAGTTTTGATTTGGTAAATTCGTATGTTACCGACGATTACTTCGTAATGTTAGACGATGAGGATGGTGAAATGCTAACCTCGGACGCAATTAATATCGCTTCAGGGAGAATTCCAGTAACCACGGCGCTAGAAGCTAAAGAGGTAGTAGATAAAATACTTAGCTATTACGACACGAATTCCTTTGGAGATTGGCGTAATACTGTTACCTTGCTTGCAGATGACATTGACGTCGTTTCTGACAAATCACTGCAAACTGGGCTAGAGGGTGTTGCAGACTCTATCAAAAAATACCAACCAATTTTTAACGTTAGGAAAATTTATGCCGATGCCTACAAACAGGAAAATTCTTCTGGAGGAGAACGCTACCCGGAGGTAAATACCGCCCTAAATAATGCCGTGGAAACAGGCACCCTAGTGTTCAATTATTTTGGCCATGGTGGAGAAGATGGTCTCGGAGAAGAACGATATTTAGAGACCCCACAAATTGAAGCCTTTAACAACCCTAATACCCTACCACTTTTTATCACGGTTACCTGTGAGTTTTCACGATTTGACAATCCATTGCGAGAAACTGCAGGAGAGCGTTTGTTTCTCAATAGAAACGGAGGAGCGGTTAGTATGATTACCACTACCCGCGATGTTTTTATATCTACTGGTGAACAATTCAACAAAAATTTAAGCCAATACGTATTAGCCTTCGACAATAATAGCAGTAGCATCGCTGAAAATTTGGTAAAAGCAAAAAACACCACAAGCAGCGCCCAAAAGTTCTTTATCTATTTCTTTGGAGACCCAGCCATGCGTTTGGCAATTCCCGAACCCAACATTCGTATTACCAAAATGAATGGGGTAGACATTAGCCAATCGATAGATACGCTTAAAGCACTTTCGAGAGTTTCTTTTTCCGGAACAGTTACTGATACTAATAATGCAGTTTTAAACAATTTTAACGGAAAGTTATCGACCATTATTTTCGATAAATCTATCGACAAGCAAACCCTAGATAACGATGGTTTTGGAGTTATCAATACCTTCGACACCCAAGAGAGTAAATTATTTCGCGGGCAGGCATCGGTAAGCAATGGCCAATTTACCTTTGAATTTATTGTTCCTAAAGACATAAAAATTGCATATGGTACTGGTAAAATTAGTATGTACGCATCGAATAATAGTACCGATAAAGGAGGCGCTAATTTTGATATTGTCGTTGGAGGAATTAATGAAAATGCTCCTGAAGACAATACTGGCCCGGAAATTAGTGCATTTCTCAACGACCTATCCTTCGTAGATGGTGGCAACACCAACAGCTCTCCAAATTTAATTGTTAAACTAGCAGACCAAAGTGGCATCAATACTTCCATCACTGCCGTAGACCACGATATCGTGGCCATTTTAGACGACAATGCTGCTGAACCTATTATATTAAACGACTTCTACCAAACAGAACTAGACGATTTTACTAAAGGTGAAGTTAGCTACAAACTGAGAAATCTTTCCACAGGGATGCACACCTTAAAAATAAAAGCTTGGGACACCTACAATAATTCATCCGAAACCTCGTTAAGCTTTATGGTTGTTAGCGATGCTACCTTAAGCCTAACAAACGTGTTAAACTACCCCAACCCGTTTGTAAATTACACGGAGTTTTGGTTTAACCACAATAGGCCCAATGAACCGTTAGAAGTTCAGGTACAAGTTTTTACCGTGGCAGGAAAATTAGTAAAAACCCTCAATCAATTGGTAGAAACTACGGGTAATTTATCGCGAGAAATTCAATGGAACGGTTTAGACGATTTTGGGAATAAACTGGCCAAAGGAGTTTATGTGTACAAGCTAAGTGTGCGGTCTAACACCACCAATATCGTTGCTGAAAAGTATGAAAAACTGGTCATTTTATAATCATTTTTAAAAGTATATATTTGCAAACGTCAACAATAAAACCTTACATGAAAAAATTAACGTCCCTTCTGTTATTTTTAAGTATCTCCTTCAATGCCAAGGCACAACAGGGAATTACTACCGCTATGCCATTTTTACTTATTACCACCGATGCTCGCGCCGGAGGTATGGGTGATATCGGAGTCGGAACCTCGTCGGATGCCTATGCTATTTTTCACAACCCGGCCAAAACAGCTTTTAACGAAAACCAAATTAGTATTGGTTTAAATTATACTCCTTGGTTACGGAACCTTACCGATGATATTTTTGTCGGAAATTTATCCTATGTCAATCGTTTTAAAGAAAACGCAGCTTGGGGAGTAGACATCAAATATTTTTCTTTAGGAGAAATAGAACTTACCAGTGATGTTGCCCAAAATTTAGGATATGAAAATCCAAATGAATTTGCAATCACAGGAATTTACTCTTTAAAATTAAGTGAAACCTTCTCTATGGGAGTTGGTTTGAAATATATAAACTCTAACTTAGACGTAGACAATACTTTAAAAGCAGTGAACTCTTTTGGTGTAGACGTATCGGCGTATTATCGCTCGGAAGAAGACAATTACGGTACTTTTAATGGACGATACCGCTTTGGAGTAAACATAACCAATATAGGACCCAAAGTAAGCTATACTCCGGGCACCGAAAACTTCATTCCGACCAACCTTAAATTGGGTGGTGGTTTTGATTTTATCTTCGACGATTACAACCTCTTAGGCTTAAACCTAGAGTTTACCAAATTACTGGTTCCTTCCGATCCTAATTCTACCAAAGGATGGTTTGAAGGCATGTTTACTTCTTTGGGAGATCGCAGTTTTAGCGAAGAAATGCAAGAAATCACTTGGGCCTTAGGCGCAGAGTATCTGTACAATGAAGCTTTTGCATTACGTGCTGGATATTTTCACGAAAGCGAAAACAAAGGAAACAGACAATATTTTACCTTGGGTGCTGGTTTTAAAGCGCGTTCTTTTTCTCTAGACCTTTCTTATTTAATGAATACTTCAGACGTAAACAATCCGTTAGAAAACACCTTACGTTTCTCTCTAGCCTTTGACTTAGGAGAAATTTACGACGATTACTAGTATTGTTTTTTTCGTAAATTAGCCATAGAAATATAAAGCTGTCATTTTTGGCGGCTTTTTTCGACTTGATATTATTTATGGAAAAATTACTATTTCAACGGCTGCCACAGTTTACGAAACAATGTCGGAGCTTTCTGCAGAAGACATTCAGCTCATGAAGCAAGCTATTGCAGCTAGAGATCTTGCCTATGCCCCCTACTCTAAGTTTAGTGTAGGTGCTGCTCTTTTACTAGATAACGGCACCATAATCACAGGTAATAATCAAGAAAATGCTGCCTACCCGTCAGGTATGTGTGCAGAGCGAGTTGCTATATGGAAAGCGGGTTCAGAGCACCCAAACATGGTCGTTAAAAAAATAGCCATCACTGCCTCTTCAAGTACAAGTACCGTAGACAAACCCGTGGGGCCATGTGGCGCCTGCAGACAAACCCTTTCTGAATATGAAATCAATCAAAAAGAACCAATAACCCTGATTTTTATGGGGGAAGTTGGAAAAATTGTAAAAATTAAATCGCTGTTATCCCTACTTCCATTTTCCTTTGATAGCTCATATCTATAAAAAACAAGAGTTTTTTTTATCATAATCGTAAAAATTTTACGATTCTTTTGGAAGTTCCCGTTCTTGTAAATTTAAATCCTTTTATTTATGGGATGTAATATGAGAAATCCCTTATGATGAATGCAGTAATAACAGGCACAGGTACCTATATCCCTCCAGTTACCAAAGTAAACGACCAATTTAATACAAATACCTTTTTACATACTAATGGAGTCGCTTTTGAAAATGAAAATCCGGTAATTATTGAAAAATTCAAATCGATAACTGGTATTGAGGAACGTCGGTATGCGATTTCCGATCACCTTGCCTCCGACCTTGGTTTTTTCGCTGCGCAAAAGGCCATTGAAGATGCTAAAATCGATAAAGAAATTATAGACTATATCATATTTGCGCACAATTTTGGGGATGTGCGGCACCAAACTACCCAAACCGATATTTTACCGAGTTTAGGAACACGAGTGAAGCATTTACTTCAGATAGACAACCCAAATTGTATTGCATACGATATCCTTTTTGGTTGCCCTGGCTGGGTACAGGGCGTAATCCAGGCACAGGCTTTTATTCAAGCTGGTATTGCTCAAAAAGTATTGGTTATTGGCGGAGAAACACTCTCGAGAGTTATAGACCACCACGATAGAGATAGCATGATCTACAGCGATGGTGCGGGTGCCTGCATCGTAGAGGCAAAAAAAACTTCGTCTAAGGGTATTCTTAGTCATGCATCCCAGACCTTTGCGAAAGAGGAAGCTTACCATTTATTTTTTGGAAAATCATACAACCTCGCTTTAGATCAAGATACCAGATATATCAAAATGCATGGTCGTAAAATATACGAATTCGCTCTAAATAAGGTACCCATGGCCATGAAAACTGCGCTAGATAAAAGCGGTGTTCCTGTGGCAAAGCTAAAGAAAATACTCATCCATCAGGCTAATGAAAAAATGGACGAAGCGATAATTAAGCGTTTTTATCGTCTCTACAAAAAACCAATTCCGGAGAATATTATGCCTATGAGCATTGGAAAACTAGGGAACAGCTCCGTAGCAACGGTGCCGACCCTTCTCGATTTAATTCTCAAGGGAAAACTTCCAAACCATGAAATTGAAAAGGGCGATGTAATTATGCTTGCTTCGGTTGGTGCCGGAATGAATATAAATGCCATTATCTATCAATATTAATCAAAAAATAAAGCTACAAAATAGGAAAATCTAAAATCTAAATATTATTTTTGCGGATGCAACAACACCACGTACTTATAATAGATTTCGGATCGCAATACACGCAATTAATTGCGCGCCGTGTAAGAGAATTAAACATTTATTGTGAAATTCATCCATTCCATAAAATCCCTAAAAACCTAAACGATTTTAAAGCGGTAATTCTTTCGGGAAGTCCTTCTTCCGTAAGAGCAGAAGAAGCACCACACCCCGACCTAACGGAAATTAGAGGGAAAAAACCGATGCTAGCTGTTTGCTATGGAGCGCAATATCTCGCCCATTTTTCGGGAGGTTTGGTAGCACCTTCTAATACCAGAGAGTATGGAAGAGCTAACCTTTCATACATCAAAGATAACGAACCTTTCTTTGCTGCCATAAACACCGGAAGTCAAGTATGGATGAGCCATTCTGATACTATTAAAGAATTACCAACCAATGCGGTACTTTTAGCAAGTACACATGATGTGGCCAATGCTGCCTATAAAATTGAGGGAGAGACTACCTATGCCATACAATTTCACCCAGAGGTTTATCATTCTACCGATGGCAAACAACTACTAGAGAACTTTTTAGTAAACATCGCTGGAATTACACAAAACTGGACACCGGCCTCTTTTGTAGACGAAACAGTAAGTGGTTTGCGTGAAAAAATTGGAAACGACAAAGTAGTTTTAGGCTTATCGGGTGGTGTAGACTCTACCGTTGCAGCAGTGCTACTGCACAAAGCAATTGGCAGTAATTTGCATTGTATTTTTGTAAACAATGGCTTGTTGCGTAAAAATGAATTTACCGATGTACTGCTACAATACGAAGGTATGGGGTTAAATGTGAAAGGAGTTGATGCTTCCTCTCGTTTTTTAGATGCCTTAGCAGGGTTATCCGACCCGGAAGCAAAACGCAAGGCAATTGGCAAGGTATTCATCGATGTTTTCGACGACGAAGCAAATCAAATTAAAGATGCTAAATGGTTAGCACAAGGAACAATATACCCAGATGTAATCGAATCCGTATCGGTAAACGGAGGACCTTCGGCAACAATAAAAAGTCATCATAATGTTGGTGGTTTACCCGATTTTATGAAATTAAAAGTGGTAGAGCCCTTACGTATGATTTTTAAAGATGAAGTACGACGTGTCGGTGCCTCTATGGGAATTGATAAAGAATTATTAGGAAGACATCCTTTTCCGGGACCTGGTTTGGCCATTCGTATTCTCGGTGACATTACTGCCGAAAAAGTTCGTATCTTACAAGAAGTAGATGCCATCTTTATTCAAGGCTTAAAAGAAGACGGTCTCTACGATAGTGTTTGGCAGGCGGGAGCAATTTTACTACCTGTAAATTCTGTTGGTGTTATGGGCGACGAGCGAACCTATGAAAAAGTAGTAGCATTGCGCGCTGTGGAAAGTACGGATGGTATGACAGCCGATTGGGTAAATTTACCCTATGCATTTTTACAAAAGACCTCTAATAAAATAATTAACAACGTTAAAGGCGTGAACAGAGTGGTTTACGACATCAGTTCAAAACCACCAGCAACAATTGAGTGGGAATAACGTTGTATTTCTAATTGGTTACATTAACAGGAGAAAATACATGAGAAAATTACAGTTTTTAATCGTAGCAGGAGTTTTATCTTTTACCATATCGTGCGGACAACAAAAGCGATATATATCCTATAAAGTACAAGAAGGCGAAACCATAGCAGAGATTGCCAAGCGTTTGCAGATTTCTGAGGGTGATTTGCTACGTTTGAATCCGGATATAAACGCATCCTTAGAAGGTAACTATGTAATTGTAATTCCAAATCCTGCCATTGCGAAAAGTAATTTAGGAGATGAACCAAGCTATGCTGTGGTTACTCCTGATGAAAAAGACACAAAAGGGCAAGTAGAGTCTACTGACGAAGATGCTACTTCTACAGAGGAAGAAGAAGTATATGAAACTACCGTTATTACCAATTACGAAACTCATGAAGTGCAAGCCGGAGAAACGGTTTATCGAATTACCAAAATGTATGGTATTTCTAAAACCGATTTAATGGCCTTAAACCCAGAATATCCTGGTATTAAAAGTAACACATTAAGTATTGGACAGGTTCTAAAAGTAAAGGCGAATCGGGAAACGATAACGCTGAACAAAAAAGAAATTGTAGCACAATTTGTTACGCATGAAGTACAGCCAAAAGAGACGGTATACAGCATAACGCGTTTTTACAATATTAGCAAACCAGATCTTGTTGCGTTAAATCCGGAATATCCAGAGATTCAGAACGACGCTATTTCCGCAGGACAATTGTTGAAAATAAAACGCAAAGACGCCGATAGTACAGATGAAAATCGTAGCTTTTATCAAGACGTAATAGCAGAAAACACATCTATTAATGTTGCCTTTTTATTGCCATTTAAAGCTACCGAATACGATACTTTAGCACCTGCTGCAATTTTCAAAAAAAATACGCTAGCAAATATGGTTACTGACTTCTATCTAGGAGCTACCATCGCTATGGATTCGATTCGTACCCAAGGAATTTCAGTAAACGAATCGGTTTTTGACACCGGAAATCGAGGAAATCAAGTAGAACGTATTCTAGCAGAAGATCGTTTGGATGCGGTAGATGTAGTTATCGGACCTTTTTATTCCGATAAAGTTAGCATGGTTACCAAAAAAGTAGATGTGCCAGTTATTTTCCCTCATTTTTCGAGCAAGCAAAGTAATTTATCGTCGTCTAAATTAGTAAAAGCAGCGCCTGAAAAGAAAACCTATGCAGCTTACTTAACCGCATACCTAAAAGAGAATTACCAAGGCGAGACTATTTTTGTTGTAGGAGATAACAAAACCAATTCCAAAAGTATCGGTAAGGAAATCGTTGCAGATCTTAAAAAACACGATTCTATTGGTGATATTCATGTTTTAAACCCCAAAGATGGGTATATTAAAAAGTCGCGTTTTACGGAAAAAATGAGTATCACACATCGCAACTGGATCATTATAACAGCAGAGAATGAGGTGGCAATTGCGGACGCTCTAAATAGCATGATTGGGCTTCCAGAAGGGGTTACGGTACAGGTTTTTGCAATTCATAAGAGTAAAGGATACGATAAAATAGACAACAACAAATTGGCTGCTATGGATTTCACCTATGTAGCACCTTATTTTGCCGATGAGAACTCTCCAGAACTAAACGCCTTTTACAAAACCTACCGAGTGAAAAACAATGCCTTACCATCGGAATATGCCATTAGGGGTTTTGATGTTACTTATGATATCTTAATGCGTATGGCTTCTGGAAATGAATTAAGTAGTACCTTTAAAGACGGTGTATCTTTCCGCTTAGAAAATAAATTTGACTACCGTAAAAAAATGTTTGGTGCAGCCACCAATACAGGATTATTTATCATCCAATACAACCCGGATTTGAGCTTGCGAAGACTGAAATAAGATAATTCTTATTATGTGCTTTAATTGGTTGGGTATTCGTAATTGCATGTAGAATTACCGTTTTATATCTTTAATAATCTCTATATAAATAAGATTTTATAGTTAACTGAATCGAATAAAAGTTTATCTATATGCGTTCCTGTTACAATAGATTCCATACTTTATTGGTTGCTTATAAAAATTACTGTTTACTTCCCATACATGTCTTTGTAGTATTGTTGGTAACTTCCGGAAGTTATGTTAAGAACCCATGCTTCATTGTTTAAGTACCATTGTACTGTTTTCTCGATTCCTTCTTGAAACTGTAAAGATGGCTCCCAACCTAGTTCATCCTTTAATTTAGACGAATCGATAGCATAACGATAATCGTGCCCGGGTCTATCATTAACATAGGTGATTAAATCTAAAGACTGGCCTTTTTTACGCCCTAAAAGTCTATCTACGGTACGAATTAAAACTTTTATTACATCTATATTTCTCCACTCGTTAAAACCTCCAATGTTGTAAGTATCTCCTCGTTTTCCTTTATGAAAAATAGTGTCTATAGCACGAGCATGATCTTCTACAAACAACCAATCTCGAATGTTTTCCCCTTTTCCATAGACTGGCAAAGGTTTATTACTAGAAATATTATGTATAAAAAGTGGAATTAATTTTTCTGGAAACTGATACGAACCATAGTTATTGGAACAGTTCGAAATCACTGTTGGTAAGCCATAGGTATCCTGGAAAGCTCTTACAAAATGATCGGAAGAAGCTTTTGAGGCGGAATATGGCGAATGTGGGTCATACGGAGTTGTTTCTGTAAAGAGCCCATCATCACCAAGAGTTCCATAAACCTCATCGGTGGAAACATGGTAAAATAATTTACCTGTAAAATTACCATCCCATTGCTGTTTAGCTGCCTCTAACAAACTTAAGGTTCCCATAATATTGGTCTTCGCAAAGGAAAACGGATCTTTAATAGACCGATCCACATGCGATTCGGCTGCTAAATGTATCACAGCATCAATGCTAAACTCACTAAAGATCTTTACCATGTTCTGGTAATCACAAATATCTGCCTTTACAAAAGTATAATTCGGTTTATGCTCAATATCTTTTAAATTTGCCAGATTTCCTGCATAGGTGAGCACATCTAAATTAATAATGTTATAGTTTGGATAGTTATTCACAAACAAACGTACGACATGCGAACCAATAAACCCAGCACCTCCTGTTACCAAAATATTTTTCATGGAATACTTTCTTCTTAACTAATACCTAAAACTATAAAAACAAACCTACGAAAAAAATAGAAGTAACACCGTAAATAAAATTGTTTAAACAAAAACATTCTCAGTTCAAGCTCGAGTCAAGAAAATGTCAGTTCGAGTGTTTCGACTACTGCTCAAGATAAACTCCGTCGAGAACAACCCTTCGACTGACTTCATGATAATAGTTTACAAATACAAACGAGAAAGGTACTGTCCGTAATCACTTTTAAGTAAAGGTTTCGTGATTTTTTCTAGTTGTACTTTGTCAATATACCCCATGTTATAGGCTATTTCTTCCAAACACGCTACTTTTAAGCCTTGACGTTTTTCGATGGTTTCAATAAATTGCCCAGCCTCCATTAAGGAGTCGTGTGTTCCGGTATCCAACCACGCAAAACCACGTCCCATTAGAGAAACTTTTAACCTGTTTTGTGTAAGATAGCTTTGGTTTACTGAAGTAATTTCTAACTCCCCTCTATTAGAAGGTTTTACTTTTTCTGCTATACCAACAACATCATTAGGATAAAAATACAGACCTACTACGGCATAATTTGAAGCGGGTACTTTTGGCTTTTCTTCGATAGAAATAGCATTTCCTTCTGTATCTAAAGAAACTACCCCATAGCGTTGTGGATCCTTTACCATATACCCAAAAATGGCAGCTTTTTGTTCTTCTTGTACTATCCGTATCGAATTTTGTAACATTTTTGAAAAGCCATGCCCATAAAAAATATTATCGCCAAGAATCAAACACACATCATCATTACCAATAAATTCTTTCCCTATGATAAATGCCTGTGCTAAACCATCTGGTGTAGATTGTTCTTTAAAGTGTAAGGCAATTCCCAAATCGGAACCGTCTCCTAAAAGTTTTTTAAAATTTGGCAAATCTTGTGGCGTAGAAATAATTAAAATCTCCCGAATACCAGCCAGCATTAAAACCGATAAAGGGTAATAAATCATGGGTTTGTCATAAATCGGTAATAACTGTTTAGAAACCCCTTTTGTTAAAGGGTAAAGCCTTGTTCCTGAACCGCCTGCTAAGATGATGCCTTTCATAAATTATCTATAGAGTTCTAAAGTTAACCAAATAAGTTAGATTTATATAATTATCCTGATAAGATCGTACCTGAACTAATAACAGTATCATCTGGAATATTTACATAATAATCAATTTTTGCACCATTACCTATGTAAACTCTTTCTCCTATTTCACCTCCAGCAGAAATAGAAACTGTAGGCATTATCATACTGAAGTCATTAATACAAGTATCATGGGCTATTACTGAGGAAGTATTTATATAAACAAAATTACCTATCTTAATGTTTACAGTGAAAACAACATTAGCAGCAATTACTACCCCTTCTCCAAAAGTGACATTATCACTAGAATAAATCTCGACTGATGGATGAATAATATTTGGGAAAATAATATTTTGATTGTTAATTTTATTTTTAATTATACTTTTGACTCTTGGATTTCCAATGGCTATAACTACACTTATTTCCTCTCTAATATCATTTAATTCTTTAATTTTGCCTATTATCGGATAACCATTAATTTTTTCACTTATTAAATTATCATCATAAAATCCTAAAATATCCCATGTTTCAATTTTACGATTAATAGATTGAATTATACCAAGTAACTCACGTCCTAATCCTCCTGATCCTACAATTGCAATTTTTTTCATTTTAATTTTTTTTGAGTCTTTTCAACGTACTTAAATATCATAATATATAATGAGATCGAAAAACCTATTGCCAAGAAAATTATAAATAATTGCGTATTTAAATCTGCATTATAAAATTTAAAAACAACCAAATTGATTAAAATTTGCAACAAAGCATATACCATCGAAACCTTCATATGAGATAGCTTAAGTTCATGTACCATCTTCTGGTAAATATGTTTTCTGTGTGGCTCTGTTATTTTTTCTCCTATCGATTTTCGATAAATAAGTGTAAGAATAGAATCAGTGCCATATAGAAGCATCGATAGTATCAAAATAGGTGCATTAAGCTCTTTTATTAAGATAACCCCTGTAAAAAAAACAACTATTGCTATACTAATACTTCCAATATCACCAGAAAACATTCTTGCTTTTGTTCGAAAATTATAAAAACCAAAGATTATTACAGACATTAATACGTATAAATTAAGTCTAGCGTCTAAAATATCTTCTTGTAGATTTATGAAATAAAATAAGACCAATGTAACAACACTATACAAGCCTGTTATTCCATTAATTCCATCCATAAAATTATAAATATTTATAAATCCAACGCCCACAATTAATAGAGGTAGAAATATGAATAAATCATCAATTGAAATGCCAATTTGGTATATACACAACCCTACTGCTATAAATTGAAAAGGCAGCCTGAGATTAGAACTTAATGTAATTATATCATCTACAAAACTAACTATAGCTATCAAAGACACTCCTAAAACAAAATAAGGATATTGAAATCCAGAAATAAAAAAATACAATAAAATTGCAACATAAAATAAAATACCTCCACCTCTAATAGTTGGAATAGTATGAGAACTTCTATGATTAGGTTTATCGATTATATTGTATTTGTCAGCAAATCTTATATATAACACTGACGATGAATATAAAACTATCGTAATTATTATATTAAGAAATTGAGTAGATGACATTCTTATAGTGTTTTATTATTATATTTTGATCAAAAACCTTAACCGCTCTTTCTCTTGCTTTCGTTCCCATTTTAATTCTATCTTCTTGTGGAAGTAAAATCATTCTTTTCATTTGAGAATAGAGACTGTCTACACTTTTAACTTCTGCTAAAAAACCTGTAATATTATCAACTACTACATCCCTACATCCAGGAACATCTGTAGTTACAATAGGAATTCCCATACTAGAAGCTTCGATAAGCACTTTTGATAACCCTTCTCTATAAGATGGTAAAACAATACTATCTACCTTTTCCATCTCCAAATGAACAGAGTCACTTTCTCCCAGATAGTTAACTAATCCCAAATCGCACCATCTATCCAATTCCTCTTGTTTTATCGCTGTTTCATTTTTATGATAAATTCCGCCTAAAATGTCGAACTGCACTTCAGCAAACTCTTCTTTGATTATTTTAGCGGCCTCTATATACTCTCTGATTCCTTTATCATAAATTAACCTACCAACAAATAAAAAGCGGAAACCATCTTCTTGCTTTATATCTCTTTTAACTGGTCTAAATTTACTCGTATCAACACCTGAGCCAGGTATAATTATACATTTATCATCTCTTATTAGTTTACTATTGATGAATAGTTCTAAATCATCTTGATTTTGAAAGAATACTTTAGTCGCACTCCTTTGCGATATTCTGTATAAAAATTTTGCAATTTTCGTTGAAATACTTTGTTTAATAAACAATGTTCCTAATCCAGAAATATTATTTACAACAGGAATACCTAATAATCCTGCTGCTATAGTTCCATAAATATTTGGTTTTATCGCATTATGGCAGATGACATTTGGTTTTATACGCTTATAAATTTTATAATATTGTAAAACCAGTTTTATATCTTCAATAGGATTTTTAGAGTTATTATTAATATTTATATGATTAAAATTAAAACCTAAATCTGTCAGTTTTTGCGAGTAATCATCTTTTGCAGCAACCGTGAAGATCTCATGACCATCATTTTGTAAGGATTTTAACAATCCTTTTCTAAAATTATATATACTCCAAGAGATATTGGAAGAAAAAACAATTTTCATTTGCTAATTTTTATTCCAAACCACACGGTTAATATAATCTGTATAGGATAATATAATTCGCACCATTTTTTCACTAACATTGGGCATCGAATAATCATAAACCTCTCTAAAATTCCTATTAGGGCTTCTTTCTTGACTATTCAAGGCTACTAAACCTTGCATTACTCTTTCCGGATTTAAACCAACCATCATAACCGAAGTTTCTTCCATTGCCTCAGGTCTTTCATGAGCTTCTCTAATATTTAGAGCCCAAAAATTAAGAATAGACGACTCTTCAGAAATAGTCCCTGAATCCGATAAAACTGCATACGAATACATTTGTAGTGCATTATAATCACTAAATCCTAAAGGCTTTAAAAATTGAATGTTTTTATGAGTTTTCATCTCTTTGCTATTCAGCATGTTTCTTGTACGTGGATGTGTCGAGACAATTACAGGATAATCATATTTTTCAGCAATCAAATTTAAAGACTCAATTAGTCCATTAAAGTTTTTTGGATTGCTAATATTTTCCTCCCTATGAGATGAAACTACAAAAAATTTATTCTTCTCAAGATTCAATTTTTCAAGTATCTCAGAGCTTTCTATTTTAGATTTAAATTTATGAAGTACTTCACACATAGGGCTTCCAGTTTTAATTACTCTATCTGGAGATAATCCCTCTCTCAATAAATACTCTCTTGCTATCGAACTATATGTTAAATTTATATCGGCAACGTGATCAACAATTTTTCTATTTGTTTCTTCAGGCACTCTTTGGTCAAAACAACGATTACCTGCCTCCATATGAAATACAGGAATTTTTCTCTTTTTAGCAGGAATAGCACATAAACAAGAATTTGTGTCTCCCAAAACTAAAAACGCATCAGGGTTTTCTTTTTCTAAAATAGGATCTATTTTAATAAGAATATTCCCAACCGTTTCAGTTGCATTTTTCCCAGCAGCTTCCAAAAAATAATCCGGTTTCCTTAAACCTAAATCTTCAAAAAATATTTCATTTAATTCATAATCATAATTTTGACCTGTATGAACCAAAATATGATCTATTGCTTCGTTCTTATCTAAGGCTATAAGGGTGCAAGATAACCTGATAATTTCAGGTCTTGTTCCAACTACCGTAACTACTTTTAATTTCTTCATTTTTATATTTTAAACTTCTACAAAATAAGTATCTGCATCATCAGGATTATATGGCTCATTTATCCAAAACAATGTTACTAATTCTTCTTCACCGATATTCGTGATATTATGGGTATACCAAATTGGCATGTCTACATACGACGGTTTATCTCCATCTAAAAAGTACTCTATAACTTCGTCACTATCAACTTTCCTCAATTTAATTGAGGCTTTACCCTTGATAACAGCAAAGCGTTCCACTTTTCTAGTATGATAATGATTTCCTCTTGTTATACCGGGAACCGTTGTTGAATATGAAGATTGTCCAGAAACACCTGCTCTCATAATTTCAACAAATGCTCCTCTATTATCAGTATGTTTAATGAAACTCCTAGGAAAATAGGATTTAGGAATAAAACTTGTAAATGTATTAAACAAGTTCAATTCAAAAGATTTCATAGGAACATTTGGAACCTCTCCTTTGTCCATATAAGCTTCTTTGTATTGGTAGAGTAAACTTAAAATTTCTGAAACCTTGTTACTAGATGTATGTTCAACTAATTTGGAACTGATACTTCTCGTATTTCTTTTTATTTCTTCATAAAATGACTCACACAACTCATTAATATAAATAATATTAACCGTACTATCATTAATTATTTTAGGCTCTTCTCCATTTGTAATTTGGTAACAAAATGTAGCTATAAATGAGTTATAAAATGGTTTTCCAAAAGGTCCAAAGACATTTGGAATTACTAAAGACGCTATTGAAGCCTCATTCTTTTCTGCCCATTTTTCTAGTAAATTTCTACCATCTCTTTTGGATTTTCCATATAAGTTATCTCTTTCTTCTTGTGTTGAAGACGAGAAAACAATTTTAGGTTTAGAATCAGTCTTTTCACATGCAGAAATTAATTTATTAACTAAACCTACATTTGTTTCATAAATAAATTCCTGACTCTCATGCCTGTTAATTGCCGCTATGTGTACAATTACATCACATGATTTTACAAATTCTTCAAGTCTTTCTGTGTTTTCAAAAAAAGAACGATCAAAATTAACTAGATTTAATTCTTCTTTTAAGGATAGATAATTATATAAGTGTCTACCCATAAATCCTGATTGGCCTGTGATTCCAACTTTTAACTCCATGTTGTCCATTTATTTTTATCAAATCTTACTTGATCATCAGGATTTACTCCAAATGCGTAATCAGAAAAAATCATCATCTTAGAATTCTCTTTTTTTGCTTGAAAACCATTTGCAAATCCTTCTGGAATAAATAACACTTGAGGATCTTCGGCCTTTAGTAAAAACTCGTAAACTTCAAGCTCTTCAGAGGGACTTTTAAAATCATCAATTTTAACTAACTTTACCATGAATTCTCCTTCGATGCATAAAAACCATCTTTTCTCGACAATGTGAGCTTGCCAAGCTCTAACAACATCAGTAGAAAAATGTTCTGTATAATAAAGTCTTTTGATATTAGACATGTCAAAAACATTTACAAAATTGATACGACCTCTTTCATCGATATGTTTACCTCCTTCTATTATATATGGCTGATTCATTACTTTTTTATTTCTTTCTTAATAAACTCAAGCTTTAAAAGTAATTTCTTCATTCCGTCTATGTCTAATCTTTCCGTATTATGGGAATGATAATCTTCAATAGAATTCATATCGATTTCTCCTTCTGAAAAGTAGTTAGCATAATTTAAATCTCTATTATCTGCTGGAATTCTGTAATAGTCTCCCATATCCTCAGATTTAACTCTTTCTTCTCTTGTCAATAAAGATTCATATAACTTCTCACCATGACGTGTGCCAATAACTTTTAATTGGCTTGAGCTATCAAACATTTCTATTAAAGCTTTGGCTAGTGTTTCAATGGTTGCTGCCGGTGCCTTTTGTACAAACATATCTCCAGGATTTGCATTTTCAAAAGCAAATAAAACCAAATCTACTGCATCCTCTAAAGTCATCATGAACCTCGTCATATTCGGATCTGTCAAAGTTAAATCTTTTCCTAATTTCATTTGCTCAACAAATAATGGTATTACTGAACCTCTAGAAGCCATTACATTTCCGTATCTAGTTCCACTTATTATGGTATTACCAGCATTTCTAGATTTAGCTACTAACACTTTCTCCATCATAGCCTTAGAAATACCCATAGCATTAATTGGATATACTGCTTTATCTGTGCTTAAAACAACAACATTTTTAACATTATTTCTTATTGCTGCTTCTAATACATTTTCTGTTCCTATTACATTAGTTTTAACCGCTTCGATTGGGAAAAACTCACAAGATGGCACTTGTTTTAAAGCTGCTGCGTGAAAAATATAATCAACACCTCTCACAGCCACTTCAACAGAAAGAGAATCTCTTACATCACCAATATAAAATTTCACTTTTGGACTTGATAATTTTCTTCTTAAATCATCCTGCTTTTTTTCATCTCTAGAAAAGATTCTTATTTCACTGAAATGATCTGTACTTAAAAATCTATTAAGAACTGCCTTACCGAAGGAACCTGTGCCTCCTGTTATTAGTAATATTTTTTTTCTAAACATTTTTTACTTTATTAAGTTCAATCAAGGTTGGATATATAAAAAATACAGCCAAACCAATTGAAGGTGTAACATTATTTAAAACTGATATAGTGAAAAAAGAAATTAACATTGATAAACTCAGTGAGTTAACATAAATTCTTTCCTTTATTAATCTATTTAAAATTGGTTTAAAATATATAAACAATTGAATTATACCTACAAAAAATCCAAAAAGTGCAAAAGTATCTATGATTTGAGAATGTTGACCAAAAGAGTTTAATTCTCCATAATTATTCTTTCCCAATTTATTTTGAATACCACCAAAAATAGGGTATTCTCCAAATAAGGCAATACTCTTGTTATAAGCAGTAAATCTCGCACTAATCGATTCTCCTGATTGACTATTTTGCAAAAGGTTTCTCAATTCTATTAACCTTTTTGTATTTAAACTATTTCCAAAATTGGCAACAAAATAATCTACAATAAAGTTTAAAATAAAATCTGATACTAAATAGAGAAAAAAGAATAAAACTGAATAAAATATCAGCCTAATAATGGATATTTTTTTCCAAGAAATCTCAAAAAAATAGCAAGAGAAATTAAAAGAAAAGCTGTCGAAAAGTTTGAGAGAAAAATGTTTGTTGTGAAAAGTAATAAGGTAAAAAAGTAAAATACAGAGGTAATGGCTTTATTTTTAAACTTTATGAGTCTTTTGTTAAAAATTAAAATGCTACAAAAAAACACTAAAAAATAAATAAAATCATAGCCTCCAACTCCCTTTAAAAGTTTATCTGTCCCTATACCTTTACTTGATTTTAAAGCTCTTGAAATGCTCGGATCATCTCTGTACTCCAATACAGTAATCAAACTAATTATTACTATTACAGGAATTAAAGATTTTATAATTTTAATATTTTTATCAATTCTTCCCTTTCTATTGTTATAATCAAAAGCTATAAAGTATATAGGTAACTGACTTAACTCAAAAAACCTATTTCCAATTTCATTGTTACCAAATAATATTGGTATAAAAATCGTATAAAAAATAAAGAAAAAGATACTAAACTTATATGTGTCTGAATGTAAAAAATACGAAGAGTCATCAAAAAAAATAAGTGCTACATAACAAATAAGCGAAGTAGCCCATAAATAATTAAAAAAAGAAAATGCTCTAAAAGTGGGAATTATTGAGAGTATAGCTAATAGAAATAGAACTAAAACACTCAATCTAAAGAATATGGATTCTTTCTTATTATTAATTAAAAATTTTGTCATATCACCCATTTCCTTTTAACAAAGAGGAATATACTTCATCTAATCCTTTTTCAATACTTGCGTTTGAAAACTTTTCATTGACTTTTTCTTTTGCTCTTGCTCCATATACCCCGATTAATTCCTCATTTTCTATTAAGTATGATATGGCATTAGTCAAATCACCAACATTTGAAGGTTCTGTTAAAATTCCGTTATAGTTATTTTCAACAATTTCAGGAACTCCTCCTGTTCTTGATGCAATCAATGCTAAGCTTGCCTGCGAAGCTTCAAGTAATGCCACGGATAAAGTTTCATGTAAAGTTGGTAGTACAAATATGTCACATGCCTTTAAAATATGATTAATATCTCCTCTATACCCCAAAAAAAACACCTGCTTGTTATTGACCATCTTTTCTAACTTCTTTTTCATATTTCCAAGATATAATCCATCACCTACTATTACAAACTTTAAATTAGCTTTTTTATTAAAATTTAATATTGCCTCATCAAAAAATTGATATCCCTTATCTTTTATAATTCTGGCAACCGTAACAATAACTATGTCATCTTTTTCAATTCCTAATTCCTCTCTTAAACTCTTCTTAGTCTGTTTTTCTTTAGGCAATTTGGGAGGGAAGTTATAAATAGTTCTTTTATCTTTGGTTCCAAAAAATCTGAGTACTCTTCTGTTTAAAACATAATTACTAACTGCTATAACTTTTTTAGACAACAAAATAGTTATAGGTTCTAATATATAAGTAAGAATAGACTTTTTAATTATATTAAAGTAAATTGCATCTCCAGAGAAACCTCTTACCGTCATCACAGTATTCTTAACTCCAGCAAATTTACAAGCTACAGCCATATGAAAACCGGACAATTGTAATCCTGAATAATGAACAATATCTGGATTAATTCTTTTTATTTGTTCAATTAAATCTTTTATTCTTTTTAAACTAATACCACTCCCTAATTCAGTTTTGTAGTGAATTGTATGAAAATCATATTTCTTTTTCAAATCAGAATTCATTATCCTACTTGTACTTGTATATGGACCTCCTCCTTTACCAGTAGTTGATAACTCTAGTGCTATTTTTGCTTTTTTCATAAATACAAATTAGTCTATTTTTTCATACTTAAAATATTCTTTTAAAGCCTTATCTTTATACTTCCCCTTTAAATGGCCTAAGTGTAAGGAAGAAGATTTTATTCCATTAAAATACTCTTCTGTTGACTTTATTTTTTTTGCTGGAATTCCTCCCATTACAGAATTTGGAGTTACATTTTTGGTTACAATAGAGCCTGCAGCTATTATAGAGTTTTCTCCAATAGTAACACCAGGTAAAACAATACTTCTCACACCAATATATACATTATCTTTAACAATGATTGGTGCTGTAATTTCAAGATCAGGAACCTTATCTCTAAATAATAAAGTTCCTCCATCATGAGTTATAAACATAACATCTGTAGTTATGTGAACATTATCTCCTAATGTTATTAACCACGGTTCACTACCAAACATCTTACTGGGGTTTCCATAAATAAAAAGTTTTCCCTTTACATTAACTCCAATCCATTTTGTATATCCAACATGATTTGTCATTGCGTAAATAGCTCCGACAGTTTTCATAAAAACTTTTTTAAAAAACCTCTCTATGGAATAAAATATCATATACTTATTTAAGTTTGGTTTTATGTTCTTTAATTTGGTCCTCAGTCCATCTTTCTCTAATTTTTTGAGATCTATTTCCCGTAATTATAGAATAAGGAGGAATACTTTTTGATACTACAACACCTGCGCCTATAATAGAGCCTTGACCAATTTTAACTCCTTTAAGAATTATCGCTCTAGCTCCAATCCAAACATCATCCTCAATAATTATATCTTCATCATTTTCTGGAAGTTTTTCCTCCAATTTGATATCAATCATAAACCTCCCTATTAAATCCGTTCTATGATTACCTCCGTGAATTGAAACTTCTGGTCCAAACATTATATTATTACCGATAAAAATATGACTTAATGAAGCTTGAAATCTGCATTTTTGTCCGATATATACTTTATTCCCAATAGAAATATTCTTATTGTGAAAAAAACACCCTTTGGAAATCCTAACATCATTCCCAACTGTTTGAAAATTACTTAATTGTTCCTTTCTCCATAAAAACCAATATATTTTTTCTAAAACTTTAAATGGAATCCATAATAATTTGTACAAATACTTCATATTATTTTTTTAAGACATTAACTTTTCAAACTGTTCAACATATTTATTGCAATTGAAAATCTGATTTTTAAGACATTCATCTTTTAACTTTACAATATCAGTTTTATTCATTTCAAGAACATTTATCAGAGTTTCTGTAAGTTTGTTTTTTCCAAAATCATCTATTAATATTCCAAGAAAATTATATTTATCAAAATAATCGGAAAGATTACTTGACTTATTAGTTATTACAGGAGTTCCACAAGAAATTGATTCTACAAACTTTGTTGGAAAACCAGCCTTAGTTACAATATTTTTTGGACGATAAAAAATAGAAAAGTCAGCTCCTTTTAATGCATTCAAAACTTCCGTATGTGATTTCTTTCCCAAAAACTCTATATTAGTAATATTTAAATCTTTGACCCCTTTAAAATTTTCTTCATACTCCTCTTTAGTTATACCTAAAATTATAAACTTAAAATTTGTTATCCCCTTCCTGTGAACTTCTATAAAGGCATCTACCAAATAATCTATCTTATCCTTCATTCCGGAACCTGGAGAACCGGCATAAAAAAACTATACTCATTTGACACAATATTATTTGTATTTAAAACCTTCCATTTAACATTATTGAAATTTACAAGTGGTGGTACTTGTATAACTTTAACTTTTCGTTCGTAATAATTGGTTAAAAAGGCACTAATTGCGATAACTCCGTCAACCTTAAAATGTAAAAATCTCATTCTTAAAAACGTATCAAAGTTTTTAATTATTGATTTAACAGCAATCGTTTTTTCCGAAGACCACTCAGTTACATCAGCAAATATCCTAACATTATTTTTTTTTGAGAAATTTAACATTCGTAAAAGAGCAAAAGACGGAAAGTTATAGACAAATACAGAATCAATCTTAGTCATTATTTTGCTTTCTTCGATTATTTTTTTTACCTTATATATACTTGATATATAAGTAACCCATTGAAGAAAAGATTTGGGGTACATTATTTCATAATATTCAAAACCTTCTACCGTTTTCGGAGTATATAATGTTTCTTTTTCCTTATTTACTCCAATAAAAATAACTTCATATCCAAGCCCTTGAAGACAATTAGCGTTAGAAACAACTCTATGAGCTGCAGCATTCTTATCTGGAAGTTCAAACCCTCCAACATATAAAATAATGTTTCTTTCCATCAATTTCTTTAATTTTTAATTAAAAGGATTATAACCATTATCTTTATATCGAATTTTATTCCAAAATTTAAAATGTTTAACTGCTAAAAAATGAGCTTTTACAATATCATATTTAACCCTACCTGTAAGGAATAAAAATATCTTCTTCAACCCATTTTTTAATGTATATTTTCTTCGAAAAGCTTTTTTCCTTTTTTCCTCTACATGAAATTCTGACAATTTTAAAACAGCCATTGTTCCCCAATATTCAATTTTGGGAGATTTTAACCATTTTTTTCCGCCTCCTGTTGTTATTCCTCCCTTGTGCCAAATTTTAGCCTTAGGACTATATATCAATTTATATCCTTTTTTTATTGCTTTTAAAGCATAATCATTTTGTTCACCATAAAGGAAAAAATAATCAGAATAAGCACCTATTTCTTCATAAATCTCTCTTGATAAAATCCACATGATGTCGTCAGACATTGCTAACTCCATTTCTTCATCATATTGCCCTACATCTTTTTCTCTTCGGTTTTTTACTGGCGACTTATAATCAAAAACTCCTGTACTATTTGTTTTGACACTTCCAATATATTGCAATGTATCCTTTTCATCATAATTATATACTTTCCCCGATACAATTGCCTTACCTTTATACTTTTCTGACGTAATTATTAATTCTTTAATGGCATTTTCATCAATTAAAGTATCATTATTCATTATTAAAAAATACTCACAATTTGTTTCATTTGCTTTTTCAAGTCCATAATTAATCCCCCTACATATCCCTTATTAATTTCCAATCTTGGTATAGATAATCTATAATCATCAGGAAGTCTTTCCTGTAATTCTTTAAAATTCTCTTCAGAAGAACCATTATCAACTAAAACAATCTCAAAATTTGAATAATCCGAGTTCAAAATTGATTTTACACAATCTACCGTATAATCAATTTGATTATAATTAAGCGTTATTATAGCCACTTTAGGTTTTTGAGATACACTCATTATTTCTTCTATTTTAAATTAAATTTGCTTAACAAATACTTTTTTTCCTTTTGCTTGAGAAAAACTACGGTTAAAACCAGTAATAACGGTCCTAAAAATAGATTTACCATTTTTATGTTTTCATAAAAAAGTCTATAACTATAAGAATTGTCGCTGAAAATAGCAAATAAAAAATTAATACTATATTATTTTTATGAAACGAAAATTTCAAATACTTCCTTGAATAAAAATAATAAACCCAAAAAAACACAAAAGGGCTTATCATATGTTTTAGCATCCACCCGTATAAGCCTATATCATTAACAAAAATATATGTCACCAACATATCTAGCGTAAAATATAATACTAAAAAAATACCATGCTGCTTAATTTTACCCCTTGGAGTCATTGACTGAGAAAAAACATAATACCACACATAAAAAGCAACTCCAATAAAATGTAGTGGTAAATATTTAGATGCTGCTAAAAACTTATTAGAATAAAATAATTCTATAAAAAAATCTTTATAAGGGATTCCTATTAATAGTAATGGAAAAATAGAAAAAGTACCTAATCTAATTGCATCATTTAACAAAGCTGATAACTCCTTATCAGATTTTAACTCACAAAACCTAGGATAGAGATATGTAGAAAAAGATGGCAAAATAAACCCAGTTACCATACTAGCCACATAACAATAGGACTATAAAGTCCAATACTATCAACTCCTAAGTTCGAAACAACAATACCTCTACAAACAAATTCACTAATAATGGAAAATACACCAATTGTTAAACCAAAGGTTGAAAAGACTAATAGCTCTTTTATAAATTGAAAACTTAAACTTGCATTAAAAATTGTTTTTACTGTTATCCTATATTTTTTAAAATAAATCTTACGAGCAAAAAAGAAATTTGTTAACAAATTAGCAATATAAGATAATGGGACAAAAATTATTGCTCCATCTAATTTTAGTAATAAAATTAAAGGTACCGCTAGAAGTAAATTAATTATAACAATAATTATTCTTGCTTTAGCGATAGTTTTAACATCCTTAAATGCTTTTAATATTGAAAAAGGAATACTATCCAATATTAAAAGAGGAAAAGAAAGAAGTCCAATATAAAAATATGATATATAAGATAATTCTCCAAAAACATAGATAGTTAATTCACTCGAAAACAAATAAAGAATAATTGAACTTAACACAACAAAAACTGAAAGCAACAAAATATATGCTTTATAAGCTGAATTTATTATTCTTGCAGTCTGAGAGGATTCTAAATTTTCCGCTATTTGCTTCACCAACCCTTCACTCATACTTAATAGAGTAAATTGCGACATTTTCTGGGTTACAAAAGTTAACTGAGCTACCAAACCAGCTCCTAACGTACCAAGAAAATATGCTATTAACTTAGTTCTAACTAAACCAGTTAAGAATTGAACTATCCTTGTACCCGCCAAAAATGATGTATTTTTTAAAAGTGTCTTAAACTCCATCTATTTCCTTAACTTTTGTAGCAGGTGTTCCCGCATAAATATGTTTTGATTCCGTATTTTTATTAACGAGTGAATTTGCACCAATTATAGTTTGACTATGAATGATTACTCCTTTTAAAATGGTACAATTTGTTCCAATATAAACATCATTATGAACCTCGATCTTATCCTGAGTCGCTGGGTAAATCTCCCTTAAATTAGAATTATTCATATCTAAATGAGTAATAAAGGTATTATTCATAGCAATAACTACATTACTCGAAATTATTATCTCATCTCTTAAATCAAAAAAACAATTTTTGCCAATATGACAATTTTCTCCAACAATCAAATTGCTATAATTTTTACAATTATGAAAGGTTATGCCACTTTGTATATTGCATTTTTTTCCAATTTTTGCTCCTCTTAATTTAAGTATAGGAATAATACATGGTTGACTAACTTGTCGTAAATAATTATTTGCGTTTTCAAATCCCAAAAAAAACTCCCTCAGAAGAAAAATTATAAGGCTAAAAAAGATATTAATTTTTATAAAAGTATATTTTCGCAATCTCCTGTAGCTTCCCAAAAACAAACGCTTTATAAACATTATTAAACCTTTAAAAAATCCTTTATCAATTTAGACACTTTTTTTACGTCTTCCTCGTCCAAATCAGGGTGAAGGGGTAGGGTAATTAAGTTCTTATGTAACTTTTCTGTAAGTGGTAGATTTAGGTCTTGTATTTTAAATTTAGACAAAAGATGATTTGGAAAGTAATGAAAACCAGTTTGGACACCATTAGCGCTTAAGAATTCTTTTAGTTCATCTCTTTGATCCGAGTCAACTTGTATTGTAAATATATGTGGAACAATTTCTTGGTAATTATGATCTAAAATTTTAATTCGTTCTATATTGGAAAACTCTGTTTGATACAGTTTAGCTAAATCTTGTCTTTTAGCTTTAAAACCCGGAAACTTTTTAAATTGTTCTACACCTATAGCTGCCATAATATTACTCATATGATAGCGCCAACCTTGAAACTCTACATCGAACTCCCAACTTCTTTTACCTGAATATCTCTTATCCGTATCTTTTTGGACTCCCAGCAGTCGAGCGTCTTTAATTCTTTCTAAAATAGTTTTATCGTCAGTTAAAATAGCTCCACCTTCCCCACTTGTAATATTTTTTATACCATCAAAACTAAAGCAACAAATATCTCCAAAGGCGCCAACTAATTTATCTTTGTAAATACTTCCAAATGCATGGGCAGCATCTTCAACAACTCTCAAATTATTTTCTTTGGCAAAGATGTACAACTTGTTTAAATCTCCTACTCCTCCACCATAATGAACTGGTAATATAACTTTAGTTTTTGGTGTTAACTTTCTCTTAGCATCCTCTAAATCAATTGTCAGAGTTTTAGGATTAATTTCACAAGAAATCGGCTTAGCTCCAGTAGCAGAAATAGCCTGATAGGTAGCCACGTAAGTTAAAGATTGAACCAGAACTTCATCTCCTTTATCCACACCCAAAGACTGTAATGCTAGGTGAATAGCTGACGTACCAGTATTAACACAAACTGTTGGTCTGTTAAAATAGGAAGATAACAACTCTTCAAATTCTTTTACATTATCACCCATTCCTAAGTACTCATTTTCAAGAACCTTAGTTACTGCATTAATCTCTTCTATCCCTATTACAGATTTTGAAAGTCTTAACATATTTTACCATTTTAAATTTTTGAATGTACCTATTTTAACATTTTCCTGCTCCTCCGGATCATGTTCTATATTAGCTAAATTATGAAGCATATTATTACTACCTAACCCTTTGAATCCATACCAAATGCCTGGAGGGATTGTAATTCTTTTATAATTCTCTTCTCCTAATTCAATTTTCATAAACTTACCTTTGGTTGCAGATTTTTCTCTTAAATCATACAAGGCAAATTCAATTTTACCAATAGGTACTACAATATTACAAATCATTTTAAAATGTCTTTTCCAAGCTTTAATTTCGCCATAGTTGATGAACGAGAAGTAACTTTCTCCAAAACCATTAAAGCTATCCTCATTTTTTTTTAGGCCATGATAGATATCTCCCTTTGGATGTGGAATTCGTTTCAAATCGGTTAATATAACTCCCTCAATACTTGTATCCATTATAACTTACTAGAATTTGAAATATATAATTCTTCATACTTTTGAATTTGTTGTAATGTGAAATCCAAAATATCAATATCCTTTTTATAGAAATTATAGTACCATTCGCTTGTAAACTTAATAGTCTCATGATATTCCAGTGTAGCTTGCCATTTTAAATAAGCTAATGCTTTATCGCAATTCAACTTTAAAAGCCCTGCCTCATGAAAAGGTATATTATCTGTAATTCTAAATGTTTCATTTACTTCAGTAGACCAGCATTCACTTAAATCCTCAAGGAGTTGTTGAACTGTTCTATTCTGCTCAGCTCTTGGTCCGAAATTAAACCCTTCGCCGTTTAATTTTTTATCGTTGTAAAGTTCTAATCCTAATTTCAAATAACCACTTAGAGGTTCTAAAACATGTTGCCATGGTCTAGTTGCTTTGGGGCTTCTAATTTCAACCCCCGCCCCCTTACTCCATGCTAACATACAATCCACAACAATCCTATCTTTAGCCCAATCGCCACCACCTATTACATTTCCTGCTCTACCGATAGCCAAACGAACGTTTGACGACGGTTTCTGAAAAAAGGAATTATAATAAGACTTTATTATAAGTTCTGCTGCTCCTTTTGAACCACTATAAATATCCTTTCCACCCATATGATCATTCTCTTTATAACCCCAAATCTGCTCAACATTATCATAAGCTTTATCACTTGTTATCATAACGACCGTACAATTATGATTTGATTTACGCAAAGATTCTAGGATATTTGTAGTTCCAATAACATTAGAATTAATAGTATCTATAGGATCGGAATAAGATAAGGACACTATCGGTTGGGCAGCTAAATGAAAAACAAAATCTGGTTTTTCTTTAAAAACAATTTCTTTTAGTGCTTTTAGGTTAACAACATCCTCTATATAATGAGTTATTTTATCTTCTAAATTTAACTCTTCAAACATGGAAGGTTGCGTAGGAATTTCTCTAGAAACACCTATTACACTCGCTTCTAATTTTAGTAACCACGAGGTTAACCAGGTACCTTTAAACCCAGTATGACCTGTTACTAATACTTTTTTTCCTTTATATATTTCACTAAACATTAATTCCAAATTTTCCAATCAGCCTGATTATCAGACCACATTTTATTTAATCTATTTTTATCTCTTAATGTATCCATAGGCATCCAAAAACCATGGTGCTTATATGTAAACAATTTACCATCAGAAGCAAGTGTTTTTAGAGGAGATTGTTCAAAAACAGTACTATCCCCTTCTGTGATGTAATCAAATACTTCTGGTTCACAAACAAAAAAACCAGCATTTATCCAACTTCCGTCTCCTTTTGGTTTTTCTTTAAATTCAAGTACTTTATTATCTTTATTAATTGAAAGTGCACCAAATCTACCATCAGGTTGAGCGGAAGTCATTGTTATTTTTCCATTATGTGATTTATGAAATTCAACTAGTTTTTTAATATTAATATTAGAAACTCCGTCTCCATAGGTAAGCATAAAAGGATTGTTCCCAATAAAATCTTGCGCCCGTTTAATTCGACCTCCAGTCATACTATTATATCCCGTATCCAATAAAGTCACTTTCCATGGTTCACTTGAATTATTATGTATTTCCATACTATTATCTTTTAAATCAATAGTAACATCACTCTGATGCAAAAAATAATTTGCGAAATACTCTTTAATTATATATCCTTTATATCCTAATAAAATTACAAAATCATTAAATCCGTGTTGTGAATAAATTTTCATAATATGCCAAAGAATTGGCTTTCCCCCTATTTCTACCATAGGTTTAGGTTTATTTACTGTATCTTCACTTAATCTAGTTCCAAATCCTCCTGCCAATAATAGTACTTTCATAGATTCTTTTATTTTTATATTTAGTCGTATTACAATAATTTAATTCATTAAAGAGAATTATCTCTAACATTAGTTGGCAATATATTTTTGACATCAAAAATTATTGACTTTTCACTTTTTAATTTAGAAAAATCTAATTCACGAAATTCATTATGTGCGACTGTTAACACAATCGCATCATACTTCTGATTAGGAAGTTTCTTGGTAGATTTTAATTTGTATTCATGCATTACTTCGTCTTCATTTGCCCATGGATCATAGATAGTAACTTTAGTTCCATAATCAATCAAAGAATTAACTACATCTACAGCTCTAGTGTTTCGTACATCAGGACAGTTTTCTTTAAAAGTTATCCCTAGTACTAAAACATCTGCTCCTTTAATACGTATATCCTCTTTTATCATTAACTTGACTACTTCTGAAGCAACATATTCTCCCATGCTATCATTCAACCTCCTACCTGCCAAAATAATTTCTGGATGATAGCCATATTCCTGAGCTTTTTGTGCTAAATAATAAGGGTCTACACCTATGCAGTGTCCTCCTACTAAACCCGGCTTAAATGGTAAAAAATTCCATTTTGTACCAGCAGCTTCTAGCACATCATGGGTATTAATATCCATTAACCCGAATATTTTAGCCAATTCATTAACAAAAGCAATATTAATATCTCGCTGTGAATTTTCTATTACCTTTGCAGCTTCAGCCACTTTTATAGTTGGAGCCAAATGCGTTCCGGCTGTGATTACTGATTTATACAAGTCATCTACTTTCTTTCCAATCTCAGGCGTTGAACCAGAGGTAACTTTTAATATTTTCTCTACGGTATGTTCCTTATCTCCTGGATTAATTCTTTCCGGAGAATAACCTGCATAAAAATCTTGATTAAATCTAAGTCCAGAAACTCTCTCTAAAACAGGAATACATTCCTCCTCCGTTGCCCCAGGGTAAACCGTTGACTCATAAACCACGATATCTCCCTTTTTTAACACCTTTCCTACTGTTTCACTTGCTCTAACAAGAGGCGTTAATATTGGTCTATTATTTTTATCTACTGGAGTAGGAACAGTAACAATATAATAATTACAATCCTTTAAATCTTGCAGAGAAGTAGAGCAAAAAAGCCCAACATCATTTGAAGATTCTTGAATTAAAACAGACTGTAAAACCTCGTTTTCAACTTCTAGAGTAGAATCAGTTCCAGACATTAACTCTCCAACTCTCTCTTCATTAATATCAAATCCAACGGTAGAATATTTTGTAGCAAATAAACGCGCTAAAGGTAATCCAACATACCCTAATCCAATAACAGCTATTTTTGGTTGTTTCATTATATTATAAGTTTTCCCAGTACCATTTTACTGCTTCTTTTAATCCGTTTTGCAGTGAAAATTTAGGGTTATAGTGTAAAAGTTTTTTTGCTTTTTCAATACTTGCTAAGGAATGTGGAATATCTCCTAAGCGATTTGGCCCATGCTTAATTTCAATATTTTGATACTAGCATCAAAATCAGATAAATATTCTTTTAAATAGCCAACTAAGTCATTGAGCGTATTTCTATCGCCATAAGCCACATTATATACAGTATTGTAGGCTTCTTTGTTATCGGCAACTAGAGCAAGTAAATTAGCCTGAACTACATTATCAATGTATGTGAAATCTCTTGAATAATTTCCATCTCCATTAATAGTCGGAGACTCCCCTTTCATTAACTGTCCTACGAATTTTGGGATTACTGCTGCATAAGCACCGTTTGGATCTTGTCTTCTTCCAAAGACATTAAAATAACGAAGCCCAATGGTTTCTATACCATAGGTTTTAGAAAACACATCGGCATACAATTCGTTCACATATTTAGTGATAGCATATGGGGATAGGGGTTTCCCAATTATTTCCTCTACTTTAGGCAACCCTTTTGAGTCTCCGTAAGTTGAAGAACTCGCAGCAAACACAAACCGTTTCACCCCTGAATCTTTGGCCGCAGTAAGCATGTTTAAGAAGCCTGTTACATTGGTAGCATTGGAGGTTATTGGGTCTTTAATAGAACGAGGCACAGAACCTAAAGCTGCTTGATGTAAAACATAATCTACGCCAGGAACTGCTTTTTTACAGTCTTCGTAATTTCTAATATCCCCTTCGATTAAGTCAAACTTATCGTTATCTGATAAATGAACAATATTATCTCTTTTACCTGTTTCAAAGTTATCCAAACAAACTACATGGTTATTCAGTTTAATTAACGCATCACATAAGTTGGAACCAATAAAACCAGCGCCACCGGTGACTAATATTTTCTTATACTTTAATTTGTCTTCTACTTTCATTTTCTAAAATGATGTACTTTAAATTCCTCCTTTACTATATTATACTAATTCCTCTATTTGGTTTATTAAATTTATTGTAATTTATGTCTAAATAAGTAACTTTATTTCCCATTTGTGCGAAACATATCTCAGTTACTAATTCAAAACCACTAAAAAATATTCATTTACTTTCTATCTTTATCTTTTAAAGATTCTTTTTCTAAAACTTCTCTTCTCAAATCTGTACTAGAAAAACGATGTTCTCTTTTATTGAAGTACAATTTGATACCTTTAGTTTCGCAATAGTCTCTTCCGGTAAATTGTTTATTGGCATATTCGTCACCGATAATTCGAACGTCAATATGAAAGGATCTAAGGATATCTTCTAAATCTTGCTCAGTAGCATAAGGCACAATTTCGTCTACGTATTTGCATCCTTTTAATTGAATGTAACGCTCTACTACCGATTGTACAGGGCGGTTTTTTTCAGGACGATCTAGGGTAGGGTCGGTTTGCAATCCACAAATTAAGTAGTCGCATTGGCGCTTTGCCTCCTCCAACATTTTAATATGACCAGCGTGTAGTAAATCGAAGGCACTGAAAGTAATCCCTATTTTCATTTTACTTTTTCCTTTTAATCGGCAAATATAATTTTTCTAAGGTAAAAACCCATGTTTTTCACCACTTTTTTTAATATCGTTATTTCGGATAGCGTGTACAATTTCTATGGAGGGTTTTGCATCTTTTAAACCAAAGCCATTCCCTGCTAATATTCCTTTGTAACTATCGGTGTGTAACTCGGTAAATCCTCCGCTAAATTCTATTTCTTCGCCGTTAACGGAAATAGAACGGTAGGTACGTTGTCCTTTTTCTTGGATTATCTTTGGCAGAGTGTTTTCATCAATAGACAAATACCAACGCACACGTGCTTTTTCAAATTCTAAATAGCCGGCTGCTTTGTCTTTCTCTCTGAGATGTACGATGTTTTCTTGCACTGGGCCAAACACCCAAGATAGCATATCATAAAAATGAATTCCGATATTGGTAGCAATACCCCCTGATTTACTGACATCTCCTTTCCAAGACACATGGTACCATGCCCCCCTGGAGGTAATATAGGTTAAGTCTACATCATATTTTTCTTTTTTGTTCTCGCTTTGCACCTTTTGCTTTAGAGCAATAATGCTAGGGTGTAAACGCAATTGTAATATGGTATTGATGCGATTACCAGTTTCGTTTTCTATTGCTTGCAGGGCATCTACATTCCATGGATTTAGCACCAAGGGTTTTTCACATATAGCGTCTGCTCCTCTGCGTAAAGCCATACGAATATGAGAATCGTGTAGGTAATTCGGGGTACAGATGCTTACATAATCTAGCTGAATATTCTTTTGTCTCTTTATTTTTTCAATATGGCGATCAAAACGCTCGAACTCCACAAAAAAATGGGTGTCGGGGAAATAACTATCCATCACGCCCACGCTATCAAACTTGTCTAGTGCTGCTATGAGCCTATTATTGGTGTCTTTTATGGCTTTTAGGTGTCTTGGAGCGATGTATCCTGCCACTCCTAGCATGGCGAAATTCTTCATTATAAACTTTATATTTTAAATCCAAATGGAATGCCACGAAATTACAAAAAAGGTTTGTAGTATTTTTATTTTTCAGTAAGAAGCTGGAGTAAACAAAATACACCTCGACTATACTCGATGTGACATGGTAAAGTAATATGCTCACAGAAACTAGATACGTTAGACATCTCAACTGTACTCGATGTGACAGTCCAGTTGATGTGACAATGGCAATGATAAGAGGAATACAATAAAAAACAAACTCCTGTAAACAGTCGTTTTCAGGAGTTTTGTGACCCTGGAAGGATTCGAACCCTCATCCTCAGAGCCGAAATCTGATGTTCTATCCATTGAACTACAGGGTCATTGATACAAAGTAGAAGCAATAAAAGCAGGCTAAACTAATGCTTCGTGTTATTTTCTGAATTTACCATATTAGGGTTTGCTAAAATAACTTAAATACCATTTAACAAAACTCCCCACCCCTTGTGAAAGTTTTGTGTCTGGCTCATAATCGTACTCTTTAACTAGGCGATCTACATTTGCCCAAGTTTTCTTTACATCTCCCATCTGCATAGGTAAAAATTCTTTTGCTGCTTTCTTTCCTAAATTAGATTCTATTTCATTAATAAAATCAAATAATTTCACGGAATTGTTGTTTCCTATATTATATATTTTATAAAAATCTCTACTCGCAACAGACTTTACTATTACCCTTTTCACTCCTTCAACAATATCATCGATATAAGTAAAATCACGTTCCATATCTCCGTTATTAAAAACCTTTATTGGACGATTATTACGTATCGCATCTGCAAATAACATCGGAGCCATATCGGGCCTACCCCATGGACCATATACTGTAAAAAAACGCAACCCAGTGGTTGGTAAATTGTACAAATGACTGTAGGTATGCGCCATTAACTCATTACTCTTTTTCGTAGCCGCATACAAACTAACTGGAGTATCCACTTTGTCTTCCTCTGAAAACGGTATTTTAGTATTCGCACCATACACACTAGAACTACTTGCATACACCAAATGTTTAATTTCACGATGCCTACAACACTCTAAAATATTTAGAAAACCAACAATATTACTTTGAATATAAGCGTCTGGATTTTCGATACTATATCGAACGCCTGCCTGCGCTGCTAGATTACAAACCACATCAAAATTTTCTTTTTCAAATAGAGAAACTAGTTCTTCCTTGTCTTCCAAGTTCATTCTTGTAAACTTGAAATTTTGCTTAGTTGAACTATTCGTTTCGTTGTAAAAAGCTTCGGCTTCTTTTCTAGAAATCCCTAACTCGCTCAATCGGGAATATTTTAAATTTACATCGTAATAATCATTAATATTATCAATACCAACGACAGTAAATCCTGACCCTAACAATTTCTCGCTAAGATGAAACCCAATAAAACCTGCTGCTCCGGTAACTAAAACTTTCATTATTTCCCTATTCTATAATACTCAAATCCTTTTTCCTCCAAATTGTAAGCGATATACTGATTCCTTCCATCAAAAATTACCGGATACTTTAGTTGGTTTTTAATCTCTGTAAAATCTGGTGAACGAAACTCTTTCCACTCCGTTAAGAGTATTAACGCTTCAGCATTTTTTAAAACATCATATTTAGATTCGCAATACGAAACCCCTTCTACATCTTTCAAATAAAAACTTTCTGCTTCCTTTGTAGCTTTTGGATCGTAGGCTTGCACTTTAGCACCTCTTTTCAACAACTCGTTAACTACATAAATAGCGGGTGCCTCTCGCATATCGTCGGTTCCTGGCTTAAACGCCAAACCCCATAACCCGAAGGTTAAACCGCTTAAATCTTCCCCAAATCTTTTAACTACTTTTTCTGCAACAACAAACTTTTGTCTGTTGTTTACCTCTTCCACAGATGCTATTAATTGCGCTTTATACTGGTGTTCCTCCGCAAGCTTTTTTAACGCTTTTACATCTTTCGGAAAACACGAACCACCATAACCAGCGCCTGGATAGATAAAACTATAGCCTATTCTAGAGTCAGACCCTATACCAATTCTAACATTATTTACATCCGCACCAACTCGTTCGCAAATATTTGCCATTTCATTCATAAAGGAAATTTTGGTAGCCAACATGGCATTTGCCGCGTATTTGGTCATTTCCGCAGAACGAATATCCATGGCGATGAATCTTTCGTGCGACATCGTAAAAGGATTATACAATTGCTTCATTTTATCAAATGCATAGTCGGTGTCAGCACCTATCACCAAACGATCCGGCTTCATAAAATCGTTAATTGCATCTCCTTCTTTTAAAAACTCCGGATTAGAAACCACGTCAAATACAATATTTTTTCCTCTTTTATCCAATTCTAATTGAATAGTCTCCTTAACTCTATCAGCAGTACCCACTGGCACAGTAGATTTATCAACCACTACGAGTCTTTTGTTCATCTTCTGCCCTATCTCTTTGGCTACAGTCAGAACATACTGTAAATCTGCTGAACCGTCATCTCCCATGGGAGTCCCAACAGCAATAAAGACAATTTCTGCTTCTTTAATTGCCTCTTCTAACTTGGTTGTGAAATGAAGATTTTTATTTTTTATATTTTTTTGAACCATTTTTTCTAAACCAGGCTCGTAAATTGGTATAATTCCTTTTTGTAGTTTATCAATTTTATCCTGGTCTATATCTACACAAGTTACCCTGTTGCCCATTTCAGAAAAACAGGTTCCTGATACTAGCCCAACATAACCTGTACCTATAACAGCTAAATTCATATGTTATTTATCTTTAGATTTTACTTCTAAATGTAACGCAACGAAGTTACAAAAAAGGTTTATAGCTTTTTTAATTTTTAATAAGAAGCTATAGAAAACAGAAGACATCGTGACTACGCTCGATGTGACAGTCCGCTTGATGTGACAGTTGCAATAATAAATGGAATACAATAAAAAACAAACTCCTGTAAACAGTTGTTTACAGGAGTTTTAGTGACCCTGGAAGGATTCGAACCCTCATCCTCAGAGCCGAAATCTGATGTTCTATCCATTGAACTACAGGGTCATTGATACACTGCTATTGCAATTGTGCTTTTACTATTTTTGCGATGGTATTTCCATCGGCTTGGCCTGCTAATTTTTTAGAGGCTAGCCCCATTACTTTTCCCATATCTTTCATACCAGACGCGCCAACTTCACTAATTACGGCAACAACAATGGCTTCCACTTCAGCTTCACTTAAGGCTGCAGGCAAAAACTGCTCTAAAACTGCTACTTCTGCGAGCTCTGGTTCGGCTAAATCGGCTCTATTTTGCTCTTGGTATACCTTGGCACTATCCTTGCGCTGTTTTACTTGTTTTTGCACAATTTTCAATTCTTCTGCCTCCGACAATGCTCCAGCGCCGTTTTCGGTCTGTGCTAACATAAAAGCAGATTTTAGCGCTCGTAGTGCCGTTAAAGCATTCGTATCTTTGGCCTTCATTGCTGCTTTCATCTTGGTAACAACGTCTTGTTGTATGCTCATGGTATTTAATCTTTAAATGCTATTAATTTAATGCTATCTCTAATCTACATTATCGTGTAAAAAGGAATTGTTGGAACGCAGCAAATCGTTATCGTCTGAAGGAAGGGCTTTATCCGATTTACTTAGATTATTTGTTACATCAATATCTACCCCCATTCTCTTGTAAGCTGGTTGTTTTTCGATCTCGTCAATATTTTTGTTTACCTGATCGGCAAACTTGTAATTAAACCCTTTCATCTTTTTTCGTCTTTCTTCTGCCCTTTTCTGCAATTCTGAAATAGACGAACTCATAGGATTAACAGCCAGATCATCCTTAGTCTCTGCTTCTTCTTGTGGCGCTTTTGTCTTTACCTCAAAGTGCAAAGCAGTATCTTCTTCCTTCATAACTTTTGGTGTAGAGCTCTTTCCGATAGTGGGAGCAACATCAAAATCATCCAATACATATCGCTTCGGCGTTTCAATAGTTTCAAGAGTAACCTCTGCAGCCTGCACTTCTATGTTTTTAATACTATTGGTGGTTGCCACTAAGTCTACTTTCGGCGTTACCTCTTCGTAGGATTGAATTGGAAGATCGAACAGCAAATCTTGTTGTATGTATTGTGGTACCTCTTCTTCTATTGGTTTGGGAGTTTCTTGTACGATATCTCTAATGATAAAATCTTCCTCTGCTACATTGGTTGCTACCACTTCTTCAAATTCTACAGGAATATCTTTAATCAAGGTAGAAGTTGGCACTAAACGTAACTTTTCGGTAGTTGGAGAAACTTCCTCTTCTAAAACGTGTACTATTTTTCTATCGGACTTGTTCGTTAGCGGTTCATTAATAGTGGGTGCCTTTTGTACTTTAGGTTCTTCGAACGAATAGGTTGCTTTTTGTTCATCCTCGAGAGTATGCACAATTTTCTTCACCTCGGTATTCGTAATATTTCCTTGTTGGTCTGCGGCAAACCCTGTCGCTACAACTGTTAAAGACAAACCATCTTCTAGAGCTTCGTCTTCTCCAATACCCATAATAATATTAGCATCGTGCCCTGCTTCTTCTTGAATGTAATCACTGATCTCTCCGATTTCATCTAAGGTAACTTCATTGGCTCCGGAAATAATAAGTAACAGTACATTTTTCGCTCCAGTAATCTTGTTATCGTTTAGCAAAGGAGAATCTAAAGCTTTTATAATAGCATTTTTTGCACGATTTGCTCCAGATTCTTTTGCAGACCCCATAATAGCGGTACCACTTCCGGAAAGGACCGTTTTTGCATCGTGTAAATCAATATTTTGCTTGTAGTGGTGGGTAATTACTTCTGCAATTCCTTTGGCCGCAGTTGCTAAAACCTCATCGGCTTTAGAAAATCCTGCTTTGAAACCTAAATTACCATACACCTCGCGAAGTTTATTATTATTGATAACAATAAGAGAATCTACGTTTTTGCGCAATTCATCAATCCCTATCTGTGCTTGTTTGCTTCGCATTCTTCCTTCAAACTGAAATGGCATAGTTACAATCCCTACAGTTAGGATATCCATATCTTTTGCAATCTTAGCAATGATTGGAGCAGCACCGGTTCCGGTACCACCACCCATTCCTGCCGTGATAAAAACCATTTTGGTATGGGTACTCAACATTTGCTGAATTTCTTGAATACTCTCTGCGGCAGCCTGTGCGCCAATTTCAGGATTTGCCCCTGCACCTAACCCTGAAGTTAAATGCGCTCCTAATTGAATTTTATTAGGAATAGGACTATTTTCTAATGCTTGAGAATCTGTGTTGCAAATCACGAAATCAACCCCGTGAATTTGCTTACTGAACATGTGATTAACAGCATTACTTCCTCCCCCTCCGACGCCAATAACCTTGATAGCACTAGATTGTGATTTTGGCATGTCGAATGAAATGTTATCAAATTCTGTGTTCATAATAACTTTTCTTTTTATTTAATTTCCTCTTGGTCAACAACGCTTTTTTAGGGGATAAAGTGTTGTTAAAATTTATATATTACTCTGCGTTATCTAAAAACTCCTTGAAACGGTCGGTGAACTTTTCAAAAATGGATTTAGATTTTAGTTTCGGTTCTTCTTTTTCTTCTGCAATTTGTTCTGGTGCTTCTTCTACAATATTTTGACTTATTTCTTCTTGTTCTTGCGATATTTCTTGGTTGGTACCCTGCTGTTCTTGTTTTTCTAATCCCTCCATTAACAAACCAACTGCAGTGGCATAGGCCGGACTGGAAATTACATCGTCGGAGTCTCCTGCCAAATGCTCGTTAGGATAGCCAATGCGAACATCCATACCGGTAATGTATTCTACCAATTGGCGCAGGTGCTTTAATTGCGATCCTCCACCGGTTAATACAATTCCTGCAATCAATTTCCCTTTTTGAGTTTCGTGCCCATAATTTTTAATTTCCAAATACACGTGCTCGATAATTTCTTGCACGCGAGCATGAATGATTTTAGACAGATTTTTTAGAGTAATTTCTTTGGGTTCTCTACCTCGTAACCCCGGAATAGATACGATTTCAGTATCCTTATTTTCGCCAGGCCAAGCAGAGCCAAATTTTATCTTTAACAATTCCGCCTGCTTCTCTATGATAGAACAGCCTTCCTTAATATCTTCGGTAATCACGTTTCCTCCAAATGGAATAACTGCAGTGTGCCGGATGATTCCGTCTTTGAATATCGCCAAATCGGTTGTTCCACCTCCAATATCTATTAGTGCAACACCGGCTTCTTTTTCTTCCTGACTCAAAACTGCTGCTGCAGATGCTAAGGGCTCTAAAGTGATATCCGATAGGTGTAAACCAGCACTCTTAACACACCTGCCAATATTGCGAATGGAAGAAACCTGCCCCACTACCACGTGAAAATTAGACTCCAATCTACCTCCGTACATTCCTATTGGTTCTTTGATGTCTGGTTGGCTGTCTACTTTATATTCCTGAGGCAATACATGGATGATCTCTTCTCCTGGAAGCATAACCAACTTGTGTACTTGCTCTACTAGGTTTTCAATATCTCCTTCATCGATAACTTCGTCTGACTTCTCTCTGGTGATGTAATCACTGTGGTGTAAACTTCGAATGTGTTGGCCTGCTATTCCTACTACAACATCCTCAATGTGTTGGCCAGATACACTTTGTGCTTCCTCTACTGCCTGTTGGATCGATTGGATGGTTTGGGTGATGTTGTTCACCACACCTCGTTTTACCCCCAAACTTTTCGCTTTTCCAATGCCTAGTACGTCGAGTTTACCAAATTCATTTTTACGACCAATCATGGCAACAATCTTGGTTGTTCCAATATCTAAGCCTACTGCTATTTTATTGTTCTCCATCTTGATTATATTTACTGCACACAACTTGGTCGTGATACTTGAGATTAATTTCTTTATACCTATTTATCGTACCGTCCTTCAGTGCTTTGTTGTAGAATGCTTTGAGTTTTCGTAGTTTTTGAGTCGCCCCTGTAAAGGTTCCAAAAAGTATTTTGTAGTTTCCTGTTCGAACTGTAAACACATACTCTTTTTGTGGCGTTTTTTCGATCGCGATAATTTCTTTTACAAAAAAATCGTCTTTTGCAATAACTTCGATTAACCTAATTAATTCATTGATTTCCTCAGCACATTTCACTCCAGAAACAAGCGGTACTCTTGCCGAATAATTTGCTGATAGTGGCATAGACGCCTCAAACTTATCAACATAAAATGACGAGTCCTTGTGAACAAGCCTAGCTATTGCTGTGCGTTGTTTTATAAAGGTTTTCAACACGCCGTCTATGGTTAAAAAAACAGCCGCTTTTTCTACATAGGGATTGTTGGAAACTACAGTCTCTAGAGAGTGTAAATCTACTACACTTTTTGGTTGGTTTTGAACATTTTTTTGATTTTGTATTAACAATTTATTAACTGCTTTGTGCGTGAGGAAGTTATTGGCACCTTCCGCAAACTGTACCACCGAATTTTTAACTTTTTTAGCCTCATTTCTTTCCTTGGTAAACCCATAAAGGAAGCCTAAAAAGCCCAATAAAAGGATAAACAATAGGTTTGTTGCTATTTTCTTCACGCTGTAATATTATATTTTTCTTCTAATTTATCCTGTAAATCTGCTACTAATAAACCGATATCTCCTGCTCCGAGTGTTACAATAATTTTAGCACTGGATTGCAAAACATCAGCCACGAGGTTTTTCTTGGTGCTTAAAAGTTTTTGCTCGTTGTGTATCTTCTCCAATAACCATGCAGATGTTACACCTTCTATCGGGACTTCTCTTGCCGGATAAATATCCAATAAGATAACCTCATCAAAGGCAGCTAAAGAACTTGCGAATTCGTCTGCAAAATCTTGTGTTCTACTAAATAAGTGCGGCTGAAATACTACCAATACTTTATCTTCTGGATACAGTTCTCGTAGCGCTTCTTGCACTGCTGTAATTTCAGTTGGATGATGGGCATAATCGTCTATAAAAACGATGGATTCTTCTTTAATTTTATAGGAGAATCTGCGTTGCACTCCTAAAAAAGACGCCATTTGTTTTTTGATAATTTGTGGCGCTACACCGTATACATCTGCCATAGCTATAGCAGCGAGTGCATTCATCAGGTTGTGCTTTCCTGGTAAATGAAACACCAAATCTTCTATATTTTTAGTTGGGGTTTTTACGGTAAAATGATAGGCACCATTCTCTATTCGTATATTATAAGCTTGGTAATCTGCTGCTTCGTTTACTGCATAGGTCATTCCCTGTATTGGAAGACCTTTAGCAACGAGCAAAGTATCGGATACTTTGGCGGAAAAATCTCGAAAAGACTGTTCTAGTTCGTTGGCCTCGCCATAAATATCCAAATGGTCTGCATCCATAGAAGTAATACACGCTATATTTGGAGACAGTCGTAAAAAAGACCTGTCAAATTCATCGGCTTCTACAATGGTAATTTCATTTTCACCAAGAATCACATTCGAGTGGTAATTTTCGGTAATTCCTCCTAAAAAAGAAGTCGCTCCTAAAGGTTGCATTATATGACCAAGTATAGAAGAGGTAGTGGTTTTTCCGTGGGTTCCTGCTACTCCAAAAGAGAAGGTATTCGCGGTGATTACCCCCAAAGCCTCAGAGCGTTTTACTACAGTAAAACCGTGGTCTCTAAAATACGTAAGCTGTTGATGATCTTCTGAAATTGCAGGAGTATAAATGACAAGAGTTTTTTCTTTTTCAAGAAAAGCCATTGGTATTTTTTCAACCACATCTTCGAAATTTATGGTCACTCCATCAGAAAGCAAAGCCTCTGTAATTGGTGAAGGTGTTTTGTCATATCCGGCAACGAATTTCGCTTGCGACACAAAATACTTGGCAATAGCACTCATTCCAATACCTCCAATACCAATAAAATATACGTTATGTACTTTTGACAACTCCATATTTTTGTTTCAACTTCGTAAGCTTACTATTTGGTTTTTATTAATTTTTCAATTTCGTTTACAATATCATTGGTCGCATTAGGCAATGCTAATACTTTTATATTTTCACTCAAACTCTCCTGCTTTCCTTTATCTTTTAGTAAAGATTCTAAAACTACAGAAAAAGTTTCCAGTTCGGTTTCTTTAACCATTAAGGCACCGTGCTTTTCTACAATTGCTTTGGCATTTTTAGTTTGGTGGTCTTCTGCTACGTTTGGCGAGGGTATAAAAATGGTTGGTTTACCCACAATACACAATTCAGAAACCGAACTTGCACCGGCCCTTGAAACTACAATATCTGTAGCAGCATAGGCTAAATCCATTCGATCGATAAAGGCAAAAACTTGTACGTTTTTACGGTTTTGGTATTTGGCATATGTTTCATAGTATAACTTCCCGCATTGCCAAAGCACTTGGATTTTTTGCTCCTCAAAAAATTCAAGGTGTGATTCTACCAATTCGTTAATTTTTCTAGCGCCCAAACTCCCGCCTAAAACCAAAAGCGTTTTCTTTTTTTTATCCAATTCAAAAAACGTTTTGCCCTCCTCCACTTTGGTATGAATAAAAAGTAAATCTTGTCGTACCGGGTTTCCTGTTTTTACCATGCGATTTTCTATAAAAAAACGCTCTAAATTATCATAGGCTACGCAAATCTTATTTGCTTTTTTACCCAGTAACTTATTGGTTATACCTGGGAGTGAATTTTGTTCTTGAATTAACGTTGGGATACCCCTATTATTACACACTAGTAATGTTGGCCCGCTTGCAAAACCTCCGGTACCAATAGCTACGTCGGGTTTAAATTTCGATACGATGCTATTCGCTTTTAATAAACTATGTACTAACTTAAAGGGAAACACCATATTTTTAAACGATACTTTTCGCTCGATACCAGAAATCCAAAGTCCTTTAATGGCATAGCCTGCTTTAGGAACTTTTTCCATTTCCATTTTATCTTTTGCTCCAACAAATAAAATATTTGCATCAGGATACCTAAGCTTTAGCTCATTTGCAATTGCTACTGCTGGATATATGTGTCCTCCGGTACCACCTCCGCTGATGATGAAGTTAAAAGATTTTTTCATTTTCTAGTATTTAAATGCAACGCATGCCTATTTTATATTGTTTCATGCAAAATATCTAAGGGGTTATCGTCTAAAATTGTCTCTTCTGTTTCGTTTTTGGAGGCACTTACACTTAGTATCATCCCAATAGCAAAACAGGTCATCCAAATGGAGGTTCCTCCACTACTTATTAATGGTAATGTTTGCCCTGTAACGGGTAGTATGTTTACGGCTACTGCCATATTTATTAAGGCCTGAAATACAATTGGAATCCCCACGCCAATCACCATTAGCGTCGCGAAGATTGTATTTGCCTTTTTCGCCGTGATAAGAATTCTAAACAGTAAGAGCAAGTAGATAAAAACAACTAATAATGCACCTACCAAACCGTATTCTTCTACAATAATGGCATAGATAAAATCGGAAGAAGATTGCGGGAGAAAGTTCTTTTGCACACTTTTTCCTGGCCCTTTCCCTACCAAACCTCCGGTAGCAATCGCTATTTTAGCCTTTTCTACCTGGTAATTCTCTGCACCCTCGGTTTTCGAAAAATTTTCCAATCTATTCTGCCAAGTATGCACCCTGTTTGGCATAGCATCGGGAAAGGCTTTGGCTACTAAAACAAAAAACAAGAGCGCAAACATTCCGATACCTAAAATATAGCCAATGTACTTTAGTGGATACCCACCTATATACGCCACCAACAAAATCATCGTGAAAAATATAGCTGTTGTAGAAAAATTTGCAGGAAGTATAAGCCTAAGACTATAGCTACAGGGAGCCATAACTGCAATGCACTTTCTTGAAATGTGATTTGACTTTCCTTATTTCGTGCCAAATACCGAGCTACATACACCATTAAAACCAGACCAGCAAGGGTAGAGGTTTGGAAACCGATACCTACGAAAGGAATTTGAATCCATCTACTTGCATTAGCTCCATCAATCATTTTACCCTGTGCCATGGTAAACACTAGTAGTAAAATAACAATAGGCAATAAAAGAACCGAACCACCGCTAAAATAACGGTAAGGTATTTTGTGCACCCCATATAAGATAGCAAAGCCTGTAAGTAGCACGACAATTTGTTTTACCAAATGCCCAAAGGTAGAACCATTCCCCACCACATAGACTAAATTAGTACTAGCACTGTATACTGGCATGAATGAAAAAATAGCCAATACAGCGACTATTGCCCAAATAGTGCGATCTCCTTTTATATGTTTAAAAATGGTTTTCATAGGTTTTTCACTGTAGCATGTCTGCTACAATAATCGTACTGCTTCTTTAAATTTAACACCTCTATCTTCGTAGTTTTCGAACAAATCAAAACTTGCACATGCAGGAGACAACAATACAGTATCGCCTTTAGTTGCAATTTTATGTGCCACTTTTACCGCTTCTTCGGCTCCCGCTGTCTCTACCAATACATCTACTACGTTTTGAAAAGTAGCAATGATCTTGGAATTATCCAGTCCCAAACAAACTATAGCCTTAACCTTTTCTCTAACTAAGGGTAACAAATCTGTGTAATCATTTCCTTTGTCTACACCACCAACTATCCATACCGTAGGTGCATCCATACATTCTAAGGCATAAAAAGTAGCATTAACATTGGTAGCTTTACTGTCATTTATATACTGCACCCCACCAATTTTATGCAAATTTTCTAAGCGGTGTTCTACCCCTTCAAAATCTGCTAAGCTTTCTGCAATCGTTTCTTTTCTTACTTGCAATAAACGTGCAGCCATTGCAGCAGCCATTGCATTTTTTGTATTGTGCTTTCCTTGTAATTTTAAACTTGAAACATTCATTAACTCTTCTTCGTTATTTAATTTTACTATTATTTTGTTATTCTTTATATAAACACCGTATTCCAATTCTTGCTCCATGGAAAATGGCACTAATTTGGCCTTTATTTTACGCTTCTGTAACCCATTTCTTATAACCACATCATCTGCATCATAAATCAAAAAATCATTTTCAGTTTGATTCTTTGTAATTCTGAATTTAGAAGCAATATATTTTTCAAAATCATCGTCGTACCTGTCTAGATGATCGGGAGTGATATTGGTAAGGATAGCAATTTTTGGACGGAACTTCACAATGCCATCTAATTGAAAGCTACTTAACTCCAATACATATTCCTCAAATTGTTGGCTAGCGACTTGTTTTGCAAAACTGTCACCAATATTCCCAGCAACCCCAACGTGTAACCCTGCCTCCTTTAGCACGTGATGCGTTAGAAGCGTGGTCGTTGTTTTTCCGTTCGACCCTGTAATTCCAAGGATAGTTGCAGCTGTATATGCAGCAGCAAATTCTATTTCTGAAACTACAGCAATCCCTTTTTGTCGCACTTCTTTAACAATAGTAACGGTATCGGGTATTCCCGGACTTTTCATCACAACATCCGCAGTTGTAATTTTAGATATGGTATGCCTCCCTTCTTCAAAGGGTATCGCATGATGTAAAAGAACTTTTTTATACAAATCGGTAATGTTTCCCCTATCGGAAACAAAAACCTCATATCCTTTTGCGAGTCCTAAAAGCGCTGTTCCAACACCACTTTCTCCACCTCCTAATACTACTAATCGCTTCATTTATCGCAATTTTAAAGTAACCACTGTTAGTACTGCCAATAAAATTCCAACAAACCAAAATCGATTCACAATTTTGCTTTCGTGGTAACCTAGTTTTTGGTAATGATGGTGCAGAGGAGCCATTTTAAATATTCGCTTCCCTGCTCCAAACTTTTTCTTGGTGTACTTAAAATAAGACACCTGCAGAATTACCGATACATTTTCTACTACAAAAATTCCTGCTAAAATTGGTAGCAATAATTCCTTTCGCATAGCAATAGCCAACACTGCAATAATCCCTCCTATAGTTAAACTACCTGTGTCTCCCATAAAAACTTGTGCCGGATAGGTATTGTACCACAAAAATCCTACTAGCGCTCCGGCGAAAGCAAAAATAAACACCGTCATTTCGCCGGATTCGGGTATAAACATGACATTTAAATAATCGGCAAAAATGATATTTCCCGAAACCCAAGCGAAGATTGCCAACGCAACTACCATAATTGCGGAGGAACCTGCCGCTAAACCATCGATTCCATCGGTAAGATTCGCGCCATTGGATACCGCAGTAACCAGAAACACCACCACCAGAATAAATACGACCCAACCATACTTTTCGTAGTTTCCACCAAAAATTTGCAGAGCTTTCGCGTAATCTAATTCGTTATCTTTAAGAAATGGCACCGTAGTTTTGGTAGATTTGTGCGCATCTCCAAACACTTTTACTCTGCCATTTTCTTGCACCGTTTGTGCTGCAACCGGCAACTGTTCTTTTATCGTAACATCTGGATGAAAGTAAAGCATCGTTCCAACAATAACACCGAGACCAACCTGCCCTAAAACTTTAAATTTTCCTTTTAACCCTTCTTTGTCTTTTCGAAATACTTTTATGTAATCATCTGTAAACCCTATTACTCCCATCCAAAGGGTAGTTATTAAAAGAATAACGATGTAAATATTATCGAGTTTGGCTAAGAGTACTACAGGAAGTAAGGTTCCTAAAATAATAATCACGCCACCCATAGTTGGGGTTCCTGTTTTTTGAATTTGTCCCTCTAACCCCAGATCTCGTACTGTTTCTCCAACCTGTTGCTTTCTCAAAAAATTAATGATACGCTTTCCAAAAATCATGGTTATCAAAAGAGAAATAATAAATGCCGCGGCTGCTCTAAACGATATGAACTGAAAAACACTGGCTCCGGTGAGATTAAATTCGCGTTCTAAATATTGAAAAATGTAGTACAACATATCTTATTAGTTTTTAGATTGGTTAAAACAACTAACTATTTCTTCTAAGTCATCAAAATGATGCCTTTGCCCATTAATTTCTTGATACTTTTCGTGTCCTTTTCCTGCAATTAGTATTATATCCCCTGGCTTCGCTAGTTTAGAGGCAGTTTTTATCGCTTGTCTTCTATCTAAAATAGACAGGTATTTGTTATAATTCTCTGCTGCCACACCCTGCTCCATTTCTTCTATAATTACTTGCGGTTGTTCACTTCGTGGATTGTCGGAAGTGAGTATAACCTGACTACTCAACTGCGTCGCAATATGTGCCATTTTAGGGCGTTTTGTTTTATCTCTATCGCCACCGCAACCAACTACTGTTATCACAGCTTCTTGTCTGGTTCGAATGGCATTAATTGTTTGCAATACATTTTTAAGAGCATCTGGCGTATGTGCGTAATCGACAATAGCAGTAACTTGGTGTTCGGAAACCACATACTGAAACCTTCCCCCAACACTCTCTAGCGTACTGATCAAACGTAAAACTTCCAAATCTTCCATACCAAGCAAATGCGCTACTCCATAAATAGCAGCGATATTATAGGCGTTAAATTCTCCAATTAGTTTTGTCCAAACCTCGTGGTTGTTCACTTGCAACAAACTCCCTGAAAAATTTTTCTCTAGTACTTTAACTTTAAAATCGGCTAGCGTTTTTAAGGCATAACTATGTGTTTTTGCTTGGTATTTTGCACCATAACACTACCGTTTTTATCGTCGATATTTACAAGCGCAAAAGACGATTTAGGCAAAGTATCAAAGAAGGATTTCTTTACATCTCTGTATTCTGCGAAAGTTTCGTGATAGTCTAAATGATCATGAGACAAATTGGTAAATACCCCACCACAAAAATTTAATCCCAAGGTTCGTTTTTGATGGATACCATGAGAACTTACTTCCATAAAACAATGGGTTACACCTGCGGCAACCATTTCGGACAAATAGCGATTTATGGTAATAGAATCGGGAGTAGTATGGGTAGCAGTATAGGCTGTATCGCAAACCATAATTTTGACGGTAGACAACAACCCAACCTTATATCCTGCCATGGAAAACAATTGGTACAACAAGGAAGTAACTGTAGTTTTTCCGTTGGTTCCGGTAACTCCTATCAGATGTAATTTATCGGAAGGATGCTCGTAAAAGTTTGCTGCTAAAGCAGCTAAAGCCGTATCCGAGCAACCAACTTTCACGTAGGTTACTTGGTCGTTTCTGTGTTTTGGATAAACCTCACAAACAATTACCCTAGCACCTGAAGCAATCGCTTTTTCAATAAACTGGTGCCCGTCAAAAGCCAATCCTTTTTGTGCCACAAAAAGACTGTTTTCTTGCACCTTTCGACTATCGAAAACTAGGTCTTTCACTACAACATCTGTTGTTCCAAGCACAGCATCAATAGCAACCTTATACAATATGTCTTTTAAATTCTTCAACTAGGATAATCTTAAATAAATAGTGGTTCCTTTTTTTACTTTAATTCCATTGGCAATAGATTGTTCTAAAACTTTACCAGTGCCTGAAAATCGCACTTTTAAACCCATATTCTCTAGTAAGGAAATCGCGTCCATACCACTCATTCCAACTACTCTCGGCATAATGGTTTTATACTTCACCATAGTATCGTAATACCTTTGGTAATCGGCATCCAATCTCGCATAACTTAAAGTATCAGAAACAGACTGTTTGTTCACTGGAGTGGTGGTATAAATTTTTTGTGCCACCTCTTTAAATACAGGAGCTGCAACCACGGCACCGTAATATCCTTTCTCCTTTTTAGGCTCGTGTATCACCACAATACAAGAGTATTTTGGCGCATCTACAGGAAAAAAACCAGCAAAAGACGCTACGTATTTCGAGTTAGAATAATACCCCGGAACTACTTTACCGTCGGCATCTTTGTACCTAGGAATCCATTTTTTTGCCGTACCTGTTTTTCCTGCCATAGAAAAGTTAGGAGAATAGATATTTTTTGCAGTTCCTTTAACAACAACATTCTCCAAAACTTTTTTTACTTTGTCTAAAGTCGTTTGGCTTGCAATTTTTTCTTTTACCACTTTTGTCGTAAAACGCTTGTCAACTTCTCCTCCAATGCGAAGCTCTTTTACAAAATAAGGTTTTACCAACTTTCCATCATTTGCCACCGCATTGTAAAAAGCGAGAATTTGAAGTGGGGTGAAAGAAACACCATATCCCCAAGCCATCCATTCTAAAGATATAGGACTCCATGTCTTTGAATCTGGTGAAGGTATAATAGGTTTTCCTTCGCCTTTAATTTTCACCTCTGTTTGCTGCTGTAATCCAAATTCCTCCATTCGTTTGGTGAATTTTTCTGGATTTTTATCGTAGTGCTTCTGAATGGTTTTAACAATACCCACATTGGAAGAAACCTCCAGCACTCTAGCTAAAGATATCTCTCCATATCCGCCTTTTTTACTGTCTTGCACTTTTCGCTTATTCACATAAATTTTTCCTTTTTCACAATCTACAATTGTAGCGGTATCTGCAACTTTATCTTCTAAAGCCGCCATTAAGCTCGCTAATTTAAAGGTAGACCCTGGCTCATGACTCTCCCATACTGCATAATTTCTCTTCTCGTAGTACTTTCCATCAGACGTTCTACCCAGGTTTGAAATTGCTTTAATCTTCCCCGTTGCAACCTCCATCACCACAGCACAGCCGTGCTCTGCCTCAAATTTCTCTAACTGCTGCAATAGAGCATGGTGCATGATATCTTGGATATTAACATCTATGGTAGTAATGACATCTCTTCCGTCTATAGGTTCCTTTTCATTAATATCGTTAATAGGCTTCCATTGGCCTTTGGCAATTTTTTGTTTCAATCGCCATCCATTTTCCCCTTGCATGTAAGAGGCAAAAGCTCCTTCAATTCCTGCTCCTCCACGATAATCATCATAACCTATGGTTCGCTCTGCAATTTTTCCGATAGGATGCACCCTAACAGTTTGTTGCTCGGTAATAAACCCTCCTTTATATACTCCTAACTTGAAAATTGGAAACGTTTTCATTTTTGCATAATCGTTGTACCCTATATTTCTGGCAATTAGCAAATATCTGTTTTTGCGTTTTTTAGCATTACGAAGTCGTTTTTGATAATATTCGGCTGGTTTTCCTAATAATCCCGACAGCTCTTTCGCCAGCGCACTTATATCTCTTTCGAAAATACGTGATGACACTGCCATAACATCCATTCGGATAGTATACTTAGAAATAGAGGTAGCCAATAGATTCCCATCAGCAGCATAGACATTACCTCTATTGGCAAAAATAGTATCGTTTTTAAGGTTTTTTTCTTCCGATAATTTGCGGTACTTATCTCCCTCGACGTATTGAAGCTTAACGATACGAACCACAACAACAACAAAAAAAGCATCATTAGAACAACGACTACATAGAGCTTGTTAAGTATACTTTTCTTTTCAACCATGGTTTTTTATTCTTTGTTTAAGGTGACTTTTATTTTTTTTGGCGGTGTCGACGAAGGTTCCAATCCTTTACTTTTTACTTTTTTACGAATACTACTCTCTAGCTTCATCCGCATTAATATGGTGCTTGTATCGACATATTCAGCCCGCAATCGCCGTTTTTCTTTACGCAACTTAGCAATACGAACTACTTTGGCATCTGCACTGTGCGAACTTGAAATTATCACCAATAATAAAAACACCAAAAAACTAGAAACTTCCAGTTTTTAAATGCGCTTTCATCGGTTAGAAAACTTCCCCGCAATACATCGTATATGCTGTGCTTCGCTTTACTCATTATTTTTTACTTGGGGTTGCAATTCGCAACTTTGCACTTCTCGCCCGGTTATTCTCTTTAATCTCGCTAGCTGTTGGAACAATAAGCTTTCCCACTTTTTGTAGCGGCACTTTTACATTTCCAAAAAAATCCTTTTCAGGCTCCCCACTAAAGAGCCCAGTTCGTATATAACGTTTCACCAACCTATCCTCCAGAGAGTGGTACGAGATAACACTTAACCTGCCTTCCTGTTTTAGCAAGCCAGGCATTTGCTCTAAAAACTCCTTTAAAACCTCCAACTCCTGATTCACTTCAATGCGAAACGCCTGAAATATCTGTGCTAATATTTTATGTTCTTTAGCTTTCGGCAAATGCTTCTGCAGCACCTCTTTCAACTCAAAACTAGTACGGATCTCTTGCTCTTCTCGCGCTACAACAATAGTTTTCGCTAATGCTCTTGCATTGCGCAACTCTCCGTACAAAAACAAAACATCAGCCAATTGCGCCTCTCCATAAGTACGGATAATCTTCATTGCCGAGAGCTCTGCTTTTTGATCCATTCGCATATCTAAATCTGCGTCGAACCTAGTTGAAAAACCCCTTTCAGCAGCATCAAATTGATGGGAAGAAACGCCTAAATCTGCTAGAACACCATCTACTTTTTTAACCCCGTAAAAACGCAAAAACCTAGAAATAAATCGGAAATTCTCTCCAATAAGCACAAAGCGATCGTCCTCGATTTTATTCTGTAAAGCGTCCGGATCTTGATCGAACGCAAACAAACGCCCATTTTCACCCAAACGGCTTAAAATTTCGCGAGAATGCCCACCTCCTCCGAAGGTAACATCCACATACACACCGTCACTTTTAATCGCTAAGGCATCAACACTTTCTTGCAATAAAACAGGACTATGATAACTCATCTACATCTATATTTCCCATTACTTCTTCTGCCAAATCTGCAAAATCAATAACAGCATCCTCCAAAACTTTTTCATACGACCCCTTATCCCAAACTTCAAAAATAGTAACCCCAGAAGAGAGTACTATTTCTTTTTTTAAGCTCGCAAACTGACACAGGTCTTTGGGTATTAAAAACCTTCCCGAAGAATCCATTTCTACAGTTTTAACCCCAGCAGTAAACCGCCGTATGAAATCATTATTTTTCTTAACAAAACGATTCAGTTTGTTTAATTTCGCCATCACCGAACGCCACTCTTGCATAGGATAAACCTCTAAACAAGGCTGAAAAACAGAACGCTTTACTACAAACCCTTCTTCCACAAGATCAGCCAATTGCTTCTTGTATGCAGCAGGCAACATAACCCTTCCTTTGGCGTCCATTTTACATTCGTATGTTCCAATTAAACTAACCACTTTATTTTACTAATGATTTTATCAAAAATATAAAAAAATCCCACATTTTACCACTTTATACCACTTTGTTAATAAGTTTTACCACAAGTCCTAAAACACTGACTATAAACCACTTTATATTTTCCAAATGATCCCAAATAATAAAAATGAAAAAGTGCTAAAAAAAACTACATTTGTCGTTGAGTCAAATCATTTTTTTTATGACAGAATTTTTAAAAAAAGAAGACAAATTTACATTCGCAGAGGCAGGAGAAGGAAAGACAATTGTTGTTCTTCACGGACTCATGGGAGCGTTGAGTAATTTTGACGCGACTTTTAATTATTTTTCTAAAAAGGGATATAAGGTATTCATCCCAGAGCTACCCTTATATTCTTTACCTTTACTGGCAACTAACGTTAAGAATCTTGCAAAATTCTTGCATGAATTCATCGAATATAAAAACCTTAAAGACGTAATTTTATTAGGAAATTCTCTTGGAGGTCATATTGCACTCTACTACATCAAACACTACCCACAAGATGTCGGCGGCCTAGTTCTGACCGGAAGCTCGGGCCTTTACGAAAATTCGATGGGTAACAACTACCCACGACGCGGTGACAAAGAATTTGTTAGAACGAAAACAAAAGAAGTGTTTTTTGATGATAGCATAGCAACAGAAGAGCTAGTAGATCAGGTGTATGAAGTAATTAACGATAGAAATACACTAGTGAGAACTTTGGCAATTGCCAAAAGTGCTGTTCGACATAATATGGCCAAGGATTTACCTAAAATGACACAGCCAACTTGTTTAATTTGGGGAAAGCAAGACACCGTTACCCCTCCAGAAGTTGCCGAAGATTTCCAGAAATTACTACCCGATGCAGAATTGTTTTGGATTGATAATTGCGGACATGCAGCAATGATGGAAACACCTGAGGAATTTAATACTATTTTGGAAAACTGGTTAACAAAGCGTAACTTATAGGGTATGAAAATTAAATCGGCAGCATTTGTTATGAGTAACTCTAATGTTACAAAATGCCCAAAAGATAGATTACCAGAGTATGCTTTTATAGGACGTTCGAATGTGGGAAAATCTTCCCTTATAAACATGCTCATGGAGCGCAAGGACTTAGCCAAAACTTCCGGAAAACCCGGAAAAACGCAGTTAATCAATCATTTCAAAATAAATGACCAATGGTTTCTCGTAGATCTACCTGGTTACGGATATGCAAAAGTCTCGAAAAAGAAACGTACTATTTTTCAATATTTCATTGAGAATTACTTCAAAGAACGCGAACAGCTTGTTTGTACTTTCGTTCTAATCGATAGTCGGCATGACCCTCAAAAAATAGACCTGGAATTCATGCGCTTTTTAGGAGAAAATAAAATCCCATTTTGTATTGTATTTACAAAGGCGGATAAATTAGGTAGTTCCAAACTCAACAAACAAATAACCAGCTACAAAAAGAAATTATTAAACCATTGGGAAGAGTTGCCAATGTCTTTTATTACCTCTTCTGTAAATAGTCTTGGTAAAGATGAATTCTTAAATTTTATTGACCAAGTAAATACGGATGTAGCCGCTGACTTTAAATAATTGACCATGCACTCCAACAAAGACAATCTTCAGGTTTTACAGGAAGACAATCATTTGCTTATTGTTAACAAACGTGCAGGAGACATTACACAAGGGGATAAAACTGGCGATAAACCATTAAACGAAATACTCAAAGAATACCTAAAAGAAAAATACAACAAACCTGGCAATGTATTTTTAGGCACGGTACATCGTCTTGATCGTCCAACCTCGGGCATCGTTATTTACGCAAAAACTTCCAAAGCACTAGAAAGACTTAATAAAATGCTTCGGGAAAAGCAGATACAAAAAACCTACTGGGCAATTGTAAAAAACACTCCTAAGAAAAAAGAAGAAACCTTAACAAATTTCTTAGTTAAAAATCCTAAAAATAATAAATCTTTTGCCTATGGCAAGGAGGTGAAAAACAGTAAAAAAGCTATACTTCACTATAGAGTCATAAAAAAACTTAAGAATTACACACTTCTTGAAATAGATTTAGAAACCGGACGACACCATCAGATAAGGGTACAATTATCTGCCATTGGATGCCCAATAAAAGGAGACTTAAAGTACGGATTTCCCAGAAGCAACAAAGATGGTAGCATCCACCTTCACGCAAGAAAAATCACATTTACACACCCCGTATCTAAAGAAACCATAACAGTAGTCGCACCAAAACCGAAAGACCCTATTTGGGATGCGTGTTAGTAATTTGTATATTTATACAAATTTAACACCATGAGAGCCCTTCAATTCTTAGCTATACTGCTACTTCCTGCCACTGTGTATATTGCTTTTACCAGCACTGGTTGGTTAGTATTTTTACCACTCCTAACCTTTTTCGTAGGCATTCCTCTGTTAGAATTTGTATGCAAACCCTCTAGTTCAAACTTTACTCCTGAAGAAGAAGCCATAGAAAAAGAAAACAAATTATATACTTACATACTGTACCTTACCGTACCTATTCAAGTCGGTTTTTTGGTTTGGTTTTTATATGTTATTCAAGAACCAAACCTCAGCACTTTTGATATGGTGGGAAGAATTTCTGCCATGGGCCTTATGTGCGGTATTCTGGGAATTAATGTAGGACACGAGCTCGGACATAGAAACAATAGGTTTGATGAATTCCTCGGAGAAATTTTACTATTAACCTCACTCGATACACATTTTTTACCCTACCATAATGCAGGACACCATCTTAATGTTGCTACCCCAAAAGATGCTGCTACTGCAAGAAAAAATGAAATCCTATACGTTTTTTGGGTTCGTTCGCATTTTCAAAGTTATTACCAAGCATGGGTTGCAGAAAACAATAGACTGAAGAATTCCGGAAGAACCTGGTTCCATTATCAAAACAGAATGCTTATCTACACAATCGCTAATTTTGTTTTATTAGGAATTATCTACTTTACCTTTGGTACACAAGTAGTTCTATTTTTTATTGCCGCTGCGGTATTTGGTATTTTATTACTAGAAACTGTAAACTACATTGAGCATTATGGCTTACTTCGTAAAAAAAATAAGTTTGGCAGGTACGAGCGGGTTAAAAGAACACATTCTTGGAATTCCGACCACGTGATTGGTAAATTAATGCTCTTTAATTTATCGCGACATTCCGACCATCACTATAATGGGAGCAAGCATTACCAAATTTTAAAGTCGCTTCCGGAGAGCCCACAAATGCCTACAGGATACCCTGGTATGATGCTGGTTTCGCTAATCCCTCCCTTATGGTTTAAATTAATGAACAAAAAACTCCTTGATCTATAAAAATGTCTGTACCTACTATCATTCAAAAACAAAAGCAATATTTCAAAACACAAGAAACTAAATCTATTTCCTTCCGAAAAAACACTTTAAAAAAATTAAAAAGTGAACTTATTCGCAGAGAACAAGATATTATAACTGCCCTGCACTTAGATTTTAAAAAATCGGAATACGAGGCTGTAATGACCGAAATAAGCATCGTGCTGTCAGAGCTAAATTTAGCCATTAAAAACATACGTTCTTGGAGTAGAGCCAAAAGCGTACGCCCATCGCTATTGAACTTTCCCTCTAGTGCCAAAATATACAAAGAACCTTATGGGGCTGTCTTGATTATAGCTCCTTGGAATTATCCGTACCAACTAGCACTTTCTCCTGTTATTGGTGCGATTGCAGCTGGTAATACCGTGGTGCTAAAACCTTCGGAACTCACCCCAAACACCAGTAAAATTTTACGAGAAATTATAGAAACAATATGCAAGGAGGCACATGTGGCCGTTATAGAAGGTGGGGTTGCTGTAGCGCAAGAACTTTTAGCGCAGCGCTGGGATTATATCTTTTTCACAGGTAGTGTGAGTGTTGGAAAAATTGTTGCAAAAGCAGCAGCAGAACACTTAACTCCTGTAACTTTAGAACTCGGTGGAAAAAGCCCCTGTATCGTTGACGAAACTGCCAACATTAAGCTCACTGCAAAACGAATTGTTTGGGGGAAGTTTATCAATGGCGGACAAACCTGTATTGCCCCGGATTATCTGTTAATTCACCAATCTGTTAAGGATGAATTCATAGCGCATTTTAGAGAAGAAATTCAAAAGGCCTACGGAAACAATCCGCAAAAATCTGCAGATTATCCACGTATTATTAACACCAAAAATTTCGACAGACTTGCCGTTATGCTTGAAAATAATGACTGTGTTATTGGAGGGGAAACCGATAGGGAAGACCGATATATTGCACCAACTCTGATTCACGAACCCAACTTGGATAGCCCCGCAATGCAAGAAGAAATATTCGGTCCTATATTTCCACTGCTTTCATATAAAACTGAGAGTGATATTGAAAGGATACTCACAAAATACGACAAACCACTTGCCCTGTATGTATTCACCAAAACTAAAAAATTTGCCAACAAAATGATTGCACGCTATTCTTTTGGAGGAGGAACCATCAACGACACCACAGTTCACTTTGCCAATCATAGACTTCCTTTCGGAGGCGTTGGAGAGAGCGGTATCGGTGGTTATCACGGAAAGCGTACCTTTGATACATTTACCCATCATAAAGGGTTGGTAAACCGAGGTACTTGGTTAGATGTGCCAACGCGATATGCACCTTATACAGGAAAACTAAAGCAATTAAAAACACTGTTGAAATTTGGATAATTTCAACACCACAAACCCAAACTAAAAACTCCCTACCCTATGTCGAAAAAACGGTATCAGAAGCGATTGATTACAGAAGATCTGTTCGCGTATATGACCCAGAAAAAGCGTTAGATTCTTCCATTGTTAAAAAATGTATCGCACAAGCAAGTTTAGCACCAAATAGCAGCAACATGCAACTTTGGGAATTTGTTCATGTTACTTCTAAAGAGACTATCGCAGAGTTAGTCCCGCTGTGTTTTGGACAAAATGCCGCAAAAACAGCACAAGAATTAGTTGTTTTTGTGGTTCGAAAAGATCTGTGGAGAAAGAGAGCTAAAGCCAATCTTCAGTACATGGATAAAGTTTTTGGAAAGAACAAACCAAAAAAGGAGCAGTCCTCTCGTGAAAAAGTAGCAAGAAATTATTACGGTAAATTAATTCCTTTTGCATATGCGGATTTTTTAGGAATAGTAGGATGGTTAAAATACCTAATGGTTCTAGTTATGGGCCTGTTTAAACCGATGTATCGGGAGGTTCGAAAAAGCGACATGCGCATTGTTGCCCACAAAACTTGTGGTCTTGCAGCCCAAACATTCATGCTATCCATGGCTGCCGAGGGTTACGATACCTGTCCAATGGAAGGCTCCGATACTTGGCGGGTAAAACGCATTTTAGGAATTCCTAGAAGCGCGGAGATTAACATGATCATTTCTTGTGGTATCCGAAAACCAGAAGGAGTTTATGGCGAACGATTTAGAATTCCTTTTGAAGAAATCTATACCGAAATATAATACTAAAAAAAGGGATGCTATATTAGCATCCCTTTTCACTTTATTGCTTTGGAGTAAGTAATAGTATATTTTCACTTTTTTGAATTTCCTCTTGTTTCAAATACATGGTATTAAATTCTCCATTTAAATATTTTTGTACCTGATCTTTGTAGTAAGGACTAAAAACATTTCCAGATTGCCCTGTAGGAAGAATTCCAATACTATTTTCAACATCTGAAAAATCAATTACTCTTCTACTCGAAGGACCGGCAAGAATTTTATAAACACCGGTGCTATCTATCTTGTAAATTTGATTGTTGATAACCTGATCACCACCAATAGTCTCAAAAGGACCTACATTAAATATTTTTCGCAAAACACCTCCTGCTTTCCCAATCGGATGTTCGTACTCTACAGAAGCTACTCGTTTCCATTTCCAATCCTCTACATTTGCACCCAACTGCCCTTGTAAAAATGCAATTGCATTGGTAAAAGACCTTGTTACAATATCTTGTTTGGTCTCTTTCTTGTCGCTTGTACGAATGTCATCCCACCATATGGAAGCATTCTTTTTCACCTGAGAGGATAACACTTTTTCCTCTAATGGTGTATTGACAAACTGCGGAAAAGCTTCTCCCATTTCGTCTTGAAAGGTACTTTTGATAAATTCAAACCACAAACGATTGTAAAGCACCGGACCAACTTCATCCTTACCGAAAAAACCATTCCAGTTTTTAAGAATAGTATGTGCTTTTTTACCACTAGGTGTCAGTTTCGAGGTATCCAAAGAAGCAAGCATATTACGGATTATTTCCGGAGCTGTAGCTGAAGTGACGTCATAAATCATTTTTGCAACATCTTCTATGGTAAAATCATTTTTAGCATCCAATAATGTTTCAATACGCAATGCTCTATCTTCTGGTAAATAATAGCCTGGGTACAACATTCCTGCAATGGAATCTGGTTGGTTGTTGGCTGAATACACGTAGTTCCAAGACGGGTTTACCGCCTGCGGATTATTGTCAAAACTTAAATACTCCTGAATTTCATCGTTTCCTGACGCTCCATCGAGAATGAGTTTGGTATTTAGGCTGTCTCGGTATTTATAAAGTTTTCCAGCAGCAAACCATGCAATATTATCGCTAGCATCGCCATACATTACATTTAAACCAGGAGCGTGAAGCTTTTTAGCCCCGTCTCGAAACTCGGCTAGATTTTTTGCATGTGACATGGTATAAGAAACGTCTAACAATTCGTTTTCCAACTTGGTATATATCCATTGCATTGCTATAGGTCTTTCATCATCTATGAAGGCTATTACATCATTCATGACCGGACCGTGCTGGCTTACTTTTACTTGAAATACACTATCTTTTTGGCCCTTAACTTTTATCTTCCTCTCTTTTATTGTATAATTTCTATAGCCATTAGAAGTTTTGTATTGCATTGGGTTTTCAGGATTATTTTCCTCAAAATAAAAATCAACATCATCATTTTCAAACATAGTTAACCCATAGGCGTAGTTGCGATTGTGTCCTAACAAAGGAAAAGGTGTTAATGCTAAATTATACCCATACATTTCATAGTTTGGGGTTTTGATGTGTGACTGGTACCATACAGCAGGCTGTGAAAAAGAAATGTGCGGATCGTTGGCAAAGATTACTTTTCCATTCTTGGTCTTCTCTGCTCCAATTACCCAAGCATTACTACCGATAAAAGGAGAGACGGGAACACTTTCTACTATCGAATGAATCGCCTTGGCAAAACTAGCCTGTAATTTTGGATTCTTACTGTTTTTGATTAGAGTGAGATTTTCGGTTTCGGCATCTAGTAATTCTTGCAGATAGGCATCTCCTAATTTCTCCTTAATCTCTGTTAGCATTGGATCTGTTTTATGGGCTACCGCAAAACTAAATGCCATATACCCATAAACATTAAAGATATCTTCCAGACTGTATTTTTCTTTCTCTACACCAACCAAATAAAACTCTAGGGGTGTTGGCCCCTCTTGGATAAACTGATTAATGCCTTTAAGGTAAGCTTGTGCTAAAGTATAAGAGGGTTTGGATACGTCGAGCTTTTGAATCGTTTTTACCGCTTCCTCGGTAATCCCTAAGCCAGAAAAAAACTTATCAGTAGCAATGAACTCTTCTCCAAAAATCTCCGACAATCGCCCCGCTGCAATTCTTCGAATTAATTCCATTTGCCACAATCTATCTTGGGCATGAACATAGCCTAATGCCACGTAGGCATCGTGTTCATTATTGGCATTAATATGTGGAACTCCGTTGGCATCAAAATGAACCGAAACCGGATCGTCAATACCCGATAACTTAATATTTCCGTTATAGGTTGGGTGCAGTGTTTGGGTAAATAGCCACAATCCTATTCCTAAAATTAAAAGAATTGCAATACCGATTTTTATAAATTTCATAAAATGATTTTGATTAGGTCGTCCATCTATTTTTTTAGATTTTCCTCAAATATAACAGAAAGAAATGGAACCAAATAATTTCTCCAAAAAACGCTGTATCCGTTATTACTTATAATAAAACCAAATAATAAAACAATTAATTTATTCTATGGGCTTCTACAAAAACTAAAAAATATAGTCGTATTTTTGCAGCGATAAAATTTTTACCATGAAAAAAATACAAATGGTTGACTTACAGAGTCAATATCAAAATATAAAAGAGACAGTAGATGCCTCTATTCATGAAGTATTAAATTCGTCTTCGTATATCAATGGTCCTTTTGTTAAAGAATTTCAAGCAGATTTAGAGCAATACCTCAATATAAAGCATGTTATCCCATGTGCCAATGGAACAGATGCTTTACAGATTGCCATGATGGGATTAGGATTGCAACCTGGAGATGAAGTTATTACCGTAGATTTTACCTTTGCTGCTACTGTAGAAGTTATTGGTTTGTTAAACCTTACTCCTGTTTTAGTAGATGTAGAGTTAGATACTTTTAACATAAACATAGAAGCCTTAAAAAAAGCAATTACTCCAGAAACCAAAGCTATTGTTCCGGTGCACTTATTCGGACAATGTGCCAATATGGAGGCTATTTTAGCAATTGCAAAAGAACACGATTTATTTGTAATAGAAGATAATGCACAAGCAATCGGAGCAGATTATACATTTTCAGATGGAACCACTCAAAAATCCGGGACCATGGGACATGTTGGAACAACTTCCTTCTTCCCTTCTAAAAACCTGGGTTGTTATGGTGACGGTGGTGCCATTTTTACAAACGATGATGCGCTAGCACATACCCTAAGAGGTATGGTAAATCACGGAATGTACCAACGCTATTACCACGATGTAGTTGGCGTTAATTCTCGATTAGATAGCATTCAGGCGGCGGTTTTAAAAGCAAAACTTCCACTTTTGGATAGTTATTGTGCAGCCAGAAGAAAAGCAGCAGATTACTACACGGAGCGTTTTAAAAATTCAGAAGTTATTATAACCCCAACCTTGCGTGATTTTAGTTCTCATGTATTCCACCAGTACACCTTACGAATTACCAACGGAAAAAGAGATGCTTTGCACAAGCACCTTATCCAAAAAGGAATTGCAAACTCAATATACTATCCAGTGCCATTACATGCGCAAAAGGCATATAAAGACAGCAGGTATAAAGAGGAAGACTTTGCAGCAACCAACCAATTGGTGCAAGAAGTAATTTCCTTACCGATGCATACAGAACTTGAGGAAGATCAATTGAAGTACATAACAGAAACCGTTTTAGAATTCTTGCAATAAATATGAAAAATATATTAGTTACCGGTGGTTTAGGTTTTATAGGTTCACACACCGTAGTAGAATTGCAGAATACCGGATACCACGTCATCATTGTAGATGATCTATCCAATTCAAAAATTGAAGTATTAGAGAGAATAAAGGAAATTACAGGTATTGCTCCTGAATTTCATCAAATAGACCTCCGCATTAAGCAAGATGTTAAAGACTTGTTTGCAAATACAACTATTGATGGTATTATACATTTTGCAGCCTTCAAAGCAGTTGGAGAAAGTGTTGAAAAACCATTAGATTACTACGAAAACAACATCGGTAGTTTGGTATATCTTTTACAAGAAATGCGCGATAGAAACATCGATCATTTTATTTTTAGTTCTTCTTGCACGGTATACGGACAAGCCGACGAATTACCTATAACAGAAAACGCACCGATAAAACCAGCTGCCTCACCATATGGTAATACCAAACAAATCGGAGAAGAAATTATTAAGGAAAGCTGTGAAGCCTATGGTATGAATGCCATTGCATTGCGTTATTTCAATCCTATTGGAGCACATGACAGCATCAAAATTGGTGAATTACCTTTAGGAGTTCCGCAAAACTTAATTCCCTTTGTAACCCAAACAGCTGCAGGAATACGAGAACAATTATCTGTTTTTGGAGACGATTACGATACCCAAGATGGTACTGCCATAAGAGACTACATTCATGTAGTGGATTTAGCAAAAGCGCATATTGTAGCTTTACAACGTCTACTTCATAAAGAAAATAAAAGCTCCTTCGAATTTTTTAATATTGGTACCGGTAAAGGAAGTTCTGTATTAGAAGTTGTGAAGTCTTTTGAAAAAGTTAGTGCTACCAAATTAAATTATAAAATAGTAGACCGTCGCCCAGGAGACATTACTGCTGCATATGCAGATACTACCTTGGCAGAAAAAGAGTTGCGTTGGAAAACAGAAAAAAGTTTAGACGAGGCTCTATTGTCTGCGTGGCAATGGCAACAAGAAAACAAATAAATATAAATCGTACTAAATAAAAAACGCATCGGAAAATTCCGATGCGTTTTTTATTTGCCTTTGTAAAATACTATTCCGTAAGCATAACTGTACGAGTTACGGTATTGAATGGGCCAGGTATGTTATTTCCATTTTTGTCTTGCAACGCTAATTTAATGGTTACTTCGCCAAGTGGTAACCCCTTAATAACATATGGAGACCATTCGGTAAGTGTAAATTCTTGCCCGTTAATCGTCGCTTTTACGCTATTTCCTTTTTCAGAAAGCGTTGTATTTAAAACGAAAAAATCCAATAATAAATTCTCTGTATCTTTCCCTGCATAGGTTCCTTTAGGACGACTGTAAATTAACGTTGGATCGGTTATATTTATTCCAATAGTGTCTTTAGCGTTTTCCCCTACTACTACCTTTTTCACCACCACAGAATTCTCATTTTTTACAGATTCATGGTAAGAACGACTTAAAAAAGCCACCAAATGATGCACTCCTTTGGGAATATCTTTAGAAAAATTAGCTTCGTAATGGGCAGAATACGGTTGGTTATTTAGAATAAAATGAATGTGTTGCCCTTTTCCAGAGTTTGCCAACTTTTGCACATTAGGCTTGTGGTTTGAGCACCCAATTCGTAATTCTGAACTTCAAATTCAAAAGCAACAGTATTTGCTGAGATATTCTCGGTATCTTGCGGCATTTTTAATCGTAAGACTGCCTCTGCATATGCCGGAGAATCGCTTAACTTTTCAATAGTGATACTGGGTTTCTCTTTTACGACGATAGTTTTCTTTTCGGAAGCTTCCTTTTGCTTGCAAGCAAAGAAAAAGAGAAGTACAACTACTAATGTTTTGATTGGTAAACTTGTTAAATATTTCATATGGTAGAATTTAAATCGTAAATAGCGATACTTTTCAATAATTGTGTTGTCTAAAATTACTCAAATAATTTCAAATCTAAAACAGAAAAATACTTTTAGAAGTAGTATTATAAAAATAACATCTACTTTCAGCATGTCTACAGCAAGTCTAGTTCGCATACAATACTTGAGAGAAAGAATCTAGAAATGTCGTTGTCGCTTTATGATTAAAAGGAATGTGTTGTGAGAAAACACAAACCGCAACTTCCGAAGTATAATCTATATAAAAATACGTATTCATCATGCCTCCCCAATAGACCGTTCCTGGCTTTCTACCATAGGCTTTACCTTCTGTATCAATAGCCCAAGCCAAACCCCATTTAGTGCTTTCTGTGGTAAAATTTTCTAAATTACAACAATAGGCAGGATTGAAATAGTTTCCTGAAGCATCCATACTTATATCTCCGATTTGATTATTTTTCATCTCTTCTACTGTTCCTTTTTCTAAAATCTTTACGCCATTAAGAGTTCCATAATTTAGCATACATTTTAAAAGTTGCATGTAATCACTAGGGCTCGACCATAACCCATCATCCCCGCTATAAGAAGTAACTTTTCTTCTCGGAACTCTATCTTTAATTGCTCGTAAAGACTGTTTTCCATCAGCACCTCTAAAACCCCGTGTAACGATAAATTGCTGTAAGGAGTCGGGAACGTTAAAAAATGTTCTTTGCATATTAAGTGGCTTGGTAATGTGCTCTTTGACATATATATCTAAAGAAGTGTTCGATACTTTTTCAATAACTTTTCCAACCCATGCTAAACTCGTACCATACAAAAACTGTGTTCCACTTTCAAAACGTCTAGGACCGTCTGGATAATTCCAATTTGTATACGGAAACTGCGACAATTCCAAATCAGTAAATGTATATCCAAAACCAGAAGTATGTGTTAGTAAGTGTCGCAAAGTAATCGCATTTTTAGGACTGGTAAGTTTACCTTTATGGAGAATTGGAATGGTCTTTAAAATCGGCAGCACAGCACTGAGGTCATCGTCTAAAGCAATTTCTCCTCGCTCGACTAATTGTAACGCTGCAATACTAGTAATTAACTTCGTCATGGATTGTAATTGGAAAATATGCTGTGGAGTAACTGCATCGTTTGCACCCCAAATTGCCTTTCCATAAGAATAGGAAACCTCTTCCCCTTTTTTGTTGGAGGCCATGGCAACAATAGCAGGTAAATCACTTGATTTCATGACAGCATCCATCTCTGTGGTTATTTTTTCTTGTACAGGAAAACTAACTACATTATTTTCTGATTTTTTACAACCCAAAACAACACATAAGAAACATAGTATTAAGGATAATTTCATACTTAATTTTATAATAAGAAAAGATTAATAAAAAGTATATTCAGAGTTCTATATTCTGTGAATCTCCTTAAAGATAAAAAAAAACCTCTATACTTTTATTTTTCCATGCACTAAAAGCGACATTTACTGTATTTTCCTCCTACCAAAATTACTTCCTACAATAAGGTTAAAATTCTTTATTACCGTCTTCTAAAGCATAAGAATTCCTATGATACTCCATATATTCGGCCGTGTTTTTAGCTATTTCTTTACCCAGTAGTTTTTCAACAATATGAAATGCCAAATCGATACCTGCTGAAATACCTCCCGAAGTATAAATTTTCCCTGCATTTACGAAGCGTTTCTCTTTCTGTGGAAGTCCAAGAGGCACTATTTCTTCCATAAGGGGATATACTTGATGATGCGTACAATACGGTTTCGATTTTAGTAATCCAAGACTTCCCAGGATTAACGATCCGGAGCAGATACTAAGCGTAAACTCCGTTTGTTGATGTACTTTGGTAACCCAGTCTAAAACCTTTTGGTTGTGTTTTATCTGTCTAGCTCCAAAACCACCAGCAATAATTAGAATATCCAAATCCGGACAGGTATAAAAATCATGCGTAGGATTTACACTAAAACCATTAATAGCTGCTACCGGATCCAAGCTTTCTGATACCGTAAACACCTCAAAAGGCTCGAAATTATTCAATTCTGAGGTTACAGAAAAAACTTCAAATGGCCCTGCGAAATCCAACACTTCCGCATCTTTAAAAATTAGAATCCCGACAGTTCTTTTTTTGTTCATTCTTGACATTTTTTCTCCCAAAAAGAGTATTCGTTAAACATTGAGTATTGATACAGTTAAAAGTACTGTATTTTCATTAAATTTAATAGGTAAAACAACAACTTAGTGATATAGAATTCATATGGCATTACACATATGCTACACAGAAATACGCATTGCAACTACACTACCATGGAAAGAATCTATATGCCAAGTTTTTTAAAACACTAATAACATGCAGTTTATATTTCTTTTTTCTCACAATAAGCAATAATTCAAAAACGATACAACAAAAGCACGCTCAACGATAAATACCGATGCTTCTGTTGGGATATTTAGAATTTCTATTTGAAGCGATACGCAAAAAATAAAATGTACTTAGTGAATTTTTTGTTTAACAAAATCTACTAAAAGTTAAACAATTTAAAAATTTTAGCATATCTTTGAGTAGATTATTAACAACTAAAGTAAATATTATGAACAAATTAATTCTTAGTTTAAGCTTAATTCTATGCTTAAGTTTAACACAAAACAGTAATGCACAAGGTACTATAGTAGATGTTGCCGTTGGTAACAAAAACTTCACAACATTAGTAACTGCTCTCAAAGCTGCTGATTTAGTAACAGCTTTACAAGGCGACGGGCCTTTTACAGTTTTTGCTCCTACCAACGCAGCTTTCGCTAAAGTAGATGCAACAACCTTAAGCTCTTTATTAGAAAAAAAGAACCAAAAAGCCCTAGCAGGAATTTTAACCTACCATGTAGTTGCAGGAAATTTAGGTGCTAAGGATGTTGTTGCTGCCTTAAAAAAAGGTAAGGGTACGGTAAGCCTAAAAACGTTAAACGGACAAAACATTACGGTAATTCAAAAAGATGGTAAAATATTCTTGAAAGATGCCAATGGTAATACAAGTCAAATTACAGCTACGGATGTATTAGCTAGCAATGGCGTTATTCATGTAATTGATACTGTTGTAATGCCTAAATAATTTGGTTATTAAATGTATTTAAAAGGTCTTTCACTATCAAAAGACCTTTTTTATTTTAGTATGTGTAACCTTTAGTAGTTGCTTTTGCAATCCTAAAAAACAAATTACTCTTCCATTCTTTCAAAATCAGGTAAGGAAAACGACTTGTCAAAGAAAGCTTCTTTAGGACCATATAATCTGAAATAAATAAACCAACCATCCTTTCCTGTTGTTTTTAAAAAGTTAGTTTCCATCCCTTTTGGAGCTTTAGCTCCAATATATAAATTAAGACTTCCATCTTCGTTATATTTTAGCTGTTCCATTCTGCTATTGAGTGCAACATCTTTAATTTCAGATCCGCCGTTATCATAGGCTCTTCTGGTCGCTTCACTGTATAAAACTACCGACCAAAATTGTTCTACCGGTACATCTTTGGGAACTTTTAAAACATAGGTTTTATCTGCTCGAAATAATTTGCCTTCCTTATCTCTTTTAACTGTCATATACACCTGCCCCTGGCCAACAATTGGATTAACCATTCCATTTGTGCTTGTTACTGCCTCGTAAAACCACACTGCTCGTTCATCCAACTCAACTTTATATTCTGTAATTTGAGGCACAGTAAAATCAAAGCTTTTATACCAATTTGTACCTTCCCAATAATTTTCTGCAAAGCGAGGATTCGTTTGTAAATTCCTAAGCATTAATTCTCCCATCTTCACTCCCTCTAACAAAATTCGTTGCTGTCTTTTGTTGGGTTGAAAAGCTGTTCCTTTTCGTATTCCGAGTGGCTCCAACATAGCCATCCAAACCTTATCTTGTTCTCTAATAGGTTCTTGATTTATGATGGTATTCAGAATTCTCCAGTACTCCAGCCCTCGCGGAGCTGTTGCGCTCCATTCTTTGTCTAAATCCTCTATAAAAACGACAGGGCTATCTTCCTTACCAATAATTTTCATGCGTAACGATTTCTTGAAATTTTTCTCTACTTCAGGATTCTGATCGATAAGCCTGAGACCAATAAAAATGTGATTCGTTTCCGATTGATACACCGAAATACTGTCATTTTGATAGGTTTTAGCGTCATCTTCCGGACCCAAAATAATATACTTTCCTCCCTTTCCTTTGTCTGGTCCGGTAACTCCCATATTTCCGATAGGTCTTTGCCATAAATCTAAAATTCCTCCTGCGGTATTTCCAGGTGGGTAGGTTATTTCAATAGGCCCATTGCTAAGATTATAAAATTGAATTATATACGGAGTAGTTAAATTTCCTGTTACAATTCCTCGCTTTTCTTTAAGGGATTTAAACACCGCAAATTGCCCTAATTCCCCAGTGTTATAATTTTTATTTTGCTGCTCAATCCAAGTATAAAAACTAACAATTGGCGTAGACCATATGTAGGCCTGCGCTGCTCGCTGAAAATCCATGACATCGAATAATTTTGTTGCACTTTCGTCTGTTATGTAATTATTCTCTAGCGTTATATCACCATAAGGGGTTTGTATGTTTTCATCTCCAATAAGTGTAGCATTTCGTATAGGTTCTCGATTAGGTATGTCTTTTAAACTATCCTTGTTATGGCATTGTATACAAATCAGAGACAGTGCAATAAGTAGTAGTGAATTTTTCATAAAATACGTTTTTAATCCAATAATTTATTATTTAGATATTTCGCTCGGATATACGACTTTCCAATCAGTTTTCATATCGATAACAGACCAACCTTTCGCTTTTGCCGCATCTAGTCCTTTGTCTAATTTACCGATAGCAGAGTTCCGATCGTAGGCCCATTCTCTGATCGAATCTGTATGGTGTATATAGAGCTTAAAACTTTTATACTTGTTAGAAGCAGTCCATTGTAGCATTTGCAAATCACCATCGGAATTTCCGGCGGCGAAAACTGGCTTTTTTCCTATTATTTTTTGAATATTCAATGGTTTACCTTCTTTATCATCATTAAACTCTAGTTCGGGTATTCGAACAATTTTTGGATTTCCTTCGTTGTATTCAAAATTGGTTTTTATTCTACTTCCTAAGATCTGTTCTTCAGGGATACCATAAATTTCAGTGACAATAGCACGCATAAAATCCAAACCACCACCAGAAACAATGTAAGTTTTAAAATGATTAGCTCTTAAATATTCGAGTAGCTCAAGCATGGGCTGGTATACCAATTGGTCAAAACCAACATTTTTAATGGGATGTTTGGCTGTTTTTATCCAATCTTTAACAATGGTATCAAATTCTTCAATTGTCGTTCCTGTATGTGAGGCCATCATTAATTGGGCTAACCCAGTAAGCCCTTGTTTTTTTAACGCCGCTAAATCATTGTCTATAACTGCTTTAAAAGGCTGTTTAGATTGCCACTCTGGATGAAGTTTCGCTAATTCTCTTACTCTATCCATAGCAAAAAACAATTGAAAATAAGCTGGCTGTTCGCTCCACAAAGTACCATCATTGTCAAAAGTAGAAATACGCATGTTTATAGGTATGAAATTTTGACTGTTTTCATTGGTGACGTCGGAAACATAGGAAAGTATTGCTTCTTTAGCATCGCTATCGTTCCATGACGGTAGGGGATCTTGTTTTATTTCGGTAACAGCGTCGGGATTGGATGTTACTTGGTTACAGCTTGTAAAGATCACAATAAAAGTAACGCCAAGAATCTGTTTATACAGGTTTATTAAATTCATAGTAGCAATAAATACGTTATTAATTGGTAAAAAACACAGTTCATTTAGACTGAATCTAAATATAACAAATTTTAGGTATTATTTAAAAAGTATCTGAAAAGATTGTTTTTTCAAATTAAAATTATAGCATCTACATTACACAAGAACGAGATAAAAAATAAAAAAAGTTAATTTTCCTAGGAATGAAGTAGCGACTAAAAAACCAGCTCATTTCTTGAATCGCTGCATAATTATATCTATCCTTTAATTATAATCAAAAGGATTATTGATTTACTTGAATCTAAAGCCACTAGAGGTAAAAGATACATTCCTTAGATAAGCAGTTAGGGACAATTAACTATAAAAACTATTAGGATTTCATTGTTTACATCCTATCTTAAACTATTTGTCCGTATAATTATATAATTTATAGTTGAATATTACTCGTATAGAAGTGCTTTTATTTACTTGAAGTAAAACGCCATGATTATTAGAGTATATATTGTACAATGCCGATAAGCACTATAACTATACAAAATTGCATTACAAATAGGAACAATGCCACTAAAGTTAAAAGAAACGATTCCATCTTAGAAGTGTTTTTTTTAAATATTTGGTAAGTAAGCCATAATATTACAGTGAAAACTACCGGGTCTACGATGAGTGGCATTCTAAAAAGAATATAACTTAAAATCCCCAGTAATGTTGCCTGTCCGATGATAAAGGAACTAATAGTTACATACTCTACAAAATTGTATTTTCTAAAAGTAAGTTTTAAGGATACCGCTAGTGGGAATATGGTTAAAATCCAAAAGTATTTTAAATTAAGTCGTATAAATGTACCTATTTCATTACCAATTTTTCGCATATTAGATCGTACTGTATCCTCATATACAACATGCAATTTTGGAATGTCATAGAAAGATATAACAATTAAATACAGCGTAATCGCAAAAACCAAAAAAGATATTGGGTTAAGAATTCCTTTTCTCCTTCCCGAAAGGTAATCGGTAACGAATTGTTTAGGATAAAGCAATAAGGCTTTTACCGTATACAGAATACCTTTGTCCGTATTGGTAATCGACAATAGTGCGTCTTCCCATACAGAAGACACTGTTATTTTTTTTACGCCACTTCGCTCTCCACAATTAGGACAAAATTTCTGATAATGATCAAAATCACATGAAATACACTTCATTTATATTTAAAATAGTTAGAATACACTATACTTTAAAGGTGAATCCTAGGTCTTGTTTGGATAAAATTTACAGATGTATTCAAATGTAATGAAATTTTTATAGAATAATAAGTACAAAAATTACATCAAAATTTCTAATATCTGTGACTATACTTATAAAAATAGCCGTTTTATTAACATTATTAATCTACTAATTTCTCTACATGAAGACTGGTTAAATGCTGTATGTTTTTTGTTATTTTTTCAATGTCCCAATGCCACCATTCAATTTCTAATAACTTGTTAATGACATCTTCTGAAAATCTTTTTTTAATTTCTTTAGATGGGTTTCCACCTACTATCGTATATGGTGCTACATCTTTAGTAACTGTTGTATTCGCAGCTATGATCGCACCATCACCTATATGTACTCCGGCCATTATTGTTGCGTTGTAACCAATCCAAACATCGTTACCAATACGAATGTCTCCCTTAAATGGGTACGATTTTCCATCCATTGCATTTTCCCAGCCATTGCCAAAAACTGCAAACGGATACGAGGTAAGAGATTTGGTCAAATGATTTGCGCCATTCATTATGAATTTAACATCGGAGGCAATCATGCAAAACTTTCCGATAATTAATTTGTCACCAACAAAATCAAAAAGGAATTTTACATTATTTTCAAAATTTTCTACATTTTCAAAATCATCATAATAGGTATAATCACCCACAATTATATTCGGGTTCTTTATTATATTTTTTAAAAAACAAAGGCGGTCGTAATTTTCAAGTGGAAACTTGAGATTTTTGTCTGGTCCTTTCATATAATTTATTTTTCATTAACTAAAAGGTTTCGATATACAATAGTTATTCGTTATTCTATTCTTTATAAAGATGTATATTCTTTTTTAGCGCAGCAGATGCTTTACATTCCAAAAATAATAATATTAAATAAGTCTAGGTCTTACCTTAACTAAGAATAAATAAATATGATTTCAAACCTTTTCAGATTTCGTTGTATCAGACAGGATTTCTGTTAAGAATAAAA
>NZ_MQVY01000003.1:199756-316564 GCF_002954385.1 Tenacibaculum sp. SG-28
AAATCCGCATCTGCTTTTACAAAAGCAGGGCTGCAAAGATACTAACTTTTTAATACCCAAAACAAGCTTTTTAAGTACTTATTTTTTTAAACCCCGATAACACTCTGCTGTTAATGAACTTCACTACCCTAAAAAACAAACCCGTTTCCCCGTTAGCGGGTGCAAACATAGAACCTTTTTTCCGCTTAACAATGCTCTTTTTTAAATTATTTTTCACGAATTGTATTAAAAGCACATAAGAGTCTTTTTTTCAATATATTAATCCAAAAAAATATGTTACACTGCATATTAAAAACAATAACTACTTACAACTATAAAATAAAAAAGGGCTGCAATCCTTACAGATGTCATCCCCTTTTTTTAATGTTCTAGATATAGGAGTTAAGAAAGTGAAGCTCCTGAAGCAGTCACACTTCTGTCTATCTTGCGCATTAAGCCTTGTAATACTTTTCCTGGCCCTACCTCAACAAACTCTTTTCCTCCATCGGCGACCATGGCTTGAATACATTGGGTCCATTTTACCGGAGCCGTTAACTGTAAGATTAAATTCTTTTTTATCTCTTGTGGATCCGTTACTGCCTTTGCAACCACGTTTTGATATACCGGGCAAATTGGCGCCTTAAATTCTGTTTCTTCAATAGCTTTGGCTAATTCTTCTCTTGCTGGTTCCATCATTGGAGAGTGAAATGCTCCTCCGACAGGCAATACTAAAGCTCGCTTAGCTCCTTTCTCTTTTAGAGCTTCACACGCTTTTTCTACTGCTTGAATTTCTCCTGATATCACCAATTGCCCCGGACAATTGTAATTTGCAGCAACGACAACACCTGGAACAGCCGCACAAACCTCTTCTACAACTGCATCTTCCAAACCTAGAACAGCAGCCATGGTTGATTCTTGCATCTCACACGCTTTCTGCATTGCTTGGGCTCTTTTAGAAACTAAGGTTAGTCCGTCTTCAAATGAGAGACATTGATTGGCAACCAAAGCCGATAGCTCTCCTAAAGAGTGACCAGCTACCATTTGCGGAGTAAAATCGTCTCCTAAAACTTTTGCCAATATTACAGAGTGTAAAAATATCGCAGGCTGTGTTACTTTGGTTTGTTTTAACTCCTCTGTTGTTCCTTCAAACATCACATCCGTTATACTAAATCCTAAAATAGAATTTGCTTTTTCAAAAAGTTCTTGAGCAATAGGTGACTTCTCATAAAGGTCCAAACCCATTCCTGTAAATTGCGCTCCTTGACCTGGAAAAATATACGCTTTCATTAGTTGTTTTTTTTGTTTCGCTGACAAAAATACAATATTTAAAATTACTATCTTTGGACATATTTATGACAGCAAAACAAAAAATTAAAGCACAACAAATCTACCTCATATTAGCAGCACTTTTCATTGCTTCTTTGGTAACTTCAAATTTAATATTTCAAAAGTTTTTCTATTGGTACCCTATAGATCTTGCTATTTTTGATGTGAAATTATTCGAAATCTCTGTTGGTTTACTGCCGTACCCCTTAACATTTCTTATCACGGATATCTTGTCGGAAATCTATGGTAAAAAGAAAGCTAATCAGGTGGTTATTGCTGGAATTTTCGCCTCTTTCTTTTCTCTAGGAATAATTTACATTGCAATGGAGGTACCTGCAATAAATTGGTCTCCCGTAAACGACAATACGTTTACTCAAGTTTTTGGTGCCACACCACTAGCAGTTTTTGCTTCAATGATGGCCTATCTTTTTGCCCAATTTATAGACATTAGAGTATATCACTTCTGGAAGAAATTCACCAACGGAAAACACCTATGGCTCAGGAATAACTTCTCTACCTTTACCTCGCAATTTATAGACACTTTAACGGTACTCCTTCTGCTATGCTCCTTTGAAATAATTGCTTGGGATAAATTTCTCGGGCTATTGATGAGTGGAGTTTTATTTAAAATAGTAATCGCAGCACTAGACACACCTCTCTTATACGGTTGTGTATACCTTTTCAGAAAAGCTTTTAACCTTGAAGTTGGAGAGGAATTAGCTACCTTTGATTCTTAAAAGACCAGGTATGAATCGCAATTTTTTTTATAATATTTTTAAAGAGTATTTTTCTTTATCGCATGAAAGTTCTGTATATCTCAGCTTGATTGTTAACTTAATTCTCATTTTAATAATTGGTTATATTTTATTTAAAACCTTGCGTTTTTTCAGTAGAAAATTTTTGCACAGATTAGCTTCTAAAACGCGAACTTCTTTCGACGATCTCTTAATTAAAAACAAAGTATTTTTAAATATCGCAAGAATTGTAATGCTCCTTATATTTAATATTTCTTTGGAGATACTTTTCGAATACTTTCCAAGAGTCTTGAAATATGCAGAAAAATTACGGCTGTTGTTATTACCGTTTTTATTATATGGTTCATTCGATCGGTATTGCGAACCATAAAGGATTACTTGCGAGAGTTTTCTTCTTTTAAAGACAAACCTTTAGAGTCGTACATACAAATTTTTATGGTGGTATTGTGGATGGTTGGAATTATTGTTTCTTTCTCTATACTTACCGGAAAGTCACTTTTAGGATTGTTTACTGTTCTTGGAGCTTTTTCTGCGGTGCTGCTTCTAATTTTTAAGGATACCATTTTGGGTTTTGTCGCCAGTATTCAAATATCGATTAATGACACAGTGCGACTTAACGATTGGATTACTATGGAAAAATTTGGTGCTGATGGCAATGTAATTGCTATAAATTTAGCATCCGTAATTGTAAAAAACTTTGATAACACCGTAACTAGTATCCCTACCTATTCCTTGATTTCAGATTCTTTTAAAAATTGGCGAGCAATGAGTAATTCTGGAGGAAGGAGGATTAAACGATCGATATTAATAAAAGGTAATTCTGTTCGTTTTTTAGCCGATGAGGAGGTGCAAACTTATAAAAACATCACCGTTTTAAAAGACTATATCGAAAGCGTAACCGAGGAAATTTCCACCTTTAATGTGGCACATAACATAGACAAAACACTTTTAATTAATGGAAGAAACCTAACCAATCTTGGTCTGTTTAGAAAGTATATTGATCTTTACTTACAGCAGCACCCGGATATCAACCAAAACCTTTTGGTAATGACAAGGCAACTCGATCCAACTCCAAATGGAATCCCTCTTGAAATATATGCCTTCAGCAAAATAAAAGTTTGGGAACACTACGAACGAATCATCTCTGATATTTTTGACCATATATTGGCAAGTACGACTTATTTCGATTTAGAAATTTTCGAAAATCCGTCTAGTAAGGACATTGCCAAGCTCCAAAAATAAGGGATTTAAGATTAGATTAATGCATTAAAAAAGCTTCCCAAATCAGGAAGCTTTTTTTAAGTATCTGTACTAATAATTAGTGTTTTACTAGTAAATTATTATTTTTCATTTTCAACTCAGAAAGAACATTTAACGCTTCATTCACGTACATATCTTTCTTTAAATTTTTATGCCATGCCAATCTTTTCGACTCTAAGACACTGTCTTTTTTAAACAATTCTTGTTCGTACTTAGGGGAAGTGAATTCAGAATTAGATTCAAATTTGAAAATATTAGAGAATTGTTCTCTTTTTGCATCCTCCATGTCGCTATTTGCTTTGTAAAGATTATAGTTGAGAGAATACACATTTTTATCCTGTCCGTCTTTCAACCATTTTGCGTAATCATTGACTTTCTGAAATTGGTCATTTTTCAAAACTCGTTGTTTACTATTGTAAATAACGTCCTGAAAATTACTGTAGGAATTTGTGGTTTTATATTTTGCCTGTTGTACTTTATCCCATGGCAACGCTCCGTCTAGATCGCGTTCTCCAAAATCCATGTAGCTATATCTTGAAGGCAATGCAATATCGGAATACACCCCTTCTATCTGCGTCGATCCTCCATTGATGCGATAAAATTTCTGAATAGTCATTTTTAAGGCACCTAAATCACTAGGATAATTGTCATAAAATCTATTTAGAGGTACTAAATTTTGAACGGTTCCTTTGCCGTAGGTTTGTTTCCCTCCAATGATAACCCCTCGCTTGTAATCTTGCATTGCTGCAGCAAAAATTTCTGATGCAGAGGCTGAAAATTCATTTACCATAACCACCAATGGACCATTCCACTGTATTTTTTCATCGATATCATTCTTTACCAAAGGATCTTCTCCTCTGTATTTCACCTGAACTATAGGACCCTTATCAATAAAAAGCCCTCCTATTTCAATGGCTGTTTTAAGTGAACCTCCCCCATTACTTCGTAAATCAACAATCAAGCCACTAACCCCTTCTTCTTTGAGGGTTTGGATTTCCTTTTCCATATCTTTAGCGGCGTCTCTTCTGCTTGTGTCGTTAAAATCTATATAAAATCTCGGCAAATGAATAATCCCGTATTTTTTTCCTTTTTTTTCTACTATACTAGACTTCACAAAAGTTTCTTCTAGTTCTACAACATCTCTAATAATCGATATAACTTTAGTCGAACCATCAATTTTCTTTTTTACAGTAAGCCTAACCTCAGACCCTTTTTTTCCTTTTATAAAAGTAATTGCATCATCCAAACGCATGCCTACAATATCGGTAGGTTCACCGTCAGCTTGTGCTACTTTTAAAATAATATCTCCAGCCTCAAGATCTCCTTGTTTCCAAGCTGGCCCTCCAGAAATTAATTCAACAATATGGGTATACATCCCTTTCTTTTGAAGTCTTGCTCCAATACCTTCTAACTTACCAGACATGTCTTGATCAAATCGCGACTTGACTTTTGGAGACATATACGAGGTATGTGGGTCAAAACCACTAACTACGCTATTTAAGAAAACAGAGTACCAATCAGAATTCTCTAATTCTTCAATACGAGTATACAAATCATTCATATTTTCTAGAACTTTTGCACGAGCATCTTGCTCTAGAACTTCAAAAGATTTCTTTTGGAAAGAAGCATCCTCTTTAGCTTTTTCTTTTTGCTCTAACTCCTCCATATGAATTCTCTCAAGAATAGAAAATTTTAGATCCTTTCTCCAGTAATCTAATAACTCTTCAGCGTCTTTCGCAAACGGTAGATTGTCATAATCTAAGCTTATACTTTCTTTTTTCTTGTAATTAAATGGCACTTTCAAAAGCGTTCTATACGCTTCTTTTGAAGATTCTAATTTTTGAAGAAACCTTCCATATACCAATTTATAAAAATCAATGTTTGTCTCTTTTAATTGGTTATCTATTGTAAACTTATATTGTGAGAATTCCTCTAAGTCTTCTTGTGTAAAATACCTCCTTCTCGGATCTAACGCATTGATAAAATCAGTATAAACATGTTCTGAAAAATCATCATCTAACTGCTTTTTCACATAGTGATATCTGCTCAAAATATTATTTAAAACATACACTATTACTTTATCCTTTTCTGGATCTGACCCCTCTGATCTAGAATGCGCAAATAAATTGGATACACTTAGTAAAAGGGTTACAATGTAGATACTTAATTTCGTCTTCATATATCTTCTGTCGGTTTAACTATACTTATATTACGGTATTGATTTGTTCAATGAACAAGATTGAGGTGATATAATTTATGTTTTATAAAAATACAAATTTCTTTAGGTTATTGCACTAATTTTAAAGTGCAATTTTTACATTCTATTAGAATTTAAATAACATCCAATTTTCATCGGCTAAGCGCTGATTTTTTTTCAAACGAAAGAATTAAAAACTTCTTTAGATTTACAAAAAAATGCATAGGGATGTCAAAACAAAAACTAGAAAACTTAATATCGCTTGAAGCATAGGTATTTGATTTACATACAATTTTACGCATAAATAGAGGGATTCTATCTTTAGAAAATGTTAAAAAACTATTCTTTTTGTATTACATTTGTTACAAACCAATAACTATGCAGAAAAAACCTTTAATTTTAGTTACCAACGATGATGGTATTACTGCACCCGGAATTCGAATGCTTATTCAGATAATGAATAAAATTGGAGATGTGGTTGTTGTAGCCCCAGATAGCCCACAAAGTGGCATGGGACATGCGATTACCGTAAACAATGTTTTACACTGTAATCCTATCACTATCGATGAAGGACCACAAATTGAATACAGCTGTTCTGGAACACCGGCAGATTGCGTAAAAATGGCAAAAACAGAAATACTCAACAGAACACCTGACCTCTGTGTTTCTGGCATTAATCACGGCTCGAACTCTTCTATAAGCGTTTTGTATTCTGGAACGATGAGTGCTGCAATAGAGGCTGGTATAGAAGGCATTCCTGCAATAGGTTTTTCCCTGTTAGACTTCGATTGGCATGCCGATTTTAGAGCTGCTGAAAGTTTTATTAAAAAAATTGTTTTGAACGTATTGCTAAACGGCTTACCGGAAGGAGTTATTTTAAACGTAAACATCCCCAAGTTAAAGAAAAACGAAATAAAAGGAATTCGAGTTTGTAGACAAGCCAATGGATTTTGGAAAGAAAACTTTGACAAGCGCAAAAGTCCGTATGGAAAAGATTACTATTGGTTAACAGGAGAGTTTATTAATAAAGATAACGGACAAGATACCGATATTTGGGCATTAGAGAATGGTTATATATCGATGGTGCCAGTGCAATTTGACATGACAGCACACCACGCCATACAAAAATTGAATACATGGGATCTATAAAAAAAGAAATTTTAATTGGAATTGCGGTTTCTCTATTCGCAACGGCCTGTGGTTTTTTTCTTTACACGCAATATGTGGTAGAATCGGATCCATCGTTGACCTTGCAAAAGATATTCGAAGGAGGACTTTTGGGAACCGTAATTGCGATTGCGGCCATACCCAACCTGTTTGTTTTTTTTGTTTTTTTGAAGAAAAAACAAGATTACCGAGCTAGAGGTGTATTAATTGCTACAATTGGCATCGCAATTAGCACGTTTATTTTAAAATTCATTTAAGCGATTTCTCGTATTATACTATGAAATACTATATCCTTGTTGGAGAAGCTTCAGGAGATTTACACGGAGCAAACCTAATGAAAGAGTTATTCCGAAAAGACCCGAATGCTGAAATTCGTTTTTGGGGAGGCGACCTAATGAAAAATGTGGGCGGCGATATCGTTGTACATTACAAAGAACGTTCTTTTATGGGGTTCATAGAAGTTTTATTTAATCTCAAAAAAATTCTGGGCTATATTTCATTTTGTAAAAAAGATATTGAAAGTTTCAAGCCTGATGTTATAATTTTTATTGACAATTCCGGATTTAATCTACGCATCGCAAAGTGGGCAAAAGAGAAGAATTTCAAAACTAACTATTATATTTCTCCACAAGTATGGGCCAGTAGGGCAAGCAGGGTGAAAAATATAAAGAGGGATATTGATAGTATGTACGTTATTCTGCCATTTGAAAAAGCTTTTTATGCCAAATACAACTACCCTGTAACCTTTGTGGGACATCCACTTATCGATGGCATTGCAGGACGAAATCCAATTGACGAGCTAGCTTTTAGACAAAAATATGCCCTGGGAAATAAAGAGATTATCGCTTTACTCCCCGGAAGCAGAAAGCAGGAAATTAGCAAAATGTTATCGGTTATGACCTCTGTAGTGGAAGACTTTAAAGCCTACCAATTTGTCGTAGCTGGTGCACCAAGTCAAAGCAAAGCTTTTTACGAGTCTTTCATGACCGATACAACTATTAAATTTGTTCCCAACCAAACCTATGACTTATTGAGTATTTCCCATGCAGCAATTGTGGCCTCCGGAACTGCAACATTAGAAACCGCTCTTTTTAAAGTTCCGCAAGTGGTTTGTTATAAAGGAAGCGCAATTTCGTATCAAATAGCAAAACGAATTATCACGCTAGAATACATTTCTTTGGTAAATCTCATTATGAACAATGAGGTGGTTACCGAACTCATACAAAATGATTTTACGAAACTGAATTTAAAAAGAGAGCTTCAAAAAATTCTAACTACAGAACATCGAAAGCAAGTATTTTCAGAATACCACGACTTAGAAGAAAAATTAGGTGGAAAAGGGGCCTCAGAAAAAACTGCGCAATTAATTGTTAAAGGCTTAAAAGAAAACTAACCAATGTTTAAACGACTTGCCATCCTACTTTACATCGTATTTTCGCTTACTTCTTGTGGATCTAGTAAAACAACCAGTTCCTATAACCCAAGAAAAACCAACGAACCAAAAGCTACTGTAGCAGATAAAATAACCTGGACCGCGGTAAGCTATAAAGGAACTCCCTACCGATACGGAGGCACTACAAAAAAAGGCATGGATTGTTCTGGATTGATCTATACGTCGTTTAAAGAGAGAAATAGAGATATCCCGAGAACTTCCGGGGAAATGTATAAATATGGAAAACCTATTACTTTAAAAAATGTTCAACGCGGTGATTTATTATTTTTTATTACCTCTAAAAAGCGAGGACGAATTAACCACGTTGGCTTAGTTACTTCTATAAAAAACAAAACTGTCTATTTTATACATTCTACAACTTCCAAAGGAGTTATCGTAAGTAATATGGAGCAACCGTACTGGAAACGAACGTTTGTAAAAGCAAAAAGAGTATTATAGCCTTAATTTGCCGTTTACAAGAACTCTTATTTTAAACAAACTAATGGAAGCCTACATGGATTTTGACGAGCTATAGACATGGGCCATTTTCGCAACAGGGGCCCAGTTGACACTCAAAAATTGTGGCAACAAAATTTACAAAAATGAGAATAGTAGCAAATGCCACCACATACTTTTCAAATTTTTCTATGGTATGGGTTTCTTTTGCAGGAAAACGATCATTAAAAAACAAAAATATGGAGGAACCTAATATACTGGCAATAAAAATAAGCACTCCCCATGTATATAAATGCATCCCAAAAACCGGAGTTCCATAACCAGTATCTCCTGGCACAGGGCAAATATGCAATAACACCTGGCGTACAGAAAATACCATTCCCACTAATGCAGCTACGAGTACCACAGCAAAATGTTTTGCATCGAACCCAAAAATAACATTTAACGACAATCCAAAAATTACTCCTATCATCCCCATTCTTTGCAATAGACAAAGAGGACATGGATCTTCGTGCAATCCAAATTGGAAATAAAGTGCTCCTAGCAGAATACTGCAAACGATTAGAATACAAATACTATTGAAATATTTTAAGGCAGTCATGAAATTAAAAGTTTAAATTTAAGGAAGAAGTGGTGTGGTAGAAAAACATTGCGATACTTGCTATAGTTGCAAGGGCAAAAAAATAGTAGGCTTTCTTTTTATCTTTCCTAAATAAAAAAAGAAAGGCAATTCCGTAGGCTAAAAAAATTAAACTCATATTTTCGATTTAGTGTTTCTAAAATACTATTTTCTAATGAATAGACAATAAAGGATATCATGAAATAACTCGATAAAAAAACCAAACGAATAATTAAACATAGTAAAAATACGGTAACCTAAAATAAAACACAGCGGATAAACCGTAAAAAACCATCTTATTTGCCCGTTGGAATCTTTGATACTGGTGTAAATAAAAGCTATTCTTTAGAAAAGAATAGCTTTTTTATAGTTAGGAAATAGCTTAATTTAACATTCCCCAAAGTGTATCTTTTAATTCTACTAGACCAGATTGTGCCACAGAAGAAATAAATATAGTTGCTACTCCTTCTGGTAACTCTTGTTTTATTTCTTCGATCAATTCTTCGTCGAGCATGTCACTTTTAGAAATAGCTAACAATCGTTGCTTGTCTAAGAGTTCCGGGTTGTGTTTTTTTAATTCATTTAATAAAACTGCGTACTCTTTTTTAATATCATCGCTGTCTGCTGCAACTAAAAATAACAATACAGAGTTTCGTTCGATATGCCGTAAAAAATAATGTCCTAAACCTTTACCCTCTGAGGCTCCCTCGATAATACCAGGAATATCAGCCATTACAAAACTTTGATGGTTTCGGTATTCGACAATTCCTAGATTGGGTTTTAAGGTGGTAAATGCATAATCTGCAATTTTTGGCTTTGCTGCAGTTATAACAGATAATAAGGTAGACTTTCCTGCATTAGGAAACCCGACCAATCCAACATCTGCCAATATTTTTAGTTCGATACGGAACCACGCTTCTAGACCCTCAATACCTGGTTGAGCATACCGTGGAGTTTGATTGGTAGAAGACTTAAAATGCCAATTTCCTCTTCCGCCTTTACCTCCTTCTAATAAAACAACATCTTGGCCGTCTTCGGTAATTTCAAATAGAACTTCATCGGTGTCTGCATCTTTAAATATGGTACCTAAAGGAACCGGAATAACTACGTCGTTACCATCACTACCAGTACTTCTGCTGCTTCCACCATCACCACCATGATCTGCTTTAAAATGTCTTTTATATTTCAAATGAAATAAAGTCCACATGGATTTATCCCCACGGGCTATTACGTGACCTCCGCGACCACCATCACCTCCATCAGGTCCTCCTTTGGCAACAAATTTCTCCCGATGCAAATGCGCTGAACCTCTTCCTCCTTTTCCAGAAGACGCATAAATTTTAATGTAATCGACAAAATTACCTTCAGTCATGTGTTCTATAATTTACGAAGAAAGACAACCTTTACAGTTTTAGCAAAAAGAAACTCCCTTATTATAACGTATCAAAAACCTCGGTTAAACGGTTGGTGATCTCTTCGATAGAACCCACGCCATTTACTCCAAAATAATTTCCTTTATCTTGATAAAAATCTTTTAAAATCGCTGTTTTCGTATTGTATTCGTTAAAGCGATTTCTAATTTTAAGTTCATCTGTATCATCCGATCTTCCGCTAGTCTTTCCTCTTTCAAGGATGCGTTCTACTAACAAATCTTCTGGAACTTCTAATGCAACCATACCATTTATAACAGCACCTTTTTCCGCTAAGAAACTATCCAAAGCTTCTGCCTGAGATTGTGTTCTTGGAAAACCGTCGAATATAAATCCGTTTACTCCTTCATTTTTCTCTACTTCAGCCTTTAACATGTTAATCGTTACTTCGTCAGGTACCAAATCACCCGCATCCATGTATTGCTTTGCTAATACACCAAGTTCAGTTTGGTTTTTAATGTTGTAGCGAAAAACATCTCCTGTTGAGATATGTACTAAGTTGTATTTGTCTTTTAATAAAACAGCTTGTGTTCCTTTCCCTGCTCCAGGAGGGCCAAATAATACGATATTCTTCATTTTTGGTTGTGTTGTTAACTGATAAATAGCCTTCAGGTTTCTTCCATACCCATTGTAATCTAGGCCATACCCTACCACAAATGTATCTGTAATACTCTTTCCAATATAATTTATTGGTAACTCTTTTCGGTATACATCTGGCTTAAATAAAAGGGTAGCTATTTTTAGTTCTTTTAAATGTTTAGTTTTAAATATTTGATAAATTTCTTGTAAAGTGGTTCCGGTATCAATAATATCCTCGAGAATAATCACAGTACGACCGGATAAGTCTTCATTGATGCCGATAAGTTTGGTTACTTTTTCTGTTGTGGAAGTTCCTTGATAAGAAGCCAACTTTACAAAAGAGACCTCACAATCTCTATTGAATTCTCTTACGAAATCTGCTACAAACACAAAAGAACCATTTAAAATACCAATAAACAAAGGTACCTCATCGGATGCCATATCTTTCTTCACCGCTACAACAAGCTCCTTAACAAGGCCTTGGATCTCTTTTGCAGAGATAAATTCTTTAAAGTATAAATCGTGCAGTTTTGTAATTTTCATTAGGCTACAAAGATAGTTGGTTGGTACTAAATGAAAAAACCGTTTTGAATATTGTTCAAAACGGTTCTATACTATTTTCTTGGTATACTATTTTTTTGCTCTCTTTTTAGCTACGTCAAACATGATCGGTGTTGCAACGAATAAAGAAGAATACGTACCAACGATTACCCCTATGATTAAGGCAAACATAAATCCTTTGATACTATCCCCTCCAAAGAAGAAAATTGCCAACATTACCAATAAGGTAGTTAATGAGGTATTTATAGTTCTTCCTAAGGTACTGCTTAAAGCTCTATCGACAAGATTTGCACTAAAGTTTTTACTATTGTTCGCGTACTCGCGAATTCTATCAAAAATTACCACGGTATCATTCAGTGAGTATCCAACTACCGTTAGTATTGCCGCGATAAAAGATTGTCCTATTTCCATGTCGAATGGCATAACTTTGTACAGGATAGAAAAGACTCCAAGTACCACTAAGACATCGTGAAATACTGCCACTACGGCACCAATAGAAAACTCTACTTTTCTAAATCGCAATAAAATGTATAGGAAAACCACCAATAAAGAACCAAATACAGCCCAAAATGCGGCTTGTTTGATATCATCTGCAATGGTTGGATCTACTTTGTTATAGCTCATTATTCCTCCTTGGTTTTCAATTTTTTCAAAACCTGGCTTGAAACTCTCGTAAGATAAATCTCCTAAATAAGGTTGTAATCCTTTGTAAAGAGTACTTTGCACTTCTTCATCTACCTCCATACTCTTGTCATCAATCTTGTACACCGTAGTGATTTTTAATTGATTATTTGCACCGTATGTTTTTACTTCCGGAGCAGTTCCAAAAGCATCTTTTAAGGTAGCTGCTACTTCATTTGCTTTCATTTCTTGGTCAAAACGAACTATGTACGAACGCCCACCTTTAAAATCAACTCCTTGTTTTAAACCAAGTGTCGCCATAGAAACTAAACCAATAAGGATTAAAGAACCTGATATAATATAAGCTAGCTTGCGCTTAGATAAGAAATCAAAGTTGATATTGTTAAACCAATTTTTAGAAATATTGGTGTTAAACGTTAAATTGGTTCCTTTTGTTACCGCGCCGTCGATTAATAATCGTGTAATAAATACCGCTGTAAATAATGAGGTAGCAATACCAATCATTAGAGTTAAGGCAAATCCTTTAATAGGACCGGTACCAAAAGAATATAAAATAATACCTGTTAATAAGGTCGTAATGTTGGCATCGATAATAGCAGATAAGGCTCCCTTAATACTAAACCCTTCCTCTACAGAGGTAGCTAGTCCTTTGCCGCCAAATAAACCTTCTTTAATTCTTTCAAAAATAATCACGTTGGCATCTACAGACATACCAATGGTAAGAATAATACCAGCGATACCAGGTAATGTTAGTACCGAATTAAAGGAAGCAAGTATTCCAAAGATGAATAAAATATTAACAATTAAAGCGATGTTGGCATAGATTCCTGCTTTACCGTAGTACAATACCATCCAAATTAACACCAATAAAATTGCTAAACCAAAAGACCAAATACTAGCATCGATAGACTCTTGCCCTAGTGATGGCCCTACTACTTCTGCTTCAATAATTCTTGCTGGGGCAGGTAATTTACCCGCTTTTAATACTGTTGCAATATCTTTAGCTTCATTAACGGTCATGGTACCACCTGAAATTTGCGTACTACCTGAAGTAATTGGTTCGTTAACAGAAGGTGCAGTATACACATAATCGTCTAACACTACCGCTACGAATTTTCCAGCATTTTCTGTCGTCATTTTTCCCCATAATTTGGTACCAGCACCATTCATTTGCATGTTTACAACAGGTTGGTTGGCTCTCGTTGGGTGGAAATCCTGACTTGCATCTGCAATAACATCTCCTTGTATCGGTGCCTCATCATTTCTATTAGACTTAACCGCATACAATTCTAGGATTGCTGATAAATCTTGCTCTTCTGGTGTTTCTGCAGTTCTTTGTGGTGTAATTGGTTTATAACCCCATAAAAACTTTGCATACCTCAACTCTTTCGGCAATAATGCTCGAATCTCTTTACTTTCTAATAAACTATTTACTACAGCAGTATCTTTAACACTAGCGTATGCTATTGTAGAGCTTAACTGTTGCTGGTTAGGACTAAGATACGTAAACAACATTTTTTGTGTGTCTACCTTCGTAGAATCAGCAGTATCTCCTAGTAAATCGTCGATACTATCTTCTGTTTTTGCAGTATCTTTAACAACAGCAACTTTATCTGTTTCTTCGTCTTTTAGCAAATCGATTGATTTCGCATTGGCTTGCACAAAAAACTGAATTAACTCCGCATTGGTGTATACTTCCCAGAATTGTAGTTCTGCTGTACTTTGCAAAAGATTCTTTACACGTTCAATGTCTTTTGCCCCTGGAAGTTCTACTTGTATTCTTCCTGAAGTACCAATACGTTGTATGTTAGGTTGTACTACACCAAACTTATCAATACGACTACGCAACACCTCAAAAGCAGTAGTAATCGATACATTAATTTCTTCTTGTAGTACTTCTTTTACCTCAGCATCTGTTTTATTTCGGTCGATTTTTTCACGTAAGGCTTTAGTTCCAAAAATGGAAGGATCACTTAGCTTTACGGTTCCGTTACTCAGCGTTTCGAATTGCTCGAAAAATAAATCTAGATAATCGTCTTGACTATCTTTTTGCGCCTCATCGGCTTTTGCTAATGCTTCGTTGAAAATTGGATTTGTAGACTCGTTAGACAATCCAATTAAGATATCTTTTACAGACACCTGTAAAATTGCATTGATACCTCCTTTTAAATCTAAACCAAGGTTCATTTCTTTATCCCTGATATCGTTATAGGTGTATTTTGCAACGCCTAAATCTACTACATCTTTGTTCGCTACACTATCCAAGTATCTTCTCTCCAACTCATTAAGTGCTCTACCGCTCCTATCCTTTACATTAGCATTCGCATATTCTTTTGCGCTGTCTTCCACTTTGTTAGCGAAAAAGGTAAACGACAATTGGTATAAACTTACTAATCCAAAAAGAATAGCAAATAATTTAATAAGACCTTTGTTCTGCATCTTTTATAATTTAAATCGACTTTTTTTAAAACGTGCAAATATAGTATTTCAAAAAAGATTTCCCAATTGTTTTACTATATTTATGAAAGTGAGGCGGCTTTCGCAATAGTATTAGTAATAATTAACTCAGATATTGGTTATATTTGAATGTCGCTTATACCACAATAAGCCGTTAAAAAAATGAAAATGACACAAACAACGAAAAATACCAAAGCACATCTTAGCGATATTGAAATCGCACAAGCTAAAGAATTACGGCACATCAAAGAAATTGCGAAAAAATTAGATATTGCAGAGGAACACCTAGAAATGTATGGGAAATACAAAAGTAAACTCCCACTTCATTTAATCGATGAAAAAAAGGTAAAACAAAATAATTTAGTCTTGGTTACCGCACTAACGCCAACACCTGCAGGTGAAGGAAAGACAACTGTTTCTATTGGATTAACAGAAGGATTAAATAAAATAGGAAAACAAGCAACTGTAGTGTTACGAGAACCTTCTTTAGGACCTGTTTTTGGCATCAAAGGAGGTGCTGCCGGCGGAGGCTACTCACAGGTCGTTCCAATGGAGGATATTAACTTACACTTCACCGGAGATTTTAATGCTATTGAAAAAGCTAATAATTTATTATCTGCGTTAATAGACAATAATTTACAAAGCAAAACAAACAACCTAAACATAGACCCGAGAACCATTTTATGGAAGCGTGTTATAGATATGAATGACAGAGCACTGCGTCAAATTACAATAGGACTAGGTGGAACAGCAAATGGCATACCTCGTGAAGATGGCTTTAACATCACCCCTGCTTCTGAGGTAATGGCAATTTTATGTATGGCCACAAGTTTCGACAATCTAAAGGAACGTCTCGGAAATATTTTTATTGGTTTTACCTTTGACAAACAACCAATTTTTGCCCGAGATTTAAAAGCGCAAGATGCCATGCTATTTTATTAAAAGATGCCATCAAACCAAATTTAGTGCAAACTCTCGAAGAAAACCCTGCCATTATACACGGAGGGCCATTTGCAAATATTGCGCAAGGAACCAATACAATAATTGCTACAAAAATGGGATTATCCTTATCAAATTATGTGGTTACAGAAGCAGGCTTTGGTGCAGATTTAGGGGCAGAGAAGTTTTTAAATATCAAATCTGCCTATGCAGGATTGAATCCGAAGTGCGTTGTTTTGGTGCTACCATAAGAGCTTTAAGACATCATGGTGGCGCCAAAAAAGAAGCGTACAATACCCCTAGTTTAGAATTTGTACAACGAGGATTTGAAAATTTAGAAAAACATATCGAAAACATTCGAAAACACAATATAGAACCGGTTGTCGCCATCAATTCTTTTATCTCAGATACTGAGGAAGAAGTTTCATACGTGGTACAAACCTGTAAAGATCTAGGCGTAAATGCTATCGTTTCAGAAGGTTGGGCCAAAGGTGGTGAAGGCACCAAAAATCTTGCTAAAGCTGTTGTACATATTGTAGAAAATAAAGCTACAAAATACAAACCTCTTTACGATTGGAAAAGCCCTGTTACCACAAAAATAGAAACAATTGCAAAAGAGATTTACGGAGCCTCTGCTGTTGAATACAGTAAAAAAGCACAATTGAATCTTAGAAGAATAGAACGATTAGGGTTTAACGATTTTGCGATATGCATGGCCAAAACGCAAAAATCTTTTTCTGACAATGATGCACTTCGCGGAAGACCAAAAGATTTTACAGTTACGGTGCGCGAAATCGAAATTGCTGCAGGAGCACAATTTATCATTCCTATACTGGGAAAAATGATGCGTATGCCTGGTTTACCGGCAATCCCGGCTTCAGAGGGAATGCAAATTGACAATATCGGGAAAATATCGGGACTATCTTAAAGTACAAAAAATGGGAGTTTTCAAACTCCCATTTTTATTAAATACTTTAATGTAAACTCATTAAGCTTCTTTTTCTATGGTTAGTTTTACTACCAAACCTTCATTTGCTCGGACATTAAAAACAGTTTCATCTTTAAAAATTAAGTACTGCCCCTTTACACCCACCAACTTGCCGCTGTAAAAATTCTCTTTCTTTAAATTCAAACTTTTAGGTTTTTCGGGATAGCCTCCACAGGAAAGTTTAACGTCGTTTCTGTATTATTTGCAATAAAGTAAGCTTTAGCCTCCTCCGGAATAAAAGCCTGTAATTTATCTCTCCAAGCAGTTAAACTTTCATCCTCATTATCATTCTTTAACATTTTACGCCAGTTAGTTTTATCTGCGACGTGTTCTTTAAGGGCCACCTCTGTAATTCCTGCGAGGTATCTATTTGGCACCTCAACAATTTCAATAGCCTCGTGTGCCCCCTGATCGATCCAACGGGTTGGAACTTGCGTCTTTCTCGTTACCCCAACTTTTACATTACTAGAATTTGCTAAATAAACAATATGTGGCTGTAACTGTACCTTTGTTTCGTATTCTAAATCTCTATCTTCAATACCGAGATGTGCCTTGCTCAATTCAGGTCTCATAATCCAATCTCCTGCACTTGCAGTTTCGAAAAAGCAACTTTTACAAAAACCTTGTCGGTAAATTTCCTTATCCATGCCACAACTTAAACATTCGTAATGTAAAAATTCTAGGGAGATCGTTTTCCCCATTAATTGATTAAGATGCAAGTAATCAGATGCTGTACTTAAGTAATACTGTACGGTATCTAAATTTTCTGTTACCATTTTTTTTAAGACTCCTTGATATTGCATAACCTAAATTTTATTACTTTTAGCTAAAAAATATTTGTTTTCAGTTCCAAATGAAATTAAGAAAAGAAAACGTGTTTTTGCCTAAACAAAAAACACCAAAAATTAAAAAGACAAACTTAAAAAAATATATGCCTTTTCCATTTATAAATTCACTCATTTCTTGGTTTCTTAAAAAGAGAAAGCATCAAGTTGAGCTTTTTCTGAAGTACCCTGTTGATGTGCAAAATGAATTACTTTTCAAACTACTAAAAACAGCAAAAAACACAGAAATAGGAGAACGCTATAACTTTTCAGGAATTACATCCTATTCGGATTTTGCTGCTACGTTACCGATTCAAAAATACGAAAGTATCGAACCATACATAGAAAGGTGTCGAAAAGGAGAGCAAAATATTTTTTGGCCTAGTCAAATTCGCTGGTTTGCCAAGTCGAGCGGCACTACTAATGCAAAGAGTAAGTTCATCCCGGTGAGTGATGAGGCTATTGAAAACTGTCATATGAAGGCAGGAAAGGACATGCTTTGCCTGTACATAAACAACAACGAAAATACGCAATTATTCATCGGAAAAGGCCTTAGATTAGGTGGAAGTTCGGCGATTTATGAGGATAACAATTCATATTTCGGAGATTTATCGGCAATTATAATAGAAAATATGCCTTTTTGGGCAGACTTCAGTTCTGCCCCTAAACAAGAGGTTGCTCTAATGACCGAGTGGGAGACTAAAATGGAGGCTATTATTGAAGAGACTATTCACGAAAATATTACTAGCTTGGTTGGAGTTCCATCATGGATGTTAGTGCTTCTTCATCGTGTTTTAGAAAAAACAGGAAAAAACAATATTTTAGAAGTTTGGCCCAATCTGGAAGTGTACTTTCATGGCGGTGTAAACTTTAATCCTTATCGAGAACAATACGAGAAATTAATTCCGAGCAAAGATTTTAAATATTACGAAACCTATAACGCATCTGAAGGCTTTTTTGCTATTCAGGATAAAAACAACTCCGAGGAATTGTTGTTAATGCTCGACTACGGTATTTTTTATGAATTTATACCCATGCATTCGTACCGTGGTGAAAATTCGGTTGCCATTCCTCTGGAAAAAGTAGAGAAAGATGTGAACTATGCTGTCGTCATTACTTCCAATGGTGGCTTGTGGCGTTATTTGATTGGAGACACTGTAAAATTTACCGCAACAAATCCCTATCGAATTAAAATCACCGGGAGAACCAAACACCACATTAACGTATTTGGAGAAGAACTGATTATTGAGAATGCAGAAGAAGCTTTAAAAGTAGCTTGTAACAAAACTAATAGTTGTATTCGAGATTATACTGTAGGGCCAATTTTTATGGAAGAAAATAGCAAAGGAGGACACGAATGGGTGATAGAATTTAAGAAAGCCCCGGAATCTATATCCTTTTTCACGGAGCTTCTAGACAACTCTCTAAAAGCATGTAATTCAGACTATGAAGCAAAACGCTATAACAACATGACCTTGGCTATGCCCAAAATTAATCTAGCAAGAGAAGGCCTTTTTTACGACTGGCTCAAAGAAAAAGGAAAGTTAGGAGGTCAGCACAAGGTTCCAAGACTTTCGAATAGCCGTGATTTTGTTGAAGAATTATTACGGTTAGAATAATTGCTACACTGTGCCTTAGTTCGCAAGCATTTTTAACATTACGTTGTCCCTTGTACAAAAACAGTAATAGGTAAAATATACTCTGAAGTTACTGGTAGATTATTTTTATAGGCTGGATGAATTCTCGGCAATTCGTGTATTGCTTTTTGCAGTACTTCTTTTAATTCTGGTATTTCCTCTTCGAGTAAATCAGTGGCTTCTATTTTTTTTAATTTTATTCTTCCTTTTGCATTGATCTGCAGATACACGAGAACCGTTTCCTCAATATCTTTGGTCACAAAAAAAGAAACACCTCCTAACGTTTCGGCAACAGAAGCATGCATGGTTGTGCGGAAACAATCTTCTTTTTCGACAGTAGTTAAGCTATCACAAACTTCGAAATAAGGAGAAACATCTACAGTACCATAATCCATAACGGAATCTGTATTCGCATGCTTCGAATTCTTTGTTGAAAAAACACCAGAATCACAAGACAAAAACAAGGTAATGCACATGCATAAGAAAATAATCGAGCACCATCGCATCTAGTTGGTTTTTAGAGGAAAAGTACAAATTATTTTACTGGTATCCATGCATTGTAAGAAATACTTGCTATTCCTTGCTTTTATTCTAGTGAAATTCCTTTTTTGAAATAGAATTTTTTAATTTCTTCAATTCTTTCATCAACCGCCTTGGTTAACACCGGATCAGAACTCTTAAATCGTTCTAGGTACTTTTGATAGTGTCGCAATGCGATGGTTTTATCTTCGTAAATGTTTTCAGATAAATTTGCCAGTTGGTACAATGCTCGGTAATTATTTCTATTTTCTTGCATGGCACTTGCATAGCTCTTTAGTGCCGCTTTGGGCTTTTCTAGTTTTTCTTGTGTTCTTGCCAGCTGGTAATATTCGGCATCTCTTTTATCTTTTCCAATAAAGGTAGCCATCATGTAGTGCAAACTAGCATCTTTAAACATTTGCTCCTCATAGGCGATATCTCCAAGGTAGGTGCAAATCTTATAATCGGTTCTGTCTAGTTTCTGGGCTTGTTGGAAATATTGTTTTGCCTTTTGGTATTCTTTTAGCTTCAAGCAAGTTCGCCCCAACATCTTTTTTACATATATAGCATTGGGAGTAATCGTATCCATTTTTTGCAACAGCTGTTCCGCTTTAGCATACTTTTTATCGCGATATAAAGCATTGATTTTTATTTTATTCATAGCGATATGCTCCGGACGTAGTTCCAAACCACGATTCACAAATAGCGCAGTAGAATCTTTGTCATATAATAGCACATAGGCATAGGCGAGACGTTCTATTGCTTTAAAATGAGCATCGTTTTTACGATAGGCTTGCAAAAAATTATCAATCGCTTTATTTTTATTTTTAAGCATGGTATAAACAATACCTTCGTGGTAAAAATAATTAGCATTTTCGGTATCTACTTTCTGTAATTCTTGTAACAGTGGTATTGCTTTTTTTGGTTTTTTTACTTGTAGTAATAACTTCGCCAATTGGTAGGCAGCTAGAGAGTTATCGGAGTCTTTTGCAAGCAAACCCTCGTAGATAGAAATGGCTTTATAATTCTGCCCTATCGTTTTGTAAAGACGCGCCAATCTATTTTTTAGGACAACATCCTCATTAAGTTGTAATGCTTTTTCGTACCAAAAAATTGCCTTTTGGTATTCGTCAATTTTTTCATAAATCTCAGCCCTTTGTCGCAACACAGTAAAAGATGCTGAAGCGCCATCTAGGCACTTCAAAGCTTCTTTATACCTACCGATTTGAAGTAAATCATGGGTTTCTTCTTTGTAGGTATCTTCCTGAGCAATACTATTGTAGGATACTACCAAAGTTACCCAAAACCATACTATCTTTTTAATAAGCATGTTTTAATTATTTTACCTCAAAACGAATTGGAAGCGTATACGATGTTTCTACAATTTTACCATCTTTTTCACCCGGAAGCGTCTTTGGTAGTTGTTGTAAGATTTGCATCGTGTGTTCTTTTAATTTCTCATGGGGTGCCCTAACTTTAAGATCGGTAATCATACCATTTTTCCCAATTCGAAAAGTCGCTAAAATTCGTGTTCTACCTGCTTTGAGCCCTAAATTATCTGCCATAGTAGCGTCAAAATTATTCTTTACAAAGGTGTTAAAACTTTTCTGAAGGCAGTCTTTATCCCCTTCAGGACATCCTGGAAAAGTTGGATATTTATCTAATTTAGAAAAAGGTACCTCTTCGATCTGCATCACTGTACTTTTACTAGAAGGGGGTGTTGCAGGAAATATATTAATAATTTTTCTACCATTGTACTCCGAAAACTTAACTTCACCATCATGTATTATTCCTTTCTTAAATAACATTTTAATACTTTCTTTTACTTCAGCAGATAAACTTGCATAATCAATTTCCGTTCCTAATATTTGATTATCATAGGAAGAATTGACATCGAAATGGCTCGAAACTTCTTTTATAGTTATAGGTTCTCTCTTATCTCCATTGTAAAGTTTAATTTGTTCTTTTTCTGAAATAGAGGATTCGACCTCTGCTTCGTTACTACACGACGTATAAAACAGCATGGCTATTAATGCGGGTACTAAAAATAAATACTTTAATTGTTTGGCTTTTTTGGAGTGATTCTTCTTAATCATAATAATTCGTTTTTTTAAAAGTGATTGTTTATAAAATTGATTGGTAAAAGAGATATTTTCCACCTGAAAAACATCTGCTAATAAGGTACTGATGTAGTTGTCTTTTTCCATGGTTTTACCAACTTCAGCATCAGTTAAATATTCGTGTACTAAGGTGATTCGCTTTTGGTATAGGTATACCATCGGATTAAACCACATTACAATTCGCAGCAGTTCAAAAAATAACAAATCTATCGTGTGCTTTTGGTTTACGTGAACGATTTCATGTTGTACAATTTCTTGTTGTTTCGACTTAGCAATGAGCGAACCGATAAATATAAAATTAAAAAAAGAAAAGGCCTTGGTGGTATTCGGTAAGACTACCAAATGGTAATTTGCTTTTGTAATGGAACGATTTTTATAAACAAGCCAACCTATTTTACCTAGCTTAAGTATAAAAATTACTAAAAATACAAAGCAACCAATAGCTATAATAGTATCTAAGGTTGAAAAAGATGCATACCATTCTTTTTTTTCTATAGCAGCTTGCGGCGAAATAATAATATCCGGAAGAAGCACATAAAACTCGGGATTAACGGATTCTCTAAGCACAGAAAACTGCATTTTTGGGAGTATAAATGAAGCCATCGCAGTGGCTAATAAATAAATTCGATTCTTCTTAAAAAAAGTCTCTCTACATAAAAACACATCATACACTAACAAAAATATGATCTGAAAAAGGATTACTTGAATACAATAATCTACCATAGCTATTTCTTTTTATTTACTTCTTTCAAAATTTGTTCCAACTCTTGTATATCCATATTATTCTCCTTCACAAAAAAGGAAACCAAGCTTTGAAAAGATCCGTTAAAATAGCCATTCATCAATTTGTGTATCGATTGGTTGCTGTACGAATCTTTTTCTACAATTGGGAAATACACATAACCTCTTCCCTTGGCCTTGTGACCCACAAATTCTTTAGATTCTAGTATTCTAATAATTGTAGAGACTGTGTTATACGCAGGTTTTGGCTCTGGTATTTTTGCAATCACCTCTTTTACAGAGGCTTCTTTTAAAAGCCACAAAACTTGCATTATTTGCTCTTCTGCTTTTGTTAACTGCTTATTCATTTTTTCAGTTTTAAATGTATATCCAATACAAATATAACTAATTTTTTAGTTAAAACTAATTTCTTAGTTAAAAGTAACAAATTTTAACATTTAACGTCTAATTGGTAGCGTAGAAATGAACAACAAATTATATGGATATTATACTGTTACTTTTAGGATTTACATTGGCTTTTTTAGGGATTATTGGAGCATTTCTCCCTGTCTTACCGGGGCCTATTACCAGCTGGACAGGCTTGTTATTACTGCATTTGAGTAAGGCTGTTCCTATGGACACTTCTTTTTTAGTAGTAACGTTTTGCATTGCACTCTTGATTTTCATCCTCGATTATTTTATTCCTGCTTTGGGTACTAAAAAGTTTGGAGGATCAAAATATGGGGTATACGGAACGACGATTGGTTTGGTTATCGGACTTTTTTCACCCATTCCTTTTGGGATACTGATTGGTGCATTTGTTGGCGCTCTTGTTGGAGAACTGCTCTACGATGGCACGGATACAAATAGAGCAGTAAAAGCGTCTTTTGGTGCCTTCCTGGGGTTTTTGGCTTCTGCTACGATAAAATTTTCGGTTGCAGTGGTATATTTTGTTTTATTTCTGAGCACATTTTGGGAATTCAAAGCAAATTTTTGGGGTTAAAAAAATGGCAAAAAAAAAGCAACCCATCTCAGGGAAGCTTTCCATTGGTAACAAAACCATGGTGCATTTAAGCACCTTAACAACACAACTAAATGCTGCTTTTATAAAAAGACAGCCTGCAAATATACAAACTAAATCAAAACCTACAATAATTTTTGATTATTTTTTAAAAAAACTCCTATTTACATGCGTTGGTTTATTCTGCAATTGATTGTATCTTTGCTTCCTTATTAAAAAAAGTAAACAATGCAATTATCAGAACAAGAAGTTGTACGTAGAGAAAAGCTTGCCAAATTAAGAGCATTTGGTATAAATCCATATCCCGCTGACCTTTTTCCTTTAAACACCAACTCCAAGGAACTCAAAGAAAACTTTGAAGAAGGTAAAGAAGTTATTATTGCTGGAAGACTAATGTCTCGTCGTATTCAGGGAAAAGCTTCTTTTGCTGAGTTGCAAGATAGTTTTGGCAGGGTTCAAGTATATTTCAACAGAGATGAAATTTGTACTGGAGAAGACAAGAGCCTATACAACGAGGTATACAAAAAACTTTTAGATATTGGCGACTTTATTGGAATCGAAGGCGAATTATTTACCACCCAAGTAGGAGAAAAAACAGTTTTAGTCAAAAACTTCAGCCTACTTAGTAAATCCTTAAAACCTTTACCGCAACCAAGAGTAGATGCAGATGGTAATGTATTTGACGCTTTCTCTGACCCAGAATTGAGATATCGCCAACGCTATGTAGATTTGGTAGTAAACCCACAGGTTAAAGAAGTTTTTGTAAAACGTACAAAATTATTTACTGCCATGCGTCAATTTTTTAACGATGCTGGTTACTTCGAGGTAGAAACGCCAATATTACAACCAATACCGGGAGGTGCAGCAGCACGACCTTTTGTGACGCACCACAACGCCCTCGACATTCCGTTGTACATGCGTATCGCTAATGAACTTTACTTGAAACGATTGATTGTTGGAGGTTTTGATGGCGTTTATGAATTTTCGAAGAACTTCAGAAATGAAGGTATGGATAGAACGCATAATCCTGAATTTACTGCCATGGAAATATACGTGGCCTACAAAGATTATAATTGGATGATGGAGTTTACGGAAAAACTCTTAGAATATTGTGCCATGGCTGTAAACGGAACTACCAAAGCCACTTTTGGCGAGCATCATGTAGACTTTAAAGCGCCGTATGCAAGGGTAACTATGGCAGACGCTATAAAAAACTTCACTGGATTTGATATCAACGGAAAGTCGGAAGATGAAATTAGAGCGGCAGCGATAGACATGGGTATTGCTGTAGATAACACCATGGGTAAAGGAAAATTGATCGATGAAATTTTTGGGGAAAAATGTGAGGGTAACTATATCCAGCCAACCTTCATTACTGACTACCCTAAGGAAATGTCTCCATTGTGTAAGGAACACCGCGAAAATCCGGAACTAACAGAACGTTTTGAATTAATGGTTTGTGGGAAAGAGATTGCAAATGCGTATTCCGAATTGAATGATCCTATCGACCAACGAGAACGTTTTGAAGCACAGTTAAAATTGGCGGAAAGAGGAGACGACGAAGCAGGAGATTTTATTGACAATGACTTTTTACGAGCCCTAGAGTATGGAATGCCCCCTACTTCTGGCCTAGGAATAGGAATGGATAGACTAATCATGTTCTTAACCAACAACCCGTCTATTCAGGAGGTTCTATTTTTTCCACAAATGAAACCAGAACAAAAGGTACCAGAGATAGCACTTAACGATGACGAAAAAGCGGTTTTAACACTACTTCAGAAAGCCGAAAAAATAATATTAAATGACCTCAAAGCGCAAAGTGGCTTGAGTAACAAGAAATGGGATAAAACCATCAAGGGCTTAACCAAAAACAAACTCGCATCCGTAGAAAAAACAGAAGAAGGTCTTTTTGTTGCTTTGGTTTAATAAAAAACATCTTTAAAGAAACGAGAATTTACTGGTGTAAATTCTCGTTTTTTATGCCGTTTAATCTCCTAAGTAACCAAAATTAATAATCAAAAAGTAAGGCAACCGAGTGCCTGTTAAATTTGCCATAAAAAAGTTGGTGAAGCGCTAATGATTCAATAGTTTTGAGACATGGCTACTTCAAAATCTATCTGGAATAATTTAAAGCGTATTGGTAAAAATAACACCCTGGGGTTTATCAGCTTGGTATATATTGTTGTTTGTGGATTAATTGCTGTTTTTTGTTATGCTTTGGCCCCAGATAATAGCACCGCAGCCAATGATATGCATTTGGAAATACATTCCAAGCCACCTGGTTTTTCGGTTACAATGCTACAAATACCAGCACTAGAAGAAGAAAAAGAAAATTGGTGGAGCATTCTAAAAAATGGTAAAAAAACTACTCCGAAGGAAATTCCAATTATATCCTACACTATTAAAGAAGACCATTTAGAAATTGTAAAGTATGCTGACCAACTAACACAAAAAATCAATTTAAGTATCGTAAATAATAATCCTAAAAAGTATATTCGCACGAAAACATTCTGGTTTGGTACCGATAAATATGGAAGAGATCTTCTAAGTAGGCTATTAATAGGAACGAGAATATCTTTTTTTATTGGATTTATCGCCGTATTTATTTCCCTAATTATAGGCATACCAATTGGTGCTATTGCAGGTTATTTTGGCGGAAAAATAGATGCGTTAATTATGTGGATTATTAACGTAACATGGTCGATACCTACCTTACTTTTAGTAATAGCAATTACCCTTGCATTGGGAAAAGGATTTTGGCAAGTATTTATCGCGGTCGGTATAACCATGTGGGTAGAGGTTTCTCGTATCGTTAGAGGACAGGTAATCAGTGCCAAACAAGAACAATATGTAGAGGCTGCCAGGGCTTTGGGCTTCTCCGATATCCGAATAATTTTTAAACATATTTTACCCAATATAATTGCACCGATAATTGTTATTTCTGCAGCGAATTTTGCGGCCGCTATCCTTATTGAGAGCGGATTGAGTTTTCTTGGTATTGGGGCACAACCTCCTACTCCATCCTGGGGTGCCATGATAAAAAATCACTACAACTATATTATTTTGGGGAAACCGTATCTGGCAATAATTCCTGGACTCGCTATAATGGGCTTGGTAATGGCCTTCATGTTATTAGGAAATTCTTTACGAGACATTTTAGACGTGAAATCCTAATAGGGAAGTAAAATTATAAAGACTTTAACAATAGGTCCCCTTTACACATATCTTTAATTTTAAGTAATTTTACAGTCTAAACATTATCAAATGAATTTTACTGTAAATTTTTCTACTCGTTGGGCAGATTTTGATGCCAATATACACATGCGTCATACCGCTTATAATGATTATGCTGCCGAAGCGAGATTGCGTTTTTTCGCAAAACACAATATCACTGTTCAAGACTTCACCAAAGAGTTGGTAGGGCCAATTTTATTTGAAGAAAACACCAAGTTTGTAAAGGAAATTCACATGGGTGAAGACATTTCCGTGAACTTAAAGGTTATTGGCTTGTCTGCAAAAGGGGAACGATGGAAAATACAACACGAGGTATTTAATTCGCAAGGTAAACTAGCTGCTATAATAAGCGTATATGGAGCTTGGTTAGACTTACAGAAAAGAAAGTTAACCGTTCCTCCAATTAAATTTCAAGAAATTTTCCAAGACGCAGAGAGAACAGAAGACTTTGAAGAAATAGTGCTGCGACAGCCCATTTCTTAATTCCTACAGAGATACAAATAAAAAACCGAGCTAGAAAGCTCGGTTTTTTTTAATATTTTTAATTAAAAATGCTTATAGGCTAGCATTTTTCCATGTCCATCCAGACACATCTACTTGCGTTCCTGAATTATAGTCAACACTAGTATCAGCTGCTTCACCGTCTATAATCACATTACTTAAAGGACCATTATCACGCATATCAATTTGCTTGTCGTAACCTTCTAAGTATAAATTAGTAATCGTAGCACCAGATTGTTTTTTAAATTGTAATGCGGTACCTCCTTCGGTAGAGATAGCAGTTACATTTACAAACTTAGGATTGTTATTTACTTTATCTCCTTCAAAAGCAGTAGAAAAACCAGGAATAGTATGAGAAATATACGTGTTAGTAACCGTACCGTTCCATCCTTCCGTCCAATCTACAGCATCGTCTTCTGTATTTTCTAAATAAATATTTGTTACTGACACTGAGCCTCCGAAAAATTCAATACCATCATCAGAACCATTGATTACAGAAACATTTTCAATAGTTGTTTCAGAACCAACAGCGTACAAAGAAATCCCGTTATATTGCGACTCCGAGTTAATTTGTGCTCCTGTACCTTTAATCACTAAATATGTGATAGAACCTGAATTATCTGCGTCGTTAGATCCACCGTATATAAAACCTCCAACTTCTGCTTCTGCATTAGTTCCAGCAGAAGTAGTCGCATCACCACAAATAGTTAATCCTCCCCAATCTCCAGGATTAGCATCCTTAGAAGACATTACAACAGGATTATCAGCAGTTCCTTGTATATCTATTTTTCCACCTTTTAACACAGCTAAATAAACACCAGTACCTCCATCTCTAGCTTCGATTTTTGTTCCAGCAGGGATAATTAACTCGCCATCTGCTTGTACGATATATGCCGAATTTAAAGTGTAAGCAATTGCAGGATCTAAAGTTACTGTTCCTGAAACCGTTCCTTGTAAAATCGCAGTATTTGGTGTAAGATCAGAATCTGCCCATGTAAAAGAATTAACATCAACTGTTGCAGGGTTAGTGTAATTGTTGCTTGGATTTGCAGCTACACCATCGATAAGTACATTTGCCAATGGCCCTCCATCACGCATATCGATAGATGTATCATAACCAGTTAAAGACAAACCAGTTATTGTCGCTCCAGATTCTTTTTTAAACTGTAAAGCAGTTCCTCCCACTGTTGAAACAGCGGTAACATTTACAAATTTAGGATTATTGTTCACCTTATCTCCTTCGAAAGCAGTTGAAAAACCACCTATAGTATTCGAAATATAAGTATTGGTAACAGTTCCATTCCAACCCTCTGTCCAGTCGATAGCATCATCTTCACAGTTTTCAATATAGATATTAGATGCAGATACAGTTCCTCCAAAAAATTCAACTCCATCATCTGAACCGTTTAATACGGCTACATTATCAATACTTGTTCCTGAACCAACAGCATATAAAGAAAGACCATTATACTGCGATTCAGAATTAATCTGAGCACCAGAACCTTTTATAACTAAATAACTAATCGACCCTGAAGTATCTCCGTCATTAGAACCTCCGTATTTAAAACCTCCTACTTCTGCTTCCGCATCAACTCCTGCAGTAGTAGTTGCATCTCCACATATTGTTACACCACCCCAATCTCCAGGAGCTGGATTTACAGATGACATAACAACTGGATTAGCTGCCGTACCTAATATATTAACTTTACCACCTTTTAAAACAGCAAGAAAAACCTCCGTTCCTCCGGCTTCAGCAGTAATTTTAGTTCCTGCAGGAATAGTTAAGGTTGCACCACTTTGCACAGTAAAAGCCTCTGATAAAGAATAAGCAGTAGAGGCATTTAGAATAAAATCTTGGTCTAAAGCACCTCTCATAATACCATTATTTAAATCCTCAATAACTTGAGGTTGATCTGGTACAATTGGATCTGGTTCATCACTTCCACAACTTGTGAAAGTTAAAGCCGCAAACGATAATGCTACTCCTAATAATCTTAATTGTGTTTTTTTCATTTTGTTTGATTTATTAAACTGAGTATATTTAAATTTTATGCTGCAAATAAATATTATTTATTTAGTGTAAACTTTAGGTATTTATTAAATATATGTTACGAATAACCGGTAATACAACTCTAGTGTTAAGTAAATATTAATTAGAAGTTATAGGTGAAATTAAGACTAAATTGAGTGCCATTATTGTATCTCCTAACAATTTGATTGGTTTCCTCCCCAGTATTTTGATCACGTATCAACTGCGACTGTTCAATGTTCGGATTTAATAAATTTCTTCCAATAAGCTTGGCAGTTAAGCCCTTGGTAATCTCTTTACTTAAAATTAAATCAAGCGTAACAAAACCATTTTCTATAATTTCCTCGTTGTAAAGAATGTCACTATTTTCAAAATCTTCCGGATTACCTAATGCGAATATTTTATCCGAAGAATAGTTACCAACTAAAGTTGCCATAAACTCTCTTTCGGTTCTTGAATTATAGGTTAACGATCCATTAACAATCAAATCTGAGGCTCCTTGTAATTCCGAAGTTGTTTTATTGTTGTATTGAAAGTTTGGCAAAAGATCTTGCTCAAACCACATTTTGGTAATATTAGAAGTGAAATTTAAAAGAGATGCATCGTCTTCATTTTTAAGAATATCGATACGACCTTCAAATTCTAATCCTAAAACATCGGCTTGGTTTCCTGTATTAAAAAATTTAAAATTCCCAGAAGATCCTCTTGCTTGCGCTATATTTATTGGATTTTGAATTTGCTTGTAAAAAGCAGTCGCAGATATCAACTCCGATCTACTCGGAAAAAACTCCCATTTTAAATCTACGTTGTAAACATCTGATTTTTCTAGATTAGGATTACCTACAGTAACACGTCCTGTTGGAGAAACATATTCAAAAGGAGATAATTCTTTAAACTCTGGTAAAGTTTGTGTTACACTAGAGGCAAAACGTAAAAAACTCTGTTCGTTTAATTCGTATTTTAAATTAACACTTGGATACAAGCTTTGGTATTTTCTTTCTAAATCTCCAATTCTAGGAGTTCCTGTCTCTGGGTTTATATAGTTGGTTATGTCCCAAATTGCGTTAATTTCATCATACTCGTATCGCAAACCAATGTTACCTGAAAGATTAGTGTCAAAATTAAAATCGAAATTAACGAAACCTGCTAGTATATTTAAATCTGCATTAAAACGATCTACTTTTCCTTCTCTTAATCGCAAAGTACCATTGTCAAAATTAGTTTGTGTAAACACGCTAGAAAGCTCGTCTATCGAAGGAGCCTTAACTCCCCTTGCTCGCACTCCAACGAATTGCGATCGGAAAGAACGCTCTTTTCTTCTGTAATTAAGACCTACATTTAACTTGAATGGTTTTGCCTCATTTTCATCTAAAGGCCCTAATTTGAACTCATTAGTAATGTATCCGTTATACTCGGTATCTTCAATTTTTTGGGTAGACTTTCGTTGCTGAAAATCTCCAACCGTTGAAAACTCAATTTGAGAAGTGTTTGCGAAATCATCAAAATTTACCTCATTTCGTATTCTATTTGGTTCTTCTGCCAACACAAAATTATATCCGCCAGCCCATCTAAGTGTATTGAACTCAGACCATTTGTGCTCTCCCATCAATTGGTTTACAAAAATCGTAGTTTGCTTATAATTTTGGTCTCTAACAAAAGCTTCATCTTGCTTTGGATCTTGATCAAAAACAAAACCAAATCCTTGTCTTCCTGCCTCGTATAAAACCTCTTCTCCTTTATTAACAAACAAGGTATTGTACTTTAATTTGTTGTTGTCATTAAAACGAAGTTTTACGTTGATGTATCCGGTGGTATTGTTATTATAGGTAAACCTTTCAATATCACGCGTGTCTTCTGTAGCCCCCTTTTCTAAACTAGCTTCTCTAGTTAAACTCGGGTATGATTCGTCTTCAATGTTTGCGCGATACGCTCGAAATATTTCCGTCCGATAGTTGGCAGATTCTGAATGCGATGCGGTTGCAAAAACTCGAAATTCTTTTCCTAAAAGATTAAATTTTTGCCCTAAAGAAAAAGACCCTCCAAAATTTAATGGTGTTCCAGATACTGCTTTGGTATCCCAGCCTTGTTGTGTGATTTGATCTACAAGGGCGTATTTTTTTCATGAAAACCGAAGGTAATATCGTCAGAAATAAGTGTTTGTCTGAAATCACCACCATAGTCTAAAAGGTTAGAATTAGACCCTCCGTTAATACTTAAAGAAAACATATTTTTTGTATACTCTTTGGAAGCGACATCCACATTACCCGATGCCTCATCGGCGTATTTGGAAGAAACGTAAGTTTTACTTATTCCAACATTTTGAATAATATTTGTGGAAAACAAGTTTAAGTTAATGTTTTTTCTATCTACGTTATCGGATGGTATTGGCAACCCATTCATGTTTGTGGAAAGATAGCGATCTCCAAGACCCCTTACATAAATATCACCCGATGCATCACTCCTGGTTACACCTGCAATTTTTGTAGTCGCAACAGAGGCGTCAGACACTCCTTTTTTTGCTAATTCTTGTGCCCCGATACTTTCTTTAATAACAGAAGCTTTCTTTTGTTCTAAAAGCAAGGCACTTTCTTTTTCTCTACTAACTGCAACATTAATTTTTACTTCGTCTAAAGAAACCCCTTCGTTTGCTCCTAATAATTGATCTACAACAATAGTTTCATTAGCTTTTATAACAATTTGTTTTTCGATAGTTTGGTACCCTACGAAACTAAAAACGATAATTTGATTTCCCGCAGGAACTTCGAAGGTATATTTCCCATCAAAATCAGTAGTACCCCCAATAGTCGTACCTTTGATGAACACATTTGCAAAAGGTAAGGGTTCTCCGTCCATCTCCTTATCGGTTAATGTACCAGTTACAGTACCTTTACTCTGTGAAAATGCTAAATTACATAAGCTTAAAAACGCTATGAATAGTATTTTTTTCATTCTTAATTGAATTCTGTTTATATCTGGCGCAAAATTCAAGGTAAGCTGTAAAGCTAATGTTAGCTTAAAATTAATGTTGCATTATTAGAGTGTGTCTTTTATGTTAACAGTTCTTTTGTATGTTAACTTAAAGTTAATCACTGGTTTTTGTAGTCTCTTGTAAATACCTCAGCAGCAGAGAATTTAAAGAATCCGCAGATAAAAAGGAGTTAACCTGAAGGTCGATATGTAAACTTTTATTTAACACAACTGTAGTTGGAAATGCTACGGTATTGTTTTTCTTAGCAATACGTTCTGCAAACTCATGTATGCCAGAACGATACCCGGAAAGTTTGTATTGGAGAGATTTCCCATTGACAACAACTTCCTCTTTTGATTCGGCATCAAATTTCACAAAGTAAAAAGACGTATTTAGCAGTTGAATTACGCGAGAATCCGTAAAGGTATTTTTATCCATCATCTTGCAATATTTACACCAGTTGGTATGCACAAATACTACTACTGGCCTTGGCTGTTTTACCTGTTGAATAAGCATTTCTTCCACAGTATACATTTGCAAAAGAGAAGACTGCTCCTGTGCCATACTAAAAAGAGCAAAACAAAAAAGCGATATGCACGATAGATGCTTCATTAAAACAACTTGTAACGAACCCCTAAAAACATACGAACACCTTGGTTAGAAGCATAAACATAAGCAGGATCAAAGCGTTCACTAAAAGGATCGTCTGCATTTAAAATACTATTCGCTGCCGGTGTAAAATCAAGCAAATTTTTAACACCTCCAAAAACTTGAAGGTTATTGGTAAAACTTTTTGTCGCTTGAATATTTTGAATGCTATACCAAGGTGACTTTGGTGCTCGTGGATCTGTAAAATTATCCGATGGGTCATCATTTAACAAAGGTAAATCCATTGGTCCATACACATTTCCTGTATAATCAATTTTCATATCTAAAGAGCGAATCGCATACGATATACTCCAGGTACCACTAAAACTCTCGGTTAACAATTGTCTCTTTCTAACACCATCCTCTATCACAGAAACATCCATTACCGTAGCTCCCGCTAGCACTGACAAACCATTTTGCCATGTCATATCTGCATTTATAGAAATCCCTTTAGACACAGAATACCCATCTAGATTATCATATATAATTTTACTAGAGTCCGTTTCGTAATCTGGAATGATTTTGTTAGTGAAGTAGGTATAAAAAGAACTAGCATCGATAGTTATAAAAGCATTGTTCTTAGTAATGATATTTTTTACATAATTTATATTGGCATTCCAGGAGGTCTCGGGCAATAATTCCTCGGTAAAAACAACTTCTCTATTACCTGTTAATGCTGCGTGATCTTCGGTAAAAACATTCGCTACGCGAAATCCATTCCCGAAGCTTATTCGAATAACATCCTCCTTATCGTTCGAATTCCACTTGTAATTGATTCGTGGAGAGAAGATTCCTCCATGAATACTATTGTAATCATACCTTGCACCAAGCAAAAGGGTATTGTTTGCTGCTAAAGTGATTTCATCTTGCACAAATAATCCTGGTAAATGTGTTACAGCGGGTTCATTGACAGAATTTACAGCGGTAGCGGGTGTATTATCATCATAATTCGTGTATCTGTATGCAGCTCCTAATAATACATCATGTACCTTACCAATTTTAGTATCCCAAACTAGCTGCCCAAAAGAAATATATTGTTCGGCCAAATAAAATGTATCTCCGTAATAGGAGTTTTGTTTATGACCATTTGCGCTAAACTGAAAGCTAATGTTTTCACTTGTTGGCAATTGATAGGTTCCAAAAGTTTCCCATCTACTGGTATAAATACTTTCACCATATATTTCATCCCCACCTCTGTAACTCGAATTCCAATTCATTTCTCCGCCCCATCGATCTTCATAAACATAACGCCCTGCCACGCTAAACAACTTATCCTTCTTTCTTGGAAAGGTAAACTTATTAAATATCGAAAACCTGTTTTGAAGGGTTAAATCTGTAAAATTATCGCCATTATTGTCGATGGGATTTTGGTAATTAAAATAATTTACCCCTAACAAAGCATTTGTTTTTCCTAAAGCATACTTATATCCGATATCTGTATTAATTTCTGCCCAAGAACTGGCATAAGTCTCCACTGAAAGTTGTGGTGCCAAAGATGGATTTTTTGTTATTACATTAATTACTCCTCCAACTGCCTCAGAACCGTACAATGTAGATGCAGGACCTTTTACTATTTCAACACGTTCGATAAGTGCCTGTGGAATTCCAGTTAAACCATACACCGTTGACAAACCGCTTACAATTGGCATCCCATCAATTAAAACAAAGGTATACGGCCCTTCCAAACCATTAATATGAATATCTCCGGTATTACAAACACTACAATTTACTTGTGGTCGTACACCATTTATATTTTGCATAGATTCAAAAATAGACGGCGCTGGATTCTTCATAAAAAACGTTGGAGAATAGACCTCTACAGGAACAGGACTATCCAGTTTTTAACGGGCTTCATAGTTCCAGAAACCACCACTTCATTTAACAAAGCAGGATCTTCCTTTAAATCAATCTCTAGAGAAATAACACCTTCTGAAGCTTCTAGTATTTTTCGTTGGCTTAAGTACCCCACAGAGGAAAATACAACTACCATTTCTCCGTTAGTAGTAACTTCGAAAGAGAACAAACCATTCTCATCCGTTGCGGCTCCTACCTTGGTTCCTTTCACAAAAACACTCACCATTTCTAATGGTACTCCATCAGAGGTCACTTTACCTTTAATTGTTGTCTGTGAAAAAGAGACCTGATTCAGTAATGTAAATACTGCACAAAGGATAATATATTTCATGAAGGATGAGTTTTTATTTAGTGCAAAGGTAAGTTATTTTTTAGATGCATCTAAAATATCTTTATATAAAACAAAATTTGTATTTTTGCAAATGAAAAGCTTAAAAAGGTATGTACAGCCAATCGGAAGAAAACTACATAAAAACTGTGTATTATCTGGCAACAGATAAGAACAAATGGGTTAGCACTAATGCTATCGCTAAGAAAATTAACAGCAAGGCATCTTCAGTAACAGACATGCTTAAGAAACTGGCAGACAAAAAAGTGGTAGTCTATAAAAAATACCAAGGAGTTACCTTGACAGATTTAGGAAAAAAAACAGCGGCAAATATCGTTAGAAAACACCGGTTATGGGAGGTGTTTTTGGTAGATAAACTTAACTTTTCTTGGGACGAAGTTCACGAGGTTGCAGAACAACTTGAACATATAAAATCGCCAAAGTTAATTAAGGAACTAGACGCTTTTTTAGATTTTCCTAAAACTGATCCTCATGGAGATCCTATTCCAGACCAAGATGGAAATTCACAAATAATTGAAAAATGCTTGCTATCTACCTTAGAGAGTAATGAGGCAGGTATTTGTGTTGGCGTGCACGATACTTCCACTGAATTTTTAAAGTTTTTAGACAAACAAGGGATTTCTTTAGGCGAAAAAATTCAAGTCATAGAGAAAGAGGCCTTTGATGAGTCTGTTCAGATAAAAACGAGCAATCTTACACTAACGGTATCTAACAAAGTCGCCAATAATATATTTATTCAAAAATTGTAATATGAGAACTTTAACCATACTTTTGGCAATGCTTTTTACTGTTGGTGGATGCCAATCGGATAAAAAAAAGCAAAACGACAAAATAAAAATTGTCACCACCACAACCATGTTAACGGATATGGTAAAAAATATCGGAGGGGATAAAATTAATTTAGAAGGACTAATGGGCGCAGGAGTAGATCCGCATCTATACAAAGCAAGTGAGGGAGACGTTTCAAAATTGTTTGAAGCAGATATTATTGTATACAACGGGCTTCATTTGGAAGGGAAACTTGAGGAAGTTTTCGAAAAGATGCAACACCTGCATAAAAACACGATTGTTGCAGCAGACGCTTTGGAAAAAAACACCTTAATTTCTTCCGAAAATTTTGCTTCTAACTACGACCCACACATTTGGTTTGACATTGACAATTGGATAAAGATAACCAACTACATCTCGAGTAAGCTGATAGAACTGGATCCTAAAAATAAAGCTGCCTACATCACCAATACGGAGGCATACCTGAAAAAGCTAGCTTCTTTAAATAAAAGAGTGGGTGCTACAATAAAAGAACTACCTACTGAAGGTAGAATTCTTGTAACTGCTCATGATGCCTTTAATTATTTTGGAAAACAACACCAGTTCCAAGTAGTTGGTTTACAAGGTTTGTCTACTGCTACAGAGGCAGGTGTACAGGATGTTCAAAAATTAGCAACATTTATTATAGAAAATAAGGTAAAAGCTATTTTTGTAGAGAGCTCGGTTCCTAAAAGAACTATTGAAGCACTTCAGGCTGCCGTAAAGGCAACAGGAAATACCGTTACTATTGGCGGTACCTTATATTCGGATGCTCTTGGAGATCCAAATACAGTGAAGGGCACGTATATTGGCATGTATACCTACAATGTAAAAACTATTGTTAATGCTTTAAAGTAATTATGAAATCTAAATACGCAGTAACCGTTGATGATTTAACAGTAGCTTACGACTACAAACCTGTATTGTGGGATATTGATTTGGCGATCCCAGAGGGAGTTCTCATGGCAATTGTAGGTCCAAACGGCGCAGGAAAATCTACCCTGATAAAGTCTATTTTAGGAATAATAACCCCTATTGCAGGTAGTATTTCCATATTTGGAAAACCTTATAAATCCCAAAGGAAAATGGTGGCTTATGTTCCTCAGAAAGGCAGTGTAGACTGGGACTTTCCTACTACGGCATTAGACGTGGTTTTAATGGGAACTTATGGTAGTCTTGGTTGGATTAAAAGACCAGGAAAAAAAGAAAAAAAAGCAGCATTAGAAGCACTTGAAAAAGTAGGCATGTTAGCTTTTAAATCAAGACAAATAGCGCAACTTTCGGGAGGACAGCAACAAAGAATTTTTTTAGCAAGAGCACTCGTTCAAAATGCCTCGATATATTTTATGGACGAACCTTTTCAGGCGTAGATGCCACCACTGAAATTGCAATTATCAACATCTTAAAAGAATTACGAAAAGCAGGTAAAACAGTAATCGTTGTGCACCATGATTTACAAACCGTTCCTGAATATTTTGATTGGGTAACCTTTTTAAATGTTAAAAAAATAGCTACTGGACCAGTGAAAGAAATTTTTAACGATAATAATCTTACCAAAACCTACGGTATCAACTATAAAGTGAGCGTACAACAATAATGACTTTTAAAGATTACATAACACTTCTTGCTTCAGATTACACCTTACAAACCATTACACTCGGAACTGCGATTCTTGGAGCCATATGTGGTATGTTGGGAAGCTTTGCCGTATTGCGAAAACAGAGCTTACTTGGTGACGCCATTTCACATGCGTCTCTTCCGGGTATAGCTATTGCTTTTCTGCTAACCGGAAGCAAAGACACTAATGTGCTTTTGTTGGGAGCTTTAATCAGTGGTTTACTTGGAGCTTTTTGGATACGTGGGATTGTTAAAAAAACCCACTTGAAAACAGATACTGCTCTTGGGCTTATTTTATCGGTCTTTTTTGGCTTCGGAATGTTACTACTTACCTATATTCAAAAACAACCTAACGCCAACCAAGCAGGTCTTGACAAATTCCTTTTCGGACAAGCAGCTACACTACTTGTAGAAGACGTTTGGCTTATGGCTGCTGTTACCGGTATTTGTTTGGTTGTACTGTTGTTATTTTGGAAAGAATTTAAACTGTTGTTATTCGATGAAGACTATACCAAAACATTGGGCTTCAACACAAAGTTCATCGATATTTTAATTACGAGTTTCATTGTTGTAGCGATTGTTTTAGGCTTGCAAACTGTTGGAGTTGTTTTAATGAGTGCAATGCTTCTTGCCCCTGCTGCAGCGGCAAGACAATGGACCAACAGCTTAGGAGTAATGCTTCTACTAGCGGCTGCTTTTGGAATAGCATCCGGGGTTATAGGAACTGGTATAAGCGCAAGTCAGTCTAATTTATCCACAGGTCCGGTAATTGTGCTTGTTGCTGGTACATTTGTTCTATTCTCTTTTATATTTTCTCCGTCTCGAGGAATACTTTTTAGACAACTAAGACTCGGGAGTAGCAGAAGAGATTTAGCACTGCATAAAACCTTGTCTTTTATGTTTGAAATTGCAAAAACACATGAGGATAAATCACACCCTCACGCAGTTCAAATTTTAAATAATTTTCAAGGATACACCATCAAAACACTAAAGAAACTTGAAGCAAAAGATTACATCACCATAAACGGAAAAATGTGGTCCATGACGAAAAAAGGCTATGCCGCTGCAGGAAACCTATACAATCAAAACTTAAAGGATGAGTAGTGCACAGATAGAAATACAAGCTATTGCCAGTTTGGTAGCTATAGCCTGTGCTATTCCGGGGACATTTTTAGTCTTGCGAAAAATGGCTTTGATTAGTGATGCTATTAGTCATTCCATATTACCAGGGTTAGTGATAGGATTTTTTATCACCCATGATTTAAATTCTCCATTGTTACTTTTATTAGGAACCTTATCCGGAATTATAACCGTCGTTTTAGTCGAGTATATTCAGAAGACAAAATTGGTAAAAGAAGACACTGCCATAGGTCTTGTATTTCCGGCACTTTTTAGTATTGGAGTTATTTTAATTGCAAAAAATGCAAACGACGTCCATTTGGATGTCGATGCTGTATTACTGGGAGAACTTGCCTTTGCTCCGTTTGATCGATGGGTAGTAAACACCATAGACCTCGGGCCAAAAGCTTTATGGGTTGTAGGGGGTATCGTAATAGTATCGGTAAGTTTACTGATTGCTTTTTTTAAAGAATTAAAGCTGAGCACCTTCGACACTGGCCTTGCTACTGCATTAGGATTTTCTCCAGCTATTTTACACTACGGTTTAATGAGCATATCATCCATTACCACCGTTGGTGCTTTTGACGCTGTTGGAGCAATTCTTGTGGTTGCCCTCATGATTACCCCTGCTGCTACCGCATATCTATTAACAAACGACCTAAAAAAATGTTAATTTTGGCCGTTATATTTGGAGTGTTTTCGGCAATAACAGGATATTGGATAGCACATTGGTTAGATGGATCTATTTCTGGATCTATGACTACCGTGTTGGGAGTTCTATTTTTATCGGTATACTTCTTTGCCCCAAAAAACGGGCTTATCTCTGTATTATACAGAGACAAACAGCAACAAATAGAAGTACACTTACTCACATTCTTACTACACTTAAACAATCATAAAGAAGAGAAAGAAAGACATGTCAATCATTTAAACGAACACATTAATTGGCACAAAGTTAAAGCAAAATCTGTCGTAAGTCTGGCCAGTAGAAACAATATGATTACGATAGACAACAATATAATTTCTCTTACCAACAAAGGGAGAGTTTTTACAGAAAAGGCTATCGATTACATAATGACAAACGACAACTCCAAAATTGAATCTATGAAAAAAGATTTCTTTTTGTTTAGAGGGTAGTTATCTATCTGGTTTCAATACTTTCTTTTACTATGTTAGGTAAAAAAACTATTTTGCAAGAAATTAGAAAATTTTGCAACAACTTTCAACTTTTACCGTCTACAATGCCTCTGCAGGAAGCGGAAAAACTTTTACATTAGTTAAAGAATATTTAAAAATCCTATTACAATCTGAAAACATATTTCTTTTTCAAAAAATACTAGCGGTAACATTTACGAACAAAGCGGCAGGAGAAATGAAAGAACGGGTTTTAGATAACCTGCGAGAGTTTTCTGAAGGTAATAAAAACGATTTAGCAAAAATCCTATTAGAAGAAATCCCAACAGACTTTGCCACTGTACAAAAAAGAAGTACTAAAATACTCAATGCAATTTTACAAAATTACACCTCTTTTTCCATCACAACCATTGATAGTTTCACACACAAAATTATCAAGAGCTTTGCCTATGACTTAGGCTTATCGCTACATTTTGAAGTAGAGATGGATGCCCTCTCGTTACTGGAGGAGGCTGTGGATGTTCTTATTTCAAAAATAGGAACAGACAAAGAAATTACCAATTTGCTTATTCAGTTTTCGTTAGACAAAGCAGACGATGATAAATCTTGGGATATTTCCAGAGAACTACATGAAATTTCAAAAATCCTACTGCAAGAAGACGATGCAGAAAATTTAAAGCAGTTATCTACAAAACACGTTAAGGATTTTTTGCTTTTGAAAGAAAAACTGAAAACCGAAAATGAAACCATAGAAAAAGAGTTTTTAAAAATAGTAAAGGAGCTAACTTCTTTACTAAAAGCAAACAACTTGGAGGTTTCAGACTTTGCTTATGCGGGAGAATATGTAAAACACTTTTTAAAGTTTAAAGAAATAAGGTATCTCAAGTCGGATTCCATAAAATTTAATGGCAGGCTGCATAAAACTATCACAGAAGACAAAAACTTGTACGCTGGGAAAACTTCTAAGGAAGCAAAAGCACGTATCGAAAATCTAACTCCGGAGCTCCATGCGTTATACTACTCTTCCGAACAAGTATATCAAAAGCATTATGGCAGGTATTTAAAAAATAGATTGATATTGAAAAATATTATTCCTCTTGCGGTACTTAACAATATCAACGCAGAATTAGCATCTATAAAAGAAGACAACAACATTCGACTAAATGCCGAATTTAACCATCTAATTGCAAACCATATTAAAGACCAACCAGCACCGTATATTTACGAGAGAATTGGGCAACGTTTTATGCACTATTTCATAGATGAAATGCAAGACACCTCTGCCTTGCAATGGAAAAATTTAACACCGCTAATAGACAATGCTCTAGCACAAGAATCGAGCAGCCTTCTCTTGGTTGGCGATGGAAAACAAGCCATCTACAGATGGAGAGGAGGAAAAGCAGAACAATTTATCCATTTAAGTGCAACCAATCCGGAGTTTAAAAATCCTTTTCAGGTTCCGAAAACAAGTAAATCACTAGACACTAACTACAGAAGTTTTGAAGAAATTATATCTTTCAACAACTCTTTTTTTCAACACAGTGCAAAGTTTTTACATAAAGAGAGTTACAAAAATTTATACGTAGAGGGAAATAGTCAAAAATACAATACGCGAGAGGGTGGTTACGTTTCCCTTTCATTTTTGGATAAAATAGAAGATAAAGAAGAGAATTCTTTAAAATACCCCAGGGAAGTTTTAGAAAAAATAAAATCCGTACATCAAGAATTTGATTTCGATGAAATTTGTGTTTTGGTTAGAAAGCGTTCCGATGGAATAGCAGTGGCAAATTACTTATCTGAAAATGGTATACCAATTGTTTCCTCAGAAACTTTATTATTAAAAAATGACCCTAAGGTGTTATGTATTACCCACCTTTTTCACTTGATACAAAACCCAACGGATCGAGAAACACTTTTTGCTTTTTTATATTTTTTACACGACCACCTGGCTGTAAATATCGATAAACATTCCTTTATTGCTAGCTTCCTAGACCACAGCCTCCCTGATATTTTTGAACTACTTCGAGAGTTCGGCATAACTTTCGATCTAAAAAAATCCAAGAATTACCCTTTTACGAAAAGGCGGAGAACATTATTCGCTCTTTTAAATTAACAGATACTTCCAATGCCTATTTGCAGTACTTTTTAGATATTGTTATTGAACAGCAGTCAAAAGGAATCGATATGCAAGGATTTCTTGAATTTTGGGACAGAAAAAAAGACAGTCTATGTATTGTCGCTCCGGAAGGAGGAAATGCTGTTCAAATAATGACAGTTCACAAATCTAAAGGACTTGAATTCCCAGTAGTTATATTTCCCTGCGACCTTAATATATACCAACAAATAAACCCCGTAACCTGGATTACCGAAGCATCCAATAAATACGATAATTTCAATGCTTTATTGGTTCCTTTCACCAAGGAATTTGAACAGATAGATGCAAGTACTCAAAAACAATACCAACAGCAGCGAGAGGATCTAGAATTAGACAATTTCAACCTATTGTATGTTGCGCTTACACGACCTATAGAGCAATTGCATATCATCACGGAAAAACGTTTGCTAAAAAATACAGAAAACACGAACTACTACTCGGGAGTATTCATCCACTTTTTAAAAGAATTACAGCGTTGGAAAGAGGAAATTTCAGAATACACCTTCGGAAACGGAACTAGAAAGAGCGTTAAAAAAGAGATAAGAAAGAATACCACTACACTAAAGGCATTTATTTCTTCCCCTTGGCAAGAGCACAATGTGAGAATGTTGGCAAGTGCTTCCAAACTTTGGAACACAGCACAAGAAAAAGCGATTGCGTATGGAAATTTACTCCATGAAATACTGTCGAAAATAGATTCCGAAGAAGATATTGATGCAGTATTAGATCGGTATACCAATATCGGGATAATGGATAATGAAACCAGAATTACTATTGAAAAAATTTTACAATCTATTGTAAAACATCCCATGCTAGATTCTTTTTTTTCAAAAAACAAACAAATTCTCAAGGAACGAGAAATTGTAACGATAGAACATCAAGTAATAATACCCGATAGATTGGTTATAGATGGAAACTCCACAACCGTTATCGACTATAAAACAGGAACTCCTTCCAAATCACACGAGCAACAGATTCGCAAATACGGAGCTGTTCTAGAAACAATGGGATTTACAATTCACAAACTTTTATTGGTGTATATTAATGAAGAAATTTTGGTTGCAGAAGTATAACCCTTAACTTTGACAAACCTAAAAACAATAATTTTACCAATTATGTACGGACAGCTAAAAGAACACCTACAAACAGAGATACAAAACATAAAGGAAGCAGGCCTATACAAAACAGAGCGCATCATTACATCTTCACAAGATGCTGTGATTAAAATTTCGACAGGAGAAGAAGTAATTAATTTCTGTGCAAACAATTATTTAGGGCTATCAAATCACCCCGAAGTTATTCAAGCAGCAAAAGATACAATGGATACCCATGGTTTTGGTATGTCATCGGTTCGATTCATATGTGGAACGCAAGACATTCATAAAAATTTAGAAGCAAAAATTGCAGAGTTTTACCAAACTGAAGACACCATTTTATACGCTGCTGCATTTGATGCAAATGGTGGCGTATTTGAACCTTTGCTTACCAAAGAAGACGCGATTATTTCCGATAGCTTAAATCACGCCTCTATTATTGACGGTGTAAGACTTTGTAAAGCCGCGAGATATCGTTACAATAACAATGATATGGCTTCCTTAGAAGAGCAACTCATTGCTGCAAACAAAGAAAACCATCGTTTTAAGATTATCGTTACCGATGGGGTATTCTCAATGGATGGTATCGTTGCCAAACTGGATGAAATTTGTGATTTGGCAGAAAAATATAATGCCCTGGTTATGATTGACGAATGCCATGCTGCAGGATTTATTGGTGCTACCGGAAGAGGAACCTTAGAGCTAAAGAAAGTGATGGGGCGAATTGATATTATCACCGGAACCCTTGGAAAAGCTTTAGGAGGAGCTATGGGCGGATATACAACGGGAAGAAAAGAAATTATAGATATATTACGACAAAAATCAAGACCGTATTTATTTTCTAATTCTTTAGCACCTGCCATAGTGGGAGCATCGCTCAAAGTTTTTGAACTTCTTTCTAACGATACCAGTTTACGAGATACTTTAGAATGGAATACAAATTACTTTAGAACAGAAATGGAAAAGGCAGGTTTTGATTTAGTTGGGGCAGATGCTGCTATTGTTCCGGTAATGCTATACGATGCAAAACTGTCACAAGAAATGGCGAATAAATTACTAGAAGAAGGAATATATGTTATAGGATTCTTTTATCCAGTAGTTCCTAAAGAACAAGCCAGAATACGCGTGCAATTATCGGCTGCACACACAAAAGAACACTTAGACAAGGCTATTTCTGCATTTGTAAAAGTTGGAAAAGAGTTGCGTATTATAAAAAAAGACGCATAAAAAATATTACACTTCTACTAAGTTTTTGTAGATTTGATTTTGTAAATAAGTTTTAACAACTTACATTTGCCATATATATAAACGAACTTTTAATTTAAATTTTTAATAATGAAACAATTAAAATTAGCTGTGATAGCTTTGTTTACGTTCGCTTCAGTAGCAACGGTAAGCGCACAGGATTCAGACAACCGTTGGGCGGTTGGTTTTGGCGTTAACGCCGTTGATTTCAGAATTCCTACGGAATTTTCTGACTACGCAAAAGATTACATCGGTACTAGTGACTGGAACATTTTACCATCAGTTTCAAGAATAACTGTTGACAGATACCTAGACAGCGGTTTCTCTTTGCAATTAGCAGGATCGTTAAACAAAATTAAAACATTCCGCGCTAAGGATGACATGGATGAGCTTTATTGGGCTATCGATGCAAACGTTAAGTACGACTTAAACCATTTATTCGGACAAACAGGTTGGTTTGATCCATACGTGTACTTAGGTGGTGGTTATGCTAACTTAGGTGATTTAGGAGAAGGAACTTTAAATGCAGGTTTAGGATTCAACACTTGGTTTAACGATAATTTAGGATTAAACTTCCAAACAGGAGGAAAGAAAGAATTTGCAGATAAAGTACAAGATCACTTCCAACATTCAATAGGATTAGTTCTTAAATTTGGAGGAAAAGACACTGACGGAGACGGAATATACGATAAAGATGACGCATGTCCTGAAGTTGCTGGGTTAAAAGAATTAAACGGTTGTCCAGATGCAGATAACGACGGAATTAAAGATTCAGACGATGCATGTCCTAATACTGCAGGTTTAGCTGCTTTAAACGGATGTCCTGACGCTGACGGTGACGGTGTAGCTGATAAAGATGATGCATGTCCTACTGTTGCTGGTTTAGCTGCTTTAAACGGATGTCCTGATGCTGATAGTGATGGAGTTGCTGATAAAGATGATAAATGTCCAAACACTGCAGGTCCTGCTGCAAATTCTGGATGTCCTTGGCCAGATACTGACGGAGATGGTGTATTAGATAAAGACGACAAGTGTCCAAGCGTTGCAGGTGTTGCTTCAAACAATGGATGTCCTGAAATCGTTCTTGAAGAAGAAGACAAGCAAAAAATTATGGAATTCGCTAGATCTATCTACTTTAACTCTGGAAGATCTTCATTCAAAGATGGTGTAACAAGCAAGTTAGACTTAATCGCTAAGATCATGAATGAGAATCCAAAAGCTAAATTTAACGTAGAAGGTCACACAGATAGCACTGGTAGAGAATCTTCTAACTTAAAATTATCTGAAAAAAGAGCTGCTGCTGTTGTTAGTTACCTAGTAAACACAGGTAATGTTTCTGCAGACAGATTAACTTCTAAAGGTTTTGGTCAAGCATATCCAATAGCTTCTAACAAAACTAGAGAAGGAAGATCACAAAACAGACGTGTTGAGATTAAATTAGCAAAGTAATTTAACAAACACTTTAAAATAGAAAGCCTCACTTTACGTGAGGCTTTTTTTTGTACTAATAAACTTAAAAATACGGAGAAACATTTTTTAAATTCGACTTAAAAATTTACCTTTGCACCTTGAAAAATGAGGTTAAAACTCACTTAACAAATTAAATAACTTTAATTACACATAGTAATGTCTACAATAAAAGGTAAAGTTTCTCAAATTATTGGTCCAGTTATCGATGTTGAGTTTAATACAGAAAACGTTGAATTGCCAAAAATCTACGATTCCTTAGAAATTAAAAAAGCAGATGGATCGATTCTTGTTTTAGAGGTGCAACAACATATTGGTGAAAATACAGTTCGTACTATCTCTATGGATGCAACGGATGGTTTACAAAGAGGGCAAGAAGTACTTGCTACAGGTAACCCAATCCAAATGCCTATAGGTAACGATATATATGGACGTTTATTTAATGTAACTGGTGATGCAATTGACGGTTTAGGAGATTTGCCTAAAACTGGAAAAGCAGGTTTACCGATTCACCGTCAGGCACCAAAATTTGAAGACTTATCAACCTCAACAGAGGTATTGTATACTGGAATTAAAGTAATCGACTTAATTGAACCATATTCTAAAGGTGGTAAGATTGGATTATTTGGAGGAGCAGGAGTTGGGAAAACGGTATTAATTCAGGAATTAATTAACAACATCGCAAAAGGGCACGGTGGATTGTCTGTATTTGCTGGAGTTGGAGAAAGAACTCGTGAAGGAAATGACTTACTTAGAGAGATGTTAGAATCAGGAATTATCAAATATGGTGATGACTTTATGCATTCTATGGAAGAAGGCGGATGGGATTTATCAAAGGTAGATAAACCAGGAATGCGAGAGTCTAAAGCAACATTCGTTTTTGGACAAATGAACGAGCCACCAGGGGCACGTGCACGTGTTGCCTTATCTGGTCTTACAATAGCAGAATATTTCCGTGATGGTGCAGGAGAAGCACAAGGAAAAGACGTATTATTCTTCGTGGATAATATCTTCCGTTTTACACAAGCAGGTTCTGAGGTATCTGCCTTATTAGGACGTATGCCTTCAGCTGTTGGATACCAACCAACACTAGCAACCGAGATGGGTGCCATGCAGGAACGTATTACCTCTACCAAAAAAGGATCGATTACTTCGGTTCAAGCGGTATATGTACCAGCAGATGATTTAACAGATCCAGCACCAGCAACAACCTTCGCTCACTTAGATGCTACAACAGTATTATCGCGTAAAATTGCAGAACTTGGTATTTACCCTGCAGTTGACCCGTTAGATTCTACATCGAGAATTTTAACGCCAGATATTCTTGGAGATGAGCATTACGATTGTGCACAAAAAGTGAAAGAATTATTACAACGTTACAAAGAATTACAAGATATTATTGCTATTCTAGGTATGGAAGAATTATCTGAAGAAGATAAATTGGTAGTACATAGAGCGCGTCGTGTACAACGCTTCTTATCACAACCATTCCACGTGGCTGAGCAGTTTACAGGTATTCCAGGTGTATTAGTTGACATCAAGGATACTATCAAAGGATTCAACATGATTATGGATGGTGATTTAGATAAATATCCAGAAGCAGCATTCAACTTAAAAGGATCAATACAAGATGCTATTGATGCTGGTGAAAAGATGTTAGCGGAAGCGTAATCAATTTTAAGTTTTTATTATGGTTAGCTATACTTCGTAATAAAAACTAAAAATTAAAAATTAAAAATATGTTTTTAGAAATTGTAACACCAGAAGCTATTTTATTTTCATCTGAAGTTGATTCGGTAACGGTACCAGGTGTAGAAGGAGAATTTCAAATGTTAAATAACCATGCACCTATTGTATCTGTACTTGAGAAAGGTACTATTAAGGTTCATGTACATAGCCAAGATCATTTGTCTTTTGATGATTTACACGGTAAAATAGAGAAACTACCAGCAGATGATAAAGTTTTAACTTTAAAAGTAAATTCTGGAACAGTTGAAATGAAAGACAACAAAGTAATCATTCTCGCAGATTAATTACTTATTTACGAAACTAAAAAGCCAAACTATAAACGTTTGGCTTTTTATTTTTAAACATACTCACAATTTATTTATCTTTGTACCAATTATGATTATATCGTTTTTATTTATAGGAGGCCCAGAAATATTTGTTATTATATTACTCGTAGTAATGCTATTTGGCGCCGATAAAATACCGGAAATTGCGCGAGGTCTTGGTAAAGGTATGCGACAAATAAAAGACGCTACAAACGATATCAAAAGAGAAATAAACGATAGTGCAAAATCACAAGGTATCGAAACAGATATTGTTAAAGATATTAACGAAGAAATAAATCAGGTGAAAGATAATATTGATGATTTAACAGGACCTATAAAACGCAATCGTTAAAACACTTACTTCACTCTACTAATCGTTAACCCATCTCTGATTGGCAATAGAACAGTCTCTAAACGGCTGTCTTTTTGCAACAAATTATTGTATTCTAAGAGCACCTTTGTATCCGTATCTCTAGGATCTAAATCTGCAACAACTTTTCCACTCCACAATACATTATCTGAAATGATAACACCTCCACTATTAATTTTTGAAATGATGCTATGAAAGTAGTTCACGTAATTTCCTTTATCGGCATCAATAAACACCAAATCAAAAGAAGTTTGAAGCGTGGGGATAATATCTAAAGCATTACCAAAATGTTGTGTTATTTGATTCCTATACCCAGATTTCTCGAAGTATTTGTTTTGTAGGGTTTCTAGTTCTTCATTTTTATCTATAGTATGCAATGTTCCAGTTGCGGATAACCCTTCGGCAAGACATAATGCCGAATATCCTGTGTAGGTTCCAATTTCTAAGATGGATGTTGGCCGAATTAGTTTCGACAACATTGAAAGCACCCGACCTTGAAAAGCACCACTTAGCATTCTAGGATTTAGTACCTTTTGCCAAGTTTCTTTATTCAACTCCTGTAACAAAAGGGGTTCTTTTTGCGAGTGTTGTAGTACGTAATCGTCAATAGCTTCTGGTAAAAAATTCATGATAATAAAAATAGATAAGCTGTGCGTGAATATATCGGAAAATAAAAACTATAGAAATTTCTTCATTCTTTCTTTAAGTGCTTGTTTTTCTTCTTGCTCTAAAGAATATTTTCTACTCTTACAATCCAATGCGTTCCCTTTGTATAGTTTACTCAAAAAACTATTTTGCTTAGAATACAGTTTACAATACTTACATTGCATAATATGCAAATTCAGCTTCAACTTTTCAAAGAGTGTTGCTTCGTTATATTGTGCTTTGTCACAAATTGTTGTGGCTTCGTCACAAGTAATTTTAAATATTGAAAACATACATTAACTATTAAACCAATTCTTTTCCATACAATTTCGTAGTTGCGTTCTGGCACGGTGAACGATAACCCAAAGATTGGACGTTGTTATATTTAGTTCCTTACAAATTTCTTCAGTAGAAAACTCTTGTATTGTTTTCATTCTGAAAACCATAGCATATTTTTCAGGTAAACTATCGATACATTTTTCAAGTTGTGATTTTAGTTCCTCATTTTCTATAGAATGATCGGTATCATTACTCCAAGAATTAGGAACACGATCTTCCAACCAATTTCCATCTTCGTCTCCATTATCGAAGAAATTCATTCGTATTTCAGCTTGCCCCTTTTTAGAGTTAATTTTTCGATAATAATCGATAACTTTTCTCTTTAGAATAGAAACCAACCAAGTACGCTCCGTAGCAATTCCCTTAAAATTTTTAGCAGATTTTAAACCCGCAAAAAATGTCTCCTGAACCAAATCTTTCGCAATAGCTTCATTATTTACCCTTGCAACTGCATAGTTGTATAAATAATCTGCATATGCATCTACCCATGTATCAGGTTGTAATATATTGAGGTTATTGGAGGGGTTCATCACTTTTATGTTAATTACAGAAAACATCTTTTATTTAGAGGGTACTTCCAATAATAAAAGAAAAAACTAAAATTTAAAACCAAATAATAGAAATTATTTCCTCGGCAAAAAAATTAGAGTGTAAAATTACTAAAATTAAACTTTACAAATAGGGAGAAAAATGAATAAAGTTTATACGAATAAATTGAGTATTTTTACAAAAAAAACGTGTAACATGTCAACTGCAAAAAAAGAATACAAAAGAGTTACTGTTAAATCATTGATAGAAATGAAGGCGACAAAAGAAAAAATTTCTATGCTTACCGCCTACGATTATACGATGGCAAAAATAGTAGATGGTGCAGGAATAGATGTAATTCTTGTTGGAGATTCTGCATCAAATGTTATGGCAGGTCACGAAACAACCTTACCAATTACGTTAGACCAAATGATATACCATGCTAGCTCCGTAATTCGTGCAATATACAGAGCACTGGTGGTGGTTGACCTTCCTTTTGGAACCTATCAAGGAAATTCAAAGAATGCGTTGGAATCTGCAATACGGATTATGAAAGAATCTGGAGGACATGCTGTAAAACTAGAAGGTGGGAGTGAAATATCGGAATCTATATCGCGAATTTTAACCGCTGGAATTCCAGTGATGGGGCATTTAGGCTTAACGCCACAATCTATTTATAAATTCGGAACTTACACGGTGAGAGCTAAGGAAGAGGAAGAAGCAAAAAAATTAAAAGAAGATGCCCTACTTCTAGAGAAACTTGGATGTTTTGCACTTGTTCTTGAAAAAGTACCAGCTGGTTTAGCAGCAGAAGTTGCCGCCAGTTTAACCATACCTGTTATTGGAATTGGCGCAGGTGCAGGCGTGGATGGTCAGGTTTTAGTTACACACGATATGATAGGAATGACTCATGAATTCAGTCCAAGATTTTTAAGACGATATCTTGATTTATACAGTGAAATGACTAACGCATTTCAGCAATACATATCCGATGTTAAAAGCAAGAATTTTCCTAGTGAGAAAGAGCAATATTAATCACCCGCTTTACCCATGAAAATACTTCATTTAGATAGTAATCATAGTCTTTTGATAGATCAGCTGTCAAACTTAGGGTTTGATAACGATATAAATTATAAAGCACCAAAATCTGAAATCGAAAAACAAATTCAGTACTATGATGGTATCATAATAAGGAGTAGATTTACCATTGATAAAGACTTCCTAGCAAAAGCTACAAATTTAAAATTTATAGGAAGAGTTGGCGCCGGTCTCGAAAATATAGACTGCAACTACGCTAAGCAAAAAGGCATTACACTAATATCTGCTCCTGAAGGAAATAGGAATGCTGTTGGCGAACATAGTTTAGGAATGTTGCTTTCCTTATTCAACAAATTGAATAAAGCAGATAACGAAGTGCGAAATGGCAAATGGTTACGAGAGGAAAATAGAGGAATTGAATTGGATGGAAAAACCGTGGGTATAATTGGTTATGGTAACATGGGAAAAGCTTTCGCGAAAAAACTGCGTGGCTTTGATGTACAAACTATCTGTTACGATATCAAACAAAATGTAGGTGATGAAAATTGCAAGCAAGTATCTTTAGATACATTTCAAGAGTCCGCAGATATTGTTAGTCTACACACACCACAAACTCCAGAAACCATAGGCATGGTAAATACCGAATTTATCAACAAGTTTCACAAAAAAATATGGTTGTTAAATACCGCTAGAGGCACCTCTGTAATTACCAAAGATTTGGTACAAGCTCTACAAAACGGAAGAATTCTTGGCGCTGGATTAGACGTACTTGAATACGAAAAAAAATCATTTGAAAATCTATTTGGTGAAGGTACTATTCCCAAAGCTTTTGCATACCTTATCAAGGCAGAGAATGTTTTACTATCTCCTCACATAGCAGGATGGACAGTAGAAAGCAAGCAAAGACTAGCGCAGACAATCGTAGACAAAATTAAATATCATTTTTGTTAAACCTTCCAACTTTTCAAGTTAAGTATTACCTTGAAAAATAAGACGAAGTACTCTAATGATTTTCACTTGGTTTATTAAAGTGATTTATATGGGCTAATTTTGATAAATAATTCATAAATTTAGAGTGAATTTAAATAAAAGGTATGGAAATTATTGATCAAGATGGAAACCCTATTCAGAAAGAAAAAAGCAAAAGAATAATCGCAGGGATTTCTGGAATTTTACTGGGGTATTTAGGCGTACATAAGTTTGTTCTTAATTACAACACAGAAGGCATCATTTTATTAAGCATGACAGTAATCTCCATGGCACTAACCTGTGTCATAATAGGGGCGTTCACGATATACATTCCGATTCTTATTGGTTTTGTAGAAGGTATAGTTTACCTGACTAAATCCGATGAAGAATTTATCGATACCTACCAAACCAATCGCAAGAGTTGGTTTTAAATAAGGAAAATTAAATTAAAATAAATATGGCTGAAGAAAATATGAAAAACGACAGTGCAAAAACTAACGATGAAACCGTTAAGAATTCTGCACAGGGAAATGAGGAACAATTGGAAAACAATACTTCCCAGATGGATGAGATTGTAGAGGAAGTAAAAAACACCTATGATACAACTTCTGAAAAAGCATCCGAAATAGCTGGAGAAGCTGGCGAAAAAATTGCAGATTTCGTAGAGGATACCAAAGAAAAAATCGAAGAACTATTAGATTCGGAGGAATCTAAAAAAATACAAGATTCTGTCTCAGAATTAGCCTCAAGTGTTAAAGAAAAAGTAAATGAGGTATTAGATAGTGAGGAGGCAAAACAAGTAAAGGAGAAATTTAGTGAACTATCTGAAAGCGCGAAACAGAAAATTACAGAAGCACTCGAAAGTGAGGAAGCTCAAAAAATAAAATCGAAACTTAAAGACTACGCGGAAAGTGCAAAAGACACTATAGGGGATGTATCCGAAAAAGCATCTGAGGTAGGAAAAGATGTTTCGAATAGTGCGAGTAAGCTAACTAAAGAAATGCAAGAAGAAAGCAAAGAAACTGTCGCAAAAACCAAAAATTTCTTCCAACGATTGTTTGGAAAAAAGTAAACTAAAATGGAGCTAATACAGCTCCATTTTTAGTTTTTACTACTGCTCGGTAAGAGCATAAATTAGGATACCTTTTCCAAGGCTTGTGTTAAATCGGCAAGTAAATCCTCTATATCTTCTACTCCAACACTCAAACGAATTAACGAATCTGTAATTCCTATTTTTAATCGTTCTGGTTCCGGTATAGATGCATGGGTCATGGTATTAGGATGATTCACCAAACTTTCCACACCACCAAGCGATTCTGCAAGAGTAAATACCTTTGTATTTTCCAGAAAAGTAAATGCTGCTCGCTGGCTTTCGTCTTTTAAGCGGAAAGAAACCATACCTCCGAAATGATCCATTTGTTTTTTTGCTACCTCATGATTCTCATGATTTGCCAATCCAGGGTAATACACTTCTCCTACTTTGGGGTGACCTACTAAAAAGTTTGCTACAGCATTTCCATTTTCACTGTGACGTTGCATTCTTAAATGAAGTGTTTTCACTCCCCTTAATGCTAAAAAAGAATCCATTGGACCTGCAATAGCACCTCCTGCAAACTGAATAAAATGTAAATTTTCGCCTAATTTTTTATCTTTTACCATTAAGGCCCCCATTACCAAATCAGAGTGTCCTCCTAAATACTTGGTAGCAGAATGCATTACAATATCGGCGCCTAAATCTAGAGGACGTTGGATATATGGTGTAGAAAAAGTATTGTCTACCGCCACTAAAATATCCGTGTTATATGCTTTAACCGTTTTGGTTATAGCTGCAATATCTGCAATCTTCATTAAAGGGTTGGTTGGTGTTTCCATCCAAATAAGCCTTGTCTTTTCAGTGAGTGCTTCGGTTACCGTATCTGTATTGGTCATGTCTACAAACGTAAATTGCAATCCGTATTTTTGAAACAAACGTGTAAACATTCGATACGTTCCTCCGTACAAATCATCTCCAGCGATAATTTCATCACCAGGGTTTAGCAATCGCAAAACGCAATCAATAGCAGAGAGCCCTGAAGAAAAAGCAAAACCATGCGTTCCGTTTTCTATTGCAGCAAATGCATTTTCTAAAGCTGTTCTTGTTGGGTTTTGTGCACGTGAATATTCATATCCTTTGTGCTTTCCCGGACTAGATTGTGCATAAGTAGAGGTTTGAAATATTGGAGGCATTACAGAACCTGTTGCGGCTTCATGAGACTGACCTCCATGTATTGTTTTTGTATTAAATTTCATTCTAAAAGCTTTTATCTTTTACAAAATTACGAAAGATTATACTAACTTTTTCAAAGCCATTATAACTCCTAAATGAATCCCCTCGTGGAGATTATTGAATGCTACTGCTTTTTCAAAAGAACTCAAAACATATCCTGTACTCGTTGGATATTCTGTGTAGTTTTGAAATAATCCCGCAGCATAATCTTCTTTTAAAGTACCTGGTAACCCTATTAGAAGTTCTTTAACTTCTAAAAATTCCTCCTCAGTAAAAGATTTTTCGGGTTTCGTTCCTTTGCGATAATTTTCTATTAAATCCTCTGGAATAAGGCATGGTAACCCACTTAGTTTATAGTGAAGTAACTGTTGTGTCACCACTAAATGAGCAACATTCCAAGCTATATTATTAGTAAAGCCTTCTGGTATTGTGTGAATTTGTTCCAATGTCAAATCGTTTATAAGCTCTAGGATTAACTGTCTAGATTTTTGCAATACCTCTAGTTGTATATTCATATTTCTCTTTAATTTAGCTCAAATATATTATTAAAGATTTAGATACAATGAAGAAAGTATATTTTTTACAAACTTGTGATACGTGTAGAAAAATTTTAAAAGAAATCGATACCGAAAATTTCGAAAAAATAGAAATCAAAACAAATCCTATCACTGTAAACCAATTGGAGGAAATGTATTCCCTAGCTGGTAGCTATGAAGCTCTATTCAACAAGAGAGCCAAACTTTACCGCGAACTAGATCTGAAAAATAAAGAATTAACAGAATTAGACTACAAAAAGTATATTTTACAAGAATACACGTTCTTAAAACGCCCTGTATTTATGGTTGATAATGCGATTTTTATTGGAAATAGTAAAAAGACTATAGACGATATAAAAGAAAAAACCCTTAGGCAGTAGCCTGAGGGTTTTCTGTTGGCCCACTAGGACTCGAACCTAGAATAACGGCACCAAAAACCGGTGTGTTACCATTACACCATGGGCCAAAATGCGTAATTATGCAAATATAAAACTTTATAATTTCGCATACAAAAACATTTAAAATAAAAAAAATCCTTACATATAGTAAGGATTTTGTTGGCCTACAAGGACTCGAACCTTGAATATCGGTACCAAAAACCGGTGTGTTACCATTACACCATAGGCCAATTGCTTTTTGCGAGTGCAAATATAGAGGATAAAATTATTTTGACAAATGTTTTTTGTGTTTTTTTTCTTTTAACATAACTTTATTCCGTAAAACAATTCAAAAATTTATTTTTGTTAGGTTAAAAAACGCTAGTAATTAGTAAATTCGCAACAACTTATAAAAATTTCATGAATAACATTAACTATAAAAAATGGAATACTATTTTAGGATGGTTTTCTTTTGTCGTAGCTTTAATTACGTATACGCTAACCCTAGAACCTACAGTAAGTTCTTGGGATTGTGGTGAATATATATCTACAGCGGTAAATTTAGAAGTAGGTCATCCTCCCGGAGCACCCTTATTTCAAATGCTGGGAGCGTTTTTTGCGATGTTTAGCAATGATCCAAGTAATTTAGCTTACATGGTAAATTTCATGTCTGGCCTTGCTAGTGCTTTTACTATTTTATTTTTATTCTGGACCATTACCAACTTAGCAAAGAAAATGTTGGTTACCGATCAAAAACTCAGTGACAACCAAACCATCACAATCTTGGGAAGTGGTCTTGTTGGCGCCTTAGCATATACATTTTCAGACAGTTTTTGGTTTAGTGCTGTGGAGGGCGAAGTTTACGCCATGTCTTCATTTCTAATGGCTATCCTTTTTTGGCTAGGACTTAAATGGGAGGCAGAACTTTCTTCACCGAGAGGAAATAAATGGTTGGTCATCATTAGTTTTGTAGTTGGGCTATCGTTTGGAGTACATATTTTATCCCTCCTGGTGATTCCATCTATCGTAATGGTATATTTCTTTAAAACGTATAAGAATATCACCCTAAAGACTACCGCTATCGCTACACTAGTTTCTATTTTAGTGTTAACTTTTGTATTTAAGTTTTTATTCCCTTTTACCTTAAAGTTTTTTAGTGTCTCTGAACTATTTTTCATCAATCAAATTGGATTACCCTACAACTCAGGAACCATTATAGCCGGTATTATTTTAATTGGACTTTTTTATTTTGGATTGCGCTACACTCGCACAAAAAACCTAGTTACTGCCAATACACTGGTACTTTCTGTTTTGTTCATCATGATAGGATTTTCCTCTTGGTTAATGTTGCCTATTCGAGCCAATGCCGATACTATTATAAATGAAAATAATCCATCTAGTGCCCGCGAACTATTAGCGTATTACAACCGAGAGCAGTACGGCGATGCAAATGTCTTTTACGATAAGTATTATTCGTTTATATACAACAGAGAACAAGATACCGAAACGCCCTACAAAGACGATAAGCCAAAATACGAGAAAAAGGACGGTAAATACGTCATCGTGAACCGCTACAAAAATGTTCTCCCAAACTACGCTAGTAAACACAAAGGATTTATTCCGAGAATGGTAGATCCAGGATCGCAAGAAAATTATAAAAAAATCGCAGGAATACCTGCACGAAGCCAACGAAGACCTACCTTTTTTGAGAATATTAAATTTATGCTAGACTATCAATTTGGGTATATGTACGGTCGCTATTTCATGTGGAATTTTGTGGGTCGTCAAAACGATATTCAAGGACATTTAGACATTGAAAACGGTAATTGGTTAAGCGGTATTACTTTTATTGATGAAATGCGTTTGGGTCCACAGAAAAATTTACCAGACCACGTAAAGCACAATAAAGGCCGAAACACCTACTTCTTTTTTCCGTTACTTTTAGGGATTTTAGGGTTAGTTTTCCAATGGAATAGAGACAAGAAAAACCTCTACACGTTATTTTTATTCTTTGCCTTTACAGGTTTCGCAATTATATTTTATACCAACCCAAAACCATTTGAACCAAGAGAACGAGATTATGCCGTTGTTGGCTCTTTTTACGTTTTTGCTATTTGGATAGGTTTTGGTGTGCTTTCACTTTACGAATACTTTAAGAAATACACTAGTAAAAAAGCAGTTGCTATTGCGGTGTCAGCAGTATCACTTGTTACGGTTCCTTTACTAATGGGATTCCAAAATTGGGATGATCATGATCGAGGAGATAGATATTTAGCGCAATTAAACGCACAAACCTATCTAGAAAGTTGCGACCCAAATGCCATAATTTTTACCATTGGAGATAACGACACATTCCCCTTGTGGTATATGCAACAAGTAGAGGGTGTACGACGAGACATCAAGATTGTAAATACCAGTTTATTTCAAACCGATTGGTATATTGATCAAATGAAAAAGAAAACCTATGAAGCAGACCCAATACCCTCTAAATTAACACATGACCAATACAAGTACGGTACGCTAGACGTAGCATATTACTACCCAATTCCACCATTAAAAGACTCCATTCTTGATATAAAGGATTTTATGCGATGGATTGCAAGTGACAACGATGCTACCTATTTAGATACAGGTGATGGTGCTAAGGAAAAATTTTATCCATCCAATAAAATTCGAATTCCAGTAAACAAAAAGAATGCAATTGCATCAGGAATTGTAGCTCCCAAAGATGCAGATAAAATGGTAGACTATATCGATATTACCATAGACGGACAAGGAATTGCCAAAAATCGTATTCTGATGTTAGATATCCTTAATAATTTTGACTGGAAACGCCCCATATACTTTACAGGTGGTGCCAATGCCGACGAGGAATACATATGGCTAAAAGATTACTTACAATTGGATGGCATGTCTTATAAACTCGTTCCTATTAAAACCTCTAACAAAGGAAAGTCTATTTTTGATATGGGAAGAATAGATCCTGAAAAAATGTATGCAAACATTAAAAAATTAGATTGGAAAACTATCAATAACGGAAAAATATATCTAGATGCGCAAAGCAAACAAAATGCAATTTCATTGCGTAACAATCTTATGCGTTTATCGGAAAAGTTTTTAGAACAAAACGATTCTGTTACCGCCAAAGATGTTCTAGATTTATCGCTATACAAAATGCCAATAGAAGATTTCGGACACTTTAGTTTATCGTTGGAATATCCAGAAATGTACTATAAAATAGGCGACGTAAATAAAGCAAGAGAAACGACTAAAACGCTAGTTAAAATAATACAACAAAACTTGGCATATTACAGCCAATTTAATGCCGTTGATATAAGTTTAATAGAGGATAATATCGACACGAACTTATATATGTACGAAAATATTATTCGTCAAATTCTTCAATACGATACAGAGGTAGCCTACGGTCAAGAGGCTTATCGAGACTTCATGAAGTACATGCAAATTTCAGGATATGAAATTCCTGAAGAGGAAATTATTTCAGACGAAGAAATGGATTCCATCAAACCGTAATAAGCATGCGCTTATACCCTATTAAAACTCCATATATAGTAAAGAAATTATACCCAAACTACATATGGAGTTTTACTACCAACACAAAAGAAATTTACCTAACTTTTGATGACGGCCCCATTCCGGAAGTCACTGAATTTGTTTTGACCGAATTAAAGAAGTACGATGCAAAAGCCACCTTTTTTTGTATTGGAGAAAACATTCAAAAACACCCAGATATTTTGCAAAATCGTAAGTGAAAAGCATCATATAGGGAACCATACTTTTAACCACCTGCATGCACAAAAAGTAAGTAAAGCCACCTATATTGCCAATGTCTACAAGGCAGAAAAAACAATACATGACCATTGTAAACAAGTAACAAATACGGAGAAACTATTTAGACCTCCCTATGGAATTATCAAAACATCCTACGCCAAGGAGCTACGAGAAAAAGGATATACAATTGTGATGTGGGATGTGATATCGGGCGACTTCGACCCTAGAGTTTCTCCAGAAAAATGTCTTCGAAACGTACAACAAAATACAAGAAAAGGAAGTGTGGTAGTTTTTCATGATAGCATTAAAGCTAAACAAAACTTATACCATACGCTACCTAAAGTTCTAGAAGCATACAAACGAGAAGGATATAGTTTTGAAGGACTAGGCGCTAGAAATACTGCTGCACTAAACCAATAAGTGTATTGGCATCTTGTTCTCCAGTTTGGCGCCATTTCATTTCTCCATTCTTGTAAATCATGAAAGTAGGATTTCCCTTTACACGAAGGGCATCGGCTAGAATTTCATTTTTTCTAATATCGATCTTGATTACTTTAGCCCGGTCTCCAAGAGCGGCAGCAACGTCCCTAAGAGTATCTAAACTTGGTTCAGATTCACTCCAATCGGCATAAAAATCAATTAGCACTGGTTTATCGACACCTATAATTTCACCAAATTTTGTCATAAAAATTGATTTTAGATAAATCTCTCAAAAATACTAATTTTTTGTTAGCTAGGCATTATCTAATCTTTAAAATACTACTAATCAGGCTTTTTTTAATTCAATAACGGTAATTTCAGGCCATATACCCACTCTTCCCGGAAAAGCGTGGTACCCGAAACCCCTATTTACATTGATGTACCTACCAAACTCTTGATATAATCCCGCCCATTGCTTGTATACATATTGTGACGGACTCCATCGAAAGAACCCAGGTATCTCAATGCCAAATTGCAATCCATGGGTATGGCCACTCAATGTTAACTGATAGTTAAAATCGTCGGTTTTTACTTTGTATTCCCAATGACTTGGATCATGGGAAAGTAAAATTTTAAAATCATCCTTTTGAACTCCTAAAGCGGCTTTTTCTAAATCTCCAGCCTGATTGAAACCTTTTCCCCAATTTTCAACGCCTACAAGTGCAATTTTTTGTCCGTCTTTTTCTATGTATCGGTGTTCATTTAGTAATAGATCAAAACCAATTTTAGGATGAATTCCTTTGATCGCATTAAAATTCTTTACTTTCTCTGCTTCATTTTTCCAGTTGGAATAATCGCCATAATCGTGGTTTCCTAGAATCGAAAACTTACCCATTGGGGCCTTCAATTTCTCAAATACAGGAATCCAATCATCCATTTCACGGGCAAAGTTATTTACAATGTCTCCAGTAAATAAGATGACATCCGATTCTTGTTGGTTTATTAAATCTACTCCGTAAGCTATCTTTTCTCTGTTGTCAAAACTCCCCGAATGAATATCTGTTATTTGTGTAATAGTGAAGCCATCAAAGGCATCCGGAAGATCTTTAAAAGCTAATTGGTACTTAACAACTTTATAATTGTACTTTCCTTTGATCACTCCGTATAAAATACTCATAAATGGCAAGGCAGCTATTCCTAAGGCTATTTTTGAGACAAATGCTCTTCTGCTATCGAGATCCTTAATTCCGGAGGAAGAGAAAAAAGTGATTCCTTTTTTCACAAACCGAAACAGGTCTTCTCCAAACATAAATAAAACGAGAATTAGCTTTGGTAAGAGTACTAAAAGTAAAATTCCGAAAGCCCATTGCGACCTTGGTGTTTGCCCGTTATTACGATCGTAGGTAGCAATTATGTAAAAGAAATACACATAAACAAAGAGACCACCTAAAATCCAACTGTAGCGAATTATTTTATTTTTAGTTAAAGTTTTTATACTTTGAAACGCATACACTTCAATAAAAAGTAATAGTGCTCCTGTTATAATTAGGGTTAGCCAACGGGACATATACATCAGTTTAAGCCTACAAAGATAACGGTAATTATAAAAATCATTTTTTAACATCTTGTTAAAGTTTCGTAGTTTTACCCTTTAGGAGTATCACAACCTGTACTATTAGAAAACCTCTAAGAAGATGCTAGGATACAAGCTACTCTCGAACATCTTTACATACGATTATGGCAAACAGAAAACGACTTTTTTTACTCGATGCATACGCTCTAATTTTTAGAGGATATTATGCTTTTATAAAAAATCCAAGAATTAACTCTAAGGGTGTAGATACCTCAGCGATTCTTGGTTTTACCAATTCGTTGCTCGATGTAATTAAAAGAGAAAAACCAGACTATTTAGCTGTTTGTTTTGACAAAGGTGGCAGCACAGGACGACTAGAAGCTTTTCCGGAATACAAGGCCAACAGACAGGAAACTCCTGAGGCTATTAAAGTTGCTGTCCCTTACATAGAAAAAATACTTGAGGCCATGCATATTCCAGCTATCATAAAAGAAGGATTTGAAGCCGACGACATTATTGGAACACTCGCAAAAAAAGCAGAAAAACAAGGTCTAGACACTTATATGGTTACTCCGGATAAGGATTTCGCCCAATTAGTATCTGAACATATATTCATGTATCGCCCACCAAGAATGGGCAATGGTTATGAAAAATGGGGTATTGAAGAAGTTAAAGCTAAATTTTCAGTGGAACGACCTGAACAAGTAATTGATTATTTGGGAATGATGGGAGATGCAGTAGATAATATCCCCGGGTTACCAGGCGTAGGAGATAAAACCGCGAAGAAATTTATAGCTGCCTACGGAAGTATGGAAGGGCTTTTTGCAAATACCCATGAGCTAAAGGGTAAAATGAAAGAAAAAGTAGAAGCAAATCAAGAACTAGGATTGTTATCAAAGCAATTGGCTACAATTATGCTAGACGTGCCAGTAAACTTAGATAAAGATAAACTTGTATTTGAAAAACCAGACCTCGACAAAACTATTGCAATATTCCAAGATCTTGAATTTCGACGTCTTGCAGATAGCATCCAAAGATCGTATGCAAATACCCAGGAAAAAGCTAGTAATTCCGGCGCTTTGGGAACTGTCAAAGTAGCACAGCAGTTTGATTTATTTTCAGCTCCTGGTTCGGGAAATATCTCTGAGGAGCAAACGATAAATGGTTTCAAAACGATTGAAAATACAGACCATTTATACCAAATAGTGCAATCACCCGTAAGTAGAAAACTGCTTTTAGAAAAACTTTTACAACAAACCTCTGTTTGTTTTGATACAGAAACCACAGGACTGAAATCTTTAGAAGTAGCGATCATCGGCATTTCTTTTTCTTGGGAAGCTGGAAAAGGATACTACCTAAGTTTACCAGAAGAACAAAATGAAACCAGAGAAATACTGCAAGAATTTCGGCCGTTTTTCACCGAAGAACGTATTGAAAAAATTGGTCACAATATAAAATACGATATCAAAGTCTTGTCTAACTACGACATCCCTGTTACAGGAAAACTATTTGATACCATGATTGCGCATTATCTAATAAATCCTGACATGCGCCATAATATGGATGTACTCTCTGAAACCTACTTAAATTATCAGCCAGTTCCTATAACAACGCTAATCGGTAAAAAAGGAAAAAACCAGCTTTCTATGAGAGATATATCCCTCTCCAAACAAACCGAATATGCTGTAGAGGATGCGGATATCACATTACAATTAAAAAAACATTTTACTAAAGAATTAGCAAACGGTAACCTGTCCAATTTATTTTCTGAGGTAGAAACGCCTTTAGTTTCTGTCTTAACCGATATGGAAATTGAAGGAATCAATGTTAATACTTCCTTTTTAAAGGAACTTTCCAAAGAATTGACAAATGATATTGAAACTTTAGAACAAAAAATATATTCCCTTGCCGGAGAAGAATTCAATATTGCTTCTCCCAAACAGTTAGGCCCAATTTTATTTGAAAAGTTACGTTTGGTTGAGAAACCAAAAAAGACAAAAACTGGGCAATATTCCACAGCGGAGGATGTATTATCTTCGCTTAAAGATCATGAAATAGTTGCTAACATACTTAGCTATCGCCAATTTAAAAAACTTCAAAACACCTATGTGGATGCGCTTCCAAACGAGATAAACCCTAAAACAGGAAGGATTCACACGGTATATGCACAAGCAGTAGCAGCAACAGGTAGATTAAGCTCTACAAATCCTAATTTGCAAAATATCCCGATACGAACTAAACGAGGGCAAGAAGTTCGAAAAGCTTTTATTCCACGTAATGAAAATTATGTGTTGCTCGCTGCAGATTACAGTCAAATTGAGCTGCGAATTATTGCCGCTCTTAGTGCGGAAAAAACAATGATAAAAGCATTCCAGGAAGGAGAGGACATTCATGCCTCTACTGCTTCTAAAGTCTTTAAGGTTCCGATTGAAGAAGTGACCCGAGAACAGCGAAGTAATGCTAAAACTGTAAACTTTGGTATCATCTATGGCGTTTCTGCTTTTGGGCTTAGTAACCAAACCTCCTTGAGTAGAAAGGAGGCAAAAGTGCTTATTGATGCTTATTACGAAACGTATCCAAACCTTAAAAACTACATGGCTAAACAGGTTGATTTTGCAAGAGAAAATGGATATGTAGAAACCATTTTAAAAAGAAGACGATATTTAAAAGACATAAATTCTAGAAATGCAATAGTACGAGGAGCAGCAGAGAGAAATGCCGTGAATGCCCCAATTCAAGGAAGTGCTGCTGATATCATTAAACTAGCAATGATCAACATACACAAAAGGTTTAAAAAAGAAAAATTTGCCTCCAAAATGTTACTACAAGTTCATGACGAACTAGTTTTTGACGCACATAAAGAAGAATTGGAAATAATACAACCAATCATTAAAGAAGAAATGGAAAATGCTTTCCAGCTTTCAGTTCCTTTAGATGTAGAAATTGGAATCGGACAAAACTGGTTAGAGGCCCATTAATATTTTAAATATCTCTTTTAAAAATAAAAGCACGCATTTTTCTAAATGCGTGCTTCCTTGTTCAAAAGGTTTTTTTAATGACTGATTGCGTGTCCGGCTGCTTTGCCAAACTCTGCTAAAATCAATGATAAATTTCTAAAAACCCTTTGAACCCCCTTAAGTAGTTTTTGCTTCATTGATAACAATTTAAAATTTCCCCAATTCAAATTTAAGGATAATTAACTGAAAACCAATGACTTTTGCTCTATTTATCGGTTAAAATACAGAAAGAATGCATAATTTCATGAAATCTTTACGATATACGTAAAAAACTCACTACTAAGAAGTTACTTATAACAAGGGTAATTCTTACAATACCTTCGTAAAATCATCGAAAGCTACATAATAGGGCTTATCTTTAAATACAGGCAATTCAATACTCTCCGCATTGGCGATACCGATACCAGCGAACCACACTTTTGCATTCTGTTTTTTGGCATGGGTTACAAAGGTTTCCATCCATATTTTGTCATAATCGTGGGGCGTTTGAATGTTGTTCGTAACTTTTACCAATACAAATATGGTTGGCTCTCCTTTTTTAAAAAGAACAAATTGAGGATGCTTTTTAAGGGCACTATTCACTGCTACAAATTCATATCCCATTTTTTGCAACTTTTTACCAACGATATTCATTCCTAAATTGTGTAATTCTTGCTCTGTTAATGCCTGCATCATTTGCGTTTCTTGTTGCGTTTATTATAATTTTTATCCCCTCTCGTTTTAGGCTTTTTATACTTCTTGGAAATTTCTCTTCGGTACGAACCTCCGAGGTTTACTTTCTTATTTTTTTCCTTTTTTTCGTGAAATGCAGGACCGGGAACATACTCTAAAGAAGTTCTATTTTTAGATTGTTCTCTTCCTTCATCTGGTCGTTCTTCTTCCGTTAATTCTTTCGATATTTCTATATGGTCAGGAATCTCAACTACAGGAATGGTATAATCCATCAACGCCTCAATTTGCTGTTTTTGACCTTGCTCTTTTTCCGTAGTTAATAAAATAGATTTTCCCATTTGCTTTGCGCGACCAGTTCTACCAATTCGATGCATATAATTTTCTGGATACTGCGTCGGGTTAAAACTAATCACGTGCGAAATTTCTTGTAAATCCAACCCTCTTGCAATTACGTCCGTAGCAATTAAAATTCGATGATTCCCCTTGTTAAATTCTTCAATCGAGCGCAAGCGATAATTTTGAGTTTTATTCGAGTGAATTACGCAAACTTGATTTGGAAACTCCTCTTTAATACTATTAAAAATTCTATCTGCATTTCGCTTATTTGGTGCAAAAACCAATACTTTTTTAAATACCGTAGCATTGGAGAAGAAGTTTTTTAATAGGTTAATTTTTGTATAAAAATTTGGAATGTCATACGAAACCTGTTCAATGTTATCTAAGGGTGTTCCGCTTACGGCAATGGCTATTTTTTTGGGCGCAATAAAGTAGGTATCGATTAATGCATCAACGTCGCCTGTCATGGTTGCAGAAAACATTATATTTTGACGGCGTTGCGGAAGCAGATCAAAAATATTGAGGATTTGAAATCGAAAGCCTAAATCTAACATTACATCCACCTCATCAATAACGAGTTTTTGAATGGATTTTAGTTTTAAAACATTACTCAAGGCCAAATCATACAAACGACCAGGCGTAGCAACAATAATATCCGAACCCTGAAGCACCAATTCTTTGTGTCTATTAAGATTTACTCCTCCATACACCCCGATTGTGCGAAGTGTCATATACTTTGCTAATTTTTCGATTTCCTCTACCACCTGAATTACTAATTCTCTTGTAGGTACTAGAATTAATACTCTAGGATGTTGTTGTTTCGAAAACTTTAAATCTCTTAAAATAGGTAAAATATATGCAAATGTTTTACCGGTTCCGGTTTGTGCAATTCCAACCATATCGCTTCCAGATCGGAGAATTGGAAAGGCTTGCTCTTGAATAGGAGTTGGTGTTTCAAAACCGAGGTCTTCGATTGCATTCCGAAGTGGATTAGACAAATCTATATCTGAAAAAGAAACCATTTTGAATTTTTTGACAAAGGTACGGTTTCTGTAGTTATAAAATTACACCCAAGACTTAAACAAGGTATTGTAAAAAATGCGTTTACAAGATTGACATTTAAATTTTGACGAAATCAATAAAAACTTTTCTATTGGAGTGCGTTTTACTCTTCGAAATACTTTAGCATTGCAGCTGGGACAGTTACTCATGATATTTAACGTTAGCTAGTGTTATAAAATGACACATTAAGTGATACGATGTCATCTATGATTTATTTATAATTGGGGGAGTGAATGAACAAGGATAAGATGTAAATACAAGAAATTACATGCTTATCCTTTTGAATCATTTACTTGGTCTATGAACGTTAGTTTTCCTTACAGAGAAACTATTTTTTATCGAAGTATTATAAAAAAGTACTAAAGTAGTACCTGTTTTATCCTGTGCATAGCCTCCCTTAGTTGAGATTCAGAGGTTGCATAAGACAATCGAATACAATCAGGAGCACCAAAAGCCTCGCCAGTTACGGTAGCTACATTTGCCTCTTCTAGTAAAAGCATTGAAAAATCATTAGCATTTGCAATAATTCTTCCAGCTATTGTCTTTCCAAAAAAGTTAGAAACATCGGGAAATATATAGAAAGCTCCTGCAGGAACATTTAGTCTAATTCCCTCTATTTCTCCCAATAAATCTAAAACAATATCCCTACGTCTATGAAATTCCTCTACCATGTATTGAACTTTTTGAGGAGCCGCTAAAACCGCTGTTATAGCAGCACGTTGTGCAATACAATTTGTTCCCGAGGTAATCTGACCTTGCATTTTTGTACACGCTTTTGCGATCCATTCAGGAGCGCCTATAAATCCTATCCTCCAACCGGTCATTGCAAAAGCTTTGGCCAAACCATTAACAGTGATCGTTCGCTCGTACATATTTTCAATCGCTGCAAAACTAAAAAGCTTACTGCCGTAATTAATATGCTCGTAGATTTCATCAGAAAGCACATAAATTTGAGGGTGTTTCTCTAAAACTTTTGCCAAAGCTCTGTACTCTTCTTCCGTATAAATGGTACCGCTTGGGTTGTTAGGAGAGTTAAAGAAAATCATTTTTGTTTTTGGCGTAATTGCGGCCTCTAATTGTTCTGGAGTGATCTTAAAGTCATTTTCTATAGAGGACGGAATTTCGACAAATTTTGCCTCACACAAAGTAGCAATTGCAGAGTAACTAACCCAATACGGCGCTGGTAAAATAACTTCATCACCAGGATTCAATAGAACTTGGGCTACATTTGCTATCGACTGTTTCGCTCCTGTAGACACCACAACCTGACTAGGTTTGTAAGTAAGATTATTGTCTCGTTTGAATTTGGTGCATATTGCCTCTTTTAACTCAGCATATCCGTCTACGGGTGTATAGGAATTATAATCTTCATTAATAGCGTTAACAGCAGCCTCTTTAATGAAATCTGGTGTATTAAAATCGGGCTCTCCCAAACTAAGGCTAATAATATCTTTTCCCTCAGATTTTAATTCTCTGGCTTTTGCAGCCATTGCTAATGTTTGAGAAACAGGTAAACTGTTAATTCTTTTGGATAATGCGTCTGACATTTTTTTAAAATAATTTGTGTTGTTTATTTTTACGCTAGTTGTGGGTTTTTACCAAGCTCGGCAAGGTGTTTAAAGTGTTCTATAATTGCCATTCTAGTTGTTTTGTATTCGTTGTAAGGCAAATTAAACTCTAATGCGGTTTCTTTCACTATTTTTGCTAATTTCTTGTAGTGTACATGCGAGATATGAGGAAAAATGTGATGTTCCACTTGATGGTTCAGTCCGCCGGTATAAAAATTAATAAACCAATTTTTAGGAGCGAAATTTGCTGTGGTATACAACTGGTGAATTGCCCAGGTATTTTTCATATTTCCTTTATCGTCAGGCAAAGGCATATCTGTTTTTGGAACCACGTGCGCTAATTGAAAAACAACACTTAATATAATCCCTGCAGTGTAGTGCATTACAAAAAATCCTAGTAATACTTTCCACCAAGAAATATGTAGCACTACAATAGGTAAAACAATCCAGAAAGAATAGTAAAACAACTTCGATACTACCAATTTGGTCCATTCTGCTTTTGGGTTTGGAAATTTACCGTAAGATAATTTTCGTTTTAAATACCTATGCATTTGCTTAAAATCTGTGGTAATCGCCCAATTAATAGTTAATAATCCATACAGAAAAAAAGAATAATACTTCTGAAATTTATGAATCCACATCCAGTTGGCGTGCTTGGAAAAACGGATTATTCGACCAGCATCAATGTCTTCGTCATGATCTTTGATGTTCGTATAGGTGTGATGCAATACGTTGTGTTGTACCTTCCAGTTGTACACATTTCCAGCCAATATGTATATACTACTTCCCATGAGCTTATTTACCCATTTGTTGCTAGAAAAAGACTCGTGGTTGGCATCGTGCATAACATTCATTCCAACTCCTGCCATTCCTACACCCATAACAACGGCAAGTAAAAGTTTAATCCATTGGGAAATATCTAAGGTTAGAATCAAAATAAATGGAACGATAAATAACGCAAACATAACAATTGCCTTGGAGTAGAGTTTCCAATTACCTGTTCGCTTTAGATTGTTCTCTTTAAAATAAGTATTAACTCTTTTATTTAAAGTTCTAAAAAATTTTTTATTATCGATTCTCGAGAAGTTAACGGTTTTCATACGAAATGTATTTAGATTACAAAAGTAATTGTTTTACGCTTTGTTTATGAATTTTTAGAGACTTTTTAACGATAATAATAACTTGTAATAAAAAATAAACAAAACCATTTTGTTTTTTATTTTTGCATAGAAATCAGCACCTATGGAAATCTTACAAAAATACTTTAATAACCTGTCTGAAAAACAAATAGAACAATTTGAAAAATTACAGGAATTATACAAAGACTGGAATTTAAAGATTAACGTAGTTTCTAGAAAAGACATTGATGAATTATACCTTCGACACGTACTTCATTCTTTAGGAATTGCAAAAGTAATGGCGTTTCAACCGAAAGCTAAGGTCATGGATGTTGGAACAGGAGGTGGATTTCCCGGAATTCCATTGGCTATTTTATTTCCTGAAACACAATTTCATCTTGTAGATTCTATTGGTAAAAAAATTAAAGTCGTTAGAGAAGTTGTGGAAGGGCTCGGTCTTGAAAATGTTAAAACGACTCATGGAAGAGTTGAAGAAGTCTCGGAAACATACGATTTTATTGTGAGTAGAGCTGTTGCACAAATGGAAACATTTCACCGATGGGTGAAAAACAAAGTACACAAAAAACAGCAACACCCGCTTAAAAACGGTATCTTGTACCTGAAAGGTGGTGACTTAACTTTGGAGTTGTCTAAATTTCCAAAAGCAACGGTATACCCACTTACTGATTTTTTTGATGAAGATTTTTTTGAAACCAAAAAAGTAGTACACCTTCCCATAAAATATAAAGGAAGCTAGAGTCTAAATATTTTATGTCGTTCCACTTTACCCCTGTGGTTAATAGATAAGAAATACACGCCAGTGGCCAAATTCGGCATTGGTATGGCTTTACTATTGCCGAAAGCTTGCAAGCTTCCTGTAAAAACTAATTTTGCACTGTTCGTATAAATTTTACACGTTATTTCCCAATCTTCGTAAAGCGAATTGATGTATAATACCTCTGAAAATGGATTGGGATATACAAAAAACTTAGTCTCACTATCGTTAATAAATGTGTCGTCTAAGGACAAAGTATCGCCAAAACAACCCGAAGCTACAGAATGTGTTTCTTTTACTAATTCTTGAACTTTACTCTCGGCAAAACTTTCGTTAAAAGAATTGTTAAAAAAGGTGTTATCGATTACCAAATTACTTGCCCCTAAAAAATCTTGTAACAAGGTTCCTAAAGTTTGTCTGTAATCAAATTGTACGGTTTTAATTTGATAATTATTATCCTGCGTGGCTTCCGACAAATCTGGATTAGTTCCGGAAACACCACCGTTAACCGGATTCCCGAAGACAAACATTGGTGCAATCTCTCCGTGATCTGTTCCTAAGTTCCCATTCTCCTTTGCCTTTCTTCCAAATTCAGAAAAGGTTAAACCAACCACGTCATCTGCCAGGGATTGCTCCGTTAAATCTTGCATAAAAACGGAAACCGCATCAGATACTGTTTCCAGTAAAGTATTGTGCTTCCCATTTACATCCCCTGCGTCTTGATTTTGACTATTATGGGTATCAAAACCACCAATACGGACCATATATATTTTAGAAGATAAACCCCCACTTAGTAAACGAGCTACTGTTTTTAATTGGTTTGCCAAATCGGTATCTGGATATTCTTTAGCATTAGAACCAGCATTGAAAGCTGTTGAGATCGATTGCGAATATTGATTAGATAATTCACCAGTATTAATAATGTACGACAACTCTACTCCAAAATGAGACGAAGGAATGTTTTCTGGAGGCAGCCCTCCTAGTCCTTCTAATTCTGTATAGAAACCCGATGGATCTTGTCCGGATATATTAATTGCCAATCCGTGTTCCTCTTCACCATGAAAACCTAAGTCGGTCTTATTCGAACCTATCTGAACTCCTAGAGGATAATTCTCAAGCAATTCATTTGCGTAATATTTTTCAATAAATCTACCTATCCAACCCGAATCTTTACCATTCTCCCAACTATTCCCATCGTTTCCAGTTGCATATACATCTTTGGATGCGAAATGACTCCTGTTTTGAGAGGGATACCCAACAGCTTGTAAAATTCGCAATTGTCCTTGATCGTATAACCCTTTAAATCCTGTAAGCGCCGGATGCAATCCTATTTGCTGCTCTTCTGACAAAGTATTATCTAGTGTAATGTAGCTTTTAGCACCCGTATTAGGAATTTTTATGGAAGGCCTTAAATTAGAATATTGATCATAGTAGTTTAAAGGAATTACCGTATTCAATCCATCATTCCCTCCTGCCAAATTAATCAACACTAATTTTCTGTTAGATACATCTCCGCAACTTGCAAGATCTGTAGATTGCAGCATTGCTTTTAATTCAAAGGGCATTAGACCAAGTGCTGAAACTGCCGAAGTAAGTTTAATAAAAGAACGTCTTTTCATTTTGTACACATTTAAAATTTTAAAACTCGCTACATCAGCTGAAACTCAGGAGCATTAATCATACGAGATAATAATGCATTTAACCGAGATTTAACTACAGTTTCATCTCCATCACTCTCATATTTTACCCAAGCAGTAGTCCAATAATAATCTGGGAATCCTTCTAATAAATTTTCAGAGAAGTAACGCTTTCTGCTCTCTGAAATTGACTCTGGATATAAATAATCGGACAGCTCTGTAATTAAGGCAATCGCATCATAAGGGTCGCTCATGTTCTCTTTTACGAATGAAGGCAAATCGAGAGCGACAGGAATCCTTCCATTGTTTCCAATTCTATTTCTGCCAGAAAGTAAACAATCTATCATTTTATACCGTGCCAGAACAGTATTCGAGGAGAACCAATGCCGATCAAAATCAGGTTCTTGGTAATATGCAGGGTATCCTGCCACAGAGTCAGGACCCCATAAATTCATTCCAGCTGCAGCTAAAAATGAATTGTGTATAAAATTGAAGAAAGAATAAAAATTAGTACTATCAGTAATTGGATTTGGTATTTCTACAGCTAAAAAAGAGAGGGTTTCACTAAGTAGTTGTAAGGGACTTTTTACGATACTTCCGATAATTTCATCTTGTGTATTAGCATCACTTTCATCAAAAAAATGTTCAGATAGTAATAGCCTTTTTAGCGTTGGTAATATTTCATAATTAGTACTTTTGAGCGTTGCTGCTAAAGGAACTATAATTTGTTCCTCTACTTCCGTATCCCATTCGCTCTTTACAAAGTAGCGATATAACTTTTTACAAAAGGATACAGCTGTGGCTTCTTTATCAAAAATCATTTCTACAAAGGCGTCTAACTCTTCTTTTACTGCTTCCTCAGTAGTTCCACCTGTAATAATTGTATGGTCAAAGGCACTACTGAATTGTTTGTCACTTGTATCATGTCTATTAAGGGCTATTCTTCCTTTCGGAAGCTTGGTATCTTCATCTACAATACTTCGATCTGCCTGTGTTTTTATACCTGTAAAAACTTGGGCAGCCCGCTGAACATCAATCTCTTTATAATTTGTATAATCACCACTTCCTATTTGCGGGCCTTTTAAAATGGTAAACAATTCTAAAAATTCTCTTGCGTAATTTTCATTTGGATTGTTAGAGTTATTTTGTGTGTTATCTAAATAATTCAACATGGAATTATCAAAAGTTATCTTTTTTGCTAAGCTTTTAATGTTTCCAAAAGCGTACTGTTCTAATAACCGAAGGTGATCAAAAAAATGTGTAGAAGAACCAGCGCCGTCATCTTTAGAAATCGTAAATGAAGTATGTAAAAAAAAGGTTAATTTTTGCTGTAACGAATTCTGAGTTATAGCGTTATACCACCACCAAGATGTTACAATTCTTCGTTTTCTCGCTTGACCTGTAAAAACATTCGGATGCGCTGTAGAAGATGTCCAATACCCATCAGGATTAGAGGCCGGAAGTGGGTCGTAGGGCTCTTGCCATGCATTTGTGTTCGACGCAATAAGTTGCGCAAAGGCTTGTTCTGGGGTTAAAGCAGCGAACTCGTTGATCGTTTTTTTGTATAGTTGAAAGAGGTTCTACGTAAAAAATGTTTTGCTCTTCGCAACCCTAATTTTTCATTAAATTGCTGTAGACTTTCCATAAAAAGTGCTTAAGGGGATATCGCTAATATAAGGAAATTTTAATTTTCTGTAAGGTAAATTGGTAAGGTAGCGAGCCAACCCGAATTCAAAAGTCTCCAAAAAATCAATACCAACGTTTCTTGTTCTTCTTGGAATTACTAGATTTTCTGCCTTTCTTATGTGTACTTATTGTATTTGGTTGTTTTTTGGGCTTGGACTTGTGTAATGGAAAAGGATGCTCTTCTTTAACCGTTATTTTACGCTCCATTAATTCTTGAATATCTTTAATGTATGTACTTTCATCGGCACTACATAAAGATAATGCTATTCCAGATTTACCGGCCCTTCCTGTTCTTCCTATTCTATGTACATAGGTTTCCGCAATATTAGGGATATCAAAGTTTATAACAGCATCTATTTTAGGAATATCAATACCCCTAGCCGCAACGTCGGTTGCTATCAAAATAGAAGCTTTAGTATTCTTAAACGTTTCCAAAGCAGCATTGCGAAGACTTTGACTTTTATCGCCGTGTAAACTAACTACTTTATAGCCATTTTTATGCAATGTCTTCTCTAGTTTATCTACCCCAAATTTGGTACGTCTAAAAATTATAATCTTCCCATGAATCGTATTTCTCAACAAATGCAAACACAAGTCGGTTTTATTTTTCTTCGGAACATAATACAACAATTGCCCAATATTTTTAGACACTGTTTCCGATGGAGTAATAGTAACTATCTCCGGTGCCACTAGCAAAGATTTGTATAATTCTTTTATTTTATTTGGCATGGTTGCCGAAAACATTAATATCTGCTTCTTACGCGGACACAATTTTTCAATCTGCTTTACCGCACCTATAAAGCCCATATCTAACATTAAATCTGCTTCGTCGAGAACCAATGTCTTTACATGTTGTAGCGCTAATACTCCTTGCTTGTGCAAATCGATAAACCTTCCAGGGGTAGCAATTAATACATCTACTCCTTTTGCTAATTGCTCTTTTTGTGGGATACTAGACACTCCCCCAAAAATAGCCATAACTCTGGTATTGGTATACGCCCCATAAGTTTGAAAACTCTCTTTTATTTGCATGGCCAATTCTCTAGTTGGACTAAGAATTAATGCTCGAATTTTCTTTTCTCCTTTTTCAGCATCTTGAGTTTCCAACAAACCTTCTAAAAGCGGCAGCGCAAAAGCAGCAGTTTTCCCGCTTCCTGTTTGGGCAGTAACTACCAAGTCTTTATTATCCAAAACAATAGGTATTACCCGCTGCTGTACAAGTGTTGCCGTATGGTGTTTGTTTTCCATCAGTGCTTTACCAATGGATTTACTTAGTTTTAAATCAGAGAATTGCATGAACTATTTTTTACAAAGGTAGTACAAAGCTAAAGACTATATCCTAGTTCTTCGTAAAGAAAAAAATAATAGTTTACTTATTCATTCGCTCTCTTATGGTTGTAATTTTCATCAGGTTTCTTTTTAAAAGCTGTAATAAAGCCTCCTGATTTTCCTCCGATGCCGGCGCTGTGCTTGGCGTTGTGGTATTGTTGATAATTAGCTCTGGTTGTATTGGATTATTGAATGCGTTTTTTAAAGCCTCCGATTTTTGTAGTATTTTATGGGTGTAGAATAGTAATTCTTGCTGGTTATTCGACCACTCGGGAAGTGCTATTAATTCAACGTTTCGTATAAAAGACAAATCGGATTCCAAAACAAGTTCTATCCATTCCGAATATCCAAATCGAGATAATTTAACCTTGGTATTCGAGGCGTCTGTAGGTGCTTGAAAAAGAGACTTAAACGTTCCTGTATAACCAGGTGTCTCTTGTAAAACTACTGATGGGTCTGGCACAAAATCAGTAATAGTTACCGTAGTTGCAGTTAAATTTGGTAATTCTACATATTTATATGTCCCAGTACTATCTTTATACCCGAATTCCATGGTAGCTCCATTAATAGTTTTAACTTCTCCAGAAGCTTCAATTGTCTTAAACTTTGATCCAAATCTTAAAACGTTAGTTTTAATAGTTACTAATTTGTTGGCTTCATCTACCGTAAAAACTTCTGATGCAGTTTGATCAATGGTAAGATTCCAATCTTGCGCTAAAATTAAGCGATCACCATTGGTAGTAAAAAAAGAATTTGCAATACCCAAAGTAGTTACATTGCTTACTTTATAGCTCTTGGCTCTATCGTATAACTTATCTAAGTTATCAATAGTAGTATACGCATCTACGACAGCTTTATTTGTCTCTGATATAGCGAAATCATCAAATAATTTCGTTGCCAAAGCTGTTCCATCTAAACCTCTTAATGGGGTATCCGAAAGTATTTGGTATAAGTGATTGTACGACCATAAATGAATATCGAACAAATCACTAGAATCATTTCTATTCCCACGATAATCCCAAGCATAAGTGCCAGAATTAATCCCATTCACCCCTCCGGTATTTGCTACATTAGCTGCCAATAATACTTGTTGTTTGGGTATATTTCCATTACTATCTGTGGTGACCTCATACACCATATCGCCAGTAACATCTACAACAGGACTCTCTGCGTTATAAAGTTGTCTTCCACCATGATTAGTATCTTTTATATACATCCTTACATTAGGTAATGGCGCATTGGCCAAATCAGTTACATTAAGTTCTATTTCTTGGTACACCAAAGCAACACCGTAACCTGCACTATTCCCGTCATTTTTATGATTCCCAGCACGTAACTGAGACCCCGTTTTAGAATTGATAAAAACAGGGCGTGAACCTTGCCAAAACTTAACATCTAAAGTATTTCCTTTATCTCCTCCAGAATAGTTTTCAAACACGATATCTTCATTAGGGGTAAATCGCGAAAATGCAATGGCTCCACCAGTAGTTTCCGGTCTGTAATTTTTAATCTTTATCGGTCTTTCAAGGAAAGTGAAATCTCCCTCTCCATTTCCAATAAAGGTAAAACCATCAACAGTAAAATTCTCAGAATCTTGTCGTATTTGTACAACATCATCAGTAGCGCTTCTTCGAACAAGTAATACCCCATTTACGATATCTACAGTAGAGGAAGCTTCGGCGAACCAAGGCAATTGTCCTACGTCTATTGTACCACCTTTCCAATTCCAAGTCGCTCCATTTTTAACTGCAATTGCAGCATCATTAGCATCACAACAACCTCTATCGGTGGAAGAGACATAAATTCCCAACCTATGGTTTGCCTTGTTATTCCATTTGTTATTACATCATCACCGTAATTATACGTAGCACCATTTGCTATTTCTACAATAGGATTTGGAGGATTGTTAAATAAAAGCTGTTCTTCTTCAGGATTATGGTATAATGTTCCAGTAATCACCAATCTGTGATTTCCTAAGTCATAGATAACATACCTGTCTAATCCAGTTCCTTGGGTATATACCGATACCCCGCTTAGACCATTTAAACCAGATAAATCATTGTCAGTACCTGACTGGGTAATTACGTTTCCCGCTTGGGTAAAAGTAGCAAAACTAATCTGGCAAATTGATGCAAAAAAAAAGAAGAGAAAAATACGGGTCATTTGTGCCTTAGTTAAAAGTTAATGCTTGTACTGCTGCTAGAGAACTTGGCTGTGGTACTGCACCTGTTGCTCTAGTTTCAATGTTTGGATCTGCTTTATGATATCGAATTACTAGATATTCTGTTTGATTAGAAAGCATAGAAACGTAACAAAAATCATCATCTTCAAACAGCAATTCGTTCTCAATATTTGTAAAATTAGTAGTGATCTCAAAAACATTATTCGTATTGGTTATAGTTAAAAATGGATCCGTACTCGAAATGTCGTTTATAGGAGCAATTTTCTGCCATGCTGAATTGGTTCGCAAGTATAAACTATCAACTGTTGTATTGTAAAAAAGTGTTCCACTTTTCAATCCTGATAGTGGAGCAATCGTATTCATCTCAGCGGTGGTAAGCGCTGGAAGAGCAAACAGAGATTCAGGACCAATCTGGGCATAGCTCCAATTAGAAATAAAAAGAAGTAAGAGTAATATTTTTTTCATGAACTAATGACTTGGATTTGGGACGAATATAAGAAAGTTCTATTTCTAAACAAAAAACAATAGCTAAACCACATCTGTCAGGGTTTAAACTATCTGACAAGCGAATAGGAAAGAACTAGAACAACTACGTATCTTTGTTAGTATTTATAATAACTGTTATACTTATGCAAACACAGACACCATTTGAAGAAAAGCTAAATGCTATATCCCATGGTATTGGCGCTGTTTTAGGAAGCATAGGACTTGTCATTCTTTTACAAAACAATTCCGAAAAACCATTGGCGACATTTAGTATTTTAGCCTATGGCATCTCTCTTATTCTCTTATTTACAGCCTCCACATTATATCATGCAACAACTTCGAAAAGAAAAAAATACCTCTTTAAAATCTTTGACCATATTAGCATATACTTTTTAATTGCAGGCACCTATACTCCGGTTGCTCTACTTTTACTGCATGACAACAAAGGATGGTTGTTGTTTTGGTTAGCATGGGGTATTACCTTATTTGGTGTTCTATTAAAGCTATTTTTCACCGGCAAATTCAAAATATTTTCAACATTGTTGTATTTGGTAATGGGTTGGCTTATTGTTATCGATATGGATAGCCTTAAAACAGTTCTAGACCCGAAAGGACTAGATTTATTAATTCTAGGAGGGTTATTTTATACGATTGGCATTGTATTTTACGCAGTGAAAAAGATTCCCTACCACCATGTTATTTGGCACTTCTTTGTTCTTGCCGGAGCCTTGTGTCATTACTTACTAATTTTATGGTATGTAATATAAAAAAGCAGCAACCAACTAATTGGTTACTGCTTGTATACGAATATAAAATCAACTCCTTATCCTAAAAATGGATAGCGGTAATCGGTTGGTGACACGAAAGTTTCTTTAATTAGTCTTGGCGACACCCAACGCAATAAGTTTTGTGCGGAACCTGCTTTGTCGTTAGTCCCAGAGGCTCTGGCACCACCGAATGGTTGCTGCCCTACCACTGCACCTGTTGGCTTATCATTGATATAGAAGTTTCCAGCACAATTTTCTAGTGCTTTTGTCGCTTCTGCAACGGCGTATCTATCTGTTGAAAAAACCGCTCCCGTTAAGGCGTACTCTGAGGTCTGATCGACCAACTTTAAGGTATCTGACCAGGCTGCATCCTCGTATACATATATGGTAACCACAGGGCCAAATAATTCGGTCTCCATAGTAGTGTATTTAGGATTGGTAGTTAGTATAACTGTTGGTTCAATAAAATACCCTTTCGATTTATCATAATTTCCTCCCGCGATAATTTCAGCATCTGCATCTTGTTTTGCTTGGTCGATGTATTTTGCTAGCTTATCAAAAGATCCCTCATGTATAACTGCAGTTATAAAATTGCCCATATCTTCTGGAGACCCCATCTTAAAAGATTTAATATCGGCTTTTACAAAATCTAACGTTTCCTGTGCTAGTGACTTTGGAAGGTAAACTCTTGAAGCAGCAGAACACTTTTGCCCCTGAAATTCAAAGGCTCCTCTTGAAATTCCTGTAGCCACTTGCCTGGGGTTTGCGGAAGGATGTGCAATAATAAAGTCTTTTCCTCCTGTTTCTCCTACTATTCTTGGATACGTTTTATAGTGGTGAATATTTTCACCAATTTTTTTCCAAAGTTCCTTAAAGACGAAAGTAGACCCAGTAAAGTGAATTCCGGCAAAATCTGGAGATGCTAATACAGCGTCTGTTATTGCTGCTGGATCTCCATAAATCACGTTGATTACTCCGTCTGGGACGCCTGCCTCTTTGAAAATATCAACGATCACTTTTGCAGAAAATATTTGACTATCAGACGGCTTCCAAACCACCACATTACCCATCATTGCAGCAGATGCAGGCAAGTTGGCTGCAATGGCAGTAAAATTAAAAGGCGTTATAGCATATACAAAACCTTCTAATGGTCTATACTCCACTCTATTCCATATACCGTCATCAGAATTGGGCTGTTCGTTGTAGATTTCTGACATATACTCCACATTGAATCGCAAGAAATCTATCAATTCACAAGCAGCATCGATTTCTGCCTGATGCACCGTTTTAGATTGCGCAATCATAGTTGCTGCATTAATTTTAGCTCGGTAAGGCCCGGCGATTAACTCGGCTGCACGTAAAAAGATGGCCGCTCTCTGCTCCCAAGGCATCTGTGCCCATTTCTCCCTAGATTCTAAAGCATTTGCAATTGCTTTTTCTGCATGACTTTTATCTCCTAAATGGTAATGTCCTACAACATGTTTATGATCATGCGGAGGTGTCATGGCATTTGTTTTACCGGTTCTTACTTCTTCGCCACCAATATACATTGGAACGTCTACCGTTCCGTTAAAATATGCTTTATACTGTTCCGCTACTGCTACTCTCTCTGGAGATCCAGGTGCATAAGCTTTTACAGGCTCATTGATAGCCGTTGGAACGTGAAAAAAACCTTTTCCCATTTTTGTATGTTCTTTGTTAATAAATTTATTTCTTTGCTTTTATTTGCAATTAAAATTTAATTAAATGCAAGACAAAGTTACATTTATTTTTAGTAATATAGGAATGGTTTGCTTGTCTAATTTATTCAGAAACTAATACGATATGTGCACGGTAACCTATTTGCCTTTAGGTAAAAACAATTTCATTTTCACCTCCAATAGAGATGAGGATCCAAGTAGAGAAGCAATTGCCCCTAAAAAATACCTGGAAAACGACATAGCTTTATACTATCCTAAAGATTCTCTAGCTGGAGGAACATGGATTGGAATAAGCGAACATAAAAGACTAGTATGTCTTCTCAATGGTGCATTTGAAAAACACCAAAGAGCGAAATCTTATGCGATGAGTCGTGGCAAGGTGGTTAAAAAACTATTATCTTCTGTCGATGCTTTAGAGGAAATAAAAAAAATCAACTTTTTAAACATTGAACCATTTACCATTGTATTCGTAGATTGGAAAAATAATTTAGTTGCACATGAACTAGTTTGGGATGGAAATACAAAACACCTAAAAAAACTACCAAATAAACCTCAGATTTGGTCGTCCTCTACCCTTTACAACAAAGAAATGAGAAACCAAAGAAAAGCATGGTTTTCCGATTGGTTACAAGAACAAGACCGTTTAACTAAAGTGAAACTTTTAGAATTTCATAACGATAAAAAAAGAGGAACCTCAGAAACTTCACTACAAATGAAAAGAGACAAGGTCGAAACCGTTAGTGTAACCTGTTTTACCAAAATAAAAGACACCGTTTCACTAGAATACTTTGACAACCAAAATCCACAAAAAAATACGTTACTACAACTAGGAGCTACCTTCCAATAGTTAAGTGCTAGGTCAACAGGAATACAATCTAAAAAAATGCAAAGACTAACATCGATAAAATAACAATTCCAAAAGAGGTAAGAATAAAAAACATCAGGTTCGCAATACAATATTTAACAAACGTTTTAAAAAATCCTTGTTTGTAAAATTTCTTCATCGCCATAAATAAATACACCGCAAATATGGGAATAAAAACCGCTGCAGACTTTCCTATTTGGCCGTATACAAAAACATCTAAAATAAAAAACAAGGTTAGCAAAAGAAAAAATACGGTTTGTATATGAAACACAAAAACCAGATGCTCTACATAGGTATACTTTTTTCTAATGTAAATTAGCTTTAATGACAAGGTAAACAATGGCAGAAGAATAAATAAAGATAACGACCCAAGCGATAAAAGTTCTTGCGAAAAACGATCGCGTTCATTTTTATTTTTTGTGATTTGAATAAATTTCATCATTCTAGAATACCAAAAACGAGTAGCCATAGTATTTTCTAACTCTAACTTTTCAATACCCTCAGCGATATTCAAATCAGGATTTGCTCTCTGAAAATCAGCAAATTCTTCACTGTAATTTATCGCTTCTGTTAAATTTTGCAGGAAAGAATTAGTGTTTTTGGTATTGATAGAATCTGGAATGATATTTTTTGCAATGGTACTTTTCTTGAGTTTTTTTATAACCGCCTTAGATATAGAATCTTTTTCAGCGTCTTGCAATGTTCGTATGTTAAAAGTAGTATTTCTACTTTCATTTTGGGAAAAGTCACCGATTTCATGAAGCTTTTGATAAGAATTATGAAGACTTAAAAATAAAAAAAACAATATGGAAACCGTTAAATAAAAACGAAAAGGATTCGAGTATTTTTGACGTTTCCCTATGATGTATTCCGAAGAAACTTTTCCTGGTTTAATAACCAACGGTATTAGTGTTCTCCAAAACTTAGCATCCCAAGAGAAAAAACCTCGAAACATTTCATTCATGAAGCTTTTAAAGGTTATTCTACTACCCTTATTTTGTTGTCCGCATTCCGGACAAAACTTTTCATCTTTGGTAAAAGGGTATCCACAATTTAAACAATTTGGATCTTTTAAGACGATTGCCTTTTTCTTTGTAAGCATGGGTTAATTTAGTATGGATTCAGTGGCTAATTGAAACGTTGGAATAGGTACAAAAAATTGCTCTCCAGTATCTGTATTAAGCATTTTATACTTTCCATTCATAGCGCCGATTGTAGAAGACAAAAAACAATTTGAAGTGTAGCTATAACTTTCCTTTGCTTTGATGATTGGTGTTTTTCCAACTACACCGATACCCTGAACAAAATTGGTATCTTTTAAGGAATCATGGATAGACCAAAAACGCTCTAAAAGTTGGATGGAATCATCGGAATTATTTTCAACCAAAATATAATAACTGAAGTAATAAAACAACTGTTGTCTTTCAAAAACAGGTCCTTTATAAACTGTTTTTACGGAAATATTAATACCTTTTGTTGCTTTTTGGACCATTGGTAAGCTATCCTTTTATTGTTTTTTATGAAAAGCAAATTTAAGAAATTATCTGTTCTGATTATAGTACCCAAAACCTACACCAATAACCCGATCATATAATCCTCCAAAAGGACGGTAGTAAATAACAGCCGTATATTCATTTTCCGTTTGAAAATACGTCCCATCAATACTATTTAAATTAACGGTACCAGAATTCGATTCCGTGGCATATGTATAGTTATAAAAACCTTGTTTCAAAAGTATGGAAGCTTCGTAACGATGCGAAGTGTTATTGTAAATCATGCGGTTTTCTTCTCTCATTTGAAAATCATTAAAAGCACCGTATACATATACATCCTCTGAAAAAGGCTCTGCTAATAATGAAAAATGAACCATGGTATAGTCTGCTTCTGTGGCAGCGTCGTTTGCATCTAGTGTAGTAATGGTAAATTGTCCATTAATATCCGGGTTATACGAATAAATTCTATTTCTTCTTGGTTCGTCCGCAAATAAGAAAGTATGGTATATATCGATCCGTTCTACCCGTTCAATATTCATACTCGTATTTCTTACGTATTTGGTATCAAAATTTCTAAATTCATTGTTTCCAAGAAAGTTTGTGGTAGTAGTATGGTTGTAAACGAGTTGGTTGGATTTCACGTATAAAGGTTGAATATTCGCTATTTGGTTGTTCCAAGAATGATTCTGCAGCAATACAGCTGTAACTTCTTGGTTTGGTGTATTAATAGTCAAATTAGGATGGTTAACAATAAACTGAACAATTTGTTCTTTATCGTTTAAATTTGTTCTACTTCTAGAAACAGAAACGCCAACGACCACGGTATCTTCGTAAAAAATAATCCTTCTTGAAAACACCGTGTTTTCATCTTCATCTAGAATAGAAATTAAGTAATTACCACTTTTAGTAATTCTGGTATTGCTATTCGGAAAAGCAACCGAGTAGTGCGTATAAGGCTGGAGTGTATTGAAAGAATTCGTAACGTCGAGAATCGGATTTTCATCAAACCCAATAATGTATTGATTTACACTTAAAGTACTGGGCTTCCAATCATGAGTGTAATGTTCAATTTTGTAAGAATATTCTTTAGTGTCTGCCTCTAAATCATCAAAGGTCAGTACGACCTTAGTCCCGAGCTTAAAAGCGCAAGAAAAACTAGAGGAATTATTAGATGCTTTTAATTGAACAGTCTTTATGTTTTGAGAACGTAAAGAGAGACAAACAAACACTGAGAAAAAGATGACAATTTTACGGTGCATAGGATACAAAAATACCAAAAAATAAGTCAAAAAGACAGGATTTATTTAGAACTAATATAAATAAACTGTTTTAATAAAGATAAAAAAGGATTTGCTCTAATGTGGTTTTCAAAATTTTTAAATTTGCGTGTTTTTTAAGAAAATCAAATCTATTAGTTACTATGTCAAAAGACATCCGTATTAAAAAAGGCTTGGATATCAAGCTAGTTGGTGAAGCAGAAAAGCTAACTACCGAAAAACCTTTAGGTAGTATTTTTGCAATTAGACCAAATGATTTTCACGGAGTAATTCCAAAACTTATAGCAAAAGAAGGTACTGAAGTAAAAGCTGGAGAAGCACTTTTTTATGACAAAAGTGATGAACGGATTTTATTTCCAAGTCCTGTTAGTGGAAAAGTTACGGAAATTGTTCGTGGAGCAAGAAGAAAAGTTTTAGAAATTAAAATCACTGCCAATAGCAAGCAGGAATTCAAAGATTTTGGTGTTAAAGATGTGGATAACATGTCTGGAGAAGAAGTGAAAAATCACCTATTCGCATCAGGGTGTTGGCCGTTTATTAAACAACGACCTTACGATGTGGTAGCCAACCCAAATCAAGAACCAAAAGCCATATTTGTTTCGGCATACGCTAGTGCTCCTTTAGCAGCAGATTACGACTACACGTTAAAAGGTAAAGAAAAAGAATTGCAAGTTGCACTCACATCTTTAACCAAATTAACAAGCGGTAAAGTACATGTTTCTATAGGAAGTGATTCTACTCTATCACCTTTTAACAACATTAAAGGTATTGAATTACATAAAGTTACTGGTCCGCACCCAGTTGGAAACGTAAGCACACAAATTGCGAGTATTGACCCAATAAACAAAGGAGAAGTTGTTTGGGTGGTAACACCACAAGATGTTCTCGTAATTGGGGAACTGTTCACAACTGGTAATCTCAACCTGAAAAGAATTATTGCGTTAACCGGGTCAAAATTCAATAAACCAGCCTATGTAATAGGTTATGCAGGGGCACAAATAAGCACCCTAACAGAAGGTAATCTTGAAGGAAATAATGCAAGGGTAATCAGCGGTAATGTATTGAGTGGACTGGAAGTTAAAGAGGAAGGATTTTTAGGTTTTTACGACAACCAAATTACAGCAATTCCAGAAGGAGACGATTATGAATTCTTTGGGTGGAACAAACCAGTTTTCAATAAAATTTCCACTTCAAGAGCACTGACTTTTTCTTGGCTAAATCCAAAGAAAAAATACGATTTAAATACAAATACCAACGGTGAACACCGAGCATTTGTAATTACTGGGTCATATGAAGAAGTATTCCCTCTCGACATATACCCAATGCAACTACTTAAGGCTTGTATGTACAAAGATCTTGACGAAATGGAAGGACTTGGTGCTTACGAAATCGCTCCGGAAGATTTTGCATTAACAGAGTTTATTTGTGTATCAAAACAGCCACATCAAAAAATAATTCGAGAAGGATTGGATTTGATGCGGGAAGAATTAGGATAAAACATGAGTTTAAAAGAAAATTTACATAATTTAAAAGAAAAATATAAAGGAACAAAAATGGCTCCAGCATTCAATGCGATCCATACCTTTTTATATTTACCTAATGAGACTACCCATGGAGGTACTCACATTAAGGCTGCTGATGATTTAAAACGTACCATGAATGTTGTAATCATGGCATTAGTGCCATGCTTGATATTCGGTATGTTCAATGCAGGATACCAAACCCACCTTGCTTCTGGTGAAGTTTCAAGAGTAACTGGGTTTTTCAGCGCTAACTTTTGGAATTTTAGTAACTTAATGGTGGGAATTGTAAAGATCTTACCTTTAGTGATCGTTTCTTATTTGGTTGGACTGGTAATCGAATTTATTTTTGCAGTTATCAAAGGACACGAAGTAGAGGAAGGATATCTAGTAACCGGAATGTTAGTTCCATTAATCGTTCCTGTAGATCTGCCTTTATGGATGCTAGCTGTAGCAGTAGCATTTGGTGTTGTTATCGGAAAGGAAGTTTTCGGTGGTACCGGGATGAATATTTTAAATCCTGCCTTAACGATTCGTGCTTTCTTATTCTTTGCCTATCCAACTTGGATGTCGGGAGACAAAGTATGGGTTCACGATGCAGTAAATAGAGCAGGAACAGCCGATGCTATTTCAGGGGAGACAATACTTGGTAGCTACGCACAAAATATGGAATCTTCATATTCTATGTTTGAAAAATTCTTCGGTTTTATTCCGGGTTCTGTAGGAGAAACATCTACATTTTTAATTTTAGTAGGAGCTGCCTTCCTGATCTTCACTAAAATAGGAAGTTGGAGAATAATTGTATCGACTTTCATTGGTGCTGCAGTTATGGGATTAATTTTTAATTTCGTGGTATCTAGCGGGGTGATTACAGAATCGAGCAAGTTTTACGGTTTGATGAGTGCAGAATGGTTTGACCACTTGATGATTGGAGGATTGGCTTTTGGTGCTGTTTACATGGCTACAGATCCAGTAACAGCCTCACAAACTAACAAAGGAAAATGGATATATGGTTTTTTAATCGGATTTATTTCAATAATGATTAGAGTATTTAACCCAGCTTATCCGGAAGGAGTATTCCTAGCGATTTTATTAATGAATGTATTCGCTCCTACAATTGATCACTATGTAGTACAAGGTAATGTAAATAAAAGATTAAAACGTTTAAAAGCTAAAACTGCTTAAATCATGAGTAAAAAAACAGATGGCAACGTATATACACTAATCTTCGCAATAGGAATGGTGTTAGCAGTTGGGGCATTATTAGCCTTTACAGCAGCTTCTTTAAGACCTGCAATTGATGCCAACAAGCGTATCGAAAAACAGCAGAATATTTTGTATGCAATGGGAGTTAATGAAAATGATGAAAGCAGTGCTATTTTTGTTTCTAAAGATAAGGTTGCAGAAGAATTTTCGAAGTATATCAAGAAGCAATTAGTTATTCAAGGAGAGGATGTTTCTGAAAGTAACGAAGCATATTTAATAGATGTTAAGAAGCAACAAACATTAGCAAAAGAAGGTAAAAACCGCAAATATCCTTTGTTTATTGGTGAAAAAGATGGAAAAACATTTTACATCGCACCTATTAGAGGAAAGGGATTGTGGGATGCAATTTGGGGGTATATAGCCATGGATAAAGACATGGTAGTTCAGGGAGTATTCTTTGACCATAAAGGAGAAACTCCAGGATTAGGAGCTAACATCAAGCAGCGCTTCTTTATGGATGATTTTGCCGGTGAACAGCTAATGCACAATGGTTCTTTTAAAGGTATTACTGTAGCAAAGGGTAATGCTGACCCAAAAAACGAAATTAAAGACGACAACGAAGTAGATGCAATTGCCGGTGCTACCATTACCGGTGACGGTGTTTCCGCTATGATAAAATCAGAATTAGCGATGTATGTACCTTACTTTAAAACATTGAAATAATCATGGGACTATTATCAAAAAAAGACTTAACATTAATAAAAGATCCTTTAGCGGATAACAACCCTATTACTATTCAAGTTTTAGGTATTTGTTCTGCACTAGCAATTACTGCAGAATTAAAAGCATCGATTGTAATGTCTATATCGGTACTTTTCGTATTGGGTGTTGGAAATGTGGTAATTTCCTTAATGAGGAATATTATCCCTTCAAAAATTAGAATTATCGTACAGTTAATCGTAGTTGCTACATTAGTAATTATTGTAGACCAGGTGCTAAAAGCCTTCGCATATGAACTTAGTAAAACTCTATCGGTTTTTGTTGGGTTAATCATTACCAACTGTATTATCATGGGACGTTTTGAAGCTTTTGCTTTAGGGAATGGCCCTTGGCGTTCATTTTTAGACGGTATTGGAAATGCGTTAGGGTACGCAGTAATTTTAATCGCTGTTGGATTCTTTAGAGAATTATTAGGTTCTGGAACTTTATTAGGATATAAAGTTCTAGGAGATCCCATCGAAAAAACAGGATTATATGCAATTGGCTATGAGAATAATGGATTCATGTTATTATCACCGATGGCCTTAATAGTAGTTGGTATCATTATTTGGGTACAACGTAGTAGAAACAAAGCATTAATTGAAGACTAAAATTGTCTTCAGTAAAAAATAGAATATGGAACATATAGAATTGTTTTTCAAATCGATATTTATAGACAACATGGTATTTGCCACCTTCTTAGGGATGTGTTCGTACCTAGCTGTATCGAAAAAAGTATCTACCGCAGTTGGTTTAGGAGCAGCAGTAATATTCGTGTTAGCAGTTACTGTACCGATTAACTGGTTATTAGATCAATATTTATTACAACCAGGAGCGCTATCTTGGTTAGGAGAAGAATATGCAGTTTATGATTTAAGCTTTCTATCCTTTATTATGTTTATCGCTACCATTGCTACAATGGTACAATTAGTAGAAATAATTGTAGAAAAATTTGCACCTGCACTATATAACTCCCTTGGTATTTTCTTACCGCTAATTGCAGTAAACTGTGCCATATTAGGTGGGTCTTTATTCATGCAATCTAGAGAAATTCCAACACTAGGACTATCCTTAGTTTACGGAATTGGTTCTGGTATCGGATGGTTTCTCGCCATACTAGCTATAGCTGCTATCCGTGAAAAAATTCGTTACTCAAGCGTACCTCCTGCACTAAGAGGTTTAGGAATAACGTTTATTATCACTGGTTTAATGGCCATTGGCTTTATGAGTTTTGGAGGAATGTTAACTGGTGGAGATGATACCAGTAAGGAAGAAAAAACTCTTAATGCTGAAGTTACAACAGAGCCTAAAGTAGAAGAAAAGACTATTGAAATATCGGAAGGCGAAGAGGAGAAGGATTTAAAAGAAGCTAAAGAATTAGCGGATAATACAAAAGAAATAAAAAAATAATGATAGCATTACAAGCAAGCACAGGAGGAACAGTGCTAATTACCGTATTAGCGTTTTTGGCAATAACATTGTTATTGGTGGCATTATTGTTATTTGTGAAACAAAAATTAGCACCATCGGGGCCAGTAACCATAACAATAAACGGTGATAAAAGTATAGAAGTTCCATCGGGAGAAACTTTGTTGACAACATTAGGAAATCAAAAAATATTTTTACCATCTGCCTGTGGAGGTGGTGGTTCTTGTATCCAATGCGAATGTCATGTAAACTCTGGTGGTGGGGAAGCATTACCCACGGAAACACCTCACTTTACGAGAAAAGAACTTAAACATGGAATTCGTTTAGCGTGTCAAGTAAAAGTGAAGCAAAACATGGATATTTCAATTCCAGAAGAAATATTTGGAATTAAAAAATGGGAAGCGACAGTAGTACGTAATTACAATGTGGCATCTTTTATTAAGGAGTTTGTGGTAGAAATTCCTGAAGACATGGACTACAAAGCAGGAGGATATATTCAAATTGAAATACCACCATGCGAAGTGAAGTTTTCAGATATGGATATTACAGCGCATCCTGAAGAGCATGATACTCCAGATAAATTCCAAGAAGAATGGGATAAGTTTAAATTATGGCCTCTAGTGATGAAAAATCCAGAATCTGTAGAAAGAGCTTATTCAATGGCTTCTTATCCTGCAGAGGGAAGAGAAATCATGTTAAATGTACGTATTGCAACTCCTCCATTCGATAGAGCTAAAGGTGGTTGGATGGATGTAAATCCTGGGATTGCTTCCTCGTATGTATTTTCGAGAAAAGTAGGCGATAAAGTTACTATATCAGGTCCTTATGGAGAATTCTTCATTAACGAATCAGAAGCAGAAATGCTTTATGTTGGTGGTGGTGCAGGAATGGCACCGATGCGTTCGCACCTTTACCACTTATTCAAAACATTGAAAACAGGAAGAAAAGTATCGTATTGGTATGGTGGACGTTCTAAAAGAGAATTGTTTTACTTGGATCATTTCTGGAATCTAGAAAAGGAATTTCCAAACTTTAAATTCCACATTGCACTTTCGGAACCTTTACCAGAAGATAATTGGAAAGTAAAAGAAAATATGGATGCTGATGGAGATGGATTCGTTGGTTTTGTGCACAATTGTGTAATCGATAACTACTTGTCAAAACACGATTCACCAGAAGATATTGAATTATACTTCTGTGGACCTCCATTAATGAACAACGCAGTTCAAAAAATGGGCGAAGATTATGGAATCCCAGATGAGAATATTAGATTCGATGATTTTGGAGGATAAAAATAAAGTATAAAAAACCGAAGCAATTGCTTCGGTTTTTTTATACCATTATTTATATAATTAGGTATTCTGAAGTCGCCCTGTTGCGCAACTCACAAAGGACTTTGCCTTGTGTAATACAGTATTAGTACTACCTTGTTCTGGATATCCTAATTTGGCCAATTTTAAAACGATTGGATCGCTTTTCTCAAGTGATGTTGTAAGCATTACCTTGCAAGCATTCACATCAACCGTTACTTCAGATACACCATCCATGGCTTCTAATTCCTTTTGAATAGTGGCAGCGCAGCCGCCACACTTTAAATTTTCGATAAATATTTCCATACTTTTAGTCTTTGTAAGTCTGAAGCAATTGTAAATAACCTCCTTCTATATTATACACATTATATCCTTTGTCTCGCAATAATTCACAAGCAATCATACTCCTTCGACCAGATCTACAATACAGATAGACAGGCTTGGAAGGATCGATATTTTTTTCGGCAGATTCCAAAAATCTTGGTGCGTTAACATCAATTTTGATGGCCTCAGGAATTACGCCACTTTGCCATTCTTTAGGAGTTCTAACGTCTACTATCTGAATAGAATCTGTATTTGCAATAACGGATTCCAATTCATTAACCGATATACTTTTTACAGACGAAGTTGTGTTACAGCCAATAATTAATAGCAGTAGCACACCATAAAAATAAAAAAACTGTTTCATACCTAATTATTTATTTGAAGAACAAATAGAGGTCGTTCTTTGGATACTAGTAGTTTTAATATCTTTATATCCACCTGCAACATCAATAACCCTATGAAATCCTCTTGATTTCAAAATAGAAGCAGCAATTACAGAACGATATCCACCGGCACAATGTAAGTAAAAATCTTTGTCTGTGGGAAATTCTTGTATGTGGTCATTTATAAAATCTAATGGTGTATTGGCCACATTGACAATGTGATCACTAGTATACTCTCCGGGTTTACGTACATCAAAAACAATTGCCCCATTTTGCATTTTCTTTTCTAATACCGAAGCGGTAACAGAAAGTAATTCATCGGCTTCTTTTCCGCTATTAGCCCAAGTAGAATAACCTCCTTTTAAATAGCCAAGAACATTGTCAAAACCTACACGAGACAACCTAGTAATAGTATCTTCTTCCTGTCCAACTGGAGTTACTAAAAGAATTGGTTGCGTTACGTCTTGAATTAATGCACCCACCCAAGGAGCAAAACTACCATTTAAACCAATAAAAATAGATTGCGGTATAAATCCTTTAATAAATTGGTTTTGTGGCCTTACATCTAAAATTACAGCATTGCTGGATGAAGCTAAAGCTACGAACTCTTCTGGAGATAATGCTTTTGAACCTTTCTGCAATACATCATCGATAGAAGCGTATCCTTCTTTATTTAATTTAACATTTAAAGGAAAGTAGGCAGGCGGAGGAAGTAATCCTTCAGTAACTTCTGCTATAAATTCGGTTCGCGTCATGTTTGCACGTAAGGCATAATTTGATTTTTTTTGTTCTCCTATAGTTCCGATAGTTTCTTTACTGAGATTTTTTCCACAAGCAGAACCGGCACCATGCGCAGGATATACAATAACATCATCTTCTAAGGGCATTATCTTATTTCGTAGACTATCAAATAACATACCTGCTAGGTCTTCTTGAGTTATGTCTTTTCCTTTTTGTGCCAAATCAGGTCTTCCAACATCGCCAAGAAACAAAGTATCTCCACTAAAAATTGCATGATTTTTTCCATGAGTATCTTTCACTAAATACGTAGTACTTTCAAGCGTATGACCAGGAGTATGAAGCGCGGTAATTGTAATAGCACCCACGGTAAACTCCTCTCCATCTTTTGCGATGTGCACGTCATACTTGGTGTTGGCTGAAGGTCCATATACGATAGTTGCCCCTGTTTTTTCCGCTAGTGTGATATGACCACTGACAAAATCAGCATGAAAATGTGTTTCGAAGATATATTTAATCTTTGCTCCAGCCTTTTCTGCCATTGCTATGTATGGCTGTACTTCACGTAAAGGATCAATAATTGCTACTTCTCCTTCACTTTCCATATAATAGGCTCCTTGCGCCAAACAACCTGTGTATATTTGTTCTATTTTCATAATGTATCTATTTATACGCTTGGTGTATGTATTGCGCATATTTTACTTGATTAATATTGTCACCGGTTTTATAAAAATGTACGGCTCCATTTACTCGCATGAAAAACTCATTTAAGGAAATTTCTTCTAACAAACCTCCTCTAAATAGGGAATCCCTAACAGGACCTTTTACTCCGGCGAAATAGAATGTAATGCCTTGTTTTTTATAAAATCGAATTCTTTCTTTTAACATCTCAACTCCGGTGCTATCTATTCTATTTATACTCTCCGCATCCAAAACAATGAGTTTTAGGGGAGCTCCTTTTTCCGCTACCATATCTTCCAACTTGTCTCGAAAATAACTAGAATTTGCATAAAACAATTGGGCATCGAATCTAAATACTAAAATTTCAGGATCTATGACCACATCGTTAAAGCGATGTTTATTGCGATAAAAATCAGAATTAGGAACTTTGCCAAGTTCGGTTATATATGGACGGGATGTTCTAAATATAAGAACGATAAGCGATAATCCTACACCCATAAAAATTCCATATTCGATACCAAAAATTAATGTAGACAAAAAAGTAGCTACCAACAACCAAAAATCTAAATTGTTAGCGGTCCAAAGACGTCTCGCCTCTCGAATATTTACCAAATTAAAAACCGCAACGATAATAATAGCTGCTAATACCGCCTTGGGAAGATGGTAGAATAAAGGTGTTAAAAACAATAAAGTAACAATTACTAAAAGAGCAGAAACAATAGCAGAAACACCAGTCTTACCTCCCGATTCTGCGTTAATAGCTGACCTTGAAAAACTAGATGCTGATGGGTAAGCTTTAAACAACGAACCAACCATATTACTAATCCCCAAAGCGACCAATTCTTGGTTAGGGCGTATGCGATACTCATCTTGCTTAGCTTCTAATGTTTTACCGATAGAAATTGTTTCTAGATATCCTACAAGTACCAAGGTAAAAGCAATCGGTAATAATTCTCTGATAAGAACGATATCTAACTCTGGAATCTCAAAAGAAGGTAAGCCAGAAGGCACATCTTCCACGATAGAAACATCTGGGAAATAAACACCAAAATATTTAATAGAAATAACACCTAAGATAACTACAATAAGAGCACTCGGTATTTTTTTATTAAGCTTTCGAATTACCAAAATAACAAAACAAGCAAACAAACCAATAATGGTAGTTTTTGTATGCAAAGATCCTAACTTTGCCAAAATATCCTGCACCAATAGGTGTATTTGATCACTCTGTAAAAAGTCTACTCCTAAAAGATTTTTAAATTGATTGAGACCGATGGTCAATGCAACGGCAGAGGTAAACCCAGTTATTACGGGCCTGGATAAAAAATTAACTACAAAACCCAAACGAAAAATACCCATAAGAAACTGAATAATACCAACGATAAAAGCCAATAAAATAGCTATGGCAATGTAGCTTTCAGAGCCAGTGAGTGCTAAAGTAGAAACACCTGTTGCAACAATTAAAGAATCCATAGCAACAGGACCTATAGCGACCTGACGTGAAGAACCGAAAATGGCATACATTAATTGTGGCACTAGTGCAGCATACAAGCCGTAAATGGGTGGTAATCCTGCTATCAAAGCATAAGCAATCCCTTGAGGAATTAAGACGATAGCTACTGTTATTCCGGCAATACAATCCCTCGAAAGATAGGAGGCATTATAATTGGGTAACCAATCTAAGATAGGAATAAGCTTCTTTACTATTTTCATTACACATCCATTACTAACGATTAGATACTAAAATAACTCTCCTTGCGAAGATCCTTTTATTCTACCCAAATGTTTATATGCTATATCGGTAACTTCCCTTCCACGTGGAGTGCGCATTACAAAACCTTGTTGTATCAAAAACGGTTCGTATACCTCCTCTATGGTTTCGGCATTCTCAGAAACAGCGGTTGCCAATGTAGAGAGACCTACCGGACCACCTTTAAATTTATCGATTATCGTCGATAGAATCTTATTGTCCATTTCGTCTAAACCATGGGCATCAACATTAAGCGCTTTTAAAGCATATTTAGCGATAGCGATAGTAATGGTGCCATCTCCTTTAATTTGCGCAAAATCTCTTACCCTACGTAACAAGGCATTAGCAATTCTTGGAGTCCCTCTGCTTCGTCCTGCTATTTCAATAGCAGCTTCCATACTTATAGGAACTTTTAAGATCATAGCACTTCTTTGTAAAATAGTGCTCAATAGTTCGGTCGAATAATAATGTAACCTGCTACTAATCCCAAATCTTGCGCGCATGGGAGCGGTAAGCAGACCGGAACGGGTAGTGGCACCTACTAGGGTAAAAGGTTCTAAGTTAATTTGAACAGTTCTAGCGTTAGGACCAGACTCTATCATGATATCAATTTTAAAATCTTCCATAGCGGAATATAAATATTCCTCTACGATAGGACTTAATCTATGAATTTCATCAATAAACAGAACATCGCGTTCCTCTAAGTTAGTGAGTAAACCAGCAAGATCTCCTGGTTTATCAAGAACAGGACCTGAGGTGACTTTAATACCTGCACCTAATTCACTTGCAAGAATATGTGCCAAAGTAGTTTTACCCAAACCCGGAGGACCGTGAAAGAGCGTATGGTCTAAGGCTTCGTTTCTTTGATTTGCAGCCTCTACAAAAATTTTAAGATTTTCTATTGCTTGTTCCTGACCACTAAAATCCTCAAAAGAAAGCGGACGTAACTTTTTTTCTACCTCCAATTCTTCATTGGTTAAATGATTAGCATCAGGATTTAAATGTTCATTCATAGGAATACAAATATACGTCAAAATATAACGTCAATTTGTAATAAAAGTTACTTAGCAAACCTATAAAAAACAGCGGTATAGAATATTATTTACACAAAAAAAGCCTCTTTTCAAGAGGCTTTTTTATAACTACCGTAGGTTAGGATGGTTCTTCACCTTCTAACAAAGGCGTAGTTTGTAAAACAAAATCTTTACCGTGTAAATATTCACCATTTTCGTCGGTTTTACTGTAATCGTAAGCCCAACGATGTACCTCTGGAATTGCTCCTGGCCAATTTCCGTGAATATGCTCAACTGGAGTTGTCCATTCTAGTGTATTAGATTTCCATGGGTTCTGCGTAGCTTTTTCTCCACGGTAAATAGAGATAAAGTAGTTTGCTAAAAATATAAGTTGTCCTAAACCTCCAATAATAGCCATAACGGTCATGAAAACATTGATGTTAGCTAAATCATCAAACATTGGAAAGTTAGAGTTTGTGTAATAACGTCTTGGAAGACCGGCCAAACCAATAAAATGCATAGGGAAAAATACGCCATATGCAGCGATAATGGTAATCCAAAAATGCCAGTAACCCATAGTTTTATTCATCATTCGTCCGTACATTTTAGGGAACCAATGGTAAACACCTGCAAACATTCCAAATAAAGCAGAAACACCCATTACTAAATGGAAATGTGCTACCACAAAATAAGTATCGTGTACGTTAATATCTAAGGCAGAATCCCCTAAAACAAGCCCTGTTAAACCACCGGTCACAAACGTAGATACTAATCCGATAGAAAAAAGCATAGCTGGGTTCATTTGTAGGTTACCTTTCCATAATGTTGTTACATAATTAAATGCTTTTACTGCTGAAGGAATCGCAATTAATACGGTTGTAAATGTAAATACAGAACCTAAAAATGGGTTCATTCCGGAAACAAACATATGGTGCCCCCATACGATGGTAGAAAGGAAGGCAATAGCCATAATAGAACCAATCATAGCGCGATATCCAAAAATTGGCTTACGTGCATTGGTAGAGATAACTTCGGAAGTTAATCCTAAGGCAGGTAATAAAATGATATATACTTCTGGGTGTCCTAAGAACCAAAATAAGTGTTCAAATAAGACAGGCGAACCACCCTGGTAATGTAATACTTCGCCTGAGATGAAAATATCCGATAGGAAAAATGAAGTACCAAAACTCCTGTCAAATATTAATAAAAGCGCAGCGGATAATAAAACTGGAAAGGAAATTACACCGATTATTGCAGTGATGAAAAACGCCCACATGGTTAGTGGTAAACGTGTCATTTTCATTCCTTTAGTTCGTAAATTTAATACCGTAACTATGTAATTTAAGGAACCGATAAGCGATGATGCGATAAAAATAGCCATCGATACCAACCATAAGGTCATTCCTGTTCCAGAACCTGGAATTGCTTGTGGCAATGCAGATAATGGAGGATATATTGTCCAACCTGCTGAGGCAGGGCCCGCTTCAACAAATAAAGAGATAACCATTACCACAGAAGAAAGGAAAAATAGCCAGTAGGAAACCATGTTCATAAAACCAGATGCCATATCTCTTGCGCCAATTTGTAATGGAATCAATAGATTTGAAAAAGTACCACTTAAACCTGCAGTTAATACGAAAAATACCATTATGGTACCGTGTATGGTAACTAAAGCCAAATACATATCTGGGTTCATTACGCCATCCACTTGATGTTTCCCTAAAAAGGCCTCTATAATAGAGAATGACTTTTCTGGCCATGCTAACTGTAAACGGAATAACATGGACATAAAAACTCCTATGATACCCATAAACATACCTGTTACCAAGAATTGTTTAGATATCATTTTGTGATCGGTACTAAAAATGTACTTTGTTACAAATGTTTCTTTGTGATGATGATCTGACATATCTAATATCTTTATAAATTTTTTAAATAACTTATTGTATTCTCTGCGCTAAGGTTTGTTGTTCGGCCAACCATTTGTTGTACTCATCTTCCTCAACCACAGTGATTTTCATTTGCATATTATAGTGAGAAGCACCACAAATTTTATTACATAATAATAAGTAATCAAATTCGTAAGGATCTTCGCCCTTTGCTGTTCGAATTTTATTTATTCCTTTTGTTTTCGCTTTAACTTCTTCGTTTTGACGCATTTCTTCTGTCGTGTACTTCGGTGTGAAAGCAAACTGTGTTACCATACCAGGAACACAATTCATCTGAGCTCTAAAGTGTGGCATGTAAGCAGAGTGTAATACATCTTGCGAACGAAAGTTAAAAAGTATCTTTTTCCCTTTTGGAAGGTATAATTCGGTAACTTGTATGTCGTCTTGTGCACTAGGGTCTGACATGTCTACCCCCATGGTATTATTCTTGTTAATATCAATGAAATTAACGTTTCCAAGACCCAATTGATTATCAGAACCAGCGTAACGAGCATCCCATCTAAATTGTTGCGAATATACTTCAATAACAATAGGATTTTCATCATCACCAACATACATAATGTTATTCCAAGCCCATAATCCGTAACCAATTAACAATACAATCGTCACGGCAGGTATAGAAGTCCATAATAATTCTAGTTTATGACTATCGGCATAAAAAAGTGCTTTTTTATTTTTATTCCCTCTGTATTTGTACGAAAAGTAAAAGATTAAAAATTGCATGGCAAACTGTACAATACCGATTAACCAAAAGGTAATGTTAAACAAGGTATCGTCGTGCGTCCCTTCTGTTGAAGCAGCTTCAGGAAGCATAATAACATTCATTGCTATTAAACAATAAATCATCATTGCATACAAAAAAACCAAAAATCCTAAGGCAATTTTACCCTGTGTATCGTTGTCTTTATCCGAGGCAATTACCGAACGGAAATTCATAATACGAGTTATTTGCCAAAAACTAACTCCTATTGCAATTGCTATAAAAATGTAAAATAAAGCGAGCATATTCTCTTAACTATTTTATTATATTAAATTTAATTAATGATGATTACTATTTTCTCCCCTGTGTTCGATATTGTAGTAATGGTGTGTTTCACTTTCATGCAAGAAGGATTTCCTTTTGGAAGCGGATTTGCTTTCGCAAATGCAGAAAACGTTGCGTAGATAAACAATCCAACAAAGAATAGAATACCACTAAGTTCTCCAATTCCAAATCCCCACTGTCCTCCAACGGTACCTGGCATGATCATAACAAATAAGTCTATGTAATGACCTACTAAGATTACAATTCCACCCAAAACTACCATCCAAGGAATACTTTTAAAATCACTGTTGATTAACAACAAAACAGGGAAAGCAAAATTCATTGCTACCATGGCAAGAAAAGGAACTTTATACTCTTCAAAACGTTGCACAAAATAGGTAGTTTCTTCCGGCATGTCTGCATACCAAATTAACATAAACTGTGCAAACCATAAGTACGTCCAAAATACAGAGAACCCAAACATAAATTTAGCCAAATCGTGAATATGACTATCATTCACAAAAGGTAAGGCTCCTTTAGAACGTAAATAAATAGTAACAAAAGCAATAACAGTTAAAGCAGAAACCATAAAGGTTGCTAGAACGTACCACCCAAATAAGGTAGAAAACCAGTGCGGATCAATACCCATTATCCAGTCCCACGACATCATTGATTCTGTAATCATGAAAAATACGATAAAACCAACACTAACATTGTATAAACGCTTGTGTAATTTTAGGTCACCATTATCTTGTTGTGTAGACATTCTTCGTAATATAAATCGGAACACATTCCAACCTACGATATAAAAAATACTTCTAATAGCCCAACCAGGAACATTCATCCACCAACTTTTACCATCAACAATTGGGTCATAGTTAGCGCTTTGCGGATCAAAAGTACCTTCAGCCATCCAAGGGAATACGTGATTCATGTGCATTACTGTTAATACAATGAAGACAATCATTAAAACACTAACATAATGCATGTTGTTGGTAATCGCTTCCATTACTCTAAAGACTGCTATAGACCAACCTGCTTGAGCAACTCGTTGCGCTGCATAAAATGCTAATACCAATAGGGTAACTCCTAGAGAGAATAACATAGCTACATAAAAAGCAGACCACGGTCTGTTTTGCATTTGATGGAACACGTGCTCTGCATGTGCATCATCATGACCACCAGTGTGTGCAGTATCGGTACCGTGAGATGTATTCTCCTTATTTATTTGTGCAGGTAATACGGCTATGCCATTGGCAGCATGTACAGAATCAATGGTATGAAGATTATCTCCTAACGAACTGGCATGCAAACTATCTTTTGCATGTTTGTCAGTGTGTTCTGTAGTGCTTGAAGTATGGACGCTATCACCAGAAGCTACGTGGTGGGCTTCCGTATCACCGCCATGAGAAGCTCCATGATGCTCTCCTTCATGTGCACTGTGTTGTGCAGCTATAATTTGTTTTGCTTCATCTAACGTTTTAGGAGCTGTATAAAAATTATAAACAGTTCCTAATAATCCTAAAACCATTAAAGCAATTGCTAATAATTTTAATTTACCTTTAAATTGATACATATCTTTAGACTATCTATTTTAGAATTACTTTAATTCGCTTCTTAATTTTTCAACGTATTGCACAACTTGCCATCTTTCTTTGTAAGAAAGCTGCGAAGAATGCGATCCCATCAGGTTCTTACCGTGCATAATTACGTGATAAATGTTACCTGCAACTAAATCTCTATCTTTATAATTCGGTATACCTTCAAACTTTTCTCTTTGGGAAAGTACGCCATTACCATCACCTTTTTTACCGTGGCAAGAAATACAATAAATGGTATATAGCTCTTTTCCTTTTGCTAGATTTTCTTCTGTTACTGCATAAGGGTTTTTCAACTCCGCTTTTGCTAATTCATAACCTTCTACAGTATTAGGAATATCATAAGCAACGATACCGCTTCTACTAACCGTACCTGCAACTGGTTTTCTATTTACAACTTTCCCTCCGGCTGAGATAGGTCCGTTGGCATCATAAGAAACAGACTCATACATATCCGGCATGTACTGTACTTGTGGCTTTCGTTTATCACCACAAGAAATAATACTCGCAATGATTATTAAAGAAAAAATTATTTTAAAAGTTTTCATATTCTTTCTATTACTACTTTTCTACTACGTTAATTTCTACTGCACCTGTTGCTTCTAACAAAGCCTTCAAGTCTTCCTCATTTCCTTCCACTGGTATTTCCATTAAAAAGTGATCATCGGTAGTACGAGGATCTGGATTTTCGGCTTCCTTAAATGGCCAAATTCTACTTCGCATATAGAAAGTAATTACCATAAGGTGCGCCGCGAAAAAAACAGTTAATTCAAATACAATTGGAATAAAAGCCGGCATATTGGCTAACCATGAAAAACTAGGTTTACCTCCAATATCTTGTGGCCAATCTGCTATCATGGTATACCAAGTAAGCCATATAGCTACTGAAGTTCCCGTAATACCATATAAAAAGGCGGTAATAGCAAGTCTTGTAGGAGCTAAACCTAAAGCTTTGTCTAAACCATGTACTGGAAATGGGCAAAAAACCTCCTCGATATGATGATGTGCTTCTTTAACTTTCTTAACGGCATCCATTAAGACATCATCATCATTGTATAACGCGTGAATTACTTTATTAGTGCTCATTGTTCTCCTCTCTTAATTTTTTAAAGTTTTCTCCTGAAGATTTCAAAATTGTTTTCACCTCCGCAGTTGGAATAACTGGGAATGTTCTTGCATATAGTAAAAATAAAACAAAGAAGAAACCAATTGTTCCGATAAAAATACCCACATCTACAAAGGTAGGTTCGAAACGCCACCACGTTGAAGGCAGTTGCCCTTTACTCAATACAATGGCAATAATATCAAAACGCTCAAACCACATTCCTATATTAATTGCAATAGAAACTAAGAAAGAAATTACAAAACTTCTTCTAAATTTCTTTATCCATAATATTTGTGGGATGATAATATTAAAAATCATTAACGACCAGAAAGCCCATCCATAAGCACCAGCTTCTGCTCCAAAAGATAAATACGTATAATTTTCATATGGCGAACCAGTATACCATGCGATAAAGAATTCCGTTGCGTAAGCAACAGCCACAATACCACCGGTAAGGATGATTACAATATTCATATACTCTACATGCATTCTTGTAATGTAGGCTTCCATATTCGTAACCTTACGCATGATTCCTAAAAGTGTTTGAACCATGGCGAATCCAGAAAAAATTGCCCCTGCTACGAAATAAGGAGGGAAAATTGTAGAGTGCCAACCCGGGTTTACCGATGTAGCGAAGTCCATGGATACAATAGTGTGTACCGAAAGTACAAGTGGTGTAGCTAAACCGGCCAATACTAAAGATACTTCTTCGAAACGCTGCCAGTCTTTAGCACGTCCAGACCATCCAAAAGATAATAACGCATAAATCTTTTTCTGAAACGGCTTTACAGCTCTATCTCTAATAGTTGCAAAATCAGGTAGTAATCCTGTCCACCAGAAAACTAAAGAAACTGACAAATAGGTAGAAATGGCAAATACATCCCATAAAAGTGGCGAGTTAAAGTTAACCCACAAAGATCCGTACTGGTTTGGTATTGGTAATACCCAAAATCCGTTCCAAGGACGTCCCATGTGAATAATTGGGAATAAACCAGCCTGAAAAACGGCGAATATTGTCATTGCTTCCGCAGAACGGTTAATAGCCATTCTCCATTTCTGACGGAATAATAAAAGTACCGCAGAGATAAGCGTACCGGCGTGACCGATACCTACCCACCATACGAAGTTGGTAATATCCCAAGCCCATCCGATGTTTTTATTTAATCCCCAAACACCAATACCTGTTCCAACTGTATAAAATATACAACCAAAACCCCATAGCATTGCAGCTAAGGCGATGTAAAAGGCCATGTACCAATTTTTGTTTGCTTTCCCTTCGATAGGTCTTGCAATATCTTCCGTAATATCGTGGTAACTTTTGCTTCCCAATATTAACGGCTCTCTATAAGATGATTCGTAATGTGACGACATAAACTGTTTTTCTTATATTTTTAATTAAGCTTCATTTGTATTTCTAACTTTCACTTGGTAAACTACGTTTGGTTTGGTACCAATGTAATCTAACACGTGGAAAGCTCTTTTATCTTCTACTAAAGGAGTAACTGGATCTTCTGGGTTATTTACATCTCCAAATACCATAGCACCAGAAGAACATGCAGCAGAACATGCACATGCATCGTTAAACTCTTCTGTTTTAACTTTTCTACCTTCTCTTTTAGCTCTTAAAATAACTTCTTGCGTAGACTGGATACAGAATGAACACTTTTCCATTACTCCACGCGAACGAACTACTACGTCTGGGTTTAACACCATTTTTCCGTAGTCGTTGTTCATATTGAAATCAAACTCTTCATTATTTGCATAATTAAACCAGTTGAATCTTCGAACTCTATAAGGACAGTTGTTTGCACAATAACGAGTTCCTACACAACGGTTGTAAGCCATTTGATTTTGACCCTGACGACCATGTGACGTTGCACCAACAGGACAAACGGTCTCACAAGGTGCATGATTACAATGCTGACACATCATCGGCTGGAAAGCTACTTGTGGGTTCTCTGCCGAATTTTCTAAAGCATCGAACAAATCACCTTTGCTTAATCCTAAAACGTCTTCTGTATATTTTCGCTCTAATTCTTGGTCTGCAATTTTACCAAGTTCTTTGGCAGCCATTGCAACTACTTCTTCCTTAGAGGCCTCTGGTTTTAATTTTGTATACTTCTCAACGAGTTTCGCTTTGTACTCTGCTTTAAAATCTTCTGTAGATTTATCTCCCTGCACTCGTGATGAATAATAACGATCGATACGCAACCAGTGCATATCTCTACCAACACGCATTTCGTCTTTTCCAACAACAGGAACGTTGTTCTCCGCATGACAAGCAACCACACAAGCACCACAACCGGTACATGAGGTTAAATCTATAGATAATTTGAAATGGTGTCCTAAACTACGATCGTGTTCGTCCCATAAATCTATGGTACTACCTTCTGTCTCTTGGTGATCGTAAGAAACCATAAAAGGCTTGTTCCAAGTATGTTTTGGGTCGAGGTTTTTATTGTTAACGTCTTTTAACGTGGCTTCCTTCAAAATATCGTGACGACCTGCAAGGGTACTCTGCACCTGCATACAAGCAAACTTATGCCATCCGCTGGTTTTTTCGATAGCTACATTGTACTGTACATTGCTTCCGTTAGCATAAAAAGGATACGCGTTAACTCCTACTTGCATCTCTTCTTTCATACCGTGTGTTCTACCATATCCTAAGGCAATACCAAAAGAACCTTTTGCCTGCCCAGGTTGAATAAGAACTGGGATGTTTTCAAGAGTAACACCATTAACAGTTACTTTGGCATAGTTACCATCAATTGCACCATTATCTTTTACTGGGTTATCAAAGCCTAATTCTTTGGCATCGGCCATAGACATGGTTAAATAGTTATCCCAAGAAGCACGTGTAATTGGGTCTGGTAGTTCTTGTAACCAAGGGTTGTTGGCTTGTTTACCATCTCCTAAACCGGTAGAGGTATATAAATTTAACTCGTATTTAGAAGGCTTAGTAACTGCCATTAATTGCGCAGCTGCTTGGTTAAGGTCTACGGAAGAAACAAACTCGTTGTCTGCTGTAGTTGTGCTAACCAAACTTTTAAATACACCATCGTGTAGTGCTTGGTTCCAAGAACTTCCGTTTAACACATTGGTCACCCAAAAATCCTTAAGCATATCGTAATAAGAAACATCGCTACCAGACCACATTAACAAGGTGTCTTGTAATTGACGAGTATCAAACAATGGCTGTATCGTTGGTTGCGTTAAACTGTAGATGCCTTCTTCCATACGAACATCGCCCCAAGATTCTAGGTAATGTGGCGTAGGTAAGGCATATTCACAAACACTTGCGGTTTCGTTATTTTGCGTAGTTAAAGCAACCGAAAGTTTTAATTTTTGTACTGCTGCCTTAAATGCGCTTGCATTCGGCAATGAATACACAGGATCAACATTGTAAGAAATCAATCCAGCTATCTTTCCTGAAGTCATATCTGCAACTAAATTTGCAACTTCAGTATCGTTTCCTTGTCTTGTGTATATTGGTTTTGCAACATTAATGACATCACTTTGTAATGCAGCATTGATTGCTAAAGCTACTAACTGTGCATTCTTATCATTAATACCAGTTACCACAACTCCTTTAGAACCTGCCTTGCGTAATGTTTTGGCGAGCTCTTTAATCTCTGCATCTACCGGTGTAGCTTTTGATGGCAAACTACTACCTGTGATTTGATTGTATAAATTAACTAAAGCATATACCTGATCTGATGGTTTTGCTACCACTCTCTTATCGGCATTTGCTCCAGTTAATGACATATTACTTTCTACTTGCACATGGTACGACATCTTTCCAGAGTCTACCTTTCTTCCTTCTACATAACTCTTCTCAAAACCACCGTGCCAATCGGCAAGAAAATCTGCTCCAAAAGAGGCGATAACTTTTGCTTGGCTAAAGTCGTAATTAGGAAGGGCTCGTTTACCGTACATCGCTTGAAAAGCATCTAATGCACCTTGCTCTGAAACGGCATCGTACACAACGTGCTTAACATTTGGATAGGCTGCAATAAAATCGGCGATAACTTTTTCAGTAGAAGGACTCGCTAAGGTTCCTGTTAATAGAACCACAGGAGCATTTGCTTCTTTAAGTTCCGATAATTTTGCACCAATTTCTTTATCTGCATTCGACCAACTTAAGAAAGACTCTCCTTTTAAAGGCTGTTTCAATCTTAATTTGTCGTCGTAAAGCGATAATATAGAAGCAACAGTTCTTGCATTGATATCTGCACCTGCTTCTTTATTAGGCATCACTAAAATAGGACGACCTTCTCTAGTTTTTACCAATACATTTGCAAAATCAAAACCGTCTGCCATAGTGGTTGCGTACCAATCTGCAACACCTACTACGATATCGTTAGGTTGCACTACATACGGAATTGATTTTCTAACCGGACCCTCACAAGCTGCTAAAGATGCAGCTGCTGTAGTAAATCCAACGTACTTTAAGAAATCTCTACGCGTAGTTGATGATGATTCTAATGTTTCTTTATCACCTAAAAACTCATCTGTGGGAATATCCTGAACAAACTCATTATTACGCAGCGTTTCAACAATAGAACTACCTTTAAGTTCTTCAACACTTTGCCAGTATTTTTTGTCTGAAGCCATTTATATACGTGTTTTTGTACTTTCTAATTGATTAATAGTGGCACTTACCACATTCTTTTCCTCCTAATTGTGCAATTGTCACTTGCTCTACACCGTACTTCTTGGCTAATTCCTCATGAATTTTAGCATAGTACTCGTTTCCTTTTAAATCTACATTAGTTTCTTTATGACAATCGATACACCAACCCATAGTTAATGGAGAGTGTTGGTACAACTCGTCCATTTCTTCCACAGGTCCATGACATTTCTGACATTTCACCCCTGCAACAGTTACGTGCTGCGAGTGGTTGAAATAGACAAAATCAGGCAAGTTGTGAATTCGTATCCATTTTACAGGCATTGTATTACCGGTGTACTCCATTTTTTCTGGATCCCATCCTGCTGCCTTGTATATTTTTGCAATTTCTTTATCTAATTGTTTTTTCTGAAGAATCTGATCGTCATACTCTACTTGCAACCCATCTGCTACTTCTGCAATATTCGCGTGACAATTCATACAAATATTCACCGAAGGAATACCAGAATGCTTACTGTGCTTAGCCGCTGAGTGACAGTATTGACAATCTATTTTATTCTCCCCTGCATGCACCTTGTGCGAGAAAGCAATTGGTTGCACTGGTTGATAACCTTGATCTACCCCTACTTTAAACAGGGTACCGAACAACACATATGCCGACATAAGTGCACCAAATATTGCAAACATAACATGCAAGAAGGTATTTTGCTTTATACCTTGCCATAACTCGGCAGATTGCCCTAGTAAGCCTGGTGTTTTTGGAGCACCTTTTAACTCACTAACTGTTTTAAGTAAACTAGCAATAATGAAAAACGCTACTATAATTGCTGCAGCTAAAATGTAAATCAGCCATTCTGGAGCTTGATCTGCAGGAGCTTTCGCTACTACCCCAGGAACTCCAGCAACCGCTTTAGGTTTTGGATCACCTACAGTAGTATAGTAAAGAATATCATCGATATTTTTATCTGTCAATTGCGGAAAGGCAGTCATCGCTGTAGGAGAATAAGCCCCCGCTTCAACAGCTAAAGCATCACCAGATGCGATAAGCTGTGCGTTGTTACGAATCCATTTTTTCAACCAATCATTCTCATATTTTTCCTCTACTCCTTGCAAAGGCGGACCTACTAATTTTTTGTCTAATTTATGACACGAAGCACATAGACTTTTGAATAATTTTTTACCCTCTTTTTGACGCGCTTCATCCACCTCTTGTGAAAAAGTCGAAAAGCTAAATAAAAAGACTAAAGAAAAGACAAGGCTCTTGAGGAGACTTTGCGGTAATTTACTGTGATGATTCACACTTTTCATACTATTAACTATATTTCTGTATCTATATTTGGCACTATCCTCCCCGGAGCACCTTAATTGCAGGGGTCAGAAAGTTGCACAAAAGTACTATTTATAACTAAATTGTGAAATGCAAAGAGAATCCTAAATTGTAATTTATATTAATTCTAAATAAATTGTTAAAACAATCAATTCCGTAACAAGTCGTTACCTTTGTAAAAAGATTAAATTACCATGAGCAACAAATTTTATTTTATATTTTTTTTATCGGTACTATTACTCAATAGCTTTGCAGTAAATGGGCAATCACAACTAGATGATAATGAAGAGGTAACCAAGCTCATTGAGAAAAAAAGAAGCTTTAACAAAGAACACAAAATTGGGTTTAGAATACAATTGTATAACGGTTTAGAAACCAAAGCAAAAAGCATTCGAAAAAGGTTCCAAGTTACCTATGGTAATATCGAAACACACCTCATCTATAAACAGCCCGAATGGAAAACACAAGTTGGGTATTATAAAACAAGACTTGAGGCGGACAGGGCATTAAATATTTTCAAAAAAAAATTTGCTGGATGTATCGTAATTCCGATTTAAATTTTAAGTGATATTATAGAATTTCCTCTTTTTCCTTTTCTATGTCTTTTATGATGGAAGGAAAGATAGTCGGTGCAATTTTTTTTACTGGCGTATAAAGTATAGATTCTTCTAGTTTTTCTTTTTCTACAAAAGGAATTGTACTGTTAATCTTGTCAAAAAAAATAAACACTACACTTACGATAAGACCTATTTTTAGAGTTCCGAAAACACCTCCTAAAATAGTATTTAAAATACCTAAAGCCGCAAAATTTGCAAGCTTAGTTAACACCTTTCCTAACAATGAAATGGCAATCACAATAAGAATGAAAGTGCCTGCAAAGGCAGCTAAAGACACATACTTTTCATCCCAACTAACACTATCCTGTAGCCAATCCCCAATAAAGTAAGAAAAGTGTATTGCTCCATATACCCCTGCAATTAAAGCAACTAGAGAGGCAACTTCTACAAAAAGTCCCTTTAACAAACCCCTTACAAAACCAAAAAGCAACAAGACAGCAATTACAATATCAAAAGTAGTCATAAACATAAATCGTCGATTAATCTTGACCAAAGTACAAAAAGATCACGATAATTCACTACAAATACAACCGAGAAAATCCAATACAAAGGTAAATATTTACTGGTATTGCAGGATTGGATTTTTAAAAATTAAAAGCGACTAATTTAATATTCCAAATAATTCCAGGCTCATTTAACAACTACGGTTGTATATTTGCAAGCATGAAAAAAGAGTACACTTTAAAAGAAAAATGGGAAATAATTGTGCATCGTTTATCGGATCAATTTGCAGATGGAGATCCCCTAGACATAGACGGCGTGATCTATTTAATAGGTGTACAAGAGCTTGGAAAAGGCCATCAAACTTTTAAGAAAGATGAAAAAATAAACCTAATGCACATTGCCATATGTAAACTACTAGAACCTTATGGCTACTATGAATTTGATTACTTTGATGCCGACGGTTGGCCACACTACAAAACGGTAGAAAATTTACCAACACTAAAACCAGGAGAGCAGTCTGTATTAATAAAAGAAGCAATAGTTAATTATTTTGAGGGGATGGGTTATGTTTCTTAAAAAAACAAAAGTGATTGAGATTTAAAATAAATACGTTTGCTTTTCAGGGAAACTATTATATATTTACTGAATGATTATAATAAATTCAAATGTTGTAAAAGCAATATGAATACAAAATAATCACAAGGCACTAAAGCTTCTTTTAAACCTACATAACAATTATAATGATGAAAAAAGGTATTTTAATTTTATTCGTTTTATTCGCCACTATAACACATGCACAATACACCATTAAAGGAACGATGACGCCCCCGGAAAAATCGGATTGGGTGATGGTGCATAAATTACAGGGTATTAAACCGCGATACATTCTCAACACAACAATACAGTTTGATACCGTAAGCGTTGGAACGAGCAGGCAGGTAATAGGGCAATTTGCGTTCCAGTTACCGAAAAATGCTCCCGCAGGAATGTATAGAGCTACCTATAAAAATTCGGGTACTGGCTATGTCGATTTTCTTTTTAACAAAGAAAATATTGAGTTTATTTTTAATCCAAAATACCCAGAAGAATCGATCGTATTCACGCGTTCTCGAGAAAATAAAATCTATGGAGAATACACAGAGGAATACAATAAAACGCAGAAAGAAATAGATGCTAATCAGATGGAATACATTAAAAATCCATCTAAAGATTTAAAGAAAAAATACAAGAAAGATTATAAATATTTGGAAGAGATACAAGAGGGATACGAGCAGAAGACAGAAGGCATGCTTGTAAATAGTTTTATCAAAGCTTCAAAACGCTATAATCCTTCTAGTCCTATTGAAGATTATCAGGAATACCTCGACTTTTCTGTTAATAATTTTTTCAAAAATATTGATTTTGATAACAAAGATTTATACAACTCGTCTTTTTTAATTGATAGAATAAACGATTTTGTTTTGTATTTAAATTATTCCGAAGATCAAGTAACGCAACAAGGTTTATATAAAAAGTCTATCGCTAAAGTGATGGAGGAATTAGACGATAAAGAATTTAAAAAAGAAGCGATTGAGTTTTTAGCTACATCTTTCACTGAAAAGAGAAACTCAGAAATTGTAGATTGGTTATTTAGCGAATACTACGATGCATTACCTAAAAAGGATCCTGAATTTAAAACCAAAAAGATGGAGGAACTGAGTGTCTCTGTTGGACGTAATGCACCAGATTTTACTTGGAGTGAAGATGGCAACGAATTCTCACTTTCCACGTTAAACGACGGTAATAACTACTTAATGATTTTCTGGAGTACAGGATGTCCGCATTGTGTAAAGGAAATTCCTGAAGTTCACAACTTCCTGAAAAATAACACGAATACTTCCGTTGTTTCTTTTGCCATAGAAAATGACGATGTAAAGTTTAACGCTTTCAAAGAAAATCTTCCTGGGTGGCACAATGTTCTTGGTACACATCCAGAGTATAAATTTGATAATGAGGTAGTAAAAAAATATAAAATTGACGCTACCCCAACCTATTTTGTGCTTGATAAAAATAAAAAGATTGTAGCGATTCCAAATACAATTGAAGATGTGAAAAAATACTTTAACAACATATAGTTTCACTGCAATTTTAATACATAGAACCACTGTTATTTGACAGTGGTTTTTTTTGTAGAATTAAAAAAACAAAAACGCATCCTCAAGGTGCTTTACAGAATATGCTTCCTTATCCCGAACAATAGCAACAATATCAAAACGAACTTCGAAGTCCAAATTATTTATAACGACATAATGATGCATTGCCTTTACCAATAGTTGTATTTTTTTAGAGGTAACAAATTCTTCCGGAGACCCAAAGTATGTGGAAGAGCGCATCTTTACTTCCACAGCGACAAGAATACTTCCTTTTACGGCAATGATATCTACTTCTGCTTTTCGATATCTGTAATTTCGCTCCACTATATGATACCCCTTTTCTACAAGATAATTCATTGCAATATCTTCCCCTTCTTTACCGAGTTCCGTATGCGCTGCCATTGTTATTCTGAAAAAGTTAGGGAAGCAGTATCTGCATTGATAACCATACGAGCTTCTCTACCAAAAAGCAACGCTCTATTATCAGAATCATGACCCGCTGGAAAATGAAACATAACAGGCAGGCCCTCCGGTAGGATATCTTTGATAAGTTGCTCTATAGAACTTCCCCAAGGCGTAGAATTCTTTTTGATTTTAGTCATACCTCCGACTACAACTCCTTTTACATTAGAAAAATAGCCAGCACGTTTCAAGCTTTGCAACATTCGGTCTATGGCATACTTATACTCTCCTATTTCTTCAATGAATAAAATTTTATTTTCGGTATGGATTTGACTTTTAGAACCAAGCATGGAAGCTAATATTGCAATATTACCTCCTACGAGTTGTCCTGTTACCTCTCCATTAACATTATTTGGATTTGCAGGAATAGAATATCGTAATTCTTCCCCAAAAAGTGTGTTGCGTAAGGAAGAGATTGTCCTCTCGATGTGCGCTGGTTTATCTTGCATACTCGTTGCCATCATTGCATGTAAAGTTTCTACTCCTAAATTATGAATGTGATTATGAAATACGGTAACATCAGAATATCCTATAATCCATTTTGGCTGCTCTAAGAATTTGGAAAAATCTAGTTTGTCAATAATTCTAACCGAACCATATCCACCGCGAGCACACCAGATAGCTTTGATACTTGGATTATCTAAAGCTTCCTGAAAATCGGCTGCACGCTCTGCGTCAGAACCTGCAAAATGATGGTCTTGCCGAAACACATTTTTACCATAAACAACAATTAAGCCCCAGCTTTCTGCGAGTTGTCTTGCGGTATCAATTACAGCTTTTCTATTTTTTAAAATTCCTGCAGGAGCTACAATTGCGATTGTATCTCCTTCTTGTAAATAGGTAGGTGTTTTTAATTTCATAGATGAATGTTGAGCATGCATGTTGATAAACATCGTACAAACTACCCATAAAAATAGTGGTTTCATATTGCTTGTAAAATAATCTTTGGTGGAAGTTACTAAAAGAAGTTGAAATACAAATAAATTACCCGATGATTTTTAAAGGTATCTCACAGTAAAAATGCCTTAAAATTAAAGGTTCAAAAAAAGGCCCTCCATAAGAAGGCCTTTACAAATATACACAGAAACAAAGTCTATAAATGAAGTTAATAGACGTTTAAAAACACATAAAATCAAGTTCTTTTTACAAGAAAACAGGAAATGCTTTACGGTATAATATTGATGAAAAGATGTATACTAAGCAAAGCTCCATAGATTGTTTTGCAATAAAAAAGAACTGCGATTAATTGTAACATTACAAAAGTAGGAAAATAATATTATTTAAAACCATTCTAAACAATCTATTTTTTAGGAATATTGTAAAACTGTTTATTGTCGTGTTTTTTTGAGTATTTTTGCGCCTACAAATTATAAGTACACATGAACGCACCAAAGAGATATACCATAACCGCTGCACTTCCATACACAAACGGACCGATTCATATCGGACACCTTGCAGGTGTTTATGTTCCTGGCGATATCTATGCTCGATTTTTACGAGCAATAGGCAAAGATGTAGCTATATATGTGGTTCTGACGAACACGGTGTGGCTATTCCCATGCGAGCAAAGAAAGAAGGGGTTTCACCACAGGATATTATTGATAAATACCATACCATCATCAAAAACTCATTTCACGACTTTGGTATTTCTTTTGATAATTACTCTCGTACTTCTGCTCCTGTGCATCATAAAACCGCATCAGACTTCTTTTTAAAATTGTACAACGATGGAGAGTTTATTGAAGAGGTTACAGAGCAGTTATACGATGCAGAGGCAAATCAATATCTAGCCGATCGCTTTGTTATTGGCACTTGCCCAAAATGTGGCAATGAAGAGAGCTATGGCGATCAATGTGAAAAGTGTGGTACGAGCCATAATGCTACCGATTTGATTAATCCAAAATCTGCTATTACTGGTAACGTTCCAACATTAAAAGAAACAAAACACTGGTTTTTACCATTAGATAAACATGAAGATTTCTTACGCCAGTGGATTTTAGAAGGGCATAAAAACGACTGGAAACCAAATGTATTGGGGCAGGTAAAATCTTGGATTGATGACGGGTTAAGGCCAAGAGCAGTTACTAGAGATTTAGACTGGGGTATCCCTGTTCCTGTAGAAGGGGCAGACGGTAAAGTATTGTATGTTTGGTTTGATGCACCCATAGGATATATATCTTCTACCAAAGAATGGGCAGAGAGAGAAGGTAAAAACTGGGAAGACTATTGGAAAAAAGAAGACACGAAATTAGTACACTTTATCGGAAAAGATAATATCGTATTTCACTGTATTATTTTCCCTGCTATGTTGAAAGCGCACGGAGACTATATATTACCGGAGAATGTGCCTGCTAACGAATTTTTAAATTTAGAAGGCAATAAGTTATCTACCTCTAAAAATTGGGCCGTATGGCTGCATGAATACTTGGAGGATTTCCCGAACCAGCAAGATGTTTTACGCTACACATTAACGGCTAACGCTCCTGAAAATAAAGACAACGATTTTACTTGGAAGGACTTTCAAGCCAAAAACAACAACGAATTAGTAGCTGTATTTGGGAATTTTATCAACCGTGTTGTGGTTTTGACCAATAAATATTACGAGGGTATTGTACCCGAACCGAATACGCTTAGTGACGTTGATGAAGAAACATTAAGACAGCTGCAAGAGTTTCCTAATGTAATTGGAAAATCTATAGAACGATATCGCTTTAGAGAGGCTTCTCAGGAAATGATGAATTTGGCGCGTTTAGGAAACAAATACCTAGCAGATGAAGAGCCTTGGAAGCTTATTAAACAGGATGAGGAACGCGTTAAAACAGTTATGTTTGTAGCATTACAAATTGCAGCAGGTTTAGCAGTATTGTCGGAACCGTTTTTACCATTTACTGCTGCTAAATTAAAAAACATCCTTAATACAAATTCGGGGGAAACAGAGAACAGTTGGAAGGATGTTTCCACAAAAGAGATACTATTAGCTCCTAATCACGAGATACAAAAAGGAAAACCAGAACTATTATTTTCTAAAATAGAAGATGCAACGATGCAAGCACAACTCGATAAACTAGAGGCTACAAAAAAGGCAAATGAAGCGCTAATAAACAAGTAGAACCACAAAAAGAACCAATTACTTTTGAAGAATTCACTAAAATGGATATTCGTATTGGAACGATTACAGCTGCTGAAAAAATAGCCAAAACTAAAAAGCTTTTAAAACTTACGGTAGATGTAGGCATCGATACCAGAACTATTGTATCTGGAATAGCAGAGAGTTTCAACCCTAAGGATATCATAGGGCAGCAGGTAAGTGTTCTTTGTAACTTAGCGCCCAGAAAATTAAAAGGTGTGGAAAGTCAAGGAATGATTTTGATGACCGATACCCCCGATGGGAAATTGGCATTCATGGAACCCAAAGAAAAAATAAGCAACGGAACACCAGTTTGTTAAAAATAGCACATCACGAAATATACAACCATCCCTTGCCTGTAAATCACAGATTTCCAATGGCAAAGTATGATTTATTGCCGCAACAGCTTCTACATGAGGGAACCTGTGTTGCGGCAAATTTCTTTGCTCCTGAAATCCCTAATAACAAACACTTTTTTACAGTACATTCCCCAGAATATTTCTTTGATCTTTTAAATATTACGCTATCCAAGAAAATGGAACGAAGAATAGGTTTTCCATTAACAGAACAATTGGTAGCAAGAGAGGTTATCATTGCCGACGGCACAATGAAAGCTGCAGAATTTGCCTTAGAATACGGTATCGCCATGAATATAGCTGGGGGAACACATCACGCCTATGCAGATGCTGGAGAGGGGTTTTGCATGTTGAATGACCAGGCGGTAGCAGCTCGATATTTACAGAAAAAAAATCTTGCAGAAAAAATACTAATCGTCGATCTTGATGTGCACCAAGGAAATGGAACCGCAAAATTTTTGAAGATGATCCTAGTATTTTTACCTTTTCCATGCACGGAAAAAACAATTATCCCTTTCACAAAGAAGCATCCGACTTAGATATTGCTTTAGAAAATGGAACTTCTGACGAAGAGTATCTTACAAACCTAAAAAAACACCTTCCAAACCTCCTTAAATTTCACGAACCTGATTTTATTTTTTACCAATGCGGGGTAGATATTTTAAAAAGTGATAAACTCGGCAAACTCAACATTAGTATAGAAGGATGTCTAGAGCGAGATCGGTTTGTACTGCAAACGTGTAAGGATGAAAATATACCGGTAGTTTGTTGTATGGGAGGCGGATACTCTAAAGACATTAAATTTATAATTGAAGCACACGCCAATACGTTTAGGCAAGCACAAGAAATTTATTTCTAACTTAGCTTTTGGTAACTTAGGTACAAATGCCCTACACAATATTCTAACTTTTCAGATGGAGATATAGAGGCATAACAATCCCAATACAAATGCAAAAAACATCTACTTTTAGCTTCTTTTTTTTCTTATGTTTTACTCTGCAATCTCAAAGTAGCCTTGTAAGTGGCATGATTAGTAGTGAGGACATACCTTTAGAAAACGTTCATATTATCAACCAAGCTAAAAATAAAGTAACTAAATCGAACACTTCAGGTATTTTTACGATACAAGCCACTGTAGGAGACACCTTACTTTTTTCACACGTGGGAATGAAAAATCTATCTGCAATAGTTACGACAAGCATGATCGGAGAAAAAAACCGTATTTCTATGGAAGAAAAAACAATATCACTCGAGGAAGTTGAGCTCTATACCGGACCAAAGATTGATGCAGTTTCCCTTGGTTTAATTCCAAAAAACGCAAAAAAACTTACGGTTGGAGAACGGCGATTATTCACCGCCAGAGATGGCTTTTTAGACCCAATTATAAATGCTATATCCGGAAGGACGAAAAAGTTAAAAAAACAGCTAGTTCTCGAGACTAAATCGAGAAGATTTGACCATTTAAAAAACAACTACTCCGAATATTTAAAAGAGACCTTAAATATTTCGGAAGAGATTGTTAGCATGTACTTATCATACCTCGTGGATGAAGAAGGAATAGAGAACGTCATCAATACCAACGACATCACAGAAATTCATTTTTTTATCCTAACTGTTTGGTTTCAATTCAAACAAACAGAAAGCTATCAAAATTACTTAATAAAAGAAAAAGGCAACTAAAAAACACACTGCAAAAACAGGCTTTAAATTCTTATATCCAGCAATACAAACATGTACTTTTGTAGTACTTTTGCCAGACTTAACGCAACTACTTTGATACATTATATTTCCTCTCGTATATCGGCTTCTGAAAAAGCCGTAAAGAATACCATAACGCTACTAAACGAAGATTGTAGCATTCCATTTATTGCGCGTTATCGCAAAGAGAAAACAGGCAATCTCGACGAAGTTACTATTGCACAAATTGCTAATCTTAAAGAGGAATTTGAGGCTTTAGAAAAAAGAAAAAACACCGTTATTAAAGCTATTGAAGAACAGGGCTTACTAGGAGAAGAACTTCGCCATAAAATTTTAAAAGCAGCAACAATAACGCAAGTCGAAGACTTGTATCTACCCTTTAAGAAAAAACGAAAAACGAAAGCAGAGGTAGCTAGAAAAAATGGTCTTGAACCGCTCGCAAAAATACTAATGCATCAAAAAACCGACACTGTGGAAGCCACCGCGAATCGATTTTTAAACGGGGAAGTTACTACAAAAGAGAAGGCTCTTGAAGGAGCTCGCCATATTATCGCAGAATGGATCAACGATAGAGCAGACATTAGAAATATAGTACGGAAAGACATGTACCGTTTCGCTACGATAACCTCAAAAGTGGTACCAAGAGTAGCAAAAGAGGACAGTGCGCAAAGATTTAAAGATTATTTTGATTGGTCGGAAAATTTAAGTCGTATTCCATCGCATAGAATATTGGCTCTATTACGAGCGGAAAAAGAGGGATACCTCAAAATTAAAGTGGTACTTGATGACGTCCCGATTTTAGAAAAACTAGACCGCAAACTTATTCGAGCAAATAATGCTTCGGCAGCAGAGGTTCAACTCGCCATAGACGATGCCTACAAAAGACTGCTCTTCCCTTCCCTATCGAATGAGGCATTGCAAACAACAAAAAGTAAAGCCGATGAGGATGCTATTAAAGTATTTGCCAAAAACTTACAACAACTTTTGCTTGGTGCTCCACTGGGGGAAAAACGTATTTTGGCAATTGACCCAGGATTCAGGACTGGCTGTAAAATAGTTTGCTTGAATAAACAAGGAAATATACTGTATCACGATACTGTTTTCCCACATGCCCCACACCATAAAAAACTCGAAGCAGAATACCTATTAAAACAGGTAACAAAAAAACAGCAAATAGAAGCGATCGCTATAGGAAACGGAACTGCATCGCGAGAAACAGAACAATTCATACGTGCAATTACTTTTTCTTCTCCTATAGAGGTGTTTGTAGTGAGTGAGGCTGGCGCATCAATATATTCTGCCTCTCCAATTGCTAGAGCAGAATTCCCGGCTTTAGACATTACTGTTAGAGGGGCAATATCTATAGGGCGGAGGTTGGCGGATCCCTTAGCCGAACTTGTTAAAATTGATGCAAAATCTATAGGTGTTGGGCAATACCAGCATGATGTTGACCAAACCAAACTGAAAAACGCTTTAGACAATGTTGTGGCACATTGTGTTAATAAAGTGGGGGTTAATATTAATACCGCTAGTGCTTCTCTGTTGCAATACGTTTCCGGAGTTGGACCAAAATTAGCAGAAAACATTGTGCGATTCAGAGACGAAAACGGAGGATTTACCTCCAAAAAACAGATTAAAAAAGTACCTCGCTTAGGAGAAAAAGCCTTTGAACAATCTGCCGGATTTTTAAGAATTAAAAATGGCGAAAATCCATTAGACGATTCTGGGGTCCATCCAGAATGTTATGCATTGGTTAAGAAAATGGCAAAAGATCATGGATACACCATACATCAAATCATAAGGAATAAAGAAATTCTAGACCGTATCGAACTACAAAACTACACAACCGATACTTTTGGAATTCCTACACTTCGAGATATTATTAAAGAACTGGAAAAACCTGGCCTCGACCCACGCGCAAAAGCAAAAGCATTTCGTTTTAACGAAGAGGTCAAGAAAATAGAAGATTTGAAAATTGGCATGGAATTACCAGGCATTATAAATAATATTACAAATTTTGGATGCTTTGTAGATATTGGTCTAAAAGAAAGTGGTTTGGTACACATCTCTAATCTCTCTAATACGTTTGTAAAAGATGTAAACGAGCATGTTAAATTACAACAACAAGTTACTGTAAAAGTTTTGGAAGTAGATTTACAAAGAAAACGAATTCAGTTAAGTATGCGTTTTTAATTCGGCCTAGTGTTCGGTTCTTTGGTTTACAAATCACCGAGCTAATCACTAATTTTTCTTTGAAAACTGATTTAAGTACAGTGGTTAATCCATAACGAAAAAGCCTAACAAACATACCTAGATACTTTTGATAGTGCAGTTATGTATAATCGAGATAGGGTTTATTTACTAAAAGACTATCATAAAAATGGCATTAGCTATTTCTGTACCCTGCCAAAAAAACTAACCTAATAAAAAACAAACAGCATACGCACATCGACAATACAGCAATAAAAAAGCCTTAACAAAACTGCTAAGGCTTTTGTACA
>NZ_MQVY01000003.1:316799-357441 GCF_002954385.1 Tenacibaculum sp. SG-28
GAAGGCGGGACTTGAACCCGCACGGGCATTACGGCCCATTGGATTTTAAGTCCAACGTGTCTACCAATTCCACCACTTCAGCGTAATCTCTTTTTGAAAGAGCTTCAGAGCGAAAGACGGGATTTGAACCCGCGACCCTCACCTTGGCAAGGTGATGCTCTACCCCTGAGCTACTTTCGCATAATCTATTTTTTAAAGAACGTGCATCACTAATAATGCGGGTGCAAATATAACACCATTTTTTTAAATACAAAGGGGATTTTTATTTTTTTCATTTAATATCAAAAATTATGGTTCTTAATGCAGAAAGAAATATCTTTGCAAAAAATTATTTAATTAGTAGTGAGCGCCGTTTCATCCATTCCATACAAAAGCTTTGTAAAATCGTTATTTACAGATTTCAAGCAATTAACAAAAGTTGGATTATCCGTAAGCGTTGTGATAACTTCTATTACTGGATACTTGCTAGGAACAGAAGAGGTTAATTACATAACAATCCTACTATTATCGATAGGCGGCTACTTCATGGTAGGAGCTTCCAATGCCTTCAATCAAATAATCGAGAAAAACACCGATGCTTTAATGCAACGCACGAAAAATCGACCGCTTCCTGCGGGGAGAATGAGCAGTCCTGCGGCAATGCTAATAGCAAGTGTTTTTACTGTACTCGGTATCGGGATTTTGTACGCTATTGATCCTAAATGTGCTTTATTTGGAGCCGTTTCTATTTTCCTATATACCTGTGCTTACACGCCACTCAAAACAGTAACACCTTTAGCAGTATTCGTCGGTGCAATTCCAGGAGCGATTCCATTTATGTTAGGTTGGGTAGCAGCCACAGGAAATTTCGGTATCGAAGCAGGGTTTTTATTTATGATCCAATTCTTTTGGCAGTTCCCTCATTTTTGGGCCATTGGTTGGTTGCAATTTGAGGAGTATAACAAAGCAGGATTGCACATGTTACCCATGGACAGAAAAGATAAGGGAGCAGTAATCCAAATCATTTTTTACACCTGTGTTATGATTTTGATGTCTATAGCTCCAGTATTACATGTAACCGGAACTTTTTACATTTACCCCTTTACCGCAGTGGTAATATTTTTACTAGGGCTATTAATGCTCTATTTCGGATATGCCCTATTGCAATCGCAAGACAACAGGGATGCAAGAAAATTAATGTTGGCAAGTGTGTTTTACATAACCGTAGTGCCAATACTATATGTAGTTGATAAATTTTTACATTAATGAACGAACAAGAACAAACAAACGCACACAGAATTAAAGTAGACCAAGAATTAGTAGTTGCAAAAAGAAAATCTGCAAAGCCAATGCTTTGGGTAGCAATGGTTAGTATGGTAATGTTTTTTGCAGGACTTACTAGTGCTTATGTGGTAAGTATGAAAAGAGAAGACTGGGTAAGTTTTGATTTACCACAAGCTTTTTACATCAGTACTTTTTTAATTGTTTTAAGTAGCATCACCTTATTCTTCTCCCAACGAGAATTAAAAAAAGACCAAATAGGAAAATCCTTTGGGCTGTTAGTCGTGACATTGCTACTTGGAATTGGATTTATTATCTATCAATATATTGGATTTAATCAGTTAAGAGATTTAGGATTATATTTCACCGGCCCAGAAAGTACCGTCTCTACTTCCTTTATAATTGGAATAACATTCATGCACGTTTTACACCTAATTGCAGGGATAATCGTGCTTTTAGTTGTTATTTATAATCATTATAAAAAGAAGTATTCATCAAGGGATATGCTTGGGTTTGAACTTGGTGCCATTTTCTGGCATTTTGTAGATGTTTTATGGATTTATCTATTTTTCTTTTTCTATTTTATCAAGTGATGAAAATTGCGTAATTTTGGCGCACTATTGTAACAAAAATTAACAAAATAGTATTTATGGAAGCAAACATTGCTGTAAATTCTGACAAAAAAGAAACCTGGAGTGGAGGTGGCGCAAAGCCATTTGGAGCTAGCTATGGTAAAATGATGATGTGGTTTTTTATCCTTTCGGATGCACTAACCTTTTCTGGATTCTTAGCAGCCTATGGTTTAACACGATTTAAATTTATTGATTCATGCCGATTGCCGATGAAGTTTTTACGCACATACCATTTTTTCATGGTAATTATCCAATGATTTATGTAGCGTTCATGACTTTTGTGTTAATCGTTTCTTCGGTTACCATGGTATTAGCTGTAGACGCCGGACATCAGATGAAACAGAAAAAAGTAGCAGCGTATATGTTTGTTACCATCATCTTTGGTATCATTTTCGTAGGCTCACAAGCTTGGGAATGGAACACCTTTATCAATGGTTCTTATGGTGCTGTAAAAGGAGCTAACAACAAAATTTTACAGTTTGTTGAAAAAACAGACGATGGAGCTTACCATCAGATTGCTCTAGCTGATTTTGTTACCAATGAAAGAACAGATGTAAGAACACAACACGTTAAAGAAAATGGTTTATGGTTTGAAAAAGAACCTACCCAACCAACATACTCTATTGCACAGGTTCAAGAAGCTTTTAAAAATAGACCAGATCTATTGATTCGATCGGAAAGGCTAAACCCAGAAACGAAACAAAAAATTGTTCTTTCTAGAGAAGAAAGTATTGCAAAATTAGCAACCGCTACTAAGGTAGTAGAGGGAGCAAACTTGATCGAAAACGAATACGGAAATCCAATATTTGCTGATTTCTTCTTCTTTATTACCGGATTTCACGGTTTCCACGTATTTTCAGGAATTGTTTTTAACATTATCATTTTCTTCAATATTGTATTAGGTACGTACGAAAAACGAGGACACTACGAAATGGTGGAGAAAGTTGGTTTATACTGGCACTTTGTAGATTTAGTTTGGGTTTTTGTATTCACATTCTTCTACCTAGTTTAATTTTATAAAAATATTACAAAATGGGAAGTCATTCACACGAATCAAGTAAGAAAAGAATCTGGATAGTTTTAGCAATATTAACTGTTATAACTGCGGTAGAGGTTGTGTTAGGTATTTACAAACCACCTGTGTTATTTTTAAGTGGTTTTTTAGGAACTAGTTACTTAAACTGGATCTTTATTATTTTAACTATTGTCAAAGCGTATTACATTGCTTGGGCATTTATGCACTTAGAAGGCGAGAAAACATGGTTTAGACGCTCTATAGTCTGGACAGCAGTCTTCTTAATTTGTTATTTGGTAACATTAGTCTTAATTGAGGGAGGTTATCTATACGATACTTTAGCCCCCTTGGTTAAATGGTAAAATATATATAAGGTGGTGTTTAACCACCTTTTTTTGTCTTTAAAGGTAACCTTATGAGTAAAAAACAAAAATTTATTGTTCTGTTTGCACTGTTTATCGTGCCACTACTTTTCTACATATTTCTACAATTAGGAACGCATAACTTTGGAAAGCTACCTGTGGTAGTAGAAAATATTTTAGACGTTTCTCATATTGACAAAAACTATTCCTTCGAAAATAAAGTTTCCGTCGTTCTATTTTTAGGGGATAACGTAACAAAAGCAGATGGGGAGTTATTCAATTTAAATGAAAAAGTGTACAAGAAGTTCTATGGCTATACCGACTTTCAATTAATTGCCTTAGTTGCCAAAGGACAAGAAGATGCCGTAGAAAAACTAAAGAAAAGAATGGCTATAAACACTAATTTGATCAAGTGGAATTTTATATTTTGTGAAAAGAAAGAATTGAGTGCCATTTTTGAAGGCTTAAAAACCACGTATAATTTAGATGCAAATTCACATTCATCCAAAGCCTTTATAATTGACAAAGAGGTAAATTTACGAAGAGGAAAGTCTACGATAAAAGCGCAAGAAAATGAAAAACTATTGGGCTACAATATGAAATCTATTTCAGAATTAAAAGATGACATGCACGACGATATCAAAGTAGTGCTGGCAGAATATAGTTTTGCTCTGAAAAAAAATTCGAGTGAAGACAGAAGAAAAGAAAGCATTTCCAATGAAAAAAAATAACTATTCCTATATAGGCATATCGTTTATCATTTTACTGTTTGGAATTTATGCCGTTCCCAAAATAGTAAAACACTTTACAAAGGCCAACTTACACACGTTTGCAAAAGTACCTGCATTTGAGTTTACCGATCAAAACGGAACAACTATTACCAACAAAGATTACGAAGGAAAAGTATACGTGGTAGAATTTTTCTTTACCACATGCCCAACGATATGCCCCATTATGAATAAAAAAATGGTAGAAATTCAGAATGAATTTTTAGGAAATCCAAATTTTGGAATCGCTTCGTTTTCCATTACTCCTGAAATCGACACTCCAGAAATCTTAAAGGAATATGCTACTCAATTCGGAATACACCATAAAAACTGGCATTTATTAACCGGAAAACCAGATGCTGTAGTTTATAAATTATCCAATGAAGGTTTTAAACTATTTGCTGGAAAAGGAGAGGAAAATCACGGTGGATTTGAACATTCAGGATTATTTGCTTTGGTAGACAAGAATGGTTTCATTCGATCGCGATACGACGATTATGGAAACCCAATCATGTATTATCGGGCACTTGAAGAACATGAATTTGAAAATCAAATTACAGAATTAAAACAAGATATTAAATTGTTGCTAAATGAGTAATATAATTCGTAACGAAAAAACATATAAAAAATTAATCACAGTAGTATCTATTGTTATACCAATAGCGGTTGCCGCATTATTTGCAATCCGAATACCTAACGTAGAACCACTATCCTTTTTGCCACCTATTTATGCAAGCATAAATGGACTCACTGCAATTCTTTTGGTCGCTGCTGTAATTGCCATTAAAAAAGGAAACAGAAAACTACACGAGCAATTAAATACTACTGCAATAATTTGCTCTGCCTTATTTCTGGTGATGTATGTTGCCTACCACATGACTTCAGACTCTACCAAGTTTGGAGGAGAAGGGCTTGTTAAATATGTGTACTTGTTCATTTTAATTACCCATATCCTTCTATCTATAGTAATCATACCATTTGTATTAATTACCTATTTAAGAGCAAAACTTGGTAAGTTTCAAGAACACAAAAAAATCGCAAAAATAACATTTCCCTTATGGTTATATGTTGCAGTGACCGGAGTAATAGTATATTTAATGATATCTCCATATTATGCATAAATTTAAAACAATACATACTGTTGTCCTATTTTTTTTATCCCAAGTAATCACTGCTCAATGCGCAATGTGCAAAGCAGTTGTAGAGGGAGGAGAGGTAGATATGGCGGAAGGTGTAAATAACGGCATAACCTATCTTATGATTTTCCCGTATATTTTGGTAGGAATTTTATTCTATTACATATACAAAAATAGAATGAAAAGCAAGGTTTAAAAATTTACAGTAAATTATTGTAACAAATTTACTTTTCGTACGTCATACATACGAGCAAAGTAAATTAGATGCTCCTAAACTGAACGTGTATTAGGGGAATCTGCAAACATTTCAAATATAAAGTTTCATAAAGATGTTGCGATGCAACACTTTTGTCACTGCATTTCTTTGGTATGTTAATTGTAAAACTAAGTAAACAAAAAATACAAATCTTGAAAACTAAAATTTTAGTACTAGCGGGGTTAATGCTATCCCTTAGCACTTTTTCACAAAAAAAATGGACTCTTAAAGAATGTGTAGACTACGCACTCGAGAATAACATTACCGTTAAGCAAAACAAATTAAATATAGACCTAGCTAAGAAGGATGTAGAAATTGCAGAAGGTAATTTTTTACCCAATTTAAATGCCTCTTCTTCAGGAACGTTTAGCTCTGGTTTATCGCAAGATAGAACTGGTATTTTAAGAAATACACAAAACTTTAATTCTTCTTTCGGTTTGTCTGGTGTTGGCTCTATTTTTAATGGATTTAGAAATAGAAATACGAAAAATCTTGCAGAACTCAATGTAAAAGGTTCGGAATTGGATTTGAATATCATTGAAAATGATATCTCGTTAAACATTGTAAATACCTACTTGAATGTTTTATTCGCCAAGGAAAATTTAGCAGTGGCGAGAACTCAAGCTGAAATTAGCACCAAACAAATTGAAAGAGCAAAAGCGCAATTTGAGGCAGGGGCAATTCCTAAAGGAGATTTACTAAATGTAGAATCTACTGCGGCTAACGATAACCAAAATGTAATCATTCAAGAAAACACATTAAATATTGCACTTCTTCGGTTAGCACAGTTTTTACAAATTTCTAACGAAGGATTTGATGTAGACACTATTGCTATTGGTTCTCCTTCTGCAGCACTTCTCTATGATAGCGCAGACGAAGTCTATACCAAGGCATTAACCTATCGTCCTGAAATAGGAAGAGCAATGTTAAATGTAGAAAATGCAGATTTAAATATTGAATTGGAAAAAGGAAATTACCTTCCTTCTCTGTCGTACTCACTTGGCGCTGGTACTTCTTACTTTCACCAATTCAACAACATTATTGTACCGAACGATAATTTCTTCTCACAAATTAATGATAGAATTCGTTATAATGCAGGACTATCTTTGAACATTCCGATTTTTAATAGATTTCAAACGAAGAATAGAGTTGCAAAGTCTAGAATTAATAAAATGAACACTGAACTCGCCTTAGAGAATCAGAAATTACAATTACAACAAGAAATAGAACAAGCATTCTTAGACGCTAAAGCGGCAGCAAAAACCTATGAAGCTGCGAACATATCCCTCGCAGCGCAAAAGGAAGCTTTTAAAAATGCACAGGTAAGTTACAATTACGGAACAATGACGCAATTCGACTTTGACCAAGTACGAAATCGTTTGGTAAATGCCGAGAGTACCATGATAAGATCTAAATACGATTATATTTTCAGAACTAAAGTTCTTAAATTTTATTACGGAGAATCTATAGTAGACTAAGGCATATCCCGATCAAGAAACAGTATACCTTACCACTATTGGTAAGTTTTTTTTAAATGTATCTTTACGCTTTAAAAAACCGTAAATGTGGCAACCATACTTAATATAGAAACAGCGACAAAAAATTGCTCTGTGAGCATAGCAAAAAACGGAGAAATCCTTGCTAGTAGAGAACTAAATGATGGTAATTATTCCCATGCAGAAAAACTACACGTATTTATACAAGAACTATTAGCGTCTATACCTAGCGAATCGAATACCATTGATGCTGTAGCAGTAAGTAAAGGACCAGGATCCTACACCGGATTACGTATTGGTGTATCGGCAGCAAAAGGTTTTTGCTACAGTAGAAATATACCTCTAATCGCCATTGAAACTCTGGCGTCTTTAGCTAGAAATATTTCCATTAATGAAGGATATATCGTACCAATGCTAGATGCTAGAAGGATGGAAGTATACGCCACGGTGTATGACAAAAATTACACGCAAAAAAGAAGTATTGCCGCAGAAATCATCGATTCCAATTCCTATGCTGCGTTTTTAAATGATAAACCAGTTTATTTTTTAGGAGATGGCGCAGAGAAATGTAAAACAGTACTGATGCATCCCAATGCTAAATTTATAGAAAACAAATTTCCTTCGTCTATACAAATGGCTGCTTTAAGCTATGAAAAGTACAAAAAAAGCGACTTTGTAAATGTCGCTTATTTTGAACCTTTTTATTTGAAAGATTTTATCGTTACTCCTCAAAAAAAGAATTAACTTTCCTTTTGAATCTCTACAGAATGTGGATATGGAATTTCGATTCCGGCCTTGTCTAATTCTAACTTTACCGTTTCGATAATTTCAAAATGAACCGCCCAAAAATCTTCGGTTTTGGTCCATGGTCTTACAGAAAAGTTTACCGAGCTTTCTGCCAATTCCGATACAAATACAGAAGGAGCAGGATCACTCAATACTTTTGGATTAGCGGTAAGAATATTCATAAAAATTTCTTTGGTTTGTTTGATATCGGCATCGTAAGACACCCCAAAAGTAAGATTATCCCTAAGCTTCCCCTCAACGGTATAATTGATGATATTTCCATTGGATAATGCACCATTCGGCACTATAGCTAAACGGTTTTCAGGTGTATTAAGGTGCGTAGTGAAAATTTGAATTTCTTTAACCACTCCAGTAACGCCTTGCGCTTCAATTAAATCACCAACCTTGTAGGGTTTAAAAATCATGATTAGCGCTCCTCCAGCAAAATTAGATAACGACCCCTGTAATGCTAAACCAATAGCAAGACCAGCAGCACCAATAATAGCAGCAAAAGTAGTGGTTTCTACACCTAACTTAGAGGCAACAGTAACAAATAATAAAACTTTAAGCACCCAACTAGTTAGGTCTGTAATGAATTTCTGTAGTGTAATTTCTACATCTTGTTTTATCATTATTTTTTTTGTGGTCTTGACGATGAGTTTAATCAAGAACAAACCGATTAACAGAATAGCAATTGCAGTTGCTAACTTCGGCGCATAATCAAATAGCAACACTTTTAATTTTTCAACATAATTTTCCATGTAGTAATAATTTAGATTTGAGGCAAAAATAAAGATGATTTTTAGTTTCTTAAAATCAAAGTACATAAATTTAAACAATTAGCATTAATTAAGATATGTAGTACTGTAAAAGTGCAGCATTTTGCTTGCAAATAATCGTTCTACAAGAAAAAAAATATGAAAACGCTATTCTAAACCAACAATTAAATATCTGAAAAAGAAGGGAAAAACACCTAATGTTAATTTAATGTTATCAAAGTGTTGTTTATTTGTAAAATAATCTTTAGATTTGTAATGTTAGTGTTAATTAAAAACCTTAGATATGAGAAAAATAGCTGTTTTAGCCTGTATGATAGTGGCATTTACCATGCAAGCACAAGTAGAGCCTACGTATGAGAGAGAGAATGACAAAGTTAAAGTAACCTATTATTACGAAGACGGGGCTATTAAGGAACAAGGCTTTTTTAAAGATAAAAAGTTAGATGGCACTTGGATTACATATGACCAAAAAGGAAACAAGACTGCGATAGCGCACTATGCTTCTGGTAATAAGGTTGGCAAATGGTTTATATGGAGTCCTAATGGTTTAAAAGAAATTGATTATAATAACAATACTATTGCCAGTGTACAAACCTGGAAAGAAGAAACCAAGATTGCGGTAAAGTAATCTGTCCAAAAATAATATTTATCGTAAAGCTGAAGACCTTGTCTTCGGCTTTATTTTCTTCCAAAATCTGCAGGAATTTCACCCCAAACTTTAGTTTGCCACTTTTTTATAATTGTTGTGTACGTATTTTTTTCAAGCCAGGTTTCGGCCCTCTTTATCAATTCGAGTATTTCCCTATTAGAATAATCAAAATTAATTTTTGTATTACACCGCTTTTTTTGCACCCATCCCATGGCTATTTTTGAGTCGGAGTATAGAATTACATTTTGTTTATTTTTTGACTTTAACAGTGCCAAAGCGTGCACAAGAGCCAAAAATTCTCCGATATTATTGGTTCCGTTTGGAAAAGGTCCCATTCTAAAAATTTCCTTTTTATCGCGTGTAAAAACTCCCCTGTATTCCATTACCCCGGGATTACCTGCACATGCAGCATCAACAGCAATACTCTCTATAATTGGTGTGCCATATTTTTCGAGAGCTTTCTTGGAAATAACGCTTTTAGTTGTGTCCAAACCTATATATCTTTGAAAGACTTTTGCAAGGCTTCCTCTGCATCAATTTTATTGGCAAAAGATTTATATTTCGCTCCTTCAAACCCAACTACTTGCTTTTTACAGCTAGCCCAATTATCAAAGACACCTTTAGTACGACCTTCCCAAACTACATAATATTTTTTAGCCTTTCCCATAGGTACGAATTGTATCACCAATAACTTTCGGAAAATGAAGATACTCCAATGCATGCACTTTTTCAGCAATGGTTTCCGGTGTATCCGAGGCGAGCAAATCTACTTTTGCTTGGAATATAATAGCCCCTTCGTCATACTTCTCGTTAACATAGTGAACGGTAATGCCAGTTTCTAATTCACGATGCATTTTTACTGCTTTATGAACGTGTTTTCCATACATTCCTTTTCCGCCGTATTTTGGTAAAAGCGCTGGATGAATATTTAAAATTTTATTAGGAAATGCATGCACAATTTTCTCAGGAATTTTCCATAAAAACCCAGCTAAAACAATAAAATCAGCTTCTTCTTGTAAAAAATGTAAAACGGTATCGTCTACTGCAAAACTCTCCTTGTCTATTAAAGAAGCGTCAATATTTAAGCGATCACATCGATCAAAGACCTTGGCTTTTGGGTTATTACAGAGTAGATGTACGACTTTTATGTCTGCTGCTTTTTCGAAATACCGAATAATATTCTCAGCATTACTACCAGAGCCAGAAGCAAATATTACGATACGTTTCATATAAATCGTGTTAGTTTAAGAGTACAAAAGAAAGAATAATTATTAACAATAACGGGCTATTGGAGAAAGATTAAACAATTTTTTTTATTTTAGACGTCACATTTTCGGACAAAAATTAGAATTAAACTTTAAGATTTGTATTTTTGCCCCGATTTTAAATTTTAAAACTTATAAAATTATGTCAGACATTGCATCAAGAGTAAAAGCAATTATCGTAGACAAGTTAGGAGTAGACGATAACGAAGTAACTAACGAAGCAAGCTTCACTAACGATTTAGGAGCAGATTCATTAGATACTGTTGAGTTAATTATGGAATTCGAAAAAGAATTTGATATTCAAATTCCAGACGACCAAGCTGAAAACATCGGAACAGTTGGTCAAGCTATAAGCTATATAGAAGACGCAAAAAAATAACAATTATATGCAATTAAAGCGAGTTGTAGTAACTGGACTTGGCGCATTAACGCCAATAGGAAACAATAAAGAAGAATATTGGAATAGCTTGGTTAACGGAGTTAGCGGAGCAGCGCCTATTACCTATTTTGATGCTGCCAAGTTCAAAACTCGTTTTGCATGTGAACTTAAAAATTTTAACGTGACGGATTTTATCCACCGAAAGGAGTCACGAAGAATGGATAGGTTTACCCAATATGCAATGATAGCTTCAGATGAAGCTATTGCAGATGCCAATATTAATTTTGATGCGGTAAACAAACTGCGTGTTGGCGTAATTTGGGGAGCAGGTATTGGAGGCTTAGAAACATTTCAAGACGAAGTTCTGAACTTTGCTGCAGGAGATGGGACACCCAAATTCAACCCTTTCTTTATCCCTAAAATGATAGCGGATATTGCCCCAGGGCATATCTCTATGAAAAATGGGTTCATGGGACCAAACTACACTACCGTTTCCGCTTGCGCGTCTTCCGCCAATGCAATGATTGATGCATTAAACTATATTCGTTTAGGGCATTGCGATATTATTGTTACAGGTGGTAGCGAAGCTGCAGTTACTAAAGCAGGAGTTGGAGGTTTTAATGCCATGCATGCTTTATCTACCAGAAACGATCATCCAGAAAGTGCTTCAAGACCATTTGATGCAGAGCGAGATGGTTTTGTATTAGGTGAAGGAGCCGGAGCTATTATCCTGGAAGAATACGAACACGCCAAGGCTAGAGGCGCAAAAATATATGCCGAAGTCGTAGGAGGCGGACTATCTTCAGACGCCCACCACATGACTGCACCGCACCCAGAGGGTATTGGTGTAATTGCAGTAATGAAAAACTGTTTAGAAAATGCCGGACTACAACCAGAGGACGTAGATCATATCAATACGCATGGAACATCTACTCCACTAGGAGATGTGGCAGAATTAAAAGCGATTTCTGAAGTTTTTGGTGAACACGCCAAATCGATTAACATAAACTCTACGAAATCGATGACAGGCCACCTTTTAGGTGCAGCTGGTGCGATAGAGGCCATCGCTTCTATATTGGCAATGGAACACGGTGTAATCCCACCAACTATCAATCACAGTGTGAAAGACGAAAATATTAATTCGTCCTTAAATTTAACGCTTAACAAGGCACAAAAAAGAGATATTAAGGTTGCAATGAGCAATACTTTCGGCTTTGGAGGGCATAATGCATGTGTAGCTTTTAAGAAACTAGATTAGAGCATATGAATTTCTTACGTAGAATAGTTAAACCCCAAAGTAAAGAGGATGAAAACTTTTACTACGACTTAAAGGAATTACTAAACTTTAAACCCATAAACCTCAACCATTACAAAAAAGCCTTTACGCACAGATCTCTCAAACTTAAAGATAAAAAAGGGAATCCTATTAATTACGAGCGATTGGAGTTTTTAGGAGATGCTATATTAGGATCGGTTATTGCTTCTTACCTCTACAAAAAAGTACCAGAAGGAGATGAAGGTTACTTAACGCAAATGCGTTCTAAAGTAGTTAGCCGCGAGCACTTAAATACCCTAGGGCAAGATTTAGATCTTATTCGTTTTGTAAAAAGTAATATTACGAGTAACCAAATTAGCGTAAACTTATACGGTAATATATTCGAAGCTCTTATTGGCGCTATTTACCTAGACAGAGGCTACAATTATTGCCATCAATTTATCTACGAACAAGTAGTGCTTCCATACGTAAACATCGAGCGTTTGGAGGGGAAAATCTCCAGTTACAAAGGGTATATTATCGAGTGGTGCCAAAAAAACAAAAAGCAATACAGCTTTGATTCTTACGAAGATAGCGGCAATCAAAGCAATAAACACTTTAGTGTTCGACTAAAAATTGACGGCACTATGATTGCCAAAGGTCGCGCAACTTCTAAGAAAAAAGCAGAAGAAATTGCTGCGAAGCGTGTGTACTATGCAATGCAAGATAAAATGAAAAATTCTTGAGCTAATTTCGAAAACCTTTTCGTTAATTTCACATTACATTCTAAGCACTTTTAGTACCTTAGCAAAAACAACTAGTACTATTTTATGCCTGTATATGAGTTAGACTTTAACGATATGGAAACTAATGCATATGCCTTAATAGGAATCCATTCAGCACTAACAGACTATAAACTAGCATATTTACTAAATGCAACAGTAGGTACCCTTTTTAAAAAAGCTACGTATTGCTTGGATATTACGACAAAAAAGAATAAAACTTCTTACCCAGTGTTTGAATATTTCAATCCGGAGTACAGTGCTTTTTTAATTAGTAATGTACACAAGAACAATATAACAGTAAATGGTATCGGCTTGTTTAGTGAAAACACAATGTACTCTTATTTAATACCAGAGCAAAAAAAGTAGACTACTTTTTAAAAATTGAAGGCGATATGAAGAACGATTTTATTTCGGATACTATTCGTAAAATCAATAAAATTTCGCAAGTATTAACCTCCTATAAAATAGAAGTTGCTAGCTTAAAATCTAAAGACTTTTTAATTTTTTAACTTATGTCACGAAACAATAAAACTAAAATCGTAGCAACCTTAGGTCCCGCAACAAACTCTAAAGAAGTTTTAAAAGAGTTAGCAGACCAAGGTGTAAACGTTTTTAGAATAAACTTTTCACATGCAGATTATGATACGGTGAAAACGCGCATACAGCAAATTAGAGAAATCAATGAAGAAAACGATTATAACATAGCGATACTGGCAGATCTTCAGGGGCCAAAATTACGCGTTGGTGTTATGGAAGATGATGTTGTACTGGAAGAAGGTGCCACGTTCCATTTTACAGCAGAAGAATGTATCGGAACTAAAGAAAAAGCCTACATGACCTACAAGCGCTTTCCAAAAGACGTCAACGTTGGAGAACAAATACTCGTAGACGATGGAAAACTATTAATGGAAGTTATTGCTACCGATAGAAATAGTCTTGTAGAAGTTAAAGTTATAGTAGGAGGACCTTTAAAATCTAAAAAAGGAGTAAATTTACCGAACACCAATATCTCTTTACCTGCACTTACCGATAAAGATAAAAAAGATGTTGTATTTGCCTTAGAGCAAGAAGTGGATTGGGTAGCACTTTCTTTTGTGAGAACACCGGAAGACTTGCGAATGTTGCGGGACTTAATAAAGCAAAAGTCACAATACAGAGTTCCTGTAATTGCCAAAATAGAAAAACCAGAAGCTGTAGAAAATATTGACGCCTTGATTCCGTACTGCGATGGCTTAATGGTCGCTCGTGGTGACTTGGGAGTTGAAATACCAATGCAAGATGTTCCTCTAATTCAAAAAGGTTTAGTTCAACGCGCTAAGCAAGCAAGAATCCCCGTAATCATCGCTACGCAAATGATGGAAACGATGATTGAGAATTCTGTTCCTACTAGAGCGGAAGTAAATGACGTTGCAAACTCCATTATGGACGGTGCGGATGCAGTAATGCTTTCCGGAGAAACCTCCGTTGGAAAGCACCCCGTTCGTGTTATTAAAAAAATGACTGAAATTATTCAAAGCGTAGAAAATTCAGATCTTATTAAAGTACCGCAAGAACCCCCGCATATTAGAACCAATCGATTTATCACAAAATCTGTGTGCCATCACGCCGCTTTAATGGCAGACGATATTAATGCCTCTGCAATATCCACCTTAACAAATAGTGGGTATACTGCATTTCAAATCTCTGCATGGCGTCCTAAAGCTCAGGTTTTAGCTTTTTCCTCGGAGAAGAGAATCTTAGGTAAGCTAAATTTACTTTGGGGAGTTAGGGCCTACTATTACGATAGAGAATTAAGCACCGATGCCACTATTGAGGATATCAATGAAATTGCAAAAGAAAAAGGTTTTGTGAAAAATGGCGATTTTCTAATTAATCTTTCCTCTATGCCTGTAAAAGCAAAAGGAATGGTAAATACCTTACGAGTATCACAAATTGAATAAGTAAACTACGAATATATAAAACTACCATATGTTGTTGCATATGGTAGTTTTTTTATGTAGTTCCACAAATACTGTACATCTACTTATTTTTTAGTAGGGCGAAAACTAGGTAGTTTGTAAACCAGCATAATTCCACCGCGATAAGGAATCCACTCACCACTTTTATTAAAGGGTCTATTATTATCTTCAGGGGTCACATCTACGCGTTCACCCGTTACATTATCATAAGCGCGATAACGAGCTTGCGAACTTCCACCTCCCAAGAAAACCTCCAAGGCCCAACGATCGCTTAGCTCAATTTTATACCCAATAGTAGCACCTAAGTAAATATTTTGCCCAGACTGGTAAATAGTATTAGGATAGCCGTACTTGGTTAAGGTAAACATTCCGAAACCTACATGCCCTCCAATAAAAAAACCGCGCATATTAGGCTTAAAATAATGGCGGTATTCAGGAAAAACCTGCACCACATGAAAGGGGCTACCATCTATAGAGTCCCAAAAAGAACCTAAAACATCTAACTGGAAACTACTTTTATCACCTATTTGCAATTCTATTCCAATATTGGGAATTAATGCGGGTAATGTTACCGCATTGAGTTTAATTTCTGTTTGGGAAAACAGGGCCGTACTTAAAAAAAGTACGAAAAGGGGGATTACTTTTTTCATATGGTATTAATTAAGACGCAAATATGCGAAAAGAAACTAAAGAAGCCATTACATAAAAGATCTAATTTATTTTTTTAACATACATCCTAAAGTTAGGCCATAGAACAGTAGTAAAATTCAAAAAAACCATCTGTATTTCGCACAGATGGTCTTTGTATTGCTTTGTATTGCTATGAACTAAGTAACTAATTACAAGGGTAATTTTTTAGAAGTTATTATAGCGTCATTGATCACAAAAGGCATTGGCATCATCGTTTCTTCCCTTGGTGTTAATTTGAATTTTGGATTGGATAATAAATCATAAGATATTTCACTAATAGACAGCTCAAGCGGACTCTCTTCTGCTGTAGAAAACTCAATTACAACCCCCGTATCGGAGTTTGCCATCTGATACGAAAGTAAAACTCCCTTATTCGCCTCAAAGGAAACCCCATTCTCATAGGACTCTCCATTAATAGATAATTTCGAAATGATAACTGGTGAAGCAGAATACAATTCGTATTTACGAACGTTTCGTTTAGGCGCTATAAAAAACTTTAGATTTCGTGTACCTTGTATTACCGTATCTTTAAGAACAGTGACCGCAGAAGAAGGAATGTTTCTTGACGCTGTTTTTTTATAGTATTTGTATTTGGTTTTATATTTACTCTTTCCGGAAGTTTCAGAAATATTACCCGTTTCGTAATCGGAAGTAAAAACTTGCTTTGTATATGCATCCAATACATTATCGTAGGTAGCGAAGTAGGCGGTATTGGTGTCTTCATTTTGAATATAAACAAGACTATTTGATTTTTTGTTGTCTTTCGTAAAACCACTATTAAATGCCGCTATCCCGAAAAATACTAGAGTCAGAATACCAGTAAAAATTTGCCAAGCACTCTTTTCCTTATGCTTTATAAAAACAGGAATAAGTAGGCCAAAAGTTAGGGTAATGAAAATAGCAGATATAAAGGACATCTTAAGCCCAAGTGCTATTGGAAAAAGACTAACCATCGGTGCAATAATATAAATGGTAGGAATGGAGATAATTGCGTATAATAATGCCTTGGATTTTTCGCGAAAATTTCGAAATATTTCCATCGCTAAAATGATAAGTGCTATAAAAACAGGAATAATCATAAAGGCAGCCCCTGGTAAGTAAAACGCAAAAAACGCATTCAATAGAACCGTAAAAATCAGTGGTGCAATACACAGATCTATTGGTTTTACCTCTTTAAAGTAAGCGTATACTTTCAAAAGTATCCAAATACTTAAAAAACTAAAGGCAGCAATGTAATAATGTCCGTTATAGGTAAAACCGTGCAACATATCTTGGTAGTGTGGATGCGCCACCAAGAGAAGTTTCCATACCACATAACAAGCACCTGCCGAAAGAACTAACCCCATAAAAAAGGGAACAAAACCTTTACCAATTCCTTTAACGGAAAGTTTTCTTCGTTGTATACCCATAATTATCAGTACTATCAATAAGATCCCTGCAACTACTAACATTGGAAAAATCCAGGTAAAAGGATAGGTTATCATTTTAAATACAGGAAAATTAACAAATACCAAATCTTCCTCACTATCCAAAGTAGATAAGTCTTGATAAGCAAAATAATCTAAGGTATTGGTGAGGTAATCAGCTTGGTGTAATAACGAACTGCGATCTAATCTCTCAAATGAATCTTGTTGGGTATGGTAATCGAAGTGGTCATCGATAAATGCAAAATTAAAACCATTGATATTTCCCGCCTCTCTAAATACAGTTAGGTCTGTATCGTTGGGTAATTTTTTATACACGCTATACATTAAAGAACTCGCTGCTGGGAAATTAGTTCCTGCCTCGAGAAAAGCGGTAACAAGATTTTTGTTTTTACCATTTGTTTCCAACAACATATAACTAGACCCTCCACTTCCTCTAGCTTCAAAATTAAGAACCAAACCAATATTTTTAGCCCAAGGATGATGCTTTACAAAAGCCTGAGCTCCAAGCAGCCCCAACTCTTCTGCATCTGAAAAAAGGATAATTATATCATTTTCTGGTTTCTTATTTTTTGCCAGAAAAGCACGAACAGATTCTAAAATAGTAACGATACCAGAACCCGCATCACTGGCACCATTGGAAGAATGTGGGCTCGAATCATAGTGACTTAACAGAAGTAAGGCTTTCCTATTTGGATTTGTTCCCGCAATTCTAGCGATTATGTTTTCTGCAGTAGTAGCAGCCTTCCATTTTTTATTGATTGCTGTTTGCTGTTGAATCTCTGGGGCTAGCCCTAACTTTTTGAGTTCGTTGTAAAGGTAATTTTGTACCAATTTGTGTTCTTTACTTCCTGTAAAGTGCGGCCTGTTAGAAATATTTTTTAAATGGTATAGCGCATTTTGTACAGAAAATATAGTGTCGGATACAACGACTTGATCTTGTTTATAAGTGGGTATACTATCCTTAAAACTCCAATATACGGTTATTATTACGACAAGTACAGCGGCTAGATTTATGCTTCGTTTCATTATAAGAATTTTGTACTGCTAAATGTACTAAAATATAAATTTATGTTCCACAACACATAAGTACTTAAAAATCAGTATATTTAGTATTCAAAACTTACACATATGGGAATTATTAACTTTCAAGGAAAGCGAACAAAATCGCAGCAAAAAGAGGCTACACCAATTTTAGTATCGGATTATATGAGTACAAAGATCATAACCTTTACAGAAGACCAACCTATTGAGGAGGTTATTGAGACCTTAATTAAACATAGAATTTCCGGAGGACCAGTGGTCAACGATGCTAACGAACTTATAGGAATTATTTCTGAGGGAGATTGTATTCAACAAATTTCCGAAAGCAGATACTATAACTTACCAATTAGCAAAAAAAATACAGTAGGCAAAGCAATGGTAAAAAAAGTAGAAACCATCAACGCCGACATGAATATATTTGATGCTGCCAAACAATTTTTAACGTCAAAAAGAAGAAGGTTTCCAATTTTAAAAAATGGAAAGTTGATTGGCCTTATCAGTCAAAAAGATGTATTAAAAGCTGCTGTGCAACTCAAGGGAAGCACTTGGAAGTAAAACAGAAACGCTCCTATTCTACTATATTCTGTAAAATAATCGTTGTGCTTTAGCGATAGAACCCTGCCTACTCTTGCTTTACAAGTAAAAACCAATCCTTGCTTAGCTCTAAATACCCCTGGGTATAGACGTAGAAGTATATTTTACCAGACTTAGTTTTATACATGGTCGTTATTAGGGTAAAATCAAACCCTCTGTCTAGTAATTTTCGCCTTGAAATCTTTGTTTTACCAGAGGTATTACAATCGGATAAAATTTTAAAATTCTTTCGAAGGCGATTGTTCGTGTTGCGAAGGATTTGTTTTGTTTCTTTGTTAATAAAGTTATGGAAGAAATTTCGGCAATAATCGGAACAAAACTTTTTATCCGACCTGCCTTGGATGCCAATACCACATTGCAAACACTTCTTAGACTGTCTCATAATCAATTTTTTAGACAAATATAGTAATGTAAGTGGCAATGAACTACACACATATCTATTTACAAACGACTACATTCGTTTACATACGAAAACAAGCATTTAATAACCGAATAATTTTGTCCTCACCTAAGATATTTGCTTGGTAAGCCAATAACATAATCGTAGGCAATTAAACCATAAAAACAATTACTATGAACGCACTTAAAAACAAAGTACAATTAATAGGAAATCTAGGAAATACCCCGGAGGTAACTATTCTTGAAAGTGGAAAAAAGGTAGCGAAATTCTCTATCGCGACTAATGAAACCTATACCAATGCCAAAGGTGAGAAAATTACGAATACCGAATGGCATCAAATCATCGCTTGGAATAAAACTGCTGACATAATTGAGCAGTTTCTACAAAAAGGAAGCGAGGCCATCGTTGAAGGAAAATTAACGACGAGATCCTACACCGACAGTAATGCACAAAAGCGCTATTTTACAGAAATAATCTGCTCTGAAATACTGGTTTTAGGAAATAAATAAAACGTAAAAAATACGCTAGAGAAAAGAAAAGAATAGTTTCACCGCTATTGTTTTTCTCCTTTAGAGCACTTAGAATTCAAAAAATACAGCAGTATGTTTTACTAAAATTCAGTAAGTTTGTAAGAACTATTTTGAAAAACTACAAAACACATATTGCTCAATTTTTACTAGTGCTTTTTGCAAGTGTACAACTTGCAGAATTACATAGTATTACGCATGAAGACACCAAAGGTAAAGACTGTGAAATTTGTACGTATTTTCCTTCTGTAAACGATTCTATTCTAGTTCCGCAAAGAATATCTCTACAGGTCAGTAACACTGTTCACAACTACGGTAGTACTTTTTTTTTAGCTACCAATGTACATTTTCAAATACGCAGCAAAGCAGTACTCTGGTTTATAGGCCTCCTCCAATAGTGTAATACACTACTATCATACATCTGTATTCGACAGATAACGTTATAGCAATACAAAGATGTATTGTATGGAAAAATCGTATCCTTTTTACAATAAATTATTTATCATGATATCTACAAAAAATATTACTAAAAAATATGGAGATTTTACTGCTGTTAGCAACCTATCATTCGAAGTACAAGCAGGAGAAATCTTATGCCTTTTAGGAGCAAACGGCGCGGGAAAATCAACCACTATTAACCTATTGTTAAACTTTATCCAACCAACTTCTGGCAGTGCAGCAATTAATGGTTTAGACGTTGTAAAGAATCCCATTGCGACAAAAAACTTTCTTACGTATATCCCAGAAAACTTAATGTTATACCAACGCTATCAGCCCTAGAGAACTTAGATTATTTTACCAAACTTTCGGGAAAAAAGTTTACTGCTTCTGCATTAAAAAAATACCTGGCAGATGCCGATTTACAAGAAGAAGCACATGTAAAAAGAGTTGCGACCTTTTCTAAGGGAATGCGCCAAAAAGTAGGAATTGCGCTCGCCATTGCAAAAAACTCAAAAGTACTACTCTTAGACGAACCAACTTCTGGATTAGATCCAAAATCCAGTAATGATTTTATGCAATTACTAACCAAGATGAAAAACGAGGGGGTAGTGATTTTAATGGCGACGCACGATCTATTTCGCGCCAAAGAAATAAGTACTCACATCGGAATTATGCGATCGGGTATTTTGGAAAACCATACCGATACGAGTACCATTTCCCTTTCGGAGTTGGAACGTATTTATTTAAGTATTATGAACTACAAAAACATCGGGGAAAATGAAGCATATAATCTATAAGGAACTCAAGGAACTTATTCGAGATGGCCGTTTTAAAATTACCGTATATATAACGCTATTTTTATTGCTAATCGCCGGTGTAACGGGTATAAAACAATACCAAAAAAACAACCAACAATACCAAGAATCGGTACAAAAAGAACGGACTATTTGGGAAACTCAAGAAGAAAAAAATCCACATTCAGCAGCACATTACGGCACCTATGCATTTAAACCAAAATTTGCGCTATCCCTCATTGACTACGGGGTAAACAAATACACAGGAAATTCGATATTTTTAGAGGCGCATAGTAGAAATGAAGCTGCATTTAACGAAGCTAGTGATCAAACAAGCTTAGCGAGGTTTGGAACCCTTTCTATTCATTTTATACTTATCTACCTATTTCCATTACTCATAATTCTAATAGGCTATAACAGTTATACTAAAGAAAAGGAACACCAAACATTTACACTTTTAAAAAGTCAGGGTGTGCAACCACTAAGTATCGCTTTGGGAAAATGGTTTGCCACCTTACTCCCAATTATCCTGCTAACACTAATCGTTTTTCTGGTACTAGGAATCCTACTTTCAAGTCTTTCCTCGTATGTATTTTTCAGTTGGTCTAACTTAATTAGTTTATTGCTAGTATACCTCGTGTACTATCTAATTATTACCTCGGTAACTATTCTCATATCCATGTGGAGTAACTCCTCTGGAGTTTCTCTGGTAGGTAGTCTTGCAGTTTGGATTCTTTTTAGTTTTGTTACCCCAAAAATAGCTACAAACATAGCCAACGAAAACAATCCTTATCCTTCAAAATCCGTTTTTGAAGCGAGAATAAATGACGATAAAAAAATGGATTAGACGGTCATAATCCTTGGAATGAGGCTGCAAAACAATTAGAAAAAGAAACCTTAGCAAAATATAACGTAGACAGCATCAGTCAATTGCCGTTCAATTATGCTGGGTATAGGATGCAAAAAGGTGAAGAGCATGAAGCAGAGATTTACGCAAAGCATTATAAAATTTTAGAGGAAATTGCTGCCAAACAAAATGGTACGTATCAAAAGTTATCTTTTTTATCTCCCTTTATTCCGGTGCGATTTATGTCTATGGATATTGCCAACACAAGTGATCAAATTCATTGGGAATTCACAAAAGCTGCAGAGGAATATAGAATTGCCCAACAGCAATTTTTAAACTACGATATAAAAGACAATTCAAAATACGGAGAACGCGGCTATAAAATGAGCGCTTCAAAATTCAAAGAACTTCCGAAATTTGAATTTGATCCCCCAAGTTTACAAAAGATTATAAAAGGTAATACAAAAAATCTACTATACCTCTCTGGCTGGCTTTTTATTCCATTTCTCGGTATCGTGATTTCTTCAAAAAAAATATAAATGATGTTTAGTAATTCTATATTCTACGAAATAAAAATGTTGCTTCGCAACAATTGGTTATTAGTGCTCTTTTTGGGTATCACATTGCTTATTGGGTTTGCTACTTTTAATGGTACAAAAACAGTAGCAAAAAGACAATCTGATATTACAAAAATGGAAATAGCAATGCAACAAAAAGACAGTGTTATGCTTGGTTTGCTATCTAAAATTAACAAAAAAGAAAAAGTAGATGTCCCGTATTGGCAATTACCCTCAGAACCAATGACTGTTGGCTACAGATATCCTAGGTTAGCAGTTATGCAACCAGACAAACTAGCATTCATAGCTACTGGGCAGAGTGATATGTATACCCATTTTAAAAGCCCTACAGTATATGGCAATAACTTTGCTTTGGATTATGCAGAAATGGTAAATCCGGTACAACTTCTTTTTGGAAGTTTTGACTTAGCTTTTGTGATAATTTTTATTGTACCACTTTTTATAATTGCATTCACATACAATGTTTTAACCAAAGAAAAAGAACTTGGAACATTGAAATTATTAGGAGCACAACCAATATCTATTTGGAAATGGCTTTGGCAAAAAATGGCAATCCGTTATACCTTATTTACGGCTATCACCATAGTGAGTATTTTATTGAGTATGCTTCTCTTTGCTCGAGATGGATTTCAAGACAGCTTGCACCTGTTAGGATTACTAGTGATAACAGCCGTTTACATAGGGTTTTGGTTTGTCGTTGCTTTTGGCATTAATATCCGAATTGCATCCTCTTCAAAAAGTGCCCTTACATTTATTGGCATCTGGCTACTCATAGTAATTGTATTACCTGCAACCATAAACCAATTGAGCACCTCCCTATACCCTACTCCTTCTCGTTTAAAAATGATCAATGAAATTCGACAAGTAAAAAAAGAAAATGAAGAAAAACAAAATGAAATTTTAAATGATTATTTAAGAAATCATCCGGAATTAGCGCAGGAGAATAAAGAACAAAAATTTGGCTTTTGGCACAATTATTTTGCATCCGAAAAAATACTAGAAGAAAAAACAAAGCCTCTTGTAGAACAATACGAATCTCAACTGAGGAAACAGCAGCAGTTGGTTGGCGTGTTTACGTATATTTCTCCGGCAATTTTAATGCAGCAAACGCTAAATGCCATCTCTGGAACTTCGGAAAAGCATTATAACGATTTTAAAAAGCAAGTCTATGAATTTTCTGAGACTTGGAGAGCCTACCTCATCCCAATGCTTTTTAAAGGAGAAAAATTCACTGTAAAAAACTACGAGGAACTCCCCAAATACAAATACGAAAACAGAATTTCCAGTGGTATATGGCTGCATACTGTAGCGCTCGGTGTTTTTTGTTTTGTATTACTCTTTATGTTTTCTAGAAAACAAAGTAAAAAGAAACTGAGCAGTACCATTTTAAAATCACAACAATAACTTCAATCCGAAATAGCGGTGTAATAAAGAACCATTGGCATCGCTATTTCGATATTAAAAGAGGTATTATTCCTACTTTTTAAAACAAAAGAAATTCCTTCTATTGTAAACAGCGCTCACAAGTTCCCTCCAAGAGAACTTGAGATGTCAGAACCTTTCTGTTGGGAATAGATGGAATTTTAATTTCTAAAGAGATGCATTCCACGACACCACAAGTAAGACAGTGAAAATGAGGGTGCACATCGACATGACCATCGGAAGTACACCCATTACATTTAGCGTACCATTTGGTGCCATTATGCCCCGTAAATGAATGTAAAACACCATCGTCTTCTAGGCGTTCTAAAATTCTATAAATAGTTGTTTTATTAAATTTTGAAGTAAGGCGTTTTACCAAAGAAACAGCAGCTATAGCTCCTAAATTCTTATCGAATTCAGCTAAAATTAATTCTAATGATTTGGTTTTTCGAACAACACCCATGGTGCAAATTTAACACAACTGTAAACCAATAAAAAATAAATGTTTTATATTTGCAACAAAGTTGCGATAATAAAATTTTTACAGTGAAATTAAGTATTCAAAAACCAGACAATTTAGGGATTTTAGCGAGCGGACTATGTACAGCACATTGTTTTGCAACTCCTTTTTTATTCATCGCACATTCTTGTTGTACTATAGGTGCAAGTGCCACACCAAGCTGGTGGCGATGGATTGATATATTTTTCTTGGTGGTATCCTTTTTTGCAGTCTATCGCTCTGGACAGACAACTACAAAACCTGTAATGAAATTCGCCTTGTGGTTTTTTTGGGCTTGTTTGTGTATTACCATAATCAATGAAAATATACAAGTAGTACCATTACCAGAAATCAGTATTTATATCGCTGGTTTTAGCCTTGTATTACTTCACGTATACAATCTTAGGTATTGCCAATGTAAAACCGATAAATGTTGTACGAAGGATGGATAAGGAACGAATGGAATTAATAGGAGACCTACACCTCTCTGAGAATGCAAAAACACCGATGATGTCGGATGCTTTTGCAAAATCAGAGGAGGAAAAAATTAAAAATATCCAACATCATTTTAAAAAAATAATGGAGGAGCTTGGGCTTGATGTAACAGATGAAAGTTTGTCTGGCACACCATATCGGGTAGCAAAAATGTACGTCAAAGAATTATTTTATGGATTAAACCCTAAAAATAAGCCAAGACTATCTACCTTTCCCAATAAATATAAATATAGCAAAATGCTCATCGAACAGCAGATAACCATCGACTCTGCTTGTGAGCATCACTTTCTTCCAATAACAGGACATGCGCATATTGCCTATATTCCAAAAACCAAAGTTATAGGACTATCCAAAATAAACAGATTGGTAGACTATTATGCACACAGACCGCAAGTACAGGAACGACTTGCGATTCAAATCCTACAAGACTTACAAAAAACGCTAGAAACAGAAGATGTAATTGTGATGTTGGTAGCAAAACATTTATGCGTTTCTTCCCGAGGAATAAAAGATAAAAATAGTGTTACGACGACCTTAGAATATGGGGGCTGCTTTCACGAGAAAGAATATCGTAACGAATTCATACATACCATTAACCTTAAAACTGAATAAAATGATTACAAAAGACCAAGTTGTCTCAGCACAAAAAAAATGGGGAGAAGGAGTTGTTAAAATAGGATCTTTAAAAGATCAAAGACAAGAATGTGAAACATTTACTAGTGCGTTTCTCGACGAACTTTACGGATTTGAATTAGGAACAGTATTGTTTAAGCCGACAAAATGTGCTTTAGAGCAGTTTAGACCTTCGAAAGCCGATGCAACATCGTATTTTATCGCTGGAGATGACCGAGCTTGCGATGAAGATCATGGGTTCGCAATTCAACCATGGACAAAAGTTAGATTTGAAAACACCAATATCATCACCGAAGAAAATAGAGCTATTGCAATGGGAAACTATTTCTTTACCGACCTCAATGGCGACGAAGCTAAAGTAGAATATACTTTTGGATATAAGCTAGTGGATGGGGCTTTAAAAATTGATGTACACCACTCCTCTTTCCCATACAATCCTGCACCATTAGATGCATAAAAATTTATTTTTTATCTGTCCTACGGACTGTTTAGAAAATAGAATTAATAAGGAATTTGAGCAAGAGAATTACTTCTACACGTCACTGGGAAATTCTTTTGCTCATGATTCTAAAACCATTCAAAAGCTTTCGGAACTCATAGAAAAACACCATATTCAAAAAATCTATATGGTGCTATCCCAACAGAATGTAATTTTTTCCGATGCCCTAGGAACAAATAGCTACACAAGAATACAAGGGTTGCATAATTTGTACCAAACCATCCTCCTCGAAAAGTCAAACTCCATAATAAGTAAAAAAAAGACGCTCCAGAGATTGCCTTTTTATCCTATTATCTCAATAAGAAAATTTTAGAACTAGAAACTGTTTTTAAAAAAAAGTCTGGTGTAATAATACCGATAGTTGGCAAAATATTTAACCACAAAAGCAACACTTTTCAAGATATCTATCCAAAATTACTTTGCATGCGAAAATTTTGTATGAATTAAAAATTCAGCATCTCCTGGAATATTTTTTATTATTCTTGAGAAAATAGGAATCGTAACTTAAAAAAAATTAGTACCCTTAAATAGGTTTTACCCAAGGTGGTATATCTACTAAAAAAGTGTATTTTAGTAGCTATAGAATCCTCCAACTATTTGCACATCATCATTATTGTAATGGCTTGTTTTTTTTCATTAAAAAACAGTAAATTTGAAAAGTTTTAATCATGCTACAAACTATGAGATTACTCCTACTATTACTTTGCTTTGCAAGTTTTGCACAAGCACAAAAAACTGTTTCTGTTGGTATTCTTAGTGACAAATTGATTTCGGAGCCAGAAGATTTGGTAACGGCGATGAAAAATGAAATAAAAGCAGTTGTTGGAGAAGATGCTACTTTAGTCTTTAAAACCGCATTAGAGAATAATTTTAGTAAAGAAAGGGCTGTTCAGAATTATCAGGAATTACTTAAGGGTAATACGGATATCATTCTTGCCTTTGGAGTGGTAAACAGTATTGTGCTGCACCAAGAGACGAGCTTCCCGAAACCAACTATTGTTTTCGGAACCGTAAATAAAGATTTTATTAACCTCCCTGTAGCACAAAAAACATCCGGGCAAAACAATATTACCTATCTTATTGCTCCTATGTCCTATAAAGAAGATTTATCGGTTTTTAAAACACTATATGATTATAAAAAATTAGGAATTATCGTTGATGAATTTCTTCCCAAAACACTCCCTGTACAAGAATTATTTGCGTCGTACTTTAAGGATACCGAGAACGACTTTACCCTAATTCCAATAACGGAAACTACCAATTGGGAAAACGAATTAGAAGGCATTGATGCCGTGTATTTAGCAGGAGGATTTTATTTAAAAGAGGCAGAAAGAAGCGCCTTAATTAATGCGATAAATGCTAAAAAATTACCTTCTTTTTCTGCCTTTGGGATACGAGATGTAGAACGTGGCATTTTAGCTACTAACCAACCCGATACGAATACAGAACAATTTTTTAGAAGAATTGCCTTGAGTGTAGAAGACATTATTGCCGGTAAGAATCCTTCCGAACTCCCGATGTACATTGATTACAAACGAAAATTAAGCATTAATTTTACTACTGCCTCTGAAATTGATTTTCAAGTACGGTACAGCATGCTCGGTACTGTTAATTTTATGGGTGAGGCCTCTATTACAAATTCTGAGGTATCCTTAAGTATTATGGATATCATGAATGGAATTCTCAATAAAAATTTAGCCCTACAAGTAGAAAAAAATCTGTAGCATTAGCTAGCCAAGAAGTAAAAACTGCTAAGAGTACTTTTCTTCCGGATGTTACCGCAAATGCAAATGTAGTGTACATAGACCCAGAGCTTGCAAAAGTATCTAACGGTTTAAATCCAGAGTTTTCTACCAACGGTAATATTGCAGCACAGCAGCTGTTGTATTCGGAAAGTGCAGTTGCCAATATTGCTATTCAAAAAGAGCTTGAAAAAGCACAAGAAGAAATTTATAACACGGCTGAATTAGATGCCCTATTTAATGCTTGTAATGCATACTTTAGTGCGCTTATCTTGAAAACAAATGCTAAAATTCAAAATCAAAACTTACAAATTACAAAGAGAAATTTAGAATTAGCAGAACAAAACTTTGATGCTGGCGCTAGTGGTAAATCGGATGTGTTGCGTTTTCGAAGTCAGCTTGCACAAAATACGCAAAGTTTAATCCAAGCGAGTAATGCGTTTAAACAGTCGTTAAACACCATAAACCAACTACTAAACAACGAGATTTCTAACCCTATAGATTTAGAAGATGCCGAGTTATCGGAAGGTGTTTTTAAAGAATATAATTACCAGAAATTGTTTACGCTGTTAGACGATCCTAAAATACAAACCAAGCTCATAGCGTTTCTTGTGCAGGAGCAAAAATCAATGCGCCAGAACTAAAAACCATAGGGTATAACATCGATGCCGTCGATAGAAATTATAAATTAAATGGGTACGGGAGATTAATCCCTACCATCGCCCTCCAAGGACAATACAACCACTTATTCTCACAATCGGGAGAAGGGGTTGGTTCTATCAGTGGCCTAACACCTCCAGACAGCAATTACAATGTAGGTCTTAATATTTCGTTACCTATTTTCCAGCAGAACAGAAGAAATATCAATAGGCAAACTGCAAAAATTCAAGGGGAACAATTAAGTACACAAAAAGAAGATATTGCATTGCGTATTGAGAAAAATGTAAATGACGTTGTGTTAGAACTCGTCAATCAAATCTCCAACATACAGATTTCTAAAATTGCCGAAGAAACCGCAAAAGAAAGTTTAGATTTAACGCAAAATGCCTATGAAAACGGTGCCATTCCCGTAATTCAACTCATTGACGCACAAACAAATTACCTGCGATCACAATTGGCAAGTGCTACGGCAAATTACAATTATTTAATTACCTCAATGCAATTAGAGAGAAGTATTGGGTATTTCTTTTTAATGCATTCAGAAACCGATAATAATAGCTTTACTGAAAGAGCTATGGAATATATTTTAAACAAAAAATAAATACAAAGATGAAGTCTTATCCTAGTAGTATACTATGTATTATAACTCTAGCCTTATTTTTCTCCTGTAAAGAGAAAAAACAAGAAGAACCTGCTGCGTTACGACCCGTAAAATTTACAGAGGTACGTTTTTTAGGTGGTGAAAAAGTTAGAGAATTTTCTGGTACAGCGAAAACAGAAAAAATCATTAATCTGAGTTTTAGAAATAGCGGCATCATCACCAAATTTAATCTAGAACTAGGGCAAAAAGTTAGAAAAAATGAATTGCTAGGCACCTTAGATAATGTAACTGCAAGGTTGAGCTACGAATCTTCTATTGAAGCCAAAAATAGTTCAGAATCGCAAATGAGTACTGCCAAACTCAATTTAAATAGAATACGTTCTTTATACGAAAAAGGAAGTGCCTCATTGAGCGATTATGAAGCCGCAAAAAACTCCTATAAAACTGCCATGGCAAGCTATGAATCTTCGAAGAGGAGTGTTGCTATACAAAAAGATAAAATACAGTATGGCTATTTGTATGCGCCGGAAGATGGGGTAATTGCTTCTGTTAGTGCAGAAATAGATGAAAACATTTCTCCAGGACAAATTGTTGGAGTTCTAAATGCAGGGTCTTCCATTGAAATTAGTTTAGGGTTACCAGAATCGGTGATAAACTCCGTAGAAAAAGGCATGAAAGTAGCGGTAACTTTTACTGCTATCGAAAATAAAACTTTTGATGCGAAAGTAACCGAAGTTGCTCCGTCGATTAACTTAAACAATGCCACGTATCCTATTCGAGTTACCATTAACGAAAAAGATGAAAGAATTAAAAGCGGTATGGCAGCGACAGTTATATTTGAATTCACGAACGAAAACAAATCAGACAAAATATTGGTGGTTCCTGCAAACGCAGTTGGAGAAGATTCGGATGGTAGATTTGTATTTACCGTTAAGGAACAAGGCGATAGCGCTACAGTGGTTAAACAAAAAATTACCATAGGAGAACTTACTCCTAGTGGATTTGAAATTCAGTCTGGTTTAAAACTGGGTGAAAAAGTAGTAACAGCTGGTTTACAGACGCTACTCGACGGACAACAAGTTAAATTAAATTAAGGGGCACATGAATTTAGCCGAATTTTCGATTAACAGGAATCGTATTACTTTTACGGTTCTAACCACGATTATTATAATGGGTATGGTGTTCTATACCTCACTGTCTCGAGACAGTATGCCACCCTATACCGTTCGTGTCGCAACTGTAGTTTCTTCCTTCCCAGGATCAAGCCCGGAGAGAGTAGAACAATTAGTTACCGATAAAGTGGAGAAAATAGCGCAAGAGCTGCCCGAGCTAAAGGAGGTAAGTAGTACCTCAAGATCCGGACTCTCGGTGGTTTCTGTAGAATTAAAAGAACAAGTAAAACCCGAAGACTTACAAGCTGTTTGGGACAGATTACGAAGAAAACTTTCCCAAATTGAAGGACTTCCTGCAGGTGTTGTACCGGTACTAAATGACGATGGAATTGGCGAAGTTTTCGGTATTGCTGTTGGCTTGGTAATTGATGGGTTTACCTATGCAGAAGCAAAAGAATATATCGATGATATTAAAGATGATTTTATCAAATTAGATTTGGCTGCTAAGGTAGAACTCGGTGGTGTACAGGACGAGCGAATCTTTATAGAATTTGACAACACACGATTAAAAGAATACGGACTCTCTTCTGCAAAACTTCAGAATATTATTGGTAATACCAATATTTTAAGCTCGGGAGGAGAAGTTAACCTTGGAGACGAAAGAATAATCCTCGAACCTACAGGAAATTTTAACTCTTTAAAAGACATCAAAAAAACCCTGATACCGGTAGGAGACGGAACACAAATGGTATATCTTGGTGATATTACGAGAGTAACACAAGGTTATATTGACCCTCCAAAACAATTGGTAACGGTAAATGGAAAAGAGGCAATATCGTTGCATATAAGTTTGAAAGAAGGAGCAAATATCATTCAGTTAGGAGAAGACATCGATGCTGTTATTGCAAGCTGGAAACGCACCTTACCCGTAGGTTTAGAGCTTCAAAGACTATCTTCATTAGACAATTACATCGACGATAAGATAAGTTCTTTTGTAGTTAATTTACTACAATCAATTGCAATTGTATTGCTTGTAATGCTTATTTTCCTCGGGTTTCGAACAGGAGGTATAATCGCTAGTTTAATCCCTATGGTAACCATCATGACAATCATGCTCATGGGAACCATAGATATGGGTTTAAATCAGGTAACCCTGGCTGCCCTTATTATGGCACTTGGAATGATGGTAGATAATGCTATTGTGGTTGCAGAAACCATAATGGTAAAAATGGAAAATGGTATTTCGGCCAAAAAAGCAGCTATTGATGCTTGTGGCGAGTTATTTACGCCACTACTCATTTCCACCTTAACCACTTCTGCAGCATTTTTAGCATTTTATATGGCGGAATCTACCATGGGAGATATCGTTGGACCAATATTCGTAGTTATTTCTTTAGCGCTTTTATCATCATGGATCATTGCGTTAACCGTAATTACACTGCTTTGCTTCTTGTTTTTAAAAGTAACACCGAAAGAAGAAAAGAAGGAAACGTTTATTGACAAAACCATCTATGCTTTAAAAGTGCAATACAAAAACCTAATATTAAAAGCATTGCAAATTAAAGGTATTGTTCTTTGTAGTATTGTTGGTCTTTTCATTGCTTCTCTTTTTGGTTTTGGATACATTCCTTTTGTATTCTTCCCAGATAGTGATAGAAATATGGTAACCGTAGACATCAACCTGCCACAAGGAACGAGAATTGAAGCCACACAAAAAGTAATTAAAGATATTGAAAGTTATATTGTAAAAGAATTACTAGTAACCAAAGACAGAGAGAACGGAATTTCAGATTGGTCTTCGTATATCGGTGCAGGACCCGAATCTTATGATTTAGGGTATACTACCGATGAACCAGACCCGAGTTATGCCCACATTCTTATCAATACCTCCAACTTCATTTACAACAATGAAATGGTAGAGAAGCTAGATAATTACTGTTATAACAATTTCCCAAATGCAGATATTAAAGTTGGCTTACTAGGTTCGGGAGGCGGAGGAACTCCCATAGAAATTAAAATTTCTGGAGAAGACCCGGATGTACTGGCAAAACTTTCAGAACAAACCAAACAAAAATTAAAAACCCTCTCAGGAACGAAAAACGTAAAAGACGATTGGGGGCCAAAAACGAAAAAGTTCGTAGTTAATATTGATCAAAATAAAGCGCAGTTAGCTGGTGTTACTAGTTCGGATATCGCCACCTCTTTACAAACCGTTTTAAGTGGTTTTAAAACAGGAGAATATCGAGAGGATGATAAATCTATTCCTATTTTAATGCGAAGCGACGACAGCCAACAACAAACGCTAGCCTCTATTGAAACACTTAATATTTACGCCCAAAATACCGGAAGAAGTGTACCGCTACTCCAAGTAGCAAGTATTTCTCCAGAATGGCAATACGCTAAAATTAAACGCTTAGATATCGACCGTACTATAAATGTTAGTAGTGAATTAACGGCCAATGGAAATGCCTCTCAGGTTATGAGTCAAATAAAACCACATTTACTAGAAGTATCTAAAGAATGGCCAGAGGGGTACACCTATAAATTCGGAGGAGATGCTGAAAATACGGCAGAAAATATGGGAGCAGTAATAAGTTACTTGCCTCTTTCTGGATTTATTATTCTCTTGCTTTTAATCATCCAGTTTAACTCTGTACGGAAAACCTTTATGGTTGCGGCTACCATTCCTCTTGGTATTATTGGAGTGGTTATTGGTCTATTAATTTTTGGAGAGCCTTTCGGATTTATGCCTTTCTTAGGAGTGATTTCGCTTGCTGGAATTGTCATCAATAATGCCATTGTACTTATTGACAGAATTCAGATTGAAGAAAACGAACTAAAAAGACCAATCGAAGATGCCGTTATAGCGGCATGTTTACAGAGATTTAGACCCATACTTTTAGCAACATTTACCACGGTGCTAGGATTAATACCACTGTATTTAAGTGGTGGTGAAATGTGGGAAGGAATGGCAGTAAGTATTATGGTTGGTTTACTTTTCGGAACCGTAATCACCTTGTTGTTTATTCCTTTGTTGTACAGTGTATTGTACAAAGTGAATTACAAAGGATATCAGTTTTCAGAAGAATTATTAGAGTAGCGAACTATCGGTAAATTTATCAAACAGGAAAACTAAAGGAAGGCTGCAGGTGCACCTCATCACAGTGCGGTAAAAAGATTTAAATAATGCCTTCCTTTATTAACTTGGCAACTAATTCTACAAAGTTATTGCAAGAAGATTTGGCTAAAATATTCTTTCTATGCGTACTTACGGTGCTTTCAGAAATACCCATGATTTCTCCCATGTTTTTATTGGACAAACCAGAAGAAACAAAACGAATAATCTCCAGTTCCCTATTGGTAAACTGCGTTAAAAGTGCATCCTCAAAAATTGTATTTTTATAGGGATCTAAGCCAACGTATGTTGGTAATGTATCGTCTAAACCAAAAAAAGAAACCGTTCTAGGGTTTATGTTTGTAATATGGCTAATATCGGTATGTATGTTAACGCTTTTTATAATCGTATTCTTAGAATCTACCTCTAAAAGCATTGCTTGGTGGTGAATAACTCTGTACTCCTCATTTTTATCTCTTACCCGGAAGCAATACCCATTTTTAAAACTGAAAATGTTTTTTGCATAAATAGATTCTGCCGCACGAAACGATAATTCTTCGGCTTTTTGAATAAAATTAATATCGTCTGGATGAATTCGACTCATCAGTACTTCCAAATTAAATTCTTCTAATGGTATGTTAAAATAATCTGAAATAGTACTATTCTTATTTTCCATATGTACTTGAGGGTACTCCGAAAAATTTAAAGTATAATAATAATATGGCCCTACCGATATCACTTTTCCCAATAGATTATTAAGATCTGTATTCGGAACAAAAGTTTGTTTTTTAAGCGGTTCTAGATTCATTCTTTTAGACCACACGCCGTCTAAAAAATTTTCTTTTTTACGTAGTGTCATAATTTTTTGAAATTGCTGGTTTTCTCTAGAACAATAAAACCCTACCCCCGTATAAGTATAGCCATTCATTCTATCTGAAGCATAAATATACAATAAAGAATTTTACAAGTAACTGAATAGCATGGTATTGCTTTCATTTTTTATTTTTTCAACCAATAAAAATAGCCAAAAACAGCACTTTAAAGGAATGGTATTTCTCACAAAATATTTTTTGGTATGCGGCATACAATAGTAGTATACCAAAAGAATTTGTTTTGTAAAACGCAGGTAATAATTACAAGTTACACTGCATAGAAATGCTAAAAATAAAAGCAAAAAACCTTCGGGTTATGAGTCTGGATTTATCAATTGATTATCAGCAACTTAACTCGAATAAAACTAAAAATCGTTTACGGTATCGTTTACGGTAGTTATACTTAATTTATCCCTAAATATAAGGAGATTTTTACGATTAATTTTCCATTTTTAGCGAAAAGTGATTTGACTAGTTTGGGGGTATCATTTTTAGATGGTTTGTTGTAAAAAAAAATATAAAAATTGGAAAACTACAAATAGCTTTTCCCATTCTTATTTGTTTTGTAAAAAGTAAAGATTTAGGTGAAATTTATAAGAAATAAAAACAAATATTTATAAACGTTAAGAAATGTATTTAAACATTTAAAAAATGGTTAATAACATAATAATGATTAATTTAAATACGTACTAAAAGTATCATATGTAGGAAACTAAAATTCAACATCTCCCCTACTATTAAGGGCGCACAGCTTATAAAACTAAAAAGTATAACCTCTAAAAATGTAATTATTTTTCCAAATCAAAAATTCACTTTTTATAAAAGCTATTTAACTATATTTGAAAGGTAAATATGTGTAATTGCACATATTCAATAGTTGTGCACAAGCTAAAAGAACAACACCAAGAAACTAAATGACGACAGAAAAACGATACGAGATTTTAAATGGACTTCCACCATATGGACCGATGTACATTCCAGTTTCAGGTGACGAAGAACCATTTTACTCGGAAGGATATGTCGTGAAATTAAAGAAGTCGAACGGAGAAGAATGGGTCGCCAATTTCAGACCAGGTTGGACTGACTTTAATAACATCTTCGACTTTCCAGAACATAATATTATTGTCGTTTTCGCAGGTGGACAAGGGTACATAATGAACCCTGACGAACAGAAACCCAAAATGACTTTCGGACTGGCAATCAAAGACGTCATTCAAAAAGAAGATGGAAGCCTGATTTGCTCTGACGACATACACATTTTGGTGCTTGACAATAAAACAGGTGAAATTTGGAAAAGCGACAGAATTTCGTGGGATGGAATTAAAGATTTGAAACTCGTTGCCAACAAGATAATCGGGCAGACATATGACCCTACTAACGACAATCGACCTTGGTCTGAATTTGAAATTGATCTCGAAACGAAGGACATAAAAGGTGGTTCTTTTCAAGAATTTCTCGCAAGGAACGAACATCTTGAATTCCAACAAAATGGAATGTTAAGAGAGAAATATCAAACCGAAAAAAAACCTTGGTGGACGATTTGGTAAAGGAAAAAATTAAAAAAGCCAGTGCACAACAAGGTGTATAGCCAATAGGGCATTTAGAGACAAATTGAAAGTCCTGTTCTTTGAGCAGGCAACGCCAAAACAAAGTTTTGACGTTTAACAGAAAGAAAATTAAAAGCAAAAACGTTTGTTTTGGCTTAGTGGTAAACCGAAAGTGAAGTGCTTCGAATCTGCTACTGTCCATACACAGAACGTTGTGGTTAATGTCCAAAAACCGAGAAATTGAATGAACAAAACGATATTTGAGATTACAAAAATGGATTGTCCTTCAGAGGAAAATCTAATCCGAATGAAATTGGACGGAATCTCGAGTATTGTGAATTTGGACTTTGACATTCCCAACCGAAAACTGACTGTTTTTCACAGCGGAGAAATTGACCAAATCGAAAAATCCGTTCTCGAATTGAATTTAGGCGGAAAGAAAATCTCGACCGAACAAACCGACCAAACGGAATTTAACGAAAACTCAAACCAAAAAAAACTACTCTGGACTGTACTCGGAATAAATTTCGCCTTTTTCCTAATCGAAATGACAACTGGAATAATCTCAAAATCAATGGGATTAGTTGCTGATAGTTTGGATATGCTTGCTGACAGTTTTGTTTACGGAATTAGTTTGTTTGCTGTTGGCGGAACTCTGACAAGAAAAAAACAGATTGCAAAACTTGCTGGATATTTTCAAATAACACTTGCGATTATTGGATTTGTGGAAGTTTTAAGAAGATTTTTCGGAGACGAGAAAATTCCTGACTTTTCGACAATGATTATCGTTTCGATTTTTGCACTTATTGCAAACGGAATTTGTCTCTACATTTTACAAAAGTCAAAAAGTAAAGAAGAAGCTCATATGAAGGCAAGTATGATTTTCACTTCGAATGACGTGATTATCAATTTAGGAGTAATAATTGCTGGACTTTTGGTAAATTGGTTAAGTTCCAACAAACCTGATTTAATTATCGGAACAATCGTTTTTGTTTTGGTAATTCAAGGAGCGTTTAGAATATTAAAATTGAGTAAATAAATAAAAAACACTAACCACAACAATGGCTATAAGTAATTGCTTGGGTTGGTAAGTGCTACTTGGAAAATTCTCCGAATTTTCCTCACCTAGTGCCTTTTTGCTATCTTTAAAACCTTAAGCAACTACTCATAGCCTAACCGTTGTAGCACATTAAGGAAAACCAGATGAAACAAAAATTTCCGATAATATTTATTATTCTATTGATTTTAACTGCTTGTGACTGTCAATACCACTTATCGGGAATTGTTTTAGACAAATTGACCAAAAAGCCAATTCAAAATGTGGCAATAGGAAAAACGGACACCACTGACTTGGAGAACCCATTTAACAGAAAAACGATTACAACTGAAAATGGAGCTTATGAAATTTATGGAGTTGCAGGTAGATGTAATGAAATAACAATGTTCTTCTCTAAAGACGGTTACGAAACTCAAAAAATCATTTTCCCAAATAACTCAACTGACACGATTTTATTGCAACCTACAACCAAACAACAGGCTGCAATCTTTGACTTTAAGGAAGACTTCGAAATTGTAGAACTTGAAAAATCAAATGACTATCCTTCATCTGACAAAGACACAACATCTTGCATAAATTGGACTTTGGACAAATTGGAGATTGAAAAGATAATTCAACAATCAAAGCCAATTAGTGGGCCTGAATGGCACCATTTATTTGGACATTATCCCTGCAGAATTCACGGGAAATTACTTCAAGGTTCGACTGAATTTGAGTATTCGATTAATAGTGGTGCTTGGTTTACGGTAAGTTCATCAGATACGACTTTGATGTTTGGAAGTTTTAAAGAAGAGAATAATAAATATTTCCTTGACTCAGCTTGGACAGAAGAAGAAATGGAAGAAAAAGAATAAAAACGTGCTACAACACTGTATATAGCAAATAGGGCGTTCGGTGGTTAATGAAAGTTCAGTGCTATATACCAACACCGCCAAATCGTTGATTTGGCTTTTAAAATGAATAAAATAAAAACAAAATACAACGTTTTGGCTCAGTGCAAACTTGAAAGGTTATTGCTTTCTACTGCCCTACTTGCCATATACTAACCGTTAGCAAATATTAGTCGAAAGAACTCCTAATGAAAATAAGAACAGTAAATTACAATTTTTCAATTCTAATAATATTTATATTCCTTGTGTTTTCTTGTAATCGGCGATCTAATAATTTGACCGAAAAAAATACAATTTGGGAAAAATTCAAAACAGGAATTGAAAATAAAGATTTAATATATTTAATTAGCAATTCAAAAGACTCAATTATATGTGTTGATTGCATTCCATCAGAGAATGACAAATTGCAAGCGAGTGAACTGATATTTAAAAATCATCTTGGAAAATTGTATAACCCTGAACTTATAGGAGGAATGAAATACTCAAATTATAAAACAGATTCTATTATTAGAATAAGTTATAGTTTCGGGAAATTGCTTGGAAATGAATCGTCAAGTACGATTTATATGTTTGATAAATCTGACGGGAAATACTTATTTACTGGAATGATGACAATACCTTGAAATGAAAAAAAACATTTGCTAACACTACCTAAACTGCATTAAAACGCAGCTTAGCCAAACCGTTGCCCACAATTTGAGAAATGAGCAGAGTAAAAAACTTTCTGACCGAATTAGACGACTATGAATTAGCATATTTTGCAAAATTCAAGCTTCTGACTTATATGAAAGAGACTCAATCGGAAATAAAAGAATATCTGATTGAAAGAAACCTGAACGAATCTAAAATTGACCGATTAATTTCCAAAAATCCAAAGTCAAAATTGAATGATGATAGAGTAAGATGTCCACGTTGTTATTCTGATAAATTATTGAAAAATAAGGTGGAATGGACAAACACTGGTGGTGGAATTGGAATTGGAGACGAAGTAGCAACTTGGGACGGAATTGGTGGACGAGCTACTTATAAATATGAAGTTATCTGTAATGTTTGTGGAAACTGGTTAGAGGATCCTAATCAGGAAAAACCTTTACCGACTTCAAAAAAAATATTTCACGGAATTTGGGACTTTGTAATCGGAGTGTTAAGGGATTAAAAACTGTGGGCAACAATGGCTATAAGTAATTGCTTAGTGGGTTAAGTTTATGAAAGTTCTTACACATTAAAAAACTCTACTCTATCGGAAAAATACCTAACTTTAAAAACGCAACTAATCATAGCCAAAACGTTGTATGCCATTAATTAAACTCTATTAAGATGAAAGGTGAAAATTGGATCAATCTAGATGAAGGAAAAATGAAGCCTGAGGAGTATTTTGATTTGGTAATGAAAGAATTTCCAGAAACTAAACTGGGAATTCTAGAATGGGAATCTGAAATGATTCATATGCGAATGGAGACTTTTGCTGAATATACAATTAAGCAGATTGAAAATAATGATATTGATGAACTTAAGCGATGTTTTGAATTTCAAGAATCTAAAATTGAGTTGATAAATTCCGAACTGGAAAATGCTCTTAATGTCTCATATTGTGAAGCTTTACTATTAGGAGATGCCGCTGATGAAATGGAAAGAATTACTCAATATATGTCGGAAAAACTAAAAGCGGAATATTTTGCTTATCGGAAATACTATCTTGATTTAGTAAAGTCTTCCGAATAAGAAACGCCATACAACAACACCTAAACTGCATTAAAACGCAGCTTAGCCAAAACGTTAGCAAATATTAGTCGAAAGAACTCCAGATGAAAATAATAGTAAATTACAATTTTTCAATTCTAATAATATTTATATTCCTTGTGTTTTCTTGTAATCGGCAATCTAATAATTTGACCGAAAAAAGTACAATTTGGGAAAAATTCAAAACAGGAATTGAGAATAAAGATCTAGTATATTTAATTAGCAATTCAAAAGACTCAATTATATGTGTTAATTGCATTCCATCAGAGAATGACAAATTGCAAGCGAGTGAACTGATATTTAAAAATCATCTTGGAAAATTGTATAACCCTGAACTTGTAGGAGGAATGAAATATTCAAATTATATAACAGATTCTATTATTAGAATAAGTTATAGTTTCGGGAAATTGCTTGGAAATGAATCGTCAAGTACGATTTATATGTTTGATAAATCTGAAGGGAAATACTTATTTACTGGAATGATAACAATACCTTGAAATGAAAAAAACATTTGCTAACACTACCTAAACTGCATTAAAACGCAGCTTAGCCAAACCGTTGGCAAACATTAAAAAAGATGATTAGAAAACTAATTTTTACAACTTCAACTTTAATTACAATTTTGTTTTCTTTTCAAAGTGCATTCGGACAAAATTATTCAATATTAAAAGGAAAAGTTATTGATTACAGTACTAATCAATATCTTCCAGCCGTAAAAATAGAAACCTTCAATAAAGGAACCTTATTAGATAAAACCGACACAAGTTTAGAAGATGGTTCATTTACATTATCTAATAAAATGAAGCCGGATAAAATTATAATTTCTTTAAATTATTATTATCCAATAATTATAGAAAACATCAATAAAATTAAAGGAAATGAATTAAATCTTGAAACAATTAGATTGATTGAAATTCCTATTACCTTCACCCGTTATTTTTCAAAAAAAGCGGAACGAGAAGGACGAAAAGAAGAAAAAAGGAAATTTAAAAGACTCGAAGAAGGAATTATTATTAATTCAAATAATCGAAATTATAAAATGAAATTAAAGAAATACAATGACAAATTTGCTTTCTACATTGATTATAAGGATTTTCAAAAGGATTAAATAATAAAACGATTTGCCAACAACACCTAAACTGCATTAAAACGCAGCTTAGCCAAACCGTTGTAGCTAATTAAAATTGATTATGAAATACAGTATAACTTTATTTTTACTTTTTGTTAATTTAATATGTTTTTCTCAAAGCATCAAAGAGACTGAGTTAATAGGAAAGTGGCGAGTTGAAAAAATTGTTGGTAATATTCCCAAAATGCCCAAAAAAGATCAGCAACAAAAGATGGACTTATTGATTAAAGCATTTAAAAACTCTACTTTCGAGTTTAAGAGTAATCATATCTTTAATTTAAATATTAATTTCCCTGAATTGAGGAACATAATGAATAATACTCATTGGAAATTCAAAAGCGAATCATACATAATGATTCAAGAAAAAAAATATAAAGACGAGAATAAGGATAAATACGAATTAATGGGAATAAAAGTTTTAAGAAAAGAAGGAGGAGTATTTTTTACTATGACGGAATCTCCATTTGTTCTTAAAATGAAGAAAAACTAGCTACAACACTTCCTAAACTG
>NZ_MQVY01000004.1:0-223565 GCF_002954385.1 Tenacibaculum sp. SG-28
AATATTAATGGAGATGAAAATGGATTTAATGGAAATTTAACTCCATCTGTTGTAAAATATCAAACCGTAACAAAGGAAACTGAGGAGAATATGGCTAGTTTTGATTCTTATAGTTGTAGGTGGGATATTTATGGTAAAATCAAAAATGAAGGAAATGTAATTATTGTAGGAAAAGCAGTACCTATGAATTGTTCCGAGTCAAATATTATGGAATTTACTTTAGAAAAAAAATAACTATTGCCAACACCACCTAAACTGCATTAAAACGCAGCTTAGCCAAAACGTTGTACACAATTATGACAAAATCAATCTACATATTACTATCATTACTAATTTCAGGAAATATTTTCTGTCAAAATTCAATAATTAGCGAAAGTGATATTCCAGAACTTGATTCCATTATAAATTACTTGGAAGTGAATTATAGTCAAAGTGAAACACCTAATTTTTATTCTCTTCCACAAGCATTAGCTACCTATTTTGAAATAATAACAAAAGAACCAAAAAATTTTCTGTCTGAATTAAAGAAATCAGAGAATATTAAACAATTACAAAATAAATTTAAAGGGTTACAGGTTGACAAAGATTTATTAATTATAAAAAACGCATATTTAAATTATAAAAAGGAAAAGAAACTACAGATAAAGTCATTTGAAATTGGTAAAAGTCAAAGACACATTATTGATAGCCAAAATTATGAGATTGAAATCTTTTCAAATAAAAAACAAAATAGTAGAATATATTTCTCTTCTTACCAAGAAAAATGGAGTAAACATAAAGAGTCAACTATAATAAAAGGTTTCTACTTAAATCAAGAATTCAAATCAGTCGCTATTCCAAAAAAACTTTCAGATTGGATAAACTATACAGACTTAATAGTAAAGCCAGAAACATCTATTTTTTATGATAATGACGACAAGTCAAATGAATTTAAACCATATCAAAGAACTATTATTGACTCATTAGTAAATTACTATGAACTAAAAACCGAAAAACCACCTTATAGAAAAGAACAAGATTATATAACTCGTAGATACGAATTAAACGAATGGCAATCAAAAAAAGAGAAATTTGCAGACAGCTTTATACCAATGATAGTAATTTTAAAAACCTTTTATTAGAAGCTTTAGATTACGCAGAAAAAAACAAAGTCTCAAATGGGGATTTAGAGGATTTTACCGCACAATTAATTTCCAAAAAAAGAGCTTTGGAATTAATGAGACAAAATAGACAAGTTGGAACTTGTAGTTTTGATAACGGACCAATAGTGCAACAAAAAAGGATTGCTAGTTTGGCTTCCAAAACTCAAAATTGGAATGTTTTTGTAAAGTCATTCTTAAACATAATGAATGATAATGTTTCTAGAAATGCTAATAGCAATATTGCTTCAAATGCAAGAAAAACATATATAGAAGAACTTGCGAAACTGGATATAGATATTGATAAAATATTATTGGGTTCTAACATAAGAATTGATGATACAACCCGTACCCACTATTTTTCAGATGGTAGCAAAATCGCAAAAGCATATGCTAACTTAAATTCTGACAAACAAGAATATTTTGAGAATAAAACTTTCGAAATAATTAAAGATGAAGGAATTGATGCTTTTAACAAGCTACATTTTTATAATACACTCAAAAACTATCAATACTTTATAAAAGATAGTATCAAAAAAACAGAGTTGGAAAAAGATATTCAGAATCTAGTCCCATTCCTTCCAAAAGAATTAAAATCTCGAATTGAAAACCCAAACAAACAACTTTACGATTTGCTTTATCGTGAAAAAAAAGAGCTAGATAATTTTGATGTTAAATCATCAATTATAGCACACATTGGCTCTTACAGTTTTGATGGCGATTGCTGGCAAGCTGAACTTATTGACAAAAAATCTGACGGAAAGATTATTTACGACTTGACAATGGCAATTGGAGAAGAAATAACGCCACTTCAAAATTTTATTGACAAAAAAAGCGAATTGAAATCTCGTGTTGAGGAACATTCATTCTTACAAAAAGTCATCAACGATAATAAAGAAAATAAGGTTTACATAAAATTCACAACCGACAAGTCATTTGTTAATCACAGAAACAGAGTGACCGAAGATATGCCAAAGGAATTAGTAGACGAATTAGACTTTGAAAATGCAATTTCTCTATATGTGTCATTTCCGAAAAGAAAATATGTACGCTTTGTTTTATTGAATAATCGAAACTTATTGATGTTAGGAATACCTAAAGACTTTGAGTTACCAGGTTATAAATTCGAAGACTTAATGACGAAAGAAGAAAAATCATTTCTATCAACATCATATAATAGCTTTAAAATATTTGATGAGAATGGAAAAATGTTGAATTAATAAAATAATTGTGTACAACAATGGCTATAAGTAATTGCTTGGGAGTGGTAAGTGCCAATCGGAATATTCTCCGAATATTCATCACTCTGTGCATTTTTGCTATCTTTAAAACCTTAAGTAACTACTCATAGCCGAACCGTTGTAGGCAATTTGAGAAACAAAAAAACGTTTAGAAATAAATTATGACAAATAAAATTTCATTTTTCAGTATCTTTTTTTTGGGCTTATTGCTGACATCGTCTTGCAAAAAAGATGACACACCTGTTGGACCAATTGATACAGGTAACGACCCAAATTTCACCATAGTCGCTCATTCAGACGATGGATTTTCAAGTTTTAACCGAAAAGTAGTTGTTTTTGGAATAGATATTTATGCAGTCGCAGCAGTAGAAGATGCCAAACTCTTACACGCTGCTAATGTAATGGCACAGTATCTTGATAATGATGAAGACGGAACTGTAGATGACCAATTAGTATTGGATAAAATGCTTGAGAAAAGAGCATTTATCGTAATGTGGAAAAACGAAAACGACCTAAACAATATCGAACCACCAAGTGGTAGAGAAGGACAAGATTTAGGAAATGATGAAACACATCCAAACTTTGTTTCCAATGGAAGAACGGGTGAATTTGACGCTTCATTGGAAGAGGTACTTCATATCATTAACAATGCAGGACACTCAGCAGCTTACCCAAGTGCCTTTGGACAGAATGTTGGTTCAGATTTAGCAAATGCTATGGATATTGCAAGAGGCGGGCAGTTTATGACAATCCCTAATTCTTATCCAGCCAATGCTTGGTATACCTATGACGACCAAACCTGTGACTACGCAAGTTGTCAAACTATTGAATATTTGTATTGGGCGATAACCTCAATGTTGGGAGCACAGGAAAACAGACTAAATGAAATTGATAATGAATGGAGATTAAACACAAGGCAAAAAATTGAGGATACAGATACGGCAATATTTTCATTATTAACAAATCCTAATTATAAAATGCCAACTATTTTGCCAGACGGAACTTATAGGCATTAAAAGAAAACTACCTACAACACTGTGTAAAATTAATTGCTATTGCAGATCTTATTACCTAAAATCTTGCCTGCTTTTATATTCGGTTTGCTTTTGCTAAATTCGATTCTTAAATCACGCAGCTAACATTACACAAACCGTTGGCGTGCATTTGAAAAAAATTATAGATAAATGTAACTTAATACAACATCCTATAGTCCTACTATAGATTAAACGAATGGAATGAATACAGCACTAACTTCCGAACAAATAAACTATAAAGGATTTCTTTTTGACATTATGCTTTACATAGCTGTAATGTTTTTGATAAGGGAAGTTTATTTTTCTCAACTACCTTTTATTGCAAATGGATTAATGTGGTCATTCTCGACTTTGATAATTGCCTTGTGGAGAATGAATGCTCGAAATATAACGTGGAAAGGTTTAGGGTTACGAAAACCAGAAAATCTATTAATAACCTCATTGGTAACTATTGGAATATTAATAGCTATTCCAATATTAATTATTGTTTTTCAGCAGATTCAAAACTTATTACCTATCAATTTATCGCCAGATACTTCCTCGCAAGATGCAGTTTCTAAATTTGGAGATTTAAAGGAAAATTGGATTCACTTTTTTACAATTATTCCATTTATATTGCTTCAATCGGCATTAGAAGAACTGTTAGATAGAGGCTTTTTAATCAATTGGTTTGAACGATTATTTTCTAAAACCTCGTTTGCTACTTCTATTGCCGTTCTTTTGCAAGCAATTATTTTTGGATTTAGACACTCTTACGATATATCAGAAAGGTCAATTACAGTAGGAATTATAGGTTTAGTAATGGGAATAGCATATGTGAAATTTGGAAGGAATTTATGGCCTTTAATTATTGCACATTGTATACTTAATACTATGTCTATGGTTGGGAAAGTATAATTAAATAAAAAACTAACTTAAGATGTATAACCGCAATTACGGCGGATTCGACAGACTATAAAACACCAAATATGGTATACAAATTAACAGCCTAAATCAATTTTTAACCTGTAGCCATATTTCAGGACTAGACATTTGAAAAAAAGCATAGAGCATATAAAACACATTAGGAATAACAGCAAAGACTGTTCATTCTATATCTGCAATATATTTAGAATTGAAAACGGAAAAATTGAATTTAATGATATATTTAAATTTGACTTACTTAATGAGAAATACTTCAATACTGAAAAAAAATTAAAAGAAATGGGAGAAAGTTGGAAATCTTTTATCCAAAATGAAAGAAAAGAAACTGAACCTAAATCTGAAATAATTGAATCTTATGGTCCAATTATTAAATCTAAAATAAATTCAAATGATTTTGAAAAATTAAATTATGAAGAATATGAATTGAAAATGAAATCTATATTTCAAAGTTGGCGGAAATCCGGAGACGGATTTGAAGATGAATTGGAAAAATTTCACGTTAAATCAATTAACGATTTACAAAATTTCAACCTTGAAAAACGAGATTACTATTTTTTGAATTATATGTTAATTCATGATAACAAAAAACATGAATTGAATTTTATATATTCATATTTTTTTAAAGTTATTGGAATAGACTATGAATCAAACACTTTTATTAAATTGAATTATGGAAATGAGTAAAAACTACTGGCAACACCGTATAAACTTTATTGCTGGTATTAGCTCACTTAGGAAATTCCTCCGTAAATTCACCGTTAGTGTTTTATTTACTAAATTATTTGCTTAAACAAACCAACAAAGCTTATACACAAAACGTTGGCATTCATAGCTCACTCAAACTCTGAAAGTGAAAAATGGAAAATAAAAAAATAATATGTTGAAAAAAGGATTAGGAATTATTTTTTTAATAACAGCGTTCTATTTAGGAACATATTCTCTTTATAAACTTTTCATCAATCCACATTTATGGTTAACAATTAAAAAACTTTTTAGCGGATATTTTGGAACATATACTATAGTTTTGATAGTGTTTAACGGAGGATATTTTTATATAATTTTCTTATTATTCAAATACGGTCTTAAATGGTCAAATTTATTACAAACACTTAAATTAGAAAAAAAACGAATTATATATTGAATTTAATTTACTCCAAAATTACTGACTTAATCTGAATTTAAAATATGTGAATATAGTAAAACTCTGAATTTAAAAAGTTTGCGGAATTGAGCAAAATGTGAAAAATCTGAATTGCGGAATTTACTCAAGCTCTGAATTAAATTCTTGGCTGATTAATCACTCAAAAACTGAATTTTAAAAAAATGGAAAGAAAATAAAACGGAATTATAAACTGGAAAAAACTACGAAATGCCAACACCGTATAAACTTTATTGCTAGTTATAGTTCGCTTGGGAAATTCCTTCGGAATTTCACCGTTCGTGTTTTATTTAGTAAGTTCAATGTTTAAATAACGCAACAAAGCTTTTACAACAACGTTGGCATTCATTAAAGAAATAATCATGATAAAAAGTAAAATAGTACTGATAGCTCTAAGTTGTATTTTGATTAATTGTAAAACGAAAGAAGAAGATTACAAGGATAAAGACAAATTATGTCAGCTAATCTTACAAAGTTACGAGGATGACCAAAAATACAGACAAATGTTAGATGATCCTTTTTTTGAAATCCTAGATTCTATTATAACAGCAGAAGGTCTTTCCAATAAAAAATACGCTGCTTTTCCTGAAGAAAAACAATTAGCATATGGGAGAATTGCACGATCCATTGCTAATAAACGTGAAAGGAATTTTACGGAAAAGCAAGAGGATTCGCTAATGCAATTGCAAAAATTATTAGATATAGAAAATACAGAATTCTTAATTGATATAATAAAAAAAAGAGGATTTCCAAGTGACCTAACTAATTGTGTAGGACCCCAATTTCCAGCGATGACTTTAAGACATGCTCCAGAACAGTATTGGGAAGAAATAGAGCCCTTAATTACTAAAGAATACAAAGCAGGAAGAATGGACGAAGGTCAATTTAAAATGGTCTTAAATCACATTAATGGGCGCGAAGATTTTAAACTTACAAAAGAAAAAGTAAACAAGCTAAGTAGTCAATAATACTCTGAAGGATCAAAATAACGAAATGCCAACAAAGTTAATAAAGAGTTCATAGCTAATTAGTTGCTTAATCTAAAATTTGCTACTTTTAATACTTGGCCAATTTTATGCTTAACTTTGTTCTCAATGCTGAAAAAAGTTCAAGCAACCATTTTACTAGAATTTACGTCTAATATAGAGAGATCATAAGTAAACCGAAAAATGAATAAAAACAAATTCTGGAATCAACTCGTAATATTCGTAATTTCATTATTAGCAATAGTAACAGTGAGAGAATATTTTTCTTACCAACTAATTGAAAAGGGTATTGACTCATATCAAATTCATACATTTTTAAGTATTGGGGCAAATCTATTTTTAATCTTACTCTCCTATTTTTTAATTAAGAAAAATGGACTAACAAAAATTGCTGGATTAAAAGGGACAAAACTAGAAAAAGTGCATCTATTAATATTTCCACTGTTTTTTTTGGTTTTACTAAACGTCTTTTTAATGGACGATATAAATACTGATTTTCTAATTCCCAATATTTTAGTTCTTATAATTTTTTCTATTTCAATCGGGTTTGCAGAAGAATTGAGTATTCGAGGATTTTTGCAATCACACCTAATACACCATTTTGGAAAAACAAAAAATAATATCATTTTATCAGTATTAGCTTCTGCATTATTTTTTGGAGTATTACACTTATTGAATTTTGACAAAGGTATATATGGTGAATTGTCGCAAGTTTGTTTTGCAACGTTTGTCGGTATAATGTTCGGATTTTTGTTAGTAATCACTAAAAGAATTTACCCGCTAATTATTATTCATGCAATAGTTGACTTTGTTGCTAAACTTGATGCAGCAGGAATACCGATTAAAGAAAAAATAAGACAATCTATGTCGGTCGAAAATAGTGTATATATCGTATTACTTGCCATACCATGTTTGATTTATGGAGTTTTCTTGATGAAAAGTTACAAACTGACTTAACAAATCGAGATGCACTGAGTACAACACCATATAAATTTTTTTTATTAGCGTAAAATTTACTAAAATCTTCAGGCCTTTTCTATTTGGTCCTTATTTATTACATGAAATTTGTAAAGCAAACAACTAATATTACGCAAACTGTAGCGCAATTTAAAAATCATACCAAAAATCAATAAAAAAGAAAAATATGATATTGCTAAAAAGACTGAAAAGAGGTGTGTCACTCGTATTTGCGTTACTACTATTTATTAGTTGTAATACGCAAGAAAAAAATGAAAATGAAAATGAAAAACAAACAAAAAACAAAATCATTGCGGATTTCAGTAAACTACTGAAAAGTGATGTTCAAGACGATAATATAGATGGAAGTTTATCACTCGTTATCGTTTGTAAAGATACCGTATTAGTATCTGAATTTTACGGGAATGCAGATGCAAAGACTATTTATCGAATTGGTTCCATTTCAAAATCATTTGCTGGATTTTTAATGCTGCAACTTCAGCAAGAGGGTAAACTCGATGTTAATGACCCTGTTGAAAAATATCTGCCAGAAATTAGGTTTTTAAAGGGTTATAATAAATATACGCCAATTACGCTAAAACAATTGGCCACTCATACTGCAGGACTGGATAGAGAATCAAGAAGTAGCGATAAAAATGTACGCTTCGGAAAAATTAGTGAATGGGAAAATAATCTTATCAAAGCAATTCCAGAAACTTCATTTCGTTCAAAACCTGGGGAGAGATTTAGATATTCTAATATTGGATTTGCAATTTTAGGATTAACGCTTTCAAGAATAGCCGACAAACCATATATTGATTTAGTGCAAGATAAAATTTTTAAACCTTTAGAAATGAAGAATACGTTTTTTAAAGTTCCGGAAGGTCAAAAAGAAAATCTGGCAACAGGAATGGCTGGAGGACCCACTGCCGAACTTAACTATGAGAGACCGAAGCGTGAACACGATGAAGTTGGATACCGAATACCTAATGGAGGGATATACGCGACATCAAGTGATATGGCTAAATTTATGAGAGCTTGTATGGGATATACAACCCTCTTAAATAATAATAGTATTGAAATCTTACAAACAACACAAACACCAACAAATAGATTAAGATCTAATTACAGTTTTGGTTTTAGTTTATATTCAGACCAAGGAATAAACACTGTTGGGCATGGGGGATCTAACGCAGGATATTCCGCACATTTTGAGTATGAAAAAGATAGTAAATATGGTGTGATAATTATGAGAAATTACAATTTTGGTAATACGAACTTAGATTTGAGATCAAATTCATTACTCCGAAAATTAAGTCTTACAGAATAAAAACATGCGTTACCCTAATATGATGTTTATGCCTTTTATTTGGTTGGTTCGCCACATACACAAATCATCGTAACTAATTTGAAAAACCGGAACAGTTCTTGATGCTTTTTTTTAATTCAAAATCAAAATACTATGAATAAAAAAAATATTTCCAATTGTGCTACTGATTAGTGTATCTGTTCTTTTCAGCTTAAAAAAAGCTAAAAATTATCCTATGGATGATAGCCTATCTGAAAAAATGGATGAAATTCTTAAAAATCATATTGAAGAAGATGATTATCAAGGAGCTGTTCTTGTCGCAAAAGATGGGAAGATACTTTTTAACAAAGCATATGGTTTTGCAAATAGAGAAAATAAAATAAAAAATACTACGAAAACTCAATTCTTAATTGGTTCTCTAACAAAATCTTTCGTAGCAGTCTCTGTATTGCAATTAGTAGAAGATGGGTTGTTAGATTTAAACGAACCAATTCGAACCTATATTCCTGAACTCAAAGAAGACCTAGGAAAAGATTTAACACTTCATATTCTTCTAAAACATCAATCTGGTTTTGCGCCTCATTTAGAGAGAATTACCAACTTCGAGGACAAAGATGTATGTTCTCAGGAAATCATTGAAATCATAAATACTTCTTCGCTTTTATTTAAGCCTACAACTAAATATCAGTATTCTAATCTAAATTATACACTATCTGCAATAGCCATCGAGAAGGTTACAGGTAAATCATATGCCCAAGTTCTTCAAGAAAGATCCTTCACGCCACTAGAAATGAATCATTCTGGAGTTGAAAGAAAACATAACAAACCTAAGAACCGAGCAAAAGGCTATCGAAAAACAAGCTTTGGAATTACAAATGATGAAAATATTGTCTCTTACGCATTAGGTTCTGGAGATATATTCTCCACTGTTGAAGATTTATATAAGTGGGACCAAGCCTTGTATACTAATACTTTATTATCTGATAAAAGTATCGCTCTACTTTTTGATGGAGAAAATTCTAAATTAGGGAATTACAGTTATGGTTTTCGTATTACAGAATATCAAAGAGGAAAAGGTAATCGTAATGGTACTTTAATGCGGCACGGAGGAACTATGGATGGATTTATGTCTAATCTACATAGGTATTCTGACGATAATTTAACGGTGATCATATTGGGTAACATGAGAACTTTTCCAATACGAAAAATGACACGTGAATTAAAAGAGATAGTATTGGATTTAAAACCTGAAGATCGATTGAATTCGAAACTTGAATAATAAAATTGCATACCAAATCTTACATAATTTATGGTTTTTACTTGCCTACTTAAGAGAGTTCTCTCGTATTTTTTATTCAATTTATTTTTTCTAAATTAGATTGGTAAACCGCGCAGGAAAGTATAGATAAACCGTTATGCAACGTTTTAAAAAACAAGGAATGGATATTAATATAATGAAATAGAAAAAAGGTGATTGCAATTAAAGATGGTCTAAAAAAACCATTATTTAGCTTTGAAATTTTTAATGATATTAAAATTATTGACACTTAAATTTGACATATAATATCGCAACAAATCGTATACAAAAACGCTAAAATCAAGATTATGAAAAACTTTCTACTTATACTATCATTTATTTCTCTTTTTAGTTGTCATCAAAAAAAAACCGAGGAAAATAGTACTAAAATTGCAGTCCTCAAAAAAAAGAAAAGTGAAAAGAGAAACGAAGTCTATATTAGCGTATATGACACCATAAGCTCTTTTTTTACAAATCTTTGGTTAAACGAAATGCAGGCTATGCCTGATATGGTATATCTCGGACAAAAAGAAGCTAGAACCTCCATAACCGTGCCAACAGAAAATTCAATTGGTATTAAAGGAGGTGACTTAAAAAACATGATATTTTATAGCTTAAAACTAGAAAAAGGAGATAGTCTTTTAATAAATACGAGAAATTTATCTGTTAACAAATCGAAAAAAGCTAAATATCCAATTTTCAATATTCCGAACAGTACTAGAACTTGGAGTGAAATAAACTGGGATTATATTTTATACAAAAAAAATATTCGTACCGCAGCAATAGTAATTGATGAATCAGATTATATTAGAGGTAGTACCTTAGATTGGGAAAAAATTTATTTCAATTCTATTACACTATTAGATAGTCTAAAAGCCGTTAATAGCATTTCAAATGAATTCTACCATACTAAAAAAATTAACCAAAAACTGGGGTTTGCAAACTATACATTAAGAGTAGCTAAAAATCAAAATACAGAATTAGATATTGATAGTTTAGATATTACAATAAATGACGAAGAATTATTACGTAATGAAACCTATATACTCTTTTTAAAAAACCTTGTTCGATATAAATATTTTAGAAAAAATAAAAGAGTTAAGCCTTCCATTAAATTTGATTTTATTAATGAGGAAGAAACGTTTTTAAGTGATGCTTCAAAACAGTTTTTATTGAATGCATATCTGAGGGAAATATATACGAAAGAAAAATTTAAATTTGAAAAATACGCAATAAAGTTTAACGATATAACTAACAATGATTCGTTAAGAAACAAATGGTCATTATTTATTGCTGAGTATAAAGTGAATCGAGAAAAGTTAAATGCAAGTAACAGAACTATTGGGATTTTAACCAATCTGGTTAATGATAATCAATTGAAGTTCGAAGACGTACTTTCAAAAAATAAAGGTAAAATTGTCTTGGTGGATTTTTGGGCAAGTTGGTGTCTACCTTGCCGACAAGAACTACCTCTTTTAAAAAACTTAAAATCAAAGTTTAGCGAGAAGGACCTTCAAGTTATAGAAATATCAATTGACAAAGAATACGCTTCTTGGGTTAGCGCTTCAAAATTAGAAAATCTTTCCAATGAAGAAGATAGTTACATCATTACAAATTGGGAAAAATCCAGTCTTTATAAAAACTATAACATCAAAACTATTCCAAGATATTTACTTTTTGGCCGAGATGGCAAAATCATTGATGCAAATGCACCAAGACCAAGTCAAATAGAACTGACAGAACTAATAAAGGGCAGCATATAACAAAATATAAAATAGAAGTTTTGGTGTGTAAACAAAAGATAAACAGTGAAATTTAAAAATGAGACTTGTGAATAAACCGAAAATAATTTTTTAATTTATATACTGCGATATTTATACAAAATGATGTAAAACATTGGACCAAATATTATGGGAATTGAAAATACAGAACTATTACTAAATAAGTTTGATTATAAATTTGAAAAGAAAAATAATAAAATAATAGTCAAATTGGATTTTGCTCAGAGAATAATAATTGACTTTTCTGATCCAAAAAAAATAAAAATAACGGACAGACTAGTCGGCTGGAATTTCTTGACAGGACTTATCGAAATGAGTTTAAAAAGTGCTACTCTTATCAATTTTATTGCTGTTTTAATTACGACCTTTTTATTGGTGTACTTTGACATAAAATACAGCGAACTGAATTTTATGTTCTTCTTTTTAGTAGCGATATTTTGGGAACTTTTTTGGACAATATTTTACCTAGTCAAAATGGAAAATATGAAAGGGATCTTAACAAGTTGGAATGGATAATATAACGCTTTTAAAAAATTCTTTTAGAAAACCGTTTAAAAATTGCTAATGTAAAGTTTATGAACTAAAATTTGCCTTCTTTTTTGCTTGGTTTCTATTTTCTAAATTCGACTTTAAAATTAAGCAACCAATCTTGCACAAAACTATTAGATGTAATTTGTGAAAAATTGTAACAAAAAGAAGCAATAAGATACAAATAGAAAAACTATTTCTAATTAATAAAAATAAATAATGAAAAATTTAATTTTAGTTTTGCTAAGTATTACAACTTTAAGTTGTGTAAAAACCGAGGCGGGTAAAACCACTTATTCAACAAGTTCTGAAAAAGCATTTTTAATAATCACTGAAAACACAACAAAAGACGAGCTTATCAAAATAGCAGCTGAATTTAAACTTTTGAGAAACATTGATATTGATTTTTCTGAAACCACATTTTATAAAAACGGTAAAGTGAAAAACTTGAATTTAGAAGTTGATTGCAATGATGGTTATAAAGGTTTTGCAAAAAATTTCGGTACTACTTTCAGTATAAATAATTGTGGTTTTGAAAGAGACTACAACGAGGATGCTGAAATTCCATGGAGTATTGGTTCTCTGTAAAAAAAAAACTGCTTCATCAACCTAGAACTATATAATAACCTAGCTTTGTGATTGTGTTTAATAGGGTTAAACAAACTCTAAACATATTGCAAATGTTAATTTCCAAATTGAGTTATTCTCAAAATAGTGTGGAATTTGATATTTTTATGAGACCATTTGGAAATATTTAGACCTTAGAAATAAAGAAATAACAAAATGATTAAAACAATCTTAATAATCTTTTTGACCTTTTCAATAAGTCAAATCGGAAGTGCTCAAAGTAGCTTTGACAACACTAAGTTAGACAACTATTTCAATGCTCTCGAACAAAACAATAAGTTTATGGGAAGTGTTGCAGTATCCAATAACGGAGAGGTTATATACACAAAATCAGTTGGATTTGCAGATGTCGAAAACAATGTTAAAGCTACCGATATCTCTAAATATAGGATTGGCTCAATTTCTAAAACATTTACTGCAGTTTTAATACTAAAAGCAGTTGAGGAAAAAAAAATAAACCTAAGCCAAACTATTGACAAATGGTTTCCGACATTTAAAAATTCCAAAAAGATAACCATAGAACATTTGCTAAGACACAGAAGTGGTATACATAACTTCACCAACGATAAAGATTACCTGACTTGGAACACAACACCAAAGACAGAAGAAAAAATGGTTGAAATTATTGCAAAAGGAGGAAGTGACTTCAACCCCAATAGTAAAGCAGAATACAGCAACTCAAATTTTGTGTTATTAACCTATATTCTTGAAAAAATATATGGAAATCCCTACCCTACCATACTCGAAAAATATATTTCGAACCCAATTGGGTTGTCAAACACATATGTTTTTGGCAAAATCAATACGAATAATAATGAATCTAAATCATACAGATTTGCAGGGACTTGGAAAGTAGAGCCTGAAACCGATTTTACTGTTCCATTAGGTGCAGGTGCGATAATTTCTACTTCAATTGACTTGACAAAATTTTCAGATGCTTTATTTGACGGTAAACTTTTGAAAAGTGAAAGTCTTAAAATGATGAAAACCATTAAAGATGGTTTCGGAATTGGTTTATTTGAAATTCCTTTCTACAGAAGTGTTGGTTTCGGACACACAGGCGGAATAGATGGTTTTAGTTCAGTTTATTCACATTTTCCAGACGACAATATTTCATATGCTTTGGTTTCTAACGGAACTAATATGAATAATAATGATATTTCTATTGCAGTTTTAAGTGCGGTTTACGATAGGCCATACGATATTCCTGTTTTCACAACATACAACGTAACTTCTGAAGACTTAGACAAGTATTTAGGGGTGTATTCTTCAAAACAAATTGCGTTGAAAATTACAATAACTAAAGACGGAAATACCTTAATTGCACAAGGTACAGGACAGCCAGCATTTCCTCTTGATGCAACCGGCAAAGATAAATTTAAGTTTGATCAAGCAGGTGCAAAATTTGAATTTAGCACATCAAACAAGAAGATGCTATTATATCAAGGAGGTGGACGAATTGAATTTACGAGAGAATAAAAAAACAGCACCCATCCTCGGGTATAGTTTATGTCATTTAGAATACGCGACATGCATTATACGTTTGACGTAATTAAAATTAGAGAATTTGAGAATATTTAGAATAGGAATACGAATTGGAAGTTATATTAAAAAATTCGGGTTAAATAAAGGATTTAAAATATATTATAATATTAAAACTAAAACATCAGGAATAATATCTATCTCTTTAAATAACATTGAACACTCCTTTAAAATTAGAAGTAAAACTAGTGATATTCCAATTTTTCAACAGGTATTTTTTAATGGAGAATATAATATTCCACTAGATTTTGAACCAAAAAATATTATTGATGCTGGAGCCAATATAGGTTTGGCAGCAATATTTTTCTCGAATAAGTATCCCAATGCTAAAATCATTTCTATTGAACCCGAAGCCTCTAATTTTCTTTTATTAGAGGAAAACACCAAACATTATGACAATATTACCCCTTTAAATAAAGCATTATCTAACATAAGTAATCAAGAATTATATGTTGTTGACAGAGGGTATGGAAATTCAGGATTTATGACTGAGTCTATTGAAAAATCTGGTAATAAAGATTCCGAATCTTCTGTTAAAGCAGTAACTGTAGATGATATCATGCATCAATATAACTATGAATTTATTGATATTATTAAAATTGATATTGAAGGATATGAAAAAGAATTGTTTGAGAACAATACAGATAATTGGTTAAAGAATACCAAATGTCTTATAATAGAATTACATGATAGGATGAAAAACGGGTGTTCTTCAAGTTTCTTTAGTGCAATTAGTAAACATGATTTTTCATTTATGCATCAAGGTGAAAACTTAGTTTTCATAAATAATAAAAAGTTACCTAGAAGATAAAATAAATTCTACTAAATTAGGGTTTATTCAAAGCTTTGTATAAGTTTATTAAACGTAAATTACAATCCAACCAATGAAACAAAATCTTGTCCTATCAATATTATTTTTATCATTCTCCATTCAATCTTTTTCACAAGAAAACAATGATTGTGATGAACCTATTTTTCCATATTTTGCAAGTGGAATTAACAGTCGAGTTGAAGGTGAAAATCCCGCTGTAAGGAAAGCTTTTGAGAAAATCCAACGTTCCGAAACCGGAATTAAACCACAAAATGGCTTTATAACATTGAGATTAAATATCACTAAAACAGGAAAACTTTGTAATGTCGAGACATTCCAAATCGATCAAAATTATAAAAGCACTGAATTTAATAATGGTATGTTAATCAAGGAATTACAAGAAATTGCAATTGAACTTACAGACTGGAAGCGAGATAAAGGCTATAAAACATACAACCTAATTAGACTCAAAATAAAAAACGGACGAATTGAAGAAATTTTTTAAATATTTATTTATTGGATTAGGCTCCATAATTCTTACAGTAATCATATTTTTTAGTATTTGGTGGAAAACAAAATCCGATAAAGAAAAATCAAGATTAATGGTAGAATCTCGACAGTATGAAAAAGCCATTGAATATGATCGGGAAAATAGCGATGCATGGATGGAACGTTCGGTTGCTTTTAATAAAGCAGGAGATTTTGAGAAAGGTTTTGAATATCTAAATAAAGCTGTTGAAATTGATCCAAAATTACATTTAGGTTATAGAGGATGGATAAGGTTAAGAAAAATGCGAGACTTTGATAAAGCTCTTGAAGATTTTAATCGATTTGACAGTTTAACACCAAATTTCGTAGATGCCCCTTGGGGAGAAGATATCGATTTTTTAAGAGGTGAGTGCTATTTTGGAAAAGAAGAATACAAAAAGGCCATTCAATCTTTCAATTTAAATGTAAAATACAATAAAGAAAATTTGGTAGATATTCATACGTTTATATATCTTGGATTATGCGAATATGAAACAGGTAATTATGAAAAAGCAATCACCGAATTTCAGCGAGCTTTAAAACAATCTGAATATACTCCTGAGGCTTATTTTGGCATCGCTAAATCTTATTATAAACTCGAGAAATTTGAAAAGGCTAAAGAGAATATTATAAAAGCGTTACAGAATATTGAATATAAGAGGGAGGATTCGTATAATGAATTTTTGAATGAAATTTACCTTTCTGAAATATTAGAATTTAAAAATAAAATTATAATACTTAACTAATCACAACAACAGCTATACTTTATCGAAAAGAAGTTAAGCTAAACCGTTAACAGTTAAAAACTAAAAATAAAAAAATGATTAATAAACTAACGGAAAAAGAAAAACTGAAAATAGTTTTATTTGTAGTAACATATATTGTTGCTTCAGCGATATTTTCGGATTGGGAAAAATTTAAAGCCGGATTATTTGGACTAAGTCCAAATTTTTAATCTAATATTATATATATAACAGAATTTTTGGCTCTTTTGATATGCTATCGTGGCTATCGGAATTTAAAATTTTGTCAATTAAAAAGTTTAATACGTTTACTCAAATACCAAATGTAAAATATGAAAAATTTATTCTTTTACTACTTAACAATCTTATCACCTATTGTAGCACTAATATGGCTAAGTAGAACAGACTTAGTGAATCCAACACTATTTGTATTACTGTTATTTTTTTATGCTTTAATATTCAGAACTTATGTAGACGGAAAAAGACTATCAGATAAAAATATAATCCCAAAAAAAGATATTTGGAAAATGATAATTCCTGGAAAACGGTTTGCGTATTTTAAAGAATTATACTTTGAAAAATAGCACAAAAAGTAACTAACAACTAAATGAAAACAACGAGATGGTGAAATCTAAATTTACTGATATGAGTTGACTTTTTCAAAAACCAGGTTACAATTATCATAGCAGTTTCGAATGATTCGATTACATTCGAATCTACACGAAATTATAAGCTTTGGTGTTTAATCGGAAATCAGTATATGCACACCCATGAAATACGGTTATACAAGCCCGTTATAAATTTAAAAATAACATAAAAAACTAAAATTATGAAAAAAGCATTGTTATCAGTGATAGGAATTCTGACAATATTGATTGTTTTTTCATTTTGTAGTTCAAACTTTAGTACCCAAAGAATTATAAAAATTACTTCCGAAAGTCAAAATGAGTTTGATATGGTTCAAAATGGAGTTATAACTAAAGGTATAAAAACACCATATGAATTTATATTTTCTGAAAGAAAAGGTGATTTTATTTTCAAATCAAAAAATAACGATCAAGAACTCAAAATCAATGTTAATAGTAAATACGGAAATTTAATTGTTGAATGGAATACGGTCGTTTTGAATGTTGAAAATAATGATGTAAAAATTTATGGAATGAATTAAGACTGGCTTCGTAATATAAAGGTATATTTACGTTCTTGCCAAATTCTAAAAATACTTGCTGATTTTTGATTTAATGTATACAAGTTAAGTCAAGCGCTAACCCATGTAATTATTCATATTCGAGGCCATTTTAAATAATTAAAATTATAAATAAATGAAAAATCATAAACTATTCTATTTACTAGTAATACTTACTTTCTTTATTATATCTTGTGAGGATTCCAATGATGATGTAAATGATACCATATCGATTTCGATATCGGACTTTTCAATTAGTATTGATGAAAATCCAACTGCCAATTCATCTCTTGGGATTGTTCAAGCTACAACTAATCAAGGGGATATTACCTTTTCCATTACAGAACAAACTCCTAAGCAAGCAATTCAAATCAATGCTAGTACAGGGGAAATTACTGTACTAACTGAAAGTTTATTTGATTACGAAACAAATCCCATAGTAACGGGGATTGTAAGAGCTGAAAATTCAGGAATCTCTGAAACGGCAAGTATAACAATTAATCTAAATGATATTAATGAAATTGATGATGACTACAAATTATTAGCTGTTTCTGAGCTCGGAGAGGTTTATGAAATTGGAAATAATACAGGTAACATAGAAAACATAGGTCAGATTAATCGAGAAAATAATGGTTCTATTCTTTCAACTAATAACCTAATATCTTCATCGGATAAAATTTATTCTATCGAATACGTATATAATCCGTCACCTACAAATAACCTATTAATATTTGATAGAAAAAATAGAACGAGTCAAATAATACCTCTAACAATTCCTTCAACAATAAATGGAGATGAAAGGGGGATTATAGCTCTTACTAAAGACGAGAATAATTTAATTGGTGTCTTAGCTGAAAATGTTTTAAGAAGTAATTCAACAAAACACCTTGTCAATATTAATCTTCAAGACAATTCTATTACAGAATTGGGCATTACCTTTAATGAAGATGTGGTTACCTCTGTGGTTAAAATTAATTCAAAATTATATATTTCAACATGGCGAGAAGGTTTTTTAGAAGTTGACTTAGTTGATAATTCCGTAAATAATATAAACTCTATTAACGGTAGTAGACTAGCTTCGATAAACAATTCTGAATTAGCAGTAATGCAATCAGTTTCTGGCTCTACATATGGTGCGAAACCGGGAATAATTGATTTAACTACAATGTTGATTTCTGACAAATCAAAAGGAGAAACTTATAGTCTAATGACTGTTTTTGGCAATACTATCTATGAAAATGGAATTTATTTGAATTTAGTAAGTTCAAATAGTCTGAATTTATATTTAGGTATTTTAAAGTCAAATTTTGGGACAAATGAAAACTCTATTGTTGAAATAAACTCAACGAGTGTGAGTCAAAACTTAATAATTTTAGACAAAACAGAATAAAACTTATTTACGAAACATTTGTCGGACTTTGTATTTGAGGTCTATTCGTTAAATTTGATTCATAAACCAAACTACTTGGTATAGACAAAACTTTGTCTAATATTAAAAATATGAAAATAAAATTAAGACTTTTAATTTATTTTACATTATTAAGTAATATTATTTATGCACAAACTGTAAAGAACTCCCTTTTTAAAAAGAATATTAACGTTCTAGTTGAAGAAATGGAATTTATGTACGGATATGATCAAACGGTGCGTGAATATACCATTTTTAAAACCTTTGATAAATCAGCAACAAATAGAATTTAAAGCCTATCTAATAGTTTAAGAAGAAGCATTAAAAAACAGAAAATTTGCATCGGATACTTTAAGAAAATTTATTTGGAAAAAATATATCAACCCAATGGATGCTGAACATACTGAAAGGATGATAGAAATAACTAATAAATATGGTTTTCCAAGTGTAAAACGGATTAAAAAAACTACTCTAAAGAATTTACTGATCCAGAATTTAACCCAATCTTAATATTTATCCATTCCCCAAAAAAACTATTGGGAAAAGTTAAAGAAACTGATGCTGAACGAATATCAAAATGGTGTAATTGATCAATGTCAATGTGGGTATTTGCTTTGGCATTTTACAGGGCGTAAAACCTTTCAGCCAATGCTTGATAATGGATTTAAAATGGTAAAGGAAAATGGGAAAGATATTTTAAAATCAACATGTGGATAAACAACCTTATATATAGTTGAATGAAATCTATCATTATTAAATATTAAGATTTAAAAATTGATTTAACAAATCATATTGTAAACATATACGAAACCGTTGTAGCAAATATGACGCAACCATTTATACTTTTAACCATCTAATAGAAAATAGTCTAACAAAAAATATAATCTATTATGAAAAATTTAGTAGTCATCTTATTTTCAATTTTAATTTCTAGCTGCAGTTCAGACAATGAAAACCTGAATAGTAGGAACGTCGATTCTACCTTAATTTCAAAAGGTAATCTACACGGAAATGGAATAGAAGGAATTTCTAAACAGAATTTTGTTATATCTAACCAAACCGTCTGGAATAATTTAATTTCCCAAATGGACTCTGCTTCTAATGTTTCTGATAACTTTACCGAAACTACTATAGATTTTTCGGAGTATACAATTATTGCAGTATTTGACGAGATAAAAAGAAACGGAGGTTATGATTTAGAATTAAATATAACGGCAAATTCAGAGAATATCATTGTAAATATTACAAGTTTAGTTCCTGAAGAAGTTGCCCCCACCGTTATTACACAACCATATTATATTGTGAAAATTAAAAATTCTAACTTAGCAATAATATTCGAATAAAAGCCTACTTAAATAGTACTTAAACTTTATTAAAACTCAGTTTAGCTGCACCGTTAAGTAAGAATCAAATTTGTATATAAAAATAAAATCTATCACAAAAGATAAATATTAAATCCATTTCTAAATATTTTTTGGATGTAAACATGTTCAATGTACCTTTTTCGTTAGTTTTTTCATTCACCTTAGGTATTTTATGAAGTGTTGTTGTTTTTTCATCATTTGGGATTTTTATAGGTTATTTAGGTTATCAGACTTTTAAAAAAAATGAATATTATGCATATTATAATCTTGGATATACAAAAGCAAACCTTTTAACAATAGTGTGGCTAATTATATATTTATTTCTTTTTTATTAATCATAACTCATCTGATATTTAGATAAATGGATGTATTAAACGTGGTAGCTCTTAATAAATCTTTCGGAAAGAAAGCCATTTTATAGAATTTTAATATTAAAGGTAAGGTTGGAGAGATGATAGGGGGTTTTGGCCGAAACGGAGCTGGAAAATCTACTTTATTAAAACTAATATTTGTTACATTGAAAGCTGATTCAATTGTTCTAAAAATAAATTCAGAAACTATTTCTCAAAAAAATATTATTTAATCTAAGAGAATTGGCTATTTACCACAGCATACTTTTTACCTAAAGAAAGAAAAGTAAGAGAAATAATTCCTTTGTTTTTTCCAAATGGAGATGATCAAAATAATATATTTTATTCGCCAAAAGTTTCAAGTTTTGACAAAATAAAAGTTGGAAAATTATCTCTAGGTCAATTACGCTATCTTGAGTTACTGATTATCGGTAATCTTAATCATAAATTTTTTGATGCTGGATGAACTATTTTCAATGATTGAACCGATTTATAAAGAAGTAATCAAAGATTTATTATTAGAACGTAAAAAATCAAAAGGTATAATTTTGACAGATGATTATTATAATGATGTTCTTGAAATAACAGATAAAAACTTTGTCATTAAAAAAGATAAAAATATTGAAGTATTCTGCGAAGAAGATCCAGTGAAATACGAATATTTGAGTTCAAATTTTTTAATATTACTAAGCCTAACAAGTCATAAAATTAATCACTGGAACATACACGGTAAAAGTTTTTTACCATTTTCTATCCATAATTTATTTACTAAATTTAAACCTAAAATTATGCAATTAATTTTACACTAATCGTTTTAGCCAATTAGACATTATGAAAAGAGAACTTATATTTTTGTCATTATTGATAATACTAATAAGTTGTAATAGACGTAAACCTAATGATATTGAAATACATATTGTTGAAAGTATTAAGCAAGCTAATAATGAGAGAAATTACGATTTAATAAAACCTTTCCTATCTCAGAAATTTCATTTTAGAGGTAGTGATATTAATACATCTTTTACCTCTTTATATGCTTATTTAAACTTCAAGGCATCAGAAGAAATTACGAAAATAGAAGTTGATTATGTGAAGGAAATTAATGATTCGATATTCTCAATAAAAGGTACTAAATTCTATGAAAATTATAACTCAGAAGGGCTTGAGCTAACATATAAACTTACTGATAAAGGAGCAAAAATTCTAGTAATAAGTAGCATAAAACCACATAAATTTCCACTTACGACAAGGGCCTCATATAGGAATGAGGAAATATTTGGAAATGATCGTGTTAATAATATTAAGAACTTAAATGTTTTAGACAAATCTTTATCCGATTCAATAACTAAATTCAATTACAAAATATATTTTGATAAAAGATTAAAACGAGAAAGTGAATTTTCTTTATCACTTTTTGGCCGTTTAGATAGCTACTCAGTAAGCAATTTTCAATTAACGAAATAGAGAGAGAAAACCTTTATTTAACATCAATAAATTCAAATAATACTATAACTATAGGAAAAAGCCGAAACATTCCATGGACAATGGTTTTGTATGAATCTGATAGTTCCAATTTTGTCAAACTAACCAATACAATTGGAAATACATTTTCGCACGAAATAGTTGAAGGAACTTTGGTGCAAAAATATAATCTAAAAGGTTATGAATATAGGTGGTTTCGAGATGGCTTATCTGAATACATTGCTTATAAGTTCTGTAAGATAATTGCACCAAATGAAGCTAAAAGTTATTTTATAGATAATAGATTATTATTAGCCGCTAAGTTCTCTATGGAGGGGAATCTCTTAGATTGGAGAGCAAACGGACCTATTAAAAGCGTGGATAAAGGAAAACTCTATGGCTCAAAATTCATTTACAGTAATGAATTAGGTCAATATGGGAGAGCTTTTAAATTTTTTAAAGATTTATTTGAAAATGATGAAGGTCAGTTAATCGAGATTCTAAAACAAATAAAGACAATTAATAATTTAACTATCGATATTCTTTTAAAAATAATGTCAGAGGCTACTAACAAAAACATTGCGGAATTAATTAGTAAATATTAAACATACTATACAAAGTACAAAAGTAATATTGGTTTAATTACTAAATGGAAAGTAATTATTTGGTTTAGAGTTAGTACATTTTGATCAACTGCTTTCTTAAACAAGACCTCGTAAGTAACTTTAAAAGTAAAATATAGGCTAGCCAAAAATATTTGATAATCATGTTAAACATTGTGTAAAACGTAAAGAAATCAATAGTAACATAACGGAATGTTGCCTTACTAGAATAAGTGGTACATAACCAAATCTTGGAACTTATTTTTTTAAAGATCAAAAACTTATTAGAACGAATCCATTTATAAAATAGTGGTGGAAATTCCAAAATTATAAAGGTTATAATTAACCAAGCGTTTAAAGTCAAAATGCATAAACTGCGATATGATTTTTTTGGACGAAACGAAAAAATAACAATTACATGAACGGTTATTTGATTGAAAATAAAGGTCAAAATATATCCTAAAGCATAGTGAGTATTGCATTGGTAAAAGTCGATGGCTTTAGGTATAGAAAACCTACATTGAATACACAAACAGAATAAAAAAGAACAGATGCATGCCTATAAAGAAAAGATCATAAATAACATTTGTTACACCGAACTCGTGTATGGCAGAATTAATAAGAAATTGAATTTGCAACTTTCTAAGCAGAAAATTGAATTCCTAGTTTCCAAAATTCTACTAGAAACAGACGAGTCTGGGTTTTGTAAAAAAGGGAAAAATATTTATGTAATTAACACTACAGAAAATATTAGATTAACCATTAATTACAATACAAATAGAATAATTACAGCGGATAATTTAAGCGAAAAGAAGAATCAACCAAGACAAAAATGATTTGCTAACCATAAAATATTTATGCAAAGTAACAAGAATTAGGTGGTGCTAACATATTCCAGAACAATTAAACACACTGGAAATTTTATACAAGCACGTTTACCAGAATTAACTTTCCTTAACTTTTCTTAACATGCAAAATACTTACCTTTTATTAAATTGCATAAAAATTTAAAAAATGAATAAATTAGTTACACTACTACTGCTTTTAATTACAATTACTAGTTTCTCACAAACACATTATTATTCAACCAATGGAAAAAATAGAATGACGGAAACTGAAATAAAAGAGCAACTTTCAGAAATGGAAAGTAAAATGAATAAAGCTCTAGGGAAAAAGGTTTATGCTAGTTTGGTAGTCCAAGGCACAGTATCCAAAAAAGACTCGATTATTTCTAATGTTACTTTTAAAATTAGTGATAAAAAACAAGACGAATTATTCTCTACTGGACCATTTGCTAGGTATAAAGACAAACAATTTCCAAATTTTAACTTAAAGACATTAGCAGGTGAAAAATTTGATACACAACAGTTAAAGGACAAGCCCACCGTAATAAATTTTTGGTTTACAAAATGTAAACCTTGTATCGACGAAATGCCAATACTAAATAAAATAAAGGAAAAGTATAAAGAGGATATTAATTTTATTTCCATAACCTACGAGAAAAAAGATGCTGTCTTAAAATTTCTTGAAAAACATCCTTTTGAATTTCAACATCTTGTAGATGCCAAAGATTTTACCGATGATCTTGGTATTACTGCCTATCCATTAAACCTGTTTTTAGACCGAAATGGAATTTTGAAGTATGTAAATAATGGAATTCCATATGAAAGTAAAGAAGGAGGAGCATTGAAAATAGGCGATGGAACTGAAATTGTTGCAATTATTGAAAAATTAATATAATTGTGGCTATAAGTAGAGGTGTGTAATCGCTAGTTAAGGTATGCACAAAGGTTATTTATTATTTTTATATGTTTTTTAGTTATTGAATTTTAAACTTAAAAAGGCTAACAAGCTATGAATAGCTGAAAAATGAGGAAATCTCGTGGCGATTACTTTTGATGAAATACTTTTAAAGTAAATTTTATCAAATGAACTATGCAATCATATGGGATGCAATTAGGATATTACTTTAATATTTCAAACCGAACATGCAAAGAACAAAAACTAAATATATCGTATAAATAAGGGTTAAGAAAAACCACCGAAAACTTAAAAAATGCGAATGAAATACCCAATATAATTGGTGTTAAATAGTTTTGAGAATTTAAAAAAGAGCATTAAAGTATAAAAAATAAATAGAATTATACAGAGTAAATCCATAAGTATTCAAGGTAACTTACCAAAACCATTGGGCATAATATGCATAAATAGGTATATTTGTTATTATGGTTTTAAAATCAGAATACAGGGTTTATGATACGATTATAATCGGAGGTGGCCAAGCAGGGCTTTCTGTTGCGTATTTTATGAAACGAACCAAATTGGATTATGTAATTTTAGACAACCAATCAAAATCAGGAGGTGCTTGGCTTCATACTTGGGATAGTTTACGATTGTTCTCACCTTCGATGTATAGCTCTCTTTCTGGTTGGCAAATGCCAGCAAGTCAAAATGAATACCCTACAAAAAATGAATTTATATCTTACTTATCCGAATATGAAAAAAGATATGCTTTTCCTGTGATAAGAAATACGAATGTACTCCAAGTTTCAAATCAAAAAGGTGTTTTTGAGTTAGCCACTAACAACGGTAAATATTACTGTAAAAGTTTAGTAAGTGCAACAGGGACTGCCATGAATCCTTATATTCCCTCATACCCAAACTGTCATAAGTTTAAAGGAAGACAAATACATTCTGTTGCCTATAGAAATACGGATGCTTTAAAAAATAAAAAAGTGCTTGTAGTTGGAGCAGGTAATTCTGGAGCACAAATTTTAGCGGAAGTATCAAAAGTGGCAACTACAAAATGGGTGGCTTCTGAGCACCTGTATTTTTGCCAGAAGAAATTGATGGCCGTTACTTATTCATACAAGCTACTGATAGGTATCTAAAAAGAGAATCTCAGAAATATCCTAAAGAAATATCTCTCCGTAATATCGTTCAGGTTAAAAGTGTTAAAGAGGGGATAAGAAATGGTGTATACAAGGATTACAGACCATTTAAAGAATTCTATGAGCATGGTGTTATTTGGAGTGATAATTCTAAAGAAGCATTTGATGTGGTACTTTGGTGTACTGGTTTCAGACCAAATTTAAAGCATTTACAAAAGTTAGGTATCACAAAAGACAATACGATTAAAACACAAAACACCCACGCAATCAAGGAGCCTAGACTTTGGTTAGTTGGGTACGGGAATTGGACAGGTTTTGCGTCAGCTACAATTTACGGGATTGGTAAAACTGCCAAACAAACGGTAGAAGAAATCGCTATTTATTTCCATAACAAATCTACACAAAATGGTGTGTAATATATATTCCTTTGGTTAGGATGTTCGCACAGAAGGTAAGACATAACTAAAAAACTAAGAATGAACAAGCTTCTAATATAAATGAAATAAAATGACAAAATTTTCACTAAAGACAACCATCATCCGTGGGGTTGCCTTAGCATTACCACTATCAGTAGTCCTTTATGTATTGTATAAGTTCATGAAGATTTTTGAAAGTCTTATTGGACCTATCGCCAAAAAATTCCAAATAGAACATATTTTTGGAGAAATTACACTTACTTTTTTTGCAGTATTAGCCATGCTTGGTATTGCCTTTTTGCTGGGGTTATTAATGCGAATTAAATCGATCGCTAATATAAGAAGGGAAGTGGAAGCATTGGTTCTGAAATTTATACCTTCCCTAAACTATTTAGAGCTCATGGCTGCAGATCGATTGCATGCCGATAACATAGATTTAAATTGGAAGCCTGTTTTAGTTTTAAAAGAAGACCACTATTTTCCTGCATATATACTAGAAGAAAACGAGGAATGGATCACACTAGTCACTGTGCGAATACCAAATACCGAGCCTATTGGAATGATGCTTGTAAAGCAAAGTTCTGTAAAGTGTATTCCTATTACAATGAAAGAAATGCGTTTGTATAACAAGCAATTTGGAAAAGGTTATATCGATAAAATTACCTAAGGGAGCACCTTAAATTTCTATCCCTGTTTAAAAAAATTAGGTCCTCTGGTATCGAATAAACTCGAGTACAAAATTTTCATCTATTTTTATGGTAAAGAGCTTTCTCGCAGGAGAATTATTTACCATGTTTGAGATCATACATCACAACTAGATAGTACCTGTGGTGCAGTCGAAAATTTGAAAAAAGAATAAGCTATGAAATTAAGACTTTTTTTACCACGTTTGGTATTCCTATGAAAAATATTATCGCAATTGTATTATTGGTTTCTTTGTGTTCTTGTTCGAAAGAATCGGATAGGTTAAAATCGGAAAATAGGAGCTTCAGGATCCAAATAGATTCACTTTAATCTGCACTAGATTCCGTAACAAATCTTCCAAGTGTTAGATTTGAGTGTATTATTTCAAAAGATATTTCAGTGGACTCTTTGCGAATCAAAGCTACGAAGGAATATATATTACCAAGTACAGCAAAATGAATTAAAAACTTCAGACTCTCTTCTCACTCAAAAATATTTGAATTTTGCAAAAGAATTCCCTGAATCCTATTTTTCTATGTATGCAATCGATAGAATTTACCTTATTGCTGAAAAGCAAAGAAGATTAAAAATCAATCAAGTTGTTGGGAAATGGAAATGGGAACTAACAACAAATACTTTAGTAGCTATTAAAGAACAAATGCATAAACAAATAGAATTTGACAAAAATTCTAATGTTCGTTTTTAGCAAAACAGAAAATTAATTTCAGAAGAAAAATATGAACTTTTAAGAAAAAATTCATTTGCACATCATATAAAATTTAGTAAAAAAGGAATTTACACAATTTTGATCAGGAAAAATGGTCTACTATCTTTAGCAAAAAGCGAAGGCTTGTGCATAGATTGCGGTACAGAGGTGTATAAAAAAATAAAATAAAATACGTCTGATTGGTAAATATCCGTGTAAAATTGTTGGCTAATTAAAGCCTTACTTAAAACTTCTTTCAAAACACAAAATCGATAATTTTTATTTACATTTGGTAGTGAAAATATCACTAATCGTTCCTGAAAATTTGCACAACGTATGAAAAAACTTTACAAGAGAATACTGTTTTCGATTGTTTTCGTAATTCTATTGATAGTAATCTCAATTCCCATTTACATAGCCTATTGGAGAAGTATTTCGACAGTAAATACTTTTCACACGTTTCAAGAACCAAGTAAAGTTTCGTACTGTGATATAAGATGGGATAGTGATTTTTTAGGTGATGAAAAAATAGAGAAAATAGCTTTTTATATTCCTGTGAAAATTGATGGACTCCAAAACAAATTATTCATGCAATTCGATAGTGGGCAACAAACTACTTTATTGTACGGAAAAACACTAAATAAGCTTTTAGATGCGAATCATAACCTGAATATTTTTTATGATAAAGATAGTCTTAAGTTTATCAAGAACCCAATAATAAACATAGCAGAAAATCAATTTAAGGCAAAAAAAATTAGAATTTCAAAATCTTTGGGAAGTAGCAGAATCGATACTTCTAAAATAGTAATCGGAACCATTGGATTTGATCTGTTTATAAATAGAACATTAATTTTAGATTTTAAAAATGATAAACTTGCAGTCACTCATAAAAGTGCGGATGATTTAACTTATAATTTAGAATATATAGAGGGAGCAAGTATTGATAAGTTTCCATTACTACTCCCTGCAAAAATTGGAGATAAAAAAACGAAACTTTTTTACGATACAGGTTCAAGCATGTTTCCTGTATTAACAAGTAACAAAAGGTTAAGGAATAGCAATGCTAATAAAATAGATAGTCTATGTTGTATAAATAATTGGGGAAAACAACTACCAGTTTACAGAAAAAAACTAAACAATGCTATAAAAATTGGCAACACAACATACGACAATCTATCTATTTATGGTTGTGAAGTTCTCAATGCAGTAGATTATTTACCCAGTTGGTATTTGTTTGGCATGACTGGAAATAAGCTATTTACAGGGAAGGTTGTTGTATTAGATACAAAGAATAATAAATTTGGTATTGAAAATTGACGTTTATTAATAACGTCTAAATGGCATAAAAACCTAGTTTTTCCTAACATAAAGTGTTTTTTCTGCCACTGGGCGCAATAAACCATAACAAATATTGCAATACTAACCGGGTATACGAACCAAAGTTTAGCGTTAATTTCCCTGTTTCATTTTTGTTTTCTATATTCGTAAAGATTTAAAAATTAGCATATACAAATCTTTGTTAGAAGGAGTGTACGTTGGTTTTTACAGTTATCTTCTCTAAGCTATGCAGAGAGGAATGAAAGAGGAAAAGAAAAAATTGCTTACTTCGAATACGGAAAAGAACTATGATTTCGTAAGCATTTAATGATTTGTAAAGAATATCCAAGGTAACAGTTTGGGGTTATGTACAATACTGTTTTGTATCTTGGTAAAAGAAGTTTAGTGCTAGCTAGTTTGAGTCTAAGGTGTACGGTATTACTTTTTTAAAAATAGTATAAGCCATGTTCGAAAACTACCTAGTATTGGGATTACTTTTTTACGATAGCAATATTTAAATTAGATTATAATTTGTTGTAACCAAAAGGTTATTATGGGTTATACAACGAAAAGCACATACTATTATACAATGAGAATATTTTTACTAGTCATTTGTATTTTATTTATTACAAATGGAGTTGCCCAAAATTCGATAAAGCCCTCTGAATTAAAGGAAGATTTTGAATACCTAATCGGAGAATTGAAATCGCAACATCAAGGACTTTACCAGTACCTTTCAGAGAATCAAACGAATCGCAAAATAGACAGTATTCAGAGTACCCTAGAAACACGGCAAACTAAAGTAGAATTCTATGAAAAATTAAGATATTTAATAGGATTGACAAACGAGGGACACACTGCTATCGAGCTACCAAAATGGACAATGATTAAATTAGGGCTTTCGAAATCTTTTTTACCACTTTCTGTAAAGTTTTGTGATGAAAACCTAATTATTGCACAAAACTATGGTAAAGATTTTGAAGAACTAAAAAGAGGGGCAAAAATTATTGCTATTAATAATAAAAAAGTAGACGAAGTATTACAAAGTTTATTTCCGTTAATTCCTACAGACGGCTTTAATACAACCTCGAAGAAAGAATGGATTGGTGGTTTGAATTTCTCTTTACTGTATAGATTAGTTTGCGGTAAAGAGAAGAATTTCGAACTTCAGATACAAAATTTTGGAAATGAAAAGGTACAAACTATAGATATTCCAGCTGTTCGGTTTACAAAATTTAAAACTAAAAATGCAAAGTTACCAGCAAGAGGTTTTGACTTTAATAGCTTTACATTTGAGCAAATTAATGATTCGATTGCCTATGTAAGCATTCCAAGTTTTGGTAAGGATAACTTGGATTATGAAAAATTTTATCAAGAAAACTTCAAAAAAATCGATTCTCTGAATATTAAGCATTTGATAATAGATGTTCAGGCAAATGGTGGAGGAACAGAAGGTAATGAAAATCTCCTTTTCAGTTACCTCTCTAACAAAGTTGTTAAAAAATATAAACAAGTAACCATGTGTCCAAAATCATATCAAAATAATAAAACTAAACAAGGTTATATTAACGACCAATGGACCTTGCAAAACAATATTGCTAAGAGAGGAGAATTTACCCTATACAGCGACTACTATTCAGATTTAGGATATAAAAACCCACAAAATAATTTGATTTATCACGGCAAATTATATGTTTTGATAAGTGGTAAAACATTCTCAGGAGGTGCAGAATTTGCTAGCCTAATAAAAATGAGTGATAGGGGTATATTTATCGGTGAGGAAACAGGTGTACTTATGAGGGAAATGTTAGTGGATACTCGGAATATATTACATTACCAAATTCAAAAATTGAGATAAAAATTCCGACGGTGCATTTTCAAATTAATGTTGCTCCAAAAACTAAAGGTCGAGGTATTATACCTAATTACACCGTACGACAAAAGTGGGAAGATTATGTGACAGGAAAAAACACGAAAAAAGACTTTACAATAAATATTATAAATAATATATGAAGAATCTAGCTAGAGACTATTTGCATAGATAAAATAGCATAACTAAGGCTAAAAATGCTTCATAGTTAACCATATTTTTTCTTCACGAAATTACTCATATTTCACAAACCAAATTAATATTAAATATTTTGAAATTTTAATTTCCATAATGTTAGAAATACAATCTAGCTACAAGCAGGAGTTGGTATCCCAAGAAAAGGAGGCATTTTACTACACTAAAGAAAGTGTAATTTCTGGTAGAATTACAAATATTACCGACTACATGCAGCAAACATTGTTAGAAATATGTGCATTCGAAAGAATGAATCAATTATACCAATGCTAATTATGTGACTCTGTCGCATTACAAGGTGTTATGATAGTTTATGTTAGATTGTTCTTATTAGTATTTTATATATTTTTAAAAATTTAAAACACAAACCTAAAAAAACATGAAAAGAAGTATACTAGTAGCAATAGCACTAAGTTGCATATTAACTTCCTGTAAAAAGAAAGCACAGGGATACAAGGATGAAGATACATTATGCCAATTAATCTTAAAAATTTACAAGGATGACCAAAAGTACAGACAGATGATGGATGATCCTTTTTTCGATATCCTAGATTCTATTCAAAAAGCAGAAGGAATTTCTAACAAAGAATACAGAAGTTTTAGTGAAAAAAAACAATTAGCATATGGGGAAATTGCAAGAGCAATTGCGAATAAACGGGAGAAGAAGTATACCAAAAAGCAAGAAGATTCTCTAATGCAATTGCAAAAAGTATTGGATATAAAAAATACAAAATTATTAATTGACATTATTACAAAAAGAGGATTTCCAAATGATCTTCCAATTGTGTAGGGCCTCAATTTCCTGGGATGACTTTAAGACATGCACCAGAGCAATATTGGGAAGAACTAGAACCCTTAATTACGAAAGAATATAAGGCAGGAAGAATGAATGAAGGTCAATTTAAAATGGTCTTAAATCACATCCATGGTCGTGAAGATTTTAAACTTACAAACGAGAGAGTAAATACTTTACAGAGCAAATAGTATTGTTGCTTTTACAATAATGAAACACAAATACTATTAAGATAGCTTTCCCATGCATTATAAACAAAACTCCATCTGTGGCTAAAATATCAAACCAAATGAATAAAATAATAGCACTTATAATTATTGGTTCCGTCTTGTTTGGATGCAAAGCTAAAATTCCCGAAAAAGTAGAGAATCAAGAAAAGGTAGCGTACAATCAAAAACTGGCCGATGAACTGAAAAAAATGGTAGAAATCGATCAAATTGCTGCCTTTATTCCTGAGGGTATATACAAAGATATGACCTCTGCAGAATGGACTTCTTTTAAAGACAGTGTTTTTACAACCCATCAAAAACGGCTGAATCAGATATTTGATACGTTCGGATTTGTAGGTTTTGATTTGGTCGGACAAGAAGGTTCTCAAAATTTTTGGCTTATGGTTCAGCATTGCGACCATAACAAAGATTTCCAAATAGCGGTTTTGGAAAAAATGGAGATAGCAGTTACTAAAGGAAATGCGCAACCGAGTAATTATGGTTTGCTTTTGGATAGAGTGCTCATAAATACCAATAAGAAACAAATTTATGGAACGCAAGTAACTTATAATTTTAAAACAGGGCAAGCCTATCCACAGCCTTTAAAAGATAGTACATCAGTTAATGAAAGGAGAAAATCAATAGGACTAGAGCCTTTGGAAAAATACCTCAATGAAATGACAGAAATGCACTTTGAAATGAATAAGAATGGTTATTTAAAAGAATTAGGGATAAGTAAACCTAAGTTATACGAGATTAAAGAGTAAGTGATGAGTTAATTCTCCCGGATCAACACTGGGAGTTTGTGTAGCAAAATTTTTACACTATGTAAGAATATGAAAAATGAAAAAATGAAAGTATATGTAAAAAGAAACTATTGCTTACCGAAGCAACTTAAAATAGAGCATATTGAAAAGCCAACTCCAAAAGAAAATGAAGTTTAATTAAGGTTTATGCTACTAATGTAAATAAAACAGACTTCGCGAACCTTAGCGCTAAACCATTTATAATGCGTTTTGTATTAGGATTTTTAAAAGGCATATTCGTAATTTGATATTAAGTAGCAGTGTATAAGGATGAAAGTTCTTGTATATTTCCTATATAGTTTTTATTTCCTACATTCGTTTCCTACGAATGCCATGTATTTTATTCTTGGCGTTGTGTATAATTAAAATTAAGAGTAATAGGTATGCAAGACAAAATCGAGGTATTGAAGAGTATAAAATGTGTCATATTTGACATGGACGGAGTGATTATAGATTCTGAATATCTTCACAAAAAAGCCTATTACGAAACCTTCCTTTCACTAGGCATAGAAGTGTCTGAAAAATTGTACAAAACAATTACAGGCTCTTCTACACTAAATGTTTTTCAAAAATTAGTTGCACACTTTAATTTAGAGCATGACCCAAGTGAATTAGTGTTGCAAAAACGAGGCTATTATACTGGGTATTTTGAAAAGGATCCATCCTTAAAACTCGTAGATGGTGTGGAGGGAATAATCAAATATTTTTTCGACAAAGGAATAGCCTTAATTCTTGCTTCTTCTTCGTCTATGCCCAATATTAATCGTGTATTTGATCGCTTTAACTTGAATCAATATTTTCTAGGAAAAATTAGCGGTGCCGATTTACAACAATCTAAACCACATCCTGAAATATTTGAAAAAGCGGCAAAAATGGCAAACATACCCAAGGAACAATGTGTTGTAATTGAAGATTCAGACAATGGCGTACAGGCTGCCAATAGTGCTGGTATTTTTGTTTTTGGATATTCCAATCCAATGTCAAAGGATCAAACTTTAAAAAATGCAAATAGCGTAATTGCAGAGTTCAGTGAATTAAAAAAATATATTTAAAACGAATAATAAGAGTACATTGTTTTTTTAATGTTGTAATTCGATATGTACAAAAGTATACCAAAACAACTACCCATATATACGTTTTTTCACAGTGTGTTTAATTTTTTTATAGGCATACTATTCTTATGCTTTTCCACTGCTTGTACTAAGAATACAGAAGAGGTGCCAGAAGATCTTGCAGATACCGATGCTTTTATTAGGGCCGTAGATATCTCTAGCTACCCGGAAATTGCAGCAACTGGTGTACCTTTTTACGATCGTTCTGGGAACCAAAAAGAGGTATTACAAATACTTAATGAACATGGTGTAAATACGATCAGGTTGCGTCTTTGGGTACATCCTAAGAATGCACATTCTGGATTCGATGAGGTGCGGGAATTTTCTAAGTTTGTGAAAAGTCGCGGTTTTAAAACTTGGTTGTCTGTGCATTATTCCGATACTTGGGCAGATCCGGGCCAACAAGAAACACCTGCCTCATGGAATCAAGGAAGTTTTGAACAGGTAAAAGATAGCGTTCGTTTGTACACCCAAAAAATAGTTACTGCACTGCACCCGGATTACATGCAAATAGGGAATGAAATAAATTCTGGTTTTTTACACCCATATGGCCATATTTCTGCGCAGTATTCCCAATTTATAGCCCTTATGAATGCCGCAACTGCTGTCGTTAGAGAAAATTCAAGTACCACAAAAATAATTGTACATTATGCAGGAGTAGAAGGTGCTAGTTGGTTTTTTGAAAAAGTACGCAGCATTGATTATGATATTATAGGTTTATCGTATTATCCAATTTGGCATGGTAAATCAACTTTAGCGTTACAAACCGAAATGCAAAACCTCAGTAGTAGCTTTGAAAAGAAAATAGTAGTGGCAGAAACTGCTTACCCTTTTACCTTAGATTGGAACGATTGGACCACAAATATAGTTGGTTTAGAAGACCAATTAATTCTGCCAGTTTACCCAGCAACGCCTAATGGGCAAAAGAACTTTATTCGTCAAATCAAAACGATTACGAAGAACACAGATAATGGGCTTGGCTTTTGTTATTGGGGTGGCGAATTGGTAGCTTGGAAAGGCGAGCAAGCTAGAGATGCTTCTCCCTGGGAAAATCAAGCACTGTTTGATTTTAATTCCAAGGCATTGCCGGTGTTAGAGGTGTTTAACGAGGAATAGAAAGGTTCCCCTTGTGTACCGATGACTTTTAATATGTACAGCAACATTAAATAGTGTTTATAGCCTAATTAAAGACCCTATATAACTATAAAGTTACTTTCATTGCACGCGAGTGTATTTCGCCTAAATATACTTGAGAAATGACTACAAATTCAGTCTACGATATTCTTATACCCAACTTTTATTTTCTGACAAAGCGGTATTCCTGTTTAATATTTTACCATTTGTTTGGTTCCTATTTTATCCCCTGAATTTACTTTAAGAATGTACATACCGGCTGATAAATTACCAATAGGAATTCTGTCCTCTTCAGCAACTAATGTAGCATGGTACATATTTCTTCCGATAGCATCGTAAATAGTAACGGTAGCATTTCTAAAATCATCTGCTACTTGCAAATTGATAAAATCTGATGCAGGATTGGGATACATGGTAAAACGCAATAAATCACTCTCTGCAACTCCGGCTGTTGCACTTACGGTTACTGTTCCGAACATATTCCCCGCATGCGGATCGCATACATAGTTCGTGCTTCCTAATTTAGTAAAGGTATGCGAAAATACATGACCAGGACCATTCGCAAAACCACTGTTAAAAGATTCAGCTCCTGAAGTAGCTCTTAGATTATGGGTGCCAGAACCCCAGGTCCATCTAACAGTATCACCCTGTTCTATTGTTATTTCTTGTCCTGCACTCGAGCCATCATTTTTCCAAGTTAAATCATGGGTAGTTTGGCTGTATAGATAGTTGGTGAGTAGCATAAAAATTAAAAGTAATGTTGTTTTCATGGTTAAGATTTAAAGTCATTATACATTTTAAATAGATAAGGTTTAAATTACAAAAAATAATCTTTTATTAAAAATAAATATCTGTGTAAGGTGTTGTTTTGTAGTTGATTAGTTGGTGCTTGTGTTTGAAAAGCATAAAAAGACTTTCTGCTTCTTAGGTTCTTTTTTTGTTAGATATAAATGAAAATAGTAGCAAAACTGCCCATTAGTAAAATTACACTTATATTTATTGGGTAAATTACAAGTAGTTTTTGCGGAGCTATATTTGTAAGGTTCATTTTGTTCTCTGCGAAAACTAACCAAATTTAAATCAATACTTCATACGAGTGCTTTTACAGTGCCCATAGGAAGTGCAAACACATTAACTGATATCGAAATGAAAAATAGGACTATTACAACTTTTCTTCCGTCTCTTCTTGCTTTAATGCTAAGCGTTTGTTCTTGTTCTAAAACAAAAGAAGAAACTAAAATTGCTAGTGTAACAACTTCCAACACTATTCAGGTAGCACATCCGATTTCTTCGGAAGAAGACACTTTGGATGGGCGACTTATTTTGCTTATAGCAGAAAATAATACTACAGAACCGCGTTTTCAACTAAGAGATGATGCTAAAACATGCCAGGCTTTTGGCATGGATGTAGAGGATTGGAACGCAAATGCTCCAATAGCCTTTGACACGAATGCTTTCGGATATCCAATATCTAGTTTTAAAGACCTTCCGTCGGGAGATTTCTATGTGCAAGTTGTATTTCATAAATACGAAACTTTAACACGTTCCGATGGTCATGTTGTGAAGCTGCCGATGGATAGAGGAGAGGGGCAACAATGGAACAAGGCACCTGGTAATTTTTATTCAATACCTAAAAAAATCACTATAGAAAACGGAGAATTTCCGAAATTAAACTTAGCACTCGATCAAAAAATTCCGGCTATTACCCCTCCAAAAGATTCTAAATATGTAAAACACATTAAAATTAGAAGTAAATTGTTAAGCGATTTTTGGGGAAGAGACATGTATTTAGGGGCACATGTATTGTTACCAGAAGGATGGGATACACACCCTGATGTAAAATATCCACTAGCAATAATGCACGGGCATTTCCCTAGTGATTTCAATGGGTTTCGATCGACACCTCCAGATCCTAATCTTACTCCGGAGTATAGCGAACGTTTTAAGGTAGACGGGTATAATATCATCGTTCAGCAAGAGGCTTATGATTTTTACAAAGCCTGGACTGGCCCTGATTTTCCACGAGTACTAGCTGTAAAAATTCAACATCCAACACCTTATTATGACGATTCGTATGCCGTAAATAGTAGTGCACAAGGACCATACGGTGACGCTATTACTTATGAATTGATTCCGTATATAGAAAAACAATTTAGAGGTATTGGAGAGGGATGGTCTAGATTTGTATATGGTGGTAGTACTGGTGGTTGGGAGTCTCTTGCCGTACAAGTTAAGTATCCTAAGGAATATGGGATGTGCTTTGCAGCCTGTCCGGATCCAATTGATTTTAGGGCGTATTGCTTGGTGGATATTTACAACGATAAAAATGCCTACTTTAAGGAAGGGAAATTTCGAAAGACACTAGTACCTGGTCATCGAGATTATTTAGGAAATGTTGATGCTACTTTGCGAGATATGAATTATCGAGAGTTAGTTTTAGGGAGTAAAGGACGTTCCGGACAACAGTGGGACATATGGGAAGCAACCTATTCACCAATCGATGCTGAGGGGTATCCAAAACGGATTTGGAACCGTATGACCGGAGAAATAGATAAAGAAGTAGCGGCGTATTGGAAGGAAAATTATGACCTTGCTTATATTTTGAAACGAGATTGGGCGAAGCATGGTCAAGATTGGAAAAATAAAATACATTTGTACTGTGGGGACATGGATAACTATTATTTGAATAATGCTGTATATCTCGCGGAAGAAATTTTAGCAGAAACAACAGCGCCATATTACAATGGAGAAGTCGATTATGGTGATAGAGCAGAGCATTGTTGGAATGGTGATCAGAAGAACGAAAATCACATCAGTAGGTTGCGATACCACCGCATGTTCATTACCAAATATGTAAATAAAGTAGCTGCTGTGGCTCCTGAAAATGCCGATTTAAAAAGTTGGAGGTATTAAGTTTCAGCAACCTTGCAAAAATATGCTTCTAGCGATATTTTCAATAGAAAATCAATTAGAGACATATAACAATTCACAAAATATATTTAAACAAAAATGAAAATGAAAAAGTATATTTCAATTATTGGAGTATTAGCTTTTTTTAAAATACTAATTCAATGTATTGGAAATAGAAATTACGGATTTCAACGAGATGAATTACTGCATCTGTCTGCTGCAGAACATATGGATTGGGGATTTATAGAATTCCCTCCTCTTATAGCAGGTGTAGCGAAAATAGCAATCACTTTTTTCGGGATTTCTTTACCTGGTGTAAGACTTTTCTCTACCTTGGCTGGTGTTGCGATATTGATACTATGTTGCCTGATGGCGAAAGCATTAGGGGGGAAAAACAAAGCAATATTACTTTCAGGAATCTTTACACTAGCATTTATTCCTTTCTACAGAAATCATACATTACTACAGCCGGTAGTGTTTGACCAATTATTCTGGACATTGGGTTTTTATATTCTTATTCGATTTATCAATTCTGAAAATAAAAAGCTTCTTTTGCTACTAGGAATATCTACAGGGTTAGGTCTGTTAACAAAATATACTATTGCAGTATGGATATTTGGTGTTTTATTAGGATTGCTCTGGTATAAAAAGGCAGCAATATACAAGAATCTATGGTTTTATATGTCAATAGTTCTAACGCTACTTTTATTTCTTCCTAACTTAATTTGGCAATTAAAGCATGATATACCTTTTTTAAAGCATTTTAAAGCCTTAAAAGAACAGCAATTAGATAGTTTAAGTCCTTTTGATTTTTTACTCGGTCAATTCGAATCTCCTTTTACTTTTTGTATGGTAGTAATAGGGTTATTTTTTTTCTTTGTTGATGGTTCTCTTAAAAAGTATAAACCCCTTGGAATTGCTGTTAGTTTTATATTTATTACTTTATGGATAGTACGAGCAAAGGTGTATTACGTTTTTCCTGTATATCCACTTTTGTTTGCTAGTGCTGCGGTAAAAATTGAAGAAAAATTTCAAGAAAATCCTGTATGGATCTACACCATAGGAGCTATTACATTTCTACCATCCATATTTTTTATTCCAATGGGTACTCCTATTTTACCAATCGATACCTACGTTGCATATCGAGGATTACAGAAAAAGAATGGAAGAATACAATTAACGAGTGATTATGCAGATATGTTCGGTTGGGAAGAGCAAGTGCGTGCTTTACATAGTGCATATACGTCATTGTCTGGAGAAGAACAAGAAGCTTGTTTGATTTGGGCTAGTAACTATGGAGAAGCTGGAGCAGCTGAAATCCTTGGTAAAAAATATAAATTACCACAAGCTATCTCTAAAAGTGGAAGTTTTTGGTTATGGGGTCCAGGAGCAATAGATACAAAGGTTTGGATTGTAATAGGATATAATAAGCAAGATGTTGAAAATGTATTCGAAGAAATAGAATTAGTGTCTGTACTTACTAATACCTATGCCGTGGAAGAAGAGAATCACGTACCGATTTATGTTTGCAGAAGCCCTAAGGTAGCTATTCCTAAATTATGGTCAAGCTGGGAGGATAGCGTTTTTGAATAGTGAAAATACTGCAGATTTTCAAGGGATATTTTTTTGTAATGATATTATTTTTCCTCGACCAAAACTCTGAAAAAGGTAGTTGCAATGCTTCTAATATTAGAATTATAGGAAGTTAACTATCTCGAGAATTATTTAAAGATTATTAAAATTAAATTACGATGAAACTATCTTCCGACGACAATTTGCGATTTAAATGTGGTAAAAAAAGTATTAACAGGTTTATGTTAGCCCCTATGACAAATTCACAAAGTCATGAAAATGGCATGCTATCGGAAGCGGAATACCATTGGTTAACGAAACGTGCAGAAGGTGGTTTTGGTATTACAATGACTTGTGCCGCCCATGTACAAGAGGTTGGAAAAGGTTTTCCAGGACAACTCGGTATTTTCTCGGATGCCCAAATAGAAGGACATGAAAAACTATCCAGAGGAATTAAAGCGCATGGAAGCTTGGCAGTTATTCAATTGCATCACGCCGGCATGCGTTCTCCCAAAGAACTTGTAGGCGAAAGCCCACTATGCCCTTCTGCAAATGAAAAATACGGTGCTCGGGAAATGTCATTGGAAGAGGTTATTCAGTTACGGGATGATTTTGTTGCTGCGGCAGTTCGTGCCAAAAAAAGTGGATACGATGGGGTGGAAGTACACGGAGCACATGGTTATATTTTAACGCAATTTTTAAGTGATGAGTTCAATAAGCGAACAGATTTGTATGGGGGAGGGTTGGAAAATCGCTCTCGTTTATTGTTTGAAATAGTAGATACTATTCGAGAAAAATGCGGTACAGAATTTTTGGTAGGAGTACGTTTATCTCCCGAGAGATTTGGTATGAAATTAGAGGAGGTAAAACAGGTTTCGCAACAACTTATTGCTGCCGGAAATATTGATTTTTTAGATATTTCTTTATGGGATGTCTGGAAACTTCCAGAGGAGGAAAGCCAGCAACAATTAACCTTATTAGAACACTTTACGTCTATAGATCGAAAGGATGTTTTGCTTACAGTTGCCGGACATATAAGAACAGGGCAAGATGTAGAAAAGGTATTAGCCGCAAAGGTTGATTTTGTAAGTATTGGTAGAGCTGCTATTTTACATCATGATTTTCCTTATAGGGTATTACAAAATAGTGATTTTACTCCTGTAGAAACTCCAGTTACTGAAGCATATCTGGCACAAGAAGGGCTTGGTGAAAAGTTTATTACCTATATGAAACGTTGGGATAATTTTGTTAAAGAAGAAGTGTAGCTTTTTCAAAACCTATACTAGTATAAAAAAACACCCGCAAAATATATTTACGGGTGTTTCTTTAAAGTATTGTACCTTAGAATTGGTAGCGTAATGCGATACCGATATCCGATTGGAATCCATCGTAATAGTTGCTAAATCCTACTTCTGGTCTAAAATCTAAGGATATTAATAATGGAATATCAAAGTTGTATTCCACACCAATTACACCAGAGGCAAAAATAGAAGTGTTAGAATTATCTAAAACTTTGTCCTTCCAATTTCCAAGTCCTCCACCAAAACCTGCATACCAATTAAACTTATTTTCTAATTGCCATACCCATTGGTATAAGCCAGTAACTTTAAATGCATTATAATCTTTATTTCCTCTAATACCAAGATCTACCTCCAAACGGTTATTGCTTGAAAGCTTTCGCTGGTATGAAAATTCTGTACCAAAACCATCATTGGCCCCAAAACGAATCCCGATAGTATTATCGGCAATTTGCTGCGCATTTGTGGTTAGTGCAAATGCACTAAATGCAATAAGTAATACATAAAATTTTTTCATAATTTTTTCCTTATTTAATTAATTTCGGCTAAAATACGCAAATTATATTAGTTCTTAATAGTAATTGTACTCCCTTTAGAGTTACTCCTTAATTCTGGCGCATAGAAGTTTTCAATCATTGCAATACCAGTGCTAAAAATACCAGTATGGCTTGCTCTTGTATCGTATTCAAAAACGTAAATACCTTTCGGTAGGTAGTCAAAAAAGAAATTTGTAGCTGTATCGCGTATACTTTGGTAAAAAGAAATTCCATCTTGCCATTTGTACTTCGAAATGTTATCTAGGGGTTCTAATCCACTAGCTCTATTGTCTTTTATATGCAAATATTGCATGTCTCGATCGGAATACAGTACTATTTTGGTGGTTACTATATCTCCAATCTTTACCGCACCTGCCTCCGATATTGGAACCAATTTCAAGCCATTTTCGGTAGTTACTTTTTTAAATAGTTTTTTCTCTATTTTTAAAGAAGATTCCGTTGCTGAAACCGCATTTAAATTTTCAAAATATTGCCAATATAAGCCTCCCCATAAGGCAGTTTTACTAGTAGGTTTAATTTCTACAGTACTCATATCATTGGATATTTCATTGGCAGTCCAAGAAGTTTTGAAATATCCTGTTCCTGCCATTATTTTAGTGTCTTCTGATTTTTCAGGAATAATTTTTTGTGTTCCAACGGAAACTGTAGGCGTATTGGTTATGTCGTGTAAATCAATTCCATAGTGCACTAGCGCATGTATTGCAGCGGCTGTAGCTTTCGTGGTGTTCCATCGATTTACTTGTTTATTTTTTAGCAGCCAGAGTTTTAGTTTTTCTATGATTTTTGGAGTTGGTTCTATTTCGCTAAAGGTTTCGATAAGTAGCGCTTGTGTTTCTGTAGGAGCTTCGCTCCACAACCATCCTGCTTTATTGGCTTTCCAATACATTCCTTTTTCTTCCGATAAGATACTTGTTTCTTTCAAAGATTTAACTATTATTCGTGCTTTATCTTTACGATTATTTCGAAATAATTGTAAGGCTATCAAAGCTTTCTGCTGTAGGTTTACGTCCATCCAGTATTTTTCAGTTTGTTGCTGAAAGTATTTCACTGCTTCTACAGAGTTTTCTGGTATCGCTTTTTGTTTGAAAAATTGACGCAAGTATAGGTAACGGATGTTAAAATCACTTAGGTGATTTTTTGCAAAAATTCTACTGATTTTGCAATGCCCTCTGTTTTCTTTATGCGCAATGCTTTGTCTTGTAATTTTTGATAGTGGTAAGCTATTTCGTTGTCTAAATACAGCAATGCTTTTTCGATGATTTCTGTGGTAAGTGCATCCAATTCAGAAATACTGAGCTGTTGTAAATGCCCGAATCCAGTAACGATGTGCTGGGTAATACTTCTGTTCGCCTGCGGATTACCCTTAAACCAGGGGAATCCGCCGTTGGGCAATTGCATCTGCTTTAGTTTGGAAGCGATGCGTTGTTTTTCACCCTTGATTTTGTGAATTTCAAACAATAGGGCAATTCGCTTTCTCTGCTCTTCTTCCGATTGCGCCTCTCGTATCCATGGAGTTTCCTCCAGTAGTATGCTTTTTAATTCCTGGTTTTTTTCTAGATTACTTATGAGTAGATCTGCCGAGGCCCACTGGGTAAAAACTTCCTCAATCTTTGGGTTGGAACTCGTGATGTATTGTGCAATACTATTGGCATAATACCTAGAAAATATTTGTTCGCTTCCTGCAGCATTACTTTCTAAAAGATAGGGTAGTGCTTGTATGGCATACCAAACGGGATTGGATGTTATCTCTAAAGTTAGTTTGTGGTTTAACAGTGTTTTAGAAGTGTTGTTTATTAATTTCTCCAGTGTAAAGGTTTTACTCTTTCCTTCTGAAGTCCATAACGGAAGTGCCTCTGTAACGAGTGTTCTATTAGAAAGTACAGGTATAGTTGTCTGTTCTCCATCGGAGAAGTTGCCCGCTTGGGCTGCGATTTTAATTTGAACAAGATCTAAAGTATCCGGAACTTTGAGTTTCCAGTAAACCTGTGTGTTTCCAGCAGCATCAATACGGTACTCTCTTTTACTGGTGTTGTCTGGTATCCAAGCACATCTTTCTCCCGTTAAAGGATTATGGAAGCTTATATTTGCAGTACCCTCGAGAATTTTTGTGGTGGTATTGGTAATTTTAGCAGGTATTACAATGGAATCTCCTTTTCTTAGAAATCTCGGGAGGCTAGGAGTAACCATCACTTGTTTTTGTGTAATTATTTCCTCGGTTTTTATACCAGAATACAAATTTTTAGTATGTGCTAGTACTTGTAATTTCCAAGAAGTAAGTGCCTCCGGAGTAGTGAATTCAAAGGATACACTTCCATCTTTGTCCGTTTTCAACTGCGGAAAAAAGAAGGCTGTTTCTTTAAGGTTTTTTCGAAAGTTCATTTCTTTAAAAGTCTTTTTCTCTTCTGAGTTTTCGATGAGGTTGTCTTGGTCTTCCTCGGCACTTTCCGGACTTGTTTCTGCCGCCATTTCGATACCATTAGTTGCTTCTTGTAATTTTCTTGAAGTATCCACACTAGCATATCCCATGGTAATTATATTTTCTGTACTATTGTCAGATTCCATGAGAACGTTTATGTCAGAAAAATTAGTTACTACTTTTTCAACAGATTGCATTCCTACATATGAAAATACAAGCGTATCTCCTTTATTGACACGGATGGAATACGCTCCATCAAAATTGGTTTCTGTTCCGAAGTTTGTTCCTTTGATCCGAACGGAAACACCTAGTAAATAACTACTTTCATCCGAGACAATTCCGCTTATGGTACCGTCAAATTTCTTTTTTTGGTAAGCAAGATTTCTAAGGTATTGTTGGTTTAGCCATCGATTATTCGTGAAACTAAAGCCAAACCATTTGTAATGTGCATTATTTGGATAGTCGTTAAAAAAAGTTCTTGGAACTTCAGGTATATGTACAGTAAACACAGTATTTCCAAAACTCATATTAGCGTATGCTCGGTTATACCTCTGAATTGTGGTTTGGATATGGGGGAAAAACGCCATTGATGTGGCTCAAATGCATCTAAAGAAGCATCGTACATGCTTGCCAAAACTTCTGCAGATACCGGTTCTTTTTGAGAACCTTTAATGGTAAATCGCCAAGTTTCTTGAGAACCCGGAACTAACTTGTCTCGAAAGGTGTTGGTTGTAATCTCCAAATCTTTTTTAGGGAAAGGTACCGAAATAGTGTGACTTCCTTTCGCAAAAGAGTTATAGGCAACATAATACCAATTTACGTGAATACCTCCCATATCTTGAGCCGATATTGGTATGTTAATTTGTTTGTGATTGCGGTTTAAATGAAGGTAGTGTTTGCTAACCGAACTGTCTTGACGTGAAATTTCTACCATTACATAAATGGATTTTGCGCCCGATTTTACCTTTAGTATGGCCTCTTCCCCGGGTTTGTAGGTCTCTTTATCCGAGGTAATCGCGACAATACTAGCATCGGAGGGAATTTTGTCTTTTGATGACATTACAGTTATAATTTTACATCCTTAATGGATTTTCCCGTCGAATCCTTAGTATGTAAAACCACCATGTATTTACCAGAGCTCCATTTTGAAATAGAATTTAATGGTACTTTGGTACCTTTTTCAGTGTCATAAGAACTTGTAAAAACTAGTTTTTCTTTTTCCCATTCTTGTACATTACTCTCTTTTTTGTAAGCTTCATAAGGAAACTTTGTGAGGTACTCTTTTTGGTTTATAATAGGATAGTCTGGAAATGCCCAAGGACGATTTCGTAAGGGTCTACCAGGAGCTTTTAGTTTAAACACAGAAATAGTTCCTTTGTTAAATATTGGTGTTCCGTTTATGTTTTTAGTAGCTATAGCTATTTGATGGGTGTCTGTATTTTTATCCAGAATTTCGTCTATAGTAATACTTGCTTGCAAGGAGTGATAGCCAATTTTAAGATGCTCTTTAATACTTCTTGTTTCCCCATTAATATCCGTTACATCGGCACTTATAGCATAGGTAAATATAGGTAGATTTTCAGTAGAAATACTTTCATCTGGTTGTGCAATGAACGCAATTTCAAAATTTCCTGTGGCATCTGTTTGTGTCGTTCCAAAGCTAATTTCTTCCGAAGTACTGTAGAAGTTAGGGTGGTTCCAATACCACCATCTTGGGTATTCTACGTTTCTGTAAATACGATATGCTACTGTGGCATTACTAATAGGAGTATTTGCATAGGATATGGCAGTACCTTTCCTCGTAATCGTATCTTTTACCTTAAAAGTAGTCGCACTTGGTGTAAAAGCTACTTTAAATTTTTGTATTTTGTATTCCTCTACTAAAATTTTAGTGTAATTTTTTGATCCTCAACCGAAGCTTCTATTGTATAGGAACCGGTTAGTCCTGTATTTGGAAGTAGGAATTCGGTGCTAAAAGAGCCAAAGGTATTTGTGGTTACCGAAAGTTCTTGCACCGTTTGGTAATTACTGTCTTTAAGTCTTACAGTCAGGGTTTTATTTGCTAATACCGTGTTGTTATCTTTGGAGTTTTGTAGTAAAATACCTTTGCAGTAAACAATTTGTCCTGGCCTGTAGATACTTCTATCTGTGAAGAGAAAAGTTCTTCTTTTATGCCTCGCTTCTCCCAATTTGCTTGCAATATTTCTTCTAGGATTAATGTATAATTGGGAGAATGTAGCAGTATCTCTTTTGTGCTGTATTTTTGCTGTAATATCGTAGTAATACTGCATTGTTCCTTTGAAGCTAAATTCTCCGTTTTTATCTGTTGTAAAACTTTTATAAAGAGACTTATTATTTTTATTTTTTGGGTCACTGCTGAATGTTACATAAGCTTTTGCAAGAGGTTTGCCGGAAGTTCTGTTTACCACCTGATAGCTATTAGTATTGGAAACATTGGCGATAAGAGCAATGTCGGTAACCTGAATAGCAGAAAACGCAGTAATGGCTTTTTTGGAATCATCTGGAGTGGATTCTGCAAGTATTATGTAATATCCTTGTTCCAACTTCGGTATGCCAACTTCTGTACTGTGTTTCTGGAAGTCTTTGGTATCGGGTAAGCTGCAACTCCATGAAGTAATTTTTGGTTGCTTCGTAATACCGGTAATTTGTGCTTCTTTTTTATATTTTTTCTGCAGTGCTTCTATAGCACTGCTTCCCATTTTGTAGATGGAAAACCGGAGATTTTTGATGTTTTTATAGTTTACTAAAATCTTGCTATACATACCCACAGGAATGTGCTTTTCACTGGTAATATCAAGTGTGCTTGCTTGGATGTTTTCTTTTAGGGCTAATGCTTTTGTAGCAACGGTATTTCTAGGGAATTTTGTTAGGATCTCATCGCATAATTCTATGGCTTCGTTATTTTTGTAACGATATATTTCTTTGCTTCCTCGTCGGTATGTTTGTGCTTGTTGGTTTTTTCGTCTCGCAATTTCAAGCGTGTAATACCCCACTGCAGTATAGGTTTTAAATTCTTTACTTGAAGTATGTAATGTTTCTAAAAATTGCTGTTCTTTATTGGGAAAAGTAGCGTGCTTTTCTATAAATCGAATGCGTTCTATATCAGTATTAACAAAGGCATCTTGGTATCTGTTTTGATATTGATGCTTTAATAATTTTTGATAAGCAACAAGCGCGTTAAACGATTGCGATAAGGTATCTTTGGTTACTAGAGGAATTTCCATAAAGCTGTTAGCATTTGTTAGTAAAGCACTATTAGATACGGTAAATTTGTAAGAAGGTTTGAGGATGCTAGTTTCGGTATTTTTAAAAAATTCTAAAGAATTTTGCAGTAAAAAGTCATAAAGAGTAGGGTGCAATTTTTTACTGTCTTTGTGTAGTTGCAAGATTTCATAAAAATCTTTTATTTTACTTTTTTGAAGTACGGATTCATCTGTTGTTGATGCTTTATAATAGTGGTTAATTTCAGAAAATAATGTAGTTAAGTCCCAAGTTCTAAAATCCGTTTTGTCATTTTTTACAATAGATTGCGTTCTATTGTATAGCTTCCATCTATTCGCTTTAAAGTACTCCCAATAGAGATTAGCCAACATGCTCTGTAAGATATTTTTGGCAGGTGCAGTACTAGTGGCGATGTGTTGCTCAAACCGCTTTACAACAGAGAACTGAGCATCTTCCTCTAGCGTTAACGAAAATTTACTCTGATATACCAAGGCTTTAATTAATTGCGAATCGTTATTTTCTTTTTTTGCTTTGGCATAAATACCATCTACCTTTACCAAAGCGGTTTTAAGTTGATCTTTTAATTCATACCTATAGACCTGTTCCCATAATTCAGGGTAGTCTTCTTGACCTATCGCTAGTGGCGTAAGTGTTACAATTAAAATTACAGATAGTATTTTGTACATGCTTTGTGAATTTATTCAACAGCTATTAGCTTATAATATACCGTAAAAGTTTAACAAAAGAAAATATAGTTGCATTCTTCAAATTACAACCAATTTTTATTGCTTTTAATGGGTATGTAATTTACCTAACAACAAATGGGCCAAAAAAAATTTGGGAGCACAATACGTTAATAGAGAGATAAACGATACACGGCACACTGCAAAGACATAAATACAGAAAAATGAATGTGACAGATTTTTTTCCATTTAAAACGTGCGTACATTACTATTTTACTTGATTATATTTACACAAATTTTTTCTACCATGAAAATACATTTTATAGCTATAGGAGGAAGTGCTATGCATAATTTAGCCATTGCGCTGTACCAAAAAGGATATCAAGTAACCGGAAGTGATGATGTTATTCACGATCCTTCTAAATCAAGATTAGCAAAATATAATTTATTGCCCGAACGTTTTGGTTGGTTTCCGGATGCTATTACGGACGCGATAGATGTGGTGATCTTAGGAATGCATGCAAAAGCAGATAACCCAGAGCTGCTTAAGGCACAAAACTTAGGATTGAAAATTTATTCGTATCCTGAGTTCTTATACGAACAAAGTAAGTATAAAACTAGAGTAGTTATAGGAGGTTCGCATGGGAAAACTACTATTACCTCTATGATTTTACATGTTTTAAATTACCACGATCGGGAGGTAGATTACATGGTAGGTGCGCAGTTAGATGGGTTTGAAACGATGGTTCACCTAACCGAGGATAATGATTTTATCGTCCTAGAGGGAGATGAATATTTAAGTTCGCCCATAGACAGAAGACCAAAGTTTCATTTATACAAACCAAATATCGCTTTGATTAGTGGTATTGCTTGGGACCATATTAATGTATTTCCGTCTTTCGAGAATTATAAAGAGCAGTTTTCTATCTTCACTAATTCTTTAACCCATGGAGGTATAATGGTTTACAACGCAGAAGACACTGCAGTAAAAGAAATTGTAGAATCGGCAGAGCACGCTATAAAGAAGTATCCATATACCACTCCTGATTTCACCATTCGAAATGGAATTACCTACATAGATTCACCGGATGGAGAATTACCTTTAGAAATTTTCGGAAAACACAATTTACAAAATGTTGCAGGTGCCAAATGGATATGCCAACATATGGGAATTGATGAAGATGATTTTTACGAAGCTATCACGAGTTTTCACGGAGCAAGTAAACGATTAGAAAAAATCGCAGAAAACGATGCAACGGTAATTTATAAAGATTTTGCCCACAGCCCAAGCAAAGTAGCCGCAACTACCGCAGCAGTAAAAGAACAATACCAAGACAGAGATGTGCTAGCTTGTTTGGAACTACATACCTATAGTAGTTTAAATACAGAATTCTTACGTGAGTATCGAGGTGCATTGGATAAGGCAGATAAGGCTGTAGTTTTCTATTCGCCAGATGCAGTTAAGATTAAACAATTAGAAGAAGTAACTAAGGAGGAAATAGCTACTGCTTTTCAACGAGATGATTTATTAATTTATACAGACCCAAAGGAATTTCAAGAGTTTTTATGGAAGGAGCCTTTGGTGAATTCGGTTGTTTTACTAATGAGCTCCGGAAATTATGGTGGTTTAGATTTTGAAAAAGTTACAGCCTTAGTTTAACCGCTAAACTTACTGCGAAGCCATTCTTTATCGCTAAATTTTTCTTTTACGTATTGTCTGTACCCATCATTATACAAGGCTTTTGTTAAAATTGCTATTCGGGTATTGGTTTTTAGGTAAAAGAGTCGGATACTTCTCTCTATTTTGGCCCTTACAGGATGATCCATGTGCCGTATTACTTTATGCGTGTGCTTTTTACTTTTGGAAGTGTTTTTAAAAGTTATATTTTTCGATTTGGCTAAAAAATGCGCATACAAATGAATTCCAGCATTTAATTCCTTTCCTAATTCTTTGTGTATTATATCAGTTTCTTCCGGTAATTTTTTGCTTAACAAATAATAATCATAAGCTGCACGAAGGTTGATGGTTTTGTGAATATATTCACGATCATTGATCATTTTTGAAAAAACGGTTAGTTTTATTTGATCGGCAAGTGACAAATGCGAAATATTGTCTTTTTGAACTATTCCTGCTGCTACAGTGTTGAAATTAAAAAACGAGGATTTACTTTTTAGCAACATCTCTTTGTGCAATTCTACTGCGGCTATGCGATTGGGGTGAACGAGTCTTGGTAAATGTCTATGATCGGCAAATAATCTTTTATTGGTGGTATAGCCATGTGTATGCAATACTTCGTAGGCTCTGTTACAATTACGCAAGGTTAGTATACAATCGATATCGCCAACCATTCTCTCGGCGATATCTTCGTATAATCCGTTTAATAGATTTCCAGTGCCTTTTAAAAAAACAGGGGTGATGTTATTATCTAATAGAAGCCTGTTAATTTCCTTTGCTTGTTCTATAATGTGTTTATTTCGTTTTCGGTTTAGCTCGGTAATATGCTTCATGTATGCGACCAAATCCTTTGGCAAATAGCTGAGGAGATTAGCTCGTTTTAAATTACAATACAGCGCCGGAAATACATAATGTTTGGTACTGATTTTTATCACATTATCCCAATCTACATTGCCAGAGATGATTTGTTTTTTTAGTTGAATTTTGTTGTTTTTTTCCTGACTAATAGTAAGGCATTTTCCAACAAAATATATGGTTTCTTTATAGTTCATAAGTAAATATATTTTCTACAATAGCAATCATTTTTTGGTTGTTGGAGTAGGTTAATTGGTAACAAGTTAGCCCTGTAAACCAATCTAAAAACGCAGCGGCATTACTTGCCTTTGGTGAAAGCCAAGAATCAGGAACTAGCTGCTCCAATGCATCGAATAGAGAGATTTCTTTTATCCGCGCATCGGTGTTTTTACTATATTTAATAAAGACAAGCTTGTTACAAGGTGCATGCTGTTTGTAGTCTCTGTTTCTTGGAGGAAGGTATCGTACTGTTTTCCCTAGTTTTTCGTATTTGTACTCTGCAGAATTTTGCAATTCTGGATAGTAAGGGAGTAATACGAGAAGACTGTTTTTTTTAATGGAAATAGCAGATGGATAGCTGTATACCTCCTTGTTTTTTGCTAAAATAGGTACAAAATCATCCGCTAAACAAGTATAACCGTGTGCTTGTAATAATGCCAAAGAGGTGCTTTTCCCATTTCCTGACGCCCCCAAAAATAAAATGCATTCCCGATGATTGCTTACGGCAGAGGCATGCAATATTCCCATCCATTTGTCTTCTTTATAATCGTGCATATGCTCGATAATTTTCATGGAGAATTTTCCCTGAAAAACATGACTGTCTTTTTGATGCCAAACATCAATTAATTCAGTATTGTTGTACAAATGTATAATGTCATTGCTCGTAAATATTTGATACTGAAAATCGGTTTTGGAAGTAGGTTCGACTTCTAAATGAGCAAACTTAGGGTGAATTAGCGCTGTTTCATAAGCACTACAAAACGCTACCAATAAAATTGTATCGTTTATTTTATAATATTTACTTGTAGTATAAGACTGTATTCTTGGATGCTCGTTTGTAATTTTAGCTTGTATTTTTTTTGGAGTGAAAAGGAGGTTTTTACAATGTAGTAGTAGGACTCTTCTGTGTTCATCCGTGATATCAACTGCCGAAGTTATACAAGATGTAATTTCTTCCGTTGATTTTTTTTCTGCTACCATCTGTAAGATTTTAGCAAAAATAGGCGAAACGATGAGGTATTGGTTTTGGTTTTCCAACCAAACAATTGTTTTGGAATTTATTCTTTTGGAAAGTATCATAGCGTTACGAATATACTAAAAGTAATTTTTAAGAACTATATTTGCACCACGATTTTATATTGTCATAAAATTTTTAGTTTCTTAATTGTATTGTACAAGTAATGTTTAAACAGAGAATTGAGTTAACAGAAGAAGATTATTACCTAAATGAGCAGGGGTATAAAGTTTTTACTGAAAAGTACCATTTGAAACGAGGGTATTGCTGTAAAAGTGGATGTAAGCATTGTCCGTTTGGTTACGATAAAAAAACAGATAGTTTTCGATAAATTATAAATTTAAATATAGGTATCACATGAAAAGAGTATTGGTATTTTTAGTATGTATTTCATTTTTAGGAACAGCAGGGAACAATGCTGTTGTCGCCCAACTTTCTGGTGGAGGTATTTTATCGCAAGATCAAATTGGAAACGGTTTACGAGAAGCCTTAGACCACGGTATTGCAAATCAGGTATCGAAACTAACTGCAGTAGATGGTTTTTATAAAAATGATTTGGTAAAAATCTTATTGCCAAAGGAGCTTCAGAAAGTAGATAAAACCCTACGAAGAATAGGATTAGGATCTTTGGCAGACCAAGGGATAATGGCCATGAATAGGGCAGCAGAAGATGCTGTTAAGACTGCCACTCCTATATTTGTGGATGCGGTAAAAGGAATAACCTTTACCGATGCAAAAAACATTTTACTAGGCAATGAAAATGCCGCAACTACTTATTTAAAAGAAAAAACAAACACCTCTTTATATAAAGAATTTAATCCTGTGATTAAAAATTCTTTCGCAAAAGTAGGAGCAGATCAGATTTGGAGTACCTTAATCTCAAAGTACAACGGAATGCCTTTTGTAAAGAAAGTAAATCCAGATCTTACAGATTATGTTACTCAAGAAGCGCTGGACGGTGTTTTTACCATGATTGCAGAGGAAGAAAAAGGAATACGTAAGAAATCTGGCCTGCGAAATACAGAATTGTTGAAAAATGTATTTTCTTTGCAAGATAAACGCTAAAGAATACCATTGAACGACACATATCTACACTTCATCGAAAGATGGAGTTTTTTTTTGTTTTTTTTTTCAAAAAATAGTTTATTAAATACCTGTAAATGAAATTATTGTGTATATTTAGGTGGGGGTTTTAATATAAAAAAATGTTACGAGTTAATCAATTACACAAGTACAAAAAACATTTGGAAGAACGATATATTCGATTAGTAGAAAGTGCCAATGACTACAAACATATTGATGAGTGCAAGAGTGATAGGTCTGCTTTTAAAGCAATGAAGGTCTTAGAAAAATTAAACAGAATTAAGTATTTGGACAAAGAGATTTCAAATACTCTTGTGTAAGCGTTCAAAATAGTCAAAAGCTTTTAATAACCTAGATCCATACCAAGAAAACATTTCACCGTCAACCATAATTATTTTTGTGCTTGGTGCGTATTTTTGCAATTCTGATTTGTGTTTTTCTTCAAACGGATACGGTTCAGAGGATAGTAAAATTAGGTCTATATTTTTTGTTTCGAGTTTTTGAAGGTCTATCTCCGGATACCGTTCCTGGCTCTTAAAGCTATTCTCAAAATAGTTTAGTTCCAACATACTGTTTATAAAAGTATTGTTGCCTGCTACCATCCATGGGTTTTTCCAAATGAAGTAGGCAGTATTTAGGCGCTTTGTATTTTTTAAATTTTCGCTAAAGTTTTTCAGTGCAAAACACAAAGTGTCACGTAACTGAATTGCTTTCTCTTTACAGGAAAATATTTCTCCATATGCATTGATGAGTTTTAGTACATCCCCTGTTGTAGTGATATTGGAAACGTGTGTCGGTGCAATTTTTGTACAAGCTGCAACAATCTCTTTTGTATTTTCTTCTTTATTACACAATATCACATCAGGACGCAGTGCTGAAATACTCTCTAGCTTGATGTTTTTGGTTCCTCCTACAATTTTTTTTTCATTCTTTAGAGAAGAAGGATGTATGCAGAATTTAGTAATTCCAACAATATGCTCCTCTAAGCCTAAATCTACGAGTAATTCCGTTTGACTCGGAACTAAGGAAATAATCCGCTTTGGAGTTTTTAATGGAGCTTTATGATGGTAAAACTGAAACACTATATTTCGATAGGTTTTGCGATTTTTTGTATTACTGTAACATTTCTTGCATTTGCAATTGTAAGGCTAGAGCTTTTTTTGCAGCTGCTTCTGCAAAATCTGTTCCTTTACTTGCATAGATAATTCCTCTAGAAGAGTTGATAAGTAAACCAATATTAGTATTCATTCCGTAAGAACAAACTTCAGATAAACTTCCACCTTGAGCGCCTACACCAGGCACTAGAAGAAAGCTATCCGGGATAATCTTTCGAATTTCTTTCAAGTAAGTTGCTTTTGTTGCACCGATTACATACATTAAATTTTCAGCATTTTCCCATGTTTTTGAAGTCTCTAAAACGTGTTTGTACACTTCTTTTTCTTCCGCAAGTTTCGTTTGAAAATCAAAAGCTCCTAGATTAGAGGTTAATGCTAGTAAAATAGTATGTTTATTTTCAAATGCTAAAAATGGTTCTACGGAGTCTTTTCCCATATAAGGCGCTACAGTAACACTGTCAAAATCTAAATCTTCAAAAAAGGCTTTTGCATACATCGAGGAAGTATTGCCAATATCTCCTCGTTTAGCATCTGCAATTGTAAATATTTCAGGGTAGTTTTCGTTGAGGTATTGTATTGTTTTTTCAAGAGATTTCCATCCTTTTAATCCATATGCTTCATAAAATGCCGTATTGGGTTTATAGGCAACACATAAATGATGTGTAGCATCAATAATTGCTTTGTTGAAGGCAAAAATAGGGTCTTCCTCTTTGCGTAAATAGTCGGGTATTTTATCGATATCTACATCTAAACCAATACATAAAAATGATTTTTTTCTTTTGATTTCAGATACGAGTTGTTGTGTAGTCATGGGTTAATTTAAAAGTTAGACAAAAGTAAGCAATTTTGCTAGTTTCTAGTATATTTGTTTTTAATGTTACAATTCATATTGCATAAGGTTTTTTACGGGTTTCTTACACTTTTTGGTGTAGTTACCATCATATTTCTATTGTTTGCTGTACTTCCAGGAGATCCTGCTAGAATGATGTTAGACCAGCGGGAGGACTCAGAACAATTACAAAATATAAAGAAAAAATATGGTTTCGATAAACCATTGGAAATGCAGTATTTGTATTATGTAAATGATGTGTCACCTATTTCGTTTCACAGTATCATTTCCTCAGATTACACTTTTTTAGACACCGATAAATACACCTATCGCAAACTTTTATCTTTTGGGGATTATTGCATGGCTATAAAATACCCTTATCTGCGAGAATCTTTTCAGAAAAATGGTAAAAAGGTTTCCGAAATAATAGCCGAAACCATTCCAAATACAGCGGTTCTGGCAATATCTGCTATAGTAATTGCATCGTAATAGGCGTATTTTTAGGTATTGTATCTGCAGTTTTTAAGGATAGTTTTTTAGACAGAAGTATTGCCGTTTTTAGTACCTTAGGAATGAGCATACCCTCGTTTTTTTCTGCTATCTTATTTGCATGGTTTTTTGGTTTTATTTTGCATACTTATACCAATTTGGAAATGACTGGTAGTTTATATGTTGTAGATGATTTTGGAGAACAGGTGTACATACAATGGAAAAATTTAATTTTACCTGCAATTGTATTGGGAATTAGACCTTTAGCGGTTATTATTCAGCTAATGCGGAATACGCTCTTGGAAACCTTTAATAAAGATTATATCAGAACTGCGAAAGCCAAGGGGTTAACCACTTTTCAGGTTTTGAAAACACATGCCTTAAAAAACTCATTGAATCCTGTCATTACTGCAATTTCTGGATGGTTCGCTTCTATGCTTGCTGGGGCTGTTTTTGTAGAGTATATTTTTAATTGGAATGGATTGGGAAAAGAGATTGTAAATGCATTAAACACCCTCGATTTACCAGTAATTATGGGAAGTGTCTTAGTAATTGCAAGCCTATTTATTGTCATAAATATAATGGTAGATATTTTTTACAGTTGGTTAGATCCTAGAGTTAGATTATAGCATGCGAATTACAGTACTAATATTTTTAAGTTTTCTTATCACTTCAGTTGGCTGTAAAGTTTTTCAACCAAAGAGTTTTTCTCAAGCTGCCCTTGATGCTACTCTAGTTAGCACAACCAAAGATACTATTTCACTAAGAGAAATTTTAAGTGCTTCTTCTGCTAACAAAACAGTTATTGAGGTATATGCAAGTTATTGCCCGTACAGTCAGAAAAGTTTTTCAAAAATTAAAAAATTACAAGAAAAATCCAACGGTATATCCTATGTCTTTTTGTCTGTTGATCATTCCTTTTACGATTGGAAAAGAGGTTTAAGCAGCTTAAAGGAAAAGGTTTCCGGAGCACATTATTACCTTGTTGAAAAAGGGAAAGGTAACTTAGGAGAATTTTTAAAATTACAAAGCATACCACGGTTTTTACTACTTCGTGAAGATGGAAGCATAGAGGTTTTTAAAACTTCTGAAGTTGAAAAGCTAGAGCGGTGGTTATTGCCTTAAAGTAAAACGGAACTTCTTCTTTTAAAATGCTACCGTTGCATACTTTACTTTACATATCTAAAACAAAGGTGGCTTATTTGCTTACTTTGTAATGAGTTATTTATTGCATACGACTTTTTGGTTGAAAAACGAAAATAAAAGGTTGTCTGCAGTACTAGGTCGTTAAGTAGCGAACAAATGAAAGCAAACTTAAAAAAATGGTGTATTTTAGCTCTTTATTTTTTTGAAGTAATTTTTAGAATATAAACCATATAAACATATAAAAGTGAGGAATAATATCGTTGCGGGAAACTGGAAAATGCATAAGGATCTTAAAGAAACAAAAGAACTTATTGAAGGAATTAAAAAAGGTTTAAATAATTCAGAAAAGGGAACATCTCGAGTAATTGTAGCAACGAGTTTTGTTAGTTTAACTACTGCAGTAGATGCAATTAAGGAATCGATTATTGAAGTAGCTGCGCAGAACATTCACCAGGAAAATGCTGGTGCATTTACAGGAGAGGTCGCTGCTTCCATGGTTAAAAGTTCCGGTGTTGGTGTCGTAATTTTAGGACATTCAGAACGAAGAACGTATTTCGGAGAGTCTAATGCATTACTTTCAAAAAAGGTGAAGCAAGCCCTTGCAAATGATTTGGAGGTTATTTTTTGTTTTGGAGAACTTTTAGAGCACAGAAAAGAAAACAAACATTTTTCGATTGTAGAAGAACAGCTAAAGGAAGGATTGTTTAATTTGTCTGCTCAAGATTTTGGAAACATAGTTCTCGCCTATGAACCTGTTTGGGCAATAGGAACTGGTGAAACTGCTACACCAGAGCAAGCGCAAGAAATGCATGCCTTTATTAGAAATGTCTTAGCTAAGAAATACGGCGAGGAAGTCGCAAATACCATATCTATATTGTATGGGGGTAGTGTAAAGCCAAATAATGCGAAAGAAATATTTTCTAAACCAGATGTTGATGGAGGTTTAATCGGAGGAGCTTCTCTACAAGCAGAAGATTTTGTGGCAATAGCAAACTCCTTCTAAATAATACTAATGTAAATTTTAGGCAATGGATAATATATACGTAGCGTACGAATTTGTTGTTGTTCCAAGAGATCCTGCCACTGAAATTTTAGTGGCAGAATTAGGAGCTTTGGGGTTTGAGAGTTTTGTAGAGAATGAAACAGGAGTTACTGCCTATATTCAAAAAAAGGATTGGAATGCAGATATATTACAAGAAGTTTTTATCTTAAATTCTCCAGATTTTCAAATTAATTTCGATTTTTCAGAAATAGCACAAACCAATTGGAATGCGGAGTGGGAAAAAAACTTCCATCCCATTCAAGTAGATGAAAAGGTGAGTGTTAGAGCGCCATTTCACGAAAATCCAAATTTGGATTTTGATATCGTCATTGAACCAAAAATGAGCTTTGGAACCGGACATCATGAAACTACGCATATGATGCTTCAGCACTTATTAGAATTGCATATAAATAACAAGAGAGTTCTAGATATGGGTTGTGGTACCGGAATTTTAGCTATTTTTGCAGAAATGAAAGGTGCAGCCGTTGTAGATGCCATAGATATTGATCCTTGGTGTTACGAAAACACTATAGAAAACTGTTCCAGAAATAAGTGTAAAGCCATATCGGTATTTCAGGGAGATGCTTCTTTACTAAAAGATAAAGAATACGACCTAATTATAGCCAATATTAATAGAAATATCTTAATTAAAGACATGGAAGTTTACATAAAATCCCTCTCTCAAGATGGAATTTTACTTTTGAGTGGATTTTACAAAGAAGACATTCCAATATTAGAAGATAATGTGGTTCCCCACGGAATGGTTTTACAGAAAACTTTAGAAAGAAATAATTGGGTAGCGTTACAGTATCAAAAACTCTAGTAATTATGAGTACAATTGAAAAAATTCAGGAGGAGTTAGACCTTTTGACACAAGCAACAAACAAGCACGAGATTATATTATATAACGATGATGTGAATACATTTGATTATGTTATTGATAGTCTTATACAGGTTTGTGAACATACTCCAGAACAAGCCGAGCAATGCACCGTATTAGTGCATTACAAAGGTAAATGTGCCGTTAAAACTGGTGCGTACAAAGAGTTAGAACCTAAATGTACTAAGCTCTTGAATCTAGGCCTTTCTGCAGAAATAATTTAGTATGGAGAATGTTTTAAAGTATTTTGAATTCTCCGATTTTTTTGAGGATACCTCGGGAACCTTTTCCGGAAATTCTATTAGCTATTCTGTGTTAAATGAAGAGCATTTTTTGGTTTTCCAAAAAACACAAGAAAACAAAGAAATCTACACACTTTTTGTCGCTAAGTATACCGCTGAAAAAGACATCGGGAAACAGCAGCCATTAATACTAGAATTATTAGTAGAACAATACGACGAGTCTAACCCGGAACACCGCATACTTCTCAGAAAATATAAAGCCTATTAGCTATAGTCTTTATTCTGAGGTCTTTGTGAATTTTTCGAAGTTCTTTATGTTTCCTGAAGGCAAGTTTAGTAGTATTTTATAGATGCTTAAAAATAATAAAAGTTACTGCGAGTACTTACTTGTTGATTACATGGTGAGGTTAAATTAATTTACTTCTTTAGGGAAGAGTGTTTTCTGATTCCGTCCTTATTACTTTTCTGGCATTGTTCCTATATTTTAAAGAAAAATCGTAAATTCGCACTCCAAGAAATAATATCATGCTAGATAAATTACAAATAGTAAAACAACGTTTTGACGAAGTCTCTGATCTTATTATTCAGCCAGACGTAATAATGGACCAGAAACGTTATGTGCAGTTAAATAAAGAATACAAAGACTTAGGGAAGGTTGTTAAAAAAGCAGACGAATATAAAAGTCTTTTAAATACTATAGAAGAGGCAAAGGAGATTATTTCAGATGGTAGCGATGCGGAGATGGTAGACATGGCTAAAATGGAGATGGAAGAGGCAAAGAATAGAATTCCAGTTTTGGAAGATGAAATAAAGTTTTTATTAATTCCGAAAGATCCAGAAGATGCTAAAAATGCTGTGGTAGAATTACGAGCAGGTACAGGTGGAGATGAAGCTAGTATTTTTGCAGGAGATTTATATAGAATGTATTCCAAATATTGCGAAAGTAAAGGATGGAACGTATCTATTGTAGATTACAGTGAAGGAACGAATGGTGGTTTTAAAGAAATTCAGTTTGAAGTTTCAGGAGAGGATGTATATGGAACTCTGAAATTTGAAGCTGGAGTGCACCGTGTACAGCGCGTTCCGCAAACAGAAACACAAGGACGTGTGCATACCTCTGCTGCAACTTGTATGGTTTTTCCAGAAGCAGAGGAGTTTGATGTAGAGATTAACCCTAAAGACGTTCGTATCGACTTCTTTTGCTCTTCAGGGCCAGGGGGACAATCGGTGAACACTACGTATTCCGCTGTTCGATTGACGCACATACCAACTGGTTTGGTAGCGCAATGTCAGGATCAAAAGTCGCAACATAAAAACAAAGAAAAGGCATTTCGCGTCTTGCGCTCACGCTTGTATGATTTAGAATTGGCCAAAAAGCAGGCAGAGGACGCCGCGAGAAGAGGTACCATGGTAACTTCTGGTGATCGTTCTGCTAAAATTCGTACGTACAACTATCCACAAGGTCGCGTTACCGATCACAGAATTGGATTGACATTGTATGATTTACAGAATATCGTAAATGGGGATATTCAGAAGATAATCGATGAACTAATGTTAGCAGAAAATACCTCTAAACTAAAAGAGCTAGGGGAGACAATATAATAAGTTCTGCGTTTGTTTGTGCTTATTTCAAGCTGTATAGGTTTGTTTCCTACGCAAATAATCTGTATCTTTATGCTTCATTTATTTTGTCTTTGGAATAAAGACTTTCTTCGAATTTTAACTATCTATTATTTGAAATTTATAATTAAATCTTCGCGATAGCTTTTTAGAGTTTTTCTTATTCAAATAGATGATTTCCAGATTTTTTGCTGTTTCCCAGCGATGAATTTTCTGGGTAAATTAGGTTGAAGTATAATTAATAGTATATAATTTATGTTAAAAATAGTAGTCAAGGAGGGAGAAAACATCGATAGAGCCTGAAACGTTACAAACGCAAGTACAGGGATGTTAAAATTTTACAACAATTAAGAGATAGAAAACAATATACTAAACCATCTGTCTCAAGAAGAGCAGAGGTTAAAAAGGCTGCCTATAAAGAGCAATTGTTTAAAGAAGATTAATACTATCACACTTTTTAGAAAATAAAAAAACTCAATCTGTAAGATTGAGTTTTTTATGTGACTTTTTAAATTTTTATGAAAATAACTCTTCAATTTTTTGTTTTTCTTCACTAGCTAAAGCTGCATCAACTAAGATACGACCGCTATGCTCGTCTATGGTTATTTTTTTACGATTGGCAATTTCCAATTGAATTTGAGGTGGAATAGTAAAGAAAGAACCACCGGCAGCACCACGCTCTATGGAAACAACAGCTAAACCATTTTTAACTTTATTTCTGATTCTTTTATAGGCGCTAAGTAAGTGCGCGTCTATAGATGCAGCATATTCTATTGATTTTTCTTTCAATAGTTTTTCTTCTTTTTCGGTTTCTTTAAGTATGGCATCCAATTCGTTTTTCTTGTGCGACAAATGCTGCTCTTGTCTGGCTAATTTTTCTTTGGTGTTTTCAATAACCTCATTTTTTTGCGTTATTTTCGCTTTGTACTCTTTGATTCTTTTTTCAGAAAGCTGTATTTCTAACTCTTGGTATTCTACCTCTTTACTTAAAGAATCAAATTCACGATTATTTCGAACATTTTTTTGTTGTTCTTCGTACTTAGCGATTAATCCTTTAGACTCTGTTATAGCAAGTTTTTTATTGCTGATTTCAGTTTCTAGATTTGCTAAATCAGTGGCCAAGTTAGAAAGTCTCGTATTTAGTCCGGCAACTTCATCTTCTAAATCTTCCACTTCTAGAGGTAATTCACCTCGAACGTTTCTTATTTCGTCAATTCTCGAGTCAATTAATTGTAAATCGTATAACGCTCTTAATTTCTCTTCTACCGTTACTTCTTTTTTTGCCATCTTTTAAATATAGTATATTGGATTTGTACTTTCTTCACTTAAAATAATTGCAAAAGTACTAAATTTTTTTCGAAGATAATCAACTAACAAATTTTTTGTAAACTGTTCACTTTCATAATGCCCAACATCTACTAATAAAATTTCGTTTTCTGCTTTGAAAAAATCGTGGTATTTAAAGTCTGCACTTATGTAGGCATCTGCTTTTTGTTTTTTTGCTTGTCCAATTGCAAAGGCGCCCGACCCTCCCAAAACAGCTACTTTTTTTATCGGGGTATTTGCTATGGCAGAATGTCGAATACATTTGGTCTTAAATTTCGTTTTTACCTCTTTCAGAAAAGTCTTTGCATCCATTTCTTGTTCTAATTCTCCTTGCATACCCATACCTATATCTTGATACGAATTATCTAGAGTAATTACCTCATATGCAACTTCCTCATACGGATGATTCTCCAGAAGACATTTGATAATCGCGGTTTCTAAATAGGCAATAAAAGTAACCGTAATACAGGTTTCTTCTTCATGTACCAATTCGCCCCTTTTTCCAAGTACCGGATTAGCATTTTCGTTAGCGTGAAAGGTCCCTGTTCCGGTGGTATTAAAGGAACAATTATCATAATTTCCTATATTTCCCGCACCGGCTTCAAATAATTTTTTCCGTAAAGGACCTGCCTCTTTGGAAGGAACATAGGTGGTAAGTTTTTTTAGCATTCCTTTTTTAGGAAGTAATGTTTTGGTGTTTTTTAGCGATAGGATTTCGCACATTTTTGCAGAAACTCCTCGGTTTACATTATCTAGTGCAGTATGAGTTGCATAGATGGCGATGTCGTTTTTAATTGCTTTTAAGACCACCTTTTCTACGTAGCTATTACCGTTTAACTTTTTTAAGCCAGAAAATATAATGGGATGAAAGCTCAAAATTAAATTACATCCTTTTTGAATTGCCTCATCTACTGTTTTTTCAAGCGTGTCTAAAGTGACTAATATTCCATTTACGGTAGTGTTAGGGCTACCAATTAGAAGACCAACATTGTCGAAGTCTTCTGCAAATGGCAATGGAGCTAATTGTTCGAGGTAATTGGTAATGTCTTTAATTTTCATTTTGAAATTTAATAAAGATTACTGTATAGTCAAAGTTAAGATTTTTTATATTCGTGGTAATGAAATTACTACGTTTTTTGCTGTTCCCTATTTCGATTGTGTATAACCTTATTACCTCAATTAGAAATTTTCTTTACGATACCAATATGCTTAAACAAAGCGTATTCAATATTCCGGTTATTGCGGTTGGTAATTTAAGCGTTGGCGGTACCGGAAAATCTCCCCAAATTGAATATTTGATTCGCTTGTTATACAAGCAGTACGCTATTGCAGTGCTCAGCAGGGGTTATAAAAGGAAACTAAAAGGCTTTCAATTGGTAAACGCAGAACACAGTGCAGAGGAGGTTGGCGATGAGCCTATGCAATTCTTTAGAAAGTTTTCAAACAATGTTACTATTGCGGTAGATGCAGATCGTGTACATGGAATTTCCTCGTTGTTACATTTTACAAGCAAACCCGAACTAATTCTCCTTGACGATGCTTTTCAGCATCGAAAGGTTAAAGCTAGTTTCTACATACTTCTCACAAAGTATAACGATCTTTACACCAATGATTTTCTACTACCAACCGGTAACCTTAGAGAGCGTAGAGCAGGTGCGAAGCGGGCAGATGTTATTGTGGTGACCAAATGTCCAGCGGATTTAAATGCAGAAAAACAAAGACTAATTGCAAAAACACTTCAAATCGAGAATACACAAAAATTATTTTTCTCTACGATAACTTATCAGGAAGATCTAATAGGACCAGAATCTAAAACACTATCGGATTTTACCAATAAAAAAATACTATTGGTCACAGGCATAGCGAATCCAATTCCGTTAGTACAATACTTAGAAAAAAGAAACATCAGTGTAGAACATATTGCTTTTCCCGACCATCATAATTTTACCCATAAAGATATAGTACTTCTTCAAAAACATGAAGGTATTCTGAAGGAAACTAATAGTATTATTTTAACTACCGAAAAAGATTATGTTCGTTTAGAAAGTAAACTTACTAATTTGTATTATGTCTCTATTCAAACAGAATTTATAGATAATAAAGACGGTTTTGACACATGTGTTTTAGAGCATTTGCAAACCTTTTAGTAAACATTAATTGGTGTTATTTTTAGATTTTATGTCCCTATTCTCCATCGATACTTTTTGCAGCAGCAGCAATATTTTTTATATCCTGTTCATCTTCTCTTGGACAAATTAAAATAGTATCTTCTTTTTCTACTACAATAAAATTTTGTAGGCCTTGAATGATAATTTTTTTACCTTTTTGGGTGCGAACCATATTACCTGTGGCATCTCTAAAGATCGCTCTAGAACCAACAACTGCGTTTTCTTGGGTGTCTTTTGAAAGTTTATGATAAAGGGAGCCCCAGGTTCCAAGGTCATTCCACCCAAAATCAACGGGTAAAGTGTATACGTTTTTGGCGTGTTCCATAATGCCAAAATCAATAGAAATATTTTCGCAAGCAGGATATTGTTTTTGGATAAACTCTCCTTCTTTTTCTGTGTTGTAAACTTCAGCTTCGTTCAATAAAGCAAACATTTCTGGTAAATAACGCGCAAATGCATTCAGGATACTTTGTGCCGACCAAACAAAAATTCCTGCATTCCAAAGATAATCTCCGTTCAAAATGAACTCTTTTGCTTTCTGTAAGTTTGGTTTTTCTGTAAAGTTTTTTACTTTCTTTATCGATGAGTTTGCGTTTTCATATTGAATGTAACCGTAACCGGTATTTGGGGATGTAGGTTGGATGCCAAGGGTCATGAGAATTTCTCTCTCAGAGCAGGCAGTAAATGCTGTTTGTATACTTGTTAAAAAAGCTGTTTCGTTTTCTATCCAATGGTCAGAAGGTGCAATAAGCATTACCCCTTCTGGATTTTGTTGGTAAATTTTCAGGGCAGCATATAAAATACAAGGCGCAGTATTTCGCATGGCTGGCTCTAATAGTAATTGCGCTTTCTTTATTTCGGGAATTTGTTCCAAAATTAGCGTTTCATAACGCGCATTAGTTGCAATTAATATATTTTCCGAGGGAATTAAATTTTGTATTCTTGAAAATGTTTTTTGTATTAAGGATTGTCCTGTTCCTAACATATCATGGAATTGTTTTGGGTAATCCTCTGTACTAATTGGCCAGAATCTAGAGCCAATTCCTCCTGCCATGATGACTGCAAAATAATTATTCGTATTACTGGTAGCTTTCATTACTCTTCAAGTATTTGTACCTCTGCGTTTTGATTAAAAAGATAAATACGCTGGTTTGCAATGTTTAAGCATTCATAACGTGTTCTCCTTTTATTTCCTTTTTTGTAGAAGTTTTGTTTAAATTTAAAAGTACTTCCCTTCGGAACTTCAAAGATAAAACTCTTTCCCGATTTAGCCATACCACCGCGTAAAGCAAGAGATAATTTAACATCACTGTCGGTACTCGCTTTTGGGTTTTTTAGGTAGTTTGCTAAATATGGAAGTATAGAAAGAGGAAATATATCTGGTTGTAAAAAAGGGAGCATTAAGTGTTGGAATACGGTTTTCCATTCTTTTCCATGGGGTTGCACACGACCAAATTTTTGAAAGGTCACTTGGTGTGCGATTTCATGAATTAACGTAAGTAAAAACTGATGTTGGTTTAAGTTATTATTAATGGTAATTTGTGTTTTTCCATCAGACATTCTTCGGTAGTCGCCATGTTTGGTTTGTCTTTCGGAAACAATTTTTAGGTTTACATGATATTTATAAATTAAATATTCTACTATAGTTATTGCTTTTTTCGGTATATATGGATCGAGTTGCAAAAGATAGTGTTTATTATGGCGTGGAACTAGATACTTGTAGCACCTTACCATTGTAAAATTTATTTCCGGTAAGTGCAAAATCAAACATATAGTCTGCCATTTCATTCGGTAATAAAGGTGCTTTATATCCCGGAAAAGCCTCTTCCAGCATTTCCGTTTGTACGGCTCCAATGGCGAGCACATTAAAGGCTATTGCTTCGTTTTTATATTCTTCTGCTAATAATTCCGATAAAGTTATCACAGCACCTTTCGCAGAACTATATGCGGCAAGGCCAGGGAACTTCATACTTCCCTGAATACCCCCCATACTGCTTATTGTTACTACATGACTCCCTTTTTCCATATATGGTAACACATTTCTCGTAAGAGAAGCAACCGCAAAAACATTAACTCGATACACATTTTCAAAATCTTCTGTAGTCAACTCTTCAAATGGTTTGTTAATTAAAAGACCTGCATTATTAATTAAAATATCGACACGTTTCCATTCTTTTTTAATAAAGGAAACAGCCGAGTTTATTGCTTCGTCTTTCGATAAATCAACCGATATGGCAGTAATATTTTTATGGTTTAGGTTCTCTATTGGTGTTGTGTTTCGCGAAAGCGCTAGAACGCGGTGCCCCTCTGCAGCAAACTTTTGTGCAAGCGCAAAACCAATGCCTCTGCTTGTTCCTGTAATAATTATATTTTTACCCATTAATTTTGTCTTTTAAAAATTGCATTAAATAAGGTTGAAATCTAACATGTCTAGTGCGGCCTCTCCTGTTGCATCGTCATAATTATCGTAGGATGCTTTCTGTATTTTTTTACTATCAAAATTTTCCAAAGCTAAGAATTTGAAAATAAAAGTGTTTGTTCTTATTACCACCCAAGGTAGTGCAAGGCCTAAAGTACAAATTAAAAGCAAACTATTTACAAGTAATAATTCAAAGATATCTCCAGTTTGTGCAGTAAACGAAAAGTTCTGTTTTTCTTCGTTAAGTGTTACCTCTGTATTGGAGGCATAGTATGTCCAAAGATTTTTTACATACCAAAAAGTATAGATTCCTAATGTTGGATAAAAAAATAAAAAGAATTTAAAATTCAACCAAAACAATGTTTTACCTTGTCCTTTAAAATTAAAAGATACATTACCCAAGCGAAGATGGCTCATAACATATTTTCTTAGACTAACTTGGAACCATGCTCCGTAAATTCCAAGGGTAAAAATGGTAAAGATTAGTCCTCTCAAGAAAACCCAAAAAATTCGGTGCGATTTCCTAAATAGGAGAAGCGAATTCCTTTCCAAGAGCTCTTTGAGCTTCTGTAACGAACAGCACCATGAATTGCAAATGGCAAAATAAAAATGAAGAATGCATAAAGTAGGGCTAGAGCTATACTGAGCTCCCAACTATTTTTGTTTACGGAAGCATAAATTAAAAAAGCATACAGTACTAGCGTAGGGAAGTATATTTTTAGAAACCCTCTGAAAACCTCTTTGCCTGTTCCGTGAAAGGTGAAATTAGTATCTCCAAAAGAAGTAGCTTTATAATGATATTTTAAAATAGCGACTTTAGCCCATGGATAATATAATCCGAAACTTATTATACTGAAAATTATGACTTTAAAATATAGCAAAGTATACGCTCCTGCGTTTCCTTGGTAATTAAAAGTTGCAGTTTTTTCTTTAGGTGTAGAAATTTGGTTCATGCGTTATTTTTATGACTCAAAAATGCTGTTTTAATTTATTTCCTACAAGACTTTAACGATTATTTTAACATTCCTAACAAAAAGGGAATCTGTACAGATTCCCTTTTTTGCATTTAAACACCAATTTATACTTTTATTGATTACTAGTTTTATTGTAGAAAAACCTAAATAATAAAATTTGTAAATTTTGATTAGTGCATAATTTTATTTTATCAAATTGTTTATGTTAAAAAACACTGTTTATTTAATTAAACAGTGTTTTTATATTTAATAAAACTAGTTTTTATCCCACCAAACTTTTTCAGTCATATTTCCTGGTGTGGTTGTAACTTTTTCCAATTGCGCTGAGTTATTTTGAGTCTCAGATAATGGATATGGTATTCTTACTGGGATTGAATTTATGACTCCATTTGTCGTAGGGGTTAATGAAGGTTGATCTAATCTTCTCCACTCATTCCATGCTTCAAATCCATTCATGTAAAGTGCAATCCATTTTTGTAGACCAATTGATGATTTCCAATCTGAGCTATCGTAAGGATTAGCAGCTATATAATCTGAAATTGCCGAAGTATCATTAATTCCCCATTGGTTCATAGATGATGTAACACCATTACTGTATGCTGTTGACGCATTACCAGGAGAAATTCCTCTTTGATATACCTCAGCTAATAAAAATGACACTTCTGCATGTGTAAGTACATTAAAAGGTGTAGTTGCATCTCTTACTGCATCATTCGGTCTTGAAGTCGTTGCTTTTAATTCAGTCGCTTCGTTATCTGTTAAACCATAAGGCATACCGATAATTTCACCGGTAGAAGTTGGTTTTGCAAATTTATCCAATCTAGGATCTCCGATATCAGTTAGCGTAGTTACTAACAATTCTGAGACACAATAATCATCACGGTTACCAATTTGTGGACTGTAATTTCTGTATAAAGGATTCGCTCTTGCATCTACATTTGGGTAATTAAAATATGCGTTATTGTCATTATTAGTCATTACCCCAGCTGAGATTGCTTTATTGATGTAAGTATTTGCAGTTGCAGGATCAGCATCTAATATTCTTACCGCATACTTCAACATTAAAGAATATGTGAATATTTTCCATTTTGCGACGTCTCCATTATATAATAATTCACCAGAGTCGAATGAATTTGTATTTACATTTAATCTGCTACCAGAAGAATCAAGTGTACTTAACAATCCCTTGTAAATATCTTCTTGTGCATCATACTTTGGGAAGGTAACACCACTTATAGCCTCACTGTAAGGTACATCTCCGAAAGCATCGGTTAGTGCACCAAATACTTGAACAAGCATTACGTCAATAATAGCGGTTTTATTATTTTTTATAGCATCAGGAATATCTTGTTCTGCCACTAATTCTTTAGCGGATACTAATTCCTTAGCAATATCTGTATACATTGAAACAAATGTTCCATTAAATGATGTTATGTCATAATTGTATCTTGAGTCTTCCGTGTACTCATTCTGCGCCCATTGCTGCACCATTAGAAGTCCTAAATCCGCATTTAGTCCTGTTCCGTTTAATGCATTATAAAAGTTATATTGAGCTGTTGATAATAGAGTGTAGGCTGGAACTGATACAGCTGAATTTGGGTCTACATTCATATCGCCAAAATTACTACAGCCAATTATATTTAATAACGACAATGCGCTAATTGCGAATAATTTTATTTTTTTCATTGTTTTTAATTTAGAATTTAACCGAAACATTTAAACCAAATGATCTGGTTGATGGAACCTGAGCATTTTCTAATCCTTGAACATTACCAGAACCTGTAACAACTTGAGGGTCTAGGTATGGTAAATCTGCTGATAATATAGCTAAATTTCTACCAAATACACTAAAGTCAACATTGGATATAGCTGATCTTCCTAAAAATCTCTGAGGTAAGCTATAGTTAAGTCTAATTTCTCTAAATTTTAAGTAGCTTGCATCATACACGTTAGGCGCTGCTACCCTCCAAGTAGTTTGGTAATATGTTTGTGGGTCAATACGAATATCGTTCGTAGAGCCATTTTCAAGAACACCTGGTAATACCATTCCATTTTCACGAGTATCTGCTTCTCCATTAAAAGAAACAGTCTCAGGATGCATTCCTGAATATTTTGACCATTGTAGTGATGTTGAGTGAATAATACCTCCAACTTGAAAGTCAAATAAAGCTGACAGGGTTAAGTTTTTGTAGTTAAAAGAAGTGTTAAAACCTCCTATCCAATCTGCTATTGCAGAACCAAGATATACACGATCTTCTGTAAATTTATAATAACCATTATCACCGATAACTTTATTACCGTTGTCATCGTAAATATAATCCTGTCCATATAGGGCCATATAAGGTTTTCCTTCTTGAACTCTTAAATCTGCTGCCCATGTACCTCCTTGAATTAAACTTTCTGTAATTGACTCTCCGTTTTCGTCCTTTAATAATTCAACAACCTCATTATTTTGGCTTGTTAAATTTAGTCCTAAATTCCAACTGAAATTTTCTGTTCTAATTGGTGTTCCATTTAATTGTAATTCAACACCAGAATTTCTCATTGATCCTGCATTTAAGTATACAGCTGAATATCCTGTTGTAGCAGATGCGTCTACCGGGAAAATTTGATCCTCAGTCAGTCTGTTATAATATGCGGCATCAACCGATAACCTTCCACCGAAAAATTTAGCAAAAACACCAAATTCGTATTCTGTAGTTAATTCGTTAGTTAAATTTGGATTCTGTCTTTGGTTAGGTACACTGTATAACGGATTCCCATCAAAATTAGGATTTATAGGATTGTATACATCATACAAGCTGTATGGATCTCCATCATTACCAACTTGGGCTATACTAGCTCTAATTTTGGCAAAATTCAAAAAGTTACTTTGATTAAGACCATTTAGTTCTGTCAATACAAAACTCATAGAGGCTGATGGATAAAAATAGCTATTATTATCTTCTGGTAAAATTGACGACCAATCATTTCTAGCAGTAAGATCAAGAAATAACATATCCTTCCAACCAAATGATGCCAATCCAAAAATACTATTAATTCCTTTTTTTCGTTCATACGTGTCAGTGGTTGGGTCTTGAGCAGAATTTGCAATATTAAAAAACCTATCAATTACTAATCCTCCATTTGTTGTAGATGTAAATCTTTTACTTCTATTTACCATACTATTAGCCCCAATTCCTGCATTAAATGTCCAATCTTCTGAAAAATTAGTATTGTAGTTTAATCTAACTTCCATATTGGTCTCTTGGAATTGTCTTTCTGTCTCTGTATAGTTAGATCCTGCAACTGATCCATCAGGAATTCCTTCTCTTAAGCTAAATTGGTACCAGTCGGTTCCAAATTGTGTTGTTATGCTTAGTTCTTCGGTTAACGCGTATGATAAATTTACATTACCGTATAATCTGTTTTTAAAATCTTCTTGTAGATAATTATTTCTTACCCAGTATGGGTTATCAAAGTAATTAGGATCGAAATCTATTCCTGTTAGCTGATTGTTGTTTGTTCTATCGGTTGATATCCCAGTTAGATTCCAAGTATATTGTCCTCCGCTTAAAAGATTTTGTCTTTCTTTTAATCTTTCAACATCTAATTGCGATTGCCACCATTGTGTGAATGCTTGCATTGGATTCGTATTATCATAACCAGTTGCATTTCTGTTTTCGGCATCCGTTCTTACATAGTTTACAACAAAATTTGCTTTTAGTTTATCTGTAAAATTATATCCACTATTTAGATTTATTGTATTTCTTTCTAGTTTTGCGTTTGGAGTAGTTCCTTTTTGAGATAGATTTGTGTAAGATGCTCTGAAGTTACCTTTTTCATTAGATCCTGTAAACGCTATTGAGTTTGTAAGTGTTAACCCTGTATCAAAAAAGTCTTCATATGAGTTTTTTGGAGCGACCCAAGGTCTTACTTCTTTGTAATTTGATGAATTTTCGTCCCAAGAATCCCAATGTCTAACTAAAATGTTTGGATTGTATTTTGGACCCCAAGAACCATCTTTTCCATAATTCGGAGCTAAATACTCTACTCCATCTTGTGTGAATAATTTGAATCCATTCCTACCAACTGTAAAACCTTGAGCGTCAACGTCGCTATAAATAGAACCTCCTCCATACATTTGTTGTATTGGTATAAGGTTAGCAACATTATCAAAGGTAACAGCAGTATCGAACGATACGCCAATACCTTTTACTCCTCTTCCGGATTTGGTAGTTATTAAAATTACACCATTTGCTCCTCTTGATCCATATAATGCGGATGCTGCGGCTCCTTTAAGAACAGACATTGTTTCAATGTTTGAAGGGTCGATGTCACTTGCCCCATTACCATAGTCATATGAACCGCCACCAAATCCTCTCTGCTGGCTATTTGAAGCATAATTTGCATTGTCAATTGGTACCCCGTCGACAACGAATAAAGGTTGATTATTTCCTAAAAATGAATTGGATCCTCTGATTGTTATTCTTGACGAACCTCCTAATGCAGAAGGTGACCCTTGGATTTGGACCCCAGCAACTTGTCCTTGTAGGGCATTTACAATATTTGTTTCTTTTGTTTGATTTAGTTGCTCTCCATCTACTTGTTGTACAGCATAACCAATTGCTTTTTCTTTTTTTGAGATACCAAGAGCTGTTACAACAACTTCTTCAAGCATATTGTCGCTTTGCATTTCAATATCTATTTTAGAGGTCGAACCTACAGTTTTTTCAACAGAGGTCATACCAACAAAGCTGTACACTAAAACATCTCCAGTTTTAGCTTTGATACTATAATTTCCATCAAAATCAGTTTCCGTACCTTTTGATGTACCTTTTAGTAAAATAGTAACCCCAGGTAGTGGTCCAGATTCATCCGAAACATTTCCTGAAATTATTTTTTCTTGTGCAAAAGAAACTTGCACAATAAACGCTAGGAATAGCGTCAAAATTCCATTAAATTTTGTTTTCATTGCGTATTAGTTTGAATTATTTCATCCAAAAGTCTTAATTTTATGTTAATAAAACAACATATATTTTAAAAAAATGTTAATGGGTGCGAATTTAATGTTAAAAAGGCGAGAAAAGATTTCTGAATTAAAGGAAACTTATAACTTTTATTGCTAAAAATGAATTGTTAAAATTCCAGGTTGAACTCTCTGATTTACCGATAGTATAGGTAATAGTAACTAAATTATTGCTAGTGTTTTGTTTATAGCCAATTCCGATACCCTGAGCTGTCTTGTAGCTTTTATCGATTTTATACCTACCCAGGTCCAATATTGCATAAATACTAGTTTTTCCGGTAATTTTATAGTGATATTCTGAATTAAGAACACCAAAGGAAGGGGTGAAAACACTTTGTGGGTTAATTCCTCTAATTGTGCCTGTTCCACCGATTCTAAACAGCTCATTGGTAAGTGTATTTTCCGATACTAAATGTTTGAATTTTCCGGATATAAAAAGTCCGTTACGTGAATTTATTTCCCATAAATAGTGTATCACTGTTTCTAATTTGAGTTGTTCGTTTTTATCCCCGGCACTAATGCGCGAACCAAAAGAGGGTTTGATCGTAGCTGAAAATTTAGTATTGGAAAAGAAATTTGTTTGCTTAAAAACCTCATATTGGTAATATGTTCCGAGAAAATAACTGTTAAAATTATCTATGGTTTCCTCGGAATTACTTAAGGTGTTGGTAGAGTTGTTGCTTTCAAAAGTGACTCCAAGTATTGTTTTGTTGCCCATCGCGTATTGTATAGAGCTCTGGAAGCTAGTGGTAACAAAACTGGTGTCTTGTTTAAAAATTTCAAAGTGTGCGTCTGTGGTAAACTTTGTGTTAAATAGGTATGGTACTTTGGTGTATAAATTGAAGTTTTCACTTCTGTTTTTTAACTTTTCCCATTTTAAGGTAAATACTTCACCACCATTTAAAGTGTTTTCTAGTTTAAGGTCGAGATAACCAATAACCTCTATTTTTTTTGAGGTTTCATTAGATGATATGTTTATCAGGCCATCAAAATAGCTGCTTTTTTTTCTTTTCAAATATAGGTAAAGCAGGGTAGAGTCTTTACTAAATAGAAAACTTGGAGCTCTGGTTTGATTTACAAAAGGTAAGGTTTCTATTGCAGAACTGATTTTGTTTAATGTGTTGTTGCTAGGGATAGTTTTACTATCAACGCGCAAATAATTTTTAACGTGTGATTGCGGAAATTTTGTATATCCCTTAATTATTGTTTGGTCAACGGTTCTCGATTTTGTTTTTGAGGTGGTAAGTTCAGCCGATAGCGTATCGTTTTTGGTGGTAATATTTTGTAATCGAATCTCTGAAAATGAATTTCCTTTGTTCTCTAGTTCTTCAGACTTTTTTAGCAAATATTTCTCTAGATTTTCTATAGGTAGTACGACGGTATTTATGGAGTCGGTAAGAAGAACTATGTTTGTTTTTTTTGTAAAGTAAATTTGTATGTAAAGGTGTTTCTGTTTTTTGTAGTTGTATACTGATAATTGAAGTATCCTTTTCTTTTTAAAATCGCTTCGATTTTTTCAAACTCAAGTAATAGGGCGGTTTCTGTTTTAAATTTATTTTTATGCGTAATGCTTTTGAGGACTTGCCGATCAAGATTGTCCTTTGCAGAAAGTTTCAAGTTGTATTCTTGCGCTGAAAGTAAGGAAGAGATGAGAAATAATAAGGTGGTGATACCAATGTTTTTAAACAATCTCATTAATTTATTACGTTTACAGCGAAAGTACATTTTTATTAACTTAAATGCTATGTTTTTTATGTAGTAAACAAAAATAACTCACTGACATTTGAATAATTAGAAAATTGTCGTACATTTGCGCACTCTTTAAAATTAGAGAAATCATATTAGTACAAACGAAAAATAGTAATTAATTAGTATGCCAACTATTCAACAATTAGTTCGTAAAGGAAGAACCAAAATAACTAAGAAGAGTAAATCGGCTGCTTTGACATCATGTCCTCAAAGACGTGGAGTTTGTACGCGTGTTTACACTACCACACCGAAAAAACCTAACTCAGCGATGCGTAAAGTAGCGCGTGTTAGATTAACAAATGGTAATGAAATCAATGCGTACATTCCAGGGGAAGGACATAATCTTCAGGAGCACTCGATAGTATTAGTTAGAGGTGGAAGGGTAAAAGATTTACCAGGGGTTAAATATCACATTGTTCGTGGTGCATTAGATACTGCAGGTGTTGAGGGAAGAACTCAACGAAGATCTAAGTACGGAGCAAAACGCCCAAAAGACAAGAAGTAAAAATAATTAGTAACTTTTTTAATGTAAAGACATGAGGAAAAGAAGAGCTAAAAAAAGAGTTTTGTTACCGGATCCTAAATTTAATGATCAATTAGTAACACGTTTTGTGAACAACCTAATGTGGGACGGTAAAAAATCTGTAGCATTCAAAGTGTTTTACGATGCAATTGATATCGTAAACGAAAAGAAAACTGACGAGGAAAAGTCGGCTTTAGAAATCTGGAAAGACGGTTTGTCAAATGTTATGCCACACGTAGAGGTGCGTTCTCGTCGTGTAGGTGGAGCAACATTCCAAATTCCAATGCAAATTCGTCCAGATCGCAAAGTATCAATGGCGATTAAATGGATGATTACTTACGCTCGTAAGCGTAATGAAAAAACAATGGCACAACGTTTGGCTGCAGAGGTATTAGCTGCTGCTAAAGAAGAAGGTGCTGCTGTTAAGAAAAGAGTAGATACTCATAAAATGGCTGAAGCAAATAAAGCTTTCTCACACTTTAGATTTTAATAACCATGGGTAGAGATTTAAAATATACAAGAAATATTGGTATTGCTGCGCACATTGATGCTGGTAAAACCACTACAACAGAGCGTATCTTATATTACACAGGTGTTTCTCATAAAATAGGGGAAGTACATGATGGAGCTGCTACGATGGACTGGATGGAGCAAGAGCAGGAAAGAGGTATTACAATTACTTCTGCTGCAACTACTTGTACATGGAATTTTCCAACGGAAAACGGAAAACCAACAGCAGATGCTAAGGGATATCACTTTAATATTATCGATACTCCTGGTCACGTTGATTTTACTGTAGAGGTAAATCGTTCTTTACGTGTATTAGACGGTTTAGTATTCTTATTTTCTGCTGTAGATGGTGTTGAGCCTCAGTCGGAGACTAACTGGAGATTAGCAGATAACTACAAAGTGCCAAGAATGGGGTTTGTTAATAAGATGGACCGTCAAGGGTCTAACTTTTTAGCAGTTTGTCAGCAAGTAAAAGACATGTTAGGTTCAAACGCTGTGCCTATCGTATTGAATATTGGTGATGAAGCAGATTTCAAAGGTATAGTTGACTTAGTGAAAAACCGTGCTATTGTTTGGCATGATGAAACACAAGGGGCAACGTTTGATGTTATCGAGATACCAGAAGATTTAAAAGAAGAAGCAAGAGAGTTACGTGGTAAACTTATTGAAGAAGTTGCTGCTTATGACGAAAACTTGTTAGAAAAATACATGGAAGATGAAGATTCAATTACAGAAGACGAAGTACATGCTGCTTTGCGTGCTGCTGTAATGGATATGTCAATTATTCCAATGGTTTGTGGTTCTGCCTTCAAAAACAAAGGGGTACAGTTCTTACTAGACGCTGTTTGTCGTTATTTACCTTCACCGGTAGATAAGGATGCTATCGTAGGAACAGATCCTAATACTGGTGAAGAGGTTTCTCGTAAGCCAGATGCAAAAGAGCCTTTTTCAGCTTTAGCATTTAAAATTGCAACAGATCCTTTCGTAGGACGTTTAGCTTTCTTCCGTGCGTATTCAGGTCGTTTAGATGCGGGTTCTTATGTATTGAACAATCGTTCAGGTAAAAAAGAGCGTATCTCACGTATCTATCAGATGCACTCTAATAAGCAAAATGCTATCGATTTTATCGAGGCAGGAGATATTGGAGCTGCTGTTGGATTTAAATCCATTAAGACAGGAGATACATTATCAGATGAGAAAAATCCAATAGTTTTAGAATCTATGGATTTCCCAGATCCTGTAATTGGTATCGCTGTTGAGCCTAAGACTAAAGCCGACGTAGATAAATTAGGAGTTTCTTTAGCGAAACTAGCGGAAGAAGATCCAACATTTACAGTTCGTACAGACGAAGCTTCTGGGCAGACTATTATTTCAGGAATGGGAGAGTTACACCTTGATATTATTGTTGATCGTTTAAAACGTGAGTTTAAGGTGGAAGTTAATGTAGGACAGCCACAAGTAGAGTACAAAGAAGCGATTACTGCTAAAGCAGATCACAGAGAAGTGTATAAAAAGCAGTCTGGTGGACGTGGTAAGTTTGCAGATATCGTATTTACAATGGAGCCTGCAGATGAAGGAACCCAAGGATTACAATTTGAGTCTGTTATTAAAGGTGGTAACGTTCCTAAGGAATTTGTACCTTCTGTAGAGAAAGGATTCAAGGAAGCAATGAAGAATGGTCCTTTAGCTGGTTATGAGATGGATTCGATGAAAATTACGCTTACAGATGGGTCTTTCCACCCAGTGGATTCGGATCAGTTATCTTTCGAATTAGCTGCAAAAATGGGATATAAGGCTGCTGCAAAAGCTGCCAGAGCTGTAATCATGGAGCCATTAATGAAACTAGAGGTGTTAACTCCTGAAGAAAACATGGGAGACATCGTAGGAGATTTAAACAGAAGACGTGGTCAAGTCTCAGACATGAGCGACCGTGCCGGTTCAAAAGTTGTAAAAGCGCAAGTACCATTATCAGAAATGTTTGGATATGTAACAGCATTAAGAACAATGTCTTCTGGTAGAGCTACTTCTACTATGGAATTCTCGCACTACGCGGAAACTCCAAGTAATATTTCAGAAGAGGTAATTGCAAACGCTAAAGGTTAATTAAGATGAGTCAAAAAATTAGAATAAAATTAAAATCTTACGATTATAACTTAGTAGACAAATCTGCTGAAAAAATTGTAAAGACAGTAAAAAGTACTGGAGCGGTTGTTAACGGACCGATTCCTTTACCAACTCATAAGAAGATTTTTACAGTATTACGTTCTCCACACGTAAACAAAAAATCAAGAGAGCAATTTCAATTATCAGCTTACAAACGTTTATTGGATATTTATAGTTCTTCTTCTAAGACTATTGATGCTCTAATGAAATTAGAGTTGCCAAGCGGTGTTGAAGTTGAGATTAAAGTATAAGTATTGTATTAACTTTCGGTTTATTTTGTTAAACCGAAAGTTTTTTTTACTTTTGCACACCGAATTAAACATCGTTTAGTTTTATACTATCTGATATTTAGTTCCTTAAACATGTCCGGAGGGTTTCGCGAAGGAAAAATGGTAAACACTTAAGTCAGAGCGAAAGGTGTTTACGCTCTTTTTTTTTGGATTCTGTTCGGGTGTTTAACGAAACTTTTGTTTCAAATTTATATTTATTAATAGACGCGCTGGATGCTAATTTTATAATCTAATCGTCTAAAAACAAACAAATATGTCTGGGTTAATAGGAAAAAAAGTAGGTATGACCAGCTTATTCGATGAGAACGGGAAAAACATTCCTTGTACAGTTATCGAAGCAGGGCCATGCGTAGTTACCCAAGTCAGAACCGAAGAGGTGGATGGCTACAATGCTTTACAACTTGGTTTCGATGACAAAAAAGCTAAAAGCTCGAATAAAGCTTTAGATGGACACTTTAAAAAAGCTGGTACATCTGCTAAGAGAAAAGTTGTTGAATTTCAAGGATTTGATGGCGAGTACAAATTAGGTGATTCTATTACTGTGGAGCACTTTACAGAAGGAGAATTCGTTGACGTGTCAGGGGTTTCTAAAGGTAAAGGTTTTCAGGGAGTTGTTAAACGTCATGGTTTTGCCGGAGTTGGACAAGCTACACACGGTCAACATAACCGTTTAAGAGCGCCAGGTTCTATTGGTGCTGCATCATATCCTGCACGTGTATTCAAAGGAATGCGTATGGCAGGTCGTATGGGTGGTGATAATGTAAAAGTTCAAAATTTAAGAGTACTTAAGGTTGTTGCAGAAAAGAACCTTATCGTTGTAAAAGGAGCGATTCCTGGTCACAAGAACTCTTATGTAACTATCGAGAAATAATGAAAGTAGCAGTATTAGATATTACAGGAAAAGATACTGGTAGAAAAGTTGAACTTTCTAGCGAAGTATTCGGAATAGAGCCTAATGATCATGCAATTTACTTAGATGTTAAGCAGTACCTGGCTAATCAAAGACAAGGTACACACAAGTCAAAAGAAAGAGCAGATATTAAAGGAAGTACACGAAAGATTAAAAAACAAAAAGGTACAGGTACTGCTCGTGCGGGAAGTATCAAGTCTCCTATCTTTAGAGGTGGAGGACGTGTTTTTGGTCCAAGACCAAGAAGTTATTCTTTCAAACTAAACAAAAATTTAAAGCGTTTGGCTAGAAAGTCTGCTTTAAGTATTCAAGCAAAAGATAACAATTTAGTAGTAATAGAAGACTTTAATTTTGAGACTCCTAAAACTAAAGAATTTGTTAATGTCTTAAAAGCTTTAGAATTAGATACTAAAAAGACATTGTTCGTTTTAGGAGAAGAAAGTAAAAACGTGTATTTATCTTCACGTAATCTTGAAAAATCTAAAGTAGTTAATGCTTCAGGTATCAATACCTACAATGTTTTAAATGCAAACAGAGTTGTTATTGCTGAAAGCTCATTAGAAGGAATACAATCTAATTTAAGTAAATAGGGAAGGAAATGAGTATTTTAATTAAACCTATTATTACAGAAAAAGCTACAAATGATAGCGAATTATATAATCGTTATACATTTGTTGTAAATAAGAAAGCTAACAAAATTGAGATCAAGGGAGCTGTAGAAGCTGCCTATGGTGTTGCCGTTACTGCTGTAAAAACAATGAATCACCCAGCTTTACGAAAAACTAAATATACTAAAAAAGGTTTAGTTTCTGGTTTAACTAGTGGTTACAAAAAAGCAGTAGTACAGTTAGCAGATGGAGAATCTATTGATTTTTATAACAATCTTTAAGAAAAGACAGAATGTCAGTTAGAAAATTAAAACCAATAACACCAGGTCAGCGTTTTAGAGTAGTAAATGGGTTCGACACCATAACTACTGATAAGCCGGAGAAATCTTTATTAGCTCCGAAAAAACGATCTGGAGGTCGAAACAATCAGGGAAGAATGACTACCCGTAATATTGGTGGTGGTCATAAACAAAAATATCGTATCATTGATTTCAAAAGAAACAAGGAAGGTATTCCTGCTACAGTAAAAACTATTGAGTACGATCCAAATCGTACTGCATTTATTGCCTTAGTGGTTTATGCTGATGGAGAAAAACGTTATGTAATTGCTCAAAACGGATTAAAAGTAGGTCAGACTATAGTTTCCGGTAAAGAAGTAATGCCAGAGGTTGGAAATGCTATGTATTTAAGCGATATTCCTTTAGGTACTACAATATCTTGTATTGAATTACATCCAGGACAAGGCGCTGTAATGGCTCGTTCTGCTGGGTCTTTTGCACAATTAATGGCAAGAGACGGAAAATATGCAACTGTTAAACTACCTTCAGGAGAGACAAGATTAATCTTGTTAACTTGTAAAGCTACTATTGGGGTAGTGTCTAATTCAGACCACCAATTGTTAGTTTCTGGTAAAGCTGGTAGAAGTAGATGGTTAGGAAGAAGACCTAGAACCAACGCAGTAAGAATGAACCCTGTTGATCACCCAATGGGTGGTGGTGAAGGACGTTCTTCAGGAGGTCACCCAAGATCTAGAAATGGTATTCCTGCAAAAGGATTTAAGACTAGATCAAAAACCAAAGCTAGTAATAAGTATATTATAGAACGTAGAAAGAAATAATAAGTCATGGCAAGATCATTAAAAAAAGGACCTTACGTTCACTATAAGTTAGAGAAGAAAGTGTTAGCTAACGTTGAATCTGGAAGTAAATCAGTAATTAAAACTTGGTCTAGAGCAAGTATGATTACTCCTGATTTCGTTGGACAAACTATCGCTGTGCATAACGGACGTCAGTTTGTACCTGTTTACGTAACAGAAAACATGGTAGGTCATAAATTAGGAGAATTTTCACCAACTCGTTCTTTTAGAGGACATGCAGGTGCAAAAAATAAAGGTAAAAAATAGTAGGAAATTATGGGAAGTCGTAAACACAACATGGCAACGCAGTTAAAGGAAGCTAGAAAGCAAAAAGCTTTTGCTAAGCTTACTAACTGTCCTACATCACCAAGAAAAATGCGCTTGGTAGCAGATTTAGTTAGAGGAGTAGAAGTGGAAAAAGCTCTACAAATCTTAAAATTCAGCCCGAAAGAAGCATCTCGTAACTTAGAAAAGTTATTGTTATCAGCTATCGCCAACTGGCAAGCTAAAAACGAAGACGCAAGTATCGAAGACGCAGGACTATTCGTTAAATCTATATACGTAGATAGCGCTGGAATGTTAAAAAGGTTAAGACCAGCTCCGCAAGGACGTGCACACAGAATTAGAAAACGTTCTAACCACGTAACCTTAGAGTTAGGTGCTAAAAATAACAGTAATTAATCAAAGTAGAAATGGGACAAAAAACAAATCCAATAGGAAATCGTTTAGGAATCATCAGAGGATGGGAATCTAACTGGTATGGTGGAAATGACTACGGCGATAAAATTGCTGAAGATGACAAGATAAGAAAGTATATTTACGCTAGATTATCTAAGGCAAGTGTTTCTCGTGTAATTATTGAGCGTACGCTTAAACTTGTAACCGTTACTATCACTACCGCTAGACCTGGTATCATTATCGGAAAAGGTGGACAAGAGGTAGACAAGTTAAAAGAAGAGCTTAAGAAAATTACTGGTAAGGAAGTTCAAATTAATATATTTGAAATCAAGCGTCCAGAATTAGATGCAAAATTAGTAGCATCTAGTATTGCACGTCAGATTGAGAATAGAATTTCTTACAAAAGAGCTACTAAAATGGCAATTGCTGCTGCTATGCGCATGAACGCAGAAGGTATCAAAGTTCAGTTGTCTGGTCGTTTAAACGGTGCTGAAATGGCACGTTCTGAGCACTACAAAGAAGGAAGAATTCCACTTTCTACTTTTAGAGCAGATATCGATTATGCACTTGTTGAATCACATACTACATACGGAAGAATCGGTGTAAAAGTATGGATAATGAAAGGTGAGGTTTATGGAAAGCGTGAGTTATCTCCATTAGTTGGATTATCAAAGCAAAAAGGTAATTCTAACAAAGGAGGAAAACGTCAACCTCGTAGAAGAAAATAATTTTTTAAAAGAAATTACACATGTTACAGCCAAAAAGAGTAAAGTTCCGTAGAGTTCAAAAGGGCAAGGGTAATATGAGTGGTAACTCAGGTAGAGGTACTCAGCTTTCTAATGGAATGTTTGGTATCAAATCTCTAGACCAGAACTTACTTACCTCGCGCCAAATAGAAGCAGCTCGTATCGCGGCAACTCGTTATATGAAAAGAGAAGGGCAACTATGGATTAAAATTTTTCCAGACAAGCCTATTACCAAAAAACCATTAGAAGTACGTATGGGTAAAGGTAAAGGTGCACCTGATCATTTCGTTGCAGTAGTAAAACCAGGTCGAATTTTGTTTGAAGTTGGTGGTGTGCCAATGGAAGTTGCAAAAGAAGCCTTACGTTTAGCAGCACAAAAACTTCCAGTAAAAACGAAGTTTGTAGTTGCAAGAGATTTTGATTTTAACGCTTAATTCTATAGAACATGAAACAATCAGAAATTAAAGAATTATCAATCGCTGACTTACAAGAAAAGTTCGCGGCGTTAAAAAAGAATTATAATGATCTTAAGATGCTCACGCCCTAACTCCATTGGAGAATCCTTTAGAGTTACGTAGCTTAAGAAGAACTGTAGCAAGAATTGCTACAGAATTAACTAAAAGAGAATTACAATAATTCTAGTCAGTTTTAAAGATGGAAAAAAGAAATCTTAGAAAAGAGAGAATAGGTGTTGTATCAAGCAGCAAGATGGAGAAATCTATCGTTGTTAGCGAGGTAAAAAGAGTTAAACACCCAATGTACGGAAAGTTCGTTTTAAAGACGAAAAAGTATGTTGCACATGACGAGAATAACGATTGCAACGAAGGTGATACTGTAAAAATAATGGAAACTCGTCCATTAAGTAAATCTAAACGTTGGAGATTAGTAGAAATCCTAGAAAGAGCTAAATAATATGTTACAGACAGAATCAAGATTAAAAGTAGCAGATAACACTGGAGCAAAAGAAGTTTTAGTGATTAGAGTTTTAGGAGGAACAAAAAAGCGTTACGCTAGCGTTGGAGACAAAATCGTTGTTACGGTTAAATCTGCAACTCCAAACGGAACTGTGAAGAAAGGTCAAGTTTCTCGTGCAGTTGTTGTTCGTACTAAGAAAGAAGTTAGACGTAAAGACGGATCATATATCCGTTTTGATGATAATGCTTGTGTACTATTAAATCCAACCGAGGAAATGAGAGGTACACGTGTATTTGGACCTGTTGCTCGTGAATTACGCGAGAAACAATTTATGAAGATCGTATCACTTGCACCAGAGGTGCTTTAATAATGTATTTAAGATGAAGAAGTTCAAAATTAAATCAGGAGATACTGTTAAAGTTCTAGCAGGAGATCACAAAGGATCTGAAGGTAAAGTTTTACAAATTCTTAAAGATAAGGACAGAGTTTTAGTGGAAGGTGTCAATATGATATCTAAACACACAAAGCCAAGTGCTGCAAATCCACAAGGAGGAATTGTAAAAAAGGAGGCACCTTTACATATATCTAACGTTGCTTTAGTGGAAAACGGTGAGGCAGTAAGAGTTGGTTATAAAATGGAAGGTGATAAAAAAGTTAGATTTTCGAAAAAATCAGATAAAGCAATATAACCATGAGTTACGTACCAAGATTAAAGGAAGAGTACCAGAGCAGAGTTATCAAAGCTCTTACTGATGAGTTCGGTTATAGCAATGTAATGCAAGTACCTAAGCTACAGAAAATCGTAGTTAGTAAAGGTGTTGGAGCAGCTATAGCAGATAAGAAATTAATAGAATACGCTGTTGAGGAGTTAACAACGATTACTGGTCAAAAAGCAGTTTCTACAATTTCGAAAAAAGACATTGCCAACTTCAAATTACGTAAAGGTATGCCAATCGGTGCTAAAGTTACGTTACGAGGTGTTAAAATGTATGAGTTTTTAGACCGTTTAATTACAGCCTCTTTACCACGAGTAAGAGACTTCAACGGAATAAAAGCTAATGGTTTTGATGGTAGAGGTAATTACAATTTAGGAATTACTGAGCAAATCATTTACCCAGAAATCAATATTGATCAAGTTAAAAAAATTAGTGGTATGGATATTACGTTTGTAACTTCTGCAACTACTGATAAAGAAGCTAAATCATTATTAGGAGAATTAGGTTTACCATTTAAAAAGAACTAAAAGATGGCTAAAGAATCAATGAAAGCGCGCGAGCGCAAAAGAGCTAAAATGGTAGCAAAGTATGCGGAAAAGAGAAAAGCTTTAAAAGAAGCTGGAGACTATGAAGCGTTACAAAAGTTACCAAAGAACGCATCTCCGATAAGACAGCACAATCGTTGTAAATTAACGGGTCGTCCTAAAGGGTATATGCGTCAATTCGGTATTTCACGTGTTACTTTCCGTGAAATGGCAAACCAAGGATTAATTCCTGGGGTTAAAAAAGCTAGTTGGTAAGAACCGACCTATAAAAAAAAAGTCATGCTTATATAAGCATGACTTTTTTTAAAACAAATCTAAATTTCTTATATATTATTTATTTTGAGAATATTTTTAGCAGTTTTATATTTTATTAATGAAAATAGTGTTGCAAATTGTAGTCTTTTTATATAATTATTACTGTTTTTTTGTTAATTCTTTGTTTTTTTTATGATTTTATTGGATTTTTATTGATTTTTTTATAATTTTATTAAAAGCTATAAAAAGATCATATTGTGTTTTATTTAATAAAATAACAATTCTAAAAACAAACAAATTTTCTATGAAATCATTTATTACTACTCTATTTTTTATTATCACACTATTACCAGTTCATGCCCAATATGAAATTACTATTGAAGCGTATGTTCTTGATGAAACTACTAAGGTTCCTATTCCATATGTAAATGTCGGATTTTTAGGAAAAGGCATTGGTACTGTTACTAACGAAAAAGGTTTTTTTACATTAAAGTACGATGAGGATAAAGTATGGGAAGGTGAAATTCTTCAGTTTTCACATTTAGGTTATGAATCTCTAAAAATCAAAGCTAAAGATCTATTTCGTGCCTTAGATACAACTAACAAATTGTATTTATCATCTAAGGAAATTGAATTAAACGAGGTGAGTCTGACTTCATCCGTTACAAAAGACAAGAATGTAGGAAGTTTAGTTCCTGACCCTAAAACAATTGGATATTGGAAGGGTGATATGGCGCTTGGTGGCGAGATTGCCTCTCGTATTAAGATTTATGAAAAAAACTCTAAATTAAAAGATTTGCGAATTCGTATTCTTGAAAATGTCTCCGATAGTATTAAGCTTAGGATTAATCTTTATGAATTCAATAAAGGATATCCTAGAAAAAATATTTTAAATTCCGAAATATATCATACTGTCTCTATCAAAGAAGGAATTGAAAAAATTGATTTATGGCCATATAACATAATTGTTAATGACGATATTATCGTTAGTATTGAGTTAGTTGAAGTTTACGGTGATACTCTTGGATTTGTTATTGGTGGAAATTCAGGTAAAGGACCAACTTTTACCAAGTATATAAGTCAGGATAAGTGGGTTAAAATTCCTAATGTATTCATGAATTTTAGTATGCTTACATCCTATCCAGATAAAAAACAAAAAAAGTTTGTTAAACGAGATACTCCATCAAGATTATTACTTTTATGGGATACCTCATTGTCTATGTCTTCAAAAGATAACAAAGAAAGAGAGTTCGAACTATTGGAAGAATATTTTAAATGGGTGAACAATGCGGATATTGATGTAATTGCTTTTAATTCTATAATCACAAATCATAAATCATTTACTTTAAACAGAGGGAAATCTTCAACAATAGTATCCTACCTGAGAAGTTTAAAATATGATGGTGCTACTAGTTATTCACTTTTACCTAAGGATTTAGATTCTAAATACGATGCTGCTTTATTGTTCTCTGATGGATATGCAACATTAAGCCACCCCGAATTAGATACCTCTATTCCTATTTTTTGTATAAACTCTAATTTAGATTCGGATTCTGTTTTCTTACAAGAGCTGGCATTTTTGTCGGAAGGATATTTTGTAAATTTAAGTAATACTCCTGTAAAAGCAGGACTTAATTTTATGACCCAAAATATTGAGGATACGCAAGTATACAATTCCTCTTCAACTTCAGGAAATATTTATGGTAAAGTATACGACTTTAATGGCCCCGTTTATAATGCATCTATACGGATTAAAAATACTTTTGTTGAAGTTCTGTCTAAAGAAGATGGTTCTTATTCAATTCCTGCAAAATACAATGATACGCTCCAGGTAACACGTTTAGGAATGAAATCAAAAGAGATGCTAGTTGCAGCAAAAAAAACATAGATGTTAAATTAGAGATAGATGGAGAATTACTGGACGAAGTTGCATTGGATGAAGATGAATTAAACAAAAAGAGAAGGGAAGAAAGAAATGAAGAAAACGCTCTTATGGCATTAGAAGGGTTTAATCATGCATCTCTGCAAGGGTCTTATCTTTTAGATAAAGATATTCGTCCATCAGATATTTTCTTTAGTGATTTGATGCGACGTATACCTGGGATCTTTGTATCGGGTTCAAGAGTTAATGCTAGTTTTCGATTAGTTAGAAGTTTAAATTCTAGTATTTCCTCTCCGGCCTCTGATCCATTATTTATACTCGATGGAGGTATAATAAGTGATTTAAACTTTTTAAGTCCACAACGAATTAAGGCTGTATATGTTTTAAAGGGATTGTCTGCTTCGATAAGATACGGTTCAGCAGGAGCTAATGGTGTAATTGTTGTGAGAACAAAATCAGGTTTCGCTAATAAAACCAAAAATGGAAATTCAGCTTTAGTATCTGGAAACGAATATGAAGAAACGGTTCCTCTTTTAGAGGATGTTTTTCAGCAATCTGTATATATAAACGGTCTTTTGGATACAGAGAATTTCGATGTAGCTCATTCTTTATATCTAAGGGCAAAGGAGGATAATCGTTCTTTTTCTGTTCCTTTTTATCTAGATGTAGCGAATCATTTTATGCAATGGAATAAAGATACGGCATATCAAGTATTGTCTAATATTGCAGAAATTGCTTATGATAATCCAAAGGCATTAAAAACATTAGCTTTTAAGTTAGAGGAAATAGGAAAGTTAAAAGAAGCAACACATATCTATGAAAGAATATTAGAGTTACTTCCTAATGAGCTACAATCTTATCGAGATTTAGCTGTACTTTATGATTTGACTGGTGCTCATGAACAAGCAATGGTTTTATATAAAAAGTTACTTTCCAACACATCTTTGGATTCAGGGATGATTGAATTTCAAAGAGCAATTAAAAATGAGGTTCGTCATTTATTAATGAGTCATAAATCCGAGGTGAATTTTCAGAATTTACCGGATGATATTTTTGATAAAAAACTAGATAATGATTTTCGAATAGTATTTGAATGGAATGATAAAAATATTGAATTTGAAGTACAATTTGTAGATCCAAATAAGAAATATTTCACCTGGAATCATAGTTTCTTAGAGAATCGAGAAAAACTATTACAAGAGGTTTCATCGGGAATATATATGGAGGAATTTATAATTGATAAAGCTTCCGCACCTGAAGGAGAATGGATTATAAATATAACCTCTTTATCGAAAGAATCTGATATTAATCCCGTTTTTTTAAAGTATACAATCTATCAAAATTACGGCTTGCCTCATCAGACAAAAGAAATTAAAATAGTAAATCTTAATAATCAAAAAGAAAAAATTACAATCGATAAAATAGTTTACTAATATTTCTTTTGTGGTATGATTTTTACAATAAATTAATACTCAAAACGATAATTGTAAAAATGGTTTGAATTTCAAAAACTTTATGTATATTTGCACTCTGTTTTTTATGGGGTAATTGTGTCTTGTCGAGAACCTTACAAAATTTGCTTTGGCAATCACAAACGCAATGAAATACATAAACAACAGTAAATCAAGTATTAACTGGTTTCAGGTTTAATAGCTACGACTTTCGTAGGAACAATAGAAGTTATTAAAAACCAAAACCACAATTTAATTAATTATGTACACAGATCCAATCGCGGATTATCTTACTCGTGTCAGAAATGCTATTGCAGCTGGGCATAGAGTAGTAGAGATTCCTGCTTCTAAACTGAAGAAGGAAATGACCAAAATTTTGTTCGATCAAGGGTACGTTTTAAGTTATCAATTCAATGACGATTCTGTTCAAGGGTCTATCAAGATAGCTTTAAAGTACGACAGAACCACGAAAGAGTCGGTTATTAGGAAAATTCAAAGAGTATCTACACCTGGTTTACGAAAGTACGTTGCTGCTAAAGAAATGCCAAGAGTTTTAAATGGCCTTGGTATTGCTATTGTGTCTACATCGAAAGGTGTGATGACCAATAAGAAAGCACGTCTTGAAAACGTAGGTGGAGAAGTATTGTGTTACGTTTACTAAAAACATTTTGTAGAAATGAGTAGAATAGGAAATAATCCAATCGCATTGCCACAAGGTGTTGAAGTTAAAGTAAACGATAACGTGGTAACAGTAAAAGGTAAATTAGGAGAGCTTTCACAAAAGCTTACTTCTGATATTACTGTAACAATTGAAGATGGTACTGTTTTAGTAAAAAGGCCATCAGATAGTAAAGAGCACAAAGCAGCACACGGATTATACCGATCACTAATTGTGAATATGGTAGAAGGTGTTAGCAAGGGCTATACTAAAGAATTAGAATTAGTAGGTGTAGGATATAGAGCGTCTAATCAAGGCCAAAAGTTAGATTTAGCTTTAGGTTTTTCGCACAATATCGTTCTAAATTTAGCTCCTGAAGTTAAAGTAGAAACTATTTCTGAAAAGGGAAAAAACCCAATCATTAAGTTAACTTCGCACGACAAGCAACTAGTTGGTCAAGTAGCTGCAAAAATCCGTTCTTTCCGTAAGCCAGAGCCTTACAAAGGAAAAGGAATTAAGTTTGTAGGAGAAGTATTAAGAAGAAAAGCAGGTAAATCTGCATAATAAATTAAGAGAAATTATTATGGCATTATCAAAGCTTGAAAGAAGACAACGTATTAAGCATAGAATAAGAAAGATAGTTACTGGAACAGCTGAGAAACCAAGGTTGTCTGTTTTCAGAAGTAACAAAGAGATTTATGCACAATTAATCGATGACGTGGCTGGAGTAACTTTAGCTTCTGTTTCATCGAGAGATAAAGAAATTACATCTGGTTCTAAAGCAGAAGCTGCAACCGCTGTAGGTAAGTCTATCGCCGAAAAAGCTGTAAAAGCTGGTGTAGAAACTGTATCCTTTGATCGTAATGGATATTTATACCACGGAAGAGTTAAAGTATTAGCAGATGCTGCTAGAGAAGCTGGTTTAAAATTTTAAGAAATTATATTATGTTAGGATATAAAAACGTAGAAAGAGTAAAACCAAGCGGATTAGAGCTTGTTGATAAATTAGTAGGCGTTCAACGTGTTACCAAAGTAACTAAAGGTGGTAGAGCTTTTGGTTTTTCTGCAATTGTTGTTGTAGGAGATGGTAACGGTGTAGTTGGACATGGATTAGGGAAGTCTAAAGACGTTGCTTCTGCCATTGCGAAAGCAGTAGAAGATGCGAAAAAGAATTTAGTACGCATACCTATCTTAGACGGAACTTTGCCACATGAACAAAAAGGTAAATTTGGTGGTGCAAAAGTATTCATCAAGCCTGCATCTCATGGTACGGGAGTTATTGCCGGTGGAGCAGTTCGTGCCGTATTAGAATCAGTAGGAGTAAAAGATGTATTATCTAAGTCTCAAGGATCATCAAATCCGCATAACGTTGTTAAAGCAACTTTTGACGCACTTTTACAATTGAGAAGTGCTCACACGATTGCACAGCAAAGAGGGATTTCTTTAGAGAAAGTTTTTAACGGTTAAAATTTAAGACGATGAGTAAAATTAAAGTTACACAAGTTAAGAGTAAAATTGGTCGCCTTAAAAATCAAAAAAGAACCCTAGAGGCGTTAGGTTTACGTAAAATTAACCAAACTGTAGAACACGATGCGTCGGCTACAATTTTGGGAATGGTAAATAAAGTTAAACACTTAGTTTCTGTAGAAGAAATTAAATAAGATAATATAAGATGAGTTTACATAACTTAAAACCAGCATCGGGATCTACAAAAAGCGGTAAAAGAATCGCTCGTGGTGAAGGGTCTGGTCACGGAGGTACCTCTACAAGAGGTCATAAAGGAGCTAAATCTCGTTCAGGATATTCTCGTAAAATAGGATTCGAAGGTGGTCAAATGCCACTACAAAGACGTGTTCCTAAATTTGGATTTACAAACATCAATCGCAAAGAGTATGTTGGTGTAAATCTAGATACATTACAAAATTTAGTAGATAGTGGTAAAATCACTGACACTGTTTCTTTAGAGGTGTTGGTTGAAAACCGTTTAGCTCGTAAAAATGATTTAGTTAAAGTTCTAGGTCGTGGCGAGTTAAAAGCTAAATTAAATATCACTGTACACAAATTTACTGCATCTGCTAAGTCAGCTATTGAAGCTGCTGGTGGAGAGGCGGTTACCTTATAAGAAAACTGTAAATGATGAATTTTATAAATACTTTAAAAGACATTTTCAAGATTGAGGAGTTAAAGGAAAAAATTCTTTTAACCATTGGTTTAATTGCTGTTTATAGGTTTATGGCAGCTGTTCCTTTACCTGGAATAGATCCAACCCAACTAACAGCATTAAAAGATCAAGCTGGAGGCGGTCTTTTAGGTTTATTAAACGCATTTACAGGTGGTGCATTTGCTAGAGCGTCAGTCATGGCCCTTGGTATAATGCCATACATTTCTGCATCTATTGTTGTGCAATTAATGGGTATCGCGGTACCTTATTTACAAAAACTTCAAAAAGATGGAGAGAGTGGAAGAAAAAAGATTACACAAATCACTCGTTGGTTAACAATTTTAATTACCATGTTCCAAGGACCAGGTATATTGGATTAATTCAGACGCAATTCGGTTTGCCAGATTCTGCTTTTTTAGTAGGTGGTGCAACTTTCTGGGTTTCTTCTATGATTTTATTAACCGCAGGAACCATATTTGCTATGTGGTTAGGTGAGCGAATTACTGATAAAGGTGTTGGTAACGGGATATCGTTACTAATTACAGTAGGTATTATTGCTAACTTCCCAGTAGCTTTCCTTCAGGAGGTAGTTTCGAAAACAGAAAATGCCGGAGGAGGTGGTGTCATGATGATCTTAATCGAATTAATCGTTTGGTTTGTCGTAATTTTATTAACCGTTTTATTAGTAACTGCAGTTCGTAAAGTTGCAGTGCAATATGCTCGACGTACAGCTGTTACAAACATCAAGGATGTAGATGGCGCAAGACAGTATATTCCTTTAAAGTTAAACGCCGCAGGTGTAATGCCGATCATATTTGCCCAAGCAATTATGTTTTTACCGGTAGCATTGGGTCAGAAATACCCTGCTTTAAATAGTTTAGCTGATAATTTCGGTTTATGGTATAACGTTATATTCGCTATCCTAATTATTATCTTTAGTTATTTTTACACGGCTATTACAATTCCAACGAATAAAATGGCAGAAGATTTAAAGAGGAGTAATGGATTCGTGCCAGGATATAAACCAGGAGAAGAAACGGCTAATTTTTTAGATTCAGTTCTATCAAAAATTACCTTTCCAGGTTCTTTATTCTTAGCAGCACTTTCTATATTGCCGGCAATTATCGTTAAGTTTGGCGTAACGCAAAACTGGGCGATGTTTTATGGTGGAACTTCCTTGATAATTATGGTAGGAGTGGCGATTGACACTATTCAGCAAATTAATTCGTATCTATTAAACAGTCGTTATGACGGTTTAATGAAAACGGGTAATAGTAACAGAAAATCATTAAAGTAATATGGCTAAACAACCAGCTATTCAACAAGACGGAACGATTACAGAAGCATTATCAAATGCTATGTTTCGTGTAGAATTAGAGAACGGACATATTGTTACGGCTCACATTTCGGGTAAAATGCGTATGCATTACATCAAATTATTACCAGGAGATAAGGTAAAATTAGAAATGAGTCCTTATGATTTATCTAAAGCAAGAATTACTTACAGATATTAAAACACAAAACTGATGAAAGTAAGAGCATCATTGAAAAAAAGAAGTGCCGACTGCAAAATTGTTCGCAGAAAGGGCAGATTATATGTAATAAACAAAAAGAATCCTAGATTTAAACAAAGACAAGGTTAGTTATGGCAAGAATCGCAGGTATAGATATTCCAAAGAATAAAAGAGGAGTTATAGCTTTAACTTATATCTTTGGTATAGGAAACAGTAGAGCTAAAGAGATTTTAGCTACTGCAAATATTGATGAGAGTATCAAAGTTCAAGATTGGACTGATGATCAAATTGCAGCAATTCGTGAGCAAGTTGGAACTTACACTATAGAGGGTGAGTTACGTTCTGAAGTTCAATTAAGCATTAAGCGTTTAATGGACATCGGATGTCAAAGGGGTATTCGTCACAGACTTGGATTACCACTAAGAGGGCAAAGAACTAAGAATAACTCTCGTACAAGAAAAGGTAAGAGAAAAACTGTAGCTAACAAGAAAAAATAATCCTTGATTATTTTTTACAATTGTAAAGAATTATGGCAAAGTCTAAAGTAACAAAGAAACGTAAAGTTGTAATTGAGTCAGTAGGTGAAGCACACGTAACTGCATCATTCAACAATATCATTATATCTTTAACAAATAAAAAAGGAGATGTTATCTCTTGGTCTTCAGCTGGAAAAATGGGCTTTAGAGGTTCTAAAAAGAATACTCCTTACGCAGCTCAATTAGCTGCTGAAGATTGTGCATCAGTTGCAAAAGAAGCTGGTTTACGTAAAGTTAAAGTATATGTAAAAGGACCAGGTAACGGAAGAGAATCTGCAATCAGATCTATCCATAATGCTGGAATCGAAGTAACAGAAATTATCGATGTTACACCAATTCCTCACAATGGATGTCGTCCACCTAAAAGAAGAAGAGTATAAGCTGATTTATCGCAGCTTATATGCTTAATTTTAATTATTAATAATTTTAACCTAAGTAGGATATACGATTATCGAAGGAGTACGCCTTAATTCATAATCCCTACTCAATTTAATAGAAATGGCAAGATATACAGGACCAAAAACAAAGATTGCTCGTAAATTTGGCGAAGCAATTTTTCGGAGACGATAAGAACTTCGAAAAAAGAAACTATCCTCCAGGACAACATGGAGTTGGTAAGAGAAGAGGAAAGAAATCAGAATATGCGATTCAATTAATGGAAAAGCAAAAAGCGAAATATACCTACGGTATTTTAGAGCGTCAATTCAGTAACTTATTTAAAAAAGCATCAGCCTCTAAGGGTATTACTGGTGAAGTTTTATTGCAGTTATGTGAGTCTCGTTTAGACAATGTAGTGTTCCGTTTAGGTATTGCTAATTCAAGAAGAGCAGGTCGTCAATTGGTTTCTCACCGTCATATTACTGTGAATGGTGAAATCGTTAACATTCCTTCTTACCGATTAAAAGCTGGAGATGTAGTAGCCGTAAGAGAAAAATCTAAATCATTAGAGGCTATTGAAAATGCATTAGCTGCTAATAGTAATGTATACGAATGGTTATCGTGGAATGCAGACCAAAAATCTGGTACTTTTATCAAAGCTCCAGAGAGATTACAGATTCCTGAGAACATCAAAGAGCAATTAATTGTAGAATTATACTCTAAATAATAATTAACAATATTGGTATTTAGCCAAAGGGTTTGTTAGACATTCTTCACACTTTCAAACCGCGCAACTAAATAACAATTAAAACGAAGAACTAATATATGGCAATTTTAAATTTTCAAAAACCAGATAAAGTTATCATGATTGAATCTACAGATTTTTCTGGTAGATTTGAGTTCAGACCTTTAGAACCTGGTTTCGGCTTAACAGTAGGTAATGCACTGCGTAGAGTTTTGTTATCTTCTTTAGAAGGTTTCGCTATTACGTCATTGCGTGTCGACGGAGTCGATCATGAATTTTCAACTATTCAAGGTGTTGTTGAAGATGTTACTGAAATAATTTTGAACTTAAAACAAGTTCGTTTCAAAAAGCAGATTGAAGATACTGATAGAGAAACTGTATCTATTTCTGTTTCAGGACAAGAACAATTAACCGCAGGAGACTTGCAAAAGTTTATCTCAGGTTTTCAAGTTTTAAATCCAGAGTTAGTGATATGTAACATGGATAAGTCTGTTAGCTTAGGTGCTGAAATTACTATCGAAAAAGGTAGAGGTTTTGTACCTGCTGAAGAGAATAAACGTACGGGTAGTCCTATGGGAACTATCTTTACAGATTCTATTTACACACCAATTAAGAATGTAAAATACGCGATAGAAAACTTTCGTGTAGAGCAGAAAACAGATTATGAAAAATTAATTTTTGACATAGATACCGATGGATCTATAAATCCTAAGGATGCTTTAACCGAGGCAGCAAAAATTTTAATTCACCATTTTATGTTATTCTCTGATGAGCGTATTACTCTGGAAGCTGATGAAATAGCCCAAACCGAGACATACGATGAGGAATCATTACACATGCGTCAATTGTTAAAGACCAAATTAGTAGATATGGATCTTTCAGTACGTGCGTTAAACTGTTTAAAAGCGGCAGAAGTAGATACTTTAGGAGATTTAGTATCATTCAATAAAAGTGACTTAATGAAGTTTAGAAACTTTGGTAAAAAATCATTAACTGAGTTAGAAGAGTTAGTGCATAATAAAGGCCTTAATTTTGGAATGGATTTAAGTAAATATAAATTAGATAGAGATTAACCTTTCATATTTTGCTCCTTTATAGGAAGTAGAAGCAAGATGAAAGCTAAACCCAAATGTCATGAGACACGGAAAGAAATTTAATCATTTAGGTAGAAAGACAGCACATAGAAAAGCAATGTTGTCTAATATGGCTTGTTCTTTAATAGAGCATAAACGAATTAACACTACAGAAGCAAAAGCCAAAGCTTTGCGTAAATTCGTAGAGCCTCTAATTACCAAATCAAAAGCAGACACTACACACAACCGTCGAGTTGTTTTTAGTTATTTGCGTAACAAATTTGCAGTGACAGAACTTTTCAAAGAGATTTCTGTTAAGGTAGCGGATAGACCAGGAGGATATGTTCGTATCATCAAATTAGGAAACCGTCAAGGAGATAACGCTCCTATGGCAATGGTAGAACTAGTAGATTACAACGAGTTATACAATCCAAAAGGAAATAAGGCTAAAAAGTCTACACGTCGAAGCCGTCGTGGAGGTGGTAAAAAGGCTGAAACTCCAGCTGCTGTCGAAACACAAGCAAGCCAAGAAGAAGAATAAAAATGAAAATTTTTAGCAATCATATTAAAGGGATGAACATTTTATGTTTATCCCTTTTTTATATTTTTGCAAACAAATTATACAACACACTAAATGAAATACCAGCCACGTAACAAAGCATTAGTTTTATTAGCAGATGGAACTATTTTTTATGGAAAATCTATCGGAATAGAAGGAACTGCTACCGCAGAAATCTGTTTTAATACCGGTATGACTGGGTACCAGGAAATTTTTACTGATCCGTCGTATTACGGACAGATAATGGTAACCACCAATGCACACATCGGAAATTATGGTGTAAACGATAGAGAAGTTGAATCGGAAGGAATTAAGATATCCGGTTTAGTATGTAGAAATTTTAGTTTCATTCATTCCCGTCCTGATTCCAATGGAAGCTTAAAGGATTGGTTTGTTAAACACAATTTAGTAGCTATTTCGGATGTCGATACCAGAGCATTAGTTTCCTACATTAGAGAGAATGGTGCGATGAATGCGATTATTTCTACCGATATAGAAAATATAGATGCTCTAAAAGAGCAATTAGCGAGAACTCCAAAAATGGAAGGACTAGAGTTGGCTTCAAAGGTTTCTACCACAGAGCCTTATTTTGTTGGTGACGAAAATGCTCCATTAAAGATATCTGCTTTAGATATCGGAATTAAGAAAAATATTTTAAGAAACTTAGCCAAGAGAGGAGCTTATATTAAGGTATATCCATACAATGCCTCTTTTGAAGAGATGCAAAATTTCTCTCCAGATGGATATTTTATTTCTAATGGCCCTGGGGATCCTGAGCCGCTAGTAGATGCGCAAAACCTAGCAAGAGAAATTATCGCCAGAGACCTTCCTTTGTTTGGTATATGTCTAGGGCATCAAGTTATTGCCTTAGCAAATGGTATTTCTACCTATAAAATGCACAATGGACATAGAGGGATTAACCATCCAGTTAAAAACTTAGTAACTGGTAAAGGCGAAATTACTTCTCAAAATCACGGTTTTGCTATTAATAGAGAAGAGACCGAAGCGCATGGAGATGTCGAAATAACACATGTACATCTAAATGATCATACTGTTGCAGGCATAAAAATGAAAAGTAAAAACGTATTTTCTGTGCAATACCATCCCGAGGCAAGCCCGGGACCAAACGACGCAGAATATTTGTTCGATCAATTCATTGAAAATATAAAAAAATCAAAAGCATAATAAAATTCCCGTTTTTCTAACGGGAATTTGTCTTTGATAACGTTTTCGCAAAATCACCTATTAATTCACAGAGAAACGTGTAGTATTTTGTAAATTGCTACCGTCAATTCTAGAAAAATAAATATATAATTATGAGTATTATTATAAACATCCACGCACGTCAAATTTTTGATTCAAGAGGAAATCCTACGGTAGAGGTAGACGTAACAACCGAAAATGGGATTCAGGGTCGAGCTGCAGTACCATCGGGAGCATCTACTGGTGAGCACGAAGCAGTCGAGTTACGTGATGGAGGTAATACCTATATGGGAAAAGGAGTATTAAAAGCAGTTGAAAATGTAAATACGCTAATCGCCGAAGAGTTATTAGGAGTATCTGTTTTTGAGCAAAATCTAGTCGATAAAATTATGATCGATTTAGACGGAACTCCAAATAAATCAAAATTAGGGGCTAATGCTATTTTAGGGGTATCGCTAGCGGTCGCAAAAGCTGCTGCAAACGAGTTAGGATTGCCTTTGTATCGCTATGTAGGTGGTGTTTCTGCCAATACTATGCCAGTTCCAATGATGAATATTATCAACGGCGGTTCGCATTCCGATGCACCGATTGCTTTTCAGGAATTCATGATCATGCCGGTTAAAGCAGCTACCTTTTCACAAGCGATGCAAATTGGATCTGAAATTTTTCATCATTTAAAAAAGGTATTGCACGATAGAGGTCTTTCTACTGCAGTAGGTGATGAAGGTGGTTTTGCACCTACCTTAAATGGAACAGAGGACGCCATAGAAACTATAGCACTAGCTACTAAAAACGCTGGGTATTCTTTTGGAGACGAAATTATGATAGCTTTAGACTGTGCGGCGGCAGAGTTTTATGTAAATAGTACCTACGATTATACAAAATTTGAAGGAGACAAAGGACAAATTCGCAGCAGTGAGGAACAAGCAAACTACTTAGCGGAATTAACTGAAAAGTATCCTATTATATCTATTGAAGATGGAATGGATGAAAATGATTGGGATGGTTGGAAATACCTTACGGAGAAGATAGGGGATAAAGTACAACTTGTAGGAGATGACTTGTTCGTAACCAACGTAGAGAGACTCGCAAGAGGAATAGAAAATGGAATCGCAAATTCTATTCTTATTAAAGTTAATCAAATCGGAACATTAACAGAAACCATCGCTGCGGTAAACATGGCTCATAATGCCGGATACACCTCTGTCATGAGTCATAGATCAGGGGAAACTGAGGATAATACCATAGCAGATTTAGCGGTAGCACTTAATACCGGGCAAATAAAAACAGGATCTGCATCTCGTTCTGATCGCATGGCCAAATACAATCAGTTATTACGTATTGAAGAAAACCTGGCAGACATCGCTTTTTACCCACAAAAAAAGGCTTTTAAAATACAATAATCAACACATATTTTATTCTTAAAATCCCTAAGGCTTCTGGTCTTAGGGATTGTTTTTTATCATATCTATAAAATAATACCATTTATTTTTTAGGACTAAAAAGTATTGGGTTCCCTTTTTCAAAATTTACAAAAAAATGGTATCTTCGCAACTCACTTCAATTAAAAAAATATAAATATATAATGTCAGATATAGCAAAACTACAAATTGGCGAAAACACCTATGAATTCCCCCTAATACAAGGAACTGAAAATGAAACAGCTATCGATATAAAAACATTAAGAGCAGTTTCCAATGGTGTTGTTACCATTGACCCAGGTTTCAAAAACACAGGTTCTTGTCAAAGTGCTATAACATTTTTAGATGGAGAAAAGGGAATTTTGAGATATAGAGGATATTCTATTGAAGAGTTAGCAGAGAAAGCGGATTTTTTAGAGGTAGCCTATCTTTTAATATTCGGTGATTTACCGACAAAAGCCCAGTTAGATAAATTTTACAATGACATACTAGATAATGCGATTGTGGATGATGATATTAAAAAAATAATTGATGCATTCCCTAAAAATGCGCATCCAATGGGTGTGTTATCGTCATTAACATCTTCGTTAACAGCTTTCAATCCTTCTTCTGTAAATGTAGATTCAGAAGAAGATATGTACAATGCAATTGTAAAAATAATGGGGAAATTCCCTGTTTTAGTTGCTTGGACAATGCGCAAATTAAACGGGTTGCCATTACACTACGGATCTCGTAAATTAGGATATGTTGAGAATGTGATGAAAATGATGTTCGAGAAGCCTAACGAGGAGTACGACATCAATCCTATTGTAAAAAATGCACTAGATAAATTATTAATATTACACGCAGATCACGAGCAAAATTGTTCTACTTCTACGGTTCGTATTGTGGGGTCATCTCATGCTGGTCTTTTTGCTTCTATTTCTGCAGGAATATCTGCATTATGGGGGCCTCTTCATGGGGGAGCAAACCAGGCAGTATTAGAAATGTTAGAAGCTATTAAGAAGGATGGTGGCGATACCAAAAAGTACATGGGTAAAGCGAAAGACAAGGAAGATCCTTTCCGATTGATGGGCTTCGGACACAGAGTGTATAAGAATTTTGATCCAAGGGCAAAAATTATTAAAGTAGCTGCAGATGAAGTATTAGGTGATCTTGGAGTACAAGATCCGGTATTAGATATAGCCAAAGGTTTAGAGCAAGAAGCTTTAAATGATGCCTATTTTGTAGATAGAAAGCTGTATCCTAACGTAGATTTTTATTCAGGAATCATCTACAGAGCTATGGGAATTCCGGTCGAAATGTTTACGGTAATGTTTGCCTTAGGCCGCCTGCCAGGTTGGATTGCACAATGGAAAGAAATGCGTTTACGCAAAGAACCAATTGGAAGACCACGTCAGATATATTCTGGTGAAAATTATCGTCCATTTGTACCTTTAGACAAAAGATAAAAATAAAAATGTCATTTATAGTTAAATGACATTTTTATTTAGCACATAAAAATCAAATGAAAGAAGTAAAAATCATCAAGAATCGATCGGATATTGGAGCAGGAACACGAGGCTCTGATATGGGAATTGATGCTTTAGAAATCGCAGCCATAAATAAAGGAAGTAATTATTTCGAACAATATAATTTTGAAGATGTAATTACAGAGAATGAGTCTATTTACAACAAGGTTAATAATTCCTTTGCAAAAAGAATTGAAAGTGTTTTTAACCAGTGTAAAAGACTTTCTAACCATGTAAAAGTAAACTTACAGGAAAATAACTTCCCGGTTGTTTTATCAGGTGATCATTCTTCTGCCCTTGGTACTATTAGTGGTGTTAAGGCCGCTAACCCAAATAAAACGGTTGGGGTTATTTGGATAGATGCGCATGCTGATTTGCATTCACCGTATACTTCACCCTCAGGAAATATTCATGGGATGCCCTTAGCTGCTGCAATAGCAGACGATAATTTGGACTGTCTTATAAACGATGTTGATAGGGAAACCGCAGAGTTATGGGAAAGAATGAAAAATATTGGTGTTCATGGTCAAAAGGTATTGCCAGAGCACATTGTTTATTTTGGTGTAAGAGATACAGAAGAACCGGAAGATAAGCAAATTGAAAAATTGGGCATAAAGAACTACAAAGTTGCTGAAGTTCGATATCGAGGCCTTGAAGTATGTGTTACCGAGTCGTTACAAAGACTAAGTGATTGTGATATCCTTTACGTTTCTTTTGATGTAGACGGCATGGATTGTGATATGATTTCCTACGGTACAGGAACTCCTGTTCCAAAAGGCTTTGATCCAGACGAAGTAATCACTATTATAGAGAAGCTTATGGAAAGTAAAAAGGTTGCTTGTTTGGAGATTGTAGAGATAAATCCATTGTTAGATTTAAAAGGTAATAAGATGGCCGAAACGGCTTTTGATATTCTTGAATCGGTAACCGAGATTTGGAAGACTTTCGCTTGATTAATATCGATTAAAAAACAAGGGGCTATATGCGATGTATAGGCCCTTTTAAAGTATAATTCCTAAGGGTGGATTTTTTCGAAATAAACGATAGTACACATTCTAATTTTATAACTTATTCCTTGAGGCGTAATTCGTAGTTTGGTCGTGATGTTGTATCCCTTCTCTTTTTTGTTTTTAGTACTGCTTTTTTTGAGGTAAAATTTTTCTTTCGGATGTAGTTTGTAGGTACTTTTCACATTCGATTTTTTTCGGTTCCATGCTTCTTTATGCATTATTGTATACCTGCGTAAATACAATACCAGTATTTTGTCCTTGATGTCCTTTTATTCAGGATTAATACTGCTAAATTTCGCAACTGAGTTTTTTTGAGTAGCCTAAGGAAATCTTTGGCTGTTATTACTTTCACTTTTTCTACAAATGAGATGTTTGAGTAAGAGGTATTAAAGAGGTAAATATTGTCTTAAGCGTACCCCAAACAAGTAGGAGTGTTTTTTCTAAAAATAATTTTTTTTTCTGCTTTAAAAGAAACTAGTATCTTTGAATTTGTAAACTTTAGGAGTAACTGATCATTCAGTTTGAGAAATATCCTTGGAACCTGATATGGTTAATACCAGCGTAGGGAAAAGTTGGCTTATGTCTTTTGGCACTAAGTTTTTATTTCTATTATTCCTTCCTTTGGTTTACTTAATTAATGATTTTTTATGATATCTATACAAGTAAACGACCTACAAAAAAAATTTGATGCAGAACTAAGTATTCAAGAATTAGTAGCGAAAATGCAAATTTCCTCAAGCGGAATTGCTGTTGCAGTAAACAGCTCTGTAGTAAAAAAAGAAGATTGGTCCTCCAAAATTGTAAAGAACAACGATACGGTATTAATTATAACTTCCACCCAGGGCGGATAGTACTTTTCGAAACAACAAACACTAACAAAACAATATATTCTTACCATGAAGAAAAAAGATACAGCTCCAAAGCAAAATGGAATCACCAGAAATCCATTTCCAAATTCAAAAAAAATTTATGTAAAAGGGGAAATACATCCTGAAATTCAAGTTGCAATGCGAGAGATAACTTTAAGTGATACCGTAGATTCTATGACTAAAAAGAGAACTCCAAACGAACCTGTTACCGTATATGATACTTCAGGGCCATATACCGATCCGGAGAAGTCTATTAACATTCATGATGGTCTAGAACGCATCAGGGAATCTTGGATAAGAAGTAGAGGTGACGTTGAAGAATTACCAGAATTTTCTTCTCAATATTGTAATAAAAGATTAAATGATCCTTCTTTAGATCACTTACGATTTAATCATTTAAACAAACCGCTGCGAGCTAAAAAAGGAAAAAACGTAACGCAATTGCATTACGCTAAACAAGGAATAATAACTCCAGAGATGGAGTATATCGCAATTCGTGAGAACCAACGAATTGACGAAATGACACGTTTGACCAAGCAACATCCTGGGCAAGATTTCGGTGCTAGTATTCCAAAAAAAATCACCCCAGAATTTGTTAGAGAAGAGGTAGCTCGCGGAAGAGCTGTTATTCCTTCTAACATAAACCATCCGGAAGCAGAACCCATGATTTTAGGACGAAATTTCTTGGTGAAAATAAACGCTAATATTGGAAATTCTGCAACGACTTCGTCTATTGAAGAAGAGGTAGAAAAAGCGGTCTGGGCCTGTCGTTGGGGTGCGGATAACATTATGGATTTATCTACGGGTAAAAATATTCATGAAACACGAGAATGGATTATTAGGAATTCTCCGGTACCAGTAGGAACAGTTCCAATATACCAAGCACTCGAAAAAGTGAATGGTGTAGCAGAAGACTTAACTTGGGAGATTTTTAGAGATACTTTAATTGAACAAGCCGAACAGGGTGTAGATTACTTTACCATTCACGCTGGTGTTCTTTTACGTTATGTTCCCATGACAGCAAAAAGAGTTACCGGTATCGTCTCAAGAGGGGGTTCTATTATGGCTAAATGGTGTTTAGCCCATCATAAAGAAAGTTTCCTCTACACACATTTTGAGGAAATTTGTGAGATAATGAAAGCATACGATGTTGCTTTTTCATTGGGAGATGGCTTACGTCCTGGGTCTATAGCAGATGCGAACGATGAGGCGCAGTTTGCCGAGTTAGAAACCCTTGGAGAACTTACTAAAATTGCGAGAAAACACGAGGTACAGTGTTTTATTGAGGGGCCTGGTCACGTTCCAATGCATATGATTAAAGCAAATATGGACAAACAGTTAGAAGCTTGCGATGAAGCTCCATTTTACACGTTAGGTCCATTAACCACAGATATTGCTCCTGGGTACGACCACATCACCTCAGGAATAGGTGCTGCCATGATTGGATGGTTTGGTTGTGCTATGTTGTGTTATGTAACACCAAAAGAACATTTAGGTCTACCTAACAAAGAGGATGTACGAACAGGAGTAGTTACCTACAAATTAGCAGCACATGCGGCAGATTTGGCAAAAGGACATCCAGGAGCACAGCATCGAGATGATGCACTTAGTAAAGCGCGTTTTGAATTCCGATGGGAAGATCAATTCAATCTTGGTTTAGATCCAGAATTAGCACGAGAATATCACGATGAAACACTACCAGCAGAGGGAGCAAAAATTGCGCATTTCTGCTCGATGTGTGGACCTAAATTTTGTTCTATGAAAATCTCACAAGAGGTACGTGATTTTGCAGCTGCAAATAACGTTGAAGGTGAGGAGGTTTTTGCGAAAGGGATGCAAGAAAAATCAGAGGAGTTTAAAGATAAAGGTTCTGAAGTTTACTTATAGAAAAGAGTGTATGATTGTTTTGATTTCGCCAGAGCAAAACGTAACAGAGGAACATTACATCTTGCAGCAGCTTTTCGAAAACGGATTGCAGTATTTTCATTTGAGAAAGCCAGGTAAGAATATCACATATTACAGAAATTACTTAAACAAAATTGATAGCCAATACCATGCAAAAATAGTATTGCATGAATACCATGAATTACAAAAAGATTTCGGCTTGAGAGGGATACACATAAAGGAATACAAAAGAAAGCTCCTGCAAGACTCTTTACAAGATTATTGTGATGCCTATAGAGCAGAAGGATGTTCTATTAGTAGTTCTTTTCATGAACTTCTGGATGTAGAAAGTGCTACATTCAATTTTGATTATTATTTTTTAAGTCCTGTCTTTAATTCGATAACTAAGAAAGGGTATTCCGGACGAAACTTTGATGTAAGGCACAGTGCTAAAAAAATAATAGGTGTAGGAGGAATTAAAGAGGCGAATCTTGCGGAAACAAAGCAATTGGGCTATGCGGGTATTGGTATTTTAGGGGCTGTTTGGAACGCTTCTTGCCCGCAAGAAAACTTTCGGATATTAACCAATACGTGGCAATCTTTAGAATAAAATTTATGAAGGATTCGAATACATACATAGCAAGTATTGCAGGGTTTGATCCAAGCGGCGGTGCGGGAATTATTGCCGATGTAAAAACATTTGAAGCCCATCAGCTATATGGTTTGTCTGTTTGTACGGCTGTAACTGTTCAAAGTGATATTTCCTTTAAATATTGCCAATGGATAGAAGAATCAATAGTAATGGCGCAGCTTGACATACTTTTGGAAAGGTTTAGCATTCCCGTGGTTAAAATAGGAATTGTTTCCTCGTGGAATTTTTTATTGCGAGTCATTAAAAAACTCAAAAAATACAATGAAAATATTAAAATTGTACTAGATCCAGTATTACGAAGTAGTACGGGTTTTGATTTCCATGAGGAAACCTCGCCTGCTAGTATTGAGGAGGTGTTGGCGTCTTGTTTTTTTGTTACACCGAATTTTAATGAAATTAAAATGCTTTTTCCCAATAAAACTTTAGAGCAAGCTATTGCAATAACTACTGCCCATACAAATTTATTTTTGAAAGGCGGACATCGAGAAGATAGGGTAGGTTGGGATGAAATTTATTTCGAGAAAGCCAAACATTTTACATTACCCCCGAATGTTTCTAAAGTATATGATAAGCATGGAAGTGGATGTGTTTTGTCTTCTGCTTTAGCAGCTAATTTAAGCAAAGGGCTATCTGTAGAAGTAGCTTGTGCGAATGCTAAAAGATATATTGAAACCTTTCTAAACTCAAACTCTTCTCTTTTAGGAAATCACAAATATCCCAATGATAAGTAAACTTCATTATATAACCCAGGGAGCTACCCCGGAACAGCATTTAACGTGTGTTCAAAAAGCATGTGCATCTGGTGCAGACTGGATACAATTACGACTAAAAGGTTTTGAAGAGGCGGTGGTATTACAAACTGCTATCAAAGCAAGAGCAATAACAGCTCATTTTCAAACACGATTACTTATAAACGATTATTATAAAGTTGCAAAAGCGGTAGAAGCAGATGGTGTTCATTTAGGGAAAACTGATGCATGTCCTTTAGAGGCTCGTAACTTTCTCGGAAATCTTTTTACCATTGGAGGTACTGCAAATACCCTACAAGATTGCGTAAATTTGATAGCGAAAAAAGTCGATTACATCGGTTTAGGCCCCTATAAATTCACCAAGACTAAAAAGAATTTGAGTCCTGTTTTAGGTTTGGCAGGGTATAAAGTAATTACAGAGGAGTTAGCAACGGAAATTCCAATCATAGCGATAGGAGGAATTACTATAGAAGATGTGCCAGAGCTTATTAAAACAGGAGTACATGGAATAGCGCTCTCTCAAGAAATAACAAATGACTTTAATAGAATACAAGAATTGAGTCGTCTTTTGCAAATGGGAAGTACCCAAGAACAACAATTCAAAATGAAGTAAGCTTATAGACTTTAAAATTAGAATTATGAAAACTTTACAAATTAGTGATAAAATATTCACCTCAAGATTGTTCACAGGAACAGGAAAATTTAGTTCTTCCTTACTAATGCAAGAGGCATTATTGGCCTCAGAAAGTGAATTAATTACGGTGGCCTTAAACGGGTAGATGTAAAAAATGAAGAAGATGCTATTGTATCCTATTTAGACCATCCAAGAATAAATTTATTACCCAATACCTCTGGGGTTCGAACTGCTAAAGAGGCTGTTTTTGCTGCTGAATTGTCTAGAGAAGCATTGGAAACTAATTGGATAAAACTAGAAATTCACCCAGATCCTAGGTATTTACTTCCAGATCCTATTGAAACATTGCAGGCCGCAGAGGAGTTGGTAAAGAGAGGATTTGTAGTAATGCCATACATACACGCCGATCCGGTACTTTGTAAAAGGCTAGAAGAAGTAGGAGTACAATGTGTTATGCCTTTAGGAGCTCCGATAGGAACTAATAAAGGATTGAAAACACTAGAGTTTTTGGAGATAATTATTGAACAGTCTAATGTACCAGTGGTGGTTGATGCGGGAATTGGATCACCTTCTCACGCGGCACAAGCCATGGAATTAGGTGCAGATGCTGTTTTGGTAAATACAGCGATTGCGGTTTCAGAAAATCCTGTTCAAATGGCAAAGGCATTTAAACTGGCTGTTGCGGCAGGAAGAATAGCTTACGAGGCAAAATTAGCACCTATTGTTACTGCAAAAGCGGAAGCCTCAAGTCCTTTAACGAGTTTTTTAGAGTAGATAATGCAATATTTTAAAGATTTATTTAACACCTATAATTGGGAGGCAACACTAGAAAGTATTTATGCTAAAACTGCTAGTCATGTGGAAAGTGCGTTGCAAAAGGAGAAACTGAGTATTGAGGATTTCAAAGCGCTCATATCCCCTGCAGCCAAGCCTTTTTTAGAGCAAATGGCGCAAAAAAGTCAGGAGATAACGAAAAAAAGATTTGGAAATACCATTCAGATGTACGCCCCTATGTATTTGAGTAATGAATGCCAAAATATCTGTACCTATTGCGGGTTTAGCATGACGAACAAAATCCCTAGAAGAACGCTAACCGATACGGAAATATTAGAGGAGGTAGCTTTTCTTAAGAGAAAAGGATACGATCACATTTTGTTGGTAACTGGAGAGGCGAATAAAACTGTTGGGGTAGCGTATTTGAAGAATGCAATATCTTTAATACGCGCTCATTTTTCTAATATCACTATTGAGGTGCAACCGCTAGATCAAGACGAGTATGAATTACTCATACATCATGGTTTGTATGCTGTTTTGGTATACCAAGAGACTTACCACCGCGATGAGTATAAAAAGCACCATCCAAAAGGAAGGAAATCAAATTTTGACTATCGTTTAGATACTCCTGATAGGCTTGGAAGAGCAGGGATTCACAAAATAGGAATTGGCGCACTTTTTGGGCTCGAAGACTGGAGAGCAGATAGTTTTTTTACTGCTTTGCATTTAAAATATTTACAACGAACGTACTGGAAAACAAAGTATTCCATTTCCTTTCCAAGGTTACGTCCGCATTCCGGAGGATTACAACCAAAGGTAGAAATGACAGATGCAGATTTGGTGCAATTAATTTGTGCTTTTCGATTGTTTGATGAAGACGTAGAATTATCCATGTCTACTAGAGAGAGTGAAGTTTTTAGAAATAATATCGTTACTTTAGGGGCAACATCCATAAGTGCTGCATCTAAAACAAACCCGGGAGGTTATTCGGTAGAACCACAATCTTTGGAGCAGTTTGAAATTTCAGATGAGCGAAGTACGGAAGACTTTGTTGCAATGTTGAAAAGTAAAGGATTGGAAGTAGTTTGGAAAGATTGGGAGCATTTTAGTTAAATATTTCTTATGAATTTATCGACACGAGAAAGAAAACACTACGACAGGCATCTAATTTTAGATAAAATTGGAGAAAAAGGACAACTAAAATTAAAACAAGCGAAGGTATTAGTTATCGGTGCTGGTGGTTTAGGGTGTCCGGTGTTACAATATCTAACTGCTGCGGGTGTTGGAACCATAGGGATTATCGATCCTGATGTTGTAGATCAAAGTAATTTACAGCGTCAAATTTTATATACCATAGACGATATAGGGGCTTCAAAGGCAGTTACTGCCTCTAAACGACTTTCAAAATTGAATCCCTTTGTTCAGTTTACTGTTTATCAAGAAAAATTAACGACTAAAAATGCTATTTCTTTATTTGAAATATATGATATCATAGTAGATGGGAGTGATAATTTTGAGACGCGCTATTTAACAAATGATGCGGCCATACTTACTGATAAACCCCTTGTTTATGGAGCGATTTTCAAATTTGAAGGACAAGTAAGTGTTTTCAATTATAACGGTAGTGCTACCTACCGATGTTTGTATCCAACACCACCTAAACCTGAGACCTCTCCCAATTGCTCTGAGATAGGTGTTCTTGGAGTTTTACCAGGTATTATAGGTAGTTTTCAAGCTAACGAAGTAATTAAGATTATTTGTAATATAGGAGAAGTTTTAGCAAATAAACTGCTGATTTATGATACATTAAGTATGCGTCAAGTACTATTAAAATATGAAAAGTCAGATGCGTATACAGTTACTTCTTTAGATAAAGATTATGCTTTTTTTGTGGGATATCGACTTCCGTAGAGGAGATACCATTAACAACATTAGAGCAGCATTCAGATGATTATAACCTATTAGATGTGCGCGAAAATTGGGAGCGAGAAGCATTTCATATCGGAGGGATGCATATTCCTATGCCAGCACTATCGGAACGTTTAGAGGAATTAGATTTAAGTAAACCTCTAGTAGTTTATTGTAAATCAGGCGTGAGAAGTAGACGTGCTGCCCAAATTATAAAACAAGCATCAAAAAATGCAATCGTATTGCAACTAAAAGATGGAATAGGTAGTTCTCCTTAATTTTTAGCAATTGTTTTTTGTTTCTTCCAAGCATTATAATTTGATTATTTTCGTAAGATGAAACAATGTACTAATACCGTTTTAATGGTTCGTCCTGCTCGCTTTGGACCCAACGAGCAAACTGCTGTAAATAATTATTTTCAAAGAGAAAATACGGGCGTATTGCCTGCGACAGTTCAGGTAAAAGCACAGCAAGAATTTGATGCTTTAGTGGCACTTTTACAAGTCGAGGGAATAGGAGTAATTGTACTCGAGGATACTCCTACACCATTGAAGCCAGATGCGGTTTTTCCTAATAATTGGATTTCCTTTCATGAAAATGGAGATGTAGCAATGTATCCGATGTTTGCAGAAAACAGAAGGTTGGAGAGAAGAGAAGATGTTTTGCAAGTTCTCGAAGATAATAATTTTGTAATAGAGCATATTGTAGATTATGCTGAAGCAGAAGAGGAAGGTGTATTCTTAGAAGGAACGGGTAGTATGGTGTTGGATAGAGTACATCGCAAGGCTTATGCTGCAGTATCTCCGCGTACAGATGAAGATTTGTTTATAGAGTTTTGTGAAGATTTTGAGTATACACCGGTAATTTTTTCGGCGTATCAAAGTAGCATGAACAAAAAAGAATTGATCTATCACACCAATGTCATGCTGTGTATTGCGGAAACTTTTGCTATTGTCGCTTTAGAAACTATAATAGATAAAAAGGAAAGAAAGAATGTACTAAAGCATTTAAAATCTAACGCAAAAGAGATCGTTGCAATTACCGAAAAACAGATGCAGCACTTTGCAGGAAATATGTTGCAACTTTGCGGAGAAAATGAAACACTTTACTTAGTAATGAGTACTAGCGCCTACAAGGTGCTTACCGAAGCACAATTAGCTGTTATTGAAAAGCATTGTACCGTTATACATGCAGACATAAGCACGATAGAAAAGTATGGTGGTGGAAGTGTTCGATGTATGTTAGCAGAGGTGTTTTTTACCAAAAGCGAACTAGGTTCGGTCGTGATTTGTTAAAAAGTAAATAATCTCTCCAATAGCAGTTCGTAATCCGTGCCTGTGGTTTCATTTTACTTTATATAGTTTAGGGTGTCATACACGTCTTTCTGTTTCTATTATTTATGAGAAAATCTATATATTTTGTGCATGACCTAAATAATGAATACCCATTTACACCCTTTTGAAATGTTAAAAATTGGGCAACATAAAAATATGTATCTGTAACAGTTACGAAAAATGGAGGCGTGCTTGGTTTTGCCTTTACAAGTTGCGTACTTTACAAATAAATACCTAGTTTCTATAATTATAGGTATTGATTTTAAGAAATTACCGCTTTGGGTATTTTATAATTCTTGTAGTACTGCATTAATACAAACGAACATATTACAGAGGATGCAATTCCCTCAATAGCTAACGCGAATACCACAAGTTGCAAGCTTAGATTTTGTCCCCAAAATGACGAATCCTCCAAAACCGTCATAAATTCCGCATTAGCAAAGGTAACATAAACGATTAAGCCCACAATAGTTAAAAATACCGCCAACATAGAAGTTCCGGCACCTATAATGAAGTTCTGGGTGTACAGAAGCTCTTTATTTTCTGTAATATTGGTTTTAATAGCCCTATTAATTCCCCATAAAACAATAAAGAAATTGAAAAAACGCAATTCCGAAATTTGTTCAAGACCTAATATTTTCATGAATAGAAAATACCCACTTATTCCAAGAAAGGTTAACAACGCATTGCTAACAATAATTTTACTTTTTGACATAATCAAGAGTTTTAGGTTACACAATCCCTTAAAAATACAAAATAATTAATCTGTAAGCAACTGACAGTTAGTAAAATAGTTTTTTTAACATGCTTTTTTAGGATTAAGCACTTAAATTTTACTGCTAAAGTTGTTTTGTTTTCAATACGGTACTCTAATATTAGCAAATAATAGCCTCCTTCAAAATAGTAATTGGATGTTTTGCTACTCGTTTGGTGCCATCGTAAATTTGGTGCCTACAACTGGTTCCTGCTGCTGCAATTTCTGTCGTATCCTTGCAGTTTCTTATCTTCGGAAATAAAGTGTCTTCTCCAACTTGCATGCTAACTTTATAGTGTTCTTTTTCGTAGCCAAAAGATCCAGCCATACCACAGCATCCTGTATTCATAATGGTGACCTTGTAATGCTCTGGAATATTTAAGACACTAAATGTGGCATGCGTACTTGATAATGCTTTTTGGTGGCAATGGCCATGAATTTTTAATTCTTTACTATCTGAGGTAAACACAGAAGTGTCTATTTTTCCATTTTTATGTGCAGCTGCTAAAAATTCTTCTATAGTATAAGTGTTTTTAGCGATGGCTTCGGCATCTTCCTTTGAATCGGCTAAACGAATGTATTCATCTCTAAACGATAAAATGGCAGAGGGTTCTATTCCAACAAGAGGAGTTTCTTCGGAAATCAAATTTTTAAAAATAGCAATGTTCTTATTAGCGATTATTTTCGCTTCTTTTAAAAATCCTTTAGAAATATAACTTCGACCACTTTCTTCATGTGCAACAGTATTCACCTCGTATCCTAATTTCTCCAAAACAAAAACGGTGTCTTTTCCAATACCTGTATCGTAATAATTGGTAAATTCATCGTTAAATAGATATAGTTTTTTATTGGCTTTCTTTTTAGGGTGTTTTTTTAACCATGCGCTAAGGGTTTGGTTGGCTAAATTTGGAACTGTTCGCGCAGCGGCAACCCCTAATATTTTCTTTGCCAGGGTGGTATTCGTAAAAAAATTAGTAACACTTGGTACGATACTCCCAAGTTTGTTGTATTTCGCATTATTAGCAAATAATTTACTTCGGAGAGAATAACCATTTTCTTCTTGAAACTGGTATAAAAATTCCGCTTTCATAGAAGCGATATCTACATTACTTGGGCATTCTGTGGCACAGGCTTTACAACTTAAGCAGAGGTCTAGCACATCTTTTAGCTCTTGTGAGTTAAACTTATTTTTGGCCGAGTTATTTGTCAATACTTCTCGAAGTGTATTTGCTCTAGCTCTAGTGGTGTCTTTTTCGTTTCGTGTCGCTCGGTAACTCGGGCATAAGGTTCCACCAGCTTCTGGTGATTTTCTGCAATCTCCAGAACCATTACATTTTTCAGCAAGCTTTAAAATACCCTCGCTATCCGAAAAATCTTGAAGCGTTTGAATTTCAGGTTCTTCTCTATCACTTGCATAACGAAGATTTTTGTCCATGGCAAAAGCATCCGTAATTTTTCCCTTGTTGAAGATGTTTTTTGGATCAAATGCTTGCTTAATTCTTCTCAATAATTCATAGTTTTTATCACCAATCATCAATGGAATAAACTCTGCACGAACAATTCCGTCTCCGTGCTCACCACTAAAAGATCCTTGGTATCGCTTTACCAATTCTGCAGTTTCTGTCGTTATTTTTCTGAAGAGTACAACATCTTCTTTTTTCTTTAAATTCAATATCGGACGAAGGTGAAGTTCTCCTGCTCCTGCATGTGCATAATAGACAGCCTCTTGCGCATACTTTGTCATGATTTTTGTGAATTCTTCTATATAGCTGGGTAAATCCTCCAAGGCAACAGCAGTGTCTTCAATACAAGCTACTGCTTTTTTATCGCCTACCATATTTCCAAGCAAGCCTAAACCTGCTTTTCTTAAATGATGTACTTTTGGTATATCCGTGCCATAAACCTTAGGATGGTGGTATCCAAAATTATGAGCTTTTAAATCTGTAATTAATGCATCCGCAAGTATTTCTGCTTCTTCTAGAGAATGTGCACTAACTTCTAGCATTAATACTGCCTCTGGGTCTCCTTGTAAGAAAAATCTGTTCTTTACTTGCTCCCTATTATTTTTGGTACAGTCTAGGATTACTTTATCCATGAGTTCACATGTAAATAAATTGTGTTTCATGGCAGTAACAGTTGCCTTTAAACTTTCATTTACATTGGTAAAATGTGGGCAAACCATAATACTGTGTGAAGGAGGTAAGGCATCTAGTTGTATTGTAATCGCAGTAGAAAATACCAAAGTTCCCTCGCTCCCAGATAAAAATTTAGCAAGATTTACGGTGGGTTCGGTTCCTCCAAATAAATCCGAACTTAAAAATTCATCTACAGCATATCCGGTATTTCTTCTATGGATACTTGCTTTTGGAAATTCTTGTTTTATTTCTCTTTGAATGCTCTCCTGAGAAAGTTCTCTGTAAATAGTTTTGTAAATGGTTCCTTCTAGAGAGTTCTCTGATCGTTTTAATTTAAATTCTTCCGATGTTATTTTTGAAAAATAAGCCTCCGACCCGTCGCTCAAAACTCCTGCAATTGCAATAGTTTTGTCTCTTGTTACTCCGTATCGAATAGAGGTGCTTCCAGAGGAATTGTTACCTACCATTCCTCCAATCATACAGCGGTTAGAAGTAGAAGTGTTTGGACCAAAGAATAATCCAAATTGGTGTAAAAAACGGTTTAAATCGTCTCGAATTATACCTGGTTCTACGGTAATGGTTTTATTTTTTTCATCAAAATCCAATATGTTAGTGAAATGTTTTGAGACATCTACTACAATACCATCACCTACACATTGCCCTGCAAGAGAGGTTCCTGCAGTTCTTGGAATTAAGGTAATTTCGTTTACTTCGGCGAAAGCAATGAGTTTTTTTAGATCTACTTTGTCTTTAGGATATGCTACTGCTAGTGGTATTTTTCGATATACAGAGGCATCTGTTGCATAAATGTTTTTATGCAAGTCATCGAAGAGTAACTCGCCATCTAAGGTGTTTTTTAGTTCTTGAAGCTTTGTAGTGCTCATTGCTATTCTATAGGTATGTTACGTTTAAAACAAGTGTCAAAACAAATAAAGGTGTCTGTTCCGGCGACACCATTTATAAAGTGCACTTTGTCGTAAATAATTTTTTGCAAGTGCCCATTATCTCTTGCAAATATCAGAATAAAAATAGCATAATTACCAGAAACAAAGTTACATTCTACAATTTCTTCTATTTTTTCTAACTCCTGCATTACACTCTTTGCAAATCGTGCTTCTTTAAGCCTTATCCCCGTGTATGATTTTGTTTTATAACCGAGACTGTTTTCGTCTAAAATAAATTCTGCGTTCTTAATAATCCCCTCTTTGGTTAGTTTTTTGATTCTTTGGTGAATTAAAGAATTTGAAACTTTTAACTCCTCTGCAATTTTGGAATATGGTTTTCGAGCGTCTATTCTTAATTTGGATAGAATCTTCTTATCAATATAGTCAAATTGGTCATTCATAAATAGGAAAGGGGTTTTATTTAGTCAAATTGGTTTTTTTAAAGCTAAATTATATTTTTTTGATTTAAAAGGTGTTGTTATAATGTAAAATTACTCAAATTATACCCGAACCAAAAGAAATTCAGGGTAAATTTGTAGCAAATTATTTGATAGTATGAGCACAGCACAAATTTTTGAAAAGTTATGGAAGGAGTACACAGAACGCACTCCATCTGCACAGAAGATAAAAGATTTATTTATCGCGAAAGGAAATACGGTTTTAAACGATCATATCGCAATTAGAACTTTTGATGATCCAACGGTAAATATTGATGTTTTAGCAGTTCCTTTTGTAGAAGCTGGATATGAAGAAAAGGGAGACTATATTTTTGAGGCTAAAAAGTTATACGCAAAACATTACGAGCATGCAACTGATAAAGACGCACCTCGTGTATTTATTAGTCAGTTAAAAACACAGGAGTTTTCTGAGGCTTTACAAATGGAAGTAAAGCATATGATTGACTCTATTGCGGAAAAAGATTTAGATCCATCCGAACTAATATTTAAAGGGCGTTTGTGGGAACAACCGAGTTTTAGCTTGTACCAAAAGCTTCAGGAAGAGAGTGAATATGCTGCTTGGTTGTATGTGAACGGATTTTGTTCCAATCACTTTACCGTAGATGTTAATAAGCTACAGACGTTTGATTCGCTTAAAGAAGTAAATTCCTTTTTAAAAGCAAATGGATTTAAAATGAATACTTCTGGTGGTGAAATTAAAGGAACTCCTGCACAATTCTTGGAACAATCTAGTGTTTTAGCAGATAAAATACCAGTTGCTTTTAAAGAAAGTACTCAAGAAATTACTTCGTGTTATTACGAATTTGCATTCCGACATCCAATGGAGAACGGCGTGCTTTTTTCTGGTTTTATTGCAGGTTCTGCAGACAAGATTTTTGAGAGTACAGATATGAAGCTTCAAGGAGCATAAGCGCAATTTATAAAGTATAAAAAGCCCTTTTTAGAAGGGCTTTTTATTTGCGGTAAATTATCGGTTTGTAATTATAAAATCACATTATTTTTCCAAGTATACGCTTCTGGTATTTCCGTATCGTTGATAAGTTCTCGAATGTCAATTTCTATGCCCCTAGAAAGGTCTGTAATAGGAACGTCATTTGGTCCTCCTTCAAAAGGATTTTCCGAGTTTTCTCCAACGGCTTCCATGGTGAAAAATACCCAAGAGACTAAGGTGCTAAATGGAATTGAAAGCCACACAAAATGTTGTGCAACAAATACTTGTAACTGGTGTAAAATCGCTGATTTTACTTCATGATCTGAAAGGCTAACTAAAATTTTATGCCCAACCACTTCAAATTCTTGCATCATCCCAAACGGCAATAAAATGATAAAGATCCACACAAAAACGAAGTTTAATGTAGCAAATTGTCTCGGATATGGAAAATTTTTAATACGTTCCGATTTTCCTTGAAGGGTATATAATTCTACAATTATTTTTTCAATTTCCATATGGCGAAAATCATCGATATACCCCTTTTGATGAAGTTTTTTAATTTCTTCAGATTGTACACCAAGTATTTGGGAAGCTCTGTTTCCTTTAGAGAATATTTTCTTTTGTTCTTCTTCTGAAAGATAGCTTGAGATGGCCTCCTCCAGTGGGATGTTGTCTTCCAAAACGTAGAGATTCTTCGCTCGGTATTCGATGTTAGATTTGTTTAGTTTTAAATGATTTTCCCATGTTCTCTCGGCACGTAATTGATATCGCAAAGCTGTAAGCCATGCAACGTGACGATGTACTAAAGTTCTGTGTATTTCGTGTAATTGATTTTCTGAATCAGCACCACTGGCAACTATAAAGTCTTTTACCATAATGGTAAACGAACGAGAGCTATTAACAATACCACCCCCAAATTTTTCTTCCTTCCCACATTCGGTCATAAGAGGCATTATTTTTAAAACTTACAATAAATGACACTGCAGTTCCGAGCACTCCCAGTGGTAACCAGAACATAGAGCCATTTCCAACTCAAAAGGTCAAAAAGTACAACAGGAATTGTACTTAAAAGTATGAATATATAGATATATCTTCTCGTCCAAATTAATAATCCTTTTAAAGGAAAGGTTCTTTGTGTGTACATAGTTTTTCAGTATTAACACGAAAATACGCAAATGAAAAGAAACTTTGGTGTTTTGTAAAAACAAACAACCTTAGATTTTTTTGATTCTAGCATAGGCATGAGTATCGTTTTTACAGGATTTTAAATTCCTTAAATTTTAGTTAAAAAAACACACGCTTTTAACAAGAGTAATCTAATGGTTATCTTTGAAAGCAATCAAACAAATCAAAATGAAAAAAATATTTTTATGCATCCTTCTTCTAGGAATATGTGCGCAAGCTCAGGATGTAGATTTATCGTATTATTTACCCAGAAATATCTCGTATAACCCCTCTATCCCAACACCGAAATCTGTTATAGGACATGAGGTTGGAGAATGGCATGTAACGCATGATAAGTTAGTGCAATACATGAAGGTGCTTGCGAACTCCTCCGATAGGATTACACTTACCGAAAGAGGCACTACTTATGAAGGAAGACCACTTGTCTTACTAACGATAACCTCTCCGGAGAATCAGCAAAATCTAGCCGTACTAAAAAAACAGCACATGGCAATAACCGAAAATAGTGCAACTCCAATTGCAGAGCAGCCTATTGTCGTTTACCAAGGTTTTTCAATTCATGGAAATGAAGCTAGTGGGTCTAATGCTGCGCTTGCGGTAGCTTATCACTTGGCAGCTGCAGAGGGAGCGGAAATTGAAAAATTACTAGCCACATCTGTCATTTTATTAGATCCTTCTTTAAATCCTGATGGTTTGCAGCGTTTTGCGTATTGGGCGAATACCAATAAGGCTAATACCATAACTCCCGACCCTAACGACAGAGAGTATCATGAAGTTTGGCCTGGTGGAAGAACAAATCACTATTGGTTTGATATGAACAGAGATTGGCTACCGGTACAGTTGCCCGAAAGTCAGGCACGAATCAAAACTTTTCACGAATGGATGCCAAATATTTTGACAGATCATCATGAAATGGGAACGAACTCTACCTTCTTTTTTCAACCAGGAATACCAGAGAGAACCAACCCGCTCACTCCAGATTTGAACCAGCAATTAACCAAAGAAATAGGTACTTATCATGCTAAGGCATTCGATAAGATTGCCTCTACTTATTATTCAGAGGAGGATTTTGATGATTTTTATTACGGAAAAGGTTCTACATTTCCGGATATCAATGGAGGGATTGGTATATTATTCGAACAAGGAAGTTCGCGAGGGCATGCACAGGAGAGTGATAATGGTATTTTAACGTTTCCATTTACAATTCGAAATCAGTTTACTGCCGCCTTGTCTACACTAGAGGCAGGGAAAAATATGCGCACTAAAATCTTAACTTACCAAAGAGATTTTTTCCAAAAAGTAAGGGCTTCAAAAAAGAAGAATGTATTGGTTTTTGGCGATGAGAAAGACGCCGCAAAAACATATCACCTTGCGGAGGTATTACAAAGACATCAGATTAAAATTCATCAATTGAAATCGAATTTCACACGCAAGGGTAAAAATTTTAAAAAAGGATATAGTTATGCGGTACCTATGCAGCAAAAAAACAATCGTTTAATAGAAGCGATGTTTGATGTAAGAAAAACGTTTAAAGACAGTTTGTTTTATGACGTTTCTGCCTGGACTTTCAACCATGCCTTTGGTTTGGATATTTCTAAGGAGGAGTCTGCTGCTGTATTAGGGGAGGAAGTTGTCACGCTTCAAAAACCTACAGGAAAAGTTGTAACCAAAAGTAGTGTGGGATATTTGATGCCTTGGAATGAATACTATGCGCCAAAAGCCTTACACCAAATTGTAAGTAAAGGTATACGTGCTAAAGTGGCAATGAAAAATTTCCGTAACGATGATATTGCTTATGAGTATGGAACTATTTTTATTCCTGTTCAAAATCAAGTGCTATCCGAGGGAGAAATGTATTCTTTTTTAGAGCAAGTCGCAAAAAATAGTCATTTAACCATTACCGGGGTTTCCACAGGATTAAACGATGGTCCTGATTTAGGAAGTAGAAATTTTAAACTTGTTAAAAAACCAAAGGTAGCAATGCTAGTCGGAAATGGTATCACTAGTTATGATGCAGGGGAAATATGGCATTTGTTTGACCAACGATTTGCAATGCAATTAACAAAATTAGATACCGAATATGCTAGTAGAACAGATTTAAGTAAATACACGACAATTCTGGTACCGAATTCAAGAACATTATCTGCTTCTTTATTAAAAAAAATAAACGATTGGGTCCGAAATGGTGGCGTATTAATAGCTACAGAAACGCCGTACAGTGGTTTGCAAATCAAAACTATTTAGAGGTAGATTTTAAACAGAATAAACAAGATACCGTACAAGGAGTCACCTTTGAAAATAGAAATTTGCAATCAGGGGCACAAGTAATTGGAGGAGCAATTTTTGAGGCAGCTATAGACAGGTCGCATCCTATTAATTTTGGGTATAAAAATGAAAAAATTGCTTTATTTAGAAATACGACCGTATTTATGCAACCAGATGCAAAGAGTTTTAATAATCCAATTCAGTATACTAATTCTCCTTTGTTAAGTGGTTATATTTCTAACGAAAATATGGATTTATTAAAAAATACAGTTCCATTTAAAGTACAACGATATGGTCGAGGACGCGTAATTGTATTTACAGACAATACTAACTTTAGGGCTTTTTGGTATGGTACTAATAAGCTTCTGATGAATGCTGTATTTTTTGGTAAAATGATGTAAGATATTAGGTGCTTAAACACTAGTAAAAAAGTCAAATTGAGAAATCAATTTGACTTTTTTTGTAACAAATTAAACGTATTCTCGTCTTGTAAATAAAAGAATTATACTATGAGTTTATTGCGCGTTTTGTTGGCAATTTTGTTCCCTCCACTAGCAGTACTAGGAAAAGGATGCGGTTCGTTTGTCATTGTTTTTTTATTAACTCTTTGTGGTTGGGTGCCAGGTGTTATCGGAGCCTTGGTTATTGTAAACAACTCCAATTAACTCACAGTACATCTCTAAAGAGATTTTATTTTTTCTGACACTATTTTACTGTACCTTCTCACTCAAGAGTGTCATTTAATGCAATGCCTCCTCTATTATTTTTCCGGTATTTCCATTTGGAAATTCTATTTCTAATAAGTTTGAAATTGTCGGGGCAATATCGATGATTTCATATTTTTTCTTAGAACTTCCGTGTTTAATACCATTTCCGTAAAAAATAATAGGAACATGGGTGTCGTAGGAATATCCAGAACCATGTGTAGTTCCTTTTTTGGGATAACTTATAGTTGAAGGATTTGGAACTAGAAGCACATCTCCTGAAATTTTTTGGTTATATCCATTTTGTAATGAATTTAAGATGCCATTGGTAAAGGTTGTAGTTTGCATGGTTCTAGCAGTAACTGCTTTGTATATCCCTTTAAACTTTACAGCTTCATCCGCAATAGTTTGTGCCACCGTATTTTCGTTAAGTTTTAGTTCTTTAATTTTTTCTTTGTTGAGAAATATTTGAAAATTAGAAATATTTAAAATTAACTCTTCAGATTGGAATTTTTCTAGGGTAGTTGCATTTAAAAAGTTTAGAAATTTACGCGATGTAAAATAACTAGCAGGAACCTTAAGCGATTGTAAGTACGAAGGGACCTCTGTGGCAGCGTGGTCTGCGGTTAAAAATAATGTGTAATTGTTTTTGCCAATATTTGTATCTAAAAACGTAAATAAAGAAGCTAAATCTTGGTCTAATCGCAAGTAAGTATCTTCGATTTCTTTGGAGGCTACACCAAATTGATGTCCAACGTAATCAGTAGAGGAATAACTGATGGCCAGAAAATCGGTGTGTTCCGATTTTCCTAGGTTCTCTCCGATAATGGCTGCCTTTGCAAAATCAGTAGTCAAGGTATTTCCAGCAGGAACACCTTTCAGGATACTGTAGTTGTTGTTTTTTGCTCTCAAGGCAGGGATATTATGTGGGAAAACGGGCTTTTCTTCTCCTTTAAAGGTCGCTTCGTAGTTATTGTCATCTGCAATACTTTCTGTATAGGTTGCAATATCATATAGCGTTTCCCATGGGGTACTTAAATACGCATCTACTTTACCAGAGGCATTGAACTCTTGTACCCAACTCGGCAGTTCTTTCATGTAGTAGGATGAGGTAATAAACTTTCCTTCTTCCCCACCATCAAACCAGTATGCGCCGTTTGCGGTGTGTCCGGCAGGAAGTATGGCCGACCTATCTTTAATTGCAATTCCAATGGTTTTATTCCGCATGTTTTGTCCTAATCGCAATTGATCCGTTACTGTAGTAGTTACCATACGATATGGAGATTTTTTTCCTGCTTCGGATGTATTACCTACGGTGGAGTAATTTGTGTCATCAACACAATATATAGATTTCTCTAGATATTTATCAAACCAATTATTTCCAATAATTCCATGGTTTACAGGGGTGGTTCCGGTATATACAGAAGCATGTCCGACAGCTGTATACGTTGGGATATAGTTAAAGTGTGCGTTCTCTAAAGAAAATCCACCATTAATAATTCGTTTAAATCCATTATTTCCGTATTTCTTGTCGAAACGTGTAAGGTAATCGTATCGCATCTGATCTACGATAATACCAACTACTAATTTGGGTTTTTTGGAGGTACTATTCTGTTGCTTTTTGCAGGATGCGCATAACAGTAAAACGGTAATAAGAAGTGAAAAATAAGTTTTCATGTATAAAATATTATTTAATTTCAAAGGTACTTAAATATTGTGAAAGCTTGCTAGGTATTATTTAGATAGTCTTGGTAGTTTTTTATACTTTAGCAATAGAAAAAAGTATTGGAATTAATGAATTATATTGAGCATATTGGAAAATACTTTATAATGCTAAAAGAGGTTTTTACCAAACCCCAACGAAAAAGAGTTTTTATTGAAGCATTGTTTAGAGAAGTAGAAGAGTTAGGGCTAAAATCTTTGGGGATTATTGCTTTTATTTCCTTTTTTATAGGGGGGGTTATTGCATTGCAAACAGCCTTAAACTTAGACAGCCCTTTTATACCCGATTCCCTGATTGGATTTGCAGCAAAACGATCTGTGATTCTTGAGTTTTCTCCTACTTTTTGTTCTATCATTCTAGCAGGTAAAGTAGGGTCTTATATTACCTCAAGTATCGGTACGATGCGAGTTACGGAACAAATAGATGCGTTGGAGGTGATGGGTATTAACTCCTTGAATTATTTAGTATTGCCAAAAATAATAGCAACTGTATTGTTTTACCCTTTTTTAATTATCATGGGAATGTTTTTAGGAATATTTGGAGGATGGGCTGCAGGAGTTTTCTCCGGGCTTTTCTCTGTAGATGAATACATAAACGGCTTACAACTAGATTTTAATCCGTTTCTGATTACCTATGCGCTTATTAAAACTGTAGTGTTCGCTTTTCTCATCGCCACTGTTCCGTCTTACCATGGATATTACGTTAAAGGTGGTTCTTTAGAAGTGGGTAAGGCTAGTACACAATCTGTAGTGTGGACTATTGTTGTTATTGTTATTGCCAATTATTTCTTAACCCAAATGTTGTTGACGTAATATGATTGAAGTAAAAAATATTTATAAGGGTTTTGGAGATTCGCAAATATTGAAAGGAATATCCGCTTCGTTTCACCCTGGTGAAACGAGTTTAATTATTGGGCAGAGTGGATCTGGAAAAACAGTATTTTTAAAATCTCTGGTGGGTTTGCATTCTCCAGAGAAAGGAACTATCGTGTATGATGGTCGTGTAAATACAGAAATGACCATTGAAGACAAAAGACAATTCCGTCAAGAAATTGGCATGGTGTTTCAGGGAAGTGCTTTATTTGACTCACAAACCGTAGAGGAGAACGTTATGTTTCCTTTAAAAATGTTTACCAAACAATCCTACGAAGAAATGATAGAACGGGTCAACTTTGTCTTAAATAGGGTAAATTTAGAGAATTCCAATCTAAAGTTTCCAGCCGAACTATCTGGAGGTATGCAAAAAAGGGTTGCTATTGCTAGAGCTATCGTAATGAATCCGAAATACTTATTTTGTGATGAGCCAAACTCTGGTTTAGATCCAAATACTGCTATTGTGATAGATAATTTAATTCAAGAAATTACCGACGAGTATAAAATTACCACTGTCATCAATACCCACGATATGAATTCTGTAATGGAAATTGGAGAGAAAATTGTTTTTCTAAAAAATGGTACCAAAGAATGGGAGGGGAGCAACCAAGAAATTTTTAAAACAGATAACGAAGCAGTAGTGAATTTTGTTTATTCCTCAAATTTGTTTAAGAAGGTTAGAACAGCATATTTAAATGAAAAATAATTTAAAGTTCTGTCTTTTAAAGAACTACAAAAATCGTTATTTTTTTTCTTGAAATAATAAGTAAAAAAGTTTGTTGAATTAATAAAAGCGACTATATTTGCACCCGCAAACGCAGAAATGCGGAAGCAAAAAATGACCGGGTAGCTCAGTTGGTAGAGCATCTCCCTTTTAAGGAGAGGGTCCTGGGTTCGAGCCCCAGCCCGGTCACAAAAAGACTTCTTAACTAGTAGAAGTTTTTTTTTCAGTAACATTTGGGGAGATTCCAGAGCGGCCAAATGGGATGGACTGTAACTCCGTTGTCTTTCGACTTCGCAGGTTCGAATCCTGCTCTCCCCACAAAATCCTTAATCAAAAGATTAAGGATTTTGTATTTTAGATTCTTACGCTTTTTGAAATGATCAAACCTGCATTGTAAGCAACCTTTTTCCTTAGGTTTTTTTGAAAAATAGGATAACATATATATATTGTTTAATCTTTTTACTAAGTAGATAAACAAAAATGTATCTTTGTCGAATAACCATATGCAAATGAAGCGAATACTATATATATTTATATGTCTTAATACTCTTGCATTACATGCACAGGAGGTAGGAATTATCAAAGGAAAAGTAATTGACGCAATTACAAGAGAAAGTATTCCATATGTTAACGTATTTATCGTCGGGACTCAAAAAGGAAGTACCACGAATGAAAATGGTGAATTCTCCATACAAGAAGCTCCATTAGGGTATCAGAAAGTTCAAGCTTCTTTTCTAGGGTTCCAAACAATCGTTTCTGAAGATTACTTGGTCACCAAAGAAAAAGTTCCTTTTGTAGTTCTCGAAATGATAGAAGATACAACGCAGTTAGCGGAAGTAGAAGTTACGAGTAAATTATTTAAAAAAACCTTGGAGAGCCCTTTGTCTTTGCAGTCACTTGGCGTTGCTGAAATTGAACGAAATCCAGGCGGAAATCGCGATGTTTTGCGAGTGATTCAATCATTTCCTGGGGTGGCATCAAATCCAGGTTTTAGAAATGACATTATAATCAGGGGTGGTTCGACAGCAGAAAATAAGTTTTATGTAGATGGTATTGAGGTACCGGTAATAAATCACTTTCAAACCCAAGGAGCTACGGGTGGGCCTGTTGGTATCATAAATACAGATCTTATCCGAAAGGTAGATTTTTATGCTAGTGCCTTTCCCGCGAATAGAGGAAATGCTTTGAGTTCTGTTATAGCGTTTACCCAAAAGACAGGAAATCCAGATCGTTTAAACGTAAGAGCAACATTGGGTACCTCTGATGCTGGGATTACCTTGGATGGTCCGATAGGAAAAAACACCACCTATATGTTTTCCGTACGTCAATCGTATTTACAGTTTCTATTTAAAGTTATTAAGTTGCCTTTTTTACCTACCTACAATGATTTTCAGTTTAATGTAAAAACGAAACTTAGTGAAACTAGTGAGCTGTCTTTTATCGGTTTAGGAGCGATAGATAATTTTAAAATTAACGAAGAAGTAAATGATGGGGTTACCGATCCGGAAACCCTAAAAAGAAATCAAGTTATTCTGAATACAGTTCCTGTAAATAGTCAGTGGAACTACACGGTTGGAGTAAACTATAAACGATATGGAGAGAATGCTACCCAGCAATTTGTTTTTAGTAGAAATGAATGGAAGAATAAAGCTGTTAAATACTTTCTAAACGATCCGCAAGAAAACCCAGAAAATTTACTCTTGGATTATAACTCTAAGGAAGTTGAAAATAAATTTAGATTTGAGAATACCGTGAAGAAAGAGTCCTATGTTTTTAACCTAGGATTTAATTTAGAGTTAGCGAAGTACACCAATACAACTTTTCAAAAAATAGTAAATACGGAAAATATTGCAGTGAGAAACTTTTCTTCCGAGGTAGATTTTTTTAAGTACGGACTGTTCGGGAATTTTTCTACTTCCTTTTTAAGTGAAAAACTTGGCGTTTCTTTTGGTTTTCGATTTGATGGCATCAATTATAATAGTACTATGGAGAATTTATTCAACCAGTTTTCGCCAAGAATAGCCACTACCTATAGTCTGAATGAAAAATGGTCATGGAATTCCTCGCTTGGCGTTTACAAGCAGTTACCATCGTATACCGTTTTAGGATATAGAGATGACAACGATGTGTTGGTAAATAAAAAAGGGTTAAAGTACATTGAAGCACAGCACGCAGTTTCTGGATTTGAATTTCGTCCGGACTCCAATACAAAAGTTACCCTTGAAGGATTTTATAAAAAATATAAAGATTATCCGTTTTCTGTGCGCAACCAAATTAGTTTGGCCAACCTTGGAGCTGATTTTGGCGTGGTAGGAAACGAAGAAGTAATTTCTAATTCCTTGGGAAAAGCCTATGGTTTTGAAGTTTTGGCACAGAAGAAATCTATTAATGGTCTTTATGGAATCGCTGCTTATACTTTTGTTCGCAGTGAATTTCAAAATGCCGACCAAGTATATATTCCATCGTCTTGGGATAATCGACATTTACTAACCGTAACAGCTGGGAAAAAACTACCAAAAAATTGGGAGATTGGTGCGAAATTTAGATTGGTAGGAGGAAGACCGTATACTCCATACGATTATGAAGCCTCTTCCTTGATTGAAAATTACGATATAAGTAATGGCGGTATTGTAGATTATGACAGACTAAACGAAGAACGTTTAGATACCTATACGCAATTAGATCTTCGCGTAGATAAGACTTGGTATTTAAAGCGATACTCCATAAACTTTTACCTAGATATTCAAAATGTTTATGCCAGCTCTGCAGACGAACAAGCCTTTTTACTGCCAGAGGAGGATGCAAACGGAAACAGAGTTATAGATCCTAATGATCCTTCTCGCTATGTCTTAGAAGAAATCGAAAACTCTTCAGGAAGTATCCTTCCTAGAATAGGAGTTGTAGTAGATTTTTAATTTTGATGTACCCCAAAATCTGCTAACGCTTTTGTTATTGTATGCAGGTGGGAGTTTTTCTTATTTTGATGAAGAAATACAGCAGCTGTTCAGCGCTTTTGTTTCATTTTATCGAAAGGTTTTAGTGTGTTTAGTTTTTTGTATCTTCCCATTGAATTAAAAAAGAAAAAATATGGAAGAAGGACAAATTCAAAATAATGACGAATCTGTCGAGCAGTCTAAGAAAGTGGTACAAGAAGATGCCAAAGGTTTACTAAAAAGTACCAAAAAGTTTTTAGTCGAGTTACTCGATTTCAGACACGAGACTGATCAAGAAGCAACCATTGAAGCCATAAAAGGGGATATTCCCTTCAAAGGGGCAACTGCTTGGATTCTCATATGTTCCATATTTGTCGCCTCCATTGGTTTAAATGCAAATTCAACTGCGGTTGTAATTGGAGCCATGTTAATTTCTCCATTAATGGGTCCCATTTTAGGAATAGGAATGTCTATTGCTATTAACGATATTGATACCCTCAGAAAATCTTTAGTGAACCTAGCTACCATGATTGTTTTGAGTTTGCTAACTGCCTTTTTGTTTTTTGCAATTTTTCCTTTAAAAGAGGAAACAAATGAACTTCTTGGAAGAGTCAAGCCAGACATTCGGGATGTTTTAATTGCTTTTTTTGGTGGATTGGCTTTGATTATAGCACGTACCAAAAAGGGGACCATTGCCTCTGTAATTTTTGGAGTTGCAATCGCAACAGCTTTAATGCCTCCCCTGTGTACTGCAGGATATGGATTGGCGATTGGGAACTATGATTACTTTATAGGTGCCATGTATCTGTTTACCATTAACACTATTTTTATTGCGTTAGCTACTTTTGTAGTGCTAAAATTATTAGGCTTTACCATGATTCGTTATGTGAATTCCGCAAAGCGAAAGCGCATTGCGCGAATCGCATCTTTTATTGCTATTTTAGTAATGATTCCTGCAGTATTTACGTTTATTAATGTTTATAGAGAAACTGTTATTAAAGCAAATTATGAATCTTTTATCAAATCTAAAGTAGAAGCCAATGAAAATTTGTGGTTACAACGCCATAAAATTAACCCTAAGGCGAAAAAAATAAAGTTGTTTTTTAATGGAGAAGTTTCTGCTGCAACCAAATCAAGTTTGCGAAATGAATTGAATGGATTTAAAAAAATTAAAGATTTTAAACTAGTTTTTAACGAGAATAATGTACGATCGCTAGATGATTTGTCCGTTTCTCTGCAAAGAGCTTATGCAGATTTGGATGAAAAAGACAATATTATAAACGGTTTACAACGAGAGATTGAAGAATTAAAACTAACCATTACCAATTTAAACGACCGCATAGAAAAGTCTGCCTCATTACAAGATAAAAACAGCGTTCCTTATAGCGCTTTGGTTCGAGAAGCAAAGATTAGGTACAATGACATTACCTCAATGAGCTATGCTAGTAAATTAATTTCTAAGGATTTTATAAAAGTAGATACGGTTCTCGAAATTACGGTTACTTGGAGCGGAAAACTTCCCGATTCTATTGTTGTAAATAAAGAAAAAGAACTTAAAGTATGGTTGAAAAAACAATTGAAAAAAGATAATCTTGTTTTGAAAAACTAATAACTTCCTTTTTAGGATGATAATCTTGTGTGTTTTACAACTAATACAACAACCGATAACTATGAAGTAAAGGAATGCACTTCTGCATTTAAAGTAGTTAAAAAAGTAACCGTTTTTTTATATACCTAACTACAGTTTACGGTATGTTTTTCTTATAATTTATCGAAGTATAAACTTTTGATAATTCCATCCGACAATCCAATTTTTGGGACATAAATTTTTCGTGCACCACTCCATTTCATAGCCGAAAGGTATATTTTGGTAGCTGGTACAATTACGTCTGCTCTATCGGGGTTTAATCCTAATTCTGTTACCCTATCCTTATACGACATGCGCTTTAAAAATTGGTATTGTGCGTTTAAATAAATGTAGGAAATTGGTTTGCCAGGTTCTCTACCCGACATTTTAAAAAGTTTATTAATGTTTCCACCCGAGCCAATTAAAGCGATTCTTTTATATCCTTTCGTGTTTTCTTCGACCCAGTTTTGTACTTTTTTAAAAATTATTTTATTATCGGCTTTTTTATTGTTGAGTAATCGAACCGTTCCAATTTTAAAGGATTTTGAGGTGATGATCTTTCCCCTAGAAAAAAGCGTCATTTCGGTGCTTCCTCCTCCAACATCTACATAGAGATAGGTACCGTCACTCTCAATTAATTTATTTAAATCGGTATAGGATATGATAGCCGCTTCTTTTTTTCCTCCAATAATATCGATTTCAATAGCGGTTTTTTCTAGGATTTTTTTTACCACTGCCTCTCCATTACTTGCTTCTCGCATGGCGGACGTTGCACAAGCTTTATATTTTTCTACACCATGAACCTGCATTAGTAGTTTAAAGGCTTCCATAGCTGCAACCATTCTATTGGTGTTTTCTTCCGAAATTTTTCCGCTTACAAAAGCATCAGCTCCCAAGCGAATAGGAACTCGTACTAAGGACGATTTTTTAAATTGCGGGTCACTGTCTTTTTCCTCAATAACATTCGCAACTAATAATCTAACAGCATTTGAGCCAATATCAATGGCTCCATATTTGGATATTTTCAAAACAAATTACTTTTATCGATGATGCTTCGGGAATTCAATTAAAATCGTATTTCCTTTTTTTATATTTTTCCAATGTTTATCACTAAACTGAATTCCAATAACACCGCATGTTGGAACATGGGCGATTGGTTTACTTCCAAATTTATTTACAAAGGTATTGATACCATGGTCATGGCTAAAAATAATAGCACTGTTAAAGCTGTCATCTAAAGCTTTGACTGTTTTTACTAAATAGCCATCACTAAAACTATACAATTGCCTTTTTATTTGTAGGTTCGATAAGGGATAATCAAAGTTTTCACAGAAAATAACCCCAGTGTGCAACGCCCTATTGGCACTACTAGAAATAAATACATCTGGTTTCTGTATTCGTTTCGCTAGAATCTCAGCAAGCATGTGAGCGTCTGTGATACCACGTTCTTTTAATGGCCTGTCAATATCTTTTACGTTCTGGTATTTCCAAGAAGATTTTGCATGGCGAACGATATATAGTGTTTTCATCACGGTTAAAGATACATAAAAATATTGCTATGGAGCTAGTCGGTCGAGTTTCCAGGAAAAATCATCTTTTAAACAATAGCGTATGCGGTCGTGTAATCTATTTGGTCGTCCCTGCCAAAACTCCATCGAACTTGGTTTTACAATAAAGCCTCCCCAGTGCGGGGGTCGCGGTATTTTTTTACCTTTATACTGTAACTCCAATTCCTGTAAACGTTTCTCAAGAGTTTGTCTTGAAGCTACCACATCGCTTTGGTTAGAGGCCCATGCACCTAATTTACTACCGGTAGGTCTCGATTCAAAATAACCATCAGATAGGTTATCTGCAATTTTTTCTGCAGTTCCTTTTATGATAATTTGTTGTTCTAAACTAGGCCAAAAAAAGGAGATGCAAACTTTGTTGTTATGTTCTATTGCCTTTCCTTTTTCAGAATTATAATTCGTATAAAATATAAAGCCCTCATGCGTGTATTTTTTTAACAAAACAACCCTGCTTTTTGGAAATCCATCCATACCAATAGCGGAAACGGTCATTGCATTTGCTTCTTCTATACTTTCTGAATTTGTCGCGCGTGCAAACCAATCTCTAAATAATTCAATGGGGTTATTGGGGCAATTGCTTTCCAACAATTCTTTCTTGTCATAAGATTTTCTAAAATCACTTAAATCGTGTTCCATCGGAAGTATTAAATTGTTGCAGTAAAGGTACGATTTTTAAGGCCTATTTGTTACTAGATCTGGTAAAATTATCTTTTTAAACGCCATTAATTTTTGATTTTAAAACTAGCACTTCATCCACAAATAGTTACAGTTCGGTAGGTATTTTTCTGATACAACTTATAATCTTTTCAATTTTGAGGTCTAATAATCAATACCCATAACCAACACACAATGAAACAAAATTTTATATTTTTGGCCCTACTTGTTTTTACTTTTTCTACAAAAGCCCAACATACTATCTCAGGAACAGTTACCGACACTAAAGGGAATCCAGTTCCTGGAGCTAATATATATTTGGAGGGTACTTATGATGGCACTTCTTCGGATGAAAACGGTAAATTTAAATTTTCTACTACTGAAAATGGAACCCAAACCTTAGTTGCCTCGTTTATCTCTATGACCACATTGTTCTTTTCTTCAGAAGTAAAAGCACTTAAAGATGTAGCATTGGTACTCCATGAAGATCCAAATACTTTAGATGCTGTCACGATAAATGCGGGTACTTTTGAAGCAGGGGATAATGCTAAAGTTACTGCTTTAACTCCCTTAGATGTTGTCACTACGGCTAGTGCGCTTGGAGATTTTATCGGCGCCATTCAAACCTTACCTGGAACTACGACGGTAGAGGAGGATGGTAGATTATTTGTGCGTGGTGGTGATGCAAACGAAACGCAAATATTTGTCGACGGACTTCGAGTGTTTACGCCGTACACAACAGCAGCTCCAAATATTCCTTCGCGTGGTCGATTTTCTCCCTTTTTATTTAAAGGCTTTGCTTTTTCAACAGGAGGGTACTCTGCTGAATACGGACAAGCATTATCTAGTGTCTTAACAATGAACACCATCGATGAATCTTTGGAAGAAAAAACAGATATTTCTCTTATGACTGTTGGAGCTGGAATAGGAAATACCCAAATATGGGGAAGAAATTCTTTTAGTATCAATACTTCTTATATCAATTTGGCACCATACCAAGAGTTGTTTCCCGATAGAAACGAATGGAAAAAGCCAATACAAAGTGCTAATGGAGAAATGGTATATCGCTACAGGGCTAAAAATGACGGTTTGTTGAAATTATATGGCGCATTTAGTTACACCGATTTTGAGATGGTTCAGGACCACATAAACTTTACAGATGGCTATCGATTGGGGCTTCAAAATAGCAACCTGTATTTTAATGGCACTTACCAACAGCGATTTGGGGCGAATTGGAAATTATTTGGGGGAATTAGTTATACAAACGATGTTTCGAACATAAAGGCTATGGAAAATAAAATTCGAGATAAAGAAAACGGAATGCATGCAAAAGTTAAATTATCAAAAAGGTTTACTAATAGTTTAAAACTTCATTTTGGAGCAGAGTATTTTTTAACCTTTTTCAAGGAAAATTTTGAGAGGAATAACACCGCTAATTTTCGTTATGATTTTACAAGTGATATTGCTAGTGCCTATGCGGAAATGGATGTTCTATTCTCAGAAAAACTTGGAGCTAAATTGGGGGTACGCGTTGAAAATTCAAATCTTTTAGAACAATTCACTATGGCACCAAGATTGTCTTTGGCCTATAAAACAGGAGTCAATAGTCAGGTAGCTTTAGCATATGGAGATTATTACCAAAACCCAGATAAGGAATATTTAAAGTTTTCAACAGCATTAAAAGCTAGCGAGGCTTCGCATTGGATATTGAATTACCAGTATGTAAAAAAGCGACAAATTTTTAGAGTGGAAGGGTATTTGAAAACGTATCAAAATTTGGTAAAATACAACACCAATATGCCTTTACCAACCTCTGAGTATACCAATAAAGGTGATGGTTATGCTAGGGGGATAGATATTTTTTGGAGAGACGGAAAATCAATTAAAAATTTAGAGTATTGGACTTCTTATTCCTATTTAGATTCGCATAGAAACTACAACAATTTTCCAACGAATGCAACACCAAGTTTTGCAGCAACACATAATTTTTCAGCAGTAACGAAGTACTTTGTGAATCGTTGGCGAAGTCAATTGGGATTGAGCTATACCTTTAGCTCGGGAAGAACCTATACGAATCCGAATGTCTCCGGTTTTTTAAATGAAAAAACTAAAAACTATAATTCCCTCAGTTTTAATTGGGCTTATTTAATCAGCCAACAGAAAATTTTATATTTCTCCGTAAATAATGTTCTAGGAACAAATAATGTCTATGGTTACAGGTATAAAAATGTGCCAAACACAGATGGAATATTCGATAGACAGGCGATATTACCGGCTGCGGATAGATTTTTCTTTGTTGGATTCTTCTGGACCATTAGTAAAAATAAAAAAGACAATCAATTGCGCAATCTTTAAAGTTTTACAGCTCTGTATCGCAATAAAAATAACAAACTATACCAAAAACAACAATTCAGTCGTTACATTTGACGAGTCATCACTTTTAGTTTGAGAACTAATGCTAAATGTATCATCTTTGAATAAATTGTAAAATTAAAATTTAAAATTAACGAAACTATGCGAAAAATAATTCTAACTGTTCTTCTACTCGTAATCGCATTATCTGAGGTCTTAGCACAAGATAAGCATACGCTCACCGTGGAATTCTCTGGAATGAAAACCAATAAAGGAGATCTATTTGTTGCAGTGTACGACACTAAAGAAAATTTTTTAAAAAAGCCATTTAAAACTAAAATTGTCAAAGTAGAAAACAACAAGGCAATTGTCACTTTTGCAAATATAGCCTCAGGATACTATGCGGTTTCTTCTTTTCACGATGAAAACGATAACCGAAAAATGGACACTAAAATTTTTGGAATTCCCAAAGAACCTATCGGAATTTCCAATGATGCGGTAGGATTTATGGGGCCTCCAAATTTTCAGAAGCAAAGTTTGCTTTGTTAAAAGATGAAACGATTCAAATTAATGTCAATTAAAACTTTATAGTACGATGAGAAATTTAGTATGGACTATCACTTTTTTGTTTTGTGCTACACTTACTGCGCAGGATGCCTATGAGACCGGAATGCAAAAGGCTTTTGATCTATGGGAAGCCAATGAAACTATTGCAGCATCGCAATTGTTTGAGCGGATCTCTCGAGTTGAAAAGGAAAACTGGTTACCTTCTTTTTATGTAGCTACTATTGAAATAATAGGTAGTTTTGGAATTAAAGAAGAAGCAAAATTGAAAGCAAAACTGACCAAAGCACAAACTTTTTTAGACGAAGCAAAAACTTTATCGGAGAATAATCCGGAGATTTTAATAACCCAAGCCATGCTGAATACAGCCTACATCGCTTTTGATGGTCAAAAATATGGTATGACGTTATCGGCAAAGAATAATAGACTATATGAAAAAGCTTTACGATTGGCACCAAACAATCCTAGGGTAGTTCTGGGAAGTGCCGAATGGGAAATGGGTACTGCAGAGTTTTTTCAACAGTCAATAGCAAAATCTTGTGAAAAGGTGAACAGAGCAGTAGTGCTCTTTGCAGACGATTCTCCTGCAAAATTTCATCCAAGTTGGGGGGAGGAAAGAGCGCAAACAATTTTAAAAAAATGCAAGATGCAATAATAAAAAAGAGGCAATGCCTCTTTTTTATCGATAAATAATTTGTTGTGCAGAGGAGTAATTATTCAGCTCCTTTATACGTAACTTCACCATTCACAGAGAGTGTTGCATCCTCTGGGTTAAAGGTGTATTGGTCTTTGATAAAAGTTTTACCTTCCGACTGTTCCATTATCATCGTTCCCTTTGCTTCCGGTAAAAATAATTCTGCTTTAGATTTAGCATCATTAAATACTACAAAAGCACTTATAATAGTTGAGTCTTCGTTACTTTCTACCGGGTTTAATCGTACGCCAACCTCAAATGTTCTAATGCACTCTTGGCGTAATTCGCTCCAGGTATATCCTGCAGATCCAATACATCCATGCTCGTCTTTGTCATTTCCTACTATGCTTTTTTCGGTAGGAGTGGTTTCTTCAGATACTTTAATTTCTGAATCTTTTTTTCCATTCGTGTTGCAGGATACCATCATAAAAACACTTAACATTAATATACCTAAATTTTTCATTTCTAATAGTTTTAACTTTTATTTTTTTTAATTAAACTGACTTATTACTGCGCCTCTAAATTACAAATTTTAACCTGTATAGTAGGAAGTATTAGCTAATTTTAATTTTTTTTATTTGCCGTTTTAATCCGAACAAAAATGAGTTTGTGTTTGCTTTTGAAGTTTTCTCTTTGTTCTACTTCAAATTTTCCTATAGATTTTATTAGTGGTGTTAGCTTGTCAAATCCATAATTTCGAGAATCGAAATTCGGTTGCTTTTTTTGTAATAAACTACCAACATCTCCAAGAAAAGCCCATCCTTCATCATCGGAGACAGCATTTATGGTGCTAGATATCAGTTTTATTTCTTTTCTTGTAATTTTATCCACTTCCGTGGTATTTTTCTCTTTGTTTTCAATTTTTTCTTCGGTTTGTTGTTTTAAAATTTCTATGTAGATAAATCGATCACAAGCAACAATAAAAGGGTTTGGTGTTTTCTTTTCTCCGATGCCAATGACTTGCATGCCAGCTTCTCTTAGTCTCGTGGCTAATCTTGTAAAATCACTATCACTTGAAACGATACAAAATCCAGTAACCTTTTGACTGTATAATATATCCATCGCATCAATAATCATTGCGGAATCGGTAGCATTTTTACCCGTAGTGTATCCGTATTGCTGTATCGGAGTTATCGCGTTTTCCAATAGTAAGTTTTTCCATTTTGATAAACCGGGCCTGGTCCAATCGCCATATATTCTTTTTATAGTAGGGTTGCCGTATTTCGCTATTTCCTCCATCATCTCTTTTACATATCCTGAAGGTATGTTGTCGCCATCAATTAGAACGGCCATTTTCAGATTACTCATAGTTTTTATTTGCTTGGTTAAATATAAATAAAGTCTTTTGATTTTCAGTTTCTTAAAGAGAATTATTCACGGTTGCTTTATGTTATTTTTTATTATCTGTATTTTCGAATATAAAGTGAATTACTCCTACTGGTAATTTATGGTGAGTAAAAAGGGCACTTGTAAAGAGTCTATTTCAGGAAATACTCAGATCTTCTTCGGTTTTCTATATAAAAGTGTTTAATGGTTTTGCCTTTTTGTTTTTTTTATGCCATTTTTTTATGAAAATTAGTGTGTACAATAGCTTCCATTCTTCGATACTTAAATTCGATATCTTTCAAGAGTTTAATTTGTACCTTGGCTCGCGTTAAATTCTCTGTGGTATAACTTGTTTTGTAGTAGGTGTCACCGTTAAGATAATCGCTTAAAAATCGAATTGCTTGTTCAAAGGTGATAACTTTTACCCCTACTACCAAGGATGCTATCTCGTCCGGGGTGATAAAATCTTTTGTGTGTTTTGTATATCCTTGTGTAAAAGCCTCAAAAAAGGAAAGATTCAAGCTAACTTTATTGAGGTTTTTTTCATTTTCATTAGCGGTATTCATTCCTGTTCTAACTGCGTCTCCAAAATCATAAGCAAGATATCCCAACATTGTAGTGTCTAGGTCGATTATGAAAGTTGTTTTGTTATCTTTATCAAAGAGAATATTACTAATCTTTGTATCTTGATGAATATTTCTCTTTGGGAGCTTTCCTTGTTTCCCTAATTCTTGTATTACGTTCATTCCTTTTGCCGAGGAAAGTAAATAGTCTATTTCTTCTTTAGCAGTACTTATGCGGTTTACAAGGTCTATACTAATTGCTTTTTCAAATTGTTGTATGCGAACCTCTGTGTTGTGAAAATTAGGAATAGTTTCATAGAGGTCTGGTTTTGGAAGATCCAAAAGCATTTTTTGATACTCACCGAATGCTTTTCCCAAAAATTCTGCTTGGATTTTATTTTCAAGAATCGGAAATGTTTTGGTGTTTTCTAAATAGTTAAACATACGCCAATACCCATGTTTTTCCTCTCTGTAATATCCTTTGTTTTCTTTAGTTGGTATAACTCTTAAATTTTTACCATTAGAGTAAGTGTTTGCTTTCGAGGAAAGGTGTTCGGTAATTCGAATAATATTTACTGTTAGTTGGGGAACATTCTTGAAAATAGTATGATTTATTTTCTGTAATATGAATGTATTACTGGTAGTACTGATTTTATAGGTCGTGTTGATATAACCAGATGCAATGGGTTCGATATTAGTGATATCGCCCTGTATGGCAAATGCATTCAAAATTCGAATAATGTCTAGTTGCTTTGAGGCCATAATAAGGATGGGTAGGATCCGGATTGTGTAAGCTTTCTAATCGTTAATTTCACTATTTCTTCATCTTCTTTATAGGTCATTCCGAACCATTTAGCATTCGTCGGGATAACCTTAACTTTACTATTTCCGATAGTAACAAGTGTATTAATAACTTCTGGAAGATAAAACTCTCTTTTTTCATCATTTGCGTATTCTTCTAAGAAATTTTCAAATTCTATTCCAAAATAGCGAAATATGCGCGGTGTAAGTCCGAACATATTCATTGATACAATGCTATTTTCATTTAGTGGTATTACGGCAGTATCTTCTATATTGTAAATTGTGTTGTTTTTGCTAATTATATTTGTTTTTTCGATAATTGATAACAGGTTCGCACTTTTATCAATCTCGCAAATTCCTCTGGAAACTCCACCATTTGCAGATAGGGTATTTTTTAATCGAAACCCTATCATACATAATTCTTGAATAGAGGTTTCTTTCATAGCTATCAATTGCTCGTGTATTTGTTTTAACGATTCAAAACCGTAAAAATCATCGGCATTTATAACAGCAAAATTACTAGTTACCACCTTTCTAGCAGACCAAATAGCGTGGCCTGTTCCCCAGGGTTTGATTCTGTTGTTGACAGTAAATTTGCCAGGAAGATCAGCAATGTCTTGAAAAACTAATTCTATGTCGATATACTTTTTGAATTTGTCGGTTACGATGGTTGTAAACTCTGTTTCAAAGGTTTTGCGAATGACAAAAACGATTTTTGTAAAACCGACTCTCACTGCATCGAAAACAGCGTAATCCATGATTGTTTCTCCATTTTTGTTAATGGCACTTAGCTGTTTGAGACCTCCAAAACGACTTCCCATTCCGGCAGCCAAAATTACCAATGTTGTCTGCATCTGTTAGAATTAAATAGTTCTCATTATCTCCAGTTTATTTTTGGTTTTCCATTGGCCATTTGTAAAGTCAGGAATAGGAATCGATAAACTTTTGCTAGCAACTGAAATTTCAGACAAGGGCGTTATAGCGCTCCACATTACACTGTCATAGGTATTAATATCTAGTGGTAAACCTAAATTTAAGCAACGTATTAAGCGATATATCATGACGAAATCCATGCCTCCATGCCCTTGCTTGAAATTCTGACTAATTTTTTTTAATTTTTTAATCATGGGGTGTTGGTATTTTTTAGCGTAAGAGGTGTATTCCGATGGTGATAACCATTGGTGCCCCCAATATACTAGGTCTTCTTTATCAATGTACAGTCTACTTGGATAGCCATCATGTGTAGCCTTGGTACCAACAACTTTATTGATTCGAGAATATGGTCTGCCGGTATGAACGTCAAATTGAAGTAATATGGTTTTTTCTTTTGCGGTTTTTATCAAAGTAGAATTCATATCGCCGCATCGAAAATTTGTATAGGGTGAATTCATTTTTTGGCAGTTTCACTCAGGTTTAATTCCCGAGAGCTCATGGATGTTAAATGATCAAAGGTGTCACCACGTCCTATGCCTAAATAAAAACTAATTGGTCCAAGACCATGAGTGGTATAGAAATTACCATCTCTTTCTACATGGTGTTTTAGGCGCCATTGGTCTTGGTAGTAGTCTTTACTTAACATATGCGCTCGCAAATCATGCAGGTAAGCTCCTTCTGTGTGAGATATGTTTCCAAAGACTCCATTCTCTATCATATTAAGCACAAAAAGTTCTTCCTCATTGTAGCAGCAATTTTCAATCATGATGCAGTGCTTTTGATTTTTTTCTGCAGTTGCGACTAATTCCCAACATTCGCTAAGGTATATGCTATTGGAACTTCACAAGCCACGTGTTTGCCATGATTCATTCCATAGATGCACATTTTTGCATGCAATTCCCAAGGGGTAGCAATTAGTAGCAAATCTATGTCGTCTTGTGCTACTAGTTTCTGCCATTCTTTTTTATTTCCAAAGTAAGTTTTGGGTTTTCTCTTTTGCCATTGTTCTAGCTGCGAAGTGGCTTTAGTAACTTTTGTTTCATGTAGGTCGGCTAAAGCTACAATTTCGCAATAACTCTGTGTATGTAACCACGAAAACATTTGTAACAGTGTTGTTCCTCTATTTCCCAAGCCTATAATACCAACTTTAACTTTTTCTATAGGGGATGCTTTAAAACCAAATAAATTTCCTTTTGTTGGTTTTTTGGTGTTAGCTATTGCCTCAAGAACAGCATTGTCTTCCTTTGCATGTGTCGAAAATGGGAGCGAAATAAAGGCAGATGCACCAAGTATGGATCGGATAAAGTTTTGTCTATTCATGGTTGTCTTAGTATAGTTTTTTAACTGTTACAAAATAATTTTTATCTACGTTAAGGGTATTTGTTGTTAGCTCTAAAGTTTGCCATGCTCTACTCGGATTTAGTCTTTTGTTTTGCCCGTTTACAGTTACGTCAAGCGGCATGTCAAAGCCTTTAACAACATTGTTCCAACGATAGAAAGTCGCATTTGTACCAATTTTATACTCAAAAACAGGGATTTTTGTGGTTCTAAGGTATTGGTCAAATACTTTTGTGAAGTTTGTCCCTGCTTTGTTTGAAATATATGTTTCTATTGCTTTCGTTGTCACTGTTTGATGATAGAAGTCGGTGTTTAAACCGCGTAAAATAGCCCTCCATTTCTCATCGTCTTGTATGATTTGCCGGATGGTATGCAGCATATTTGCACCTTTGTAGTACATGTCTCCTGAACCTTCTTTATTTACATTGTAAACTCCTATTACAGGTTTGTCGTTTCTAATATTTCTTCGGGTTCCAATAACGTATTCGGCAGCAGCATTTTTTCCATAGTAATAGTCTAGGAATAAACTTTCGGAGTATGCCGTGAAACTTTCATGAATCCACATATCTGCAATGTCTTTATTAGTAATGTTATTTGCAAACCATTCGTGCCCAGACTCATGAATAATAATAAAATCAAATTTTAATCCCCAGCCTGTTCCCGAAAGATCACTGCCTAAATATCCATTTTTAAATTGGTTGCCGTACGTAACGGAGCTCTGGTGCTCCATGCCTAAATAAGGGACCTCTACAATTTTATAACTATCTTCATAAAATGGATATTTGCCAAACCAATGCTCAAAAGCTTTCATCATTTTTGGAGCATCTTTAAATTGTTTTTTTGCCTTGTTCAAATGGTCACGAAGTACAAAATAGGTCATATCTAGTTCTCCTGCTTCCCCTAGATATTTTTCTGAAAAACTCACATAATCTCCAATGTTTAGATTTACACCATAATTGTTTATAGGATTGCTTACAAACCAATGGTATGTTTTCGTATTGTCTTGGTGCTCTTCTACTTTTCGCAGCCTTCCATTGGAAACATTAACAAGTGTTTTAGGAATCCTAACGCTTATCGCCATGCTGTCTACTTCATCGTACATATGATCTTTATTTGGCCACCAGACGCTGGCGCCAAGCCCTTGGCAAGAAGTTGCAATAAATGGTTTTCCGTTAGCGTCTTTTTTCCAAGAGAATCCACCATCCCACGGAGCATTAACAGCTTCCTTTGGTTGTCCTTGGTAGTACACAGTAATACTGTTTATTGAGCCGGGTTTTTGGGGTGCTTCTAAAATTACATAGTGGGCATTACCATCAGAAGTAAACTTTATTTTTTTGTTGTTTTGGGTAATTTTAGTAATCTGCAATGGCGGTTGCAGGTCAATTTGCATGCGTTTCGCATTTTGAAGTACTCTATAATATATGGTGTTTTTTCCTTCGATAAACTTTTTATCCGGTACTACGGAAATGTCTAGGTGATAATAGGTGAGATCCCACCAAATTCGTTCTGGTGTTACACTCCCTCTAAGTGTGTCTTGTTTGGTGAACTGTGTTTTTTTTGTCCAAGACAAAAGGTGCAAGTAAAAGTAATACAAAGGATAGTATACAGCAGTCGTGTATTTATTTTTATTGGCAACATATGATATTATATCTAGAATAGAAATGCTAATATAAGTTATTACTGAATTTTTTTATTGACTATATCTTTTGGATATTTGTTTAAAAATACAAATAAATGCCAAAGGTTGTTTTTATTACTGGAGCTTCATCGGGAATAGGGAAGTCAATAGCACTCTATTTACACGATAAAAAATATAAAGTGTATGGTACGAGTAGAAAACCAGATAAAGTTTCGGTTCCTTTTTCAATGGTTGCACTTGACGTAACAGATGCAAATTCTATAAAGAACGCAGTACAAGAGGTCATAGAAAAAGAGGGTAGGATAGACGTGCTAGTCAATAATGCAGGAAAAGGAATTACAGGACCTTTAGAGGATACTCCAATAGAGGAAATAAAAAATAATTTTGAAACTAATTTTTTTGGCACAATTGCGGTCATTAAAGAGGTGCTCCCGGGAATGCGAAGTCAAAAAGATGGTTTACTTATCAATGTCACTTCTATTGCCGGATATATGGGACTTCCCTACAGAGGCGTGTATTCTGCAAGTAAAGGCGCTTTAGCCTCGTGACAGAGTCTTTAAGTATGGAGTTAAGAGAGTTTGGTTTACATGCAGTTACTGTTGCTCCTGGAGATTTTGCAACGAATATCGCTTCTGGAAGATACCATACGCCAGTTTTTGAAAACTCAGCTTACAGAGTTAATTACGGTAATAATTTGGCACTTATGGATGCACATGTAGATGCCGGAGCAGACCCGATACTTATGGCAAAGAAGATTCATAAAATAATAGAAACTAAGCCTGCTAAAATCCACTATAAAGTAGGAGGTTTTATGGAAAAATTCTCCATTGTTTTAAAGCGTATTTTACCGGATAAAGTTTACGAAAAACTGCTTATGAATCATTATAAATTGTAAATTTGCCTCCAATTAAATTTTAGTGCAACAAATTATATAACACAACTTTAATACATAAAAACACATGAAATTTTTTATCGATACAGCCAATCTTGCCCAAATTAAAGAAGCACAATCTTTGGGTGTTTTAGATGGTGTAACCACTAATCCGTCTTTAATGGCAAAAGAAGGAATTACTGGGGAAGAAAATATTATCAATCACTACAAAGCTATTTGCGATCTTGTAGATGGGGATGTCTCTGCTGAGGTTATCGCAACAGACTTTGAAGGCATGGTGAAAGAGGGAGAGATTTTAGCTGCTTTAAATCCGCAAATAGTTGTAAAATTACCTATGATTGCTGATGGTGTTAAAGCTTGTAAGTACTTTTCAGATAAAGGAATTAAAACCAATGTAACCTTAGTGTTTTCAGCTGGGCAAGCGCTACTAGCAGCAAAAGCAGGTGCAACTTATGTTTCGCCATTTATTGGTCGTTTAGACGATATTTCAACTGATGGATTAAACTTAATTGCTGAGATTCGCCAAATTTACGACAACTATATGTTTGATACAGAAATATTAGCAGCCTCTGTTCGTCATACGATGCATGTTATCGATTGTGCTAAAATAGGGGCGGATGTAATGACAGGTCCTTTAAATGCTATTGCAGGATTGTTAAAACATCCTCTAACCGATATTGGTTTAGAAAAATTTTTAGCAGATTATAAAAAAGGAAATTAATTTTCTTTTTTATTCTAAAACTGTATTAGAAGTCAGCTAGTGTACACCAAGATTACAGGGGTAAACTTCTGACTTTTTTTATGGAAAAGAAGCGCTTAATTAGTACCTTTGTCTCCTAGAGAAATGTATCCAAAAAAAGAATTAGCACAAGTAGTAATTGCCGCATGTAGCGAATTTGGTATTGATAAAGTTGTCGTGTCACCAGGTTCTAGAAATGCCCCCTTAACTATTGGTTTTTCCAATCATCCTGCTATTGATACATTTAGTGTTGTAGACGAGCGATGTGCTGCTTTTTTTGCGTTAGGGATAGCCCAACAAACCAAGAAGCCTGTTGCAATTGTTTGTACCTCGGGCTCGGCGTTATTAAATTACTATCCGGCAATAGCGGAGTCTTTTTACAGTAAAATACCACTCGTCGTAATTTCGGCGGATAGACCAAAACACTTAATCGATATAGGCGACGGACAAACCATTCGACAGGAGAACGTTTTTCACAATCACATCTTGGATGAAGCGAATCTAATGGATGCCGTTGAAAATTGGCAAAGTAACATCGTTGCTACTGTGCGCGTACTTCGTACTGCGATAGAGCAAAAGGGGCCTGTACACATTAACGTTCCATTCGACGAACCACTGTATGAAACAGATTCTCAAATGAATTCGACCTTAATTACAGCGGTTATAAATTACAAGGATGCACCAATAAAAGCATCTAAAAAGGAGGTAGTAGACTGGAGAAAGTTTGCCCAAACTTGGAATGCCTCCAAACGAAAAATTATCCTAATAGGAGTAAACTATCCCTCGAGCGAATTACAAAAGATATTACATGAGTTTGTTAAAGACGAAGATGTAATTATAATGACAGAATCAACTTCTAATGTGTACCATTCCGAGTTTTTTAATGCTATCGATCAGTTGATAACTCCGCTCTCTGAGGCCGAGTTTCTCAATTTGCAACCCGAGGTATTAATTTCATTGGGAGGTATGGTTATTTCCAAAAGAATAAAACAGTTTTTTCGAAAATACCAACCAAAACACCACTGGCATATTGATGCTTTAACGAAGATGGATACGTATTTTTGTTTAAGTGAACACGTTGCATTAGAGCCTGTGTATTTTCTTCAAAAATTATTTTCTTTAAAACAAAATAACGATAGTACCTATAAGTCTTATTGGCTAAAGATAAGAAAGCAGCGGCAAGAAAAACACAAGGAAAGTATATACGCATCGGTATTTTCGGATTTAAAGGTATTTGAAATACTTTTATCTAGCTTACCAAAAGATGCTGCCCTACAACTAGGAAATAGTGCTGTAGTAAGATATACCCAATTATTTTCGATACCATCCTCGTATGCTGTTTTTTGCAATAGAGGTACTAGTGGTATTGATGGTAGTACTTCAACTGCAATTGGAGCTGCCGTAGTTTCTGAGCAACAAGTAGTTTTTATTACAGGTGACATCAGTTTTTATTACGATTCTAATGCACTTTGGAATTCTTATGTTCCAGCTAGTTTTAGAATTATTATCGTAAATAATTCAGGAGGAAATATATTTAAGATTATCCCGGGGCCAAAATCTACGAATGCATTAGAGTATTTTGAGACGCCGCATAATTTAACAGCAGATCACTTGGCAAAAACCTATGGTTTTGCCTATGAATCTGCGAAGACTAGTACGCAATTGATGCAGTGTTTAGGTGATTTTTATAAAATCTCAGACAAACCAAAAATTTTGGAGATTTTTACACCATCTGATGTAAACGATCTCGTATTAAAAAAATATTTTAAAAATTTATAATGGATTTAAAAGAAGGAGAAAAAGTAGCTTTAGTTATAGGAGTTCAAACCCCATTAGGCTACACAGTACTGATCAATGAGGCGTATGAAGGATTATTGTACAAAAATGAAATTTTTACGGAGTTGGAGGAAGGGTTGAAGACAACAGGATACATTAAAAAAATTAGAGATGATGAAAGAATTGATGTTTCTTTACGTCCACAAGGATTTGAAAACGTAATTGACCGTGATATGGAGACAATTCTAACCAAACTAAATGAAAAAGGATTTTTATTGCTCACTGATAAAAGTTCTCCTGAATCTGTGAAGTTTCAACTACAAATGAGCAAGAAAGCTTTTAAAAGAGCTGTTGGTAGTCTGTACAAGAAAAAAAAGATACTAATTAAAGAAGATAGAATTGAATTGGTAAAATAGCGTATTTCTACTTTTTATCTTCCATATCAATTTCTGTATTTTCTTCTATTTCGTTGTTAGTATTTTGTTTCTCTTGGCTTTCTAGTAAGTCATTAACTCTTTTAATATTTTCGTAAAAAGCGTTAGCATTAGGATCAGACATGTTCATTTTTCCATAGGCTGCCTTGTAATAGAAATCAGCTTTTTCATAATCTTCTCCAATTTCGTAATATTTTCCAATGTAATAGTCTCCGAGGTGAAGATCTGGGTACTGAATGGAAACAAAGTCACCTAGTACTCTTAGGTAATCTCCATTTTGTTTGTCGATGACAATTCCTTCAATGGCATAGATGTCTTCTAGGCGCACTTTTAAGTTTGTACCATAAAGATACTCGATGTCTAAATATTTTTTCTCCACATATTTTATGGCTTCAAGAGGTTCTAATTCCTGCAGGTGTTGTTCAAATTCACTTTTAGTAATTTTGCCATACAGAGAAAACATCAAATCAAAAGCCCTCGGGATACTTTCACTTACCGTAGAGAGAAAACTTGGAGAGCCATTGAAGGTATCGAATTTTACTTGTAGGTTTTCTAGCTCATAAGAAGTTAATAGAATACCAATCTCATTAAATCTATTGAAAAGAGCCTTTTTGGTATGTTTTTCTGAATTGCTAGCAAAAACAAAAAAAAGTATTGTCTATCTCTGAAATTCTCTGTAGTGCATACGATCGGATTAGTTCCGAGGAGAATTCTGAGAACTCTGGAGTAGCACATATGTAAGCGTTAAATATAGGTTCTGATTCTTTTAAAAAATGGCTTATAAAGTTAGCGGCTTTACCCTCTGCCGATATGGCTAAAAAAGGAGAGGTTCTAAAAGTAGATTCTGTATACTGCAACAATTCATATTTTATGAAATTATAAAAATTTATTGCACTGTTTGTCAATGCATTTGTAGCGGGTATTATAGAGGTGTCTTTATCATACGTTGTAGTCATGTCTATTCCAATCACTATTTGCTGCGGTGCCATGTCTGCATCGGCATATAATTTAGCATTTCCTACGTACAGGTCAAACAAGTATTGATCTCCCAAAACAATAGCAACCGGATATTGAACTTCAGTATTTTTTTTATAGTCTTTAGGAACGTATACTTTAATTGCTTGTTTTCTTTTTAGTTCTTTTGAATCAATTGTCTTGGTAAGAATTTCTTGAGAATATGAACTTATAGAAATCGTTAATACGAGTGTAAAAATTAGAAATTTCATGGGGAATTAATTATAATATTCAAATATAAAAATAAAATAAAGTTATTGTGTTATTTTTGCTTATTATAACGTTAATAGTTTTAAAATATGATACAACCTCAGTGGAAAACGGCCAAGGAATACGAAGATATAACGTATAAAAAGTGTAATGGCGTAGCTAGAATAGCTTTTAATAGGCCTAACGTTAGAAATGCGTTTAGACCTAGAACGACAAGCGAGTTATTAGACGCCTTTCAAGACGCGACAGAAGATACCGCAATCGGGGTAGTCTTACTTTCTGGAGAGGGGCCTTCTACAAAAGATGGTGTATGGAGTTTTTGTTCAGGAGGTGATCAGAGAGCAAGAGGAAAACAAGGATATGTAGGTGATGATGGCTATCACAGGCTAAATATTTTAGAAGTTCAACGTCTTATTAGGTTTATGCCAAAAGCAGTAATATGTGTGGTGCCTGGTTGGGCAGTAGGAGGAGGTCATAGTTTACATGTAGTTTGTGATTTAACACTTGCCAGTAAAGAACATGCGATATTTAAACAAACAGATGCCGATGTAACCTCATTCGATGCAGGTTATGGATCTGCTTATTTAGCAAAAATGGTAGGACAGAAGAAAGCACGAGAAATTTTCTTTTTAGGAAGAAATTATTCCGCCCAAGAGGCCTACGAAATGGGAATGGTAAATGCTGTTATTCCTCACGAGGAACTTGAAGGTACAGCCTACTCCTGGGCACAGGAGATACTAGAGAAATCTCCAACCTCAATCAAAATGTTAAAGTTCGCAATGAATCTTACCGACGATGGTTTAGTAGGGCAACAAGTATTTGCAGGTGAAGTAACACGATTGGCATATATGACAGACGAGGCAAAGGAAGGACGCGATGCTTTTCTGGAGAAAAGAAAGCCTAATTTTGAGAAAAAATGGATACCGTAACGGTAGTCTTTTAAGCACAGCTATAAAAAGTCGTTTTAATTATAATAGAGATTAATAAGTCGATATGAAAATAATTTGTATTGGTAGAAACTATGCCAAACATATAGAGGAATTAGAAAATGAAAAACCAGAAAACCCAGTGGTGTTTTTAAAGCCCGATTCTGCAATTTTGCCTAAAAAAATGCCTTTTTTTATTCCCCCTTTTTCTTCTAATATTCATTATGAGGTTGAAGTACTCGTTAAAATTAATAAGGTTGGGAAATATATAGCTCCAAAGTTTGCTCACAAATATTATGAAACTGTTGGTTTAGGAATTGATTTTACAGCACGTGACCTGCAGGCAAAATGCAAAGAAAAGGGGCTTCCATGGGAAAAAGCAAAAGCGTTTGACGGTAGTGCCGTAGTAGGTGATTTCTTTCCGAAAGAAGACTTTGATATAAATAATACTACTTTTCAGTTGCATAAAAATGGAGATATCGTTCAGGATGGAAATACCCAATCTATGCTTTGGAAAGTAGATGAACTTATTAGTTATGTTTCGCAATTTTTTACCTTAAAGAAAGGCGATATCATCTTTACCGGAACTCCTGCCGGTGTCGGGAAGGTAGAGGAAAATGACGTTCTTACTGGTACTATTAACGGGAAACAGGCTTTTCAAATAAAGATCAAATAAAACGATAGTACCAAATCACTTTAGTTTAAACCACTCTATGGCTTCATCTATTCCATGTTCAATTGGATTTTTCGGAAGCTTTAGTTGGTCTACTGCTTTTCGATTAGAGTAATAATTATTGACGCACAATGTTTTTACATTTGTAATTGAAATATCTGTTTGTATTTTGAAAAACCGTAGCATATTGCCAAAACATCCAACAGCGTATAAAACATATTTCGGTATTGGAATAAAAAAAGATTTCTGATGTAATTGTAAGGTTACTTTTTTATAAAAATCCAAATACGATAAGTTCTCACCCGATAGAATGTAATACTGCCTGTGCTTCCCCAAACGAATAGCATTTATTACCGCAACTGCGGCATCTTTAACATTGATAAAACTTTTTCCTCCAGGAGGGTAAAAAATAACACGTTTTTTATAGGCACTTAACACCAATCTTCCCGAGCTAGGTTTGGTATCGTAAGCTCCTATCATAAAGGTTGGATTGAGTATAACTAGTTTGGTAGTTTCTTCGTTTTTGGCAATTTCTAAAAGATTATTCTGTCCTGCTAATTTACTTTTGGCATATAGAGATTTGCTAAACGGAGCTCTTATGGCTATGCTTTCATCTCCTGGTTCCGCTAAGGATCCATAACCAAAACAATTTGCAGTGCTTACATAGATAAATTGTTCTACCTTGTTTTCGATGGCACCTTCATAAATTTCTTTGGTTGCTATATTGTTTACAGCATCATATTTGGCATAATCAATAATATTTTGCCCAGTGAGTGCTGCCACGTGAATAATACAGTCTACACTACTTAAAAGATGTCTATAGGTAGATGGTTTGGTAATATCTCCTTCTACCAATCGCAAACTTCTGTGATCTGGTAATGCAAAATTATTTTTATTTCTTAAAAAGCCAATTACCTCTTCGTCCGATTCTAGAAGTAATTTTATAATATTTGTTGCTAACAAACCATTAGCTCCTGTAACTAAAACTTTCATTAAACCTCTATTTCTTTTTTAACAGCTTTACTGAGAATTCGCAGTTTCGCATTTAACGGTAACAAAAACAAAATCCATTTACTTAATTTATTTAACTTTCCGGGAATTACTTTCTTTTTTCTTCTAAACATACTCTCAATACCCTTATAAGCCATGTCTTTAGTGTCTACAACTCCCGATCTTACAAAGGCGCTTTGCTTTTCAATCCTTGAAGATACTTCTTTGTTAGTTTTCATCGGTCCTGGATACAATACGGTAACAGATGTATTTTTATTTTTAAGTTCCTCCGCCAAACCAAAAGAGAAATGCTCAATAAATTTTTTGGAAGCTGGGTACACAGTTTTATATCCAATTGGGCTAAAAGCAGCCATGCTAGAAATATTTAAAATATAACTCTCTGCTTGCGCTACTAGGGTAGGGAGTATTAATTTTGTAATCAATGCTGTAGAAACAATATTCAATTCGATAATATTGTGAATGTATTCTACGGATGCCTCGGTTATTTTTTTTGAACCTCCACAACCCGCGTTGTTTACCAAAACTGATATTGGGAATTCGTTAGCCCAAGCACACATGGCAACAATATTCTCTATTTTGGTTAAATTGGTTTCGAAATATTCTACTGCTACACTCGATTTTTTTCGAATGGTATTTGCAGTTTCTTTTAAGTTTTCATCAGGTAAAGAGACCAGTAGTAAATTATACCCTCTCGAGGCTAATTCTTCCGATAAAGCTAAGCCTAATCCGGTGCTCGAACCGGTAATCAAAGCATAGTTAGATAGCATATGGGACAAGATTTATAGAAAATAGTATTTAAATTATAAGACACCGCATAATAGTTGAATTATAATCATATCTTTGTTAATATAAAGTTAAAAAGTATTTTTTGAAGGCAGAAGTTATTACAATAGGAGACGAAATACTCATTGGTCAAATTGTAGACACAAATTCGCAATGGATTGGAAAGGAGTTGAATAAAATTGGTGTTTCCGTATACCAAATATCGTCTATCCAAGACCAGAAAGAACATATCTTAAAAGCGTTAAAAGAAGCACAGTCTCGCGCAGATATCGTAATTATAACAGGTGGACTTGGGCCTACAAAGGATGACATTACCAAAAAAACAATAGCTACTTATTTTAAGGACGACACACTAGTAGAATACCCTGAGGTGATTGCCAATATAAAAAGAATACTGAATAAGGTAAAGCATCCCTTCAATGCAGTGCAGAAATACCAGGCACAACTTCCTTCCAAGGCTACCTTACTGATGAATCATTTTGGAACAGCTCCCGGTATGTGGTTTTATGAAAACGATACCGTATTTGTATCGTTACCAGGAGTGCCCTATGAAATGAAAGGCTTGATGCAAAATGCCGTCATCCCCGCGATTCAAAGTAAGTTTGAGTTGCCTTTTATAATCCATAAGACAATAATGACTTATGGTACCGGAGAAAGTGTGATTGCAGAGCGAATAGAGGATTGGGAAAACAATCTTCCTAGTCATATTAAGCTTGCATATTTACCATCTTTTGGAAGGGTGCGTTTGCGTCTTTCTGCCAAAGGCAATGAAGAAGTTCTTTTGAAAGCTCAAATGGATCAAAAGGTACGAGAACTACATAACTTATTACCTGATATAATCGTAGGTGTTGAGGATGGAGATTCCATAGAAAAAAAGTAGGAGCACTTTTGAAGGGTAAAAAACAAACCCTGAGTACGGCAGAGAGTTTAACGGGAGGGAAAATAGCCTCTGCATTAGTAGCAAATCCAGGTTCCTCCGAGTATTACTCCGGAAGTATTGTTGCCTACAATGCAACTCTCAAAGAAGATTTACTTGGTGTATCGAGGGATATTATTGAGAAAAACTCTACAGTTAGTGAACAAGTAGCCAAGCAAATGGCAACAGGTGTTATGGAGCGATTACAAACTGACTACGCAGTAGCAGTAACTGGAAATGCCGGACCAACCGCCGACCATAACGATAAGGACCCTGGTTTGGTTTATATCGCTGTAGCCTCTAAAAATACTGTTGAGGTGCAGGAGTTTAATTTTGGCCAGCCGAGAGAGAAAGTAATAAACAGAACCGTAACTAAAGCTTTTGAGTTATTACAGAAAAAGATTCTTGAAAATTAACGAAGAATATTTTTTTAATTCTTTTTAAAGTTTGTATATTTGCACCTCGTTTAGAAATAACACTTAAAACTGTCAAGAAGATGTCTAGAGTTTGTGAATTAACAGGAAAGAAAGCGATGGTTGGAAACAACGTATCTCACGCTTTAAATAGAACTAAAAGAAAGTTTAACGCTAATTTAATGACTAAGCGTTTTTACATTCCAGAAGAAGATAAATGGATCACCTTAAAAGTATCTGCTTCTGCGTTGAAAAATATTAATAAAAAAGGAATCTCTGCGGTCATCAAAGAAGCAAGAGAAAAAGGTTTCTTAACGAAATAATTCCTTACTAGATAAAACTATATTAAGATGGCAAAAAAAGGAAACAGAGTTCAAGTTATATTAGAATGTACTGAACACAAGAGTTCTGGTCAACCAGGAACTTCACGTTATATTACCACTAAAAATAAAAAGAACACTCCGGATAGAATGGAATTAAAGAAATTTAATCCAATCTTAAAGAAGATGACAGTTCACAAGGAAATTAAATAATAAGCTACGGCGTAAATCTTATATAAAATGGCAAAGAAATCAGTAGCAACTTTACAGACAGGTTCTAAGAGATTAACCAAAGCGATCAAAATGGTAAAGTCACCAAAAACAGGTGCTTACACATTTGTTGAAGCAATTATGGATCCTACACAAGTTAACGACTTTATCGCTAAGAAATAAGTCTTGTACACGGTTTAAAGAACAGGCTACTTTCATTTTTGGAAGTAGCTTTTTTTTATGTATAAAAAATCTGTATTTTTGACATGCATATTCCACAAATCAGGAAGTTAGTTTTTTTCAAAAGAATGCTGTATTCGTTCTAAAATTCTGACAGTTTGACATCTAATTTAGATTGGTATAGTTTTTAACCTTCAAAGTATATTATTAATTACAACGATGAGCTTTTTCAAAAAAATATTTTCCAAAGAAAAAAAAGAAACACTTGACAAAGGATTAGAAAAATCAAAATCTAGTTTTTTTAATAAATTATCAAAGGCAGTGGCTGGTAAATCTAAAGTTGATGAGGATGTTTTGGATAATTTAGAGGAAGTTCTCGTTTCTTCCGATGTTGGGTAGATACGACTTTAAAAATTATTGATCGAATTGAAGATAGAGTCGCTAAGGATAAGTATTTAGGAACAGACGAACTAAACAAAATTCTACGAGAAGAAATAGCAGACTTATTAGCAGAGACCAATACAGGAAATGCTGTGGATTTCGCCATTCCAACAACTTCCAAACCATATGTATTAATGGTGGTTGGAGTAAACGGAGTTGGTAAAACAACAACCATCGGAAAACTCGCATCTCAATTTAAAAAGAAAGGCTTAAAAGTTGTTCTTGGTGCAGCCGATACATTTCGTGCAGCTGCTATTGACCAATTACAAGTTTGGGCAGACAGAACTGAGGTACCGATTGTACGACAAGAAATGGGTTCTGATCCTGCCTCAGTAGCCTTTGATACGCTAACCTCCGGGATACACCAAGATGCAGATGTTATTATTATCGATACCGCTGGTCGTTTGCATAACAAAGTAAATTTAATGAATGAGCTCTCCAAAATTAAAAGAGTAATGCAAAAAGTGGTTGCAGATGCTCCTCATGACGTTTTATTGGTGTTGGATGGATCTACAGGGCAAAATGCGTTTGAGCAAGCAAAGCAGTTTACCAAAGCTACTGAGGTGACATCACTAGCGGTAACCAAACTTGATGGTACTGCCAAAGGAGGTGTAGTTATTGGTATTTCTGATCAATTTAAAATTCCGGTAAAGTATATTGGTGTAGGGGAAGGAATAGACGACTTGCAGGTGTTTAACAAGTATGAGTTTGTAGATAGTTTTTTTAAGTAATTTCCTGTATCCGCTTATTTAAGGTGTGCATATATTCTTTTAAAATGTTATTTTTAAAGAAATATTTTACACCGTGAAATTTACCTATTTCACCCTTCTTTGTGTTCTGTTTTTAGCTTCATGTAACGAACATAAAACTTTGCCTAATGTTGCAAAATATGATGAAACTGCTGTTATTGCGGAACAGCAGAAGCATCAAAACCCTAGAATGAGGTTTACTAGTATCCAGTCTAAGTATACAGATTTGAATACCATATTTTTGCCATTTCAAGATGATTTATCTTCTTTTTCAAATGCAGAGTACGAGCGTTTAAAACCCTATATTCTAGAGAAAAGTATCCCCGAATTGCAAGCGTATATTGCTGCTAATGAACTCACCTACGAAAGTTTAGTTAAATTTTATTTATATCGAATATGGAACTTTGAAAAGGACAGCACCAAATCCTTACAGGCAATTATTGCATTGAATTCAAATGTCATACAAGAGGCAAAGCAGAGAGATAAAAACAGGAAGCATTCCAAGAAGCAATCTCCGCTATATGGGATGCCTATTCTGTTAAAAGATAATATTGATTTTATCGGAATGCCAACAACCGCAGGAGCAGCTGTTTTAGCTTCTCATTATCCATCTGAGAATGCCTTTATTGTAGACAAGCTTCTCTCAAAAGGAGCTCTTATATTGGGGAAGACCAACCTGAGTGAATGGGCCTATTTTTTTGTGAAGGTTGTCCGTTAGGTTACAGTGCTATAGGTGGGCAAACATTAAATCCGTATGGGAGAAAAAAATTTGAAACTGGCGGCTCAAGTTCAGGCAGTGGTGCCGCTGTAGCGGCTAATTATGCCGTAGCTGCAGTTGGTACGGAAACTTCAGGATCTATTACATCGCCGTCTAGCCAAAATTCAGTGGTAGGGCTAAAGCCAGGTCCTGGGGTATTAAGTAGGTCTGGAATTGTTCCTATATCGAGTACTTTAGATACTCCTGGTCCTATGACTAAATTTGTTGTAGACAATTTAATTTTATTGGATGGAATGATAGGCCAAGACCCAAAAGATGTGCAAAATACGGTTTATAAAAGCAGTACCTTCAATACTATAGCTTTCGACAGTATCGTTAATGCTTTTAGCAAAAGAAAGGTTGGTGTTTTTTCATATTTATATTCAGATACCATATACAAACAGACCATTGATAAAATTACTTCTTTTGGTGCAAACGTACTAAATCTCAAGCCTGAAGAAATGTCGTATACTGGCTTTTTAAATCTTCTTACTACCGATATGCGTAATGATTTGTCAAAATACTTGAAGACTATGTCTGCAGATACTACATCGATTCAAAATACAGAACAAATTGTCGCTTTTAATAAAAAAGACTCAGTAAAGAGAATGCCATATGGGCAAAAACTATTGTATGGCATCGTAAAAGATACCACCACAGAGGCCTCCTTACACAAGCTAAAAAATACCTTGAAGAAGAATGCACAAAAATATTTAGGTGCTTTATCAAAAAAATCGGTATCTGTTATTTTGTCTATAAATAATTACCATTCTGGTGTTGCAGCGTTAGCAGGTTATCCAACACTCACAATTCCAATGGGATATCGTTCTAGTGTAGAACCCGTAAGTCTTACGTTAATTGGTCTGCCAGATTCTGAGCAAGAATTGTTAACGATGGGATTCACCTTCGAGAAACAAATAAAAATAAGAAGGTCTCCCAAAAACTATAACCAAATAGTGTGTAAAATCCTCATTTAAAAATCTTATTTTTGCAATCTGAATTTTTATGTAATGCGTACAAAAACAACAAAGCAAAATAAGATTAATGTGGTAACGCTTGGCTGTTCTAAAAATATATATGACAGTGAGGTTTTAATGGGGCAATTAAAGGCCAATGGAAAAAATGTTGTTCATGAAGATGAAAATGATGATGGTAATATTGTCGTGATTAATACTTGCGGATTTATCGGTAAGGCAAAAGAGGAAAGTATTGACACTATTTTACATTATGCGCAAAAGAAACAGGCGGGAAATGTAGATAAAGTTTTTGTAACTGGTTGTTTGAGTGAGCGCTACAAGCCAGATTTAGAAAAAGAAATTACCAATGTAGATCAATATTTTGGAACGCATGATTTACCAAATCTATTAAAAGTTCTGGAGGCGGATTACAAGCATGAATTAATAGGGGAACGATTAACGACCACTCCAAAGCATTATGCCTATCTAAAAATAGCCGAGGGATGCGATCGACCTTGCTCTTTTTGTGCCATTCCTTTAATGCGCGGGAAACACAAATCTACGCCCATGGAGGATCTTGTTGTTGAAGCAACTAAATTAGCCGAAAACGGTATCAAAGAAATTATGTTGATTGCGCAGGATTTAACCTATTACGGATTAGATCTCTATAAAAAGCGTGCTCTTGCAGATTTATTATTAAAATTGGTAGAAGTAGAAGGCATAGAGTGGATACGACTACATTATGCATTTCCTACTGGTTTTCCATTAGATGTTCTAGAAGTAATGCGAAACGAACCAAAGGTTTGTAACTATTTAGACATTCCTTTACAACATATCAATACCGAGATATTAAAATCGATGAAACGTGGAACTACCCACGAAAAGACGACAAGCTTGATAAAAAAATTCCGCGAATTTGTTCCGAAAATGGCAATTCGTACAACGCTTATTGTAGGGTATCCGGGAGAAACGGAAGAACAATTTCAAGAATTGAAAGATTGGGTTGAGGAAATGCGTTTTGAACGATTAGGGGCATTCGAATATTCCCACGAAGAAAACACTGGTGCCTATAGCTTGGAAGATAATGTTCCTGCTGATGTAAAGTTTAGAAGAGTAAATGAAATTATGGAGGTACAATCGCAAATTTCTTGGGAACTCAATCAACAGAAAGTAGGAAAAACCTTTCGTTGTTTATTTGATCGAAAAGACGGGGAGTATTTTTATGGAAGAACAGAATTTGATTCTCCCGATGTAGATAATGACGTAATTATAGATGCTAAAGAACACTACGTGAAATTAGGAGAGTTTGTAGATGTTGAAATATACGAAGCAGGCGATTTTGATTTGTACGGAATTCCTGTAAAATCGAAGTAATGTATTCTTGTACAAACTCCTTTTCTAATCGAGTGTAAATACGAAAGAACTACCTTTTCCTTTTTCAGAAAATACTTTAACATATCCTCCGTAATTCGTGACAATCTTTTCCACGATAGATAGCCCTATTCCGGTAGAGTCTTTATTGTTTTCTAATTTTTGAAAGATATTAAATATCTTTTTATGGTATTTTTTTGCAATTCCAATACCGTTATCTTTAACAAAGTATTCGGGTTTGTTATTTACAATAGTAAAGCCTACTTCGATTAGGCCTTTTTCCTTATCGTTGTACTTTATCGCATTGTGAATTAAATTTTGAAATACTTGTTGTAACCTGTGTTTGTCTCCTTGTACAACAGGGAAATCAGGGTGTATTTTTATGGCAATATGCTCCGGTATATATACATGATGTGTTACGATATCATTTATAATTTTTGAAATAGCAACAGGTTCTTTTCGATAGCTTTTGGCTCCTATGGTAGAATATTCTAAAATTCCAGTAATGAGATCTTCCATTCTTGAAATATTTTCATTGATAAGGTCTAAATACTGCTTTGCATCATCATTTAAATGTTCTCTATGATCTTCTTTAAGCCAAGAGCTAAGTGCGTCGATATTTCGCAATGGAGATTTTAAATCGTGCGATACAATATGCGCGTAATTATTCAATTCTTTATTCCTCTCTTCTAAGGTTTTAAGTAAAGCTTTTTGGTTTTCATAAGCGATGCAGGCTTCAAGAGTATTGGCAAATTTGTTGATAACCGGTAAAATTTGTTTAAGTTTTTTAGAGTGCTCATTTCGTACTTTTGAATACAAAAATAAATACCCGTGATCTTGCAGTTTAAATATTACAATATAGCCCTTTTCAATAGTTAGTGTAACCAGCTCTTTGTACTCTTCACGATATTTAATAATTTTAAAATCGTCTATTTCTTGAAGAAATTGTTGTAGTCTTAGTGGTATTTTTTTTTAATAGTTTTACCATTAGGAATGGCAAATTTTTTGTTAAACTCTCCTTTTTCTTGGCCAATAATCCAACAAGCATTCAGATTTTCACGTTTTAATAATAATTTTAAAAAGGAATCACAATTTTCATGGTAACTTAAATTCTTTCCGATACTCATGGAATATTCGTATAGTCTTAATATATCTAGTATTTGATTATCTCTATCCATGAAATTTATTCAAATAATCCAACTACTATTGTTTTGTTGTAAAACTCGATATATCCGTTACCGTATGAAGATATTTCTCCCAAAGTTAATGCTCCGTTTACAGGTATTTCAGGATATTTCTTCACGATAGCCTGCGATACATTATTTAGTTCATGCTTAAAGTCCTCTTCTAGGTATAAGATTCTTGAGATACAGTCTATGACGATTGCAGTACTTGGTGTTTTTGCTTTTGAAATACTTTCTTTGGCGGCTTCTAAGGATGCCTTAATTAAAGAAGATGCATCTCCTTGCATGATATTGATTAAGGTATTTTCTTCTACTTCGCCTACACAAACAAGTTCTTTTTTTTCATTGATAGATAACGGGTCTCTAATAATGTGGTCGAACCCCTGTTTTATGATACCTAAAGGATATCCTTTGGCTATTTCAAAGAAATTAGTCGCAGTAAATTTTTTCTTTGCATCTTCCTCAACGATAAGTTGGTAGGTTTTAAAAGGATTCTTCCAGTTTATTTCTTCCACTGTATTCTTGTCTGCTTTTGTCACGATGTACGGGCCCTCTAATTTTTTCCAACCATGCTTTACCCCAATACTTGATTCCATCTCCATGATAACGAAAACAGCGGCATCTTGAAATATGCCTTCTTTGGAGAAAACGCAGGGTGCCTGTTTAAGTGACAGACTTCCTGCACCACCGCCAAAGTAGTTTGTTTTCATACCATATTTTTCGTAGAGTTTACCTAAAAACGCAGAAATATTAGAGGTAAGCCCATCAACAAATGTGATTAAACTGTACTTTTTATGATTAGAAAAAGAAACAGGAGGGATGTCGTATTTTTTTGTGCTAATATCTAAAATTGTAGAAATTTCAAAAACATTTTTTAAAACGCTAACCACCAATCCTTTTTCATAAGTAGTATTTTGATGAATCACTTTTGGGAATACACCTCCTATAAATGAAATGTTATTTTCCTTTAAGGAGGATATTAGCATTGCTATATCAATATCGGAGTGTTCCCCAACGAAAAGTAGTGCGGTATGATTTTTAACTACGTTTTTAACAGTACGTGTTATTTCCCTTATATCCTTTGATTGTATATACATATCCATAGAAATTTAGCATTTGTAATATACTAAAAATTATGTTTTTTTTGAAGAAGAAGCAATACAAAGTCTTATCGGAAATAGAAATGCTTTTTTATCAGAGTTAGGTAGTCTTTTAAAACAGATTCTTTTTTAAATTGAAAACGTCTATATTGCTCGTCGTTCTAGGGCTAAAAAATGTGTTGTGCTCCTATTGTACAGCGGAAAAATATGCAATTCACATTTGTAAGGTGTTTTGTCTTTTTTATAATTTGTGATCACTTCTCTAAAAGGTTCATCCAAGGATAATTTTTCAGCAATTCTTTTTCTAGATGAACACGTTGTATCCCTAGCTTGTAAAAAAGAAGGTGTTTTGTTAACCGCAAATTTTTTAGAATATCCAGTCATCTTACTGAAGCCCTTGTTAACCCAAATAATATTTCGAGCTTTATCCGTTATAACAAGCGCCTCAAAAGGATTATTTTTGATGATTTCGTCTAAATTATTTTTCCAATGAAATTGTTTGGCTAATTTTTTCACCGCCGACAAATCCTGTTCTAATGTTAGGTTCATACCAATTTTATGGTAATAATTTAAGTAAATATCCCAACACATTAAGTTTGCGACAGTAAAATCTGCGCCTTTTAGATGATTTTTAATTGCATTTTGTTCCCTTTCTGATAAGGATGCCATAAAGACATCTAAACTCATCATGTTTTTCATGTTATTTTTCATAATTAATATTTTGCAGCACCGATATTTTTAGAACTTTCCTTTATAAAATTCCTCAAATCGTCGTTAGCTTTTTCTAAATCTTCTTCTCTCAAATACATCATATGACCACTTCTGTAGCCTTTAAATTGAAAACGATCTTGTAACTTACCACTTGGGTCTATTTTTCCCATGGTGTATTTAGCAGCTGAATAGGTAGTTGCACCATCATAATATCCCGATTGTACAAGAACTTTTAAATATGGATTTTGTGCCATTGCTTTTCGCAAATTTTCTCTAGCGTTATTATTGCGAAAATCCCAGGGTTGCACCGGACCAAACATATTGTATTTTACATCTGTTTTAAATTGTAAAACATTCTGTGTATAATAGTTAATCGCAGGTGTAAACGAGTGTAGCCAAGAAACAAGTTCAGGGCTATAGTCTGGTCTATCTCCAGTTTCTTTAAGGTCTAAACCCAGATATCTACTATCTAACCTTCCGATTGTTTTACCTTTAGAATTTCGTAGTAATTCCTTCCAAAAAAAGGAATTTTGAACTTCTAGGTTGTTTTGTAGAATAACCTCTTTGGTTAATCCTGAAAAATAGGACATTCTTTCCGCAATTCGCTCTTTTTCGGCAGCGCTTATAAATCCACCTTTTGCTAATGCGGGTAACAGCTCCTGAATGGCAAAGTTTTCGGCTTCTGGGAGTATTTCTAGTAAATCTTTATTTTGTAGAGCTTTTGGAAGCATTTTATGGTACCAAGCTGCAGCGGTAAAGTAAGGGAAGTTAATGGCGAAATCTTCCGAGTTTTTCGTTCTCAACAGTGCGTAATCTGCTGGAGATACCATGATTACCCCATTTAAATACATCCATTGTCTACTCTGAAGTTCGTGGGCTAATTGCATTACTCGCGTGCCACCATAACTTTCACCAATAATATATTTTGGAGATTGCCATCTATTGTTTCTAGTGACAAATGTATGTAACCAATCTGCAAGATATTTTGCATCTGCGTTTACACCAAAGAAGTATTTTTTATCCACAGCGCCTTCTTTGTTTACCATTGGTCTGGAATAGCCAGTATTTACCGGATTTACAAATACAATATCTGCTTCGTCTAAAATAGAGTAGGGGTTGTCTTTAATTCCATACGGTTGTATTGGGTTTCCTTCCACATCAATTTGCAGAATCTTAGGACCGGTGTACGCGATATGCATCCAAACAGAAGCAGATCCTGGGCCACCATTGAAAGACATCACTAAGGGTCTATTGGTATCATTTTTTACATTAGTTCTGTAATAATACGTGTAGTATAAAGTTGCTTTAATATTTCCGTTCGCATCAAAAACAGGTTGCATTCCTGTTTTCGCTTTGTATTTTATTTCAATTCCTTTTACCGTTACAGAGTTCGTAGTAACTATAGCGGTATCTTGTGGAATTCTTCGATCTTGTGCGATAGCTGAAATAGTAAAAATAAGGACTAGTATTGAGAAAATTCTTTTCATCAATCTTTTGTTTAGGGTTAAAAAAATAATATTAAATCTATAAAATTATTAAAACTTCTCAAAAACACCTAATCCAAATAGTGCAAAATCGAATTTAACAGGGTCTATTGGGTCAAAACGTCTTAGAATGCTGTCTAATTCCATTACCGCTTTCCAATCGTTTTGTTTACGTTGTAAAATATTTAGTTTTCTTGCTACGTTTCCAGAATGAACATCTAAAGGGCAGTGTAGTTTATTCGGAGAATGAGTTTGCCATATCCCCAAATCTACTCCAGTTGTATCCTTTCGAACCATCCATCGCAAGAACATGTTTATTCGTTTAGAGGCAGAGTTTTTCATCGGGTCAGAAACGTGTTTTTGCGTTCTGATTTTATGTGGTAGTTCAAAAAATAAATTTTTGAAATCATGAATAGCTTTTCGGTAATTTGTTTCGGTAGATTTTGGTCGAAGTGCTTGTTCTAAACCGCCATGATTCGTGTAAATGTTTTTTAAAGACTGAATAAAGTAAGTAAAATCATTGCCATTAAACGTTCGATGCACAAAACTATGAAAATTGTCCAAATCCTTTCCCTGGTGATGCAGAACAAAATCGTGAGGCGAGTTTCCTAAAAGATCCATCATTCTCATGCCATTTTTAATGATCATTTTTCGATTTCCCCAAGCAATAGTTGCTGCTAGAAAGCCTGCAATTTCTATGTCTTCTTTTTTAGAGAAACGATGCGGTATTTGAATGGGGTCACTGTCAATGAACTCATAGTTGTTGTATTGGGCAGCTTTTACTTCCAAAAACGCTTGAAGTTCTTTTTTTTTCATAGCAATGTTTCTAAAAAGTGTTCACAATAAAAAAAGCATTATAACTAGCGTGGAGTAGTATACTCCAAAGTAAACCAAAACGAATTCGTATAAATCCGAGGTAGCATCCTAAAATAATTTGTGGAGCAACGAGAAGGGGAGCTAAGAGTATAACAGTTGTTGAAATTTCAAAGTTGGAAATATGAACAAATCCAAAAAATAGTGCAAATGCATAGAACACATAGAAAAAGTGTTTCGTGTTTTTAAAGGCAGTAAGTGGTGCTCTAAAAAAGATTTCTTCCGCTATTGGTGCTATTACACCCGCAAGAATAAAAACCATTGGTTTTGAAAAATTTTCAATGAGATCTTCCACGGCATGTTCTTGCATGTTTACAATTTTCATCGCATCCAATAAATAAAATATAGGAGTTAATATAATACCTGTACCAATGCTTAATACTAGTAAATGCAGAAACTTTGTAAAACGATACTTCAGTTCCTTGTTTGGGTCTTTTTCTAGAACAGGACTTTTTAAATAGGTTGCTAATTCTTGTAGTGTACGTTTCATAGAAAATCAAATTTTAGATACTATAACACCGTCCTTCATAGTTAATTTTCGATCTGCCATATTGGCCAATTGTTCGTTATGAGTAACTAAAACAAAGGTTTGCCCATAAGTGTCTCGTAATTTAAAAAATAATTCATGCAGATTATTTGCCGCATTAGAGTCTAGATTACCACTTGGTTCATCCGCTAATATTATGGCAGGATTGTTGATAAGCGCTCTCGCTATAGCTACGCGCTGTTGTTCTCCGCCAGATAGTTCGTTAGGTTTGTGATGTTCTCGATGGGATAGACCTAAAAAAGTAAGAAGTTCTCTGGCTTTTTTCTCTGTTTCAGCTTTTCCTTTTTTTGCGATATAGGCAGGAATACAAATGTTTTCAATGGCTGAAAATTCAGGAAGTAATTGGTGAAATTGAAATATAAATCCAATGTTTTGATTTCTAAATCTAGATATTTCCTGATCCGTTAATTCACTAACGGATGTTTTGTTGAGTTCCATTCGAGATGGTACTGTTTGCTCCGCTTTATCCAAGGTTCCCAATATTTGTAAAAGTGTCGTTTTTCCTGCTCCTGAAGGGCCGACAATTGCAATTATTTCTCCTTTTTTTATGTGAAGATTAACCCCTTTTAAAACTTCTACATTTCCATACCTTTTATGTATATTTTCCGCTATAATCATATTCCCAAACTTAGAAAAACGAATTTATAAAAAAGAAAGCAGACGGCGTCACATAACTTCGTTAGTTTACCGTAGTTATTTGCTTTAAAAATATTTTTTATGTTGTTGTAGTCTATGAAATAGACCAACCGTATGGAAAAAGTATGTTGCAAGTCTTCTTGAAAAAGTCTGTTCAAGTTATCTGAAAATGAAATATCAGCAGGTGCAAAATCGTTATCCGGGTTTATAGAGTTTCTATAGAAAGCTATCAACTGGCTTCCAGGAGCAAATTGCCAAACATAATTTAAATCTAAATTCCAGCTGTTGAAGTTTTTGTCATTTTCTCCGGTATAGTTGTTTGGGATAAGTGTTCCATCTGTAGTATCCAATTGGTAATATTGATCATAGTAAAGAACTTTACTCCAGTTGTGTCTGAAGGTTAAAGATAAAGAGGCTTTCGTACTAAAACTATATTTTCCAGTAATAGAATTATTGTAGGTACTCCAATCTCTTTGCCCAAAAATTATTTCATCAACGAAAGGCAGTAAATCAGGGTCATCGATAGCGTCTGAGGCATCAATTTCGGTAACATATCCTTGTTCTTTTATTCTTTTATTATAACGTAACCCGTACACAAGAGAAAACTTATTATTAAATCGATATCGAGGCGAAACTCTAAATCCGTACCCTTGGCGAGGCGTATTAAAAAAGGAATAAAACCAACTGTAATCTACAGCTAACTTTTTTCGGTAATCGGTAGATCCCCAATGGTTAATACCAAGACGCATTGGTGCTAAAAAATAGATACCGCTAGTGGTACCTTGTCTTGGCTCAAAAAAATCTTTATTTTCCGAGTTGTAGTTTATATTTCCCCCAAAAGCAAAACGCTCTCTGGTTTGTGCTCTAAATTGTATACCAACGTTTGTGCCGGTATAGGTTCCGGGATTGTGCAAAAAATTCACATTGTAATTGAGGTTAAATCTGTAGTTGTTGAAGATACCTTTTGGTTGCAATAATCTATACCCAACAAAACCATAAATACTTTGTTGGTTGTTGCTAAATAGTATTCCTAAATCGTTTGGATCGTAATCTTTATTTTCAAAAGTGTACCCAATTTCACCTATCCAATTTCCAGATTGTTTTCCAATACTAGTATCGAATGCATATCCGGTATTTGTGGCATTCGGATCATCCGATATGGCACTCATTTTAAAAGAACCATCAATATTGTAATTACTTTGTCTATCCTCTACATGCCAGAGCAATCCTGTTACGTTAGCATCACGGAAACTTCCGTCTCTAGTTACGTTTGTATTTATTAGTGTTACAGAGGAGTTCTGATTAAATTGTTGGTCGAAAACTAAAATATTATAATTAGCAAAAGGATTGGTTACTAGTTTTCGTTCCTCTTGCGTAACATTATCGATTGCTGTAGCTTCTGTCTTTGCTGTTATCGCATTGAAAAATCCAATCCCCAAACCATTTTTAGTTCTTCCCGATATTTTTATGGCATTCAACATGTCTACTTTATCTGGGTAGTCTGTCAATTCTTCATTATCATTAAGTTGACTTTCTACATCAAATTGGTCGATAGGACTCCCTCCAATTCGTCTTGAGTAAAACAAATTCCCTTTGGTAAAAAGTTCCGTTCCCTCGGTGAAAAATTGGCGTTGTTCTGCAAACTGTTGTTCAAAAGGACCCAAATTTAATTGGACATCATCAAAACCAATTTGACCAAAATCTGGAATTAATGTTGCATCTAATGTGAAATTTTCTGTTATTCCGTATTTAACATCCATTCCAACGCTCCAATCTGCAGTAGTCTCGTTAGGATTTGAAATTAAAGTCGCAGAAGCATACGGATAAAATAACAAACGCGTGGGCGGTTTTATATTTCTTATATTTTGCACCAAGCCATCATATTGTGTCCAGTAACCTTGCTGATTGTCGATATGATTCCAACTATAACGAGCATTCAGGTTTCGAATACTTCTCTGAAAATTAACACCCCATTCTTGTACAGGTTGGTTTGCAAAGCGAAGTGCTCTGTAGGGTATTTTCATTTCTACGCTCCAAGAATCCGAATTCATTTTTATACTACTTTCCCAAACAGCATTCCAGTTAAAATCTCCATCGCCATTAGATACTTTTGCGTCTGCTTGTACACCTGAGCTTGTTACCATAAACTGAAATGGATTTTGTCCATCGTCATTGGGGTTTATGGTAACTAAAAAGAAGTCCGCATTTCCAATATTATCTCGATTGTTAAATTCTGCAGGAATTTTCTTTGGTGCAGGGTCATACATTATTGCGCTTATGTAAAGGGCGCTATCGTCGTAAAGAAGTCTCACCTCTGTTTTGTGTGAACTTGGTTCTTTTTGTCCGTTATCAGGTCTGCGCATTATAAAGTTATTCGCAATGTCAGCCTCTTTCCAAACAGATTCGTCCACAATTCCATCAATCTTTGGAGGGGTAGTAGTCCTTTTGGCGTCTATCTTTTTTCTGTCTTTATTTAAAGTTTGACTTTTTACAAGAACAGAAGTTAATAGCAATATTAAATACAGAAATCCTTTTTTAGAGAGCATGCTTTTTATGAAATAATAAAAAACAAAATTATTCATGAAATTTTTCAAATAATCATAAATAAGTGTTAATAAATTGCCAAGCGAAAAAAAAATGAAATAGCCCAAATTTATGTCTTTGTTTTGTAGAAATTGTTTTGAATGTTTACCCAACTTCGAAAGAAAAATGGAATGTTTCAAAATAACCTGCAATTTATATTTTAATATCAATGGAATTTGTATTTTTGTACCACTTAAAAACATTCTTATCTAATGAACTTACACGAATATCAAGGTAAAGAAATTCTAAACAGTTTCGGCGTGCGTATACAACGTGGAATTGTTGCAAATACACCAGAAGAAGCTGTTGCGGCAGCAAAAAAATTAACGGAAGAAACCGGAACTGGTTGGCACGTAATTAAAGCTCAAGTTCACGCAGGAGGACGTGGAAAAGGTGGAGGAGTTAAGTTAGCAAAAAACTTAGAAGACGTAAAAAATATTTCTAATGATATTTTAGGAATGATGTTAATAACACCACAAACCTCTGCGGAAGGTAAATTAGTGAATCAAGTATTAATAGCTGAAGACGTGTACTATCCAGGAGATAGCGAGCCAAGCGAATTTTATATGTCTGTATTGTTAAATCGTGCTACGGGTAGAAACATGATCATGTATTCTACAGAAGGCGGTATGGATATTGAAACTGTAGCGGAAGAAACACCACATTTAATTTTCACAGAAGAGGTAGATCCAGGTCTTGGTTTAATGCCTTTTCAAGCACGAAAGATAGCATTTAATCTAGGCTTATCTGGTGCTGCATTAAAAGAGATGGTAAAGTTTGTTACGGCGCTTTATACAGCATATATCAAGTCAGACTCTTCTATGTTTGAAATTAATCCAGTATTAAAAACATCAGACGATAAAATAATGGCAGTAGACGCTAAAGTTACTTTAGATGAAAATGCATTATACAGACACAAAGATTACGCAGCAATGCGCGATCTTCGTGAGGAGAACCCTATTGAAGTAGAGGCGAAAGCTGCCGGTTTAAACTATGTAGATTTAGATGGTAATGTTGGTTGTATGGTTAACGGAGCAGGTTTGGCTATGGGTACTATGGACCTAATCAAACAGGCAGGTGGTGATCCAGCTAACTTTTTAGATGTAGGAGGAACAGCCGATGCACAAAGAGTAGAAACCGCTTTTGGAATTATTCTTAAAGATCCTAACGTGAAGGCAATTTTAGTGAATATTTTCGGTGGAATAGTTCGTTGTGATCGCGTTGCTCAAGGGGTAGTGGATGCTTACAAAAACATGGGAGATAAAATTAACGTACCAATTATTTGTCGTTTGCAGGGAACCAATGCTAAAGAAGCTAAAGAATTAATTGATAACAGTGGAATGGAAATTATTTCTGCAACAGAGTTTCAAGAAGCTGCTGATAAAGTACAAGAGGTATTACAAGTAAAAGCTTAATTACCTTTTATAATTCTAGTTAAAATAAAAAACCTCACAAGCGTGAGGTTTTTTATATCATATTTTCTCTTTGAGTAGTGCAATTTCATCTCGTAGTGCGGCAGCTACCAAAAAGTCCAGATTTTTAGCTGCAGCTTCCATCGCTTTTCGTTTTTCACGGATACGTTTTTCGATTTCTTCCTTTGGTAGAAATTCTAAATCTTGTTCTGCTGCTTTCTGTTTGGCATTATCGTATTGATATGTAGCGGTGGTATCTTTAGATAAAGTATTGTCAAGTTTTTTATTTATTTGTGTTGGAGTGATGTTATTTTTGCTATTGTAAGAAATCTGCTTTTCTCTTCTTCTCGTGGTTTCATCTATAGTTCTTTGCATGCTTTTGGTGATTTTATCGGCATACATAATCGCCTTTCCATGTACATTTCTTGCAGCCCTACCTACGGTTTGGGTTAGTGAGCGATGACTTCTTAGAAACCCTTCTTTATCTGCGTCTAAAATAGCAACCAAAGAGACTTCTGGCAAGTCTAAACCTTCTCGTAATAAATTCACCCCAATAAGCACATCGAAGATGCCTTTGCGGAGGTCTTGCATAATTTGAACTCGTTCAAGCGTATCTACATCCGAGTGAATATAACGACAGCGAATTTGAATTCTAGTTAGGTACTTGGCAAGCTCTTCCGCCATTCTTTTGGTTAGTGTGGTAACCAGTGTTCGCTCATCAATTTCAACTCGTTTTTGGATTTCTTCAATCAAATCATCGATTTGATTTTCACTGGGCCTTACTTCAATAATTGGATCCAAGAGTCCTGTTGGTCGTATTACTTGCTCTACAAATATCCCCTCTGTTTTCTGTAGCTCATAATCTGCAGGTGTTGCAGATACGTATATTACTTGATTCTGAAGGGCTTCAAATTCTTCGAATTTCAAGGGACGATTGTCCATCGCTGCAGGCAATCTAAAACCGTACTCGACCAAGTTAACCTTTCTGCTTCTATCGCCACCGTACATCGCGTGAACTTGCGGGACGGTAACATGACTTTCGTCGATAACCATTAAATAATCCTCCGGAAAGTAATCCAGTAGACAAAAGGGCCTTGTACCAGCTTCCCTTCCATCTAGATACCGAGAATAATTTTCTATTCCAGAGCAATACCCTAGCTCACGTATCATTTCTAAATCAAATTCTGTTCTTTCTTTCAATCGTTTGGCCTCTAGGTGTTTTCCAATTTCTTTAAAATAGTCATATTGCTTCACCAAATCATCCTGAATTTTATGTATGGCATCTTGTAATACATCCGGAGAGGTCACAAAGAGATTTGCAGGGTATATAGTTAGTTGCTCCAAGCGACTAATTGTTTGGTTGGTCTCAATAGCAAAGGTTTCAATTTCTTCAATTTCATCTCCAAAAAAATGAATTTTATAACCACAATCTCCATATGATGGATATATTGTTACCACATCCCCCTTTACTTTAAAAGTTCCACTTTTAATTTCAACTTCTGTTCTTGCGTATAAACTAGTAACGAGCTGATGGAGAAATTTAGTTCGTGAAATTTGTTGGTCAACTGCAATTGGAATTACATTTTTTTTAAATTCCGTTGGGTTTCCAATACCGTATAAACAAGATACGGAAGCTACTACCAATACATCACGTCTTCCTGAGAGTAAGGAAGAGGAGGTACTAATTCGAAGGCGTTCAATTTCATCATTTATGGAAAGATCCTTTTCGATGTAGGTGCCAGTAACCGGAATATAGGCTTCGGGTTGGTAATAATCGTAATAGGAAACAAAGTATTCTACAGCATTATTCGGGAAAAATTGTTTGAATTCTGCATATAACTGTGCTGCTAATGTTTTATTGTGTGCTAGTACTAAGGTAGGTTTGTTTACTGTAGCAACGACATTGGCAATAGAAAATGTTTTACCGGAACCTGTAACACCTAGTAGTGTTTGGTATTTTTCATTGGTTTCAATTCCGTTTACAAGCTGTTTTATGGCTTCTGGTTGGTCACCTGTTGGATTAAAATCAGAAAGTAAGTCAAAATTCATACTACAAAAATACGGATAGTTTTATTTAGAAACTATCCGTATTTGGTTTTAATGTAGTGGATTCTATCTTCTCAAAAGCGAAAAATGTCCATTGTGCTGGAACACATTTCCGTCTTTATCCTCCATTTGAATATTGAACCAATAGTCGTTCGAAGGTAAAGGTTTTCCGTTGTAAGTTCCGTCCCAACCTTCACCGTCAATTGGAATTGTCGCAATGGGTTTTCCCTGTCTGTCAAAAATATAGATGGAGCTTTTTGGATAAAAACTAGAATTAGCGCCTCTTACTTTCCAGGTATCATTGTATCCATCATTATTCGGCGTAAGAAATTTTGGGTACTGGATAACCGAAACATCTAAAGTTGCATCTGGAGCGCATCCATTCTTGTCACTAACTACTATTGTATATATTCCTCCTGTTATATTTTCAAACAACGGTTCGTCTTGAAAACCTCCTTGATTTCCACTTTCTCCAACCAGGGCATATTGGTAATCTCCAATACCTAGGTTGTTATTTTCCGTAATAATTTTAATAGAGTAGGTATCTAGCCTATTGTTATTTGTGTCGTCTACAATAATGATATCCTCTCTAGTAAGGGTTGGGTTTATCGACTCGACAACTGTAATTTCTCTCGTTCTTGAGCAATTTGTGCCATCTTTAGTAGTAGCAGTTATTTCATAAGTTCCTCCTTCACTAACGTCTAAAAATTCTGCTGTACTCAGTATTGTAGTGTCTCCTTTAATGTTCCAAACATAGTCGTATGTTGCCTCTGGATTTATAGGTTCTAGTCGTGTTTGTGGGTTATTTAAGCACACAATTACTGGTGAATCTACTTCAAATTCAGGTAATGAATTTATAATAATATTAAAAGTTAAATTCGTGTTTATACAACCGGTTTGGTTGTTTAGGACACGAACAAAAATCGTTTGGTTGTTACTTGTATTTTGGTATTGGTCTTCATCTAAAGCTGCATCTCCAGTTTGAGCATCTGTTGCTGTTTCGTGAAAAGTTACCTCAAATCTATTATGGTCTGCCAAAGGATAGTTCGCTAATATTTCGATGGTTTTATTTTTTAGGGTAATATCGCCATTGATGCCATTTCTATCATCAACATTACTATCACTCTTATTATCACAGTCTACGTAGTTATTGATAAGAAGTGGAATGTTTGGTTCTGGATGTATCACTAGCTGCAGGGTGGATATTCCATATCTACATCCTGTGGAATTGTTGACGATACTTATAAATAAAATTTCTGTGGCAGGGTCATCTCCAGAAAGGTTTACTGGAAAATTCGTGGTTGCTGGGTCGTTAGAATAATTCGTTTTGGATAACGGATTAATTCCATCTGTTGCATCTTGTCGTGTTCGATGATAGCTAACCTCAAATTCAGCAGGATCTCTACCATCTAATACATCTACATCTCTATCACCTAGGACGATATTTTGTGCAATTCTATTTCTCGAATCACTATCCGTAGTGGTTGGGACGTCACATACTTCTATATCAGGGATGGGATTTGAAATGGTCGGCAGCGGATTTATTAGGATGTCGAAACTTAAATTGGCATTGAAACATCCTCCCGCGTTGCTACTTACTCTAACGTAGATTTTTTCTTTATTTGGAGTTTGATTTTCATAGTTGCTTGGATTTGGGATTGGATTGCTGCCAGTGCTCGCATCGGAGGCAGAGTTGTGGAAGGTTACCGTATAATCTAAAGGTGATTGCCCTCCTAAAATAGTGCTTATTTGATTAGATAGATCAATGTTTTGATTAATACCATCATCAAAAGCTCCACTTGTAAAATCATCACACAACACGATATCATTCACTGGATTTGCTATCGGTACGGGAGTTACATTGAGTGTAATATGATGTCCAAAACCTAAGCAATCGTTATCCAATTCACTGTCTACTCTAATGTAAATATTTTGGGTGTTTGGATATCCTATATTCCTGAAATTAGTGATGTCGGCAATAGCATTTCGCTCTGCAGCAGCATCGTCTTCATTTCGGTAATAGCTCACTAGAATCTTTTGGCCTACAGCTGAGAACAAATTTCGGATTTCTGCATCTACACTACTAAAGTCAAACGAGCTTACTCCATCCGTATCGTCATTGTTAACTGTATTGTTACCATCGATATCCAGAAGGTCATCGCAATTAGTGAAGTTTCGCATAAATCCGAGTGGTATACCGGTTGTCGATACAGTTAAATTGACCTCTGAGATTCTGCTACAACCAGATGTATTGGTAACCACTGTCCATACAGTATCTGAAGTTGCTGTTTTGTTTTGATATACTGTTGGGTCTACAATTGGAGCTGTTTCGTTTTGTGCATCGGTTAAAGATTCATAGAAAACAAATGTTTCGTTTAAAAAATTACTAGAGACATCGCTTCTTACCTCTTCAAGGTTAAAATTAGCGAATGCATCCGTGTCGTTGTCACATTGTTTTAATTCTGCAACAGCATTTACTGTTGGAAGTGTATTAACCACTAAATCGAATGCAATATCAGTTGTTGAGCAAGCTGAATTACTGCGATTTTCGACACGAACATAAATGGTTTGTTTAGTCGCAACAGTATTTCTGTATGCTGCATTTTTATCGATCACATCGGTGAATCTGTCAGTTTCCGCTCCTAGTAGTGTACTGTGATAGGAAACCTCATATTCGGCAGCGTTTAAGGTACCTAATACTTCACTGTCTTTAGTGCTTAGGATAAAACTATTGTAAAAGCCATCGGTGTCTCCACCATTTGTGATATCGTCACATTCCTCATAGTTACTTGGGGTTTGTACTAAAGGTTTTCCGGTAACATTGATGGTAAATGTAACTTTATCGAAACAAGCTGCAGGAGCAAGGATATTGTGTATTCTTGCAAAAATGGTAACGGACCCAAATGCTGTTGGATTAGTATACGGTCCTATGATAGCATTAGCAAGGGTATTATTGTCTGCATCTTGTTCTGTGGTGTAGTAGATAACTTCAAAAATACTTGGGTCTTGTCCATTAAGTATTTCAGCAGATTTTTCTGCTTGAAGGTCAAACGTGTTGAAGCCGTCATTGTCTACATCACAAAAATTGATGTCATTCGGTTTTGTGGCTATGGGTAATGGATATACCTCAACCTTAAACAGTCCTTCTTTTTTTAAAGTATTGTTACATTCATCAACCGATATGACAGTTAGTTTGTATTCGCCAGCATCAGCTGTACTCAGGTTGGTTATATTTAAAGCAATGTTATTTGAGATTACTGACGTTGTGGAGCCATTATTTAAAGTCCATTCATAGGTCACATTTGTTCCTGTATCTGGTTCTGGTGCTATAATAAATGAATCTCCAACACAAAATTGCAAGGTTTCATTATTTACAACATCCCCTGTTTCTTGATCTTTTATTTCGATAGGAAGTAATAAAGAAGAAATAAAAGGTGGAAGACCTTGCGTTGCCATTCTTCCGTTTAGATCGATAGCATTCACCGTAAAGACTACATCATTTGCATCGGCATCCGGATTTTCAATAACACTCAAGAAGGAAGCAAAACCAGCTGGATTTGAATAAGTTTGCGGTATGGTCGCATAAATTTTACTATCGGGACCTAATTGTAAGGCACCACGAAAACCTTGTTGTTGGTGTATTAGTTGTTTGGTGCTTGCAACATCTGTTTGCGTTACATCAAACTGAAAAAGTTTATAGTTAGATGGGTTAAAAAGATCATCTGTAAAAAATTCTGTTGTAGAAACATAGAGCTTTTCTGAGGTCACAGAAAACTCAACGCCATATGCTTGAAAGTCAAAAAAACCATCAAGTAAAGGTTGTACGTCGTTTGTTACCTCTCCAGTGGTGTTATTAAAACTGTACAGTAGTACTTGATTGTTCCCTTGATTGGCTACTGCAAGCTTTGTTCCATCCGGCGATAATTTTAAATAACCACGCCTTGTAAGAACATTTCCTACATTCGATATTACAGGGACAGGATCTAATCCGTTTTGGTCAATTTTATACGAATAAAATTCTCTATTGGTGCACGATACTATCCAGTACGTATCGCATTCACTGCCTCGAACTGCGGCTACTTTTTCTTTCCAGTCTCTTTCTTTTCCGTCGGACAAATTATCAAAAAAACTACCATTATTGTCTTCGTCGATGAGTTGACCTAGACCAGAATTTAATGACATATCAATAGTGTACATGTTAAGTCCTTGCCCCCCATCAACAACATCTCCATCTCCATTGAAAATTACATGGTCAACGGTAAACAAATAAAAAATGTTGTCAGATTTCGGTTTTGGGATAATCATTCCAGACTGTGTACTCGAAGGATTTCCTTTAAGGTCGTTTGCAGGAACTCCATTGGTATAGGTCATTACAGCGTGATTTTTATCCCAAACAGTAATACCGTCTGAATAAAAAAGTAAATTACCATTTGGGTCTGAAAACGACGAGCAACCTTCTAGGGTGTTTAACGCACCATCTGATAATGCGGTTGGGGGTGAGGTACTAAAGTCTATACCCGCATTTTCACCAAAATACCAATAATTTGCTTGTTTTTGACCATAAAAAGATAATGTTGCTAACGCAGTAACTAATAGTAGTAGAGTTCTCATTTGAATAATGTTTCCAAATATTTAGAACAGCTAAACTAATTAAAACCCTTTATAAATCTCTCTTTTTTAACAGAAAAAATGAAAAATAAATAAAAATACTCGTCCAAATTAAAACGATTATTATATTTAAAAATCCAACAGAATAATCTTTTGTGATTTCCTCCCCAATTTGATTCGCAACAGATTTTACGGCGCCTAGTCTTGAAATAGGCTCTTTAATTAAATTAGACATGGCTTCTAAGGGTAGAAATTGCATAATTTTATCCACAGCTTCTTGGGTTCCGGATTGAAGATCCCTAAACTTCCAAAAAAGATATCCTTTAAAAATACTTTCTATGAATAACCATACAACCATCGCCGCAACTGCAAAAGCAGATCTTTTAATTAAAATTCCAAAAAATAAGCCAAAAGAGAAGAAGCAAACTAGTTTTAAAAAAAAGGCTACCAAATATTCTAAATCTGAAAAGATGATGGTTAATTCATTAAAATCGGAATAAATTAAACCCAAAATTAAGGATACAACAAATACAAAAACAGTAGATAAAAATGCTAGTACCACCACTGCATAAAACTTAGATAGGATAAATTCCCTTTTACTAAGGCCATCGATTAGGTTCTGTTTTAAGGTTTTGTAGCTATATTCGTTTGCCATCATCGAGACAATTACGAGAAGTAAAAAGAATTTAAAAATAGCGGCTACATAGGTATTGAAGTGCCAAATGTAGGGGAAGTTAAATATTCCTTGGTCGGCCAAATGAAACTTAATCGGTCCAATATCAAATTTGATGGCGGCAATTAAAGCTATCGAGGCTAATAGCGCAAAATAGATTATAATAAGTGCTTTGCTAGCTTTGTTGTGTTTTAATTTATAAAGCTCAATGTTTAATAGTCTAATCATAGTAAAGAGAAGTGTTAATTTTTGGTGAGATCTAAAAACTGTTGCTCAAGACTTGGTTTTCGTTTTACCAAATGGGAAATCGTAATTTCGTTTTCAAATAAATAGGTATTCAATGCAGATGCAGGCGTATCATTTTCCAGATGGACAATTATTAAATCCTCTTCTGTGCTAATACTTGCTGTCTCGGGATAATTTTTTAAAGCCTTTATCAGACGTTCTTTATTTCCATCTGTCTTTACTTCTATTATTCCATTCGAGGCAACCATTGTCTCTACCTTTCCACTGTATAATTTTTCTCCTTTTCTAAGAACAATTACATGAGAACACACTTTTTCAACTTCGTCTAATAAATGCGAAGCTAAGAGAATCGTTGTGCCATTTTTTGCGATTTTTTTAATAATTTCTCTTATTTCATGTATTCCCTGAGGATCTAATCCATTCGTGGGTTCATCTAGTATTAAGATTTCAGGGTCGTTTAAAAGTGCAGAAGCTATAGCTAAGCGTTGCTTCATACCTAAAGAGTAGGTTTTGAATTTATCGTTTTTCCTATCCAACAAATTTACGACTGCTAATTTTTTTTCGATATTATTTGTGTCTACTCCTTTAATATGACAAATTAATTCCAAATTTTGGTGGGCAGACATGTACGGATAGAAATTAGGGCGTTCGATAATTGCACCTACTTTCTTCAATGCTTCGTGGGTTGATAAATTACCATTAAACCAGCTAAATGAGCCTGAAGTTTTATTAACAACATTTAATATGATTCCCAGAGTTGTAGATTTTCCGCTTCCATTAGGTCCTAAAATTCCATAGATATTACCCTTTTCAATAGTGAAAGTTAAGTCCTTTATCGCTTGTATTTTGCCGTAATTTTTATGTAAGTTTTGTATGGTTAAAATTGTTTCCAAGTTTTTCCTTTTAGTTGATTATGCAATTAAGACGCTTTAAAGTTATTTTTGTTACAAAAAAACTCCCGGAAGATACTGGAAGTTTTTTGATTTTGCTTAGAGATTGTTTTAGTTTTTGTCGATTAATCTAAATCCTTCTCCGTGAATGTTAAGGATTTCAACATTTTCGTCACTCTTTAGGTACTTTCTCAATTTAGCAATATAAACATCCATGCTTCTTGAGGTAAAATAATTATCATCTCGCCAAATTTTTGTTAGCGCTAGTTCTCTTGGCATCAAGTCGTTTTTGTGAATAGCAAGCATTCGCAGTAGTTTACTCTCTTTGGGAGATAATTTTTGTGGTTCTTGTCCTTTATACGACAAATGGCGCAATTTAGAGTTAAAATCAAAAGCACCAATTTTAAATTCAAATTCTTTACTTTCTGTAGATTTTTCTCCTTCTTTTCTTTGTAAAATAGCCTTTATTTTATGAAGTAAAACTTCAGAGTCAAAGGGTTTGTTTAAATAGTCGTCAGCACCTACTTGGTATCCTCTTAAAACGTCTTCTTTTAAGGTTTTAGCAGTTAAGAAAATGATGGGTATTTCTTTGTTGGTAGTTCGAATATCTTCTGCAAGAGAAAAGCCATCTTTACGAGGCATCATTACATCAAGAATACACAAGTCATAGTCTGAGTTTTTGAACATGATTAGTCCGTCAATACCATCTTTAGCATGCGTGACATTATAGTCATTTAATGCTAAATAATCTTTAAGTACTGTTCCGAAATTTGGGTCGTCCTCAACTAATAGAATTTTTTTGCTTCCCATTGTATTGTAATTTTAAATTAATGGTAATTTTATAGTAAATGTACTTCCTTTACTTTTTTCACTTTCAACGTGCACAGTTCCATGATGATTGTCTATGATTTCTTTTACATAGGCAAGCCCTAAACCATGTCCCTTTACATTATGAATATTCCCTTTATGTTCTCGATAAAATTTATCAAAAACATACTTTTGAGCATTTCTACTCATTCCGATTCCGTTGTCTTTAATCTTGATAATTAAATATTTATTAGTGTTTTCTGTTGTAACCTCTATTTTAGGTTTGCCTTCTGAGTATTTTATGGCATTTTCTAACATGTTAACCATGACGTTGGTAAGGTGAAATTGATTGCCTAATATGGCAGCGGAATTTGCGTTTAAATTTGTCGTAATGGTTCCGTCGACATTCTTAATAAGAAGCTCGACGTGCTCGATAGCCTCTTCAATAATCTCATGACCATCCTCAGGGCTTTTACTGATATCAATTTGATTTTTCTCTAGTTTTGAAATTCGCAAAACATTTTCCACTTGCCCATGCATGCGTTTGTTTTCGTCACGAATCATTTTAACATATCTTATTATTTTTTCTTGGTCGCTAATTATTTTTGGATTTTTTATGGCGTCAAGAGCAAGATTGATTGTTGCGATTGGTGTTTTAAACTCATGGGTCATGTTATTGATAAAATCTGTTTTTATTTCGGATATTTTTTTCTGTCTTACTAATTGGTACAGAGAAATAGAAAATGCAGCAATAATTATTCCAATAAATAACAAAGACAATAATAAGATCTTCCACATCCCAGAAAGTAAACTTTCACTCTTGTTAGGGAATTTCAAATACAATTTATATTTGCTATTTCCTTCGTCGTTTTCCAATAGTGGATAGTAATAGTTGTCGTTGGGTTGGATATTAAAGTATCCTGATTTTAAAGGAGTTGCAAGACCGTCTTCGTATACTCCATATTTGAATTCTTGAGTAATATTTCTTTTAGAAAGTTCTTCTTTTAGGGTTTTGTTTAATTCATTGTTACTGATTCTTTGGTATATTGGTGTGTGAATTTTACTCTGCCTGAAAACCTCTTCCAATTGTTGTTGAAACAGTTTGTCAAAAGTTTTGTAAGTAGAAAAACTATTTTCTTCGATAAAACTTTTGAAATCTTTGTTTTTGGATGAAATTACTTTAGAAAAATAAACATCTTCTTTACCAGAAAACTTTTTAATTAAAATGGTGTCATTGTTTATAAAATCTGTCGGAATTTTAAAGTTTTCCTCTAAAATTGTACTGCCAAACGTGAACTTTTCTTTGTTCGTAGTGTCTATACGTTGAAATAAGTAGTTTTTTATTTCTGCGGTGGATCTTAGTTTATTGTCTTTTAGAAAAGATTCATGATTTAACAAAAATTCTTTGTATTCTCGTTCTTTTATACGTTCTGAAGTTTTTGCTAAGGCGATGGTAACATCGTTGTCAAACTGTTGTTGTTTAGTTTTAATTGCATCTTTAATCCAATACAGTTGCACTGATATAATACCAATCAGTGAAATACTCATCAAAACAACTATGGTTATAAATATTCTTTTAGCCATTTCTCAAAAGTAAATTATTAAAACGAACTATATTTTTGTTTTAACGTAGATTAACAATTTTGTTTCAAAATTAAGTATTTTTTAAGAAAAAACATAGAATAATCGCAAATTACTTTTTGTTTTTCGTTAAAATATTATGAATTTTTAAAACTGAATCCGCTGTTTCATTTATGTTTATGTTGGAGATAATGTAGTTAGATTGTAGGGTCTTTTTTTTCTCACTCCATTGGTTGTGCATTCTCTGTAAAACTTCTTTTCGGGTGCTGTCATCTCTTTTCATAACGCGCAGTATCCTATCTTCTAAAGGAGCAGTTACGGTAATTATTTTATCGCATAGTGCTTGGCTGTTGTTTTCAAACAATATTGCATTTTCATATATTATGTATGTTTTGGAACTATTCATTGTTACAAAACGCTGAAAATGGTTATGTACTTCGGGATGTACAATAGCATTTAATTTCGCTAGTCTTTGCTTATTATTAAAAACGATTTTTGCGAGGTGTTTTCGTTGTAGTTCGTTGTTTTGAAAACAAGCCTCTCCAAATTCTGCAATTAATTTAGTTTTGATAATTTCTGAGGAGTGCATCAATTTTTTTGCTTCCAAATCGGCGATGTAAATAGCTACATTTTTATTTTTAGAAAATAATTTTGCTACTGTCGATTTTCCGGTACCGATTCCACCTGTTAACCCTATAACCATTATCTATGAATTAAAAAGTCTATTTTCTCCGGTAGAATTCGTACTGAGGATACCAATGTAGATTTACTTTCAACTTTAGGAATCAAATAAGGAACTTGTTCTTTTTTAATTTCCTGATAATCGCAAAATACATAAAAGGATTCGCTGTTTATTTTACCGAAGTTTTGGAGTCCAACCTTGAAAGTTACCTTCACTGTGTTTGGGTAAATATTAATCTTTTCTTCTTTTGGTAGGTTTATAATGGTAACCGGTAACTCTAAAGTTCCTTCTGTATATCGATCCACATATAAATCCATTGTAACGGATTCTATAGATGTTCGAATATTTTCTGGAATGTCTAATGGGATATTTTTCGTTGTATTTGAGGCAATGTTTTTAATTTCTATTTTTTTTGTAGGTATGGCTTTTAAATCTCTCAGTGCCATGTCCGTTCCGGATACTGTTATAGAGTCTGGGGATACCTGTACGGGTTTTGTTAAATCAAATCCTTTTGTAAAGGTAGTAGTGATTTTTGCTTCTATTGGCAACTTTTTACTTTGTAACTCTTGAATGTTGAAAATAATAGAGTCTTTAGTAATAGAAACTAATTGCAATCCGGATAGTAATTCTTTTTGTATGTTTGATTTATAGTTGTTACACAGCAGGAAATAATAGTTTTCCGATCTTTTTTTTAAGTCTTTTAAATCAAAGGAAATTTTTTCTCTTGAAAAATTGGCAATAATTAATTTGAATCCAGTTCCGGTAACATTCAATGTTAATTCCTCCGGAGGTGTATTTATGATTACTTTATTAGCAGCAATATTATTATATGCCACAGCTACATTTACTGTAGTGGTGTATTCTTTGGAAAGATTAATGAGTAACCAAAATAATAAAGCGGCTAACAAAAAGCCAAAGAAAGACTGTGGTATTTTTATCATTGTTGCCAAAAGAAAACTTTAATTTTCAGAATAAAAAAGTGAGGCAAAGCTCACTTTTTGGGTTGTTATTTTTTTTCGGTGTTGTATTTTTTACTCAATCTAACGAAATAGCAGAACGTTCAAATTTGATTTTTCCAGCACCAGTTTCTAGGGTTATGGTATTATCGTTATCATTTATTTCCACAATTTTTCCATGAATACCACTTGAAGTTATCACTTTTGTGCCTTTCTTTATGGAAGATTGAAATTCTTTTTCTTTTTTTTGACGCTTCATTTGCGGACGTATCATAAAAAAATAGAGAACACCAAGCATTAAAATAAATGGTGCAAAATCTAAAATACCGCCAGCTTGTAAAAAAATAGTTTGCATTAGTTAATGAATTTATTGGATGGTTTTTGGAGTTACCATTCCCGTTATTTTTAAAATTTCTCTGCCTTTCTCCGTATTTGTTGTGAGTGTTACCGCTTTCGATTGTTTATTAGGTTTTCCATTGGTGTTAAAACTAACTTTTATTTCTTTGGTTTCTCCCGGAGCTATAGCCTCTTTAGGCCACTCTGGTACGGTACAGCCACAAGTTGATGTAGCATCTGATATTATAAGATCTGATTTCCCGTCATTGGTTATGGTAAAAGTAGTTTTTACAATTTCTCCTTCTGGAACCTTACCGAAATCAAAAACTTCTTTGTCAAATTTTGCGATTGGAGAACCAATATTTATTTGACTATCTCTTTTTTCGGCTTGAATTAGATTCTCTTTTTTTACTTTTGAAGCAGCATTACCCTCTTTACAAGAAACAGGTAGTGTTAAAAAACCCCCTGCTAGTATCGCAATGATTATTGTTCTTTTCATGATTCGTGTAATTTGTGTAAATGTAATAATAAATTATAATAGACCTCTTCCAATTTTCACCATTGTATTGGATGCGAGGTATTCTTTTGCGAGTTTATCTAAAACGCCATTTATAAAATATCCACTCTTATTGGTAGAATAGTCTTTGGCTAATTCTATGTATTCGTTGATCGTCACACGACTTGGAATGGATGGGAAATGTAAAAATTCAGTAATAGCCATTTTGATTAAAATCATGTCTACATCTGCAATTCGATCGCTTTCCCAATTTGGGGTCTTGTTTTTTATGTCGATATCGTATTTGTGCTGGTTTAATACTGTTTTTTGAAACAACTCGGTAACAAACTTTTTATCGTCATCATCCTTGTATAAGGTGCCAAGTATAAATGGGTTTTTAACACTTTGTTTGTTAAGGGTTTTTAGAACCCATGTGTTTACAAAAGGCATATCGTCTACCCAAGAAATCATTTTATCTTCAAAATAATCTGCTAATTTTTCGTTAGGTGCGATGATTTCACGGAAAAAATTTATTACGAAGCTTCTGTCTACATTATAAGAGTCCTCTACTGTATTCATATATTTAGCGTAGAGTTCGCTGTCTAATAATTCGTCGTAAATAATTTGGATGTACTTATCGTCTAATTCCCAATAATTAAGATGGTGTAGTGCAATGTAGCTTTCCAAGCTCACACTTTCGGATAAGATATGTAATAGTCTATTGGATATAAATTTTGTGTTGGGGTTCAGGTCTTCCTTAGTAGCGAGCATTTTCTTTTTAGAAAGTTCAATTTTCTTCTTTGCTAATTTTTGAGTTTCAATTAATAGCTGCAGATTTAAAACGTATAGGTCGTACATTTTTGAATGCTATGCTTCAAAACTTTTCTTCTTTAGTAATGTCATCACTTAGTGATTGTTGCATGGCATAAAGCGATTGCATTACTTTTACGCGAATATGTCTTCTGTTTATCATAGGAAAGAACTTTAAAAAAAAGAGCGATAGAAATTAATTCTAACGCTCTGCAAAAGTAAAACTTTTATTAATTTTTAGCCTAATTATTTTGCTCTTTTTTGCGTTTGTCAATTCTAGATTGTGCGATATTAAAGGCAGCTCTATGGGTTGTAATATTTTCTTTTTCAGCCATAGTGAAGATGTCTAAAGTAGTATTGTAGATGTTTTCCGTTCTTTTAATACACTCTTTTTTATCGTATCCTACTAACTCCGCGTATACATTTATAATTCCTCCTGCATTAATTAAAAAATCAGGAGCATAGGCAATTCCCTTTTCTTGGAGTAATTTCCCGTGTTTTATTTCATTAGCTAATTGGTTATTGGCGGCACCAGCAACAACTTTAGCTTGTAATTGTTTTATGGTTTCATCATTCAAAGTTGCTCCCAAAGCACAAGGCGCATAAATATCGATGTCTAATCCGTAAATATCATTTCCAAGGACCACATTAGCATTGTATTTTTTACTCAATTCTTGTAACCTTTCTTCATTGATATCATTTAGAATTACTTGAGCACCCTCATCGGAAATATGCTTTACTAACGTTTCTCCTACATGACCAACCCCCTGCACCAAAACTTTTTTACCATCTAGATTATCTGTTCCGAATTTATATTTAGCAGCAGCCTTCATACCCATGTATACCCCGTAAGCTGTAATTGGCGATGGATTACCTGCTCCACCATTTGCTTCTGAGATACCAGTTACGTGCGGCGTTACCTCACGGATTATATCCATATCTCTCGTTTCCATTCCTACATCTTCCGCAGTAATGTATTTGCCGCTTAGAGAATTAACAAATTCTCCAAACCTACGCATTAATTTGTCGTTCTTTTGGGTTTTGGCATCTCCAATAATAACGGCTTTACCTCCTCCTAAATTTAGTCCTGTGATGGCTGATTTATACGTCATTCCACGAGATAAACGTAATACGTCGTTTACCGCTTCCCATTCACTTTTGTATTGCCACATTCTAGTTCCTCCTAATGCAGGTCCTAAAGTTGTATTGTGAATACCAATTATTGCTTTTAAACCTGTATCTTCGTCATTACAAAAAACAATTTGTTCATGATTGTCGAAAGATAGTTGACCAAACACAGGGTCATTTTTTAGGTCTTTAGTTTCAATGATTTCTGATGTCATTTCTAATTAGTTTACTTTGGAGTGTTTTTGTATTATCTCCAAAAATTGCGCCGTAAAAATATGTAATTATTAAAACATAATCAAAAAAAGACATCATAATTATATTATTTTTAACAAGAGCAAGTGATTTATAAGAAGTTTTAAAAAAATAAGAATTTAGTTTGAAAGCATTACAATACGTAAATAAATATTTTATAAAGTATAAGTGGAGACTGTTTTTTGGAATTATTATAACAGTTCTATCTAAGTTGTTAGCATTGAAAATTCCTGTAATTATACGAAACTCCATAAATGTAGTCGAGAAGTATACGGAAGGAACGGTAACAGATATTCATGAAGTAAAAGAAGAATTACTCTACAATGTAATGGTTATTATAGGGATAACTTTAGTCGCTGGGTTTCTCACTTTTTTGATGCGACAAACCATCATCGTAATGTCTCGTTTGATAGAATTCGATCTTAAAAATGAAATTTACCAACAATACCAACGCTTGTCTCTTAACTTTTATAAAAAGAACCGAACAGGTGATTTAATGAACAGAATAAGTGAGGATGTTTCCAAGGTTCGTATGTATTTTGGTCCTGCAATTATGTATTCTTTGAATATGATAGTTCTTTTTATCGTTGGATTTACACAAATGTTACAAATTGACCCTAAACTTACAATGTATACATTATTGCCGTTTCCAATTTTATCTATTTCTATATTTATTTTGAGTAAGCAGATAAACAAGAGAAGTACTATAGTGCAGCAGTATTTATCAAAACTCACGACCTATACCCAGGAATTCTTCTCCGGGATTAATGTGGTGAAATCTTACGGAATCGAAAAAGCGGTTATCGCAAACTTTGATACGTTAGTAGATGTAAGTAAAGAAAAGAATATTCATTTGTACCAAGTACAAGCGCTGTTTTTTCCGTTAATGGTTTTGTTAATTGGTATTAGTAACATCATTGTATTGTATGTAGGAGGACAGCAGTACATTGCCGGAGAGATAAAAATAGGAGTTATTGCTGAGTTTTTCTTGTACGTAAATATTCTTACATGGCCCGTTGCAATTGTGGGTTGGGTTACGAGTATAATTCAGCAGGCGGAAGCTTCTCAACAACGAATTAATGAGTTTTTAGAGCAGATTCCTGAAATTCAGAATACAGCAAAAAGTAATACGGAATTAAAAGGGAAAGTTGTCTTTAAAGATGTTTCTTTGGTGTATGATGATACTAATATTACGGCACTAAAAAGTGTTAGTTTTACTGTAAATCCTGGCGAAACAATAGCTCTTTTAGGTAAAACAGGTAGTGGTAAGTCTACGGTTATTAATTTAATTTCAAGATTGTATGATGTTACTACTGGAGAAGTTTTATTAGACGATATCAATATCAAAGATTGCAATTTATATGATGTAAGAAATCAAATAGGTTTTGTTCCACAAGAGCCATTTTTATTTTCAGATACCATTGAAAATAATATTAAGTTTGGAAAAGATAATACAGAACAAGATCGTATTATTGATGCCGCTAAAAATGCTGTTGTACACGATAATATAGTTGATTTTCCAGATGGATACCAAACGGTTTTAGGAGAGCGAGGGGTTACGTTGTCTGGAGGACAAAAGCAACGAGTATCTATTGCAAGGGCAATACTGAAGGATCCAAGTATTCTCATTTTTGACGATTGTCTTTCCGCAGTGGATACTGAAACAGAGGAGAAAATTTTAACCAATTTAGACAGGGTTTCTAGAGGGAAAACAACTTTCATTATTAGTCATAGAGTATCTTCTGCAAAAAATGCCGATAAAATACTAGTGCTCGACGAAGGTGTTATCGTACAGCAAGGGACTCATAATCAGTTAATAAATATGGATGGTTATTATAAAAAAATATACACGGAACAACTTTTGGAAAAAGAAATATAAGTTAACGTGTTGTTAAGTCAAATATTTTGTTAGATTTGTTGAACAATTAAAAACAACTATACTTTAGATCAAGAATTATGAGCGAGAGAGTAGAACAAGAAGAAATATTTTCCCAAGTTTTAAGAGCTGGCAGGAGAACGTACTTTTTTGACGTTAGAGCAACGAAGGCAGACGATTATTATTTAACCATTACCGAAAGTAAAAAATTTACACACGATGATGGTTCTTTCCACTACCAAAAGCACAAAATTTATCTTTACAAAGAAGACTTTTCTGATTTTCAAGAAATGTTAGAAAAAGCAACAGATTATATTGTAAAGGAAAAAGGAGTAGAGGTTATTAGTGAACGTCACCAAAAAGATTTCAAAAAGAAGAAACAGTTTCTGAATCTTCCTCTACGGGAAGTTTTACAGATGTGTCTTTTGAAGACATCTAAAATCTATATATATTTTACTAGTAAAACTTAACTTTTCTAGTAAATCACACGAATTCGATTCAAATTCAATTTACACAAAAACCATCATTAACTAGCTGTTTATGGTGGTTTTTACAATACGCTCTTCATAGTTTTTGATTTTGCGATTGTTTCCTCCCACTCCTTGTTAGGATCACTGTCTTTTGTTATTCCTCCTCCTACATATACGCTAACAACTCCATTATCAAGTTCCATGCAGCGTAAATTTACAAACAACTCCGATTGCTTTTTGGTCACGTTAACCTCTCCCAAAAAACCAGTATAGAATTTTCTTTTATAGTTTTCATTGTCTAAGATAAATGCTTTGGTAACCTCTTTTGGTAAACCGCATACCGCAGGGGTTGGGTGTATTTTTTGAACAAAGGAATATAGAGGTGTATTTAGTACTCCTGTAATTTTAGTTTGAAGATGGAGAAGATTTCCTGCTTTTATAGTTTTAGTGGGGGTTTTTGAGATATTAGTGGTGATTGGTTGTAGTTGTTCTATCAAATAATCGGTTACAAATTTTTGCTCTTCTATTTCTTTATTTTTCCATTCGACCTCGGTGTTTTTTTGGAAGACCTGTGTTCCGGCCAATGCCATAGTTTCAAAAAAAGAGTCCTTTAAAGTAACCAGAGTTTCCGGTGTTGCCCCTATCCACAAACCAACACTTGGATGGAACCAAAGATAGACCATTGCTTCAGTGTGTTTTTTGAGTAATTTTTTAAATATTGTCAACGCATTGGTATGGTTAAGCTGGATATTCTCTTTTCGGGAAAGAACAACTTTAGAAAAATCCCCATTATTAATAGCAACTATAGCCTTGGAAATAGTTGCTTTGTACTCGGCTGGAATGGAAGGGGCGGATTCAAAAATGGATTTTGATTCTTCAACTTCAAATTCTAGATTTGTCTCTCTTAGAAGTATTGCTTTTTGTAAGGGAATAATTATCGTTTTTTCGGAAGTATCAAATGGAGCGAATACAAACCCATCTTCCGTAAGTTTTTCGGATGTATAAAGATTTTTATTTGCTTGAAAAATACCGATAATTTCTTCCTTATTAGGTTTTCGATACGCTACAAAGGGTAATTGGTTGTGTAATGCAGTTTTTATTTGTTTAAAAATACTCAATTTATCTCGTTTATAAGTTCTTGTTTAATGGCAGGGAATTCTGTCCATAACAATGCGTGTCCTGCTTCATTTAAAGTTACAAATTTAAGTTGATTTTTTGGTAGTTTTTCTGCTAATAGGATTGAATTTTCGTAAGGAACAATCCAATCCGAAGTACCGTGAATACTAAGAATTTTATTGGGGGTATTTTGCCAATTATTTTCAAAAGTAACCAGATCTGAGGCATGACTCATTTTTTCTTTAGAAGCTTCTTTCCATACCCTAGGAATTAGCCATCTTGTAATTTTCCATCTGTATAAATTAAGGGCCCAAGGGATGACCTCTTTAGTGCCAAAAAGCGCCGGTGCGATAAGTACTATTTTTTTAACTTTTTTTTGGTTGCAAGCGCTATAGGCCCTCCATAGGAATACCCTACGTAGACGATGTTGTCATTCGGTATCTCTTTGGTTAGGTCATCTAATAAATCCCTTTCAAAAGCAATACTTTCTTTTACGTGATTTTTGTCTTTATAATTGTAGCCAACCCTGTCGTAGGCAAGCATGTTGAATTTCTCCAAGAGACCTTCGTCCATCATGTACTTCTCGAAATCAACACAAGAACCAACGGTGCCGTGCACAAACACCAAGGTTGGTAGGCTGTCTTTATGTTGTAAGGTTAAAGTTCGGTAGGTATAGCCTCTATAAGTTTTATAACCAATAACCGGTTTTACACTAGTATTCTCGAAAGGAGTTAATAATTCCTCATCAGCAACTGGTGCTGTTAGAGAACTAAAAGCAAACCATACTAATGCGAAGACAAAAAATAGGGTCAAACATACTATTCTTATTTTGTTTACGTGTCTAGACATTATTTTTTATCCAATACAATAGTAGTTAGTTTACAAATAGCGATTAAATTGTCTTCTTCATCTTTTATCTTAATCTCCCACAAATGCGTGGTTCTACCAGTGTGAATAGGTCTAGCAGTTGCATAGACAGTTCCAGAAGCGATACTTTTTATGTGGTTAATGCTAAGTTCAAGACCTTTTGCTATCTTTTTTTCGGTATCGATAAAAAGATAACTAGAAGCACAACTTCCAACAGTTTCTGCTAAAGCTGCAGATGCACCACCATGTAAAATTCCATAGGGTTGGTGTACTGTTTTGTTCACTGGCATTTTTGCTGTTAGAAAGTCATTACCAACATCAGAAAACTCTATTTCTAGCGTTTCCATTAAAGTATTTTTAGTAAAACTGTTTAATTTTTGAAGTGTTTCTTGCTTGTTCATTTATGACTTTAATTCACTCAAAAATACGTATTTTGTACGAACAAAAAATATCACGATGTATAAAGTACGCGCCATTTTAGATACAAAAGAAGATGTCATAAGAACCCTGCTTATAGATCCTAAAAAAAATTTAGAAGATTTGCATACGGCTCTTGCTTTATCTTTTGGATTTGATGCTAAAGAAATGGCTTCTTTTTACCGAACGGAGGAATCTTGGGTACAAGGAGAAGAAATTCCTCTTTTTAATATGGCGGAAGCAGGAGAGGGCCTGTTTATGGGCGCTTGTATTATCGGCGAGACTTTACCTAAAGTATCGGAAAAATTGATTTACGTGTATGACTTTTTGCACATGTGGACCTTCTATATTGAAGTTGTTGAAGTTAATGTTGTTGCATCCGACGAAAAGATAATTTTGTCGATTGGAGAAATACCAAAGGACGTCCCAGAAAAAGAATTTAAAGCAGATGTTATTTTAGATGAATTTGACGAGGCAGAAACGGATGATTTCTCCAACTTTGAAAGTTTAGATGATATTGATTTTGATACCTATTAAAGATGGCTCAGTTTGTAAAAATATACGATGAAAACCCTAATCCAAAAGAAATTGATAAGGTAGTTAAAGTTCTGCAAAATGGGGGGCTTATAATTTATCCAACAGATACCGTGTATGGTTTGGGCTGCGATATAACGAATACAAAAGCTGTAGAAAAAATTGCTAAAATCAAAGGGGTAAAATTAGAAAAGTCTAATTTCTCATTTATATGTAATGATTTAAGTCATTTGTCAGATTATGTTAAGCAAATCGATACCAGAACCTACAAAATTCTGAAAAGAGCTTTACCAGGGCCCTATACTTTTGTTCTGCCAGGAAGTAATTCGTTGCCCAAAGTATACAAAAAAAGAAAAACCGTAGGGATACGTGTTCCTGATAATGATATCGCTAGGGAGATAGTGCGAGTATTGGGGAATCCGGTGGTATCTACTTCCATCCACGATGAAGATGAAATAATAGAATATACTACCGATCCGGAATTGATTTTTGAAAAATGGCAAAACCTTGTCGATTTGGTTATTGATGGAGGTTATGGTGACAATCATGCATCTACGGTTATCGACCTTACCCAAGACGAACCGCAAATTCTTAGAGAAGGAAAAGGGAGTTTGGATATTCTTTAATGGTATCTCGAATAGCAGTTACTCTATCGTAAACTTTTAAATGTGGTTCTTTGCAATATAAAATATTGCCATACGATACTAAAGTGGCGATTGTGTTTTTTTTGCGAGCTTAATTTTTTTCGCTTTTTGAGAAATTTCGGTAGGTTTTTGTAGAAACTTAAATGCGCTTTTAAAATCGCAATTGTATGAACAGGTCGAAGTTCTATGGTAAATTTTAGTCCTGCTATACCATCCAAAATTAAGCGCGTAAAAATGACACTTAGCAAATGCTTTCTTGGCGTGTTTTTTATATTGGATAGTAAGCTGTTTCTAAAGTTTAAAAATGTTTTTCTTGGACTGTTCTCTTTTAGAGTTCCGCCACCTAGGTGGTATACTGTAGATTGGCCAATATAGTTAACTTTATATCCTTTATTTTGAGCTCGCCAACATAAATCAATTTCCTCTTGATGAGCAAAATAGTCTTCATCAAATCCTTTTAGTCTATGGAATACTTCAGCACGAATAAACAAACAAGCTCCAGAAGCCCAAAATATTTCAGAAAAGTCATTGTATTGTCCCTTGTCCTTTTCTAAGGTGTTAAAAATTCGGCCTCTACAGTATGGGTATCCGAAAAAATCTATAAAACCACCGCCTGCTCCAGCATATTCAAATAAAGCTTTGTCTTTGAGATCTAATATTTTTGGTTGTGCAATAGCCATGTTTCGGTGCTCTGCAAACGATTCGGTGATTGGTTTAAGCCAATTTTCCGTGACCTCGATATCTGAATTAATTAATCCATACACATCCGCATTAATTTTTTGTAAGGCATCATTATAGCCTTTTGCATATCCTCCATTCGTCTCATTTTTGATTATTTTGACCGAAGGAAACTTTTGTTTTACAAATGCAATGGAATTGTCTGTTGAGGCATTATCCGCCACATAAATAGTTGCTTCAGGACTAAACCGTACCACAGAAGGTAAATATTTTTCCAACAGAGATTGTCCGTTCCAGTTTAATATGACAAGTGCTAATTTCAAGTCGCCAAAAATACAGTATTAATATCATTTAAACCTATGGATAGTTGTTAATTTACCACTAAAATTTAATTTATGTTTTAGCTACTTTCCTCTTCTTTTTGCTAACATTAAACCAACGAGTACATGTTATGTTCATCGCTTTAATTCAGTATTGAGCGGAATATAAGCGCATCTAACTTTGCAATGAATTGCGTAAAAAGACATTTTTTTCGACGGAAAACCACAAGGTGATTTTTGATTTAAGCCAAATATATTATTTATTATTACAGCAATTTAATATACATCCTAATTACAGCAATGGCTTTGGTAACTATGATTGATCCTATGCTATTCTTGTATAAAACTTCTAATTTATTGAATACGTGAAGATGAAAGCAATAGTTTATAAAAAGTATGGTTTACCAAGAGAAGTTTTAAAAGTAACCTCTATTAAGAAACCTAAACCTAAGAAAAATGAAGTATTGGTAAAGGTTTTTGCCACAACTATAAATGACTATGATTGGAATATGGTTACTGGTAAACCGCGTTTGTATCGGCTTTTCTTTGGGGTTATAAAACCAAAGCGAGCAGTGCCAGGAGTAGAACTATCCGGTGTGGTGGAGGAAGTCGGTAAAAATGTGAATCGTTTTGTTGTAGGAGATAATGTATTTGGTGATATTTCGGATTTTTCCTACGGGGCACACGCAAAATATATAGCGGTACATGAGGATGCTCTTGAAATAAAACCTGAGGGATTATCTCATGTTGAAGCCGCTTCAATTCCGCACGCTTCCGGTTTGGCATTTCAAGCTTTTGATACCATAAAAACAGCAGCTAATATTAAGAAGGTTTTAATTAATGGTGCAGGTGGAGGTGTAGGTAGTATTGCAATCCAATTGGCTAGACAAAGAGGTTGTGAGGTGACTGCTGTCGATAGTTCGGAGAAATTCAGCTATTTACAATGCCTGGGCGCTGATCATGTCATCGATTATAGAAGTACTGATTTTACAAAAGGAAAAAATAAATATGACTTTATATTAGATTGTAAGACCTCAATGCCACCATTTTTGTATGCAAGTATCTTGTGTAAAAAAGGTACTTATGTCAGTGTTGGCGGAAGTACATTTCATCTGTTATTTCTTTATTTTTATGGGATACTTCTAAACTTATTTTCTTCCAAATCTTTTCGTATCGCAAGTTTGCATCCCAATAAAAATCTTTTAAAAATAGCCCAACTTTATGTAGATAAAAAATTGCAAATAAAAATTGAAGGACCTTTTATTTTTGGACAAATTCCTGCTTTGATTGAATATTTTGGTTCCGGAAAGCATTTGGGTAAAATAGCAGTTTCTGTGCATCACGATGCTACAACTGTTTAGTGCAAATTTGTTTAATCAGGAGTAATTAAATTTTGTATGCAGGAATTTCCTCTAAAAAAGTATAGTTTTCTTCTTTTTTATTTAACATACAGCAAACGTGTTGCAGGCCGTTAGTGACAATTAAAAATTTAGCATTTAATTTTAGATTATATCTTGCAATTTGATCGAATGTATTTTGTGATAGTGTAACGGAAGGTGCTTTACATTCTATTAAAATATCGGTAGCTCCATCGCGATTAAATATTATAATATCTGTTCTTTTTTTTAGTCCGTTAACAAGGAGTTGTTTTTCAATAGCGATTAAGGTACTTGGGTATTTTTTACAATCTATCAGGTACTGCACAAAATTTTGTCGTACCCATTCCTCTGGGGTGAGCACTATGTATTTTTTTCGCAATCTATCGAAAATTAGCGTCTTATTTTCGTTACTTTTGATTCGAAATTCAAATTTGGGCAAGTTTAGTTGTTGCATATCTCAAAAATACGAAAACTTTAATTTTTGCCTTGATAAAATGACAGGAAATAGATGAATGAAGCAAATCATATTGTGCAGGATATAAAAAAAGGAAATATCAAACCTATTTATTTTTTAATGGGAGAGGAACCGTATTACATTGATAAAATTTCCGAGTTTATTGAAAACACAATTTTGGAAGATTCTGAAAAGGGATTTAACCAAGTTGTTATGTATGGTCGAGATGTTTCCATAGAAGATATAGTGTCCTCAGCAAAACGATTTCCGATGATGTCTAAGTATCAAGTCATTATTGTTAAGGAAGCACAAGACTTAAGTAAAAATATCGATAAAATCGAAGCCTACGCAAACAACCCGCAACCCTCTACCGTTTTAGTTTTCAATTACAAATATAAAAAGCTAGATAAGCGTAAAAAATCTTACAAGGCAATCGCTAAAAACGGTTTGATTTACGAGAGTAAAAAGCTTTATGAGAATCAAGTGCTAGATTGGATTGGAAAGGTGTTAGGAGGAAGAGGATATACCATTGAACCTAAAGCTTCGCAAATGTTGGTGGAATTCTTGGGTACAGATTTGAGTAAATTGAACAACGAACTTGGCAAATTAACCGCTATTTTACCGGTAAAAACAATAATTGATTCGCAACATATTGAGCAGAACATCGGGATATCTAAAGATTTTAATAATTTTGAATTGCGAAAAGCCATTGGAGATCGAAATATTGTAAAGGCAAATCGTATAATAAATTATTTCGCACAAAATCCTAAGAATAATCCCTTAATAGTTACCATTTCTTTATTAAATAGTTTTTTTACACAATTACTTTTATACCACGGTTTAAGAGACAAGTCCAAAGCATCTGTTGCAAAAGCGCTGCGTGTTAATCCTTATTTTGTTGATGACTACACGAAAGCAGCACAAAATTATCCAATGCGGAAGGTTTCCATGATAATTGGATTGTTGCGTGATGCAGATCTTAAGAGTAAAGGGGTTGGTGCAGTCTCTTTGCCGCACCTGGATATTCTAAAAGAACTTATCTTCAATATTCTTCATTAATACAAAAGGGCAGTAGTAACATTTGATTTTTTTCTAACCATTTTTTTAGGTTGGTTAGGGTCAACGATTCCAATACTTTCCATTATCAATTTATTTGTAATGAGTTTTTTCGATTTAGTGTTAAGGTATATATGGTATTAATATTAGCAGTTTCACAAGTTTTCGAGTATGCTAAACCTTAAAATGAAGTTAAAGTTTTGTCATATTATTTTTTTGTTTAATTTTTAAATACATTTGTTAAACAAAACTAACCATATTATGAAACATATTTTATTACGTTCGAGTCTATTATGCTTTTTCATACTTGTTTCCTTCAAGCCTGCTCCAGCAGATTTTAAGGGCCAAGCAATTTATTTTTCAAAGTCCAAGCTTGAATTAGGTAGCTGGGGTGCTAGAATGAGCGAAATGCAAAAAAAGCAGATTCAAGCAAGATTGAAAAATAGATTAGAAAAGACCTACATACTTAATTTCAACCAAAAGGAATCTTATTTCAAAGAAGAAGAAAAGATGGATGCTATGTCTGGTGCTACAGATTCTTGGGGTAAGAATTTCTCTCAAGGATATCAGTATAAAAATATCAAAGATAACAAACTTGTTCAAAGCCAAGAATTTTATGGTAAGCGATTTCTCGTAAAAGATAAACTTCAAAAAATAAATTGGGTAATAGGAAAAGAGTCTAAAAAAATAGGACAATATTTATGTTTTAATGCAAAAGCGTCGATTCCTAAAGAGGAGCTGTATTGGTATAATTTTTCATGGGCGGATTTAAGAAAAAAAGAAACTCCTAAAGATTCTTTAAATACAAATCAAGAACCAGCAATAGAGATGGTAGAAGTAGAGGCGTGGTATACACCACAAATACCAGTGAGTCATGGACCTGCAGAATACTGGGGTTTACCTGGGTTAATTTTAGAGGTTTCCGCTGGTAATTCAGTAATGTTGTGTTCAAAAGTTACCATCAACCCAAAAGAAGAAATTAAAATAGAAACTCCATCAAAAGGAACAGAAATTACCAAAGCAGAATATCAGAAAACTATCAAAGGTAAAATGATTGAAATGCGAAATAACAGAGGTAGAAGAAGAAGAGGGTAATACCTCTTCTTTTATTTTTATTTACACTTTTAATTATGAAGAAAATTTTAAGTTTTCTGTTCCTTGCTCTATCCCTACACTTTTATGGTCAGGTCCAGTTAAAGGGAATAGTTAAAGACAGTTTAAACACTCCATTAGAACTGGCAAACGTTATTGCAATAGACAAAGCCACAAGTACATTAGAATCCTACGGCATTTCCGATGCTAAAGGAGTCTACAAACTAGCTTTAAAAAAAAATAGAACCTATAAAATTCAAATAAGCTATGTTGGGATGAAGAACTTCGAGCAAATACTCACTACGAAGGAAGAAAACCTAACTAAAGATTTTGTTTTACAACTCGATTCCAACCTTGACGAGGTAGAAATTACCTATGAGATGCCAGTAACCATTAAGGGAGATACTATTGTATACAATGCAGATTCTTTTCAAAATGGTACAGAAAGAAAGCTAGAAGACGTATTAGAAAAATTACCTGGCGTCGAGATAAATGAAGATGGTCAAGTGGAAGTAGAAGGTAAAGTGGTAAATAAATTAATGGTAAATGGAAAAGACTTTTTTGACGGAGATACCAAACTTGCTACAAAAAATATTCCTTCTAAAGCAATCGACAAAATTCAGGTTTTGCGAAATTATGCAGAGGTTGGTCAATTAAGCGGCGTTAGAAATAATCAAGATAACGTTGCATTAAACATACAACTGAAAAAGGGAAAAGAAAATTTTGGTTTGGTAATGTAACAGCCGGTGCAGGAACTGCGCCAGAGGATGAATTGTACATTCTGCAACCAAAATTATTCTACTATTCCCCAAAATACAGTATAAACTTTATCGGAGATTTAAATAACATCGGTGAACTAGCACTTAGTCGAAGAGATATACGAGGCTTTGGTGGCGGATTTAGAGCGCCAAGTAGAAGCAGTGGTACGAATATTAATCTTGGAGACAATAGTTTAAATTTTTTAACCAATCAAAATAATGCACTGCAAATTAAAAATCAACTAGCGACGGCAAATTTTAGTTATTCTCCAAAAACATCTTTAGATCTAAGTGGTTTTGCCATCTTTAATAGCAGTCAAATTCTATCCAGAGAAGTTAGTTTTGTGCAGTACACGGATGCAAGTCTCGGTATACCGGATGAAAGAACCGAACAATCGAGTGACGAACATTCCAATCAAGGACTTTTAAAGTTAAGTGTATCCTATAAACCAAATTTAAATAACCAACTAGATTACGATATTTTAGGAAGAGTATCTAACGATAAACAACGGCAAAATATTTTTTCCTCTGTCATTGGTGCCACAGGACAGATAGAAGAGGTAACTCCCTTCAGTATTAATCAAAATTTAAGTTATTATTACACGTTAAACGATAGAAATATTTTTGCTTTAGAAGCACAGCATCTCATTAAAAATGAAGACCCATTCTACAATGCTAGATTAGAAAACGATCCAGACAGTACAGAGGATCCTTACGATTCTACTGCTGATGAATTAGGTCTAAATAACACCTTACCTTATTATAGTATAGCCCAAGATCGTCGGGTAAAGTCTAATCAATTAGATGCTAAACTAGATTATTATTATATTATCAATGCTAAAAGTAATCTTAATGTTACTCTGGGAACTATTCTTAGTCAGCAAAAATTCAACTCTAATCTTTTTCAATTTTTAGACAATAGAGAGCCTTTTAATCCTACACCAAATATTGATGAAGGTAAGGCGAGCAATGCGGTTACTTATAATTTCAACGATTTATATTTAGGTTTTCATTACCGAGTAAAAAAAGGTAAGTTTACCCTTACCCCTGGTTTTTCATTGCACTCCTACGGAAATAAAAACATCCAGTTTGGGGAGGTATACGAGGACAATTTCTTTAGAGTTTTACCAGATTTTGAAACTAGAATTCAGTTCAAAACAAGTGAATCTCTAACCTTTCGCTATGAAATGCGCAATAACTTTACCGACGTTACCCGACTTGCGGAAGGTTTGGTCTTGAACAATTATAACAGTATTCAATTCGGACAGCCCGATTTATTGAATTCATTGTCCCATAACCTTAGTTTGTTCTACAGTAGTTTTAATTTATTTAATTACACCAATGTATTCGCAAGAGCTTCTTATACTAGCAATATTGACCAAATTAGAAGTATAACTAACTTCGATAACGTCATCCGTACAAATACTTTTTTTAATTCTAATTTTGCTGATGAAAACGTAAATGTATTTGGAAGGGTGCAGCGCACATTCGGTAAAATTAGAGCTAGTTTAAATGCCAGCTTTAACTATAATAAAATTTTTCAATTTATTCAGGGAGAGCAGTCGCTAAATGAAGGCTACACCCAATCTTACACTCCCGGTATACGATCAAATTACCTCAAGGCTCCTAATTTCAATCTAAGATACAGGTATAGCGTTACCAATAATAACCAGGGGGAAAGAAAGACGAAGTTTATAACCAATGCACCTTCTATTGAAATGGATGCTTATATCTGGAATTCGGTTTCTTTCAGAACTAATTATACCTATACAAATCAAGACCTTGGAGAGGGAGAGTCTCAATCTTTCCAAAATTGGGATGCCACGCTTTCATATCGAAAAAATAGAGATGCAAAATGGGAATATGAAATTAAAGCGACAAACCTTTTAAACACCAAAGCACAGGTTCGAAATAGCGCTAATTATTTTTCGGTATTTAGTTCCGAAACTTTTATACAACCACGTTTTATAACCTTCAGATTTGTTTATACCCTTTAAGACTATTTTTATATTTTGATTACGAGCAGAACAAATTATTTGTTCTGCTTGTTTTTTTGTAAAAATTGATAAGGTATACAGGCTTTACGCCTTTTTATTCTCTATTTTCGCAAGAAATTTATTTTATGATTTCGGTAGACCAATTAGGTGTAGTGTATAGCGGTAAAACATTATTTAAGGACGTTTCCTTTGTTATTAATGAAAATGATAAGATTGCACTTATGGGTAAAAATGGGGCGGGTAAATCTACTATGATGAAAATTATAGCAGGGGTTTCGAAAGGAACTACAGGAACAGTTAGAGCTCCAAAAGACACCAAAATTGCTTATTTGCCGCAGCATTTGTTAACGGAAGACAACTGTACGGTTAAAGAGGAAGCCTCGAAAGCTTTTACAGCTATATTTCAGATGAAAGCCGAAATAGATGCTTTAAATAAAGAGCTAGAAACAAGAACCGATTACGAATCTGATGCTTACATGAAAATTATTGAACGGGTATCCGATTTAGGAGAACGTTATTATGCGCTTGAAGAAGTAAATTATGAAGCAGAAGTAGAGAAAGCGCTCAAGGGGCTGGGATTTACACAAGATGATTTTGGAAGAGCCACTTCAGAATTTAGCGGTGGTTGGCGCATGCGTATTGAATTGGCTAAAATTTTACTACAACAACCAGATTTAATATTATTGGATGAACCTACAAATCATATCGATATTGCTTCTGTCATTTGGTTGGAAGATTTTCTCATAAATAAAGCTAAAGCTGTAGTTGTTATATCACACGACAAAGCTTTTATCGATACCATAACCAATAGAACTATCGAGGTTACTATGGGAACAATTTATGATTATAAAGCTAATTATTCTCACTATTTAGAATTGAGAAAGGAACGAAGAGAACATCAATTAAAAGCATATCAAGAGCAACAAAAGCTTATTGCAGAAACTAAAGTATTTATTGAAAGATTTAAAGGGACTTATTCTAAAACAAATCAGGTTGCTTCGCGCGAACGAATGCTAGAGAAGCTAAAACTCGTTGAAATCGATGAGGTAGATACGTCTTCTTTAAAATTAAGGTTTCCTCCAGCGCCGCGCTCTGGCGATTATCCGGTTAGAGTGGAGAACTTTTCTAAAAAATACGGTGAAAAGTTGGTGTTACAAGGGGTGAATTTTTCTATAGCAAGAGGAGAAAAGGTTTCTTTTGTGGGGAAAAATGGAACCGGTAAATCAACGATGATAAAAGCCATATTAAACGAGATAACGCATGCAGGTAATTGTGTTTTGGGGCACAATACTAAGGTTGGATATTTTGCCCAAAATCAGGCTTCATTGTTAGATCCTGAGTTAACTGTTTTTCAAACAGTGGACACAATTGCAGTTGGAGAGATTCGAACTAAGATTAAAAATATACTAGGGCAGTTTATGTTTTCCGGAGACGCTATTGATAAAAAAGTAAAAGTATTATCAGGAGGAGAGAAGACGAGATTAGCAATGGTTAAACTCTTATTAGAACCAGTAAATTTACTTGTTCTCGACGAACCAACAAACCATTTAGACTTGCGTTCTAAAGATGTAATTAAAGAAGCATTACTACATTTTAACGGTACGCTTATACTGGTATCTCACGATCGTGATTTTTTGAGAGGTCTATCCCAAAAAGTATTCGAGTTTAAAGAAAAAAGAGTGGTGGAACATTTTGAAACCGTAGATGTGTTTCTAGACCGTCAAAGAATTCCTTCTTTACAAGCTATAAACGAATAATTTGTATGGCAAACTTTAGTTGTACCATTGTACACTTATGTCTATCGAAGTATAAAAAACCGTCGTAAAGACGGTTTTTTTATTCTATACAATGAACTATATTAGTTAGCTTTATCTACTACAATTCGATTCGGTCTATTGGCGACCTCCCATGCAGTATGAAATACGAGACGTGTTCTAGTTTCTAACATTTCATAGTTTATTTTATCGGGTGTATCTGTCGGTTGATGGTAGTCTGCATGAGTCCCATTAAAATAAAAGATGATAGGGATATTGTGTTTTGCAAAATTATAATGGTCGGATCGATAGTAAAAACGGTTGGGATCATTGTCGTCATTATACTTGTAATCTAAGGCTATATTGGTGTATTTTGAGTTCATTTCTTCCGAAATCTCGTGCAGTTCTGTACTCAATTTATCCGAACCAATTAAATAGACATAATTAGGGTTTCCTTTATGACGACTGTCTACTCTTCCAATCATATCAATATTTAAATTTGTGACCGTATTTTCTAATGGGAATATAGGGTTTTCTGTGTAATATTTTGAACCCAACAGTCCTTTCTCCTCTCCGGTTACGTGTAAAAATAGGATCGATCTTTTCGGACGTACGCCAGCGTCTGTCGCTAATTTAAAGGCTTCGGCTATTTCTAAAATAGCCACAGTTCCAGAACCGTCATCGTCCGCACCGTTGTATATTTTTCCATTTTTAATACCCTCGTGATCTAAGTGTGCAGATAGTACAATTATTTCTTCAGGTTTCTCCGCCCCTTTTATAAAAGCAATTACATTTTCTGAATCTTTAAGCTTTATGCCGCTTCTATTTTTACTTAAATATGCAGACGGGACTTCTTGAAAATAATTATCACCACCTAGTGGTGACGCAATATTTGCATTTTTGTAAAAATTTTTCAGATAAGCAACTGCTTTTTTCTGGCCTGGTTCTCCCGTATCTCTTCCCTCAAAGGCATCCGACGCGTATACGAATAAATGTTTACCCAAATCTTTTGCGGTAATAGTATTGGCATACTTCATCGCATCATTTTTATTTTTATCTGTTCGATCGTTATTTTTTACCGTATTTGGCACTGAAGAGCCGCATGCGATAAGAAATAATGTACTTATAATTAATGCTGTTTTTTTCATAAATTCTGTGTGGATTATTTTTTTGAAAAGTCACCTATGCGAAACTAATTTTTCTTAATTACGAATTGTTTTAATGTTTTGTTAAAAATAATTAATTCCTCAGGAAAAAGGGTGTCAAAAGCACGTTGTTCTATCAATTCTTTTGCCGTACCCGTGTGTAATTTATCTTCAGAAAGTAAAACAAGTTCATCTGCTAATTGTATTGCTAAATTCACTTCATGTGTTGATATAAGTATGGTTTTGTTGGTGGTTTGTACTAATTTTTTTAACAGTGAGAAAATTTTAAAGGTATGATGAATATCTAAATGTGCGGTAGGTTCGTCTAAAATGATTATTTCTGTATCTTGTGCTAAAGCTCTCGCGATTAAAACGCGTTGTAATTGCCCATCACTTAATTCATAGAAGCGTTTGTTTTTTAGTTGGTTGACCGCTGTTTGTTCCATCGCCCAAACTACTTTTTTTAGGTTTTCTTTGGTAAGTTTATCAATCCAATTCGTATACGGTTGTCTCCCAAGAGCTACAATTTCAAGTACTGTTAATTGACTCAAAGGAAGCCGTTCTGTCAAGACCAAGCTTAAAGATTTGGCAAGTTCATTGTAGCTGAAATGTTCTAGGTTCTTCCCGTTTAACGCAATCCTACCACCCAATGGTTTTTGTACCTTAGATAAGGTTCTTAAAAGGGTGGATTTTCCGATACCATTTTTACCTAATAATGCTACAAAATTCCCTTTTTTAACAGAAATATTAATGGCGGAAGCGATAATGCTGTTTTCTTTTTTTTTAGAATAGCCAATAGATAAATCTTCTGTTTTTAGAACAATGTCACGCATTAATAGTTATTTATAAGATAATCAAATGTAACGAATATACGTTTAGGTCTTTGTATTACAGGTAAATTTTCTTTTTACGAATTAACAACCAAATTACTACCGGTGCACCAAATAATGAAGTAATAGCATTTATAGGAAGTACGAATGCGCTATTAGGTAATTGCGCAATGCTATCACATAGCAATAGTATAATGGCACCAAGCATCGCTGTGGCCGGTAGTAAGACCTTATGGTTTGAAGTAGTAAAAGTATTTTAGTAACGTGTGGAACGGCTAAGCCAATAAAAGCAATTGGTCCAGAAAATGCAGTTATTACCCCGGTTAGCAAACTTGTAACTAGTAGAATTATATTTCTACTCATTTTAATATTTATACCTAAACTTTTTGCATAATTTTCTCCGAGTAAGAAGCTGTTTAGTGGTTTTGTAATAAAAAAACAAGTAAACATACTAATGGCATATAGTACAAAAAATACCAATAACTCCTCCCAATTTAAATTTCCTAAGGTACCAAAGCTCCAAAATTGATATTGTTGAATTTGAGAAGCCTCACTGAAGTAGGATAAAACACTAATTACAGCTGAAGTTAAAGAGCCAAACATTAACCCAATAATCAAGATAGACATCGTATTTCGAACTCGGTTTGCTGCAGTAATAACTGCTAATAGAACGATAAAAGCACCAACTGAGGCAGCTACAGCCAAGGACCAATTCGAGAAGACGATTGTTCCTAAGGTTCCACCAAACAGTCCTGATCCTAACAAGAACAAAGCAACTCCTAAACTCGCGCCAGAAGAAATACCCAATACAAAAGGTCCTGCAAGAGCATTTCTGAATAAAGTTTGCATTAAAAGACCACTAACGGATAGCCCAGAACCCACTAGAACAGCAGTTATTGCTTTTGGAAGGCGATAGTTTATAATAATAGTTCTCCAGCTATCTTTCGCAGGAATATCACCTATTAAAATTGCGCCTATTTCTCGCAGTGGAATTGCTACAGAACCAATACTAATGTTAACAAAAAAAAATACGATGACGATTACGCCGAGCAAAATAAAATATTGGGTATGCGATTTTGAGGCGTACAATTATTCAGAGGTTAAAAATGATATTAGTTTTTGTATGGCAAGGCCTCGGTGGCTAATTAGATTTTTTTCCGAGAGTTTCATGGTCGCAAAAGATCCTGGATGCCCCTCTGGTTGGAATATAGGATCATATCCAAAACCTTTTTCTCCTTGTTTGTCTTTTAAAATTGTTCCTTTACAAATACCGTCAAACAAAAATTGTTTATTGTCTAAATTCAAACAGATGGAAGTTCTGAATTGTGCCTTGCGATCTTTATTATTTTCCAAGGCTAGCAAGAGTTTTTGCATATTATTTTCTGCATTAGCGGGTTCCCCTGCATATCTTGCAGAATACACCCCAGGTGCACCATCAAGACTCGCTACTTCTAGGCCCGTATCGTCTGCAAAACAGTTGTATCCATATGTATTTGTAACATAATTGGCTTTGATTTTGGCATTTCCTTCTAGTGTGTTAGCAGTTTCTTCTATATCCTCAAAACATCCGATATCTTTTAGAGAAAGAAGTTCGATGAAATCTGGGAGAAGTTTTTTTACTTCTTCTAGTTTATTTAAATTGTTGGTGGCAAAAACAAGTTGCATTAAAATTAATTTAGCATAAACAAATGTACTATTTTTTATCCGCTCTAGGAGAAGACAAACCATAATATTTATCTAAAGTAGTACCTGTTACGTCATGCTATATGTAATAGGTTATACTGCGATGTAGTTGTAAAATAACTTGTTTTAGGTTGCTCAAACACCATCATATGCATGCCATCACAATCGTGTATAAAACATATCGGTCGGACATAAATTGTGCGATTTAAAAAAAGGCAATCAATAACCAGAATCTGTAAAAATTACCTTAAAAGAAAAGGTGTTTCAAAAAGTAAATGATGTAAATAAGATTCTTTTTTCTGCTTTATTTTTTATCTGTGTAAAAGCTGTTGTAATTACTCGTGATGATAGGGTTCATTTCGTAAAATAGTAAATGCACGATACACTTGTTCTACTACAAATAAACGAATCATCTGATGTGAAAATGTCATTTTTGAAAACGATACTTTACCGCTAGCCTTTTTGTACACTGCATCGGAAAAACCATATGGTCCACCAACCGCAAATACAAGTTGTTTATGTCCAGAATTCATTTTTTTTTGGAGATATTGTGAAAACTCTAGAGATGAAAATTGTTTTCCTTTGTCATCCAACAAGACAAGTTGGTCTGTATTTTGTAGTTTAGCCAATAGTAATGCACCTTCTTTGTCTTTTTGTTGAGCGGTACTCAAGTTTTTTGTTTTTTTAAGATCAGGAATTACTTCCAATTCAAACTTTATGTAGTGTTGTAATCGATTTTTATATTCCTCAATGAGCGCTGTAAGTGGTTTGCTATCTGTCTTTCCTATTACCAATAACTTTATTTTCATAGTGTAAAATTATGAAATATGAATTATGAATTAGTATTTTTACAACAAGAATAAAAAATTATGATTTCAAAAGAACAATTTAATACCGAGTTAGATATTATTATTTCCAATGCGATTCGAGAAGATGTAGGGGAGGGGGATCATACCTCTTTATCCTGTATACCAGCAAATGCCATCGGAAAAGCAAAGCTTTTAGTTAAAGATGATGGAATCATCGCAGGTGTTGCCTTTGCGAAAATGGTTTTTGCATATGTAGATAAAGATTTACAGATAGAAACCTTTATAGAGGATGGAGAAAAGGTGTCTTTCGGAGATGTAGTTTTTATTGTTTCAGGAAAATCACAATCTATTTTACAAGCCGAGCGATTGGTGTTAAATGCCATGCAACGAATGAGTGCTATCGCTACCAAAACCAATTTTTTTGCGAGCTTATTGCAAGGTACGAAAACAAAGGTGTTAGATACGAGAAAAACGACACCTGGTATACGAGCACTCGAAAAATGGGCCGTGAAAATTGGTGGTGGAGAAAACCATAGATTTGCGCTTTATGATATGGTGATGATAAAAGACAACCATATCGATTTTGCAGGAGGTATAACGCAGGCCATACAAAAAACAAAAAAGTATCTAGAAGCCAAAGGGTTAACTATTAAAATAATTGTAGAAGCAAGAAATCTGGAAGAAATTAAAGAAATATTAACGAACGATGGAGTATATCGTATTTTAATTGACAACTTTAACTATGAAGACACCAAAAAGGCAGTTGCCTTGATCGGGAATAGATGCCTTACCGAATCTTCTGGTGGAATAAATGAAGATACCATTCGAAAATACGCAGAATGTGGTGTAGATTTTATTTCTTCGGGAGCATTAACGCACTCGGTATATAATTTAGATTTAAGTTTAAAGGCAATAGATTAATATTTCTTAAAATGACTGTACCAAGATTTTTCGCACTATTCTTTGTCTTACTAATATCTTGCAAAAAAAATCAACAAATACGCAATACAAACATGCCTACAACTGCGAATCCTTTATTATCTGAAAGTACTCTAGATTATGGTGCTCCTGATTTTAATAACATCCAACCGCAGCATTTTTTACCGGCCATTCTCAAAGCTATGCAGTTACAGGAAAATGAAATTCTAGAAATAACAAATAATTCAGCATTACCATCCTTTGAAAATACCATTTTAGCGCTGGAGGAGAGCGATAGAGTATTAGATCGTGTTCGTTCGATTTTTTATGCAGTTGCAGGTGCGAATACAAATAATACTATAAAAAAAATACAAAAGGAATTAGCTCCTAAGTTCTCAGTGCATACCGATAACATTATGCTAAATTCTCAATTATTTCAAAGAATTAAAGAAGTGTATGCTACTATTGATACACAATCATTAGACGATGAATCTAAACACCTAACCAAAGAATACTACAAGAATTTTGTTAAGGCTGGGGCAGATTTACCGCAAGAGAAAAAGAATAGGTTAAAAACAATTAATGCTCAATTAGCTGAACTTTCCAATACCTTTGGTAAAAAAATCTTAGATGCTAGTAAAAAAGAAGGACTTCTTGTGCAGGATGTAAGTTTATTAAAAGGTCTTTCCGAAGAGAGAATAGCGGCGATAAAAGGTAATAATGGATATGAGTTGCCCTTGGTCAATACTACACAGCAGCCAGCATTACAAAATCTTGAAAATAGAGATATTCGAAAAGCGCTTTATAGAAAATCAATACATAGAGCAGATCAAGGTAACTTTAATACGAGTACTTTGGTAGAAAAAATGGCAGTACTACGGTTAGAGAAAGCAAAAATTTTAGGTTTCGATAATTATGCTAGTTGGAGTTTACAGGGTACTATGGCCAAAACACCAACCAATGTATTTAAAATGTTTGCAGGTTTAGTTCCTGGAGCTCTGCAAAAAGCAGCTGCAGAAATAAAAGAAATTCAAGAGGAGATTAAATCGGATGGAAATTCATTCTCTTTAACTCCTTTCGATTGGAACCATTATGCAGAGAAAGTCCGCAAATCAAAATATAATTTAGGCGAAGAAGAGGTAAAGCAATACTTTGAACTTACCAATGTTTTAGAAAAAGGGGTTTTTTACGCAGCTACGAAGCTCTACGGTATTACTTTTAAGAAAAGAATGGATATTCCAACCTACCATCCGGATGTTGTGGTCTATGAATTATTTGAGGAGGACGGATCCGCTTTAGGTTTGTTTTACGGGGACTTTTACGCCCGAGAAAGTAAACGCGGAGGTGCCTGGATGAGTTCCTTTGTTAAACAATCTAAATTACGAAAGCAGAAACCAGTACTATACAACGTTTGTAATTTTCCAAAACCGGCTACTGGTGCCCCAGCACTTATAAGTTTTGATAACGTAGAAACGGCTTTTCACGAATTCGGACATGCCTTGCACGGTTTCTTTGGGAACCAGAATTACGAATCTATTTCTGGAACTAGTGTTGCTAGAGACTTTGTAGAGTTTCCTTCTCAATTCAATGAAAATTGGGCTACACATCCTGATATTTTAAGTAATTATGCTTTGCATTATAAAACAGGGAAGGTTATTCCATCGGAATTATTAGAAAAAATAAAAAAGGCAGGAACTTTCAATCAAGGCTACTCGATTATTGAAAATTTAGCATCTTCTAGTTTAGATATGTTATGGCACACTATTGAGAAGGTACTTCTATTGAAAATGTTGCTAATTTTGAAAAGGAGGCCTTAAAAAAGATGCAATTGTACAGCAATGAAATTCCACCGAGATATCGTTCTACCTATTTCGCTCATATTTTTAGTGGAGGGTATGCAGCGGGGTACTATTCCTATCTCTGGACCGAAATGTTGAGTCATGATGCTTACGATTGGTTTAAAAGTAACGGATTACTAACCAGAGAAAACGGACAAAAGTTTCGGGAGGAAATATTGTCAAAGGGAAATACCATGGATTATGAAGAAATGTATAAAGTGTTTAGCGGACGCAGTCCTGAAGCAGCTCCTATGCTAAAAGCTAGAGGATTGAGATAAGTAAGAGATTTTATATGAACACATTTGTTGATAATATTCAATATTCAAAAAAAAACTTTAAAAGTAAGGAATTAAGCAGAACAGATTTTGACTCTTGTACTTTTACCAATTGTGATTTTTCAGATCTACATATTAGCAATTCGGAGTTTTTAGACTGTGAATTTATAGCGTGTAATTTTAGTAATACAAGGCTTAAAGAGTGTAGTTTTAAGCAAGTTTACTTTGAGGATTCAAAACTTATCGGTGTAAAATTTAACGAAATAGATCCTTTTTTACTGCAGATGAAATTTTCAAATTGTCAGCTTGACTTTTCCTCTTTTTACCAATTGAAAATTCAATATTTTCATTTCGATAATTGCCAAATGATAGGGGTTGACTTTACCGAGTCAGATGCACAGTATTGTGTTTTTCACAAGACCAATTTAAAAGAAGCTATCTTTGAAGAGACAAATTTAGAAAATGCCAATTTTACAACTGCAGAAAATTTTGTTATAGATATGGATAAAAACAGGGTTACAAACGCTTTCTTCTCTAGAGAAAACGTCCTAAATTTATTGCAGAAATACAAGCTTAATGTAGAATGATAGTAGACTGAAAGTTGCATTTATGATAAAATCTATTGAAGATAAATTAAGTAAAATACCAATTGTAAATAAGTTGGTTCACTTCGGGAAAACTATAAAAATTCCTGGTTTACGTGGTTTGTCTTTGTATGACGTTTTGGAGCTTTATGGCATTGGGATTGTAAAAGGAGCTTTAACGACTCGCGCCGCAGGAATTGCATTTAGCTTTTTTATGGCAATTTTTCCTTTTTTACTATTTATTTTAACGCTAATACCGTACATCCCTATAGAAGGTTTTCAGGAAGGATTGTTTTCTATCATTCAAGAGGCTTTACCACCCAAAACATTTGATGCCGTAGACGGGGTTTTAAAAGACATTCTAAATAACCAATACGGAGGGTTACTTTCTTTTGGATTTTTGGCATCTATTTTTCTCATGGCCAACGGTGTAAATGCTATTTTTGGTGGATTTGAGTATTCCTATCATGTAAAGGAATATCGTACCTTGTTAAGATCTTACTTTATATCTTTAGCAGTTTCGCTTCTCATGTCATTTTTCTTAATTATTACTGTTGTTTTTGTGACTTTATATCAGGTAGCTCTTTCTAAGATTGATGAAAAAGGTTGGTTTGACACCAACGATTTACATTTGTTGTATTTCGGAAGAGGGTTTCTTTTTTTAGTGATGATATTTACCATTGTATCCTTGCTTTTCCGATATGGAACGAAGCAAGGAAAAGAAGTTCGATTCTTTTCTCCAGGAGCTATATTAACTACGGTTGTTTCCATGATTTCTTTTTATGCTTTTGGTATTTACGTGGTGAAATTTGCGAAGTATAACGAATTATATGGATCTATTGGTACACTGTTAATTTTAATGTTATTTGTATGGTTAAATGCTATTATTCTTTTGTTGGGCTTTGAATTAAATGCAACTATTTACAGGTTAAAACAACCTAATAAAACTTCCTAAATTGTCTAATTATTATGATATTTGCATACAAATAATAATGTATGTGTTGTATCCAATAGTATTTAGCTATTCTTTAATTTTTACAAAGCATACAATTTTTAATTAAACAATTTTAATTATTATGAAACCGAGCATTCCAAAAGGAACCAGAGATTTTTCATCCACTGAAATAGCCAAGAGAAATTATATATTTCAAACTATAAAAGGTGCTTTTGAGAATTTTGGATTTCAACCTATTGAAACCCCAAGTTTTGAAAACTCTACTACTTTAATGGGAAAATATGGGGAAGAGGGAGATCGTTTAATTTTTAAAATTTTAAACTCTGGGGATTATTTAAAAAAAAGTAGACAATTCTTTACTAGTAGAGAAAAATAGTACAAAAGTAATTCCTAAAATTTCTGAAAAAGCACTTCGATATGATTTAACTGTACCATTCGCTAGATATGTTGTGCAACATCAGAACGAAATTACTTTTCCTTTTAAACGGTATCAAATCCAACCTGTTTGGAGAGCAGATCGTCCTCAGAAAGGAAGATTTAGAGAGTTTTACCAGTGTGATGCAGACGTTGTTGGTAGTAACTCTTTATTGCAAGAGATTGAGTTTGTACAATTATACGATTCTGTTTTCACAGCACTTGGTTTACTCGGAACAACTATAAAAATTAACAATAGGAAGATTTTGTCTGGTATTGCTGAGGTTATCGGCGCTACGGATAAGCTTATTGACTTTACAGTTGCCCTAGACAAATTGGATAAAATTGGTAAAGATGGTGTAGTTGATGAAATGATAAGTAAGGGAATTCCTGCCGATGCCTTAGGGAAACTCGATCCATTATTCTCTTTTACTGGTTCTAACGAAGCCAAATTATCTTCATTAGAAACGATGCTGTATACTTCTGAAGAAGGGTTAAAAGGAGTGCAAGAATTACGGTTTATTAACGATGCTATTGAGGCATTAGAATTAGGCTCTGCTTCTTTAGAAATAGATGTCACCTTAGCCAGAGGCCTCAACTATTATACTGGTGCTATCTATGAGGTTTCTGCGCCAAAAAACATAAAGATCGGATCTATTGGAGGCGGTGGAAGATACGATGACTTAACCGGTATTTTTGGCCTTAAAGACGTTTCCGGTGTCGGGATTTCTTTTGGTCTAGACAGGATATATCTCGTTATGGAAGAACTTGGGCTGTTTGAAGACTTAGCGCTTCCCAGGCCAAAAGTTTTATTTTTAAATTTTAAAGAAGAGGAGAGTCTGCCAAAACTGAAAGCCATAAAAATACTTCGTAGTCGTGGTATATCTGCCGAGATATATCCGGATGTAGCAGCTAGTAACAAACAACAAAAAAAGCAATGGAAATATGTAAATAATAGGCAAATTTCTTATGTAGTTACTGATATTGAGAATACTACCTACAAAATAAAAAACATGATGTCTGGAGAGGTTATATCGCTTACTATTCAGGAATTAGTGGATTTTTTAACCTAACTAATGATATTGTCGTATCTTTGCAAAATCAATTTTTTAAATAATGTTCGAACTAAATACTAATATGAACGAAGATAGAATTGACGAAATAGGTGAAAATCACATCGGTACTTCGGCGACTACTCCTTTGCGAGAAGATGCTTTTGCTATTTCGGACAAAGAAAAAATAGAGCGAATAGAAGCGAGTGTAAGAGATATTTTACACACCTTGGGAATGGATTTAACAGACGACAGTCTTCAAGGTACTCCAAGAAGAGTTGCCAAAGCCTACGTAAACGAACTCTTTATGGGCTTGAATCCAGATAATATGCCGAAGGCGTCTACTTTTAATAATAATTACAACTACGGAGAAATGTTAGTAGAGAAGAATATCGTTGTATATTCTACTTGTGAACACCACTTACTTCCTATAGTTGGTAGAGCACATGTCGCTTATATTTCCAATGGTAAAGTAATTGGATTGTCTAAAATGAATCGTATTGTAGAGTACTTTGCTAAAAGACCGCAGGTACAAGAGCGTTTAACGATGCAGGTAGTGCAATGCATGCAAGAAGCGTTAGGTACAGAAGATGTGGCCTGTGTTATCGATGCGAAACATTTATGTGTAAATTCACGAGGTATAAAAGATATTGAAAGTAGTACGGTGACTGCAGAATTTGGTGGTAAATTTAAAGATAAAGAAATCAAAAAGGAATTTTTATCGTATTTAAAAATGAATACGCCATTCGATTAATGAAAATATCTTTATAACATAAAAAAACCGAAGTGTAACTTCGGTTTTTTATTTTATTGTTTGTACATATTATCGCATTGATTTGTATAATGCTCTGTAGGTATCTGCTTTTTCTGTCATTTCAAGTAAATCATAGATGTTCATTAATGTTTTCACCGTTTCTATATTTTGGTTAAGACTATTCGCCTTTTCAAGATAAGGTAATGCTTCTTTATAAACTTCTTTTTGCTGTAAAGCCAATTCGTCATATTTTTTGAAGTTAGATAAATTCTTGTTCATCTCTTCTACTATTGCTTTATCTTTATCTAAAACAACAACTGCTAAGTCATATACGCATCTGCGTAATCCGGTTTTATTTCAATAGCTTTTTCATAATATTTCTTAGCTTCTTCAGCTCTTCCTTGATTAAAGTTTACAACTCCTAAGTTATAGTAAAGCGTAGGGTTATTTGGATCAAGCGCTATTGCTTCTTGCATTAAAGCTCCAAATTTATCCATTCTGTCTAAATCAATATATAATTGAGCTTCATTTAGAAGAAGATTTAAGTCTTTTGGATTTGCTTTTCGGGCTTCAGACATAGCAGTGATTGCTTCGTCCGTTTTTCCTTGTTTTTGTAAAATAAGAGCAATATTTTTTACAATTAAGGCTTTTTTTGAATCGGATAACTGTATTTCGGGCTTTAAATAGTTTCCTGTTTTAACCATTAGATCTCTTTGGGTTTTTGAAGGGAACTGCTCAACTTTACCTGTCGCTTTTTCTGTTGCTACAAATATTTCCTCAGCACCTGAATAGTTTAATTCACGTAATTTATTGTAATATTCTAAAGCTTTATCATAATCTTCTGCTTGAGTTGAAGATACTGCGGCATTGTATACAAATGAGGTGTCTTTTGGGCTTAAAACATAGGTTAAGTAAAATTTTTCTGCGGCATTTTTGTAATCTTTTTTATCGTTGTAAAGCGAAGCGGCTTCGTTAGAAACATCCACCACCATTTTTTCCAATATAGGTTGTGCTTCTTTTGTGTATTTAGTGTTCCCAGATTGTTTTTCTATATCCATTAACGTATTAAATGCATTTGCTGCATTTTTATAATCCTTTTTGGAAGCGTATGCTTTTCCTTTTAGAAAGTAATATTTTGTTTTGTATTTATCATCTGCATTAGCTATTAGCCCTTCAGCAGAGGATAGTGTTGAAATTGCGCTATTAAAATCTTGCTTTTTTATTGCTTTCTCTGCAGCTTTTAATTCTGCTTTTTGTCCAAAAGATGCGATGGAGATTACTCCAAAAGAAAGTGCTATAATTTGTTTTTTCATTGTAGATTTAAATTTATTATTGATCTTGGTTTTCATTATTTTCATTGACATCTTCAATTTCTATTCCATTTTCATCTTTTTCTTCGTGCATAACTTTTGCAACTGCTGCAATACTATCACTATTTTTAATATTTATCAAGCGAACACCTTGTGTTGCCCTTCCCATAACTCGTAAATCTTCTACTGCCATACGTATGGTAAGTCCTGATTTATTGATAATCATTAAATCGTTGGAATCGTCTACATTTTTTATGGCAACGAGCTCTCCTGTTTTTTCAGAAATATTTAAGGTTTTGACTCCTTTACCACCTCTGTTGGTAATACGGTAGTCTTCTAGTTTGGATCTTTTACCGTATCCTTTTTCAGAAACTACCAGAATATTACTTTCCATATCGTTAACAGATACCATTCCTATTACCTCGTCTTCTTCGTGCTGTAATGTTATACCTCTAACTCCGGAGGCTGTTCTTCCCATTGGTCTGGTTTTTTCTTCTTCAAAACGAATAGTTTTCCCAGACTTTAATGCCAGCATTACTTGGCTATCTCCTGTGGTTAATTTTGCTTCTAGCAGTTCATCACCTTCCTTTATGGTGATGGCATTTATACCATTTGCTCTTGGTCGAGAGTATTGTTCTAGTGGCGTCTTTTTTACACGGCCTTTTTTAGTTGCCATGATTACATAGTGGTTATTTATGTAGTCTTCATCCTTTAGGTCTGCAGTAACTAAGAAAGCTTTTACCTTATCGTCTTGTTCGATATTGATAAGATTTTGAATCGCTCTACCCTTAGTGTTTTTTCCACCCTCAGGAATTTCATACACACGCATCCAAAATACTTTTCCTTTTTGGGTGAAGAACATCATGTATTGGTGATTGGTTGCAATAAACAAATGTTCTAAAAAGTCTTCGTTTCTTGTTGTGGCACCTTTTTGTCCTCTACCACCTCTATTTTGTACTTTGTACTCGTCTAGATTGGTTCTTTTTAGGTATCCTGCATTTGAAATGGTAACCACTACTTTGGTGTTCGGAATCATGTCCTCAATACGCATGTCTCCACCTGCATATTCAATTACAGAGCGTCTTTCGTCTCCGTATTTGTCACGGATTTGTATAAGTTCCTCTGTGATTATTCGGTAGCGTCTTGCTTCGTTTTCAAGAATATCTTTTAAATCTGCAATGGTTTTGATGATTTCATCGTATTCATTTCGTAACTTGTCTTGCTCTAGACCAGTTAATTGTCGCAGTCGCATCTCAACGATTGCACGAGCTTGAATTTCGGTCAACTCGAAGCGTTCTATTAATTTTTCACGGGCTTGATCGGCATTGGAAGACCCTCTAATAATGGAGATTACTTCATCAATATTATCTGAAGCGATGATTAAACCTTCTAAAATATGTGCTCTTGCCTCTGCTTTTTTTAGTTCGTATTGCGTTCTTCGAACAACAACTTCATGACGATGTTCTACGAAATAGTGAATTAACTGCTTCAGGTTTAATTGCTCCGGTCTTCCATTGACTAGGGCTATATTATTAACGCTGAAAGAGGTTTGTAGTTGGGTGTATTTAAATAGTTTATTTAAAACGATATTAGGAATCGCATCTCTTTTTAAAACGTAAACGATACGCATTCCTTTTCGGTCAGATTCGTCACGAATACTAGCAATGCCGTCTAGTTTCTTTTCGTTCACTAAATCCGCAGTTTTCTTAATCATATCAGCTTTATTAACCTGATATGGTATCTCTGTAACCACGATACACTCTCTTCCTTTGATATCTTCAATGGTTGCTTTAGCTCGCATCACAATTCTACCTCTTCCGGTATGAAAAGCGTCTCGAACACCATCGTACCCGTAAATTATACCTCCTGTAGGGAAGTCTGGGGCTTTAATGTGTTGCATCAATTCATCAATTTCAATATCTCGATTTTCAATGTATGCAACAGTACCATTGATGACCTCCGTAAGGTTATGTGGCGCCATATTTGTGGCCATACCAACCGCTATTCCTGATGCTCCGTTTACTAGTAAATTAGGAATACGGGTTGGTAACACAGTTGGTTCTTTTAACGTATCGTCAAAATTTAATTTGTGGTCTACCGTATCTTTTTCAATATCAGATAACATCTCTTCTGATATTTTCTGCATTCTAACCTCCGTATAACGCATTGCTGCCGGACTATCGCCATCTACAGAGCCAAAGTTTCCTTGGCCGTCTACCATCATGTATCGAACGCTCCAGTCTTGCGCCATCCTAACCATTGAGTCATATACTGAGGTATCACCGTGTGGGTGATACTTACCGAGAACCTCTCCTACAATTCTTGCTGATTTTTTGTAGGCTCCAGTTGCTTTTATACCAAGTTCATGCATTCCGAACAATACTCTTCGGTGCACGGGTTTTAAGCCATCTCGTACGTCAGGTAAAGCTCTAGATACGATTACCGACATGGAATAATCAATGTATGCCGATTTCATTTGTTCTTCAATGTTGATAGGAATCAACTTTTCACCATCTGCCATATATTTTTTTTAAAATTTTAGTAATTTTCCATAAAAAAGAGTGAATTTTAAAAAATTAAAATTCCCTCAAATTACACAGTAAACTGTATATGTTGTCTAAAACATTGCAAGATACATTATAGCTATATTTTACACAAAAATACTTCGGGTTGTTTTGTGTTTAGTTATTAACAATTTATTGGAATTTATCTTTTTAGACACTTATGGATTTCCGTATTTAAATGGCATATTGGCAGTTATCAACTATATGGCATTTTTTTTGCTGTATTATAAGAAAAACTTACTAACTTTACATAGACACAAATAAAATTTATGGACGATAATTTTTCACCACAAGTTAGAGACGTGATTACATTCAGTAAAGAGGAGGCCCTTCGTTTGGGGCACGATTTTATTGGAACAGAGCACTTGCTTTTAGGTTTGATAAGAAAAGGTGATGGGAAAGCGATTGAAATTCTCTCTGCGTTTGATGTAGATTTGAATCTCGTTCGTACTAAGTTAGAGAAACTAAACCCTGTATCTTTTTCGACTAACGCTAGCGAGAAGCAGAGTTTACATCTAACAAGACAAGCCGAAAAGGCGATCAAAACAACTTTTTTAGAAGCAAAGTTATACCAAAGTAACGCCATAGATACGGCACATTTGTTGTTGTGTATTTTACGTAATGAAAATGACCCAACTACTAAATTGTTACAGCGATACGACATTGATTACGATCAAGCAAAAGCCTTGTATAAAGAATTACACGTAGAAGGTTTTTCAAATCCGATAGCAGAAAATGCTTCTGATGACGAGTTCGCCGACGATAAAACAAATCCTTTCGGACAACAATCTACTCGAGGAAAACAGACTAAGAAATCAAAAACACCTGTACTCGATAACTTTGGAAGAGATTTAACTGCCCTGGCAGAAGCAGGAAAACTTGATCCTGTTGTTGGGAGAGTCAAAGAAATCGAACGAGTATCTCAAATTTTAAGTCGAAGAAAGAAAAATAATCCTATGCTAATAGGAGAGCCTGGTGTTGGTAAATCTGCCATAGCGGAGGGTCTTGCCTTGCGAATAGTGAATCGAAAAGTATCCAGAATTCTTTTCGATAAACGCATCGTATCCTTAGATTTGGCTAGTTTGGTTGCAGGAACCAAATACAGAGGGCAGTTCGAAGAACGAATGAAAGCGCTCATGAACGAATTGGAGAAAAATGATGATATTATTTTATTCATTGATGAAATTCATACCATTGTCGGCGCAGGGGGAGCAACAGGTTCTCTAGACGCTTCCAACATGTTAAAGCCTGCCTTAGCACGAGGAGAAATTCAGTGTATTGGTGCCACAACCCTAGATGAGTATAGAACGAATATAGAGAAAGATGGAGCCTTAGAGCGTCGTTTTCAAAAGATAATTGTAGATCCAACAACGGTAGAGGAAACGGTTCTAATTTTACACAATATAAAAAAGAAGTACGAAGCCCATCATTACGTAAACTTTACTGATGAAGCAATTGAGGCTTGTGTTAAACTTACGAATCGTTACATGACCGATAGGTATCTTCCCGACAAAGCAATTGATGCTCTAGATGAGGCAGGTTCAAGAATCCATATCACCAATATAGTTGTTCCACAACAGATTTTGGAATTAGAAGCAAAGTTAGAAGAGATTCGAGAACGCAAGACAAAAGCAGTAAGTGGACAGAAGTATGAAGAGGCTGCTAAACTCAGAGATGATGAAAAGAATCTTGAAATGGCCCTAGAGTCTGCGCAAAATCAATGGGAAGAGGACTCTAAGTTACACAGAGAAACAGTTACTGAAGAAAATGTGGCCGAGGTCGTTTCTATGATGACTGGAATTCCTGTAAACCGAGTAGCAGAAGCAGAAAGCAGTAGATTAGCCGAATTGCCAAATCTCATTAAAGGGAAGGTAATAGGGCAAGACGATGCTGTCACCAAGGTAGTGAAGGCTATTCAACGTAATCGTGTGGGATTAAAAGACCCTAATAAACCTATCGGATCTTTTATATTTCTCGGTTCTACTGGTGTAGGAAAAACACAATTAGCAAAAGTCTTATCTCGAGAATTATTCGATTCAGAAGAATCGTTAATTCGTGTTGACATGAGTGAATATATGGAGAAGTTTGCTATTTCAAGACTTATCGGAGCACCTCCGGGTTATGTCGGTTATGAGGAAGGTGGGCAATTAACAGAGAAAGTTCGAAGAAAACCATATTCTGTCGTTTTATTAGATGAAATAGAAAAGGCGCATCCCGATGTATTTAACATGCTGTTACAGATTTTAGACGATGGTCATATCACAGATAGTTTAGGACGAAAAATAGATTTTAGAAATACTATAATTATTATGACTTCTAATATCGGTGTTCGTAAACTTAAGGATTTCGGTGGTGGTGTTGGTTTTGGAACTAATGCTAAGAAAGAGCAAGCTGATGCCAATGCAAAAGGTGTTATTGAAGGTGCACTGAAAAAATCATTTGCCCCTGAATTTTTAAATAGAATTGATGATGTAATTATATTCAATACCTTAGAAAGACAGGATATTCATAAGATTATCGATATAGAGCTTAAAAAACTATTGGATCGAATTTCTGATTTAGGATATCACCTTGAACTAAGTGATGAAGCCAAAGACTACATTGCAGATAAAGGATTTGATAAGCAATACGGAGCCAGACCTCTGAAAAGAGCTATTCAAAAATACATAGAAGATGCACTAGCTGAGGAAATTGTGAATTCTAAATTAGACGAAGGCGATTCTATCTTTATGAACTTGGACAAGGATACCAACGAATTAAAAATTCAGATAAAGAAAGGAGAGAAGCCTGCAGAAACTCGCTCCGAAGTAGATGAAGATTAAATTTTATGATACCATAAAAAAGGGGTTGAAATTTTCAACCCCTTTTTTATACAAATCTTTTTATCACTCTAAGTTTGTGGGTATGTCTTTTTAAATCTGCATTGTAAATGCCACTGTGGTCTAACTTATCTATTCTTACTTTACCGTGTGCATGAATGATGTTGTAGTCATTCATAATAATACCAACATGGGTAATTATTCCTTCTTCATTATCAAAAAACGCCAGATCACCGGGCTCACTTTCTTCAATAAAACTAAGGACATCCCCTTGTGTTGCTTGTTCTTTTGCGTCTCTTAATATGGCATGGCCACACAATTTATATACGATTTGCGTAAATCCAGAACAGTCAATGCCAAAAGGTGATTTACCTCCCCATAAATAAGGAGTGTTTAAAAATAAAAATGCAGTTTTAACAATTGCTGACTTATCTAATATCTCACTTTTAGTTTTACCTTCATAGCGGTAAAATGCATTGCCAACCTTAATTTCTGTTTTATTCAAAAATGGGAGATTGGCACCTAAGGGAATTGTAGTTAGGTTATTGTGCTGATCGGTAATAAAATCGATTAACTCTCCGGCATAAAAATTCTTTGTTGTATGCAGTGTTTCAAATTCTGTAGCTGTTATTTCTTCGAATTGTTTGTTGTCTATATATCCTTCATAACCGTCGAAAGCTAATTTAATTTTACTCCACTTTTTACCTTTTTCAAGAATCCTGAAGTATTCGCCAAAAAGAAGTTGGTTAACCATTTCTGAACTATCCTTTGGTTCTAATCGCAGAGGTACAATACTAAGATTACAAATTCCAAACATTAAAGTAGAAGGCTAGTTAAGTTACACACGTTCAATTACCATAGCACTTGCACCACCACCGCCATTACAAATACCAGCAGCACCAATTTTTGCGTTGTTTTGCTTCAAAATAGAAGTTAATGCGATAATGATTCTAGCTCCTGAAACTGCTAAAGGATGTCCTAAGGAAACGGCACCTCCATTAACATTTACTTTTTCACTCGATAGCCCTAATATTTTCATATTGGCAAGTCCTACAACAGAAAATGCTTCGTTTAGCTCAAAGTAATCTACTTCATCCATTCCAATTCCAGCTTTTGCTAATGCTTTCGGTAATGCTTTTGCAGGAGCAGTAGTGAACCATTTAGGCTCGTGTGCAGCATCTGCATAACCTCTAATCTTTGCCAAAGGAGTAATTCCTAATTCTTTTGCTTTATCAGCTGTCATGAGTACTAATGCAGCACCTCCGTCATTTATGGTTGAGGCGTTCGCGGCAGTTACAGTACCTTCTTTTGTAAAGGCTGGACGTAAAGAAGGAATTTTTTCCATTTTTACGTTTTTATACTCTTCGTCTTCTTTAAATAGTAGCGCATCTCCTCTTCGTTGCGGTATCTCTACAGGTACGATTTCATCAGCAAATTTACCTTCTTTCCAGGCTTTCGCTGAACGATTGTAACTTTCGATTGCAAATGCATCCTGATCTTCTCTCGAAAACGAATAGGTAACCGCACATTCATCCGCACATACTCCCATTGCTACCTTTTCATAAACATCCGTTAGCCCGTCTTTTTGCAGTCCATCTTCCATTTTGATTGCACCAAATTTCGAGCCTTTCCTTGCGTGTTGGTAATGTGGAATGCTACTCATATTTTCCATTCCACCAGCAATTACTATTTCTGCATCTCCCATCGCAATAGTTTGTGCAGCTAGCATGATAGACTTCATTCCAGAAGAGCACACTTTGTTTATGGTAGTACATGGAACAGTTTCTGGGATTCCTGCAAACATTGCTGCTTGCCTTGCAGGAGCTTGGCCTAATCCAGCAGAAACGACGTTACCCATAAAAACTTCTTCCACTAATTCAGGATTTAAGTTAATTTTATCCATTGCTCCCTTTATAGCAATTGCTCCTAATTTAGGCGCTGATATACTAGATAACGTTCCTAAAAAACTTCCAATTGGTGTTCTTGCAACGGATGCTATTACTACTTCTTTCATATGTAAAATGTTTATTGCTTTTGTTTGTATTTGCGAAAATAACTATTTTAAAGCAAGTACTCAAATTATACAGAAAGGTTATCTTTACCTTTTTAAAATCGAAAAATGGCTAAAATTATAAATAGATTGTACAAAAATAACACCGTAGTATACAAGGTGTTTTTATTTTTAATAACCGCGTTAGCTATCGTGTATTTATTTCCTAAAGAAGGACAATTTAAATATGATTTTATTCAAGGAAAACCTTGGCAATATGACAATCTATATGCGCCATTTGATTTTGCTATTTACAAGACAGAAAAGGAAGTTCAGGCAGAGAGAGAACAATTAACACAAGCGGCTAAAAATATTTTTTAGTAGATGAAAGTATACCAACAGAAGTAATTTCTTTAATTAAAGAGAAAATAACCGTATTGTCTAATATGGAGTCTTTATCTTCTTCTGAAAGTTTAAAGATTCAAAAAAAGGCCCAAACTATTGTAGACATTATCTACCAATACGGTTTTATTTCTGATGTCGATGCAGGAAATTACAATTTAGATAAAGATGAAATAGTAGAGCTCATTAAGGGAAATGCAGTTGAAGATGTCCTTTATTTTAAGCTGATACAATCTAAAGATATTCTGAAAACCATTAATAGTGCCATCCAAAACTTTGATAGGGAGACGCAGCAATTAATTACCGATTTAGTAGCAGGTGAAGTCCAGCCAAATGTTACTTTCGACGAAAAGTTTACCAATAGAGAATTAGAGGAAGTTTTAAAAAACATATCGTACACTAAAGGAAAAGTTTCCAAGGGAGAACTGATTATCCAGAAGGGAGATATTATTGAGGGGAAGCGTTTAAATGTTTTGACGTCCTATGAACTTGCTTCCCAATCAACAGTTTGGTCAAAGTCTAATTACAATTGGATAGTTTTTGGATATACCATACTTGTATCTTTAGCACTTTTAATGTTATTGCTGTTTTTACATCGTTATCGTTTGGAAATTTATAAAGACAATAATAAAGTTACGTTTATTTTTTTTAATGTGTTCATGATGCTATTGGTGCAAACTTTAGTGGTTAAATCTAATGCAGCCTATTTATACGTCGTTCCATTGAGTATATTACCAATCGTTTTAAAGGCTTTTTTTGATGCTCGATTGGGGTTGTTTACCCACGTATTAACTGTATTGTTATTAGGTTTTATAGTACCCAATAGTTTTGAATTTATCTATCTTCACATCATTGCGGGTATAGTAACTATTCTAACCGTTTCCGAATTATATAAAAGAGCCAATTTATTCATTTCCATAGGACAGATAACATTGATTTATATGGTTACCTATTTTGCTTTCTCTATTTTAAAGGTAGGTAATGCAAGTGAAATTAATTGGCTGTATTTTGGTTTGTTTGCTGCCAATGGTTTACTTTCCTTTTTATCTGTTTTCTTTATTTATTTTTATGAAAAAGTATTTGGTTTGGTGTCTGATGTTACTCTATTAGAATTATCCAATACAAATTCAAAGTTATTACGGGAATTAAATGAAAAAGCACCGGGTACCTTCCAGCATTCTATGCAAGTAGCTAATTTAGCGGAAGCAGCAGCAAACGAAATAGGAGCAAACTCTATGTTAGTTAGAACAGGAGCTTTATATCATGATATAGGTAAAATGAAAGCCCCTATGTATTTTACTGAAAATCAATCTACCGGAGTCAATCCTCATGACGATCTATCTCCAAAAGATAGCGCAAGAATTATTTTAGATCATGTTATCAATGGCATTGAGATTGCTAAAAAAACAATTTGCCTGATCGAATTATTGATTTTATTCGAACACATCACGGAACGAATGTAACATATTACTTTTATAAGAAAGAGCAAGAAAATAATCCGGATTCAGTTGTAGATGTCAAAAAATTCCGGTACCAAGGACCAATACCCTTTTCTCGAGAAACAGCAATTTTAATGATGTGTGATGCAGCAGAAGCAGCCTCTAAAAGTATAAAACAGCCTACCGCAAAACAGATCGAAGAGCTAATAGATAAAATAATAGAAAAGCAAAAAAGTTCTAATCAATTTATTAATTCGGATATTACATTTAGAGAAATTGAGAAAATTAAAAAAATAATCAAGAATAAGTTAATGAATATCTACCACTTACGGGTGGAGTATCCAGATTAGTATTTTTTTTATTTAAAAAAATTTGTGAGAACGTTTAATTAGTCATAGATTTGCACTCGCAATTTTTAGTTCAACGTCACGACAATGAACTATGGAGAGGTGGCAGAGTGGTAATGCAGCAGCCTGCTAAGCTGTCATCGTTTTTCGATGCCCGGGTTCGAATCCCGGTCTCTCCGCAAAAAATTGAAGATGATAGTATCGGGGTGTAGCGTAGCCCGGTCATCGCGCCTGCTTTGGGAGCAGGAGGTCGCAGGTTCGAATCCTGCCACCCCGACAACCATTGGTCGCGTAGCTCAGCTGGATAGAGCATCTGCCTTCTAAGCAGACGGTCACAGGTTCGAATCCTGTCGCGATCACATAAAGCCTTACTAGAAATAGTAAGGCTTTTTTGTTTTCTATTTTGTTTTTAACTTATTGTATTACAGTGGGTTTTATTTTCTGATTATTTCTGTTTTTACATTTTTTCTTAAGATATGTATTGTTTGATTCATGTCTTATTAAAAAAATTAGTATATATTCGTTAAACGAAATATTAAGAAATAAAGCGAAATTAAATCATTTTTTATGTTTTTTTTATGGCTTTTATAAAAAAAAATTATGAGAGGTAAAATTGTTTTAACTACTAGGAAAGGTAAAAAATTAAAGAATGGAAATTATCCAGTGGTTTGTTTTTTAACAAATTATGGTAAACAGATTTCATTTAGTATGAAAATGAATTTTTCAAAAGATGATTGGAATTTTGAAATTCATGAGCCATTAAATTGCAAAAGAAGTCAACTTATAATTCGGAAAAAGAAAAGTATTCTTAATGAATTGCTTCTTCGTTCACTAGATGATTATTCGATAGATTTTGATTTTATTAAAGTCAACCTATTGGGGGGAGTTTTAATTCCCAAAAAAGATACTGTGGATACATGTGAAGATTTTTTTGATTTTGCTTTCAAATACGCTAATGAAAAACGTAATTATAATAATTCTCTTAATTTACAGAAATTAGGAAATGCGAAGGTTTATGATAATGCTTTAAAGCAATTTAGAAAGACAGTTGGAGATATAGCCTTGGAAGATATCGATTATTCTATGCTTGCAAGTTTCAAGAATTACCAATTATCTATCGGAAATAAAAATACAACAGTCAGTACATATTTACGAACATTAAAAGCTATTTACAATGAGGCCTTAAAAAGGTATTCTTATGCACCAAAGTCTTATCCATTTGATGGTATTTTAAGAGGGGTTTCCTCAAAACTTAATCGTACCCAAAAGCGAAATGTATCAATTATAACAATAAAGATTCTAGAATCTCTATTAAATTCACTTGTAAAAGGCCAGAATGAATGTATTAGTTTGTTTTTATTACAGTTTTATTTTGGAGGTCAAGATTTATTCGATATTTATTATTTAACTAAAAATCAATTTTCTATTGATGACAGAATTTATTTTAGACGAGGTAAACTAGGAGATAATGGATATGAATTTGACTTAAAGATAGTAGATAAAGCTAAAAATATTTTGAAGAATTATAATTCAAAAGATCATTTTTTATTTCCTTGGAGAAAAGACTTTGTTGGTTACAATAACTTTAGATCTCGATACAATAAAAATTTGAATATTGTTAAATCTTTATATAATAATCATGTGGGTCGAATTGAAAAGGTTTTTGATAAAAAATTTCATAGAATTGAAGTAAAGCCATTAGATGGTAGATTAACCTCAAAAGTAGCAAGACATACTTTTGCTACAGTTGGTTCAAGATTTTATATTGATCCGGACATGTTGCGCACATTAATGGGGCATGAGAGATCAGACGTAGACACCATATATAAAGATACATATCCTGAAAAGGAAAGAGATAAATTTCTAAATAAAATAATTAATACATCAAATATTAATGAAGTAACTTTATTTATTTTTAAGCATGAAAAAGTAATAAATAATAAGAGAATTATAGATTACAAGTATTTAAAAGATAAACCAAATGAAAATTTTATTAAATGTTCTGTTACAGGTCTTATTTTTAAAGAGCCGAAGCACTTTAAAGTTATTCATTTAGTAGAGCAAGATATTTTATAGTTATGTTATTTCAAGTTATTTTTATTTTTTAGTAAGAGATCTTTAATCTTTTGAATTTCATCATTAAGCTCATTGTATCTTTTGATGTTCTCTATATGGTTAATTGCTTCTATTAGTTTTTCAAGTTTTCCTTTATTTTTAATCTGCTTTATATTAAGTATAATAAAAGATATGATTTCATCGATATAAAATTTAACGCCATCTTTATAGTAAAAAAGTTCATCATTATTTGAATTCATATCTGAGTTCATTACTTTTAAAAGTCTCCGTTTTCTGTTATCAGATAGGCTTTTCTTATTACAGGCCATTCTAAATGCGTCAGGACTAATATTAATAATTTCACCTAAATCCTTAAAGGTTAAATCATTTCTCTTTTTAAAATCCATAAGGTCTTTATAAAAATCATTCATTTATATTTGTTTTTGAGTATGAAAATTATGTAGAAATCTAAGCATAAATATAGAGAAGAATTCTATTTTAAATTTATTATTTCGGTTTTTGAATTTGTTTTCTTAATTATTCTACATATTCTGTATATTCTGTATATTCTGTATATTCTGTATATTCTGTATTCTTCTGTATTCTTCTGTATTCTTCTGTATTCTTCTGTATTCTTCTGATTTTTTCGTGTTTGTTGTATTTTCGTTTGATTTATACTTTAATTTGACGTATGTTTTTTTTAGATAATTAACATCATTATATTATGTTGATTTTTGGTCAATTTTATGATTGTACATTACTTGATTTTTAGCGCCATATTATTAGAGAATTATTTTTTATCTATTTTGATTTTTAATCAATCAAAAATGTTCTTACTCCTTAACTATCCATAAAATGTTGAAAGCTATAATCATAACAAAAGAAATAGTTTGAAGATTTAAATTTTATAAGCTTGTTAAAATAGGAAAAGTCATATCCGACTTCATCTGAAACTCCTTTTCTAATTTTGTGTTGCCACTAGGGCAAAAATAAGCTAGAATAACTCTATTTTTTAATGTCATTAAAAGTATATTCATGTTTATTTTTATTGAGAAATTAGTTTCTATAAAAGTTATCACAAAATTTCTTATATATTCTATCTGTGAGTTTTTTACCAAAGGATAGGCATTTTTTAGTTTTCATAGCAAAGCATTTTTTTATGTTTATAAACGTGAAAAATGTATTTAAGCGTTTATAAAATTGTTGTTGTTGTAAAAATATACATATTTGAAGTATGTATTTATCTAGATACCAACACAATAGTTATACTACTAAAGAGTATCGTCTTGCTATCGCAGTTATGCAGGATGTTTTACGTCGTAAAAACTATAGTTTAAATACTCAGCAGTCTTATATGCATATGTTTACTTTGTTTTTAAAGTACATGTATCCTCAGCCCATGCATACTATAAATAGTTCGATTATTAAAGAGTACCATACGAAGCTTGTCACACAAGACCACAAGTCTATTTCTTTTCAGAACCAAAGTATCAATGCAATTAAGTTTTATTTAGAAAAGGTTCTAAAGCAACCTTCCGAACATTATGATTTTGAGCGTCCTAAAAAACCCAAGCGACTTCCTAGTGTTTTGTCTACAAAACAAATATTAGACCTACTTGATGCTACAACTAATTTGAAGCATAAAGCTATTTTAACTCTTATATACAGTGCGGGCTTGCGGATTTCTGAATGTGTTAATTTACAAATAAAGGATATCGATTCTGATACGATGCGAATATGGGTTCGTAATGGAAAAGGACAAAAAGATAGGATCACCCTGTTGTCGGTGGATGCTTTATTTTTATTGCGAAATTATTACAAACATTATACCCCGAAAAAGTGGTTATTTGAAGGTGTAAAAGGAAAGCAGTACAGTGCCAGTAGTATTAGAAGTGTTTTTAACAAGTCGAAGCGCATAGCAAAGATAACAATGCCAGCAACAGTGCATACTTTAAGACATTCTTTTGCAACACATTTATTAGAAAATGGCACGAATCTTCGATATATTCAAAAACTACTAGGACATAATTCGAGTAAGACAACTGAAATTTATACCCATGTGGCATCGGATATGTTAACGAATATCAAAAGTCCGTTCGATTTGATTAAAAAATAATACTATATTTGAAAGGTAAATATGTGCAATTGCGTATATTCAATAGTTGTAAAACATTTACCTAAACCAAAAGACTGTTTCACTAAATCGAAAAAACTGATTACTAAATTGAATTTTTATTCAAAGCACAAAACGAATAAATTTGAATAAACATCTATTATGAAATTGAAGACAATTTTAATTTTGACAATTTTTTTATTCAGTAAAAACATTTACTCTCAAGGAAATAATAGAGAAAAAATCTTCTTTACGTCTGATAGTCTATCTTTTATTCATTTATTGCCAAATCAAAAATTTGGTTTTATTTCATACAAAGGAGATTCGCCATTATCATACTATAATGATAAAAATCAAATAAAAGGACATATAGACGGACCATATTTTACAATCAATGAATTTGGTTCTGGTGAATATTCGATTGAAAACAAAAAAATTCGATTGAATTTCATTAAACCAAAACATTCGATTGACAGTATTTCAATTAAAGAAACAGAAAACATAACTGATTCCATAAAAGTTAAAATATCTTTTAAATCTTATGTGAATTCTAAAAGCGATGACGGAATTGGAATTGGAAGTACAATAAAATCAAAGGATAGTTTAATAAACATAAATACGATGTTTGAAAGTTTTTCATCGTTCGCAGTTAAAAAAAGTAATCTTCCTTTGAAATTAATAATTAACGAAAAATATAATTTAGAAATAGTAAGTGACAGAAATCATGATATTACTCTTTTTGTGAATGACTTTAAGAAGTTCACAACAGATAATATTGAAAACAAAGTATTTGATTTGAACACTCTGACTGAACAATCGAATGAATAAAAACGTTTTACAACACCGTGTATAGCTCATTGCGGCTGAATTCCTAATCGGAATTCATTGCAATTTGCTATCTTCGTTTTACGGCGGAAAATCATAGCTGATTTTCCGCAACGAGCCATACACAAACACGTTAGGCACAAGCGGAACACAAATTAATGAAAGAACATATTAAACCAAATAAAATATCATTTAGAGTTGGCACGCTAGAATGGCTTACTTTTTTCGGACTTCCAATCGCATTAATTGCAAACGGGCTAATAAGCGGATATTTCTATTTGCAAAATGTGGATTCTTTTAAAGCATCAGATATCTTAACTGTTTCAATCTTTACTTTATCATTAGGTGTAATAACATATATATTACAACTCAAGCGACTGAAATATAAAACATTTAACCTGACTAAAGAATTAGACGAATTTAGAGAACTGACTCGGAAAATACTTAAAGAAAACGATTGGAGAATTGAAAACGATAATCAGAAATTTATTGTTGCTTCTTCTAAAGGGAAAATGTTCAGTTCTGATATGATAATATTAAGATTTAAAAAAAAGAAAATTCAATGGAATTTGATTCAACATCCTTGGAGTCATAACTCGGGTGCTGCATTATTGAATTTAAATCTGAAAGGAAAGAAAATATTGAAAAAAATAAAAGCCAGTGCCTAACAACGTGTATAAGCAATAACTCAGATTGTGGTCACAAGGAAAATTAAAGAAAGAATAAACTAAAACTATAAATCAACGCTCGTGGAGGAGCTACTGCTCATACACAAACCGTTGGGCAAAATTAAATGAGATTCGTATTAATAATATTTACAGTATTATCTATTTTAGTTTTTTACTCTTGTAAAGATTCATCTAATCCTGAAAAGACAAAGATGATTCTTAGTAAAGATTCTATAGGAAAGGAATTGTTCATAGAATCAAACTATAATTCCGACATTGTTTTGGATAGTTCATTGTCAAAACAGGAAATGGACTTCATTCAAATCAAGAGGGGAAAAAAAACGGACTCATTAGTGAGTATTTGTGGGTGTGAAAAGAATGTAGAAAGTAATACACTAAAAATTCAAATTAGAACTTCCTTTCCACCAAAGTCTAAGCTTGAAGAGGGAGAGTTAAATAATAGTTTGCCACCCGCTTTTATATCGGAATATGGATATGACATTCAGTACCGATTCATTACATTTTTAGTTAGAGATTCAATAATTCAAAATGTTCAACTCTTCAAGGTTTCAACTGAAAATCAATTCAAAGGGCAGAGTAAAGTTCAAGAGGATCTAGATTCGTATATGTTAAAACTCAATAAGTTCAATTATCAGATAGCAAATAACATTTGGGGAGAGTTTGAAGTAATTGTTCCTTCAGGTTTTGTAATGAATGGAGAAGGGTCGGTAATAAATGGAACATTTCACTGTGATAATGGTGGAATAAGTCATTTTAGTGATTTAGATTCATTTGTAGATCAAACACCTACTAGTGGATTGTATATAAATAAAGAGTAAGCGAACTTTGCCCAACACCGTGTATAAGCAATAGCTCAGATTGTTATCACAAGGAAAATTAAAGAAGATAACAAACCAAAAAAATAAATCAACGATCGTGGAGGAGCTACTGCTCATACACAAACCGTTAGGTTTAATAGCTCCGAGTGGTCTTGCGTGTAAATTGCTCCAAGTATTGCGGAGTTGGATGGAAAAGAAGAAAGAAAATTGCTTACTACGAATATGAAAAGGAATATGATTTCGTAAGCTTTTAAGGATATAAAAACGAATGACTGTAGTCGAAAATCAGGGTTGTGTAAAAACACTAATTTTCTATCTTTGGTCAGAGTAGTTTTGCATTTACCAAGTTTCGCCTTTGGTATTTATGTAAGGCTTATTTATAAAAATTAATAAAAGTTATGTTTGTACTTGCCGCTCAGTATTATGTGTCGCTACACAAACCTAACAAAAGCTAAACTGCATTAAAACGCAGCTTAGCCAAAT
>NZ_MQVY01000004.1:223590-225945 GCF_002954385.1 Tenacibaculum sp. SG-28
GCAACAATAAACAAAAAAATGAAAATAGGGATTTTATCACCAAGACCTTTTGGTATATCATGGATACTATCAATTATTATTTTAGGGGTTACGACAGGTAAATTAGAGTTATTGGATATCTTAAATAAAAATTATAGAGATCTAACAGTCCTCTTAATAGTCTTGATAATATCAAAAACTCTACATTATTTTTACTCTGGTAAAATTAAAATAACTTCAATTTCAGATGAGAATTTTGAAATAAAGATTAAAAAATTACCGTTATTCTCTAAACTTAAAAACCAAACTATAAAATTAACCGATATAGAGCACTTCAGAGTTTCTAAAGGTAGAGCTTGTGACAGAATAATAATTGAATTAAAGAACAAGGAAAACGTTAGAATTTGTACAGATAACTTGAAAAACTTTTTAAGCTTAAGAGATGAAAAAAAAGATTTAATAAATTTATTTACAGAAAAAAATATAGAACTAAAAAAAGCCTCATGGTATGATGGCCTCTAATTCTTCATCTATAAATTCTGAGTAATGGATTAATTTTAATGACATTTCTTAACCATTTTAAGCTTACATTAATTTAAAATTAAAGTCTTATTATAATTAGTATTAGGTAGGATAAAATACTGTTGCTAACACGGTATATGAAAACATAGCTAATTAAGTGTTTAATCAATAATTTTGTGTTTTATTTGCTGAGACCGCCAAGTTTTTAATTTGGCTTAAAAACTGAGAAGTTAAATCAAAATATAAAAAATTGGCTCTGTGATAAACCCAAAATGTAGTGTCTATTTACACGCTACGTTTCATACACTTGCCGTTGTGCATAATTTGACGAAAATTAAACGAAATTGACTGAAAACTTTGAACTTATTGCAGTTTTAGAGAATCCAAACTTCTTAATGAATATCGGAAATGTAATAAGGAATATAAATGGACTTGGAGTTGACAGATTGTTTGTGATTGATGGACAAAAAAGACTTGAAGATAATCTTGAAGAATTAAGACAAAGAAAATCATTGTTAAAGTACTCAAACGGTGCTGTAAAGTGGACAGATATAAAAGTATTTACAGAAGCTAAAACTTGTTTTGATTTCCTAAACAAAAATGGTTTCATTTCAGTTGGAACTTCACCACATAACATTTGTAAAAGACAAGTTAAACTGACTGAATCTAAATTGGTTGAACCTAAACTTGCTATTTGGTTTGGTGAAGAATCGAAAGGGTTGAGTAAAATAGCAGCCGAATTATGTGAATACTGTTTGACAATAGATATAAAAGGAAAAGTTGAGAGTTTTAATCTATCTACAACAACCGGAATTGTAATGTATGAAGCAACTAAACAAAGAGAAAAAACTATGCGCAACAAGGTGTAAAAATGCATTAAAACGCATTTTACACTAACCGTTACCACCAATTTGAAAAAATGAACAACCTGACAAAAATTTTACTTCTGATACTTACTGTATCTTTTTTCACAAGCTGTGATTTTATTAATAACTCATTTACTTACAAAGACACTACAGAAGGATTTGTACAAGCTCTAATAGAAGAAGATTATGAAAAAAGTCTGACCTTTATGGCAATAGAAAACAAAGCGTTCAAAAACACGAATTTAGATACGTTAAAATTAGGTTTAGGAAATTTCCAAAACGTAATTGTGTCTAATTTTGGGAAAGAGCTGAACTACAAATTTATGACTGCCGAAAAAACTCTATCGACAGTAGAAGGGGAAAGTACAGCGCCCAATACAACTTTAGCTCAAATAGAGTTTTCAAATGACACAGATTTTGGTGTCTTCGAAATTACTTTTGATGATAATTCTAATAAAATATTACATATTAAAACGCTGGATTTAAAAGAGAAAATTCCGAATATGACTTTCTTCTGGCTATTTGGAGTTTTGGCAATATGCATTCCGATTTTTAACATTTGGATAATTAGAAAAATTAAGAGGAGTAATCTAAAGAAAAAATGGCTGAAATATATTGCTGTAATTTTTCTAAATGTTCCTGCAATAACTTATAGCGCAGTTTATGGTCTTTCTTTTAGTTTATTAACGTTTCAAATTCTGTTCGGAATTAGTTTTTCATATATGGGATATTTGAGTTCAGCTTGGACTTTCGGAATACCACTTGGCGGACTATATTGGTTATGGAAATTGAATAAAAAAAAGGATGAAGAAACAACCGAAAATGAAATAATGGCGGAATAAAAACTGGTGGTAACAATGTATAACCGCAATTACGGCGGATTCGACTACGTCCGAATCCACTCGGAATTGCTAAAGTCAGTGCTAAACCGAAAATTAGTAAATTTAAACCCGTAACTGACGGTTATACTCACCGTTGTGTGCAACCA
>NZ_MQVY01000004.1:226876-229793 GCF_002954385.1 Tenacibaculum sp. SG-28
CCAAAAAAACAATGAAAATACAATTTCTAATATTAATAATGTCAATCATTTTCAGCTGTAGTGAGCAGAAAAAAGAAAAAGAGGAAGTTAAAAAGCAACCTGAAAGTATTGAGACTTCAAATGAGAGAATCGATACCTTAACTATTTCTGAAAGCCAAAATTTAAATTACAAAAACGTTATTGAACGATTCTTTCCTGAAGAAAATGAAACTGTAAAGTTCGACACAATTGTATCAGCTCTGAATCTTAAAATTTCCATTCAAAGTACTACTCTCGACTCTTACGTGACTAACGAATTTGAAATCGAAGGAGTTAAACATATTGACAAATATAGAGACAGTGAAAAGCACTTAATTATTAAGAAATCTAATGAAGTTGTTATTGATACTGTTTTTAAGAAAAATGATTTTATAGAATTGACAGGAGAAGACTTTTTAAAAATTGCTGATTTTCATGGATATTGGTTTAACAAAATAGAGAATGACACTATTAAATTGTTCGGAGTGTTAAGTAAACCAGAGACCGATTGGTCTGTTGCGTTTTATCATTTTCTCGATTTGAAATCAATGACTTTTGAATTACAGGAACATATTGATGAAGAAATATAAAAAGGCAGCACACAACAACACCTATACGCAATGCCCTTCGGGACACTGCGCATAGCCAAACCGTTGGCATTAATTAAAACTAAAATATGAAAACTAAATTAATTATAACTTTTATCCTTCTTAGCTTATTTTCTTGTTCCACTACTATGAATGTATCCAAAAATGTTAAGCAAACGTTATTAGATGATAACACTTTCATGATTACAGAAATTTCTTCAGACCCTTCATATGGACTTTCTCCAAAAAACCCGATTGAAGTTGGCAGCGAGGATAGCGGACCTAAAAATGAGAGAAGATATTTAAATGCTCTTTCTGGCCCTAACGGAGAAGCTATTTCATATTATAGATCTGGAAGCTGCTGTCCAATTAAAAGTGATAAAGCAGTTTTTGGTAATAAAGTTATGCTTGATAATTATAGAGTGACTTGGGAAGGATCAAAGGACACTATTTCAATTTATATAAACATGTATGATTCAGGGAAACTAATGGCTCCTAAAGGATTTGGAATAAGAAAAAACTAATGCCAACACTACCTAAACTGCATTAAAACGCAGCTTAGCCAAACCGTTGTGCATAATTTGACGAAAATTAAACGAAATTGACTGAAAACTTTGAACTTATTGCAGTTTTAGAGAATCCAAACTTCTTAATGAATATCGGAAATGTAATAAGGAATATAAATGGACTTGGAGTTGACAGATTGTTTGTGATTGATGGACAAAAAAGGCTTGAAGATAATCTTGAAGAATTAAGACAAAGAAAATCATTGTTAAAGTACTCAAACGGTGCTGTAAAGTGGACAGATATAAAAGTATTTACAGAAGCTAAAACTTGTTTTGATTTCCTAAATAAAAATGGTTTCATTTCAGTTGGAACTTCACCTCATAACATTTGTAAAAGACAAGTTAAACTGACTGAATCTAAATTGGTTGAACCTAAACTCGCTATTTGGTTTGGTGAAGAATCGAAAGGGTTGAGTAAAATAGCAGCCGAATTATGTGAATACTGTTTGACAATAGATATAAAAGGAAAAGTTGAGAGTTTTAATCTATCTACAACAACAGGAATTGTAATGTATGAAGCAACTAAACAAAGAGAAAAAACTATGCACAACAAGGTGTAAAAATGCATTAAAACGCATTTTACACTAATCGTTGTACACCATTTGAATGAAAGTATTTAAAAAAATATTGTTATTACTGAAAATTATTTTCTTTATAAGTTGTAAAAATCCAATTGAGAAGAAAGAAGTTGGAAATGAATTTAATTCATATAAAGTAAAAAAAGAATTAAAAGATAAAATCAGACTTGAGAAAGAAGTAAAAGATACTTTATACTTTGAAATATATGACAAAAACATTTCAGGTGACTATTACAGTAAAAGTATTCATGCAGAAAGAGGATTTTATATTAAAAAAGAAAAGCCTGAAAGTGACTTGTTTTTATATAAATTAAACTTTAAAAAAGGGAAAATTGAATTTGAAGACTTAACGGAATTCTATGACTGTGGAAATGGGGTGTTAAGTTTAAAGAATTCTACATACAAAAAAATGGAAAATGGAAATTATGAAATTCAAATAAACGGAGAATATGCTTACGAGAGCTCGTTTTTTATTAGAGGAGAATACAGCCTGATTATTAATAAAAAGAAAGAATTATTCTTTTATCCTGTAGAGATTTTGGAACACAGAAAAGAAAGAATATTTGCAGATTAAAAACGGTGTACAACACCACCTAAACTGCATTAAAACGCAGCTTAGCCAAACCGTTGTAGCTAATTAAAATAATCTCTAAAATGGAATTCATCCAACGTCCAATATTATTAGAAACTGAAAAGCATGAGGTTTTTGATTTATGGAACAACGAATATCCTGAAAGCTTATCTTTTAATTCTATTGAAGAATTTGATGCATACCTCAATAACCTGAATGAACAAAGGCATCTACTTTTAATTAATTCAGAACGGAAAGTTAAGGGTTGGTACTTTGACTTTAAGCGAGATAACGAAAAATGGTTTGCAATTATTTTGGACTCAAATCTTCATGGAAAAGGATTTGGAACTAATATACTTGAACTAGTAAAACAGCAAGAAAATGAATTAAATGGTTGGGTAATTGACCATAATAAAGACAGAAAGAAAAATGGAGATTTATATAATTCTCCATTGAGTTTTTATCTAAAAAATGGATTTAGAAAATTGACAGCAAATAGATTAGAATTAGAAAAAATTTCTGCTGTAAAAATAAAATGGAAAAATGAAACTAGCTACAACAAAACCTAAACTGCATTAAAACGCAGCTTAGCCAAAA
>NZ_MQVY01000004.1:235044-281363 GCF_002954385.1 Tenacibaculum sp. SG-28
GAAGGAATTTTCTCAGGTTCGTATTTGTTTACTAATTTAGTTGCTTAACTACGCAACTAACCATACACAATTCCGTTGGCAATAATTATGCCCCGTCCTGAATAAAGGCTACATAATTTTAAACATTACTAACCATAGCCAAAACCGTTAACTTTAATACGCACTCAAAACTAAAAATGGATTTTATTTTAAAAATATGGATTTAGATAACATTCATTAGGAATAAAGAAACGTTACCAAAGGAATCTGGAATTGACAACCCAAAGATGGAATATGAAATAATGTCAGGAGCGTTTATTTGGGAAGACGAAGGATTATGTGACTGTCGGAACCATTATTTATAAGACGCTTTTAATTATGTTCTTAACCATAGAATGAATTTAATTGTCGGACATAATAATAATAACTGAGTTATGCGTCCTAAAAAATTGATGAATCAATTTTTAAAACGGCAGAAAAATTCTTTCCAAATTGGATTGGATTTAATAAATCAAGATGTTGATACGATTCTGAAATTGTTGAAAGAATACTAAGAATTAAAGAGGTTGAGAAATGGAGATTTGAAAAATTACTCAACGAATAATAAAACGAGTACTAAAGCTAATAAAGAACTGATTGAGTATTATATGCAATTAATATAAAACATGAATGTTTTTTAAATTAAGGTAGGCCATTAAGATATTTATGTCTTTTTTATGTCTTTATCTTTAGTTTTTTATAGTTTTCTTAAAATCAATGCTTTATTCCGTATTTGGATCTTACTTCTAAGCAGACGGTCACAGGTTCGAATCCTGTCGCGATCACATAAAGCCTTACTAGAAATAGTAAGGCTTTTTTGTTTTTTAGTCGGGACGTATTGTTTGTTGGTTGTATTCTATGGATCCTACCGTGAAATGAATTTGTTAGTAAACCTAGACAAGAGACCCGTACTTTTTTATAGCTTTTATTTTAATTTATGCTCTCTCCTTGTAAGTAATGGCAAAACCTTTTTTTGAATCATTTTAGAGTCATCTTTCCAATCGTTACCCTTATTGTCTTTCCAGTTGGTAACCATTAGTACGTTTGCAGAAGTATCTAAGACGATATATTTAGACATCCCATTACTATTCCTAAATGTTTTTGGAGTTATTTCTTTTAAAAATTTCTTGTATTTTCTTGTTCTCCTATACGGATAGTCGCTATCGCTAAGCACTAGTATTTTTATATTTGGATACCGCTCTCTTAAAAAATTAATACCACATATTAAATGCGGGCTATCCCCTTCATCGATCATTAAAATGTATAACTCAGCTTCATGTGTAATAGCAATTTGATGCGCATTAGCAAGGTGAAGAATACATGGTTCACACCAAATACCAAAAGTGTATAATACCGTTTTTACTTGGTTCTGTTTTGCGATACAATAAATATCATCAGTATTTACCATGCTAATATTTAAGGACTCGTTTTTGTCCATATCACAGTTCCATTGTTGTGAAAATAGGGGGAAAGTATTTTTAAGCCCAATTATTAAAATGAGATACAGAATACGTTTTTTATTCTTCGCAATAAAATAGTTTCTATTCGTCATGACTATGTTAAATTTTAATACAAGAAAATTTTATACCCACCAAATTCGTCAATGGTTTCGTCGAATTTATAGACGCCTGTCTTGAAAGTTAGTTTATGACCCAAGCTTTTCTCTGTTTCTAAAATAATATCTTTGTCTATTCTAAATAATAAATCATTGGAGTTAATTCCTTTAGGAATTGGTTTGTTTAGCGCAAGTAAAATGAAATATTCCTCAGTATTTTTCTCCCTGTAAACCTCTGTTGCAAAACTTTTTATTTTTTTACTTTCAGAAGCACTAGTGTTTTTTTTCTCTTTACAAGGTTGAAACCAAGACGCATTACACAAACCCCATCCACGACAATCTTTACTTTTTCTACCCCATTCATCCCAGGAAACAATATGTCCGCACCATTTAGAATTGGTTACTTTACTTTTTTCTATTTCCTTAAAAGTAACTTCGGAGGCAATGTCTTCTTCAAGAATTGTAGTTTTGTTTTTTAAATCATTATTGGCATCACAAGAAAAAAGAATGCAAAGTAAACATAGTTGCAAAGCCAGTTGGACAATTTTTTGTTTTATTTTCATGATTTTTAGTTTTTACAGGAAAACACATTGTTTTCTATGATTTTCCAGATTAGAATTTCAACTTTATATGCAGTTAGCAAATTTGATATTCAATATCATGAAAAAGCTAAAGCAATATTTAAGACTATTTGTTTTTTACAGCTGTTAGTTCAAAGAAAAGTATTTTAAAAGATGAAAAATACGTTGTAGTAGTTTTATAGTATTAAAAGGCCCCTATACTACAGTTGCAATACAAAATATTTTGGATAAGATGTTTTCTCTTGGGTTTTTTTACTACGTATTATATTCGTAGTTTTAGTACACAATAATATTTTTTCTTTTAATTCAATGATCTTTATGTAACGCTTTAAACTTTAAATTCTATGAATTTATTTTTTCTTAGTACTACACGTAAAATATGAACAATGATCAAAAAGCCATAAAAACCATATATTTCAGCTTACTAGGTAACACTTGTTTAGCAGTTATAAAAGGGGTGTCTGGGGTCCTAGGTAATTCCTATGCTTTAATTGCTGATGCTATAGAGTCTACTGCAGATATTTTTACATCTTTACTAGTTTTACTTGGTTTGCAATACGCAAAACGACCTGCAGACAAAAATCATCCGTACGGTCATGGTAAAATTGAGCCATTAATAACATTTGTTATTGTAGTTTTTTTAGTTGTATCTGCAACCGTCATCGCTTACGAAAGTATTCGTAATATTCAAACCCCTCATGAAATTCCTAAACCATGGACTTTAATTGTTTTAGCTGGAATTATTTTATGGAAGGAGATTTCTTATAGAATAATCATTAAAAAAAGTAGAGAAACCAATAGCTCTTCCCTCAAAGCAGACGCATGGCATCATAGGAGATGCAATTACCTCAGTAATGGCATTCATTGGTATCTTTTTTTCTATTTTTTTGGGGCCTGGTTTTGAGGCAGCAGATGATTGGTGCGCTTTACTTGCTTCCATAATTATACTATACAATAGTTATAAAATAGCAAGACCTGCTTTAGGGGAAATCATGGACGAACAATTGTACGAGGATATACTGATGGAAATTAGAACCAAATCGGAAGAGGTTGTCGGCGTCATAGGAACTGAAAAATGTTATATCCGAAAAGCAGGAATGTATTACCAAATTGATTTACATATTGTTGTAGATTCTGGTATTACGGTAAAAGAAGGGCACGATATAGCACACAGGTTAAAAGACTTTTTAATGCAAGAAATGGTTAATTTAAGTTATGTGTTAATTCATGTAGAGCCTAATACCTGCGAACTTTAACGAAACTATTAGTTTTTAAGCTTCATCTCTTTCTAATGTTATCAATATATTCAACTCAAGTAGCCTTCAAAACTAGATGGATATTGTTTTTACAACATTGAATTCAAAATAAATTTAGGAGGATATGATCTTTTTAGGATTAAAGGAGTCGTTTAAGATTACATTTCTTTTTTTGGTATAAATTACTTGCGATTCTTCACAAATTTAATTCGTTTTTAATGTATACTTCACTGCATGCTTATCTGTTATTTGTTTTGCAATTTGGTGTAAGTTTGTTTCGAATCCTGTTTCATAAGTATTGGTATCTAGATCGACGTTATAGATACTATGCAACCATATAAGACCACCTGTGTTGCGAACTATGTCTCCCTGATGCCCTTTTGCATCTGTGAAAATAGAAGTTTCCTTTACTCCAAACATAGCGATGTCCTCTGGCAATATGCCATCAATGTTCATTTGTGCTAGTTCAAAAGTAGCCCAGCCCGTTGGAATAGTAAATATTTTTACAGCGGGAAATTCAATACGTAATTGGTCTACAATTTCTTTATGTATGATTTCGTTTACATAATAATCGTAGAACTCTTGTATGGAATTAAATCCATTATCGATTGCAAATGTATTCCAATCTGGTCTCGTGCCATTTGGGTCGCCATTTGGGAAGTCAAAAGGGGATAAAGAGATGAAAATAGTTATGTTTGGATTGTTTTGCAGTGCATAGTTTATCCATGCACGATGTCCTTCTATTGGATTCTCAGTTTCATGCCCCATGGTCATTCCAAAAAAATCGATACCTCCTCGATCGAGAGTTGCTTTAATTAAATTGTTTTCGTCACTATTAGTATCCTTCCAAAAATTGATTGGTCTGCCGTTTTCACCTCCCCGAAAAACTATAGTACTATTGTGATTTTCAAAACCAGCTTCAATTGCCATTATATCAAGTTTTTCGGCATACGGTTTAAAAAAGCTATTCCCAATGAGAAGCATTTTGTATCCTTCCGTTTCTGGTAATACGGAAGCGTTTTCTGGGAAATTTTCTGGTGTACTACAAGATTGCAGTAACCAAAGAAATACTAAAAAGACACTAACTGTTTTTTGCATAAAAATAATGTTTTGTGTATTAGACCCAAGTTCTTACAAAAAGTTTTATAAAAAACGGTATTCAACCTAAGACCACTAATAATCTATAAATAATAGGATCGTACTTTTTGTGTTGTGGTACCGTTTTATTTTACGAATACTACAATATACACTATTTCATTTTTGTTATATTTTTTTTAATCTACTACTTTTTGTAGGTCAATTTGGTTTTTAGGGAGTACATGGAGATTATTACTAAACTAGCTCCGAATAATGGAAAAATAAGACCTAATATAAGTATTAATAAAACGATTCCGTAACCAACAGAAAAATGTTTTGGTGCTTTTGGGATACCCCACTTTTTCTGAGGTTTACGATACCAATACGAGAGTAATCCAGCCAAGCTCATTACTGTTAGGGCTACTGCAGTAAAGAACATAACCCACCAATTCCAGCCATTGAATTCACCTTGATGAAATGCCATTAACCACATGCGTCCTTGCATTAAAAAACCAACATCACTCCAGTTATGCGCTTTTATTAAATCTCCTGAATATTGATCAAAATGCAGCATTTTTTGTTCCGTTAAAGGAAATGTTTTATTGGATACAGAAAAAGTACTTTTTGAGTTTTTGGGCAATCCTATGGTTACTTCCCCTTTAAGTTTTTGATTTTTGGCAATCCAGACCATTTCCTCTAAAACTAATGCTTCTCCATTTTGTTTCGAAAATAGGCCTTTACCATTCCAAGTTTTAGGGTATCCAGTATTTGTTAGCTGTTGTAATGTCTTAAAATTAGCGCCAAATACATCTGTCCATGGAAACCCTCCTGCCAATACTAATAATAAAAGTATCGACATCCAGAAACCAAGAATAGCATGAAGATCTCTGTAAAAAACTCGTTTTCCCTCTTTTAGACGAATGGTGAAGATTCCCTTAATTCCTTTGCTAAATGGACTCCATATATATAGTCCTGATAGTATTAAAACTACCATCCAACTCGCAATAAGTTCCACTATTTTGGTTCCTATACTTCCACCCAATAGTTCTCCATGTAATTTTCGAATCGAGTGCATCCAGGTGTCCTTGGGACTAAATGTACCAGTAACTTCCCCAGTATATTTATTTATAAAAAGGGTCTTTTTATGACTAAATCTACCAGATGTAAAAGGAGTAGCATCTTCATCATTGGAGTTCAGGAGTACAGCGTCAGGTTCCTGTTTCATGTGTTTTTTCGCAATTTCCCATTGTTTTTGGTAGGATATTGGAGGTTTTTCGGAGACTTTAATCGTTTGGATTTTTGCAACAACTTCATTTTGAACGTCCGAATGAAATAAATATATGGCTCCTGTTACCGACAATATCAATACAAATGGAAGGGAAATTATTCCAGCAATAAAATGCCATTTCCAAACCCATTGGTGTAATTTTCTATTTTTCATTTTTATCATGGTTTATGAAAGTTCAGGGAACCTTCAAGATTCCCTGATTTGGGTTTACAAATTGTACTTTACTCCAAAGTGAAAGGCTCTTGGATTACCTATGCTGTAGGTGTTTTCTTTACTCCATTTGCTGTAGGAAGCCCGAACGGCATATAGTGTATTATTTATGTTTAACATTTGCATCCATAGCTCTATACTTTTAAAGGTATAATTTGCTCTAAAATTAAGGATGTTATAACCGCCGTAAGTTGCAGTTCCAAAAGTATCTTCACCATTGCTGTTTTGCCCAACAATTGCCTGTCCTTCAAAACTGGTATTGTACTCGCCAACCTGTTCCAGTTCAAGGGCTAAAAATAAATTTTGAAGTGGTTTGTATTGCATTGTAATATTGGCTAAATATTTTGGGGCAATTTCCATTCGAGTATCCGAATAATCTATATTGTTGTCATAGAAAGATATGTATTTATGAGAGGCAAAACTTCCATTGTAAGCTATGGATAGATTCTTTGTAAGATTATATGTAGTGCCGAGTTCAATACCAAGAGATCTAGTTTTTCCTGCATTTTTTTGAACAAAATTACCCGCATCATCACGCATCGAAACAAGACGATTTCTTCCATCTAATTGGTATAATGCAAGATCTACATGCAATTTAGTAGGAATGCTATAATAGCCTCCAATTTCGAAATTATTGAATTTTGCTGGCTTTAGATCAAAAATAACATCACCGACATTGTTGTTGTTACTATTTCTAAACAAACTAGAAACCTGCGGTGGTGTAAACCCGTTTGCATAGCTTCCATATATCCCTAAGTAATTTGTAAAACTATAGTTAAATCCTATTTTCGGAGACCAATTTTTATACGATACTTGTGTATCCGATACTCCTGCAGTAGCTTCAATTAGGTTATCATAGTTATACTGAAAACCATCGTATCGAATAGCACCTGTTATCTTAAAACTGTGAATAGGGGAGATTTCATATTGTGCAAAACCGGCATAGTTGAGAATATCGGTCTGATAATACAATAAATAATCACCATTTCGTATTGCGTAGTCTAGGTTTTTTCCGGTATTAGTATCCACAATTACATCCAATTTTTCAGCCATGTAATCTTGAGGTGAAAAATCAACAGTGGTTCCAAAAATTAAGGATGATTTAGAAAAATTAAAATCAATTTTATGTTGTATCATTCCCATATAACTGCGGAATGCATTGGAGTTAATTTCCCCGCTTCCGGTACCTGTTAATTGTCCTTGGTTTCGATTTTGTCGAATGCGATAGGAGGGAATCTGGTCCATTTTATTATTGCGATAGACAAAATGAAAGGATGTTTTGTCCGAATTGTCCCATCGTTTAATTAACGTAGAACGAAATCGTAATGCTAGTGCTTCTCGCTCTGTGAAGGTTTGGTTACTTTCGTAGTTTCCGCTTTGGTAATTTTTTTCTGAAACCGCTCCTGTCATATCCGAACGATAGTCAATTATAGCGACTGCGTTTTTCCCATTGTAAATTTTTGGAAAATTCATTCGTGTTTTTAAATGAAATGGCCGTTTTTTCATAATCGGAATGTTCCACAGGACCATTTTTTCTTTGTGTGTAATGACCACCAATGTAAAAACCGTACTTTTCAGCAACGGTTGTTGAGGTTTCTACCTCGTATCTTCTAAGGCCTAAATTATTTATTTGAAATCCAATGGAACCGCCAAATTCTTTTTTGGGATTTTTAGTGATAAAGTTAAAACTACCACCAATTGCCTCACTGCCATAAATGCTCGAAGCAGGTCCTTTTATAACTTCTATTCGGTCGAAAGTAGTCGCGTTCATTTCTAGTAAAGCATTGTGGTTAAACACTGCCACAGGACGAATAGGGATACCGTCTTCTAGATATAAGAATAACGATTTGGTGGTTATTGGGGAACGAGTAGCCATAAAATGTTGTTCGTTACCAGATGCTTTCGAAGTAGCCATATATGTCCCGGGAATTTGATTTATAAGTTGCTCAATTCCAATTGCCTTAGTTTCTTGAAGTTTTTTGGGACTTATTAACCCAACCGCAGCAGGAATCTCAGATCGTTTTTGTTCCTCTCTGCTTGCAGTAACAACTACCACTTCTAAATTTTCGCGGGATTCCTCTAAAATTACAGTAGTAGATGCTGTATGTAGCGCTACTGTTTTGGGTATATAGCCAAGTTTAATAACTTTTATTTCCGGATTGTTTAGTAGAATACTAAAGTTACCATTTTGGTCTGTGAAAGTTCCTGTTTTACTGTTTTTGGAACCGATAATTGTGACATCCGGTATAGGTTCATTGTAGGCATTAATTACCTTACCTTGATATTTTTTTTGCGCGTAGTGGTGCAATGGTAGCAATAATAAAACCATTGCCACTACAATTGTATATGTTTTCATTTGGATTTATGAATGTTTAAATACTGTAATGGAAAAAAATTACGTGGAGTACGTAATGTGTTAAAATGTAGTATGTAAACTTAAAATTGAGGTGGATGAAAAATAGAGAAACTAGCCAAGTATGTATATATTCGTTTGTAAAATGCCTGTTTATTTTGCAACAAAATGGTATCTTCTATATTGGCTACGCCAATTAATTCAACAAAGCCAATAGGGTAGTCTTTTATTACAATCTGTATGGAGTTAAAATCTTCCTCCTGTTGTTGCTGTAACTTTTTCATTACATAACATTTTCCGTTACAGTTTAAGGAAAGGTTTTCTTTATTGATGCATAGAATTTTCGCGATGTAGTCATAATTTATGGCATACTCCACAAGCGGTGCTATAGGACGCAACATTGCAATTAAGTATAGCGAAACAAATAAGTATGTTAAAAATCCAACTCTCAATGAGGTACTTTAATTTTGGCCGCAAAGATAAACTTCCTTGTTTAATACAGGTTCATTTTACAGAAAAGATTACTTGTTTTTTAAATGCCTAATGATTGGTGTTTTTTTGCGGTACTAATTTGTCATTCTATGTATTTATTTAACAGGAAAAACACCTTTTTTCAACTGATGTTTTTTACGTATATTTAAGTGTTTTTTTATATAATTTGTTATTAGATTTGAGAAAAGTATGTTTATTTTTTGACATCTTTTATTTGTTAAAAAATATACATTTTTGATTTCTGTGTTAAAGCAGAAATAATCTTGTTAGTGTAGTTTTTATTTTTAAAAACTAGTTTTTTATATTGTTTGTGTTATGTGTCATTTTTTATTAAAAAAAAAATGACACATAATTTTTTTTATAAAGCCATATCTCATAATAGTATTTGTCATTAGTGAACGAATGTGGTCTTGAATATAAGTAGTTCTACAGAGGTGATTTTGTTCATTGTCCAAAAAGATGGGTTAAATTGTCCAAAGTGTTTTTATCCTCAGTTTTTGTGCTATTGAAGCACTATTTTTACTTTACAAAAAAAAATACAGTTCCAGATAGTTAGTATTTTATGTGCATTTTATTTTTGTCCTCTAACGGTATTTAATCTGAATTTTACGAAATATTACAAAAATAATTTAGAATTTTTCTCTGGTTCTGTGAAGGTTTTATAACAACCCTTTAATTTTCCAGTAATGATAAAATTTAAATATTACCCATATTTTTTTTTCATAGTATGTACCGTATTCTTTTTTTCGTGTACTAAACACAAGTATGAGAATGTTCCTTTTGATACGCCTCTTGTTGAAAATTGGGAAAATCCTTTGATTTTTTCCGAAAACAAAGAGCCTGCAAGGTCTTATTTTATTCCCTACAAAAAAGACGTGGATGTAATCAAAGATGAGGCTTCTGTTTCTCCGTTTTATACATCTTTAAACGGAAAATGGAAATTCAATATTGTCCAAAAACCTGCGGATCGCCCTTACTATTTTTTTAAAACAGATTATGATGATTCCGATTGGGCAGATATTGATGTTCCTGGTAATTGGGAATTACAAGGTTACGATATTCCCATTTACACGAATGTTAAATACCCCCATGCTAAAACACCACCTAAAATACAAAAAGAATATAACCCTGTAGGTTCGTATAGAACTACTTTCTCTTGCTCCAATCTATCTAAAGATGAAGAGGTGTATCTGCATTTTGGTGCAGTTAGTTCTGCAATGCATATTTGGGTCAATGGAAAACGAGTTGGGTATAGTGAAGGTAGTAAAACCCCTGCGGAGTTTAATATTACAAAATACTTGCAACATGGAACAAATCAACTTGCGGTAGAGGTTTACAGATGGTCTGATGCTAGTTATATTGAAGATCAAGATTTTTGGCGATTAAGTGGTATAACAAGAGATGTATACCTTTTGAAACGCAATAAAAATCACGTCAAGGATTTTCAAGTTGATGCCGCTTTAGAAAATGATTTTGAAAATGGAATTCTTTCTATTTCTGTTTCACTAACAGATTCCATTCCAGGTCTGTACAGTGTAGAAGCTGAGTTAGTAAACGCAAAGATGGAGTCTGTTTTTAAAAACATAAAGTCTGCCCAAAATAAGTTAGAATTCAACGGGAAAATACAAAGTCCAAGTAAATGGACAGCAGAGACTCCTTATTTGTATTATTTGATACTCCGGTTGAAAGATGAAAAAGGAACGCTTCTTGAAACAGTAGGTACTGCAGTTGGATTTCGAACAATTACTATAAAAAACGGACAATTACTCGTAAATGGAAATGCGATATATGTTAAGGGGGTTAACTTACACGAGCATCATGATGTCACAGGGCATTATGTGGATAAAGCTACAATGGTTAAAGACCTGCAAACTATGAAAAAGTTTAATATAAATGCTATTCGAACTTCTCACTACCCACAGCCAGAACTATTCTATAAATTGTGCAATCAATATGGAATGTATGTAGTAGATGAGGCGAATGTTGAAACACATGGAATGGGCGCCTCACATCAAGGTAGTTTTGATACCATTAAGCATCCTGGATATCGAAAAGAATGGGAAGCTGCACACATGGATAGGTTTAAGAGTATGTTTGAACGAGATAAGAACCATCCTTCTATCATTATGTGGTCATTAGGAAATGAATGTGGAAACGGACCTGTATTTTTTAAAGGATACGAATGGTTAAAAAGTAAAGATCAATCTCGCCCAATTGTTTTTGAACAAGCAGGTTTGGAGTCTAATACCGATATTGTAGCTCCGATGTATGCTGGTATTGAAGACATGGAAGCTTATGCTAAAAAGTATGCGGATAGACCTTACATTCTTTGTGAATATGCGCATGCCATGGGAAATAGTGTTGGAAATTTAAAAGACTATTGGGACATAATCAAAAAGTATCCAATACTACAAGGAGGGTTTATTTGGGATTGGGTAGATCAAGGAATATTGACAAAAGATGAAACTGGACAAGAATATTGGGCATATGGTGGAGATTTTGGGCCAAAAGATGTTCCCTCGGATGGGAACTTTTGTCTCAATGGTCTTGTAGATCCTGATCGAACACCAAAACCGGCACTGCAAGAAGTAAAAAAAGTATATCAATATATAGACTTTACCCTTAACAATAAGCAAAAAGGGATGCTATCTATTACCAACGGCTATGCTTTTATTGATCTAAACGAGTTTGATTTTCTTTGGAATCTGCAAAAAGACGGTACAAAAGTAGCAGAAGGAATACTTGAAAATATCCAAGGAAAGCCAGGAGAAACTATATCTATTGCACTTCCAGATATCAATAAATCAGAAAATGCGGAATACGTTCTCACTATTGCAGCTTTTACGAAATCTGCCAAAAATTTACTTCCTAAAAACCATGAGGTTGCTTGGGAGCAATTTTTATTTGGGAAGAAAAACCAAAAATCAAGCAGCCTACCCACAGATTCCATCACCTTAGTGGATAAAGATTCTTCTATCGAGATATCTGGAAAAGTAAGTAAAGTAGTTTTTGATAGAACTACCGGTGCTATAACTTCTCTCTCCTTCCATAATAATGCTAATATTCTCTACAACAATACAGGTTTTACACCAAACTTTTGGAGAGCACCTACCGATAACGATTTTGGAAATGATTTTCATAAACGTTGCAAAGATTGGAGGTTTGCCAGTAAAAACAGAAAACTAAACAACATCGTAGCATCAAAAAGTGCAGATGTCGTAAGTGTAGACGTTACTTATAATTTATTCACGGAGGCAGGTAACGAAATAGGAAGTTTTGACACTACTTACACAATGTTTGCGAATGGAGAAATTTTAGTTGAAAATGCCATAAAAATAAACAGTTCGGATATGCCAGAAATTCCAAGAGTAGGACTGCAGGTTCTCCTAAATCCCACTTATGATAAAGTAACTTGGTATGGACGAGGGCCACACGAAAGTTATTGGGATAGAAAAACAGGTGCAAAAATAGGGACGTACTCCGGAACTGTAGCTGAGCAATACTGGCCATATATTAGACCTCAAGAAAATGGGAATAAATCGGATGTGAGATGGTTTAGTTTGGTAAATAAAGACGGGAATGGAATTAGAGTAGAAGGAGTACCCACCATTGATTTTAGTGTGCATCATAACCTTTTAGAGGATTTTGAATCTTTGGAAAGAACAGATGGTAGACATCGAGATGGGGATGTAGTTAAAAATCGTCATACTACAGATGTAAAATCCAGAAATTTAGTGTCTTTAAATATTGATTATAAGCAAATGGGTGTAGGTGGAGATACAAGCTGGGGTGCACATACACACGATGCATACAAGCTTTTAAATTCGAAATACCAATACAGTTTTATAATCACTCCTATTCAAAACAAGAACAATGCTTTTTAGAATTATCATTTTTATATTCCTGTTCAATGGTGCTAATTGTTTATGTGCTCAGCAGATATATGACCTCTGGAGTACAGAGATAAATACACCGTATTATAAAAAGAATACTTTAAAGGAGTATGAAAAAGAAGTATGGGGAACTAGGTGTTTATTTGATGTTACTAAACCAACTTTAACCGTATTTAAAGCAAAGGGTGTAAATCTCGGTAAAGCGGTTATTATTATTCCCGGTGGTGGTTATGGTTTAGTGGCTATTCATCACGAAGGCTATGCAGTAGCAAAACAATTAGCAGCCAATGGAATAACAGCAGCGGTGTTGAAATACAGGTTGCCAAATCCAATTTCTGCAACCATACCAAATAAGGTGCCTTTATCGGATCTTAGAAAGGCTATTCGGATGTTTCGCAGTATGGCCAACGACTATGGATTTGCAATAGACAAACTTGGTCTCATGGGATTTTCAGCAGGAAGTCACTTGGCTACAGTTGCTGCACTTTGGAGAACAGAAACTAAAGAAGAGGTGCCAAATTATACCGCCCAAATTTATGGAGTTACAAACCTGTCTCAAGAAAATATGCAATGGCTAGAGGAAAGTTTGTACTTCAGGAAATTAACCAATAGTGAAATAAAGGAAAATACACTACTCGATATGGTGTCTAAAGATACACCTCCATCTTTTTTGGTACATGCTTATGACGACAAGGTCTGTTCTGTGGAAGAAACCACAGAATATGCTAAAAAATTAGCAGCACACGGCGTATTAGTGGAGACACATCTGTTCCCAAAAGGAGGTCATGGCTTTGGCATCGGTAGAAAGAAGGATGGAACAGAGCAATGGCTTCCTCTCTTTGTTAATTGGTTGCAAGTAAATAATTTATAAGAACACGCTTAAATTAAAATAAATGGTATATTCAAAAAATGCACAAACTCTAACGTTTACGATTAAAACCAAGCTTACGCTTTTGTTGTTTTCTTTTTCTTTTACATTATTTCTGGTAGCGTGCTCCTCTGCTTTAGCGCAAGAAGAGACAGAATCTGAGGAGGTGCTTTCGTATAATAATTTTAACCATGAGAATTTAAATAGAGACTATATTTTATATATTCCTGCTGGAATTGAAGAAAATGCTCCTTTAGTTTTTGTTCTTCACGGATATTCGGGGTCTGCCAATCTCATACGAAATTACTCAGCGATGAATGCGGTAGCAAAAAAAAATGGTTTTGCTGTTTGTTATCCGCAAGGTATTAAAGATGATAACGGGTATACCTTCTGGAATGTAGGGTATGATTTTCATCAAAATCAAACAGTAAACGATTCTGATTTTTTAAACTCCTTGGCTATTTACTTACAAAAAGCCTATGCTCTAAATCCTGAGCATACCTTTGTAACCGGAATGTCAAATGGTGGTGATATGTGTTACAGGTTAGCTTGTGAACATCCCGAAACTTTTAAAGCAATTGCACCAGTTACAGGTTGTATGATGCAATGGATATATGATGATTGTCCTAAAAATGCTATTCCTGTTTTAAAAATTAATGGCGATAACGATACTACTACACTGTGGGAGGGTGATTTGGAAAATAGAGATGGATATGGAGCATATCTACCAACAATGGATACTTTTAATTTTTGGGCAACACAAAACGATTGTACACAATTAGTTTCAGAAGAATTGCCAAATGATAATGTAACAGATGGTAGTTCCATAACGAAATATATCTTCTCAAGAAATACTTCTTCCAATAAAGTTATACTTTATCGGGTAAACAACGGAGGACATGATTGGCCTGGAAGTACAGGAAATATGGATATTAATTCCTCTTCTGAAATTTGGCGCTTTTTTCAAGATATCGTCGACTCTAAATAAAATCCTTAAAATTTTAACAATATCTTTAAGATTTTGGTCAAAAAAACACTCTTTTTTGGACGATTTAATGAGATGTTTGGTGTTTCGAAATATAGTTTTGACACATGATTAAACAACGAAATTCTACTGATTTTAAACTTAAGACCGATAAAACAATTTTTATTTCTTCTTTACTATTTTTAATGGTTTTTACAATACCCTTATTGTTTTGGCCGGAACAAAGTGAACGTTATCTCAATGATCTAAAAATAATCCTAGAGGATAATATTGGAAGTGTGTATCAAGTACTATCTATCGCAGTTTTATTATTTGCACTTTGGATGGCTTTTAGTAGGTATGGAACTATAGTATTGGGAACCAATAACTATAATTTTAGTACCTTCAGTTGGGCCTCTATGTTGTTTTGTGCAGGAGTGGCGACTGGAATTCTGTATTGGGGGACAATTGAATGGGCATATTATTTAAATACACCTCCGCTCGGAGCTGAGGTTGGTAGTAAAAATGCTATCGAATTGGCTGCTACTTATGGAATGTTTCATTGGGGGGTCATTGGTTGGGCATATTATAGTGTTCCTGCTGTTGCCCTAGGTTATGTGTATTATGTTAAAAAAGTACCTGTTCTTCGGATAAGTAAGGCGTGTTCTCGAGTTTTAGGAAAATATACGGATGGTTTTATAGGTAAAGCTATTGATGTGCTGTTCATGATTGGCTTACTGGGATCTACAGGAACCTCGATGGGGCTTGGAACTCCTATGATTTCTGCAGGAGTTGCAAAAATATTTTCGATAGAAGATTCGCTTGGTTTAAAATTGATAGTTATTTTCTTTTGCGCTATTATTTTTTCCATTTCTGTGTATTTGGGTTTAGGAAAAGGCATTAAACGATTAAGTAAGTTTAATACGATATCGGCATTCATTTTTCTTGCATTGGTTTTTGTCGTTGGCCCTTCGGCATTTATTTTGAAAATGAATATCAATAGTCTTGGGTTAATGGTACAAGATTTTGTAAGGATGCTTACCTGGACAGACCCTTTATCAAATTCCCGTTTTGTAGAGGATTGGACAATTTTTTATTGGGCCTGGTGGGTTGCTGTTGGACCATTTATGGGGATTTTTATCGCAAAAATATCAGGAGGTCGCTCTATTAAACAAATTGTTATTGGTACGATTGTATTTGGAAGTTTAGGCTGTATGCTTTTTTATGGAATCTTAGGTAATTTTGCTTTACATTTAGAATTGAGTGGACAGCTTTCCATTTCTGAAATGGTTAACAATGGAAATCCTGCTGAGGCCATAGTAGCTGTTATTTCCTCGATAGTTCCTGGAAATAATACAGTACTGATTTTGTTTTGTTTGATGAGTGTTGTGTTCATGGCTACAAGTTTTGATTCTACCTCATATACCTTGGCATCGTGCGCAACAAAAAGACTTCCTGCAGAGAAAGATCCAAGTACCTGGCAACGCCTATTTTGGGCATTTACATTGATTATATTACCGATAGCATTAATGTATATTGGAAGTCTAGAGTCTTTAAAAATAGCAGTATTAATATCTGCTTTTCCATTAATCTTTGTTTACATCATCCTTATACTATCCTCCTACAAAAATCTAAAAGAACATAAAATATGATAACCTTAGAAAACAAATTAAATGTTGTTGTTATTGCTGGTGCCTCCGGTATTGGACGTAAAATAGTTTCCGCTTTTGCAGAACAAGGCTGTAATGTTTTTGTATGTGATATTTCGGAGTCACATATTAAAGCTTTTAAAAAAGAGTTTCCCGATATTTTTATTTACCGAGCAGATGTAGCGAGTTATGAAGAGGTTAAAACTTTTTATACCCATATTAAGGAACAAGTTACGCATATCGATGTGTTGGTAAACAGTGCCGGAATTGCAGGTCCTACAGCTGCTTTAGAAGATGTTGATCCATCAGAATGGGCAACCACTATGAATATTAATGTCAACGGGATGTTCCATTGTATAAAAGAGGGTATACCGATGCTAAAAAAATCGAGCAACCCCTCCATAGTTAATTTGGCATCCTCTGCCTCCTTTTATGGATTTCCATTGCGTTCACCATATACAACAGCCAAATGGGGAACTATTGGAATGACAAAAACTCTTGCCATGGAATTAGGGAAATACAATATTAGAGTAAATGCTATTTGCCCAGGAAGCGTATCTGGAGAACGTATCGATCGCGTAATAGAAGCAGATGCCAAAGAGCAAGGAAAAACAATTGAAGAAATAAAATCTCTGTATGTGAAGCAAGTATCTTTAAAAACTTTTGTGGAGCCTGAAGATGTTGCAAATTTAACATTGTTTTTGGCCTCGCCTTTAGGGAGGTATATTTCAGGCCAAGCTATTGGCTTGGATGGGCACACAGAAGGATTATCCGCAGAATTATAATTAAATTTAAAATATTACAAATATGAAAGCAGCATGGTTTGAAAAGTTTGGAACCGCAGAAGAAGTGCTATTGGTTGGAGAATATACTACTCCGGAGCCAAAAGCAGGAGAAGTTAAAATTAGAATTAAAGCATCTGGTGTAAATCCATCGGATACTAAAAAAAGAGCAGGAGCTAATCCAGCATTATTAGACAATGGTTCGGTAATTCCACATAGTGATGGTTCTGGAGTTATTGAGGCTGTTGGAATAGGTGTATCAGAGGCTAGAATAGGGGAGCGCGTTTGGACGTATAATGCGCAATATGGAAGAAACGAAGGGACCGCAGCGGAATTTGTTTGTCTTCCTGCTGAACAAGCTGTCGTATTGCCGGATAATGCATCTTTTGAAGCAGGGGCAATGATGGCCATTCCTGCAATGACAGCGCATCGCGCAGTTTTTGCCGATGGTGCTGTTAAAGACCAGATTATCTTAGTTACTGGTGGAGCAGGGCGAGTAGGATATTACGCCATTCAATGGGCAAAAGCATCAGGAGCAACAGTTATTGCTACTGCATCAAGTAATGCTAGTATTGCCGAATGTGAAAGGGCAGGAGCAGATTTGGTTGTTGGGCACCCAAGCGAAGCCGTAAATACTATCATTTTAGATTTTACAAAAGGTAGAAAAATTGATCGAGTTGTAGAAGGTGATTTCGGAGCAAATTTATTACCAGTTTTAGATATTTTGAAAACAAGTGGAATTATTGCGAGTTACTCTTCCATGACCGATATGAATCCAAAAATTCCATTTGTACGAATGATGTTTATGGATATTACCATACGTTTAGTTTTGGTATACGCTATGCCAGAGTCAGCAAAGCAAGCAGCAATAAGCGATATTACTACTTTTTTAACTAAAGGCGCCTTAGATAATAGAATTGCAGCAACGTATACGTTAGACGAAATAGCGAAAGCTCACGAGACTATTGAGGCAGGTAACATTTATGGAACCGTTTTAGTAACACCATAATTAAGTTTATATGATTAGAGTGTATCCACAATTTTTAAAGACTTTATTGTTCTTCATAGTATGTACTATGAATAGCTGCACAAAGTCTAAAGTAGTGCACGATTCTGCTAAAGGTTCCTCAGAATCTTTAGCAGTTTCATTTAAAAGTGCTTCATCGGTGTCTCAAGTTCGGAGTCAAATCGAAAAACTACCAAAAGATAATATCTGGTGGACTGTTTATGGAACAGACCAATCTTGGAACAATAAGAATCTTCATCGTTTTATGCCTACGGTAAACGTCTATCGCGAAGGGCAAGTTTCAGTATTGGAAAACAAACAAGATGCTTCTATTCCCAATTGTTTGGTGACAACCCCTGAAGGGGAAATGTCTTTCCAAGATTTTATAACTTCTGATCAGTCCACAGTAATGGGAATTGTAATTGTTAAGGATGGTGCTGTAGTTTACGAACAATATCCTAGGCAAGAACCATATGAAAAACCTATTTATTGGTCGGTTACTAAAGTGGTTGTCTCTACTCTAGTCGCTATTTTGGAAGATAGGGGGAAAATAGATGTGAATAAAGCCATAAGCTTTTATATTCCTGAATTAGAAGATTCCGATTATAAGGATATAACGGTACGAAATGTTTTAGACATGGCTACTGGTGTAAATTGCCATGAGGAGTATGAAGATTGGGAATCTTGTTATTATAAATATTCTATTACATTAGGAGATGGTTTTTTTACCGATGATTCTCCAAAAAATCCATACGAAATGCTCGCCAAGATAAGGCCCGGATTTACCGCTCCACAAGGAACGGAATACAATTATTCCGGAGCAAATACTTTTCTACTTGGATGGCTGGTGGAGAAAATAATGAAGATGCCTTTTCAGGATGCACTTACTAAAGAAATTTGGAGTAAAATTGGGGCGGAAGCAGATGCATCTATTTTGGCACCAAGATATGGTGTTCCGATAACGCATGGGGGGTTATTAGCAAGACTTAGAGATGTTGCACGATTTGGAATGTTATATACACCCAGCTATTCTGCAATTGCCAAAGAAAAAATTATTTCAGATAAAATTGTTACCCGAATTTTAGATGACGGAAACCCAAAATTATGGGAAAACGCTTTCGCTAATAATGCGATAAAAGATGATTTTTCGCATTCTATTTACCAATGGGATCAGGTATATAAAAATGATGATTTTTACAAGGGTGGCTGGGGAGGTCAAGGACTTCTCGTAAACCCGAAAAAGAATTTGGTGGTAGCATATACCGGGTATTATAAAGATAAAGAAGCAAGTGAGGTTGAATTATTGCCCGTATTACGAAGAGTTTTAAAAGAAGTTTACCCGGATATAGAACAGTAAATTTACATATACTTGTAAGCCATATACATCTATTTCATAGTGCAGTTTATCGTACTATGAAATAGATTTTTTGTAGTTTAAATCCCAGTTTAAAGCAGTAGTTGTCGCTGTGCTATTTGTAAAAGTGTGGCTGTGAAAGTAAAACAGTGAATGAATGACCAATCTCAATACTTATTTTACAGAGTTTCCCATATTCTTTAATTGTAAAGTATTTAATAAACTCCTAGGATTAATATGATATTTCAAATTAAACCAGACTTAAATTGCAGTTAATTTTACTACTATGTGACTTATATTATTTAAAGTAGAAATTAAATATTCCATACCTAGGTAACTTATTTTATATCCTAGAGGGGTTTTTTGAAATAAAAGAGGGTGTTATTTTAGTCATATTGTTCAAATAGGAAGGGTATTTTGTCCAATTTATGCTCTGCTTCTGTTCTAGATGGAATTTTATTCTACATTTGAAAGCAATGTATCATTCTATTTTTACAGAATTAATATTCAAACTATGCACATTTCAAGAAAAATAAAAACTTTTATGAAATTATTTAATGTTTTGATAATTTTATGTTTTGTTGCTGAAAGCTACGCACAAAGCAACATAAATCTTTCGGGTGTCGTCACATCTGAAGAGGGTGAATTACTCATGGGAGTAAGTGTTCTTGTAGAGGGAACACAAAAGGGAGTTGTCACTGATTTTGATGGTAAGTATGCTATTAAGGTAGCTAAAGGAGATGTTTTAAACTTTTCTTTCTTAGGATTTAAATTAGAAAAAAGAATTGTAAGTACGACAACAACTTTAAATGTTACGATGATTCCAAGTGAGGAACAACTTGACGAAATCGTTGTAACTGCCTTAGGGATTAAAAAAGAAGTAAAGTCTTTAGGGTATTCTGTAACGGAATTTGACGGGGACAACATGGTTAAAGCTAGAGAGACAAATCCAGCAACTACACTTACCGGTAAAGTGGCAGGTTTAGACATTAGAACCTCTACTGATTTTTTTCAAGACCCTCAAATATCCATGCGAGGAGGAACTCCATTAATAGTAATTGATGGTGTACCGAATCCCAATGCGGATTTTTATGAGATTAGCGCAGATGATATTGAGAATATTAGTGTTCTAAAAGGAGCAACTGCATCTGCATTATATGGCTCGTTAGGAAGAAGCGGAGCATTACTTATAACCACGAAAAGAGGAGGAAATAAAGTAACCGTAGAGTATAATTCATCCACGCAGTTTCAGAGTGGGTTCTTGAGGTCTCCAGAAATTCAAACCGTTTATGGTACTGGTGATGCAGGAGAATATGTGTATGTAGATGGTTTTGAATACAGTGGATACGTTTGGGGACCTAAATTAGATCAACCCGCAAATACCGAGAGTGGATATTTTGAAACCCCACAATATAATAGTCCAATTGATCCTATTACAGGACAAAGAATTGCTACTCCTTTTGTGTCAAAAGGTAAAAATAATATTGATAATTTTTTTAGAACAGGTCTTTTACAAACTCATAATCTAAGTGTAACTGGTGGAAATGAAAAAGGAAATTTTAGAGTTTCTGCTTCTAAGTCTTATCAAGAAGCAATGGTACCTAACATGGATTTAGATGTATATGGTTTTAGTGTTGCAGGAGGGTATAAATTATCTGATAAATTTACCGTAGATGCCAGTCTTAATTACGGGCGACAAGAGTCTGAAAATTATCCAAATTTAGGATATGGTTCACAAAGTTATCTGTATAGTATTATGTGGATGGGAGCAAATATTGACCTACGAGAAATGCGAAATTATTGGGAAGAAGGGCAGGAAGGATTTCAACAACTTCAATACAATAAGCAATGGTTTAATAACCCATGGTTTATGGCATACGAATACAACCAAGGATGGTTTAGAAATACGACACTTGGTCAGGTGAATTTAAATTATCAAATTTCAGATGATTTGGGGTTTAACGTAAAATCGGGTTTTAGTCCTATAGTCTTAGAACAACACAAAAGGAACCTAAAAGTTACATCAGAGGTTTTAACGATTATTCCGATGGAAACTATTTTGTTAACAACGAATCTAATTTCAACTTCAATACAGATGCAGTGCTGTCTTATTCCAAAGAATTCAGTGAGAATTTTTCGCTCACTTCTAATCTTGGTACTGGAGTTCGTTATGCAAAATACTTGCAATCTAGTATCAACACCGATGGTTTAATTGTACCTAATTATTACAATATTGCAAATTCATTAAATCCTGTTTCAGGAGATAATAGAGAGTCTGAAGAACAGGTAGGTTCGGCCTATTTTACCGTAGATCTTGAATTGTATAATTGGTTGTATTTAGGAGTTACGGGAAGAAATGATTGGGTTTCTACTTTACCAACAAAAAACAATTCCTTTTTTTACCCCTCTGTTAGTACCAGTGCAGTTTTATCTGACTTATTTGACTTACCAACCGCATTTTCATTGTTGAAATTACGAGGGTCTTGGTCTCGAGTTAGTGATGGCTTTATTCCAAATACAGATTCGGGAGAGTTGAGTAACCAACCTTACAATCATATTGAAGCTTATAATCAGGGGGCTAGCTGGAATAATGTAAATTCTGTTGATTTTTCAGGGGTTCAAATAAACCCTGATTTAAATCCCGCAATTTCAGATACTTGGGAGTTTGGTTTGGATGCTAGATTTTTTAGAGGTAGATTAAATGTAGATTTTGCCTATTACAATATCTTAGATAAAAACAATTTAATTTTGGTTCCTGTTTCCGAATCTTCAGGTTTTTCATCACGATTGGAAAACGGGGGGAAGTTTCGTAGAAGAGGCTATGAAATTTTACTATCGGGGAAGCCTATAAAAACTGAAAATTTTGAGTGGAATGTCGCAACCAACTGGACACAATACCGAAGATATCTCGAGGAATCTCCTGATGGTTCAGGAGAGTTTAATAACATCAAAGAAGGAAGTCGAATGGATGAAATTTGGATTAATGTTTTTGAAAAAACTCCCGGAGGACAAAACATCATTCAAAATGGTACAAGAGTTTCCGATCCTTTTGTGCGAAAAATCGGATATGATGCGGCAGATTGGTCTTTTGGTTTACAAAATACCTTTAGATATAAAGATTTCTCCTTGAGTATTTCTGCAGATGGACGCATTGGTGGTTTAATATCATCGATAACCAATTTGGAAATGCATTGGGCTGGAACACATCCAAATACCGTAATTCCTGAACGAGAAGATGCTGTGAATGGTATTTCCTCATATATTGACCCAGGAGTTGTCGTAGTGCAAGGAGCCGTAACCTACGATACTAATGGAAATATTGTAAATGATACTAGAGTTTATGCACCAAACAATACTGCTGTAAATTATATATCTTGGGCAAAAGATATTTATCAAAAAGAAGAGGCTTTTGAAGATTTCTATTACGACGAAACATTTTTAAAAATCAGAGAGATTGTTTTTACCTATAATTTCCCAAAGAAAAATTTAGAGAAAACATTTCTAGACGATGTTTCTTTATCCCTAGTAGGAAGAAATTTATTCCTATTTTCTAACGTGCCACAGATTGATCCTGACCAAGGTTTTGATGATCAATTTCAAAGTCCTTCCGCAAGGAGTTATGGTTTCAACATTAATTTAAAATTCTAATCCAAATGAAAAAGTTACAATATACAATCTTTACTTTATGCGCTCTTTTTCTTTTTTCAGCGTGTGATTTTGAAGAATATCAAGACGATCCAAATCGAATAACAGAGGCAACCCCAGAATTGATTCTGACAAACCTAATTGTAAACTCCTTTAATATTGTAGATGTTACACCAATGTTAACCAGTAGAATGCTTGTATATACTGATGGTTTAGATCTAAACCAATACTACGGATGGACGCGTTCTGATTTTACAGCATACAATAATTTAAGACAAGTGTACAAGTTAAAAGAAGAAGCCGAAAGGCTTGAGCAACCGCATTATATAGCTTTAGGAAATTTCTTTAGTGCATATCATTTTTATAATTTAACCATGACTTTTGGTGATATTCCATATTCGGAAGCCCTGCAAGGGTTTGAATCTAATTATACACCAGTTTACGATGGTCAAGAAGCTATTTTTACAGGAATATTGCAAGAATTAGAAGAAGCAAATAATGGTTTAGCTGCCGCTGACGCCGAAATATCAGGAGATGTATTATTTGGTGGTGATGTTATCAAGTGGCGTAAAGCAATTAATAGTTTTCGTTTACGAATTTTAATGGCGTTATCGGAAAAAGAAGGAGCAAGTAACATAGACATTAAAGAACAGTTTGAAAGAATTGTAGCAAATCCATCTATATACCCATTAATGGAGTCTAATGAGGATGATTTAGCGCTGCCATATTATGACGTAGCCGGAAATCGATACCCTTATTTTGAAAATCAAAATTTAACGGCTGCTTACCTGATGGAGCAAACTTTTGTGAATCTTATGAAAGATAACGCTGATCCAAGATTATTTGCTATAGGTTCCATAACGGAAGAAGCCCAGTCTAATGGATTACAACCAGATGATTTTGCCGCTTACGGAGGTTTAGACGGTAGTGTCACCTTTGACGAATTAAATCTACAACGAGCAGCAGGTATTGGTTCTTTAGTAAACGAACGTTATTACACAGATCCAACGGTTGAACCTGGTGTTATCATGAGTTATGCAGAATTGCAATTTATTTTGGCAGAAGCTGCCTCTTTGGGATGGATTTCTGGTAATCCAAGTGATTTTTATACTAGTGGAATCCAGGCAAATATGGAATTTTACAATATACCTCAAGAACAAATAGATACCTATTTAGCCAGTGCTTTCGCATTGTATAATCCCTCTAAAGCAAAAGAAAAAATTAATACGCAAAAGTATTTGACATACTTTTTTACGGGGGGCTGGGAATCTTATTACAACCAAAGAAGAACGGGTGTTCCTGTTTTTTCCGTAGGAGAGGGAACTCTTAATGGAGATTCGGTACCTAAACGATGGATGTACCCAGAATCAGAATCGAACACCAATCAAGCAAATCTTGAGAATGCTTTAGATCGTCAGTACAATGGGAACGATAATATCAATGGTCTTATGTGGCTTTTAAAATAAAAAATTATGAGATTTTTAAATTATTTACTAGTACTTTTAATTAGTACAATATTTGTTACTTGTAGTAATAATGACGAAGAAATTACCGTTGAGGATACCGTATTGGAATTTGTTTTTTTTGAACGTTCTTCCTTCACTGCGAACGAGATGATAAATAGCACAGCAGGAAATGAAATTATTCTGCAAGCGCAAATGTTATCCTACCCTAGAAATGAGGATGTGGTAGTTACCTTAAATGTGACCGGTGAAAATGTTGAAGAGGGTGTTGATTTTGAAATTTTATCTCCGAATAGAACCATTACGATTCCCGCAGGAGAAGCAAATTCATCAGAAGGTTTCATTCTGCGTACAATAAACAATGATATCGTAAATACTAACGCGCGTAGTATTATAGTTTCGATTGTATCTGTTTCTGACGCACAACTTAATATCGGAGAGAGACCTACCGATCCAGAAAAAGCAAAAGTTACCATTGAAGTTAAAGACGATGATGAGGCTTGCTCGGATGAGTACGATGTTTTCGGTGGAGAGAATTTAACATCCACGATTTCCATCACAGAGACCGACGGAAGTTTTGATCCTTATGACTTTTCGTATTCCGTAACGACCTCTTTGAATGGAGACAAGTTAACTTTAACAGGAGATATAATTGATTTTTTTGAGGCTGATCTTACTGTACAAATGATTCCAGATACAAATGACGTAACGGTTGGTACAGTTTCGTTTACTGAACAAGATTTAGGAGTTCATTCCGACGGATATCAATACCGATTAGTGCAAGTACAAGAAGGAACCTTTGATGCCTGTATGGGAACCATGACCATTTATTACGATTTGGAATACGAGGATTCTGGCGACTGGTATTTTTATTACAGGTTGCAAGGTACTTTTTCTTTATAGTAGAATTACGAAATATGAATAAGAAACGACTAGTAGCCGTATTATTATTTTTTATAGTTCAATTTACTTTTTCTCAGAATAGCATTAGTATTTTCCCTGATAATGATGCTATTCTCTACTCCGGTAGATTTTCATTTGAAAATCCGTTAACACCAAGTTTTAGTATGAGTGCTACTTCGATTAAATTTAATTTTAGTGGTACTGAGGTTAACGGATTTTTTTCTTCAGAAGGAAGCTCTTATTTGTATGTTATAATTGATGGTAAGGCGAATCCGTATAATCGAAAAGTTATTAAGGTTTCTACCACATCAAAAAAGCCGTTTTTGTTGGCAGACAAATTACCATACGGAGAACATACTTTAGAAATAGTAAAATTAAATGAGTCCGACACAAAAGTTTACTTTTATGGTATAGAGATAAAAGGGAAAGGAATTGGAAAGAAACCAAAAAGAGCACCAGTAAAACTTGAATTTATAGGGGATTCTAATACTGCCGGATGGTCTGCGTGGAATGCCTATGACAAGGGTAAAAATGCAGCAAGTGAGTCTTATTTTACCTTTCCTGGTATAACCGCACGAGCGCTAAATGCTGAATATAGTCTTATTGGGGCAAGTGGTTCGGGAATTACAAACTATTCTTCTTGGAATTTGACTAAGAATTACGATCAGATACATTTGAAAGATTCCATTTCCGCAAAAAATACCTGGGATTTTACCTCTAATTATTGGAACTTTATACCCGATGCTGTGATAATTAATTTAGGCGCGAATGATCATTATCCAAAAGCACCTAAAGATTCTATAAAATCAAACTGGAAACGTTTTATAACTGCTAAACTTCGAAAGCATTATCCTAAATCACATATTGTTTTGGCAAATTCATACGGTTGGTCTTTTGATGAACCAACAGATTATATACACGAGGTTATTGCAGAATTAAAAGCTAGTGGAGACACCAACGTTTCTTTTGTTAAATTTCCATGGCTTTGGGGGCAAGAACACGCTGTAATCAGTGAACATGCTGGTTTTGCAAATATTTTAGCGCCACATTTGGCTACAGTATTAGGACTACCAAAACCAATTCCCTCAGCCTTGTCTTCAATTGCAGAGAAAGAAACATTATATAACGGTGATTTTGAAAAAAATATTCTACCCAATATACCTGATGGTTGGCGACCACATAAAGAGGTGACCTTAGTTAAAAATACCAGTTCAGCTTACTCTGGGACTAGTTTTCTTCAAGTTAAAAATGGAGGCTGGGCTCATGCACCGGTGCAAGTCGAGGAAGGCAAGGTTTTACAAGTAAATGGTTTTTTAAAAAGTTCGCAAACGTCTTTACCTAAAGAAAATGCTATTTTTAAGATAGTTTTTAAAGATCAAGGCCAAACAACTATAGCGACAACTAAAGGGCTCTCGAATGTACATACTTCATGGACTCCATTTAGTATTAAAGCCATGGTGCCAGAGGGGGCTTGGAGTGCTTGGATAGTTTTAGAGTCTGGAAAGGATACGGTTGTAGATTTTGATGCCATACGTATACAACAAGTTTTGGAAGAAAACTAAACTAGTGCAACGAAGAAGGTATTGGGGTAGTTTTTGTGATTAAACGTTTTAGTTTATTTATTTTTGATTTTTAGTAAGTAATACAAAATTAATTTCTGTATTACTTACTTTTTTACTTTCATGGGATTTTTTTAAAAATTCATTTCTTTTTTTATCCTCTCTGGGTCTATGGTATTTTCTGTTTTATTCATTTTAATATATTTCGATGGTACCATGCCGTATTGCTTTTTAAAAGCTGTTCGAAAATACTTTAAATCTTTAAAGTCTAGGGAGAAAGCAACTTCAGAAATATTCATGTTCTCGTTTAAGAGCATTTCAGCAGCTCTTTTCATTTTTATAGACCGTATTAATTGATTGATAGAAAGGCCTGTTAAACTCTTTACTTTTCGATATAATGAAGTTCTACTAAATCCTAATTCCCTACATAAATCTATTACATTTAAATTTCCTTTAGGGATGATTTCTAGTACGGTAGCTTCCACTTTATTGAGGAACTCTAACTCCACAGAGTTAGATGTTTCCTCTTGCATAGCCTCCCATTTTTTATTTTCAAAAGTCCTTTTTAAATCTGCTCTCGATTTTAGTATATTTTGAACCCTTGAAATTAAAACGCCAGAGTCGAAAGGTTTGGTTATATAATCATCGGCACCTTTGTTAAAACTTGTAATTTTTACTTTTTTATCTCCTTTGGCTGTTAGTAATAATATAGGGATATGACTTGTTGTGATGTCATTTTTTAATGCATGACATAACTCGTGTCCATCCATTTCTGGCATCATGATATCAGAAATAATAATATCAGGTCCAACTTCTCTGGCAATTTCTAATGCTTTTTTACCATTTTCTGCCTCCAATATGGTAAATGTTTCTTGAAGAAGAGAACTTATGTAACTTCTTATGTCTTTGTTATCGTCAACTATTAGAATGACCTGATTGGAACTATTCTGAACGATCGTACTTTCTTCAGAATCATCCATCTCTTTTACATCCTCATTAATTTCTCCCTTTTGAATGGAAACGAAACTAACAGTTGATTTATTTTCAAAATAGGCTTTCTCTTCAGGGAGTTTCACGACAAATCTAGAACCTTCATCAAGTACACTTTCAACTTCAAGCATTCCCCCGTGTAGTTCTATTAAACTTTTAGTTAATGATAAACCAAGTCCTGAACCTCCAGTACCAGTGGAGTTTTTTGCCTGATAAAATGGTTGAAAGACTAGTTCAATTTCCTCTGCTGAAATACCTCTTCCTTCGTCTGTAACTACGATACATGCAGTATTCCCTTCTTTGAAGATAGTAACAGATACAGTTTTTCCCGAATCGGTAACTTAATAGCGTTAGACAATAAATTATTAAGAACAATCTGGATTTTTTCAATATCTACCCATGCTTTAACCTCTTCGGAACAGGTATACTTAAAATGGATGTTTCTCTCTTTGGCTAAATATTCAAAACTTGCAAATTCCTCATTTCCTAAGGCAGACAAATCGTATTCTCCTACGTATAAATGAATATTTTCTGTTTCAATTTTTCTAAAGTCTAAAAGCCTGTTAATCAACCTTAAAAGTGTATTTGCGTTTCGTTTTACAAAATTTAATGATTGCTGTTGCCTTTGATTTAAGGACCCACTATTTAGTAGGTCATTCACAGGCCCCAAAATAAGTGTTATTGGTGTTCTTAATTCATGTGAAAAATTGGTGTAAAATCTAATTTTCTCCTCCATAGAATTTTGTTCTTGTTGTCGCATCATTTGCTCGTAATAAAGCTTTTGTTTGATAGCAACCTTTTCATTATTGTAGCGATATCCCCAAAGGAGTAGTAAAATTCCGGATACTAAATAAAATAAGTAAGCCCAATGCGTTCGCCAGAATGGCGGTGCGATATGAATACGAATTTTTTTGATAGGTCCTAAGGCACCAGAAGCTTCATCGCGAAATCTTGCTTGAAATTCATACGAGCCAGGAGGTACATTTCTATAGGTAACGATGTCTGTGTCGGTAGTATAACTCCAATTTTTATCATAACCTGTTAGTTGGTAAGAATAGTTTCGGGTGTGAAAAGGGTCAAAATCTAATACACTAAGTTCTATAGAAAATATATCCAAATCTGATTTAAAGTGAAGGTCTTCCTCAATAGGAAGACTGCTAGCCATGATTTCTTTTTTTTGAGCACTTGTAAGGGGCTCGTTATTATATATTAAATCAGTAAAGGTGATTTTAGGAAGTAATCTGGGCTCTAATATTTCTTTTGGGTCAAAAATTGTTAGTCCATTAATACTTCCGAAGGCCAGATTACCCGAACTTGTAAAAAGTGCAGAGCCATCATTAAATTGACTGAAATTCACACCATCTATGGCATTGTAGTTTGTTATTTTCTTTGTTTCAAAATCTAGTAAAGATAGACCTCTATTGGTGCTACACCATAAATGTTCCTTTTCAGCAACCATGCCCCGGATAGTATTACTTTCTAATTTTCCTTGAAACTTTGGTGTTTCAAAGGTTTCCGTATTTCGATTGAAACAAATAAAACCTCTATTTTTAGTACCTATCCAAATGCGTTCTTTAAAGTGCACCATAGACAATGCAATGGGAAGCTCTTTCTTGTTTTCCGAGCTCCAATTATATTTTGATAAATCTCGCGTAGTTTTGTCAAATTTTATTAATCCATCGCCATAGGTAGCAAGCCAGAGAATGTTAGGGTTATCCTCATCATCGAGTATGGCTCTTATATCAAGAGATACAGATTCAGGGATGAATTTTATAGTCGCTTTTGTACTGTCATAAAAGTGTAAACCGCCTCTATTTGTTCCAATCCATATAACAGCATCTTTGTCCTCATGAATTGTTCGTATATCATTAGACTGCAGTCCTAAAGAATTTTCTTGCTTCGTAAATCGTTTTGTTTTCTTTGTTTCTAGGTCAATAATATTGATTCCTCCAGAGTACGTTCCCAACCATAGTTTTTTGTCTTTGGTCTCTTTTATCGTAAGTATTGCATCGTCATTAAGTACCAAAGGCCCATTGGTACTAGCTATTTTAGTAGGTTCTTTTAAATTACTATTGTAATGGTAGAGTCCAGCACCGTCAGTAGCAAACCATATTCCTTTGTTTCGACTCTCTGCAAGTCCTCTTATACTTGTAATGTAGTTTCCTAAGAGTAATTCTTTTACAGGTGGGGTAATTTGGGTTATTGTTTCGCCTAACGGATCGAAAACATTAATTCCTTTACTGTGTGTTCCTAACCAAATTCTGCCAATTCTATCTTCAAATATAGTACTGATGGTTCTATGAGAAATTGTGTTTTGTCCCATACCAGCATCGTATTGTTTCTCCAAGTAAAAATCATTTTTACCATTCGGAATAAATTTATATAATCCTTTGTTCCGTGTGCCAACCCAAAGGGCCTCTTTTGCATCTTGAAAGACGCTTAAAATTTCATCCTCAAATGAAAAATTAAAGTCTTGCATAACAAAGTCATGCAACGCATTGGTTTCAAAATATTTTAATCCATTATTAGTACCAACCCAAAGTCTGTCTTTGTGAAAGTATACATCGTGCATATTGTACGAAATTTCTTTTGCATGGCTATCCGATTGTTTGATGTGATAGGTTTCAATGTCTAACTGAAAAATACCGTGATACCAAGTAGCAAGCCATAAAGTGTTTCCTTTTATTTCAAAATCGGAAATGTTAAGGTTGTTAAAATCTATTCCATCAATAGAATTCACTATGTTTACTGCGGTAAGTTCGTTGTTTGTATACCTGTAAATTCCACCAGCAGAATTACCCAGAAAAATTGTCCCATCATTTGCTTCTGCGATGGCAGTGAAGATTTTTTCTTCGGGAAACAAACCCGATTCGTCTTTCAACAAATACGTGATCGTGTCGGTTGTGTAATCGTATATACCAATACCATTATTTGTTAAAATCCAGATTCGATTTTTTCGATCTACTTTTAATGCATTGATGGTATTGTTTGGGATAAGTATATAGGATCGTTGTTCATCAAATGCGGTAAACTTATTTCCGTTAAAACGGAATAAGCCATCCTCGGTGCCTGCCCAAACATAGCCTAAAGAGTCTTGAACAATGCTATTAACAATTGCGTTCGAAAGTCCTTGTTTTTCATTTAATTCAAAAAATGTTACACTTTTTTGACTAAAAATTAAAGTGGTAAACGAGAGGAAGTAATAAAGTATAGCGACAGATAAATAGTTTAATTTTCGGGTATGCATATTATTTTAATAGGGAATTTGGATGGAGATTACGGATTATAAAAACTTTATTTATTTTTAGTAAGTTGTTAATGTCATTTTCATTTTTAAATTTGTTATGAGTTTTGAAAGGAATGTGTCGCTAATCATTCGAACTCTTATTTTAACAAAAGATTTCATCAAAAGAAATACTTTTCGTAAAACTTAAAATTCAAAACGCTCATAATACCCATAAACAGTTAGGCTAATCTGTTTTATCAAAGTATTTAATCACTAAAAATAATCGGGTAGAAGGGATAGTAGTATGCAAAAGATTTTAGTCAAAAAACCAATACTAATATTTCAAGATTTTCCTAGTTAGAAATACGTTCTGTGTTATTATCTTTTTTCTTTTCAGTAGTATGCGTAGTATAGAAGAACGCTGCTTAATAGCGTTTACTTGAAAACTACATAACAATAACATAACAGTTATCGTTACCACCACAATAGTACGATTTTGTTTTGAATTCACAAAATTCAAATTTTATCCTTTGGAACTAAATAAAATATACGTCGCAATATTTTTGGTGTTATTTTACTTCATAGACAGTATCAATAAATAAAGTTATGTTAGGTATCGAATTTATGGTGAATAATAGACCTAATTTACTTTATAGACTTATACACCCAACAAACATTTAACCGATAATTTTACGTTAAAGTTTGTAATAATTTTTGCTTTTTAAAATTTTGGCATCCTGTTGCTTCAGTCATTGTCCAAAGAAAAGGGGGAAATTGTCCATTTCTTTTATTGACATTAACTTAGTTAGCATGAAATGGTATTTTTACCCGCAATACAAAATAGCTAACTTTATACAGCACAATTGTTACATATACAAAAGCTAAAGACAAAAAATAAATTACAGTAAAAATCGAGTGTAGAAATTCTTTTTAAAAACAGATGATTAGGAAGAATTCTCTTTAATCTAGTTGCATTAAAAATGTTTAATATTACCAAAACTAAAGGAAATAATGTAGACTACATTACAATAAAAGATGTTGCGACATCTAGCTATGCTCGTATTTTTTTACAGGAAGGAGGTAGGTTAGAAACATTGGTATTCAAGGATACTCAAATTCTTTCTGGTTACGCTTCCAAAGAGTATCCAATATACTATGCTTCCTCTATCTTGTTTCCCTTTGCCAATAGGATTAAAAATGGTGTATATATGTTTAATGGTAAAAAGTACCAATTAGATTGCAATGAGGTCGGAGCAAATAACGCTATTCATGGTTTGGTTTATGATAAAAAGTTTCAATTGGTTTCTGTATGTAGTTCCCGGCAATCGGGTAAAATAGAAATACAATACCGAAGCGATGGGAATAGTAAAGGCTTCCCTTTTAGGTATTGTTTAGCTGTAGTTTACGAACTCCATTCCAAAGGAATAAATATATCTGTAAAAGTTACCAATGAAGATACGGTCACCTTTCCTTTTACCATTGGTTGGCATCCCTATTTTCATAGTAAAGACTTGTATAATAGTATGTTGTGTTTTTCAGCTAATGAAAATTACAGTTTCAAGAATAATAATAAAAATGTCGAAGCTATGGTCAAAAAACCAGGGTCCAACAATTCATTTTTAATAAAAAATCTTAGTTTAGACGATTGTTATTTATTGCGTAATAAAGGACTAAATTTTCAAGCACCGAACTATCGTTTAAACCTTTCTGGCTCAGCAAGGAAGTCCTTCGTGCAGTTATACATTCCAAACAAGAGACAATGCATTGCTATTGAACCCATGACGGGAGCAGTAAATTCCTTTAACAATACGATTGGCTTGCAAACTTTGAATGCAGGCAAGAGTTATGTTGAAAGTTGGGAAATAGCAATAGAAACCAAGAACAATTAACTAGAAATATTTAAACAAAAATAATATGCAATTTATAACCTTTATCGGTTTTACAGCTCTTGTAGCCATACTGTCTTATTATAAAACCAAAGAAGTTAAGGAAGTTTCCGCTGATGGATATTTTCTGGGAGGTAGAAGTTTAACAGCTGGATATATTGCTGGATCTTTATTGCTGACTAATTTATCTACCGAGCAAATTGTTGGTTTAAACGGGTCGGCCTATCAAAGTGGTTTGTCTGTTATGGTTTGGGAAACTTTAGCTGCAATAGCCATGGTAGTAACTGCTATGTTTTTACTACCAAGATATCTGAAAGGTGGGCTCACAACAGTTCCAGGTTTTCTAGCTAAAAGATTTGATGTTACCACGAAAACATTAACATCTGTTTTATTTCTATCTGGATATGTTGTAGTCTTATTACCTGTTATTTTGTATTCGGGTTCTTTAGCAATTAGCGGAATGTTTTCTATTCCTTCTCTTCTTGGAGTCACGCATACACAGTCGATTTGGATATGCGTTTGGTTTATAGGAATCGTAGGAGCAATCTATGCTGTTTTTGGTGGATTAAAAGCTGTTGCTGTTTCCGATACTATTAATGCTCTAGGCCTGCTAATTGGAGGAATTCTCATTCCGATTTTTGGTTTGTTACTGATTGGAGAAGGAAATATACTAGATGGGCTTTCTACATTGACTTCAGAGCATCCTGAAAAATTTAAATCTTTGGGAGGGCCAACCGACCCTGTTCCATTCTATACAATTTTTACAGGAATGATGTTGGTGCAACTATTTTACTGGGGTACCAACCAACAAATCATTCAAAGAGCACTTGGAGCTAAAAATTTAGAGGAGGGACAAAAAGGACTATTGTTAGCTTCCTTTATAAAAATATTAGGACCAATTATAGTAGTTCTCCCAGGTTTAATAGCTTTTCATTTATTTGATGGAAACCTCGAGAATGCTGATGATGCCTATCCAATGCTTGTTAAAAAAGTATTGCCAAAAGCATGGGTTGGCTTTTTTGCAGCCGTTTTATTTGGCGCGATTCTAAGTTCGTTCAACAGTGTTCTTAACAGTTCTGTAACCCTTTTCGGTTTAGATATTTATAAACAACACATAAATAAGAATGCCGATGAAAAGACGGTTGTAAAATACGGAAAAGCATTTGGAGTTATTTTAGCAATTGCCGCTATGTGTATTGCGCCTCTTATTGCGAATGCTGGAAGCCTTTTTGCCTATTTACAGGAGGTAAACGGTATCTATAGTATCCCTATTTTAACCATTATTGTTATCGGATATACTACCAAAAGAGTACCTGCCCTAGGCGCTAAAGTAGGATTGTTATCTGGTTGTGTCTTGTATATCATAAGTCAATTTTTTATGCAACCTTATTTTGTTACTAAGGCCATAAACAACGCAAAGCAATCTGGAATAACTGATTCTTCTGCTTTAGAGTTAGTAAAAGTGAATGCCTATCCTCACTTTTTGGATATTATGGCTATTTTATTTGTGTTAAATATTGTAATAATGTTGGTAATTGGTAAGATAAAGCCAAGAAACACGGATTATGTTCAAGTGCACACTAAACAGGTAGACACAACCCCTTGGAAGTACATTCGTATTGCTGGAGCTTCTATCTGTTGTATTGTGATTGCTATTTATGTTTATTTTGCTTAAGATGAATAAGAATCTTGTTAAAAAAGTACGTGAATTTTACCAAAGAGAATTTACAGCAACTCCAATCGAAATTTTTTCTCCAGGACGAATTAATCTTATAGGAGAACATACAGATTATAACGATGGATTTGTATTTCCAGCAGCTACTAATAAAGGAATTGTTATAGCATTACAAAAAAGTACTGCAACTACAAGTACCGTTTGGGCCTTAGATAAAAGTGAAGTTTTAATTTTTTCCCAAGACAACAAGCAGCCGAAGGAAACAGGGAGTTGGAAAGATTATGTTTATGGTGTTGTTTCTGAAATCCAAAAACTAGGAAAGCAAGTTGGTGATTTTAATGCTGTATTTGCAGGAGATATTCCTAGCGGATCTGGGATGTCTTCCTCTGCAGCCTTGGAAAATGCTCTTGTTTTTGGATTAAATTCTTTATTTGACCTTCAGCTTTCCAGAGCAGAGATGATTTTAATATCACAGCGTGCAGAGCATAATTACGTAGGGGTAAAATGCGGTATTATGGATCAATATGCAAGTATGTATGGTAAGGAAAATCACGCCTTACTTTTAGATTGTAAAACGATGGAGGCAACACCGTTTAAAATTGATTTTAATCCATATGAAATATTGCTCATAAACACCAACGTAAAACATAATCTATCTGAAAGCGCTTATAACGAACGCAGGAAGGTCTGTGAAAAAGTAGCCAAACAAACAGGAGTTTCTTCCTTAAGAGGCCTTAGCCTTGAGAAACTTTACTTATCTCGCAATACAATTAGTACCGAAGATTATCAAAAAGTATTATATGTTTTGGAGGAAAATCGTCGAGTGTATCACTTTGCGGAGGCTATTAAAAGGAAGGACATTCATACAATGGGGGCTTTATTATTTCAGTCACATAATGGTCTTCGTAATCAGTACAATGTAAGTTGTTCGGAGCTAGATTTTTTGGTAGATAAAGCAAAAAAGAATGAATATGTAATTGGTGCGAGAATGATGGGCGGTGGTTTTGGTGGTTGTACTATAAATTTAGTAGCGAAATGTGAAATTGATAATTTCAAAAAAGAGATTGCAACACACTATAAAAATACATTTCAAAAAGAGTGTTCCTTTTACCAGGTATCTCTTGCCAAAGGAACCCATCGTATCTAATACTTATACAAATGAAGCATACAAATTTGCAAGATTACTCACACAAGCGATTTAATATACTAACGGGAGAATGGGTTTTGGTTTCTCCCCACAGGGCTAAGCGTCCATGGCAAGGGCAACAAGAAGAAGTTGTTATGGAAAAAAGAGCTAGTTATGATAAGGATTGTTATTTGTGTCCTGGGAATACAAGGGTCAATGGAGAGATAAATCCTGATTATAAGGATGTTTATGTTTTTTCAAATGATTTTGCGGCTTTACAAGCTTCATCCCCAAAATTTTCCTATGAAGAAGGATTGATTAGAGCAGAAAGTGAAAAAGGAATATGTAAAGTCATTTGTTTTAGTCCAGACCACTCAAAAAGTCTTGCTGATATGGAGGTTGCGGCAATTCAAAAAGTAGTTGAAGTTTGGCAGCAAGAATACAGAATACTGGGGAAAGAGAGTATTGTAAATTACGTACAGATTTTTGAAAACAAAGGTGCTGTTATGGGGTGCAGTAATCCGCATCCGCATGGTCAAATATGGAGTCAGTCCTCTCTGCCAAATGAGGTGCAAAAGAAAGATTTTCAGCAGAATAAATATTACCTAGAACACAAAACAAGTCTTTTGGGAGATTATTTGCAGCAAGAGTTACAAGTAAAAGAACGAATCCTATATCAAAATGATGCTTTTGTGGTATTAATTCCTTTCTGGGCTATATGGCCTTTTGAAACCATGATTATACCCAAAAAAATGTCTAAAAATATCTGTGAAATTTCAGAGGAAGAAAGTTTTGCATTTGCTGATGCGATTGCTGTTCTAACCAAAGCATATGATCGCTTGTTTCAATGTTCGTTTCCCTATTCAAGTGGCATCCATCAGGCTCCAACAAATGGAAACGAAAACAAATATTGGCATTGGCATATGAGTTTTTACCCACCTTTGTTGAGAAGTGCTACCGTTAAAAAGTTTATGGTGGGATATGAGATGTTTGGTTCACCACAAAGAGATATTACTGCTGAAAAAGCCGCGGCTTTGTTGCGAGAACAAGTAATTTTATAATACCTTCATTCTTTCTTGGAAAACCTAACCATATCGGTTAATAACCGTTTTGTTTTCAACTTATTCATCCGTAAGTTTGGCACAGAAAAAATAGAAACACACGTTTATTTTAAATAAAAGAATGCACTAATTCTAGCACTTTGAAATGCTATTGTATGGTAATTTATCTCTTCTTTCGCAAATAGATTATTGTTGATGTCGAAATATTATCTTACTTTGGGGCAAAAATCTAAATAAACTATGAGTATTAAACAGTTAGCATATAGCGTTTTATTTGTTTTTATTGTTGCTTTTACAGTTTCGTCTTGTTCTATTTATACAGATTCCTCAGGGAATGGACAAGGTTTTCATGACGGAACAAGCTCCTATCCAGACGGGTGGCAATGGAATGAAGGGAAGTATTATTACCAAGGTGCATGGCATAGCAGATTACCCTATAATTATTATGGTTCTTATTTCCATAACGGTACCTGGAGAACTGCGCATGGAAACTCAAATAACGGTGACCAAGGGTATTATCCACCGAATTGGCAATACAATAGAGGGAAATACTATTATTACAGAGGATGGCATAGCAGATTGCCATACGATTATAGAGGGTCTTATTTTTACAACGGATCGTGGCATACCGCCCACGGGAATTCTAACAATGGAAATCACGGTTCCTATCCCTCTGGTTGGGAGTGGAATCAAGGGAAATATTACTATCAAGGAGGTTGGCATAGCAGACTCCCAAGTAATTTCAATGGTTCTTATTTTCATAATGGATCGTGGCATACCGCACATGGTGATTCCAATAATGGAGACCGATATCCTCCAGGATGGCAGTCTAATCAGGGCAAATATTACTACAATAGCGGTTGGCATAGCAGGCTTCCTAGTAATTTTAATGGAAGATATTTTCACAATGGCTCTTGGCATACTGCACACTGGAATTCAGGTTCGGGAGGCTCAGGGTTTCATGATGGAGGTAATGGCTATAATAAAGGTTCCATGAAAAAAGCCAAATAAACCAATACAACCGAATACAATAAAGGAGAAAATGAATAAAAATCTATTCATTTTCTCCCTCTTATTTTCTTCGGTAAATTCGTTTCATCAGGTTACGTTTCTCAGTAAAAATCACGAACTAAAAAGTATGTTAAAGTATCACTTTAACTAATGGTATTGTTGTTTGCTTTATTTTCTTCCATATTTTTAGATAAGCAATCACGGAAACCAAATTTGTTTTTGATTGTCTGTTGTATTTTTTTCAATCAATTTATAGTAAGGGTCAATACTAACTTTTGATGGTTTTTCCGAAAGAAGTATTGTAAAGCTAGATTTGTTTTTATCAAGTTTGTATTCTTTTAAAGCAATAATTTTAGAACTTCCGTCTGCGTTTTCTCCATAAATTTCGATATCTATCCAATCCTTTAGTGGCGCTACCTGCTTTGTGCCATTTTCTAAAATATGATATTTTTTTGCCCCTACAGTAATTCGCAATTCATAATTTTTATCGTTTCTTTCTCTACAAATTACATCCAAAATTTTACAGTCATAAATGGTTACTTTTTCAAGTAAATCGGTGAGTGTATTTTGATACATGTCGGGAGTTACCTCTTTTAAATATTGCATAAGATCTTCGGTTGTTGGATATTTTTCTTGAAAAAAAGATGGGCTAATAAGATTCCAGTCTTTAATAAAATTCCGCAAGGCAAGATTTACCTTGTCCTCTCCTATGTATGCTTGTAAAGCATGCATAACCAGAACTCCTTTTCTATAATAAATGTGGTCTTCATTCTCCACCTCAATTAGAGGTTTTTCTTTACTTTCATAGTTTCCTTTGTCTTCCCAATATATTTCTAATTCTTTCTTTAAAAATTGTTGTATTTTTTCTTTTGAATACTTTTGTTTTAGTACCATGATTGCAGAATATTGCGCAAGAGTTTCCAAAATCATATGTCTTCCTTGCACATTTGCAGCTGCAACTTGTAATCCCCACCATTGATGTGCTAATTCGTGGGCAGTTATGTAAAATGCCATATCTACATCTTTTGTGTCGTCTATGTCTAGCATAAATCCTAAATCTTCAGAGAAAGGAATCGAAGTCGGTAAAGATTGTGCGAATTGTGTGTAACGTGGTATTTCCATGATCCGTATTTGCTGGTAAGGGTACGGACTAAAATTTGTAGTGTAATAGTCAAGTGACATTTGCATAGATTCCATCATGCGATTTATATTGTATTCATGTCCTTTTTGATAGTATATTTCAAGAGCAGTATTTTCTTGATTTTTATTTTTCCAAATTGATTTCGACACCTCATAAGTGGCTGAAACAATGGAATAAAAGTTTACCATTGGTTCTTCCATTTTATAATGAAAATAGCTACGATTATCTTTTTCCCATTTTTTAACAAGTGTTCCTGGTGCAATGGCAGTTTGATTTTTATCGGTTCCAATAACTATTTCAAAGTTTATTTTATAACCATCATCACCGTTGACAGCATTTTGTAATTCGTTTTGGTTTGATTTTTTTGCTATTATTTTTCTTGGAGCCAAAGCCAGTTGCTGTCGCTCCTTTGCGTTAGAAATTTCATATTTTCTATTGTAGCCGAGTGTTGGTAAATCCTTGTTATTGAAAAAGGTTCCATTTTTAATAATTTTTGTTTCCACATCAGAAATGTTCAAACCAGAAACACTGTACTTTTGGGTAAATTCCATAGCAATTGATTCTTTCGGTTTTAGAGGCTTTTCAAGACTGTAAATTAAATAGCCGAAATCTAAATAAGTGCTATCTGGTTTGGTAGCAATATCAAATGTAATATTTGAAATCTTAACTTGTTCCTTAAGTAGTTTTTGAATGTGAATATCCGAAATGTTTGTGTCGGAATTATTAGTTAAAAGGTAGGTTCCATTAATTGTGTAGCTATTTTTCTGTGGATATAGTTCTACCTGTAAATTAACATCCGATATTTCAGGTTGGTTATGGTATTCAAACTTTTTTAGCCTTTTTTCATAGGCTACTCTAAAGTTTTGCTGTTTGGTTTTAGACCAATAAGAATTTACGATATTAGTTTGATAGTAAATATAGCCTCCTAATAAGACCCATAAAATGAATGCAACGAAGAGACTAAATTTTAAATTGCGAGACAATGGGTTTTTATTGAGTTTCCAACGAACCAACTTTCTTTCTGAACCGCTACTATTTAATTTACTTGTAAGAATAAAAATAATACAACAAAAAACGATCCAGTACATTTTAAGCACTATAAAAGGCCATAGATAAGGCCAAAGCCATTCATCTGTGAGTAGACGCCTAAATCAGTACCACCAAAATTAAGTAAACTATGTTGGTAGCCAAGGATTGGTAGGGCGTTGGAAACGATTAAAAATAAAATGACAACTAAATAGCTAATATATTTTTTTTGCAGAAGTTTATGTATGAAAAAGGACATAACAGTGTAGAGTGCTAAAAATGTTAAAAAGTGCCCGAAGAAGTTCATCAGATATACCTCTATTTGAAAATTATAATACCCTTTATATATTTGAAAAACTATTCCGGATAGGATTAATGTGAGCATTAGTACCCCATATACTAGAAGTAAACTGCAATATTTTGCAGCCATACTAATAAAACTAGAATTAGGTAACGTATTGTAAATGATGTCAAATTTTACATCTCTTTCCTTCCATATGAGTTCTCCAGAATAGAAGATGAACAGAATAATAAAAAAGTAACTAGACATTTCTAATAGTTCCTCCACAATAAATTGTGTTGCAGGATAACTATCTACACCAAAAGTTGTTCCCAAGCTAATCGAATTCATTATAAGAATTACAGCAGAACTCAACACAATCGCCCAAAACGATATCTCTCTAATAATGGTATTGAAATAAAATAAAGTACTTTTAAAAAATTGTATAAATTTTCCTTTTAGACTATAATTTAACTGAAATTTCGGTGTAGTATCGGTCTCTAATGCATATGAGGTTTCTTGAACCTCTTTCTTTTTTCGATTATTTGGTGGTACAACATTATAATTGAATTTACGAAACCCTAACATTAAAACTAAAAATGCGATGACCGAATACAATAAATTCTTCCAAAATAATACGCCCTGATTAGGAATGGAGAGTTGATTTATATCCTCTATACTCCACGATTTGGTAACTGATGTTAAAGTATTTAGAGCAAAAGGATCTAAAATAGCACCGAGAAATTCGTTATCGATACCTCGTGTTGCCATAAACAAAATAAATATGATTAGTCCTTGAGTGTAGACAATAATTAATTTTCTATACAAAGTTCCGCTAACAAAAAAAAGGGATGCACCAAAAAATAAAATAGGAACTACAATAGTAAAAAATGGTTTCACATAAGAATATATGGTAAAAGGCAGTTGCTTTTCGGCGTCTCTCCAAGGCATATAGTCTCCAATAATGGTTCCCAAAATAAGCGAAGAAAAAATCATTAGTAATACCAAAAATGATCCTAAAAATCTACCCAACAAATAGTCTTGTTTTTTAATGGGATTGATAAACATCAGCGCTTCCATATTGTATTGAAAATCTCTTAAGACAGGAACGCCCATTATAAAGGAGGTAATAAACATAGAAACTCCGGTAATTACGCCCATTGTTTTAGCAATAATTAAAGGAGCGTTTTTCTTTACTTCGCCTAAATCTGTTCCTTGGTAAATAAAGTCTACCGCTACCACTGAGAACAACAAAAGGAATAGGAAGAAGAGGTACGTATCTAAACGTTTGATTCGGTATTGTATTTCAAATTTTAATATAGGATACCACATGATAGTGTATTGTTAAAATGAATTATATGTTGCCATAATGGTTCTGATATGACTACTTGTTTATTTATTGGTGTGCTGCTATAGAGTAGAAATATACATCCTCAAGTCCTGCAGTTTTTGGATGAAAACCATTACCTGGTTCCGATGAACTGTAGATGGTGATTACAGGTTTCCCCAAGAATAGTTTGTTGGCAATTACCGTGTATTTTTTTTGATATTCGGATATGTCTTCTTTAGCAATCGATTTTTGAAAAATAGTACCATGAATATTTGCAATAGCATTTTTGGGAGTATCTTGGAGTAGTACCTTTCCCTGATTAATAATTGCCATATTGGTACATAGTTCTTTCACATCCTCTACAATATGCGTCGATAAAATTACTACAGTGTCCTGACCAATTTCACTTAAAAAGTTATAGAATCGATTTCGCTCTGATGGATCTAATCCCGCTGTTGGTTCGTCTACAATAAGTAATTTAGGGTTGGTAAGTAATGCTTGTGCAATTCCAAATCGCTGCTTCATTCCTCCAGAAAACCCTCCTAAATTTTGCTTTCTCTTAGCGTACAGATTGGTTCGGTGTAAAAGGTAATCAACGACGTTTTTGCGTTCTTTTTTATTGGTTATACCTTTTAAAGTAGCTAAATGTAACAATAGAGTTTCAGCAGAAATTCTTGGGTAGACCCCAAATTGTTGCGGGAGGTATCCAAGGCTTTTTCTTAAATTTTGCTTGTTTTCAAGTGTGTTTTCTCCATCAAAAAATATATTTCCGGTGTCTGGTTCTTGTAAAGTTGCAATTGTTCTCATCAATGTTGATTTTCCCGCACCATTTGGCCCGAGAAGTCCAAAAATACCTTTTGATATATGCAGTGATACATTCTGAAGTGCCACCGTACCATTAGCATATGTTTTTGATAAATTTTGTATTCGAAGTTCCATGTAATTTCTGTTTTGCTTTTAATTTTTAAACAAAACTATTTGCGAAAAAGTAAAGGAAAAAATAGTAGGGATGAGTGTGCCAGAAAACGGGGTGTAAGTTTCGTAAAGAGGTATTGTGTAATTTTATCCCTTAAAAAATATCGTTCACCATCAAAATATATGCGTATATCCATTTCTTTGTTAGGTTGTAAAAAATCTCTTAGTTTTGAGTATGAATTTAGTGTTAAGAAAGTATCACAGACTATTATTTGTACTCGTCGCAATTGTATTATTTTTATTTTTATCGCGAGTTTGCACTGTCTATAATTTACGTTATACAAGTATTCTGTTTCTTGCTTTTTCATTCCTTTTTTTGGCGTATATTACTTTTTTTACCATCAAAAAATGGCGTATAGGAGAGAAATACAGAATTCCTTATTCATCCTATGAGTTTTATATTGCGTCCTTGCTTTTTGCTTTGGTTTGTGTTGTTGGAATATTAGAGGCAAATCCTACCAAACCAGATTTTGCAGCAGTTTTTTCCTTGTTACTGTTTTACACAGTAGTATTTGTACTTATAAAAGTGATAAATGTATACAGAGGAAGAAAAGGAGTTTCCTTGTTGTCAAAGATATTTCTACAAAGATTAGTATTTTTTCTTTTTGTATTTGGTGTTGGACGGATCATCATCATCATAGAGGAATATGGAGATACCGATGCCCTACTTCTTGTTACTCTCTTTTACTTTCCGATTGTTATATTCTTAATTATTCGGTGGTCATTTCAACAAATTAAGTCTGTTTTAACATTAAAGAAAGAAAAGACAAAGACAGAATTATTATTACTTAAAAGTCAGGTGAATCCGCATTTTTTCTTTAATATGTTAAACAATCTGTACGGTCTTGTTAGTGCAGACCCCGCTTTAGCAAAGCAACTAATTTTACGATTATCGGATATGATGCGATATAGTATTTATGAGGGGGGAAGAGAGTTGGTTCCTATAGAGGAAGAGGTAGATTTTCTTAAAAATTTTATAGAATTACACCAAATGCGGTACCGCAAACAAATCGATGTAAAATTCACAACTACTATTCAACAGAATTACAATGTAATGCCGTTGTTATATATAATTCTCTTAGAAAATGCGTTCAAGCATGGCGTTGAAAATTTAAGAAAAAATGCTTTTGTACATTTACAATTACATGCTGCAGAAAACACAGTTTATTTCTCGATAGTAAATAATTATGATGCTACTGCATTATCAACATCGAAAGGCATAGGTTTAGATAACTTAAAACGAAGACTTGCTTTGGGGTATCCTGATAAACATTCATTGATTTTCACAAAAGAAAATAATAAATATAAAGTTGAATTAACCATTACCACATTATGATTACCTATTTAATAATTGATGACGAATATATAGCTCATGATATAATACAGGGGTATTGTAATTTATTGCCAAATTTAAAACTCATGAAAAACTGCTATGATGCGTTTGAAGCAATGGAGTATTTGCAGAATAATAGGGTTGATTTGCTATTTTTAGATTTAAATATGCCAAAATTGAAAGGGTTTGATTTTTTAAGAACACTACCTATTCCTCCAAAAGTAATCGTTACGACAGCATATAAGGAACATGCGTTAGAAGGGTATGAATTAAATATATCCGATTATTTATTAAAGCCATTTTCTTTTGAACGTTTTTTAAAGGCTATAAATAAAACTTTTAGTACACATAATGAACAATCACCTTCTTACAAAACATCGAATGTGTCTAAACGTGTTTTTTTTAAAAGTAACAAAAAGTACGTGCAAATAGAATTAAGTAAGATTCTTTTTATTGAAGCAGCAGGTAATTATATAAAGTTGATTGCAGCAGATACAACTATAACACTACGAGAGAAATTATCTACTGTGTTAGAGGAGTTGCCAAAAGAAGATTTCTTACAAGTACACAAATCTTTTGTAGTAGCTACCGCTCATATTCATTCTATTGAAGGGAATAGAATACATGTACTCGACTATACAATTCCTATTGGGAAATTGTACAAAAGTAATATTACCAGAATTATAGAATAAAAACATCTAGTCTTTTTACTAAAAAAACTTCAATAATTTGTAATTTTTAAACTGATTTTGTGACTTTAAAAAAAACCAAATCTTTTATTTATGAAATTTTCTATTGTCGCAAAATTTTTATTATTATTTCTTATTCCGTTTTTAGCCTTAGCACAAGCAAAAAAAGACATAACCACCCATCAAGTAACCGAAAAGATTTATATGCTAGAGGGTAGAGGTGGAAACATTGGACTGTGCGTCGGGGAGGATGGTGTTTTTATGATTGATAGTAAGTTTAAAGACTTAAGTCCTGCAATTAAAAAAGCGATCCGTTCCATAACCGATAAACCCGTAAAGTTTTTAATTAATACACATTTACATGGAGATCATACCGGGGGAAATGAGAATTTTGCAAATGATGAGGTGGTTGTAGTTGCACATGATAATGTACGAAAAAGAATGCTATTACTGCAATCTGTAAAAGGAAACAAAAAAGACCTTTTTCCATCAAAAGCACTTCCTGTTGTTACTTTTTCAGAAAATATTAATTTTTATTTTAACAATGAAGATATCCATATTTTTCACGTGAATAATGCACACACTGATGGCGATGCGCTTGTGTTCTTCAAAACTAGTAATGTACTTCATATGGGCGATACGTATTTCAGAGGGAAATATCCATACATAGATGTAAATTCTGGAGGCTCTGTAGAGGGATATCTTAACGCTTTAAAAGCTGGTGCTGCAATAGCAAATGACACAACTAAAATTATTCCAGGACATAATGAGGTATCCTCTAAAAAAGAACTTCTTGCTTATATTCAAAAAATTACAACCATTGTAGAAAGAGTAAAAAATGCCATAAATGAAGGCAAGACCGAAGCGGAAGTAATTGACGATGAAAGTTTGTCAGAGGAGTTCGATGCAACGATGGGAGATCGTTTTATTAAACCAGAGTTTTTTAGAAGATCTGTTTATAAAAGTTTAACTAACCAATAATGGCCAAAGAATTACATAGTATTTATCCAATAGAAATTCTATTGTAAATTCTAGACTTTAATATTCAACTTGTTTGGAGTATTCTACAATGGATTAGAAAAACTATAATTCATATTTTTACAAGTAAAGAAAGGCACCATTCCGAGCGAAATAGTGCCTTTCAAAAAACTAACCAAACTTCTAAAAAAATGAATAACAATATATAATTGTTACTTAAATTTACGCTATTTATTCATTTAATAATTTGGATCTTAGACAAATGGTTTGTTTTTTATGATGAAATGCATAAATGAAACCGTTAATGATTTTTTTAAAATCTATGCTACAATAAATAATGGAGCATAAAAAACTCGTATAATGGTATCCGAGTCATTTTATGAAAAAGAAAGACCTAGGCTTAATCCTAAGCAAGTTAAAGTTAGGTGAAAAACTATCGATAAAACACAGTGTTTTAATGTATTATTTGATTGCAGATTTTCTTTTAAACTATAAATTCGTAGCGATAAATTCGGTAAAATTAGTTTGTGGAACATAAATTAACGTAGAGGAGTACAAATCGATGTTTGCCAAACAGCGGAAGAAATAGGCTCGAAAAAAGCGTCGTAAGCAGAAGAATGGAAAGTAGTTTTACAGATGTGGTGAGGTGGTTTATAGTTTTAGTAGAGGGTAACTA
>NZ_MQVY01000005.1:0-63439 GCF_002954385.1 Tenacibaculum sp. SG-28
AAAACTGAAAACTCCCGCCCATATGATAGATTTATTTGATTTTTCACCGAAACACAAAAGAGCTGGTATCGGTATTTTAATTACACCAGAATACCAAGGAAAAGGTTTTGCTTCTGAAGCATTAGACCTTTTAATACCCTATAGCTTTGAGCACCTAGACCTGCATCAATTATACGCTAACGTATCTGCTGATAATACTGCAAGTTTATCCTTATTTAAAAAAAAGAATTTCCTTCCAATTGGTATAAAAAAAGATTGGATATTTTCAAAAGGAATATTTAAAGACGAAATTTTATTCCAACTAATACATGCGTAAAAAAATAATTTTTGGAAGTATACTTACCTTAGTTGGTATTGCAGTGATAATTGGCTTTTCCTATTATCAAAAAGTATTTGGAAAAGCAGTTGCACAAAACGGAAGCATTTACATACGTTCATCTGCTTCAATAGAAGAGGTTGGAGCCATACTGCAACCTTATCTAAAAAGTAAAAAAGACTTCGTTTGGGTCGCTAAAAGAAAGAAATTTTTAAAACCTAAAGCAGGAAAATACACACTGCAAAAAGGAATGAATTTGAATGATCTAGTAAACAAATTACGAAGCGGCAATCAAACTCCCATAAAGTTATCTTTTAACAATCAAGATACTTTAGAAAAATTAGCACAGAGAATTGCGACGCAAATAGAAGCAGATTCTAGTGCCATTTTCAAGGTAATGACCGACAGTACATTTTTAGTATCGAATGGTTTTACCAGCAAAAGTGCCTTAGGAATGTATATCCCGAATAGCTATGAGGTATATTGGACCATAACTCCAGAAAAGCTTCGTAAAAAAATGCTTTTTGAATACCGTCGATTTTGGAACCAAGACAGAATTGAAAAAGCAAAAAAATTACAGTTAAATAAACAGGAGGTCATTACCTTAGCTTCTATCGTGCAAAAAGAGACTGCTAAAAGAGAAGAACGACCAATAGTAGCAGGCTTGTATATCAACAGACTGCAAAGAGGTATTCCTTTACAAGCAGATCCTACTATTATTTATTGTGTAAAAGAACAAAAAGGACAAGATTTTATAGTAAAAAGGGTGTTAAATAAAGACCTTGAAATACAATCTCCCTATAATACCTATCAGCACCGAGGGCTTCCGCCTACTTTAATTGGCATGCCCGATATTTCCTCTATTGATGCAGTGCTTAATTATAAAAAGCATAAGTATTTATATATGTGTGCCAGTGTTACTAAAATAGGGTACCATGAATTTGCCAAAACTTTAAGCCAACACAATAAAAATTCCGCAAAATACCACCGATGGATAAATTCCCAAGGAATTAATCGATAATTTTTTCTGCAACAATAATCTAAAATTGTTGACATTCTTTTAAAAAAGAACATAAAATACTACTATATAAACAAATATTTAAGTGATTTTAAGGTATTTTAACAAATCTAAAAACAGCTCAAATATCTGATTATTAGGTAATTAAATATTATTTTATACCTTTGTATCGCGTAACAGAAAGAAATACACTATCAAAAAATTAATATTTGTATTTGTTGGGTTCATATTACTAACTAGTTTTACCAACGATTCATCCGTTAATAAAAAGGATATTCCCCAACCAATCAATAAGGAGTACCACAGTAACAACTTCAACTTTCCTTTTTTACAAAAAGATTTTACTGGTTTTAAAGAGGCACTTGGTTTTAAAGAATCTCAAGGTAGATATACTGTAGTGAGTTCTCTTGGGTATTTAGGAAAATACCAATTTGGAAGAACTACACTAGAGAGATTCCACATATTTAATACTACTGCTTTTTTAAACAATCCAGAATTACAAGAAAAAGCTTTTCTTGCCTTGTGTAAGGTAAACAAATGGATTTTACGAAAAGATATTCAAAGAAGTGTGGGTAAAAAAATACATGGCATTACTATTACAGAATCTGGTATTTTAGCAGCCGCACATTTAAGTGGCGCAGGGAATGTAAAAAAGTTTTTACGCTCTGGAGGTAGTTTTACCTTTAACGATGCATTTGGAACTTCTATTAGAGATTACATGAAAAAGTTTGGAGGGTATGATGTCTCGGTAATCAAACCCGAGAGGAACGCAAAAGTTTAAATTATAATCTTTAGACGCATGCGTGCAGTATAAAAATCGTTGGTCTTTTATGCAGGTCTACCTTTTCATTTTTCCACTCTCTAGCAGTTAAGGTTCTTATATATTCCGTGGGGAGGGTTATGTCACAAGCGATACAAATTCTAGTTTGTGGAGCTAAAACAGTTATTAAATCCGCTAGCATCTTATCATTTCTGTATGGTGTTTCGATGAAAATTTGTGATTGGTTTTTTATTCGAGAAATCTTTTCAAGTTCTTTGACAGCCTTCTTTCGTTCCATCTTATCAATAGGTAAATACCCATTAAATACAAAATTTTGGCCATTCATACCGGATGCCATCATTGCTAATAAAATAGAACTAGGACCTACTAAAGGCACTACCTGAATGGCTTTCCGATGTGCTAATTCCACTATTGCTGCACCAGGATCTGCGATTGCTGGAACCCCTGCATCAGAGAGTAAACCAACAGAAATTCCTTCTGAACAACTATTTAGGTAATTTTGTATTTCTAGATTATCTGAATACTTATCTAAAGTCTTTATTACCAAGGAACCTTGTGCTTTTGTAGGAGTAATTTTTTTTATAAATCTTCTAGCCTGTTTTTCGTTTTCTACTATAAAAAAATCGATGTTCTCTACAACTTTTTTTACAGAAATAGGCATGACTTCTAACGGTTCAGTATCTCCTAGAGTAGTCGGAATTAAATATAATTTACCTTTCATTATTTCTATATTTTTCAGCTATTATACTACATGCACTATCCAGTAAAGAATATACATATTCAAACCTTTGTTCACCACCATAATAGGGATCTGGAACATTTTTATCGGTAAGTGCTACATCGTCTAAAATCATTTTTACTTTTGACGCCTCCTCTAAGTTTCTAGACAAGGCTATTAAATCGTCATAATTATTCGAATCCATTGCAAAAATAACATCAAAATTGGTAAAATCAGATAGAGAAAATTTTCTAGACCTTTGATCGGATATATCAATTCCATTTTTCTTTGCAACTGCTATAGATCTTGTATCGGGTTGTTTACCCTGATGCCAACCAGCAGTTCCTGCAGAATCAATCTGGTAAAGTTTGTTACTAAGTTTCGATTTTAAAATACCTTCGGCCAAAGGAGACCTACAAATATTCCCCAAACAAACCATAAGTATTTTTGTCATTCGGTACTTTATTTTAAAGGGATAACTTTTTGGTCAAGTCTTCCACGTATTTTTTAAATTGCTTGTCTGTTTCAGTGAGATTATCAACGGTTTTGCAAGCGTGCAATACAGTTGCATGATCTCTTTTTCCAATTTGACTGCCAATACTTGCTAAAGAGGATTTTGTCATGCGTTTGGAAAAGTACATTGCCAATTGTCTGGCTTGCACGATATGACGTTTTCTGGTTTTAGATTGCAGTGTTGCTACATCCATATCAAAATACTTGGAAACTACCTTTTGAATATAGTCAATAGAAAGTTCTTTCTTTGTGCTCTTCACAAACTTATCCACTATTTGCTTTGCTAATTCAATAGTGAACTCTCTTCTATTAAAGGAAGCTTGAGCAATCATAGAGATAAGAACTCCCTCTAGTTCTCGAACATTACATTTTATATTTTTAGCAATGTATTCCACAATCTCTTCTGGCATTTCAACACCGTCCCGATAAAGTTTATTTTGTAGTATGGAAATTCTAGTTTCATAATCTGGTGCTTGTAATTCCGCAGACAAGCCCCATTTAAATCTCGAGAGTAAACGCTGTTCAATATCTTGCATATCAACAGGGGCTTTATCTGAAGTTAATATGACCTGTTTCCCGTTTTGATGCAAATGATTAAAAATATGAAAGAACACATCTTGTGTACCTGCTTTCCCGGATAAAAACTGTACGTCATCAATTAGTAAAACATCAATCATTTGGTAAAAATGAATAAAATCATTTCTAGTATTTGATTTTACAGAATCGATGAATTGTTGGGTAAACTTTTCCGAAGAAATATACAATACTGTTTTGTCTGGATATTTGTCTTTTATTTCAACCCCAATAGCATGAGTTAAATGCGTTTTTCCCAATCCAACACCACCGTATATTAACAATGGATTGAAAGAGGTTCCTCCTGGCTTATTTGCCACCGCCATCCCAGCAGATCTTGCCAACCTATTGGAGTCTCCTTCCACAAAATTCGCAAAGTTATAATTTGGGTTCAACTGCGACTCTATTTTAACTTTTTGCAATCCTGGAATAACAAATGGATTTTTAAGTTCTCTTTTAGACTCTATAGGAACAGTTACTTTCTGGGGTTTTAAAGGATTTCTATTAGAACTTGGTATTTTAACCGTCTGTGGACTATTACTACTGTAAGTGTTTTCCATTTTAACATCGTACACTAACTTTGCCTCATTTCCCAATTGTCGTACTAAGCAACACGCAACAATTTTATATAGTGCTCTTCCAGCCATTCATAAAAAAACTTACTAGGAACCTGAATCGTTAAAGCGTCTCCTGAAAGCTTTATAGGGGTGATGGGCTCAAACCATGTTTTGTATGCCTGTGGTTTTATGTTGTCTCCTATAAAGGCCAAACATTCCTCCCAAACTGAATCAGCTGTTTTAGTCATATTGGTTAAAAAATTTTTTAGGTTAATTGCTAAAGAATTTAAGGGGGTATTGTACTTGTAAATTCGATATAACAAAAGTGTGAATAAAAAACAGTATAAAAAAACCTAATTGCTATTGATTATTAGTTTTTTTACGTAAGATTAGCTAAAATATTTTTTCTTTTGTTAGAACAAAAAACACAAGTCCGAATACGTTATGCGGAAACCGATCAAATGGGGGTTGTTTACCATGGAAACTACGCACAATTTTTTGAAATTGGACGAACGGAATGGCTCAGATCGTTTGACACTACCTATAAAGTGATGGAAGAAAATGGCATTATGCTGCCAGTAATAAGTTTACAGTGTGATTTTAAAAAATCCGCTTATTATGACGATGTTTTAGAAATTAAAACATCCCTAAAAAAAGTCCCCGGTGTAAAAATTGAATTCGAACACACGATTTACAATCAAAACAATCAAATTATTTGTACCGGAAATACCGTTTTGGTTTTTATCGATACAAAAACCAGAAAACCTACCCGATGTCCGAATTTTATTTTAGAGAAAATAATGAATAGACAATTGAATTAAAAACATGAAAATATATACAAAAACAGGAGACAAAGGAACGACAGCTTTGTTTGGTGGCACCAGAGTACATAAACATCATTTACGTATTGAATGCTATGGAACGGTAGATGAACTCAATTCACATATTGGCCTTATAAGAGATCAAAAAATTAGTGCAAATAGCAAAAAGGAACTTCTCAGGATCCAACATGAACTATTTACTTTAGGTGCGATGTTGCTACACCGCCCGAGAAAGAAACACTTAAAAGTGGAAAAGAAAGACTTAACATTCCAAAAATAAATGACGATTCCATAGTTTTTCTAGAGGAAATGATTGATAAGATGAATGAAAATCTGCCACAGATGACCCATTTTATTCTACCAGGAGGACATTCTTCTGTGTCATATTGTCATATCGCAAGGTGTGTTTGTAGAAGAGCAGAGCGATTATGTGTTGCCTTAGAGGAGCAAGAGTCAATAAACCATGCCATTTTACGCTACCTAAACCGACTTTCTGACTATCTTTTTGTATTGGCACGAAAATTGTCTTTAGACTTAAAGGTAGAAGAAACTAAATGGATTCCTGAAAAACTGTGAACCTGAGATTTTAAACAGAACAGATTTTTGCAAAAAAACTTGTTTTTTAATAAAAAAAAATTATTTTTGCGAAAAATCAAAAAAACGACAAAGAAATGTATTGGACACTAGAACTAGCATCCTACTTAGCAGATGCCCCATGGCCAGCGACAAAAGACGAACTTATTGACTATGCAATACGTACTGGAGCGCCTTTGGAAGTAGTTGAAAACTTACAAGACATTGAAGACGAAGGAGAGGCATATGATTCTATAATTGAAATCTGGCCAGACTATCCTACAGAGGAAGATTACCTTTGGAATGAAGACGAATATTAAAAAAATAACTGTGAAAAAGTCTCTGCATAGAGACTTTTTTTTTGCTTACTTTTAAGCGCTATCATATATCACACGAAACACACTGATTATCAATATGTAATCAGCGTAATAAAATATTATCACAATGAGTATCTTAAATTCGATTATTAAAATGTTTGTTGGAGACAAACAACAAAAAGACTTAAAATCTCTACAACCCATAGTAGATAAAGTAAAATCATTTGAAAATACTTTAAGTAATTTATCTAACGATGCACTTAGAGAAAAAACTATCGAATTTAAAGCAAAAATTGCTGACGCCACAAGGCCGTTCCAAGAAAAAATCACCCTTTTAGAGGAAGAGGTTGTTACGGCAGATATCGACAGACAAGAAGAAATCTACAATGAGATTGATTCGTTAAAAGATGCTTCCTACGAAGCTTCAGAAAAAGTTTTGGAAGCAATAATGCCAGAGGCTTTTGGCGTAATAAAAGAAACTGCAAAACGTTTTACCAATAGCGAGACAATTGAAGTAACTGCTTCTGCATTTGACCGGGAATTATCGGGAAGTAAAGAGCATATCACCCTAAAAGACGACAAAGCATTTTGGGCAAACTCTTGGGACGCTGCAGGAAAAGCTGTGGTATGGGATATGATCCATTACGATGTGCAATTAATTGGTGGTTCTGTATTACACCAGGGTAAAATTGCTGAAATGATGACGGGAGAAGGAAAAACCCTAGTATCTACCTGCCTGTGTATCTTAATGCACTTACTGGAAACGGAGTACATGTCGTTACCGTTAACGACTACTTGGCTAAGAGAGATAGAGCATGGATGGCTCCGATATTCGAATTTCATGGATTAAGTACAGATTGTATTGATTTCCACCAACCAAACTCCGAACAACGAAGAAAAGCGTATCTGGCGGATATCACCTATGGAACCAACAATGAATTTGGATTTGACTATTTGCGTGATAATATGGCCAATTCCAAAAAAGATTTAGTGCAAAGAGCTCCTAATTATGCCATTATTGATGAGGTAGATTCTGTGCTAATTGACGATGCTAGAACACCATTAATAATCTCGGGAGCAGTACCACAGGGAGACAGACACGAATTTAACGAATTAAAACCATTAGTAGCAGACATCGTATCGCTACAGAACAAATATTTAGTTGGAGTTTTAGCGGAAGCAAAAAAACTAATCAAAGAAGGAAACACAAAAGACGGAGGTTTTTTATTACTTCGGGTAGCCAGAGGGTTACCAAAAAACAAAGCATTAATTAAATTTTTATCGCAGGAAGGTGTTAAACAAGTTTTGCAAAAGACAGAAAATTTCTACATGCAAGACAACAACAAATTAATGCCGGAAGTAGATGCGGAATTATGGTTTACTATTGAAGAAAAAAACAATCAGATTGATTTAACTGATAAGGGAATACACCACCTTTCGGAGGTTACTAAAAACGATACGTTTTTTGTGCTTCCGGATATCAGTGTAAAGGTAGGTGAGATTGATGCTAGCGAGGGGACTGCAGAGGAAAAAGCAAACCTAAAAGAAGATTTATATCGAGACTTCAGCGTAAAAAGTGAACGCATTCATACCATGAACCAATTGTTAAAAGCCTACACGGTCTTTGAAAAAGATGTAGAATACGTGGTTATGGAAAATAAAGTAATGATTGTAGACGAACAGACAGGTCGTATTATGGACGGTCGTCGTTATTCAGACGGACTGCACCAAGCCATTGAAGCAAAAGAAAACGTAAAAATTGAAGACGCCACACAAACTTTTGCAACGGTAACACTACAAAACTATTTTAGAATGTACCGCAAGTTAAGTGGAATGACGGGAACAGCAATTACAGAAGCTGGAGAATTCTGGGAAATTTACAAACTAGATGTAGTTGAAATTCCAACGAACAAACCAATAGCAAGAGACGATAAACAAGATCTAGTGTATAAAACAACACGAGAAAAATACAATGCTGTTATTGAAGATATCGTGCAATTGGTAAAACAAGGTAGACCTGTGTTGGTTGGTACGACTTCTGTAGAAATCTCTGAATTATTAGGGCGAACGCTAAACATGCGTAAAATTGAGCATAATATTTTGAATGCAAAACTCCACAAAAGAGAGGCAGATGTTGTTGCCGAGGCAGGAAAACCAGGTCAGGTAACCATCGCAACAAACATGGCAGGACGTGGAACAGACATTAAACTTTCTGAGGAAGTAAAAGCTGCCGGAGGACTTGCAATAATAGGTACAGAACGTCATGATTCTCGAAGAGTAGATAGGCAGTTACGAGGTCGTGCTGGTCGTCAGGGAGATGTTGGTTCTTCACAATTTTATGTTGCACTAGATGACAATTTGATGCGTTTATTTGGATCGGAACGCATTGCGAAAATGATGGATAGAATGGGCTTAAAAGAAGGGGAAGTTATCCAACATTCCATGATTTCTAAATCTATCGAGCGCGCACAGAAAAAAGTAGAAGAAAATAACTTTGGTATACGTAAAAGACTATTAGAATACGACGATGTGATGAACGCACAAAGAGAGTTTGTATACAAAAGAAGAAGACATGCTTTAGATGGTAAGCGTTTACAAATAGATATCGCAAATATGATTTACGATACCTGCGATTCTATCGTAAAAGAAAATAAACCAACGAAGAATTTCCAAAACTTTGAATTTGAGCTTATTCGTTTTTCTTCTATGACCTCTCCATTTTCAGAGGAAGAATTTTTAAGTTTAGCAGAGGAAGAACTTACGGACAAGTTATACAAAATTGTAACAGAAAATTACAAAAACGATACCGAAAGAAATGCAAGCCAAGCATTTCCAGTGATAAAAAATGTTTTTGAACATGAAGGAGATCGCTACGAAAGAATAGTAGTCCCATTTACCGATGGCAGTAAAACACTGCAAGTCGTAACCAATTTAAAAGAGGCATACGAATCGGAGGGAAAATCTTTGGTGAATGATTTTGAAAAGAACATCACTTTGGCTATTATTGATGAAAACTGGAAAGATCATCTCCGTAAAATGGATGAATTAAAACAAACCGTTCACAATGCTTCTTACGAACAGAAAGATCCTTTATTGGTATATAAATTTGAAGCTTTTGAACTATTTCAACAAGCAATCGACAAAATTAATAAAGAGGTACTATCCTTCTTATTCAAAGGAAAACTTCCAAGTCAAGACGAATCACAAATCTCAGAAGCGAAAGAACAAAAACGAGAAAAGGTTAGTCTGCAAAAAGAGGAAGTTCAAAATTCTAGCCAGCAGGCAATACAAAATTCACGCCAACACCAAACGCAAGAGCAGCAGGTTGTAGAAACCGTTGTAAGAGACCAACCAAAAATTGGACGAAATGAGCGTGTTACTATAAAAAATATAGTTTCTGGTGAAGAAAAAGAACTTAAATACAAGCAGGCAATCCCACTTATAGAAAGTGGCAGTTGGGTGCTTTACAACAAATAAATTACATAGCTATAAACGTAAAAACTCGGTAAAGACCGAGTTTTTACGTTTAGCTAACTTCTCCATTACATAAATATAAAGTTTTGGATAGCATGACTTTATATTGTATTTCCACTATGGTAACATTGGTAATTTAAATTTAGTAAAAACTTTTACTTAAAAATTAAAAGACCTATCGCAACTAATGGAAAAATTAACAAAGAGAAATATTGCTATTGCAGTTGTTTCAGACATTCATTTGGGAACCTTCGGCTGCAGAGCTATTGAACTGCACAACTACCTAAAAACCATTAATCCGGAAATCCTTATTCTGAATGGAGATATTATTGACATTTGGCAGTTCAATAAGAGATATTTCCCAAAACCGCACTGGAGAGTAATTCAACAAATAATGTTATTTATAACCCAAGGTACAAAGGTATTCTATATAACCGGGAATCACGATGAGAGTCTCCGCAAATTTAAAGGCTTAAACCTTGGTAATTTTGAAATTGTAAATAAAGTCATCTTAGATATTGATGGTAAAAAAGGATGGTTCTTTCATGGAGATGTCTTTGATATTACCATGCAGCACTCTAAATGGATTGCAAAACTTGGAGGAATAGGCTATGACGCTCTAATTATACTTAATACGGCATTTAACTGGATTAGTGAACGACTAGGAAAAGGGCGTTTATCTTTTTCTAAGAAAATAAAAAACAGTGTAAAAAGTGCTGTTAAATACATCGATAATTTTGAAAATACCGCTGCAGATATTGCTATAGAGGAAGGCTATGATTATGTAGTTTGTGGTCATATACATCAACCAGAAATTAAAACCTTAAAAAATACATCTGGAAGCACCCAATACTTAAATTCTGGAGATTGGATTGAAAATCTTACCGCCCTTGAATACCACAATAAAACATGGACACTCTACGAATATGAAAAAGATCCTGTCGTAAAAAAAATAGCGAAAAGTAATTCGGATAGAAAAGCTGACCAGGGTACTTCTACAAAAAATACCAGTGAACTTTTTGAAGAACTACTTCTAGAGTTTAATTTAAAGAAACCACTAAAATAAATTATGATGAAAATACTATATGCAATTCAAGGAACAGGAAACGGGCATACAAGTAGAGCAATCGAAATCTTACCGTATTTGCAACGAAAAGCAGCAGTAGATGTTCTAATAAGTGGGTACCAATGTGATCTATCCTTTCCATTTGAGGTAAAGTATAAAAAGTATGGTTTGAGCTTTATTTTCGGCAAAAAAGGAGGGGTGGATGTATGGAAAACTATAAAAAAATAAATTTAAAAAGACTACTACGTGAAATCCAGTCTCTAAATCTAAACGAATACGATTTGATTATCAATGACTTTGAACCTATAACCGCATGGGCAGCAAAATTAAGGAACATTCCTATTATTTCTCTAAGCCACCAAAATGCAGTGTTAGACGAAAATGCTCCAAGGTATGCTAGGTATAGCTTTGAACGGCTGATTTTACAATACTATGCTCCGGCAAATGTAAAATTTGGCTTTCACTTCAAAGCCTATTCGTCTGCCATATTTACACCTATTATACGTAAAGAATTACGGCATAAAAGTGTGACTAACAAAGGACATTATACCGTTTACCTTCCCTCCTACAGTGATAAAAAAATATGTAAAGTCCTATCTTTATTTCAGCATGTAAAATGGGAAGTATTTTCGAAACATAGTCAAAACTACCAATTCATAAACAACATCACTATACAACCTATTCACGGACAAGATTTCATCAAAAGCATTACCTCTGCGAGTGGTGTCTTGTGTGGTGCCGGTTTTGAGACCCCGGCAGAGGCCTTGTTTTTAAGAAAAAAATTACTAGTTATCCCAATGAAAAATCAGTATGAGCAGCAGTGCAATGCTATAAGTTTAAAAGAAATGGGGGTTACCGTTCTGAAAAAATTCAACACAAAACAATACCATGAAATTTCAAACTGGATTAAGTCGAAAAAAAGTATAGGGGTACACTATCCCGATAATACAGAAGATATCTTAGATGCAATAACGTTACCGTTTTATAACCGAAGTATACTAGCTACCATTGTATAATTGAAATCTTATTTTTGAGTAATAAAGCATTTGTTTTTGAAAAGTGAGAATTTCCGAACCAATACCCTCTATTTGCACTTAATGGGGATGGGTGTCCTGCATATAACAAATAATGCTTTTGTGCATCAATTTTAGCTGCCTTCTTTTTTGCAAAACCACCCCATAATAAGAATACAACGTTTTGTTTTTGCTCTGAAATTATAGAAATCACTGCATCTGTAAATTGCTCCCATCCCTGCTGCTGGTGACTACCAGCCTGTCCCTCTCTCACTGTTAATGTAGCATTTAGCATAAGAACACCTTGTGCACTCCAATAGGATAAATCTCCAGAATCTGGGATAGTTTTTTTTAGGTCTTGTTCTAATTCTTTAAAAATATTACGCAATGACGGGGGATGCTTTACGTCGTTAGGAACAGAAAAACAGAGTCCATTTGCCTGACCATGGCCATGGTAGGGATCTTGCCCTATTATGACAACCTTTACTGCAGCAAAACTACACAGATTAAAAGCTCTAAAAATAGAAGAAATTTCAGGATAACAAGTCGCACTTTTGTATTCTTGCTCTACAAATGTTAAAAGGGTATTAAAATAAGGCTTTTGCAACTCCTCTGACAACACATTTTTCCAACTATCCGATAAATTTAGTTCCATTGTTTCTTATTTTTGTAAACTGTTAAAAAGAGTACTTTTTAGCACAGTAATACGTTAATTTTAATCAAAAATAAACATTGAAAACGGTAATAGCGGATAAAACATTACAAGATTTAGAGTTTACTATTGTTTTAGAACAAGTGAGTGAATTTTGTATTTCCGGATTAGGTAAAGAAGCGGTTCTTGCAATTCGCCCTATTCCAAAAAAGAATACTCTTTTTTTGAATTGCATTTGGTAGATGAATACTTGAATTCTTTCGAAAATGAAAATAGGATTCCAAACCACGGATTTGACAATGTTTCAGAACACATAAAGCGTCTTGCTATTGAAAATAGTTTTTTAGAAACAGATGCTTTTTTAAAATTAGCAAGCACCACAGAAACCGTTAACGAATTACAGAAGTTTTTAAAAAAATTTAAGAAGTACTATCCTAATTTAAATACTTTAAGTACCGAAATTGAATATACTAGCTATGTTGCAGATGCTATTGTTAAAATTATTACTCCTTACGGAGAGGTAGCCAATAATGCCTCTGCTGCCTTAAAACAAATCCGAAAAGACATTCATAAAATTCGCGGAAAAATCTCAGAAAGTTTTTCTAAGGCGTTAAGCAATAGTGTAGCAAATGGTTATTTGGATGATATTAAAGAAACTATTGTTGATAATCAAAGAGTATTAGCAGTACTTGCAATGCACCGAAGAAAAGTACAAGGAAGTTTATTGGGTAGCTCAAAATCAGGAAGCATTGTTTATATCGCCCCACAAACTACCCTGACCTACAGTAGAGAACTTCAAAACCTTTTATATGAAGAGAAACAAGAAATCGTAAGAATTTTAAGGAGTTTATCTGCGGAGATTAGACCTTTTGTACCATTACTAGAAAAATATGTTTCCTTCCTCACCCATATAGATGTTGTCGCTGCAAAAGCGAAATATGCTTTGGAAATTAATGCAGTACTTCCTAAAATAAGTAGTGTAAAAAAAGTGTATTTTAAGAATGCCTACCATCCCATTTTATGGCGAAAAAATAAAGAACAGAAAATACATACAGTACCACAAACCATAGAACTTAATGAAAATCAACAAATTATAGTTATATCAGGACCAAACGCAGGTGGGAAAAGTATCACTTTAAAAACTATAGGTTTGTTGCAAGCAATGCTGCAAAGTGGATTGTTACTTCCCGTTCATGAACGAAGTGAAACCACCTTATTCTCTACTATTTTAACCGATATTGGAGACAATCAATCTATTGAAAATCAATTGAGTACCTATAGCTATCGCTTAAAAAACATGCGGTACTTTTTACGAAAGTGTAATGATACAACGCTTTTTTTAATCGATGAGTTTGGAACTGGTTCCGACCCTGAATTGGGAGGAGCTTTAGCAGAAATATTTTTAGAAGAGTTCTACGACAAAAAAGCATTTGGAATTATCACAACGCATTATGCAAATCTTAAAGTACTAGCTAATGAATTAGATAATGTTACCAATGCAAATATGCAGTTTGACGAAAGAACCTTAGAGCCCTTGTACAAACTTTTTATAGGTCAGGCTGGAAGTTCTTTCACCTTTGAAGTAGCACAAAAAAATGGTATTCCATTTAGTCTTATTAACCGAGCTAAAAAAAGAATTGAAACGGAAAAGGTTCGCTTGGATAAAACAATTTCCAAGCTGCAAAAAGAACGAAATAGACTGCAAAAAAAATCAGATTCTTTGGAAAAGCAAAAATCTAAAGGACAAGAACACATCGAAAACCTCCAATATAAAGAACAGAAGATTCGAGAAAAGCTTGAGGGCTTTCAGGATCTTTATGACAATAACCAGAGAATGTTAAGTCTTGGAAGATCTGTAAATGAATTCTTAAATAAATATTTTCAAACGAACAATAAAAAAGAATTATCTGCTAATTTCTTTAAATGGGCTGCTTCGGAAAAAACGAAATTTATCAAAAAGAATCCTCCTAAAAAGAAAAGTAAAACAGAAAAAAAACAACATGAAATTGCTACAAAAAAACAAAAAGAAGCAATCAAAAAAGTAGAAGAAGAAGTTTTACAAAAAGTTATTAAAGTTCGAGAAGAAAAGGAAATAGAGCAAGCCAAAATAGCAAAACATAGAGCAGCGTATGTCTTTAAAATTAACGACAGAGTACGTTTGTTAGATGGTAATGCCGTTGGAACTATAGAAAAGATTGAAAAGAAGAATGTGTTTATCAATTATGGCTTTTTTACAACGAAAGCTGCGATTGAAAAATTGGAGCTTGTAGAAAAAGCGAAAAAATAAAAAAAACACGAATGCTGCTCTATTTTTTTATTGTACTAATATTTTAACAAACCCTAAAACTTCCCCATTTTCTTTGCTTAGCTTTCCAAAATAGATACCTGGGATTAATTGCTCTTTCTGCAAGCGTATCGTATTCTCACCTTCCATTCCGTCATGGGAATATTCTTGTACCAATTTACCCAATTGGTCAAATACTTTTAATTGTATGTTATCCTGAGGATTTGGTAAATTAAATACTAGATTACTTTCCGAAACCATAGGATTTGGAAATAGAAGTAATCCATTCTTTTTTAAAGATAAATTATTGGTTCCCAAACTAGAGAGATTTAAAAACTGTAATTGCTCAAGTGTTAGTATTTTATCGGTTAGTTCTCCTCTTTCAGAGGTCATTGTAAATACGACTGTTATGATATCCTCTACTTGTAAATCATTGTAAAAACTAGAATTAAAATCCGAAAAAGGAATGGTGTAAGTTTGCATATCTTCGGTAAGTTTAACCTGAGTTACAAATTGATTTTCCCAAGTATCTATATTTTTTTTAATCAATCGTAGTTCTAGGTTTCCAGAACCTTTGGCGTCAAAACGAATACTATTGTAGCCGGAAAGATCGTAAGGTTGGTATCTCGGTGATAACGCTCTGTACAATGAAATGTATTCAGCAGTATTTGCGGTGAGTGTGACGTTTCTTTCGATTCCTAAAACATCGCTTGGAAAAAGGCTGGTATTTTGCGAAACCGAAAAACTAGAAACACTAGTGGAAATTGCTGCGTCATCATAACCCCATGGTCCGTCGGAAAGAAATAGATCGTCAGGGGTTTGCACTCCATCCCCTATGCGAAAACCAAAATCAAACAAGCTTCCAGTTTCTACTGTTACCTTATTTATATAGTTATTCAGTGATAGTGCCTGAGAAATATTAGATACAGAACTCGTCTCAGTAAGCCGTTTTCCTCCTTCTAATATTACGTTATCGGAACTATTGGTATTGACAATCTGGAGCTGCAATGCACCCTTTTCGTAAAATCCTTTTTTTACATATATTGGTGGTGGTGAAGAAAGTACGTATGCAGCTATCGGTTTTTGAACTGCTATCAAACGAAGAACTTCCTCCGATAAGAGAATTAAATCATCGATAGAGTTTGTCCAGATTTGAAAGTTATAAAATCCTTTATCGCTTTGGTATTTATCTAAATTCCAATGACTCTCTACCACCATAGCAGTAGTATCTTCATTATTACGAACAGAAAAACCTATGGCAAATTCTAAATTACCTTCGGCGTTTTTGAGTATCGTTCTTATAAAATTTTGCCCTTGAATTTCTATGGTAGCAACCGATAAGATTTCTGCACCGAGAAGCCTATCACAAATATATTTAGTGTGCTCGTATACACCAGAATCTGTTTCTAACGACAGAATAGATGCTACTGTTTTATTTTCTCGAATATAATCTACAGCGTATACAGCAGTAGCATTGGTAATTCCTATCAAATCCGAAGGAGACGATTCTACGGAATAATCTTCACCTAATGCAGCAATCGGAATAAAATCAGACAAACTGTAGGAAGTTTTTGAACGACCATAAGACATAGATTTTAATCGCTTTGGCATCTTTTTGAAATCAAACTTGTGATTGGTTCGTATACGCTGGTAATTTCTTCGGTTTATCACCTCCGATAGTCGATTATTACTCTCTACCCCTCCATCATCTCCTCCGCTTGTAGGTTCATCCATTTCAGGACAAGACGACACCCCAGAACAGACCGGATCGTCGCAATCTACTAATCCATCACTGTCATCATCTATACCATTGGTGCAATTCTCCTGTGGTACGGGAGCTGTAGGGCACCTGGCACCATCATTCAAATTACTAGATGGTCCAAATGCAAAGAAATTTGAAGCTATCGCATTAGATCCGGTTAGGTTTTGAACATTTTGAATCACATAAATAGTTCCGGATTGATTAGAAGAAACATAAAAGCGACCTTCTACGTCAAAATATACAGCACCATAGGTGTAGTTTAAACCGGATAAGGCAGGAACTTCTCCCAAACTCTCAACCACGGCGGTTTGCGGATTGATTCGATACAATATGTTGGTTCCTTTTTCGACCGTATACAACTGATTGTCTACTGCATTGAAGGCCCAATCGTGTATGTTGATCGATTGGGATAAGTTTTGGGATGCTAAAAACTGTGTATAGGAGTTAGAACCCGGGTCTAAATCAATTTTATAAAATGTATCTCCGCTTCCTTTGGAAAAATAAACGCCATCAGAATTAATTGCGCCTATATACCTATTGGCCGTTCCTAACTGACTTATGGTAAAAGAATCCGTTGCATAATCTTTACCAATGCGAATGATGGTTTTGGACGGACTTGTTACGGAAGCCCAAATATAACCATCCTTGGGATTGTAGGCTGCAGCATTCACATTAGTACCAATAAAATTTTCTGCAACCAGAACCGCATTTCCAGCAGCTAAATCAACTGCATAGATATCATCTGCTTGAAACAAATATGCATTGTAGTCACAATTGAATGGGGTACCGCTACTACTATCAGTGGTTAAACAAATTGGAACAGCGATTCTACTACTCTCTGTAGTTTGGTTTTGACTATCTGTTTCTCTGTTTGCTGCATAATAGATCACGCCATCTTCAATAATGGTTGTGCTTGCCAATTCGTTTCCTCCAGAAGCGGCATCGTACCAAATAAGCTGAGAAGCAGCAGAAACATTTACATCTGCCAAAGTAGAATTACTGGGGTAACATTGAGAATTTACGGAGCAATTGGTTGTGGTTTGCGAAACGGTAGATTCAAAAACCGCTGCATTGCTTGAATCTACTAAATTACAATAGCTAACATCGGGATATGGGAAATTTCCTCCCGCACGAAACTTTACGGTACCTGAAGAATTATTTATTACAATAATCTTTTTAATGTGTACCGCAGACATGACCATAAAATCTACTTGCCCTGTTCCATTGTTGGTAACGTGAAGCACATCTAAAGTTCCCCAGGAAGGAGAATAACTATAGGTACTTGTGCTATGCGAATTAACACTAATTTGATCTACGATAACACTGGTGTTAGAGTTAGTTGGTGGATTTGGTGTCACTTTAAGTAATATCGACTCTAATTCAATAGCATAAAGGCAAGTATTTACCTGCAAAAAAGCACACATTATAAAAAAAACCGGAAACAAAATTTATGTTGTAAAGTTTCTCGAAATAGATTCATTTTAAGAAGATTAAAATCTTCAGAAAAATATAAATTAGCTTGCCAATACGCGCACTAATTTCGGTGACACCAACTAAAGTATCGATAATTTATAGAGTAATAAAGATAAAAAAATTATGCTGCATAATTCAATGCCAATAGAAAAAGGGGATTCTGTAGGTAGCAATAAAGAGTTGTTTCAAAAATGATTCATCGTCGAGATAAAAGCTATATATAGGGCAAATTCCTCACTTATAAATGACTACAAGAAGGTGGTTAACAAGAATCAAACCCTATAATAGCATCCCCCCGCTTGCTAAATACTTTTCTCTTGAAACAATTAACCATATTGAACCTAAAATATTGTAAAAATACTTTAGTAAAAAAGCCGCAGATAGCATCGGATCTTAATGTTGTATGTAAAGAAATCTAAGGGAATAAATATCACAATTAAAAATACTATTTAATTGTTCATAGAAATTGAATAATCCACTTTAAATTCTATAAAAATGTGACGACAAAAAAACCTAAAAAAAATAGTACATTTCAATTATACGCAAAAACAAATTAATTTCAAAAAATAAGAATAGTATTTTGCAATTAAGATATTAAACGAGAATAATCCTTTCGAAAGAGCGAATACCAAACGCACACAACACAAAAGGTTGGGTAACTTTTAGTATGATCGCTTGCATATTACTCTGTCTAAAACTAATGGAATTATTAGCTTAAGCATATAGTTATCGTTTACCGCACGTGTTTTGTTTTCTTTAGCGTACTCAAAATAATAAAGGACGCTAAAAAGAAAATAGCCAAACACAATACACTCCATTGCATTGAGTTAGTTATGGCATATAGAAGTCCATACACAAAAGTACCAAGTACGATAGCTATTTTTTCGGTAACATCGTAAAAACTAAAATACGTAGCATGGTCTTCGGTATCTGGCAATAATTTGGAATAAGTAGAACGCGTTAAGGATTGAATGGCTCCTTGCACAAGACCAAGCATTCCTCCTAACCCATAAAAATATACCCCAACATATTCTTGATTTTTGTCTAATAAAAAGGCACAGAAACAAACGAGTGTCCAAATTCCTAAGGTAATTTTCAAAGCGAGAATATTCCCATATTTTTCAGACACCCTCGAAAATAATGAAGCCCCTACAATAGCTACCAATTGCACTACAAGGATAGTAACAATCAAATTTATCTCAGGCAACCCTAATTCCGAAGAACCAAAAATAGCAGCCATGAGAATAATAGTCTGAACTCCAATACTCAATAAAAAGAAAGACAATAAAAAACGCTTCAACACTGGGTAATTTTTTAATTCTTTAAGTACTATTTTTAATTCTTTAAAACCTTTCCATATATAATCCTTCTCGGGGTTTTTATTATAAATATCATCCGGCAAACGATAAAATGTAATCTGGGCAAAGCCCAACCACCACAAACCAACCATTACAAAGGATACTCTAGAGGCCATACCTGTAGATATCCCAAAAAGATCTGGCATTTGAATGAGAAGTAGGTTAATAATTAATAAAATTACTGAACCTACATACCCGTAGATAAAACCGATGGCTGATGCACGATCTTGTTGTTCTGGTTTTGCTACCTCTGGTAAATACGCATTGTAAAAAACCAAACTTGCCCAAAAACCAATACTTGCCAGAATTGTAAATAAAATTCCAATCCAAACCGAATCAACGTCTGTAAAAAAATAAAGACTCATTACGGAAAGAGAGCCCATCCAGCAGAAAAACTTCATAAACTTTTTTTTTACTCCCTGTATAATCTGCAATACCGGATAAAATTGGAGAAATAAAAGCAACAACCAAAAAAGAAAAAGATAGTGCATAACTGTACAAGCTATCTGGATGCTCCCAAGAAAAACCAAGGAAATTTACGGTTTTACCCTCTGTAATTGCACTGTAATACAGCGGAAAAATTGCTGTGCTAATGACTAATGAATACACCGAATTCGCCCAATCGTAAAAGGCCCAACCATGTATTAATTTTTTACTACCAATTCTATACATATAAAAGCAAAAAAGGTTCTAATTTTTGAATGATTTGCAATATACTATAAATAATAACTACCCAGTATTTATTTTACATAGATTGCGATAGTATACTTTTACATCACAGAAATATTGTATAAATTTTTTATGCCCGTAGCAGTGTAAAGTATATCTTTATAGGCAAAAACTTTTTATGGAATTTGTAAACAAACGAAAAAATAAAAAAAGTATAGAAATTCCCAAGCTACTTGTTATTTTCTCTAAAGTATTACAAAGTATTTCTCCAAAACTAGTGACTAAATTTGGAGCGCATCTATTCATGACTCCGGTAAGATTTCCTGCACCAAAAAGAGAGCAATTGTTGTACAAAAGTGCACAACAGAAAAAAATAACTATTGCTTCCATTTCCAAAGAGATTGAGGTATTAACCTATGGCTATTCCAAACGAAAGGTATTATTTGTTCATGGATGGGCAGGACGGAGTACACAGCTATTCATGACTGCAGATAAACTTTTGGAAAACGGTTTTATGATGGTTTCTTTTGATGGTCCTGCCCATGGTAATTCGAGCGGAAAAAAAACATCATTACCTGAATTTGTTACCACTATTCAAACTATAGAACAAGAATTTGGCCCTTTCGAAATTGTCATAGGACATTCTTTTGGAGGCTTATGCCTATTAAATGCAATAAACGAAGGACTAAAAACCAAAGGATTGGTTACCATAGGCACTCCTAACAAAATTTCTGATGTAATCACTAATTTTACGAGAAGTTTAGGACTAAAAGATACAATTGGCACTAAAATTAAAGCTAGATTCGATAACCAATGGCAAAAGGATATCGATACTCATTCTTCTTGTGAAGTAGCAAAACATATTCCGATTCCTACACTAGTGATTCACGATAGTTATGACGGTGATGTTTCTGTAAGTTCTGCTCTTGGGATACGTCAAAATCTGAAGAAAGGAGAGCTTTTATCACCAAAGAATTGGGACACACAAAAATTCTTCGTGATAAAAAGTAACCCTTAGAATCATGGATTTTATAAAAAGCATTACATGAAAAAAATAATCTCAATTAGTATTCTTTTGCTTGTGACTAGTATAACCACCCACTCGCAAAAGAAAAAATATAAAATCGAAAAGTCGCATAGCGAATGGAAAAAAATACTAAGTAATGAGGCATACTATGTGCTTAGAGAGGCAGGAACCGAAAGGGCATTTACTAGTCCATTCAACAATTTAAAATTGGCAGGAACTTATGTTTGTGCAGCGTGTAAAACACCCTTATACCGATCGGAGCACAAATATGACTCTGGTTCAGGATGGCCTTCTTTCGATAGGGAAATCGCAGGAAATGTTGAAAAAGATGTCGATTATAAAATAGGGTATGCACGAACCGAATTAAAGTGTAATTCTTGTGGTGGACATTTAGGACATGCCTTTAATGATGGCCCGCGGGAAACCACGGGAATGCGTCATTGTATCAATGGTGTAGCTTTGGAATTCGTTCCAAAAAATTAACATGTTATTTAAATATTAGACATCAAAATTGTAATTTTGATTTATGAGAGAAGTTCTATTTACTTCCGATCGTTTGCTATTTCGAAGTTGGAAAAAGGAAGATTTACAGAATCTAGTAACACTGAATTCGAATCCGTTGGTAATGAAATACTTCCCTAGGATTCTCCATGAAGAGGATTGCAAAAAATTTCTACATAGCATGCAAAAGCAATTGGAACAAAATAAATTTTGTTACTTTGCTGTAGAAGTTATCCAAACCAAGGAATTTATTGGTTTTATTGGTCTATCGAAACAAACCTACCCAATAGACTTTAATCCCTCTGTAGATATCGGCTGGCGATTACACCCGAAATTTTGGGGTAAGGGATATGCAACAGAAGGCGCAAAAGCTTGTTTACAATATGGTTTTAACCAAATAAACTTAAAAAAAATTTTGGCTGTTGCACCAATTACCAATAAGAACTCTATAGCTGTTATGCAGAAAATAGGAATGCAAAAAGTAAAAGAATTTGAGCATCCTTTACTGTTGGAATATCCAACATTAAAAAACTGTGTTGTCTATGAAAAAACCATCTGATTAGTTAGCGAACCTCTATTAATAAAAAAATTACGAGAACTAGGTAAAGGTTTATCTGTTACTATTGCAAAAGACAACTCGAATTCTTCGAGTGTATTAGAATAACTCAATGTAAAAAACCTTCGAGTACCTATTCTGGTAAACTGGTTGTTGTGACCTAATAGTTTTTAGAGAATTCACATCTCAATTAATTTTTTAAGATCTTTTTACCGCTGCAAAATTTATATGCTTATGAGGTATGGCTTCGGTATACAGATAAAGAACAAATAAATGGCATTTTTCGAGGTAAAAAAATAGATTGATTTTGTGCATTCTATTCCATAAAGAGGAATTGAAACCAAAAAAATCCCATCAAAATTCCTATATTTGTGCTTCCTAAAATGAAGCCGACACATGTTTAATAATTTAAGCGAAAAGTTAGATAAAGCGTTACATACGCTAAAAGGTCATGGTAAGATAACCGAAGTTAATGTCGCAGAGACACTTAAAGAGGTTCGAAGAGCACTGTTAGACGCAGATGTTAACTTTAAAATTGCCAAAGATTTTACTAAAAGAGTAAAGGAGAAAGCCATTGGTCAAGACGTTTTAACAACGTTAAATCCGGGCCAATTAATGGTTAAATTAGTAAAAGATGAGCTAACCGAATTAATGGGTGGTGATTCTGTTGGTATCAACTTAGGTGGTTCCCCAACGGTAATTTTAATGTCTGGTTTGCAAGGATCTGGTAAAACTACCTTTTCTGGAAAATTAGCGAATTATCTAAAAACTAAAAAATCAAAACAAGTTTTACTTGTAGGATGTGACGTGTATCGTCCTGCAGCGATAAACCAATTACAAGTTGTTGGAGAACAAATTGGTGTAGAAGTATATGCGGAAGTTGGCAATCAAAACCCAGTAGAAATTTCCACCAATGCCATACAACATGCAAAAGCCAATAGCAAAAATGTGGTTATCATAGATACCGCAGGTCGTTTAGCAGTGGATGAAGAGATGATGACTGAAATTTCTAACATTCACAAAGCAGTTAACCCACAGGAAACACTATTTGTAGTAGATTCTATGACTGGGCAAGATGCTGTTAATACCGCTAAAGCCTTCAACGATGTCTTAAACTTTGACGGTGTTGTTTTAACAAAACTTGATGGAGATACGAGAGGTGGTGCTGCTTTATCTATAAAGTCTGTTGTGGATAAGCCAATAAAATTTATTGGTACCGGAGAAAAGATGGATGCTGTAGATGTATTCTATCCAGATAGAATGGCAGACCGAATCTTAGGAATGGGAGATGTCGTGTCTTTAGTAGAAAGAGCGCAAGAACAATACGACGAAAAAGCTGCAAGAGAACTGCAGAAAAAAATTGCGAAAAATCAATTTGGCTTTGACGATTTCTTGAGCCAAATCCAACAGATTAAAAAAATGGGAAGCATGAAAGATCTTGTTGGTATGATTCCCGGGGCAGGGAAAGCATTGAAAGATGTAGATATCGATGATGATGCCTTTAAAGGTATCGAAGCTATAATTCATTCGATGACGCCGGCAGAGCGAAGTTCTCCAAATATTATAAATGCGAGTAGAAAGAAAAGAATCGCAAAAGGTTCCGGTACTTCGGTACAAGACATCAACCAATTGATGAAACAATTTAATCAAATGAGTAAGATGATGAAGATGATGCAAGGTGGTGGCGGAAGAAAAATGATGCAAATGATGCGCGGCATGAGATAAAATTTAAAAAGAGAAGTGTGACCACTTCTCTTTTTATTTTGACCATATAACAATAATATATTCAAACAATAACGCAACAATACAACACACAAAAATGATAGTACTTGACGGTAAAAAGACATCGGCAGATATTAAAGAAGAAATTGCATTAGAAGTAGCTGAACTGAAAAGAAAAGACAAAAAAGCCCCGCATCTCGCGGCAATAATTGTCGGTAATGACGGTGCCAGTTTAACCTATGTAAACGCCAAGGTGAAAGCTTGTGAACGTGTAGGTTTTGAATCGACCTTAGTAAGACTTCCGAAAGAAACTACAGAAGAAGAGTTACTCAATGAAATCGCGATTTTAAATGTAGACAAAGACATCAACGGCTTTATTGTACAACTGCCGCTTCCCGATCATATCGATGAACATAAGATTTTAATGGCTATTGCTCCAGAAAAAGATGTGGATGGATTTCATCCAATGAACGTTGGAAAACTTGCCTTAAATCTACCCACTTTTATCTCTGCAACTCCTTTTGGAATTTTAGAATTATTAGATCGCTACGACATCGAAACCTCAGGAAAAGATGTAGTTGTTATCGGAAGAAGCCATATTGTTGGTAGCCCGATGAGTATTTTACTCGCTCAAAAAAGAAAAGTTGGAAATGCTACCGTAACACTAACCCATAGTAGAACTAAAAATTTAGCGGAAGTAACTAAAAAAGCAGATATCATTGTTGCTGCCCTAGGGATTCCTGAATTTTTAAAGGAAGATATGGTAAAAGAAGGTGCTGTTATAATTGATGTTGGAATTACACGAGTTGCAGATGCCTCTAAAAAGAATGGGTTTAGACTTGTTGGAGATGTTGATTTTAATGGTGTCGCTTCCAAAGCCTCGCATATAACTCCGGTACCAGGAGGAGTTGGGCCAATGACTATAGCCATGCTTTTAAAGAATACCTTACTCGCTTTGTACCGACAAAACGAATCCTAATAAAAACGGTTTTATTAATACCCATAATACAAAAAAGACTGCCAATGAGAGCAGTCTTTTTTATAGTATACGTTGTGTTTAGGTTAAACTTGCTAAACTATTTTTAATCGTTTCAATTTTCGCAAGTGTATCCGACTCTTTTTTACGTTCTAAAACAATTACTTTTTCTGGAGCATTACTTACAAAACGCTCGTTAGAAAGTTTCTTTTGAATCCCTACTAAAAACCCTTCGGCTCTTTTCAATTCTGCTTGTAACTTTGCTACTTCAGCCTCAACATCAATATTATCTTGAGAAATTGGGACAAAATACTCATTAGTCTTAACTCTAAAGGAAGCCGCTCCATCCACTTTTTCATTGACGATAGTAATATCGGCAGTATTGGTTAATTTTTGAATAACCGAGTTAAAATCATCGTCGGTATTTTCACGATTAACTACAGCCAATTCAATAGCTTCCTTAAAAGGTATGTTTTTATCTTTACGAACCGTTCGAATCCCAGAAATTACAGCAGAAGCAAAATCAAACTTTTCAATGATTTTTTCATCTACTTCTTTTATTTCAGGATATTTTGCAATAATTAAAGCGTCCTGAGGAGTTCTTAGAGCCATCGTCTGCCACACCTCCTCAGTGATAAATGGCATAAATGGATGTAAAACTTTAAGGTTTTCCTCAAAAATAGCAATTACTTCATCATACGAACGTTTATCGATAGGTTTTTGGTAGGCAGGCTTCACTATTTCGAGTAACCAACCACAAAAATCATCATAAATCAATTTATAAATAGCCATTAACGCATCGCTTAAACGATACTTGCTAAAGTGATCTTCAATTTCAGTAAGTGTTTTGGCAAATTTGGCTTTGTACCACTCTAACCCTAAACGACTAGATTCAGGTTGTTCGATAGTATCGGAAACTTCCCAAATAGAGGTTAGATAAAAAGCACTCCACACTTTATTTCCTAGGCCTTTACCCTGTTGACAAAGCGCTTCATCAAACATTAAATCATTTCCAGCTGCAGAACTTAGTAACAATCCAACGCGAACACCATCGGCACTGTAATCTTCAATCAATTGTAGCGCATCCGGAGAATTCCCAAGAGATTTAGACATTTTTCTTCTTTGTTTATCTCTAACTAAACCTGTTAGATACACATTTTCGAAAGGTCTTTGCTCTTTGTATTCGTATCCGGCGATTATCATACGAGCTACCCAGAAAAATAAAATATCTGGTCCGGTAACTAAATCATTGGTCGGATAGTAGTATTGAATTTCTTTGTTTTCAGGATTTCTAATACCATCAAAAACACTCATTGGCCATAGCCAAGAAGAAAACCATGTATCCACAACATCAGGGTCTTGCTGCAAATCTTTCAATGCAAGAGAGGAATTACCCGATTTTTCTCGTGCCAAAGGAAGTGCTTCTTCTTTACTTTCAGCAACCACAAAATCATTTTTACCATCTCCAAAATAATACGCTGGTATTTGCTGGCCCCACCAAAGCTGTCTTGAGATATTCCAATCTCGAATATTCTCCATCCAATGGCGGTAGGTATTTTCAAACTTTTTAGGAAATAATTTAACGGCTCCTTCATCACCTAAAACAGCATCTATTGCAGGCTTTGCTAGCTTTTCCATTTTCAAAAACCACTGATCGGATAATCTGGGTTCAATAACTGCCTTTGTTCTCTCTGAAGTTCCAACTTTGTTGGTATGCTGTTCTATTTTTACTAAATATCCCTTTTCTTCTAACTCTTTAGAAATTTCTTTGCGAACCACAAAGCGATCTTTTCCCTCATAATGTAGGCCAAAAGAATTTAAAGAGGCATCAGCATTAAAAATATCAATAACCTCTAAATTATGCTTATCCCCCAGAACCTTATCGTTTTCATCGTGTGCTGGCGTAACCTTTAAACACCCGGTTCCAAATTCGATATCAACATATTCGTCTTCTATGATAGGGATTTCTCTTCCACACAAAGGAACCACTACTTTTTTTCCCTTTAAATGTGTAAAACGTGGATCAGTTGGATTAATACAAATTGCTGTATCTCCCAAAATTGTTTCTGGCCTTGTAGTGGCTATGGTTACCTTTTCCTCTGAACCAACGATATCGTATTGTAGGTAGTACAAATTCCCCTGACGTTCTTCATAAATTACCTCTTCATCCGATAAGGTAGTTTTCGCCTCAGGATCCCAATTTACCATTCGATACCCTCGGTATATAAGACCTTTGTTATACAAGTCTACAAAAACTTTAATCACAGATTCTGAAAGTTCAGGATCCATTGTAAAAGATGTTCTGTCCCAATCACAAGATGCACCGAGTTTCTTTAGTTGATCTAGAATAATACCACCATATTCATTTTTCCATTCCCAAGCATGCTTGAGAAACTCATCACGTGTAATACTATTTTTATCGATACCCTGTTCTTTTAACTTGGCAACAACCTTTGCTCGGTAGCAATTGAAGCATGGTCTGTACCGGGAACCCAACAAGCGTTCTTCCCCTGCAAACGAGCTCTTCGAATTAAAACATCCTGAATGGTGTTGTTTAACATATGTCCCATATGAAGAACTCCAGTGACATTTGGAGGAGGAATTACTATAGTGTACGGTTCTCTATCATCTACTTCAGAATGGAAGTAATTATGTTGCATCCAATAGTCGTACCATTTCCCTTCTACTTCTTTTGCGTTATATTTTGATGGAATTTTCATATGTTTTTACTATATTTAATGGTATAATTAGAAATGAAATTTATATTCAAAATCTAATGCGCAAAAATACAACTATCTATGAGCTATAGAAAAATAGTTGCTATTTTTTTAGTCTTAAAAAATAATTATAAATTTGCAATAAGGCATAAACCCCTAAAAACACATATCATTATGAAAACATTATTATCATTTGTAGCTATTATTTGCATATCCGTGTCTATAAACGCGCAAGAATTTAAGTTCGAGAAAGAAGTAATAGATTACGGAAAAGTAGCTTTAGGATCTGAAGGAAAAAGAGTTTTTGAATTTACCAATGTTGGTGACGAGCCTTTAATTATAAAAGACATTCGATCTACTTGTGGTTGTACGGTACCTAAGAAACCAGAACAACCAATAATGCCTGGTGCAAAAGGAGAAATTGAGGTATCTTACGACACCAAAAGACCAGGAGGCTTTTCAAAAGCGATTACTATCATTTCTAATGCTAAAAGTCAAAGAAAGGTTTTAAAAATTAAAGGTTTTATCGCCAAAAATGTAACACCTACGAAAGATAAGAGTTCGGTTACTGCTGGCAGTATTTAAAAACACCTTTTTACAAAATGCAAAAAAACTGAGATTAAAAATCTCAGTTTTTGTTTGTATACAGGACAACAAACCATTCGATTGTAGTAATTCGTCTATAGAAATTAGGTATGGTATAACTTTCAATGCAATACCAAATACCAGCATAATAAACAACAATTAACAATACCTGTATTACACAAAAAGGTTTGGCAACTTCGAAGAAGAGTAAATTACCTCTGTAAATACAACAACAACTTAATTAAAAATTACTGGCTCGGAAATTTGCGAAACATTTTATCACATGATAAAAATGTATTGCACGATGATTGAGCGTCAAAAAAAAACGTTTGCAATAAAATCCTTGCAAACGTTTTTTATAGAAAATAAACCTCAAATTAATGGTTTATTTATCGTCTTCTTTGTCTTCGTTGGAAGCTTTATTCCATATCTTAATTTCATCCTCTGGTGAAATACCTTCCAACACCTCAACATTAACACCATCGGACGTTCCTAATTTAAGTGTTTTCTTTTGAAATTCACCATTACCTTCATCACCTTCTCTTATTTCAACATATGGCTCTTCGGTATTTTTATCAAAACGTAATAAGGATTCTTTTATTGCTAAAACACTATCTTTCTTTTCCAGTACAATATCCGCATTTGCACTATATCCTGCTCGGATAAAGTACTTGTCATCTAGGGTTACATCGGCTTTAATTTTAAATTGTACTGCACCATTTTCTTCGGTTCCTTTCGGTGCTATAAAATTTAATACTGCTGGAAATTTTTTTGATTCAATAGCTCCTAAAGAAACTTCTATATTCGAACCTCTTACCAACTTACCTACTTCAGACTCGTCTACTTTACCTTCAAAAATCATCTGTGTCATATCTGCGACACGCGCTATTGTAGTACCTGCATTGAAATCGTTGGTTTGTGTAACCTGATACCCTTTTTTTACCGGAATTTCAACTACCATTCCTGAGGTTGTTGCTCTAATACTAGTGTTCGCAGCATTACCCAAACCAGATGTTGTTCCTCTTTTAATGATATCCAAATCCGATTTAGCATTGTATAAACTTTGTCTTGCATTGTTGTAATTCAATTCGGAATTCTCATATTCCTGTCTTGAAATAACCCCTTTATCAAATAAGCTTTTATTTCTATCAAACTGCACTTTGGCATTATCAAAAGATAATTGTGCATTTTTTACAACACCGTTGGCCCTATTCAGGTTAGAAACATTTGGAACTACTCTTACGGTAGCAATTAGATCTCCAGCCTTTACTATAGCTCCTTCCTCCACTACAATTTTATCTAAAATTCCAGCGATTTGTGGTTTAATTTCAACCTCTTCTAAAGGGATGACTTTACCAGTAGCAACAGCCTTTTTCTCGATACTTGTTATAAAAGCCTTTTCCGTTTCATAGGTAATTACACTTTTTTTATTTTTTTTGCCTAACCATAATAGAATGACTACAAATAGTATTACTATTGTTGATAAAATGATTTTTGCTCTTTTACTCATGATTTGTTAATTAATTTTATTCTTCTCTTAGTGCTTCAATTGGTTTAATTATTGTTGCCATATAGGCTGGTATTAGTCCTATTAAGGTACCTAATATTATAAGTATTGTAAATGCTATCAAGATAATCGGGATATTTACAGTTGGATTTAGTAAAACTGCATCTTCTCCATTACCTAGGAAAGAATCCATTAAATAGAGGACAACCCCTCCAAAAACAATCCCCAGCATACCCGCTATGGTAGTTAAAAATACCGACTCTAATATAATTTGTCTTTTTATACTAATTGGCGTTGCACCGATAGCACGACGAATTCCAATTTCCTTTGTTCGTTCTTTAACGGTTATCAGTAGAATATTACCAATCGCAAATACACCGGCAATTAAGGTTGCAATACCAACAAACCAAGTTAAAAATTGCATTCCTGTTAAAAAACCAGTAAACTTCGCAATTTGCTCTCCTAAATTAACACTTCCGAAAGCTCTTGAATCATCAGGATGCACCTTGTGAAGATTTTTTAGGGTTAGTAAGATATCTTTTTCCATCTGCTTGATATCCACACCTTCATTTGCAGTAATCATCATCCAATCAATTTTATCCGACCGGTTATACACTTTCTGAAATGTGGTAAATGGAATATATGCCGTATCTCCATCAATATTAATAGTACTTGAAGGCTTATAAACACCTACTACTTTATAATTTACATTACTGATTTTTATATATTGACCGATTGGTTTTTCGTTTTTATCGAACAATTGTTTGTAAATGTCCTCCGATATTACACAAACTTTGGAATTTTCAAGGATATCATTCTGATTGATGAATCTTCCGTATATTAATGCCTTTTTTTGTACTTGATCTACTTCCGGATAATCGCCACTTACTTTAAAATCTCCAGACTTGAAACCTTTAACTAACAAGCCCATTGTTTGGTTCCTTGGAGCAAGTAATTTTATTTCATCTTTATATTCCGACTTTAAAACATTTATATCTTTAAATGTTAATCTAAATGTTCTGCCTTTTTGAAATCCTTTAAATGGTCTATCAGTAGATTGTGTCCATACGAAAACACTATTGGTAGCAAAATCACCAAATATACTTTTAAAGTTATTTTCCATACCTCTTGCAGCGCCAAGTAACACCACAAGAATGAAAATACCCCATAAAACACCAATAATTGTTATACCTGTTCTGAGCTTATTCTTACGAATACTTCCATAAATTTCTTGCCAAGAATCTGAATCAAATAAAAATTTCATAGTTAATCTGCTCTTAATGCTACAATAGGTTTAATCTGTGCTGCCTTTTTTGCTGGCAAGTACAGCAATTAATCCTGCTAAAATTAATATTATTGTTGCTCCAATAACAATTCCAGGACTAACATGGGGATCTTTTATAAAGTATTTCTCTAAACTGTCCCCGATAGTACTTAAAATATAGGTTCCAAGGGAAAGCCCTAGATATCCTGCAATGGTAGTTATCAGTATTGATTCTTGAATTACCATACCGATGATTGAAGATGGTTTTGCTCCTAAAGCTTTTCGAATTCCAAATTCCTTTGTTCTTTCTTTAATAACAAAAATCATAATATTGCTAATCCCGATAATACCAGCTATTAAAGTTCCAGAACCAACAAAAACAACAATAAAGTACAATGCAAACATAAATTGATTTATTCCCTTATTAGCCTCTGCCATATTTCTTACAGAAAGTGCACTTTGGTCATCCGGGTGTATGTTCAATTTCTTACGAAGTTCACGTTCAATTTTATTACCGAAAGCTATTGCTTCATCTAAATTTAACTCTGGGTTGTATCCTAAATTTATTTGACCAATGTGATCATTATTTCCATATAACTTTTGAGCAGTGGTAACAGGCATATAAGTTAACCTCTCTTCGTTATCCCCTCCTTTATCTGAGAAAACACCCACAATAACATAGGAAATTCCATCAACATTTACTCGTTTACCAATGGCTGGCTTTTCTCCAAACAAATCCTTTTTGACTAATCTTCCAATTACAATAACTTTAGACTTATCCTCTAGATCTCTTAAATTAATGTACCTCCCTTCATCAATAATTGTCTTCTCTAAATATTGATGATCTGGATGAACAGCTCTTAGTTGGTAATTATTTTGTTTGTTTTTGTAGACTATATTTACATTTCGGTAGATTCTCGCAGTTGCGTACTGAATGTCATCCGCATAATTATCACCTACAAATTCGTAGTCTTCATTCTTTAATTGAATTCTTCTTCCGGATTGTAGGCCCTTATATGGCTTTGAAGTTTTCCAAACACGTACAAAAATAGAATTAGTTGCATCGTCTACGAAAGCTGTCTTAAACTGGTTCTGCAATCCAGTAACAATTCCAAACAATAAAGTAAATAATAAAATAGCAAACGCAATAGTAAAACCAGAAAGAATCGAACGAAGCTTATTTTTATTGATACTTTGAAATATCTCTCTCCATCTATCTAAATCAAACATAGTTGTGCGTTTTGATTTTACTCTTTCCAGAGTCAGTTAGTTCATCACTAATGATAATACCATCCTTTAAACGAACCACTCTATCCGTTTGCTCTGCTACTTCTTCTTCGTGCGTTATTACAAAAACAGTCATTCCTTCATCGTTAATCTCTTTTAACAAATCCATAACAGAATCTGTAGTGGTAGAATCTAATGCTCCCGTTGGTTCATCAGCTAAAACAACTTTTGGTTTTGTAACCAGAGCTCTTGCGATAGCCACACGTTGTTTTTGCCCACCAGAAAGTTCGTTTGGTAAATGGTTAGCCCAGTCTTTTAGACCCACTTTTTCTAAATAGCTTAAAGCGGTTTTAAGACGTTCTTTTCTGGGCATTCCTTTGTAATAAAGAGGCAATGCAACATTCTCAACGGCTGTTTTATAGGAAATCAAATTAAAGGACTGAAAAACAAATCCTAAAAATTTATTTCGTAAAATCGCTGCTTTCTTTTCGTTTAGATCTTCGATTAATTGCCCGTTCAAATAGTAATTTCCTTCGTCATGTACATCCAACAACCCAACGATATTTAGAAGGGTAGACTTACCAGATCCTGACGATCCCATAATAGACACAAACTCTCCTTCTTTTATGTGCAAATCAAGTCCTTTTAAAACGTGCAGTGATTCTTTACCAATCGGATAAGATTTGTGTAGATTCTCAATTTTTATCATTTTACAGTTGATTTTCTTACTAAAATAACCATCTTAAAAACAAATTAACTCTAATTTTATGTTAATTATACGGTCATTTTCTAATAGGACGTTATTAAAACAATTATGTTACAGAAAGTGAAGATTATTTTAAATAATTTTTTATTATTAGTGTTTAAATGTTGTCGAAAAGCAATAAAACTATGGTATAAATTAAAGAGGGCTCGCCAATGGCGAGCCCTAAATTCAGGAATTAAGTTAGCTTATTGATACTTTATTAATTGAAGTATATTTTAGAGGCACCTAAACCTACCTCTATTTCTTGCAGCATAGTGGTGCTCGACAAATCGTATATTTTTAACTTACTTTTACCAGAGAAATTGGCATCTAAAAGAAATAAATTATTATTTCTAGTTTCCATACCATATAAGTATCCTGCCTCTGCTGTCATTAATTTCGAAGATGGAAGTGCAGCAGCATTACTATTTAATGAAAATATATCGTTTCCTACGCTATAGTAGATATCATTCCCATCTATTGTCATTTGTGATGGGTGCTCTCCTTCATTAAAAACGAGCTCTTTTTCTACTATACTACTTGCGGTATTAATAAATGAAATAGCACCTAAGGTATGTCCTGATATATTCCAGTTTGCATCGTAAATTGTTTTTCCTTCTGATAAAACAACTAAATCTCCTGCACCATTTATAAATAATTCATCTGGTAAATCTTTAACCTCAATTTCTTTTTCCACCTGATTAGAAGTTAAATTTATTACAATAACTTTATTATTTGATCCAAACGCTCCTTTGTGAGAAACAAATAACTTATTGTTAGCAGAAACAATTCTTTCTGGCCCTAAATCAACACTAATAGTTTCCTCTACTTGTAGTGAAGATAGATTTACTACTGCCACAAAATCATCGTCATTGTTATCAGTAGCTCCCCAATTGGTAACATAACCTTTGTTTCCAACGATAGTCATGTATCTCGGTGTATCTAACCCTAATGTAATAGCTCCTACTTTTTCAAAAGTATACCTATTTACAACAGAGATAGTATTTTGATTATCTGCAATAATATAAGCTCTATCCGAATCAAAACTAACGGATTGCACATATTCTCCTAATTCTTCGTTATTTACAGTACTGTAAATATTATCATTTACAGTAGCATAATCATTCGAAATAAATGAAACGGAACCCGAAACTGAAGAGGATCCTTCACCACTTACTAAAATTCCATTTTCATAATTACCTTTTGGCCCATCTGGTTCATCATCACTACACGAAATAAAGATAGAACTAGCTAAAAAACATGCCATTAAAAATTTACTTACTCTCATTTACTAAAATTTAAAATTGATATTAAAATTAAAATTACGAAGCGGCATAGGTCTTCTAGGTAAAACCACATATTCCTCTTCAAAAATATTATTTATTCGTAACCCCATGGTTATTGTACTTTTTAAAGAACTTTGCAATCTGTATTCCAAGATAGAATTGACAATAAAATAATCCGCCACTGTAAGATAAACATCATTATCTTGCGTGGTAAAAACTTCACCATTATATAAGTTTTGAAAAGTTAAAGACCATTTGTCTTTTGTTATGGATATATTTGCGTTGAGCAAGTGTTTCGGTACAAAGGATAGGTATTTATCAAGACGAAGATCTTTCGCTATTGTATAACTGTAATTAACTGCTGCATTCCAGGAGAGTCCAAAAAATGTATACTGAAGTTGTAAATGTGACTCTATGCCTCGATTTCTTGTTTCGTCTATATTTACCGGTACCCAAATACCAGGTCGCTGCGAGTCTCCTGATGGTGTCCAAACTATCTTGTTTTTTGTGTTAATTTCATAAAAACCTATATCAAAACGAATTTTATCCCTTTTATATCCAAAACCAATTTCTCCTTGTTTTGCAGTTTCCGGTATAAGATTTTCATTACCTTGACCAGGCCAAAACAAATCATTATAGGTTGGCACTCTGTAATTTTTAGAGCCATTTACTCTTAAATAAAAATTGCTAGTAGGTTATATTTTAACCCACCAGAATATATGAATGGAACATCGTAGTCGGAATTAAAATCTTTTCTAACTTTTACATTATACGATATCTTCGACCATATGTTTTGTTTGAAAATTAGATATTGAGAAATCTGTTTGCGGTTTCTTGTTTGAATTTCATCCGTTTCTCCAAATGCATTTTCTAACTCGGTATACCATGATATCGATGCATCTATGTTCGGGAGTTGTCTATCGAACAAATATAAAAACAGGTACCTCCTAGATTGTCCAAAGTTACCTGAAATAGAGTTCTTATTTGGATAATAATTATATTTTTGTGTTAGGAATCCTAGACTGAACTCATGACGTGTTTTCTTTCCTTCAATGCCGTATTTAAATAGTTTCTACTGTATGAATCTTGATACTGCTCCTCTGCAGCAAGAGGATTAGGCAATGTACCCGAGAAACCTCTTTTTCCATTAAAACTAGAACTGTACAGTTTGATTTCTGATCTTTCACCAATACGATAGCCCATACTCAAGTTCATTGCATAATTTTCATATGCTCCGTTTGTGTTTCGAAATTGGGTTTGGAATAATTTAAAATCATTCTGCGACGAATTTCTTGACAGCCCGATATTTATGTTAGTTTTAGTATTTGAAATCCTAGATTTCAACAAGGTATTATAAGTATTAAAACTTCCTGCACTGAACACTATGCCAGTTTGAATTTGCTCTTTTTCACTATAGCTGACCACATCATTTAAATGGATGGTACCTCCAATTGCTCCCGAACCAAATTCAATGCTTCCTCCTCCTGCTCTAATGTCAATACCATCAAATAAATTTACATTTATAGCATTAAAACCTGTTTGCCCATTGTTAATAGAATTAATATTTACACCGTTCCAAACTACAGCAGTATTTGATGCACTAGTTCCCCTAAAACTAACTGAGCTCGTTCCTCCTTTTCCATATTCTTTCAGGTATATGGCACTATTAAAACGTAATAATTCTGTAAAAGATTCTGTGTTTCTGGCTATCGTCGAATCAGACAAATGTGAAATATATTGTCCAACAGAGGACATTTGTAATCTTTTGGGTGCATCGAGAACAACCTCATCTAACCAATTAACAATGGTATGTTGTTGGCCAACAGCCGCTAAAGACTGCAGAAGCAAAATAAGTAAAGAAGCTCTTACATACATTTCTAAATAACTTTTATCCCGAAAGTTCAAATTATCTGAAAATTGGCAGGTCTCCTGGCTCGCGTCTTGTAATTTACCTTCCCATTAATAAAACAGTGGTTTAAAGAATAATTACAAGCATGATAGCTTACAGTTGCGGGAACAGCTTCGGACTTACACCGAATTCCCTTTTAATCTTCCGAAGACAAAACTACTTCTTACGGAAAAACCAAAATTCTAGGCAAAGTTATGAGAATATTATAAACAAACAATAAAAACCAAAACAATTTATGAAAAATTATCAATTATGGTTTATTTCGTAAATTTTTAAACACAGGTAAAAAACATCAACATATTTACCCACAATAACTTAAGTTTTTTCAATGATAATTTTAAATATAGGTTTCTTTACATTAATAATATATGATTATTTTTAAGCCTTCTTAGAATGTTCCAAAAGCCGTTTAATATGAAAAAAGAAGTCCATTATTTTTTAACTGCCGTATTGTTCTTTACCAGAATTCCGTGTCCTAAATGGGTAGATCATTCTGCGGATATACTAAATAAAAGCAGTCGATACTTTTCTTTGGTTGGCCTATTAGTAGGTGCAATAACTGCTGTATCCTATTACACTGCAACCTTATTGTTTCCTGGTGATATTGCTATTGTTATCAGTATGACCACTTCGATTTTGGTAACCGGTGCTTTTCATGAGGATGGTTTTGCAGATGTTTGTGATGGTTTTGGAGGTGGATGGACCAAGGAAAAAATTTTAACCATAATGAAAGATTCCCGCCTAGGCACCTTCGGAGTTACAGGATTAATTGGAATTCTTGGCTTAAAATTTTTACTATTACAGCACTTAGAGAAAACGAGTTTTTCGTTTGTAACCATACTCGTAGTTGGCCATGGAATAAGTAGATTTATCGCGACAATTTTATTGTATACCCATGCGTATGTTAGAGATATCGACAGTTCTAAAATCAAACCGACTACCAAACAAATGAGTGGGAAATCATTGTTTATTTCGGGGCTTTTTGGCATCCTACCTTTGGTGTTTTTTCAAAACGCTAAGGTTGCACTAGTGCTTCCGTCATTATTTATTACCTATTTATTGATGGGGCGTTATTTTCAAAAATGGATTGGTGGGCAAACCGGAGACTGTGCAGGTGCTTTACAACAGGTTGCAGAAGTAGTATTTTATATAAGTTTGTTAGCGCTATGGAAATTATTTTAGTAAGACATACCACTCCTGAGATAGCAAAAGGAATTTGCTACGGACAAACCGACCTTGATGTTGCTGCGAGTTTTGAGGAAGAAATTAAACCCATTTTACAAGCAATACCTATTAATGATAGTTCTATTAGTTATTACAGCAGCCCACTGCAACGCTGTGTAAAATTAGCCAAAAAGCTAAGCAATACCATTAGTTATGACAATCGTTTACTAGAATTAAATTTTGGAGAATGGGAATTACAAGCTTGGGATCAAATAGATCCAAATGTACTAAATCCATGGATGAAAGATTTTGTAAATATTGCCCCAGAAAACGGAGAATCGTATGCTGCATTACACAAACGAACCAAAGCTTTTATTAACGATCTAAATAAAACAAACACAGAAAAAGCAGTGCTTGTAACTCATGGTGGTGTTATAAGAAGCATATGGTCGTACTTTAAAAATATCCCTCTAGAAAAATCATTTGATATAACAGTAAATTATGGACAAATTATCAGTATTAAAACAAATTCTTAAACCCGTATTGTATGCACTGTGTATCAGTGCATCTATAGTTATATTCGGATGTAACTCTACAGTTAAAGAAATAAACAAAACAAAGGAAACTACTTCGAAAACCATAAAATATGCAAAAGGATTCGATATTATAACTACAGATAATAAGAAACAATTAGTAGTCCACAGAGCCTTTCAAAATTCTAAAGAAAGTATAACCTATACCGTAAATGAAACAGGTAGTATGGAACCCGGAGAGATAAGCGTTCCTGCGCAAAAAATTGTGGTTACCAGCACCACCCATATTCCTATGCTAGAATTATTGGGTGCTGAAAACACTCTTGTTGGCTTCCCACACACCAAATACATTTCTTCCGAAAAAACACAAGCAAGGATTGCAGCAGGTAAAATAGTAGATTTAGGTATGGAACAAGACATAAATACTGAAAAATTAATGGCGTTACAACCAGATCTTGTTGTTGGGTTTTCCCTACAGTCTAACAACAGACTTTATGAAAACATATCTAAAGCACAAATACCTATTCTATTCAATGGAGATTGGCTGGAGGAAACACCATTAGGAAGAGCGGAGTGGATAAAGTTTTTTGGAGTTTTATTAGGAAAAGAAAAAGAAGCCGATAGTATTTTCAATACCATCGAAAAAAACTATCTAAATGCTAAAAAAGTAGCAAAACGAAATAGCATCACTCCCAAAGTAATGTCGGGAAGTATGTTTAAAGACGTTTGGAATGTTCCTGCAGGAAAGAGCTTTATCGCAACCTTCTTTAAGGATGCTAACTTAAATTATGTATGGAAAGACACCGATGGTACAGGGAGTTTACAGTTGAGTTTTGAAAGTGTTCTCGAAAAAGGAAAAGATGCTGAATATTGGATTAATTGCGGAATCTATGAAACTAAAGAACAATTACTAGCTGCCAATATTAATTACGCTGAATTTGAGGCTTTTCAGCAAAACCAGCTCTTTACAATTGCTAAAAAAAGAGGAAAAACCGGTGGTTTAATTTTTTATGAATTATCTCCTGTTAGACCAGATTTAGTATTACAAGACTTTATCAAAATAACTACTCCAACCGCACTTCCAGATTATGAATTAACCTTTTTTAGCAAGCTAGATTAACTAAAAAATATAATACTAATTCTTCTCCCTAAGCATCGGGACAAAACGAAAATCACCGAGCTCGTGCTTCTCAAATTCTACAGGTGATTTACGAATAAAAAGGGTCATGACTTGTGCACCATCTCCAATAGGAACCAACAACTTCCCACCTACTTTGAGCTGTCCTAAAAGAGCTTTTGGAAGTTCTGGTGCACCTGCAGTGACAATAATTTTGTCAAAAGGTGCCTCCTTTGGTAGGCCTTTATATCCATCACCAAAAACAAAACGTTTCGGTTTGTACCCAATTTTAGGTAAAAAAAGGGATGTTTTTTTAAACAATTCATGCTGTCTTTCAATGGTAAATACCGTGGCTCCTAATTCTAACAGAACTGCAGTTTGGTATCCAGAACCAGTTCCTATTTCTAATATTTTATCTCCTGGTTTTACCTCTAATACTTCTGTTTGAAAGGCTACTGTATAGGGTTGAGATATCGTTTGATCAGCAGCAATTGGAAAAGGTTTATCCTGGTAGGCATGAGCCTCAAAACCACTATCCATAAACAAATGCCTTGGTATCTTTTTAATTGCTCCAAGTACCGTATCGCTCGATATTCCTTTGGCTTCTAACACACTAGCTAACTGATTTCTAAGCCCCTTATGTTTGGTTGTATCTCTCACGCAGACTATTATTTCAAAGGCCTAAAAGTAGTAATAAATATGTATAAAATTGTATCTTTGTTGACGTTGATTTTTTTAAAATCACGAACTATAAGGTAAAACTTTCATTACGAGAGTACAACATTCCAAATGCAAATACCATTGGAATTTTATATGACTTCGTAACATAAAAATGGATAAAATATGCTAAAAGCTGGAGTTTTAGGGGCAGGTCACCTCGGAAAAATACATCTTCGTCTACTACAACAATCTGCAAAATACGAATTGGTTGGTTTTTACGACCCAAACCTAGAAAATGCAAAAAAAGTAGCAGATGAATTTGGATATACTTTATTCACCTCTATTGAAGAATTAATAGATGCAGTAGACGTGGTCGATATTGTTACTCCAACACTTTCCCACTTTGAATGTGCCAAGCAAGCTATCGAAAAAGGAAAACATATTTTTATTGAAAAACCAATTACCAACACCGTACAAGAAGCAGAAGCGATTCGAACGCTCGCAAGCCAATACCACGTGATAGGTCAAGTAGGACATGTAGAGCGATTTAATCCTGCTTTTATAGCAGCAAAGGATAAAATTGAAGCCCCTATGTTCATCGAAACCCATAGATTGGCAGAATTTAACCCAAGAGGCACCGATGTTCCTGTGGTGTTAGATTTAATGATTCATGATATCGATATCATTTTATCGGTAGTAAAATCGAAAGTAAAAAAAGTACATGCCAGTGGCGTATCCATCATATCTGAAACCCCAGATATAGCCAATGCAAGAATCGAGTTTGAAAATGGTTGTGTAGCCAATTTAACCGCTTCGAGAATATCGATGAAAAACATGCGTAAATCGCGTTTTTTTTCAAAAGGATGCCTATATCTCTGTTGATTTCTTAGAAAAAAAATCAGAGGTAGTTCGCATGAAAGATGTTCCGGAAAACCCCGACGAATTTGCCATGATTCTTCAAAATGCAGAAGGGATAAAAAAGCAAATATATTTTGACAATCCTACCGTGACGGAGAATAATGCAATTCTCGACGAATTAGAATCCTTTGCAAGTGCTATCGTAAACGACACCACACCAATTGTGTCTTTACGACAAGGAACGGAAGCTTTGCGTATCGCACAACAAATCATAGATTGCTTTGAAAATTAATAGAATCTTATCAAAACGAACATAAACTAAAAAACAAATAAACTAAAAGGAATGAAAAATATAGCTGTTATTGGTGCAGGAACTATGGGAAATGGTATTGCACATACCTTTGCGCAGTTCGGATATAATGTGCATCTCATTGATATTTCGCAGGCTGCAATTGATCGCGGTATCGCAACCATCACTAAAAACCTAGACAGAATGGTAGCGAAGGAAAAAATCAGTTCGGATGACAAAACAGCCACCTTAGAAAACATACATACTTTTACCTCGATTAAAGAGGGAGTTGCTGGTGTAGGTTTAGTAGTAGAGGCTGCAACGGAAAATGTAGATTTAAAATTAAAAATATTCAAAGATTTAGACGACAATTGCGATACAGATACAATTTTAGCAACAAATACATCGTCTATTTCCATTACACAAATAGCTGCAGTTACAAAACGCCCTGAAAAAGTAATTGGAATGCACTTTATGAACCCAGTTCCTATTATGAAACTTGTGGAGATCATTAGAGGGTATAGTACATCGGATGCGGTAATGGAAGTTATCGTTGATTTGACTAAAAAGATCAAAAAAGTACCTGTAGAGGTAAATGATTATCCAGGGTTTGTTGCCAATCGTATCTTAATGCCAATGATTAACGAGTCTATTGAAACACTTTACAATGGCGTTGCAGGAGTTACTGAAATAGACACCGTAATGAAATTAGGAATGGCACATCCAATGGGACCTCTTCAGTTGGCTGATTTTATAGGGCTAGACGTTTGTTTATCTATTTTAAATGTAATGTACGAAGGATTTAAAAATCCAAAATATGCTCCTTGTCCATTATTGGTAAACATGGTAATGGCAGGTAAATTAGGTGTAAAATCTGGAGAAGGTTTCTACGACTATAAAGAAAGTAGAAAAGCCGAAAAAGTAGCAACGCAGTTTTCTAAATAAAACTAACGATAATGATTACGCAACGATTACAGGCGTTAAGAGATTATATGGCATCTAAAGATTTAGATGCCATTATTATTCCATCCACAGACCCACACCAATCGGAATACGTAGCACCGCACTGGAAACTAAGAGAGTATTTCTCTGGTTTTACCGGTTCAGCAGGAACCCTGGTTATAACCAAAGAGATTGCTGCCCTTTGGACGGATTCTAGATATTTCTTACAATTTGAGGATGAATGTAAGAACTCCCCGGTTACCTTGTACAAACAATCTATCCCACATGCTCCAGAACACGTAGCTTGGCTGTGTAATTTATTACCTAAAAGGCCATCATTGGTATCGACTTTAAGCAGTTTTCAAAATCGCAAATAGATTATATCCTAAATTATGCAAGCCCTAAAAATATAACGCTAGCAAATAAAAAAGATTATGCCGATGAAATTTGGATAGATAGGCCTGAATTACCAGATACAATTATTACAATTCACCCTTTCGAATTTACAGGAGAAACCACCCAACAGAAACTTCAAAAAGTACAAGAGAAAATTGCTCAAGAAGAAGGAGCTTACTATTTTTTTTCTTCTTTGGATGAAATTGCATGCTATTTAACATCAGAGCTCGCGATATTGAATTTACGCCATTAGTGACTGCATATGCACTAGTTGGAAAAGAAAAAACCATACTTTTCTGTAATAAAAGTAGAGTTAGCGAAACTGCAATAAAGGCCTTCTTAAAAATAAATATTCACATTCAAGAATACGACCAGATAACCGAGCATTTATCGGGAATTTCTGAGGATAAAACCATACTAACCGATGCTTCTAGTTTAAACTATGCTTGTTTTCACGCTTTCTCAGGACATTTTAAATATCAAAACTCTGTGGCCAAAGTGTTGAAGGCAATAAAAAACACCACCGAAATTAACGGCGCAAAGGCCTGCATGATAAAAGACGGTGTTGCTTTGACTAAGTTTTTCATTTGGCTAGAAAAAAAACTTAAAACAACTTCTATAAGTGAATTTGAAATTGGTAAAAAGCTAGCATCTTTTCGCCAACAGCAAGCGTATTATACCGGGGAATCTTTTGCAGCCATTGTAGGGTATAAAGGCAATGGCGCTATCATACATTATACGGCACCTGAAGAGGGCTCTGCTATGGTTCGCAACGATGGTATATTACTTATAGATAGTGGCGGACAGTACCAAAATGGAACCACCGATATAACCAGAACAATTTGGTTGGGTGGAACGCCAAGCAGCGAGATAATCACTGCGTACACAAATGTATTAAAGGGTTATATTGCCCTAGAAGAGTTACAGTTCCCTAAAGGAACAACCGGCGCTCAAATAGATGCTTTTGCACGCATGCACCTTTGGAAAAACGGTTTAAATTATCCGCATGGGACGGGACACGGTATTGGAAGTTTTGGCATGGTACACGAACCTGAACAAGGTTTTACTACTAGTGCTACTACAGCGAGAGGAACAGCTCCGCATTTAGCCCAACAACTTACTACCATTGAACCTGGCTGTTACGTCGCCGAATCCTTCGGAATAAGAACCGAAAATGTAGTGCTTTCTAAAACAGTGCAGCAGACTAAGTTTGGAGAATTTTTAGGATTTGAACCAATAACCCTGTGCTATATCGACACCCAGTTGCTAGATATGGAAGCACTATCAACTACCGAAATACAATGGCTAAACAACTATCACAACAAAGTATTCGAAGAATTAGCTCCTCAATTGAATAAGGAAGAGCGCGAATGGCTTGCGGAAAAATGTAAGGGTATATAATTGCAAAAGAAGTCTTAGCAGACTTCTTTTTTGGTTAACAAGAGGTATCTGCTATAATTTTCCAAGTATTATTTATTCTCTTAAATATGATCATAAAGACACCATTAGCCATTCCTTCGGTTCGTTCTAGATGGTATGCTCCCATTACCGAGTAGGCATCATTTGTTATTGGAGAAATATCTTTAATAGTAAATTTTAAAGTTCCCGTATGCCCTTTCGTAGGATAACCCTTCTTATAATTTTGTAGCGTTTTATGCCATCCAGAAGTAACCCCGTTACTTCCAAAGAATTTTAGCGAATCACTTTTCCAATATCCTTGCATAAAACCTTCCAGGTCGTGGTTAGACCAGGCCTCCTCTTGAGCTCTCATAATTGTAAGGATTTCCTTCTTAGCCTCTTCTTGCGAAATTATTGATGCTTTTTGTGTAGTACATGAAAGTAACAGCAAAGCAGTAACTATAGTTACCAATGGGAGTGTTATTTTTTTCATTTGTTTTATTTTTAGAGTTCCTTTTTGTCATTTTTATTGTAGAACTTTGCCTGCATAAAGTCTTCTTTTAGAATTTTTTCAAAATAATACAGCAATTCATCGGCATTAGCTTTTGAAAAAACCATCGGAGGCTTTATTTTAATCACATTGTGGTCTGGTCCATCGATACTCATTAGAATTTTAAATTCTTTCATTCTATTTACTAGATATGAAGTTTGGGCTGCTAGCGGAACTTTATTGCCATCCACTAATTCTACTCCTATAAATAAACCTTTCCCCCTAACATCCCCAAGAATAGGAAACGTTATTGCTAACTTAGATATTTCTTCTTTTAAGTAATTTCCTACCGCTAGAGCATTATTCTGTAAGCCTTCCTTCTTTACTGTTTGTAATACCGATGTAGCTATCGCACAAGAAACCGGATTACCTCCAAAAGTATTAAAGTATTCCATTCCATTTGCAAAACTATCTGCAACTTCTCGAGTACAAACAACTGCTGCTACAGGATGGCCATTTCCTAAAGGCTTTCCTATGGTAACAATATCCGGAACCACATCGTGCAACTGAAATCCCCAGAAGTGTTCTCCTACTCTACCACAGCCGGTTTGCACCTCATCAGAAATACAAAGACCTCCCTCCTGTTTTACCATGGCATACACCTTCTTTAAGAAACCCTCTGGCAATTCTATTTGCCCACCGCAAGAGAGTATCGGTTCAATGATAAAAGCAGCAATGTTTCTACCAGAAGCTTTCATCTGTTTGATGTACTTCAAGACCTCGCTTGCATATTCTGCAGCTGCCTCGGTTCCTGTATATTTTCCTCTAAAGGTATCAGGCATAGGAATCACATGTGTAGACCGAGGTGCACCTGTACCACCTTTGCCGTCAAATTTATAAGAGGATATATCTACACAAGTATTGGTATTACCGTGATACCCAATTTCAGATACAATTACATCTAATTGTTTGGTATGCGTTTTAGCCATTCGAATCGCCAATTCGTTAGCCTCAGAACCAGAATTCACAAAATGAACTACAGCTAATTCCTCAGGCATGGTTTCTGTAATTTCTTTGGCAAGAGCTGTAATATTTTCGTGCAGATATCTAGAGTTGGTATTTAATACAGCCATTTGTTGTTGGCCAGCTGCAACAACCTCCGGATGTTCATGTCCAACATGTGCGACATTATTTACGGTATCCATGTATTTATTTCCAAACTGGTCTAATAAATATACGCCTTGTCCTCGCACAATGTGCAAGGGAACCTCGTATTGTAAACTAAGTCCTTTTCCTAAATAAATAGCTCTATCTTCCTCGATATTCACTGAAGTTTTTTTGGCAATAGGTTTCAGGGTATCTGTTTTAAATACCAAGTTTGGATCGGGGCATAAACTGCTCCAAATAGCAATTTCAGAATGTTTGGCTACTCCTGGAAAATCATTTTCAAAACCTACCATGGAAAGCAGTAATTGAAAGTGTAAATGTGGTGCCCAACTTCCATTTTCTTCGGTGTTACCTAGATATCCGATACATGCTCCTTTCGGTAACACATCTCCAACAGCTACCTTAGTAAGACTCTCCAAGGATAAATGTCCGTAAAGCGAATAAAACGTAGAAGAATTAAATTCGTGTTGTACAATAATTAATCCTCCGTACTCTTTGTACTTATTGTTATTGGTAACCGTGGTTACCACACCGTCAAATGGCAGATACACCGGAGTTTCTTCGGGCAACCAGAAGTCGACACCAAGATGAATCGATCTCTCCTCTCTACCAGAATTGCCAATAACTGCAAATTCATCGGACGTGTATAAACTTCTTGGTTCTAGATATCCTCCTGCAATTAATGAAGAAGGATACTTCCTCCATAATTTCTGAATTTTAAACTGAAAAGTATCCAAATCGTTAAAGTCACCGTAATTTCCCAGCCATAAACTGGCCACACTTAAATCTAAGGGATAGCATCCTGTTTTTTGCTCTGTAGGGAAAAACGCACCTAACGAAAAGGATTGCTTTGCTAACCATTTTTTAAATTCCGATTCTTTTGGATGTGCTGTAAACCCGCAACTATCTCTAAAAAAATAGCAAGCGAATTCCGGGTTAATTGCCCTCCATTTACGAAGTAAATCCCAGGCTGGTTGTTCAGAGACAAGAAGATAGGTATTCTCTGGCTCTTCTCTTTTGTTTATAGCTGCTTTGGTTACAGAAATGACAAGTCGCATTGCAATAACATTGTATAAATGCTCTAGCTCTGCCTCCAAAAGAGGAAACTTTTCATGATAGCCTCTAAGAATTGGACGTAAAGCCTCTAATGGATCTAGAAAACCCATAATAGCATAGGTACAAGCAATGGCGACATCATTTATTATTTGTGTATGTACAGCATCTCCAAAATCAATAATAGCAGCAACTGATGGATTCTTTACACCTTCAGAAACAATAATATTATTGTCGTTTACATCGTTGTGAACCACTGCTTTACGCAGGGTATCATAAAAAGGTTGGGAGGCCGAAAATCGCTCGATAAAATACAAAATTAGCTTTCGCTCCTCCGCAGTAAACAAAGAAATAGACGAAGTTGTCCATAGCCCTTTTGCTATATCCCAATCGAGAGGTCTTTGAGAAAATGAATGTTCAAAACCCTGTAAAGCGTTGGTTAGTGCTCCTGCTTCTCTCCCTAAAGTATATCTTAAGTTGCTTGAAATAGGATTTACACTGCTCCATAGTCTACCCGGAGACCAGGTTAGTAATCGCACGAAACGTTCAACTCCGCTAGAATCTTTTCGGGTAAGGATGGCATTACCATTCATATCCTTTACCAATTCCGGTGCAGCTATATTTTTGTGTTGCAAGTAGTTTAGAATTGCTTCCTCGAAAGTTATAGAATCTTCTGGTATATCTGGTCTTGCTATTTTTAGAATATACCTCGGTTTACCCTTGAGATACACCTTAAAATTAAAATCAATTTCTCCAGGTAATTCTGCAACGGTAGCAGTTATTCCATAATGGGTTTCTAGTATTTCTATTGCTGTGGAGGCAGTAATTTTTAGGGCTGTATAGTTCATTTATACAATAATCTTTTCATATGCTAATCGTGTAGATCCTCGAGTTAGATGGATGATTCCACAATACACATAATTCTCAGTTTTTAAAATATGTTGCATTCCCAAGTTATCCTCGTGGGTATCTATTCGCATCGAAGGTATGGCTTTACCCCGCAATACTTGTTCACAATGCTCAAGTATAAAACGTGCCAATCCTTTATTAGTTTGCCCTTCAGCAACGGCGATTCTGTGAATAACACCATATTTTGTTTCCGTAGTCGTTATCCATTTTCCATCTATTACTGCATAAGTAGGCTCTCCGGCAATAGAAACATAAATGTTGCTACTATTTCTCCTGTGGTATTTTTAACAATATAGCTTTCTTGATTTAAAATATCCTTAGTAATTTGAGCGGTATCGGGGTAACCATCTTGCCATTGGTCTATATGTAATGAAGCTAATAACTTTTGCGCATCGGCAATGATAGCCATTATATTTGGTATATCTTTCGCAGTGGATTTTTCTATAATCATTTCCAATAAAATTAAAAAACTATTTACTTGTTATATTACTAAAATTCTAAAAAACAGAACCTTAACCTACCTATTAGTAGGGTGTTTTCACATTCAATAAACATGTTTAAAACTAAGAATTCTACTAGTAATTAAAAACAATATAATAGATTTTTATACAAATGTTTCTCATTCTCGAATAGGATATCGAGAATTACACCATATAAAGTGGCTTAAGCACTAATTACTGGACTAAACTTGGCATAAAAACAGCGAAATAGATAGTACTTAAAATAACGACTCTATAATTTCTTTAACGGTGATTCCCTCGGCTTCGGCTTTGTAATTTTTAACAATACGATGGGATAAAATAGGAACAGCAACGGCTTGCACATCTTCAATATCAGGAGAGTATTTTCCGGAAACAGCAGCGTGTGCCTTAGCCGCTAAAATAAGATTTTGCGATGCTCTTGGCCCTGCACCCCAATCGATGTACTTCTTTACAAAATCTGCTGCAACAGTTGTCTTTGGCCTTGTTTTACCAACCAATCTAACAGCGTACTCGATAACGTTATCTGCCACGGGTATTTTTCGAATTAGCTCTTGCACTTCCAAAATTTCCTTGGCAGAAAAAACAGAAGATAAATGGGTTTGCAATGTAGACGTGGTCTTCTTCACCACTTCAACCTCTTCTTCAAAACTGGGATAATCTAGGTTAATGGAAAACATAAACCTATCGAGTTGTGCTTCTGGCAAGGGATAGGTTCCTTCTTGCTCAATTGGATTTTGTGTTGCCAGTACGAAAAAGGGTAAATCTAGTTTGTAATGGTGCCCTGCAACAGTAACCGAGCGCTCTTGCATGGCCTCTAGAAGTGCAGCCTGGGTTTTTGGTGGTGTACGATTAATCTCATCAGCCAATATAATATTAGAAAAAATGGGCCCTTTAATAAATTTAAACTGTCTGTTTTCGTCTAGTATTTCACTTCCTAGAATATCCGAAGGCATCAAGTCTGGTGTAAATTGTATTCTTTTAAAATCTAGGCCTAAGGCATCGGAGATTGTATTTACAAGTAGTGTTTTAGCCAAACCAGGAACGCCGACTAAAAGAGAATGTCCTCCACAAAAAATAGATAATAGGGTAAATTTGACAGCCTCATGCTGCCCTATGATTACTTTGCCTATTTCTTCTTGAAGTTGTTTGTACTTTCTTACTAAATTATTTACAGCAGATACATCAGACATTTTTCAAACAGTTGGTTTTTAACAATAATCGTTCAAACGAAAGAAATATGCTTGCTGACAATTAAACGAAAATTAAGTGATTTTATTTGGTTTCTTTTTTCCAGTCTTTCTCAAATGTACACTTTTTAAAATCATCTCCCAACTTAATATACGTTTCTTCAATTTTTTCTTTAGACCACTTGGTTAAGGTTTCTTCTTTTTTCTTTGCCAAAGCAAACTCTTGCATTCTAACATAATCGGCCTGAAGATCTGCCTTGTGTGTCTTGGTCTTCTTCTTAATAATTATAACCTTATACATTTTCTCACCTTCACGAGTTTCATCATAAAAAACATCGGTTAAATCTCCTTGGTCGAGCTCACTGATTCTTCCAAACAAATCTGGAGGCATTCTGGTAAGTTCAAAAGTAGGTTCCCCGGTATATGGATTCATAATAAGACCACCACTTTGTTTCGTGTCTTTATCCTCGGAATATTCTTTAACTGCTGCCTCAAATGTAATTTCATTATTTTTAATTTGTGCTACTAAATTTTCCATTGCCGCCTTGGTTTCTTTTAACTTTTCATCAGAAATCTCTGGCTGCATTAGAATATGGGAAACTTCTCTTTGGTTCCCTTTAACCTTGTGTAAAAGAATTATATGATAACCAAAGGAAGATTTAAATGGCTCTGAAATTTGTCCGACGTCTAAGCTAAAAGTAACCTCTTTGAATTCTTTTATAAAGGGACTGTCTTTTGTTATGGTATACTTTCCTTCATTAGAGGTAACCGCTGGATCATCGGAATTAATTATCGCTTTTAATGCAAAACTTGCACCATTTTCGACCTCTTTTTTAATTTCACTTAATTTATCTAAAATTCGCTTTTCCTCATCAGCACTTGGTTGCGCATACATAACAATATTGGCTAGTTCTATCTCTGCTGGTATTTCAGGTAATTCTCCTTTTTCTTTAAGCCCTTTATAGTATACACGTACTTCCTCCGGAGTTACGTCGATGGTCTCGGTAACTTTTTGTTGCTCTTTCTCGATTAAAATATTTTCCTTTTGTACTCTACTCAATTCCTTTTTTAAGTCTTCTACATCGTTAAATCCATAGGCCTCCACCATTTTTTGTTCACTGCCGTATTCATTTTTAAAATATTGAATACTTCTATTAACACGACTATCTATTTCTCCTTGAGAAACAGTAACACTGTCAATTATAGCGTGGTGTGCCATGAGCTTTTGTTGCATCAGTTCTTCTAACATTTCACAATCGCTAATTGTTATTTTTCCTTCACTTCGCAACTCAACTTCTTGTTTAAATTTTTCAATATCGGAATCTAAAACAATATTTTTCCCCACTACAACAGCTACTCCATCTACTTTAGTGCCTTGTGCTTTACTATTACATACTCCTAAAAAAAGAAAAGTAATAATACTAATATTCCTTAAAATTGTTGTTTTTAATAGCATCATTGATCAACGTTTTTTCAATCTCTCTAATTAATTCTAACTTACGCTTGTGTAAAATAATTTGCTTAATCCTCCAACTAACATTGCTTAGAGGAGCTATTTCATTTTTTTTCAAAATGTTTTTTATAGCGACCAAATATACTCCTAAACTATCTTCTTTCTGTATCAATTTGGATATTTTTAACAGTTTTTCTTTGGTTTCTGAACGAAATGGAGGAATTTTCTCTTTTAAATAGTTTAGATTGACCCAAGAACTGTCTTGCAAGCGGTACGATTTGAAACTTAAAAGAAACTTATCTAAATCTTCAATATTTTTAGGATTTGCAGCGCTAAAATCTTTTACAATTTGATCCCTATCTAGATGATCTGGTGCAAAATTTACATAGGCAAATTGCAATAAGTCTTCATTCAACTTAAAGTTCTCCTTATTTCTTATGTAATACTCTGCGATTTCTTGATCGGAAACAATCGTATCTAAACGTTGCTTTATTAGCTTCTCTTTATACCCATTCACATACAAGCTAGACTTATAATCGTTTACCAACTTTTCGATCTCTAAACTATTAACTTCCGAAATATTTTCTTCTGCTTTCGATAGAAAAATCTGCTGTTTCGCCCAAGAGTATATTAATCCCTTCACTAGAATTAAACTATCCTGCTCGCTGATTTCTTTTGGCATTAACGCCGCAATATCTTTTTTATACAAGTGTTTGTTATACACAATAGCAACAGGCTTTTCTTCGCGATTTCTTTTTGTTTTTAAGGAAATTAAATCACAAGAGATGAATCCAATGGATGCAATTAACAAGTAAACTGTTTTTTTCACACTAATTCGTATAAGTTTTTTTTAATTTTTGTAGTTCTTCATTGCTAACATGTACCGTGTATTTATTTTTAAGTTCTACTAGTAATTCTCTTTCCAATTCCTGCTGATAATCACTTATGATCTTTCCTTTATTATCTTCTAATTCTCCTATGTATTTAGATTTATTTTTAACAAAATATTTTCGCAATCCAATAGTATCAGAAGCAGATTTCTGCCAAACTTTTTGTTGCATCAAAGCAAACAAAAGTAACCCTTCTTTATATTGGCTCAAGGTGTTTTTAAACTCTGGTTCCCTATTTACCAAATCCTCTTTGAAATAGGTAACTAATTCTTTATTTTTAAATTGTACAATAGCTTCATCTACATTTCTATTTCTTCTGTACTTTAAAAAATCATAAAAATCCTTCTGGGGTATTTTCTTGGATGCAATAGTTAACAAAGTACTTTCTAATTCTTGTTCGTTTAAGTTCTCCAATTTATAGTCATAAAAAGGCTGTAAGGCTTTGCTATTAATAGTTATCTTATATTCTCTATTTAATTTTTGAAGCACAGCTTCTCGCGATAATTTTATGCGATCGGACCTCTTAACTTTTGTCTCTATATTCTTTTTTTCTTCTGCAAAGGAACCTACGGGAAATTTCTGTAACAATTTTATAATATGCCACCCATACTTTGTTTTGATGGGCACACTAATGGCATTTACCGAATCTAAAGCTAAAACAGCGTTTTCAAACTCTGTAACCATACTTCCTGCACCAAATCTAGGTAATTTACCACCATTACTTGCAGTTCCAACATCTTGTGAATAACGTTTCGCAACTTCTTCAAAAGAGCTACCGTTTTTAATTTGTTGATATAGAGAATCAATTCTTACTTTCCCTACAATTGTTCTATCTTTTGCTAATATATGCGCTACTTCAAATTCTCCCTGAGAAGGACGCTTATCGGTAACGTAAAGTATGTGATACCCATATCGGGTTTCAAAAGGTTCAGAAACTTCACCTAAATTAGTATTGTAGGCTTTTTCTTCAAAGGGATATACCATCCTAAAAGTTGAAAAATAACCGAGATCTCCACGATTTGTCTTTGCTGAAGGATCATCGGACAGTTCTCTAGCTAATTTCCCAAAATCTTCTCCTGCCAAAACTCTTTTCTTTACAGCGATAATTTTAGCATAAGCAGCTGTTGTATCTTTTTGTTTTTCTTTGTTGGTAAATCGTATTAAAATATGGCTTGCTCTTACTTCAATCTTACTTCTTTCGTATGCTTCTTTTACTAAAGCATTTATGGTTGCATCATCTTGCAAATAAGGAGTTATTAATTGTTTTTTATACCCCTCCAATTCTTTCTTATATGAAGCAATAGTATCTAATCTTAAATCGTATGCATTTTGAACTTTAAGTTTGTAATTTATGTACAAATCCAAATACTTTTCTACATCGCGTGCATCTTCATCTACCATAATACCCAAATTCTTTTCGTATTCTTTTTTGAATTCTGCTACAGATACAGAATGGTTATCAATACGGAACAACTCGGTATTTTCTTGCCCCAACGATGTACTAGAAATTAAGCTAAAAATAAAAAGTAAAGGTAAAAAATGTTTTCTCATAAAATTATATTTAAAGTGATATGATTCCTTCAATAAACTCTGCTTTTTTGTAATACGAAATCACTTCCTCTGCACTTGAAACAGTTAACTCTACTGAAACACTAATATATTTTCCGGTTCTAGATTTTTTAGTACTGATTACCGGACCTCCTTTGTCAAATAAAGCCTCTACCTCCTTTACCTGGTTACCATCGGATGGTACTATAAATTTATACAGGTATTTTGAAGGGAAGGAAGAAGTATCCTCTAACTGCACTTTCAATTTTTTATAAAACGCTTCTCTATCCGCCATAATGTCTATTTTTACTTTTTTTCAGTTTATTGCATGTACGCTGCAAATGACAAAATTACACTATTTATTAAATTAATGAATTGAAACTTATATTTTTGCAATATGCAACAAAAAATAGTTCTTATTGGAGGGCCTGGTACTGGCAAATCTACCATCATAAATGAATTTGTAAAAAGAGGATACGAATGTATGCCAGAAATCTCCAGAGAGGTAACTTTAAAGGCACAAAAAGAAGGAATTGAACAATTGTTTCTAACGAAACCTTTATTGTTCAGTGAGATGTTACTCGACGGAAGAGAGCAACAATACAAAGATGCATGTAACACCTCCGCGACTCCGATTTTTTTTGATCGTGGTATCCCCGACATCCATGCCTACATGAATTATTTAGGTACAGAATACCCCGATACATATATCGAAAAAAGTAAGAAATATAAATACGACAAGGTATTTATGCTTTCGCCTTGGAAAAAAATTTACACCGCTGATAACGAGCGTTACGAAACTTTTGAGCAGGCAGTTAAAATCGATCAATTCTTGAGAGAGGCGTATACAGAAATCGGTTATTCTATTGTTAATGTTCCGCAAGGAACTGTAAAAGAGCGCTGTGATTTTATCTTGGAAAGCCTAAATTCTAATGTCTGATGCTACAGTACATATTCTAAAAGAGTACTGGGGCTATACCTCTTTCCGAGAACCACAGAAAGCGATTATCGATGCCGTTCTCCACAAAAAAGACACCATTGCACTTTTGCCAACCGGTGGTGGAAAATCGATTTGTTTTCAAGTTCCAGCCCTTCTTCAAGATGGCGTGTGCATTGTAATATCTCCGCTTATTGCATTGATACAAGATCAAGTAGAGAACCTACAAAGTAAAGGCATAAAAGCAGTCGCTATTCCGTCGGGCAGTAAGCAAGATGATCTTATCAGACTCTTTGACAACATTAGATTTGGCAACTATAAATTTGTATATCTGTCTCCGGAACGACTGCAATCTAGATTTATTCAAGAAAAAATAAAACAATTACACGTTAGTATAATTGCCATAGACGAAGCACATTGTATTTCGGAATGGGGACATGATTTTCGCCCATCCTATCTTCGCATACAAACCGTAAAGGAAATCCATCCTAATGCTACTACAATTGCACTTACCGCTTCTGCTAATACTAAAGTTATACGAGATATAACTTCCCACTTGGGGTTAGAAACTCCAAGCGTATTTAAAAAGTCATTTTACCGAAAAAACCTAGTATACCAAGTACTTCCTACCGAAGACAAATTAGGTAGAACCTGTAGAATATTAAAAAAAATCAATGGCCCTAGTATTGTTTATGTAGCTTCTAGAAATAAAGCTAAAAAAATAAGCAGCTATCTCAATGCCTCTGGATTTCAAAGTAGTTTTTACCACGGTGGACTAACGCGACTAGAAAAAGAAGTAGCTTTTGCGAATTGGATGCAAGAAAAAACACCTATTATGGTAGCAACAAACGCCTTCGGAATGGGAATTGATAAACCAAACGTGCGTGCAGTCATTCATCTAAACATACCTTCTTCACTAGAAAATTACGTACAAGAAGCAGGAAGAGGTGGTAGAGATGGTAAAAAGGCATTTTCTTTAGTTTTAGTTACAAAGGCAGACATTAGCTATACCAGAGAATCTCTACAACATAAATATCCTTCTATGGCGGAAATAAAAACAGTGTACCAAAAATTACACCAGTACAAGCAAATTGCTTTGGGAGAGTTTACAGATACTGAATATGAATTTGATTTCACCGAGTTTTGCGATACATACCAACTCCCAAATGCAAAAACTGCTTTAGCAGTGCAAGCACTCAATGCTAACGAGATTATTCAAATTACTCAAAATTTCAATCAAAAATCAACCATTCAATTTACGGTAGGAAGCCAACAAATCCTGAAAAACAACATACTTTCTAATAACTTGAAAAACTTCGTGCAAATTTTACTGCGCATGTATGGTGGTGTCTTTGAAAATGCAGTTAAAATTGATGAATTCTATATTGCTAAAAAAAACAACAGCACTTCCTGGAAAGTAATTTCACAGTTAGAACTATTGCATGAAAAAGGATATATCACCTACGCAAAGTCTTCCAAAAGTAATAGCTTACTTTTTTTACACCCAAGAGAAGATGCGAGAACTATTAACAGAATATCAAAAAATATTACACGTCTTTTTACTCTAAAAAAAGAGAAAGTACTGGCTGTTATTCGATACCTGGAAAATGCTTCGGTTTGCAGAAATATACAACTGTTAACCTATTTTGAAGAAAAAAATAGCCAAAAATGCGGCACCTGTGATGTATGCCTTAACGAATTAAAAGCAACGAAACACCTCAACTCGGCAATTATTGCTTTATTTAAAGTGCACAAAGAATTATCATCGCAAGAAATATGTGCATTGATAGATGAAAAAGAAAATGACATTTTAATACATTTGCGAACACTATTAGCCAAAGAAACCATTGGCATAACCAACCATAACAAATACTTTTTAACATGACAAGAGATTTACGTATCGTTTTTATGGGAACACCCGATTTTGCAGTTACCATATTAAAAAGTTTAGTAACACATAATTACAATATTGTTGGTGTAATTACCGCTGCAGACAAGCCAGCTGGTAGAGGAAGAAAGCTGAATCAATCTGCCGTAAAAAAATATGCTTTATCGCAAAACCTGCCCATACTACAACCAACCAATTTAAAAGCAGAGAGCTTTCAAAAAGAACTAGAGGCTTGGAATGCTAATTTACAAATTGTTGTCGCTTTTAGAATGCTTCCTAAATCGGTTTGGGCTCTACCGAAATACGGTACCTTTAATTTACATGCCTCTTTGCTACCAGAATATAGAGGAGCTGCTCCAATTAACTGGGCGATTATAAACGGAGAGACAAAAACAGGAGTAACTACCTTTTTTATTGATGATAAAATAGACACCGGTGCCATTATACTGCAAAAAGAAACTGCTATTGGCAAAGAGGAAACCGTTGGAATACTTCATGACAAACTCATGCATCTCGGCGCCAATCTCGTTTTAGAAACCGTAGATCTTATTGCAGAAGACAAGGTAGTCACCACAAAACAACCAGCATTAGAAGAGAAAACAGCACATAAATTGTACCCGCATAACTGTAGAATAGATTGGACGAAATCTTTAGATGCAATATACAATCATATTAGAGGTTTAAATCCGTATCCTGCTGCTTGGACCACTATAAAGGATCGAGAAAATGAGTTTACAGCAAAAATTTATGAAGTTGCAAAAGAAGCGGTAGCGCATGAACAAGCAATAGGAACTATTGTTACTACAAAAAAAACACTCAAAGTTGCGGTAAAGGATGGTTACTTGGTGATACACAGTTTAAAGGTTTCGGGCAAAAAATTATTGGATACAAAAAGTTTATTGAATGGATTTCCTATTTCAGAACAGGCTATCGCCTCTAGCCCTTTAAAACCAAGGAATTTAGATTTTTAATATAAAAACAAGGATGGTTATTAACAATTGAAACCTTTTTATTAACAAAACTGTGTTTTTTATAGCCAAATATTGCACAATACCGCATTCCGTCTATATTTGTTAAGCTAATTAAGCAAAACATATTAATTAATTTTTAAAATCTATTCGAATTATGAACAAATCAGATTTAATCGATGCTATGGCTGCAGATGCAGGAATTTCAAAGGCTGCTGCAAAAGCTGCATTAGAATCTTTAACTAACAACGTAACAAGTACTTTAAAAGAAGGAGGAAAAGTTGCTTTAGTTGGATGGGGAACTTGGTCTGTGTCGGAAAGAGCTGCAAGAACAGGTAGAAACCCTCAAACTGGTAAAGAGATTCAAATCGCTGCTAAAAACGTTGTAAAGTTTAAGGCAGGTGCTGGTTTAAGTGATTCAGTAAACTAAAATTTTATTACCCCAAAAGCAAAACAGCATTTTATAAATGCTGTTTTTTATACCCTAAAGTGTCACATTCTAAAACAAGTGAAGTCTTTAGTATAAAAATCTTATACCAATGACGAAAAAAATATACGTACTACTACTTTTACTTGCAATCTCTGTTGCTAGTGTTGCACAAAAAAGAATCGCTGCAACAGAGATTATAAGAACCATTAAAAATGGTGATAATGTCACATATACCAATGTTATAATTGAAGGAAATCTTGATTTCACTAGCATGGAAGAGGAACTCCCTAAACTACCAAAAAGATCTTCGTGGTGGAACAATGGCGGATCAAATACGGTCGAAAATACCATTACCGCCCCGATACGTTTCTCGAAGTGTATTTTTAAAGGAGATGTACTTGCATACATTCCACACGAGAAAAGTGGCTATACTTTTGTTAGCAATTTTTCTGGCGATGTAATTTTTGAGGATTGTCTGTTTGAAGAAAAAGCGATGTTTAAATACTCTAAATTTAAAAAAGTTGCCGATTTTTCGAACACCAAATTTACCAACGATTCTACTTTTAAGTATGCTTACTTTTCTGATCAGGCTGATTTTTCCAATACCCTATTTGAGGAGCCTGCTACGTTTAAGTATGCAAAATTTGACGAATTCATCAGTTTTAGAAACAGTATTTTTGAAGAAACAGCCACGTTTAAATACACCGAATTTTACGAAGGTGTATCGTTTAACAACGTCAAATTCAAGCAAGATCTTAACCTAAAATACACCAAAATAAAGGGCGATTTTGATATTAGAAATATGGAGGTAGACTATGAAATCGACACCAAATATACCGAAATCAATGGCCAGAGTTTTAGCAAGTACAGTTTAAAGACAAAGTAACCTAAAACTATAATTGCTCTTCTCATGCTAAAAAAACATAACATAACTTTTGCACTACTGTTTTCTATGACGACTCTTTGTAGCCAAAACAACTACAAAATTGCCATTGCAAAAGCAGATTCCTATATAAACGCGATTCGTACAGAAAACGAAATTGTTGGAATGCAGTATGCCGTGTTGCTAAATGGTCAATTAATACATCAAAAAGAGTATGGATATGCCAATTTGGAACATAAAGTTGCCCTGCAAAAAAATACCGTTTTTAAACTAGCTTCCATATCCAAATTATTCAGTTCGGTTGCACTGCATAAGCTATTGGTGGCACAAAACCGATCTATAGAAGAAACTTTGGGTGCTTTCTTAGAAGACAATTATACAATACCCAGTGAGTGGAAAGCACTTACATTGCAACAAATACTATCCCATACTTCTGGGCTTCCTGACCAAATCGACTATGGTATCTACTTGGCACCTACTAGCGAACAATTTGTTTTAGAAGCTATGAAAAACAAACCATTCAAGGCGTTACCGGGAGAAACCTCACGCTATAATGCAACCGGATTTTTATTAGTAAAATTAGTTATTGAGAAGCTAGCCAAAACTAGTTTTGAACAACACATGCAAGAAGCGTATTTTAATAAGTACAATTTGAGAACTGCAACCTATGGAGGCTTTAAAAAAATCATCCCTAATAGGGTACAGTGCTACCAAACCAAAAACGGAAGATTAGAAATGTTTCCTCTAAATTATGCTCCGCCTATGTACGCAGCAGCCGGTTTAAATTGTACTATGAATGATCTTATTGTGTGGTTACAGCACCTTCTACATGGCGATTATTTTCCAACCAGTCTTTTGCAAAAAATAATGACTCCTGTAACTTTAAATAACACGTCCGCAGGGGATTTTGGGCTTGGTTGGGAGGCAAAAAAATTAGCGAACGGAATCCATTATGCCGGCCATGGTGGGGCAGGGATTTCATCGGTAAGTCATTTTTGGGGAGATGGTTTAGCAAAAGATATAACTGTTATTATATTAACAAATGGTGCCAAAAAATGGAAAAAGTCTCCGAAAGAAATTACTGCAGCTATTGCTACGATTATTGCAGAAAATACCGCACCATAAAAAAAGTCCTCTTGCTACCAAGAGGACTTTATATTTATTCTATTGCATTTTGATTTTTAATCTTTTTACTACCCTCATACAGCTCGTATTTTACAAAACGACAATCTAAATCACCATTCTTAAGCGGTATTCTTCGCGAGGTTCGTAAGCCTACGTTTTTTAAGGCCTGAATATCTGAAGTAATTAGCCAGGCGGTAGAATTGGAATAGTTATGTTTTAAAGTATCTCCTATTTTAGCATAAAACTCAAACACGTCAATATTTAAACGCTCTCCATAAGGAGGATTAAACAAAATAGTTGTTTTTCCAAAAACCTCCTTTTTAGAATTGAAAAAATTAACGTGGTGTACCCCAATAAACTCCTCCAAATTGGCATTGATAATATTTTGTTGTGCCTTTCTAACGGCAGAAGGTGCTTTGTCAAAACCCATTATTTTAAAATGAGAATTTCGAATCTTTTTTAACAGAGAATCTTGAATGATAAAATATAAATCTTCATCGTAATCTTTCCAGTTCTCGAAAGAAAAGTGCTTTCGATTTATGTTTGCCGGTATGTGGTTAGCTATCATGGCTGCCTCAATTAAAATTGTACCAGAACCACACATCGGATCTATAAAATTCTCCTCTCCTTTATACCCCGACAACAATACTAAACCAGCGGCCAAAACTTCATTAATTGGCGCAATATTGGTAGCACTTCTATAACCTCTTTTATGCAGGGAATCTCCTGAAGAATCTAAAGATATGGTAAGCCATTCTTTATGAATGTGAATGTGAATTTTTACATCTGGATATTTTAAATCTACATTGGGTCTTTTGTTGTACTTGTGAACAAAATAATCGGCAATAGCATCTTTAGACTTTAAACTGATGTAATGCGAGTTGGAAGTAAAATTTCTCGAGTTTACCACAGCACCAATAGCGAAAGTACCATCTACCTCTAAATACCGTTCCCATTTAATGCGTTGTATTGCTTCGTACAAATCTTCTTCGTCAAAAATTTTACTCCGCTTTATGGGTTTTAAAATACGAATTGCAGTACGCAAAGCTATATTTGCCTTATACATAAAGCCTTTATCGCCGCGAAAAGAAACGTTTCGGATGCCTTCTTTTACCTCCATAGCTCCTAACTGGCGTAATTCATTGGCCAAAACTCCCTCCAAACCTGCCATGGTAATGGCAGTCATTTTAAAATCTTTTTCCATGTACTCGAGTAAAAATTCTCTGCAAAAGTACTGTTAATTTATCTAGTTATGAATTTTTATGCATTCATCTTTAAAAAGCGAAGATTTGCTTACATTTGTTCCTAACGAAATTATGGATATACAACAAGACTGGTTTACTTCGTGGTTTAACACACCATATTACCATATTTTATACAAGAATAGAAACGACAAAGACGCGCAATTTTTTATGCGTAATATCACCAATTTTCTCAAGCTAAAACAAGGTAGTACCATCGCCGATGTTCCTTGCGGTAAAGGAAGACATTCGGTGTACTTAAACTCTTTGGGATATACTGTTCGCGGTGGCGATTTAAGTAGCAATAGTATCGCATTTGCCCAACAATTTGCCAATGAAACCTTACAGTTTGAAGTGTGGGACATGCGAAAACCAATTCAAAATTCCTACGACGCCATTTTTAACCTTTTTACTAGTTTTGGATACTTTGAAAACGATGAAGAAGACATTTTAATCTTGCAAAATTTTAAAAATGGATTGGCCAAAGAAGGGGTTTTTGTTTTGGATTTTTTAAACGTACACAAAGTTGCTAACCATTTAGTTGCAAAAGAGGTAAAAGAAATTGACGACATCGAATTCCATATTACCAAAGAAATAAAAGACGGTTTTATTTTAAAGCATATTAATTTTGTGGCAGAGAAACAGAAACATGCCTATACCGAGCATGTTAAATTTCTAACCCTACCCAAAATGCAGCATTTCTTTGCCAAGGCTGGCCTTACCATAACCCATGTTTTTGGCGATTATAGCTTACAACCGTTTCATGAAGAAACCTCCGATCGCCTAATTTTAGTTGCCCAATGAGTTCGTTTATTTTAATACTTTCGGTTTTATCTGGTTCGTTACTAGTTTTGTTTAAAAAACCTAGTACGCAATTTGTAAAATTACTTCTCGCTTTTAGTGGTGCCTACCTACTTTCTGTGACCATATTGCATTTGTTGCCAGAGGTATATACCGAAACTACCGATATTAAACGGGTTGGCGTTTTAATATTAATCGGGATTTTAATGCAGTCTGTATTAGAGTCTTTTTCTAAAGGTGCCGAACACGGCCATGTGCACAGCGATGCCGAACCACAAAAATTTCCATGGCTTTTATTTATCAGTTTAAGTTTACACGCTTTTAGTGAGGGGCTACCGATTCATCACGAAAATACCCAACACAACGATTTACTATGGGCCATTTTCATTCATAAAATTCCAATAGCCATTGTACTTACTACCTTTTTAGTGAATGCCAAATACAGTAAACGAGAAATTATCTTTTTTCTTTCTTTTTTTGCCCTAATGAGCCCCTTTGGTATCTTTATTTCGGAGGCTGTACCTTTCGTAACCAAGTACCACTCGGAAATATTAGCGTTTACCATTGGTATCTTTTTGCACATTGCAACCGTTATTCTTTTTGAAAGTAGTGAGAATCACAAATTTAATCTTCAAAAATTTAGTGCTATTCTCATTGGTATTTTACTTACGATTTTTACATCCTAATTTTTTTTGGTATTTTTAAACAAGATAAATTACCTACTTATGGGTATTGCTTAACATGGTAAATACGAACATATTTACCAAATAATTTAACCAAACTTAAAACTATTATGGAAAAAAATCTTACGGGGTACGTAAATTTAGAAAACACATCCGATTACCAGTTTATTTATGCAAGCCAAAGCTTTGGCACCTTTTATTGCTTTTACGCAAAATTTGCTTTCACAACTATTAATGGCAAAGAAATGCTATCATCAATAGATTTCTACGTAAAAAATTACAAAGGACAATTTAAAATATATTTTAAAAAAGACATTGTAAACCGAGTACTTCTTGATAAAAACGGTATGCTGCGCATAGGAATACCCGTGGTACCAATTATAGGGAAAAAGGAAAATGCGCGTACCGAAAATTTGTTAGACAAAGAAATTGAAAAGAAACAAATAGATTCGATTTATTTACGAAGATATGCGTTAAAACTAAGAAATGATCCAAAAGAGGGAATTGAAGATGGTTTTTACAAAGGGATGGATATCGAAGACTTAGTTTGTAAAAAAGAAGATAATGAAGCGATAAGTTTTACAGATTTTATGGAAAGTGAAATAGACCTACAAGCTATTGGTATGAACTGCAGGGAATCTTTAGTTAAAGTAGATAAATCTGAAAAACTTGTTGGGCAAATTTAATTTTATAATATTTATATTTTACATTCAGGTTGGTTTTGCACAAAACCAACCTGTTTTTGCGGTTATCGAGAACATAAAGAATTTGACCTTCGAAAAAAATTATGCTATTTTAAAAAAAGCAAAGCAACCAGAGAACCTGTATCTAGAACTCTTAACAAAAATCATTGAAGACGATAGGCAAACTCGCCTCGCAGAATTAGACAAGCGGTTTTTAAGTTTGCAAAACGAGCCAGACAACCCAACCATTTCCTGGGTGTTTCATCTTATAGAGGGCTATAAGTACATGCATTACGCAAAAAACTCAAGAAAATCATTTTTAAGTTTTTCCAAAGCCTATGGTATCGCTAAAAAACTGAATGCTATAGAACTTGAAAATTTCAGCCTCCTATCCATATTAAAACTATTTTCAAAAGGTATAATTACCGATAAGAATTATACAAATTATCTTAAAGAATACAAATTAGTAAGTAAAACTAACACCGATTGGTTTTACTATTTTTATTATACAATAATTCTAAAAGGATTAACTAAATCATATGAAGAAACACAAAAACAAAAAGTAAAAAGCGACCAAGAGCTTTATTGGCAATACAAACAGTTTGATAGTATAGTAGAGAAATCAGACAGCTCAAAAAAATATCTTTCATATTACTTCCACTGTAAAGGCAACAAAACAATAAAAACTAACCCCAATAAGGCAAAAGAACTTTACTTAAAAAGTGCAACTTATTTTACCGATAGCCCTTATTTTAGGTTTAGAAAATATATTACTTTGTGTAATTTGTCTCGTGTTGCTGCCCTAGAAGGAGAACATGAAAAAGGCTTGGCCTACTTAAACAAAGCGAAAAAGTATGTTAGCGCCAACGACAGTCTTCAGGATATGCATGATATTAGTGTGTACAAAGCAATACATTTTAACCAAATGGGCATCCATGACTCTGCCTACCACCACGAACACCAGGCACGATTATTAACCTACGCTTTAAATTTCCAAAAACACAATACCGAAATTACGGCCATAAAAACAGCCCTAGATACCGAGAAAAAAGACAAAGAAAACATTGCCTTACGATCCAAAAGGCAGCAAGACAAAGCATTGCTAATTGGGGCAGGTGCTATATTACTTTTAGGATCGGGCATTGGGTATTTAACGATCACGAACTCGAGAAAAAAACGCTTGCTAGCCGAAAAACAAGAAGCTATAGAAAAACAAAAGAACCTTACGCTTTTAAAAGAACAGGAAATTACTATTATCAATGCCATGATAGATGGGCAAGAAAAAGAACGCAAACTAATTGCAG
>NZ_MQVY01000005.1:64833-120568 GCF_002954385.1 Tenacibaculum sp. SG-28
CAGCAGCTAATTCGCTTCAGGTAGAGGTAATAGAATACGGAGTATCGAATGCGCTAGAAATTAGTTTCGAGATTACGATTTTTAGAATTGTACAAGAATTAGTTACCAATATTATAAAACACGCTGCAGCCACAAAAGCTACCATAAATCTCTCGCAATTCGACAAAAACCTTAGTATTATCATAGAAGACAATGGTATTGGTTTTGACCAAACAACCATTACTACTGAAAAGGGAATAGGTATGGCTTCCATACAAAAAAGAATAACCCACTTAGAGGGTACCTTTACCTTAGATAGCACTGTGGGTAAAGGAACTAGTATTTTAATAGACATTCCATTATAATACCTATATATAGGTAGGTAACAGAACCTACAAATTAGTATATTTGGCTAAAACCAGATATCTATGATTACTATTATTATGGCCGAAGACCACCAAATGCTTATCGATGGTGTACTTTCTTTTTTCCAATACGACGAAGAAATAGAAGTACTCGATACGGTAAACAATGGGGAAGAGCTGGTAAAAATAGTAGCTTTAAAACAACCAAAAATAGTTATCACAGATATTCGAATGCCAAAAATGGATGGCATTCAGGCAACCAAACAAATTAAAAAAGCGTATCCGCACATAAAAGTTTTGGCGCTTACCATGTTCGACCAACCCGATGCTATTAAACAAATGTTAGATGCAGGGGCCAGTGGTTATATCTTAAAAAACTCGGGTATTAAAATGCTCTCCAAGGCCATTCGAAGCATCGTGAAGGGTGCTACGTTTTTTGACCCAAACGTAGCGACTAATTTCATGCAAGATTACGCAGAAAAAAAGGCAGTTACCGGCACCACGGATCGCGTAGTGTTATCGGGGAGAGAAAAAGAAATTTTACAATTAATTGCAGAAGGGAAAACATCTAAAGAGATAGCAGCTCAACTTTTTATCGCTAAAACTACTGTTGACACACATCGAAAAAACATGATACGCAAACTTGATTTGAGTAGTGGTAACGAATTGGTCAAATACGCAATTGACAGAAAGTATCAATTTTCAGAGTAGCTGTGCCCCTCATTCGGCTATTATACAAAACTACTAGTAAAAATAAACACCAATTTCTTATTGTAAAAAATACTTCAATTTTACCTATAGGTAGGTATGTTTTACTGCTTTTCTATAAAGTATATTTGGTATAAAGAAAAGAAAACCAAAAGAATTATAGTATGAATCTAAGAAAAATGAAAGTAGAAGGGGGCGATTTTAACCCCGTTACTATCCAAGAACAAATTAGTACCGAAGACAATATTTTCGACTTTAAAAAATTGTATTTACAAGAATACCGAAAACTATCTCCCCGTGACAAACAAGCTGTCTTTCGAAATGCTTTGGTACACACAGGAGAGGTAGGTTTTGCCAAAGGGGGAACTAAACAATACATCGTAAACACAGACACCTTTCACTCGTATCGGGTTACCATGAAAGTACAATGGCGCTGTGGTCGTGATTCGGGAAGTTACTTTGTAACACAAACGGTATCGAATGGAGAAATAAAATTTGTAGGATGTACCGATTCTGGTATTTTACCAACTACCTATTACAACAGAGAAATTATTAAAGAAAAAGTAATTTTATACTAGCACAATATTTTGAAAAAGGAAGACTGGGGCACTTAATCTATACATCAAAAAATAAGTGTACTCGATAAAATTCTTGAAAAGGGAAGAAAGGGAAAAAAAGCTATAAAGGAAAGAAAAACACACCATAAAGATATCTCTTTATGGTGTTGCTTTTTTAAATTATGATGGTTCTCTATGAACTAAATCCATAGAAAATGCCGGCAAACAAACCGCGAGGTATTCGCATTCCTCAGCGAATGGATTTGCATATTGTACGCGTACATTTTTTCTATCTTAATAGATTCGCCTGCTTTTAAAACGATAGTTTCATCGTCAATAACAAACTGCTTTTTACCTTTAATAATGTAGGTATACTCTTCAAATTCTGGGGTTTGAAAGGGCTCGCTCCATCCTGGTGGAGCCACCATATGTGCGATACTCACAGAACTATTACCATCTGTAGCATTACCATAATGTTCTTCAATTAGCTTCCCATCTGTAGTAGGTACGACAAATGGTTTTTTTTGTATCGTATATTTTTTATCCATCACTGCGCAAAATGAAAAAGTTGTATCGAATACCTCATCTAATTAAACCAAACCGTAAAAGACTTTACTTTGGCCAAATCAGGTATTTGTTCCAAACTAACTTTTTGGTTGCTAAATTCTTTTAACCCAAGGTCTTCTTTATCTATGGCTATCGTAGCGTTTAAGTCGTCTATGTACAAAGTCGCAGAAGAAAAAGTAGATTCTACTTTGCTAATTGTATTATTCGCATTAATCTCTTGAAAGGTAGAGTTTACATTCAAGCCTGTTTTTGTTTGGAACCTATCGTCGAAAATCTCAATACTCTTTATAGTCGAAACAGAATCTAATTGTTCTTTAGGTATAATGGTTAAAAGGTGCTTCCCTCCTTTTTCATAGATGCGATACTCGTCGTCGTCTTGAAACATATTTTCTCCTTTCGCACCCTCGCTTAAAATTTTTACTATAGAATCATTCGCAAAAATAGTTGCTATCTCTTGTACTTTTGTTTTGGTAGTTAAGGCGCCTACTTTACCCTTTTCAATATCGTATTTACTTTTTCCGCATTGTACAAATAAAAGTGCAATTACAATAATAGAAATAGATTTTAATGGTTTAATCATGTTAATAGTTTTTTGAATAACGATTTTAGGAATGTATAAATTATAATTTATATTACTTTTTTTAGAATGCCAAAAACACTTCGAATAAAAGTAGCACTCGTTAGTACTTTTACTACAGGTTCATTCTCGTGCTTCTTCTTGCCGAACTAGTGGCTTTTTTCTGTAATTTTTCTCTTTCTTTGGCAGCTTCCTCCGCTGATTTTTGATTGTTGATATGTAAGATTTTTTCTTGCAATAGCTCGTAGGCACTTTCTCTATCAACTTTCGTATTGTACTTGGAAACTAAGCGAGATTTTGCGATTAGATCTGTTAACTCTTTTGTACTTAATACATCCATTCTACTTCTCGGTGCACGCAACATGGTTCTTACCAATGGTGTAGGAATACCTTTTTCGTTAAGCACCGATACAAATGCCTCTCCAATACCCAATTGTGTAAGTACCTCTTTGGTATCGTAATACTTAGAATCTGGGTAATTTTCTGCAGCTAGTTTTAGAGCCTTTCTGTCTTTTGCGGTAAACGCACGCAAAGCGTGTTGTATCTTCATCCCTAATTGTGCTAAAATATCTTCCGGTATATCTTTAGGGTTCTGCGTAACAAAATATAGGCCAATTCCTTTCGAACGTATTAACTTTACAATACTTTCTAATTGGCTCAATAAAGCTTTCGATGCTTCGTCAAAAACCAAATGTGCCTCGTCGATAAACAATACTAATTCTGGCCTTCCGCTATCTCCTTGTTCGGGGAAAGTTTCGTAAACCTCCGCCAACAATTGTAACATAAAAGTGGAAAATAATTTTGGTTTGTCTTGAATATCGGTAAGCCTTAAGATAGATATAACACCTTTCCCATTATCGTCTACTCGCGTTAAATCATTTACTTCAAATGATTTTTCTCCAAAGAACAAATCGCCACCTTGCTGTTCTATTTCAATAATTTTACGTAAAATAGCGCCTGTACTAGAAGTAGAAATTCTTCCGTATGCTTCTTGTATTTCTTCCTTGCCCTCGTTGGTAATAAATTGCAAGATTTTTTTAAAATCTTTTAAATCGAGTAATGGCAATTGATTATCGTCGCAGTATTTGAAAATTATCGATACAATACCCGATTGGGTTTCGGATAAATCTAAAATTCTAGACAACAAAACAGGCCCAAATTCAGAGACCGTAGCTCGAAGACGAACACCGTCTTGTTCTGAAATAGTCAAAACCTCTACCGGAAATTTTTCAGCATCGAATGGGATTCCTATTTTTTCATGACGTTCACTAATCTTCGGATGGTTGTTTCCTGGCATTGCTAAACCGCTTAAATCTCCTTTTACATCCATAAGCAATACGGGAATCCCTTGGTCTGACATGCTCTCTGCCAACACTTGTAGGGTTTTAGTTTTTCCGGTACCTGTTGCTCCAGCAATAAGACCATGCCTGTTTAAAGTTTTTAAAGGAATGTTTACCAAGGCATTGGTAATGGTTTCTTCTCCTAACATTCCGGCTCCCAGTACTAAAGCATCTCCTTTACAACGATAGCCTTGCTCGATATCTTTCAAAAAAGTAGTGGTTTCGTGCATGTGAAAAAAATTTGGTTAAAAATACTATTTAAATTAGCATTTTTAAGCGAACGCGCCGATTTATTTTAAAAAAGTACTGTTTCCGTAACATTTCAATTTCCTAAAAAATATACCCAGCTGTTTTTCTACTTCGATAATTTTCTAGAGAATCTATAGCTAAAGTGCTTAACAAAACATAAAAGTTTTGAATTTTAGACAGTTATCCCCTAAAAAAAAGAAAAATTATAGCCTGACATGCAATTTTAGGTAGATATTTCGCTAAAAATTAGGGTACAACAACTACCTTTGCACTCTGTTTATATAGTTGAGGTAATAGTACAGATGAATACAGAGACGAAAGCGTTAATTAACAAAGGTGAAATGCTTCCTTTAATGGAAGAATTTTACACGATTCAAGGAGAAGGAGCACATACAGGCAAGGCGGCGTATTTTATTCGTATTGGTGGTTGTGATGTAGGATGCCATTGGTGTGATGTAAAGGAAAGTTGGGATGCAAACTTACATCCTCCTACACATACAGATACCATAATTACAAATGCTAAAAAATATGCAAATACTGTAGTAATTACTGGAGGAGAACCCTTAATGTGGAGTTTAGATTACATTACAAAGCAATTGCAAAAAGACGGTATAAAAACCCATATCGAACTTCTGGCGCCTATGCGTTTTCTGGTGTTTGGGACTGGTTTTGTCTGTCGCCAAAAAAGACAAAATTACCCTTGCAGCGCTCTTACGAAGAAGCCGACGAATTAAAAGTAATCATCCATAATAAAAGTGATTTTAAATTTGCAGAAGAGCAGGCCGCAAAAGTAACGGAAAATTGTAACTTATTTTTACAACCTGAGTGGAGTAAAAAAGAAAAAATGACACCGTTAATTATAGACTACGTGATGCAACATCCCAAATGGCGTATCTCTTTGCAAACCCATAAGTTTTTAAATATACCATAAAAAACCGGAGTGTTTCACTCCGGTTTTTTATTCTGTAACGAGTATATTAAAGGTTATAAACTACTCTAAAACTCACAAATCTTGGTTGTATAAAGGTTTGATTTAATGTAAATGCTACTTCACTGTTACTTACCTGATTTCTAGACTTCGCATCTAATATGTTCGTAATTTTGACTTCGTATTCAAACTTGGAATCGTCTTTATTTCGATATAAGAAAGATGCATTCCACAAATCAAATTCATTAAGGGTTTCTGAACCATTTGTTATAAAAGTATAGGAATAATCGGTTTTAAAAGTTAACTTTTCCCAAATATAGGCATCAAAATCTACAGTTGGTGCATTGGTATAGGTCTTGTTAGCGGTATCCCCTAAATTAGAAGTGTTGATGGAATATCCGTATTTAACCGAAAAGTTTGGTGCTTTTCTAAAATTAGAATTAATACCTGGGGTATAACTTTGTGTAAACACTTTGTTTACTACACTTTCGTTTCTTAAAAACTGATTGTATTTACTGTAATTTAAGAATGAACGAAGAGAAAATCGTAACTTTCTGATGGTTTTAGATATATTAAAAAACCCAGAGACAGTTTCGTCGGCAAAATTAGAATTGAATGGGTTTCGCACACCTACTACATTACCCGGCTCGAAGAAAATCCTATTTCGAATTCTATCTACTACGTTACTGTAGGTTATATTCGCAAATATGTTTGTATAATTAAACATATTAAAATTAAAATAAGATAACCTTATTCGATTAATCACTGCACTTTCTAACTCCTGATTACCAGCAAAGATAGAATTGTAATTATTTAAGACCAACCCACGTGCCAATTGATTTACATCTGTGAATTGTGTTAACATATTGTATTGTAAGGTTATGTTTTCACTTTGCTTTAGCTGAATTCGCATTCTAAAATCAGGCTGAAATCGATTGAACTTATCGGTGTAAGTAACCCCTTGTTGTGTATTTTTTGCCTTGTATGCATGCACGGTAAAACCAGGTGTAAAGGTAAATAGTCCGCTTTTCAACTGGTAATGCGCACCAAGGTAAAAATCGGTAAAATTGTATTCGGTATCGTTGGTTGCAATACCGTCATTGATATTAGGTGTTGGAGCAAAACGATCGCCATTATCGAGAATTTGAAAAATATCCGAATCAAAATTTTGATTGCTTAAAATACTTCCAAAAGTAAAGTTAATATTACTTTTTTCATTTAAAATATTCCAATAGTCTATTTTACCGTCGAATTGATTGGTGCGTACTTTTTTATTCTGTGAAATAGTATAACCAAGCTGTTCTGGATTTAACCCTAAGGCTGCCCCAGTAGACGCATAGGTATCGTTGTCTTCAATGAATGCATTGTAAAAAGGATCTTCATTTTGAAATAAACTTTCTGCCGAAACTGCAAAAATATTAGTATCGTTTAGCGTGTAATAATAATTCATACTCTGATTGATACTGTATGGAGTTGCGCCTTCCTCTTGTTCAATCTGTCCTATAACCGATGAATTTAAGGATTGGTTTTGAACTTCATCAGACAATTTAGCCACCAAGTCATAGTCTAATTGATTGTTGGTGTTTGGCCTGTAAGCAACACTAAATTTTGCTGCACCAAGATTAGAGTTTTGTCTCGCTTTACTCTCTGTAAATTCATCTAATGGGGTATCGGTATCATCACTAATGTATTCAATCGAATTGTTGTTTCTAGTAGAAACTATATTGTTTGAAAATAAAACAAATCCACTTAAATCAAGTTTTTTACTCGGGGAGTAACTGAAATTAGCTGCTCCAAATTTTGAAATAAATTCGGTAGAGTTATTTCGATTTACATTTAAAAAACCATTTAAATTTGTTCCAATATTTATCTCGGTACCACTATTATTTATTGGTGGTCTTCCTACCCCAGTAAAATTATTAAAATCTCTTCTAGTAAAGGCAGATTCCCCCAAATTATTAAGGTCTCCAATAAAATTTATACTGTATTTAGGGTTATAGTAAAACAATTTAGGCTGTAAAATATATCGCGCATCCCCCACTGATGAATTACCACCTCCAAAACGGATGTCTCCAAACCAAAAGTTTTTCTTTCCTTCTTTTAATTTAATATTAATTGCAATTCTATCCTGATTGTTTGTTACGCCACTCAGTTGGCCCACGTCGTTATAATTCCGTAGCACTTGAATTTTATCCACCGCATTAGAAGGTATGTTTTTCGTTGCTATCTTAGAATCTCCATCAAAAAAGTCTTTTCCTTCTACCATAACCTTCTCTACTTTCTTACCGTCAATTTCAATTTCACCATCTTCCGTAACTTCAACACCCGGTAATTTTTTCAATACATCTTCTAACTTTCGTTCTGAGCCATTTTTAAAAGAATCTGCATTATAAATAATGGTATCTCCCTTTACAGTTACAGGCATTTTACTTACAATAGTAACTTCGTCTAGAGTATTGTCATTTTGTAAGGTAATATCCTGACTAAAATCTGACTCTTTTGTCGTAACCGAGAGACTCTTAGGTTTCATACCAACAAAACTGACCTTTAAAGAATAAACAGTATTTTTAGAGAGCTCTAATTTATACCTTCCCTGCTGATCGGTAAAACCAAAAGAGGCCATTTTTTTGGTAGCTTTATTAACGGCAACAACATTTGCCATTTCTAAAGAATTTCCGATGCTATCTTTTACAATACCTGTAAGGGTAACCTGAGCGTTTAGAAGTGAGGCCGTACATAGCACAACTACTAATAAGTATATTTTTTTCATATATTTAAATCGATAAGATTACCTTCTTCTTCCTCCTCTTCCTCTTCGCATCTCCCTCATTTCTTCCATTTTCTGTTGTACTAACTTATTGTATTCTTCTCTAGAAATTTCTTTCCCTTTAGAAGGAACTTTGATAGTGACAGGTTCCTCTGGATTTATGGTTAATTCTGTACATAACATCGTAGTTCTACCTGCATTTAACTCTAAAATTAAACCCGGGAGACCCCAATAATCAGCAGGACCAGCACTTACAGGAATTTGCATGGTATACCATGCAGTAACCTGCATAGTTCTAACTTTTTCTTTTTCTTTGGCAGCTGTAGAATCGGTTTTTTTTCTCCTTCTAAAAACACTCCAATCAAAATCGTTATTTACTTTAGTATAGGTCGCTTTAAAACAGGTATAGTTCCCTATTTGTTTTGTTTCATCACTTAACTCCCAATCTGGCTGTTCCATTTGTTCATTAATCAAAAAACGCTTGCCGAAAAATTCTTTATCTTCTAATAGTTTTCTTTCTTTAATATTCTTATAAATAGATCCATTAGAAGTACCTCCCCAACGAGAACCTGCACCTCCACCTGGTGCATCTAACTTATCGTTTTCTTTAAAGCTAGAAGTTGCCTGATCGAAAGTAAGTGTGTAAGTTTTTTCTAGAAAATTTTTCATTCTAGCCTTTATTTGTTTGATCCGCTGTGGTGACATTTTATCACCCCAAGCACTCATATCCATGGTTGTTTTAGACATATAAACTGCCTTCCCTTCAAACTTTTGTGAAAACATTGTCATTGATAAAAGCAGCAAAAAAAGTATGGTTACAGGTTTCATTTGGTATATTTTTTATCAAAGGTACTTGTTTTTAAAACTAAAAATCTTAAAGAAATCTTAAAGGGTATACTAAAAGATGATATTCATTTAACAAAAATTTCTTTTTTATTTTTTATGCTTGATTATAACATATCGTAATCGGTATCTTTGAAAACCATTCAAAATATATACAATGAAAAAAACACTTTTAATTACCCTATTATTTCTAATTATTCTTGCATGTAAAAATGGCGAGACTCAAAAGGAAGCAAATGAAGGTAATGCTGCTTTTGAAAATTTATTACAAGCGTACAATGCTGGTAAATTGGCACTAGATCCTTTAAGCGCAACATTCTCTGGTCAAAATAGTTTCAACGATAAGTTCCTAATTTTTTATCCGACGAGTATCTGAACAAAAAGAGAACATTTTATCGAACCATACAAGAAAAATTAGAAGGCTTTGACAGCAAAGAACTAAGTAAAAGTGAACAAATGAGTTTGGCGGTATTAAACTGGGATTGTACCATGAATCTTTCTCAACTAGAATACAAAAAAGATATCTTACTACCAATAGACCAAATGTGGACCGTCAATTTGAGAATGGGCCAATTGGCAAGTGGTACTAGTGCACAACCATTTGCAACGGTAACCGATTACAATAACTGGTTACAAAGACTGCAAGGATACACCGAGTGGCTGCAAAGTGCTGAAAAAAGAATGAAAGAAGGAATACGTGAAGGGTATGTTCTACCAAAATCTTTAATCGTAAAAGTAATTCCTCAGTTTGAAGTTTTAGCCAATACCAGTCTTGAAAATCATCTTTTTAATTCACCATTTAAACAGTTTCCAACTACATTTTCTGAAGAAGAAAAAAACAATATCAAGGAAAAATCAATGGTAGTTTTACAGGAGAAATTAATACCGGCCTTTACCGCACTATATACTTTTTTAAAATCGGATTATCTGGAGGCAGGAAGAGAAACTAGTGGTTTTAGTGACCTTCCTAATGGAATATCATACTACCAGCATGCTATTAAGAATTACACGACAACAGAAATGAGTGCTGATGAAATTCACACTTTAGGACTAAAAGAGGTAGCAAGAATTTTATCGGAAATGGAAAAAGTTAAACAACAAGTTGGGTTTGAAGGAACCCTAAAAGACTTTTTTGACTTTGTAAGGAACAACAAAGAATTAATGCCGTATACCACTCCTGCGGAAATTATTGCCAATTTCAATACTATTCATGAAAAAATGAAACCACAACTAGATAAGCTTTTTGGCAACAAACCTAAAACGCCTTTTGTGGTAAAGCAAACAGAAAAGTTTAGAGAAGCCTCTGCAAGTGCAGAATACAATCCGGGTTCGTTAGACGGAACAAGACCAGGGGTATTTTACACACCAATTCCCAATGCTTCGAAATACAATGTTTTTTCAGACGAAGCCCTGTTCTTACACGAGGCAATTCCTGGGCATCATTATCAAATTTCTTTAACACAAGAAAATGAAAATTTGCCCGATTTTAGAAAAACATTATGGTATAGTGCCTACGGTGAAGGATGGGCACTATATACAGAAAATTTAGGGAAAGAGTTAGGTTTATACGAAGACCCTTATCAGTATTTTGGTATGCTTGGAATGGAAATGCACCGTGCAATACGTTTGGTAGTCGATACAGGAATACACGCAAAAGGATGGTCTCGAGAAAAAGCGATTCAGTATTCGTTGGATAATGAGGCAGAATCGGAAGCAAGTATAATCTCTGAAATTGAACGTTATATGGCTAATCCTGGGCAAGCTTTATCGTATAAGATGGGCAATTAAAAATACGAGAATTGCGCAGTAAAGCGGAAAAACAATTAGGTAGTAATTTTGATATTCGTGAATTTCACAACGAAGTATTAGAAACAGGTTGTATTCCTTTGGCATTATTGGAAAATAAAATTGACAATTGGATAAATTCTAAACAATAAATACCACTTAAACGCATACGTCTGTGCTGTAAAAACAGTACAGACGTATTTGTATTAGACCATGTACCTATGAAACTAACCACTTCTTTTGTTTTAATTTTTTTGTACAGTTATTGCTGCTTTACTCAAACTGAGTCGGAAATATTATTGTTCGACCTATCGCAGAAAAATGGCATTTGGCAGCTCGAAAAGGGCAACAATATCTCTACCAATAAAGGATATGATAACCAGCCATATTTTTACAATGACAACAGCATTATTTATGCTTCTACTAGAAATGGGCAAACCGATATTGTACATTATGATTTACTAAAAAACACAAAAACCTATATATCCGATACACCAGATGGTGGCGAATATTCTCCACAAAGAATTCCTAGTTCACATAGTATTTCAGCGGTACGATTAGATACCAATGGAAAACAAAATCTTTACCAATACAATGTATCGAATGGAGAAATAAAAACGTTAGTACCAAATTTAGTTGTTGCCTACCCAAGATGGTATACTAAAAATAGATTAGCAGCCTCTGTCATTGAAAATGATGCATTGGTCTTATATCTCTGTAATGTAAAAACGAATACGAATACTTATATTACGGCTAATGCAGGAAGGTCTATACATAGAATTCCGGGTACAAATTTACTGAGCTACCTTCAAAAAATAATGAAAATTGGGAGGTATGGGAGCTAAATCCTGAAACCTATGCACGGAAAAAGATTACGGATATTGGAAATAACCAGGATGTATGTTGGTTACCCAATGGGGAGCTACTGATTGCTGCCAATAATACAATTATCAAATACAACCCCAATACCAAAAATGAATCTATTTTCTACACACTCAAAATAAAAACTTTTCAAAGCATTACCAGAATGGCGGTGAATGCAGCGGGAAATAAATTTGCTTTGGTTGCTGAATAGATAAAAAATAAAATACATTCTATTAGTAAAATTTTCTTCCACAGCTTTTAGTTTCGGTATACAGGAATTTAAAAGAATTAAAAGAACCTAATACAAAACAGAATATCAAATATTAATGTAATTTCATAAATATTTTAGAGACCAATTATTTGAACTAAAAATAAACTATTACAAACGCAAAAAAATAACATACAGCTATCTTTAGATTTATAATTTAGCCAGTAACTAATTATCTGCATTACAAAACTAATCTTATGAAAAAAACTCTTCTACTACTTTGTTTTATCTCCGTTACTATAAACGCTCAGCAAGACCTTTCTCTTTATAAAATTATCGATGGAATTTCAAAAGAAAGAATTGAAAGTGATATTACCACCTTAGCAAATTTTGGCACAAGACATACGTTGAGTGATACTATTTCTAATACCAGAGGAATAGGTGCCGCTAGAAGATGGATTAAATCTGAATTTGAGACGATTTCTTCAGCCTGTGATAATTGTTTGGAGGTATTTTACCAAAAAGATTATGTTACCAAAGGTACCAACCAACGAATTACCAAAGACGTTGGGTAGTAAACGTGGTAGCTATTCAAAAAGGAACAAAAAACCCTAACAATTATATTATAATGAGTGGTGACATTGATTCCAGAATATCCGATCCAAATAATTATACAGATGATGCTCCTGGTGCCAATGACAACGCGACAGGAATGGCAGGAACAATAGAAGCTGCAAGAGTACTTTCAAAATACAGTTTTGAAAATAGCATTATATACGTTGGTTTATCTGGCGAAGAGCAAGGTTTATTCGGTGGAAAAGGATTGGCTGCTTATGCGAAAAAGAAAAACTGGAACATTATTGGAGTTATAAATAACGATATGATTGGAAATATATCGGGAGTAGATGGTGTTATAGACAACAGAACTTTTAGAATATTTTCGGAACCCACGCCACCTAACGAAACGGAGAGACAGCGCACCGCAAGAAGATTTTACGGTGGAGAGGTAGATGGAATATCTCGTCAATTGGCAAGATATGTGTACAAAACTACCAAAACCTATATGCCTGAAATGAATCCTAAACTAGTGTACCGATTGGACAGATTCGGACGAGGAGGGCATCACAGACCTTTTAACGATGCAGGTTTCGCCGGTATACGAATAATGGAGGCGCACGAGAATTATACCCAACAACACCAGGATATCAGAAACGAAAATGGAATTGCTTACGGAGATAAATTAGAATTTGTAAACTTTGCCTATGCACAAAAATTAACTGCTGTAAATGCCATTACCTTAGCTAGTTTAGCGAAAGCGCCTCTAGCTCCAAAAAGTGTTGCTATCGGAGGTATTGTAGAGCCCTCTGTAAAATTAAAATGGTCTAGTGTACCGGAAGCTGCAGGTTATAAAATATACTGGAGAGATACAACTTCTCCAACATGGGACAATAGCAGATACGTTGGTAATAGTACTGAATTTACTTTGGATGGCATTGTAATTGATAATTTTTATTTTGGAGTTGCTGCAGTAGGTAAAGACGGACAAGAGAGTGTGGTTACATTTCCAAACAGTATATTACGTTAGTATTTCGTAACATCTAAAAGACAATTTTTACAGTATGAAAAAAGTGCTAATCTCAGGAGGAACTGGTTTAATTGGAAAGGAGCTTTCTAAGCGTTTCCTTTCTCTTGGAATTCCGGTAAATATTCTCTCTAGAAATCCTAGAGCAGAAAACCATTATTTCTGGGATATTGATAAAAAGCTAATGGATGAAAAAGCTTTGGAAGGGGTAACGCATATTATCCATCTGGCAGGTGCTGGAATAGCAGATAAAAGATGGTCTAAGGAAAGAAAACAAGAGATTATTGCCAGTAGAGTAGATTCCGCTGATTTGTTATTTAGCTATGCACAAAAATTGCAAGTAAAACTTTCCGGTTTCATTTCCGCATCCGGAATTGGTTATTATGGGGCAACTACGAGTGAAAAAATATATACTGAAGAAGACAACCCTGCAAAAGATTATATTTCAAATGTATGCATCGCTTGGGAAAACGCAAGCAAACAATTTGAAAAACTAGGTGCTACAATTAGTGTTTTCAGAACAGGTATTGTGCTTAGTAAAAAAGGTGGCGCTTTGCAAAAAATGAATACACCAGTATTTGTCGCGCCTATAGGTTCCGGAAAACAATACATGCCCTGGATTCACATAAACGACTTGTGCGACATGTATACGATGTCGGTTACAGAAAGTAATTTCTCTGGTATTTATAACGCGGTAGCACCAGAACATCAAACCAATACAAATTTTACCGCGATATTAGGAAAAATGCAAAATAAACTAGTGAGCCCTGTAGCAATACCCGCCACTATTTTTAAACTTGCTTTTGGGGAATTGTCTTGTATTTTATTAGATGGAAGTAGAGTTTCCGCTACTAAAATTTGCAAAAAACACCAATTTAAGCATAGGGATTTACAAAGTGCACTAGCAAATATTTTTAAGTAGTAAACAATTAAAAAAGCACTCTTTTACAAAAATGCTTTTTTAATTTTATGGATACTAGTATAGAATTACAACTTCGTCGTTGTCATTTCTATATTTGTTCCTAAATCTTGCCCTTGCACTTGCATTGCCATATTTAATTTAGAAGCAACAGGTACTCCTGAATTTCTATCAATTTCAATATTTCCTGTGATATCTCCATCAGCAACCCCTGTCACTTTTCCAGAAACTTTTAAAGAAACAACAGCCTTAGTAATTGCAGCAACGGTATAGGTATATGCAAAGTTCATACCTTGCTTGGTATCTTTCATCTCCCAAGAAGAGCCAACCGTAACAGCTTCTTTAGGATAAACAACATTACTAGATTGATTGGTGAATTGATCTGCCCCAGGAATGTTTGGTTCTACTTTAGTTTCTAAAACTTCCCCTAAACTATTTCCTTTCATCGAAATGACAGCACTCAACACAGGGTCCATTTGTGATTTCAACAACTTACTCATTGGGTCTAAATCAGCATCTCCTTTACTAGAGTCATAACTCATTTTTTGACCTCCTTGATTCATTTGCATCGCAATTTTATCAAATTTAATATTACAAGAATACCCAGCTTCAGAGGCCTCTGTAATATTTTGAATCATTTTCATACTCATGTTGGTAGACATCGCTCCGCCTGCTCCCATTTGCGACATAGACATCTCGGATGCGTAGGTATCTCCTTTAGTGTAGTTTAATCGGAGCATAACGCTCTCTTGTGCAAAAGTTACCGTTGTAAACAATAACAATGCTAAAATTTTTTTATCATTTTAATTAGTTTAGAAAACGAAAATACAAATTAAATTATACAGTTATTAGTGGAATAAACATTTTTATTATTTGGAAAAAACTTTACTGAAATCATAGGTAAACCCAACCAAAAACACATCGGCTCCTCTGGCGCCAGTAACAGATTTTGAACCGTCCAATCGAATAGAACTATGAATGTATAAGTTATCTTGCAAATAATAATTTAAACCTCCTATCCACTGCAATAAATGGTATTGGCCTAAATCGTGGTCGTTACTATCAACATCATCCATGTAGTTAATCCCTGCTTGTATCTCAATATTTTTGGAAGCCCGAAATGATGAAAACAGTTCATAACCAATAGTTGCAAAGGAAATAATTTCGTTTTCACCAATACGAATAAACTCATCATCATTATAGGTAACGGCAGCGGTTATAGCAAGGTCTTTATGACTATAATTAAGACCTGCTACATAATTATCAGTAGTATTACCAATATCTTCTATAAACTCTTTTACTCCATCTTGTATTTTGGCAGTATTATACGCTACTCCAAATTTCCAAGAATTCAGCGCGTACTCAGCAGATACTCCATAGTTCTCGTATTTCCCGAACAGCTGTGTTTGCAAACCAATGTTAAAATTACCAAAAGAATTTCGGTATACTATCGATTTATCGGCCCTACCAGTTCCCTTCCATCCACCATCGGTACCTCCTGTATAAACTCCTGTAGCACTACCTCCAAAAACTGTGAAATTATCAGTATATCCTGCAATATCATAGTATACACCCCATTGTTTACCTACGGTAAGAGTTCCCCACTTTCCATACGAAAAACCACCGTACATTAAACGTTGTTCAAAGGGCTCAATCTCTTTAAAAGGGTCGTTAATAAACTCATCTGGAGAAGCAGCGTCATTGTTAAAAACTTCTCCATCAATGATATGGTATCTGTACTCTAAGTTTATAATAAAGGCTAAATCCTCATTAATTTTATGATCTAATTGTAATCCTAACTTAGGTAAATTCTCTTGTAATTCAATTTGATTATCAAAAATAGCAGTTTGAACGCTAAATTTGCCGTAGAATTCTAAACTAGAGGTTGGTTCTTCGGTTTGGGCCTCAATCAGGGTAATGCTGCCAATTATACATAGGAAAGTTAGAAGATGCTTTTTCATGGTGTTTCTTTGAATTTACTTTAAAACGATTATTTTAAATGTACCTTAAATAAAAATGCTATTGCTCACCTTTATTTTTATATTTCATTTTACCAGTAAAATACCCTAACCCGAATGGAATAAAAATAATTACCGCTAATAAAAGAATCAGATAAATTAGAATGTTACTTAGTATCGATTTTATATGCAACATTGTACTGTCTAATAAATCTTTGGAAAGTTCTGATACTTCCTCTGTAACGACAGCTCTTTCTCTCATAAAGAGCTTATAATATTCGGCTCTTTCTCTTTGAATAATACTATCCCATAGTACTCTTTCCTCTCCCAGAGTTTCAACAGAGTTTCTCAAAGAATAATCCAAACGCGTAAAAAGAGGACCAATTTCGTCTCTAAAATTAATGACCAAAGAATCTAAATTTTCTGGCGTGTTTTCAATAGTACTAATGAAACGTTCTAGTTTTTGATTAAATACATTTTGTAGCGAATCAATAGCCAGGGAATCTAGTCCGCTTTCTAGAAGTAATAACTCTGTATTCCAACCAACCTGTTTCGAAGCAAGCGAACTGGAATAGGTTAATTTGTTGGATAAATCAGCTACCACCTCCGATAACGTTCCTACCGTTTTAACCGCCAAACTGTCGTCTATAGACTTAAATTTATAATACTCGTCTCGAATTGGAGTATGATAGGATTTTGCAAAAGAAATAGGGTTTTTTGCGGCAAATTCGGTAACAAACCCTTGTAATTTTTTAAATTCAGTGTCTCCTAAAGTATTTCTTGCAATCTTGGTGATATCTTTGGTACTTTGTTGAATTAGCTTTTCGAGTATTTCGATATCGTCTTTAAAAACACTATTGGTTTCGTTACGCTCAAAAAAATCTCTATTTTGTAGTAAAAAACTCCACGTATCCAACAAAGCTAATTTTGGGGTAGTTTGAAAACCTACTTTTTTAAACTCTGATAAAGTATTAATTCGCCATCGTAACAAGTTGATTTTAGTCTCCTTATCACTCGTTAACGCCATTAAACTATCGGTAGCGTACTCTATTTTGTTGGAGGTTTCCCGAACTAGATCTTGGGTCAGCAATCTTATGTTTAGATCTGTTCTGCTTAGAGGAATTTGTTCACTCTCAAATTTAACCAGCGAACAAGAACTGAAAAGAAATAGAACAAGAAGAACGTAAATATATTTCATGAAGGTAAAGATTTTGAAATACAATTAATTTAGGAAAGCTGTAATAGAAAAAACTCCTAATCGATTTTTAAAAGATTAGGAGTTTCTATGGTATTAATAAGTACTTTTTGAATTTTGAGAAAGTAGCACTTTATTTTTGATTAGGTAATCTACCAGATTACCTGCATATGAGCTTGCTGCTCCACCTAAACTAGATGGATTTTGAAGCGTTGATTGTCCTTTCCATAGCAAAGCGTTCTCCTTATCAGAAGTTACCATAACGTCGTATAAATTAGACTCTATCACGTACTCTTTTACATTTTCGTAATAACTAGGGGTGTAAATTCTGTCGTAATTTCGATAAACATAACGTCCATAGCGGTAATAACCACTTGGGTACATATACGAATCACCAGGAACGTAATCTGTTCTATCTCGAACGTTTACCAGACTAATTCCAATAGCACCGTCAACACCTAAGGCCTCTAATTTTTTAGCGATATTTTCTGTTTGCCAATCACTCTTAGTAGCACTTGGGGTTAAAAAGGTAGTTCCTTGTACGGCATCAATCCCTTCGTCTCGTAAATCTTGTACTACTTGCTGTTCTACTGCACTTCGAACTGCAAAATCTTTACTGATAACTATTACTGCTATTTTTTTAAATTCTTTGCCCGTAAAGTCATTTTTTTTCCAAACATATTCCATTGATGGTGCGCAACCAACAAGTAATACGGAAACCAATAATAATAAAACTTTTTTCATGATTATATGTATCTATTAAATTAAGTAAACTCTATTATAAAAATATTGTAGCTCCAATACGAATTGTATTAATATCATTCGTAAAATTAGGATAATATCCTGCATTAACCTTAAACTTATTCGGCTTAATCATATAATTGAAATTAAACTCTCCTGTCCAAATTGTTCTGTCTAAAATAGTAACAATTGGGTTTACAAACAAAAAAGCACGCTGATTAAAACTAATACTCATATTGGTTTGTAAATTAATACCTGTATGCGAATCTCCTTGGTACTTATTTGGTTCTGTAATGTGTACAATTCCAATGCCTGGGAACGCAGAAATTTTTGGTGTAAATACATAACCGGCAACGACTCCTGCTGCTAACGACCAAACATCAGACCCTAAACCTTTCTCAAAACTACCAGTAGGCATGGTAATATCCAAGTATGGAGCAATAGCAATTAAACGATCTGTAATGTTACGTTTCGCAGCATGAAAATAGCGAACACGAGTATCGCTAATTCCGAAGTGATCTGTTCCTTCATTATATAAAAATGGTACTTCTACCAATAATAAATTATCCGGATTAAAAGCATACTGCACATTAAACCTCGCACCGTACAAGTCTGGTCCGTTTTTGTGGGATTGGTATTCAAAAGCACCATTAACTTGCGTATACAAGTTGGTTGGTTTAGAGGCATCAACAGTTTGCGCATCATCCTGCGCTGTCGATGTTAAAGTAACAGATAGCAGCATAGCAAGCAGTGCTATTTTTGATGAGATTTTCATAATGTAATTTTTAATATTTGTTAATTTCGATCTATAGGGAGAAATTGAAATACAAGAACTCCAGAAAAAAATGAAATTCTTTTCTGGAGTTCGTAAATAATGTATTATAACTTCCCTGCTTGGGCATTACTCTTCATTTCGTCATTTGCATAAATTCCTAATTCCACTCTTCTGTTTTTTGCTCTATTTTCGTCATCGTTAGGATATTTAGGCTGTGTTTCACCGTACCATTTTACGGTTAAGCGAGAACTACTTACGCCTTGACTTACTAAATAATTGGATACTGCTTGTGCTCTTTTTTGCGAAAGCGACATGTTGTATTCTGCAGCACCACTATCATCGGTATGTCCTTCGATTAAAATATTGGTATCTGGATAACTTTTAAAGACACCTGCTAAATCTGCTAAATCTTGTTTGTAATCTGCATTCAAGTTAGCAGAATTGATTTTAAAAGCCACACTAGAATCAAAAGTAACATTAATTCCTTCCCCTACTCTATTTACTTCTGCAGTTGGTATTGCCTGAGAGATGTCTTGTGCTTGTTTGTCCATACTCTTTCCAATAAGATTCCCAGCTGTTCCACCAACTGCTGCTCCAGCCAATATACCCCAAACACTTCCTTTCGAAACTGCTGCACCTAATAAGGCTCCACCTGCAGCACCGGCCATTGTTCCTTTTTGTTGTTTGTTTAAACTTGCACATCCTGTCATTAAACTTAATGCTAGGGTAATCACTAATAATTTTTTCATGTTTTTACTTTTTTAATTTATTTCTATTTTATTTACACACCATTGCGATAAATAAGTCTTTATTCATATCGGAAAGTCCCAAACCCTTTGCTCTTTTAAGCACAGAACACAAACGATTTTTTTCATCGGTATTCATTTTGTTTTTTAATTCTTGTGAATTTGTGGTACCGTATTTTTCTTTCATTTGCTTAAACATCATATTGGTTTGTGCTTCACATAATTCTAAAGAATTAGGATTCATCGCCTCAGCCTTACTGTAGGCACCAAAGGCTGCATCGTAATTTCCAACGGCACTGTACATGCTCCCTTCTTGAATCAAATAATTTGGATTTGAAGGGTCTATGGTTTTAGCCTTATTTAAATAAGCCTGCGCAGAATCTATTTGATTTTGTTTCTGATAAAAAGCACTCATTAATGCATAATTAGAAGCGCGTTGCGCGGAATTTTCATTCATTTCAGTAAGCGTAATGATCTGGTCTAGCTCGGCTTTAGCCTCTGAAGTATTCCCAAGACCACTTAGGCTATTGCCTTTTGAAAATGACCATTAAGACTTCTATTTTTGGTTATTTCAATTGCTTTGTTAGCCTCGGTTAAGGCTTCGTTATAGCGTTTTAAACCATTTAATGCTTCTGCTTTTCCATAGGCGCCTTTTTCTTTGGCATCTCTAGTACTGCATTTAGATCTGAAATAATCGAAAAGCTCTACTGCTTTATCATAAGACTCCTGACTATTGGCAGCTTGAGCACTTTCTAAATAACCTCGACATTTTTTACCCATGGTAAAAGTTTGCGCATTCAAACTAGCAGATACTGTAAATACAGACATCAAAGCTAATATTACTCTTTTATTTGATTTCATAGTTACATATTTATTTAATTATGATTTATAAATTGATTTCCCGTACTTAATAGTTTCCATTACTTGTAAATTTTCTAACTCGGATGGATCTATTTTTAGAGGGTTTTTATCTAAAATAACAAAATCGGCAGCTTTCCCTTTCTCAATTGTTCCTTTCGTGTCTTCTTCGAAATGTTGGTAAGCAGCCCAATCTGTTAATGCTTTTAATCCCTCGAAAGCCGTAACGCGTTCGTCAGGACCAATAATCTGACCACTTCTTGACTTTCGAGTTACTGTTGCAGACAAAACTCTAATGGAGCTAGGTAACGCAACTGGCGCATCGTGATGGCTAGTAAACTTAAGTCCTTTTTGTAAAGCCGTATGCGTAGGTGAAATCTTGTAGGCTCGCTCTTTCCCTAGAACGGAATTCACATGATAATCTCCCCAATAAAAAGTATGCATCGGAAAGAAAGAAGGCCATATTTTTTCTTCAACAAAACTATCTAACTGATCTTCTCTAGCAGTTTGCGCATGAATGATTATGGTTCTTCGATCATCATTACCAAATTCGGCATTCGCTTTTTTAACCGCTTTTATGTATTGATCAATTGCAGAATCTCCGTTACAATGAGCCATAATTTGTAAGTTATTGGCATAAGCGTCGGCAACATGTTTGTAGGCTTCTTCGTCGGTCATACTTTCATACCCATGATAATCCTTAGGTTCTCCACTAGGCACAATATGATACGGATGTGATAACCAAGCAGTTTTACCCTGTGGTGAACCATCCAAATTCAATTTTACACCACCAACACGGTATTTGTTGGTATACTTTTTACCATTGTATTTAGAATCTGCCCCTTTTCTATTACTTAATATATCTACATAAGAAACAACATCTAGGATAAATGCGTCTTTTTCAGCCGCGCGTTCCATGGTTGCAGAACCATCTGGTGTACTGCGACCTTCTTGTGCAGTAGTATAACCAAATGACGCATAGAGCTCTTGTCCTTTCACAAGCATTTCGTCTTGTAAATCCGGAGTCATATTAGGCAACACCCCAGTGAGTAAAACCATAAAATGTGCTACTTCCTCTAACACACCATTAGGCTCACTACTTCCCGCCATTCTTCTTATTTTACCGCCTTTCGGATCTTTAGAATCTGCATTATATTTTACCATCTCAAGTCCTTTTGAATTTACCACAGAAAGATGACCAGATTGGTGAATAATTATAATTGGCACATCTGTAGAAATAGCATCTAAGTCTTCTTTGGTTGGATAGCGATCTAATTGCGAATCGTCATAACCAAAACCGATAACCCATCCTGTAGTATCGATGAAACTTTGATTTTTAGCGATCCAGTCTTTCAGAATTTTTTGTAACGCAGCCACACTATTCCCATCGCCATCTGGCGCTGGTAAAAGATTGGCAGAAACCGCCTGTAAACCTACATTAAATACGTGTCCGTGCCCGTCAATAAATCCTGGAAGCATGGTTTTTCCCTTAAGGTTTACTTCCTCAGCTTTCCCTTTAAAACGTTCCATAGCTTCCGCTTTAGAGCCAACAAAAATAATGTTACCTTCACGCTGAACAACAGCCTCAGCATAACTTGGCGTATCCCCTGCCATCGTAATAATATCACCCCCGTAGTAGATGGTTTGTTGTAACTTGTACGGTTCTGCAACAGGTTTGTCTTTAGCTTCTTGTTTACATGACATTATAACTAGCATAATGACAAAAAATCTCATAATATTTAATTTCATAAGTATTGTTTTTTTATAAAATAGATTGATAAAAATTTATCTTAGGAAACAAATCCAATTTTAAAGTGGTCCTTTTACTTCCCCTTTAAATTATTTGCTGCAATTACATTAAAGTTTCCTTTATACACAGTCCCTAGAATGGTAATGTCTTTAATTTTCATTGGGTCTATTTTAAAAGGGTTTTCTTTTAAAATAGTAAAATTAGCTACCTTTCCTTCAGCAATAGATCCCATTTGTTTTTCTAGATTTAACGTTCTCGCCGCATCAATGGTAATCGCTTTCATGGCATCATATACAGAAATCTTCTGATCTTGAGACAATGCGTTGTTCTCTGCAGTAACTCTATTTACTGCTGTCCAAGCTAAAGTAAGTGGTTCCATTGGCGCCATGGAAAAGTCGGAATGAAAAGAAACTGGAATATCTCTAGACACTAGACTCTGAATTCTAACCAAATTTTCTCCTCTTTCTTTCCCTAAACCTACTTCACTATATTTATCTGCCAAAGCCCATAAATAGTATGGATTAACAGATCCTTCAACACCCATTTCAGCTATTTGCTGTGCCATATCGTCTGTGAAATATCCCATGTGGTGTAGCGTAAATCTATGATCGTCTCTTGGCTTTCTTTCTTGATCTACTTCTAAGTAATCTAGAACTTGCTGAATCCCTTTATCCCCGTTAGAATGTACGTGAATCTTATAATCATTATCCCAATACAAACTTATTTGCTCTTTAAAGAGGTCTAATGGTGTCATCCATTCGCCATTATGACCATCTTCATAATTTTCTTTCATCTGCATAGCTTGGCTATAAATAGCTCCATCAGAAAATAGTTTTACTTGTTTTGGTAAAAAGTGAATGTTATCGGTATCGTAAGTACTAGCTAAGGTTTCCATAAAAGCCATTGCTTCTTTATTTCCTCCTTTCATTGCAAATAATTGGGTACCACTTGGTATTAAATATACATCGTAGGGAGGATTTTTTTCCATTTCTTTTTTTAGAAGTGCTAACTCTCCATTAAAATCGGAACTCGGAAAACCAGGCTCTGCTACGGTGGTAATTCCATTTTGCTTTATTAATTGTGTCATCATCCCAAGACCTTGCATATAACGAGTTGGCTCTAACATTATTGGCGCCATCTTTGGAACCAAAGCAAGCCATCCTCCTTCATAAAAATGTCCCTTTTCCCACTCTACTTGTGGGTTTCCTTTAAAGTCTTCTTTTGTAATTCCTAAAAGCGCAATAGCGGCATCGTTTAAATAAATTTCATGAAAGGATCTATGGATAATTCCAACCGGTTTATCTTTGGTGATACTGTTGATAACATCTCTTGAAAGATCGCCATGCCACAATTGGTGGTACCCCCAGATGAAATACATTTCTCCCTCTTTGGCATTTTCATTTATTGAGTTGGTGATTCTTTCCATATAAGCATCATGCCCGGTAACTCCTTTTTTCGTACCGTTAGGCAAAACCCAATCGTAGGGTGCTATGATTTCATTAGGTAACATTGTTGCTGCTAAAGAAGGATGTACATGCGGTTCTACAAAACCAGGCATTAACGTTTCTCCTCGCAAATCATGCTTTTTGGCGTTTGGAAAATTCGTTTTTGCCTTAGCAAGAGAACCTACAAAAACAATTTCATCGTTCTCTGTAACGACAGCTTCTGCTGTTTCTAACTTTTCACCATCCATGGTGATGATATCTCCGTTGAAGTAAACTACTATTTTAGCATCAGTTTTATCAATATCAACTTTTTTTTTCTGTTTTGGTATTACAAGAAACTGCAAAAACTAATGTAAATAGAATTACTAGTATTTTTTTCATAATGTATTAATTTGACAAATTATTTTTAATTATTATAATCTACCACCGTTGTATACATCAAAATCAACATGTGGCCTTACTCTAGGACCATGCGGACCCCATTCGACATTTACACCTGCATTAGTTCCCCATCTTGCGTTTGCACAGCTTTCTAAAGCAAAAAACAAAGCACAAACTATTACTATTTTTAAGATATTTTTTATTTTTTTCATCGGTAATTGTATTAATTATTTTGAACACATATTAAAGCTCCAAAAGGATCTTGTATCACTGCAAGTTTCCCCGCACGCACGTTTGAGGAAGGAGCAACTATCACAGTACCTCCAGCTGTTTCAGTTTTTTGAGTTACAGTAGATAACTGATTGTTAAAAACATAAGAAACCCATTGCGAACCTTGGTTAGTAACAGGATTAAGAATCATACCTGCAACCGTGGCAGTATTCTTTTTAAACATCCAATATGGTTTGCTATCGATCATTTTTTTATCGATTATAACATCAAACATTGCTGCATAAAACGAAGCAGATTTATCTGCGTCACTAGTCCATAATTCAATACCTATCCAATCTCCATTTGCATTGGCTTTAGAATAGGTATTTGTAATATCATTGGCCGTGATAAAAGCAAATTCCTCTCCTTGCGGAGACTCTAAAACAACTTGTTTTCCTCTACCAGGAATTTTTACAGGCTTTAAAGCAAGTTTACAACCTTGTTCTATAGCCGCCTTAATTTTTGAACTCATATCTTGCGGAGATACAATCATAGAGGTTATCCAAACCGAAACACTAGCAGTTTTAACTTCAATCATTCCTCCGATCACCTTTCCATTATTAAGAATTTTTGAAGTTACAGCCCCTTTGCTGTTAGAAGATTCAAAAGTCCATCCAAAAACCTTAGAATAAAATTCTTGGGAAGCAGTCATGTTTGGAGTTATTAAATCATGCCAAATACCATCGTTATTTTGATATTTTTGTACGGATGACGGAACTTTAAACAGTTCATTCGAAAATGAAGAACTCGTCGCAAAAAACACGACGAAAAAAATTACGAAATTTAAGTTTTTCATAAGGTATGTAATTAATTTAGTTATAAATTGATTGTTCTATTCTTTTTGATGATAGAGAACAAAAAGCATTCTTCATGTAAGATATGTATATAAAATTACATATTTCATGAATTTTTAAAGGGAGTAATAAAAATGAAAACGGAGAAAACTAATTCGATTACCAAGCACAAAATTAAAAATTAGGCGAGGTATCAACGAATACAATTCTCTGTATGTGGTTACTATTAATATTATTGATTTTCTAAAAAACTCAAAATCAAACCTTTCTTTCTTTTCTTTTCTCAACAAAATCATAAACTTTTGTTAAAACGAAAGTATAAAAAAAAAGCTCCATTCTAAAATTGTTTTACATAAATATACCAAACATAAATCAAGTAAGATAAAAACCACTGTAAACCAATTGTTTATCTATTTTATTTATTTGAATTTATTATAAATAAGTTTTGACTTAGTAAACTCTAGCAAAAAAAAAATGCTATAACAATGACTAAAAAATACGATAACATCAAAAAAAACATTAGATAAGTTTAATATTGATATTTTTAACCATTAAAAATTAAACTAACCACAATAAAAAAGACAATTAATTTTGATTATATAAATATTTTATACAAATTTGAGACAAATTAATGCTTATGAACTTTTCTTCAAAACTCTACAATGCCGAAAATAATGTATTGTATTTTGAAAAGGGAAACCTTGATAAACAGATACTATTAGGGCTATATCAAAAAATGGTACTCCCAAGAATTATAGAAGAAAAGATGTTAAAATTATTACGCCAGGGAAAAATCTCTAAATGGTTTAGCGGTATTGGTCAAGAAGCCATTGCAGTAGGTGTTACTTGTGCCTTATCAAAACAAGAATATATTTTACCTATGCATCGAAATCTTGGAGTATTTACCTCTAGAGATATCCCTTTGGCTAAATTATTTTCACAATGGCAAGGAAAACAAAATGGATTTACAAAAGGTAGAGATAGAAGTTTTCACTTTGGAACACAAGCGTATAAAATCATAGGGATGATTTCGCATCTAGGTCCTCAGTTAGGGGTCGGATCAGGAATTGCATTAGCCAATAAACTAAAAAAGAACAAACACGTTTGTGCGGTTTTTTCTGGCGAAGGAGGTACAAGTGAAGGCGATTTTCATGAAGCGTTAAATATAGCATCTGTATGGGAGTTACCAATATTGTTTTGTATCGAAAATAACGGGTATGGTCTTTCAACACCTACCAGTGAACAATACAACTGTAACAATATCGCAGATCGTGGAATAGGTTATGGGATGGAATCTTATATTATTGAAGGAAACAATATACTCGAGGTATATCAAAAAACTTCACAAATAGCACAGAGTATACGAGAAAACCCTAGACCAGTTCTCTTAGAGTTCAAAACCTTTAGAATGCGAGGGCATGAAGAAGCTAGTGGCACTAAATATGTTCCAGAAATATTATTTACCGAGTGGCAGAAAAAAGACCCTATCGAGAACTACAAAAACTATTTAGTGGAGGAAGGAATTTGGGACGAAGAGGAAGACAAAAAATTAAAAGAAAAGCTAAAGGAAAAAATTCAGGAGAATCTAAACATTGCTTTTAAAGAAGAAACCGTAACCTCCACTATTAAAAATGAAATAGAGGACGTGTATAAAAATGATGATGTTCGTGCGGTAACTGCTTCTTCAAAAACAAAAAACATTCGGTTAATTGACGCCATTTCTAACGGTCTTAAACAAGCAATGGAAAGACATGAAAAAATGGTCATTATGGGACAGGATATTGCAGAATACGGTGGAGTTTTTAAAATAACAGAAGGGTTTGTTAAACTATTCGGAAAAGAAAGAATACGAAATACTCCTATCTGCGAATCTATAATTGTTTCTGCTGCTTATGGCCTTTCTGTTTCTGGGATAAAAGCCATCGTTGAAATGCAATTTGCAGATTTTGTATCTAGCGGTTTTAACCCTATTGTAAACTTACTAGCAAAGTCTCATTACAGGTGGGGCCAAGAGGCTGATGTAGTCATTAGAATGCCTTGCGGAGCAGGTGTTGCTGCCGGACCATTCCATTCGCAGTCGAACGAGGCATGGTTTACAAAAACTCCCGGTCTTAAAGTAATTTATCCTGCTTTTCCGTATGACGCCAAAGGACTACTCACAACCGCAATTAACGATCCTAATCCTGTTTTATTTTTCGAACATAAGGGATTATATAGAACGATATACCAAGACGTCCCTGAGGATTACTACACCCTCCCATTAGGTAAAGCTAATCTTCTGCAAAAAGGAAATGACATCACGATAATCACGTTTGGTATGGCAGTACATTGGGCATTAAAAACATTAGAGGAAGAGACTACTATTTCAGCAGATGTAATTGACTTGCGATCTCTAGCACCCTTAGATAAAGATACAATATTTACTTCTGTTAAAAAAACAGGGAAAGCAATTATACTACAAGAAGACACTCTTTTTGGAAGTATTTCAAGCGATATATCTGCTTTACTGATGGAAAATTGTTTTGAATATCTTGACGCTCCTGTAAGAAGAGTAGCGAGTATTGAAACTCCAATTCCGTTTGCTAAAAATTTAGAAGAACAGTTTTTACCTGTAGCGAGATTTAAACAAGAATTACAAGAACTTTTATCCTACTAAAAAAGCCCACCGAAGTGAGCTTTATGTTTCTATAGAAAATATCTTAAAAATCTTGGTTTACATCCCAGGCTTCTAATATTTCCTTAAAAGTTTTGATAAACATACCTCCTAAAGCTCCATTAACTACTCGGTGATCGTAAGAATGCGATACAATCATTTTTTGACGAATCCCAATAAAATCTCCTTCTGGAGTCTCAATAACAGCAGGCATTTTTCGAATAGCACCCAAGGCAAGTATAGCTACTTGTGGCTGGTTAATTATTGGGGTCCCCATGATAGACCCAAAACTTCCAACATTAGTAACCGTATACGTACCACCTTGAATCTCATCTGGTTTCAACTTATTGGCACGGGCTCTATTTGCCAAATCATTAACTTGTTTTGTCATTCCAACCAAGCTTAATTGGTCGGCATTTTTAATCACTGGCACGATTAAATTTCCATCTGGCAAAGCGGCCGCCATTCCTAAATTTACACTTCCTCGTTGAATAATTTTATCCCCATCTACAGAAATATTAATCTCAGGGTATTTTTTAATCGTCTGTGCCACAGCCTGCATTAAAATAGGTGTAAAAGTAAGTTTTTCTCCCTCTCTTTTAAAGTATGCGTTTTTAACTTTATTTCTCCATTTTACAATGTTAGTTACATCTATTTCTATAAATGACTGCACGTGTGCAGAAGTTTGTATGGAGTTCACCATGTGCTTAGCAACTAGTTTACCCATTCTAGACATCTCTATCACTTGGTCTTGCCCTCCAAGTGTTATTGGTGTTTCTACAACCTTGGACACAACCTCCTTAACAACACTTTTTTCTGGAGCTGCAGTAGTCGTTACTTTTGGCTGTGAATTTCTATTTTCTAGATACTTTAAAATATCATTTTTTGTTACCCTTCCCTCTTTACCGGTTCCAGTAATCGCTTGTAATTCACGACCGGTAATACCTTCGGTTTTGGCAATACTTTTCACTAAAGGAGAATAAAATCGATCACCATCGGTAGAAACATCTGAAATAATAGTGTCTGTCTTAGCCGTCTCGATGGTTTTTTCAACAGCTGCAACTGATTCTTGTACAATTTGTTGCTCTTCTTCCGAGGTACCATTCGACTGTACATCAGCAGCTGCAGTAGCTTCTCCCGCAACCTCAATTATAGCAATGGTATCACCAACTTGTACTACTGCGTCTTTATCAAATAAGATTTCTACGAGTGTTCCCTCCACTTCACTTGGAACCTCACTATCCACCTTATCTGTTGCTACCTCAACAACAGTGTCATCAATATCAATAGTTTCTCCAACTTCTTTAATCCAAGATGTAATGGTTGCTTCTGCAACACTCTCGCCCATCTTAGGCAATTTTAATTCATATCTAGCCATTGTGAATGATTTTGTGCATGCGAATTTAAGAAAATCAAACGATTTTTAAGAGGATTTTATTAAAAACATTTTTGAGAAAACGAATTCAAAATTATAATATCCTCAAAAAACACCGTTTATATTAGAAAATAACATAATTTTATTAAAAAAAAGGCTATAATTTTGACTATTTACCATTAACTCACTTTGGATTAATTCAATTGTAAAGCTACTTCTACAAACACTATTTAACCCAATCTACTGGGTTAGCAAGCACTTGTAAAAGCCGCTCTTCTTGCGAATTTTTGATTGGAGTATGGTTATATTTCCATTGCACAGTTGGAGGAAGACTCATTAAAATACTTTCAATCCTTCCATTTGTTTTCAAACCAAATAAAGTCCCTCGATCGTGTACTAGATTGAATTCTACATATCGTCCTCTTCTAATCTCTTGCCAATCTTTATGTGTTTTTGTAAAGGAAACATCTTTTCGACGTTTAACAATTGGCAGATAGGATTCTAAAAAACTATTTCCGATTGCGGTTACAAAATCATAACGGTCTTGTAAAGTAAACTCGGATGTTGCTTTTAAATAATCAAAAAACAAACCACCAACACCTCTTGCCTCATTCCTATGCGCGTTCCAAAAGTACTCGTCACATGTTTTTTTGTATTTAGGATAAAAGGATTTGTGATACGTGTCACAAGCATTTTTACATACTGTGTGAAAATGGATAGCATCTTCTTCAAATAAGTAATACGGTGTTAAATCTTGTCCTCCTCCGAACCATTGCGTGACAATATTTCCTGTTTCATCATACATTTCAAAATAACGCCAGTTGGCATGTACCGTTGGCACAAATGGATTTTTTGGATGTAATACTAAGCTTAACCCACAGGCAAAAAAATCTCCTTGCTTTACACCAAATTGCTTTCTTAATACCTCTGGTAATTCTCCGTGAACCGCAGAAATATTAACCCCTCCTTTTTCGAATACATTTCCATTCTCAATAACTCTGGTTCTCCCACCACCGCCTTCCTTTCTTTTCCATAAATCCTCCATAAAGGTAACACCGCCATCGATGGCTTCCAACTCGGTTGTAATAGTATCCTGTAACTGTTGTATGTACTCGTAAAATTGCTCTCTCATGTGTTAGGTGTATCTCTCTACAAAAGTAGTTATTCTTTTAATGCTAAACTTTGATTTTTCCTTATTGTTTGTACACTAGCTGCAGCTACAGATAGTGGTAAGACCAGAATAAAACCAAAAACAGGAATTAATAAAATAAATAAAAAAACGATACCGTTTCCCAATGCTAAACCCTTATTGTTCTGAACGAATCGAATACTATCTCGGTAGGAATAATGGCGCTCTAAAGTATAATCCATATTACCAAACCCTGCAAAATACGATTGAATTAAAAAGATAATAAAGGTAAATATAATGCCTAATACCGGAACTAAACTCAGCAACAACAAAGGAAGCGTAAGTAGCAGTTCCCTAAATAAATTTCTGAGATTTAAACGAATCCCCCTAAGTAATAATTTGGAAAAAGAACTATCCGATACGGAAGCTTTACCTCCTAATAAATGAGCTTCAATTTTTTCGGAAACTGGCCCCATAAAAGGAGATACTATTGCCATAACAATGTGTTTGTATAAAATCAGGCCAATGACAATTATTACGGCACCACTAAAAAAAGAGCTAACTGCACTAAAGGTAGATTTACCGAAATCCCATTTCCATAATTCACCTATATATGCTCCAATATCATCGGCAAATACAAATGCCGTAATAAGTATAACTACTGCAGTAAGAAAACTGATAGCAATAGGGACTAAAAAATAGCGCCATAACTTTAACCTCGTTAATAAATGAAAACCCGAAAGATAGGCTTTAAAACTCTCCAATAATTGTGCTATCATAAACTTCTAAATTTAATTTAAAAAAACCTCTTTCTAACGAGTAGAAAGAGGTGCATTGTATCTATACAAAGGTTTTTTTTGTATTTAACGTTATTACATAATAACCTTTAAAAACTCTTCTAATTGTGCTTCATTCATAGCATTTACTTGCTCCCAAGTCATTTTTTTCGATGGAGATGCTGCTCCTCTTTTAAAATTGACTATTTTTTTATCTTTTGCTATTAAATAAGTTGTTGGGTAATCTAGCTTGTGTACAAAACCGTTTATTTCAATGGTAGATTTATCTGAATTTTCTGCTTCTGAAGCAACTAGCATGATACGCTTGTCTAACTTTTCAGCCATTCGTTGCACTCCTTCTTGTTTATCCCAAAACAACATAACCACCTCTATCTTGTCTCCATATTTCTCTACCATCTTATTCAAAGCAGGTATTTCACCCCAACAAGGCGCACACCAAGTTGCTGCTGCCACTAATAAAATTGGCTTAGTAATCGCATCCGTACTTATTTTATCGCCAGTTATCGTTGTAAACTCGTAGTTGGATAGGTATTTGTTTTTTATACAATTATTAACAATATCATCAAGCATAGCCGCATCCTTACCAGAATCTAGAATACAATCTGCTACAGCATCTTTGTAATACTGTTTGTCTTGAGAAAAAATTAGCTGGGCTGAAATCAATAGCAACACAAAAAACAATCTATTCATAATCAAATATTTAAGGTTGGTAATATTAAACTTTGTATTCTTTTACCGCCTCGATAAATGCCTGAGCATTTTCTAATGGTATATTGGGTAAAATTCCATGCCCCAAGTTAACAATATATTTGTCTTTTCCAAACTCATTTATCATCTGTGTTACCATTTTTTTAATTTCCTTTGGTGGAGACAATAATCGAGAAGGGTCAAAATTTCCTTGTAAGGTAATATTCCCACCAGTTAAATAACGTGCGTTTCTTGCAGAACAAGTCCAATCTACACCAAGTGCAGATGCGTTCGATTTCGCCATAACATCTAAAGCAAACCAACACCCTTTTCCAAAGGCTATTACTGGAACCTCGTCTTTAAGTGCCTCGATAATTTGATTGATATACTGCCATGAAAACTCCTGGTAATCTACCGGTGAAAGCATCCCTCCCCACGAGTCAAAAATTTGTACCGCGTCAACACCAGCATTTACCTTAGCTTTTAAATAAGCAATGGTCGTTTGTGTAATTTTAGTTAGCAATTCGTGTGCGAGAATAGGTGATGAAAAACAAAACTCTTTTGCTTTATCAAAATTTTTCGATCCTTGCCCTTGCACCATATAACACAATATCGTCCATGGAGACCCTGCAAAACCAATTAACGGTATTTCATTGTTCAGCTTTTCTTTGGTAGCTTTTATAGCATCCATTACATAGCCCAATTCGTGATTTACATCGGGGATAGTAACGGCATCTAATGTTTTTCTATCTCGTATAGGATTTGGTAGATACGGACCAAAATTTGGCTTCATTTCCACGGCAACATTCATTGCTTGCGGTACTACCAATATATCCGAAAATAAAATAGCCGCATCCATACCGTATCTTCGTATCGGTTGTACCGTAATTTCAGAGGCTAATTCTGGCGTTCTACATCGGGTAAAAAAATCGTATTTCTTACGAATTTCCATAAATTCAGGCAAGTATCTACCAGCCTGACGCATCATCAAACCGGAGGACGTTCTACGGTCTCTCCTTTTAGGGCTCTTAAAAATAAATCGTTTTTTATCATTATTTTTTTATTTTAGCAAAACAAGTGAGTTTTTCGGCAAACCGCTCGTCATTCTTTGTTACTTATACTTTAAATAAACTTTACATTTCAGAAACTACGCGCATAGATTTATCTATAGCTTTCGCTATTTTCTTTATATCTTTCGTAGAGATAGCCGAAGATAAAAACCAAGCTTCAAATTGTGATGGTGGCAAGAAAACACCATTGCGAATCATTTCCCAAAAAAATACAGCAAATTTTTTCGTATCTGAAGATTGGGCTTCTTGAAAGTTTGTCACGTTTTTATCGGTGAAAAAAGGATTCATCATCGAACCAAACCTACTTACCGTAAGATCGACATTGTATTTTTTTGCTGCTTCTAATAGCAATGACTCTATAGTTTGCGCGACTTCGTTAAACTTTTCGTAAGGATTTTGTTTCTTTAATTCTGTTAGTGTCGCAATTCCTCCTGCCATAGCAATTGGATTACCACTTAACGTTCCTGCCTGATACATTCCGCCTAATGGAGCAACCATTTCCATAATCTCATTTCTAGCACCATAGGCTCCCACTGGAAAACCTCCACCGATAACCTTACCCAAACACGTTATGTCTGCTTCTACACCGAGTAACTCTTGCGCCCCTCCAAAAGTAGATCTAAAACCTGTCATTACCTCATCGGCAATTAATAAAGCACCTTTGGAAGTGAGATATTCTTTTAAGTCTATCAAAAAATTATTTTCAGGAATCACAACGCCCATATTTCCTGCAATGGGCTCTAAAATAACTCCCGCAATATCGTTATGCGCCTCAAAATGTGCTTTTACACTATCGAGATCATTGTAGTTTGCTATTAAGGTGTTTTTTACTGCACCCTCGGGAACTCCCTTACTACCTGGTAGACTAAGAGTTGCTAAACCCGATCCGGCAGCTACTAAAAGTGCATCTTGATGCCCGTGATAACAACCAGAAAATTTTATTATTTTATCTTTTCCGGTGAAAGCTCTCGCTAATCGAATCCCACTTAAAACGGCTTCGGTTCCGGAATTAACAAAACGAACCTTATCCATACCTGGAAAGGCATCACAAACAATTTTTGCTAATTTAATTTCATTTTTTGTCGAGGCACCAAACGAATAACCATTTTTCAAAGCTTTGGTGATTGCCTTTTGCACTTTTTTATGGCGATGTCCTAATATCATTGGTCCGTAGGACAACACGAGATCTATATAGGCATTATCATCTACATCATAAATCTTGGTCCCTTTTGCCTTTTTTATAAATAAAGGATTTCCTCCAACCGAGGCAAAAGCTCGAACTGGTGAATTTACTGCTCCAACAAGATGCTCTAAACCTTTTGTATATAATTCGTGTGATTTTTGAAACGTCATTCTAATTTTTTGTTTTAAATACAATTATAAAATTCCCGATTTAATAATCTTTAATTCCTATTATCTTGAAGAATTTTGGCTGCTTCTTTGGCAAAATAAGTAATGATTATATCTGCGCCTGCTCTTTTCATAGATAGCAAACTTTCCATCATAACACGTTCTCCATCAATCCATCCTTTTTCTGCTGCGGCCTTTACCATAGCGTATTCTCCGCTTACGTTGTAACACGCAATAGGACGGTCGTAATTATTTTTTAAGTCTCGTATAATATCCAGATAGGATAACGCTGGTTTTACCATTAAAATATCCGCTCCTTCTTGATCGTCAAAAGTAGCTTCGCGCTGTGCTTCATCTCTATTGGAAGGGTCCATTTGATAGGTTCTTCTGTCTCCAAAAGACGGAGCAGAATCTACAGCCTCTCGAAAAGGACCATAAAAGGCTGACGCATATTTAACGGAATAACCCATTATTGGTAAATTGACAAAACCATTGGCATCTAAAGCATCACGCATGGCAGCAATGGCGCCATCCATCATTCCGGACGGTGCAACCATGTCGGCGCCTGCGTTCGCATGCGAAATTGTTTGCTTTGCCAAATTTACCAGGGTTGCATCATTTACAACATCGTTGTTTTCGATAATACCACAATGCCCATGACAAGTATACTCACAGAAACAAACGTCTGTAATAACATATAAAGACGGGTATTTTTCTTTGATAAAGCGTATTGCTTGCTGCATAATACCATCGTCATTCCAAGTTTCACTACCTTCATCATCTTTTTTCGAAGGTATACCAAATAAAAGCACCGCAGGAATACGCAGCGCGACTACTTCGTCTAACTCTTTAGAAATCGTATCTAAAGAATACCTATTAATGCCTGGCATTGAAGGAATTTCAACTTCAATATTGGTACCTTCTTCTATAAATAAAGGATATATAAAATCATCTACCGACAATTTCGTTTCACGCACTAGTCTTCGAATGCCATCTGCTTTTCTGAGTCTTCTAGTTCTTAACATTATAAAAATTTAAATACTGAGAGATACAATTATGATTCTTCACCATATCTTTCCCTATTATTTTACAAACTCTTTTTTTACTAAATCTACCACGCTTTCAACGGTGGGCATTTTTGCCACGCGAACCTCTTTAAAACCGCGTTTCTCCGCTTCTTTTGCTGTAGTGTCTCCGATACAAAAAGCTATGGTATTTGCTGTGTTTTTTTGCAGGTAACTTTCAATAGTTGATGGACTGTAAAACAAAACTCCATCGGTAGCATCGGAAACAGCTACCGGACTCAACATTGTTTTGTACGCTTCAATTTCATGTACTTGCACATCGTTAGCTTGTAAAATAACAGATAAAGTATCTAATCGTATGTTGCTACAGAAATAGGTCACCTCTTGTCCTTTTAATTTTGAGGAGAGATACTGGGCTAACTTTTTTGCATTTCTTTCTACATGAGAGACTACTCCAATTTTTTCCTCAATTAACTTTTTAGTTCTTCTACCTACGCAAAAAATATTTTTAAACTGCAATTCTTCTGCTGTAAAATTATGTACGAGTGCTTCTACTCCATTTTTACTGGTTATAACAACATTTTGTATGGGATCTTTAACGTATTTGGCAGCAATACGATTGAATCTAATTTTAATAAAATCACTATCCTCTACAGCAATGAAATTGGGTACTGATTTCTTTTGTATTAAGGATAATTTTTTAGTCGAATATACCGAAAACTCTTTTTCCAAACCGTGGTCTGCCATAATCATCAGTTTCCCTCCTCTATCAATTATGTGATTCGCACAATCCTTTGCAAGAAATTTATGACGTCCAAGGGGTACTTTTTTAGCTACTTCTAACTTTTTACTCCCATCTCTACTAAGTACAACTCCTTTAAAATTTATCTCCTTTTCTACCTCGTTTATATAAGCTAAAGCTCCTATAGGGGCAGTACAGCCTCCCTCGAGTCTCTTTAAAAACTCTCTTTCTATTGCGGTACAAGTTTGGGTATCTTTATCATTGATTTGTTCACAAGCTTCTATACTATATGTGTCAGACGCTAAGGCAGTGATCATTATTGCCCCTTGTGCTGGTGCAGGAATCATCCACGATAAAGAAATCGCTCCTTTGGGTCTTTTCCCTATTCTCTCTAGGCCTGCTGCTGCGAATACTGCTCCATTCCAATTGTTGGCACTTAACTTTTCTAATCGCGTATTAACATTACCACGCAAGTCGACCACTTTATGTGTTGGGTAGCGGTTAAGCCATTGTGCTCGTCTACGAAGACTCCCTGTAGCGATAATACCATCTTTTTGGGCCATAAACTCCTCGGTATCTTTAAGAACTAAAATATCGTTGTGATTAGCTCTTTTTAAAACAGCTGCTTGAACAATACCCTCAGGTAATGCCGTGGGAACATCTTTCATTGAATGCACTGCAATATCTATTTCACCTTGCAACATAGCAATATCTAGATTTTTAGTAAAAATCCCAGTAATTCCTAACTCATAGAGAGGTTTATCTAGAACAATATCTCCTGTAGATTTGATAGGTACAATTTCCGTTTCGTATCCTAATTCTTCTAACTGCTTTCGAACTTTGTTCGCTTGCCATAAGGCCAGTTCACTTTCCCGTGTACCGATTCTAATTTTCTTCTGCATTAATTGGTTGTAAAGTTGCCCCAAATACCTTAGACATTACATCAATACTTTGGGTTATAGAGGTATTTTCGTCTTTTAAATGTTTGACGAATTGTGTAGTAATCTTTTGAATGAGTCGAGAGGTAATAACTTCCGCTTGTTCTTCATCAAAATCTCTATTTTTTTTCTTGTGGAAGTTTATCTCGTCTTTTTGAATTGCTACTAAAGATTGTTTCAGTGCGTTAATCGCAGGAGTGAATTTACGGTGGTTCAACCATTGGTTAAATTCCGCTTTGTGTTCTTCTATAATTGCTTCTGCGAGTGGCACTTCTTTTTCTCTAACGGCTAGCGTTTCTAATGTTATTTTTGACAACTCATCTACATTGATTAGCGTTACATTTTTTAGACTAGATACTTCTGTGGAAACATTTGCCGGCATGGATAAATCTAGTATTAAAATATCTTTATCTTCCGGAATGTGCTCCTTCAATACCGTAGGTTTATTTGCTCCGGTGGAAACAATAAGTACATCACAATTTGCAATCTCTTGGGATAAATCTTTATATTTTGCCTGACGAATTGCAGGATTCTCTTTAACAAATTCCGTCACCTTTTCTTCGGTTCTATTTATCAAGCGAACCATATTGTTATTGGTGTATTCGGATAAGTTTTTACAAGTATGTTTTCCCATTTTACCCAAACCAAAAACTAAAATATTTTTAGCATTGTGGTTTGGTATGTTTTTAATAAGATATTGTACCGCAGCGTAAGAAACTGAAGTTGTACCCGAACTTAGTTTTGTTTCGTTTTTTACGCGTTTACTAGATTGCATGACACAATTTAATAATCGCTCTAAATAAGCGTTCGAAGTACCGAGTTCTTTTGACAATTTAAACGCATGACGCAATTGCCCAACAATTTCGTAATCTCCTAGTATCTGACTATCTAATCCAGTGCCCATTCGAAACAAATGCTGTATGGCATCTTGGTTTTTGTGGATATAGGAAACTTTGGCAAACTCTTCTACTGTTCCCTGAGAATACTTACAAAGCATCTTGATGAGTTGAAATGGATGCTCGGCAAAACCGGTTATTTCTGTTCTGTTACATGTTGACAATACAAACAATTCTCCAGACCCTGTTGCTTTAGCCTCCTCTAAAAGCCCGATTTGTGCTTCTTTAGACAAAGAGAACTTTCCTCTTGTTTCTGCATCAGCTTTTATATAACTGACACCTATATTGTAAAATTTTGTTGGCTTATTATCTGTGTACATTAATATCTTCTTCCAAAAAACATTCAAAAATATAAAGTTTATACCGTTAAAAGTATCGCTAGAAGAACTTTTAATGTCGTTTCAAGTTTTTTACCTCTTTATTCCATAAAAACGACTCAAAATTCCCTAAATTTGCAGTAATAGATAGTCTTTGGAGCGCATCTATATAGAATCATTCTAAATAAAAGCTAATAATTAAAGTTTGGATAGTATGTTAAAAAATGTCGCAGGAAGTTCTTTTAGTGAAATCATCTTTGAAAAAGGATTTTTCATCTTAAAATTTCAAAATGAAAGTAATGAAACAGAGGTTTTTAAAAGAGATATTGACAGTTCTTTTATCCAACTTCATTATTGTGTTAAAGGGAATTGTAAATTCCATTTCAACAACAACAATTACACGTTCAACGTCTTAGACAAACACTCCATTTTCCTGTATAATCCGCAGCAAAAATTACCCATAAACTTAGAAATACTCCCAAAGACATCCTTAATTTCGGTATTAATATCTATTGAAAAATTTCATTCTTTATTCTCACAAGAAGCAAGTTATATTCCTTTTTTAAGTGAAGACAATAAGAACAAGAAATACTATGACAATACGGAAATCAAAGAAAATCTTCTTATCGTTCTTCGTCAAATATTTGCAGCAAAAAACCACAGTTCCATTAAAAACCTGTATATCAAGGGTAAAATCTACGAATTATTGAGTCTTCATTTTGACAATGGAGAAAGCACCAATAATGAATACTGTCCTTTTCTTGTAGACGATCGAGAGGTACTAAAAATAAGAAAAGCAAAAGATATCATCATCTCTAAAATGAGTGAACCCCCGTCTTTACAAGAACTCGCCAATGAAGTTGGACTAAACCTAAAAAAATTGAAAGAAGGATTCAAGCAAATATACGGAGACACAGTGTATAGTTTTCTATTCGACTACAAAATGGAATTTGCGCGAAAACTCCTTGAAAACAACAAACATAACGTTAACGAAGTTGGGATGCAAGTTGGTTACAGTACCTCTAGCCATTTTATAGCTGCCTTTAAAAAGAAATTTGGAACAACACCTAAACAATATGTAATGCGTTTATCGCAATAATTGAAATTGAGTATAATAATGAAACAGTTGACACATTACGATATACAAAATGAAACTATTAAATTCCCAATAACTATTGTTTGCGATGCTCTGAGAACTCCAGAAAACATTGGCATGTGTTTCCGAATTTCCGAGAGCTTTGGTGTTGCAAAGATTTACCTTCACGAAAGCTCACCGAACAGTAGCAACAGAATTGTAAAAAAAACAGCGAGAAATACACTCCATCAAATATCGTGTGAAACCTATACTAATTTTGCATCATTAATCACCAAGTTACGACAAGACGGCAATACGATTATAGGTATTGAAATCACCGACGAGAGTATTAGTATAAAAGATTATGACTTTAGTTTACACGAAAAAATTGTCCTAATTTTAGGTAGCGAAAGACATGGCATAAACGACGTTGATGTAACAGACAAAACGGTATCCATACCAATGTATGGTCAAAACTCTTCTATGAATGTTATCCACAGTTTATCCATAGCACTATATGAAATTACAAATCAGTTAATAAAAATCAAAATATAAACCTCACTCTATGAAAGGAGTTCTATTAGTAAATTTAGGATCCCCAAAAAGTACCGATCCGAAAGACGTAAAAAATTATCTTGGCGAATTTTTAATGGACGAACGCGTTATTGATCTTCCATTATTTTTTCGTTCTTTTTTAGTGAAAGGAATAATCCTTAATACAAGGCCAAAAAAATCTGCAGCTGCCTACAAGAAAATATGGTGGGATGAAGGCTCTCCTTTAATTGTACTTTCCGAAAGATTGCAAAAAAAAGTACAAACCAAAACAGAACTGCCAGTTGCTTTGGCTATGCGTTACGGAAACCCTTCTTTAAAATCAGGCTTACAGGAGCTGCATGACAAAGGAGTTACGGAGGTACTCCTGATTCCGCTATATCCGCAATTCGCCATGGCTACTACAGAAACCATACTTGTTCTGGCAGAAGAGTTACGAAGTGATTTTTTTCCTACTATGAAAATAAAAAGCATCCCTGCTTTTTACAACAAACCCGAATACATCAAGGCGCTTTCCAATAGTATAAGTGCGTATTTAAAAGACAAAGATTACGACCACCTATTGTTTTCTTATCACGGCGTTCCAGAACGTCATATTAGAAAATCAGATATTACTAAATCACATTGTAAAATAGACGGCTCGTGTTGTAACACACCATCAAAAGCACACGAATATTGCTACAGACACCAATGTTATCAAACTACAAAAAATGTGATTAAAGAATTGAATCTTAACGAAAGTACTGTATCTACATCATTTCAATCGCGATTGGGGGTTGATCCATGCTACAGCCCTACACCGATAGAACGATCGTTAAGAAGGCAGAAAAAGAAGGAGTAAAAAAATTAGCTATCGTAACCCCTGCTTTCGTATCGGATTGTTTAGAGACTTTGGAAGAAATTGCCATGGAAGGCAAAGAGGAATTTTTAGAAGCAGGTGGAGAAGAGTTCCATACTGTACCTTGTATTAACGATAATGAGGAGTGGGTACAAGTACTCGCCAACTGGATTCATGAATTTGCAACTTCTAAACATTTAGCTTCCAGCAATACCCAATAATTACTAAAACAAACGATACATGGATTTTTTATACATCAAAGCCTTACATATTATATTCGTAGTGACATGGTTTGCTGGTTTATTCTATATTGTTAGACTGTTTATATATCATGTAGAGGCAGAAAAAATGGAAGACCCTGCAAAAGCGATTCTACAGAAACAGTACCAACTGATGGAAAAAAGATTGTGGTATATTATAACGTGGCCTTCTGCAATACTAGCTAGTATTTTTGCCTTTTGGATGTTGGTAAGAAATCCCTATTACTTAAAAATGGCTTGGATGCATGTAAAACTATCTTTTGTGTTAGCACTATATTTTTATCATTTTGCATGCCATATCCTTTTTAAGCAATTGCAAAATAATCATATAAAATACTCTTCTCTCCAACTTAGAATATGGAATGAAATAGCGACCATCATACTTTTCGCAGTTGTTTTTTTAGTAGTACTTCAGAGCGCTATCAATTGGATATGGGGGGTTGTAGGTATTGTACTTGTATCTATCCTTTTAATGCTAAGTGTGCGACTATACAAGAAAATTAGATCGAAGAGAAACTGGGAAAAACACGAAAAAGAAATACTAAAAAAAGACGGCCAGAGTAAACCTTAAATACCACATGCAAAGATCACAAAAAGATATGTAAATTAGTGCAATAGATGCTTCTGCACCAGCATTATTACCAATTAAAAACACTGGTAAAAGGAACATAATTGTTTCAACGTATCTGGAAATTAAAATTCAATTATCGATTTATTTGACATTTATTTGTTTAATTGTTTTTTTTTATTAGTTTTAATATAGAAAAAAAGAAAACTATTGCTCCTTTCTTTTCCATCGAAAAGGAATATGTAGAGTAAACTCTACAAATAATAAAAGAAATTGAAAAAAAATAATTAAATCCCAAACTACAAAAACTACAAACAAAAACCACTTCATTTTGATCCCCCGACAAGATTGTAATTTTTACTAAAAAAATGCAATAACAGATTTTATTCTTAGAATAATACTTGAATAACAATTCTGTATGTGTTAATAGACAAAATATTTTTTCTATTAATATACCTTCTATTTAACAATAATCACTTTAGCGAAAATAAGTATGCTTCAGAATAAAGAATTTGCCTCCTGCAGGCAACGATAAAGACTTACGCGTTATTTAAATACAATAAAAACCAAAAAACAATCTATTAACCAAAGATAACCAGGGGGTTACGTCTAAAACCAATTAAAATATGTAGAAACAAAAACTAATTAAATATGAAATCCCCCCATTTATTCGGATTAATTTTATTAATCTTCATTGCTTGTTCTAACAATGAAGAAGAAATCGGTACAAATGAACCAATTGTTGGAACTTGGCAACTCTATCAAATTAAAAAAGACGGTATTACTATAGAGGAGCAATGCATGCGCGAAAATAACTTTATCGCCAATGAAGACGGTTCCATTATTATTGAAACCTATCGCGCAACAAATCCAAATAGCAACTGTATTCTTGTTATTAACACAGCAACTTGGAAAGCATCGCAAAACAATAATTATGAAATATCCTTCGACAACAGCGACGAATCAGCAACCTTACATGAAAATACTTTTACCATACGAAGTCTTTCCACAGAAACTACAAGAGAAGGTAAAACAAACACTATTGTAACAGAAACCGTCTACCTAAAAAAACATAGACAAATAAAAATATTGGCTACTTAGTATAACATCCCCCATTCTTTTTAGCAACAAAAACATTGTAGGTGCAACAAAAAAGCTTACAATGTTTTTACATGTAGAATTACCCCTTCACGGTTCCGTCAAAAGGTATTCTATTTAAGATACTTCTACCAAGAGTGACTTCATCGGCGAACTGCAGTTCATCTCCTACAGAAATCCCTCTTGCAATGGTTGAAGTTGCAATGTCATAGTCTTCAATTTGCTTGTAAATATAAAAATTTGTCGTATCCCCTTCCATTGTAGAACTTAAAGCAAAAATTAGTTCCTTAACCTCGCCATTTTTAACCTTATTTACTAAGGTATCAATATGTAAATTCTGCGGACCTACTCCCTCTATCGGAGAAATTTTACCCCCTAATACATGATATACTCCTTTAAATTGCGCGGTATTTTCTATAGCCATTACATCTCTGACGTCTTCCACTACGCACACTAAAGAAGAATTACGTTGTGGATTTACACATATATTACAGATTTCGGAATCGGAAATATTGTGACATTTTTTACATATCTTAACCTCTTTCTTTAACAGATTTAAAGCCTCGGTTAAATATTTTGTTTGCTCGGAGGGCTGTTTTAAAAGATAAAGCGCTAATCGCAATGCAGTTCTTTTACCTATTCCTGGCAAACGACTTATTTCACTAACTGCATTCTCGAGTAATTTTGAAGAAAAATCCATGCTGCAAAATTACAACTTTTATAAAATATACGCACTCCTAAATACCAATACACTAACTCTACCTTACAGAAATATATCCGAATTATACCAGAATTATTGCAAAGAAATTACAACTAAAATAAGTACCTTTGAGTACCAAAAAAACAGTTAAAAAGTAATGAGTAAAGCAATAAGAAATATAGAACCGAAAATAGTTTGGAACCATTTCGCAGATTTAAATGCAGTACCACGTCCTTCAAAAAAAGAGGAAAGGGTGATTCAATTTATGGTAGATTTTGGTAAAAAATTAAACCTTAAAACCACCGTTGATAAGGTTGGTAACGTTATCATTTATAAACCTGCAAGCGAAGGCATGGAAAACAAAAAGACAGTGGTATTGCAAGGCCACCTTGATATGGTGCATCAAAAAAACGCTGATACGGAATTTGATTTCGATAGTGAAGGTATACAAATGGAAGTTGACGGTGACTGGGTAAAGGCGAAAGGAACAACCTTAGGAGCCGATAATGGCTTAGGAGTCGCGGCGATAATGTCTGTTCTTGCGGCCAAAGACATTCAACATCCAGCCATAGAAGCACTCTTTACCATTGACGAAGAAACCGGAATGACTGGCGCAATGGGATTAGAAGGCGGGGTTTTGAAAGGTGAAATATTACTGAACCTTGATACGGAAGAAGACAATGAAATTGGAATGGGTTGTGCAGGAGGAGTAGATATTACCGCTACAAGAACCTACAACGAAGAGATCTTACCTGATAATGTTACTGCTTTCGAAATAACTGTTAGAGGATTAAATGGAGGTCACTCCGGAATGGACATCCACAAAGGTCTTGGTAATGCTAATAAAATCATGAACCGTTTGTTATTTGATGGTTTTACTAATTACGGGCTTAGAATCTCCGAAATTAATGGAGGTAGTCTCCGCAATGCAATCCCGAGAGAGAGCTCTGCTACCGTAGTAATTGATACCATTTCTAAAGATCCATTTCTTTTCGAAATGCAAGCTTTAATTAAGTCCATAAAAGAGGAGTTTAGTAGCTTAGAAAAGAATCTTATCATTGCTTTGAAAGAAGTGTCTAAGCCAAAAAGAATAATGGATCTTGGCGTACAGGAAGGTTTTATTAAAGCAATGTACGGAGCTTTAAATGGAGTTTACAGAATGAGTCCTGACATTGAAAATTTAGTAGAAACTTCCAATAATGTAGCTAGAGTTATTGTAAAAGATGGAGAAATTAAAATTGGATGCCTAACCCGATCTTCTTCAGAAAGTAATAAATGGGATTTAGCAAACGCTTTGCGCTCTATTTTTGAACTGGCAGGGTTTGATGTTGTATTTTCTGGCTCATATCCTGGATGGCTTCCTAATATTAATTCCGAAATCTTAAATATCGTCACAGATTTATATGAAAAAATGCACCATGAAAAACCACACGTAGCTGCTTGCCATGCCGGTTTAGAGTGCGGAATATTAGGACAAAATTACCCTGCCATGGACATGGTTTCTTTTGGCCCTAATATTCGAGGAGCACACTCACCGGATGAGCGTGCACAGATATCCTCTACGCAAAAATTTTGGAAATTTTTATTGGAAATTTTAAAAAATACACCTGAATAAAAAGGAAAAATTTAAGCTATAAAAACACCATTTTTATATGATGGTGTTTTTTTATTACCCTAAAAGAAACTTGAAATTAAGAGTAAAAAAGATTGCAATCTTACACCCAATAATTGTGGCTGTAAAATAAAAAAATAACTCCATCTTTTTTTGTTTACATTTATACAATGAATTTTTTAGCGCATCTTTATTTATCGCCTGATAATACTGAAATAATAATTGGCAACTTTATTGCAGACCATATCGTTGGAAATAAGTTCCAACATTACTCAGATTCTGTTCAAAAAGGCATAAAGCTACACCGTGAAATTGATACCTATACAGATGCTCATGAGGTTGTAAGAAGGAGTAAAAGAAGGTTAAACGAAAGATATCGCCATTATAACGGTGTAATCATCGATATTTTCTACGATCATTTCCTAGCGGTAAATTGGAATACCTATTCTAATATCCCTTTGAATATCTATGTAAAGTCGATGTACAACCTACTGCAGACGAACTTTGAAATACTTCCGGAAAAGACCCAGCAAATGTTACCATATATGATCAAACAAAACTGGCTTTACAACTACCAATTCGCAAGTGGTATTCAAGAGGTATTAAATGGAATGAATCGAAGAACAGAAGGAAAATCCAAAATGAATCTTGCCTCGGAAGACTTATTACTTCACTATGAAGAATTCCGGGAAGATTTCACTCTATTTTTTAAAGACCTTATCACTTTTTCTAAAAATAAAAGCAACGATTTACTTTAATATCTCTTTATCACCAAATGAAAACCATACTTTTTTTAGTAGTAGTTACCGTTCTATTTAACTGCAAAAGTAATATTGAAAATCAAAAAACAATTGGAGTAATTACCGATAAAGCCATGGTTGTATCGGCGAGAAAAGAGGCTTCAGAAATAGGATCCGCGATACTTAAAAAGGGAGGAAATGCTTTTGACGCAATGGTAGCTACAGAACTTGCATTAGCAGTCTGTTACCCTTATGCCGGTAATATCGGCGGTGGGGGCTTTATGGTATATCGAAAAAATAACGGTGAAATTGGGGCTTTAGATTACCGTGAGAAAGCACCTCTTGCAGCATCTACCAACATGTATTTAGATACTAACGGTAACATCATCCCAAATAAAAGTACCATAGGAGCAACTGCTGTGGGAGTTCCAGGTACAATAGCTGGGGTTTTTGAAGTTCATGAAAAATTTGGGTCGTTAGAAATGGAGGAGATAATGCTTCCAGTTATTCAACTTGCAAAAAAAGGGGTTGTAGTTACTGAAAAACAAGAAAAACGAATACGAAAACATCAATCTGGGTTTTTGAGGGCCAATAAAGACAGCATCCTTTTTCAAAAAAAATGGAAAAAAGGAGACACTATAAAATACCATGCGCTAGCAGCTACTTTAGAGAGAATACTGAAATTTGGAAAAGACGAGTTTTACCGTGGAGAAAGTGCGAAAAAGTTAGCTGATTTTCTCCAAAAAAACGGTGGTTACATAACTACAGAAGACCTTGCTAAATATAAAGCTAAATGGCGAAAACCAATACAGTTTACATATGACGATTTAAACATTATATCTATGTCTCCGCCTTCTAGCGGTGGTGTTTGCCTATCACAAATCATGAATGGCATAGAAAGTTTTGATCTAGATAAGTACGGACACAACACTACGAAAACCATTCAAGTAATTACTGAGGCGGAAAGAAGAGCCTATGCCGATAGAAGTCATTTTTTAGGCGACCCCGATTTTGTATCTATTCCTGTAGATCAATTAACAAGTAAAGCGTATGCTAAAGAGAGAATGCAAGATTTTTCCTTTAAAAAAGCAACTAGTTCTAGTGCCGTTTCTCATGGCACAATCACATTGGTAGAAAGCAATGAGACCACACATTATTCGATTGTTGACCAGCTTGGGAATGCCGTTTCCGTTACTACCACTATCAATGGCGGTTATGGTTCAAAACTATACTGCTCTGAATTAGGTTTCTTTTTAAATAATGAAATGGATGACTTCAGTAGCAAACCGGGAATACCTAATATGTTTGGCCTAGTTGGTGCAAAGGCAAATGAAATTGCACCGGAGAAGAGAATGCTTAGCTCTATGACACCAACAATAGTAGAAAAAAACAGAAACCTTTTTATGGTGGTTGGAACCCCGGGAGGTTCTACAATTATTACCACTGTATTACAAACAATTCTCAATGTACACGAATTTAAAATGGGAATGCAAGAAGCTGTTAACCAACCAAGATTTCATCATCAATGGCTTCCAGATGATATTAAAATGGAACCGAATGGATTTACAAAAACGGTAACAAACGAATTAAAAAATTTAGGCTACCAAATAGATGAAACTAAGGCTCCCGTAATTGGAAAGGTAGATGCTATTTTAATTTTACCAAACGGAAAACTCGAGGGTGGTGCCGACCCTAGAGGTGACGACAAAGCAATAGGCTTTTAAAGAATTACAATTGAAAGTTATTGAAAAACATACATGCAAAGCGCTATCCTCTCCTGTTAGACTACAAGAATACGCAACGGGAATTTTTAACACAATACCCACCAAATCTGGAATTAAAAAAGCGATAAAAAAAACCTTGTTTTAGTAGATAAAAAAGTGGGGAGCACTGGTTTATTACTTCACGGATTTGAAACCATCGAACTATTATCGGAAGAAGAAACACAACCTAAAAAGCGTTTCAATTTGGAGGTCGAGGTATTTTATGAGGATGATTTTTTAGCTATCATTAATAAACCTGCTGGTCTAGTTGTTAGTGGAAATTCTTTCGCTACGATTAACAATTGCCTACCCCAAAATCTTAAAAAAAGCACTTTACCAGATGCTTGTTCTCCAAGAGCTGTACACCGTTTAGATTATCCGACAAGCGGACTACTACTTGTTGGAAAAACACATGCTGCTGTTGTGGCATTAAGTAAACTTTTTGAAAAAAAAACTTATCGATAAAACCTACCACGCAGTAACGATAGGAAATATGGAAAAACAAGGTAGTATTGCACTTGCAATTGACACTAAACCTGCTATTACCAATTACTCTATTCAAGATACGGTAATTTCGGAGAGGTTTCAATTTTTAAACTTAGTGCTTTTGCAACCAAAAACCGGAAGAAAACATCAAATAAGAAAACATCTTTTATCTATTAAAAGCCCAATTTTAGGGGATCAAAAGTATTTTCTTCCCGAATTAAAATCAGGAGGTAAAGGATTGTATTTATGTGCTACTGGCTTGATTTTCTCCCACCCTTTCACCAAGCAACTTATTAGCATAAACAGAGACTTACCTAAAAAATTCAAAAAGATATTTGCTTCCTAAATATCTTTTAAAAAGTATATCTTTGCACTATGCGAATTGATATCATTACTGTTGAGCCAGATTTATTGAGGAGTCCTTTTGAGAATTCAATGATGAAAAAGGCTATAGAGAAGAATTTAGCGGAAGTTCATTTACACAACTTACGCGATTATGGATTAGGAAATTACAGACAAGTAGACGATTATCAATTTGGCGGAGGTGCTGGAATGGTTTTAATGATGGAACCAATAACTACATGCATAGAAAATTTGAAAAAGCAGCGTATTTATGATGAAGTCATTTACATGACTCCAGACGCTAAAACGCTTAATCAAGCAACTGCAAATACACTTTCTCTGCAAGAAAATCTTATAATTTTAACAGGACACTACAAAGGCATCGATCAACGTATTCGCGATGCGTATATTACCAAAGAAATATCTATAGGAGACTATGTCTTAACAGGTGGCGAACTCGCTGCAGCCGTTTTATGTGATGCTGTTATTCGATTAATTCCGGGTGTTTTGGGTGATGAAACTTCTGCATTAACAGACTCTTATCAAGATAATTTACTATCTCCTCCAGTTTATACAAGACCAGCAGAATTTAGGGGAATGAAGGTTCCTGAGATCCTTTTAAGCGGAAATTTCCCTAAAATCGAAGCGTGGAGAGCGGAGAAGGCATACGAACGTACGAAAGCGATTCGTCCTGATTTATTAGAATAACGATTTTTATTATCTCCGCATACCGTAAGCTCTACCGTAATATTGTCTCAGAAATATCGCCCGAATAAGTTTTCAGATGGATTGGTTTGCCCATATAGGTTAATAGTTATCGCCTGAAGTAAAAACCAAAATACATTACTGGCAATCAGTATCTTACACTTATTCAGAATTTAAAAGCTGTACATTACCAATAATTAAAAAAAATATGTAAATTTGCACGCACAAAATCAACCTCTGACGAAAATCGTGAATGTTGTTTTTGATAAACCATAAAATATTATAAAATGGAATCTTTAATTAAATTTGTTCAAGACGAATTTGTAACGAAGAATGAGTTACCTGAATTTATGGCGGGAGATACTATCACCGTGTATTATGAAATTAAGGAAGGTAATAAAACTCGTACGCAGTTTTTAGAGGAGTAGTTATTCAAAAAAGAGGTAGCGGAAGCTCGGAAACTTTTACAATCAGAAAAATGTCTGGTACTGTTGGTGTTGAACGTATATTCCCAATCAATCTTCCTTCTATTCAGAAAATAGAGGTTAATAAGAAAGGTAAGGTTCGTAGAGCTCGTATTTACTACTTTAGAGGTCTTACGGGTAAAAAGGCAAGAATTAAAGAGAGAAGAAACTAATCTTCATCTCCTATCCTATCAAAAGCACTATTTTATAGTGCTTTTTTTATACGTTACAGTTAGTAAAACCATGGTAGAGAATTAAATTATTTTTATTTTATAAAATTTATACGTATCTTTACCATGTTAATTTACTATTAATTAAATAGTTACAGAGGTATTCCATGTTAACACTAAATGAAACGATTATTTATATTTTTAATATCGATTTCTAATTGAAGTAATAAAAGTTATTGGGATATTACAATCTGTTCATGTTAACAATGGTAGAAACTAGGTTTGTTTCTATTAAAATAAATAATTTCATCTACGTGTGATTTTATTTATTTCCAAAAGCCATATCACTACTCTAGTTAGGATATGGCTTTTGTTTTTAAAGTGTGAATATTATAAAAATTGATATTCATATTTACAAAATAATCATAAAAACCCCTTATTTATAAGAATATAGCACCTGTAAATTCATAAGTTATTCCTAAATTTGCCCCACTTCGAAATAATTATTAATTTTTACTTATGAATAAAATGGCTAAAATCATGTACACTAAAACGGATGAGGCTCCAGCTCTTGCTACCCGTTCGTTTTTACCTTTTGTAAAAGCTTTTACCAATTCTTCTAATATAACCATTGAATTAAAAGATATATCACTTGCTGGGCGAATTTTAGCAAGTTTTCCTGAATTTTTAAAAGAAGAGCAACGTGTTGAAGACGCATTGGCTTTTTTAGGAGAACTCGCCAAAAAACCAGAAGCTAATATTATAAAATTACCAAATATATCTGCTTCTGTACCACAATTAAAAGCGGCGATAAAAGAACTCCAAACAAAAGGATATGCCGTTCCTGATTATCCGGATGAGGCATCTAATGCTTCAGAAAAAGCCATATTGGATCGCTATAATAAAATTAAAGGATCTGCCGTAAACCCAGTTCTTAGAGAAGGAAATTCCGACAGAAGGGCACCAAGAGCAGTTAAAAATTACGCCAAAAAAACCCTCATTCAATGGGAGCATGGAGTTCCTCTTCACTAACCCACGTGGCAACAATGCAGGAAGGAGATTTTGCACACAATGAGAAATCGGTTACCGTGGCTACTGCTACGGACGTTCAGATTGTACATACAGACGCTAATGGAAAATCGACGATACTCAAAGAAAAAGTTTCTTTATTAGAGGGAGAAATAATCGATGCCTCTGTTATGAGTAAGCAAAAATTACTAGCCTTTTTAGAAGAACAAGTACAAGACGCTAAAGACAAAGGAATACTTTTTTCGCTGCACATGAAAGCAACCATGATGAAAGTTTCAGATCCTATTATTTTTGGACACGCTGTTAGAGTTTTTTATAAAGATCTTTTCACCAAACACGAAGAAACCTTCCAAAAGATTGGCGTGGATGTTAACAATGGTTTTGGAAACCTTTTAGCAAATCTAGAGTCTTTACCAGAAAGTAAAAAAGAGGAAATTTTAGAGGATATCGAGAAAATTTACCAAAATAACCCGGATGTAGCAATGGTAAATTCAGATAAAGGAATTACCAACCTTCATGTGCCCTCGGATGTGATTATTGACGCCTCTATGCCTGCAATGATTAGAACCTCTGGTCAAATGTGGAACAAAGAGGGAAAACAACAAGATACCAAAGCAGTAATTCCGGATAGCTCTTACGCTGGGTTATACCAGGAGACTATCGCTTTCTGTAAAGAAAATGGAGCTTTTGATCCTACTACCATGGGAACGGTTCCGAATGTAGGTCTAATGGCACAAAAAGCGGAGGAATACGGTTCTCATGACAAAACTTTTGAGATTGCATCTGCAGGAAAAGTTACTGTAATCAATGGCAAAGGAGAAGTATTATTGGAGCAAAATGTTGCGGAGGGTGATATTTTCAGAATGTGTCAAACAAAAGATGCCCCAATAAAAGACTGGGTTAAACTTGCTGTTTCTAGGGCTAAAGCAACCAATACTCCTGCTGTGTTTTGGTTAGGAAAAGAAAGAGCTCATGACAACGAAGTAATTAAAAAAGTAGAAAAATACCTACCAGAACACGACACAAGCGGTTTAGACATACAAATTCTATCTACCGTTGAAGCCACAAAATACACTTTACAAAGAGTAAAGGAAGGTAAAGACACCATTTCGGTTACCGGGAACGTTTTACGAGATTATCTTACCGACTTATTCCCAATTTTAGAACTTGGTACGTCTGCTAAAATGCTTTCTATAGTGCCATTGATGAACGGTGGAGGTTTGTTTGAAACTGGCGCGGGTGGTTCTGCACCGAAGCACGTACAACAATTAGTTGAGGAAAATCATTTACGTTGGGATTCTTTAGGAGAATTCTTAGCATTAGCAGTGTCTTTAGAACACTTAGGAGAAACAAACAATAATCCTAAGGCTAAAATTTTAGCAAGTGCCCTAGATGACGCAACCGATAAACTTTTAGACAATAAAAAAGGCCCATCAAGAAGAACAGGGGAAATAGACAATAGAGGTTCACACTTTTATTTAGCCATGTATTGGGCTGAAGCTTTAGCGAAACAAACAAAAGATCTTGATTTACAACAACAATTTGCTCCAATTGCAGAAAAAATGGCTGCAAATGAATCTGTAATTATTGCAGAGCTTAATGCAGTGCAAGGTAAAGAAGTTTCTATTGGTGGTTACTATATGCCAACGGATGAAGAAGCAAACCCTGTAATGTTACCTAGTAACAGTTTAAATGCAATTTTAAACGAATTACACCTACAAACTATTTAAATATAAAAGCTAGATAGTTTATTTATATTTATAGAATAGCAGTTAATATTGGCAAACATGCTCTTATTAACTGCTTTTTTTTGACAAATTACTTTACATTAGCTTCGACTATAACCCAAGTACATAGCATATCACAAAAAAGAAACATTTTAAGAATTACAAAAATTCTATGTATTTCAATTTTAGTTACCGGAGCTGTTCCTAGAGGAAGAAAGTATACAAAGACTGCCATTGCACTACTCAAATAAAATCTTTACAAGAAAGTCAAGTAGGCATATTATACTTTACTAAAACCTTAATTTTAGTGGTAAATTTAATTTATAGAACAGTTAAAAAATAATAACTTTCCATTTTAAAGAAAATAGTTACCCCTTTATTTGTAATTTTGTTCTATGAATTTTATCAAGACTACCGAAGAAGACTCAAAGTATGACAACTTAGAGCAAATGTCTGTTTCAGAACTATTACAACATATTAACACCGAAGACAAAAGTGTTCCTCTTGCGGTAGAAAAAGCCATGCCTCAAATTGAAGCATTAATTTCACAAATTGTGGAGAAGCTTCAAAATGGTGGAAGGCTATTTTATATCGGTGCCGGTACAAGCGGCCGTTTAGGAATCTTAGACGCTAGTGAGTGCCCGCCTACCTTTGGCGTGTCAGACACTTTAGTGTATGGATTAATAGCTGGAGGAGATATCGCAATTCGAAAGTCGGTAGAATTTGCTGAGGACTCCACGGAACAAGGATGGAGAGATTTAGAATCCCACAACATCAGTTCTAAAGATGTTGTAGTTGGAATTGCTGCATCTGGAACGACACCATACGTAATTGCTGCGTTAGAAAAATGCAATCAAGAAGGAATTTTAACAGGATGTATTACCTGTAATCAAAACAGCCCGCTTGCCAATACAGCTAACTATCCAATCGTTGCTGTAGTAGGGCCGGAATTTGTCACTGGAAGCTCAAGAATGAAGGCTGGCACTGCACAAAAATTGATTTTAAATATGATTTCTACTACAACCATGATACAGTTGGGTAAGGTTAAAGGGAACAAAATGGTAGACATGCAGCTGAGTAATGACAAACTTTTTGACAGAGGTGTGCGAATGTTGATTTCGGCATTAGAAATAGATCGAAAAACTGCAAAGCAACTACTTGAAAAGCATGGTAATGTTAGAAATGTAATGCAAGTTTATAAAAATGACTAAAACGGGAAATACGCTAGAAAAAAGCTTAAAAAGATTAGTAATATTATTAGGGTTATTAATATTTTCTCCTATTTTTTTAAATGTTGCTTTTAAAGCGTTACGAATATATAAAACTGCACCAAAAATTTACATCGCATATATTTTATTGGTGCTTAGTATTTTATTAATATTGTATGCAGTTTACTTTGGGTTTAAAACCTTTAAAAGTATTTTAGATGCAATTTTTAACAAGTAATATTGAAGCAAAATATCAAAATTTCAAATTTCTTCAACTGGGAATACTGGCCATCATCCATGTTTTATATACCCAACCTACCCTATGCTTTTTATTTAGCTTTAAAAGCAAAGCACGTTACCTTTTTTACTGCTGCTAATCCTGGTATTAAGAGTGCAGGAAACGGAACAGAGAGCAAATTTGAAACCTTACAACTAATTCCTAAAAAATACCGTCCTAAGTCGGTACTTATCCAACCAAAAACTGCATTTGAGATTGTTGCTAAAACTATAGAAAAAGCTGACATTCATTACCCAATCATTGCGAAACCAGATATTGGATTTAGAGGATTATTAGTTCAAAAATTAGCTACTCCAAACGAATTAAAAGCATATTTGAAAAAACACCCAATAGCTATTATCGTTCAAGAATTTGTTTCTTATGAAAATGAATGCGGTATATTTTACACAAGACAAGCCAACCAAGAAAAAGGCATCATTACTTCCATTACCTTAAAAAAATTTCTAACCGTTCAAGGCGATGGGGTTTCTTCTATAAAAGAGCTTGTTCAAAGTGATGAAAGAGCGAGGCTTTACAAAGATCTCATTGCTGAGAACAAAGAAATAAACTTAAATTCTATTCCCAAAAAAGAAGCAATAATTCGCCTTTCTGTTATTGGAAACCACTCCAAAGGAACACAATTCATAAATGGAAATAAATTAATTAGCGAAAAACTACAAAGCACCTTTGATTCGATAAATAATACTATTAAAGGTTGGTATTACGGAAGATTAGATATTAAATACCATACTTTTCAGGAATTAGAAGCGGGCGAAAAAATTAAAATTTTAGAAATTAATGGAATTATTGCAGAACCTACACATATTTACGATAGTCATAACTCCTCCTATTTCGAGGCATTAAAAGCTATTAGATCGCATTGGAGAAGCTTATACAATGTATCTATTACCAATCATAAAGTTTTACAAACTCCATATAAGAATCCATTAGAATTCACTAAAGAATTGTTGGAACTTAAAAAATATTTATCTATTTTAAAAAAATTAATTTAAACGTTATATTTGCAAAATATTAATAATTAGTAAAGTACATTTTTATAACCCCTGTTTTATGTTGAAGGTAAGAGGCTTTAACATATTTAGATCGTGAAATTATGATGAAAAAATTAACTAGCGTAATAGTAGTATTACTATTCGCCAGCATAACTAGTTATGCCCAAGTTAAGATTGGAAACAATCCTGATGTTATCAATGGTAGTTCTATACTTGAACTGGAAAGTAACAACAAAGTTTTTGTGATTACTAGAGTTTCTGAGACGCAAATGAACAACATCACTCCTTTAGAAGGTGCGCTTGTTTACAATACCGACGAACAATGTGTCTATCAGTATAATGGTACCGAATGGAATAGTTTGTGCGATTCTAACGCCAACAGAACTGTTTTATTTGATCCGGTTACTTATGATTTAACCATTGAAGGTATGGGCACGGTTAATTTAGGGGTTCTAAAAGATGATGCAGATGCAGACCCTAATAATGAAATTCAGGATTTACAGCTTACTGGAAATATACTCACGATCACCAATAATAAAGCCGCAACTGCCATCGATTTATCTGGGTACTTAGACAATACCGATAATCAGAACCTTACCTCGGCCTCTATCGATACAAACAATGTACTTACCATAGCCATTGAAAACGGAAGTTCTGCTAGTGTAGATCTTTCTAGCATTGTTTCTAATACCGATGCACAAACTATTTCTTTAGATGCAGCTTCTAATGTTTTAACTCTTGGCAATGGTACTGCTGCCGATACTACAGCTGACTTATCAGTATATTTAGACAATACCGATAACCAGAACCTTACCTCTGCTTCTATCGATACAAATAATGTACTTACTATAGCGATCGAAAATGGAGATCCTGTTACTGTAGATCTTTCGGCTTACATCAATTCCGATGATCAGAACTTAACCTCGGCTACGATTGATGCTAGCAATATACTTACCATAGCTATTGAAGATGGATCCT
>NZ_MQVY01000006.1 GCF_002954385.1 Tenacibaculum sp. SG-28
GCGCATTTTTCAGGTGTACTTTAAATCTTTACAGACTCCTGTCTGATACAACGAAATGTCAAATGGTTCTTCGTCGGTCTAGATTTTTATTTTTTATTCCTTATAAATTCTGTAAAAGTAATAGATATCCTTAATTAGCATCTTGTTTTTTACTGCTTCTTATTTTGGATTAGCAAGTATAATCTATAATGATTTTTAGTAATTTCATTGAGTCTAAAATTATTTTCTAACATTAAATCAATGAAATGAATTAGAATTTGATAGTAATGAATATAAATTCTGTGTAAAATTTTGCTGGATTAATGTTGTCATTACAACTAATAGATGGTAAGTTATAGACTGGTTCTGACTTTCTTAATGTCTTACCAAAATTATTTTTTATCTTAGATTCGATTGGACAAATTACTTGCTTTATTGTAAAGGTAAGCTATATGTATTAGTAAATTAACTATTACTTACTTGTAGAACCAAAAATATATTACATCCAAAGCAGTTTTTTATCTAAATATAATCTAATAATTTCAAATGATACTATTATGAAAATTGATATCTACACTAAAATTCTATTAACAGTAATTGCTGTTAATCTAACGATTATAACTATTAAAGATTTGAATGTAATCCCAAGTATTCATGCCAGTACATCTATTGATAGTTCTGAATTTGTACCCAGAACTAACTATGGTTTGGTACCATTAAATGCAGATGGCACTATTAGCGTTTCACTTACTAACTCTAAAGCAATTGATGTAAATATTGTCGGAATAGATACCTATGATGAATTGGATATTAACATAGATGAAATTGGTGGTGGTTATTTATCCCATGGTGGACCAATTTCCGTTAAAATTGAATAGTTCAATGCATCCTATTTCTTATATCCCTTATAAAATTAAAGAACCTAATTACTATTAGAAATTACTGTAGGAATTATAATTTTAAAAAAAGAGCTATAATAGTTTTAAAGTAACTACTTTTTATTACCGAAAAAATGGTACTTTACGTTGGTTCATGTTGGTGGCAATTATTTAAGTTAAAGAAATTATGAATTTGATTGCATATAGAGAAAAACATAATTTAACCCAAAAAGAATTATCGGAAATAACGGGTATTTCAGTAAGAACTATTCAACGCATAGAATCTGGTGTGCCGCCTAAAGGCTACACGTTAAAGACCCTTAACAGAATATTAGAAAAAGACCAAGAAGAGCTGTTTCATGAAGAAGAGATAAAAAAAGAGTATACGTCCTATATGGTTGGTATTATTAATTTTTCTTCTTTATTTTTTGTGTTTATTCCTATTTTAAATTTTGTAGTACCAATATTGATTGCGCGTCTCAAAAAACAAAATGATGTAATAATCAAAAAAATTATTGCAATTCAAATTTTACATGCTTTGCTTATTATTGTTGTTTTTTTAATTGGTTTGGTAGCTAACTTCGAAGAACTTGGGCGGAATATAACCATTGGTATTATGTTAGTTTTAATTTTACTAAATACCTTTATTATATTAAGAAATGGAGTAGCAATCCAAAAGACGAAAGGCTTGTATTTTGATCCCGGTTTTTATTTTTTTTAATTCCACCCTTATAAACTCAATATTGGCGGTTGTTGGCGGATGATTGGCGTGTCTAAAATTTATCATATATTCTAAATATTTACAAAATTTGCATACAGATATAATCTGTTAGATATGCAAGTTAAAATAATTTTATTTTGGGTATTCTCATGCCTTACAGCATCCCATTTTTCACAAACCGATATACCAATATCAAAAGAAATAGAGCCCTTATTTATGGTTCCCATTAGAACAAGTAGTCCTGGAGGTTCTGTTTTGATTGCAAGAGATGGAGATATTATTTTTTCCAAAGACTATGGTTTCTCTAACATAGAGCACCGTATATCAAATACCAAAGCGACCGTTTATAATGTCGGATCTATTGCAAAACAATTTACTGCACTAGGTATACTGCTTTTAGAGGCAGAAGGGAAGCTATTGATAGAAGATAGTATCAATAGTTATCTCCCCGATTTTCCTGATTTTGGTTTTAAGATTACTATTCGACAGCTTTTACAGCACACAAGTGGCTTGAGAGATTCTCATGGTTTACTTGCTTTAGCTGGTTGGAAAAAGGGTGATATAGAATCACAGACCGACATTTTACGTATTTTACGGCAGCAAAAAGAATTGAATTTTGTACCAGAATCAGAATTTTTATATTCCAATTCTGGGTATATTCTGTTAGCAAGAATTATAGAAAATATAACTTTAATGCCTTTTGCAAAATGGATGGAAGATTTTATTTTTAAACCATTAGGAATGTTCCATACCAAAGTATATCAAAGAAATAAATTTTCCATCCCTAGTATGGCAAATTCCTATAGTTTAAAGGGAACTAAATATGTTAAGCAACTAGAGTATTGGGATTATTATGGATCTGGGAACGTCTATTCCAATGCAATTGATTTGCATATTTGGTTGCAAAATTTTTCTAATCCGAAGGGACCTTGGTATCCTTTATTTTTAAAATTACAAACCAATAGTTATTTGTCTACCGGACAATATACAAATTACGGGATGGGAGTGAGAACAATTGATATACACGGCAGAAAAAGTATTTCGCACGGTGGGTCTATTGGTGGTTTTAGATCTGCTGTAATCGTATTTCCAGAAGATAAAATACATATTGTAATTCTCTCTAATTACAATGCCATCAATATGTCAAATAAAATACGAGAGCTTTGTGATATTTTATTTCCAAACAGACCTGAAATACGCAGTGTCTCTCCTATCTCTCCGAATGAGAAAATATACCCAGTTACAGTGTCTAAAAAGCAATTGCAAAAATATGAAGGAATTTATTGGAGTTCTTCAGAAAAGATTGGAAGAAAGGTTTATTTTAAAAATGATACTTTGCGTTACGTTGGAGGATCTAAAAATATATTTCCTTTAGTGCCAATTGGTTTGCATACTTTTCGTATGTTAAAAAGTAAAGACATGCCGGAGGTAATGTTTTACCCTAATTCGAAAAGGATGGTGATTCGTTATAGAGATATGGCGCACGGAAATTTTTCCTTATGTCAAAAGGATTTTCAAATAGTTTTCCCAAATCCAACTGAACTTGTTGGGGATTACTACAGTAAGGAATTACATTCTTGTTATACTATTTCAGAATCTAATTCTAGATTGTATATTCATCATGTGAAACATGGAATTATGGAGCTACAGCAATTATATAACGATATTTTTTCTAGTTATTGGCCTGTAAATATTGTAGAGATAGAGCGTTCCGAAAGTGGAGATATACAAGGAATACTTATATCTAATGGAAGAACTAGAAATGTAAGTTTTAAAAAGTTACCATCGATAGAAGCAAAGTAAGAACTGAATGGACTTACTTTGCTTATTAATTTATAAATAAGGTTCTACTGATTTTGCACTGTCTATAATTGTTTTTTCAAAGGGAATAGGTTTCCAATTAAATACTTTTTGTGTTGGTCGTATATCAGCACTTATTTCCGCATCTACAAAAGGTAGCATTCCTTTCATTTCAGGATCAAATATGCTCATGAATTTTACCAAGAGACTTGGTGCTTTTTTTGGACTCGCTTTTTCATAATTATTTTGCTTTAGAATTGCTGCAACACTAACAAAAGAATGCGGTTTTTCCGAGGTTACAATAAACCTCTCTCCATTTGAGGCTTCATTTTCCATGGCTTGCACATGGATTTTTGCAATATCACGTACATCAGACATGACGTAATGAGCATTTGGAAGCATTGGTACTTTTCCGGTAATAATATTTTTAATCATACCCATAGAAGCACCGGATAAATTTCCAGTAAGTGTTGGACCATATATGGGGCCAGGATTTACCACTGTTAGTTCTAGTTTATCGGTTGGCTCTTGAGTGTTGTAGAAATCCCATGCAGCTTTTTCCGCGAGTGTTTTACTTTTAATATACGCGGTAACTTTATCTTTTGCTGGATTGGTCCAGCTTTCTTGCGTTAAATTTATTTTTTTCTTATCGCCTGCCATGGCGACGGTAGAAGAAGTCAATACCACTTTTTTTACACCAGCTTTTTTAGCTGCTTTTAGTGCACGAAGTGTTCCCTCTACAGCAGGTTTAATCATTTCGTTTTCGTCTTTTGGCTCTGCAATAATAAATGGAGATGCTACATGTAGTACATAATCGATATTTTGCATGGCATCATTCCATCCAGATTCCTTTAGTAAATTGAGCTCGCAAAATTCTAAATTGTCTTTGGCATCAATCTCTTTTGCAATTCCATTTCTAACTTCATTTTCTTTGGAGAGGTTTCGGATAGATCCTCTTACTTGGTAGCCATTTTTTAATAATTCTACGGCGCAATGTTGTCCAACGAATCCCGAGATTCCTGTGATTAATACCTTTTTACTCATTACTTTAATTTTCTATTAAAAATTTACACTGAAACAAAGTTAATAAATAACTTGTGTTTTGCAAGTAAAAAAACATAGTAATATTAGTAAAGAGGTAATAATAAATTATTGTGTAACTTTGTGCCACAATGTATTAGATATGAGACATTCATTTCGATGTGGTTGTCCTGTTACAACCGCGATAGACGTTTTAGGTGATAAATGGACACTCGTCATTATCAAACAAATGTTATTGCAAGGAAAACAAACCTTTAAAGACTTTACAGAAAGTGAAGAGGCTATTGCTACAAATATTTTATCCTCTAGAATGAAAAAATTACTAGATTTAGGATTAGTTCTCAAAACAAAACTACCTTCAAATCACAAAACTATCTATTACCATTTAACCGAGAAAGGAATTTCTCTTGCTCCTATTATAATAGAAATGGTTTCATGGGGGAATACCCACTTAAGAGAGTTCAACCCAAGCATGATTTCAAGTGACGAACTTGAATTTATCGTAAGTAACAAAGAAGCTTTTATCGAGAATGTAATTACTAATTATAAAAAGAATATAAACGCTCTACTGTGCGCTTAAACGCATCCAATAAATAAAAAACCACCTAATAAGGTGGTTTTTTGAGCGAGAGACCAGGTTCGAACTGGCGACATTCAGCTTGGAAGGCTGACGCTCTACCAACTGAGCTACTCTCGCGGTAAAGACTTTTTGCAATGACTTGCTGTTTAATTTGAGCGGGAGACCAGGTTCGAACTGGCGACATTCAGCTTGGAAGGCTGACGCTCTACCAACTGAGCTACTCCCGCAGTAAAGCGGTTGCAAATATATAATTCTTTATAGAAATAGCAAATGGTTTTTTTCTTTTTTTTAAATGTAAATTTATTTTGATAACTAACGTTCTCTGGGAGAGGCTATACCCGTAAAATGTTTTCGTAGCTTTTTTATATGATAAATAAGATATATAAATAAAGATGTCTAAGAAATATGTTCTTTGAGAATTGTTATTATAACTTTCTTATGGTTCTGTGTAATTTTTTCAAGAAATATGCTACTACGATAGAACTAACTATAACAGGTACTAAAAAAACACATATCTTTTTGATACCTCATAAAGGAAAAGATGGCATTCAACCTGAGATGGAAGTTTTTTAAATAATTTATATATGGGTAACATCACAATTTATTTCCTTTAGTACAAATTACAGAACCTAAAAAAATATCTTCCAGCACTGAACTAGTAAAATTCAGTATTTTCTCTAAGTATTTTTAAAAAGTGAAATCCGTATATTTCAAAACCTTCATTGTAGTAGAATTTATGGGACTTCCTATTAGAAGTATAGGTGTTTAACTCCATTGCTTCACAGCCTTTTTTCTTTGTATACTCGTAAATCCATGCAAAAAACAACTTTCCTACATTTTTTCCACGATATTTTTCATCAATAACTACATGATCGGGTTCTACACTTTTTCCGATGTAATGCCTGGTTGCATACCATAATCCGGATATTCCAATCAGCGTTTCTTGGTCAAACACACCAACACACTCATAATTCGAGTAGGCACTCATTTCGTGAAGTCTCTTTCGTAAAATATCTATCGGTGTAGTGGTATTTACAACGCGTAAAAGAGGAAGTATAATTTCTATATCTTCTTTGTTAATTGTCTTATAGTTCAATTTCATTGTTAAGTATACATTTGTTTAGTCCTATGACAGTTATTTCAAAATGGCTAATTTCATTGTAAAATTACAGTATTTGATACTCTTTCAGAAACTATAATTGAATATTGTATTGGTTATATACAGCCATAGTATACGCTGCAAAATTAAGTATCTTTTAAAAGAGAAAGCTCTTTTCTTATAAAAAAAGAGCAAATTTTAAAAACGTGTGAAGTATAATAACCGTACTAGTGATTTTGTTGTTCAGATTTCCATTTTTTAATCCCATCAAACAAAAACCAACTAGCGAACAAGCCACGCACTATTATAAAGACAACTTTATATTTTGTTGTAAAATTAAATATAACACGATAACTACTTTTTTCTTGAAATAATTCATAAAAACTTGTTGTTATTATAATCAGACCAATGGCGATATATAGGTAAGGTATTATTTTGCGTATCACTTTACTGGAATATTTATGTAGTATTGTTTTCTACTTTTGTTATTCAGTTTTGTTTGCCGTAGCCATGGATTTACTAATTTTAATTCTTTGTAAGTAACGTTAAAACGCTCTGCAAAATCTGCAATATTAGCAATGGCCGTATCCACTTCTACTTCATAGGTTTTGACCGGTTGATATAAATCTTGTTGGTCAAAAACGAAGCCATAATCTTTGGGATTGGATAGGATTTCTTTTAAAGCAAGAATCCTAAAAATATACCTAGAGGTTTCCGAGTTTAACAGTAAATCGTAATAGTCGGTAACTTGTTGTTGTTCCATGCGTTGCGAAATTCTTCCACTGCCAGCATTATAAGCAGCAGCTGCTAAAGTCCAGGTGCCGAACTTTTTCTTTGCTTTTTTTAGATACTCTGCAGCCACTCTAGTTGATTTTTTAATATCGTATCGCTCATCGACATTTTTATTTACCTCTAAACCATATTCTCTTCCGGTACTTGGCATGAAGTGCCAATACCCTGCAGCTCCTTTGGAGGACGGAATGTTTGTTAAGGCACTTTCTGCAACACAGAGATACTTAAAATCGTCAGGAATTCCGTATTTTTTTAGTAAAGGCTCGATAATTGGAAAGAATTTGTTCGCTCTTTTGATTAATAGTAATCCATTCGACTGCCAATAGGTATTTACAAGAAGTTCACGATCCATTCGTTCTCTTATATCTTCCCTCTCTAGAGGAACTTTTTCCCCAGCTAAATCCATATTTTGAGGAATTTTTATTGCTTTAATAGCATAGTTTTCAGCAACTTTTTTTACAATAGGTTCTTTGTCTTTGCTAATTGCGTTTACTAAAAAATATGTAACAATTAATGTAGCAATAGCGTAGGTAAATCGTAGTGGTATGCGCATTTTTCTTTTCTTTTTACCAAGGTAATCAAAAACATTCCCTTTCTAAAATATTTGTGATAATTTTTGCTTTATTAAGAATCATAATATGGGTCCCGTTTTCAACGATTATAGTATTAGCTATATTTTTTATAGGAAATATTTCATCTTTGTTTCCATGGATATGAATTGTATTAACCATGGGTTTAGTTTGTTTCCAATGGAGCACATTGTAAATGGCCCAATGCAGATATTCTTTTTCCCTAACCGATAAGTAAATCTTATACAGTTCTGCTCTTTTTTTTAGGTAATCGTTAAAAAAATAGGTTTCGTATTTCTCAATGTTTGCAACTATTGACGCCGGGAATAATTTATAGGCTTTTGTAATTTGTGCAAGTTTCAATCGTTTTGGTAATTCCGCATTACTTTTAATGCTAGAGACGATAATTACTTTCCTGCAAGCAATGTGCTTACTCATTTCTTGTACCATAATACCACCAAAGGAAACCCCAACTAGTATGGGGTTTTCCTCTTTTACAAAAGTACACATTCGTTTTGCGTATTCTGAAATACTTTCATCAGAAGCTTTTGGAATGATCCATTCTAAGTAATGACATTCAAATAGCGCTTTTGATAAATTAAGATGTTCAAATATTCTGGGGTTGGCCGCTAAACCAGGTACAAAATATATAGGTACCTTTGGCATTATTCAATTAATTTTTTAGAGAGTAATAGGCCTTGAACGTATTCATGTACGTCAATTAAAGCATCAGGAATATCCCTCCATAATCTAATTTGAACTTGTTGGTTGTTAAAAATTAGATAGGTACTTCCTAAATCTACAACATTGGGGTCATCGTATACCTCCTGAAGATTTTGTAATGCTTCATTCGCTAAATAACCATTAAGTTTTTGAAGTTCCGTATCTGTAAGTTGGAATTTTTCAGTTCCAGTAACTTTTACATATTCTTTTCCACTAAAAATAGCATTTCCGTCTTTATTAATAATTAAATCATACACTGGGCAATCTCCAAAACATGCGGTTTTTCTAAAACTTATTAGCTTATTATTCTCTGTGGCAATACTTTCCTTTAGGGTTTCTTCATTGTACGGTTTTACTGCATTAAATGCATCTTCATTTTTGAGTTCTTCAATCCAAAAGTCTTTCTTACCGTCAGGAACCTTTACTATACCAATGCGAGTTGCTCCTTTCTCATAGGCCATTTTATCCCATAGTAAATCTTTTTTTGTTAACAGGGCTTTTACAGAGTCTACTGCTTTAGGATTTGTTAATACCACTAAAATGGTGTTTTCCTTTCTTTCTTTTTTCTCAGGAATAGCAGTATTTTTCTCTTCTATTACAATTTCTTTTGTTGCTTCAGGGGTTAGGACTTCTTTAGGTGACTTTTTTTTGAAAGCATCGCAGCTCACTACAAGCGCCAAAATAGGAATTAATAAGTATTTCATATTTGTATTTTTTAGTTTTAAATAACGCCTTAAAAATACACTATTTTATACGTAAAATTACGGATTTTTAATTTTTATAGGGTGCTGTCTTCGTGTTTTTATTTATGCTTAGAAAGCATATCGTGCAGTAGATTTTAACAAAATTCAAATCGTACTAGGCCATCTTCATCAATTTTAGTAAGTCTAATAGAATGAATAGTATTTACGAGTTCTGGATTCCATGGTGTTTTTACCTTTACATAATTTTCTGTGAAACCATGAATGTATCCTTCTTTATTTTCTCCTTCGAACAAGACAGACAAGGTGTTCCCCAACTGACTTTCATAAAAAGCCCTCCGTTTTTTAACAGATAAGCCACGCAACATTTTACTGCGTTTTGCTCGGATCTTTTTAGGTACAGTATCTTCCATAGTGATGGCTTCTGTATTTGGTCTTTCAGAATACGTAAAAACGTGCAGATACGAAATATCCATTTCACTGAGATAATTGTAGGTTTCTAAAAATAATTCGTCTGTTTCTCCCGGAAAACCAACAATTACATCTACGCCGATACATGCATTTGGCATAACCGATTTAATTTTAGTTACTCTATCTGTATATATTCTTTTCAAGTAGCGACGCTTCATTTTTTTGAGCAAAGTGTCGCTTCCCGATTGCAAAGGAATGTGAAAGTGCGGTACAAAAGTTTTTGAATTTGCAACAAAACTAATTGTTTCGTCTTTTAAAAGATTTGGTTCTATAGAAGAAATACGCAAACGATCTATACCTGATACATTATCTAATGCTTTTACAAGGTCTAAAAACGTATGCTCATGTCTTTTATTTCCAAATTCACCTTTTCCATAATCCCCAATATTTACGCCTGTTAAAACAATTTCCTTAATACCTTTCTCAGCTATTTCTGTAGCGTTTTTAAGAACATTTTCTAGCGTATCACTTCTAGAAATACCTCTAGCTAATGGTATGGTGCAATAGGTGCATTTGTAGTCGCAACCGTCCTGTACTTTTAAAAAGGCTCTTGTTCTGTCTCCAATAGAGTAGGAGCCAACGTAAAAATCGGCTTCTTCAATTTCACAGGAATGCACTTCGCCAATTTCGTTTTTGGTGAGGTCGTTAATATAACTGGTTACATTAAATTTCTCCGTTGCTCCAAGTACAAGATCTACCCCATCTACAGCAGCTAATTCTTTCGGTTTTAATTGTGCATAACACCCAACACCAATAACAAAGGCATTTTCATTTGTTTTTAATGCAGATTTGACCACACTTTTAAAGCGTTTATCCGCATTTTCTGTAACTGAACATGTGTTTATCACATATACATCTGCAGATTCTTCAAATTCTACACGTTCAAACCCCTCATTAACAAAGTTTCTTGCAATAGTGGAGGTTTCTGAAAAATTTAATTTACAACCTAAAGTATAAAAAGCAACTCTTTTATCTACGTTCATTCTTTATTGTTTAAAAAATATACTTTGTTCAAAGTATATCATTTTTACAGGCTAGTTAACCTGTAAATACTAAATCATGGAGATTCAAAATTTAGAATGCAAAAATACTTAATTTATAGTGATTTTTGAAATAGATTAACGTTTAGTTGTAAGTGTGCTAGTTATATGATTTATAGTGTCTTAACTGTTTCTGGCTATTGTATTTGCATAAGAGGTTTCCACATTGATTTTACTTTTTGGTAAGGCTTTGCAATATCTTTCATAGATTTTTTAACATTGTTCAGTTCAAGACCTTATCGAAATTGTAATTTTCACATGGTACCTACCACACAAAACAATCTATGGTCAAAGGAAACCGTGATAGTACTATAAAAGTTAAACGTATGTTTTAAGTATCACCATATTAGTTGCTATAACTAGTACTGATTTAGTAAAAGTTAACTTCTATAGTGCCTCAGAATAGGAAATAAAAATTATCGAGGTAGTTGGTAAAAGTTACTTACAGCATAGGTGAAAAAATAAAAGAGGGAAACACCCTATTTATAGTTATAAAATTAAAATTTGGAGTATTTTTATCAAATGAAAATTAGAAATAAGTAACCCTATTATGCGGTTATTTTCACATCAGAGTTATCCGAAGACAGTAATGGATACTATGAAATTGCACAACAAATGGAGGAGTTACTAAAAAAACAAGATGAGTTTTTAGGAATGGATAGTGTCAGAAGTGCGCTAGGAATTACGATATCGTATTGGAAAAGTATGGAAGCGATTATCGCATGGAAAAACAATATATAGCATACGAAAGCAAAAAACAAGGTGTAAAGCAATGGTATAAAAGCTATCAATTGTGTATTTGTAGGGTTGAACAAGAAAATGTAACAAAATTTAAAAATCAGATATAATCAAAATTATGTATGCTACAATTACAGCATTTCTGGAAATTTTTTTTAAGAAAAAGACTATCTTCAAATATGGCTTTAATCTTTCTCCAATGTACCGGCGAACAACAGGCAGAATTTCTGAATTGTCGGCGGATTTATTCTTTGCAAGAGTAAAAATTCCAATAAGTTATAAAAATAGGAATTATGTGAATTCTATATTTGGAGGAAGCTTATTTACTGCGACAGATCCCATTTACATGATTCAATTGATGCAAATTTTAGGTAAAGATTATGTAGTCTGGGATAAAGCAGCTAGTATAAACTATAGAAGGCCCGCAAAGAAAGATGTATATGCTGATTTTAGTTTTACCAAAGAAGAAATTGAATATATAAAAAATCGAGTAGCTTTAGAGAATGAAATAGACATTGTAAAAGAGCTTGCGATTACCGATAAAAATCGTCACGATATTTTCGCAACCGTTTCAAAAACTATATATATTGCAAACAAAAAATATTACAAGAATAAACGAAAGAAAGTTTCTTAGTTATTCGTTAGTACTAACACTCGTGCTATCCTTAGCTTGTTCAGAAAAGAAAAATGAATACGCTGCTAAAGATGTCTTTAGATATAACGAACATTCTAATGTATCTTCGTTAGACCCCGCTTTTGCCAAAGACCAAAGAAATATTTGGGTGGTCAATCAACTGTACAATGGTCTTGTACAATTAGATGATAGCTTATATGTTCGTCCTGATATCGCTAAAGAATGGCGTGTATCCGATGATGGTAAGGAATATGTGTTTACCTTGCGGGATGATGTTTTTTACCATAAAAACAGCGCGTTCGGTAACGAGGAAACAAGAAAAGTAACGGCCAGCGATTTTGCGTTTTCTTTCGATAGATTGCAAGATAAAAATGTAGCCTCCCCTGGTGGCTGGGTGTTGCAAAAAGTAGCGTCCTATGCGGCGGTAAATGATTCTGTATTTAAAATTCAATTAAAACAAGCCTTTCCCCCTTTTTTAGGATTATTAGCAATGAAATATTGTTCTGTTGTTCCCAAAGAGGCAGTAGAGTATTACGGAGCTAACTTTAGAGCTAACCCCGTAGGAACAGGCCCATTTCAATTTAAACTTTGGGTAGAGAATACAAAATTAGTACTGCGAAAGAATCCAGGATATTTTGAAAAAGATAGCCAGGGTGTTGCTTTGCCTTATTTGGAAGCGGTTGCCATTACATTTTTACCCGATAAACAAAGTGAATTTCTTCAATTTATTCAAGGAAATATTGATTTCATGAAGAGTTTAGATGCCTCTTACAAAGATGATATTTTAAATACCGATGGTAGTTTAAAGGAGAAGTATTCCGATCGAATTAAAATGCAGACAGGTCCTTATTTAAACACCGAATATTTAGGTATTTATGTAGATGCAGCGTCCGATTCCACGCTGCAATCCCACTTACTTAGAAAAGCGATTAATTATGGTTTTGATAGAGCGAAAATGATTAAATTCTTACGTAATGGAATCGGTTTTCCAGCTTCCAACGGATTCGTGCCAAACGGATTGCCCTCTTTTAATGCACAAAAAGGTTATACTTACCAACCCGAAAAAGCAAAGGATCTTGTATTGCAATTCCAAAGGGAAACAGGAATAGCCAATCCTAGGGTCACAATCACAACCAATAGTAATTATCTAGACTTATGTGAATTTATTCAAAGAGAATTACAACGAATTGGTATAACAGTTCGTATTGACGTAATGCCACCATCCAGTTTACGGCAAGCACGAGCGAGCGGGAAACTAGCTGTGTTCAGGGCAAGTTGGATTGCAGACTATCCAGATGCTGAAAATTATTTGTCGCTATTTTACAGTAAAAATTTTGCACCTAATGGCCCAAATTACACCCATTTTAAAAATGTTCGTTTTGATCAATTATACGAGATGGCTACAAAAGAAACTACTCTAGAGAAACGGTTTCTGTTGTATCAAAAAATGGATAGTATTCTCATAAGTGAAGCGCCAATAGTACCCTTATACTATGATGAGGTTATTCGTTTTAGACAAAAAAATATAGAAGGATTAGGAATGAACCCGATTGATATGCTACATTTAAAGCACGTTGTTAAAAAATAGTATACATTTTTAGCTTTGTTTTATACTACATGTTGCACTACAATAAATATATTTTAGTTCCATTTTTTAAACAAAAGATTGTGTAGTTATCACATTTTTTTACGCTGCACTTTTTGTTATCTGAAAATTTAACAATAACAAGGAGTAAAGGCATAAGCCATATTTTATTTTAGGTTTTCAAAAAAAACGCGCACCTCTAATGTGTAGATCGTTTCCATAAACTAAATTTCAATTCTGTTGCAATCTAATTTTGTAGAGATACAAATCCTTTTAATTTTTGTGCTATTCTATTTTTGATGTCTTTTGGGTAACTTCGATTGCCGTGAAATATATCTGCCATTGCTTCGCTAAAGTGTTGCCCGTATTTTTTAAGTAGTATATTTCGAATAGTTTTTTGTTCGTAAAACCATTTTGAGAGCCAAAGTCCTGATTGTAATTCAGGAAGCAAGTTTTTTTCTAATTTTGAAAGGTACAGTGCTTTTGCTTTGTCTGGGTTTAGTTTACTCTCAAGAATAGCCTCTGCAACTAGGTTACCACTTAAAATAGCATTAGAAATCCCCTCTGCTGTAATGGGATCTGCAAAGCCTGCAGCATCACCAATCAAAAAAACATTGTTTTTAACGAAACCATCTGTTCGTGGGGCTATGGGGATTTGAAAACCGTGTTGTGCCTCGTTTAAAACATTTTTGATACCAAGGGTGTTTTCCAAGTATTCTTGATAGTATTTTTTTAAATTTAGCCTGGTTCTTTTGGTAGAGGCTACTCCTATGGATAAGTGGTTTTTCTTGGGGAAACTCCAGGCATAACCATAAGGTATGGCATCAATATCAAAACGAACAATTTCAGACCAGCGTTTAAAATCCTCTTCCGAAACTTCTACTTCATATTCAAGAGCAGGGATTAGCTTTCTCGTATCTTCTTTCCATCCAGCCATTTTTGCTGTAGGACTAAGTGCACCATCTGCTGCAATAACAAAATTGGTAGTGTAGTTTCCTTTTGAGGTTTCCAATACCAGGTGCTCCGGATGCAACGCAAGTCCTGTAAGTTTATGATTTTCCAATAGTGTAGCTCCTAGTTCTTGTGCTTTTTGAGTAATTAAATGGTCAAAACTATCCCGCATTACCATTGAAATTGTAGGTTCTTCTCTTTTGGTAGAAAAATGTAGTTTTTTTCCTAGGTGAACTTCAACGGTGTTAAATTCTTTTTCGATGACATTATCCAAAGCGAATGGCAATAGTTTTCTGCCGCGGTACACAAATCCGCCACCACAAGTTTTATATCGAGGTAAAATACTTTTTTCAATTATAACGGTTTTAATTCCCTTAGCTGCTAATTGAAATGCTGTAGATGCTCCGGATGGGCCACTTCCTATAATGGCTACGTCAAAGTGTGTCATTGATTTGTGTTTTTACAAAAACAAATATAATTTTAAAATTTTTCAGAAGCGATATTATTTCCAATTTAAACGACTCATTATTGGATAGTGGTCGGAGAGCTTTATCTCTGAATAGGTTTTAAATTGGTGTATATCTGCATTTTTATCGGTAAGAATAAAGTCAATTCTAATCGGATATATATAACGGAACGTTTTACCTAATCCGATACCGCTTTTAATAAAAGCGTCTTGTTTATTGGTGGCTAACTTTTTATATACCCATGAATAAGATGTATTGTTAAAATCACCGCACAGTATTTTTTTTCCTTTCCACTCTAACTCATTTTTTAGAATAAGTTTTGTCTGGTCTTCTTGTTTTTTAAATCCATTAGATAAGCGCTGGTATAAACGCTCTGAATCTTTTTCTCCAAAATTTTCTTTACTAGGATTTAATTTTAAGGACTCTAAATGTACATTGTATACCCGAATGGTGTCTTTTCCCTTAACAACATCAATAAATATGGTATTGTTGGCGCTATCTTGAAAGTTTAAAGAGCCTTTATTTACAATTGGTAATTTGGAATAAATGGCCAAGCCAAATTTATTGCTTTTGGATTTTGTTTTGATGTAACTATAGGGTAGTTTTATATTCAATTTATCGGATTGGTAAAACTCTTGAAATGCAATAATGTCTGGATTTTCACTATTGACAAAACTAAATATTTGTTCTTCAATATCCTCTTGATCATTCCATTTGTAATGGTTAAACATGCGTACGTTGTAGCTCATTACTTTAAGGTCATCTGTTAAAACAATTTCTTTGTTGGAGAATTTTACGATGGGAGGGGCAAAAAACCATCCAATAACTAATACAAAAGCTGGTAATAATACGTTTTTATGCAACTTCAATATCCAGTAGATGCAAAAGAATAAATTACAAAAGATCAAGAATGGCACAAATAAACTAAAAACAGTTAGAGCAGGTATGGTTTTTGGAGAAATATGAGGAAGGAAATATGCGAGTACTAAAGCACATGCTAAAATCGAATTGATAAAAAACAATAATTTTCTAAATAAGGAGAATTGTTTCATTTATTTTTTACCTTGTTTAAATAAAAATTCCTTTTCTTCTTTTGTTAAGGTATCATACCCAGATTTCCCTATTTTATCTAAAATATTGTCAATTTCTTTTTGATTTGTAGATTTTGATTTTTGCGATGAGTAGGTTGCTCTGCGTTCGGTTTTATGTACGGTTTTTAATGGCGTTTTTTTTCTTTTCTTTTGAAATATTTTAGGCGTGTTAAAGTAGATGGTAAGTTGTTTGTTACTATTGTAAAAGACGTATAAATACCCAAACAAAGCTCCTCCTATATGCGCTAAATGTCCGCCGGCATTACTCACAGGTATTTGAATCACATCAATAGCAATCCATATACATGCTAGAATCCATAGTTTTACATAGCCAATAAGAGGAAATCGAACTTCGTAGTTAGGGATGTAAGTGGCAACTCCAATGAAAATAGCCGATATTCCCGCCGATGCGCCTATAAGTATATTGTTGTGAACCTGACTTTGAAAAGCTGGAAATATATTATAACTTAAAACAAATATTAAACCACCAAAAAAGGTTCCTAGTAGATAAAAATTTAGCAGTTGCTTTGCGGTAAAGTATTGTTTGAACAAATTACCGATGTAGTACAACGCTATTAGATTAAACAGTATATGAATAAAGCCCGTATGTAAAAAACCATAGGTTATAATAGTCCAAGGCTTACTCAAAAACTCGCTAAAACTTGCTGGTAGGGCAAACCATTCTAACATAAAATTAGATGGAGCTTGAAATAAAAAACTAAATGTATTTACAATAAATACAAATAGAAATACACCAATATTTACATAGATCAATTTTTCAACAACCCCTGCATATTTAAATCTATTTTTTAGGTCTTCAAGTATACTCATAGTGGTTCTAATTGACAGAATTTTAGTAGTTACATTATTTTAAATTGATTTTTCTTCCAATACCAGGCAATTAAAAATCCAATAATAGCACCCCCAATATGGGCGAAGTGCGCAACATTACCTATTGAATACTTTGTTAAACCAAAAAACAGATCACTTAAAATGATTATGGGTATAAAGTATTTTGCTGCAATTGGGACTGGGAAAAATATCAGCGCTAATTTTGCATTTGGGAAAGCGATCCCAAACGCTACTAAAACGCCGTATATTGCTCCTGAGGCACCTACTGCTGGTGTATTGAATAAACTTACAATTTGATTAAATTGATCTTGGGTAATCATACCTGTTATTCTGGAGTCGTTAGTTTTTCCCGCTTCCAGAATTGAAATGATTTCATTGTGATTCAATCCAGCGTTGGCAAATATTTCATATAAGCCGTTAAATTGGTAGTAGTTTACTAAGGTGTAAATTAAACCAGCACCTATTCCTGCACTAAAGTAAAAGAAAACAAATTTTTTAGTACCCCACATCTGTTCCAATGGAGTACCAAAAGCCCATAGCGCATACATATTAAATATTAGGTGCATAGGCTACCATGCATAAACATATGGGTTACATATTGCCAAACACCGAAGTGCCCGTTTTCTGGAAAATGTAGTGCAAGTATATTGGTTAGGTCTACATTAATGAGCTGTGGCCCCAAGAACATGACTACATTTAAAATTAGTAAATGCTTTATAGCATCGGTTAATCTTGGCATAGGTATTTTTTTTGATGTTAATCTACAGCTATAAAATTAACTAATCTTTTCAAGGTATAAAATGTTTTACCTGTTAAAAATTCCATCAATTTCCTGTAAAGTTAAGGTTTTAAAAGTTGGCTTTCCAAAAGGAGAAACCGTGGGTTCTTTGCAAGAGAATAAATTATTAACGAGATTGTCTTGTTCTCTGGTGGTTAAAGGAACTCCTGTTTTTATTGCGAGCGATTTAGCAAAGGATTTTGCCATAACGTCAAAATGGCTAAAACTAGCGTCTGGAACTTCCATTTTTATATCATCTAACAATTGTTCTAAAATTAGAGAAATTTGACTCTCCGTAATAGAAGTTGGTATGCCTTCGATACTTAAATTATCTTTGCCTATTTCCTTAAATAAAAATCCTGCACTTTCTAAGTCAGCTTTAATGCTACAGATTGTCTCTATGTCGGAAGGACTAAAAGAAATGGAAACAGGAAAGAGTAATTGTTGGCTACTGGCTTCTTTTACAGTAATATTTTCTAAAAAGTTTTCGTATAAAATGCGCTGATGTGCTTGGGATTGGTGAATGAGTACTACGCCAGATTTTATGGAACTAAGAATGTATTTTTTTTGAATTTGAAAACTTTTACTTGTGTTGTTCTCTTTTTCCGAAGTAAATAATTGTTCTTGCTGTGTTTCTGACGCAACAGAACTGTATAATGCTTCCCAACTTCCTTGCTCTTTTGTAAAGGAATGTTGGTAACTGTTATTTTTAGGGGTAGAAGTTCTTGGCGTAAAAGAATTACCAGAAGTGCTACTTTTTGTTTCACTTATTTTAAAAGGATTAAAGCTAGGGTCAACAGCAATAGGAGGTGTTTTTGTTACCTCTTTTCTATTATACGCATATGGCGTATCAAGATTAGCATCTCGATCAAAATCTAAAACGGGAGCAATGCTATATTGTCCTAAACTGTGTTTTACAGTGGCTCTCAATATAGCATACAGTGCTTTTTCATTGTCGAATTTTATTTCTGTTTTTGTCGGATGTATATTTATGTCAATAGAGTCTGTAGGGACTTCTAAATATAAAAAATAAGAAGGATGCGCTCCATGGTCCAATAGTCCTTCAAATGCATTTACAACGGCATGGTTTAAGTAAGAACTTTTTATAAACCTGTTATTGACAAAGAAAAATTGTTCTCCTCTCTTTTTCTTAGCAAAAGCAGGTTTTGCAATAAAACCTTTTACAGATACAATGTCTGTTTGTTCGCTTATTGGAACTAATTTTTCATTCATTTTAGTTCCAAAAATGTTAACAATTCGCTTTCGTAAGTTGCTTTCTTTTAAATGGTAGATCTCATTGTTATTATGGTGTAATAAAAAAGTAATGTCAGGATGTGCTAGAGCAATGCGTTGGAATTCGTCAACAATGTGACGTGTTTCTATGGTGTCTGATTTTAGAAAATTCCTCCTAGCAGGAATGTTGTAAAATAAATTTTTTACTGCTATACTTGTTCCTTTTCCAAAAGATACTGGCTCTTGGGTTGTAATCTTACTACCCTCAATTTTAATGTATGTTCCAAGTTCCTGTGTCTCTTGTTTGGTTTTTAATTTTACCTGCGCAATGGCAGCAATCGATGCAAGTGCTTCCCCTCTAAATCCTTTTGTATTCAGGTTAAATAAATCTTTTGCATGCGATATTTTAGACGTGGCGTGTCTTTCAAAAGACAATGCTGCATCGGTTGGGCTCATCCCTTTTCCATTGTCAATTACTTGAATTAGGGTTTTTCCTGCATCTTTTAGGATTAACTTTACAGATGTGGCTCCAGCGTCTATAGAATTTTCCATTAATTCTTTCACTACAGAGGCAGGTCTTTGCACTACCTCACCAGCAGCGATTTGATTGGCCACATGGTCGGGTAGTAGTTGAATGATGTTTGACATAAGTGGTTATTACGATAAAAAAATGGATAGTTCAAAGTCGATAATGTACAGAAATATAAAAATCAAAATGATAATGATAATGGCATGCGTTTTGTTAAATCCACCGTTTTTAGAATTTTTAAATTCGTCAATGGCAGCATTAAATTTACCTTTTAAACTTTTCTTTTTCCCAACAGTGGTTCTGAATTTGTCAAATTTATGTTTTACCTCATAAGGGTTTCCCTCTCCCTTGTAGTAACGAGGAGTATAATCAAATTTTTTATTTTCTTTTTTTATAAATCCCATAAAAGTTTTGTTTTGCGTTTAAGTGCACAAAAATTACACCACCATATCCAAAAATACTGAATTTACATCGGTTGGTAAAAAATCTTAACATCTAAGTTACCCTTGGGAACTTGTGTTTTTAAGCGTTTGCTTCTTTTTCTTTACAGGAACTAGTAGTAGCGCAAGCGCTATTGGATAGTCTGTTAAAAACCTAAAGAATTGGATGTTCTTTTTTGTTGTTTTAATGCGGCCATTTTTACGGCAGCTACAGCACATTCAATTCCTTTATTTCCAAGTTTTCCTCCAGATCTATCTATAGATTGTTGTTTTGTGTTATCGGTTAATACACAAAAAATAACCGGAACATCATATTTAATATTTAGATTGGTAATTCCTTGAGTTACCCCATCACATACAAAATCAAAGTGTTTCGTTTCTCCTTGTATAACGTTCCCGATGGCAATTACAGCGTCTAACTTATGGGTTTCAATTATTTTTTTACATCCATATACCAGTTCAAAACTACCCGGAACATCCCACGATATGATGTTTTCTTTAAGTGTTCCGCAATCTATAAGGGTATCTATTGCTCCTTGGTGTAGGTTATTAGTTATTTCAGGGTTCCATTCTGAAACAACAATCCCAAATCGAAAATCTTTCGCATTTGGGATTGAAGCTTTATCGTAATAAGATAAATTTGTTGTTGCCATTTATTTTGTATTAACGTACTGTAAAATTGATACTGTAAAGATACGTAAACTCAATTTTAGCCACGCAATTATTGCGCGTACTTAGCCCCGTTGATGTACTTTTCTATATCTCTACCCTGAGAAGATTCGCTATATCTTTCTTTAATCGTGGTAAACAAACGCTCTGCTCTGCTGAAATCTTTTAAGTTCATTGCTATTTGACCAGCTTTAAATAAGAATAACGGTGATGTAAAGTCATTATCTTTTTTATTTGCGGCTTTTTCATAATAGTCAAGAGCATCCTCTAATTGGTTGATATCCGCAAAAGCATCCCCTATAGCTCCTAATGCAGTAGGACCTAATAGTTCATCCTCTGACGAGTATTTACTCAAATACTCGATAGCATCTTCGTATTTTTTCATTTTTAGATATGAGATACCGGCGTAATAGTTCGCTAAATTTCCTGCTTTGGTACCTGAAAAACTATCTGCAATATCAAGAAATCCGTATTTTCCTTCACCACCTTCTAACCCAAGCGTATATAAAGAATCCGCCGTTTTACCTGTAGAAGTTGTGGCTTCATCAAAAAAGGTACGAGGGTATGCAAGCTCGTTTGATGCGTCAAGCTCTGCTGGTTCTGCTACAAATTTATTGTAGGCCAAGAAAACCAAAATTACGGCCGCAATCCCAACCAATCCGTAAAACAATGGTTGGCTGTTTTTTTCAATCCATTGTTCTGATTTATTAGCTGCATCGTCTAAGTTGTTAAACACCTCAGCAGTTGTACTTTGTGATTCGTCAAAAGTTTCCTCTACTTCTTGTGCGTTTTTTTCTTTCTTAGGTTTATAACCTCTTTTCTTGTATGTTGCCATAATTGCTTAAAAAATTGGTGCCGACAAAAATAGTTTTTTTAATTGGAATTAAAAACCGATTTTTAGTAAAATTTCAATAATTTGCGCTACCTTTTAAGAAACATTTTTTTTACATGTATTTGCAGCGAATTTCCTTGGTGAATTTTAAAAACATTGAATCAAAATCCTTCACATTTCAAAAGAAAATTAATTGTTTTGTGGGAGCTAATGGAGTCGGTAAAACAAATGTGTTAGACGCTATTTATTATCTGTCTTTTACCAAAAGTTATTTTAATGCCATTGCTGGTCAAAACATACGGCATGGAGAAGGTTTTTTTATGATCGAAGGAGATTATCTTATCGAAAACCGTCCAGAATCTGTTTTGTGTTCTTTGAAAAAGGGACAAAAGAAGGTGTTAAAAAGAAATGGGAAGGTATATGATAAGATTTCCGATCATATTGGGCAATTACCTTTGGTAATCATCTCTCCTGCCGATCGCGATTTAATAATTGAAGGAAGTGATACGCGCAGAAAGTTTATGGATGGTGTTATTTCGCAACAAGACAAAACCTATTTGTCGCATTTAATTGCCTACAATAAAACGCTAACCCAAAGAAATGCTCTTTTGAAATACTTTGCAGCAAATCGCACCTTTGATGCACTTAATTTGAAGATTTATGACCAACAGTTAGTTCAGCATGGAACTGTTATTTATGAAAAACGAAGCTCTTTTTTAAAAGAGTTTTTACCTATCTTTATCGAGAAGCACAAAGTTATTACCGGTGCAGCTGAAACTGTGAATCTAGTGTATAAAAGCCAGCTAAATAGTACTTCGTTTGAAGAATTGTTGCAATTACATTTAGAGAAAGATAAAATAATGCAATATTCTACAGTTGGCGTTCACAAAGATGATTTGGTTTTTGAAATAGAAAGTTACCCGATTAAAAAATTCGGATCACAAGGGCAACAAAAATCCTATTTAATTGCCCTGAAATTTGCACAATTTGACTTTATAAAAAAACAAGCAAAACGAACACCAATTTTACTGTTAGATGATATTTTTGATAAATTAGATGAGCAGCGAGTTTCTCAAATTATCGATTTGGTAAACAATGATGATTTTGGCCAAATTTTTATAACCGATACCCATGCAGATAGAACTGAAAATGTTTTGAGAAAAAGTGACAAAGAATATCAAATGTTTAAACTTTAACACACGATTTTTGATGGCGAAAAGAGAAAACGACAGCCACTCCGTAAAGGATTTAATGAAGAGTTTTATCAAAGAAAATAAATTAGAAAAAGGATTTCATAAAATTCATATTGAAGAAGCTTGGTATAAAATAATGGGACCCGGTGTTGCATCGTATACCGAGGAGATAAAGTTGCAAAGTGGAACCTTATTTATTCGATTGCGTTCCTCAGTGTTGCGAGAAGAACTAAGCCATGGAAAAGAAAAAATTAAAGGAATGTTGAACGAAGAAATGCGCGAGGAAGTGGTGAAAAGACTATTGCTGGTGTAGATTAGAGATAAAAACTTGAGTAAAACTAGTTTTCATAAAAAACTCGTCAAAATTTATGACGAGTTTTTTTATGATAAATAAATAGTGATTCTTGCCAAATTGGATTAAAACATTTCTCTACCTGAGAAGTGAAAAGCTCCTTCAATAGCTGCATTGTCATCAGAATCTGAACCATGTACTGCGTTCTCACCTATAGAAGTTGCAAATAATTTACGGATTGTTCCTTCCGCTGCTTCTGCAGGATTGGTCGCGCCAATTAAAGTTCTGAAGTCTTCCACAGCATTATCTTTTTCTAATATAGCTGCAACAATTGGTCCTCTTGTCATGAATTCCACTAGCTCTCCAAAGAATGGACGCTCGCTATGGATTGCATAAAACGTTTCTGCGTCGCGCTTTGTCATGTGTGTTTTTTTCATTGCTACAATTCTAAAACCTGCAGCATTGATTTTTTCTAATATAGCACCAGTATGTCCGTTTTCAACTGCATCTGGTTTAATCATTGTAAATGTTCTATTTGTTGCCATTTTATCAATCTTCTTTTTTAAATCGGCGCAAATTTACGACTTTTAATGTTATGAGCAAGTTAAGTCTTGTATAATCAAGAAATAGGTAATGGCAAAAGGTAGATAAAACATTAATTTGTATATTCGCCACTTATGATTTTAAAACAATTTGACAAGTTAAAAGAATATCTTTTACAACCTAGAAACATAGTTGTCATAGGGCATAGAAATCCCGATGGTGACGCTATTGGGTCTACGCTTGGGTTAAAGCATTATTTTGATTTAAAAGGCCATCAAACGCAAGTTTTAATGCCTAATGAATATCCTGATTTTTTACATTGGATTCCGGGTTCTGAAACAGTTTATCGTTTCGATAGACAAAATAAACAATGCTTACGTGCTTTGCGTAAAGTAGATATAATATTTTTATTAGACTTTAATGCTTTTCACAGGGTAGGAACAGATATGCAAAATACATTGGAAACCATGCGTTGTGATTTCGTTCTCATTGACCATCACCAACAACCCGACGATTTTACCTACATGTATTCCGATACAGAAATGTCATCAACTTGTCAGATGGTGTACAACTTTATTGCTAAAATGGGAGACAAGGGTATGATTAATAAAGATATAGCAACTTGTTTGTATACTGGTATTATGACCGATACCGGCTCTTTTCGTTTTAGATCAACAACAAGCCAAACCCATCGCGTTATAGCAGATTTAATTGACAAGGGTGCTGCAAATGATAGAATTCACAGTAATGTAAATGACGCAAATTCGCAAAGTCGCTTGCTACTTCTCGGGCAAGCGCTATCTAATTTACAGGTATTACCAGAGTTTAAAACAGCGTACATAACCATATCTGAAGAAGAAAAGCGAAAATTTAATTACTCGAAAGGTGATACAGAGGGTATTGTTAACTATGCACTATCGATTAAAGGAATTGTTTTTGGTGTAATCTTTATAGAAGATGCGGAACAAGGAATTACGAAAATTTCATTTCGTTCTAAAGGTACTTTCTCTGTTAATCAATTTGCTCGAAAGTATTTTAATGGTGGCGGTCATGACAATGCAGCAGGAGGAAAGAGCAATTTATCTATCGAAGAAACCGTGAAGAAGTTTACCAGTTTATTACCTAACTATGCCAACGAATTACAAACCTCATATGCGACACTTTAGACCTGTTATTTTTCTAGTTTTTGCATTTGTTTTACTTTCGTGTAAGGAAGAAGTAGCACGAAAACCTAAGCAGCAGGGAAAACAATTTTTTATAATGAATTGATTGAGAAAAATAAGAAGCTAAATGCTGCTGAAAAGAAAAAATTAGAATTGTTAATAGCAAGAGATACCGTAAATGTTTACCTTACCAGTACCAATGGATACTGGTACTTTTACCAGAAAAAAGATAGTTTGGCTAGTCTTACTCCGAAGACAAATGATCAAATAGAAATCGAATTTGATATCAGGAATTTACAGAACGAACTAGTTTATAAAAAACAAAAACGATTTTACACCGTAGATAAAGAGGATTTTATACCTGCTCTGCAAGACGGTGTAAAGAGAATGAAAATAGGAGAAACAGTTACTTTTTTGATTCCATCTTACAGTGCTTTTGGGGTGGTAGGAGATGGAAACAAAATAGGAGTAAACGAGTCTCTTATTAGTACAGTAACTTTACACAACATAAATATTAAAAAGTAAATTATATTAAAATGAGAATAACTAAAATTATTGCCGCTGCGATTGTCGGACTAACTATTGTATCATGTAGTAACGGACAGCTTAAAACAAACAGTTCGCTGAATTCGGATATCGATTCTGTCAGTTATGCTATTGGTGTAGATATGGCTACTAAAATTACCGTGAATTTTAAAGAAGCAGACTATGATATGTTTTTACAAGGTTTTAAAAGTGTATTAGATTCTACAGACTTGAAAATCGATCCCAAGGATGCCAATATTGTCATATCTAATTATTTTAGAAAAGCACAAGAGGATAAGATGAAGTTGATGCAGGAGAAGCAGGAGATTGAGGCCATAAGAAAGTTTGGAGAGTATAAAAAAGTAAATGAAGACTTTTTAGAGAAAAATAAAAATAATTCTGGTGTCGTAACGACGGCTTCAGGATTACAATATTCGGTATTAAAAGAGGGAGAAGGAGAAGCACCTAAAGAAAGCGCTAGGGTTAAAGTACATTATACAGGAACTTTAATTGACGGTACCGTTTTTGATAGTTCTGTGGAGAGAAACCAACCTGCTGAATTTGGTGTTACTCAAGTTATCAAAGGATGGACTGAGGGACTTCAGTTAATGAAGCCAGGAGCGAAATATAAATTCTTTATTCCGCAAGAATTAGCGTATGGTTATCTTCAAAAGGGAGATAAAATTAAACCATTTTCAACCTTGGTTTTTGAAGTGGAGCTTTTAGAAGTAAAATAGAGTTAATAAAAAGTATTTTTTAGGCTAGTATTGTGCTAGCCTAGTTTTTAGTAGATTTATACAAATACCTAATTAAAATGAAATTTAATACTGCTATTTTTGTTCTAGTCACCACTTTATTTTTTTCTTGTAAGTCTGTTAAATATCCAGACTTAGAAAGTGGTATATACGCAGATATCCAAACAAATAGAGGAGATATTCTTTTAAAATTACATAAAGATGAAGTGCCAATGACTGTTGCAAATTTTATTGCATTAGCCGAAGGTAACAATCCGCAAATGACAGATTCCTTGAAAGGAAAACCATATTACGATGCTACTGTATTTCATCGTGTGATTAAAGATTTTATGATTCAAGGAGGTGACATTACTGGAACGGGTAAAGGAAATGCTGGATACCGTTTCCCAGATGAATTTCCAATGAACGAAAAAGGGGAATTACTATTCAAACACGATAAAAAAGGTGTTTTGTCTATGGCAAATTCTGGAGTTAATACCAACTCCAGTCAATTTTTCATAACCCACAAAGCAACACCATGGTTAGATGGGAAGCATACGGTATTTGGTATGGTTCTCAAAGGACAAGAAATCGTAGATACCATTCAAAAAACAATATCATCAATCACATTGAGATACTTCGAGTAGGAAAAGATGCGAAAGCTTTCGACGCTCCTCTTGTTTTTGAAACGGAATTGGCAAATGCGGAAGAAAGGGAAGCCGAAAGAAAGCGTATGCTCGAAAAATTGAAGCAAGAATTTTTGGATAGTATGGGTATTCAGAAAGCGACAGAGACCGCTTCAGGCCTAAAAATACGCTATCTTCAAAAAGGAAAAGGTAAAAAAGTCAATCCAGCATTGCTTACGCAAGCACACTATGAAATTTATACCGCTAATGGAAAAAAGGTAGACTCTAGTATAGAGAAAGGAGAACCTCTAAGTTTTGTAATAGATGAGATGAGTTTAATCGCCGGTTGGAAAGAAGGAGTGAAGACCATGCGCGAAGGAGATAAGGCTGTATTTTTCATTCCATATTACCTTGGGTATGGAGAAAGAGGCATAGGGCCAATTCCTCCAAAAACGGATTTGGTATTAGAGGTTGAAATTCTTAAGGTAGGAAAGTAAATTGATGGAGAGTTTATTTGAATTAGATACAGAGTTACTATTATTTCTAAATAGTTTAGGAAGTCCTCGTTTTGACTCCTTTTGGTTAGCAATAACCAAACAATTTAATTGGGCACCGGTTTTTTTGCTGGTTTTAGTATATATGTTTCGGCAATTAGGAGTTAAAAAAGGGGTGTTTACCTTAGTCTTTTTAATTTTTCTTGTCGCTTTTTCTGATCAGTTCACTAATTTTATAAAGGGTATCACCTCGAGAACAAGACCATGTAATACAGATGCTTTACAAGACCATCTGCGCTATTTTTCCTACAAGCCTAAAGGCTACAGTTTTTGGTCAGGACATGCATCCTTGTCTACTACTTTTACTGTTTTTATGATTCTAATGTTTCGAACGAGATCCAAAAGTATTTATGCACTTCTCGTTTTTCCATTATTCTTTGGATATAGTAGAATATATTTAGGAGTACATTATCCATTAGATGTTACCATGGGATATATTTCTGGAATTATTTTGGGGTGGTTATTTTTTAGACTTTATCGCATACTGCATCAAAAAATATTTAAACAACCCTACTTTTAAAAAGTTAATAAGCATTGCTAAGCATTTTCGAACGAAAATGCTTTTTTTTTAATATATAAGTAATTTGTACTATCTTGCATTTGTTATGCGTGCATAATAAAAAAACAAAAACTATAGAATTATGACAAAGTATAAGCATATATTTAAACCTTTAGATCTTGGATTTACTACGCTTAAAAACAGGGTTTTAATGGGGTCTATGCATACTGGATTAGAAGAAGAAAAGAAGGGGGTTCAAAAAATAGCTACCTACTATGCTGAACGAGCAAGAGGCGGTGTTGGACTTATAGTTACCGGAGGCATCTCTCCGAACGTTCAAGGATGGACTGCGCCATTTTCTGCAAGAATGAGTACTAGAAAACATGTGAGAGAGCATAAAGTTATAACAGAGGCAGTTCATCGAGAAGGGGGTAAGATTTGCATGCAAATCTTACACACCGGACGATATGCATACCATCCATTTAGTGTAGCGCCTTCCGCAATACAAGCTCCCATATCTCCCTTTAAGCCTTTTAAACTGAAGCAATCAGGAATAAAAAGAACCATAAGAGATTTTATTAATTCTGCAAAATTAGCCAAGGAGGCTGGGTATGACGGTATAGAAATAATGGGTTCAGAAGGATACTTAATCAACCAATTTATTGTAAAGAGAACCAATAAAAGAATGGATAGCTGGGGGGGAGAATATGAAAATAGAATTAAGTTACCGGTACAATTAGTTACAGAAACTAGAGAGGCAGTAGGACCAAACTTTATTATCATTTATCGTTTGTCTATGTTAGATTTGGTGGAACAGGGAAGTTCTTGGCAGGAGGTTGTACAATTAGGAAAAGCCATTGAAAAAGCGGGAGCAACAATTATAAATACCGGTATTGGATGGCATGAAGCAAGAATTCCAACAATTGCTACCTCGGTACCTCGGGCTGCTTTTTCTTGGGTAACGCAAAAAATGAAAGCGGAAGTATCCATTCCTTTAATTACCTCTAATCGGATTAATATGCCAGATGTTGCAGAAGATATTTTAGCACAAGGGCATGCGGATATGGTTTCTATGGCAAGACCATTTTTGGCGGACCCGGAGTGGGTTAAAAAAGCAGAAGAAGAAAGAGAAGACGAAATTAACACCTGTATCGCATGTAACCAGGCATGTTTGGATCACGTATTCCAGAAGAAAATTGCCAGTTGTCTCGTAAATCCAAGAGCATGTCATGAAACAGAATTAAATTATAATCCAACGACAGAAAAGAAGCGAATCGCTGTAGTTGGGGCTGGCCCTGCTGGTCTAGCAGCATCTACTATCGCAGCAATGCGTGGACATGATGTTACTTTATACGATGCAGAAAGTGAAATAGGAGGGCAATTTAACATTGCCAAACAAATTCCAGGGAAAGAAGAATTCTACGAGACTATTCGATATTTTAACAAACAGATAGAGCTTCATAATGTAACGGTTCATTTAAATACTAAAGTTACCTCCCAAGAATTGTTAGCGGCAGGTTATGACGAAATTGTACTGGCTACCGGAATTGTACCAAGAAAACCCCCGATTGCTGGAATCGACCATGAAAAAGTGCTGAGTTATATTGATGTAATTAAGCATAAAAAAGAGGTTGGTAAAAGAGTTGCTGTCATTGGTGCAGGAGGGATAGGTTTTGACGTTTCAGAATATTTATCCCACAAAGGAGAAAGTACAAGTCAGAATATCGATGCTTGGCTTCAAGAGTGGGGAATAGATAAATCTTTACAGGCACGAAGTGGTATCGAGGGTGTTTCGCCTGAAGTACATCCATCGCCGAGAGAAATTTTTATGTTCAAAAGAAGTAAAGGTAAGTTTGGAGGAAACCTCGGAAAAACAACCGGTTGGATTCATCGCGCTACTTTGAAAAAGAAAAAAGTACAATTTATCAATGAAGTACAGTATACTAAAATTGATGATAGAGGATTACATTATATAAAAGATGAGCAAGAGCAATTGCTGGAAGTAGATCACATTATTGTTTGTGCAGGGCAGCTTCCTTTCAAAGAATTACACGACCCATTGGTAGCAAAAGGAGCAACAGTGCATGTGATTGGTGGAGCACATGTCGCTGCAGAGTTAGATGCAAAGGAGGCTATTAATCAAGGCAGTAGGTTGGGTGCAATACTCTAAAATATAAATTACTTTTTAACATAAAACAACCATGTGATTGCAATTACGCATGGTTTTTTGTTCGAATAAAGTTCTATTATGCGTACCTGTTAAAAGTAAATTTCCAAGCTAAAATAGCTGCCAATTGTAACATATATTCTTCTTTTCTATTTTATTTTTTAAATAATTACGATATTTGTTTTTACTTTCAATATATAGCTGGGTAATTTTACCTTTTCGCGATAGAAAATAAAATTTAGTATTATGAGTATGAATAAAAATACAGTGCTCGGATGGGCAACTTTTATAATGATTTTTATGGGGGTTTTATTAGTTGCTTTAGCAGTCTTTAAATATGACGAAATTGCAGGATATGGTTTTGGGGCTGTGGGTCTTGGTTTTTTTGCGAATGCATGGGTTTTCAATGCGCTAAAAGGAAGAGTCTAAATAACATATAACAAATATAAATATTATGAGCGACGATAAAAAAGTTATCTTTTCCATGAATAAGGTTTCAAAGACCTATCAAAGTACGGGAAAGCAAGTTTTAAAGGATATTTATTTAAGCTTTTTTTACGGAGCTAAAATTGGGATTTTAGGACTAAATGGTTCTGGTAAATCAACTCTACTAAAGATCATTGCAGGAGTTGAAAAAAACTTTCAAGGAGATGTAGTTTTTTCTCCAGGTTATAAAGTGGGTTATTTAGAACAAGAACCAAAACTAGATGAAGATAAAACAGTATTAGAGATTGTAAAAGAGGGGGTTGCAGATGTGGTAGCAGTTTTGGACGAATACAATAAAATTAATGACATGTTTGGTTTGGAGGAAGTATACTCTGATGCAGATAAGATGCAAAAACTAATGGACAGGCAAGCAGAGCTTCAAGATAAAATTGATGCCTCAAACGCTTGGGAATTAGACACCAAATTAGAAATAGCCATGGATGCACTTAGAACTCCAGAACCGGATAAAAAGATTGGAGTTCTATCCGGAGGGGAGAGAAGAAGGGTTGCACTGTGTAGATTGTTATTGCAAGAACCAGAGATCTTACTTCTAGATGAGCCAACAAACCATTTGGATGCGGAATCGGTACATTGGTTAGAGCATCATCTGGCGCAATACAAGGGTACCGTGATTGCTGTAACACACGATCGTTATTTCTTGGATAATGTAGCAGGGTGGATACTCGAATTAGATAGAGGAGAAGGAATTCCTTGGAAAGGTAATTATTCTTCTTGGTTAGATCAAAAGTCAAAGCGTTTGGCACAAGAAAGTAAAACTGCCTCTAAAAGACAAAAAACATTAGAACGAGAGTTGGAATGGGTTCGACAAGGGGCAAAAGGGCGTCAAGCAAAATCTAAGGCTAGATTAAAGAACTACGACAAATTATTAAATCAAGACCAGAAACAAGCAGAAGAAAAACTAGAAATATTTATTCCCAATGGACCTCGATTAGGTACCAATGTCATCGAGGCAACACAAGTAGCAAAGGCCTATGGGGATAAATTACTATATGAAAAGTTAGAGTTTAATTTACCGCAAGCAGGTATTGTTGGAGTTATTGGACCTAATGGAGCTGGAAAAACTACTATTTTCCGGATGATAATGGGAGAGGAGAAACCAGATTCTGGAACTTTTTCGGTAGGAGATACTGCCAAAATAGCTTATGTAGATCAAAGCCATTCTAATATAGATCCCAATAAGACTATTTGGGAGAATTTTTCGGATAGTCAAGACCTTGTAATGATGGGTGGAAAACAGGTAAATTCAAGAGCCTATTTGAGCAGATTTAATTTTTCTGGAAACGAACAGAATAAGAAAGTGGCTACTTTGTCTGGAGGAGAGCGCAATAGACTGCATTTGGCCATGACCCTAAAGGAGGAAGGAAATGTATTGTTGTTGGATGAGCCTACAAACGATTTAGATGTTAATACGCTTCGAGCATTGGAAGAAGGACTTGAGAATTTTGCTGGATGTGCGGTTGTTATTTCCCATGACCGATGGTTTTTAGATAGGATTTGTACGCATATTCTTGCTTTTGAGGGAGATAGTCAGGTGTATTTCTTTGAAGGCTCTTTTTCGGAGTATGAAGAAAATAAAAAGAAACGTTTAGGAGGCGATTTAATGCCAAAACGAATAAAATATAAGAAGTTAATTCGTTAAGTTAGTCAAATATAAGTCCTTTACAAAGAGCGAAGGATACATAATGAAAGGTAGGCGAGTTATCAGCTTTAAAATTCCTTCACATATAGAATTAAAGTTATCCTATTTTAGAATATGTTTTGTTTTCTATTTTTTGTGGAATTATAATATCGTTAATCTAACAGGAGATTTTTCTTGTAAAATTACATTTCATAATGTATTGTTTTTTTGATATTTTTGAGAAAACTAGTATTTATGAAAAATAATATTGTATTTCTTTTAGCTCTTTTTGTTTTAAACGGAACTATTTTTAGCCAAGAAAAGAAAGATAGCTCTGATTTAGCAGTAACAGAAGAAATTCATTTAAATTGGGCTCCTACTTTTAAAGAAGCTATAAAAAAGTCTAAAAAGGAAAATAAACCGGTGCTAATTTATTTTACTGGTTCGGATTGGTGTGGTCCTTGTATGGTTTTAGATAAAAAGTTATTTCATACTGAAAAATTTAAAACTATTGCAGACAAAGATCTAATACTTTATGAAGCAGACAACCCAAGAAATAAAAATTTAGTGACACCCGATAAATTAAAAGTTAATAATAATTTAAAAAAGAAGTATAAGATAAGTTCTTATCCAGCTCTTGTTTTTGTGAATCATCGCGGTAAGATGATCGATTCTAAAAAAGGATTAATCTTAACAGAATATTACTATCCATTTATCCAGTCTGTTATCGAAAACTATTAAAAATACAACATATAAAAAACCGAAGTATCTACTTCGGTTTTTATTTCTGTCACTAAAAACAGTAACTATTGGTTAATAACTCTAAATGTCGTTCTTCTGTTTTTTCTGTGTTCTGCCTCTGTACATGAAACACCATCCGAACATCTGTTAGTTAATCTAGACTCACCATAACCATTTGCCGTTATTTGACTAGGGTTAACACCTTTCGAGATTAAATAATTGGAAACTGCTTGCGCTCTTTTTTCCGATAACTCTTGGTTGAATTCAGCGGAGCTCTAGAGTCGGTATGCGATTCAATTGCTACTGCAACACCATCTTTAAGGATCGGTAGTAAGGTACCGTCAATTATTGTTTTTGCTTCAGAGGTTAAGGTAGAACTTCCTAAGTTCCAGGTTATCGGTAACAAAGTGTTATCTACAAGAGTACATTCTACCTCTTTCCATGTAGTTAATCCACCCTTGTTAACAAGAACCTCTTTCGTAACTGTTTTGTAAACAGCAGGAACAGTAACTTCTTCTTGCCACGCATCTTTTACAAGAACGATTTTTTTAATAGTTCCATATTCCGCAGGAATTTCTACGGTTCTTGTAGTTGGAGGTGTTACCATTACCCTTTTAGTATAGGTCTTTTCGTATCCAGGAACTGGAGAAGAAGTAGTAGATGCATCTTGTGCTAACTTAGATAACGGTATGGTTACATATTTAGCAGGAACAGGCTTGTAGCACCAATATCTACAATCGTTAGGATCACTAGATTCACAATCGGGAGCTTTTTCACTCATTTCCCAGTTTGCAGATGCGGCTTTAGTTTCTATCGTTTCAGTATCTGGTGAAAAAGTGGCTTTTATTACACGCAATGCATTAGCATCTTCTTTTGCGGTATAAGAAACAGTTTTTGTTTCCCAAACTGGTGGTACAATTTCAAGACGTTGTCCTGCTTCTTTAACTATTACCCTTTCGGTCACAGTTTTGTATTCTGCCGGATAGGTAACGATTTTTTTGTAGGCTGGAGCTACCTCAATAGTAACATCTTCGTTTTTCCATACTTCAGGAGTTTTACACCGAACATAACATTTTCCAGGTTCTGGATTTTCAGGTAAATCTTGTGCAAAAGCTACACCGCCAAACATTAGTAGCGCAGCACTCAATAAAGTGTTTTTCATAATTAAGTTTTTTAACTAATTTTTTATTATTTCCTTTCTTCTTCTACTTTAAGAAGTTTTGCAAGATACAAAATTTCATTCTTTATTGTTAATTTTTTGTTAAAGAAAATGTTAATAAAATTTATTTTAGAAGGTTAGTTACATGTAAATAAATAAGAAATTATTTTGTCCTTCTTGTAAAATTTTATTCAAGAAAACTATTAGTTAATTTGGAGATGAATGTATATAGTATAATTCTCTATAGAACTTTTTTTCAATTGAATTGTATTAAATTTTGAGCCAATTTTTATAAGCTATTAATACAGTATAAACGCTTTTTTACTGTGGATCATAAATAACTATTCTAGTGATTTGTATTATTATGCCTTTCGATTATTTCCCCAAGTGCTATTTTGTATAATGGCTACGGTTATATTTTTTCTCTAGTAATAAAGCTAGATTGTTATAGTTGCTTAATATTGAAAGCATTTTATTTTTTAAAAGTAGATTTATTTTTAAATATTTACGTATATTTGTTTTACTTAGGAGACGTCCTAAGTTCTTTTTCATAGCAATTTTCCCACTCAATTTTTTGAGTGGGTTTTTTTTGAAACCTATTTTTTTACAGTAGACTGTTATACATTCTCATGCACATAGCAGCGGTTTGGGTTAATTCAGTTTTAATATCCTCTAGCGAACCATTTTCATAATGGTAATGAAGCACTGCTTTTGCTACCTCACCTGCTTCTTCAGATAAAATAGCAAGTTTTTTAAAATCACATTTTGGATATTTCGGGTGTTTTTTTTCTGCGCTATGCAGTTCGTTAGCTACTTCTTTTAAGAATTCTCTTTTGTAATAGTTCTCTTTTTTTTGGTATTGTATTAGTTCTGTTTCCAGCCATTTTTCATAGGATGAATTAGTGAAGTCTGTTGCAATGTTGCTGCCTGTTTGTTTTTGAAATTTGGCTTTGAGTTCCTTCATTAGTTATTGTTTTGTTCGGTGTAATTTATAAAAAAAAATACATTCAGATATTCTATTTTGAATTACTAATTGTGTTTTTATTACCTATTGAAAAATAAGTACCTGTGAAATTCTATAAGTATAAAAAAAATTCTTTACGGTAAAGACAAAAAAAAACTTGCGTGTGCAAGTTTTCTTTAATCCCCTAAAAAAATCCGAAGCAATAGCTCCGGATTTGCGGAGAAAGAGGGATTCGAACCCCCGGTCCTGTTACAGACAACGGTTTTCAAGACCGCCGCATTCGACCACTCTGCCATTTCTCCTTAGACATACATTAGTTATTTCCCTAATGCGGATGCAAATATAGAACCTTTTTTTAGATAACAACAAATTTTAAATGCTTTTTTTTTACTTATTTTTTCTTTCATCGTTAAGTATTTTAATATCAATAGATTTAGTCTTTTTACTTATTAATTACTCTTTTCTTGTTTTATTATATTAGCATAGATATTCCACTTTGCACTCTTTTTTTTACTATTTAGTGATGTTATTATCATAAATAATTCTACTTTCGTTTTAAATTTAGTAGATATGTTTAACACGTTTGGAAATATTTTAAAACTAACCACATTTGGTGAGTCACATGGTGTTGCTATTGGCGGCGTAATTGACGGTTTTCCTGCAGGATTAAAGGTGAACTTTGAAGCTATTCAACAAGAGTTAAACAGGCGGAAGCCAGGTCAATCTAAAATTGTAACGCAGCGAAAAGAACCAGATCAAGTAGAATTTCTGTCCGGTATCTTTGATGGTGTTACCACCGGTACCTCGATTGGTTTTATAATTAAGAATACAAATCAGAAAAGTAAAGATTATAACCACAATACGAATGTTTACCGCCCCTCCCATGCAGATTATACTTACGATAAAAAGTTTGGTGTGAGAGATTATCGTGGGGGAGGTAGAACTTCTGCTAGAGAAACTGCCAATTGGGTTGTTGCTGGAGCTCTTGCAAAGCAATTAATTGCGCATATTTCAATCAATGCTTATACTTCCTCTGTCGGAGATATTTTTTTAGAAAAGCCTTATCAATCCCTTGATTTTTCAAAAATTGAAGAGAATATAGTTCGTTGTCCTGATGTGGAGTTTGCGACTAAGATGATTGATAAAATAAAGGATATAAGAAAACAAGGCGATACTATTGGTGGAACTATTACTTGTGTGGTACAAAATGTTCCATTAGGTCTTGGAGAACCAATCTTTTCGAAATTACATGCAGAATTAGGTAGAGCGATGTTATCTATTAATGCAGTTAAAGGATTTGAGTTCGGGAGTGGCTTTTGTGGTGCTAAAATGACTGGTTCAGAGCACAACGATATTTTTAATAAAGATGGTTCTACCGAATCTAATTTATCTGGTGGTATACAGGAGGAATATCTAATGGTATGGATATTTATTTTAGAGTTGCCTTCAAGCCGGTTGCAACTATTATGCAAAACCAGCCTACCATAGACGCGGAAGGAAAAAGTACAGAAATACAAGGTAAAGGAAGACACGATCCTTGTGTTGTGCCGAGAGCTGTACCTATTGTTGAAGCTATGGCTGCACTTGTTTTAGCCGACTTTTGGTTACTTCATAAAACGCGAAAGTTAAACTAGTATCATGCTTTTCATGGTGCTAATTATTAAGAGGTACATATAATTTAGTAGGTATTTATATAATGCGAATACCTTTTATGAAAATAAAAAAGCCAGAGATTTAAATTCTCTGGCTTTTTTATTCTAATGATAATACTTTATGCTAGCATCGTAACGGGATTCTCTATGTACGTTTTAAGTGTTTGTAAAAATTGTGCACCAATGGCACCATCTACAGTTCTATGATCGCATGCTAAAGTTAATTTCATGGTATTACCGACTACAATAGCACCATTTTTTACTACAGGTTTCTCCACAATGGCACCAACAGATAGTATTGCAGAGTTTGGTTGGTTTATAATGGATGTAAAACTCTCTATACCAAACATACCTAAATTGGATACAGTGAACGTGCTACCTTGCATTTCGTTAGGCGTTAATTTTTTATTTCTTGCACGTGTGGCTAGATCTTTAACTTGAATATCAATTTCATTAACATTCATGTAATCTGTATGTCTAAGCACAGGAACTACCAATCCATCAGGTACAGCAACAGCTACACCTATATTTATTGCCTTATGCACTTTGATCGCGGTTTCGTTCCAGGTAGTATTAACTTGTGGATGTTTTCGTAATGCCATAGCACAGGCTTTTACCACCATATCATTAAAAGAAACTTTTACATCTGGCATCTCATTAATGGTTTTTCTTGAAGCTATTGCATTGTCCATATCTACTTCAATATTCAAGTAGAAATGAGGCGCACTGAATTTTGAATTCCCCAATGACTTTGCGATTGCTTTTCGCATGGATGAATTCTTTATTTCTTCAAAACCTTCTTCTCCTGCAATCGAAAAATTAGACACTGGTGAAACACTGGTTGGTGCACTCTCGGTTTCTGTTTTTACAAAGGAAGGAGTGTAATTTTCAACATCTTTTTTTATGATTCTACCATTTTCTCCGGTACCAGTAATAGCCGCAAGATTAATACCTTTGTCTTTCGCTATTTTTTTTGCCAAAGGAGAGGCTAGAATTCTACCACCATTGTTGGTTGTAATCTTTGCATCAGAAACACTATTACTTTGTTCAGTTGCAGCTACAGTCGAGTCTTTTGTATCATTTGTATTGCTTTCTGTAGTAGTAGACTCGTTTGTATTTAAATCACCAGTTTGATGCGCCGCTAAGATTGGAGCAACATCGGTTCCTTCCGCTCCAATAATAGCCAGTAGGCTATCTACAGGTGCTGCATCTCCTTCTTGGACTCCAATATGTAGTAATGTACCCTCGTAAAAAGATTCAAACTCCATAGTAGCTTTATCAGTTTCAATTTCAGCCAATATATCACCTTCTTCTATTTTATCCCCTATGGCTTTTAACCACGAAGCAACTGTACCTTCTGTCATTGTATCACTGAGACGTGGCATGGTAACAATTTGAACTCCTTCTGGAATCGCTATTGTTTCATGATTTTTTGGAGCCGAAACCACTTCTTCAGTATTGGGAACTTCAGATTCCTCTTTGGTATTATTCGTAGCATTAAGTAGGGCAGCATAGTCTTCTCCTTCTTCACCAATGATAGCTAATAGACTGTCTACTGGTGCTGTTTCTCCTTCCTGTACACCAATATGAAGCAATGTTCCTTCATAAAAGGATTCAAATTCCATTGTAGCTTTATCGGTCTCAATTTCTGCTAAAATATCTCCTTCCTCTACCTTATCTCCAACACTCTTTAACCATTGTGCCACAACACCCTCTTCCATTGTGTCACTTAAACGAGGCATATTAATAACTGTTGCCATATAATTTTTCTTTTGTTGGATTAATTATTTGATGAAAGGATAGTCTTCTTGTTCGTAAACCATGTCATGTAAAAGGTTCGCATCTGGATAAGGTGATTCTTCTGCGAATTTCTCACACTCCTTTACCAATTCTTTTACTTCTTTATTTATGGCGTCTATATCTTCTTCTGAAGCATATTTGTTTTCTTTAATGATGTCTAATACCTGCGTAATCGGGTCAATTTTTTTGTATTCTTCCACCTCTTCTTTCGTTCTGTAATGCTGTGCATCCGACATAGAATGACCTCTATATCGGTAGGTTTTCATTTCTAAGAAGGTAGGTCCTTCTCCTCTTCGTGCCCTCTGAATCGCCTCATCAACTGCCTCTGCTACTTTAATCGGATTCATTCCATCTACGGGGCCACAAGGCATTTCGTACCCTAAACCAAGTTTCCAAATATCGGTGTGATTTGCGGTTCTCTCTACCGATGTTCCCATGGCATACCCATTGTTTTCCACTATAAAAACAACTGGTAATTTCCAATTCATTGCCATATTGAACGTCTCGTGTAAAGACCCTTGTCTGGACGCTCCATCTCCAAAATAACATAAAGTTACTGCGTCATTTCCTTTGTATTTATCACCAAAAGCAATACCAGCTCCTAGAGGAATCTGTCCGCCAACAATTCCATGTCCTCCGTAAAAACGATGTTCTTTTGAGAATATGTGCATGGAACCTCCCATTCCGTGTGAAGTACCGGTAGCTTTTCCGTATAGTTCGGCCATAACTCTTTTAGGGTCCTCTCCCATACCGATAGGTTGTACGTGATTACGGTACGCAGTAATCATTTTGTCTTTGGATAAATCCATCGCGTGTAATGACCCTGCTAAAACAGCCTCCTGACCGTTATATAAGTGTAAAAAACCTCTTACTTTTTGTTGGATGTAAACCGCTGCTAGTTTATCTTCAAATTTCCTCCAAAATAACATGTCTCTATACCAATTGATATAGGTTTCCTTGGTGATTTCTTTCATTATATATTAGTTGTTTATTTATTGTTTGTCCTGAATGTTTCAAAACTAAGCTACAAAAATAGTAGTTTTTGATAACTAAAAAAAAAGTTGCAATAAAACTTTTAACGATTACGCTAGAAATATGTGGTTTACTTTTCCTTTGCAATAATAATAGATGCTTTAGCGCCTGTAGCTAAATTCCATTGGTTAGAGGATAGCAGCATTCCAGCATCATTAAATATTTTAAAGGCTGCTGTGTTTGGGCCAGAGGTCCCTTGATTTAACGCTAAAATTTCTATGGTATTTATACCATCATCTAATGGAATATTAAAGGATTGAAAGCTTTGTTTTAAAACTATATTAGAAACAACTGGAATGCCATTTATGAAGATAGTTACTTTATCTCCATCCGGATATTGAAAATCTCTACAAATGATATTTACACTACCAGATTTGGTAGAAAAGCTACCTAAATCTTGGTCTACAACCGGGTATTGAAATTGACCATTTATCTTTTGAAAAGATTTCAAATATTGTTCTTCTGCGACTTTAGCTTTTGTAAGTATTCCCTGGTTTAGATATTGGTTTTCTTTCTGTTGCTTTTTTAGTCTTTTTTGTTCCTCTTGATGAGCGGTTTTAAATCCATTGTCATTCTCAAAGTCTAAGGTTTTTGGTTTTTCTAATGGTTTTGCAGAAACGGAGAAAGACCCTGAAGGTACATTTCCCTTTTTAGTACCATTGGATGGATTATCTAATTGTGCTTTACCCGATAAAGAAAAGCAAAAGCAAAAAACACAAAGTAAAATTCTAAACAAATTCAAAATTACAATTATTACCCTAACAAAGATACTACGGATTTTCTTTTTTTATCTAAAGGAACCGTTAAAAACTCATTTTATTTTAAAATCAAAGTAGGTGTTCGGGAAAGGTTCTTTTCGGAGTGTAAAATGCCACCATTCATTTTTATATGGTCTAAAACCATACTTTTGCATCACCTTTTGCAATAAGGACCGATTTTCTATCTGCTGCGCAGTTAAATTTTCATTACTTATGTGTGAAATTTCTCCAAAAAAATCAAAGGGACTACCCATGTCTAAATCTTGTTTAGTTACGAAGTCTATGATGGTTACATCTACTGAACTCCCTCTTGAATGCCCTGATTTTGAGGCAATATAGCCTAGTTTAAAAAGGTTTTTTTTTTCTACATTTGGGTAATACACCCTTTTCATTAGTGTGTCATCGACTACTCTTGCCCATCGAACAAAATGATTCACAGCTTGTTGCGGGCGGTAAGCGTCAAATACTTTTAAACTGAATCCTTTTTTTAAAAGCTCGCTTTGTACATTTTTTAAGGCTTTAGCCGTTGCCGTAGAGGTAATAAGAACGTCTTCCTCGTAACCGTCTATCTTCATTCCAACAAAATTAGTACTTCCAAGGTATCTTAAATCCGTTGCAATGGTTGGTGCAATATCTTTCACATAAGAGAAGCCTGGAGGTAGTTGGCTAAATATTGGTGATGAAAAATAGAGATATCCTAAAAGAAAAATAAAACGTTTTATCATCTATTTAATTTTTACTATGTAATTGTTAGATAATTGGGTTTCTCTTGTGTTTTTGTCAATGAACTTAATATTCAATCGGGTGATTGGGTAATAGTCAATTTTCTCCACAATTTCCATAGGAACTGCCTTTTTTTGCAGCCATTCAAACTGCCCCTCATTGATGAAAAATATCTCGTTTTTATGATTTTTAATTTCTTTTACAGGGACTCTATTTATCTTCTTATCGGTATAAAATTCAAATCCTTTACTGTTGTATAATTTGTACACCAAATCACTATTCAATTCCTTTTTAATAACATTTATTTCAGGTAAATTTTTATTTACATATCGAGCCGCTTTAACTCCCCCTTGATACGGTAAAAGATTTGGGTAAAAATCAGTCATCATAAACCAGTACAGCAAAATATATGAAAGTGTGCTGTATAAAAAAGTTTTATTGATTTGACTTAATTTTTGATCTTTAAAGACCATATAGGAAACACCTGCTATGACTAGTAATCCTGTAATAAAGTATACGCTAACCGAACCAAACATATAAATTGCTAAGATTGGAATTACTACTATTCCAACTGCAATAATAAAAAATTGAATAACGGTGTAGGACCGAATGTAGTTTTTGTATTGTTCTTTGAGTTTTACAATAAAATCAGCTGTTATAATCGCCATGAATGGAAAGACAATATTGGTGTAATGTGCTAATTGAAATTTACTTAAAGAAAATACTAAGATAGTGGCTAAACTTCCAAAAAGACTATAGTATTCCTCTGTTTTAGAGACCTTTTTTACATTTCTTTTTATCTTCAAAAATGTAGCCAAATAAAATAAGATACTCCAGGGTAAAAACGCCCAAAGTATGGTGTGTAAAAAGAAAAAAATATCACCCTTGCTTTTTACAATAGGGCCGTTGTTAAAAAAACGTCCGAATTGACTGTCCCAAAAGAAAAATTTTATTCCGGATACATTGTTTCTTCCAAAAACTATTTTTTCTGGGTGACTATCAAACTGTTGGTACAAGGAATATAGTTCTGGTATTGTAAAAATAAACACCAACACTATGGCCAAAAGCCAATAAGGAGAGAATAATGTTTTCCAGTTTCTTTTTAATGTCAATTCCCCTACTAATGCAGCGATTATTGGAATGAGCGTAAACATTCCCTTTGTCATTAGTGAGAAGGCAGCAAATGCGCTACCTAAAATTAAAAATAATAGTTTCTTTTGTCGAATGTACAAATGAAAATAATAAACTGCCGCTATAATAGTTGCGGTTAAAAATGGTTCTGCTCTTACATCGAAATTTGAGATAACACTATGCAAAGAAGTTGCTAAAATAATTGCCGCATATACTGCCGTTTCTTTAGTGTAGTTTTCTTTGGTAAATTTATAGGTGATCCAAACAGCAAAAAAGAAAAATATAACTGCTGGAAGTTTATACGTAAAACTACTTATGCCTAAAATTTGAAATGTTAACGCGGTAATCCAAAACGGAAAATGAGGTTTGTCTAACCAATCATTACCTAACGAGTATAAATTAATAAAATCGTTATTAAGAGACATCGTTTTAGCAATAGAGGCATAAAGAGCACCATCTGGTGCCATGATATCTAAAAATAAACCAGCAATAGTAACTATTAAAACCAGTCCAAAACTAAGATAAATATACTTTTTATGCATCTGCCATAGTATTTAAATTTGCTAAAATAAATTAAATAATAAGAATTTATTGTAATTGATCAGACAAATTATCAATTTTAACTACTGGTTTGTTCTAGACTATTTATAAAAAAAACCGAAGCAAAAAGCTTCGGCTTGTAAACTAATAAAACCAAGTATTAGTGACATCAGGTGTTAGCTAACTAATGTCCTAATTTTTTTATTTCCTATCTATTGTACTAGTGTTATTGATGTCGTGCATCTTGTTGGTGGCAACAATTTCTTGTTGGTTTATTCTATCAAAGATTTCTGATGCAGAGAAACTTTCTATTTCTTCACCCGCTGCACACATAACTAGTATCGCCCATAAAAACATTGCTATTTTTATAAAAACATTACCTTTAAAAAAGAAGTCGAATATTGCGTCCATTTTATTATTTTTCTATCAATTTTACCAGATTTTAAATGGTGTTTTATCATCTTCACTGTCATAAATTCTAATAAAACCATGCGTTTTATTGCCGATACTTATCCCTTTTGAAGAAGAGGTTCCCTCGAATCCATCGTTACAATTTACTTTTAAATTGTAGTTCTTTATTTTACCATTTGGATAAAATTCAGAATCAGAATAATCTATGCTAATGTTTTTTCGTTCTTTAAACCACCTCGCAAGCTTTTGTAGTTGGCTTCTTGTTGTTTCTTTTGTAATAATTAATTCTGCTTTGTAATCATTTATAGTACTGTCGTATAAGAAGCTATTGTTGGTTGTATTTACTGAGACCTTCTCATTATCATCAGATCCTGAAGATTCTTTCGCCTCACAATCTTCACACTCAAGTCCTTTTTCTGTCATTTTAAATTTATGATTTACTATATCTCTGTAGTACCTATCATTTACCGTGTTAATATTTCTATCTAGGAAATATTTAGATGAATTTTCAAAATAGAGTACTGTATTTTCCGGAACGTATACAATTACTTTTATCTCTTCATCTTTCCATAAATTGTTGAGGTCGCTTAGGAAAAATGCATCGAAAGTTATGGTGTTATTGTTTTGTTTGAAATTATATTTGATGGCAGCAGCATTATTATTTGCTTTTATTCTTTTTTTACCTTCCGACATTTTTTTAACTCGTATGTATGCTTCTTCTGATTCACTTTTTCTTACATCTATTCTAATGTCGTTTGAATATTTAACCTCTTTGTCGTTCTCAAATACCCTAATAGCATTACTTTTTTGATATAGATTTTCTAGGTAATGTAATTCATCATCATTAATTACTTTAATTTTTAAAGGTTCGTTTTGATCGAAACCCAAACTGTGTTTTTCAATCTTTGTACCATCATAGGCATTTTGGTACTCTTGCTCAATCGCAGTAAATATTATTGTAAACAAACTAATTAACCATATTCCAAACAATGTTATCGCAGTTGTTGTACTTATTCTCTTGATATTTGGGGATAAAATTCGTAAACCTAAAATTAGTAAGATCACGAAAGGAATTCCAATTAAGATAAAAAGAACGATGGCTAAAATCCATTTTGGTATGGTAGCATCATAGATAAAAGGTGGATAAATAGTAATATCATTATCTAGGGTTAATACTTCAATACTCCCAAAGGAAAACAAACCAAACACGAGTGAAATTAAAGTTATTGCAGAGGTTATTATTAACACAACTCCAATGAACTTACCCAGTACTTTAAAAACAGCAAGTAAAATCTTACCTACGGTATCTAGGAGATCTTGTATGCCTGATTTTGATTTGTTGCGCATTTCTGAAAAATCTGTATTGGAGATTTTGTCTCCAATTTCACTAGCACCATCTTTTAATTTCGTAGACAGGTTTTCAAACTCGTTACGAATTTTTTTTTCTATGTTATCAATATTTACAGCTTCTCCTTCCATTTGTAATTTTTCTGAGGTTGTCTTAGCCTCTGGAAGCAGAATCCATAAAATGATGTAAACCAATGGCGAAAAACCACTGAAGGTTAACAGTATAAAAGTCAGGCGGATCCATATAGAATCGATTCCGATAAAATGTCCTAAACCAGAACAAACTCCTCCGAGGAACTTATCGTCTCCGTCTCGAAATAATTTTTTTGTATTTCTTTTTTTCGATGAATAGGAACTCGTAGTTTCGGTATATCCTTCCTCTGCCTCGGCATAATCTTCTGGCTGTCCCATTATAGCAATAATTTCCTCTATATCACTTTCATTTACTACCTGTCTCACATCAGTGATTCTTTCTGATAAAAGTTCGCTAATACGTGTTTCTATATCCGCTATAATTTCACTTTTACCCTGTGGATCGTCTCCTAAAGATTTTGCGATGGCATCTAAATATCGTTTTAATTTTTGGTAGGCATTTTCATCGATGTGGAAGAAAAATCCGCCTAAATTTATGTTGAGTGTCTTATTCATTTTCCGTTGATTTTATGGTAGTGACTTGGTTTACTGCATTTACTAAATTTTCCCAGGTTTTATCTAGTTCCTTTAGGAATAACTGGCCGTTTTCAGTTAAAACATAATATTTTCGTGGTGGTCCGGAGGTAGACTCCTCCCATCTGTAGGATAATAATCCTGCGTTTTTTAATCGCGTTAATAATGGGTAGATAGTACCTTCTACCACTATCATATGGGCGTTTTTTAGTGTGGATAGAATTTCAGAGGTATAGGCGTCTCCTTTATTTAAAATTGAGAGTATACAATATTCTAGCACACCCTTACGCATTTGCGCTTTTGTATTTTCTATTTTCATAAATAGTGGTGTGTTTTATTTAATAAAATTTATGGTTAATGGATATTTATAAACTTCTCCATTACTTGCCTTCATTGCAGCAATAATAACAAGAGCTACCTTAATAAGTCCTATTATGGCTACAACTGAGGCAACTCCAAAGAAATTAAATATTCCGTGGTAGGAGTGGTGATTTCCAAAATCAACATTTACTCCATCAATAATATCAAAAAGATTTCTGAAGATAAATGTAAAAAAGGAAGCACTTAAAATAAATATATAGATACCAAAACTAATATTGAAATTAACAGCTTCTTTTCCATGCTCGTCTAATATTGGACTCTTATCTTTTAATGTTTGCCAAATTATTAAAGGCGTTATAATACTTCCAAGCGGGAATAAATATCCGGCAAAGGATGAAATATGAAGGAGAAAAGCATTGGTGTTATCGGTATTCTTTTGCATGTTATTTTGTTTTATATAATACTTTACTATGCAAATATATGTCTTTAAAAAGGTATTGTGCAATACATAGTACTGTAATTAACATTTTTTTAACAATTACTCTTCTTGTTTTTATTGTTGCCGTTGTTGTATTTTGCAAAAAACCATATATAATGAAATTAACACCGTCTAAAATAAACACCTATCTTCTTTTTAAGTTACCTTCTGCATATATAGTTGGAGTAAGAGTAAAACAGTTTTCTACCACAGAGGCTACTGTTGCAGTAAAGTTTAGATGGGTCAATCAGAATCCATTCCGATCTATGTTTTGGGCCGTACAAGGAATGGCAGCGGAACTAGCCACTGGGATTTTAGTGATGCATGCCATTGCAGCATCAAATACTAATATTTCGATGTTAGTAACCAATATGAGTGCAACCTTTGCTAAAAAAGCAAAAGGAACTATTGTATTTTCATGCTTTGATGGTGTTGTAATCAAAGAAGCAATTAAAACCGCTATTGCAACGGGGGATGGTCAAACTGTAATTGCAAAAGCTTCTGGTATTGATTCGAATGGAGACACCGTTTCTAGTTTTACTTTCGAATGGAGTTTAAAGGTGAAATCGTAACAAAATTATCTTCTTAGCGTCCTATTAAAAAACGATAATTTTATGAATGCACATGAAATAGATTATAAAATTTTTGGGGAAGAAATGCAATATGTTGAAATTGAATTAGATCCTCAAGAGAGTATTGTTGCTGAAAGTGGAAGTTTTATGATGATGAGCTCTGGAATAACCATGAATACCATATTTGGAGACGGATCTAATCATGAAACAGGATTGCTCGGCAAAATCTTTTCCGCTGGAAAAAGAATTCTAACCGGAGAAAATTTGTTTATGACGGTTTTCACAAACACTGATCATGGTAAAAAGCAAGTTTCCTTTGCCTCTCCGTATCCAGGGAAAATAATCCCAATTGATTTGTCTGAAGTAGGGGGAAGTTTATTTGTCAAAAAGACGCTTTTTTATGCGCTGCTAAAGGTGTTTCAATTGGTATTGAATTCTCAAAAAAAATGGCACGAGGTCTCTTCGGTGGCGAAGGTTTTATAATGCAAAAAATGGAAGGTGATGGAATGGGGTTTATTCATGCTGGTGGAACTCTAGCAAAAAAAATTTTACAACCAGGCGAAGTTTTGAAAGTGGATACAGGGTGTATTATTGGGTTTACGCAAAACGTGCAATATGATATCGAGTTTGTTGGAGGTATTAAGAATTCTGTATTTGGAGGGGAAGGATTATTTTTCGCCACCCTTAAAGGTCCTGGCGAAGTTTATATTCAATCGCTTCCTTTTAGTAGGTTAGCAGGAAGGGTTTTGTCTAGTGCTCCCCAGCGAGGAATGGGTGGAAAAGGTGAAGGAAGTGTTTTGGGAGGTTTAGGAAATATATTAGACGGCGATAATACTTTCTGAATTTTTTAATAAATTTTATAATTAAAATAAAAAACCGCTAGCAGCGGTTTTTATTATACGTTTTGTTTAAATTCCTAATTCAGCAAAGAGGTTCGTTAGTTTTTCTCCGTCTGAAGGTCTCGGTGCGTTAGGGCTAACAATATTTCCTTCTGGGTCAACTAATATAAAGCGAGGTAGTCCTTTAATGGCAAACTTTTTGATGAAATCAGAACCAAACGATTTGTCAGCAAATAACTGCACACCCCCCATTTCTTTTTGGGCTATTGTTTCTTTCCATTTATCTTTTAGATTTACATTATCCACGCTAATGCTTACGAATTCGATGTCTTTATCCTGGTATTGTTGTTCTAATCGTTTTAATAGTGGTGTTTCCCGTTTACAAAAGCCGCACCAAGTAGCCCATACGTCAATGTAAAGGTATTTTCCGTGTCCTGTTAGGTCATCTAGTGAAGTAGTTCCTCCTTCATAATTTTCGTAATTATTGAATTTAGGGGAAGGATTTCCTTTAGCAGTTAACTTTAAGGAATTGTATATTTCAGTTATTCTTGATTTATGTGCATTATTTGACGAGTAAGCCATAAATTTTCTGTAATACTCATCCAAATCATCTGCATACGTAATTCCATTTTTACCAGTTTCGTGAAATAGTAAATCATTTTTGATTAGTGTATCCGAAATCTCTGTCTGTATGGTTTCCAGGTAGGTTAAATAGAAATTATCTTCTTCTGTGGTTTTATCGTTTACTTTTTTCTTTAAATTATCCACCAAAATAGTTCTGTAATAATCAAAGTCCGCATAATCAGTTCCGTTGTTTAAACTAGTTTGCTCTATGACATTTGGAAAATTCTCAGAAACAACAAAATCTTTCTCACCGCTTAAAACAGGATAGTATGCCGGGTAATAATTTAAATCTCTTCGATATTCATAATCAATATTTTTGATTTCTTTTTTTAAGAAATTCTCTGGTAGTTGGCTGTCTAAGGCTAAATCTGTTAAAGCATTTTTATAATCTCCTAATTTTTCAAGGAACTCCTCTTCTTCTAACGATAATAAGTCTCTTAGATTTCCTATTTCATCTTTAAATACCTTTGACTTTTTTACAAAATAATCATTAATGACAGCATTTTTCCCTTCAAACTTAATAGAGTCTGGATTTTTATAATCCATAATTATTTTTAAATCTTCCTTGGGAGATAGGTACAGGTTGAATTTTCTTTTATTGAAAGTAATAGTGTAGAATCCGTCTTTTTCAATTTTTAGAGTGTCTGAAAAGGTATTTGCTTTTCTATCAAATTTTATTTTATCTTCTAATCGAAATGCTTCTAATTTGATATCTCTTTTCTTGTAATTTTGAATGTCACCAGATAAAACTAAATAATCTTTCTCAGGTTCGTTCTTACATGAAAACATTGTAGCTCCTATTAGGGTTAAAAGTACTAATTTTTTCATTTTTGAATATTTAAGTGGGTCGAGTTATAAATTCCGAAAGTAATTTATTTCATCATTTTTTCAAAGAAAATACTATTTTTTTTATAATACTTGTCCATTTTGGTGTCTTTAAGTGAAGTATTCTGAAGTAATTGGTTGTGACGCAGGGTATTTGAAAAAATAAAAAGCTGAAGGTATTATTCTTCAGCTTTTTGGTCTTTTTCAATAACAATTATCCCCTCTTGTGTCTTTCATTCATTATGTAGTGATTCATAATATGAAGTTTTAATTGTTTTGAAAAAAATATCAAATATTATGCCATAATTTTAAAAGAAATATAATTTGCGTTGTGTTTTATTGCGTATTTAAACTATCAATTATTCTTTTATTACGATGTGTTTATTTTTTTATTTTTAACAATGGTACTAAAATATATACCAAAGCCCCTTAAATTCTACTTATTATTTTTAAGTGTCTGTATCGATAACATTCCTAAATTTACAAAACATTTTTTTCATATTTGTATTTTAAATACCCTAAAATTATGGTAGCGTACTGAATATTGTCGCGTTATTCTTTTTAAGGTATAAAATCATCTCCTATTTTTATTATTTGGCTACTGTTTTGATAAATTTTACAACACAATTTTGCAATTATATCTGGGAACTTATAATGAAGCTTTAAAAAATAATGAGTATTTTTCTATTACTAAAAAAATACTCATCTATTCAAACTAACTAAACAATGTAAAAGCTCTGAAACTTTTCTTAAAGTTAGTTTTAATATTTTCCGATTCTTTTACTCATTCGATAATTAGTCATTTTTTTTCGGTAAATGGTTCGATATTGTAGATTAGTTTTGTGCCGATACAATTTGCGATGTATTGTCTCGCTTTTTTGCAGTTGTACAAGTGGTAAAATACGCTATGTAATATATCTGTTTGGTTTTTTTAAGTTTAGTTTCTACTCTTTTTTTTTATTACTAGTTCTAATTTATGAGTTTTTATACTTCATATGTACTACATGCATACTAGATGTGAATACATCTCGTACTTTTGATATTGATTTTAATTATAGTAGTAGTAGTTTGAATCCTTTGAAGAAAAAGGCTGCATTTAGATGCAGCCTTTTTTGTATCAATGATCTTTAGTTATTGTTATTAACAAACAAAATGAATAGCAATACCCAATTCTAGTTTGATTATTTCTCAGTAGTAAGGAATTTGTACACTAATCCAGCTAAAGAAGCCCCAATAATAGGAGCGACCCAAAACAACCATAGTTGCCCCATGGCATTTGCTTCTGCAAAAATAGCAACAGCAGTACTTCTTGCAGGGTTAACCGAGGTATTGGTAACAGGTATGCTTATCAGATGAATCAAGGTTAGCGCGAGTCCAATAGCAATGCCACCGAATCCGGGAGAAGCATTTTTGTGAGTCGCACCCAAAATGACAATTAAGAACATGAATGTCATTATTACTTCGGTGACAAGTGCTCCTATCAAACCATAGTTTACACCATAAACATTTGCGTCATAAAAATTGGTAGCAAAAGCACCAGGAGAGGAACCCACACCAGAAAAATCTGTAGCACTACGAACAATTAGAAATAAAATGGCTGCTCCAAGAGTCCCTCCCAATACTTGCGCCCCTATGTATGGGGCAACTTCTTTTTTGTCAAACCTTCCTCCAATCCATAAGCCTACAGATACAGCTGGGTTAAAATGTCCTCCGGAGATATGTCCTAGAGCATAAGCTCCTGTTAAAACGGTTAAACCAAAGGCAAGCGATACCCCAACAAGTCCTATGCCAATATCAGGTATTCCTGAGGCTATAACTGCGCTTCCACAACCACCGAGAACTAACCACATAGTTCCAATAAATTCTGCTACTAATTTTTTCATAATTTTCCTTTAAGTTTTTCTTATAATTAAAATGATTTTATGCTATGTTACCTAATGATTTAGGGTACTATAGTTGGAGGTAAATTACAACATATACTAAAATAAAACAACTTGATTACCAACTATTAAATTGAATACTGCTCTACAGTATTAGTTTTCTTTTGTCTGAGAAGGGGCAATGGGTATGATATTTGAAAAGAGGTATAAGTTACAAGCATTACGAGTTTATAAAAAAGCATTTTGAGTATTGCTTAAAATACAAAAAAAATGTTAAAAATGTGTTGCTTGTATTAGATCCAACATCAAAAAAAGGTAAGTTATCATTAAGATATGGACTGTTTTTGAAAGCATTGTATGGAACATAAATCTAAGTAGTTTAAATACATATTATTCTTTAGAGTTTATGAATAAAAAATATATAAATAAATAGTAGAATTTGTATAGAGAAAATTGCTTGATTTTTAGGAAGCAGTGAATCCTGTATGTAATAATAAAAATAATAAGAGTTCTCTCATTTTTTATATTGTTTTTGCAAATACGATTTGTGTTAAATAAAAAAAGGAGCATAAAGCTCCTTTTTGTGTTAGTTTCTTATCGTTAAAGATTAAACATTACGCCCAAACCAATATTCGAAAATGTGCCTCCGTCAACACTAACTCCTGAATATGAAAGGTTAAAGGATATTCTTTCATTCAAACCATAAATAAGCATAGGTCTGTAATAAAAACCACCGTCGTTGCCGTCTGGAGACAAACCTATAGCATATCCAATATCAGCTCCTAATGTGAATTTATCTGAAATACCGTACCTTCCGGCTGCTGCAATTGGTAAAAAGGAAGCATTGTCAATTTCGAATCCGGCAATTTCATCACCAAAATAGGTTAAAAAGCCTGCCGCCACACCATATTTAAACGCTGAATCGGATTCAAACATATAATTTGCATCTAATCCAAGTGCAAATGTGTAACCATTATCTGCATCACCTACAGGTAAACCAAAAGTTGCGCCCGCACTAAATTGTGCATTAGCAGTAAAGCCCAAAGCGAGAAAGGAAGCTAATAATAAAAATTTTTTCATAATGTATTTATTTAAATTTATTAACTGCCAAAATATGGAAAAAAAGTTTTTAATAAAAATTTAATTTTGATAGAGTTAAATCATAATGTCCTATTAGAGAAACAAAATGCATTATTTTTCGAAAAAAATACCGAAATTATTATAATATAATTTCACAGATTTCGTCAATTAATTTCCGCTTAGTATTGGTCTAAAACTGCCATCCAAAATTCAGGCCAAATTTCCCAGCTAATTCTCGTTCACTAGGGCCATCTGCAAAACCAAGATTACGACCTAAACCACCGCTTATGTCGATAAAAAATCCAGAGTTACTTACCCATTTCCAACCGATACCAACACCAATAGCTGTTTCAAAGTAATTTTTAGAACTGGCAATTTCATTAGAATAAACATCATAACTAATATCGTCTTCATAGGTATAAAACTTTAAAAAGCCTTCTCCGTAGAACCCTTTTGCACCGTAATCTTCCTTGGAAAAAAAGTATTGACGATAAAATGGTGAAAACGAAAACTTTTCTAATATTTCCGTCCCATTATTATCATCAAAGTTGATGTTTAAATCTGCTCCAATACTACTGTGTTTGTTTAAAACATATTCATACCTAGGGTTAAATGCCGGAAAGGTAAGGGCAGCAATTACATCCAAACTAAGATTGTGTCTTTTTCTCTCTGAGAATTCGGTAATTCGTTTTTGACTTTCAGTTTCAGTACTTTCTTGCCTGTCTTGTGCATTAACTATAAGGCTTGTGAAAAGTACCGTGAGCAATAATGTCTTCTTCATAATTGTGATTTTTTTTTAGGTTTTTAGAATTTTTATTTAAAGATTTTAAATATATAAAAAGGTTGCGTGTTTTTTTTATGTTTTCTAGTTTAGGTATTTGATTTGTGATTTTTTTAAGATTTCATTCGTATTGCAATAATTGTTATGGCTTAAAAAAATTAACTTTAGGTGATCTTCACAATAAAGGATATTTTTATTGGTATTTTTGGTGTTTTCAAATTTTAGTACCATTGGTTCTTTTAGTTTATTGAAAAATGCAAAGGCGAAGAATCTTAGTTATAGCATAGCTATTTTATTCGAGTAATTATTAGGGTCACCTAGGATTTTAGTGTAAGAACTACTGTATGTTAGTGTATGAAAACTACTTCTATAAAAAATAAAATGAATCTAGTTTTACAAAATATCCACAATTTTTTAAGCCATAGATAAACGAACTGAAATTGTTTTTTCTTCAATTTAACGATCACATAATTTAGGTACTTAATTGGTTGTGGATTTTTTATTGCCTTTTTAAAATGGATTTCAATAAATTAGGTTTTTACTATAAAAAAATGCGCCGTAAAGCGCATTTTTATTGGTATTTCCACTATGTAGCGAGGAGCAGATTTGAACTGCCGACCTCAGGGTTATGAATCCTGCGCTCTAACCAACTGAGCTACCTCGCCTGATTGCGGGTGCAAATATATATGTTTTTTTATTTCAAGGATAAAAAAAATGATTTTTTTTTTAAATAAAAAATATATATCTTGGCGTGCAAATCTGAAATTACATGAGTAAAGTAAAATTTGAATTAGAGTTTCCAATCCATGCTTCTCCGAGCATGTTGTACCAATACTTAGCTACACCAGCAGGTTTAGAGGAGTGGTTTGCGGATAGAGTAAATTCTCGAGGGAAGCTGATAACCTTTGAATGGGATGATTCTGAGGAAGAAGCAAAGATTATTACTAGTAAATCAGATGAACGGATAAAGTTTAAGTGGACCGAGAGCGAAGGCGATGAAAGTTATTTTGAATTTCGTATCCAAAAAGATCCGTTAACCAAAGATGTAGTAGTACTGGTTACCGATTTTGCCGATGGAGAAGACGAGGTAGAGGAAGCAAAAATGTTGTGGGAAAATCAAATAGATGAACTAAAACACACTATTGGAGCATAGTATTTTGTGAAAAAATAAAACAAAAACACTCGGCTATTTTGTCGAGTGTTTTTGTTTTTATAACTGTGTGAAATTAGTAATTTTGCAAATGTAAAAAAACAAACAATGGTAAATTTTAATGGCGTACTTAGTACTGCTGAAATCGTTTCTATCTCCTCTGCAAATAGAGCCTTTAAATACGGAGATGGTGTCTTTGAAACCATCAAAGTATCCAACAATAAAATAATCTTTTTAGAAGATCATTATTTTAGATTGATGGCTTCCATGCGCATGCTACGTATGAAAATACCAATGAAATTTACCCTTGAATTTTTACAAGAGGAAATCTTAAAAACACTACAATTAGAGCAGCCACAAAATGATATATTCCGAGTTCGAATAACTGTATTTCGAAAAGACGGTGGTTTATATGCACCAACATCTAATGAAGTGGACTATCTCATAGAGGCAAAAAAGGTCAACGTTCAAGAAAAAGAAGTATACAGCATTGATTTGTTTAAAGATTTTTATAACTATTCTAGCTTATTATCTACCGTAAAAACAACCAATAGAATGCTAAATGTTTTGGCTTCTGTTTTTGCAGATGACAATGACTTGGATACCTGTATTTTATTAAACGAAAGAAAGGGAGTTGTTGAGGCTGCTAATGGTAATATCTTTATTATTAAAGGAAATCTGGTGAAAACTCCTGCTTTGTCAGAGGGGTGTATAAAAGGAGTTACTAGAAAGAAAATAATCGAAATTCTAGAAAAACACCCTGAATATACTATTGAAGAAACAGCTATATCTCCATTTGAAATTCAAAAAGCAGATGAGGTATTTATAACTAATGCAATAACAGGGATTCAATCGGTAACGAATTATCGCAAAAAAACATTTCAAAAAACCATTACCAATAAGTTAAAAAGTAGTTTAAGAGTAAAGAGTATTACAGAAAGCTAATTCATTGAAATGTCATCAGGTGCATTGGCCCAAAACCTATATTCACCACCTCTATTGAGTAATTGATTTTTCCATAAGGTTTTGTTGTCAATGCTAAATATATTATCATATTGATTTTTCGAAACAAACCATGAATTGGTTTTTACCTCATTGGCTAGTTGTTTAGGTTCCCATCCCGAATAACCAAGAAAGAATCTTATGTCACTGGCTTTAATGGTTTGGTTGTTTAAATGTTCTTTTAAAAAACTAAAATTACCACCCCAATAAATTCCATTGGTTACCTCGATACTATTTGGAAGCAAATCTGGAGTTTTGTGTATAAAATATAAATTGTCTTGTTCTACAGGGCCTCCTTCATAGATTCTAAAATCACAATCAATATCAGGAATTAAATCTTTTAGCGTATACGATAATGGACGATTCAATATAAATCCCACAGAGCTAGTTTTAGAGTGTTCTGTTAGTAAAATGATAGACCTATTAAATGTTTTATCATTTAAAATGGACGGCTCCGCAATAAGTAATTTTCCTTTTTCTAGTTCAATAACACTCGCACCCATAAAAAACATATTTAGAATACTAATATATAAAAATTTAATAAAAATTTAACATAATTAGCGAAATATATAGATTTATAAGTTGTCAATTGCTTGTATTACTTCGGCTTTTTTTCGAACAGAAACCGGAATTGTTTGGTTGTTATCTAAAACAATATAGCCGCCATCGGTCTTATGGAATTCTTTAAGACACTGTAAATTAACAAGGTAGCTTTGGTGTACTCTCAAAAATTGACATGCTTGTAGAATGTCTGTAAAGTACTTTAGCGTTTTAGCTACCAAAATTTTTTCTTTATTAGTCGTGTAAAATTCCGTGTAATTATTATCAGATTTACAATACATAATCGTCTCAATATCTATTACGAGTATTTTATTTCCGGTATGTAACGATATTTTTGTAGGTTTTTTATTCGGTTGTAGGAAAGAGTTGTGCAAGATGTTTAATTGTTCTGTAGACGGTGGTAAATGCTGTTTAACTTTCCGAATCGCTTGTTCTAATTCTGAAGAACTGTAGGGTTTTAAAAGGTAGTCTATTGCAGCAAATTTAAAGGCTTTTATTGCAAATTCATCACTGGCAGTCACGAAAATTACTTTTGAACTGATATCCGGATGAATTTCAAGTATATCAAATCCAGTTCCATCTCCGAGCATAATATCTAAGAATAAGATATCGGGTTGTTTACTCCTCAGTAGCTTGGAAGCCTCAACTACACTAGAAGCAGTTCCGAGTATAGAGATTTCAGGATAGTCTATTTCCAAATCATTCTTTAACATTTCTAGTGCTGTTGGGATATCATCTACAAGTACTGCTGTTAGTTTTTCCATTTTAAAAATCTGTTTTTAATGGTATTTTAAACCAAACCTTGGTTCCTTTTACAATGCCATTTTCGATAATTTCATTTAGATGTAAAGTTGCGGTGCTACCGAGACTTTCAATACGTGTTTTAGTAACTTCTATTGCTATGGAGTTATGATCGTTGCCTTTCTTTTTTTTCTGGGCGGTAACAATGCCGATACCATTATCATAAATCTCACAATGTAAATAGTTGTCCTTATCGTAAACATATATGCGAATAGAACCACTAGTTCCATTAATCCCATGTTTAATACTATTCTCCACAAACGGTTGTAATAACATTGGCGGGACTATTATTTCTTCACTTGCTATTGATAGATTTGTTTCAATAGTATACTTAAATGGAATTGCACTTATCTGTTGTTCTAAGATAATATAGTTTTCTAGAGTTTTTAATTCTGTTTGCAATGCAACTTCTTCTTTCCTTGAGCTGTGTAAAATACCTCTTAATAACGAAGAAAAAGTTGTAATTGTACTTTCTAAATCCTTTGTTTTTCCCAATTTCCCTTGGGCTTTTATACTGTTTAAAATATTAAATATAAAGTGAGGATTCATCTGTAACTGTAGGGCTTTTTGCTCTAAAGTTAGAAGTTTGTTTTTCAGTTTTAATTGCTCTATTTCTTTGCGATTTTTAGTTCGTATATTTTTGGCGTACCTCGCTATAACTATTAGGATCACACTAGCTAACAGTAGTATAAATAGCATGCGAACCCACCACCTGTCATACCAAGGCTGCGCTATAACAAAATGGAATTGTAACGGCTTGCTATTTTTGGTAAACGAGGTTTTAGATTGCACACTAAAAGTGTAGTCTCCGGGTTTTAAATCTATCAGATTTACCATTTTTTTACTTGACCACGGACTGTATTCTTTTCCAAATCCATAGCGATATAGGATTGTTTCGGGGTGATTTATGTCTATAGAATTAAATGAAAATGCCAAGTGGTTTTTGTCGTATGGTAGTTGTAAAGTGTTTTGGTAGGTATTAATATTGATACTGTCTAAGCTTTCGAATACTACCTCTATATTTTCGAAGCGAACTATAGGTCTTTGGGGAATAGCTTCATTTTTATTTTCGTATTTTAAGATTCCATTATTTTTAGTCCCAATCCAAATATTTTTTTGCATGTCTTGAAAAACATCTGTAATTGCATTTGATATTCTGGTATTGTATTTCGTGATTTTTCGATGAAAGGAAAGATTATTATTTAAAATTTCAATGCCGTTTGTATTTGAAAAAAGCCAAAATCTTTTATTAATTTCTCGTATTCCTAATATATTTTTTGTCGTAACAGGAACCGTAAATAATTTTTCGTCTTTATAAATAATCAGTCCGCTGTTTTTACTTGTTGCAAGAATTTTATTTTTAGTGATTAGAATATCGGTGAAAACCCCATCTTTAATTTTTTTAATGGTACTCGGTTCTTCGATATTGTCTATCTTCCATAGGGCTTCTTGCGTTGCAATCCAGTAGTGTTTTTCATCGTATTTGATATCGTTTATTTGTGCCAAATCAATTTTGTAATGCAAACGCAATGCGGCAATAAAGCCATCTTTCATCTTATAGATGCCCTTGTTGGTTCCGAGATAAAAAGTTTCTGCTATTTTAGATATGCAATGTATTCCCTTATCATCAATTTGTTTCAAGTCTTTTGCACTTTGTAAAATAAAGGAAGTTGGAGTTCCTATCAAAAGACTATCTAAAGTTGGATATATCTCAGATATAAAGGTTGGGTCATGTTTACTGTTGATTGTATATTCTGTGAAGGTATTGCCGTCAAATCTCGAGATACCCATATTGGAAGCAAACCAAAGGTATCCACTTGGGTCTTGTCGAATTGCAGTAATATAATTACTTAAAAGGCCATTTGCTTTGTTATATAATTTGGTCTTTAAAAAGATTTCTTCTTCTTTGCCTTTTGCAATAGTATAGTTGTTTAATGTGTCGCTATTTTGCCCTAAGCTTTTGAAAACTTGTAAACAAATTAAAAATAATAGAGAAAATAGGACTTTTAAAGAATTCATAAAACAAACATACTTAAATTATAGCACACTTCATTCTACTGTATTGTACTGCAAATTACAAAACCGGTAGAGTTTTGTGTTTCTACCGGTCTATTTTTATTGCATTGCATAGAGTCTTTTATTGGAAACGTCTGGGGTAATATGTTCTAAATCTCCATAGGGTTTTACTAATGGTTTTAGCACACATAGAACAGTTGTTATGCCTTTAATTGTTACTTTACTATTTTTTACCGTATAACTCCATCTAACTTTTCTATTGGTATGTTAAGGGATTTTACTTTTTGTGTCATATCTTCATCATTGATAACCCATTGCATTATTTCTTCAGAAGAGGTGAAATCTGGTATTTCGTCATCAGAGTTGTGGTAATCTATTTCAAAAACTATTGGGATATTTTGCTGAATAGTGTAGGGTTCGCCGACATATCTCTCTCTTTCATTGTTTAATGCATCGTACCATTCGAACTCCTCTTCAGGATATTTTTTTGCAATCTCTTTAGAGAGATCTACCTTTCCTGGTGATTTAGCAGTAGGATAAAAGACATAGTATGGTTTTGCTAAATAATGTGCTGAAAACTCTCCCCCAAAAACATTAAAATACGGAGAGGCTATTATCTCAGCGTTATTTTCTGTGGTAAATACTCTTTGTAATGCTTGAATTAACTTTGTGTCTTCGGCTAATGCGTTACTGTGGAAAATAATTTTAGAGTTTGCATTAAAATGATTCTCTAAAACAGGTAATTTTTCATTGTCTAAACATTTTTCTAAAGAAGTACTGTTTACCCTTGTTCCATTAATTCTTGTTTCTAAATCCATTCCTAGCCATGGACTGTTATTATTCACAATATGTATCTCTCCGTAGGTCTTATGGTAAGCGTTATTGTTTAACCAAGTAAGCATTTCTTCCAAAGAATACACACCTTGTACAATTTTGTAATTTTTATTCGTGAAGTACTCTGTTGCATCCGAATAAAATGTAGTCGCGTCACGATCATGGCCCGTAATAAATACAATAGGTTTGTGTACCTCTTTTACTATTGGTTTTACTACTTTTTTTACACTATTGTTTGCCTCATGTTTACCTGTGTTTTCTTTCTCGTTTTTACATGAAGTAAAGTTTACTGATAGTAATGCCAATCCAATTGCCATTACGAATTGTTTTGTAGGTGTTTTCATAATTTACTTTTTTAAGGTTATTACTATTGCTTTCTTTGTTTCTATTTGTTGTATTTTATTTAGTATTTTTCTCAAGTTTCTATTTAGTATCCAAGTGCTGTTTAATTCTGTTTCTGTTTTAGTGATTTTACCGTTTTGGTTAATGTGTATTTTTATTTGAGAATATTTTTGTAGATACAGTAATACAACTTTCATAAATCTATTTTCTAAATACATAATATAGTAGTTTTGATACCCTAAATGTAGAAATGGAAAATGGTTAAATTTTCAGATATTTAGAATTCGTCACGATTAATTTAGAATTCGTTGTCGATACTATATAAGTCTTAAAATTTGAAAATTATTAGGGCACTATTTAACCCTATATTTTAGTAACAGTCGGTAAGGATTTTATTATTTTTTTGTAGGCTTTCTATGGAAGTATTCAGTTCTTTTGTAGTTATCTCGTGTAATACTTTAAGAATTTCGTTTTGCATTTTTACAGACCCACAAATCATAATATTTCCTTTTTTTTGTAGTGTGGAAATTATTAGATCTTTATTTTTAAGTACAGAATCCTGTACGTATTCTTTTTTAGCATTTTCACGTGAATACGCAATATGTAACGAATTTAGTTGTTGTATCTCTAGCGCCTTTTCTATCGTTTCTCTGTACAGGTTAAATGACTCTTTAGTTCTTCCTCCCCAAAATAAATGTATTTTAGTGCTTGGTTTCGCCGCATGTATCATCAATAAAAGGGCTATTCCAGTACCATTAGAAATCAAAATAACTTCTTTGGAATTTTGTGGGAAATGAAAAGCCGTATTCTTTTTAATATAGGCTTTTACAGAACTGGATTTTTGTAATTCTGATAAATAGGTAGAGCATATACCATACTCATGCTTTTTAATACTCAATAGTATATCCTTACCTATTTTGGCAATAGAATAAAGCCGCTCTACGCCATCTTTTTTTGGTCGAATTCCTAATAAGTCTCCTGATTGAAATTTTAATTTCCTCTCGGGTTTGAAACGAATTATAAAACTTTTATCGGTGTTAATTTCTGTTTTGGATACTACCTTAAAACTATATTCCTTAGGTTTTTTTTCTACCATTGGTTGTACAGTAAATGTAGTGTCTGTTGCTGTATTGATAGCAGTATTCCATGCTGTAAAACTCGCAAACGATTGGTTGTTTACTTTGTGCAATGGTAGAATACGAGAGAAGTTTTTGTTTTTCGCTAGCACGTTGTCAATTTCCAAAGCAAAAGCACAATATTTAGGGTATGCAAGCGAACCGAAGCCAACTACAGCAAATTTAATGGTGTGATTTTGTGGTACAAGATTCATCTTTTCAATTGCTGTATTAGCATTAGAAGGTGCATCTCCATCCCCATAGGTGGCGGTTAAAACAAAAACATATTTGGCAGTTTTATACGTAGTGTAATTATTTAAGCTATCCATAAAGGGCTTTTGTTCTGTCGCTATCAAAGCATTATACAGCGACTTGGCAAAGGTAAATGTACTTCCAGTTTCTGATCCTACCAGTAGTATATAGTTGGCCTCCTCTTTTGAGTAGGTGTTTTTAATAGAAACTCTTTTTTTTATTCTATCGATCGTCATTACAAAGCCAGAATAGATAAAATAGAGTATGGCGAAACACGAGAGAAGTAATATTAATGCCCAGACTAATGTGCCATCTCCAGTATGAAGAACGAAACTCCAATCTATTAATTTTTCAATTGTTGTCTTTGGTAAGCTGCTTATTTCTATTCCAGAATTTTGTTGTATTAATACTTCTTTATCGCGTAGTTTTAGGGTGAAATAATCTTCAGGATCCTCTGAAAAAGGAAACTCTAAACGCTGCAGCTGTTGCATTGCTGTTGTTTGGAAAATAGTAAAATCTTTTCTTTGTTTATCGCTGCTGCTTGGGGGCGTCTTAGTTACTATTTTATGGCGTTTTTGGTCTTTTGGGAGTACTGCAAATTTATCTAAGGATAGGTAGATTCCAGTAACGGTTAGTATCACAATAGGAATACTTGTGATTCTTCCTATCGTTACGTGATAATATTGTTCGTTTTTCTCTTTTACTACTGTAGAGAAAAGATATCGTATACCGCCTTGCCTTTTGCAAATAAGCATAAAACCTGTACATGTTAAGAGTAATAGTAAAAAAGAAACAACTCCAACAATAATTCTTCCAGTTGATTTTAAAAATAATGAACGATGCAGTGTTGTGGCAAATTTAAAAATCGATTTTCTTTTTTCTAATTCGCCTATTTTTTCTCCGGTAAAAGGATTTATGTAAAAAGAAGTATTGCCTTCATTAGCATCTACAGCAGAAGCTTTTACGGTGTTGTTTTTTGCCAGCTCTAAAGTTATGATTTCATCATAATTTTTCTCTAATTTGGCAATAGTTTCTCCAATAGTAATAGTCTCTAAATTATCTATTGCATACGGAGATACTTCTTTAGAAATAGGTTCTAGCGCTAGAATTATTCCAGTTATAGCAGCAATAGTTATAAAAAGGAAAGAAGATATAGCCAAAGTTAGGTGGCTATATCTCCATATTGAAAGTGTCATATACGTACAATCTTATTGTGGTAATAATCGTATGTAACGAATAAAGCCTTTTCCTTCCACTTTATTCTTAATGTTTTCTGAGGTTAACTCAAATTCAATATCGTCTTTATAGTATTCTTGATCTTCAACTGCAGATTCAAAACGAATACGATATCCAGCGTCTATTTTATTTTCATCGATAGAAAGTATGCTAATAGTTCGGTTACCCCCACTAATTGTAGCTCCTGTAATAGCGTCAATATCTGTTCGTTTTTTTCCATAAAAGTTCCACCATTCTGTGATGTCTGAATACCACTCATCGTCATCCCCTTGCACATAAAGCGTTTCTACATATTTTCCATCTTTAATTAAAGATATGACAACATAAGCTCCTTCACCCGTATAATTCTTCATCTGAATCATACACTTAAACGTTTTACTTTCGGTAATGGTATTGAAACTGCAGAGACCCAAAACCAATATACAAACTAAAAAAATAGTTTTTATTACATTGTTTGCTTTCATATTTATTTTAAAAATGTTAGGTCTATATTTTGAGCATTTAATTGCTCATTTTCTTTTGCTAAATCGAATACGTTTTCACCAAAACTAGTTACCATTGTTTTGTCAGCACCGATACTTAAAAGATAGTTTACAACAGTAAGATCTTTTGCTTGCATGACTGCTTTATGCAAAACCGTTAATCCGTCACTATTTATCGCATTTACATCGATCCCCATTGCATGAATTTCTTTTAATAAGGCGATACTGTTTTTTTCTAATCCGATATGAAAAAGTGTATTTGCATTATGCTGAACTTCTTTCATTGGAACACCTTTCGCTATCAAAGCTGATTTTTTATCCTGAAAATCCTTTGGTTTTTGAGCATTGTAGCCGTGCACAAGATAGTACGCGAGAGAATTTCCTTTCTGGTCCTTTACGTTTGTTTTAGCACCTTGTTTTAATAGATAAGAAACCACATCCATACTATTTCGCTCGATAGCGTTTGATATGGCAGTTTTTCCCTGTTTGTTTTGGTGATTAATATCGGTATTGTCATCTATTAATAAGGTTATGACCTCTAAAGAGTTTACGCTTGAGGCATTTAACAATGGAGTGTTTCCATCGATATCTTCTTGATTAATATTTGTACCTTTCTCTATGAAATAGGCAATAGTCTCTTTATCTTTATTTGCATATGCTATATTGTGCAACGGTGTTTTACCTTGCTTGTTTACGATATTAGGTGCTACACCAAGTGCTTCTAGTTCTTTATAAAAAGACAATAGATTGTATCCTTTTCTTGCGCGTTGTGTTGCCATAAACATAGCATTTCCTCCATTGTTATTTAGGCCTTTGTAAGGAACTCCTGCTGCAATTAATTCTTTAAGTATGGCACTGTTTCCATTTTTAGTACCGTAATTAAAAGCTCCGTTACCGTCATTGTCTTTGCTGGATAAGCGCAGGCCTTTTTCGGTAAAATAGTCGAGCATTTTGAGATCATTTAAATGCGGCATTATAAGTAAAAGAGCGTTCGCACCATGATCATCTGTTTCGGTTATGCTGCTTCCATTTTCCAAACATAAATCGTATACTTTTGTGTTTTTCTGTCCTGTTGCAGCAGCAAAAGTAAGTACCGAATACCCATGGGAATCTTTAAGGTCCATTCTCGCATTTTTTCCAATTAAATATTCCATAAGGGCAACATTACCCTTGTAGGCTGCCCAGAATACATAAGTTCTTTTATCATGCGTAATTTTATCAATTGGATTCCCTTCTAAGGATAACAAATAATGAATCGAACTATTCGGTGCTTCTTCTAATATTGCATATCCAACTGCATCGAAGGCATATCTATTTAATGCTGTTGGATCATTTCCTTCAGAGATTTTTGTTTTTATCGTTGCAATAGACGGGGCTGTTTTCCAGAATGCTCGGTCTAGAAAAATATTTTTATCCTGTGCATTCAATTTCATTAAAAAAAGAAGGGGCAAAACAAAAAGTAACTTTTTAGTATACATAAAATTTTCAATTTGTGGAAACATCAACATTTAATCATTTATTTCTTAACAAAAGATTCTATAATTTCATTTATTTCCTCTTCTTTTTCAATTTTATCCGAGAACAAGTACTTGTATAGAGGTTTATTTTCAACTTTTTTCTCTAGTGAAAGGTCAGTATTTCTACCGTAAACTTTATCCCATTTATTTCTAACAATTTCCCACTTTTTTTCATTTTTTACCCACCAGTCTGCAGCTCCTTTACATCTACTATCTGGTACTCTAACATAGGTGTTATACCCTTTTTCAACCGCTAATACAAAATCTTTTTCCCCGGGTTTTCGAATAACTTTTTTATTGTCTTGGTCATGCAACCAACCATACGCTGTAATTTCTTGTCTGTTTCCCCTAACGGTTATGTTGTAGTCGCTTCTTTTGGTGTATTCTCTTCGAGGTAACGGAGCGTCGGTAGTGTTTTCCCAATAACTTTTTCCATCTACATGCACCCAAGATCCAGAGCCTTCATATCTGGGGCTATCGTCTACTTGGAATACTTTTTGGGTCCATTGTTTTTTTACAGCTGATTTTGGTTTGTGCTCAAACTTCCAATTGTTATCTCCATTGTACATATAAAAGTCTTCGTTTTGAAATATCCAATCTTGTCTCCAATGTTTTACGATGTATGGGTTATCCGGGCTTCCTACTTGTAATAAATGCTGAATTGAAATTTTGTTATTTTCATCTGTTACTAATTGTGCCCACTCCAAGCCTTTATCTGTTTTCGTTTTGGAAGGTTGGTATAGCGAATCTTTACTGTAATTGAAAGTTTCGGTAAAGTTAAAAGTTACTTCAAAACAACCACACATTTGCTTGATGGCTTCTCTATCTTTTTTCTTCTTGCTTTGTCCGTAGGATACATGGATAAGACCCATTGCTACCAAGCCTAATAAAAGTGCTTTTTTCATTCTGTATTTATTTAAGTTTTAAATTTTTTACAAAAATATAAATTTTATTAAGAATGAATAAAAATAATACTATATATTTGCCGAAAATTATTAAGAATGTTTCTAAATAGAAGTTTGCTTTTTGTTGTTGGGTTGGTTAACGTTTGTCTTTTTTCACAAGAAAAAAGATAGAATAGCTAACGATACCATTAGCAATACATCTTTAGACGAAGTAGTTGTTACCGCCACAAGGTCACCAAGGCAATTGTCTTCTCTACCAATGCCAGTTACCTTAATTTCTAAAAAACAACTACAGCAAGCAGGTTCTGTTCGCTTGCGAGATATTTTATTAGAACAGGCAGGTATCGTAATGGTAAAAGATAATGGGAATTCAGAGGGAGTTCAAATGCAAGGTATTGCTGCCGATTATATCCTTATTTTGATAGATGGTCTACCAATTGTAGGGCGAACTGCAGGAAACATTGATTTAAATAAACTAACGGTTAATAACATAAAACAAATTGAAATTGTAAAGGGCCCTGCGTCATCCTTATACGGTTCCGAGGCTATGGGAGGAGTTATCAATATAATCACAGAGCAACCTACTACAGATAGGATAAAAAGTTCCTTCAGTATACTAACAAGAGGAGGAGCTATGAACGAGCTAGATATTAATGCCAATACTATGGCTAAATTAGATAGGCTTAGTTTTGTAGCAGGAATTAATTTGAATTCTAGTGGAGGTTTTGATTTAACAACAGAAACTCCAGAAAATAGAACAATGTATCCGTATCAAAACTATACTGGAAATCTACGATTAGGATATACTTTCTCGCAACATTTAGAGGCGTTTGTTTCTGGAAGATTATACCATCAAGAACAGAATACACCGTTTTCGGATAACTTAGAAACAGATTGGAATTGGAATACGATGTTCAAACATACTATTTCTGATACTTGGAGCTTTGATTATACATTTTACGCTACCAGAAATAAAACGGAGAGTGTATTCAATGGTGAAACGGCATTGTATAATAGGAGTTTGTTGCGACCGGAGATTAAAACAACTTTGTCGGTTTCTGATCGCGCTACGCTAATTGCAGGTTTAGGTGCAAATTATGACGCTTTAGCGAGAACCTCTTTTGAAAGTGAAAAAAACTACGAGGCATATTATGTTTTCGGGCAATATGACTTTAATCCTCTAGAAAAATTAAATGTTGTTATCGGTGCAAGATTTGATAGCCATAATGCCTATGAATCTGCCTTTTCCCCAAAGCTCTCTACACGCTATGAAATTACCGATTGGCTTAGCACACGTGGATCTGTTGGGTATGGATTCAAAGCACCTGATTTTAGACAGTTGTATTTTAACTTTAGAAACACGTCTAGTGGTTATGTGGTGTTTGGCACAGAAACGATACATGATTTGTATGCAGGGAATGAAAGCATAGAGTATCTTCAGAAGCAGCTAAAACCGGAAAGCTCTATAGGATATAATTTTGGTTTTCAAATACAACCACTAAACAATCTCTCTCTTAATCTTAATGTATTTAGAAATGATATTCAAAACCTCATAGATACTTATGAAGTGAATGAATTTTTAAAAGACGCATATGTCACAGAATTACATGCAGAAGAAATTGGTTTGGGTAAGGGAACACGTATTTTTTCTTACAGAAATATAAACAAGGTATATACTCAAGGGGTAGAAGTAAAAGTAAATTATAAAATTAATGATAATTTCAAAATCCTTGGAGGGTATCAATATTTGGATACTGGAGATAAAGAAGAGGAGAAATTAATAGAATCAGGAACTGTTTTTGTAGAGACCGATGTGTCTGATGTTAAACTCACGCTTTTCGATTACTTTGGATTGCGAAATCGATCAAAGCATACAGGAAATATAAAGCTGTTCTACGACAATTATGAACATAAATTTTCTGCTAATGTACGTGCTTTATACCGAAGTAAGTACGCGATAGCTGATACCAATAATAGCAGGGGTATTATCGATAAATACGATACGTTTGTATCGGGTAATTTACAAATAAATGCTGTTGTAGAAAAAGAATTGTACTCTCTGTTCAAGCTTCAATTTGGTGTAGACAATATCGGTAACGAAACAGGTTCCTCTAATGCTGATGTTGATGCTTTTCAAGTTGGAGGAGTTGTCAACGATGCTGTGCTATTATTAGGGAGAACCTTTTATGGACGTGTAACCTTTAATTTTTAACTATAATATCAAAATAAAAATCAAAACAAAATGAAAAAAATAACCTTAACATTATTCGCGATAACAGCAATGATTTTTACGTCGTGTAGCGATGAAGAAACAACACCATCAGATCCTGTTGAATCGGTAACGATTAGTAATTTATACGCTCCTCAGGTATCGGATTACACCCAAAACCCTCCGGTTATCAGTGGTGAATTTACTAAGTTTAGCTTCAAAGAAGGGACAAGTGTTACTGGTGAAGATTGGGATATTGCTTTTAGAGGAACTATGATTTTAGTAAACGGTGGAGGAATGATTGGCCTAACGGATGAGCCACAACGTTCTGGAGATGGTTCTTTAGCTATTGTTAACGATACTTTTGCAAATGTAATCGAAGCACCAATAGACACTGACTTTGCGCAAGACGCATCAGGTACTTTTGCGCTTCCACACGGATCGGGTAATGGCTGGTACACTTATGAAAATGGTGTAATTTCTAGAATTGCTGGAAAGGTATTTGTGATAAAAACCATGGATGGTAATTACGCTAAAATGAGTATAAAAAGCTATTACAAAGACAACGACCCATCTGTTAGAGAAAACGCGAGATATTACACATTTGATTATGTATACAACCCCAATACGGGGGATAAAAATCTTCAGTAAATATATTTATTGAATTTTGTTAGTTTTTGTTACGTTGAACAGCTTAATTCCTTGTAGAATTAGGCTGTTCTTTTTTACTATCTCATTTGTGCTATTTGGTAATACTGATAGTTAAGGTAGTAGCTTTTCTGCGAGATATTTGGCAGTATGCGAATTTTTGTTTTTACATAATTCTTCTGGCGTTCCCTCAAAAATAAGATTTCCACCATTTTTTCCACCCTCCATTCCTAGGTCTATAATATAATCAGCACATTTAATTAATTCTATGTTGTGTTCGATAACTACGATAGAGTGTCCTTTTTCAAGTAGCGCATTAAAGGAGTTTATGAGCTTTTTTATATCGTGAAAGTGTAATCCGGTTGTAGGCTCGTCAAAAATAAATAAGGTTTTATCTTTTGTTGTTCCTTTCATTAAAAATGATGCTAACTTTATTCGTTGTGCTTCACCACCCGACAGGGTAGAGGAGGATTGACCTAATTGCACATAGCCCAATCCTACATCTTGGAGAGGTTTTAGTTTTTTAGCTATTTTTTCTTGGTGGTTATCCTTAAAAAAAGCAATGGCATCGTCTATGGTTAACCGTAAAATAGCATCAATATCTTTCTCCTCGAAGTTCACTTCCAAAACTTCTTTTTTAAAGCGTTTTCCTTTACAAGTATCACATTCTAAATGCACATCTGCCATAAACTGCATTTCAATAGTTACCTCTCCCTCTCCTTTACATACCTCACATCGTCCTCCTTCAACATTAAAAGAAAAATGTTTCGGTTGGTAGTTTCTTATTTTGGATATTTTCTGTGCTGCAAATAATTTACGAATATCATCATAGGCTTTAATATATGTTACAGGATTTGATCGTGAGGATCTACCTATGGGATTCTGATCAATGAACTCGACGTGTTTTAGGGTGTCAAAATTCCCAGATATGTCTGTGAATTGTCCTAGTTTTGCACCGTGTCCTGTTAGTTTTTTTTGTAAAGCCGGATATAATATTTTTTTAACCAAGGTGCTTTTTCCACTTCCTGAAACACCAGTTATCACAGTAAGACTATGTAATGGGAAAGTAACATCAATATTTTTTAAATTATGCTCTCTTGCGCCTTTTATTTGAATGGTGTTTTTTGAAACTCTTCTAGTTTTTGGAACTTTAATTTGAAGTTTTTCGGATAGGTATTTTGCCGTTAAAGAATTAGATTTTAAAATTTCATTAAAATTCCCTTCTGCAACCACTTTTCCACCATAAGTACCTGCTTCGGGACCAATATCAATGATATAATCTGCCTCTCGCATAATATCTTCATCATGCTCGACAACAATTACAGTATTTCCTAAGTTTCGAAGATTTTTCAATACTTTAATTAGCCTTGTTGTGTCTTTGGGGTGTAACCCTATACTAGGTTCATCGAGTATATACATCGATCCAACTAAACTACTACCTAAAGAAGTCGCTAAATTAATGCGTTGGCTTTCTCCCCCAGACAAGGTGTTTGAGGTCCTGTTTAATGTTAAATAGTGTAAACCTACATCTTTTAAAAATTGCAGTCTATTGCTTATTTCTTGCAGCAAGCGTTCCCCAATTTTTCGCTCGTGTTTGTGCAGTGTTAATGTATTGAAAAAGTCCGCTAATTCATCGAGAGGTATGTTGATGAGCTCTGAAATTGTTTTTCCATCTATTTTTACATAATTTGCTTCTTTTCTTAATCGTGTTCCGTTGCATGAGGTACACGTCGTTTTACCTCGGTACCTAGACAGCATAACCCTGTTTTGAATTTTATAACTCTTTGCCTCTAGTTTATGGAATAAATCGTGTATGCCTTTAAATTTTTGTGTACCGTTCCAAACTAACTCTTTTTGTTCCTCTGAAAGTTCAAACCACGGTTTATGTATCGAAATTCCGAATGCTTCTGCATGTAAAATGAGGTCATTTTTATATTTTTTATAACTATCCGTTTTGTAGGGGAAAATTGCATTCTCGTATATAGAAAGACCAGTATTTGGAATTACTAACTCTTCATCGATTCCTATGACATTGCCATAACCTTCACAAACAGGACACGCACCATATGGATTGTTAAAGCTAAATAAATGCGTATTCGGCTCTAAAAATGTAATACCGTCTAATTCAAATTTATTACTAAAGGAATGTGTTTTACCAGACGCCATATTGTCTATAATGCAAACACCTTTTCCTTCAAAAAATGCTGTTTGTGTTGCATCTGCCAACCTGTTATAAAAATCATCTTCGTGTCGCACCACAATTCGATCCACTACTAAAAATAATTTATTTCCTGTGAATGAAGAACTAGGGAAATCTTCAATTCTATATACGGTATCCTCGTATTTTAATCGTGCATAACCCTGCTGTTTTAAGACTTGTAAAATGGTTTCGATTTTTCTTTCAGCAGATACTGTTATAGGGGCTAGCAATAAAAGCTTTGTTTTTTCTTCAAAATTTGAAATGAAATTTATGACGTCCGAAACCGTATGTTTTTTTACCTCGCCGCCAGAAATCGGAGAAAAGGTTTTACCGATTCGAGCATATAAGAGTTTAATGTAATCGTATATTTCTGTTGAGGTTCCTACGGTAGATCTTGGATTTGTTGCATTTACTTTCTGTTCAATAGCAATAGCAGGAGCGATTCCCTTAATATAGTCTACCTTTGGTTTGTGTAATTTTCCTAAAAATTGTCTTGCGTACGAAGATAGGCTTTCTACATACCTTCTCTGTCCTTCGGCATATAATGTGTCAAATGCCAAAGAAGATTTTCCAGAACCTGAAAGTCCTGTGATTACAATTAGTTTATTTCTAGGAAGTACTACATCAATATCTTTTAAATTATGCAGTTTTGCTCCTTTAATAATTATGTTTTCTTTAGGATTAACTTTAGAAATATCTTCTTTCATTTGCTCATAAAATAAGCTATAAAATTACGATATTTAATGAGATTTAAGAAATTTTACCTATTGGTAATGGTAGTGGAGAATTTAAGGTGATACCTGCCTAATACGCAATCTTTTAAAGATGTAATGTAAAAGGTTTAAATCTGTCTACGAAATTTTTTAAACCACTTTTCAGCGGAAAAGTAGCTGTATTTTTTATTCGAAAAAAATAATGGCAAAGCATACAAGGATTAGTTTACGCTGTAAGCATTAGTAACCAAAGGTTTTTACACTAAAAGGAAAGATGTAAAATAAAGTATAAAAATGGCTATTTATAGATGGATATCTAATTAGTGTTTTTTTAAAATAGGTATGGATTATTACAATGTAATTTGATTTTTTATTTTAATTATTATGCTCTAAAATTGTAATTCTATTGGGAATTATTTGTATTTCTTCATTTAAAAACTCATATTTGTATATCTAAATTTAAAATTTTTGCCTATTTCATAAAATTACTTTTACACATTATTCCCCTAACAAAAGGATAGAACGCAAAGCTTCTTTCCGACTAAAGTAATATTATGAAAAAAAGTATCCACGCAGACAGTATTTTGGTTAAAAGCTATATGGATGGTAACCAAAATTCATTAGAAATACTCATTAAAAGGCATCAGCATAAGCTTTACAGTTTTATTTACAGTAAAATTCCTAATAGAGATATTACGGAAGACATTTTTCAAGATACGTTTATCAAAGTTATACGTACATTAAAAAAAGGTAAGTATAACGAGGAGGGTAAGTTTTTACCTTGGGTGATGCGAATAGCACATAACTTAGTAATTGATTATTTTCGAAAAAGCAATAGGTTGCCGAAATTTAATACTTCTGAAGAGTTTGATATTTTTTCTGTGATTCGTGACGAAACCATAAATGCAGAAGGTAAAATTATTAAAAATCAAATTTACAATGATGTTAAAGTATTAATAGAAGAATTACCTGAGGAGCAGAAGGAGGTTTTGGTGATGCGTATTTATAACGATATGAGCTTTAATGAGATTTCAGAAAATACAGGCGTTAGTATAAATACAGCCTTGGGTAGAATGCGTTATGCATTGATCAATCTTCGTAAAATAGTTGAAAAAAACAATATAATTTTGGTAGAGTAGACAATATTTTGAAAAACAAGGCGTTTCCTATATAAAAAGTAATTTATATGATTAAAAACTACCTTGATACGTCATACGACGTTACCATGAATCCGAAAAAAGAAACAGTTGATTTTTTGATAAGTTTTTCTAAAGCCTTACAGGTTGTAAAGACCAAATCAGATCAATTCATTGAATTAAATTTGAATTAAATAAGGGAAAAGTCTCAATATTATTATTGAGACTTTTTAATTATAATTTATTTAGGATTGATTTTCTTCCAATTGTTTTGGTAATGATATCCTTTTCAATATCCCAACCTCTTGCGGGAGAATATTCTCTTCCATAAAAGATAATTTGTAAATGTAGTTTATTCCACAATTCCTCTGGAAACAGTCGTTTTGCGTCTTTTTCTGTTTGAGCAACGCTTTTTCCATTCGATAAATTCCAACGATACATTAATCGTAGGATATGTGTGTCTACAGGAAATGCTGGAACGTTAAAGGCTTGTGCCATAACTACACCAGCAGTTTTATGTCCTACAGCAGGTAACTCTTCTAGATCCTCGAAATTCGCAGGGACTTCTCCGTTATGTTTTTCAATTAAGATTTTAGAAAGACCATGAATTCCTTTAGATTTCATCGGAGATAAGCCAACAGGCTTAATAATCTCCCGAATTTCTTCTACGCTTAATTTAATCATGTCATACGGGTTATCGGCTTTTTCAAAGAGCAAGGGTGTTATGGTATTTACTCGTGCATCTGTACTTTGGGCAGACATAAGTACTGCTATCAAAAGGGTATAAGGGTCTTTATGGTCAAGAGGCACGGGTGTTTCTGGATATAGTTTCTCTAAAGTGTTAATTACAAAAGATACTTTTTCAGCTTTGGTCATAAAGATTTCATTTTAAAAACAAAGTTACAAAGTTCTTATAAATAGTAGGTTTTCTTTTTGAATTCGTAAATTTGATACTGATAATTTAAATTTATTTTACTAATGACCACACTAAAAATAGGAGATAAGGCTCCAGCTTTTGAAGCCAAAGACGAAAAAGGAAATACGAGAAAATTAGCAGATTATGCTGGAAAAAAATTAGTTGTTTTTTTCTATCCTAAGGCAAGTACACCTGGTTGTACCGCGGAGGCATGTAACCTTCGAGATAATTATGAGACTTTTGTGAATCAGGGGTATGAAATTTTAGGCGTTAGCGCAGATAGTGCTAAGAGACAGCAAAATTGGATTGCGAAACACGATTTACCATTCCCACTTCTAGCTGATGAAGATAAAGAAGTTATTTCGCAGTTTGGGGTATGGGGTCCAAAGAAATTTATGGGAAAAGAATATGATGGAATTCATAGAACAACTTTTGTTATAGACGAAAATGGAGTAATTGAAGAGGTTATCGCAAAAGTTAAAACCAAAGAGCACGCTAGTCAAATACTTAAATAAAAAGGGAGTGATTTTTCACTCCTTTTTTTACGTTAAATTTTGTTATAATTTTACTGCGTTTTCCTCTTGTTTTACTAATTTTTGCAGTTGTCGACTAGTTTTACTACTTCCGTCATGACTCCAACCTGGTGGCAGAAATATATATTTTAACCTTGTGGAAAGTGGCAAGTCTTTTTTTCTTATAAAAAAGTCTTTGTAAATTTCTTTCCATTCGTGAAAAATTATATTGACGGGATTTTTATCCTCCACATCTTTGGTGAGTCCGAATTTTAATTTTTCGTATTCCATTTCTTCTTTTTCCTCTTGAAAAGTTCCAAAAATTCTATCCCATATAATTAAAACCATCCCCATATTTTTATCTAAATATTTTGTATTCGAGGCGTGATGAACTCTATGGTGTGAGGGTGTTACGAAAATATATCCCCACCAACCTAATTTACTATTTATAAAGTTAGTGTGACATAAGGTACCGTAATTTTGATTCATAGCATAGGCAAACATTATATGTAACGGTGCTACACCAGCAAAAGCAAGTGGTAAAAAGAATATATAACGAAATAGTGGCTGTAAAACAGGAGACCTAAAACCTGTAGAAATATTGTAAAATTGCGAGTTGTGATGCGTGACGTGCACTGCCCAAAAAAACGAGAGTGGTGGTCTACATAGTGATGAATGTAATACAAGAAATCTTGTCCTACAAAAGCGATGATCCAATATAATACGGCATTGTCCCAAGTAACAAATCGGTGTTGAAAGCAAAACCCCATTACCAAGAAGGAGAAAGCTTTCATAACTATGTCTAATCCGAAGTTTGCAAGTGCAAAATACACATTTGTTGCAGTATCTTTGAAGTCGTAGTTTTTAGTTTTTGCTTTGTAACTAAAATACATTTCAATTAGAATAACCGTTATAAAAAACGGTGCACTCCAAATGTAAAGCGTATCTTGGTTTAAAATATCAAACATTTTTTAGATTTTTATTCCAGCCTGTTTTCTATCCAACTTTTAAAACTATAAAAATTTTGTGGCGATACTCCATGCCCAATAGGGTATTCGTGGTAGTCTGTTTTTACGTTGTATGCCGATAAAATTTGAGGAGCTTTGTTACCCCAAGTTACAGGAAGTACTTGGTCCATGGTTCCGTGGGATATATAGTAATCTGTTTTTATATCTTCACTCACTTTTTCCGGTAGTAATTCGGCATTGATATATCCACTTAAGGCAATTACATGTTGTACTTTATTTGGGTATTTTAAACTAAAAGCATAACTTAAAATAGCGCCTTGACTAAACCCAAGCAAAAAGGTTTTACCCTCATTTATTTGATATTTTCTTTGCATTGTATCAATAAAATCCGCAATAATGGTAACCGAAGTATTTGCTTGTGTAATATCTGAAAATTTTGCATTATTTGCATCAAAATTGATCGCGTACCATGCATAACCGCCATAACCCATTTCATAAGGGGCTCGAGCACTTACAATAATTAATTCTTCTGGTAGCTCATCCGCAAAAGAAAACAAATCGTTTTCATTACTCCCGTAGCCGTGCAGGAGCACCAATAAAGACGGATTTTCTACTTTTGTTTTGGGTTCTCTGACGATATACTCTAAACTCATACTATAATGTTTTAAACCATTTTTGAAAATATGTTCCTACCACTGGCACAAGTTTTGTTTCTCCTTGGAGAACACCTAAAAACCCAATACCCCATAAAGCCAATATTGCAATACCTACACTAAATGCTATTAACCACCCAAAAAAAGTATATAAAATCCATTGGTTTGCGAAATAAAAAATATTAATTCCAAGATTTTGACGAATGTGAAAACTTACGAAAGAGTTTTTTTGTGTATTGTTTAAAACAATTGCTATTACGGTTCCAATTATGGTGAGATAACTGAGAATTGCAATAAAATTTCTTTTTACTTTAACTGGATATTTTTTCATTTTCGTAATAATAACTGCTTGTTATTGTATACCCCGTAGGTGGCTCCATGTAAAGGGAGGCCAAGAAAGGCACTGTTTTTGGAACTAGAATGTATATGTTCTAGAGAGAATTTGTAGGCTGTATCAGGGTTGAAAAGCGTAAGCGATGCATTTTCTTTTTCTTGAATGCTTTGAATTGGAACACCGAATATTTTTTTTGGATTCGTACATAAACACTTTACAATAGTTTCTATGTCAAAAATAGAGTTTAGTACGCCAAAAGCGCTTTCGAAGCCTATTGTTCCATCCATAGCAGTAGAAAATTCAACTTTTTTATTTTCGATATCTACAGGGTTGTGGTCGGTGGTAATAATATCTATAATACCTTCATTAATACCGGCGATTAAAGCACTTACATCTGAGTCGGTGCGCAATGGTGGAGAAACTTTTTTATTGCCGTCAAAATTCTCTAATTCTTTATCGGTTAGTAATAAGTTGTGAACCGCAACACTGCAGCTTACATTTAGCCCCTTATTCTTGGCTTCTTTCAATAACTCTACAGATTTTTTTGTCGAAATAGTCGGAATGTGTAATTTACCACCAGTGTATTCCAATAAAAATAAATCCCTTGCTATTTGTAATTCTTCCGCTAATGCAGGTATGCCTTTCAATCCTAAAATAGTACTTTGTACACCTTCATTGGCTACACCGTCTCCGGCGATGGCCTCGTTTTTTGGGAAACTCAATACTAAACCATCAAAATTTTGGGCATATAAGAGTGAAATTTTTAAGAGATTATCGTTGCAAATAGGTTTTTTATAGTCTCCGAAGGCTATAGCTCCGGATTTTTGCATATCATACATTTCTGCCATCTCTATCCCTTTACTCTTTTGCGTAAGAGCTCCAATTGGATGTAGATTTGTAGCATGGTGGAGCGCTTTATTTCGAAGAAACTCTACGGAAGCTTTGTTGTCTGTAATCGGGAGCGTATTCGGATTTACAGCTATATCTGTAAACCCACTTTTTGCTGCTACAGCTAGTCCGTTTTTTATGGTTTCCCTTTCTTCATAACCAGGTTCACCAAGTGAGACACTTGTGTCGAACCAACCCTGACAAACGTGTAGGTTTTCTAATTCAATACGGTTGTGATTTTCTTTTGGAGTTATTTCATCCGCTATGCTCTTAATCTTACCATCTATAATTAGAATATCTTTTTTTTGCTTGTGAAATGGACTTGAAGTGTCAATAATTGTGGCCGATTTTAGCAACGTTCTCATGGTTTGAAGAATTTTAAGATCAAAATTTCAAGAAACAAAGATACAATGGAAAGAATTAAAAACCATTTCCAAAGCCATTGAACTTCATTTTTTTCATTTATGCTTTGCATCGCATTTTCTACAGAATTTTTCACGACGAGATTTTTTTTGTCTTTTGTAACTTTCTCCGTGTCTAAAAATGCCAATAGGCTTTCTTTTTTATCGTAATTATATGCTACTGTTTGTATGGTGTCTTCTTTAAAGACTATTGCATTAAAACCAGCCTCTACAGGACGCTCAATAGTTGTAATTCTCGTTTTGTTTTGAAAATTTTGCTGTAGTGGAATAAAATTACGTTGTGAGTTACGTATAGACACTACTTTATCCGTATCTATATTTCTCTGCAAGTCTATCGTATTTTTAATTCCTATTGTGTAATAGAGTTCCGATCTTTTCATACTCTCTTTTGCCATGTTATAGAATATAGGAACAACAATAGGAGAAGTAATAAAATTACTGTTTTCTTTGTCTAAAGCACCAGCGACCCAGAAAAGTTTCGCACCAGAAAGTGTACAATCACAAATAAAAGGCTGCTTGTTTTCTAAAGCCAAAATATTCGATCTCATGGGAAAATTAGTTTCGAAATAGGAGTAACTTAAAGGGTATTGAAAATTGGTTATTTTCTCCTTGAAAACGTTCCTAAAAATGGGATGGTTAAAGTTGATATCGGTTATTTTTATACTGTCTGTTTTTTTGGTTGTTATACTTCCAATCTTAAATTCATTAAAAAGCGTATTGTAAGAAGCTACATCAGATGTAACGGAGGGGATGACCGTCAAATTACCGCCATTCTTAGTAAATTCAACGAGGCTGTTTTGAAGTGGTTTTGGTATACGAACCAATTCGTTTGTAATAATTAGATTTTGATTATTAATTGTATTGTAATTTAAATTTTGTAGGGTGGTATGTTGGTAATCAAATTCTTCTGCAGTAAAAATTTTCGTTAAAAAATCAGCTTCTTTTCCTATGGAAAGAATTTTAATTCTTGGGTTTTTGTTCAGAATAAAAAAGGAAGTGTTATCGAATCTGAAGGCATCCTCATAAGATAGGGTAATCTTTCCGAAAAAATCATTGGATTTTCCCATCGGAAAAGTTACCGTTTTTTCGGCGTCTTTTGAAATATCAAAAGTTTGTTTATTAACAAGATTCTCTTTGCTGTAAAGAGCAATTGGTATATTTTTTTTCGCTGCACCTTGATTTTTTACGCGTATTGCAATAATTGGACCTTCCGGAGTTTCTTTTCGAACATAAATACTGTCTATAGAAAGGTTTTCTCGTAATTCGGCTGATAGTGGCACGAGTACTGTGCTTGCATCGAAAGTATTAAAAGTTTTTTCAGAAGTATTTTGAAAGTCGCTTACAAGAATATTTTCGTGATTTTTTGCACTCACATTTCTTTGGTTTTCCTTTACTTTTAATAAGATATCTTTTATATTTTTTGTTTCTGCTGTATTCTCTATTTTAAATAATACATCTTTTAATTCTTTTGCACTAATATCTTTGTGCACATTATTGTTTGTCTCTAGTGTATAAGTTGTATTATCGGTAGAGTTTTCGATAAGTTCTCGGGCAGCTACTTGTAGTAAATTTCCCTTTTTACCTTTGGTGTTTGTACTCAATGAGTTGTCTAAGTATATGTAGGCTTGTTTCCTGTCATTTTCTTTTTTTGATCCAAAATAAGGTTGCGAAAAAGCAAAAATCAAGCACGTTAGTAACAACATTCTCGTCCCTAAGATTAACCATTTTTTAATCCGAGAGCTTTTGCGAGTTTCTTGTACTAGTTTTTGCAGAAAGTCTACGTTTGTAAAAGGTACTTTAACAAACTTTTGTAACTGAAAAAGATGCACCAATATTGGTACAATTAATAAAGCTAAAAGATAAAGGACTTCGGGATGTTTAAATTGCATATTTTTTTAAAAGCTATCGTAAAAATAAGTAAAATGAATCGGATAAGACAAACAAGTTAAAAATATGTTAGAACAGATGACATTTTCCGACCAACAATTAAATTTTCTTACTTTTGAAGAATGGCAATAAATGAAAGTGATGGTGAAATTCCAATGGAGAGTCCTTTAAAAGCACATTGGAACGAAGCGTATACGAAAACAGAAACCCAAAAACTAGGTTGGTTTGAGGCATCTTGTAAAGAAACAATCGACCTGATTCACAAAACAAAAATAGCAAAAGATGCGCCGATTTTAAACGTTGGTGTCGGTTCTTCTTTTGTTGTAGACGAATTATTAAGCGATGGTTACAGCAATATTATTGCACATGATTTTTCAGAGAAAGCACTATCGGTACTTGCCAATCGATTACCTCAAAATTCTAATAAAGTAACCTATCTCTTAGACGATTTGTCGAACCCAGAAAAACTACTAAACCTAAGAGAAGTTGCTCTTTGGAACGATAGAGCAGTACTGCATTTTTTTACGGAGGAAAAGGATCAAAACACCTATTTTGAAACCCTTAAAAAAGTAGTAAAGAAGGGTGGATTTGTAATTTTAGCTGTTTTTGCCCTTCACGGAGCAGAGAAGTGTTGTGGTCTTTCTTTACAGCGTTATAATGCTGCAATGCTACAACGTAAACTAGGGGATGATTTTGAATTACTAACAAGTTTTGAGCATGTTTTTGTAAATCCATACAATAGTGAACGACCTTATATTTACACGTTATTCCAAAGAAAACATAAGTAATGAAAGTATTTAAAACACCTTTTCAGAAAACTGGATTTTTCTCTGATCTTATTACAGATTATTTAGACAAAGCGAAGAGTTTACAGCCCTATTATGGTAATTTTCCAGATCTAACAGGATTTAGAAAACAGATAGACGAAAAAAATAAAAGTTTTTCGAGTACCGCAAGAGAGGTTTTGATAGCTGCACTAAACGAACAATATGCCGATGTAATTGTTAGTGAACAAACTCTGGGTAATTTGGAGTCCTTGGCTGCCGAAAATACCTTCACGATCACGACAGGGCATCAATTAAATCTATTTACAGGACCACTGTATTTTCTGTATAAAATTATCAGTACTATAAATTTATGTGAAGAATTAAAACGTAATTTTCCAGCGTTTAATTTTGTTCCCATATATTGGATGGCTTCGGAAGATCATGATTTTGAGGAAATTAAATTCTTTAATTTTAAAGGAGTGAAGTTCCAGTGGAACTCACAACAAACGGGGGGTGTTGGCAGATTTAATACAGAGGGATTATCGGAAGTTTTATCGGTTTTTGAAAAGTATATAGGAACCTCAAAGAATGCAGAGTTTCTGCACCAATTATTTGAAAAGGCCTATGTGAAACATACCAATTTAGCCGCAGCAACAAGATACATAGCAAATGAACTTTTTGGAGCTTATGGTTTGGTGGTTATTGATGGAGATGATGTGAATTTAAAAAGACAATTCGTTCCTTATGTACTAAAAGAATTAGATGATCAAACATCTTACAAGCAAGTTTCTTCTACCATTAATGCCTTGGAAAAATCCTACAAAATCCAAGTTAATCCTCGTGAAATCAATCTCTTTTACTTAACCGAGTCATTTCGAGAAAGAATTATTGTAGAGAATGGGGTTTACAAGGTAAAAAACAAAGATATATCCTGGAATAAGGAAGAGTTAATGGCCCATGTAAGATTATTTCCAGAGCGATTTTCACCAAATGTAATAATGAGGCCTTTGTACCAAGAAGTTATATTGCCCAATTTATGTTATATTGGTGGAGGAGGGGAACTAGCATATTGGTTCGAATTACAAGCTTATTTTAAGGAGGTATCCATCCCGTTTCCTATTTTGTTACTTCGTAATTCAGTGCAAATTCTTTCTCAAAAACAATTGCATAAAGCACAAAAGCTCCATATTAGTTTAGAAGAATTATTTCTTAAGCAAAACGATCTTGTCAAGAAAAAAATCAAAGAACTTTCTAAAATTACTGTTGATTTTACGGAGCAAAAAAAGGTTTTACACAGCCAGTTTAATACTTTAAGAGAAGTTGCAACAAAAACAGATGTATCTTTTCTAGGAGCGGTTAACGCGCAAGAAGTAAAACAAAATAAAGGATTAATCAATCTTGAAAAAAGGCTTCTTAAAGCAGAAAAACGAAAACATAAAGATGTTGTAGCTCGTATAGTAGCACTTCAAAATGATGTATTACCAAATCAAGGATTGGAAGAACGTCAACGAAATTTCTCCGAATATTATTTAGAATATGGCCCTAATTTTATCGATGCATTAAAAGAGAGTTTACATCCATTAGATTCTCAATTTATCACATTAGTTTTATAGTTTTAGTTAGACATGCCAATTGGTAAGGGTATTGGTCTTACATTTGTGCTAAAAATTCCCGTAATGGTGCTAGTGCGCCAGTTGATAATTTTTGTTACTGTAATTACATAACGCGTAACTTGTTTTTTATGAAAACACTGCATACTGAAAATAAACATAACAAAGGCTATGATTTTTCTTTATTAAAAAAAGAATATCCAAAAATTACTAATTTCTTAATCGAGAAACACCAGCATACAACTATAGATTTTTCCGATCCTGCTGCTGTAAAAGTTCTTAATACTGCTCTTTTAGCGGTATATTACAAAATTGTTAGGTGGAAGTTTCCCGATAGTCATTTATGTCCGCCGATACCGGGAAGAGTAGATTATATACATCACCTTCACGATCTATTACCAGAACAAGATAAAGTGACTGTTTTAGATATAGGCACCGGAGCTACATGCATATATCCACTTTTAGGCAATGCAGTTTACGATTGGCATTTTGTGGCTACAGATATTGACCCAAATGCGTTGGCAAACGCGCAACAAATAGTGCGACATAATAAGTTAGAAGATGCAATAGAATTTCGCTATCAAAAAGAGGAAAGTTCTATTTTAAAAAATATCATACAACCAGAAGATGCGTTTTCAGTAACTATGTGTAATCCTCCTTTTTATAAATCTGAGGAAGAGGCAAGAGGAGCAAATCGAAGAAAGTCTCGGAATTTAAATAATAATCCTGTTCGTAATTTTTCAGGGAACTCTAATGAACTTTGGTATAAAGGTGGGGAGAAGGCTTTTTTACACACCTATCTTTATGAGAGTTCTTTATTTCCAAATGCTAGCAGGTGGTTTACTAGTTTAGTTTCTAAAAAAGAAAATGTACAGAGCTTACAAGCCTCTGCAAAAAAACTAGGGGTTACTGAATTTAGAATTATTCCATTACAGCAAGGTAATAAAGTGACGCGTATTGTTTGTTGGCAATTTTCCCAACCTCAGTATCAAAAGTATTTAAAAGAAAAACAGAATCTCTAGGAGATTCTGTCTATAGCAATTTTCCCACGTCATAGTGCCTTTGAGAAGACACATAAATCTTCATTAATATGACGGATTCGAGGTAAAGATAGATAGATGTTTGAAAGATTTTAACGATGAAGTATTATTGAAGTATCATTTATCGTTATTGCAAGAAAATATTTCCCTTCACAGTACTTTTTTAGTCAAGTCTGCCAAACTAATTCATAATGTACAGTTTACCTATTGCCCTTTCTATTCTGTAGTGGTTACCGCCGCTTCTCCGCAGTATTTGTGTATTAATATTGGCTATTGTTCTTGGATAATGTCATTTTTTAAGGATATTATCTCCTGAAGTATCTTCATTTCTTTTAATACACCTTTTCTAATTATAATAAATAAAACTATCCCTATAACAAGGTAGGAAATGTCAATAAGAACTAGGTTCCAAAAACTTATATAATTACTAAACTCAGGGGTTATCATATAAAAACCAATGGTATACAAGAATAAAATTGTTGGGGCTACTATTTGGTGTATTTTTTTTCTGAAATTATGAAAGTCTTCTGTATTAGAGATTGTTTTCAAGGTGTCATCAATATTCTTAATTTGTTTTGCTTTATAGATACTTTTAATTTCAAACCCTATCCTCACAAGTAATCCAATAAGCATTAGTCCTGCACCGATTCTACTCATTATCTCTCTAACTGGAGCTACAAAATAGAAAAATAAAGCTAATGCCAATAACGTACAGGTTAAAGTGGCAATTGTGCCATAATAGAAAAAGAAATTACTTCTTTCTTTACTTGCAATTGTGTCATAAACTTCATTCAAATCCTGAGTAGATGAGGTGAGTTTTGATTTGTTTTTTTGCCAGTGCTCTTGGAGCTCTTTAAAATTATTTCCCATCGTTGCTATTTTTTAAAATTTTTTCCAAACGTTTTTTTATTCTGTGTATTTTAACCCGCACATTGGTACTAGATATTCCAATTATTTTTGCTATGGATTCATAGGTTTCGTTCTCTAAAACCATAATGATTATTAAGCGATCTATTTCTTTGAGGCTACCGATAGCATTGTATAATTCGGAGATGTTTTCTTCTAATTCTTCTGCGACATCCGATTCATAAGACTGGCTTTGGAGTGGCATTCCTTCGGTTAATTTTAACTCTCTTTTTTGTTCTTTTTTGACTTGTTGGATACAGGTGTTAATTGTGATTCTGTAAATCCATGTTTTGGGAGATGCGTCTCCTCTAAACTTATCTAAATTATTCCATACTTTTAGGAAGACCTCTTGCGATAAATCCTTTGCCATTGCTCGATTTCCTTTCACATATCCTAGACACATTTGCATAACCATGGCGTAGTTTTCGGAATAGATTCTTTCAAATAAAGCTCGTTTATTTTTCTTCATTTTCGATGAATTTTTGTATTTCAGAATGCATCCATTCTGGTGCATCATACATGATAAAATGTTTGCTGTTATTTGCCTGTTTTAAAGTACTATTTCGTAGGTTTTTGTACTGTTTTTCAAAGGTTTGTTTTACCGTATTAGGGTTTGGAAAAGAAGCAGCTAAAATTAGAGTTTTACAAGAAACCTTATTTAATATTGGTCTTTGGTCTAAGTGTAACAAATCGGTATATCCATACACCCATGTTTTTCGATCAGCGGCAAGTATCCAACTTGCTATTTGTTGTGTTTTTTTCTCTGTATACGTCATGTTCGAAGCCATCATTTTAGCAGTATTTTCATAGGTTTCAGTATTCATTTCAAGCATTTTTTTGTTGTACGGGCTGTCGTAAGTTAGCGCTTCTATAGGAACGTTCGGTAGCATAACTTCACGCATACAAGGCAGGGTGTCAATAAGAATCATTTTTATCACTTTGTTGGGGAATATTGTTGCGATATCTATGGCTAAATTACCACCCATACTGTGTCCTATAAGTGTTATGTTGTTTAAAGAGTTGTCTTTAACATAGGCGATAATCGCCGTTTTAATTTGTTCGTACCACGGTGTATTTATAGCCGGAATTCCATTAAATCCTGCATAGGAAAAAAGGTGTGCTTTCTTATTTAAATGTAGTGTTTTAATTGTGTTTTCCCAAATATCTCCGGAAACGGTAAATCCTGGAAAGCACAAAATAGGATCCCCTTCTCCCATAGTTTTAACCTGAATTGCATTACTTGGTATTTTTGAATTTGTATTTGCTTGAAGTTGTTCTGCCGAAGTAGGTAAAGCATAAAAAAACATGCTAATGAAAAGAAAACGTAATACTAGTTGCTTCATGATAATTTTATAAATTGATTTTACCCTTTGACTACAAAAGATCAAAATGTTACAATTTTTATAATTATTTTTTAGAGCATACTTGTTTAATTTTTAGATACATGTAGCTCATCGAGCAACACAAAAGGAACAGATACTTGCAAATATGTTCCTATTTCTACTAGATTATATTACCCTATTCTAGTACCGTTTTTAATTGTTCTTTCCGTAGTTAGAAGTACTACATCATTTTCGGAACCCAATCCTCCAAGAATGAGGCATTCACTCATGATGTTAGCAATTTGTTTTTTTGGAAAGTTAATTACTGCAACTACTTGTCTTCCAATAATTTCCTCGGTATTGTATAACTTGGTTATTTGTGCAGATGTTTTTCGGATGCCAAATTCCCCAAAATCTACTTGAATTTTATAGGCTGGTTTTTTGGCTTCTTTAAAAATTTCTGCGGAAAGTATGGTTCCAACTCTCATTTCTACTCTTAGAAATTCACGCCAAGTTAAATCGGAATTACCAATAGATTTCATAGTTTCTTTGTGTTAATTTGTATTTAGTAATCGTTTCGCAGCGTTAAACGGCGTTGTTTCTCCGTTTTCAAGTTTTTCTATTTCCATAGACAACGATTTTTTAACCTTTGGATTGGTGTAGAAATTCGTTTTTAATTGGTGGTTAATGGTTTCTAAAAGCCAATATTTATTTTGAACGTTTCGTTTTGTCACAAAATAATCGTTCTTTTTACTTTTTTCTATGTAAGAAGTTATCATTTCATAAGTTTCTGCAATGCCAATATTTTTTAATGCGCTAGCCGTAAGAACTTTAGGGGTCCAGCCATTATCTTTTGGAGGGTATAGGTGTAAAGCTCTATTGAATTCTACTTTTGCTAGTTTTGCACTTTGAATTGTGTCTCCATCTGCTTTATTAATCACAATGGCATCTGCCATCTCGATAATTCCTCTTTTTATCCCTTGTAATTCATCACCAGCACCAGCAAGCTTCAGTAAAAGAAAAAAATCTACCATAGAATGCACTGCAGTTTCCGATTGTCCTACGCCTACCGTTTCTATAATAATAGTATCAAACCCAGCAGCCTCACACAAAATGATACTCTCTCTAGTTTTTTGTGCGACTCCTCCTAAAGATTCACCCGATGGCGATGGTCGAATGTAAGCATTTTTATCAGTTACTAATTGTTCCATTCTGGTTTTATCACCAAGTATGCTCCCTTTGTTAACCGAACTACTAGGATCTACAGCTAGTACTGCTACTTTTCTTCCTGCACCAGTTAAATGTTTCCCAAAAGCTTCGATAAAAGTGCTTTTTCCAACCCCAGGAACTCCAGTAATTCCTATTCGAATAGAATTGTTCGCATGTGGCATACATGCCTCCAATATTCTGGTTGCTTTAGCTTGATGTTTAGTATTGGTACTTTCAATAAGTGTAATTGCTCTACTTAAAAAAGGAATGTCACCCGCAAGTATTTTTTCGGTAAATTCTGATATAGAAGCGCTCTTTCTTCGTTTCAGCATAATTTTTTGTGCAGAAGTTTTACTGGTGGTTTCGGGTTGCGAAACTCCTTTTTTTCTGATAATGCCGATTTTTTTGTGTCTTTCCTCATACGTAAGAACCTATTCTTATGGTAAATTTAGAAATAAAAACTGTAGGATTGTATTCCTTTTTAAAAGATTTCGATTTTGCATGGTATTATTAGTTAGGGTTGCAATTATATTTGAAAAAAACCTAAGTCTAATTTTTAGTTTTTTTACCTAACATATATCAATATCCATTTCTTTATTTCTTATAAAGTAGCTATCTTTATCGCTTGTAATTACTAGTTTTTTATGGAATTATTCGAAGAGAATCAGTTAAAGATATACAACTCATTATCAAAAAGTAAAGAGGTTTTTAAACCCATAACAGAGGGTAGCGTTGGAATGTATGTATGTGGTCCTACGGTATATAGTAACGTTCATCTTGGTAATATTAGAACCTTTATGTCTTTTGACATGGTCTTTCGTTATTTATTGCATTTAGGGTATAAAGTACGCTATGTACGAAATATTACCGATGCTGGTCACTTAGAAAATGATGCAGATGAAGGAGAGGATAGAATAGCAAAAAAAGCAAGATTAGAACAAATAGAGCCCATGGAGGTTGTGCAGCGCTATACTGTAGACTTTCATACAGTAGCTGCAAAATATAATTTTTTACCACCGAGTATTGAACCTACTGCAACCGGTCATATTGTAGAGCAAATTGAAATGATTAAGGAGATCTTGGATAAAGGATTTGCCTATGAAGTAAATGGCTCGGTATACTTCGACGTATTAAAATATAACGAAGACCACAATTACGGTGTTTTGTCTGGAAGAACGGTAGAGGACGCAATTCACAATACTAGAGCTCTTGACGGCCAATCGGATAAAAAGAATCCACAAGATTTTGCTTTGTGGAAAAAAGCAGATGAACGTCATATTATGCGGTGGCCTTCTCCTTGGAGTGATGGTTTTCCTGGGTGGCATTTAGAGTGTTCTGCTATGAGCTCTAAATATTTAGGGGATCAAATTGATATTCACGGCGGTGGTATGGATTTAAAATTCCCACATCATGAATGTGAAATAGCCCAATCACATACTTGTTCTGGAGTACAGCCAGTAAACTACTGGATGCACGCCAATATGTTGCTGCTCAATGGACAGAAAATGGCGAAGTCTACAGGTAATTTTATATTGCCGGAAGAGATATTAACGGGAAATAATGAAATTTTACCAAAAGCATTTACTGCAGGAGTGGTTCGCTTTTTTAATATGCAAGCACATTACCGAAGTATTTTAGATTTTTCAAACGACGCTTTATTAGCTTCCGAAAAGGGATATAATAAATTAATGGAGGCCATTCGTTCCCTTAAAAATATTTCCACAGGGAAAGCATCTTCTTTCAATGTACACGATTGGAGAAAAAAGTGTTATGATGCTATGAACGATGATTTTAACACTCCTGTTTTGATTTCTCATTTGTTTGAAGCAGTTAAGTATATAAATCTTTTAAAAGATAATAAAGCAGATATCACTTCTGAAGATAAGCTTCTATTGCAAGAAACCTTGCACGCCTTTGTTTTTGATATTTTAGGTTTAGTTAAAGGAGAAGAACAATCAGCTTCTACTAAAATTGATGGGGTGGTAACATTGTTAATTAAACTTAGAAAAGAAGCGAGAGAAAATAAAGACTGGGCACTTTCTGATAAAATTAGAGATGAATTACTTGCCTTAGGAATTCAATTAAAAGACGGAAGAGAAGGGACAACTTTTACGATACAGTAAATGAGACAAATTTTAATATATCCATTTGTTTTATTGGTTCGATTTTACCAACTCGCAATATCGCCGTATACCCCATCAACATGTAGGTATTCACCAACGTGCTCGCAGTATACAATAGAGGCTTTACAAAGGCACGGGTTGTTTTATGGAGGTTGGTTAGCAATAAAACGTATTTTTAGTTGTCACCCATGGGGCGGATGTGGCTATGATCCTGTACCCGAAAAAAGAGATAAAAAAAACAATAACAAATAAAAACATTAACCTAATTTTGGTTAGTTTCACTAAAAAAATAAATAGTATATATGACTTTTTTATCCATAGTTTGGGATCAAGATCCTGAAATTTTTAAAATAGGTAGTTTTGGTATCCGATGGTATAGTTTAATGTTTGTTTTAGCATTCCTTCTTGGACTTCATTTTATGAAAAAGATTTTCATAGAAGATAAGATATCGGTAGAAAAACTCGATCCACTTTTTATGTATGTTTTTATTTCGATGTTAGTGGGAATGCGTCTTGGAGATGTTTTCTTTTACAGTTGGGATTATTACCAAAATCATCTGTTAGAAATATTTTTGCCTATTAAAAAACAAGAGGGTGCAACCGCACTTTTTGGCATGCTAAAAGGATGGAAATTTACTGGTTTTACGGGTTTTGCTTCCCATGGAGCCGCCATTGCAATTCCTATTGCATTGTATTTTTATGCCAAAAAACATTTACAGAAGCCTTGGCTGTTTATTCTAGATAGACTTGCTATTATGGTTGCGCTTGCTGGTTTTTTATAAGAACTGGTAATTTTTTTAACTCTGAGATTTATGGGAAACCAACAGGAACAAGTTTCGGTGTTATCTTTAAAAGAGCAGGGGAGACTGTAGCTCGTTACCCAACCCAATTATTTGAGGCTTTTAGTTATCTGGCCTTGTTCTTCGTATTGTGGTATTATTACTGGAAGACCGATAAAAAACACCAATCCGGTTTTTTGTTTGGTGTATTTATGATTGTTTTGTGGTCGCTACGATTTTTTATCGAGTTCTTAAAAGAACCACAGGTTGCCGGCAGAGAGGATTGGGTATTTAATTCCCTAAATACTGGGCAAGTTCTGAGTATTCCGCTTGTGGGAATTGGCATTTGGTTAGTATTGCGAAGTAAGAATACCATTACAGAATAAAGTAAAACCCAAGCCATTCAGCTTGGGTTTTTTGGTGTTTACCTTTTAATTCAACTTCTAGTTCTATGCTTTTGTATTTTTAGAAGTAACAAAGTATTAACCGTTATATGGATAGCATTTAGATTAATATTACGATTATGAAATTAAAGGCATGCCTCATTACTATTCTCATTTTCTTGACGCAATCATGTAGTGTGTCTATTACCTCTTTACTTTCTAATGCACCACCAGGTCAGGCCATAATTCAGTCTTCCGATGGAAGCTTTAGCGCTATTATGGGATTACAAGAGGCATTTGGTTTGCTTCAAAATAATGAAACATTATATGTTTCCTCCGGAAAAGTAGAGTTAACAAGTTCGCTCCTTGTTTCGAATTTGAATAACATTAAAATAATCGGAAACAACACCGCTTTAGTAGCATTGTTGGATATACCAGTTGTGCAGTTTAGAAATGTTACCAATGTACAGTTATCTAATATTTTAGTTGTTCATGAAATTGGCGAGTGGTGTTCACAAAATTGTATCGAGTTTTATGACGCTTCTGATTTAATTATCCGTGATGTTAAGTTTGATGGTTCTGGATATTTTGGTTTAAGCCTAGTAAGAGTAACAAATGCAATTATTGAGAATAATGAATTTTACAATTGTACTTATGGTCTTTCTTCTTGGGATGGCGCAAATCTAAAAGTATCTAACAATAAATTTTACAACAATCGAAAAGCAGATATTATGGAGTCTGATCCTGGTCAGTTCCTTAACGATTATACCAAAGACAATACTTTCGAAAGAAAGCTCTAGTCTTTTTTTTAATGGCATTGTTTTTGTTTCTACTTATATTAAACAAAGGCATTATGTTGTTTTTCGTTCGTTATATTTTTTAATTTAAATTACTGTTATCATGAAATTTTTCAATCTTTTAGGAATCATTTTTTTATTTCCTTTACTGAGTTTTAGTCAAGATTTATCTGTAAATGTAGATAAAGATAATGGAATACTTGGATCGGTCTATATCAAAAAAGGTAGTACGGTATTTAAGGTAGGTCATTCTTCCGGTAGTATTGAAAAAGTATACGTGTTCCAGTCTGCTGATAAGGCTAAATATTTTATGCAAAATCCTCAAAATTCGAACTTTAACTTTAAAGCAGTACAACTTGCAGGAGGGGTACAGTTATACGTCCGTGACTACTCCAATATTGAATATTGTAAAAACTATTCTAATTATTCTCGGGCAGGAATAGTAGGTGAGGTTTGTGGTGTTGATGGTGTTAAAATTGAATATAATTTACGCATAGGGAATAATAGTACTATAGGTATTGTTGGGAAATTAAAAAGTATAAATGGTATTAATATTAGTTATCATATAAATTACGATTCTAATGTTAGAGCAGGATATCAGGGTAAAATTTCGGCTATTTCGGATACTAAAATTGTCTATTACAACAAATATACGAACTCAGAATTGGCAAGTTATTACGGCAAATTTAGATCGATTGGTGGGGTAGCGATTGGTTACTACGATAAAACAAATTCAACGAGAGGATTTGAGGGGAAATTACAAAATATAGGTTCTTATAAATTTAATTATTATGAGAATTATTATAATAATCAAGCTTCTAAAATTGTAGGGAAGTTTAAATCGATTACCGGAAAGGATTCAAGGGTGATACTCTTGTAAAGTTAAAAAGGACAATAAATGGTGTTTCTAATTGTGTTTTAATTACAGTTTCATATTTACCTTAAAGTTTAAAACTCTTCCTGTCATGTAATTGGGTATACCATACTGAACTTTACTGTAGGCATCTCTAACCCAGGTATTCGTGATAGAATTTCTTATATCAAATACATTAAACAACTCCAATCCTAGGGTTAACTCTTTAAAGTTTTTTAAAAACCTGTTCGGACTTTTCTTATTGGCATCCTGAAGTATATAAGATACTCCTAAATCTGCTCTTCGATAATCATTAAGTCTACTTTGGTAGGCATAAACATCGGCATAGGCAGGAGCTCCTCCAGGAAGCCAGTATTGTAAACGATATTTAAATATGCTTTTAAATCTGGTAGATTCGGTACGTAATCTTGAAACAATACACCAAATTTTAAACGTTGGTCTGTAGGTCTCGCGATATACCCTTGATTTGCAATATTTTCCTCCGTTTTTAGATACCCAAAACTAAACCAACTATCACTACCTGGTACAAATTCACCATTAATACGAATATCTGCACCATAGGCATAGGCCTTGGTTACATTATCTGCTCTGTAGCGAATTCGAACGTTATCTACCGAATACGCATTTACGTCCGTGATATTTTTGTAGTATACCTCCGTAGTGAGTTTAAAAGGACGATTCCAGAGTGTAAAACTGTAATCATTTCCAGCTACTGCATGAATTGATTTTTGCGCGCTAACCTCCGGATGAATTACACCGTCATAGTCACGAAGTTCTTTGTAAAACGGGGGTTGGGCATACCAGCCTCCGGATATTCTAAAAAGCATGTCTTTTTCCCAATTTGGTTTTATTGCAAATTGCGCTCTTGGGCTAAAAACAAAATGACTTTGGGAGCCTTGCTCTTGGGTTGCCACATTCCACCAATGGCCTCGAATTCCCATGTTAAACCAAATTTGGTGTTCTTTCCAATTTGTTTTTCTTGAAAATTGAACAAATCCACTAAGTCTTTGTATGTCTATATTGTTTTTTGCTCTGACGTTTTGATAGGGTTCAATTTCGCCAGTAAATGGTTCGTAAGGTTGGTTGTTCGAACTGTGAAAAGGAGGTCTTACCGAAAAGCCTAAAGAATCAATAACCTCCCATTCGTTAATGCGATCTTTTATGTTTTCTGTTTGGAACTTCATACCAGCTTTCCATTCGTTGTTTCCATCTCTATGTGTAGCCCTAATTTGTGCGGCACTTATAAGGGCGTCTAAATCGTTTCTAGCATGGTTTATTTGTGCACCTATTCCCTGCGAAAATGCAACCTCTCCAAAGTTTTCAGATCCAATGCTAGCATCTACTTCTCCAAGATTATAACTCGCAGCAATATCAAAATATTCTTCTTCTTGGGTGTTGAAGGAAGAAATGGTAGTGGTAATTGTAAAGTCTTCATTTACCTTGTAAGTTCCAGAAAATGCTCCGAATAAAGTTAAAAATTGATCTTGTTCTTGTCCTTGGTAAAAAACAATTAATTCCAAAGGGTTAGCAATAGTTCCAAATCTGGTTTTTCTGGTTAATGGCTTGTAGTTGTAATTGTTTAATGAAAAATTTCCCAAAAAATTTAAAGTGAATTTTTCACTAGCTTCGTAAGAAATAAAAGTTTGTGCATCGGTAAACTGTGGACGGAAATTTACTTCAGTTTGTTTGCTATTAACAAATAAGCTATTATCCCTGTATCGAATCCCGAGTATTGCGCGTAACTTGTTTTTGGCAAAGGTGTCTTCTACAGTAATACTCCCTCCTAAGAGACTAAGGTCTACTTGCGCAGCAAAAGTTTTCGGCGTTCGGTAGGTAATATCTAAAACAGAGGATAATTTGTCGCCGTACTTCGCTTGAAAACCACCTGCTGAAAAATTTATGTTTTTAACCATGTGAGAATTCACGAAACTAAGTCCTTCTTGTTGTCCTGAACGGATCAAAAAAGGGCGATAAATTTCGATGCCGTTAACATACACTAAGTTTTCGTCAAAATTACCACCTCTTACATTGTACTGAGTGCTTAGTTCGTTGTTGTTACTCACTCCAGGAAGTGTCATCAAAATATTTTCAACCCCTGCATTTGCTCCAATAATATTTTGGATCTTTTGCGGTTTTATTTTAGTAATTCCCTCCGCTTCATTTTTATAATTTTTAACGGTAACCTCTTCTAAATTTTCACTAATACTTTCAAGAACTGGAGAGAAAGTAAATGTTTTTTTACCTCTTGCAGTGAACTGTTTAGACACTTTTTTATAAGAAATATGACTAAAAGTTACCAATACTGTTTTTTTATTGGGATTATAAGTTGGTACGATCCATTTTCGTCCGTAGCGGTACCTTTTCCTAGATAGGTAATAGCCACACCTACTATTGGGGTTTTGTCTTTATTGGTTATCGTCCCTTTTATAACCGCTTTATTTTGCGCAAGGAGAAACGCCGGAAATAAAAGTAGTATGATTAGTTGTTTCAAAATAGATTTGTTTACTTTTTGTAAAACGTCGCTTTTAACGTTTTGGTATTTCCTGCATTGTCAGAAACTACAATGTTAAAAATATGTTTGCTGCCTACCAAGGGTTTATCTTTAAAGTTATAGGTTAATATTCCTTTTTTGTGATTTAACTCCATCAATATCCACTTATTATCAAGGGTTGCTCGGTAATTTTTTATTCCTGATTCGCTATCTTTAATTTTCACTTTCAGGGTCTTGTTGTTAGAAATCCATTGTCCGTCATAAAAATTAAGCAATGCTATTTCGGGGGCTTCGTAATCAAACATTAATTTGTAATCCCCTAATGCTTTGGTGGAGGTATAGACCTTATTTTCCTTTTTTTTCGTAGCTACATACCTTGGATATTTTGCGTTGGTTACATTAGCAATGTAGACGTGGTTTTTTTGCGCAGCGTTTAACCTTTCAGTGCCAATGGTTAAGGTATATCGCTTGTCTAAAGGAATAGTGGTATTATGCACTTGAATTAGACCATTATTAACTTTGAAATCGATATACTGATCTTCATAAAATGTGTTTTTAGGAAATGCAATTGTGACATTTTCCTTCGAAAATTTAGCAAATTTGGTAGCGATAATTTTGTAATTTGTACTGTCATTAGCCTGGAAATTTTGCTTGCTAGTAACTCCCTTAATAGGTATTTTGATGCGCGCTTCATTACCATTGATATCTTTCGCAATAATTTCAACGTTGTAGGATGTTTGCGCTACCGCCTCCAGTTTTCCATCGTTGATTAAATCTTTGTATAAACTGAGTTTATTGTTGTCGAACTTGTGTGTTTTTTGGAATCGTTGTTTGTATCTTTTATAATGGGCATAGTCAATTAGCAAATTAATGTATTTACTTTCACTAAAGGAGAAGGTTTCAACATCATGATAATACACCCTACTTCCGTTTACCTTCATTTCTAGGCTAAAAATTCCATTTTTATTTGCAGCCCCATTTAGTTGGTCAAAGACACTAACCCCAAAACCAATTGTTCCCGCAGCCTCTATTCTGTTGGTGATAAAATTCCCAGTACTAATTTCCTTTAATTCTAAACTTGTTTTTTGATGTGTATTGTTTATTGTAGCATCTGCAGACAGTGGGTAAACAATTACCTTACGCATCGTTGGTTTTAGGTTGTCTTTTGGCGTAATTCCAAAAAGTAGTGGGTTGATAATGTGCTCTGTTTTAGAGTCTCGTATTTCGTAATGAAGATGTGGACCACCGGAACTACCAGTATCACCGGTATATCCTAGTAGTTCTCCTTTCTTAAATGCGAATTGTAACGTGTCTGGAAAGAGATTACCAACAGCGTATTTTTGTTTTTTGTATTGTGCTGCTTTAATATATTCCTCCAGGGATGGTTCAAATTTTTGAAGATGTGCATATACAGTAGTATATCCATTTGGGTGTTTCATATACAATGCTTTACCAAAGCCGTACTGTCCTATTTTTATTCTTGAAACGAATCCGTCAGCAGGAGCGTAGATCGGAATTCCCTCTTTTCCTTGCGTTTTAATATCAATTCCGGAATGAAAGTGGTTGCTTCGTAATTCTCCAAAAGTTCCCGATAGCACGATTGGTATTTTTAGAGGTGGAGCAAAATAATCGCGTGGATACTTTTCTTGGGCAGAACAAATTAAATTACATAAAAGAAGAAAGGTTAGTGTGTAAAATTTCAAAATGGCAATAGTTTTTAACAAAACTACTAAAATATTTCATAATGCTTTTGAAGTCTGTTGTGCAAATACAACTAAAAACTATTAAAAATTTTGTTTACTTCATCTATATTGATAACTTTGTGGAAATAGTTACATTCTCCATTCTAGATGAATAATACTAAGGAAGCAATTGAATTGCTGGAAGTTAAACTTAAAGAGTTACTTTCCAAATACGAATTCTTACAAGAAGAAAATAAGATTTTGTTTCAAGATAATTCAAGATTATTGCATTTAGTAGCGGAGAAGGAGCAACAGTTAGTAATTAAGGAGCAAGAATACAAATTACTTAAAATTGCGAAAACTATTAATGGCAGTAGCGAAAACACAAAAGACACAAAATTAAAAATAAATGCTTTAATTAGAGAAATTGATAACTGTGTCAAACTCTTGAGCACATAATCGTTCTTTAACATGACAAAATTAAAAGTTAATGTGGTAATAGCTGGTAGGACGTATCCCTTAAGTGTTAACGATACGGAAGAAGAGGAAGGTATGCGCAAAGCAGCTAAAAATATTAACGAATTAATTGCTGAATTTGAACAAAACTATGCGGTAGCAGATAAACAAGATGTTTTGGCGATGAGTGCATTGCAATTTGCTTCAAAACTAGAAATTATAAGCATGAAAAAAGCGGTGCAAGAAAATGAAGCATTACAAAAAATACAAGAGCTAAACGATTTGTTAGACGCTCAATTATAACGTTCTTTAAAATTTAATTATTAATATACTGCCTACATTAGTACATTGTTTAATAAACTCAACACTATTAGATTAAAAAGGATAAGTCTTGATTAGTAAAGTGTGCCAGCTCTGTTCTGGATCCTTGAGGAATCAGTTAGTCCTAAACCTGTTTAACAGGAGTTTATAAAACCTTATTAATGTAGGTTTTTTATACAACCAAATAAAAATTATGGAAGGAGTATTATTTCCTGTTTTAGCAGGAATTATAGGTTTAGCAATTGGATTTATTATTGCTAAAATGCTGGAAAAAACGAAGGCAAATAAGTTAATTCAAGAAACACAAAAAGAAGCAAAAGCGATACTTAAAGAAGCAAAAGTAGAGGCCGATGCGATCAAGAAAGATAAGATATTACAAGCAAAAGAGAAGTTTATCGAGCTAAAAGCACAGCACGAAAAAGTAATTTTATCTAGAGAAAAGAAAGTATCGGATATTGAAAAAAGAGTTCGCGATAAGGAGAGTCAGGTGTCTTCTGAGTTAGATAGGAACAAAAAACTCAATAGAGAAATTCAGAAGAAAGAATCGGATTTTGATTACAAACTTCAATTTGTGGAGAAGAAACAGGCTGAAGTGGAAAAGTTACACTTACGCCACGTGGATATGTTAGAGCAAATCTCTGGTCTTTCTGCCGATGAGGCAAAAACAGAGTTAGTTGCATCCTTAAAGGAAGAAGCAAAAGCAGATGCTATGAGTTTTGTGCAAACTACCATTGAAGAAGCGAAAATGACTGCCCAGCAAGAAGCTCGAAAAGTTGTTTTAAACACTATACAAAGAGTTGGAGTAGAGCAAGCTGTAGAGAATTGTGTTTCTGTATTCAATTTAGAGTCGGATGATGTTAAAGGAAGAATTATTGGTAGAGAGGGGCGTAATATTAGAGCTTTAGAGGCTGCAACTGGTGTTGAGATCATCGTAGACGATACTCCTGAAGCTATTATTTTATCTTGCTTTGATCCAGTTCGTAGAGAAATTGCCAGGCTTTCCATGCACAAATTAGTGACCGATGGTAGAATTCACCCTGCAAGAATTGAAGAAATTGTTCGTAAAACAGAAAAACAAATTACCCAAGAAATAATTGAAGTAGGGAAGCGAACTGTTATTGATTTAGGTATTCATGGTCTACATCCTGAATTAATCAAAACCGTTGGTAGAATGAAATACCGTTCGTCTTATGGTCAGAATTTACTACAGCACTCTAGAGAGGTTGCCAATTTATGTGGTATTATGGCTGCAGAAATGGGGCTTAATGTGAAAGCTGCCAAGCGAGCAGGATTACTCCACGATATTGGTAAAGTGCCAGAGACAGAAAGTGAATTACCACACGCCTTACTTGGGATGCAATGGGCCGAAAAGTATGGTGAAAAAGGAAATGTTTGTAATGCTATTGGTGCACACCACGATGAAATAGAGATGAAAAGTATGATTGCTCCCATTGTTCAAGTATGTGATGCTATTTCAGGAGCACGTCCTGGAGCAAGACGACAAGTACTAGATAGCTATATTCAACGTCTGAAAGATTTAGAAGATATAGCATTTGGCTTTAGTGGTGTGCAAAAAGCATATGCGATTCAGGCTGGTAGAGAGTTACGTGTCATGGTAGAAAGTACTAAGGTTAATGATACAAAAGCTGCCGAGTTATCTTTTAATATCTCACAAAAAATCCAAAATGATATGACCTATCCAGGACAAGTAAAAGTTACGGTTATTAGGGAAACAAGATCGGTTAATGTAGCGAAGTAAGACAAGCATACCCTTATTTCAATTTAACATAAAAACAAAAGCGCATCGCTTTTGTTTTTTATGTAGAATATTCTTGTTTTATCTTCTAGAGGTATTGGCTCTATTTGTATCGCTCTCTTTGTTTTTTTTTCTACGAATTATTTGTTCTTTATTTTTATTAGCTGTTTTTGATTTATAATAGTAATAATCTTTATCCTCTCTGTATTTGCGATACTTTCGTGTAAAGTCATTGCTGTAAAATAAACTATTATCGTAGTTATAAACAGGACCAAAATGCAAATTTATATCGGTATAAAAAGGATTTCCGAAAGGATTATTGTTTCGTATGTTTCCATTGCAATAAAAATCACCCCATCGATCATAGCGAACATTCATGTTTCCTATTCTCACTAATTTCCCTCTTCTGTACCTCATGAAAATATTTCCAATTCGGGTTACATTTCCTCGGTAATCATAATTTATAAAAACATTCCCAACTCTTCTTATTTTTCCATTATAATCTCTAACAATACGAATGCCACGGTTACCGTTTGTTCTTCTTTCATTATATGCATCATATTTATTGTTTCTATAACGAGAATTGAAGTCAAAGTTTCCATTGGTAAAAACATAAAATTTAATTCCTCTTTCCACAAATGTTATAGCGTTAGAATTGCGATATGTCGCAGTTGTATTTGCATATTCGTTATTTACACTATTCGCTGAGGTTGCAAACACCGATAGTGCGACTACTAGAAATAATACTTTTGTTTTCATCTTTTTTGGGTTTAGGTTACTACTTATTTGATATTCGAGGCTCAAATTATACAATTCAAGATTTCAAATTGTATGCCAAAAAATATTTGAAGATGATTCTAAGGTTTTTAAAAGTATCAAACACTTGTTATTTAGTAGCTTATAAAGTGGTTTTTTTTTGCTTCTAACTTAAAAAAAATACTATATTTAGCCTTGACTATAATAATTATGAAAATATATGATTGCCGCAATTGCTAAAAATCTTCAGCGTGGTATACAACTTTTAAATAGCATTACAGAGATGCAATATAAAGACCAAAGTATTCCACCATACTATTCAAGTATAGGAACACATATGCGTCATGTTCTTGATATGTTTACTTGCATTTTTGATGGTATGGATGATCTGACTATTGATTTTACAAATAGAAAGAGAAATGAGCATGCAGAAAAATACATAGCAGATGGGCTTCACTATTTTGAAATAACCTTACAGAAACTAGAGGCCATAAAAGATAAAGACTTAAACCAATTGGTTTATGTAATTGATGATTTAGGATTGGGTAAAGTTACTATGAAGTATACCCTAGAGGCTACACTAGCGCAGGCAAATAGTCATGCCATTCATCACTTTGCTACCATTGGTTTTATAATACATCAGTTAGGAATTGCTTTACCCGATAAAGATTTTGGCTACAATCCAACCTCACCACGTATAAAGTTACAAGAAGAAGTAAATAGGTAGATGTTATTTTTATCGGTGGATGTATATCCAACCTTTTCTTGATAATTCTACGTTGTCATTGCGTAATTCTAAGGTGTAAAAATAGGTGCCTACTGGTAAATCATCGTCTTCATTGATGGTCATTTTTCCTTCAGAATTACCTCGCCAATTATTTGTATAGTCGGTAGCTGTATAAACGACACTTCCCCACCTGTTGTAGATGACTAAGTTATTATTCTGATATTTTTCTAAACCTTCAAAAACCAAGGTGTCATTTTTATCGTCACCATTGTTTGGTGTAAAAATGATATTGACATTAGATAGGTCTCCATCACCGAAACCTGATGCAAGTGTAATTACCTCATAAGCATTTGGAATGAACAAATCGGAGGTAACTTTTCCATTAAACATATCGCCATCATATGCTACACCTCCTAAATCTACCCATTTATTATCACTAATACTCCATCCTACAACGCGAAGTGTTTCTAGGTCAGAAGTTAGTTCATCAATTTTACTGTTAGGATTCCAGGTGAGTGTTGCTTGTACCTCTCCTGTTCCTATAAGTGTCCAAAATTCAACAGAACTTATTTTGTTAATAAAAATTTGTTTGTCTGTAGTAGTAAATGCTTGGCTAAAGTTAGAGGGAGGAGTATTAGGGTCGTAGAAATTATAAGAAGCATGATAGGTAATTGTATTATCATCACATAAGATTTCTAGAGGACGCAAATAATTATTGTCTCCAACCGGAAAGGTGTACTGATACGATTGTGATACAGAAGCGTAACCGTCTACGTGATTGGTATTGTTTGCTCCAAAATAAACGTTGTCGTTCAAAAAGTTTAGGGAGACGTTTACTCCATCTCTCGGAGTGTATACTGTGCCGTTTTCAAAATTTAATTCATTGGTAACCCCTAAAGAGGTATACAATTCTAGGTCATTAATAGCGTCTATTTCTACGTTGTAAAATACAGCTCTGTTATTCCCTGATATACTTCTCAACTCGTTAGTACTGTAGATACCCGCAAATCCTTGGTTATCGTTATCTAAAGATCCGTTATTTATTATATCGGTGTGAAATCCAACGCTTGCATCTTCATGCATTTTGAAGTTCCCAAAGTTATTTACAGCTGTCTGTGCGTATGCGAACAAAGACATACACATAGCCAACATAGACAAAAAATTCTTCATAATACCCCCGTATTGCTTCGTAATTTTTACTAATGTTTCTAATCGTAATTATTGTATTATAGAAATTTAATAATCAATAATTTACTATATTTTAAGGTTACAAATGTAGTGATATTTTTTTTAATTATTCTACTGGTTTTTTTCTTTTAAAGTCTGCAAAAAAAAGCAACTTAAATGTATACTTTATCCTAAATTAATTCTACGATAAAAGTATTTTATTTACCCACAATAGGCATAAATTATTCGATAAAAGACATTTATCTATCGATGATAATTCTTGTTGTACTATTTTACAGACCCCAAAAAATTATTGCGTTGTTCTCGATTTTGAAATATTTTAATTATTGTTCTACCTTTTTAGGTGGCCATTGTTTGCTGTATCCATATTTTAATGTCTTGAATCTAAGTAAAAAATAATTTGGAATTCTTAGTATGGCTTACTCTCCTAAATAAACAAATGTATTCACCACCAAATAGGGTTGGTATCTTTCAATAGGGGTGCCACTTCCTCCACTACTAACTTCAACAGTGTGTTGGTGTGCACCATTTTGATTTGTAGTTGAGTTCCCATTATCTACGAAAAAGTTGATAAACTCATCTCTAAAATATCGAATTTTAATATTGGTTGTAGATTTAGCTATTGTGTGGCTATGTCTTCCATCTTCCGATGTAATCCCACTAAACTCAATATTTGGAAGATTTTCTTGTCGTATAATTGTATTTGTCTCTCCACCTGTATCTCCGTTATTTTCAGCTGTAGAAGGATGTTTTAGGACTCTATTACTTCCATTTGGTAGCACTGGGTTAAAACCAATGGATATTGCATTGTTTTTTACAGTATTTGGAAGAGAATTTATACTTCTTCCATTAAGTTTATACCATCCATCGTGGTCGTTGTCTTTTACACTGTATTTGATGGCTCCAATACTATTTTTATCTAAATCTATGGCATTCCAGCTGGAACCATTAAAAAAATAAAGTTTCTTTTCGCTTTTATTGAAGGCAATAGACCCTTCCATCGCATCAGCAATATTGTTTAATTCTGTTATATTAGCAGAACTTGGTACTCCGAGTAGCGAATTAGCCTCAACTTGTGTAAACGCTCTTTTCACTGAGAATATTATGGTTATGATAATTAATAATATTCTCATAGCCCAAGATAAATAAAGACATTAAAAACCAAATAGGGTTGGTAGTTCTCAATAGGTTCATCATTTCCACCGCTTTGTACTGTTACTGTGTGTGTATGCTCTCCATCTTCACTTGTATTAGAAGTACCATTACCACCAAAAAAATTTCTTGAGGCATCAACATTATTAAATATTCTTTGATCATCTAGTGATTTATTAATAGTGTGAGAATGTGCTCCTGCCGTAGCAGTTATTCCTGAAAATGTTACGTTTGGTAGGTTGTCTTGAGATATAACTGTGCTTGCTTGCCCACCGGTATCTCCAATACTTTCTCCCGAAGCAGGATGCTTCAGTACTCGATCTTCGGCATTTGGTAGATTACTTAAAAAACCTATATTTTCGGCATTTAATTTTGCTTCATTAGAAAGGGAGGTTGTAGCTCTTCCATCAAGTAAATACCAACCATTGTGGTCTTGTGTTTGTGCACTGTATTTAATATCTCCTATAGTATTTTTATTACCACGCACCCATTTTTCACCGTCATAAAGATACATGCTTTTCGTAGCCTTATTGTATATCATCGATCCCTCGGAAACATTTTCAATAGCATTCATCTCCGCAGTGTCTGTAGTATGAGGAATTCCCATTAAGGAATTGGCATCTATTTGACCAAATACATGAAAACTTAAAAATATAGTAAGCAGTGTAAGTTTTTTCATTTTCTTTTCTTTTTTTATTTCTGTACTTGTTTTAACTACTTAAATGCAGTAAAGATAACGATGAGATTTTCAGTATCGATATCCTAAGGTCTTACTATATTACCAATGGTATTATTGGTAACAGTTCCATCGCTATATTCTACATCTAAGGTAAATCCGTCGTTCGTAAAAGCAACTAGGGAAGCTGTAATTTTTCCTAAGTTATTACCGTTTTGATCGCCATACCTTGCGCCAATACAATGGGTATTACTGGCAAATCTTGAAATATCATTAATAGAATTACCGTGACCCGAGATGTAAATAACTTGTTGCACAATTGTATCAGGGTCATTATCTAGTCTTGCAAAGCCGGTAAGTGAACCAAAGGTATTATTTACGCCGAAGTTATTGTTTCCGTCGTTTTCTATGACGCCATTATCATCATCGGTACCAAAACTTTCCACATTAGTATACGCCACAAATTTAATAAGGGTAGGTACAAAAGGAAGACTATTGATTACCTTATTGGTGTTTTCATCCGCTTTAGAAATGATAAAACTATCCATGTATATATTTCTAGCAGTAACCACTTCCTTCCATCCAGCAGTAGTGTATTGCATTACTCTATCCTTATCCGTGTCAAATGCTAAGCTACCAAGTTCTGGCCTGGAAGCCGTATCTGTTAAGTTTTGTAAAGCTTCTAATTCGTTTGTAGTAGCCTTGGGTAATCCAATAAGCGAATTTTTGTCAAGGGTTTGCCCATTTGAACTGATGGTTAAAAGGAATACAATTATGATAGCAATTGCTTTATTCATGTAATTTTAGTTGTTTTTTATTTGATTTGTTGCCAATCAAAACCATCGCTTTGAAGCCATCTTACACTTGATTCATTCAATACAGAATTATTATTATTGTTTAAATTCTTAAAAGGTGGTGAGATAGTTCTATTTCCCCCTGAAATATTTTTAATAACATAGATTCTTCCGGTACATGTATTGGCACTTGGTAGGGTGATATTATGAGCACCAGTTATGATTACCGTGTAATGTTCTTCCGTTAAAGTTAAATTTCCAGTTGTACGAATAATAGCCGTGGAAATCGACCCTCCAACCTGAAGGGTAGAGTTAGCCATTTTAAAATCACCAGTGGTAGCGGAATTATCATAGTCTGGATCTAGTGTCTCACGTTGTGGATTTATATTTATACCAAATCGTGGTTTAGCATCTACAGTGTTGTTACTTCCTTGTACTCGAAATAACTCCGTGTAAAACTCACTTAGACGGTAATCGTATCTTTTAAATATAATAGGTTCTCCACCATCGTCACCAATAATAAATTCTAAACTACCATCATTGTTTGGTCCAGCAGATCCAATTTCGAAAAGATCTGTTCCACCCGAACTCCCTTTTAAACGAAAACTACCATTGGCGGTTGTGAAAAACATAGGCTTGTAAAAGTTTGCTCCTTGGGATGCAAATTGCAAAGCAGAGGTTACTCCATTACCATTTAAATGAACTAAAGGTTGGTCATTATTTTCATAGCCTGGGTAATTTTGTGTTAAGCCAAGAGTTTGACGTCTTCCAAATTCTAGCATGGGAAGGTTATTAGACCTTATCTGCATTTTTACATCATTGATAGTACCTAAAAAGTTAGTGTCATCAGCGTCCAGGTTACCTGTAATTAACCAGTTGGTTTTACTAGCAGAGCCCCAGTTGGATCCGTTAAAAATATATATTCCCTTTAGTTCTTCATTATACAGCATAGCACCCTCTTGCACTCCAGTCATAGAATTCATTTCAGCAGTTGTAGCTACCTTTGGTAAACCAATTGTATAACTATTTGCATCTAGTTGGGCAAAACTAGTTGCTGTAAAAAATAGTAGGAATAATTTTAAATATTTCATATGTTATTTATCCTTAAAAATCAATAACGGTAAACATAAATTCTAAATCGATATCATCTTTTTGATTTGTTCCATTATCACTATCTCCAATATTAACTTTGAAACCTGTTTCTGTTTGATCGTAATAAGTAATACCAGGATCGTCATAATTGGAATTACTATTTCCGGGACAATTACCACCACAGTCTTTTACAGTTAGTTGAATGATATAGTTCATATCATCCATGGCATTTGTGAATGTAATTTCATAATCACCTTCGTCTATTCTTGTTACAGTAGCTATGTTGTATTCTTTTGCTACAGTATGACTAGCATATGTTGTAAAGGTATCATTATTGTAGGACATAGTTACCTTACCAGCAGCTGTAACAGTTGGTCCTGCAAAGTAAGCACCGCCATTTGCACCCACGGTTAACTTATTATCAGTTTCCCCTGCTACTACATTAGCAGTTTGTGTGGTATTGCTTTCGTTAGTGTAGGTGATTTGTCCTGATGCTGTGTCTTGCGACAACGTGGTTACGGTTTCGTTTATAGTTGCATCGGTACCATCTTCAGATTTATAAGTACCAATTGTTCTAGCATCGCCAGCAGTTACATCTGAAGTTTCGTTACCAGATGCTTGGGTAATGTTAGTTAAAGTTTCATTAACGACTACAGCTGTTGCGCTAGAAGAGGATTTATACTCTCCAATTTTATTTTGTGCACCCGATGCTGTCATATCAGTATATGAACCTAGTTCGTTGGTTACATCGCCATCAACTTCAGTAATGCTTAAAGCACTTTCATCAACAAGTACCAGTTTGTACCATTCCATTGTAATAATTGTCCAGCAGCAGTTCCATCAGCAAGGTCAGCAGGAGCAACAGTTCCGTCTTGGATTTTAATAGAGTTTACTCCGTTGTCAGCAATTTTAGCAGTAGAAACAGCGTTATCAGCTAGTTCAGTAGTACCTACGGCACCGGCGGTAATTTCAAGAGTAACATTGTTAAAAGCAGCATCCGTACCACCTGTAACAGTAAGGTCAGAAGAAGTAATATTTCCATCTCCAGTTATTGTTGTAGGGTCCACCTCTAAAGCCCCTGTAGTAGCATTTTGAATAAGTCCAGTACCCGCAACATCAGCATTAATCTTAGTTGCAGTAATTTGATCGTTACCAATTTTTTCAGTGGTTATATTGGCATTAACGATTTTCGATGTAGTAACAGCATTATCGGCAAGTTCTACTGTTGTAATGCCATTTGCTATAACTTGAATTGAATAAGGCGTTGCAGTTGTTCCGTTTCCAGAGACTGTTGTATTGGATCCGTCATTAATTTTTGTTTCCGATCCATCCGCATTGAAATCTGATTTATCAATCCAGGTAACTGTGCCGCTTGTATCAGTGGTTAATACTTTATCGTTACCTCCCGAAACTATTTTAGCTGGGGTGATAGCATTATCGGCAACATCCAATTGAACATTAGCAAGTATTGCGTTTGCGTCACCTCCCACATCAATGGTACTATTTGGTGAGGTAATATTACTATCTCCAATAATATTTGTAGGGTCTACTTCTAATGAACCGTCTGATGCTTGAGTAAGACCGGTACCTGCGACATTGGGATTTATTTGATCTCGTGTAACCTGATCGAAACCAATTTTTGGGGTAGTAATACTTGCATTG
>NZ_MQVY01000007.1:0-1301 GCF_002954385.1 Tenacibaculum sp. SG-28
TGACCCGTCCTGAATAAAGGCTACATAATTTTAAACATTATGTATAAAAACGACAAAGTCATCAGACGTTATTCAGAACCTTTCAAATTGAAAATTTTAGACGAACTTACAACAGGAAAATTAAACAAGTATCAACTAGGTAAGGCATATGGTATTGCTCCAACTACCATTAATGAATGGATCAAAAAGTATAACCGTAAAGACCTTATGAACACAAGAATAACCGTGAAAACTAAGGATGAAATAACCAGAATTAAGGAACTTCAAAAAGAGATTGAACAACTAAAAAAACTCTTGTTAAAAAAAGACTTGGATGCTATGATTCAAGATTCATACCTAGAAGTTGCTGCAGAAGACCTTGGTTATAAATCTGTAGCAGAACTAAAAAAAAAGCTAAATATAGAGCGTTAATTACAGCTAAAATCAAAGCTAAAGGATTTGCGTCTTTGAGAACTATAACTAACTGTTTCGGACTTAAACGTGATGCATATTACAAATATAAACACAGAGCTGATAAACGTTTAAAGCTAGAACAACAGATTATTCAAATTGTTAAGCAAAAACGCAAATCCTTACCAAGAGAAGGTGTTCGTAAACTTAAAATATCCTTGAAAAACGATTTTGATAATGCAAATCTTAAGGTAGGAAGAGACATGCTATTCAATGTCCTTAGAAAACACAATATGCTTACAACCAGAAAGAAACCAAGTTATAGAACTACCAATTCTTTTCATAGATTCTATAAATACAAAAACATTATAAAAGATGTACTTGTTGATAGACCTAACCAGGTATGGGTAAGTGATATCACCTACATCAGAACGGTAAAAGGATTTTGTTATTTAGCTCTTATAACCGACTTGTACTCTCGAAAAATAATAGGGTATGATCTTAGTGATAGCTTAGAGCTTAGCGGCTGCGTAAGAGCATTAAAAAAAGCATTATATCAAGCTAAAAATACGGATGAACTCATACATCACTCCGATAGAGGAATACAATATTGCAGTAATCTATACACACAAATATTAAAAAGGAAGAACATTAAAATTAGCATGACAGAAGATAATCATTGTTATGAAAATGCTGTCGCTGAAAGGGTAAATGGTATATTAAAAGATGAGTTTTACTTAGACCAAACCTTTGATAATGTGATACATGCAAAAAGAGCTACAAAAAGTGCAATCAATCTATACAACCAAATAAGATTACACGTATCTTTAGACTATAAAACACCAAATATGGTATACAAATTAACAGCCTAAATCAATTTTTAACCTGTAGCCATATTTCAGGACTAGACA
>NZ_MQVY01000007.1:5186-13286 GCF_002954385.1 Tenacibaculum sp. SG-28
TTCGGAATTTTCTCAGGTTCGTATTTGTTTACTAATTTAATCGCTAAACCACGCAACTAACCATACCCAAACCGTTGCCAACAAGTTAAAAAACTGTATGAATAAAATAATAATAGGGCTGATTTTGATAATTGGTTCAATGAATCAAATATTTGGACAAAGCCTACGAGAAGGACAGAAACGATGGAGTTCTGAACAAAAATTAACAATTGATGATTTTAAAATCAAAATCAGCGATGAAAATAATGATGCTGTTTATAGTCAATTCATGATTTCACACGCAATTGGTGGATTTGACTTTATGAAACGAAATCTGAATCAAAAAATAGAAAATATCTTTCTTGGAAATGCCTCTTGGATTGACACAACAAAAGTTGCTGAAATTCAAAAGCAAATTGATTTTCAACAGATACAGTTTGACCTTGCCGAAATACACGCAAGAAAATTTAGAAAACGAGCGCTAGAGAATAAGAAAAAAATTGCAAAAGGATTTGGTGTAATAAGCCAAATCAACAGCGAAATTATGACTAAATTTTCAGAGAGTCGTTTAAAATTGATGAAGGAAACCGAAGGTGGACAAAATGGAGAAAAAATTGAGGAATGGAAAGAAAAAATTGCGACTGAATTAAAGGGGTTGTATGAGTTTCGTTACGAAAATAAAAAGAAAATAAAACTGAATAAATAAAACCAGTTGGCAACAATGTGTATAATTCATTGCTAGTTAGACCCTACTTACAAATGTCCTCGCTAACTTTCCGTCTGTGATTTATTTACTATTTTAGTGCTTAAACACGCAACGAAATCATACACTAGACCGTTAGCAACAAGTAAAACTGAAACATAAAATGAAAAATAAAATTAAGTTTTTTATGATAAGTTATTTAATATTTCTATTTGTAGGAATTATATCTTGTGAAGACGAATGCGGACCATCTCCAAATAAATTTAAAATTTCTTCATTTAATTCAGAAATACTTTCAATAGAAATTATTAATGAAAATTATCAAATAAAATTATCAGATATAGAAAATAACTCTGTTTTATTTAGTGAATTTTCTATAAGACTTAATGCTGCATATAAATCTTATTATGCAAGTAATGGAATAATGAAAAATATTTTTGTTACGAGCGCATATGCTTGTGATCAAGCCCCACCAACAACTGATGAAAAGATAACTAATATTGAAATATTTGCTAATAAAGACTTTAATTCAGTGAATGAAGCAGGGAAAAATATTAGTCATTTGTTTGATGTTTTAGTATTAGAGTTTTTTAATGGTTTTCCCTATTATGAAAAATTTGACTTGAAAGAATATATAAATTCAAATCCTAGTACAGCAAATGAATTGATTTTTATTTTAAAAGAAGCTCCTGAACAAACATCAAGCTTTCAATTTGAAATTAAATATTATCAAAATGGAATTGATTTAAATAATTATAATTTTGTAACCAATGAGGTTGAAATTAGGAAAAATTAAAAACCTGTTGCTAACATAGTATAAAATTAATTGCTAATTTTTACCAATTTACGAAAGTCTGTGAAGACTTTATATTTGGTTTATATTTACCAAACCTCATTACGTAAACGCGCAACTAATCTTATACAACAACGTTGTAACACATTTTCCAAAACTGCGTCAAATAGACTATGAAGTTTAAAATGTCAGAATATCCAAGTTCATATTTAGCAATTGAATTTAATGAAACCGAAAAACTAATTACTGAAAAAGGAAGTTTAATTTACTGTGACGGAGAGTACTCTTTTGAAAATAAAATCGAGGCTAAAAACTATAAAAACTGGATTGCTAAAATATTCGGAGGAAAAAGTTTAACATATAATATTTATACAGCAAAAGAAAATCTGAAAATGGCTTTATCAACCAAAGACAATTCTGAAATTTTTAGTATTGATATTACTGAAGAAAACCCAATTTTATTTGAGCCAAATTTACATTTTGCGAGAACAATCGATTTAGAAATTAAATTAGAAAAAAAAGATTGGAAAAGCACATTAAATGATAGATTGAAATTAAAAACTAATGGAAATGGCAAACTGTTTCTGAAAGGTTATGGGAAAATTATTGAACAGGAAATTAATTCTGAAAAACCCATATTCATCGATGAAGATGCTTTAATTGCATTTGAAGACAAACTGGAAATTAAAACCATTTCAAGAGGAGTAAAAGAGCTTATAACAAGTGGAGAAGGTTTCTTATTTGCTATATCTGGAAAAGGAAAAGTTTGGATTCAAACAAGAGAAAAGGGAGAACATTCAAGTAGTGGTGGTATTATAGACGGAATTTTCAACTTTATGAAATAAAAATCGTGTTACAACAAAGTGTATAAAACATAGCTAATAAGTACTAAATAAAAGGTTCTGTGCTTACTTACAAGTCCGCCAAATTTTTAATTTACTCACTTTAACTTTATTTAATTTAAAGGTGTTCGTGACTTGAAAAATTGGCTTTTAAAAAGATAAAAATTAAAAACAAAATATAAAAATTCGGCTTTGTGTTAATCCAAAATGTAAGTGTCTTTTTGCACGCTACGTTTCATACACAGAACGTTACAGACAATTCAAACCAAACTTATGAGAATAATAGTTATAATTGGAATTTTACTATTCGCAAGCTGTAAAAATGAAAAGGAAAAGACTGAAATATTAAATCAGGAAAGTAATGATTTTGAAATGTACGACAAGCTTGTGAGGAGCGGAATGTTACATTATAAAGATAATGAATATGAACTGGCTCTATTTAATTTTCACGATGCTTTTAAAATCATTCCTAACGAATTAACGAATCACTATTTTTATGCTGCGGCGTCTGCATTACATTTAGGTCAAGATGATAAAGCTGAACAACTTTTAATTAATGCAATCGAAAAAACAAATGCCTCGGAAAGTTACTTTTTGAGATTTGAGGAATTTAATAATTTTAGAAATAAAGAATTATTTAAAAAAATTGAGAACGAGTACGATATGCACAAAAAAGTCTTCTTTGACAATCTCGAAAATCCAGAGATTTACTATGAAATTGAGGATTTGATAACAAAAGACCAAGAGGTACGAACAGGAGATTATTCGACAGAGGAAATGCAAAAAGTTGACTCTTTAAATATTACACGTCTGATTGAAATAAATAAGGAATATGGTTGGCAAGAAAAGCAATGGTTGCTTCTTTGGCATCATCGACGAATACATCGTGATGACAATTACATATGGAACTACTTCAGACCTTACATAAACGAAAAAATAGAAAAAGGCGAATTAAGGAAAGACTTTTGGGCAAGGTTCGACGATGAAAAATCTATGTTCAGCGAAAAAGGCACACAAATTTATGGAACGTATTGGTATAACTACGAACAATTCCCGATTGAAAATATTGACATAGTCGATAGCTTGAGAAATAATGTTGGATTGCCACCTTTAGCCTATTTGAAAAAAGTTTACGGAATAGTTCCACCAAAAGAATACGATAAAGAACTGCCTGTAACACTATATATAAAAAAATAGCGGATTAAGCGATTGACAGTAAGTTGATTTTTTTTTAACTTAAAGTCCTTTACAACTCGAAATGTTAGTCTTAAAATCCCGCTACTTTTCATATAAGAGAACCGTTGTACATAATGATGAAAAAACTGAATTGCATATCAATTTTCTTTCTGATTTTAATCTGTATTTCGTGTAAAAACGAAAAAAATAACGGATTGAACTCAAATACGAAATATGAATTAAAAACAGATTCTATTAATGCTTACAACGAATTGGCTAATTCTGATAAAAAAGAAACGTTTACGATTTCGGAGTATAATACCGACAATTCAGAAGTTGAAAATATAAAAAGACCTGAAAAAACAATCATACGAAATTTAGAAATTGACACAACTCAAGCATTTGGAATTTGGACTCAAAACCCAGACGGACCTCATGCTGACTTTTGGTTGACTTCTGAATCATTTTATGTAGCAGACTATGACGGAGATGGAGCGATGCCATATATTTTGGACGAAAACAAAATCACGATTTTTTACAACGATTTTGTTCAAAAAGGAATAATTACGTCAACAAAAAACGACACATTAAAAATCAAATGGTCTGACTTTGATGTAGAAACCAAATATGTAAAATTTGAAAACTAAAAAATCACTATGTACAACAAAACCTAAACTGCATTAAAACGCAGTTTAGCCAAACCGTTGTAGCCAATTAGAACGAACACAATAAATAATGACCAGAGTACTAATAATCGTAATTATACTGAATCAATCATTGAATTGTTTCGCACAAAAACCAACAAATGAACTGAGAGCTAAAATTGATTCAATTGCAAATCCATATATAAAGCAATACTCAATTGTGGGAATGTCTATTGGAATTGTTGATGATACAGAGAGTTATACGATTAATTACGGTAGCACCTCGAATAAAGATGGGTTTTCAGTCACGGATAGTACAATGTTTCATATAGCCTCAATTACGAAAGTTTTTACGGCAACTGCTATAATGCAGTTTGTAGAACAAGGGAAACTTTCTTTAGACGATAAACTTGTTGACATTTTACCAGACTTTAAACTAAAAAGCAAAGAATACGATAAGATTACAATTAAACATTTACTTACGCATACTTCAGGCTTGCCATGGACAAATAAGCAAACAAATCTGCCTAATGACAGCACTTCGATTCCACTTTTTATCAAAGGCTTACAAAAGATTAAATTGAATTTTAAGCCTGGAGCAAAATTTTCGGGGGATACATACAGTAATATTGGATTTGATTTATTGGGAATAGTTGTTCAGAAAATTTCCAACCAACCTTTTCACGAATACATTTATCACAATGTTCTTTCCAAGGTTGATATAAACCAGGCAACTTACTTCTATGAAGAAATAGATTCTTCAAGATTAGCTCTTCCCCAAGTTGTTGCAGGAACATCAAAAAGAATCGAGAGATTTAATCTTTACCGAATAGACGACAAGAAAAATCCAATACTGAACGGTCAGCCTTTGGAATTAAGAAACTATGAAACCATGGGGAACCATATATTGACAATCCAACAGGTAATTTAATTACAACCTCTACTGAATTAAATAAGTGGACAAAGTATTTGATTCAATTAAATAATGGAACTTCAAATAACTCAGAAAATATAATAGAAAGAAAGACTTTAAAACATATGTGGACGGCTACTGAAGCTATTCCTGAATATAAAATTTCACTGGGCTTAACTTGGTGGATTTTTGACAACTCTGATTTGGGTAGATACATTTGTCATTTTGGAAATAATCCAGGATTTTGTTCAATTCTGTTTATCTTTCCTGATCAGAATTTTGGAATAAATATATTGTGTAATGGGATGTTTGCGCAAGAGGCTGTGTATAACCAAATTCCACTTGAAATAGCAGGCTTAATAATGAAAAAATAACTGGCTACAACAAAAAATATAAATAATAGGCTTGTACCTCACCTACTATTCATATTTAAACCGTTCTACGCAATTTGAAACATCAATCAAAAATTAATGAGACAAATAATTATAATACTTACTGTTCTATTTAATTTTTCTTCTGCCAGCTCACAAGAAAGCAATATCGATAGAACCAAAGTTCGAGAAGACTTTAATCAAATTATTGAAAATATCAAGAATTTGTATGTCTATTTAGACGATAAGGAGTTAAATATGAATTGTATCGAGGAAAAATATGTAGCAAAAATTGATACTCTCAAAAATCAAGCGGATGTAATACTTTTCTTTGAATACTTGCTAAATGAATTTTATGACAGTCACATATCTCTGAGCACAAATATTAGAGAATCATATCGCTTATCAGCACCAATATATATTGAACTTAAAAACGGAAAGGCATTCATCAAAAATGTATGGCAAACCCAAATAAATAATTTAGACGAAAATATTCTTGGCGCTGAAATATTGAAATTTAACGGAGTAGATTTCATTAAAAAAATTGATGATTTCCCTTCAATTTGTAATGACAAAACTTTGCCAGAAGTTAGAAATTGGATAGCTAACAAAATTGTTTCAGGAAAGTATAGTGAACCAAGACTATTAAGCTTAAAAGTGGAAGATGGTCAGAATGTTCAATTAGACTTAGATAAATTGAACTTCAAGAAAGAGAGTGATCTTTTAAGTTATAGAATTGAAAATGGAATTGGTATAATTCGTATTAATAACTCATTAGGAAATAGCAACCTTATAAGCGAATTTGATAAGACTTTAGACAGCTTATTTTACACAAAAGGATTAATTATAGATTTACGAAATACCAACAATGGAGGTAATACATATGTAGGAAAAGGAATTATGGGAAGGTTTACCGACAAAGAACTTCCTTATCAAAAACATATGTATGTCGAGTCTTACGATAATCAACCTAAAATAGTAAGGAGTTGGTTTGAACTTGTTAGCCCAAGAGGTAATCAATACCAAAAACCTGTCATTGTTCTTGTTGGACGATGGACTGGTAGTATGGGTGAAGGTATAGCTATAGGCTTTGATGCAATGGAAAGAGCTGAAATAGTGGGTACAGAAATGAAAAGACTGGCTGGTTCTGACTTTGATTTTCGATTTGAAAATCAAGATTTTGGTTACAAATTGATTTTGCAGAAATTATATCATATTAATGGAAATCCACGCGAATTATATGTTCCAACAAACTATGTGAAACAATCAACAATCAAAAAGGACGAAGTGCTTGAAAAGGGAACTGAATTAATTAATAAAATGGTTAAATAGAAAACTGCGTAGAACAACGTGTATAATTAATGGCTAGTTCTAGCATACTTACAAAAGACCTCTAGGACTTTCTATTTGGTTTTTATTTGCTAAATTAGGTTCTTATAATCACCACTAATCATACACAAATACGTTGACAAACATTGTAAATTGAAAAAAGAATAAATGGGATTTGGATTTAATCTTGGAATGATTTTCATAATACTTCCTCTAACTTTTTTACTGTTTTTAGTTGGAGCTTTAACCGAAAAAAGAGTTTTTTTTAAAGCTATTGGTTGTATTTGGATACCAATATTTTGTTTAATCGGACTTTCATTAATTGCGGGTATATTGCCAGATACAAGTGTTTTAGAAAAAGAAGATTATTATGGTGAATATATAATTGACCGAAATTTCTTTAGAGGAAAACAAGCGGATTGGCAATACAATCGCTATAAAATGGAAATTACTGAAAAAGACTCAATTTTTCTATATACTATGGAAAACGGAAGGATAGTTTTTGTAAATAAAGGTACAATCTCTACAGTAAAGCCATTTAATTCTGAAAGACTTGTCCTAAAAATGAGTGAACCTAATCATCATATTACAGAAACAAATCCAACTACCTACAGGAAAAGTTGGTGGAATTTTTATTTAGTTTTTAAATCTAAAAAGTTTCATAATATGTATTTTAGAAAAGGAAAATGGGAAAAAATTACGAACTGAATAAAACGATTTGCCAACACCACCTAAACTGCATTAAAACGCAGCTTAGTTAAAACGTTGTGTGCAATTTGAAAAACGAAAAGTTTGAGAAATAAATTACTGATTTTATTGACCATAATTTCTCTCAATTCTTGCCAAATGAATTGGTATGGAGATATAGATTTAGGCTCTGACTTTTACTATATGGTTGAACCAGCTTTTAACAGTATTGTAATTCCAGTAAATCCAGACGAACCCTATAAATCCAGTATCTACATAATAAAGGACATTGAAAGTGTTGGATTTAATAAAAACTATATTCTTGCGACTTCAAAAAATGAAGATGAAATAAAATATTGGCGGATTGACAAAAATGCGGAATCAAAAGAATTAGGTTACAAGGATAACTCGATAATGGAATTATCAAATGTTTCGGAAATCAATTCAGCGGAATTTAATCAAATAAAGACAACCCAAAACATCAATCTGAAAACCAAATCGGAATACCGAAAAGAACTGAATTATGAATAAAAAACTGCACACAACAATGTATAACTGCAATTACGGCGGATTCGACTACGTCCGAATCCACTCGGAATTGCGAGCGTCAGTGCTTAACCGTAAAACAATAACTTTAAACCCGTAACTGACGGTTATACGAGA
>NZ_MQVY01000007.1:13311-19843 GCF_002954385.1 Tenacibaculum sp. SG-28
AAAAAAAAACTAACTAAATATTATGTATAACAAATTTAATGATTTCTCAATTTCGCTTTTTATATGGCAAACCTTAATTATTTTATCAATCGGTCTTTGGATTTATTGTTTGATTGATATTTTTAAAAATAAGTTTGCGCAAAATGACAAAATAATTTGGACTCTAGTAGTCATCTTGATTCCATTTATTGGCTCGTTATTATACTTATATATTGGTAAAAATAAGAAATTGAAGTTGAACTAGTAGAAGCACTAAAAGCCAACACTGTGTAAAATTAATTGCTTTCATATAGTATATCTGTGAAATATTCGCTGCGATTTTCTATTCGGTTTGTAATTCCTAAATTAGGTTCCTTAACCAAGCAACTAACATTACACAGAGACGTTGTAACCAATTTGAGAAAATGATTATTAAAAAGAAAAAATATGTTTTTATTTTGATTGTCTTTCTTGCTGTAATTACAATCGGATTCACTTCAATTAATAATCCGATTACTTTAAAATGGGCATTAGGTTCTGCGAGGTTTATCGGTAAACCAATTGAAGTGGACTCATATGTAAATGGGAAACTAAACGAAAAAATAAAAGTATTTCATATCGACAAGTATTGGAATAATGAACTTGCTGACTATTATATTTTACACTCACCTAAATATTCAACCATTTATTGGATAACATCAGTAGATGATTCCGATCGTATCTTAAAAAGATATATCAACCTCAAACGAATTGATAATAAAGAGTGGACTACCTAATAAATTTGGTACTATTTTTCATGCTGCATTTTGGTTGTTTTTAATTCTTATTTATAACTCTTTTTCAGCAGGCGTTTTATAATCTATTGCTGAATGTATTCTACAGTTATTATACCAATTTATATATTAATTAATGATGTTGAATAGTTGTCTGAAGAAAGGGGTACCTTTCTTCAGGAAGTGTTTCGATAGAAAATGAAATTAAGGAAATAAAAATTAAACCTTGAATAAAGTAATCAAAAATCCTTCCTTTTCTTGTTGTATTATCTTCTATTATGGCTCGTAGCTGGTTTTTCATAAATTGTGACTATTTAATATGTCATCAAATATATCATTCTAAACGGAAAACTATTTTTTTGCAAGAGCTTTTTAAGACCTTTAATAGGATCTAACCATTCGTTCTAAGTTGATTATCTTTCATAACAATTTATCTACTCATTTTTTTGAGTAGGTTTTAAAGTATAGTAACCGATCAGTAATTATATATTACTTTCTCAATAAACTAAAATGTCCTTTATTGGTTCTAATATTTCCATTACTATCTATTAGCTGAACCGAAAACCAATAATCGTTTGAAGGTGCTGGTTTCCCATTATAATCACCATTCCATATTGGGTTTTCAGCAGGTAATTCTGCTATTACCTTTCCAAATCTATCATAGATATATACTTTGCTTGAAGGATAGAAACTTGTACTAAAACCTTTAATTTCCCAAAAATCATTATGACCATCATTATTTGGGGTGATAAAATTTGGATAAGTAATTACCAAAATTTCTTGCTCTTCAATTCCACAACCATTTTTGTCTCTTATTTGAACAGTATAAACGCCTCCTACTAAATTTGTAAAAATAGGACTGTCTTGAAAACTGTAAACAATGTCTAAATCTATATCTAAAAGCGCAAATTCATAATTCCCTATTCCTAAATTACTTGTATTTATCTCAACAGTATTATTGCTAGAATCATCTGTAATTTGAATATTCTCCACTAATAAAGTAGCCACTTCTGATTCTATTACAATAATTTCATCTCTTTCAGAATCACAATTAAACTGAGAAGTTCCTATAACCGAATAAACCCCACCTTGATTAATTGTAATGGCTTCTCCTTCTCCTATTTGTATGCCATTTTGATTGTACCAAGTATAGGTATATGTTGAATTTGGATTTTCTACTGAAATATTTTTTGACGGTGTAGCTGTCATACAAATAATTGTATCTGGCTCAATCTTAACAATAGGTTTTTCTCGTACAATAAATTCGACGTTGGTTTCTTCAAAACAAACTGCATAAAGTGGATTTTCAATTCGAACAGTTATGGTCTGTGATGCTGTGGTAAATGGGTTTGGTAATGGACTTGGTAATACTGTTCCGTTTTCATCAAAATATTTTACAACCATTCCTGTTTGAGTTCCTAAAATGGTACTCTCCACTGCTGAAGTATCAAAAGCAATAATTCCATCAGTATCATCATCGCACTGTTCTAAAGGTGCTATTGGGTTAGCAATGGGTACATTATTTACTACAAAATCAATAGTAGTTTCGACATAACATTGTACGTCTGGATCTTGACTTGTGTTATTGGTAACTCTTGCGGTAATAGCTTGACTTTCTGTTGAAAAAGGATTTGGTAAAGGACTTGGTAAAGCTACTCCGTTTTCATCTGTATAGGTAACAGTTACATTGGTTTGTGAACCAACAAGTGTACTATGAATAGTGGATGTATCGAAAGTAAATAAACCGTCTCTATCGTTATCACATTCTGGATTAATAGTTACTGAATTTGCAACAGGTTGCGATACTACATTTAAGGTAATATGATGTCCCAACCCTAAACAATCATTATCAATTGCACTATCAACTCTAATATAAATATCTTGAATATTTGGACTCGCTGTGTTTTGATAACTAGAAATAGCTGCATCTGGTATTGGATTTTCTTCTGTCAATGCTTCTGCTTCTGATTGATAATATTTTATAATCAGTTGTTGACCAACTGGAAAAAAACTTTCAATTTCCGTAGTTACTTGACTAAAATCAAAAGTTGCTATTCCATCTGAAGTATTTGTTCCATCATCGCACTTATAAAACTCTCTAATGTAGGTTAATGGAATATGTGTAGTTGAGACAAGCAAATTGATTTGACTCGTTCTAAAACATTCGTTTGCGTTTTCAATACGTGCCCAAACTGTATCTGTACTTGCGGTTTCATTTTCATAAACTGTGAAATTTGTTATGGGTGAAGTACCGCTTTCTGCTAATGTTTGGGTTTCATAATACGTAATTGTATAGCTTGATGAGTTTGTAATTATTTCTTCGTTTACTTCTGTTAAATTGAAAAAACTAAAACCATCAATATCATCATCGCATTGTCTTAAAGCAACTACTGGAGTTACAGTTGGTAATTCAAACACTTCTAGCACAAATGAAGTGTCTTCTACACAGGTTGTATTATTTATATTGGTTACTCTAACATAAATAGTTTGTGGGTTGCTTGTATTTTCAAAAGTTGTAACATCTGAAGTTGGAATTTGCATGGTATATGCAGCATCTGTAAAGTAACTCACTTCAAAATTCGTGTTGGATTGACCATTTAAAATGGTAGTATCTCTATCCGTTAAATCGAATTCTATTCGTCCATCTGTATCTGTACCAACTGAAGTATTATCGCAATCTGATAAATTAGGAATATCAGCAGGTAATGCTGGTCTTGGTGATTCAAAAACTTGAATGCTAAATGTTATTGTAGCTTCACAAGAGGTATTACTTCTATTTTTTACACTCGCAATAATAGTTTGAGATTGGTAAGCTGTCGTGTTTTGATAGCTTGTAAAGTCTGGTATTGGATTGTCATTGTGATAATCTGTCATACTCGCATAATAAGCTACACTAAAATCACTTGCGTTTTGACCATTTAAAATGGCTGAATTTTGTGTGGTTAGATTAAAATTATGAAAACCATTATTACTGGCATCACAAACCAACATATTGGTAGGTTGGGTGGCTGTAGGTTGCTCATGTATAACCACTTCTGTGGTTATGGTACTTGTTTCTGTACCTAAAGTTGTAGTTGTAGTAACGGTATAAGTTCCTGGAGCAGTAAATACATGGGTTGGATTTGTTAACGTACTTGTGGTATTTGCACCTGAAGTTGGATCACCAAAATCCCAAATTACTGAATCTACTGTGTTATTTAAAGTAAACTCAGTGGTATCGCCAAAACAAGTGTTAGTATAGGTTACATTGTTTATATTAAAATAGGATTGAATAAAAGGAGGCAGTCCATAACGTGATTCATTACCTTCTAAATATACTGCAGAGTAACTATAATTACAACTTATACCAATATCATTAGGGTTATTTATTACATCTAAGGATAAACTAGAATATCTAGCAACATAAATTTTCCCATCTGAAGCCAATTGTAAAGATCCAAAATTTCCATTATTCGAAATATTATTTAAGTCAGCAATTTGTATTTTTGAATTTACAACATCAAATGTAGAACCGGCTTCTAAATTAAATTGAAAAACTCCAACATATTGTTGACTGGCATACAATATTTTGCTATTAGAAGAAAAACCTACTCCATAAAACCAAGGGTAAGTTAGATTTGAATCTAAAAGAGTTCTTGCATTTGAAACTATGCCAGAATCAACATCAAAATCAAATAATTCAAGACCGAAATCACTAGAGCACATCGCAACCTTTGTACCGTCAGGAGAAAATTTAAGCACTCCTTGACTATCGAAACTCAATTCTTCTCCCACATTGCTAATAACTGGTGTTAAATTGACTCCAGATGAATTAATTTTATAAGACAAAAAAGTGTTTGAGATGCTTGAATGTATTAAAACCCAAAATTCATTATTACTTGGATGTTTAATTGCTGTTAATTTTTCACTTGTAGGTGTATGTAGTTGAATGTTTTTATTAGAATTTACACCACCTAAACCATTATCTAAAGTCATGTCTACTTCTGAGTAATTTACCCCATTTTCCCCTCCTGTATCATCAACCGTAAAGACATAATAAATAGAGTTATCATTTGGTTTTTTTATTATAATTGCAGACTGAGTACTAGATTCATCTCCTAATAACCCTGTGCCATTTGATAATATTGTATGATTACGATTCCAAACAGTATTACCATCTGTATAGAAGAGCAAATTACCATTTTGATCTGAAATAGTTGCACAGCCTTCTTCTGTAGCTAGTTGACTATCTGTTAGAACTATTGGGGTTCCTGAATTAAAATTTAAACCTGCATTAATGCCAAAATACCAGTTATCTGCTTCGTTTTGAGAAAGAAGTGAAGAAGAAAATAAAAATAATAGTAGGGTAAATAGATTTTTTATCATAATAATTTTATACAAATAAAGAGAGAAATAGCTATTTAAATCTTTACATTAAAATATAATACTCCTCAATCTAAATGAGCTAATTTATTAAATACAAACCGAAGAGAAAAACCGAAAGAGTCTGACTAAGGATGAATTTCACATCCAATTAATAGACGACCCTAAAAATGGTAATGCATTTATTATTTTAATGGAAAGGGAGAGATTGGAACCATTAATGCCTGACTTATTTGAGAATATTGAAACAGAAATTAATGGAATAGCAGATATTAGATTTGACACAGAAACGTTCAATATTAGTGACGCAAGAATTTTTATTGATATTCTACAACCAAAAGAATCTATTGAAACAACTATTTTGGAGGAAATAACACAAAGTATAGGTTTAATGAATAATTTGGAGAAATATTCTAATAGTGTTTTTTATGAAAATAAAGTAGATAGCATTATTACAGTTGAATATTCCAAAATGGATAAAGAAATTATAAAAATACTGTATAATCCAAAAATGAAACCAGGACTTGACTATAACAAAGCTGAAAAAGTAATAAAGCAAATTTTGAAAAAATAAAAACGGCATACAACAAATAACTGAGGTAAAAACCAAGTAAAAAAGCTTTAATTTATAACTAAAATACTTTTATATTCTCCATGGTATGGGATACCGTTTTTAACGATAGAAAATGCTTGTTTTAATAGTTTATTGCATACTGCTATTAAAGCAAGTTTTTTAATTTACCTTTAGAAACAATTTAATTATTAAATAGCACCCTACCTAAAAACCACCACCTTTACTTCAAAATCGTAATACGGGTATTGTCCTTTGGCGTTTGGAGCCATGTTTCTAATCGGTAAATAGCGCTTTAATAAACTTGCCTGTAACGCTTTAATATCCTTTTTAGTGGCGGGTTTGTTTTCCTCGGGAGTAAATAAAGAACCTGCGATAGAAGCAATTCCAGAACCAATGGTGGCATTGGCAATTCCTGCAAAGGATATTTTATCTTTTGGATTCGTTGAAGTTTCTGCCTGCTTTTTTTCTTTTTCCTTTCGAATTATCCCAGCTAGAGTATTTTCTTTGGGTTTAGTTTTCGATTTTCGCCACGCTAGTGACCTACACGAATTAGAACAGTACTTTTGTACTCCTCTTCTATTTGGGGTAAAGTACTCCCCACAATGCTTACAAGTTTGACTCTTTTTCATAATGTATCCGTAAACGAACGTTTATTTACGCTTAATTTTTAGTGAAACACGCTTTTTTTCTGTTTTTTACTACAAAATACCTCTTAGCATTATAGCTAGTTCTACTCTAGTCAAAAGACATTTTTCAGTAAATACTGTATGGCCTCGTCTCGGGTTATATTGTTTGTTTTTGCTTTGAGTTTTGGAAGCTTTTTAGTCTGCTGCTCTTTTTCTAG
>NZ_MQVY01000007.1:19886-69744 GCF_002954385.1 Tenacibaculum sp. SG-28
CATACCAAATAGTATCCTTTGCTCACCTTTAGGGAGCATTTTAACTACTTGATATACCACTTTTGCATCCAAATTCTATTCTGTATTGAAAAACAGGCGAAGTATACAAGGAATAAAATAAAGCGTGTGACTCTAATGTAGCTAGTTCGGCTAATTCACTCTACGACACTCTACATCGCGATAAAGTAGGCTAGTGCACGATAAAGTACCTACGGTAACCCTTTAAATAGAAAAAAATAGTCTTTTTACCTGCTTTATTGCAATAACGAAGAGTAATCTTCGGGTAATTCTACATCAATATCTCTGAGATAATGGCTAAGGGTTTCCATTTTAGTATGTCCGGTGATTAACATCAACTGACTTTTGGCCTCAAATGGGGTTTTGGTCTCCCGTATTTTTCGGTATAGTTTGGTAATAAAGGTATGTCTAAAACTATACAAACCATATCGATCGTCTAATCCAAAGTAGTCTTTTACCTTTCTAAACCTTCCGGTAAATTCTCCACGTTTATGCGATGCTTGTGCCTTCCAACTGCCTAGTAAGCCATTTTTGGTAAACAAAAAGGCTTTCGGATCCACACCTTCCATATCGGGTAATTGCTGCAATAAGATATCCGGAATAATTTTAGTCTTTATCGGTTGGTTCTTGGTCTTTACATATAGCTTTTTGTCCTTTACATCAATATCCTCTACCCGCAATCGGCATACCTCAATAGGGCGCAAAAAATTGTACGAGATAAACTGTACAAACAAATACAAACTCGGATCGGTGCTTTGCAAATACGAATACAGTTTTTGTTCCATCTCTGGGGTGTAGGTCTTGTTGCGTTTTGGTGTGGTTTTTAATACCGGTATTCTTTGGATAATATTATCTGTAACAGTTCGTTATCTACCATTACCTGAAATAAAGAACTCAAATCCGTTCGGGTGTTGTTTCTGTTTATAGCACTTGTTTTTTGCAGTACCTCGTTGAGGTATCTGCTCATGTCTTTCTTTTCTATGCTTGTAATTGGTTGGTTTATAAATCCGTTTTCGGTAAGCCAAATACCAAACCTTCCGATTCTACTGCGATAACGCGACCAGGTGTTTTGGTTCATTACCTTTTGCTTTAACTCCATGGCAAAAGCAATGGCTTCTTTGCAGGTCTTCCCCTGTGCTTTCTTTGTTTTTGATTTTGATCTTGCTTTTACCTTTTTAGCAGCACGAACTTTTTTAACCGGAGCTTGTATGGGTTCGGGAATAATTTCTTGTACTGCAGGAGCTTCTTCACGGTCAAAAAACTTGCGTTTTAGTTCGGTATTGTCTTGGTAAGGATCAAAGCCTGCTTTTAAAAGTTCTACCAAAGCCTTTTGCAAAGTCATTAAAAACGAGATGCGTTCTTTTTTGGTTTTAAATTTGTTTACGCCAGCCTTGATGTGCGGCTGTCGTTTTAGGCGTTTGGTTTTAGGATCTCGAAAAGAATAATACAAAAACCAATCCTTAGATAAAGCCTGTTTTTGTTGGGTACGAGACAGTTTAGACCACTCCGAAATCAACACTCCCCCAGTGTAGATTTTAGGCTCAGAAAAATTCAATTTCATATCAAAAACGTTTACGGTAGCGTTTACGGTACGTAAAAGTAAGAAAGTTATAGACATAAAAAAACGGATTGTTCCGTAACAATCCGTTTAAAATCAGTAGCTTACGCCTTGTAGCGGGAACAGGACTCGAACCTGTGACCTTCGGGTTATGAGCCCGACGAGCTACCTACTGCTCTATCCCGCGATTTATGTTACAAAGATACGATTTTTTATTCCTGAAACACAAAGAATAATAGGCTTTTGTCTTTTAATTATCGTAACAGAAACAGTAACAGAACTTTAAAAAATCATTTCTTCCGTAAAAAGCACGTATCTTTGTAATATGATACACAAAGCAGGATTTGTAAACATTATTGGAAACCCTAATGTTGGAAAATCAACCTTAATGAATGCTCTAATTGGCGAGAAACTTTCCATTATTACATCAAAAGCACAAACCACAAGACATCGTATTCTTGGTATTGTGAATGATGAAGATTATCAGATTATATTTTCAGATACCCCCGGAATAATAAAACCAGCTTATGAACTTCAAGAATCTATGATGGATTTTGTAAAATCTGCTTTTGAAGATGCCGATGTTTTGATATACATGGTAGAGGTTGGGGAAAAGGAACTCAAAAACGAGGCATTTTTCAATAAAATAATTCACAGTAAAATTCCGGTTATTCTTTTACTTAATAAAATAGATAAATCTTCACAAAAAGAAGTGGAAGAAAAAGTGGAATATTGGAAAAAGAAAGTCCCTAGCTCTTTTGTGTACGTTATTTCGGCGCTTGAAAAATTTAATGTAGAAACTGTTTTTTACAAGATTATAGAATTATTACCAGAGGGACCTCCATTTTACCCCAAAGATCAACTGACAGATAAACCAGAACGTTTTTTTGTAAATGAAACCGTAAGAGAGAAAATTCTTCAACAGTACAAAAAAGAAATTCCTTATGCCGTGGAAGTAGAAACCGAGAGTTTTATAGAGGAGGAAGGCATTATAAAAATTCGTGCGGTAATTATGGTAGAGCGTGAAACGCAAAAAGGAATCATTATTGGGCATAAAGGCAGTGCTATAAAACGAGTTGGAACAGAAGCAAGAAAAGATTTACAGCAATTTTTTAATAAAAAAATATTTTTAGATTTGTATGTCAAAGTAAATAAGAATTGGCGTTCTAATGAACGACAATTAAAGCGCTTTGGATATAAAGACTAGATTTCATTTTTTTAACTATGGAAAACGAAATTCTGTTATCGGTATTTAAAGATTATTCCTTAGGTGCTGAGGAAAGAAGACAAATCGCAACTTGTTTTGAGAAAATAGAACTACCCAAAGGAAGCATACTTTTAAAGGCTGGAGAATTGGTACAACACCAATACTACGTGGAAAGTGGCTGTTTAAGAACCTACTATTTACAAGAAACCGGAAAACAACACACCCTACAATTTGCTATCAAAGATTGGTGGATTAGCGATTACACTGCTTACTTCTCACAGAGCAAAGCAATGTTGCATATTGAATGTGTAAAAACTGCTGTTGTCTATAAAATTTCGGAGAAAGACATGCAATTATTGTACAAAAGAATTCCAGTACTAGAAACTTTCTTTCGCCTTAAATTAGAAAAAGCCTTCGCAAGTTTTCAACGTCGAATATTATCAAATTTAGCAAAACCTGCAACCGTTCGCTATCAAGAATTTTTAGTAAAGTATCCCAGAATAGAAAAGAACCTAAACAATTACCACATTGCTTCTTATCTGGGAATAACAACAGAGAGTCTCAGTAGAATAAGAAAATCTATATTGAAAAAATAATTTCTTACCATACATCAATTTTTACATTTCTCCTCCTTTATATTTTTGTAATGTATTCGAATAGAATACCTTTTCACGTAAAATAAGAAAAATGAAAAAAATAGTATTTGTAATGACAAGCCATGATACGCTTGGAAATACAGGAGAAAAAACAGGATTTTGGATTGAAGAATTTGCAGCTCCTTATTATAAGTTAAAAGAGAAAGGATTTGCGATTACTATTGCGTCGCCAAAGGGAGGACAGGCTCCAATAGACCCAAAAAGTGAACTTCCAGACTTCCAAACTCCTGCAACAGAAAAATACAATACCGATACAGAGACACAAAACGCAATTGCCAATACACAACCATTAAACACGATTAATGCCGCAGACTACGATGCAGTTTTTTATCCCGGTGGCCATGGACCACTTTGGGATTTAGCAGAAGACAAAAGCTCAATTGCACTAATTGAAAGCTTTAATACACAAAACAAACCCATAGCGGCAGTATGTCATGCACCTGCGGTATTCAAACACACTAAAAATTCGGATGGTTCTCCATTGGTAAATAATAAAAAAGTAACTGGTTTTTCCAATACAGAAGAAGAAGCAGTTCAATTAACAGCTATTGTTCCATTTTTAGTAGAAGATATGCTACAAGAAAACGGTGGAATCTATTCGAAAAAAGAAGACTGGCATCCCTATGCTATAGAGGATGGTAATATAATAACAGGACAAAATCCAGCTTCATCAGAATTAGTTGCAGAGTTACTCTCCAATTCACTTTCATAATTTCTTCCCAGACAATTATAATCAACTATTAGCAACTCGCAACTGTAAAAACAAGCCTTCGTGGGCTTGTTTTTTTATTACAACTACTACAAAACACTAATTTCCTCTAAAACTAGTCGCTTTAAATTATAGATTTCAAAACCATAGTGGTTTTATTTTCCAGAAACACTACCTTTGCAAAATGAGTAATATTATAGCCATAGTTGGAAGACCCAACGTAGGAAAATCTACCTTATTTAATCGTTTGGTAAAACGTCGTGAAGCCATTGTTGATTCTGTTAGTGGTGTTACCAGAGACAGACATTATGGAAAATCAGAATGGAATGGAAAAGAATTTTCTGTTATAGACACGGGTGGATATGTGGTAGGATCTGATGATATCTTTGAAGGTGAAATTCGAAAACAAGTGCAACTAGCCATAGACGAGGCAGATATTATTGTATTTGTAGTAGATGTCGAACAAGGTATTACTCCAATGGATGATGAAGTGGCAAAAATACTCCGCCAAGTTAAAAAACCCCTATTTATTGCGGTTAACAAAGTAGACAATGCGATGCGTGATGTAGATGCGGTTGAATTTTACAATTTAGGTCTTGGAGATTACTACACGATCTCTTCCATTAACGGAAGTGGGACTGGAGACCTACTCGATGCCATCGCAGCGGAAATTCCTGCTCCGTTCGACGATGAAAAGGCTGCAGAAGAACTTCCTCGTTTCGCTGTTGTTGGAAGGCCAAATGCAGGTAAATCTTCTTTTATCAACGCCTTAATTGGAGAAGATAGAAATATTGTCACCAATATAGCGGGTACAACACGAGATTCTATCGACACGAAATACAACCGATTTGGCTTTGATTTTAACCTAGTTGATACCGCCGGAATTAGAAAAAAATCGAAAGTAAAAGAAGATTTAGAATTTTACTCGGTAATGCGTGCTGTCCGAGCGATCGAGCATTGTGACGTTGCCATTGTGGTTATAGATGCTACAAGAGATTTTGAAGGGCAAGATGAAAAGATTTTTTGGCTTGCAGAAAAAAACAGAAAAGGCATCGTAATTTTAGTGAATAAATGGGATTTAATTGAGAAAGAAACAAATACAATGCGTGACTTTGAAGAAAAAATCCGAAAAAAGATTGCACCCTTTACTGACGTTCCAATCGTATTTATTTCAGTTTTGACCAAACAACGAATTTTTAAAGCGATTGAAACTGCTGTGGAAGTTTTTGAAAATAGAAAACGTCGTATACAAACCAGTAAATTAAATGAAACAATGCTGGAAATTATGCAGCATAATCCGCCACCAGCTACCAAAGGTAAATTTATCAAAATAAAATATTGCATGCAGTTGCCAACGCATACACCTCAATTTGCTTTTTTTGCCAATCTTCCGCAATACATCAAAGAACCTTACAAAAGATATGTAGAAAATCAATTGCGAGAAATTTATGATTTTACTGGGGTACCGATAAGTATTTATTTCCGACAAAAATAAGATTTTACAAGCCTTTTAAGGCTTCTTAACAATAATAATTCAACTACTTACAAAATTATAATTTTAGGCAGAAATCGTATGTGCACATACGAAAGCCACATGAAATTAGTATTTTTGTACTTTTACCTAAGGTAAATTAAATACGATGGAGATAAGAAATTTACAAGGCGTTGAAAAATTAGAGTTACCCATATCTTTTAGTATTAGTTTCAAAAAGATAGTTGATGGTATCGAAAGATATGCGAGTGATGCGCTAAAAACGCACCCGTTTCACCAAACCTCTAAAGTACTGCTTAAACAAATTGAACAGTACCCTGAATTAATCTCGGGATTTTCTAACTTTTCATTGCTAGAAAAACACAATGAAACCATAGATTTACTTTTGGCGGCATTGTTTCCTGAAATACTATCTACAAATGAAATAAAAACAGCCACCATACCTTTCTCCTTTACTTCCTTTAAATTTACGAAGCGTTTTAAGACTATTTTAGAAAATGCTGGGGAAGATTACGAACTCAAAGTGCGTAATTTTGAAGACGACACAATGTATATTTTTGTATGTACTTTTATTCTAAACTACGTCTATAAATTTACCGTTGATCTAAAACGCCCTTTCTATTTTGATATACCCGATCAAAAACTAGGAATCACAAAGCACTACAAAGTAGCCATTAATGCCGATTTCATGGAGGTTATCCCTACGGATAAAGCTCCTGTAATCACAGAAGAAGACTATAAATTATTATTGGAAAACTTTGATAATATTGCACTTTGGAAAGAAAAATTCCCTCCAGAGTCTTATATATTGAAGGGATTTGCCATCATGAATTTATTTGATGTTTCGGTAGACGAGACCTTAACAGCCATTCGGACAAATCTTTTGCGTAAAGACGATGGTAGCATATTAAAAAATTTACAAAAAAACCTCAGTGCTTTTTTTGCTATAAGAGATTTAAAAGTTGGATATTCTGTATTTGATGTTGGTAACGTAAACGAAAGATCTTTGCGAGTTAAAAGATCCGAAAGCATACTATTAGAAGATAGCACCTCTGTTACTTGCAAAGATTTTTTTGTGACCATATAATAGCACAATTGTTCAAAGAGAAAAAAGACGTGGTAATTTCTGACATCTCAAAATATGGTGCCATTACCCAAGAAAATGCTTTTTACAAGCGATTGAAAAAGAATAATATTGGGAGTATCATATTGTTACCTATTAATACCTCTAATAAAAAGGAAGCTGTATTATTAGAAATCGGGGCTCCTAAAGAATACCAATTGAATACAGTTAACAAATACAAACTCAAAGATATTCTTCCTGTTTTTGAGGCTTCTGCAGATAGAAACTCAGAAGAGTTCTTAAACATACTTGAAGCTACAATTCAAGAGCACTACACCTCCATACATCCTGCTGTAAAGTGGCGATTTTATGAAGCCGCGGAAAATTACCAACAAGCATTAAATTTCAAAAATGAAGATGCCAAAATTGAGGAAATTATTTTCCCAAATGTCTTTCCATTGTACGGTCAAATTGATGTAAAGGGGTCTTCAGAAGAGAGAAATAAATCCATTAAGGAAGATCTAACGAAGCAACTTCAGTTAGCTATTGCAGTATTAAACGAAGCCTCTGTACTTGAAAACTTACCAATTTACAAAGAACTAAGCTTCAGAGTAAAAGCGTACTTAACCGAAATTAAGCTAGGGCTAAAAGCCGGAGATGAAGTGTCTATACTAGATTTTTTAAAAAAAGATATCTATCCTGTATTTAACCATTTTAAAAAACAGAATAACTCTTTAAAAGATCTCGTGCAGCAATACATGGAAACCATAGACCCGGATCTTCATGTAATCTATCATAAGAGAAAGCTATATGAGGAAAGCGTTACGAAATTAAATGATAAGTTGGCAAAATATCTAGACACGAAACAAGAAGAAGCACAGAAAATGTTTCCTCATTATTTTGAGCGTTACAAAACCGATGGCGTGGAATACAACATGTACATTGGGCAATCGCTTACTAAAGCAAAAACATTCGATTTTCTTTACTTGTATAATTTAAGATTGTGGCAACTTCAAAATATGTGTGAATTGGAAAATATTGCGCATCAGATGAGGAAAGAATTGCCATATCCTCTTGAGGTTGCATCTCTAATTTTAGTGCACAGCAATTCATTATCTATAAAATTTCGCATGGAAGAGAAACAATTTGATGTAGATGGCGCCTACAATATTCGTTATGAAATTATAAAAAAACGTATTGACAAAGCCCATTTAAAGAATTCGGAGGAACGCTTAACTGTTCCTAATAAGATATCGATTGTATATTCCCAAGACAAAGATGCTGAAGAATATATAAAGTACATTAAATATCTACAATCTAAAAAATTACTTGGCGAAGTGGAATATTTAGAATTAGAAGATTTACAAGGAGTTTCTGGCCTAAAAGCTCTACGTGTAGCGGTTGTTTATCAAAAAAACTTTTCTAAAAAAAATACCTTAACTGTAGATCAGATATTATCAGAGTTCAAGAAACACTAATATTAAGTATTCTATCTCTCCTAAGAAAGTACATAATCAAACAGAATGTGCTGCCGAACTCTGTAAATAAAACGCAACCACAAATGCGATAACACTAACAATTAAACCAATCATAAACACCGTATAGGTAGTTCGCAACAAATTGTACTTTCTATTTAATACTAATCCTAAAAAATAGAGATCCTTGGTTAACGAGCCATACAGATAATCGCGATCCTTTAACATTTCGTCCATCGCCCATTCAAATTCGGTCAAACTCATTTTGTGGAAGTTCCCAAAAAAATCAGGTTTACTTTTTTTGCTGCTACATCTTCTTTAGTAAATTTTCCCTGGGTTACATTTGGTCTGGTTGCCAAAATCGATAGAATGATAGAAACCATCGTAAAAAAAATAAAAATAACAGATGGAATAAGTAAATATGCATTAGATGGATTATCTAACTTAGGTATCAAAGTAGATATCGTCATTGAAATAATAATGGCATTCACAGACAGTAAAATATTAGCTTTCGTATCTGCTATATCACTAAGCGTTATGTGATTTCGCAATGCAACACGAAACATGGTTTCAATACCTCTACCAGGAGCTTCCTTTACTTTTTTTGGCGACGTCACTTCTTCTTTTTTTTGCACTAACTTTTCTTTAAGACGACCTAGCTTTTTTTGCGCTTTTAACTGCACTGCAATATTTTTAGATTTTTGTGTACCCCATAGTTTAGCACCTCCAACAGAGTAAAATTGATGCTTGTGTACCAAGAAATTAATATTACTCTGCAACCATTCTTGATCTGTAAAAGTTTTAGTTTGCGAGAGTTCAAACTCCTTTCTGAGCAGTTCGGAATATTCATTGTAATTTTCACTACCTACATGAGAACAATCTGCATCTTTTAACAACCTGCCTAATTTTGTTATGGGCTTCTCTCCAAGTTTGGTTGCGAGTATTGCTTGTGAAACATCTGCGATAAAGTGCTCTGCTCCTAATTTAGTTAAAAATTCAGTTGCGATACGCACACTTTCTTCTTCATGATTTAAAGGATGCAATACATACCCCGTATCGTGAAACCAAGCTGCCACACTAAGTTTTTGTCTTTCTTCCTCCTCTAACAGTTCTAAGTCTGCCAATACCGCTGCTTGTTGAACCACACGCTGGGTATGTGCAATATTGTGATATACGTAATTTGTATTCAAATTTGCATTGAAAAAAGAAAGCACATGATGCTCGCTCTTGGCTATTATATCCTTCATAGTAAAACTGCTTAAAAAGTAGGTAAAAATAACTATTCTTTATCATTTTTAATAATTGTAAATTTGTAAGAAGACAGGAGCAAGAACAAACCCAAAATTTATTACGTATGCTTACTTGGAAAAATATTATGGATTACACCCAAAACGGTACTCCAAATCCCAGCAATAGAATTGAAAAATCCAACGAGGAATGGAAATCGATACTGACCCCTCAACAATATACTATAACAAGGTTAAAGGGAACAGAAAGACCTTTTAGCGGCGAGCATTGTTCTTCTTTCTCAGATGGAAAATATAATTGTACCTGTTGCAACACACCACTTTTTGATACTGCGATAAAATTCGAATCGAATTCAGGTTGGCCTAGTTTTACGCAACCGATTCAAGAAAATGCTGTAAAATATCACAAAGACACTTCACACGGAATGATTCGTGTAGAAATCTTGTGCAATACCTGTGATGCACACTTAGGACATGTGTTTCCAGACGGTCCTCCACCAAGTGGCTTGCGCTATTGTGTAAATTCTATTTCTTTACAATTAGAAGAAATTTAAAAACCCTGATTAAAATAAACATGCAACAGACATTTAATTACCCATGCAGCTCAATATAAACGAATCTTATTCTAAAGAATTACCAGCGGATAAAATGATAGAAAATTCACGCCGCCAGGTTTACGATGCATGCTTTTCGTATGTTACTCCCAAAAAAACGAGTAATCCGGAAGTACTGCATGTTTCGGAAGAAATGTTATTGGAGTTAGGGATTGATAGAAAGGAGGCAAAAACAAGTTATTTTAAAGAGATTGTCACGGGAAATAGATTACTAAAAGGAACACATCCTTATGCCATGTGCTATGGTGGGCATCAGTTTGGAAATTGGGCAGGACAACTCGGGGATGGAAGAGCTATAAATCTTACGGAAGTAGTGCATCAAAACAAGCGCTGGGCAATACAATTAAAGGGTGCTGGAGAAACGCCTTACTCCAGGTCGGCCGATGGTCTAGCAGTACTTCGATCTTCTATTAGAGAATACTTGTGCAGCGAAGCTATGGAGCACCTCAACGTTCCTACTACAAGAGCATTATCGATAAGTTTAACCGGTGATAAAGTTATGAGAGACATCATGTATAATGGAAATCCTGCTTATGAAAAAGGGGCTATCGTTTGCAGAGTGGCACCATCCTTTATTCGATTTGGAAATTTTGAACTATTGGCAGCACGAAACAATCTAGTTGCATTGCGACAGTTATCCGACCACACTATAAAACACTTTTTCCCAGAAATTACTGCTTCGGGTAAAAGTAAGTACTTGGATTTTATATCCAAAGTTAGAGACAAAACCATTGAGATGCTTGTTCATTGGCAACGGGTTGGATTTGTGCATGGCGTAATGAATACAGACAACATGTCTATTCTCGGATTAACTATAGATTACGGACCATATGGTTGGCTTGAGGGATACGACAAAGCATGGACTCCAAATACTACCGATGCGCAGCATAAACGATATCGTTTCGGCAACCAACCATTTATTGGATTGTGGAACCTTTACAAATTGGCAAATGCACTATACCCACTGATTCATGAAGTAAAACCAATACAGGAAATCTTAGATACATATGACAGTATTTTTGAAAAAAAATCCTTGGAAATGATGCGAAGTAAGCTTGGATTACTAGTTCCAAAGAAAAATGACATCGAACTTATTGGAAGACTAGAAGAGACCCTGGAACTTACAGAGACTGATATGACTATTTTTTTTAGAAAATTAGGAACGATTACTAAAAAAGATACCATACCTGTAGCTTTTGATAAAATCAAACCTGCATTTTACAGCCTATCGGAATTGCAAAACGAAATAAAAGTATACTGGAACGATTGGCTATCTTCGTACCTCGACAGAATTCAAGAGGAAAGCAAATCAGATGTTTTTCGTAAAAAAGCAATGCATGCTGTAAACCCGAAATACGTGCTGCGAAATTACATGGCCCAATTGGCGATTGATAAAGCAAATAAAGGTAACTATACACTTTTAGAAGAATTAGCTATCCTTCTTAAAAACCCGTACGAAGAACAACCAGAAAAAGAATATTGGTTTGTAAAACGCCCCGAATGGGCAAGGCATAAGATCGGCTGTTCTATGTTGTCGTGTAGTTCTTAAATTTTCAAACACTGCACTACCAATAATAATTCGTTATGCTACACGGAAAATTTACTATATATTTTCCAATCGGTAAATAAGCTGCCCAAATATGAAAACTTGAAACAAAAGGATAAACTTCTACTTTATCGCAAGAAATGGTGTATTCAACGCTAAAAAAAACACATTAATGGTTAAATTAACAAAACTAGAAACTTAAAAAATTATCTTTTAAGATATTTTATTATTTTTAAATAATTTATTACAATGAAAAAATACTATTTATGAGAACCCAAGTAATCCAAGTTGTATACGCAATTGTATGTTTCTCTCTTCTGTTGAATTGCACATCCAATGAAAAAACTGAAGACAGTAAAGAAACACAGCAAACAAAAACTAATTTAGAAGCTACCAAATATACCATTGCAAAGCAAAAAGAAATACAAAACTATCTTAACTTTAATGATTCAACAGATTTTAAAAATGCCCAAAAAGGTTTTTTAGCAACTATTGCTGATGGCGTAATTCTCAAAGAAGACAAAACAGTATCTTACAGCATGGAGCAATTTAAATTTCTTAACAAAGATGCTCCAAATACTGCAAATCCTAGTCTTTGGAGACAAAGCCAATTGATTGCCATCAATGGATTATTTGAAGTAACAGAGGGCATCTACCAGATTCGAGGTTTTGACCTTGCAAATATGACCTTAATTAAAGGAAAAACAGGATGGATTATCATTGACCCCCTAACCGTCCCAGAGACAGTTAAAGCAGCTATGGAGCTAGTGGATAAAACCTTAGGGAAATTACCTGTTAAAGCGGTTATTTTTACGCATTCTCACGTTGATCATTTTGGTGGTGTCAAAGGGTTACTATCTTCCGAGGACGTAACCTCGGGAAAAATAGAAGTTCTTGCACCGGAAGGTTTTTTCGAACATTCCATTAGTGAAAACGTTATGGCAGGAAATGCAATGACAAGACGAGCAACTTATATGTACGGTAATTTATTACCAAAAACAGACACCGGAAGTCTAGGAAGTGGTTTGGGAACAACTTCGGCTAAAGGAAATACAGGAATTGTGAAACCTAGCCGTATCATAAGTGCCAGTTCTAAATTTTCTCAGATGGTAGACGGTATTGAAATACAGTTTATATATACCCCAGAATCAGAAGCACCAGCAGAAATGATGTTTTATTTCCCATCCTACAAGGCTTTTTGCCAATCCGAAAATTTAAGCCACACCCTACACAATCTATACACCTTACGTGGAGCACAGGTTAGAAACGGGCAAAAATGGAGTAGGTATATTGATGAATGTATTGCAGCGTGGGGAGAAGAAATGATAGTTTCGTTTGGATCCCACCACTGGCCTACTTGGGGTAATGAGAACATCATTCCATATCTAGAGAAACAAAGAGACACCTATCGTTTCATACACGACCAAACCTTACGTCTTGCCAATCAAGGATATACACCTATCGAATTAGCAAAAATGATAAAACTGCCCGAAAACTTAAATAAAGAATTTTACAATCGCGGTTATTACGGATCCGTAAGCCATGATGTGAAAGCACAATACCAACTATACTTTGGTTGGTTTGATGGCAATCCGGCTAATTTAGATCCGCATACCCCTGAAGATTCCGGGAAGCGATTTGTAGAAATGATGGGAGGTGAAGCGGTCGTACTAAAAAAATCAAAAGAATATTACGACAAGGGAGATTACCGATGGGTGGCACAATGTTTAAATAATCTTGTCTTTGCTAACCCGAACAATCAAGAAGCAAAAAATCTGTTAGCAGATGCATACCAGCAATTAGGTTACCAGGCAGAATCAGGTCCTTGGAGAAACTTTTATCTAACCGGTGCTAAAGAACTGAGAACCCCTGTTAAAAAAATAAATATGGGTTCTACGGCAACACCAGACATGATAAAAGGTATGGATACACAACTATATTTTGAATATTTAGGCATGCGATTCAAAGGGTACGAAAATGCCGATCTAAAGTATAATTTTAACATTAACCTTACCGATACCAACGAGAAACTTGCCTTAATTGTAAGTAATGGTTCGGTAATGCCTAGGATGGGTAAGCACGTTGCTAAAAATATCACCGCTACAATTAACATGTCGCGTTCTGATTTGAATAAAGTAAGCCTTGGAGAAGCCAATTTTGCAGATTTACTAAAAAACAAACAGATTGCTATTGATGGGGATGCAAAGGCTTTTACAAATTTACTTTCTAAGATTGATGCCTTTGAATTTTGGTTTAATATAGTTCAACCATAACAAAAAGAAAAGAATGAAAAAATTATACTTTTACCTAACGTGTATATTTTGCATTAGCTTTATGTCAAGCAATGCACAGGGAGATGGTCCAAGAGCCTATTGGCCGCAACCTAAAGGAACAAACATTATTACGCCATTATATACCTATGTTGGATCAAACCAAGTGTACGATAATGCATTGTTTGAAAAAGAGGCTGATTTTAATACCAATATTTTTGGGCTAATGTACACTAATTTATTTGCGATCAATGGGCAAACTGCTGCAATAGTTGCTATGTTAACCTATGGAGATACTAGTGGTGGAATTCCTAATTTTAATGGATGTACGAATGGCCTTGGCGATTTATATGTGGTTGGGGTTTATAATATTTATGGTGCCCCCAGTGTAAATTTAGAAGGCTTTGCAAAGACTAAATACAACACCATAATTGATCTTACCTTATCGTTTAGAGCACCTACGGGTAAGTACAATGCTAACGATTTACTAAATTTAGGTACCAACAGATGGGAATTCAAAATTGGAGCTCCATTCATGAAGTTTTTTAATTGGGGAACCCCCAAAGTCACTTCTATTGAGGTATTACCATCCTTTTCGATATTTACCAAAAATAAAGAATTAAGAAATGATGCAGGTTCTTTATCACAAAAACCGCTATTTGGATTAGAGAGTCATGTCACACAACAATTGAATAAAATGATGTGGGTGTCTGTGGATAGTTTTTATCGCCTTGGAGGAGAAACCTCCGTAAACAATGTCGCTAACGACAATAAATTCAACACCTTTCAACTAGGAGGAACGTTTGGAATGTACTTTTCAAGAGAAATAGGACTGAAACTCACCTATGGATCTGTATTAGGAGAAAATGCAGAAGGTATGACAGGAAATATGTTCAGAGCAATGTTGTCCTATACTTTTTAGGTAAAAATAGTAAAACCCTGCGTTACGAAATTCGAATAGGATGAAGAGTTTTTGTGATTCTAAAGTAGAGGCTGCATTTCGAAATGAGAAAGTTTAACAATTAAGAAAAAGAAGGAAACCGGAATTTATGCTTGTTAGATTACCTTATTTAAAGCTAGAAACTTATGTAAAGGCACATAAAAACAAATGAAAGATCCTTTTACAATCGATTAATAATAGATTTCAAATAGTATTTCCTAAATTTAGGGTAAGTTGTTTCATACAAACAAATTACGCAATAAAGAAACGATAACTGGAGAAAATTTATGCTTGTTTTTTTTTAGTGCATAAACAAGGCAAAATAAATTCCGTATATTAGAATCAGCATCGAAAAACCTTACAATAAATATCGTTAAACATGAAAGTAATTATAAAATTCGTAGTAGTTATTTTACTTCTAACCTTTACCAATAGCTTCGCACAAGGAGACGGTCCATACAGTCACTTTCAAAAACCGAGACATTTATGGGGAATCAATGTGAAATACCTACATCTGAATCAGAATATATCGGTAAACGGTGATCTTTTTACACCAAACCTTGACATTATTGCAAATTCTTATCCTATTACAGCGTTTTATACCTTTGCCATAAAAGGACAGCATGTTGAAATTTTAGCGATGATGAATCCTACCTCGATTTCTTCTACGCTAAAACTACCTAGATTGGAGGAGAGATATAACGATAAAAGTGGTTTCTCAGATGGTTTTATAGGACTAAAAGTTGGCCTTATAAATGGTAAATCATTATCGCTAGAAGAATATGCACAAAAAAACCAGAATTCTTTTTAAGTGGTTATTTCAGGTATTGGTATTCCGGATCTTACAGCCGAAATGAACTGGTAAACATCGGAACCAATAGAGCAACTTTCGAATTGGGCACGCCTATGGTTATTCCACTAGTTAAAAAAGCCGATAAAACGAACTTAGAGATTTTTCCGAGCGTTCGATTTTTTACAAAAAATGATGAGAGTATTGCTTTTGACGAAAAAACACAAGCGCCACTATTCATAGTAGAAAGTCATCTTATCCATAAGTTCAACAAAAAACTAAGAGCCACTTTTAATTCAAGGTATCAGTTGGGAGGAGAAACCACTACCAACAATACGAAAGATGGCAATTCCTTTAATTCATTTGGTGGTAGCTTGGGGATTGGTTACCAATTTCATCCACTTATAGATTTACACGTCGATTACGGTGGACTATTACTTGAAGATAACGGTATTCGCTCAGAAATGTTTCGCGTAACTTTAAATCTGACCTACATTAATGTTAAAAAGAATGCTAAAAACCTCTAAAACAAATGAACTTCTCTTGTAGACCAAGTTGAGAAGTACCTTACAGTGTTTAAAAAATTTAAAAATCGTACTGATGAAAACCTATATTTCCATATTTTTTAACCTTTTGGTATTGGCAATTTACAGCCCTAGCTTCAGTCAGGAAAAAGTGAGCGTTACGAAAGAACAAGAGATTACGCTTTCGTTACCTGCCAATTACACAAAAAGTTTAGGCCTTTATATTTTTCCTGCCCGAAACCAAGACAGTATACAACAAAAAGAAGACTGTAAAGCCTGCTATGTATGGGCATACCAACAAACCGGCTATGATCCAGCCAACCCTACAAAGGTAACGTTGGAAGGCTCAGGTACCGAACCACAAGGAGCTGCTATAAAAGGGGCAGCAAGGGGAGCATTGGCAGGAACTGCCATTGGTGCAGTTACCGGAAATGCAGGAGACGGTGCTGCAGTTGGAGCTGTTACAGGTGCTATTAGTGGAAGAAGAGCACGAAGAAACGCGAAGAAAAGGCAAGAAATGCGCAATAGCCAAACTATTTCTAAAGCAGAAGAGGAAATGAAAACAAACTTCAAAAACGCTTTTTCTGCATGCATTAAAGGGAAAGGATACAGTATTAATTAACAAAGTAGAGGTATGAAAATGGAAAAAAAATAAGGATAATACAATTTTTTGTAGTGGCATTATTATTAGTCACCTCGAACAATTCATGGGCGCAAGAAGAACAAAAAAAGAAGAAAAAAAAGGCCAAAAAAGTCAAGGTAATACCTTATATAAGTTACAATAGAACGTACGATTTTATGTTTGGAGCAGTCCCGATGATAATGTATAAAACAAATAAAAAAGATACGATCTCTCCCCCTTCTATTTCGGGTTTTATGGGGATTTACACCACGAACAACACATGGTTTGGACTCGCTTTTTCAAAATTATATTTTAAGGAGGATAGTTGGCGAATGACCATTGGAGGAGGTATTGGTAATGTTAATTCGCAATTTCTTCAGAGTGGTGCAACCTCTCAATTTATAGACTATCAAACGGGAGCAAACTTCTTTAAATTAGAGGTACAACGTAAAATTGGAGATGGATTGTACGTCGGCGCAAACTACTTATTCACCAAATTTGATAATGAATATAAATTTGAAAATCCGATTCAAGAGGAAGTAACATTAAATGGATTAGGAATTAGTTTTTTAAGAGACAAAAGAAATGATGTATACTATCCGAATAAAGGCTCCAAACTACATCTAGGGCTTACCTCCTATCCTAGTTTTATGGGCAATGAAGACGAATCTAATCAAATTGAATTACAGTACAATTATTATTTTACTCCGAAGCGAGCAAAAGATGTCATTGCACTTAGAGCTTATGGAGCATTTGGCTTAGGAGATGTTCCTTTCAATAACTTAATAGTAGTTGGAGGAACCGATCTTAGAGGATACTCACAAGGAGAATATAGAGGTAAGCAGCTGGTTGCAGTTCAAGGAGAATATCGTTATAATTTTAAAAATAAAATGGGAGTAGTTGGCTTTGCAGGATTAGGTTCTATTTTCGAATCTAATATCGAAGATAATAATGGAAAACTTTTACCAAGTATTGGGGCAGGATTTCGATATGCGGCATTCCCAGAAAACAAAATGAATGTAGGTATCGATATTGCCGCCGGAAAAGATGATTGGGGTGTATACTTTAGAATTGGAGAATCTTTCTAGTACTCTAGAAGAGCGATATAGTTATAGAGTTTAGAAATACTATGTACTATTCACTGTCTTTGCAATAAAAATATGCTCCCAATGGGAGCATAAGTAGAAGGGTTTCTATGTTGTTAGTTTGGCCAACGAACATATTGTAAATTTAAAACATTAAATACAACTATGAAATAAGGGATACTACTGAAAGACACACTAGGGAAAACCATTAGAAAACCGATTAAAAACCCTTACTATTAAACTTCTTTCCTATTTACGAAAGCGCTTAATTCGGAAACTTAAATACAATCTTTACAAGTAAAGACCTCATAAAACAAGAAAAGAAGTACTTTCCCAAAAAAACACTTCTTTTCCTCAAATAATTATAACAAAGCTATTAATGGAAATAGCATTATAAAATTAAATATTTTAATGGGTGTTGGAGGTTATATTTAGACCAATTGCAGCTTAAAGTCGATAAGTTACAACTTGATATTACAGTGCGTAAGGACTAAGTAAATCCATAGTGCTAAATCGATGTTTTTAATCGTATGGTGTAAATAATAACCTCATCCCTAATTGTTTAAAAAGACATAATAATTATGTAAGAATATAAATAAAAAATACCTCTAAGACGAAAAAGACGTTATTAATATATACGAGCACGTTCTTAGGATTTCAAAACCACTTTCGTTCGTTCGCTATTGGTACAGGTCATAAAACTAAGTATAATTACCACTGAAACTTTAGACCTAGCAGCGCATACCTACAAAGAACTACAAGTACAAATAGAATGATTGTACTTCTAACAATGCCATGATAACATAATATCATAGCAAGTAGGATATATGAACAATATTCTTTAAATTTACCATTGTAAGAACCTGTAAAACAATTACATAATTACAAATCTATTGTATTTACGCAAACCTAGGAATCTTGAGATTTGAAAAATTATACACATATTTTCTTTCTGAAAAATCTAGAGAAAAAATAGAAAAAGTAATTCTACAAATAGCGCTAGTCAGTTTCTTACTGCATCTTATTTTAATATTTATTTGTAGATTTAATTGGATAACTTTTGACAATGAGGATTTACTAAAAAATCCGATTTCAGCGATCTACACTCCTTTTTCCTTTATTTTAATTTATGAAGTATACCTTTTAATTTACTACTTACCAAAATCTTTCACCACCTACATTACCAAACAATATGAAATTATATCGCTGATATTAATTAGAAAATTATTTAAAGATTTGGCAAACCTAAAATTATCAACTGGATGGTTTGAAATTAAAGGGGATATTGAGTTTACTTACGATATAATAGCTTCTATACTTTTATTTTATCTAATTTATCTATTTCAAAAACAAGGAAAACGGGTATACCAAACTAATAAAAGTATTACAAAACCCATAGAAAAATTTATCTACAGAAAAAAGATGATTGCAGTTATTTTAGTACCTGTATTCTTTTGTATAGCGCTACTAGCTTTTTTTGAATGGACTTCCTGGGTTTCGTTAAACCTAAATAGCCTGCCTAGTGTTAATAATATATTTTTTGATACGTTTTTCACGGTGCTTATATTAGTAGATGTGGTGTTGTTGTTATTTTCCTTTTTTTACACCGACAAGTTTCACAAAATCATACGAAATTCCGGATTTATAGTATCTACCATTTTGATCAGAATGTCTTTTGTGGCAAGCGGACTAATAAGTACCATTCTAATCGTTTTCGCAGTACTTTTTGGCCTTTTAATCATCACTATTCACAACCTATATGAAAAAGAAGAATACCGGTAATATACAAAATGAAGCCACCTACTCTCTTTCTCAATGCTACAAAATCATAAATAAAACTTAAACCTATTTAAAATACCAAATGAAATCCTAAAAAATCTGTAATTTTATAGAAAGTTATTTCTGTATGACTCACGAACTTCAAGAACTATTTCAAAAAGCTAGTGCATACCAAAAGCAAGGCATACAAAACATACTTGCTACGGTAGTAGATTTAGATGGCTCCTCCTACAGACAACCGGGAGTTCGAATGCTAATATCTTCAAATGGAGAACTTACTGGTGCAATAAGTGGTGGCTGTGTGGAGAAGGAGGTGCAGCGCAGAGCTTTTTCCGTTTTTAAAAGTAAAAAAGCGGCGGTAATCACTTATGATGGCAGGTATCGATTAGGCTGTGAAGGATTGTTATATATTTTACTAGAACCTTTAGTTCTTTCGGAAAATATGCAACACTATTTTTCTTCGGCTATAGAAAATCGATGTCCGTTCAAGGTAAGTTCCTACTACCAAAAAAAAGAACATAGCTCACACTCCTTCGGATCCCTAATTCACTTTACGAACAAAAGTATTGCTCTAAATCCGAACTTTTCAGTATCCGAAAGCGGAAACCTTCTGTGTTTTCATCAAAAATTACAACCTATTTTTAAGTTACTCATACTCGGTGGAGAACATGATGCTATTAAGCTATGCCAACAAGCGCACTTGTTAGGATGGGAAGTTACCGTAGTAACCAATGTAAAAAAAGAACACAAAGCTGGGGAGTTTCCCGGGGCAAAAGAGGTAATTGCAAATCACCCAGAAGGATTTGTTTTGCATAATATCGATGTTCATACTGCCGTAGTTATTATGAACCACAACTTTAGTTATGACCTTCGATACCTACGACGTTTATTACATGCAACTCCAATGTACATTGGTATGTTGGGTGCGGCAAAACGGAGAGAAAAATTATTCGATGCATTACTCGAACTAGAACCTGAGATGACAGAAGAATTTTTAGAAAAAATCCATACGCCTGCAGGAATTGCAATAGGAGCGATTACACCCGAAGAAATTGCGCTAGCTATTGTTGCAGAAATTTTGGCTATTCGAAGAAAAAAAGAAGTGTACTCTTTAAAAGAAATAACAGGTCAAATTCATTTATAAAACATGAATATTGCCATGCTCATACTCGCTGCTGGTTCCTCTACTAGAATGGGAAAACCCAAGCAATTATTACCTTACAAAAATACTACGCTATTAGGGTGGACTATCCAAAATGCCTTAAAGTTAAACACACACAAAATCTTTTGTGTTCTCGGTGCGAATGCAATGCAAATTCGAAGTAGCATCCAAAATAAAAAAATTGAAATCATCGAAAATAAAGAGTACCTAGAAGGTTTGAGTTCTAGTATTGTTATTGGGGTTACTACCATTAAAAATACAAATACTGATGGCGTTTTAATTATGCTAGCAGACCAACCTAAAGTATCCGCTGTTATTTTAGAAAAACTAACCACTACTTTTAAGCGTAACAAAAATCGTATTGTTGCGGCCAATTACGGGCATAAAATTGGGGTTCCAGCAATATTTCCAAGGTCTAAGTTCGATTTATTGTTACAGTTAAAAGGGGATAAAGGCGCTGGAGATGTTATCAAAAACAATGCAATTCCCGTAGCTATTAAATACGAGTATCTTGCAGACATAGATACTGTTGAGCATTACGAAACACTACTTGCCACCGAAAAAGAAAAATAAAAGCAAAAATTTCTTAGCAAAAATCAAAAAATGCTTACATTTAGTTAACTTTCGAAGAAATTATAAACGAAAAACAAATGAAAAATATACCATTCTATTTACTTTTAAGTCTAATCACATTTACAGCATGTACAACTAGTTCTAAAATCATGGAAGAAACAATTTGGGTAAACAGTTATAAAACGGATTGCGTAGGTGTTGGTCCGATGAAATGCCTTTTGGTGCAAAAGGAAGGAGAAATACAAGAAGACAAATGGACAAATTTCTATGATCAAATCGAAGGATTTGACTATGTGCCAGGGTATGTATACCAGCTTAAAATAGCAGTAGAGGATTTAGATACTGCAAACCTACCTGCGGATGCCTCTTCTAAAAAATATAAATTGATTAAAATACTATCTAAAAACGCTGATTTGAAACTAAAATTAACTGATATTTGGGTACTTACACAAATCCAAAAAGAAGACATTAGCCTCAAGAATGAAAAAGAAAGACCGAGGTTAGAAATAAAAGTAAGTGATAAAAAAATAATGGGAAAGGCGGTATGTAATAGATTTAATGGGCAAATTGACAAGGTCAGTGAAACTGTATTAGAGATAGGCAACAACATCGCCAGCACCCGAATGATGTGTCTTAATATGGATTTAGAAAGCGAATTTTTAAACTTATTACCAGAAACAAAAACATATGCAATAAGTAAGAATCAATTAATTTTGAAAAATGCAGAAGGTGCTGAAATCTTACGATTTCAGAAGACCGATTAATTATTGATGAAATTAAAGCACAGTTTTCTCTACGAGATTAGATTTGAACTATATCTCTGTATACAACTAATAGTTTTATTTGGTTCACTGGTGGTTCCGATACAATTATTCAATACTATTTTACTGCCGTTATTTTTTTCTCTTGGTGCTTTAGCCGGAGTCTTAATTGTCTCTAAAAATAGAAAAACAATGTGGTTTTGTATCGGATTATTTCTAATCTCCATTATTATATTGTCAGGCCTATTAATTTTACAGGAACCCGATAACACCAGAAATAAATTGATACGCTTTTTCATTTATTTTATAATTAATATTGTTGTTACCTGGCATATTATCAAGCAGGTATGGAAAGAAAAAGTAGTTGATCGAAAAGTAATCGTTGGCCTAATAGCTGGATATATATCTCTTGGATTTGTTGGGTTTTATCTTTTTGTTGCTATAGACTTACTCTATGTAGATGCCTTTACAGGTGTGTATATTCATCAAGATTTAGATCTCAAACACTTAAATGATGGCTTATTATACTATTCTTTCATAACTTTGCTAACCATTGGATATGGTGATATTGTTCCTGCAATTCCAATAGCCCAAAAGGCTACCATTTTAATTGGATTAATTGGTCAATTTTACGTAACCATCGTAACTGCTATTATCGTCACAAAATATATTAATTATTCTATCCTTAATATGGACAAGTAATATGAAAACAGCTTTCCCTTTCTTATTTTGTTTTTTCTTTTTAAGTGCCTGTGCTACGTACACAACACAATTTGCAGATAAAGATGCGCCGAAAAAAGTTATTAGTTCTAATTATGAGGAAAATAAAGTATCCCACACAATTTATCTAATTGGGGATGCTGGGAATGCGCCGATGGGGGAAACCTTACCAACTTTAGAGTACCTTAAAGAGCATTTGGAGGACGCTTCTGAAAACAGCAGCTTAGTATTTTGGGCGACAATATCTATCCATTAGGAATGCCCAAAAAAACACTAAAGAAAGAGCGTTAGCAGAACATCGATTACAAATTCAAATAGACGCAGTAAAAAACTATAAGGGTTATCCTATTTTTATTCCTGGAAACCATGATTGGTATAATGGTTTAAAAGGTTTGAAAAGGCAAGAAAGAATGGTGGAAAACACCTTGGGTAAAAAGTCTTTTTTGCCGGAGAATGGCTGTGGTATCAAAAAAGTAGAACTAAACGATTCGCTCACCTTAATACTCATTGATAGTAAATGGTATATAACCGATTGGGATAATCATCCTACCATTAACGAAGATTGTGACATCAAAACTAGAGATCGTTTTTTAGAAGAGTTTTCAAGAATACTTAAAAAAAATCGGTACAAGAATGTAGTGGTAGCATTACACCATCCTTTGTATAGTAACGGTCCACATGGCGGTCATTTTTCGTTTAAGGATCACATGAAACCACTCCCCATTCTTGGATCCCTCAAAAATATTATCCGTGCAAATGCAGGAATTCAAACAGACAATTTCAATAAAAGTTATGCTGAATTTATTGAAGCTATAGAAACAGAGGTAGAAGATTTTAAAGAAAATGTCATTTTTGTTAGTGGTCATGAACACAACCTTCAATACATAGAAAAAGAGGGGGTAAAACAGATAGTTAGTGGTGCGGGTTCAAAGCAATCTGCAGCTAGAGCTGGTTTTGAAGCTCCTTTTTCCTATGGTAATAAGGGCTTTGCTAAACTCACATTTTACGAAAATGGATCGTCAGTAGTTTCGTATTACGCTGCCAATAAAACCGATAAAAACAAACTGTTATTCAGTAAAGAAATTATACCTTCTTTCAAAGGAAAAACCGATATAGACTTTAGCGAATACAACCAACACAATAAATTTGTAGAAGCTTCTATTTATCCAAAATCCCAAACAGATGTAAGCGGTTTTCACAAATTCATTTGGGGAGATTTAAACCGAGATAAATACGGAACCAAGGTCAAGGTGCCAGTATTAGAGCTAGATAGTGTTTTTGGTGGATTAACTCCTATCCGACAAGGTGGCGGACAACAAACAAACTCCTTACGCCTAGAAAATTCGGAAGGAAAACAATACATGCTTCGAACGATGGAAAAAGATGGAAGTAGGATTATGGATGGCATTTTAGACGACACTTTTTTAATCGATGTCGTTCATGATTTATTCACCACCTCTGACCCTTTCGCAGCCTTTGTGATTCCTGATATGGCAAAAGCGGTGCATATTTACCACACTAATCCAAAGCTGTATTACATGCCCAAACAGCCACAGCTAGGAAACTATAACGACCTTTTTGGAGGCAAACTATATTTACTAGAGGAAAGACCGGCGCATAATCGGGAGGACGTAAACAGTTTTGGAAATTCAAAAGACATCATAAGCACCTATGATGTTTTAGAAAAAATAAGAAAAAATGGCAAACATTATATCGATCAGGATTGGGTAATTAGATCGCGCCTTTTTGATATGGTTATAGGAGATTGGGATCGTCATGAAGACCAATGGCGTTGGGCCTCATTCGAGCAAGAAGATGGCAGAACTATGTATCGCCCAATACCGAGAGATAGAGATCAGCCATTTTCTAGATTTGATGGTGTTATGATTCCTTTAATTAAAGCATTTATAACCGAGGTAAAAAACATGCAAAATTTTGACGACGACATCAAAGACATGAAATGGTTCAACTACTATCCTAAATATTTTGATGCGGAGTTTTTAAATGCTCTTCCTCTTGAGGCATGGCAGAAACAAGCTACTTTTATCCAGGAGCATTTAACAGATGAAATCATTGAAGCCTCTATAAAAAAACTACCAAGTGAAATCTATAAAATTGATGGAGCAGAGATTATTTCCAAATTGAAATCTAGGAGAGATAAACTTCCGAGCATTGCTAAAAGATACTACGAAAGATTTGCCAAAATTGCCTATGTTATCGGAACTGATAAAGACGATGTTTTTACCGTAACTAGAGTAAATGATGCAAAAACCAAAGTTGTAATAAGCAGAAAAAACAGCGTTTTATACGAGAGAATTTTCTCCAATGAAATCACGAAAGAAATTCAAATTTTTGGTTTGAATGGAAAAGACACTTTTAATGTTAGTGGCGATGTGAATGATGGAATTCTCCTGCGACTTGTAGGCGGACAAGATGAAGATACGTATAACGATAGTTCAACAGTTTCTGGTTGGTCTAAAAAAACAAAAGTATACGATTTTAAATCCAAAACAAATACGCTGCTTAAAAACAAAGAAACCGCCGACAAAAGAAGCGATAATTACGTTAGAAACATCTATAATATTCACGATATTAAAAATAATACTACCATCGTAATTCCATCTCTAGGAATTAACCCTGATGACGGTTTCTTTTTTGGCGCAACCGCTACCTACACCAAACAAGCATACAAAAAATACCCTTTCGGCAGTAAACAGAGTTTGGGTGCAAATTATTTTTCGGCAACAAGTGGATTTGAAATAAAGTATAATGGGGAATTTACAGAAATATTAGGCAAATGGAATCTACTCCTTAATGCGGTTGCAACCAGCGACAATTATTCTATCAACTTCTTCGGTTGGGGTAATGAGAGTATATATGATCAAAAAAACGACTTGGACTATTATCGCGTTAAAAAAAGTGAATTAAGCTTTAGTCCGTCTCTAGTAAGACGATTTAGGGGAGGTAATTCGTTGCGATTCTCCTCATCAATAGAAGGAATTAAAATACAAAATACTCCAGGAAGAAATATTGAAGATTTTGAAGATAGTGCCATAAATATATTCGAACGAAATTATTTCTTGGGCGGAGAGGTCAATGTAAATCATCAGCGAGTAGATGAAGCAAGCTTTCCAACGAAAGGAATGCACTTTGATTTATCTATCGGTGCAAAAGCAAAAGTTGATGACTTTAACCGACGTTTTGGCTATTTAAAAAGTTCCTTAGCACTCTATAAAAACTTGGTGCAAAATCGTTCTTTAGTTTGGGCTTCGGAGATAGGAACACATATAAATTTTGGAAATCGATTTGAATTTTACCAAGCGGCAACATTAGGTGGAGATAGAAATTTAAGAGGATACAATAGAGAGCGCTTTACAGGAAAAGAAAGTTTCTATCACAGTAACGATTTACGATTGCGTTTTGGAGAAATTCAAACCGGAATAATACCGATAAAAATCGGGATTACGGGAGGCTTTGATTACGGTAGAATTTGGAGTCCAAAAGAACCGGATAACAAGACCTGGCACACGAGCTATGGTGGGTCTTTATGGATAACTGGTGTTGATATTATAACCTTAAATGTATCGTATTTCAGAGGAAATAGTAAGGAAGACCGTATTGCTTTTAGTGTTGGATTTTCCTTCTAAATAAACAACACATATACAGCGTAATAACATTAGAAAAAACATAGCATTAAGAAAGTTTATGACACAAATTATTTTATCATTTGGAGCGATTTACGGAATGTTAGCCGTTATTTTTGGTGCTTTTGGCGCACATGCTTTAAAAAAGAAACTAGACCAGGAACAATTAAAAGCATTTGAAACCGGTGTCAAATATCAAATGTATCACGCACTAGTTTTACTCGTAATAGGATTTTCCTTACCAGAACCCAATACCCTACTTGGTTGGAGTTTTATACTCGGAATTTTTTTATTTTCTTTTAGTATTTACGGTTTAGTGCTTACCGATGCTTTTGGGAATAAGTGGAAAGCTCTAGGCCCTGTGACTCCTTTAGGAGGGTTATTACTTGTTTTGGGGTGGGCTACGCTTTTATGGCATGTGATCTAAGGTAAATTCGTAAAGATTACCGCCCTTTCCGTGAGACTTTTCATCGGTGATATATAACGTTTTATCATCTTTAAAAACTAAGCCTTCTTTTTGAGAAGTATGCGAAAGTGGATATGTCTTTACCTTGCCATTAAAAAATTGATCTCCCGAAAAGTTACTAAAGAGATATACAGTATTATGATTCAGCAGCGCTACTTTTGAAGTATCTGGTGACATATCTGCAGCAGTGACCCAACAACTAGAATTGTCGTTACAAGTTTCAAAACTGCCAAGTTTAACAGCTTTGTGTTTTCCCGCTTTCGCAGGGATTCGATATAAAGTTGTTTTGCCGTATTGCTTATTTACCCTTGACTTGGTAAAAACATATAAAAATTCATTAAAGAAAAACAAAGACTCTGCATCGAAAAAATGATGCTTCTTTTTGGGTGGGAAGGATCGTTGGTCTGGATAAGAAAACTCAATTTCCGCAGCAAAAACTTTAGATTTGGATGCTAGATCTTTGGCTGAAACTTTATAAATAGTGAGGTGTTTCCTCTTGTTTTCATTGTTTCCAATGTCTGCTATATACAAATTACCTTTCGTATCGAAGGTAATATCTTCCCAATCTTTGTTTTTAGCGTCTATGGTTATTTCTCTCTCTATAATCCCTGAGGTACTAACACCATAAAGAATAGGTTGATTACCACTATCATTACACATCCAAAGTAATCCTGATTTTACATCCAGTTCAATACCAGAAACTTCCTTTAAGTCTTTTGGAAGTTTCGATATAAATTTCACCTGTGCAAAACCATAATAATTACAAAAGATAATGCCAACGACAACTAAAAAAATATCTCGCATACAAAATTACATTAGAAGGTTAAGTAAAAATAAAAAACCATAACATTTTTACAAACATTATGGTTAGCTTTTAGTAATAGTTAGTTGTTACTAACGATGTAATTTCAAATCTTTCTAGATAGAAAAAAAAGAACTGAAGATTATTTTATGAGAACAATATCCTTTACAAACTAAAGCTACAAAATATAAACCATACTACCATTAAAAATAAGACTAACGCCCTTATTTAGTGCACCAGCGTATCAATTTAAGACATTAGAAGTCTTGTCTTTAAGAAAAACAACTAAAAGTGACGCAATAAAAAAGCTATCCAAATCGGATAGCTATTATGAGTGGGCGCGAAGGGATTCGAACCCCTGACCCCTTGGGTGTAAACCAAGTGCTCTGAACCAACTGAGCTACGCGCCCTTAATTTATACTCGTTAAGGTTGAGTTTGTGGGCGCGAAGGGATTCGAACCCCTGACCCCTTGGGTGTAAACCAAGTGCTCTGAACCAACTGAGCTACGCGCCCTTAATTTATACTCGTTAAGGTTGAGTTTCGCAACAGAAAATACGTTAAATATTTTTAAACGATTTGCCTGTTTAATGCGGATGCAAATATATAACAGTTTTTAAAATCCACAATGATTTTTTGTGATTTTTTCTATAAAACTTCCGCTACAACAAACGTACTTCCGCCAATATATGCGATATCTTTTTCTTGCATATTCAACTTCAGTATGTTAACCGCCTCCGCTACCGATGCATAACTATCGCCTAATAAATGAAACTTTTTTGCCTTTTCTTTTAATTCTATTTCACACAGTCCTCTCGGCACTGCTGGTTTACAAAAATAATAGGTGGCTTTTTTAGGGAATAATGGTAATATGTCTTCTATTTTTTTATCCTTTACCATACCCAGAAGAACGTGTAAATGCTGATATTTTTCACCTTTAAGTTGCGCCATGGTATGCCCTAGTCCTTCTTTATTATGGGCAGTATCGCAAATAATTTTTGGTGATTCCTGCAGTATTTGCCATCTACCCTTAAGCCCTGTATTTTTAACCACGTGAAGTAAACCATTTACAATACTATTTTCCGAAACGGATACCGATTGCAAACAATCCAAGGCAGCTATAGCAGTCTTGACGTTATGCGCTTGGTAAGTTCCCTGTAAATCCGTTGTAAATGCCACTGTACTGTCGGAAGCAAAACATATTTCAGCGTTGCATGCCTTTGCTTTTTCAATAAATACAGAAGCTGTTTCCTCCTGACGCTCTCCAATAACCACAGGTACGTTTGGTTTTATGATACCCGCTTTTTCGTAAGCTATTTCTGCTAAAGTTTCCCCGAGAAATTGGGTGTGATCCAAACCAATATTAGTAATAACCGAAACTTCTGGGAGTATAATATTTGTTGAATCTAAACGTCCGCCGAGACCTACCTCAACAATAGCAATATCTACTTCTTGTTTAGCGAATTCTAAAAAGGCCATCCCAACAGTCATCTCAAAAAAGGAGAGTTTCTGCTGTTCTAAAAAAGCTTGGTATTCTTGTACGAAAGCAATCACGGCTTGCTCTGAAATTTCCTCCCCATTAATTTTAATGCGTTCTGTAAAACGTTTTAAGTGCGGAGAAGTATACAAGCCTACCGTATACCCTTCTTCTTGTAAGATAGATGCCAACATATGACTTGTAGAACCTTTACCATTAGTTCCTCCAACATGTATAGCCTTAAATTTCCTTTCCGGATTCCCCAAGACCTCCGCTAAAGCAATAGTATTGGTAAGGTCTTTTTTAAAAGCAGTTTTTCCTTGTCGTTGGTACATTGGCAATTGTGCAAACATCCAATCGGTAGCCTCTGTATAGGTCATACTTTTATATCTTAAGTTTTAATGTAATTTGCTACTTTAAGGTAAACACGTAAATAATACTTCCTTTTTGTGGAGAAGCATTTGGAACAGCATTCCAAGTAGTATTCAGGGCTGCTTCCTTAGCAGCTTTATTCAAACACGAATCAGCACTTGTGGAGCCTCTCCCTCCAGGCTCTGCTGCAATAACCTTACCGGTTTTATCTACCACAATACTCACTACTACTGTGCCTTCTTCCTGACAACCATCTTTTGGTTTGGGTTTTGAAAGGGCCTTTCTACCAGCCAAATTGTAATTTCCATCGGAGCCGCTACGTGTATTTCCGTAATAGTTCGAAGTGTTAATATCGCCCTCTTTATTCCCTTTCAACCCTTGTTTTATATCGTCCCCTTCTCCTGCTGTAGCTCCTTCACTGTTCGCTCCTTGCATTAAACTCTCTAACGCGTTCTTTGTGGCTTGTGATGGTTTTGGTTCTGGCTGTTTTGCGGGTTCTACTTCTTTTTCAGGCGATTCGTTGTTTTCTTTTTCCTCTTTAGGCTTTGCTACACTTGGAGCCTCTGTTTGCGCGTCATTCGTTAGCACTTCTTCTTCAGAAGTATTTTCTGAAGTTTCCGCAGTAGATGCTTCTGGAATTTCCTCAGGCATAGCAGTAGTATTCTCTTGTTTTACCTCTTTGACGGGTGCGCCGCTACCAACCTCTGAATTTCCAAAATTTATTGCCACGCCGTATTCTACAGGAGGGTCGAGATAGGTCATTCCAAAACTAAATATCCCAACAAGTAGAAGGGATAAAATTAGCATCGTTAGCCCTGCGGATTTTCTCTTATGTTTTGTATTCAAATATTTCATAACTGTACATCCAACCTAAAAATAAGCAATTACCTCACTGAAGATCGTCTTATTTTCCTTTTACCGCTAAAATCATTTTAAGTTTATTCTTATTAGCTATGTCAATAACCTGCATCACTAGTTTGTAAGGTACATTTTGATCGCCTCTAATAACCACAGTTTTTTCTTTATTTACACCAACTTTTGTTAGTAATTCTAGCTCTAACTGTGCAGCACTAACTTCTTTTTTATCGATGTAAAAAGAAGAATTTTCAGTTATGGTAACCGCAACAGAGGTTTGATTCTCTGTTTTACCTCCTGCTTTCGGGAGTATCACATCAATTGCGCTTACCGTCACTAAAGTAGAGGTTAACATAAAAAAATGAGTAACAAAAATACGATGTCGGTCATCGACGACATATTGAAACTAGGATCCACTTTATTTCTTCCTCTTAAATTCATTACACTGGTTCGTTTAATAAATCTAAAAATTCAACTGAGGTTGCTTCCATTTGATACACCACTTTATCCGTTCGAACTACCAAATGGTTGTAGGAAATGTAAGCAACAATACCAACTATTAAACCTGCAACAGTAGTAGTCATTGCCGTATACAAGCCATCCGATAACATTTTTATATCAATTTGCCCGCCAGAATTTGCTATTTCGTGAATGGCTACAATCATTCCGATTACCGTACCTAAAAAACCAATCATCGGAGCAGCACCAGCAATAGTGGCTAAAACACTTACATTTTTCTCTAATTGATACACCTCTAGCTTCCCCGCATTTTCTATAGCAGTATTAATATCATCAAGTGGTTTCCCTATTCTGGATATGCCTTTACCAATTAAGCGCGCCGTCGGTGTTGGCGTATTAGCACACAAGGTTTTAGCACTTTCTAATTTCCCGTTGGTAATGTGATCCTTGATTTGATTCATGAAATTTTTGTCTACATTCGAGGCTGCCTTAATGGCAAAAACACGTTCAAAATAAATGTATAATGCAACTGCCAATAAAATAAACAACAAGGCTATTATGAGCTGTCCACCAAGCCCTCCATCCATTATTAAATTATAAATAGACAACGTTTTTTCTTGCGATACTGCTTCTATTTCTTGCGCTTCATTCTGAAAATAAACTCCCATTAAAATTGTTTTAAATTATTATAATTAACGATTGTGATGGTCTTTAATTGTTTAAAAAATCCTGAATCTTACAATTCAGGATTAAATATATACAATTTATCGTTGTGCTTTTTTGCCTATGACAAGGTAATTTTTACCATAATATAACCTAAAACCCCAAGCACTATGGTATAGGGCAAGGCCATTTTAACCATTTTACCGTACGATAAATTAATGAGCGGTGCTAATGAAGAAGTAAGCAAAAATAAAAAGGCAGCTTGGCCATTCGGTGTTGCGACGCTAGGAAGGTTTGTTCCTGTGTTTATAGCAATAGCAAGTTTCTCAAAATGCTCTCTACTAATCTCTCCATTTTGAAATGCACTCTGTACTTCCCCAATATATACCGTTGCAACAAATACATTGTCACTAATAGCCGATAAAAATCCGTTTGCAATATAAAAAAGACCAGGTTGTTCTGCTGGGTCTTGCTGTAACGCCCAATCGATAATTGGCTTGAATAAATGTTGGTCATGAATCATCGCTACGATTACAAAAAACACAACTAACAAGCCTGTAAAAGGAAGTGCTTCCTCGAATGCAGGACCTAATTGGTGTTCGTCAATAATTCCCATAAAGGCAGTTTGTACGATTATCAGCGCCAAACCGATAAATCCAACAGGGGCGATATGCAATGCCAAAGCAACGATCAATAAAAGAGCAGCAATACCTTGCACGATTAAACCGATTTTTTGTTTTTCTGTTCGCTTTGCATCTTCTTCCGCAGTATATCCTTCAATAATATCAGAAGCTACCTTTGGCAATTTAGCACCAAAACCAAACCATCCTGTAGATTCTAATACAATTGTAGTTAGTAATCCGGCAAAAAGGACAGGAATTGTGATTGGCGCCATCTGCAGAAAGAACTGGATAAAATCCCAACCCATTCTTTCCCCAATTAATAAATTTTGAGGTTCTCCCACAAGGGTACACACGCCACCTAAGGCAGTACCCACTACTCCGTGCATGATTAAACTTCTTAAAAAACTTCGGAACTGTTCTAACGTTTCTCCGCTTAACTCTTTACGATCTAGCACTCCATCTTTATCGTAGTCGGATATATTGGAATGAATTTTATGGTAAACGCCATAAAAACCAACTGCTACACTAATTAGTACTGCAGTAACAGTTAGAGCATCTAAAAATGCAGAAAGTACTGCAGATATAAAAACAAACAGAAGTGATAAAAGTATTTTGGATTTAATTTTGGTAAAAACCTTACTAAAAATATACATCAATAGCGGTTTCATAAAATATATTCCTGCGACCATGAATACCAAAAGAAGTACAACTTCTAAATTTTGATTGACTTCGTGGTAGGCATTATCAGGCGTTGTTAATCCTAATGCTAAAGCCTCTATCGCTAATAAGCCTCCCGACTGCAATGGATAACACTTTAAAGCCATGGCAAGGGTAAAAATAAACTCTCCAATAAAAAGCCACGCTGTTATGGTTTTACCAAGAATAAAAAATGAAAAAATATTGAATATTAAAAATCCAATCATTGTCATTTTAAACCACTTAGGACTGTTTCCTAAAAAATACTTAAACATACTACTATTTAATTTATACTTTTACATTAACTCTTTAAGAGCTATTTCAAAAGCAGTTTCACTTATTTTTGTTTTTGATGCACTACGTGCGAAAGTTCTTTGTAATGCCTTTTTAATGGTATTTGAGGTGTCCTCAAAAATTGCCTGATCCGACATTTCAACGCGGCGTTCCATGAAGTAGGCAAACACTCTAGCCATTCCACAATTCGAAATAAAATCTGGAATTAAACTTACTTTTTTGTCCGTATCTTCCATAATAGCACCGAAAAAGATTTCTGGATCTGCAAAAGGAACATTTGCACCACAAGAGATAACTTCTAAACCAGTATCGATCATTTTGTTAATTTGATCTTGCTGCACTAATCGTGAAGCCGCACAAGGAGCAAATATTTCACATGGTAAGTTCCAAATACGAGTATTTATTTCTTCAAAAGGAATCATGTGTTCTGCTACCAACGTGTTACCGTCTTTGGCTAGGAAATAATCTTGAATTTCTTCAAAGGTAAAACCTTCCTCCTTAATCACGCCACCAACTCTATCGATAATACCCACTACTTTTGCTCCCATCTGAGCTAAGTAATATGCGGCTGCAGAGCCAACATTTCCAAAGCCTTGTACAATGGCTCTTTTTCCTTTCACACTTCCACCGTAAATATCGTAGTAATGGCGAACTGCCTCTGCTACACCATATCCGGTAATCATGTCGGCAACGGTATATTTTTTGGCTACACTTGGCGATAAACTTTCATCTTCTAAAACTTTAATCACACCATGCGTAACTGCCCTATTCTATTAATTTTATCTGCTTCGGTTGGTTTAAAGTGTCCGTTAAAAACACCTTCTTGCGGATGCCATACACCACTATCTTCTGTAATCGGAATAACTTCATGGATTTCATCTACATTTAAATCACCACCTGTTCCGTAATAGTTTTTTAACAAAGGAGCAACGGCCTTATACCAACGCTCTAAAACTCCTTTTTTACGAGGATCGTGTGGGTCAAAATTTATACCTGATTTAGCACCACCAATGGCAGGACCAGAAACGGTAAACTTCACTTCCATGGTTTTAGCAAGTGACATTACTTCGTATTTATCTAGGCCTTTACGCATTCTTGTTCCTCCTCCAGCTGCTCCTCCACGTAGTGAGTTTATGACCGTCCAGCCTTCCGCCTCCGTTTCAGAATCTTTCCAATTAAAAACTATCTCTGGTTGTTTTTCTTCATATTTCTTAAGTAATTCTTTCATTTTTAATGTTTAAAAATTTTTCAACTTTATTATTTATCCTCTTTTCCATAGCTTTTGAAACTATTGCAAAATATTTTCCCCATATAGTGGGGTTAAAGCTGATCCATATTACTGATTTTTGAAGTTTGTTCAATACACAAACTTAGTGTAAAAATTATATATTTTCTAACATAAAGTAGTTTATCTATGGTTATGCATGGGAAATAAACATTTTTACTTCAAACCGTGTAAAATTTATTGGTTATACCCACTACATAACTTACTCTTGTGGATAAAAAATAACTCCTGAGCAGTGATCTTTAGATGCCCCGGTAACAGAAGCAAGACAATTCGTTTGGTTTTGCATTCTTAGCAACCCGAGAAAAGCAAAAACGAGAGCCTCTTTGTATTCAATAAGTTCTTTATTTGGAAGCACTAATTGTTTTTTTGTATGATATGCAATCCTTTGAATTAAAAAACTATTGAAAACTCCCCCACCAGTAAAGAGCACATGTTTAGATTCTTTAATATGGGACGCTATTTGTATTGCCGCATGTTCCGTAAAAGTTCGCAAAATAGAAGGAATAGAAAAATTATTCGTTTCGATTAGCGGAAATACAATATCCTGTACCCATTCTAATCCTAGTGATTTTGGTGGTGCTTTTTGATAAAAATCTAAGCGGTTCAAGTGTTCTAACAATTGGTGATTCAAAACACCTTTTGCTGCTATTTGCCCACCATCATCAAAATCAAAGCCTAGGTCTTGCACATAATGGTTTAGTACAATATTTACAGGGCAAATATCAAAGGCAATACGATCTTTTTGTTTGTTTTCAAATGATATATTCGCAAAACCTCCCAAATTCACACATCTATCAAACTCTGAAAAAAGTAATTTATCACCGATAGGAACTAAAGGGGCTCCTTCCCCACCCAGAGCTACATCCTGACTCCTAAAATCGCATACCACAGGTATTTTGGTTTTATTTGCTATTGTTTGCCCATCTCCAATCTGAAGCGTATACCCTAATTTTGGTTGGTGTTTTATGGTATGACCGTGACTTGCGATAAAATCAATTTTTGTAATGTGGTAACTATGTATAAAATCTTGAAGCATCGTACCAAGTAACTGCGCATATGCAACAGATAGTTCTTCTAACTCTAAATCGTTGTATGTAATTGCTTTTTGCAGTATATTTTTCCAAGAACTCGCATATGGAATTGTTCTTGAATAAACAATCTCAAACTCGGAATATCTTTTCGGATTAAAGACAGCATATACAATGTCTACACCATCTAGTGAGGTCCCTGACATTACTCCTAAACAAAATATTTTCTCACCCATATTGCGAATATAGAGATCATTCTTTCATTGCATTTAAAAATGAAATTATCAAATTTTGGTAAAAATTAGATAAAAATTAGTTTTAATGAATTAAACACCCCGTATTTTTTGATAATATGATTATAAACAAGTATCTTTGAGCGCATTTTTTACGAATATAACAATCATATTAACAAATTAAATAAATGGATTTTAATCTTACTGAAGAGCATTTAATGATCCGTGATGCTGCAAGAGATTTTGCGCAAAACGAATTATTACCAGGAGTTATTGAAAGAGACGATAAACAAACTTTTCCTGACGAATTAGTACGAAAAATGGGAGAACTTGGTTTCATGGGAATTATGGTTGATCCTAAATATGGAGGTAGCGGAATGGATACTATTTCTTACGTACTGATCATGGAGGAATTGTCTAAAATTGATGCCTCAGCATCGGTTATGGTATCTGTAAACAATTCTTTGGTTTGTTACGGTTTAGAAGCCTACGGTTCGGAGGAACAAAAAGAAAAATACCTAACCAAATTAGCGACAGGAGAACAAATAGGTGCTTTTTGTTTGAGTGAACCAGAAGCAGGAAGTGATGCTACTTCACAAGCTACCACTGCAGAAGACAAAGGAGATTATTACTTATTGAACGGAACTAAGAATTGGATTACCAACGGAGGACGTTCGGATGTATATCTAGTAATCGCCCAAACCGATAGAAGCAAAAAACACCGAGGAATTAACGCTTTTATTGTGGAAAAAGGTATGGAAGGTTTTCATATTGGTCCGAAAGAAGATAAATTAGGAATACGTGGATCAGATACCCATACACTTCAATTTAACGATGTTAAAGTTCCAAAAGAAAACAGAATTGGTGAAGATGGATTTGGATTTAAGTTTGCAATGAAAACGCTTTCTGGAGGTCGAATCGGAATCGCTGCACAAGCATTAGGTATTGCTTCAGGAGCCTATGAACTTGCGCTAAAATACTCCAAAGAGCGTAAAGCATTTGGAACGGAAATTTGCAACCACCAAGCAATTGCCTTCAAATTGGCCGACATGTACACAGAGATCGAAGCTGCTCGTCATTTAGTGATGAAAGCTGCCTGTGACAAAGACGCTGGAATCAATTACGACCGAGCAAGTGCAATGGCCAAGTTATATGCTTCTAAAGTTGCCATGGAACACACCGTAGAGGCTGTGCAAATACATGGCGGTAATGGTTTTGTAAAAGAATACCACGTAGAACGATTAATGCGAGATGCCAAAATCACGCAAATTTACGAAGGAACTTCTGAAATTCAGAAAATAGTTATTTCAAGAAGCTTACTAAAAGACTAAAGAATAGTTTCCTATAAAACAAAGAGTCTTTCCATATGTTTGGAAAGGCTTTTTTTTTACAATTTAATTGGGCAAAAAATAAAACCTCTAAACTACATCTCTTTCACGTTTTCAAATTGAACTTTATGTAAATGAAGACCAGAAGAAGGGGCTATAGATTTTATAAACGAAATAGAACTTTTTGGATCCAAGGATGCCTTTATAAAATCTAGCGTTACGTTTCCTTTTCCCAAATCAAAAAGAGCTCCCATAATTAAACGAATTTGATTTCTCAAAAAACCCTGCCCCTTTACTACGAGTACATAACTCCTTTCCGGAAAAAAAGACGCGGTTAAATCTGTATTTACTACGATTCTACAAAACTCTATACGCCTTTCTACTTTGGTATCCTCGGATGGTTTTGTACAATATCTCTTGAAGTTGTGAAACCCTTCAAAAAGCATCGCTCCTTGTTGCATCAAACCAATGTCTAAATCGTCTATAATTCCAGTTAAAAAGGCAGCTGCATATGGATGGTTCTTTTCCCCAAAAGAAAAATAATATCGATACTCTTTCGTTTTTGGATGTTGGATAATATTGAAAGAAGCATCCTCAATATTTTGTATTTGTACCAAGCGAATATCTGTTGGAGAATTTTTGTTGAAAGAATTGATGAAATCTTCTTTTACTACCGCAGAATCAATAAACAACTGTACGTAGAAATCTGTAGCCGATACTTTGGCATCGGTTCTTCCTACCCCAATTGATTTATTGCGAATTCCTTTACAAACAAATTTAAGTGTTTTATCCACTGCCCAATGCACTGTTTTAAGATTTGGCTGTTTCTGCCAACCGTGAAAACGAAATCCTAAATACTGAATTTGGAGAAGGTAAATGTTTGTATAGTTCATAGGGGTAAAAATACAGCTATTTTATAGTTTTTTATTTTTATTAATTCTAAATAATTATTGAATTATCAACAAATTTATGTTTTTTGTAAAAAAAAATCATCAAAATCAACGAATTGGTGAAAATAATTTAATGGATATCGTTTTTTTTCTGTGGAAAATGCATTTTTATCAAATTAATAATAAAAGAAGCAGAAATTAAGCAGTTCGCATTTTATAGCATTACAGCATACTTGCTTTTATCATATAAAAATTTTTAGCCCTCTTTTTTTAATACCCTCCTAGCAGCGAAAACGTTGTAGAAACCTAAACTTCTAAAGCTCATTTGCTTATGTGCACTAAAAATTGAAAATTAGCAACTCCGTGCAACCACTTAGAGTAGAAAACAGTTTGTCAAAATCTAATAATATGACACATATTTATCGCTTTATTTCAGGATTTAGCACTAGCATTATTTTACAATCTAAAAGATATATAAAAGAATTAAAACAACAATAACACTCCTAAACTCAATTTTCACGGTATCAGATTGTGTAAATGAAGGAAACAAAAACATAGGAATACAAATAAGAATGGAAAATATAATCTTGAAGGTATTTCAACTCACAAAACAAAAACAATATAACAAATGAAAAAAATTGAAGCGGTTATACGAAAATCTAAATTTCATCAGGTAAAAGATGCCCTTCATAAGGCCGGTATTAATTTCTTTTCCTACTGGGATGTAACGGGGCTTGGGAATGAAAAAGAAGGACACGTATATCGAGGGGTAGCCTATAATACCAGTGATATCCAAAGAAGGTACTTATCTATCGTTGTAAATGATGAATTTGAAAAAGCTGCTATAGATGCAATTCTAGCAGCCGCTGCAACTGGTGCTATAGGTGATGGCAAAATTTTCGTTTCTACGATTGAAGAAAGTTATCGAATACGAACAGGAGAAAAAGGAGGAGACACACTAAACTAACAAGAAAAGCAATGGATATACTTACTTTAAACAATGTATGGATGATGCTCTGTACAGCATTAGTATTTTTTATGCACCTAGGATTCGCATTTTTAGAAATAGGTCTTACGCGCCAAAAAAATACGATTAATATCTTATTCAAAAATATATTTATAATAACCGTTGGACTGTTGTTATACTGTCTTATAGGGTTCAATTTGATGTACCCAGGATTCGCCGAAGATTCGTTAGGAATTTTTGGTTTCTCCGGATTTGGATTAGAGCCTCCTCTACAAAACGGAAGTTTAGATTTAGCCTATAATAAAGGTTATACCTACTGGACTGACTTCTTATTTCAAGGCATGTTTGCTGCTACCGCTGCAACTATAGTTTCTGGAGCTGTTGCAGAACGAATGAAGTTAGGCCCCTTTATCATTTTCACAATACTATACGTAGGTTTTATCTATCCTCTTGCAGGATCTTGGAAATGGGGAGGTGGCTTTTTAGACAGGCTAGAAACTCCCTTTTATGACTTTGCTGGTTCTACCCTAGTGCATTCTGTTGGTGGTTGGGCAGCTTTAGTTGCAGTGTATTTACTGGGGGCGAGAATTGGAAAATTTAAAGACGGGAAGGCACAGGCAATACCGGGTCATAACGTACCAATTGCAACAGCAGGAGTCTTGATATTATGGTTAGGATGGTTTGGCTTTAACGGTGGATCTGTATTATCCGCAGATCCAACTGCTACCTCCTTAACTCTAGTAACAACATGTCTAGCAGCAGCTGCTGGTGGTGTACTAGCCTTTATCACCTCTACCGCACTCTATAAAAATTTCGACTTAACCATGTTTCTCAATGGGATACTAGGAGGTCTTGTTGGAATTACTGCCGGTGCCGATCAAATGTCTCCCTCAGATGCAATCCTTATTGGCGCAATAGCAGGTATTATTGTCGTTCTTGCAGTAGGCTTAATTGACAGATTAAAACTGGATGATCCTGTAGGTGCAATTGCCGTTCATCTATTCTGTGGAATATGGGGAACCATAGCAGTTGGCATATTTGGAAATCTAGCGGGATGGGAGCAATTTTTATCACAATGCATTGGAGTGATTTGCTATGCTGCCCTTTGCATTATATCCTCGTTTCTAATCCTTTTCACGGTGAAAAAATAAGTGGTATAAGAGTTACGGAACGCGAAGAATTAGAAGGCTTAGATAAATACGAACACGGAATAAATTCTTATCCAGACTTCAGATTAAACGAACACTAAAACACAAAATTTAAAAGATGAAAGACCAAGGACTATATTTGAGTGAGTTTGAAAGAGATAATTGTGGTGCAGGTTTTATCTGTAACCTGAATGGAGAAAAATCGAATACGATCATACATAATGCTTTAGAAATTTTAGTAAAGCTAGAACATCGAGGAGCCGTTAGTTCCGATGGAAGAACAGGAGATGGTGCAGGTATTTTAATTGATATACCCCATGCCTTTTTTAATCGAGTGTGTTCCTTTACAATTCCTGCGGTTCGTGAATATGCTGTTGGTATGGTGTTTTTGCCAAAAAGCTCTAACCAATCGACGTATTGTATTAGCGTATTTGAACAAGAAATAGAAAAGCAAGGTCTTCGAATAATTGGATGGAGAGATGTTCCTGTAGACACCTCTTTTATGGGAAAAATTGCAGCACAAACCGAACCCAAAATAAGACAAGTATTTATTGATAAAAACAACGAAGCTATAGATGAACTTACATTCAACGCTAAATTGTTTGCTGCACGAAAAATAACAGAACATACCATCGCCAATTCTAAACTGTCACAAGCAGATTATTTTTATATTTCTAGCCTCTCTACGACAACACTTATATACAAAGGGTTACTAATTCCGGAAGACATCGGTAGGTATTATAAAGATCTTAAAGAAACGGATGTGGTTACGCGACTAGCATTAGTACACCAGAGATTTTCAACCAATACCTTTCCTGCTTGGAGCTTAGCACAACCCTTTCGCTACATGTGTCACAATGGAGAAATCAATACCCTGCGTGGCAATGTGAGTAGGATGCGCGCCCGAGAAGAATTGATGCAAAGCCCATTATTTGGCGAAGACATCCATAAAATATTCCCTATTGTTAGGGATGGAAAATCAGACTCTGCATCTATGGATTTGGTGGTTGAATTATTGCTGATGACAGGCAGGTCTTTACCAGAGGTAATGATGATGATGGTACCAGAGGCATGGGAAAAACACCAAACCATGTCGGCAGATAAAAAGGCTTTTTACGAATACAATTCCTGTATTATGGAACCTTGGGACGGACCCGCTTCTATACCATTTACCGATGGAAATTATATTGGTGCGCTATTGGACAGAAATGGTTTACGACCATCGCGATACACGGTAACCAAGGATGGTTTTGTTATTATGTCTTCTGAAATTGGAGTGGTTCAGGTAGCACCTGAAAATGTAGAGAGACATGGAAGATTAGAACCAGGAAAAATGTTCTTGGTAGATATGAATGCGGGGAGAATTATTGAAGATGAAGAAATAAAAACAAAAATAATCTCCGATAAACCGTACCAAAAATGGGTGGCAGAACACACCTTACCATTAGCAAAAGTTCCATACAAGAATCACATTCCACCCATTGAACCAACAAACTACCATACCCGATTGCGCGCCTTTGGATATACCATTGAAGAGATAAATACTATTATAATTCCTATGGCATCCTTAGCTAAAGAAGCTATTGGATCTATGGGAACAGATACTCCCCTAGCAGTACTTTCGGATAAACCGCAGATACTATATAACTATTTTAAACAATTATTTGCCCAAGTTACCAACCCTCCATTAGATGGTATCAGAGAGGAACTGATTACCGACATAAGTTTGGCTATAGGAGGCGATAAGAATATTTTTGATATAATTCCGGAACAAGCAAAAAACTGCGCATCAACAACCCTGTAATCTCTAACGATGACCTGCACAAGATAAAAAACATAGACCATCCAGACTTCCAATCCGTTTCTATCCCAATTTTATATCCAATATCACAAGGCGTAAATGGCCTTGAAAAGGCATTAGACAACATACTTGTTGCGGTAGAGAAAGCAGTCTTTGAAGGCGCAAATATTATTATTCTTTCCGATAGAAATATCGATAAAGACAATGCACCAATTCCTGCGCTTCTTGCATGTTCTTTTGTACACCATTCGTTAAACAATCTACAAAAAAGATCCAAATTTGGCATTGTATTAGAAACGGCTGAAGCAAGGGAACCGCATCACTTTGCTACGTTATTTGGCTACGGTGCAAGTGCCATAAATCCGTATTTGGTTAATGAGATTATTCGCGAACAAGTAAGAACAAAGGTAATAAAGGACATAGACGAGGATACTGCCGTAGAAAACTTTAATAAAGCGATTGGAAAAGGACTCCTGAAAATAATGAATAAAATAGGTATTTCAACACTGCATTCGTACCGAGCCTCGCAAATCTTTGAAGCATTGGGACTCAAGAAAACTTTTGTTGAAAAATATTTTCCTTTTACGCCTTCGAGAATCGGGGGTATTGGTTTGGTGGTTTTAGACAAAGACATTCAAAAGCGATTTGATAAAGCATTTAAATTAGAAGACTACAACGCGGCGCTAGATTTGGAAATAGGTGGCGATTATCGATGGCGAAGAAATGGAGAAAAACACATGTTTAATCCAACAACAGTAGCAAAATTACAACAAGCAGTTCGTGCAAAAAGTAAAGAGAGCTATACAGTATATGCCGACAATATCAACAAGCAGAATGAAAATTTAATGACCCTTAGAGGTTTGTTTGAATTCCACAACCTAGATCCTATTTCTATTGATGAAGTAGAACCCTGGACAGAAATAGTTAAACGTTTTAAAACTGGTGCAATGTCTTATGGATCCATCAGCGAAGAAGCACATGAGAATCTCGCTATTGCGATGAATAGAATTGGCGGAAAGAGTAACTCTGGGGAAGGTGGAGAAAACAAACAGCGTTTCCTTAGAGAAGCAAATGGCGATTGGAAGAACAGTGCTATAAAGCAAGTTGCCTCTGGCAGATTTGGTGTGTCTAGTAATTACCTAACCAACGCCAAAGAAATACAAATTAAAATGGCACAAGGTGCAAAACCAGGAGAAGGCGGACAATTACCAGGAGAAAAAGTACTTCCTTGGATTGCCGAAGTAAGAAACTCGACACCTTATGTTGGATTAATTTCACCGCCGCCACACCACGACATCTATTCTATTGAAGATTTAGCACAACTAATATTCGATTTAAAGAATGCAAATAGGGAGGCTCGAATTAATGTGAAACTAGTATCGAAAGTTGGAGTTGGAACCATTGCAGCAGGAGTAGCAAAAGCCAAGGCCGATGTTATCTTGATTTCCGGATTTGATGGCGGAACTGGTGCTTCACCACTTACATCACTCAAACATGCAGGATTGCCTTGGGAACTAGGTTTAGCAGAAGCGCAACAAACCCTAGAACTGAATGGATTGCGAAACCGTGTGGTTTTAGAATGCGACGGACAGTTAAAAACTGGAAGAGATGTTGCAATAGCTGCGCTATTGGGGGCAGAAGAATTTGGTTTTGCTACAGCCCCCTTGGTTGCCTCAGGATGTATCATGATGCGGGCTTGTCATCTGAATACTTGCCCTGTAGGAATTGCAACACAAGATCCTAAACTTCGAAAAAACTTTAAAGGGACTCCGGAGCACGTAATCAACTTTATGTATTTTGTAGCAGAGGAGTTACGACAAATCATGGCACAACTTGGATTTAGAACCTTAAATGAAATGATTGGGCAAACTCAAAAACTAAATCCCAACAAAGCCATAAACCATTACAAAGCTAACGGAATTGATCTTTCCGCTATTTTACACCAACCAAAAACTGAAAAAGTAACTATTAAATACAATACGGAAAAGCAAAATCACAACCTAGAAAATGTATTGGATACTAAAATTTTAAACGATGCAAAAGCTGCCATTATAAATGCAACGGAAACTACTTTAGAGTACACCATTCAAAATACCGATAGAGCGGTTGGTGCTATTATAAGTAATGAAATATCCAAAAGACATGGAGAAAATGGCTTACCAAATCATACCCTCAACCTTAAATTCACCGGATCTGCCGGGCAAAGCTTTGGTGCTTTTGCCACTAAAGGAATAACTTTAACCGTAGCCGGAGAAACAAACGATTATTTGGGTAAAGGACTCTCTGGTGCAACACTAATTGTTAAAAAACCAGAAAATGCCACCTTTGAAGCTTCGGAAAACATCATAACTGGAAATGTGAGCTTATATGGCGCTACTAGTGGAGAAGCCTATATTAACGGTATCGCAGGAGAGCGATTCGCTGTTCGGAACTCTGGGGTAATTACAGTTGTTGAAGGCGTTGGAGACCATGGTTGTGAATATATGACTGGTGGTACTGTGGTAGTTCTCGGTAAAACAGGAAGAAATTTTGCTGCAGGAATGAGTGGTGGTATTGCATATGTTTTTGATAAACACAAGGATTTTTCTAGTACGTTATGTAATACAGAAATGGTAGATCTTGACCCTTTAAAGGAAAAAGATTATGACGTATTAAAAGAGCATATTGAAACGCATGTAAACTACACCAATAGTGCACTTGGCAAAGCATTTATTGCCGATTGGGAAAATTGCAAACAATACTTTTTAAAAGTATTTCCAAGAGACTATAAGAAAGCATTAAAAAAGCTATCTAAACAAGAAATAATATTGAAAAAAATATCAGCATAATTATGGGTAAGATAGGAGGATTTTTAGAAATAGAAAGAAAAAACGAAGGAGCAAAAACTGTACAGGAGAGAATTAATAACTACGAAGAATTTACCATAGCCTTACACGAAAAGGAATTACAAGAGCAAGGATCGCGTTGTATGGATTGTGGTATTCCGTTTTGCCACAGTGGCTGTCCTTTAGGAAATTTAATTCCAGATTTTAATGATATGGTATATCGAGGGGAATGGAAAAAAGCTTCTGCATTATTACATGCTACCAATAATTTCCCAGAATTCACCGGTAGACTGTGCCCTGCTCCTTGTGAAAAAGCATGTGTTTTGGGCTTAGTTGACAATCCGGTTTCTATAGAAAATATCGAAAAAAATATTGTAGAAAAAGCATTCTCGAATGGATGGATAGTGCCCGAACCTCCTAAAAAAAGAACGGGAAAAACAGTAGCAATTATAGGATCTGGCCCTGCAGGTTTGGCTGCAGCTCAGCAATTAAACAGAGCCGGACATAACGTAACCGTCTTTGAACGGGAGGATGAAGTAGGCGGTTTGCTTCGTTATGGAATTCCAAATTTTAAATTAGAAAAACAAATTATTGATCGAAGAGTGTCCATTTTAGAAAAGGAAGGGATTATATTTAAAACCAACGTAAACGTTGGGGTCAACTACGATGTAAAAAATTTAGATTATTTTGATGCTATTGTACTTTGTGGAGGTGCTACCAAAAAAAGGAGTCTCCCAGTAAAAGGAATAGACGCAAATGGAGTGCACCAAGCAATGGATTTTTTAACCCAACAGACCAAACAAATTTTTAACAAACCAATTAACGGTGCTATAATTAGTGCGACAAATAAAAATGTTATCGTAATTGGTGGTGGTGACACAGGATCAGATTGTGTAGGTACCTCCAATAGACAGGGTGCAAAATCAGTTACAAATTTTGAAATAATGCCGAAACCACCAATAGGAAGAAGTGAAAAAGCACCTTGCCATATTGGCCAATCATCCTGAAAACTACTTCATCTCACGAAGAGGGATGTGACAGAAATTGGCTAATTAACACCAAAGAGTTTATAACCGACAGTAATGGAAACCTTACCGCTTTAAAAACAGTTGAAGTGGAGTGGGAAATTGCTCCTGGAAAAAGACCAACCTTAGTTGAAAAAGAGAATACAGAAAAAATCTGGGCTTGTGACTTAGCGCTTTTAGCGCTTGGTTTCACAGGACCGGAGAAAACATTAAGTGAACAGTTGGGTATAAACTTAGAGGAAAATAGTAATTATAAAGCTAACAACTACAAGACAAATATCCCTCATATTTTTACTGCTGGAGATATGAGAAGAGGACAATCTTTAATTGTATGGGCCATATCTGAGGGTCGTGAAGCAGCACTTTCAGTAGATACCTACCTTTCCACAAATAGTTATTTACCAGCAAAAGGGAGCGGCAATTTACCTGGCGCATAAACCGATATCACAGCCACTTTCCTGTTTGGAGAAAGTGGTTATTTACGATACCACTTTTAAATAATGAGAACCTGCATTAAATCACTTTTTCTCCAATAATACCAACTAAAAAACCTAAGGTTGCCCCAAGAGAAGTATTGTAATTATTTTGTAATTTACTTTCCGGGATAATATCCTGAAAAAGCAAATACAAAATACCGCCACTGGCAAAGGTCATCAAATGCGCGGTTAAATCAGGATATTCCGACAATACAAAATGGCCTATTAATGCTGCAACAATTCCAAAAAAACTCAAAATAAAAAAAAGAAACAATGTCTTTCTAGCAGAAAAACCACTCTTTGTAAGATCTCGAAAAGAATTAAATGCCTCTGGTAAATTTTGAAGCCCTATAAACAATGCTAATAAAGTTGCCATATTAGTTTCAATAGCATATACTGCTCCAAGTGCTATAGACTCTGGAATAAAATCCATAAGCATAGCTAGAAGTGTTGCTGTTTTACCTCCTTTTTTACCAAGGTAGCGATCTATGAACATAAACAATACTGCTCCTATGACAAAAGAAAATGCCATTGGCAAAAGCTCCAATTCCTCCATGCCCTTTGGAATTAAAACTAATGCTACGGCAGAAAGAATAATTCCTGCACCAAAAGACATTAGCGTATGAATAAATTGATATTTCGAAGGAGTATCCTCAAAATGAGCATCAAAATAGTAAGCTAATACTCCGCCAAAGAAAACAGTAATACCGGCAAGTAAAGACATTAAAACAATAGATAGAATCATTTTAAATCAAATCATGTAAAAATGCATAGATCCTTGTGCATCTTACTATTATTAAACTTTCTACAAGATAACTAGAAATTAAAAGTTATCAAAAGATATCTCGCAAGAGTTGCGCAAGTTACTTTCAAAAATGAATGCCATGCTAAAAAACAGTACCACCAAAACGGTTTTATATGGCATGTACCATTTTGGTGATCGGATTTAATATACCAGTTCGTTGCTGTATATCGTTATTCTACAACATACCTTCCAATATACGGAAGAATATCCCCGCCAATATATAAAACACCATTGTTTTCCTTTACGGCTCCTGCCTCTGGAATAACTTCTCCTGTTGTATCACATAAGGAAGATATTATCTTTCCGTTCTCAGAAACATGTAAAACAATACCGTATTCATCTTGCTTTGGCTGCATGAATTCCGGGAGAGCATAAATAAATTTTTTCATACCTTTTTAGCATGGATTTTATCTAATGCATCATTTCTTTTTGTAGAAAATCCAAGCCAAAAACTACCATCTTTACGCATAGAAATTCCATTGGGAAAACCTGGAAGATTGTCCATAAATATTTCTTTCTCTCCTTTTTTAGCTCCCTTTAACCAATATTTAAGAATTCGATATTTAGTTGTTTCTGTCATCAAAATAAAATCTTCATTTTTAGAAAGAACAACGCCATTACCAAAATAAGTACCATCAATAAGTGTGGTGACTTTTTTAGTTTTTGGATTGTATTGGTATAATCCCCCATTTGGTTGTAGTTCTAAAATCAATTTTCTACCATATTGGATATCGTAGGGGGCGTCATGAGAGGTATTGGAAAAATAAATATTTCCATCCGTAGCAATATCAAGGCCATTGGGAATTAAGAAAGGCCTACCTTTTTCATCTGTCTTGGCTAGTACTTTAACTTCCTTGTTTGGAGAAATACTTATAAGTCCTTGCCTATGACTTAAGGCTATAAGATTATTATTCGAATCAAAATGTAAACCAGAAACCCACGAACTAGCATCGTAAAATTCCTGAACAACTCCATTTGGAGAAATTTTTAGAATCTTCCCATCACTAAAATCTCGCTTACCAATGTGAACACCACAATACAGATTTCCATGTTGATCAAAAACAATATCTTCAGGACCGTACCACCCATTTAATGGAATCTTTGTGGCAGTTAGTAATTTATCATTAACCTCTAAAGCAGGTTTTGTTGGAGCCTGCCAGGCCGTAGGTTTTAATGCACACGACTGTATAAATAATATGGCTAAAAGGAAATTCCATAGTAGTATACGATTTAAATTTTTTTGTTCCATGCTTTAACTTTTTTATGTTGAAAAGCAAAACTCCTTCGAAACATTGTAAAAAGCGTTTACCTATGTAAAGAATGCCTTACTACTACTTCTTTTTTGTCAACTTATTTCTAAGTCTACTAAGTTGTGTTGCAGAAATACCAAGATAGGATGCGATGTGATATTGCGGTATTAATTGCTCTAAATTAGGAAATTTTTTTCTAAAAAGTAAATAACGTTCTGTTGCATTCATTAAAGCCATTTCCAACTCCTTTTTTTCCTTTTCTAAAAAATAAAATTCCGCAATCTTTCGACCCAATCTCTCTAAATCATGAAATTTTAAAAACAATCTTTCCAACGCTGCGTATTCGGCTACCCAAATTACACATTCCGTTAAAGCCTGTTGCGGTATTAAGTTCCGTTGCTTATTTAATAGAGAAGTATAAGCCCCTATCATACTTGGCCCTACGAAAAATTGCTTATTGTATTCTTTTGCTTCGCTGTTTGTAAAAAAGGCTCTTACCACTCCTTCTTCTAAAAATGCAATTTGCTTAGCATATTTACTCTCTTCAATAAAATAGGCATTAGCAGCTAAATGCTGCTTCTCAAAGAGTTTGGAGAGATGGTTCCAGGTATGCTCCGATATAGGAGAGATTTGGTTAATATATTGTTTTAGAAATTCCATCGAATGGTATCCTAATAATAGTTAAATCAATTGTAATACGAAAATAATTGGTAAAATCGAAATAAAGAACTGTTGTCATTTTATTTTAAATGCCTACATTATTTTTTTAGCCAAATATTTTTGTACCTCATATACATCAATACTCTTGTTGAACTTTTTACTAACGGAAGGGGTATTTTCACTAGAAATCCAAATTTTTAATTCGGCATCCAAATCAAATGTCCCTGCTGTTTCTAAGGAAATTCTTGAGATATTTTTGTAGGGTAAGGATTTATATTCCACTTTACTACCGGTTAAACCTTGTACATCAATAAGAATTAATCGTTTACTAGTAAACATAAAAGTATCACGTAACAATTTAAAACCTAATTCAACAACTTCATTTTCAATGAGAAGCCGACCATATTTTTCGGTTAATTTCTCCGAAGAAACCTCACTTGCATTTCCTATTAACTTATTCAATAATCCCATAAAATCAACTCTCTTTTTCTTTTGTGTTAAATTGTAAAGTCAAAAACATTGCGAAGATTAGCAGCGCATTTCCAATTATTCACAACCAAAATAAAATACCCATTTCATTAGAAGCAAATATAGAATTGAGAAGTATTAAAATAAAACTAACAATAATTATAACCAATAGTATATTTTCTTTATTCATAGATTTGATGGTATAAAATTATAAATAAAAACAATCTACAATTTCTAATGACTTTCTACAAATATAAATAATTAAACCATATGACAAGTAGTTAGAAGATATAGCATATGCCTTTTATAGTAAGAAGTCAGCGCAAAATATCAAATCTAAAAAGGAAGTATGCTATTTGCAACAGAAAAAGAGAACAATAACATACCAACAAAATGTAAACAATTAAAATCCTAATTATGTAAAAGCATAAATAGCACCGCTTATCATACCTGATAGAACACATTCAAAAATTGAAAAAACATTACAATACAAGAAAAAAATGCGC
>NZ_MQVY01000008.1 GCF_002954385.1 Tenacibaculum sp. SG-28
TTAAAAAACCAACTATCAACCAATGATAAAATTCTTTAGAAAAATTCGCCAAAATATGATTAAAGAAAATAAGGTCACAAAATATTTATTATATGCTTTTGGAGAAATCATCCTCGTTATTATTGGGATTCTCATAGCTCTAAACCTCAATCAAAGAAGTGAACAACGAAAAGTTGAAGCTAAAATAGATGCCATTTTGGAAGATGTTCTTGAAGAATTGGCTGAAAATATTGAAAATTCGAATAACTTAATTAGGTTTTATCAAATTAAGGATACAATTTTTAATTTGATATTAAATGATAAATTAACCTATAGTGATTATGCAAACCCTAAAATACAAGGATTATATAATGCTACAACAATTTATAACACAGTTACTTTAAATAAGTATGCTTATGATAATTTGATGCTAAATATGGATGCGATTCCTCTTAAATATAAAAACATTGTCAATGAGTTAAATATTTTGCATACAAGCAGTAAAAACACTGTTGACGATTTTAGTGAATTAACAAAGAATATGGTAAATAATAACCTATTGGAACGATCTAGAAAATTTGATTGGTATTCTTCTCAGGTTCCACAGAAAAAAAATGAAGACTTTTTAAATTACATGTTGACCGATTACACATTCAAAAATAAAGTTCAAGATTTTCAAAACTTTGGCATTAGAAATCATTTAAAACATACTTTAATCTATAGAACAAGAGCAGTTAACATATATCAAAAACTAGCTGAATTAATCGGCAAGTCAATAAGTCATAAAAGTTTTGCTGTTGACTTTGTAATGACAAGGCCTTATTTAGGTTCTTTTAAAACTGAGCAAGCTCCTGGAGTCATATTTAAAAACTATTTAAAAGATGATAGGTTTTATGCAACAACTTCAGTGGATTCAATTCCTCAAGAATTTATCTTTTTATCAAAATCTAAATCAATTAATCTTACTAACTATTCATTCGCAACTATTGGAAGTGATGATGAAAAATTTTACTTTCGATATGACCAAGTGCCAGATGAAGTTCCCTCATCAACTTTTCTTCGTATTAAAGACTCTATAAGTAAAGTTGATTGACGCGAAAGGCAAAATAACGAAAGGCTAACAAGGTGTATAATTAATTGCGTAGTTGGTTAAGTTTATGAAAGTTCTTGCGCATAAATAACCCCAACCTATCGGAAAAAACGTAACTTTAAAAACGCAACAAATCATACACAAATCCGTTGTAACACATTATGAAAAAAATTCTACTTACATTATTTATTTCGGTATCTATTTTAAGTTGTAAAAAAGATAACAATTATGATAACGATGAGGAACTTTGTAAATTATTATCTAAAATGAAAAGTGATGACCAAAGAATACGCAAAATGGATTTGCTAAAAAATGGAACTTCTAGTCAAAAGGATTCACTTTGGAGAATTCAGAAACAAATTGATAAACATAATACTGAATTACTAATAGAAATAACAGAAAAACGTGGTTGGGTTAGTAAAAATGAGCTGGGTTGTGATGGAATGATCCCACCAGTCGTTATTTTCAGACATTCACCAAAAGAACACTTTGAAAAAATAAAAGAATTGATTGAAACGGAATATAATGCAGGACGAATTGGAGGTCTTGATTATACGTTTATCGAAAATCATTTGAAAGGAAGACCTGATTTTGATATTCAAATAGTTGAATAAAATACGTAATACAACAAGAGGGTATATTTTATTGTGGTGAAAGTGGTACTTTTGAAAAGTAACCACATAACCAAATTTTATGTTATATTTAATAATTTAGAGCCAAAATATCACTACAAACCATACCCCAAACGTTGTAATGCATTAAACCAAAATTATGGAAATAGGAACAAAAGTGATAAAATTGAGTTGGAAATACCGAATTATATCAGCCATTTTGACTGGACTTTTATATGTTGGAATATTAATGATATTTGACAACTTCTCCGACGAAGAACTTTATAGTTTAAACAGTCTAATTTTTCAAGGGATTTTTTTCGGAGTATTTATGGGATTAGGTTTTCCTTATGTAACCGAAAAGTTTGGTACTCGGTTTACATCAAAAATTGGAAAAAATATTAAACCTGAATTAACTCAAGATGAAGATATTGAAATTGAAGGTCCAGCAAATTTATTTCGTGGAATGGAAGGTGTTGGCGGAAAAATATTTTTAACTAGCAAAAAAGTGATTTTTAAATCTCATAAAATAAATATTCAAAAAGGACAAACTGACATTCTTTACGAGAATATTAACGAAATAATAAAAATAAAGACAGCTAAAATAATTGACAACGGAATTCGAATCAAAACAATTGACGGAAATGAATTTGACTTTGTTGTTAATAAAAGAGAAAAATGGATTGAAAAGCTGAATGAAAAAATTAAATAACGCACTACAACAATGGCTATAAGTAATTGCTTGTTCTCGCCTACTTCTGAAAATCCTCGCGGATTTTCAGTTTGGTGCGTACTTGCAAAGTTTAGTGCTAAACCACGCAACTACTCATAGCCGAGACCGTTACCACACATAAGAAAAACCAACCTATGAAACTATTAACAGGATTTTACATTTTTATTTTAATTACCAGTCTTTTAACAATTAACAACAACCTGAATGATTTATTAAATCCAACGATTATTATCAGTTTAATCGGAATTGCATCAGCAATATTATTTTTTACGAAAAAATCGAGTTTTTATTTTTTAGCGATTATTTGGATTATTGCCCAAATTCCATATTTGATAATTGGAGAATATACTATTGATTTTTCTCAATTTCTGAATTTTCATTTTTCTCTTAATATTGGTTCTTTGTCTTTAGGATTAAATGCTCAAATATTTTTGTTGTTTTTTATAAAACCGATTTTACTCTCTGAATTTCTATTTCAAAAAGTAACTTTCAAAGCATATACTGAAAATGATAAACTAAAAAGAGAGAATGAATATTCTTTTATCCCAACAGATATTATAGGAAAAAAATTAGTTGGGAATTCTGAAATTGAAATTGAAAAAGAAATTTATTCAAAAGTAGCGTTTGAACCTGGAAAAAGCGAAAAAATTAAAAAAGCCGGAATTACATTAATTCCTTCAAACAAAATTGGAAAAATAAATGCAACAGTTGAATATAAACTGAATAATAACGTGTGGTAACACCGTATATAATTTATTGCTAGTTCTAGACTACTTACGAAAATCCGCGAAGATTTTCATCTTGGTGTGTACTTGCAAAGTTTAGTGCTTAACCACGCAACTACTCATAGCCTAACCGTTGTAGCTAATAAGACACAACCCGTTTGTAACATTTCAACCTTTCTATCGTCTTTAAGCTTTAAACCAAAAAACCTTATAAATGGCAAAAAATGCATTACTATTTCTATCCGCAATTGCTCTATTGATTAGCTGTCAAAAAGATTCAAATAAGAACATTCATTTATCGGAAAAAAGCACAAAATCAGATTCTATCACAATAGGCTCCATCCATACCTTGACTTCTAAGCTTTTGGAGGAAGACAGAGAAATTGCTATTTCCCTACCAGAAGGTTACGAAAAAAGTAAGTCAAGTTATCCTGTTATTTATTTAACGGATGGCTTTCAAAATATAGAACACGTAAGAGGTTCAGTTGAACTTTTAACTAGGACAGGGCACATTCCGCCAATCATCATTGTAGGTATTAAAAGCATAGATAGAGTCCGTGATTTTACGTATTCGAAGAGTGAAAACAACCCAAAAAGTGGTGGTGGACAACAATTTCTATCATTTATCGAATTAGACTGATTCCTTACATCGATACGAACTACAGAACCAACAGTTTTAGAGTATTAGAAGGGCATTCACTTGGTGGTTTATTCACGGCTTCTACATTATTAGAAAAACCTAACCTTTTTCAAGGTTATATCATCATGAGTCCAGCTTTTTGGTGGAATGGTGAGGAACTTACTCAAAGTGCTAAAGCCTTCTTTACAACTCAGCTTAATCAGGAAAAGAAGTTATTTTTCGGAATTGGAAAAGACGAATCTACGGAGGATTTTGGGATGCGAAAAGAACTAGCCAACTTTATTAATGTTATTAAAGAAAGTAACCAAGAAAAGTTGCTCTACAGTCATAAAGAGTTTGAAAACGAAGGACATATGTCGTCTACTTTGCTATCTAACTATCATGGACTTAGACATATATTTTCTGACTTAAAATATTCAGACGATTTTATTTCAAATTATAATGATGAAGTTTTTTTAAAAAAGAAGAAGAACTAACTGCTAAATATGGCTCGAGTGCCAAGCGTACTGGTGAATCTTATTACAATTTAGGGGCTTCTATTTATCAAGAAAATTTATCAGGAGCTATCACCGTGTTTAAAAGAAGTGTAGAGGTATATCCAAACGATATGAACCTCATTACTACATTAGCTCAACTTTATGAAAAAAATAACGAAATAACCAACGCTATAGACACTTATAAACTTGCTATTGAAGTTTCTAAAAAAAATAATTACGGTAATGAAGAAAGTTATCAAAAGGAAATTGACAGGCTGAAAAGTAACTAGCTACAACACGGTGTATAAGCAATAGCGGTTTGAGTGTAAACTGGAACCGTTTTTTGTTTAAATAAAGTATATTGCTATTTGAAAAAGCAGTTGCCTATAATCCGCTACTGCTCATACACGAACCGTTATAATCAATCTATATAATTATCATGAAATTTGTATTAACAATTTTTTTAATGTTTCCACTAATAATTTTTGGGCAGAACAAAGGAAATAGTCACTTTTTTAAGTTATTAG
>NZ_MQVY01000009.1 GCF_002954385.1 Tenacibaculum sp. SG-28
AAAAAAAAACCTCTTTACGTAATGTAAAGAGGTTTCAAAGAAAGGCAACGACCTACTCTCCCACCAGTGGCAGTACCATCGGCGCAAATGGGCTTAACTTCTCTGTTCGGAATGGTAAGAGGTGAGCCCCATTGCTATAATCACCTTAAATCGTTCAGTATATTCCAACTGTATAAGTTAACATATTGACAAAATTATATCGTAATAATCAATGAAAAAAGAGTTGTCTCCCGACCCGAAGGTCGGGATACGTACATAAGCCTATGGGTTATTAGTACTACTCGGCTACATACATTACTGCACTTACACCTATAGCCTATCAACGTGGTGATCTTCCACGACCCTTTAAAGAAATCTCATCTTGTGGTGGGTTTCGCGCTTATATGCTTTCAGCGCTTATCCCTTCCCGACGTAGCTACTCTGCAGTGCCCCTGGCGAGACAACAGATACACTAGAGGTCAGTCCAACTCGGTCCTCTCGTACTAAAGTCAGATCCACTCAAATTTCTAACGCCCACAGCAGATAGAGACCGAACTGTCTCACGACGTTCTGAACCCAGCTCGCGTGCCACTTTAATGGGCGAACAGCCCAACCCTTGGGACCTTCTCCAGCCCCAGGATGTGACGAGCCGACATCGAGGTGCCAAACCCCCCGTCGATGTGAGCTCTTGGGGGAGATCAGCCTGTTATCCCCGGAGTACCTTTTATCCTTTGAGCGATGGCCCTTCCATGCGGAACCACCGGATCACTATGCTCTACTTTCGTACCTGATCGACCTGTATGTCTCTCAGTCAAGCTCCCTTATGCCATTGCACTCTACGCACGGTTACCAAGCGTGCTGAGGGAACCTTTAGAAGCCTCCGTTACTCTTTTGGAGGCGACCACCCCAGTCAAACTACCCACCACGCACTGTTCTCATCACTGAGTTAGGCTCTAGATAAGCAAAGGGTGGTATTTCAAGGACGACTCCACAACGCCTAGCGACGCCGCTTCAAAGTCTCCCACCTATCCTACACATTACTTATCCAAAGTCAATACGAAGCTATAGTAAAGGTTCACGGGGTCTTTTCGTCCCGCTGCGGGTAATCGGCATCTTCACCGATACTACAATTTCACCGAGCTCATGGCTGAGACAGTATCCAGATCGTTGCACCATTCGTGCAGGTCGGAACTTACCCGACAAGGAATTTCGCTACCTTAGGACCGTTATAGTTACGGCCGCCGTTTACTGGGGCTTCATTTTAGATCTTCGCCGAAGCTAAACCCTCCACTTAACCTTCCAGCACCGGGCAGGTGTCAGGCCTTATACATCATCTTTCAATTTAGCAAAGCCCTGTGTTTTTGATAAACAGTCGCCTGGATCTTTTCACTGCGGCCAGCATTACTGCTGGCGACCTTTCTCCCGAAGTTACAGGTCTATTTTGCCTAGTTCCTTAGCCATGAATCTCTCGAGCACCTTAGAATTCTCATCCCAACTACCTGTGTCGGTTTACGGTACGGGTTGTTATAACCTGAAGCTTAGTGGGTTTTCTTGGAAGCCCTTAGCCGCACTATCCACGCATCCGAAGACTTGTGGTACTATCACACATCAGCTAGATCTGCGGATTTGCCTACAGTTCCAATACCTAAATGTTTCAACGAGCTATTCCGTCAGCTCGCGGCGGGGTCAGTACTCCGTCACCACATCGCAGTTATAACAAGTACAGGAATATTAACCTGTTGTCCATCGACTACTCCCTTCGGATTCGCCTTAGGTCCCGACTAACCCTCAGCTGATTAGCATCGCTGAGGAAACCTTAGTCTTTCGGTGAGGGGGTTTCTCGCCCCCTTTATCGTTACTTATGCCTACATTTTCTTTTCTATCCGCTCCAGCATACCTCACAGTACACCTTCAGCGCAAATAGAATGCTCCCCTACCACTTATAAAGTCCATAGCTTCGGTAATATGCTTATGCCCGATTATTATCCATGCTCGACCGCTCGACTAGTGAGCTGTTACGCACTCTTTAAATGAATGGCTGCTTCCAAGCCAACATCCTAGCTGTCTGGGCAGTCAAACCTCGTTTTTTCAACTTAGCATATATTTGGGGACCTTAGCTGATGGTCTGGGTTCTTTCCCTCTCGGACATGGACCTTAGCACCCATGCCCTCACTGCTGATTAACATTTTATAGCATTCGGAGTTTGTCAGGAATTGGTAGGCGGTGAAGCCCCCGCATCCAATCAGTAGCTCTACCTCTATAAAACTTTAAATCAACGCTGCACCTAAATGCATTTCGGGGAGTACGAGCTATTTCCGAGTTTGATTGGCCTTTCACCCCTACCCACAGGTCATCCAAAGACTTTTCAACGTCAACTGGTTCGGTCCTCCACTGTGTGTTACCACAGCTTCAACCTGCCCATGGGTAGATCACTCGGTTTCGCGTCTACTACTACTAACTAATTACGCCCTATTCAGACTCGCTTTCGCTTCGGCTCCGGACCTTAAATCCTTAACCTTGCTAGTAACAGTAACTCGTAGGCTCATTATGCAAAAGGCACGCCGTCACACAGTTAATGTGCTTCGACCGCTTGTAGGCGTACGGTTTCAGGTTCTATTTCACTCCCTTACTTAGGGTTCTTTTCACCTTTCCCTCACGGTACTAGTTCACTATCGGTCTTTCAGGAGTATTTAGCCTTACCGGATGGTCCCGGTGGATTCATACAGGATTACACGTGTCCCGCACTACTCAGGGTACTGCTATCTTACCATCACTTACCTATACGAGACTATCACTCTCTACGGTTCGTCTTTCCAAACGATTCTAGTTCATTCTGGTTCGAATGTCGCAGCCCTACAACCCCAATATTGCCGTAACAACATTGGTTTGGGCTAATCCGCGTTCGCTCGCCACTACTAACGGAATCACTTTTGTTTTCTCTTCCTATGGTTACTTAGATGTTTCAGTTCACCACGTTTGCCCCCTTGCGGGTACTATATCTTCAATATAGTGGGTTGCCCCATTCGGAAATTTACGGATCAATATGTATGTGCCACTCCCCGTAACTTATCGCAGCTTATCACGTCCTTCTTCGCCTCTGAAAGCCTAGGCATCCTCCATACGCCCTTACTTAGCTTATTGTACTTTTTGCTGTAGATCTCTCTACAACGAGCTCTTTATGATTCTTATATTTTTATATAAATAGTGTCTTAAGTAATAATTCACTTAAAACGCTCTATCTTGATTCTTTACGATATCATTTTACCAATATGTCAATGAACTTGTATAATTGTATCTGCTATCAAATAACAATACAATATCTGTGGAGAATATCGGAGTCGAACCGATGACCTCTTGCGTGCAAGGCAAGCGCTCTAGCCAGCTGAGCTAATCCCCCTTCATACAATCCTAGAAGCCTAACACAACTCCTTTGTATAACCAGGTAGGCTCAACCTCTAAAATTTCCTCTAAATAAATAACTCTTTGTAGTCTCGGGCAGACTCGAACTGCCGACCTCTACATTATCAGTGTAGCGCTCTAACCAGCTGAGCTACGAGACTATAATAGCTACTTCTTTAGTATATTTTAAAATTGACAGCAAGAGTAAAATTATCCTCTTTTGTAACTCACCATCTTTCTCTAGAAAGGAGGTGTTCCAGCCGCACCTTCCGGTACGGCTACCTTGTTACGACTTAGCCCTAGTTACCAGTTTTACCCTAGGCAGCTCCTTGCGGTAACCGACTTCAGGCACCCCCA
>NZ_MQVY01000010.1 GCF_002954385.1 Tenacibaculum sp. SG-28
AAAAAAATGATCATAACAACATCTAAACTGCATTAAAACGCAGCTTAGCCAAAACGTTGTTGGCAACAAGCTGAAGAGACAAAATGAATAAATTAAAAACTGGAGAATTTTACGGAGTACATTACAAAAAATCAGCTTTTGACAACCTAATAATTACTGATACAGAATATACTCACAGTAAAGTAGATTGGCATTATCACGAAAATCCGTATTTCACTTATCTACTTCAAGGCAAATTATTTGAATCAAATAAAAAAGAATCCTACTATTTGGAACCAGGAAATCTATTGTTTCATAATTGGCAAGATGCACATTATAATATTAAATCACCAGAATTTACAAGAGGCTTTCATATTGAACTAAATCAAGAATGGTTTTTAAATTTTGATATTCAATTAAAAGATTTTGAAGGAAGTACCAACTTAAAGAATCCAATAATAAAGAACTTGATGAATCAGATATTTATCGAGACCAAAATAAATGACCAATATTCGAATTTAAGTATTGAGAGTAGTTTAATTAATATTTTCAATACAATAGAAAACAGTACAGAAAAGCAATCTAAAATCCCTATTTGGACGAATAAACTTCAAGAACTGCTATTTGAAGAAAACATTGATTATTCCTTAAATAATTTAAGTTCGATTTTAGGTTTACATCCTGTGCACTTATCTAGAAAGTTTAGGAAATATTTCGGAACGAGTTTAGGAAATTATTTAAGACTAATAAAAATCAATAAAGCTTTTAACTTAATCGTTTCAAACAAACTTTCAATGACAGAAATTTGCTATGAGTGTGGTTTTTACGACCAAAGTCATTTTATAACAAGCTTTAAACGAATTTACACTACTACACCTTCAAAAATTTTGAAGAAAATTTCCCAATGTTAATTTTATACAATTTTTAAAAATTAAATAATCTCATCTTTGTTCCTTAATCACTAATCAATCAAAATTATAGAATGAAATCGAATTGTTTTTTAGTTCTTATAGCGTGTTTATTACTATCCTGTAAAAATGATACTGCGTCTCAATCAATAAATACGGATTTAGACAAAAAAGGGAACTTATCTTTTTCCAAAGATGACATCGAAAGAATTAAATCTACATCATACAACCATATCAATAGGTTTACTTTAAACAAAGATGAGTTTCTCAATATTCACTTCACATTAGAAAAGCCACTAATACAAAGCCTTCAAAAAGTAGCACCAAATTTATCAGAAGATGAATTATTGGAAAAAGGAAATTTCCAATTTTCTTTCCTAGTAGATGGAAAAAAAGTTTACTTAGAAAACTTAAACAAAGGAGCTGGATTAAAAGCATCTAAAACAGAACAACTTAATCACACAATACGTTTGATAGCTCCGAATAAGTTAGATTATTGGGGTTGGTTTATGTGGTTGAAATTCATGAAATTAGGCGGTGGTCAAGACGAATTAAGTGAAGGAAATCATTCACTAACCATAGAAGTAAGACCTTATGTAAGAGTAGATAAATTAGAGGTCGGCTCTCTTTTAGCTAAAGGCAGTATTAGAATTGAAGTTGCTAAAATTAAGATAGATGAAAGTTTAGTTCCAATCCAAAAAATTCTACCAAATAGTGATTGGGACATATCGACAGGTTATGTTGATACTCAAAAAATAGAAGCACTAAATAGAAAAATAGCAGAAGACAGATTTGAGAACATCAATGGCCTTGTAGTAATTAAAGATGGTAAGCTATTGTTAGAAGAATATTTTAATGGGGAAAGTAGAGATAGTTTACACGACCCAAGGTCTGTCGGAAAATCGATAGCATCTACAATATTAGGAATTGCTATTGAAGAAGAGTTTATAAAAAATGAAAATAAAGCGTTAAAAAGCTTTTATAATTTGAATTCATACAATAATCACAGTATCAAAAAAGAATCTGTAACATTAAAATCGCTCTTAACCATGAGTTCTGGTTTTGATGGTGACGATAGTAATTACAGCAGTTTAGGAAATGAGGAAAATATGTATCCAACAAACGACTGGGTGAAATTCACACTTGACTTACCTATGAAAAAAGAAACAAATATTGGTGAGGAATTTGCCTACTTTACGGCAGGTGTAGTAGTTCTGGGAGATATTATACATAAATCGGTTCCCAATGGCCTGGTTTCTTATGCTGACAAAAAATTATTTAAACCGCTTGGAATAACAAATTATGAATGGGAATACACACCTCAAAATGTTGGTAATACCGCAGGTGGAATTAGATTGAGAGCACTTGACTTTGCTAAATATGGGCAACTATACAAAAACAAAGGGCTTTGGAATGGAAAACAAATTTTAAACGAGCAATGGGTAGAAAAAAGTTTAGGTAAACAAATAAAGCAGTCTCTTGATGAGGGTTATTATGGTTATTTGTTTTGGAACAAAACTTATAAAGTAAACAATAAAGAATATGAAGTTTCCTATTGCAGTGGTAATGGAGGAAATAAGGTGTTTATTTTTAAAGAAATTCCTTTTGTTGTGGTTATTACCGCTTCAGCATACAACAATCCAAATGCACATTCCAATGTTGACAAAATGATGATGGAATACATATTACCTGCAATAATCAATTAAGAATATGGCCAGTTGGCAACAACGTATATAAAAAATAGCAGTTTAGAGCTGAACATAAAGTTAAGTTCTTTTCTTCTATCTTTGTTTTAATCTGAAAATAAGCGTAAACAAATTATCAGCCTAAATCATTTTTTAACCTGTAGCCATATTTCAGGACTAGAC
>NZ_MQVY01000011.1 GCF_002954385.1 Tenacibaculum sp. SG-28
CGGTTAGGCTAAGCTGCGTTATAATGCAGTTTAGCTATTGTTATATTTGAGAAGCGACACGCAATGCTGAGCGGCAAATACAAACATAACTTCTGTTAATTTTTATAATTGAGCCTTACATAAATACCAAAGCCGAAACTTGGTAAATGCAAAACTACTCTGACCAAAGATAGAAAATTAGTGTTTTTACACAACCCTGATTTTAGACTACAGTCATTCGTTTTTATATTCTTAAACGCTTACGAAATCATATTCCTTTTCATATTCGTAGTAAGCAATTTTCTTTCTTCTTTTCCTTCCAACTCTGCAATACTTGGAGCAATTTACACGCAAGACCACTCGGAGCGGTTCAATATAACGTTTCGGCTAAGCTGCGTTTTAATGCAGTTTAGGTGGTGTTGTATGCTGGCTATTTCGGTATTAAATTTAAAGTCTCTTTTATAAAATCAGTTTTCCCTAAAACATAAGCTCCACGGTCATTTTTAAATTTTGAGGCTAATTTTAATTTCAAACTTTCATATTCCTTCGCTCTTATTTCATTAGAATTTAAGAAGTCTCTAAAATCAATTTGTCTCCACATCACATTGTCTTTTGGACACATATGAATATGAAAAATCTGCTCTTTTACTCCTTTCAGATTATATCCTTTAGCAAAAGAAGAATAAGCTTCAATATTTTCTCTTTTTGGTACTATAAAATGTGAGTATCCTAATTCGTTAAATTCATTAATGATTTGCTCATCGAATAGTTTTTCTTTTGAAATTTCAATCATTAAATCTATATAAGGTTTTGATTTAATTTTTGGTATTGATGAACTTCCAAAATGCTCAATTCTCAATATTTTTTCTCCTCCAACTTTAGTCAAAATTCTTCTTTTTTCATGTTGGTAAAAAGTAATCCATTCTGGATTATGATCTACTAATTGAATTGGAAACAGAGTATTCCAATCATCTTTTGTCAAATCACTTAATGTTTTTTTCATTCTTTAGCTTTTTTTGTTACGCTTGCATACAACGGTTTGTGTATGAAACGTAGCGTGCAAAAAGACATTAACTTTTCGGATTAACACAGAGCCGATTTTTTATATTTTGTATTTAATTTTTCTCTTTTTAAAAGCCAAATTAAAAATTAGGCGAATGTTCTAAATATGCACAAAACTTTCGATTAAGCAATTATTAGCTATGTTTTATAAACCGTGTTAGCTACTGCGCATTTTTATTTGTTTTCTATTTTTCCAAATCCTAAGACAGAAGCTAAATATTTATTTTCGCTTAATATTTTATCAGATTTTCTAACACTAAAATATCCATATCCTAATCCCAAAATAATTAGTATTTTCCATAATATTCCTGAGAACAGATAAATTGGGTTTATTAATAAAAGTAAAACGTAATAGAGAATAAATAAACTAAGAGGAATGATAAGTGCAATTTTGGGTTTCTTAAATGTTAGAAAACCAAATCCGATTAATATTAAACCAAGTGATATGCTAAATATATATTCAAAATTTGTCAGATTCTTTAAAAAGGGTGTAAATGGAACAATAATATTAAATCCACCTAATAAAAAAAGTATTATTCTTGATTTCTTAAGACGTTCAATTGATTCCAAGACATCACTTTTTTGTATTACTTGTTTAGCAATAAATGAAGCTTGTTCTTTTTCGGTTCCTTTTATTGGATAGTTACACAAATCACATATTTCTTCGGATTCGGCTCTTTGAGTTTTACAGTTTTTACATTCCATTATTTTATTTCAATTTCAGCTCTAAGATTGTAGCTAACGGTTAGTGTAATGTTAGTTGCTTGATTTAAGAATCGAATTTAATAAATACAAACCAAATAGAAAATACTGCAAGATTTTAGTAAATAAACTTTATGCTAGCAATTAATTTTACACAGTGTTAGTAGCAGTTTTTAATTTTAATCACAAATTTTCCCTAGTTTTCACATTTCCTAAACTCTAAATCCGATAGAGGTTTTAAACCTATCACTGCTCTTACTGAGTCTGACTCAGTTCTATATTTAAAGCATGGTTTTCCAAATTGTGTACCATATAAAAGTCTTCTATGTCCAGATTTATCTCTTCTAACCCAATAGTATTTATCTAAAATCAATGCTAATTTTTTTCTGCTTAGTTTTCCTTTTTCAACTTCACTTAATAATAAATCCAAATATTCTTTTTCATTAATTAATCGATGAGGGTTGTGCAGTAATACCGCTGTTGCTGCTCCTGCAACGCATTCAAATGAAAAATTATCTTTTCCCAATAATTTTTCAGTTGGGTATCCGTTTTTTTTAATAAAATCTACAATTTTATTAAAACTAATTGTGTCTATATTAGGTAATAATTTCATAATTCTTGTAGTTTTTAATAATTTCATATTCCTAACACCTTGGTCACTTCCATAAATTTGACATAATTCGAAAGCTAAACTATCTTTTAATCGCTGTTCAGGGTTTATTTTAGTAACGCTTCTTTTAGATGTACTACAAGAAAATATTAAAAAGAGTAGTATTAAAATAGGTGTAATTTTTTTTGACATGAGATTTTTGTTTTCTGATACTTTCTTAAATTTTAAAACTCAATTTAACGTTAATCTTCGATCTGAGGAATTTTTTGGTCTCTATGGAGTCATTGCTACTAACGTTTTGGCTAAGCTGCGTTTTAATG
>NZ_MQVY01000012.1 GCF_002954385.1 Tenacibaculum sp. SG-28
CGTCATTTGACACACTCATACGAAATTCAAAATTGACAATAGAGAATAATGAAACAAAATATAATCGGAATTTTAATTTTTACTATGATTTTAACTTCTTGTAGTAATAAAGTTGTTGCGGACTTTGAAATTATGAACAATACGGAATTTAATATAGATTCTCTGAAAATAGAACCGAATATTAGTGATGTAGGTAAGTATATTTCACTCAAAAAAGGAGAAAAAGCCGAATATAAATCTGATATGACGACTATCGCAAAAACTGACGGAGCGTACCAAATATCATTTTTAGTGAACGGAATTAATAAAACGCAAGTTTTTGGTTATTATACTAATGGATATCCTTTAGAAAGAATAACGAAAATAAAAATCGAAAAAGACACAATACTGATTGACCAAGTATTTGAGAAATATTAAAAAAACGAACGCACAACAATGGCTATAAACAATTACTACTACAGGCTTATCCTGAAAATCCCTACTGAATTTTCAGCTTGTCTTGTACTTGTAAAAGTCCGTACTAACCCACGCAACTGTTCATAGCCAAACCGTTGCCATTCATTGTGGAATTTAATCTAGATAAGAAATGGAAAAAACAAAATCGAAAGAAAAAGTAAAATGGTATAATTATATTTTTTTGCCAGGAGGAATAATTGCTACAGTTCTATTAATTAGACTTATTCTGTGGGTTTATCGTCAATATTTTTAAAAATGCACAGTTGATTTTTTTACAAGTTCGTGGAATCTGAATTGAAAACAAAGATAAAGTAAATGCGAAATTTAAGAAGTTGCGGAATTTTTCACTCAGTCGGAATTTAAAAATATCGCGAATTAAAAACCTAATTGAATTTACATAAACGCTGAAAAATAGGAAGATAAAAATTAACAGAATAATTTGCACTCTGAAAAAACAACGAAATGGCAACACTGTGTAAAATTAATTGCTAGGGAAAGGTTTATTTACTAAAATCTTACTGTTTTTTATATTTAGTTTGTATTTGCTAAATTCGATTTTTAAATCAAGTAACTAACATTACACAAACCGTTGTGCATAATAATGACCCGTCCTGAATAAAGGCTACATAATTTTAAACAATATGATAAACCTTAAACTACCTATTTTACTATTAACTGCAATTTGCTTCACTGCATGTGATCAAAAAAAGAGCGAAAGCGTTAATACGGACGTAGTAAGCTCACCATTAAATGACTATCTGATAGCATGTGAGTCAAATGGGTTCAACGGAGCTGTTTTAGCTGCAAAAGGAGACCGTATTATTCTTAACAAAGGTTATGGATTTGCCAATAAGGAAAAGTCTTTTGCGAATACCCCAAAAACTGTATTTGATATCTGTTCCGTAACAAAGCAGTTTACAGGAACGGCAATATTGAAGTTAGCTGAGAACGGAAAACTAGAGCTAACCGATTCTTTAAGTGCATATTTTAAGGATTTGCCTTTTGACAAACAGAACATCACCATTCACCAATTACTCACTCATTCAGGTGGTTTTGGGCATGATATAGGCGAGAGTGATTTTGACCATATTCCTGAAAACGAATATTTCCAGCAATTGTTTGATACAGACTTACTCTTCACTCCAGGAGAAAAATACGAGTACTCTAACTCTGGTTACAGTATTCTGGGGCGAATTATAGAAATCATATCAGGTAAAAGTTATGAAAGCTACCTAAGAGAACAATTATTTGAACCGGCAGGAATGGCCCAAACTGGCTATCTCTTGCCTAAATGGAGTAGCGATTTAGTGGCTAATGAATATTTGTACAATGTCATAAATAAAGAGAATCACGTTTCCAAGTACCAGCAGGATGGAAAAATTGCTTGGCCTTTGAAAGCAAATGGAGGTATTAACTCGACTCAAGAAGATATGTACAAATGGTATTTAGCATTAAAAAACAATACAGTATTAAATAAAGAATCTACAGAAAAATTAACATCACCTCACATTCTCGAATATGAAGGTGAATCGAGTTATTATGGTTATGGTTGGGCAACATTTCAGTCAGATAGAGGTACTAAAGTAATTACTCATAATGGTTTTAATGGTGTTTCTTATTATGAGTTTATTTGGTTTCCTGAAGAAGATGCTCTTATTCTATTTTCAACCAATTCGTCAACTCGCGAATCTTCAAGAATACCGTTTGAATTAGAAAAAATGCTCTTTAATGAGAATTACAAAGCTAAACCTATCTCAAAAAATAAGGTGACTGAATTGCTAACATTTATCGAAAACTATTCGGGAAATGTGAGAAATTTAGGGAAAGAGATAAAGCAAAAATTTGAAGTGATGTTGGATGACCCTGTTTATTTAAACCGCTTAAGCGGAATTTATTTACGAGGGGACGACATTGAAAAAGCTATTGTTATTACAGAGCTCAACACCCAATTGTTTCCAGATAATGGCAATATCTGGGATACTATGGGAGATGTATATTTTGCTGCAAAGCAAAATGAAAAGGCAAAAGACAGCTACAAAAAGGCATTGGAGTTCAAGCCCGAAAATGATGATTGCTTTTGGTGTGACAATTCTACCGCTCAGCTTATAAGTTTGGAAGCAAAAAAATAAACTATTGCCAACACTGTATATAAAATCATAGCACCCTTCGGGTTGCTACGCTTCATATACTAAACGTTGTGTGT
>NZ_MQVY01000013.1 GCF_002954385.1 Tenacibaculum sp. SG-28
ATATTGAACCGCTCCGAGTGGTCTTGCGTGTAAATCGCTCCAAGTATTGCGGAGTTGGATGGAAAAGAAGAAAGAAAATTGCTTACTACGAATATGAAAAGGAATATGATTTCGTAAGCGTTTAAGAATATAAAAACGAATGACTGTAGACTAAAATCAGGGGTTGTATAAAAACACTAATTTTCTATCTTTGGTCAGAGTAGTTTTACATTTATCAAGTTTAGGCTTTGGTGTTTATGCAAGGCTTATTTATAAAAATTATTAAAAGTTATGTTTGTACTTGCCGCTCAGTATTGCGTGTCGCTTCTCAAATATAACAATAGCTAAACTGCATTAAAACGCAGCTTAGCCAAACCGTTAGGCACAAGTCGAAAATGATAAGAAAATTAATATACATAATAATACTGACAATAATTTGGTCATGTAATCAATCTGCGGATAAAAAGGAAAATACCAATCAAACTGAAAAGATACTAACTGATACTTCAACTGATGAAATTTCAAATACAATTACATTTGATTATAGTAAGTTTGAAATTAAAAAAGGAAATCTAGGAGAAATCAAAATCGGGATGACGATTTCAGAAGCGGAACAAAAGTTCGAAGGTCTTAGAAAAGAGATTGGAGAAGCTACTAGTTTTGGTTTTGGTGGTGGTAGTCCCGCTTATTTGTATTATGACAAAGATGACTTAGCATTTGGTCTGATACCGACACTTAGCACAGACACCCTTTTAATCATAATTGCAGCCTCACCAAAATTTAAAACAATAAACGGTCTAAACCCAAATTCAGAAGTTAAGGAAATCTCTAAACTATACCCTAAAGCTAAAGTTTATCAAAATTTAATGAACAGTTGGGAAGAAATAAGTGATACTATAAATGATTGGGATTTTATTTTTATGACTGATGAAAAGACTGTTGGAGAATACCATAAATTGGAAACGCCATCTGAATTGAAAAATATGAATATAAAAGCCGATTGGATAACCATTAAATAAAAAACCAGTGCCTAACAAAAGCTAAACTGCATTAAAACGCAGCTTAGCCAAACCGTTGTACCACATACTGAGAAAATGTATATGAAAATTAAAATTCTGATATTGATTACAATTTTTATCTTACCTTATAAATCATTTTCACAGGATACAAAAACAGAAATGGCTCTCTATAATATTGGAATAAATTCAGTCTTTTCAGGAATTGGAGCCTTAATAAATAAAAAGCCGAATGAAAAATGGCACAAAGTTTTATTGAAAGGTATGGGGCAGGGTGCTTTTGGTGGATATATAATCTATGAGAGTAAAAACCTTATTGGCAATATTAGTAGTAAAAAATCTTGGCAATACAGTTGGTATGGGAAGTTAGTGAATTCGGCAGGCACATCAATAGTTGAAAATGCATCATCAAACCGAAATTTTTGGGACCAATGGCATTTAAATATTGGTTTTAATAGAATCGAATTTCATACAAAGGACAAGTTCAGAATCAAATATAAAATTATGCCTGTTTCATTGTACTTAACAATAAGTACGGCAATCGGAAATAAATTTGAATTTGAACGTACTTTGCAAACAGGTGAAATAATATTTTCGGGCAGCAATCTTTCTGGGAATGGAATTGATGCAAGAGGAATTGCAAGAGGGAATATATTATTGATTGACCAAAGGTCTTTAAATCAATATGATTTAATCTCCCACGAGATAATACATATTTATCAATATTATGATTACAATTTTGTAAATACATATTTCAATAAACCAATAGATAGGTGGAACAATAACTCGAAGACTTTTAAATTTTTAAACGATATATTTTATTGGGACCTGCAAGGGCCAATTTTGAGAGGTTTATATCTTTATGAAAATTTGAATAGAAACTGTTATTATGATAACTTTTTCGAAAATGAAGCAGGTTTTTATTCAAATACAATACGTTGTTATTAAAGTACGTGGTACAACACGGTGTATAATTAATTACTTGGTTCCTGACTACTCACAAAAATCATGGCGGATTTTCTATCTGGTTTGTATTTACTAAATTTGATTCTCAAACCAAGTAACTAACAATACACGTAACGTTGTAACCAATATTCCTAAACAAAACGCAGATATGAAATTAAACGAAAAAACGACAGAAAAACTTGAAGGAGAATTAAGAGGATTGAAAATTATAAATGGAGCATTAATAGTAGTATTAGGTCTTCTTTTCATCGTTTGTATTTATGGCCTCTTGAAAAAAGATGATAATGGAGTTTTCAGCGCTTTAATTGTTGTGCCAATAGCTTTAAGTGCTATAATTCCTGTGAATTTTGGAAATATAAAAAAATAAAAGCTGAATTAAAATCAAGAAAATGAATACACTCTGAATTCAAAACTGCGGATTGAATTACGCAAATGAAATTCATTAAATAGATGTGGAAAATCAAAACCAAATTGCGAACTGAATAAAATACTGGTTACAACAATGGCTATAAGTAATTGCTTGTTCTCGTCTACTTCTAAAAATCCGCAAGGATTTTCAGTTTGGTGTGTACTTGCAAAGTTAAATACTAACACACGCAACTACTCATAGCCTAG
>NZ_MQVY01000014.1 GCF_002954385.1 Tenacibaculum sp. SG-28
TTGATAGAACCTAAACACATGAGAATAATTTATTGCGATAGTGTATTCGATAATAAAATAATCGAGTCTGATTATGAAGAAGAAAAAAATTCTGCTATTAAAGCTGGATTTGATTTTTCTCTAATCAGTTTCGAAGAATTAACGAATGGTAATATTGCAACAGCTCTGAGGTTCGTAAAAGAAACTGAAAGTAAAGAATTTGGAATATATCGAGGATGGATGCTTACTCCAACTCAATATCAAAACTTATACGATGGTCTTTTAAAAAAGAATATCGAATTAATCAATTCACCAACTGAGTATAAGCATTGTCACTACTTGCCTAACTCATATGACAAAATAGAATCGAAAACTCCAAAATCTAATTGGACAAAAGAATTGAATGATGATTCTATATTTAAACTTACAGGAGAATTTGGAGACAGTTCAATAATCGTGAAAGACTTTGTGAAATCTGAAAAACATAATTGGGATGAAGCTTGCTTCATTCCAAACGCATCCAATTCTGATAAAGTAAAATCCATTGTTGACAAATTCATAGAATTGAGAGGAGATTCCTTAAATGAAGGATTAGTATTCAGAAAATTCGAAGAACTCGAGTATTTAACCGAACATTCAAAAAGTGGAATGCCCCTAACCAAAGAGTTTAGAATCTTCTTTGCAAATAATAAAATAGTTAAAGTATTTGACTATTGGGATGAGGGAGAATACGGAGAAACAAAACCAGAACTTGATGATTTTATTGATATTGCTAAAAACATTGATAGCAAATTCTTTACAATGGATGTTGCTCAAAAAAAGAATGGGGATTGGATTATTATGGAACTTGGAGACGGACAAGTCGCTGGATTACCTGACAATGCAGATAGAAACGAATTTTATAATAAACTAAAAGAAAACGCACTACAACAAGGTGTAAAAATGCATTAAAACGCATTTTACACTAAACGTTGTACACAATTTGAGAAATGAACAAATATGATAAAATTGGAATTGGATTAATAATAATTGGATTTTTGTTTCCAATGTTTGTCTTTATGGGATTTATAATCGGGTTTCCGATTTTTATCATTGGAGTAATTTCTCTACTCTTTGGAACATTTAAACTAAAGAAAAAGTTATTATGGATTTTGACACCTTTGGTTTTGTTCTATCCAACCTCAAAAGCAGTTTATGAAATATCATTTTACTTCGCTGACATTCAGAAAGTGGATTTAATTTTACCAGCAAACTACAAAGGAACTGCAATAATTATTGACAATACTGATTTCGGTCAAAAATTTGACAAAAAGAATCGTCGAGAACAAATTGAGTTTGACGAAAATGGAATTGCTTTTTATCCAACTGAATTGGAATTACAAAGCTCTCGATTTAGGGTTTTTACCAAGCAAAAGAACGGAGAATTAAAAAGAATCTTGTTGAGTTCTAAAAGTACTGACAAAACAACACTTCTTGCTTATGGAGAAAGTAGTTTTGAAAAGATAATCGAATCTGAAAACAAGCATATTCCATACGATTTTGTTAGAATTGGAGAAAATTTCACGGAACAAACCAATTCGGAAAAAAGGTGTGAATTAATTGATTTAATCAAAAAAGGAGAAATAAAAACTGTGTACAACACCGTGTATAATTAATTGCGGCTGAATTTGCAACAGGCGAATGCAACCTTTATATATATATATATTTGGATTACGGCGGAAAATGGCTGAGTCTTTCCAAGTAACTAATTATACACAAATCCGTTAGGTTTAATAGCTCCGAGTGGTCTTACGGATGAATTTCTCCATGAATTACGGAGTTGGACGGAAAAGAAAAATAAATTACTTAATTATAAAAAATAAATATACTTTTACTTGCCGAATAGCCGTATGTACCACTTTCAAATTTTATAAAATTTGAACTGTATTAAAGCCTAATTTAGCTAAACCTTTAAAAACAATTAAATAAATGAATTTTAAAAAAAGAATTTTAGTTTTAATCCTTAATTTATTTTTTATTGCTTGCTCTGAAGAAGAAAATATTGAAATCTCTAGAGAAGAACTTATGGTTAATAAAACCTGGACTTTTAAAAAAATAGAAATAATTGATATTCAAGACTCTGGAGGCTCTTTGCTCACCAAAGCTCAAATTGAGAAAAAAATAAATGATTTTTCTAGCGGAAATGGTGAGACTATATTCTTTAGACCAGATAAAACTGGATACTCAACTTCCATTTATGGAATTGAAGAATGGACATGGGATATTAATTCTGACAATCAAATAGAATTAATATTTGAAAATTCAAACAACTATGTTGTTCACAATAATTTTAATGTTACCAACTCCCGTTTAAGCTATGAAATTCCATTCGCAGTTTATGACTCAATTACATCTAATGAAGTACTTGAAGTACTTGCGTTCGGAACTACAATTTGGGAGTAA
>NZ_MQVY01000015.1 GCF_002954385.1 Tenacibaculum sp. SG-28
CATTGTTTACAACGGCCAGTGTATGAAACGTAGCGTGTAAATAGACACTACATTTTGGGTTTATCACAGGGCCAATTTTTTATATTTTGATTTAACTTCTCAGTTTTTAAGCCAAATTAAAAACTTGGCGGTCTCAGCAAATAAAACACAAAATTATTGATTAAACACTTAATTAGCTATGTTTTCATACACCGTGTTAGCAACAGTATTTTATCCTACCTAATACTAATAATAATAAAACTTTAATTTTAAATCAATCCATTACTCAGAATTTATAGATGAAGAATTAGAGGCTATCATACCATGAGGCTTTTTTTATTTCTATATTTTTTTCTGTAAATAAATTTATTAAATCTTTCTTTTCATCTCTTAAGCTTAAAAAGTTTTTCAAGTTATCTGTACAAATTCTAACGTTTTCCTTGTTCTTTAATTCAATTATTATTCTGTCACAAGCTCTACCTTTAGAAACTCTGAAGTACTCTATATCGGTTAATTTTATAGTTTGGTTTTTAAGTTTAGAGAACAACGGTAATTTTTTAATCTTTATTTCAAAATTCTCATCTGAAATTGAAGTTATTTTAATTTTACCAGAGTAAAAATAATGTAGAGTTTTTGATATTATCAAGACTATTAAGAGGACTGTTAGATATCTATAATTTTTATTTAAGATATCCAATAACTCTAATTTACCTATCGTAACCCCTAAAATAATAATTGATAGTATCCATGATATACCAAAAGGTATTGGTGATAAAATCCCTATTTTCATTTTTTTGTTTATTGTTGCTAACGTTGTTGCTAAGCTGCGTTTTAATGCAGTTTAGGTGTTGTTGGCAATAGTATTTTCTATTAAAATTTCAGTTATTTTTTCAACGTCATTTTCTTCTATTTCACTCAAGTCTAATTCTATTTTCTCTTCATCTTTTTTCACAACAGTAAGAATTCCGTTCTCCAAAACAGTAGACTTTATATCTTTAAAATTGAAGGTTTTTCCCATAAAGGAATTTATCCTTATTGTTATTCCAACTTTATTCCATCCAACGTAATATTTACCAAAAACCATTCTTGCAAAGAAAACAACCGTCAAAATTGAGCCAAGAGTAGATATTCTCTTATTCCACATGATATTTGGTTCAGAGAATAATTCAAATGTTCCTATTAATAAACATATAAACGAGGAAATGATCAAAACTGCATTTTTCAAACTACTAATATGATTAAAATATACTCTTTTCATTCTTTTTGCGTTTTGTTCAGATATTGTTGCCAACGGTCTCGGTTATGAGTAGTGCGGGAGTTTGAAAGCGATTTGTTTCAATCGAGCACTAACTTTATCGAGCCATTTTTATGTTTGTTATTTTCTTGAATAAAGATACAAATTGCGAGTGGAAAAAGAAGCAGAAAGTAATGTTTTAGCAATTAGTCCCGCATTACTTATAACCGTTGTTACCTGTAGTTTTATTCAGCTATCTTCTTTAGTAAATTCGCAACTTCAGGTTCTATTTCACCATTATATTTTAAATCAATGGCTTTTTCGTTTGATAAAATTTGATAAAATTCACACGCATTTAAAAACGAACCATAAACGGAAGGATGAAAGGAGTCGTCAAAAAGTTCAATCTCTGGATGTTTTATGCGAATTTCATAAAATAAGTTTCCGTTATTTGACTTCAAGATATTGTTATTGTCCGCTAATTTTTGATATGCTTGGTTTATAACGTCATTATGTTGTTCTAAATTTTCAATACTTTCGGAACAGTATTTTTTACTGCTTTCCAATGATTTATCTATCAACCTACCTGGATAACATTTCTCCAATGGGTATTCGGCTTTTGATGCCCAAGTGTTGAATAATATAAACTTACAATTTGGATTATTTACAATTTTTTTGAATTTCTTTATTGAAGAATCAACTACAAGATTCCGTGATTCAGGTATAATCACTCTAATTGTTCCTTCTTGTAATATAATTATGTCCCATTTCCTTTCTGACAATTTTCGTTCTGTTTCAGTAATTTCTCCTTCTTTTTTATTCCGCACATTTATACTTTCTTCATTTTGTGTTAAGATTGTCTTGTTTAAATGCCAATCAAGGAACATTCCAGGAAAAGTACTCTGATGAATTTTAATATTAGGATTTGTTTCATTTAACATTTTTTGAACCATTAAAGGCATTTCATGATAAAACGTCAAACTGTTTCCTATAAAAAGTACATTGAGTTCTTCAGTAGATTTTTTATTTTCTGCATTACAACTTATTAGTATTAAAACTAAAATGGTCAGTAGTATTTTTTTCATTAATTACAGGTAACGTTTTGGCTAAGCTGCGTTTTAATGCAGTTTAGATGTTGTTATGATCATTTTTT
>NZ_MQVY01000016.1 GCF_002954385.1 Tenacibaculum sp. SG-28
CCTTCTTCCAATTCATATTTTTTAGAATCAACTTGAACTTCAAACATAGTCTTTGTCTCTAATTCCTTTTTTTTATTGTTCTGTGCAAATGATAAAACATTGCATAAAAGCAGTAATACTAATGTAATTGTATTTTTCATTGGTTGTGTTTAATTTGCTACAACGGTCTGGCTATGAGTAGTGCGGGTTTTTAGAAAGCCTTTCAGATTCAATTGAGCACTTACTTGAGCGAGCCATTTTTATGTTTATTATTTTCTACAATAAAGGTACAAATTGCGAGCGGAATAATAGGATAGTAGATTTGTTTTAGCAAATAGTCCCGCATTACTTATAACCGTTGTTACCTCACGTTTTTATTCCATTATTGTTTTTAATTCTGGATAACCTTTGTGCTTAAAGTATGTTATATCGTTTATTCTAAATTTAGTTTTAGTCAAATATTCAATTTTGGTAGTGTCTGCTCCTCCAAGATTAACTAGTTCAATTTTTACACTATCATTCACTTTTATAAGACTTGCTACAGGTCCAGAAGTATTAAATTCAAAAGTTTTATTAAGCATTCCATTTTTTATAATTACATGTTCCCAAAAAGCTGAATATTCATTGAATTTCAGACACAATATTGTCTCCGTCGAAGTGTTCCGTCTTCCTAAATCCATTACCCAATATCCATTTAGATTTTCTTTTACAGAATCAATTTCGGTCAAATTAATTTGATGGTCATTTTTAACAACTATTAAATTCCGTTTTGAATCCGAACACCCAAACAGTATTAAAAGTAAAATCAATATGTTAATTATTATTCTCAATTCAGCTATTAAATGTGAGGTAACGGTTTGGCTAAGCTGCGTTTTAATGCAGTTTAGCTTTTGTTAGGTTTGTGTAGCGACACATAATACTGAGCGACAAGTACAAACATAACTTTCATTAATTTTTATAATTAAGCCTTACTTAAATACCAAAGCCTAAACTTGGTAAATGTAAAACTACTCTGACCAAATATAGAAAATTAGTGTTCTTATACAACCCTGATTTTCGACTACGGTCAATCGTTTTTATATCCTTAAAAGCTTACGAAATCATATTCCTTTTCATATTCGTAGTAAGCAATTTTCTTTCTTCTTTTCCATCCAACTCCGCAATACTTGGAGCAATTTACACGCAAGACCACTCGGAGCTATTAAACCTAACGATTAGTATATGGCAAGTAGGGCAGTAGAAAGCGATAAACTTTCAAGTTTGCACTGAGCCAAAACGTTGTATTTTGTTTTTAATTTATTCATTCTTAAAAGCCAAATCAACGATTTGGCGGTGTTTCTAAATGGTACTGAGCTTTGGTAAATCACCGAACGCCCTATTTGCTATATACCGTGTTGTAAACAGTTTTTATTCAGATTAACCGTGCCAAACATAAAAATCAGAGACTAAATCATTTTGGTCAAATTTGATTACTAAACTCCCAGTATCAATTCCGTGTTTAGCCATTCCAAGATAATATCTAAAATTCAATTTTGATTTTCCTTCATCTGGATTTCCGAGTAGTTCAATAATTTCCGCTTTGGATTTTCCTTTCAGTTCGTGATTGTTCCTTAAACTGTTCATCATATCCCAACGCATCGACATTTTTTCTTCAGTTTCCGTCCAATTTTTCCATTTTTTAGAGTCAAACTGTTCGTGCGTAATATTTCCTTTTAGAGCAAACCCAATTAGGTTATTACACCAAAAATCAGAAATCCATATTTAGTGGCTTTTTTCATTCTTTCGTTTCTTTTTAACTTCCTTTTTTATAGAGCTTTTTTTTGCCCATTGTGTTAATTCAGAATTTGGGTCTAAAGAATGCTCGTAAAGTTCAGCTTTAGTCAATCCTTTAAAATTCGTTTTTGTTATAAGAATGCTTTTCGACATTTCTTAAATTGTTTACAACGTCTCTGTGTAATGTTAGTTGCTTGGTTAAGGAACCTAATTTAGGAATTACAAACCGAATAGAAAATCGCAGCGAATATTTCACAGATATACTATATGAAAGCAATTAATTATACACAGTGTTGGCTTTTAGTGCTTCTACTAGTTCAACTTCAATTTCTTATTTTTACCAATATACAAGTATAATAACGAGCCAATAAATGGAATCAAGATGACTACTAGAGTCCAAATTATTTTGTCATTTTGTGCAAACTTATTTTTAAAAATATCAATCAAACAATAAATCCAAAGACCGATTGATAAAATAATTAAGGTTTGCCATATAAAAAGCGAAATTGAGAAATCATTAAATTTGTTATACATAATATTTAGTTAGTTTTTTTTC
>NZ_MQVY01000017.1 GCF_002954385.1 Tenacibaculum sp. SG-28
TTTACTCCCAAATTGTAGTTCCGAACGCAAGTACTTCAAGTACTTCATTAGATGTAATTGAGTCATAAACTGCGAATGGAATTTCAAAGCTTAAACGGGAGTTGGTAACATTAAAATTATTGTGAACAACATTGTCGTTTGAATTTTCTAATATTAATTCTATTTGATTGTCAGAATTAATATTCCATGTATATTCTTCAATTCCATAAATGGAAGTTGTGTATCCAGTTTTATCTGGTCTAAAGAACATAGTCTCACCATTTCCGCTATTAAAATCATTTATTTTTTTCTCAATTTGAGCTTTGGTGAGCAAAGAGCCTCCAGAGTCTTGAATATCAATTATTTCTAATTTTTTAAAAGTCCAGGTTTTATTAACCATAAGTTCTTCTCTAGAGATTTCAATATTTTCTTCTTCAGAGCAAGCAATAAAAAATAAATTAAGCATTAAAACTAAAATTCTTTTTTTAAAATTCATTTATTTAATTGTTTTTAAAGGTTTAGCTAAATTAGGCTTTAATACAGTTCAAATTTTATAAAATTTGAAAGTGATACATACGGCTATCCGGCAAGTAAAATTATAATTATTTTTTATAATTAAGCAATTTATTTTTCTTTTCCATCCAACTTCTGAATACCTTAATAAATTCACCCGTAAGACTGCTCGGAGCGGTTCAATATAACGTGTTTGTATATGGTTTGTTGCGTGTTTCAAGTACCTAATTTAGTAAATAATTACCGACCAAGAAAGTTCGCGAGGACTTTCATAAGTAGGCTAGAACTAGCAATAAATTATATACGGTGTTGTGGTTAGTTTTTGATTTTTTTCAATTTATTAAAGCCTAGTGAATCTAGAAGTTTCTCAAAAGAAGACTGTTTTTGATTTTTTTTCAATTCTATATATTCCTCTAATGTATTACCATAAAGAGCAAAAAGCTCATTATTTTCTACCTTGAAATAAGGCTTGGGATATTTTAATTTATCCCAGTTAGTTACATTTCTCTTTAAAGATTTTTTAAGAATTATTTTTTTCGGTCTAATATTAGTTTTAAAGCTGTCAAGTCTTTTGTAAACTAAATCTTGGTAAGGTACAATCCATTGGTCATTATTACTGATGTAAATATCTGTAATCTGGGGAGCATATTTAGAGTAATTATTAACAACGTCACATTTTTTTCTCACTACATAATGGAAACTATCAAAAGATAAAATTTTTTCGTTTTCTATGTAAGTAGATATATTAATTGTATCTGACTTAAAGCTTCCATCGAGGAGTTTAATTATTTTGTATTTAATATTATATTTAGAGTTAGTGCCACCTCCTAAAATTATAGTATTACAATAATACTTCTTTTACTAGAAGTAACATTAATTACTTTTCCAATAAATCTTAAACTTTTAATAGTATCATTACATTTTATAAATTTAATACATTTTTCAGGCTTCAATTGAATATTTATATTTTTTTTCAATAAATCTGATACTAAATGTTTTTGAGTAAAATGTCTTTGAGAATAAAAATAAAGTGTGTCAGTTAGTTTTGCTTTTATTGTAAACTTGCCATTTCTATTAGTCTTCGTAGTATATTTTTTTCGTAAAACTTCAACTATATCAAATGAGTTTGATGAAGTCATTTTAGGATTTGATAATTCTTTTTTTACAAATTTAATTATAGTATCATTAATTGAAATAGATACTTTTTTTTCCCCTAAAGTTGAATCTAAAGCAATTCCCTTAATAGTTATGTTTTGACTATAACCAATAGTTATATTTAAAAGAAAAAGAAAAAGGATTCTGATTGCCATTTTGTTACTGATTTAATATTACTATCTCTTTTTAATTATTGAAAATTAAAATTGTAATATCAAAGATTGTAATTCTAAAGTTTTGATTTTTATACTCGCTTTCGTTTTGGGTCAAAATTAACCACAACGGTTTGGCTAAGCTGCGTTTTAATGCAGTTTAGGTTTTGTTAGGTTTGTGTAGCGACACATAATACTGAGCGGCAAGTACAAACATAACTTTCATTAATTTTTATTAATATGCCTTGCATAAATACCAAAGCCGAAACTTGGTAAATGTAAAACTACTCTGACCAAAGATAGAAAATTAGTGTTTTTATACAACCCTGATTTTCGACTACAGTCATTCGTTTTTATATCCTTAAATGCTCACT